>NZ_JACSPO010000009.1:87954-112422 GCF_014837105.1 Oceanitalea stevensii | reverse complement strand
GCGTTGGACACGTGGAAGACGTTGCCGCGGCGCACCGCGATCGTGTCCTTGCCGTCCCCGTCCCAGTCACCGATGAGCACCTCGTCGGCCCAGCGGCCGTACATGAAGTGCACGTCGGTGGACCCGCGCCACGAGTTCGAGAGGTGGAACTCCGCGGTACGACGATCCGGCTGCGGCTGGCCCGGCTCCTCCGGCTCCGTCGGGTCCGTCGGTTCCTCGGTCGGCTCCTCCGGCTCGCTCGGATCCGTCGGCTCCTCGGTCGGCTCCTCCGGCTCTGCGGCGGCGACCACGAACTGGCTGGTCGCGCTGCGCGTGACGTTGCCGCCGTCGTCGGCCACGTCGACGTACCACTCGTACGTCGTTCCCGGCTCGATACCGGTGAAGGTCACGGAGGCCGGCTCGGAGCCGACCACCGTCACGGGCTCACCGACCTGGGTCGGTGCTCCCACCGCCAGGGTGAGTCCGGAGGCCGCGAGCGTCCGGCGCTGCTGCCCACCGAGGTCGAGCTCGAGGACGAAGTTCTCCGAGTCGTCACCGTGGAAACCGGGCACCTTGTCCTCGGAGATCGGCGAGTGCCAGCGCCCGTCGGAGATCCACGAGTCAAGCCACGGCGAGTACGTGTTGACGTACAGCAGCCCGTTCTCGGCGTCGACACTGATGTTCTTGTAGAACTCGTGCCCACCCCACGGACGCGTCTGGTAGTCGGTGAGGATGCCGTAGGACTGGTTGCCGTGGTCCGTCTCCCGGGCCGTGACGAAGCTCCCGGAGTTGTGGCCGCTGAGCGTCAGCACGACGTTCGGGTACGGGTCCACGAGCAGGTCGTTGATCCGCTGGTTGGAGAAGGGCGCGTCCGGGTACCGCGCGACGAGGTGGTGGTGCGTCGAGAGGATGATCGTGTGGTCCGGGTGCGCCTCGATGACGTCCTGCGCCCACGCGAGGCCCGGTGCGTCGTCGTCCTCCGCCGACCAGAACCCCACAGCGAGGAAGAGCAGGTCCGCGCCGTCGATGTCGGCCGTGTAGTAGAAGTTGTCGATGTCGTGGCTGCCGCCGAACTCGAAGGGCGTGGCCTCGACGCTCTGCTCGAAGCGGGACATCGGGAAGTACTTCTGCAGCATGAGCCGCCCGTTGCGCTCCAAGGAGTAGTCGTGGTTGCCCCACGAGACCATGTAGGGGAGCTCGGCCTCCTCGAGCAGCTCGGCGCTGCGGATCGTCGACGACCACTGGTACTCGTCGTCCAGGTACTCCCGGTTGACCCAGTCACCGGCGTGCAGCACGAGCTCGGTCTTCCGCTCCTCCGCGTTCGCGACGAGGTGCTCGAACATGTCGAGCATCATCCACGGGGTCGCCTCGGCGTAGAGCTGGGTGTCGGGCACGTGGTTGAAGGCCCAGTCGAAGTCCGCGCCGTCCGGGTACTGCTCGTGGACGCGGTCCCCCCACGGCTCCTCGACCAGCCCGCGCCACACGAGGACGTGCATGGCGCCGTCGTCGTCCACGACGTTCTCCTCCGCCCGGGCGGTGACGTCCAGGGCCAGCGTCCCGCCGTCGGCGTCGTGGTCGCTGTCCTTGAGCAGCCACTGCCCGGCGCCGTGGTCGTAGACCCAGGCGGACACGCGGCGGTCGTCGCCGGTGCCGGACCAGCTGAGGTGGAGCTCCTCCTCTGCGGCCTGCTCCTCGGTGAGGGTGATCTCGTAGATCTGGAACGGGTTCGCGTCCTCCGCCACCGTGGTGGGCAGCAGCTCCCCGGTCGCCTCACCCGACTGGGGGGTGAGAGCGGTCGGCACACGATCCGTCGTCGTCCCCGTGCGCACGACGACGTTGCTCTCGTCGACGGCGACGGCCTCGTTCGCGTGGAACGTCACCTCGACGGGCTCGGCCTGCTCGCTGCGCGGCGTGGCCTTGAGCGCCACCTCCGTGGCACCCGGCTCCACACCGGACTCCTCGACGGTCGGGGCGGTCGGCGCGACGGTGTCCGTCACGTCCAGCTCGACGACGGACCCTGAGGTCTCGTCCTCGTCCGTCACGCTCCGCGCGCTCAGCGTCACGCGCTGGCTCCCGGTCGCGAATACCGGGACGTCGAGGGCGAAGCTCCCGGCGTCGACCGTCTCGGAGAGCACCTCGCGGCCGGCCACCGTCGCCGTGATGACAGCGCGCTCGCTGAGCGAGCCGGAGAAGGTCACCGGCCCGGCCTCGACCTCGGTGCCCCCGGCGGGACCGCCGACGACGAGGGTCAGCGGCTCGTCCCCGCGCTCAACCTGCGCGCCGTAGGTGACGGCGTCGCCCACGTAGTTGGCATACCGGAAGGCCTCGAACTCGGGCAGGAAGCCGAAGCCGGCGATCTGCACCTCGTCGATGGAGCCGTGGAACGGTGTGGCGAGGGTGCCGTCACCGGAGTCGACGTCACCGATCGTCGTGAGGACGCCGTGGTCGGACGCGGTGAAGCTGCGCTCGTCCTGGCCCTGGTACTGCTCGACGCCGTCGACGAAGACCGCGGAAGTCATGCCGTCGTAGACCTGGGTCACGAGGTGCGGCTCGCCGTCGGCGGGGACACGGACGGTGGGGGTCGAGCCGCCACGGTAGGCCTTGACCGAGCCGTCCGGCGCGACGCCGTGGAAGAAGGCCGCGTCCTCGCCCACCCGCTGCTTGGCGACGATCGCGCCGTCGCCGCCGTCGAGCGCGGCGAGGTCCTCCGGGGTGAAGGAGTAGACGCCGCTGACGGTGAGCGTGCCGAAGCCACCACCGACGTCGCCCGGGTACTGGAGGCGGGAGCCGGCGAAGCGGGACTCCAGGGTGCCGCCGTCGGTCGATGTCGCGGTGAGGTCCTCGCCGACGAGCGTGCCGGTGTGCTGCCCGGTGGAGTCGACGCGCTGCTCACCGGCGGCGGTGTCATGCGTGAAGTGCTCGACGAGCGCGTAGCCACCGCTCCACACGTCGGTCGGGTCGTTCGTCGCGTCCCCGCCGCCGTAGTAGGCCCACACCGAGGTGGTGGACCCGGCGGCGAGGAGCGGCAGCCGGACCCAGACGGTCGAGGTCGCGCCCGGCTCCCAGTGCTCCACCTCGTGGGACAGCGGGGCGCCGTCGGCGGAGGTGAAGGTCAGCTCGTCGGCCGCGACGGCCGGGGCGTCGGCGATCGTGAGGCGCACCGGCGCATCGGTGAAGTCGCGCCGCGTGTCGTTGCGGACCTCGATGGCCTGCCGCGAGGTCGCGGCCGGGTCCGCCCAGGCGACGACGTCGCCGTCGGTCGAGACGAGGCCGGTGAGCTCACGCATCCGCAGCTCGAGGGCGGCCAGCGACGCGAGGCCGGTCAGCCCCCGCTGCTGGTCATGGGTGAGCTCGTCGACGGCGGCACGGGCCGCGGCGACGGCCGGGGCGTCGTCGAGCGTGGCGTCCGCCGGGTCGGGCAGCCCCGCGAGGAGCTCCTCGACCGGCGAGATCTGCCGGTCGATCCCGAAGCCCTCGACGCGCGTGGGCGCCCCGCCGTCGCGGATCTGGAAGACCTCGACCGTCAGCCGGTCCTCGGTGACGTCCACGGAGCTGAAGGTCTCGACGTTCCCGGCACGCGGGGTACCGAGCCGGTCGAAGAGCCGGAGGTAGGCCTCGAGGTCGAAGTGGTCCGTCTCGTCGATCTGCTGGTAGTGCTTGGCGCCCGCGGTGTTGGGCATGAAGTAGATCGTCCCCTCGGGGTCGAGGTGGTACTCGATCCGCTGGCCGTTGACGACCTCGGTGATCTTCGTCGTCTCGACGACGCCGGCACCCTCCACGCCGTCGGGGTCGTGCTCGAGGACCTGGGTGCGGGACATGTAGTGGTCGTGGCCCTGGAGGACGAGGTCGATCTCGAGCTCGTCGACGACCGGGACGAGGACCTCGCGCATGGCGAGGATGTCGCTGTCGTCAGCGTGGTTGCCGGCGGTGTAGACGCCCTTGTGCATGGTGAGGATGAGCCAGTCGGCACCGGCCTCGCGGGCCGCCGCGGCGTCCTGCTCCAGCCAGGCGAGCTGCTCGTCGGTGATCGCCTGCTCGGCGTCCTCGTTGGTGTTGAGGACCATGAAGTGGGCGCCGTTGTAGGTGTAGGAGTAGTAGGCGCCGGTCGTCGTGTCCTGCTCGTTCGGGTGCTCGAGCATGAAGTGGTCGACGAAGGCCTGCGGGGCCATGTCGTGGTTGCCGGACGCCGGGGCGATCGTCGTCGCGAGCAGACTGTCCTGCGCCGCGCCGAGCATGTCGCCCCAGTCCTGCTCGACGTCACCGTCCTGGACGACGTCGCCGTTGTGGACCATGAACTCGGCCTCGGGAACGGCGGCGAGCGCCTTGCGCATGGTGTTGGCCGCGAGCGCCGCCTCGGTGGAGGCCTTGGCCTGGGTGTCGGTGAGGTCGATGAAGGTGAAGTCACCCGTGCCGCTCGCGGTGCGGAAGGTGCCGGTGGCGCTCCACACCTCGGAGGTCGAGTCCCCCACCCGGTAGTAGTACGTGGTGTCCGGCTCGAGGGCCGTCGCCACGGCCTGGTGGACGGTCTCCCCGTGCGCGCCCTCGTGCTGCGTGGCGGCGACGAGCTCCGTCGCGTCCGGCGCGAGACTCTCGTCGGTGCTGAGCAGCACGGCCGGGGCGTCGGTCTCGATGGAGTGGTACCAGGTGAACGCGCGCTGGGTGGCCGGGTCACCGTAGAAGGTGGTGGTGACCCGGTTGGGGTACTCCTCGGGGAGCACGTACTTGAGGAGGGGGCGGCCGGCGGTGGGGTCCCAGCGCCAGTCGTCGGTGAAGCTCCAGCCGAGCTGCTCGTAGGTGGCCTTGTCCGCGAGCTGCGCGGGGGTCGCGTCGGTGCCGTGCTGGTTCTTCGTGCCGGGTCCGCTCACCGTCTCGCCACCGATGGTGATCTCGACGTTGGCCAGGTTCCCTTCCGCGGTCCAGCCGTCGTGGCCGGTGTAGCCGGCGATGCGCCCGGCGAAGCCGCCGATCGCGCCGGCGTAGTCGATGGCGCCGTCGAGAGCGACGTTGCGGGTAATGGTGCTGCCGGTTCCGGGCACCGCTCCGACGAGGCCGGCGTCGACGCCCTCGGTGCCGGCGCCGCCGTCCGTGAGGACCGCGACGGCTGCCTCGACGAGGTTGAGGGTGACGTCGACGCCGTCGCCCAGGGTGCCGAGGATGCCTCCGGCGGCCCGCGCCGCGGTCACGCTCACGTCCACGGTGTTGCGGACGACGACGGCGTTCGTCGCCGTGGCGGCGACACCTCCCGCGACGTCGGCGGCGGGTGCTGTCACCTCGGCGTCGACGAGCTGGACGCGCTCGACGCGGGCCGGGCTGTCGGCCGTGCCGACGAGGTTGACGGCGAGCCCGGCGACGGGCTCGGCGCGGTCACCGCCGTCGGCGCGCACGCCGTCGAGGGTGAGGTTGCGGACCGTGCCCGACAGGTCGCGGACCAGGCCGAGTGCGGCGGACGCCTCGCTCGGGCCGTAGGTGAGGCCGGTGACCGTGTGACCCCGACCGTCCAGGACGCCGTCGAAGGTGTCGACGCCCTCGAAGGGCTCGCGCCCGGCGAGGTCGAGGTCACCGAGCAGCTGGACGTGCTTTCCGCCGAGGAGGGACCGGTCGCCGCCGTTGATGCGCTCGGCGAGGAACTCCAGGTCGCTGGGGGTGCGGATCTCGAAGGGGGCCGCCTCGGTGCCCTCCCCGAGGAGGAAGGCGCGGTGCGGGACCGGGTGGCCGAGCCCCTCGTCCCAGCGCCACTGGTTCTCGAAGTCCCAGCCGAGGTCCTCGTAGGTCTGCTGCTGGGCGAGGAGCTCGGGTGCGGTGTCGGTGCCGTTCCGGTTGCCGGCACCGGGCGCGTCGGGCCGCTCGCTGCCCACGGTGATGGTCTCGTTGGCGAGGTTTTTCTCGACGACGAAGCCCTCGTCGCGGAAGATGCCCAGGACGCGGCCGGCGTCGACGGTGCTGGCCCCCCGCCAGTCGACCTTGCCGCCGAGCAGGACGTTCTCGCTCACGCGGCCGGGAGCGTTCTCGTTGTAGGCGCCCTGGTAGGAGAGCAGCATGCCGCCGTGGGCGCGCGCCCCGCCCGCGGTCACGTGGGCGTCGACGAGGTTGTTCCGGATCTCGACGCCGTAGCGCCCGTACCCGACGACGGCGGCCGGGTACCGGGCACTGCGGAAGGAGCCCTGGACCCAGTTGTTCGTCACGGTGACGCCGCGCTGGGCGTTGGCGGCGATGGCCGCGACGTACTGGTGGCCCGAGCTCAGCTCGGCGTTGATGACGGAGTTGCCGTCGATGACGGTGCCGCCGGTGGCGTTGATCGTGATGCCCGCGACCTGGGAGGCCTGGGTGACCGCGGCCCGGACGCCGTCGAGGGTGAGGTTCTTGACGGTGGCGCCGGTGAGGGTGCGGAAGAGCGCGCGCTCGTCGCTGTCGGCGCCCGGACCGTAGGTGATGTCGAAGATCTTGTGGCCGGCGCCGTCGAGGACGCCGCGGAACTCGTCGATGCCGGTGAATGCGGCGCCGGCGAAGTCGATGTTCGCCGCGAGGACGTAGTGGAGGCCGCCGTAGCGGGCGTTATCACCGTTGATCGCGTCGGCGACGGTACGGAGGTCCGCGGCGGTCGCGATCTGGAAGGGGGCGTCCGCGGTGCCGTCGCCCGCGATGTCGGGGAGCGAGGGTGCCGGCTCGTCGGGGTCGACGGGCTCCTCGGGCTCCTCGGGCTCCTGCGGCTGCTCGGGGCGGGGGTCGAAGGGCACGGGGAGCTCGTCGAGGACGAGGTCCTGCGCCGCGCGGGCGGGGACCGGCCGGGAGAGCTCGGCGTCCCAGCGCCAGGTCTGCTCGAGGTCCCAGCCCAGGTCCGTGTAGGTCTGCTGCTGGGCGAGGAGCTGCGGTGCGGTGTCGGTGCCGTGCTTGTTGCCCTCGCCGGGGGCCTCGGGCCGCTCGCCCCCGACCGTGATGGTCTCGTTCGCGAGGTTGTCCTCGATGACGTAGCCGGGGCTGCGGACGTGGCCGAGGACGCGGCCGGAGGCCAACCTGTCCTGGCCGTCGTGCCAGGTGACGGCACCGTCGAGGAGGACGTTGTGGCGGACGTGGCTCTCGGCGTTCTCCCTGGAGTAGGCGCCGGTGTAGCCGAGGACCATCCCCCCGACGGCCTGGTTACCGGTGGCGGTGACGACCGCCTCGACGAGGTTGCGCTCGATGTCGACGTCGTAGCGGGCGTACCCGACGACCGCACTCGGGTAGCGCTCGCTGGTGAAGGAGCCGTGCGCCCAGTTGTCCCTGACGGTCACGCCCTCCCGGGCGTCGTTGACGAAGGCCGCGACGTACTGCTGCCCGGTGCTGAGATCAGCGTTGATGACGGAGTTGCCCTCGATGACCGCTCCGCCGCTGGCGTTGACCGCGATGCCCGCGACGCGCAGCTGCTCCTCGACGTGGACGGTGAGGCCGTCGATGGTGAGGTCTCGCACCGCGCCGCCGTCGAGCTGCCGGATGAGACCGCGGTGACCGTCCGTTCCTTCGCCGTAGGTGAGGTTCGCGATCCGGTGGCCCGCGCCGTCGAGCACGCCCGTGAAGCGGTCGATGCCCGGGAAGGAGGCGCCGTCGAGGTCGATGTCGGAGGTCAGGCGGTAGTGCTGGTCGCCGTACTCGGCGTGGGCGTTGATGGCCGCGGTGACCGCGAGCAGGTCGGCCGCGGAGCCGATGAGGAAGGGCTCCTCCTCGGTGCCCGAGCCGGCGATCTCGGGGAGAGGCTCGGCGGCACTGGCCACCGGCGGGACCAGCGTGAGGGCGAAGGCCGAGACGAGCACGAGGCTCAGCAGTCGGCGGGCGAGCGTGCGGAGGTGCATGCTGGACAGCTCCAGGTTTGGGGGCGCGCCTTTGGTTGGCGAGCACAACGGGGGCCTGGTGACCGTAGGGAGCGCAGGCGACTTCCCGGTGAACGGATCTTGGCGTTCCCGTGAACACTCGGCTGCTTCTGGAATAGGCCGGGCCCGCTGGCGTTGTCCCGGCCATGAAGAACATCGGGTTCCTGTCCTTCGGCCACTGGACGCCGTCGCCGCAGTCGATGGTGCGTTCCGCCTCCGACGCGCTGCTGCAGTCCATCGACCTGGCGGTCGCCGCCGAGGAGCTCGGGGCCGACGGCGCGTACTTCCGCGTCCACCACTTCGCCCGCCAGCTGGCCTCGCCGTTCCCGCTCCTCGCCGCCGTCGGCGCCCGCACGAGCCGCATCGAGATCGGCACCGGCGTCATCGACATGCGCTACGAGAACCCGCTCTACATGGCCGAGGACGCCGGCGCGGCCGACCTCATCTCCGGCGGCCGGCTGCAGCTCGGCATCAGCCGCGGCTCACCCGAGCAGGTCGTCCGCGGCTACGAGCACTTCGGTCACGTGCCCGACGACGGCACCTCCGACGCCGACATGGCCCGTTCGCACACGGCCCGGTTCCTCGAGGTGCTCGACGGCGAGGGCTTCGCCGAGCCCAACCCGCGCCCGATGTTCCCCAACCCGCCCGGGCTCCTCCGGATCGAGCCGCACTCCCCCGGGCTGCGCCGTCGGATCTGGTGGGGTGCCGGCTCCCGCGCCACCGCCGAGTGGACCGCCGAGCAGGGGATGAACCTCATGAGCTCCACGCTGCTCACCGAGGACACCGGCGTGCCCTTCCACCAGCTCCAGGCCGAGCAGATCCAGCGTTACCGCGACGCGTGGGCGGCCGCCGGGCACGGCTGGGAGCCGCGTGTGTCGGTGAGCCGGTCGATCTTCCCGCTCGTCAGCGACCTCGACCGTCAGCTCTTCTGGCGCGACACCCACTCCACCGACCAGGTCGGGCGGCTCGAGGGCGGCCTCGCGCGCTTCGGGAAGTCCTACGCCGGGGAGCCGGACGCGCTCGTCGCGGAGCTCGCCGAGGACGAGGCGATCGCCGCCGCGGACACGCTCCTCCTCACCGTGCCGAACCAGCTGGGCGTGGAGTACAACGCCCACGTCATCGAGAGCGTCCTCACCCACCTCGCGCCGGCGCTGGGGTGGCGGTGAACGCGGAGGGGCTCGTCGCAGCGGCGTGGGAGGCGGAGGAGGCGTTGCTGGCCCCCGCCGTCCGTAGCGACCGGCCACGTCTCGAGTCGCTGCTCGCCCCCGACTTCACCGAGATCGGGCAGTCCGGGCGCCTGTGGACGCGGGAGGAGATCGTGGCCGCGCTCGTCGGCGACACCACTCCCCTCCCGCCGGCGGTGCTCACCGAGCGGGAGGTGCGGCCCGTCGGTCCGGACACGGTCCTGCTCACCTACCGCCTCGAGCTCGACGGCGCGGTGAGCCGCCGCTCCTCGCTGTGGCGGCGGGACGGCGACGGCGTGCGGTGCCTGTTCCACCAGGGCACGCCGGTCCCTTCCTGACGCCGGCGGTCAGCGCTCGGCGACGAGCAGACCGTAGGGACGCGCGCCGGGCTCGGTACGGACCTGCGTGTCCACGACCGTGAGGCCCGCCTGTTCCACGCGGCGACCGAGCCCGTCGACGGACCAGAAGTACGCCGTCGTGACGGCGTGGCCGAACGGCTCCTGGTCCGGCCCGACGAAGAAGCCGAGAGCGAGGCTCCCGCCTTGTCGCAGGCAGCGGGAGAACTCGGTGAGCGGGGCGTCGACGGCGCGCGGGTCGGTGTGGATGAGGGAGAACCAGGCGAGGATCCCACCGAGGCTGCCGTCGGGGACGCCGAGGTCCTCCGCCCGTCCGGTCCGGTAGCGCGCGTCCGGGTAGCGGGTGCGGGCGTCCGCGAGGAAGGACTCGACGGGGTCGACACCCTCGACGTCGACGCCGTGGCGGTGGAGGAAGCTCGTCCACTGTCCCGGGCCGCAGCCGACGTCGAGGATCGGGCCGTCGACGGCGCGGGCCCAGGCGAGCAGGGCGTCCCGGTCGCGCTCGGGCGCGTGCTCGATCTTCCCGACGGCGTCGACGTACTCGCCCGCACGCGCGGAGTAGGCCGCGCGGACCTCGTCGAAGGACACGCGGTGCACCCTACGCAAGCGGTGGGCCTCCGGGGACCGTCCGATGTCGGTGGTCGCTGAGACGATGTGACCAGCAACACAAGAAGGGCGTGAGGGGGTGGGGGCCGTGACCGAGGAGATGGTCGACGGCGCGGGCCCGGTCCGCGGCGCGGCGCCCAATGTCAGTGGTCGCTGGGACGATGTGACCAGCAGCACAGCAGGCCTCGACAGGGGGTGGGGACAGTGGCCGTAGACGTGGTCGACGGCGCAGCGTCCTCGCCCGAGCACGCGTGGCAGTCCGCCGACCCGGTCGAGAGGCTGAGCGCCATGCTCGCCGCGGCGGGTGGCCTCGCGGGGACGGACTGGCACGAGGTCAACGGCCACCGGCTCCACGAGGCGCTCGGCGTGATGGTGCAGCTGGAGCGGGTCCTGTCCGGGGCACAGGCGCAGATGCTGGCGTCCATCGAGGCGAACGGGCTCTGGGCGCTGGACGGGCAGCGGACCTTCCCCGCGTGGTTGCGGACGCAGACTGATGCCACCGCGCAGAGCGCGTCACGGCAGGTGCGCCACGCCCGAGCACTGCGTGACCTGCTGCCCCTGTCGCGGGCGGCGCTGGCGGAGGGGCGGATCAGCGAGGAGCACGTGGGCGTCCTGGTGCGTGGAGCGATCACGACGAACCGGCTGCGGGTCCAGCTGTCCGACAGTGAGCTCGGTGAGGGGTTCCTGGTCGAGCAGGCCGAGCGGATGGATGCGGGGTCCTTCGCCAAGCTCGTGGGCACGTGGGCGATCGCCTCGGACCCCGAGGCCGCCGACCGGGCGTGGCGGGAGGACGGCGCCAAGGAGCAGCTGACCCTGTCGCGGACCATGGACGGCTACCACCTCAACGGCTGGCTCGACGAGCTCTCCGGCCAGAGCGTCGACACCGCGCTACGGGCCCATATGGGCCGCAAGGCCAAGGGCGATGAGCGCACCCCCGCCCAGCGGCGGGCCGCGGCGCTGACCTCACTGGCCCGGCAGTCACTGGACACCGGCGAGCAGGGCAAGGGTGCCCGCATCCGGCCCCACGTCACCGTGACCGCCGACATCGGGACCCTGCGCGCCCTGGCCGCCGCCACCGGCTCACCCCGCCCGCCGGTGACCGCGAGCGGGCGCGAGCACGAGCCGGGCGGTGAGCTGGGGTTCTGGGAAGAGGCCCTGTTCACCGCGCCCGGCGGGCCACGCGACCCTGAGCACCGGGGACCGGATCCGTTCACGCTGTCGCCGGAGGCACAGGCCTGGATGGACACCTGGCAGCCCGGGGACACCCACGTCATCTCCACCGCCATCGACCCCCGCGCCATGACCGGCATCAAACCGGCCACCCTGGAGGACGGAACCCCCATCCCGCCGGCGATGCTCGCCCGCCTCGTGTGCGAGTCCTCGCTCTCACGGGTGGTGTTCGGACCGGACTCCACCGTGCTGGACGTGGGGCGCGAGCAGCGGATCTTCCCCGCCCACATGGTCCGCGCGATCGTCGCCCGGGACAAGACGTGCCAGTACCCCGACTGCGACCAGCCACCCGGGGTCGGGGAGATCCACCACTCCATCCAGTGGTACCGCGACGGCGGAGCCACCTGCGTGGAGCACGGCATCCTGCTGTGCTGGCACCACCACGACTGGGTCCACGCCTACGGCATCACCATCGTCCGCGCAGCAAGCCGCTGGTACTTCTACACCCGCCACGGCCAGCTCATCACCGCCAAGCACGAACAGACCTAGAAACCCCAGGGGACAGGTCTGCCCACCACCCGGCACGGGGCGGTGGGAGGACCTGCGACCGGCGTGTCAGCCGGTCTTGCGCCGGTACATCGCGGCAGCGGCGGCGTAGGCGACGGCGAGGATCCCGACGAGCCAGGCGAGGGCGACCCAGATGTCCGAGCCCACCGGCTCCCCCGCGAACAGCGCGCGCACCGTGTCGACGATCGCCGTCACCGGCTGGTGCTCGGCGAACCACGCCACCGGAGCGGGCATCGTGTCGGTCGGCACGAAGGCCGAGCTGATGAACGGCAGGAAGATGAGCGGGTAGCTGAAGGCGCTCGCGCCGTCGACCGTCCGCGCGGCCAGCCCGGCGATCACCGCCACCCAGGTGAGCGCCAGGGTGAACAGCGCGAGGATCCCGACGACGGCGAGCCACTCACCGACCGACGCGTCCGTCCGGAAGCCCATGAGCAGGGCGACGCCGATGACGATCGCGACCGAGACGAGGTTCGCCACCACCGAGGTGAGCACGTGTGCCCACAGCACGCTGGAGCGGGTGATCGGCATCGTCCGGAAGCGCTCGACGATGCCGCCCTGCATGTCGAGGAACAGCCGGTAGGACGTGTACGCGATACCCGAGGCAATCGTGATGAGGAGGATCCCGGGAAGCAGGTAGTCAACGTAGGACCCCTCACCTCCCGTGTCGATGGCCCCGCCCAGCACGTAGACGAACAGGAGCATGAGCGCGATCGGGGTGATCGCCGTCGTGATGATCGTGTCGGGACTGCGGAGGATGTGACGCAGCGACCGCCCGGTGAGGACACCGGTGTCGCCGAGGGCGTGCGCGGTCATGAGGGCTCCTTCCCAGCGGATGCGGAACCGTCGGTCTCCCCGACGACGGCGAGGAAGACCTCCTCGAGGGTGGGCTGCTTCTCGACGTACTCGACGGTCGCGGACGGCAGCAGCCGCTTGAGCTCGGCGAGGGTGCCGTTCTGGATGATCCTGCCCTCGTGGAGGATCGCGATGCGGTCGGCGAGCTGCTCGGCCTCGTCGAGGTACTGCGTCGTGAGGAGCACGGTGGTGCCGCCGTCGGCGAGCTGCTTGACGGTCCGCCACACCTCCGCCCTGGCCTGCGGGTCCAGACCGGTGGTCGGCTCGTCGAGGAAGATGACCGGCGGGTCGCCGACGAGGCTCATCGCGATGTCGAGCCGGCGGCGCATCCCTCCGGAGTACTCCCCCGCCCGGCGCCCACCCGCGTCGGTGAGCGAGAAGCGGGCGAGCATGTCGTCGGCGACGGCGCCCGGGTCGGGCAGGTGACGCAGCCGTGCGACGAGCACGAGGTTCTCGCGGCCCGTGAGAACCTCGTCGACGGCGGCGAACTGGCCGGTGAGGCTGATCGACTCGCGGACCCTGCCGGCCGCCGCGGCGACGTCGTGCCCCTGGACGCTCGCCGTGCCGGCGTCGGCCCTCACCAGCGTCGAGAGGATCTTGACGAGCGTCGTCTTGCCGGCGCCGTTCGAGCCGAGGAGCGCGTGGATGGTGCCCGGCGCGACCCCGAGGTCGACGCCGCGGAGGACGTCCAGCTCGCCGTAGGACTTCCGCACACCCCGCACCTGGACTGCCGGCGCGCGGGTGGCCGTCGCGCTCACTCGTCCCTCACCGCCCCACCGTCTCCCGCGGCCGCGTCGATCGCCGATGTGAGGCGGTCGCGCTCCTTGGCCTGCCACTCCTTGCCGCCGTAGGCCCTGGCGAAGGACTCGGCGAACTCGGCCGGGTCGTCACCGACGATGGCGCGCACCGGGGTGCCGTCGACCGCCGCCCGCTCCCACAGGTCGGCGAGGTCGGTGATCATCGTCGTGAGGGTGTCGCCGTCGGTGACCCCGCTGCAGCTCATGAGGTACCGGTGCATCGCCCGGGCGGCCGCGCTGTACGGCTCGGGCAGCCCGTCGATGCGTGCCATGTCCGCGCGGTACTGCTTCTTCTGCTCGAGCGATCCGGTGATCGCCTCGATCCACTTTCCCACCATCGTCATGCCCTTTCGTCGGCGTCGTCGTTGTCGTTGAGCTGTTCGATGCGCTCGGAGAGGAACCGCCACGTCCGCCAGAACTCGGCGAGACGCTCACGCCCCAGCGCGTTGAGCGTGTAGACCTTGCGCGGCGGGCCCTTCTCGGACGGGACCTTCTCCACGTCCACGAGCCCGCGCTGCTCGATGCGGACGAGCAGTGCGTACACGGTGCCCTCCGCGATCTCGGCGAAGCCCCGGTCCCGCAGGCCCGCCGTGATCTCGTACCCGTACGCCGCCCGCTCGGCGAGGAGCGCGAGGACGATGCCCTCGAGGGTCCCCTTGAGCATCTCCGTCATCTGGTTGGCCACGTGACCACCTCCCACTACATAGCGTCATTGGGTACCGGTATAAAGTACCGCTAGGTACCGGTACTTGGCAACACTGATTAGCGGAGAACTTCCACGAGGCTTAGCGGCACGCGCGGGGGCGGGCACGCAGAGGGCGGGCACGCAGAGGGCGGGCACGCGGGGGGCACGCCGGGCAGGCGCGCGGGGGCGGGCATGCCACGAGCGCCGAGGCCCCGTCAGCCCCGGCCCTCCGCGCGCCCAGTCTGCGCGCTCAGCCCTCCGCCACCGCCCAGGCCGTCACCGACACGGTGCCGCCGGTAATGTCGGTGTCGACCTCGACCACCTCCCGCCGGCCACCGTGGAACCCCGCCACGTGCAGCCAGTCGGCCGGGTCGGCGCTCGACGCCGCAGGGGTGCGCCACCCCAGCACGGTCACCGCCCGCTCCCCCGGGGCGAGCTCGAGGCGGTGCACGCCCGGGTCCTCGACGACGGTGTCCCCACCGAAGTCGACCTCGACGTCGACGGCGCCCGTACGCGTGGCCCCGAAGGCGACGTCGGGGTAGCCCTCGAGCACGCAGGCGGCGTCGGCCACGTTGGTCACGCGGACTGGCATGGCGCGCACGCCGAGCGCGGCCTCGACCGGGCCGGCGGTGACCTCGAGCTGGCCGCTCGTGCACCACAGCGGGTCGACCTGCCACTCCCCCGGCGCCACCTCGGGCACCGGGGTGCCCGTCGGCACCGGCTCAGGTTCGGGCGTCTCGGGGACAGCCGCCTGCCGGGCGGCGTCGGCCACCGGCGCGACGACGGCGGTGGCGACCCCGGCCGCGAGAAGGACGAGCGCCCCGGCTGCGGCGAGCCCAGCCCGCGAGCGCGCGGCGGCGTCCTCGGTGTCGAGGGCGCGGGCGAGCAGCGCGGGCAGCCAGCCCCACAGCAGCCCCCAGTGCGCCCCTGTCACGAGGTAGGTCCCCGCGAGACCGGACGGCATGCGCCCCTCCGCGAGCGCCCCGACCACGGCAGCGGCGAAGGGGATCGCGGCCGTCACGGCGCCGGCGACGACGGCGCACATCCAGTACGCGGCGAAGGTCGTGAGGGCGGGCGCCTCCCGCCGTCGGACGCGGACGAGGGCGAGGGCGGCGGCGTGGGCGCCCGCGACGGCGAGGGCCGACAGCCCGGCGAGGACAACGGGCCACGGCGCGGGCGCGACGAGCTGGCCCATGGGCACGGTCTCGGGCGCGAGAAGGTCCAGGACGTCGAGGACGAAGCTCGAGGACCGCCGGCTCAGCCACTCGACGGCGCCGCTGACGAGCCACAGCGCAGCGGCGAGAAGGGCGGGCAGCCATGCCCGGAGAAGTCGCACGCTGCGAGGCTAGCGGGCCACCCGGCCCGGCCAGACCGGTTCACACCCTCGGACGCGCCTGTGCCGGGAACCGGTCGCGCGCGTGCACGACCGGTCCCCGGCACGGGGTCACTCAGAGGTTGGCGGGACCGGCCTTCTCGGCGTCGGCCTCGGCCTTGCCCAGACGCTCGCTGCGCAGCTGCTCGAGCACCTCGCGCTCGGCACCGGACTCGGCGGCGGGCGCCTCGAGCTGCATCCGCATGCGCTGCTGCGCCTGCTCGGCGAACTGGCCACGGAGCTCACCGCGGATGCGGTTGTCGCTCTGGGCCACGGACTCGTTGCCCGTGCCGTCGAGGTTGCCGCGGATGATGTTGTCGGAGACCTGGACGTGGCCGGTGGTGCCGGCGACCGTCACGTTGCCGCCCCACACGCTCGTGCCGAGCTCGCAGTCACCGAGCGCGCCGCCGGCGCCGAGCTGAACGCCCTCGCCGTTGCTCGCGAAGGTGGCGTGGCCGTCGACCTCGCTGCCACAGACCAGCGCACCGAAGTCGGTGCCGGTGACCGTGAGGGCACCGCCGACCACGGAGTCGAGGATGTCGGTGTACTGGGTGTCGCTCGTCTCGACCGCGCGGTTCGCGACGGTGCTCTCGAGGAGGACCGAGCCGCCGGTGGCGAGGACGCGGCCGGAGAAGTCGGCCTCGTAGGTCCACAGGAAGGAGTCGGGGTTGACGTTGGCGTTGGCCGTGTAGGCGTTGGCGGTCGTGTAGTCGAGGTACACGCCGAAGGCGCCACGGTTGACGACGTTGCCCGTGACGGTCGAGTTGACGAGGTCGAGGTAGCCCTCGCCCTGGACGGTGACGTTGCCGTTGACCGTGAGGCCGTCGGCGACGAGGTCGGCACCGGCGGCGACCCGCACGTTGCCGTTGATGACCGTGTCCTCCAGCGAGCAGGCGTCGCCGGCGCCGACGACGAGGTCGCCGGGGACCGTGACGCCGCCCGCCTCACCGTCGCAGAAGGTGGTCAGCGCTGCCTGGGCCGGAGCGATCGCGCCGAACCCGGCGAGCGCCAGTCCCCCGATGAGGACCGTGGTCATTCTCTTACGCATGGTTTCTCCTTGTGAGGTGACATTCCCCGGCACAGCGACGACGGCGTCGGCGGCCTGCGCACGGAGGCGGTGGATGGCGAGGGTGGCACCGTGAGCTCGTCAGAGCTGCGCACGGCGAGACGCCGGTACCTCCACGCTCGCGCCCGGAACCGGGCGGGGCACTGCCGGTGCGGGCACCGGCACGTGCGACGAGCGCGACTTTCGTGACTCCATCTGTCACTCCTGCCCTCTTGACGACATCACTGTCGGGGCAACCCCCAGGAGGGAGTCAATCGTCTCTGTGCCGAACTGGCAAGCCCCTTTGGGAGATTCGCGAACAGAAGTTGACCTGGCGCACGGGCCTCTCCGGCGGGCGACCAAAATGCGTCCGGCCGGTTCGCAATTGAAGTTTCATCTTTTGCTTGACGTGCACCAGAAGTCGATCTAGGGTCATGGCGTTTGGTGATATGCCTCACGCCTCGGTAGTCGCAACGACGCGCTCGCTCCAACTGCGCACGCGTCGTCGTCGGGGGGTCCTGCCGGCGAGGTGCGTACGGCCGAGGTGTCTGTCGAGACGACGGGAGCCTCCACATGACAGACACGTCCACTCCGCGCACCGACGGTGCGCTCTCACGCCGCAGCGTCCTCGCCGGGGCCGCTGCCGCAATGTTCGTCCCGGCCTCCGTGGCCGCCCTCGGGTCCACCGCGGGCGCCGCTCCGGCGGTCGCGACGGGCCGTGGCACGACAGCCGCTGCCGCCGGTTCGCCCGCCACCGCACGCGCCACGGCGGGCACCGTCCACAAGATCACGATGTACGTCGAGGACCTCGGCAACGGGCAGACCGGCTACGGCCTGGAGCCCGGCAAGGCGACGATCCCCGGGCCGCTCCTCGAGATGTACGAGGGCGACACGATGGAGATCACGCTCGTCAACACGACCGACCGCGACGTCTCCATCCACCCACACGGCGTGCTCTACGACGTCAACTCCGACGGGTCCCCGTTCAACAGGTCCTACAACGGCCCGGGCGAGACGCGCACGTACGTCTGGCGCACCACCGGCGAGAGGTCGCTGGGCCGCTGGGCGCGCCCGGGCACCGCCGGCTACTGGCACTACCACGACCACGCGATGGGCACCCCGCACGGCACGGCCGGCGTCGCCGCCGGCCTCTACGGGGGCCTCATCGTCCGCCGGCAGGGCGACATCCTCCCCGACCGTCAGTTCACGGTGGTCTTCAACGGGATGCTCATCAACAACAAGCTCGCGCCGGACACCCCGATGTTCGAGGCGAACCACGGCGAGACGGTCGAGTTCATCTGCATCGGCCACGGCGACATGTTCCACACCTTCCACCTGCACGCCCACCGCTGGGCCAACACCCGCACGGGCTACCTCGAGGGCCCGCGGGACTCGAGCCAGATCATCGACAACCGCGACCTCAACGGCGGTGACTCCTTCGGCTTCCAGGTGATCGCCGGTGAGGACGTCGGCCCCGGCGCGTGGATGTACCACTGCCACGTCCAGTTCCACTCCGACGCCGGCATGTCCGGCATCTTCCTCGTCCGCAACGCGGACGGGAGCATGCCCGACGGCGCGCAGGAGTCCATCGACTGGTTCCACGACCACGAAGGGAGCGGCCACCACTGACATCGGCGGCCACGGCACCGTTGCCCGGCCGCACCCGTTCGTCACACAGGGGGAGAATTGACCACGACACACCCACGCCCGTCCACAGCCGGACGGGCACAGCGGCTCCGGAAGGCCGGAGTCCTCAGCGCGAGCGCAGCGCTCATGCTCACGATGTCTGCGGGGCCCGCGCTCGCCGCACCAGGTGGTGGGAGCACAGCAGCTTCCGCCGTCGCCAAGAACCGCGCTGCCCAGACGGCCGCGGACGTCAACGTCCTCGTGTTCCACGGGGACCCCGAGGCCCAGGACGACCCCGTCCTCGAGGCCGCCGCCACGATCGCCGAGCTCGGCGCGGAGAACGACTTCGACGTCACCGTCTCCAGCGACCCGGCCGACTTCACCGACGAGAACCTCGACTCCTACCGCGGGGTCGTCTTCCTCTCCGCCGAGGGCACCGAGCTCGACGGCGCCCAGGAGAGCGCCCTGCAGGACTTCGTCAACGACGGCGGAGGCTTCCTCGGGGTCCGTGACGCCGTCAAGGCCCAGCCCGAGTCGCAGTGGTTCACCGGGCTCCTCGGCGCCCGGCCCGCGGGCGCCCGCCCCACGCCGGAGGAGGTCGCCACCATCTCGGCGACCGGCGACCAGCCCAACAACGAGCGTGCCGTCAACCTCATCGACGACGACTCGAGCACCAAGTGGCTCTCCTTCGCGAGGACCTCGACCATCAGCCTCGAGCTCACCGAGGCCGCCGTCGTGACGAACTACGTCATGACCTCGGCCAACGACTTCGCCGGCCGCGACCCGGCCACGTGGACGCTGCGCGGCTCCGTCGACGGCGAGACGTGGGTCGACCTCGACACCCGCAGCGACGACTTCCCCCAGCGCTTCCAGCGCAAGACCTACGCCTTCGACAACGACGTGGCGTACAAGTACTTCCAGCTGGACATCACGGCGAACAAGGGTGAGTCCGCGACCCAGCTCGCCGACCTGCTCCTGTTCACCGACGAGTCGATCGACCCGCCCGTGGTCGAGATCCCGGTGAACGAGGCGACCGTCAACGTCGTCGACCGTCAGCACCCGGCAAACGAGGGCCTGCCGCTCAACTGGACCCGCTCGGACAAGTGGCTCAACTGGGACACCAACCCGATCGGTGAGGTCCACACCGTGGCCCAGGTCCAGGAGTGGGACTACGACGCCGGCGACACCGCCAACGGCCCGTTCCACCCCATCTCCTGGTGCCGTGACTACGACGGCGGCCGCTCGTTCTACACCGGCATGGGCGGCACCGCCGGCAGCTGGGACGAGGACGGGTTCCGCAGCCACGTGCTCGGCGCCATCCAGTGGTCCGCCGGCCTCGTGCGCGGGGACTGCCAGGCCACGATCGGCGACAACTACGAGATCGAGCGCCTGACGACGACGAACACGCCCGGCACGCTCGACCAGATCGGCGAGCCGCACGGCCTGACGATCACCGACGACGGCACCGTCTTCTACGTCGGCCGCGGCGCCTGCCCCACCGGCCCGATCCCCTCGTGGGACCAGGAGAACGTGGGCCTGGGCTGCGGCAGCATCCACCAGTACGACCCGGAGTCCGGTGAGGTCACGCTGCTCACCGTGCTCGACGTCTTCGGCAACCGCGGGAGCGGCGGCGAGCTGGTCAAGACCGAGGAGGGCCTGTTCGGCGTCGAGCCGGACCCGAACTTCGCGGAGAACAACTGGCTCTACGTCTACTGGATGCCCTACGAGTCCATCGACACCGAGGACCGCGTGGGCATGCGCACCGTCTCGCGCTTCACCTACGACCCCGAGGGCCCGAGCATCGACCTCGACTCGCGGGTGGACCTCCTCGAGTGGGAGACCCAGATCCACAGCTGCTGCCACGCCGGTGGTGGCCTGGCCTTCGACGACGCGGGGAACCTCTACGTCTCCACGGGTGACTCGAACTCCTCGCAGGGCTCGGACGGCTACTCCGGGAACAACTGGACCCAGGACTACAAGGGCCTCTCCTTCCAGGACGCCCGCCGCACGTCGGGCAACACCAACGACCTCAACGGCAAGATCCTGCGGATCCACCCCGAGGACGACGGCACGTACACGATCCCCGAGGGCAACCTCTTCACGGGGGACGAGGGCAACGGGGACCAGGCGCGCCCGGAGATCTACGTCATGGGCGTGCGCAACCCCTCGCGCATCCAGATCGACGCCGACACCGACTGGCTGACCGCCGCGTGGGTGGGCCCGGACGCGTTCTCGCCCAGCCCCGAGCTCGGCCCGGCCAAGTACGAGACCGCTTCGATCATCACCTCGGCGGGCAACCAGGGCTGGCCGTACTGCATGGGTGACCGTCAGCCGTACCGCGACCGGAGCAACGAGGACGCCAGCGTCCTCACCGACTGGTACGACTGCGACAACCTGCAGAACACCTCGCCGCGCAACACCGGTCTCGTCGACATCCCCGACGCCCGGGACAACATGATCTGGTACTCCCCCGGTGGGGGCGGCCCGGTCTTCCCGCGTGACGAGAACGGCGTCCCCAGCTACGAGGAGGACGAGGTCACCTACACCCAGCCGTACCTGCGCGGTGGTGGCCAGGCCGTCATGTCCGGCCCGACCTACCGCCTCTCCCAGGTGGACGAGGGCAGCGACGTCGCCTGGCCGGAGTACTGGGAGGGCAAGTGGCTGATCGGTGACCAGTCCAACTCCAACAACCGGGTGGCCATCACGGCCGACCCGGAGGGTGTGGACGAGGCGGCTCCCCCGGTCTTCGCCGAGGACCTGCGCCACATCATCCGCGCCGGTGGCGGCGGCAACCAGCTGCAGAGCTGGATGGACGCCGAGTTCGGCCCGGACGGCGCGCTCTACCTGCTCGACTACGGCAGCGGCTTCTTCACCCTGCACGAGAACCAGAAGCTCATCCGTATCGCCTACACCGGTGGCCCGGCGACCCCGGCGCCCACCGCGCGGGCGGCGAGCGTCCAGAGCAGCCCGCTGACGGTCCAGTTCACCGGCTCCCGCTCCGGCGGCGTGTCGTGGCACTGGGACTTCGGGGACGGCTCGACGTCCACCGAGGCCGACCCGCAGCACACCTACGACCGCATCGACGACTACACCGCCACCCTCAGCGTCACCTACGCGGACGGCACGACGGAGACGGTGGAGACCGCCGTCGTCATCGAGTGCGCCGTCCCGGACGCACGGGACACGGTGTGGATCGGTGACGTCGACACGGGCGTCGCGAACGACGACCTCGGTGGCTGCACCATCGCCGACCTCATCAACGACGAGGGCGAGTGGGACACCCACGGCGCGTTCATCCGCCACGTCAACGAGCTGGTCCGCCAGCTCAAGAACGACAAGGTGATCACCGGCCGTGAGGGCGCCCAGCTGAGCAGCGGGGCCACCAGCTCCCAGGTCGGGCGTCCGGGTCAGACCGGGTACCGCTGGCTCTTCGACGGGACGTCCGCGTCCCTCGAGGACTGGCGTCAGGCACCGGGCGGAAGCTTCGAGCTCCTGCCGAGCGGGTCGATCCTGTCCCGCGGCGGCCTGGGGATGCTGTGGTACGAGGCCGAGGAGTTCTCCGACTTCTCGCTCAAGCTGCAGTTCCGCGACGTGTCGGAGGGCAACACGTACGCCAACGGTGGCGTGTTCGTCCGCTTCCCCGACCCGACTGCCGCCGAGCAGCCGGAGTGCGGCCAGAACCAGTCCGAGGCCTGGGTCGCGATCATGTGCGGTCACGAGATCCAGATGTACGACGGTCCCTCCGGTGAGCCCCAGAAGACGGGGTCGGTGTACAACTTCGCGCCGAACACCCTCGAGGAGGCCGGCGCGACCGACAAGGGCGTGTGGAACGACTACGAGATCCGCGTCGTCGGCCAGCAGTACACGATCCTGCGCAACGGCGAGGTCATCAACGAGTGGGAGAACGCGCCGGGGCAGCAGTCCTCGCGCGCGGGTGACCCGCCCACCGACCTGCGCCAGTTCGCCAGTGGGTTCATCGGCCTGCAGAACCACGGCAACAACGACCTCATGGAGTACCGCAACGTCCGCGTGCGGGACCTGTCCTAGGTCGTCCCCGGACCGGTGCGGCGGGCACGTCCCGCCGCACCGGTCCACCCCTCGCAGCACACCCGGAAGGTTCAACCACCCCATGTCCCAGCTCGCCTCCCCACCCCGTCCGCAGACCCGGCGCCGCGACGTCCTCCGCCGGGTCGTCGTCGCGCTCCTCGCGGCACTGACCGGGCTCTCCCTCGTCCCCACGACCGCCGGCGCCGCTGACCAGACGCTCACCTGGACCGCCGGCAACAGCGTCACCGCGTACCTCACGGCACCCGAGACCGCCGTCGCCGGGACGGCGACGATCATCTTCGAGAACAGCCGGGCCACCGGGAACACGACCGGCATGCCCCACACCCTCACCTTCGACACCTCGACCCCGGGCTACAACCACGACGTCGACCTCAACATCGTGGCCAACCCCTTCGACGCGAACGGCGGCTACTACGAGGCCGAGGTCACCCTCACGCCCGGCACCTACCGCTACTTCTGCTCGATCCCCGGCCACGGCCCCATGTGGGGCGAGCTGGTCGTCACCGGCGACGGTGGCGAGCCGGACCCGGACACGACCGCACCGACGGTCACGGCCGACGTCACCGGTGAGCAGGACGACGACGGCGCGTACGTCGGGTCCGCGACGGTCACCCTCGGCGCCACCGACGAGGACGGCGGCTCCGGCGTCGACACCGTCGAGTACTCCCTCGACGGCGGCGCCTACGCCGCGTACTCCGCGCCGCTCCAGGTGAGCGAGCCGGGTGCGCACACGGTGGACTACCGGGCCTCCGACGTCGCCGGCAACACCGCCGAGGGCTCCGTGAGCTTCACCGTCGTCGAGCCCGACGTCGAGCCCGAGCCCGACACCACCGCCCCCACCGTCACCGCCGAGGTGACCGGTGAGCAGGACGACGACGGCGCGTACGTCGGGTCCGCCACCGTGACCGTCGCGGCCACCGACGAGGAGGGCGGCTCCGGCGTCGACACGATCGAGTACAGCCTCGACGGCGGGGAGTACGCCGCCTACACCGAGGCGCTCACCGTCTCCGCGCCGGGCGAGCACACCGTCGACTACCGGGCCACCGACGTCGCCGGCAACACCGCCGAGGGGTCGGTGACCTTCACGGTCGTCGAGCCCGACGTCGAGCCCGAGCCCGACACGACCGCCCCCGAGGTCACTGCCGCCGTCACCGGCGAGCAGGACGAGGACGGCGCCTACGTCGGCTCCGCCACCGTGACGATCACCGCCACCGACGAGGAGGGCGGCTCCGGCCTCGGCATGGTCGAGTACTCCCTGGACGGCGGGGAGTTCACGCACTACCACGAGGCGCTCACCGTCTCCGAGCCCGGCGAGCACACGGTCGCCTTCCGGGCGAGCGACGTCGCCGGGAACGTCGGCGAGGGCTCGGTGACCTTCACGGTCGTCGAGGGTGACGTCGAGCCGGAGCCGGACACGACGGCTCCCGAGGTCACTGCCGCCGTCACCGGTGAGCAGGACGAGGACGGCGCCTACGTCGGCACCGCGACCGTCACCCTCACCGCGACCGACGAGGAGGGTGGGTCCGGCGTCGCGAGCGTCGAGTACTCCCTCGACGGGGCGGCGTTCGCCGCGTACACCGCGCCGCTCGAGGTGAGCGCGCCCGGGGCGCACACCGTGGACTACCGGGCCACCGACGTCGCCGGCAACACCGCCGAGGGGTCCGTGAGCTTCACGGTCGCCGAGGAGGACGTCGAGCCCGGCCCCGACACCACCGCCCCCGAGGTCTCCGCCACGGTGACCGGCGAGGAGGACGAGGACGGCGCGTTCGTCGGCTCCGCCACCGTGACGATCGCCGCCACCGACGCAGACTCCGGCGTCGACACCGTCGAGTACGCCCTCGACGGCGGCGACTGGACCGCGTACACCGCGCCGGTCGAGGTGACCGAGCCCGGGGCGCACACCGTGGACTACCGGGCCACCGACGTCGCCGGCAACACCGGCGAGGGCACGGTGACCTTCACCGTGGTCGAGGCGGACGAGCCGGAGCCGGGCGAGTGCACCGACACCCGCGCGACCGTCGTCGTCGACGGCGTCGACACCGGCGTGGCCAACGCCGAGACCGAGGGCGGCTGCCTCAACGACCTCATCGACGAGGACGGCGACTACGCCACCCGTGGCGCCTTCGTCCGCCACGTCGGTGACGTCCTGCGCCCGCACGTCGCCGACGGCGTGCTCACCGCCCGTGAGCTCAGCACGATCCTCCGCGCCGCCGCGCGCAGCACGATCGGCGCATAGCCCAGCCCCACCCCCCACTAACGCCGAGAGCCGGATTCCTCCAGGAGGAACCCGGCTCTCGCCGTGTGTGGGCTCCTCCCCCTC
>NZ_JACSPO010000009.1:0-87854 GCF_014837105.1 Oceanitalea stevensii | reverse complement strand
GCCGACAGCGGGATTCCTCCGCCCGGAGAATTCCGGCTCTCGGCACGTGTGGGCAACCCTCATGCGCCGACAGCGGGGTTTCTCGGTCCGGAGGAATCCGGCTCTCGGCGCGAGGGTGTGCTCCTCCCCCTCGCCGACAGCGGGATTCCTCCGCCCGGAGAATTCCGGCTCTCGGCACGTGTGGGCAACCCTCATGCGCCGACAGCGGGATTCCTCCGCCCGGAGGAATCCGGCTCTCGGCGCGAGGGTGTGCGGCGGGGGCTAGCTCGCTGTCGAGCCGCGCTCGACGATGCGGTAGGGCATCTCGAGGAGCTCGGTGGGGCGGTCGGGGTCGGCGATGCGGGCGACGAGCCGCTCCACGGCGGTCTCGGCGATCGAGCGGCGTCCGGCGTCGACGGTGGTGAGCGACGGCGTCGCGTAGCGGGCCTCGTCGATGTCGTCCCAGCCGATGACGGCGACGTCGTCGGGCACGCCGATGCCCCGGGCCCGGAGCTCGTGCAGCGCACCGAGGGCGAGGGCGTCGTTGAACGCGAGGACGGCGTCCGGACGGGCGCCGGCGTCGAGCACCTGCGCCATCGCCCGGGCGCCGGTGTCCCGGTGCCAGAACCTCGCTTCGCCCTGGAGGCGGGGGTCCGGCGCGATCCCCGCGTCCTCGAGCGCGGCGAGGTGGCCGCGCAGGCGGAGCGCCGCGGAGCCCACGGCCTCCCCCGGGTGGACGCCGAGCACCGCGACCCGCCGCCGCCCGCGCCCGAGGAGGAAGGTGGTGGCGGCGCGCGCAGCCGCGACGTTCTGCATCGTCACGTGGTCGAAGCGCTCGGAGAGGAGACGCTCACCGAGGAGCACGAGCGGGACGTCGTCCGGCAGCTCCGGCTCGTGCTCCTGCCCGAGGCCCAGGGGGTTGAGGATGAGCCCGTCGCCCATCCGGACGCTGTCGCGCAGCACCTCCCGCTCGCGCTCGAGGACCGCGCCGGTGCGCTCGATGAGCACCCGCAGCCCGTGGTCCTCCGCGGCGTCGATGATCTCGTCGGCCAGCTCGGCGAAGTACGGCAGCGCGAGCTCCGGCAGCGCCAGGCTGATGAGACCGGTCCTGCCGCGGCGCAGGTTCCGGGCGGACGTGTTGAGGCGGTAGCCCAGCCGGTCGACCGCCTCGAGCACGCGGTCCCGCGTGGCCGGCCGGATGTAGGGGTAGTCGTTGAGCACGTTGGACACGGTCTTGACCGACACCCCGGCGAGGTCGGCGACGTCGCGCATCGTGGCCGTCATGCGTCTCCTCCAGCGCCCGTTCCCGCGATCACACGTCGACGAGGAACATGGTCCAGGAGGCAGGCGGCAGCTGGGAGACCAGGACACCGTCCTCCACGCTCGCGGCGTGCGGGCGCAGGGTCACCCGGTCCGGGTCCTCCATCGTGTTGGCCGCGGTGAGGTCGGCGTCGTGCAGGGCGCGCCCGTCCACCGCCCCCGCCTGCCCGAAGTCGCCCAGCGGGACCCGCAGCTCGTGCGTCTCCCCGGGGTCCCGGTTGACGACGAAGACGGCGAGCCGGCCGCCGTCGGCGTCGTGGGTGGCGACGGCGTCGAGCGTCGGGACCTGCCCGTGCTGCGCCGTCGTCATCGTCGGGGAGGTGACGTGCGCGCGCAGCACCTGCCCGCGCGCGTGCCGGGCCATCTGCGCGAAGGGGTGGAAGGTCGCCTGCCGCCACGCCGGGCCGCCCGGCTCGGCGCGGACGGGGGCGATCGTGTTGACGAGCTGGGCCTGGCACGCGGCCGTCACGCGGTCGCTGTGCCGCAGGAGGGTGATGAGCAGGGAGCCGACGACGACGGCGTCGGCCACCGTGTAGGCCTCCTCGCTCAGGCGGGGAGCCACCGCCCAGTCCTGCGGGACGGTGACCTCGCCCTGGTACCAGACGTTCCACTCGTCGAAGGAGATGTTGATCCGCTTGGCCGAGCCGCGGGCGGCGCCCACGTGGTCGGCGGTGGCGACGACGTCGGTGATGAACGCGTCCATGTTGGCCGCCGAGGCGAGGAAGCTCGCGTAGTCGTCCCCGCGCAGCTCGTAGTAGGCGTGGGCGGAGATGAAGTCGACGAGCTCGTAGGTGTGCTCGAGGACGGTCGCCTCCCAGGTGCCGAAGGTCGGCATGTCCCGCGCGGAGCTGCCGCAGGCGACGAGCTCGAGGCCGGGGTCGAGCTGCCGCATCGCCCGGGCGGTCTCGGCGGCGAGGCGGCCGTACTCCTCCGCCGTCTTGTGGCCCAGCTGCCACGGGCCGTCCATCTCGTTGCCCAGGCACCACAGGCGGATGCCGTGCGGCTGCTCCGCCCCGTGGGAGACGCGCAGGTCCGACAGGTGCGTGCCCGAGGGGTGGTTGGCGTACTCGAGCAGCTCGATGGCCTCCGCGATGCCGCGGGTGCCGAGGTTGACCGCCATCATCGGCTCGACGCCGGCCGCCCTCGTCCAGGCCATGAACTCGTTGAGGCCGAACTCGTTGGACTCCACCGACCGCCACGCGAGGTCCAGGCGGGTGGGACGCTCCTCGACCGGCCCCACCCCGTCCTCCCAGCGGTACCCGGAGACGAAGTTGCCGCCCGGGTAGCGCACCATCGTCACGCCCAGCTCGCGGACGAGCTCGAGGACGTCCTGGCGGAAGCCGTGGGCGTCGGCGCGCGGATGGCCGGGCTCGTAGATCCCGGTGTAGACGCAGCGGCCCATGTGCTCGACGAAGGAGCCGAAGGTGCGGGGGTTGACCGGGGCGACGCGGACCTCGGGGTGGAGCACGACGGACGACTGAAGCACGGGTGTCCTCTCGGGGCACGATCTACATCGATGGAGAAGAGCGTTCTACCGCCCCAGGCTCGAGCCGTCAACACCGATTCTCGCCCCCTCCGCCGGCACCGCCCCTTTCGCCGACAGCCGGATTCTTCGCGGCCCCCTGGGGTTGTCCACAGGTTCGGCTCGCCCCGCAACACGGCTCGGGCGCGCGGTGGGATGCTCCGCGGGAGAGAGATCGGGGGGACGCATGACAGCGACGACGCGTGTCCGGGAGGCCGCGGCGACGGCGGCGGCGGTCGCCCTGCTGCTCGCGGGCTGCAGCGGCGACGACGAGGAGCCCGAGCCCACGCTCGAGGAACGCGTCGTCCTCGAGGAGCTCGCGCTGCCGGAGTCGCTGGTGAGCACGTCGAGGCGGGTCGGCCAGTGGTCGGTGCTGCCGCAGTCCGGTGACCTGCCGCGGCTGGCGGTCACGACGGTTGCCCACGGCCGGGCCGACGAGGCGGACGTCGGCGTCTGGCAGGGCACCGGCGTCGACGCACTGTCGGAGCAGGCCGAGATCCCGGTCCCGGGCGACGTCGGCACCGCCCGGGTCGCCTCGGACGGCACCGTCACCGCGATCGCCGGGAGCTCCGCCCTCGACGGCGTGCCGCGGACCTTCCTCCTCACCTCCACCGACCGCACGACGTGGAAGGAGGTCGAGCTCGGCGACGAGGCCGCCGCCGTCGCCGCCTCGCACGTCGCCGTGAGCGACGGACGCATCGTCCTCCTCGGCGCCGGGGCGACGGGACGGGAGCCACGTGTCGTCGTCGTCGACCCCGCCAGCGGGGACACCGCCGTCGCCGCCCTCCCGGCCCCCGCGGAGGGTGAGGGGCTCGCGGTGTCCGGCCTGTCCGCCGTCGGTGACCGCGTTCTCGCGATCACGGCGGTCGGCCCCAAGGGGGACTTCACGGCGCCGCGGGCCCACGTGTCCGAGGACGGCGGAGCCTCCTTCGAGACGGTCGAGATGGGCCCGGACACCTTCGGGATCAACGGCGTCGTGGCCGCGGGTGACACCTTCGTGGCCACCGGATCGGTGCGCACCGCGGGGTACACGAAGCCGGCGGCGTGGTCCTCCCCGGACGGGCGCAGCTGGGCCGTCGACGACATCGTCTCGCTCTGGGAGTGGGACCCCGACCGGTGGGCGAGCGAGCGCGCCGACGTGTGGTTCACCGAGCCGACCTACGACCCGGGCAGCGGCACCGTCGCGGCGGCGATGCTCAACAGCGCCTCCCTCCGCATCGCCGTCGCCCTCCGCGACGACGCCGGCAGCTGGGGCGGTGCCCTGTACGCCCCCGCACTCGGCTTCGGCCCGGGTGCCCGCGCCCTGCAGCTGGGGGACCGGACCGCGGTGGTGGGCCGCTTCGGCGGTGGCTCCGCAACGGAGTTCGTCGTGGACGTCGAGACGGGGATCGGCACCGTCGAGACCACGCTCGTGTCCTACGAGACCGAGCCGGACGAGCTCACCGTCGCGGACCTGGGCGACGAGCTCGGGCTCGCGGTCGGCACGACCGTGTTCGTCCAGGAGCCGGAGTGGTGGCGGGTCACCTCGACCAGTGTCCTGCTCTCCTACTCCCCCACCGAGGGCGTCGTCGCGGGCGAGTGGGCACCCGACGACCTGCCCGAGGAGTCCGAACCGATCGTCGTCACCGACCCTCGCACCGGGCGCACGGTGCTCCTCACCGGCCACTGGTCGGGCGGCCGGTTCGTCACGAGGACGTGGAGCCGGGCCGACGGCGGCGTGTGGGCGCAGGGCCCGCCGGTCACCGCGGCGTCCGACCAGCTGCCCACCGCGCTCACCGCCACCGCTGACGGCTGGCTCATGGCACTGGAGACCGAGCACGGGAGTGCCGGGGAGGTCCCGCGACGGGCGGAGATCTGGGCATCGCCGGACGGCGTGGAGTGGACGAGGGAGGACGGGGAGCTCTCCTTCCCCGACGGCCAGGGCTCCGA
Source organism: Oceanitalea stevensii (assembly GCF_014837105.1). Classification (GTDB taxonomy): domain Bacteria; phylum Actinomycetota; class Actinomycetes; order Actinomycetales; family Actinomycetaceae; genus Oceanitalea; species Oceanitalea stevensii. The sequence goes on along the minus strand of NZ_JACSPO010000009.1, from coordinate 83,104 downwards.
CGTCCACGGCATCTGCAACTCCGGGCTCGGTCCCGTCGCGGTGGGGTCGATGGATGACGCCGAGGGGCAGGCGCGTGCCACCGCCTGGCGGCGGGTCGGCGGCGCGTGGGCCCCCTCGGTGCTCGCGGACACGACGGAGTCCTGGCTCCTCAACTGCCTGGGCGACGACGACGGCGTCACTCTCTTCGGCACCGACGGCGCGGTCTCGCGCTCGTGGAGGTCGACGGACCTGTCGACCTTCAGCGGCGTCGACGCGCTCGGCGAAGGGCTGCACCGGACGGCGGTGGTCCCGCTGGCCGACGGGTACGCCGCCGGTGGGACCGTGCGGGCGGAGGGGTACGTCGGGCCGGTGCTGTGGCTGTCGGCGGACGCCCGGCAGTGGTCGTGGGTCCCGCTTCCCGTCTCGACGTCGAGCGACGCCGCTCCCGTCGTGGCGGAGTCCGGTGAGGATCTGCTCGTGCTGCACCCGGCGCTCCTGCGCGCGTGGCGGGTGCCCGACGTCGCGGCCCTGTTCGCGCCGGCGGGCTGAGCGGTGGGTGGAGGCGGAGGAATCCGGCTGTCGGCGCGGGGAGGGGGGCGGGCGGGGGCGGGGCTGGCGGTCTGGGCGCGGCCGGGCGTGTTCACCGGACCTCCACATGCAGACCTGGCCCCTGTCGGTGGGCGGGCGTACCGTCGAGACAGGCAGCAACTCCCGAGGAGACCCCCATGGCCCGCAGCACCTGGCAACGCTGGCTCCCCGCCGGCGCCGTCGTCGCCCTCGTCGCCGGCACGGTGACGGTCACCTCGCAGGCCGGCGCGGTCGACCTGCCGGACAAGTCGCCGCAGGACGTCCTCACCCTGCTCCTCGAGCAGGACGTGCGCGCCTACTCGGGCGCCTTCGAGACGAGCGCGGACCTCGGCCTGCCGGTCCCCTCCGACATCGACCTCGGCCCGGGGGGCCCGGAGATGGAGGACGCCGCCGGCGCCGTGGCTCCCGAGGGCGGCGAGGACGCGCAGGAGGTCCTGTCGGCCCTCGAGCTCCTCACCGGTGACAACTCCGGCCGCGTCTTCGTCGGCGAGCAGGGCGCCCGCTTCCAGCACACCGACACGCTCTCCGAGCGCAACGTCGTCGTCACCGAGGACGACGTGTGGTTCTACGACTCCGAGGCCAACGCGGCCACCCACCTCGTCCTGCCCGAGGGCCACGAGGGTGAGCGCCCGCAGCCCACCGGAACGCTCCCCACGCCCGAGGAGCTCGCCGCGAGCGCCGTCGAGGCGCTCGAGCCGAGCACCGAGCTCAGCGTCGGCCAGCACGAGCGCGTCGCCGGCCGCGACGCCTACACCCTCACCCTCACGCCCCGCGCGGAGGAGACGCTCGTGGGCGGGGTGACGATCGCCGTCGACGGCGAGACCGGCTTCCCGCTCGGCGTCACCGTCACCGCCCGCGGCCAGGCCGAGCCCGCCCTCCAGGCGCAGTACACCGACATCGACTTCGCGGAGCCGGACGCCGACCTCTTCGACTTCACCGCGCCCGCCGGCGCGACCGTCGAGGAGGAGGTCCTCGAGCTGCCCGCGGACGCCGGCACCCACGCCGCCCCGGAGCACGCCACCGGCGCCACCCCGCCGGGTGAGGTGCTCGGCGAGGGCTGGGGCGCCGTCGTCGTCGTGCCGGACGTCGAGGTGCCCGACGACCCGATGCTCGACCAGCTCACCGAGCAGGTCGACGGCGGCCGGCTCCTGTCCACCGCACTCCTCTCCGTGCTCCTCACCGACGACGGCCGGGTCCTCGCCGGCGCCGTCGAGCCCGCGCACCTGCTGGACCTCGCGGGCCGGTGACCGAGCTCGCCGTCGAGACGCACGGCCTCACCAAGCGCTTCGGGCGCCAGCTCGCCGTCGACGACCTCGACCTCGCCGTGCCCCGCGGCAGCGTGTTCGGCTTCCTCGGGCCCAACGGCTCGGGCAAGACGACGACCATCCGCATCATCCTCGGCCTCGCCGCGGCGAGCGCCGGCACCGTCCAGGTCCTCGGCCACGACATGCCCGGGAGCCTGGGAACGGTGCTCCCCCGCGTCGGCGCGCTCGTCGAGGGCCCGTCGGCCTACCCCTTCCTCTCCGGGGAGGCGAACCTGCGCCGCCTGGACGCCGCGGACCGCCACGCCTCCCCCGCCACCCGGTCCGAACGGGTGGCCCGTGCCCTCGAGCGGGTCGGGCTCAGCCACGCCGGGGACAAGCGGGTGCGCGCCTACTCGCTGGGCATGAAGCAGCGCCTCGGGATCGCCGCCGCGCTGCTGCGCCCGCGCGACCTCCTCGTCCTCGACGAGCCGACCAACGGCCTGGACCCGCAGGGCACCCGCGAGGTCCGCAGCCTCGTCCGCTCGCTCGCCGAGGGCGGCACGACCGTCGTCGTCTCCAGCCACCTCCTCGCCGAGATCGAGCAGATCTGCACGCACGCCGCCGTCATGCGCACCGGGCGTCTCGTCGCCCAGGGCAGCCTCGACGAGCTGCGCGGCCTGGGCCGCAGCCGCCTGCGCGTCCTCACCCCCGACCCCGCCCGCGCCCGCGCGGAGCTGGCGCGGCTCGGCCTCGTCGTCGAGGACGACGACGGCGTCGCGCGCGCCGACGGCACCGCCACCGTCCGCGCCGCGCTGCCCGACGAGGCGCCGCTCCTCGAGGCCCTCGCCGCCGCCCTCGTGGCGGCCGACGTCCGGCTGCGGGGCTTCGAGGTCGAGCAGGACACCCTCGAGGACCGCTTCGTCGCGCTGACCGGGGAGGGCTTCGACGTTGCCCAGTGACACCGCACCCGCCGAGCCGCAGACCCGCGGCAGCGGCCGCTCCCTGCTCGCCTCCGAGCTCCGGCTCGTGCTCGGGCGGCGCCGCACGTGGGCCATGCTCGTCGCGCTCGCCGCGATCCCGGTGCTCATCGCCGTCGTCGTGCGCATCGCCTCCGACCCGCCCGCCCCGGGGCAGGGACCGCCCTTCCTCGACCGCGTCACCCAGAACGGCCTGTTCGTCTCCATCACCGGGCTCGTCGTGACGATCCCGCTGTTCCTGCCGCTCACCGTCGGCGTCGTCGCCGGGGACACCGTGGCCGGGGAGGCGAGCCTCGGCACCCTGCGCTACCTCCTCCTCGCGCCCGTCCAGCGTGGACGGCTGCTCCTCGTGAAGTTCGCCGGGGCGGCGGTCTTCTGCCTCGCGGCGACGCTGAGCATCGTCGTCGCCGGCTCGATCATCGGCGCGCTCCTCTTCCCGGTCGGCCCCGTGACGCTCCTGTCCGGGGACACGATCGGCGCGTGGGAGGCGCTCGTGCGCGCCCTGCTCGTCGCCCTGTACGTCACGGTCTCGCTGCTGGGGCTCGCGGCCGTGGGCCTGTTCCTCTCCACGCTCACCGTCGTGCCGGTCGGGGCCATGGCGGCGACGGCCGTGCTCGCGATCGTCGTCCAGGTGCTCGGCTCCCTCGAGCAGCTCGCCTGGCTGCACCCCTGGCTGCTGAGCGAGCACTGGCTCGGCTTCGCCGACCTCCTGCGCCAGCCCGTCGACTGGGGCTCCTTCGCCGACAACGCGCTGCTCCAGCTCGGCTACGTCGCCGTCTTCGGCGCCCTCGCCTACGGCCGCTTCACCACCAAGGACGTCCTGTCCTGAGCGCCCCGGCCGCCGGCCGGAAACCTGTGAGCCTGCGCTCGCGTTCAGCCTGGTGCACCGTGCTCACCTAGCATGGCGCCTACCTGACCCCAGCCTCCGAAGGACCATGGACGAATCCTGTAGTACCAGCACCCAGACCATCCGCACCGCCACCAGGAGGTGCATCCGATGATCTGGGTGCTCTCCCTCCTGCTGGGGATCGTCGTCATCCTCGCCATCACCGCGGTGACGGGCTACTTCGTGGCCCAGGAGTTCGCCTACATGGCGGTCGACCGCTCGCGGCTCGCCGCCCGCGCGGGGTCCGGTGACGAGGGCGCGCAGCGTGCCCTCAAGGTCACCCGCCGCACCTCCTTCATGCTCTCCGGCGCCCAGCTCGGCATCACCGTCACCGGGCTGCTCGTCGGCTACGTCGCCGAGCCGCTCGTCGGCCAGGCCCTGGGTGACGCGCTCGGTGGCGTCGGCGTCCCCACCGGCGTGGGCGTCGCCGTCGGCACCGTCCTCGCGCTGCTGCTCTCGACCATCATCCAGATGCTCTTCGGCGAGCTCTTCCCCAAGAACCTCGCCATCGCCAAGCCCGAGCCCGTCGCCCTGTGGCTGGCACGCTCGACGAACCTCTACCTCGCCGCCTTCGGCTGGCTCATCAAGGTCTTCGACGCCGCGTCCAACGCCCTGCTGCGCGTCCTGCGCATCGAGCCCGTCCACGACGTCGAGCACTCCGCCACGGCCCGCGACCTCGAGCACATCGTCGCCGACTCGCGCGCCAGCGGTGACCTCCCCGCCGACCTCTCGGTGCTCCTCGACCGGATCCTCGACTTCCCCCGCCAGGACGTCGAGCACGCGATGATCCCCCGCGCCCGCGTCGGCGCCGTCCGCGCCGACCAGACCGTCGCCGAGATCCGCGCGCTCATGGCGACCGGCCACTCCCGCTACCCGGTGCTGGACGAGGAGGACGACGTCGTCGGCGTGGTCCACCTCGTCGACCTCCTCACCGGCACGTTCCCCGACGACGCGACGGCCGCCGAGCTGCAGCGTCCCGCGCTCGTCCTGCCGACCGCGATGGCGCTGCCGGACGCGCTCCGCGAGCTGTCGGCCAGCCGCAACGACATGGCCTGCGTCGTCGACGAGTACGGCAGCTTCACCGGCGTCCTCACCCTCGAGGACCTCGCCGAGGAGATCGTCGGGGAGATCACCGACGAGCACGACTCCCCCGAGGCACCGGCGCTCACCCCGCAGGAGGACGGCAGCTGGACCATGGCCGGTGACGTCCACATCGACGAGGTGGAGCGCGCCATCGACCACGACCTGCCCCGCGGGGACTACGAGACGGTCGCCGGCCTCACCATCGAGGTCCACGGCTCGCTGCCCGACGTCGGCACCGCCGTCGTCGTCGACCTCCCGCCGGACCCGGCGAACCTCGCCCTGCCTGACCCGCCACCGGACAAGCAGCTGCACGTGGAGGTCCTGGACGTCGAGCGGCACGTGCCCTCGCTCGTGCGCGTCACCCTCGCCGACCGGCCCGCGAACGACGAGGAGACCGACCGATGAGCAACCCCTGGGTCGTCGCGACCGCGACCGTCGTCATCATCGCGCTCAGCGCCTTCTTCGTCGCCGTGGAGTTCGCGCTCCTCGCCGCCAAGCGGCACCGCCTCGAGGACGCCGCGGCCAGCAGCCGCGCCGCCCGCGCGGCGCTGCGCAGCTCCACCGAGCTCACCCTCCTGCTCGCCGGCTCCCAGCTCGGCATCACCGTGTGCACGCTCGCGCTCGGTGCCATCACCAAGCCGGCCGTCCACCACTGGATCACGCCGGTCGTCAGCGACCTCGGGGCGCCCTACTGGGTGGCCGACGTCGTCGGCTTCGTGCTCGCGCTCGTCATCGTCACCTTCCTCCACCTCGTCGTCGGGGAGATGGCGCCGAAGTCCTGGGCGATCGCCCACCCGGAGAGGTCGGCGACGATGCTCGCGCTGCCGATGCGGGCCTTCATGGTGCCGATCCGGCCCATCCTCGTCGCGCTCAACAGCGCGGCGAACTGGTGCCTGCGCAAGGTCGGCGTCGAGCCGGTCGAGTCCGTCGGCGCCGGCCAGAACCCGGACGACCTCCGTCACCTCGTCGAGCACTCCGCGAGCGTGGGGGCGCTGGAGGTGGCCTACTCGGCCCAGCTGTCCGGGGCGCTGGACCTGCGCCGCCTCACCGTGGCCGACCTCGTGGCCAGCCACCCCGCGCCGTCGACCGTCCCTGAGAACGCCACCGCCGGCGACGTCCGGCGCCTGGCCCGCGAGAGCGGCCACCTGCGGATCCTCGTCGCCGCGCCGGGCGCCCCCGCGCCCAGCGGCGTCGTCCACGTGCGCGACACTCTCCTGCTCGACGACGACGCCCCCGTCACCGGGGTGACCAAGCCGGTCTTCGAGCTCGAGGCGACCATGCCGCTGCACACGGCGCTCACGCGGATGCGGGAGACGTCCAACCACCTCGCGGTGGTCCGCACCAGTGAGCACGGCAGCGCCGTCGCGACGCTCGCCGACGTCCTCGCGCACCTCTTCCCGCGCACCACCGCCGCCGCCCAGGGCACCGCGGCGCCGTCCGCAGCCGGCCGGTAACAACTCAGCTCTCGGCGAGGGGGGCCTCCCCGCCCCCCGCCGCCCCCTCCCCTCCTCGCCGAGAGCTGAGTTATTCCGTCGCCGGGAGCCCCGGCCTCTCCGTACGGTTCTCCCATGGACGTCCGCTGGGCCCAGGTCTCCGACGCGCCGGTGGTGGCGCGGCTCCTGCACGACTTCAACGTCGAGTACGACAGCCACTCCCCCGGCGCCGCGATCCTCACCGCGCGTCTGGAGGAGCTGCTCCCCGCCGGCCGGACGACGGCGCTGCTCGCCGGGGACCCTGCGGTGGGCGTCGCGCTCCTCACCTCGCGGCCGAACGTCTGGTACGACGGGCCGGTGCTGCTCCTCGACGAGCTCTACGTCGTTCCCGAGCGGCGCGGCCAGGGCATCGGGACGGCGATCATCGAGCGGCTCGTCGCCGATGCGACCGCCCAGGGCGTGTCGCTCATCGAGATCAACGTCGACGAGGAGGACGTCGACACCCAGCGCTTCTACGAGCGCCACGGCTTCGCCACCGGTGACGGGCAGCGCGAGCGCGCCTTCTACTACGAGCGCGAGCTGCGTCCCCAGATCGGCGCCTGAGACCGCGCCCGATCCCGCCCCGGCCGGGCGCTACGGTGCCGTCATGAGCCTTGCCGACCTCCTGAGCCAGGGGACGTGGACGACGCCGCCCGTCTCCGCCGTCGTCGTCGACGACGCGCTGCACGTGACCGCCGCCGAGGGCAGCGACGCGTGGCGGCACACCGCCTACGGCTTCGTCCACGACACCGAGCACGCGCTCCTCGAGCCGCTGCCCGCCACCGGGGCGGTTGAGGTGGACTTCCTCCTCGACTACGACGGCGAGTTCGACCAGGCGGGCCTGTTCCTCCGCGTCTCGCAGGATGAGTGGGTCAAGGCCGGCGTCGAGGTGTCCGACGGCGTCGCGCAGGTGGGCGCCGTCGTCACCCACGGCAGGTCCGACTGGTCCGTCGCGCCGGTGCCCGAGTGGGTCGGGCGGCGCGTGACCGTCCGCGCCAGCCGGTCCGGGGACGCGGTGACCGTCCGTGCCCGCGCCGACGAGGAGCCGTTCCGGCTCGTGCGCGTCGCGCACCTCGACCCGGGCGCCGACGTCACGGCCGGCCTGTACTGCGCCGCCCCGACGCACGCGGGCCTTACGGTGCGGTTCACCGGCTACCGCCGCACCGACGCGGACGCCGCGCTGCACTGACCGCTACCCACGCGCCGTCCGCGCCGGTCCCCCGGCTCCCGCCTGGGATCGTCACCGACCCGTGACCTCACTGTCGCGCCGCGGCGCAACAGGTGTCGATAGCCTCGCTCCGGTGGGTGCTGCGGCCCACGGACGACGGAAGGATCCCCTTGTCTCGGCGCCATCTCGCGACGGCCCTGCTCGCCCTCGGCACGCTCACCCTGGCCGGGTGCGGCACCCAGTCCGCCGGGGAGGCCGAGCCGGCCACGCCCGCGCCGTCGTCGGCCCCGAGCACGCCCGAGCCCACCACTGCTCCCACCCCGGAGCCGGTCGTCCTCGACGAGGAGGTCTGCGCCAGCCTCCACACCGCGCTGCGCGAGCTCAAGGAGGTCGAGCCCGACCCCGAGGTGCTCACCACCGCTCTCGACGCCGTCCCGGCCGACGTCCCGCAGGAGGTGGCCGACGAGGTCACGCAGATCGGTACGACGGTCCGTGACTTCGCCGCGGAGGCCGCGGAGAACGAGCGCGTCCTCGTCGCCGCACCGGAGGTCGAGGTGAGCGAGGACCTCGCGGCGGCGTGTGCGCCGGCGGGCGTGCAGCTCGACGAGATCCCGCTGGCCGTGGCGACCGTCGAGGAGACGTGCTCCCTCCTCACCGGCTTCGGGTACGACGCGGACCCGCTAGGCCACGACCTCGAGGAGATCGTCACCTTCTTCCTCGACCGCGCGGTGGCTCACGCGCCGGAGGAGATCGAGGCGCACGTCGACGTCTACTACGACCGCATGCTCCCGCTCTGGGACGAGCACCACGACGAGAGCGAGGCGGACCGGCAGCTGCGCATCGAGCTCGCCGGCATCTGCGACGAGTACGGCGACTTCCTCATCCAGCCCGACGGCGCGGGGTACGAGGCCCTCGGGGGCTGAGCGCCCTAGGCTGCGAGCGCCGTGCGCAGCCGGGCGGCGTACTCGGCCGCCTCGCCCTCGGCGTAGCGGGCCCGCGGCCAGAAGAAGCCGCGCAGCCCGTCGCCCTTCGTCCGCGGGACGACGTGGGCATGAAGGTGCGCGACGCTCTGGCTGACGATGTTGTTCATCGCCACGAAGGTGCCCTGCGCGCCGAGCGCCCCGGGCACCGTCGCGGCCACCCGGCGCACCTGCGCGAAGAACGGCCCCACGAGCTCGTCGGGCAGGTCCGGCAACGTGACGACGTGCGCGCGCGGGACGACGAGGACGTGCCCCTTGAAGACGGGGCGCACGTCGAGGAAGGCGAGGACGTCGTCGGTCTCCAGGATCGTCTCGGCCGGCTCGCCACCCGCGACGATCCGGCAGAAGACGCACGCGACGTCGTCGGCCATCGCTACCGCTTGACGACGTTGTTGCCGAAGCGGCCGATGCCCTCGACCTCGACCTCCACGCGCTGTCCCGGGCGCACCGGGCCGACGCCGGCCGGCGTGCCGGTGAGGATGATGTCGCCGGGGAGCAGGGTGAAGATCGTCGAGACGTAGGCGATGAGCTCGGGCACGCCGCGCACCATCTGGGAGGTGCGCCCGTCCTGGCGCAGCTCCCCGTCCACCCACGCGCGCACCGCGACGTCGGAGACGTCGAGGTCCATCGCGAGGAACGGGCCGGTGGGGCAGGAGGTGTCGAAGGCCTTGCCGCGCGTCCACGTCGTGTCCGCGCGCTGGGCGGCGCGGGCCGTGACGTCGTTGGCGACGGTGTACCCGAAGACGTAGTCCAGCGCCTGCTCCGCCCTCACGTTCTTGGCCATGCGGGAGACGACGACGGCGAGCTCGGCCTCGTGGTCCACCTCCTCCGCGTAGCCGGGGACGACGATCGGGTCGTCCGGACCGGTGACGGAGGTGTTGGGCTTGAGGAAGAGGATCGGCTCCTCGGGGACCTCGTTGCCCATCTCCGCGGCGTGCTCGGCGTAGTTGCGGCCCACGCCGACGACCTTGGAGCGCGGGATGACGGGCGAGAGGAGGCGGACGTCGTCGAGCGCGACGCGCTCACCGGTCGTGGCGACCGGCATGAACAACGGGTCCCCCTTGAGCACCACCAGGTCGGTGGAGCCGTCCTCGAGGATGCCGTAGCGGGGGCTGTCCCCCGTGGTGAACCGTGCGATGCGCATGGGGGCAACGGTACCCGGGCCACGACGGGCCGCCGGGTCAGCGACCGGCGGCCCGCCCGACGTGCTCAGTGGCCGTGACCGTCCTCGTCGTCGTGGTGCTCGTGCTCGTGCTCGCCCGCCGGAGCGGCCGCCGTCGGCTCCGCCGGCGAAAAGCCGGTGGCGACGGAGAGCTCGTTGGGGACGTGCGGGAGGTCGTAGGTCCGCACGACCTGCCCCGTCGAGAGGTCGACGGCGTGGAGCGCACTCGCCGCCGGCTCGGTGACGTAGGCGACGCCGTCGACCGACGCGATCGCGGGGCGCGGCTCCTGCCACTCCGTCGGCTCCTCCCACGGCTCGACGACGGCCACCTGGCCCATCTGCTCACCACTGTCGGGGTCGATGGCCCGCAGCGTGCCGTCGGTGGTGAGGACGAGGGCCTCACCGTGCGGGCCGCGGGCGAGGGAGCGGAAGGTGTAGCTCGCGCCGAGGTCGACGAGGCGCACGCTGTCGGCGCGCGTGTCGATGAGCGCGACCCGCTCGGGCCGCTCGAGCTCGGCGTCGGCGTCCACCTTGTAGTCACCGAGGACGACGGCGGACTCGCTCGAGCCGGCGAGGTTGCCGGACCGGGCGTACTCGTCCTCGACGGGCACCTTGTGGAACTCGCCGTCGCGCAGGACGAGCGGCCCGTCCTCACAGCCGACGACGACGGCGCTGCCGGCGGCGACCGCCTCGCCGTGGAGGCCGGGGCACGGACCCGTCGCGAGCTCGGCGCCGTCGGCGTCGAGCAGGGCGGCTGCGGTGCGCCCGTCCTCGGTGCCGACGCTCACGAGCATCGCCCCGTCGGCCAGCGGGACGGCGACGCCGTGGTGCGCGTCCGGCGCCGTCCACGTCTCCGCCTGCGGTGCGCCCTCGACGAGCACCAGCGGGTCGACGATCTGCACCTCGCCCGTCCCGTCGGCGAAGAGCGCGGTGCGACCGGCGTGGGTGACGACGTGGCCCGGGGTGTCGGCGGCGAGGACGGTGTCGGTGAGCGACGGCGCCGAGGCGTAGTAGTGGTGGTGGTCGCCGTGGCCCTGGAGCTCCAGGCCCGTGTCGTAGGCGTGGAAGCCCTCGGTCGTCGAGACGAGGACGTGCCGGCCGTCGCCGGCGGGGTTGAGACGCAGGAAGCCCTCCATCTCGACGTCGTCGAGGATCTCCCCCGAGCTGGTGTCCAGGGTCATGACGCCGCCGTCGTAGGTGAGGACGACTCGCGGGTCGAGCGTGGCCACCTCGACCGGCTCGCTGCTCGGCGTCGTCGCGTCGGCTGCGGGCGTGGTCGTCGCGTCGCCGGCGGGGGCGGCACTGCCGGACCCGCACGCCGCCAGGGCGAGGGTCGCGAGCAGGCCGAGCGCGGGAAGGGCGCGGCGGGAGGTGGGGGGCATGGGCAGGTCTCCTTCGATCGGGGCGCGCACAGGTGGGAGGCGCGGCTCACACGCTAGAGAATGAGAATCGTTCTCGTCAAGCCACCGATGGATGCGTCGCCCTTTCCGCTCCTCCGCGCTCGCGGGAACGGGCGCCGGATGACGAAGAAGTGCGACGCAAGAGCGGGCTGCCCTATGCGGACGCCGCCCGTCGCCGCCAGCGGCCGACCGCGCCGGTGGCCAGCGCGGCGACGGCGGAGCCTGCCACCGCGGCCCCGAGGCGCGCACCGGTGGGCCACAGCCCGCGCGCGGTGGCGTCGGCGTCGCGGACCTCCGCCCCGGGGAGCAGGCCGGTGGCCAGCTGGAAGGCGCCGACCCCGTAGTTCCCGCCGCCCGGGACTGCACTGAGCGGGCGCGGCTCGCCGCCGTCGAGCGGGACCGCGGTGAGCCAGTACAGGTCGGTGTCCGCGGTCTCGGGGTCGTCGGGCCCGTCGAGGAAGAGAGGCTCTCCCTCGGCCGTCCACCCGAGCACACCGTCCCAGCCCACCCGGCTCGCCGGGATCGGCGCCGGGACACCGCCGTCCTGGCCGGAGGCGTCGAGGAAGACGATGCCGTGGCTGGGTCCCTCGTACGTGTTGAAGCAGTCCGCCCACGCCTCCCCGCCCGCCTCGAGGTGGTCGCAGGCCGGCACCCACTGCGCGGCGGTCGCGAGGAGCGCACCGTCGGGCGACCAGGCGTTCGGGCCGTCGAGGTAGTGGTTCTCCGGCATCGGGACGGTCCGCCGCAGCGTGCCGTCGAGCCCGACGACGTCGACTGCCCCGCCGCCCATCCGCGGAATGCCGTCCTGCCCGCTGAGCGTGCCGTCGTCGGGCACGATCCGGTGGACGGCCAGCTCGGTGCCGTCCGGGGAGAACGCCGCCTCCCGGGCGTCGAGCTCGGCGGGCAGCGGCTGCGCCTCGCCCGTCGTCACGTCGAGCAGACCGAGCTCCCCGGAGAGGGCCGACCCCGTGTAGGGGTCCGCGGGCCCGTCGGTCACGACGTAGGCGAGCAGCGTGGAGTCCGGCGACCAGGCGAGCGGGAGGGCGCTGCCGTCGCCGGGCACGACGATCTTGTCGGCGTCCCCGGTGGCGAGGTCAACGACGGCGACGTCCGGCCAGGACGTGTGCCACCGCCCCACGGCCACCCGGGCGCCGTCCGGGGACAGGAGCATGGGACCGGGGTCACCCTGGGAGGCGCCGCGCCGCTCGGCGACGTCGAGACGGCGGTACGCACCGCCGTCGGCCCCCGCGACGACCGCCTGGGGGAAGTCCATGAGCTCGACGCCGAATCCGTGCTGGTAGACGGCGAGCGCCCGGCCGGGCGGCGAGGCGGAGACGCTGCCGGTGAGGTAGGAGTAGTCCGCGAAACGCGCGGGGATGGTCGCCGGGCCGGTGGCGGGGTCCGGGCCGAACCACCGCCCCGGCAGGAGCCAGCCAGGGAGCAGTGCGAGGACGACGCCCACGACGAGCACACCGAGGCCGATCGCCCCCGGCGACGGTGCCGGTGACCTCATGCGCGGACGGTAGCAGCGAGCCGACGACGCCGGCGGCGGAATGGCGTAGGCACGTGGGACCACCTCGGCGACCGGGCGAGATCCGGCTGTCGGCGGGAGGTGGTTGTCGGCGGGAGGTGGGGGTGGGGCCGGGGGCGGGCGCCCTACGCTGGGCGCGTGAACCAACGGATCGTCGGGGTCGACATCGCCCGCGGGCTGGCCGTCATCGGGATGTTCGTCGCCCACCTGGGCCACTCGGGACCCGACGGCCTGCACTCGCCGTCGTGGTTCGTCGTCGCGGACGGACGGCCGTCGGCGATGTTCGCCATCCTCGCCGGCCTCTCGATCGCCCTGTTCACCGGCGGGCGGGCGGTCCCGCGCGGCCCCGCCCTCACCCACGGCTGGCTGCGCATCGCCACGCGCGCCGGCGTCGTCCTCGTCATCGGCCTGCTCCTCGAGCTGCTCGGCACGCCGGTGGCGGTGATCCTGCCGTCCTACGCGGTGACCTTCCTCCTCGTCGCACCCTTCATCGGGCTGCGGCCCTGGCTGGTGGGGGTGCTCGCCGCCGTCGCGGCCGTCGTCGGCCCGACACTGCTCGCGCTGCTCCTGTCCTCCGGCGCCGACGGGACCGCCCCGGTCGAGACGACGCTCGACGAGAACTACCTCCTCGGCCTCGTCCTCACCGGCTACTACCCGGCGCTCGTGTGGATCGCCTACATGCTCCTCGGCCTGTGCGTGGGCCGGCTGGACCTGCGGTCCCCCACCGTCCAGGGGCTGCTGGGCGTGACGGGCGTGGGTCTCGCGCTCGTCGGCTACGGCGGGGGCTCCTACCTCCAGCAGACCGTCGTCCCGGACTCCGAGCGCACCGCCCAGCTCATCCGCTCCGACCCGCACTCCGACGCCACCCTCGAGATCATCGGCAACGCCGGCGTCACCCTCGCGGTCCTCGCCGTCCTCCTTGCCGTCACCACCCTGCCGCCCGTCGCCCGGTGGGCGCGCCTGCTCCTCCAGCCGCTTGCCGCGACCGGCGCGATGGCGCTCTCGGCCTACTCCTTCCACATCGTCGCGATCGCGTTCCTCGGCAACGAGGTCGTCTGGTACACCGAGTCCAACGCCGTCCTCGCGTGGTTCGTCGTCGTCACCCTGGTCGTCTGCACGCTGTGGATGCGGTTCGTGGGGCGCGGCCCCCTCGAGTGGGTGATGCGGCGCCTCACCGTCGGGGCCTACCGCCCGGTGCCCGCGCCAGCCTGAACCCGCCCCTCGACACGGCACAGAACCGGCCTCCACGCACGCCCCGTGGGCCTAGAGTGACGTACGGCACAACCCGTCGAAGGCTCGCTTGCGGGCCTCCCCCGGGCCGTGGAGCATGACGGGAACGCCGACGCACGATCGAAGGGACCCCCTGTGGCATCGAGCACCTTGACCGCGGACACACGGCTCTCGGCCCTGGCCGAGATGAGCGGGGACGAGCCGCTGGACGTGCTCGTCATCGGCGGCGGGGTGACCGGCGCCGGCATCGCCCTCGACGCCGCCACGCGCGGCCTGCGGACCGGCATCGTCGAGGCCCAGGACTGGTCCTCGGGCACCTCCAGCTGGTCGAGCAAGCTCGTCCACGGCGGGCTGCGCTACCTCCAGATGCTCGACTTCAGCCTCGTCCACGAGGCCCTCACCGAGCGTGACCTCCTCCTCAAGCACCTCGCCCCGCACCTCGTGAAGCGGGTGCCCTTCCTCTACCCGCTCGAGCACCGGGTGTGGGAGCGCGCGTACGTGGGCGCCGGCATCGCGCTCTACGACACCCTCGCGGGCCTCGCCCCCGGCAAGCGCGCGATGCCGCTGCACCGCCACCGCTCCCGCACGAAGATGGAGCAGCTCTTCCCCGACTTCCGCCACGACGCCGCGATCGGCGCCGTCCAGTACTGGGACGGCAGCGTCGACGACTCCCGGCTCGTCACCACCCTCGTGCGCACCGCCGCCGCCTACGGGGCGCTGGCCGCCAACCGCACGCAGGTCGTCGACCTCCACAAGGACGCCTCCGGCCGGGTCGCCGGCGCCCAGCTCAAGGACCTCGAGACCGGCGAGCTCCTCGACGTCAGGGCCCGCCACGTCGTCAACGCGACCGGCGTGTGGACCGAGGAGACCGAGTCGCTGTCGGGCACCGACGGCGGCCTGCGGGTCCTCGCGTCCAAGGGCATCCACATCGTCGTGCCGCGCGAGCGGATCCGCGGCGACGTCGGCCTGATCCTCCAGACCGAGAAGAGCGTCCTGTTCATCATCCCGTGGTCGCGCTACTGGATCATCGGCACCACCGACACCCCCTACGAGCACGACCTGCGCCACCCCGTCGCCACCAAGGCGGACATCGACTACGTCATCGAGCACGCCAACGCCGTCCTCAAGACGCCCCTCACCCGTGAGGACGTCATCGGCACCTACGCCGGCCTGCGGCCGCTGCTCCAGCCCGGGACCAAGGAGGGCACGTCCTCGGCGAAGGTCTCCCGCGAGCACACCGTCGCCTCCCCCGCCCCGGGCCTCACCGTCATCGCCGGCGGCAAGCTCACCACCTACCGGGTGATGGCCAAGGACGCCGTCGACTTCGCCCTCGGGGACGAGGCCAAGCGCCTGCCCTCGATCACCGACCGCATCCCGCTGCTCGGCGCCGTCGGCCTGCAGGCCGTGCGGCGGCGCGCCCAGCGGCACGCCACCCGCTTCGGCTGGTCCCGCGCCATGGTCGACCACCTCCTGCACCGCTACGGCTCCATGCTCGAGGAGATCGTGACGATGGTCGAGGAGCAGCCCGACCTGGGCCGTCCCCTCGAGCACGCCCCCGCCTACCTGCGCGCCGAGGTCGCCTACGCGGCCGAGCGCGAGGGCGTCCTCCACCTCGAGGACGTCATGGTGCGCCGCACCCGGCTCGTCTACGAGGTCCGCGACAGCGGCCTCGCCGCCGCGCCCGAGATCGTCGACGTCATCGCGCCGATCCTCGGCTGGGACGACGAGCGGCGGCAGGCGGAGATCGACGCCTACACCGCGCGCTGCGAGGCCGAGCGGGCCGCGGCGGAGGCACCCGACGACGACGCCGGAGAGCGCGCGCGTCAGCAGGCCCAGGACATCGTGCCGATGATGCCCCTGGCCTGACCCCAGACCCCTGGCGTCGCAACGCCGCGCCGTCAGGTACTCCATGTGAAAGAGAGGACAACGTGGACTTCTCCCTGATCTTCCTACCTGAGGTGCTGGGGACGGCGATGCTGACCCTGCTGGGTTGTGGCGTCGTCGCCAACGCGATCCTGCCCAAGACCAAGGGCAACGGCGGCGGCTGGCTGCTCATCAACTTCGGCTGGGGGCTTGCGGTCTTCGCCGGTGTGTACGTCGCCTACTCGACGGGCGCGCACATCAACCCGGCCGTGACGGTCGGCCTGCTCGCCGGTGACCAGCCCTTCTTCGCCGGCAACGAGGAGCTGGGCCTGGCGCCCATCGACAACACGCTGGGCAACGCACTGGTGTACTTCCTCGCCCAGATGATCGGGGCGATCCTGGGCGCCGTCATCATGTACGTCGCGTACAAGCGGCACTTCGACGAGGAGGCGCCGGGCGCCACCAAGCTCGCGGTCTTCGCCACCGGTCCGGAGATCCGCAGCTACGGGGCGAACTTCGTCACCGAGGTCGTGGGCACCTTCGTCCTGCTCTTCGTCATCGTCGCCTTCGGCAAGACCCCCTCGGGACTGGGGCCGCTCGCGGTGGCGCTGCTCGTCGTCGGGATCGGCAACAGCCTCGGTGGCCCCACCGGGTACGCCATCAACCCCGCCCGTGACCTCGGCCCGCGCATCGCCCACGCGCTCCTGCCGATCCGCGGCAAGGGCAGCAGTGACTGGGGCTACTCGTGGGTGCCCATCCTCGGCCCGCTCGTCGGCGGCGCCCTCGGTGGCTTCGCCGCCGTCCAGCTCCTCTGACACCTCAAGGCCAACGAACCGTCCACAGCGACGTGAAAGGACCGACATGGCTGACTACGTCCTCGCCATCGACCAGGGCACGACCAGCACCCGCGCGATCGTCTTCGACCACGCAGGCACCATCCACTCCACCGGGCAGATGGAGCACGAGCAGATCTTCCCGCGTGCCGGCTGGGTGGAGCACGACCCCGTCGAGATCTGGCGCAACGTCCGCGAGGTCGTGAGCATCGCGCTGTCGCGGGGCGACCTCACCCACCGCAACCTCGCCGCCGTCGGCATCACCAACCAGCGTGAGACCACCGTCGTGTGGGAGAAGAGCACGGGCAAGCCCGTCTACAACGCGATCGTCTGGCAGGACACCCGCACCCAGAAGATCGTCGACGAGCTCGCCGGGGACGAGGGCCCGGAGAAGTACAAGAAGACCGTGGGCCTGCCCCTCGCGACGTACTTCGCCGGGCCGAAGGTCAAGTGGATCCTCGACAACGTCGACGGCGCGCGCGAGAAGGCGGAGGCCGGGGAGCTGCTCTTCGGCACCACCGACTCCTGGGTGCTGTGGAACATGACCGGCGGGCCCGACGGCGGCGTCCACGTCACCGACGTCACCAACGCCTCGCGCACGATGCTCATGAACATCGACTCCCTCACGTGGAACGAGGACATCGCGGCCGACATGGGCATCCCGATGTCGATGCTCCCGGAGATCCGCTCCTCCTCCGAGGTCTACGGCAAGGGCCGCGAGGGCGGCTTCGTGCCGGGTGTGCCGATCTCCGGCATCCTCGGGGACCAGCAGGCCGCGACCTTCGGGCAGGCGGCCTTCGAGGTGGGCAGCGCGAAGAACACCTACGGCACCGGCAACTTCCTGCTCCTCAACACCGGCACCGAGCTCGTCCACAGCGAGAACGGGCTGCTGACGACGGTGGGCTACAAGATCGGTGACCAGCCGCAGGTGTACTGCCTCGAGGGCTCCATCGCCGTCACCGGCTCCCTCGTGCAGTGGCTGCGCGACAACCTCGGGATCATCAAGAGCGCGCCGGAGATCGAGAAGCTCGCCGCGTCGGTGGACGACAACGGCGGGGCGTACTTCGTCCCGGCGTTCTCCGGGCTCTTCGCCCCGTACTGGCGCTCGGACGCCCGCGGCGCGCTCGTGGGCCTCACCCGGTACGTCAACAAGGGCCACATCGCGCGGGCCGTCCTGGAGGCCACCGCCTACCAGTCCCGCGAGGTCGTCGACGCGATGAACGCCGACTCCGGCGTCGACCTCAAGGAGCTCAAGGTCGACGGCGGCATGGTCGCCAACGAGGAGCTCATGCAGTTCCAGGCCGACATCCTCGGCGTCGACGTCGTCCGTCCGCAGGTCACCGAGACCACCGCCCTCGGTGCGGCCTACGCGGCCGGCATCGCCGTCGGGTTCTGGAAGGGCGAGCAGGACGTCGTCGACAACTGGGGCGAGGACAAGCGCTGGACGCCGTCGATGGACGACGCCGAGCGTGAGCGCCTCTACCGCAACTGGAAGAAGGCCGTGACGAAGACCTTCGACTGGGTCGACGAGGACGTGGACTGACCCACTCCCCGGTCCCCCAACCGCGTCGAGAGCCGGATTTCTCCCCCGAGGAATCCGGCTCTCGGCGGTGGAGGGTGGCGCTGTCCCAGCGGGTGGGACGGGCGCCGAAGAGTGGTTGGACATTCAAGCGTCATGACGTAGCGTCGCAGACGTCGGGGGCACGCACGCCGTGCCCGAACGATCGCGGCGCCCGCCGCGAGCTGGGGAGGACCACCATGACCGTGCACACGAGTGTCAGGCCGCATCTCGCGCCGAGCACCGCCGTGTGCATGTGTCTGCACGCCGCGGCGTGCATGTGTTGTTGTCCCGCCTGAGGCGTTGACCCCGCGGGCCGCTGAGCCCGCCTCCGCCTTCCCGCGCCCACTGCGGCGCTGACCTCCCGCTCCTCCCGGGGCCGTGCTGTCGCACGCCCGGCCGTGAGGAGCACGCCGGAGCTCACCCACCCGCTGCCGCGGCACTGCCGCGTACCCAGTCCTGGAGCACCCATGACCGCCACCGCCCACCGCCCGCCCACCGCCCGTGAGGACGTCGTCGGCGCCCTCGCCGAGCTCGACCCGGCCACCGCCGAGGCGCGCCTGGCCAAGCCCGAGGTCGTCGAGCACACCCAGCGCGCGCACGACCACCTCTTCACCGACCCGGGCCGGCTGTCCCCCGCGCTGCGCCGGGCGCTGGCCGCGCGCGTCGCCGAGCAGCACGGCGCGCCCGGGCTCGCGCAGGAGCACCACCGGCACGACCCCGTCGACCTCGCCGTCGCCACCGCCGACGAGTCCGTCGCCGCCCTCGTGCGCCACGCGGACCTCCTGTCGCTGGCCCCCGCGCTCGTCACGCCCGACGACGTCGCCGCGCTCACCGCCGCCGGCCTCGACGCGGACGGCATCGTCCTCCTCTCCCAGGTCGTCGCCGTCACCGCCTACGAGGCGCGCCTGGTCACCGGCCTGCGCCTGCTCGCCGGCCACGACGACGACGGCGCCACCCCTGCCCCGGCGGCGGACCTGCCCGCCCGCGCCAAGTACGCCCCGGACCTCGCGCCGGGCGGACTCCCCGTGCCACGCGCCTACACCCGCGAGCTCCTCGGCTGGCTGCCGTGGGTGGAGCCGATCCCCACGCAGGAGCTGACCGACGAGCACCGCGCCGCCTTCGCCGGCAAGAGCGACGGCGCCTACTTCCGTCTCCTCGCCCGCGAGACCGGCGTGCTGGCCGCCCGCACGCAGATCGACCACGCAGTCTTCCTCACCCGCGTCGGCCTGCCGCGGGCCGAGCGCGAGCTCGCCGCCGCGGTGACGAGCAAGGTCAACGACTGCATCTTCTGCGCCTCCGTCCACGCCCGGAAGGCCGCCCAGCTGAGCAAGCGCCCCGCAGACGTCGACCGCCTCCTCGCCGCCGACGTCCCCCGCGGCCCCGGCTGGGCCCCGGCCGACCTGTCCGCACTGAGCGCGGGCCAGGACGAGCGGTGGGCCGCGGTCATCGACCTCGCCGCCGCCCTCGCCGCCTCGCCCTCGCGGGCCACCGCCGGGCACGTCGCCCGGCTGCGGGAGCTCGGCCTGGAGCCGGTGGAGCTCGTCGACCTCGTCGCCTCAGTCGCCTTCTTCTCCTGGGCCAACCGCCTCATGCTCACCCTCGGCGAGCCCCACCTCCCCGCCGACAGCCCGGCCACCACCGCCCCGACCACCCCTTCCGGAGAGACCCGATGACGCGCACCACCCTCACCGCCGCCGCCCTCCTCGCCTCGGCCCTCACCCTGGCGGCCTGCGGCCAGGTCGAGGTCGCCGGGCCGAGCGAGGCCGCCGACGGCGCCACCACCGCCGCGGCCGGTGAGATCACCGTCGTCGACGACCAGGACCGCGAGGTGACGATCGCGGGCCCGGTCGAGCGCGCCGTCGTCGCCCTCTCGTACAACAACGAGTTCGTCGAGGCGATCGGCGCCGGCGACCGCGTCGTCGGCGTCGACCGCGGCACCGTCCAGCGCGCGCCCTACCTCGGGCTCACCGAGGAGGACGTCGTCGGGGAGAGCATCGGCGAGCTCAACTACGAGGCGATCGTCGCGCTGGACCCGGACGTCGCGATCATCCCGCGCAACGGCGCCTGGCAGGAGGCCGCGGAGCGGCTGGCGGAGTTCGACATCCCGGTCGTCGTCGTCACCTCGTGGGACGTCGACGTGTTCGAGGAGACGATCGACCTCCTCGGGGAGGTCTTCGACGAGCCCGAGGGCGCCCAGGCCGTGCGGGACTTCCACGACGAGATCGTCACCGCCGTCGAGGACGCCGTCGCCGGCACCGAGCCGGTCCCCGTCTACTGGGAGACCGACCAGCCCTACATCACCGCGCTGCCCGGCTCGGGCTTCGACCAGGTCATCACCGGCGCCGGCGGCACGAACGTCTTCGGCGACATCACCGGCGGCGACGCGCAGCACGAGATCACCGTCGACCCGGCGGCCGTCGTCGAGCGCGACCCGGCCGTCGTCGTCCACGAGCAGCCGCCGTCGGCCGAGCCCTACGCGGCCGGGGAGGTCGACGAGGTCGTCGCCGGGATCCCCGCACGGCCGGGCTGGTCCGGGATCAGCGCCGTCGAGAACGGTGAGGTGTACGTGACGAACGGGTGGGCGACGTCGGGGCTCGCGAAGGCGATCGCCACCGCCTACCTCGCCACCTGGCTGCACCCGGAGGAGACGGCGGACCTCGACCCGGCCGGCTACCTCGAGCGCTGGGCCACCGAGTTCCAGGGCGTCACCGACTACCCGGGTGAGGACGCCTACGTCACCGTCGGGAGCGCGCAGTGACCACCGAGGCACCCGCGCGCCCCGACGCCACCCGCACCACGCCCGCCCCCGAGGTCGCGCAGCCCGGCAGCCTGCGGCGGGCGCTGGGCAACCACCGGCTGCTCGTGCTCGTCGTGTCGGCGGTGGTGACCGTCGTCGTCGTCGCGGGCTCGACGGCGGTGGGCACCTCCGGGGTGACCTTCGCCGACGCGATGCGCATCCTGTGGCTGCGCGTGGCCGGCGGGACGATCGAGCCCGAGTTCGTCCAGTCCTACGCGATCGTCGCCGACCTGCGTCTGCCCCGCGCGCTCCTCGCGCTCGCCGCGGGCGCGGCGCTGTCGGTGGCCGGCGCCGTCATGCAGGGGCTGCTGCGCAACCCGCTCGTCAGCCCCTTCACCCTCGGCGTCTCCCCCTCGGCGGCCTTCGGGGCGTCGCTGGCGATCCTGCTCGGCGGCGGCGGGGTCGCCTCGTCCAACCCGCTCGTCATCCTCTCCGCGCTCGCCTGCGCCGGGCTGGTGACGATGCTCGTCCTCGGGCTCGCGTCCGCGCGGAAGATGGCGGTCGCGACGCTGCTGCTCCTCGGCATCGCCGTCACCCAGCTCTTCGAGGCGCTCACCGCGGGCCTGCAGTACGTCGCCAACGAGAACACCCTGCAGGCGATCGTGCGGTGGACCCTCGGTTCGGTCAACGACGCGTCGTGGACCGAGGTGCGGGTCATGGGCGCCGTCGTCGTCGTGCTCCTGCCGCTGCTCCTGTGGTTCGCCAAGGACATGAACGCGATCGCCTTCGCCGGCGACGACGCCGCCCGCTCCCTCGGCGTCAACGTCACCGTGGTCCGGGTGGGGCTCATCCTCGTGTCGGTACTGCTCGCGTCCGTCGCGGTGTCCCTGTGCGGGGTCATCGGCTTCGTCGGGCTCGTCGGGCCGCACATCGCCCGGCTCATCATCGGCGCCAACCACCAGTACCTGCTGCCGATGTCGGCGCTGTCGGGCGGCGTGCTGCTCGTCGCGGCGGACACCATCGGGCGCACGGTCGTCGCGCCGTCGGTCGTGCCGGTGGGCATCGTCGTCGCGATGCTCGGCGCGCCCGTCTTCATCTACCTCATCATGACGCGGAGGGCCTCGAAGTGACTGCAGTCCAGGAACTGACGACGACGACGGCGGGAGCGGCCACCGCGGCGGCGGCACCGCCCGCGGCGCTGAGCATCCGCGACGTGGAGTTCGCCTACGGCAGGCACCAGGTGCTGCGTGGCATCGACCTCGACGTGGCGGCGGGGACCCTGTGCGCGCTGCTCGGGCCCAACGGCTCGGGCAAGTCGACGCTCACGAAGATCCTCGCCGGCGTGCTGCGCACCCGGCAGGGCACGGTGCGGCTCGGGGGCCGCGACCTGCTGTCGATGAAGCCGCGCGAGCGCGCCAAGGTCGTGGCCTACGTGCCGCAGTCGAGCGAGGTGCCCTTCGAGCTGACGGTCCGCGAGGCCGTGACGCTGGGGCGCACCCCGCACATGGGGATGCGGCCGGGCGCGGAGGACGTCGCGGTGGTCGAGGACGCGATCGCGCGGCTCGGGCTGGCTGAGCTCGCCGAGCGGCGGCTCTCCGACATGTCCGGCGGGCAGGCCCAGCGCGTGCTCATCGCCCGGGCCCTGGCCCAGCGGCCGCGGGTGCTCCTCCTCGACGAGCCGACCTCCGCGCTCGACCTGCGCTACCAGGTGGAGACGCTGCAGATCGTGCGCCAGGTGGCGCGCGAGGAGGGGGTCGCGGCGCTCATCGCGATCCACGACCTCAACCACGCGGCGACCTTCTGCCAGCAGGTGGTGCTCCTCAGCGGCGGACGCCTCGTCGCGGACGGGCCAGCGCCCGAGGCCTACGACGCCGAGCTCCTCGGTGAGGTCTACGGCCTCCCGGTCGAGGTCCTCCACGACGCCGGCCAGACCCAGGTCCGCCCGGTGCTCACCAAGGGCTCCCTCGCATGACCACCCCCACCCCCCTCCCCGCCGACAGCTCACTTCTTACTGATGGCGCACTGAGCGCCGACGTCGTCATCGTCGGCGGGGGGCCGCGTGCGGTCTCCGTCGTCGAGCGGCTCACGGCCCGGGGGACGCCGGAGCAGCCGGTACGCGTCGTCGTCGTCGACCGCCTCGAGGTCGGTGCCGGCGCGACCTGGCGCACCGACCAGAGCCCGCAGCTCCTCAACAACACCTACAGCGCGCACACGACGATCTACCCCGACGACTCCACCCCGATGTCCGGGCCGGTGACGCCTGGGCCGGACCTCGTGCAGTGGGCGCGCGATGTCGTCGCCGGCGTCCCGCGCCCGACGGCTCCCCCGTCCGCCGGCTGGAGCGCAGGACCTCGCCCCGACTGGGTCGCCGAGGAGGCGGCGGCCGTCCAGCCGTGGTCCTACCCGACCCGGCGCCTGCAGGGCGTGTACTTCCGCGAGCAGCTCGAGGCGATCCTCGCGCGCGGCGGCGTGGAGCTGACCGCGGCGGTGGGCACCGTCGTCGACACCGAGCGGGTGACAAGTGGCCTGTCGGCGACGGGTGAGCCATCCGTAACAAGTGAGCTGTCGGCGACGGGTCAGCCATCCGTAACAAGTGGCCTGTCGGCGACGGGTGAGCCATCCGTAACAAGTGAGCTGTCGGCGACGGGTGAGCCATCCGTAACAAGTGAGCTGTCGGCGGGGAGGGGGGTGTCCCTGACAGGTGAGCTGTCGGCCAGGGCCGAGGATCGGCGCCTGGTGCGGCTCTCCGACGGGCGGGTGTTCTCCGCCCGCGCGGTGGTGCTCGCCCAGGGGATGGTCCAGGCGGAGCGGTCGCGGGAGACCGCGGAGCGCGTCGCCGCCGCGGAGGACCACGGGCTCGTCTACGTCGAGCCGGGCATGCCGGCCGAGCGGGACTGGGACGTCGTCCCGGCGGGCGAGGACGTCGTCGTCGCGGGGCTCGGGGCGAACTTCTTCGACGTCGTCGCCGTCCTCACCGCCGGCCGCGGCGGGCGCTTCGTGCCCGGCGACTCCCCCTTCGACCTCACCTACCTGCCCTCCGGGCGCGAGCCGCGCCTGCTCGTCGGCTCCCGCCGCGGCCTGCCCTACCGCTCGAAGTCCTGGTACGGCGGTTTCCCGCCGCGCTACACGCCGCGCCTGGCCACCCGCGAGTGGTTCGCGGCCGCCGCGACGATCCCCGACCAGGACTTCACCCGCGACGTGTGGCCGCAGCTCGCCCGCGAGCTCGTCGTCGCCCACCTCACCACCCTGGCCCGGCACCACCCCGCCACCATCCCCTCGGCCGCCGACGGCAACCTCCCCGCCGGCCTGCTCGCTCGCGTCGCGGCCGCGGACGTGACCGAGCTCGACGGCCTGGTCCGGGACGTCGTCGTCGACCCCGCCCGCCACCTCGACGTCGAGCGTCTCGACCGGCCCGACGTGCGGCTGCCCTCACCCGAGGCGTGGCGGGCGTGGACCGCGCGCTGGGTCGCCGCCGAGCACGAGTCGATCACCCGGCCGCTGGCCAGCCCGCGCGCGGAGGTCAACCGGGCGATGGCGCTGCTGCGCGGGCAGGTCGCCGGGCTCGTGCGCGCCGGGGCGATCCACCCGGCGTCCGCCGTCCGCGACGTCAACGGCTGGTTCGGCACGCTCGGCCTCGCGCTCGCGTCCGGCCCGCCGCCGGAGCGCACCGCGCAGCTGCTCGCCCTCGTGCGGGCCGGCGTCGTCGAGCTCCTCGGTGAGGGCCTGTCCGTCACGGTGGAGCGCGGTCGCTTCGTCGCCCGCTCCCAGGTCATGGGGCGCGAGCACCGGGTACGCGCCTTCGTCGAGACCCGCATGTCGAAGGGCCACGCCGACGTCACCGACGACCCCCTGCTGCGCTCCCTGCTCGACTCTGGCCGCGCCCGCCTGCACGCGCGCACCGGCCCGGACGGCACGGTGGCCGCCACGCGGACCCTCGACGTGACGGCCGAGGAGTTCCACCTCCTCGACGCCGCCGGCCGGCCCGACCCGCGCGTCGTCGTCATCGGCATCCCGGCCGGCGACGTCCAGCCGGGCTCGGCGATCGGCGCGACACCGGGCGTCCCGTCACCGCTCGTCGCGGGCGCGGACCGCGCCGCCGCGCAGGTGCTCGCCCTCACCCGGGAGGCCGTGCCGGTCGGCTGAGCACGGCAGCCGACCAGGAGCGTGCCACAACGGGCCTCGACACGCGGATGCCCGCGCGCCGGCGCACGGCGTGCCGCGGCGGGCCGGCCGCCCTTGTGGCACGGGTCAGTGGTCCCGCCGGTGAGGGCGTCAGAGGTCGCGCGGGCTGAGGACGCAGAACTCGTTGCCCTCGGGGTCGGCGAGCACGACCCACGTGACGTCCGGGCCCTGCCCCACGTCCACGCGCCGGGCGCCGGCGTCCAGCAGCCGCTGCACCTCGGCGTCCTGGTCGTCGTCGGCCTCGGGCGCGAGGTCGATGTGGAGACGGTTCTTCACCGTCTTCCCCTCGGGCACGGGGACGAAGACGAGTCCCTGGCCCCGTTCCCGCGGCGGGACCCGGGTGAAGTAGCCCTCGTCGGCGAAGTGCTGCGGGACGATGACGACCTCGTCGTCGGCCTCGAACACCGTCATCCACCCGAGCACCTGCGCCCACCACGCCGCGAGCGCGCGCGGGTCCCGGCAGTCGACGACGACGCTGTACCAGCGCAGGGCCATGGCTCCTCCTCGGGTCTCGTCCTGGGAGTTTGGCACGGCGCGAGCGTGGGCGGGCGGGTAACAACTCAGCGCTCGGCGCGAAAGGGGGGCCGTCAGGCGACGACCCGCTCCTCCGTCACCGCCTCCGCGAGCGCCGCGGCGTCGCCGAGGGCCATGTCCACCCCGAGGTAGCCCTGCTCCCCCGCGGCGGTCGTCACCCGGAGGGTCGCCAGCCCGAGCAGCCGCTGGACCAGGGACTGCGTGACGTGCGCGCCGTTGATCCCGCGGACCTGGAGGGCGTCGGTCCGCCGGCTGAACCAGCCGCGCTGGAGGTAGAGGTACTCCCCGTCCAGGCGGTGGCCCAGCGCCCGGTAGTACCCGCGCCCGGCAACCACGCAGACCGGCACGAGCGTCGCCGGTACGAGCAGCAGCCAGGCGCTCCACCCGGCCCAGGCGACGCCGGCGCCGAGCCCGGTGGCCAGCACCGCCGTCGCGAGCAGGTACCGCACGACGGCCCGACGACGGGCGACGGGCGGGTGGGCGCGCAGCGGCCCGCCCACCGGGGCGACGTCGTCGTCCAGCACGGGGTGGCCGAGCAGGACGTTGGCGACCCGCACGGCGACGTCACGCGTGGTGGCCGGCAGCATCGAGGAGCTCTCGCTCATCATCTGCGCGAGGCTCACGCCGGTCATCACCGGGGAGAGCCGGGCGCCCCCGAGCAGCCGCGTGAGCAGGCCCCGGGACACGGTGACGCCGCGCAGGCGCTCCTGGTCTGCGGTGAAGGAGCGGGTGGTGAGCAGCCCGCGGGTGGCGAGGAAGCGGCCGCCGGGCTCGCGTACGAGCCGGTAGCCCCACCACGCCTCGGTGAAGGTGACGGCACCGGCCGCGATCCCCAGGAGCACGACGAGGACGAGGGAGGTGGCGGCCCACGCGGCCCACGGCACCCGGTCGACGACGCTCATCGCCTGCTCCCCGATCCACTCCTCCCGGCCGAACAGGGAGGCGAAGCCGTAGACGGTGCCGATCACCGAGACCGGCCCCGCGAGGAGCCACGCCCCGAACATCTGGTAGACGACCCAGCGCCGGCGCAGCGTCTGCACCTCCTCACCGCCGGCCTCCGCGAGGCGCGGGTCCACGGTGGAGGCGACGTCCTGCCCGCTGCGGCGCAGCAGCTCGGCGCGCAGGCGCAGCGCCGTGTCCCGCGGGAGCCCGTCGAGCGCGACCGTTCCCTCGCGGGTGAAGGAGTTGCCGCCCGTGCCCACCCGCAGCACGGCCAGCCCGAGGAGCCGGTTGCTCAGCGGCGCGGTGATGTCGACGGTGCGGATGCGGTGCAGGGCGATGCGGTTGCTGCGGCGCACGAGCAGCCCGGTCGTGTGCTGCAGCTCCTCGCCGGTGAGCCGGTAGCGGACCTTGAGGTAGTTGAGCGCCTGGTTCAGCGGGTTGAGCACCGCGAGGACGGCGAGCGCGACGACGGTGTACCGCGCGGTGTCGTTGTCGGTGTTGAAGAACCACCAGCCGGCGGCCGCCGGGACGAGCCGCACGAGCATCCGCAGGAGCGCCGCCGGGACGACCCGCAGGCTGAGCCGCTGCCACGGGACGTCGGTGGCGCCGTCGTCGTCGAGGACGTCCTCGTCGGTGAGCGCACCGGTCATGTCGCGTCCCCCTGGGTGCGGGCGACGGCGTCGGTGAGCTGGGTGACGAGATCCTCGGCCACCTCCGCCTGGAGCCCCTCGATCTGGACGGCGCCCTGCGCGGACCCGGTCGTCACCGAGACGGCGGCCAGCCCGAGCGCCCGGTGCAGGAGGTTGCGCTTGGCCTCGACCGTCTGCACGCGCGAGAGCGGCGCGATCCGCCACTCCCGGCCCAGCCACCCGGTGCGGGAGTAGACGGCGGTGCCGGTCGCCTCCCACCGGTGGGTGCGGTACCGCAGCCACGGCGCGAGGACGACGGCGGGGAGCAGCAGGACCGTGAGCGCGCCGGCCGCGACGAGCAGCCACGTCCGCCCGCCCTCCCACAGCGCGGCCGGGACGAGGGTGAGGACCCAGCCGACGACGAGGACGGTCGCGCGCGAGAGCAGCCAGTAGGTGCGTGCCCGCGGGGCGACTCGGTGGCGCGGAGGGCGGGGTGCGCCGGGCGCGGCGGGCGTGGTCTCGTGCTCGGGCACAGGGGCTCCTTGGTCCGGGGATCGGCCACCACACTAGAGAGGTCGCAGTGCCGCTCCATCAGCCTCAAGGCCAGGACGGGTCGTCCTCGAGGCTCGACCCGCGGCCCACCACCGCGAGCGGGCGGCGGACGGCTCGGTTACGTTGCCGCCCATGGGTGCTACCGAGCTGATACTCGTCCGCCACGGGGAGAGCCTGGGGAACGTCGCCGCCGCGCGGGCCCGGCAGACGGGCGCCGAGGTCATCGACGTCCCGGCTCGGGACGCCGACGTCGAGCTCTCGCCCACCGGCGTCGAGCAGGCCCAGGCGCTGGGCCGGTGGCTCGCCGAGCTCCCCGCCGCGGACCGCCCCGACGCCGTGTGGTCCTCCCCGTTCCGCCGCGCCCACGACACGGCGCTGACCGCGCTGGACGTCGCCGGCCTCGACGTGCCGGTGCGCCTCGACGAGCGGCTGCGCGACCGGGACCTCGGCATCACCGACACCCTCACGACCGCCGGCATCCGCAAGCGCTTCCCGGAGGAGGCCGAGCGCCGGGAGTGGCACGGGAAGTTCTACTACCGCCCCTCGGGCGGGGAGTCGTGGGCCGACATCGCCCTGCGCGTGCGCTCGCTCCTCGCCGACCTCGAGCGCCAGCGCCGCCACCGCCGCGTCCTCATCACCTGCCACGACGCCGTGCTCCTCGTCTTCCGCTACGTGTGCGAGGAGATGGACGAGGCGAGCGTCCTCGAGGTCAGCCGCACCCAGTTCGTGCGCAACGCCGCGGTCACCCGCCTCGTCCGCGAGGAGGACGAGGACCGCTGGACGCTCGCCGAGTTCAACTCCGCGGACCACCTCCGTGACCGGGGCGTCCCGGTGACCGCCCAGCACTCGCCGTCCGACGAGCAGGCCGTCGAGCACGAGGCGGGCGAGGTCCGGTGACGACCGAGCTCACGCCCGAGGTCCTGCGCGGGTGGCCGCTGCCCGAGCCGGGGCGCGGCAAGTACGCCCGCGGCGCGGTCGTCGTCGTCGGCGGCTCCCCGGGGTCCCCCGGCGCGGTCCTCCTCTCCGGGCTCGCGGCGCTGCGCGTGGGCGCCGGCAAGCTCTCGGTCGCCGTGGCCGCCTCGGTGGCGCCGGCCCTCGCCGTCGCCGTCCCGGAGGCGGGGGTGACCGCGCTCGAGGAGGACGACGGCGGGACGCTCACCGGCGGCGGGCTCGAGCCGCTGGAGCACAAGCTCGCCCGCGCGTCCGCCGTCCTCGCGGGCCCCGGTCTCAGCGACCCGGACAGCACGGTCACCCTGCTCACCGGGGTGCTCGAGCGCGTGGACGACGACGTCCCGCTCGTCCTCGACGCCTTCGCCGTCGGGGTCCTGCCGCGCCTGGAGGACCTCGCCCCGTCCCTGCGCGGCCGCCTCGTCCTCACGCCGAACGCCGACGAGATCGCCCACCTGCTCGACGTCGAGGACGTCCCCGACGACGACCTCCCGGGCGCCGTCCGCACCGTCACCGAGCGCTACGGCGCCGCGGTGACCTGCGAGGACGTCGTCGCCGCGGACGGGCGGCTGTGGCGCAAGGTGGCGGGCAACCGCGGGCTCGGCACCTCGGGCAGCGGTGACGTCCTCGCCGGCGCCGTCGCCGGGCTGCTCGCCCGCGGCGCCGAGCCGGGGCAGGCCGCCGCCTGGGGCACCCACCTCCACTCCGCGGCCGGGGACCGCGTCGCCGGCACGGTCGGCGGCGTCGGCTACCTGGCCCGCGAGCTCCTCGACGTCCTCCCCACCGTCCTCGAGGAGCTCGGCGGCACCTAGACCGCACGCGAAAGGGTGCGGACCCCGCCTCGGCGGGACCCGCACCCTCGACGAGCGGGGACCTAGACGGTCGCGCGCTCCTCCTGGACCACCTGACGCTCGAGCTTGGCGCCCTCGACGTCGACGTTCGGCAGAATCTTGTCGAGCCAGCGCGGCAGCCACCACGCCTTCTCCCCGAGGAGGCTGAGCACCGCCGGGGTGAGGGTCATCCGGACGAGGAAGGCGTCGATGAGGACGCCGAACGCGAGGCCGAAGCCGATCGGCCGGATCATCGCGAGGTGGGCGAAGATGAAGCCGCCGAAGACGGAGACCATGATGATCGCCGCGGCGGTGACCACCCGCGCGCTCTGGTTGAAGCCACGCACGACGGCGACGCGTGCGTCGGCCCCGTGGACGTGCGCCTCCCGCATCCCCGAGACGAGGAAGACCTGGTAGTCCATCGCCAGGCCGAAGAGCACCCCGATGAGGAGCACCGGCAGGAAGCTGAGGATCGGCCCCGCCTCGTTGACCCCGAACAGGTCGGAGAGGAACCCGAGCTGGTACACCGCGACGACGGCACCGAAGGATGCGACCACCGTGAGGAGGAAGCCCACGGAGGCGAGCAGCGGCACCCAGATCGAGCGGAACACGAGGAGCAGGAGGACGAGTGAGAGGCCGACGACGACGAGCAGGTAGATCGGCAGGGCGTCGGCCAGCTGGTCGGAGATGTCGATGTTCGCGACCGTCTGCCCGGTGTAGCCCATCTCGACGTCGTGCGCGGCCCCGAGCTCGTCCTCGCCGTCGAGCAGCGTGTTGACCAGCGCGACAGTCGACTCCTCGGAGGGGCCGTCGGCGGGCATGATCTGGAAGGCGAGGGTGTCGCCGTCCTCGCTCGTCCCGAAGGGCACGACGTACTGGACGCCGTCGACGGCGAGGAGGTCCTCGGCGATGTCGAGCTGGGTCTCGGTGAGGGCCGCCTCGTCCTGCGTCGGCTCCGCGAGCGTGGCGACGCCGATGATCGGGCCGTTCGCGCCCGCCCCGAAGTTGTCCCGGATGAGGTCGTAGGTGCGGTAGGCGGTCGAGCCAGCCGGCTCCTGGCTGCCGTCGGGCAGCCCGAGGCGGAGCTGGGTGGTGGGGATGGCGAGGAGGCCGGTGATGGCGACGACGCCGATGATCGCGAGCCACGGGTGCTGCTGGACCTTGTAGGCCCAGCCCCGGGAGTCCGCGCCGTTCTTGCGCTCGAGGCGCGTGCGCTGCTTCGCCGGCAGGACCCGCTCCCCGAGGAAGGACAGCAGCGCGGGGGTGAGCGTGACCGCCGCGAGGACGGCGACGACGACGGTGCCCGCGGCGACGTAGCCCATGACGCCGAGGAACGGGATGCCGGTGAGGCCGAGCGCGGCGAGCGCGATGACGACCGTCGCACCGGCGAAGGTGACCGCGTTGCCGGCGGTGCCGGTGGCGAGGGCGATCGAGTCCCGCACGCCCATGCCGTCGGCGAGCTGCATCCGGTGGCGGTTGAGGATGAACAGGGAGTAGTCGATGCCCACGGCCATGCCGAGCATGAGCGCGAGGGCGGGGGTCACGCTGGTCATCTCGACGACGCCACTCAGCGCGAGCGACGCCCCGACGCCGACACCGACGCCGACGAGCGCGGTGAGGAGCGGCAGACCCGCGGCGAGCAGGGAGCCGAGCAGGACGAGGAGGACGACGACGGCGACGACGACGCCCACGACCTCGGCCGGGCCGAGGATGGAGGAGATGTCGGAGACGATCTCCGCGCTGTAGTTCACCTCGATGCCCTCGTCGGCGAGCGTGTCACCGATCTCCTGCACCTGGGCGGTGACCTCGGGGTCGAGCTGACCGCCCGAGGACTCGAACTGCACCTGCGTCATGGCGACGGTGCCGTTCTCCGAGACCTGGCGCAGCCCGGAGGTGAGCTCGGCGAGCCGCTCGCCCTGGTCGAGCTGGGTCTCCCCCGCGGTGATCTCGGCCTCGGCGGCGGCGAGCTCCTCCTCGCCCGCCTCGAGCTCGGCGCGGCTGGCGGCGAGCTGCTCCTCGCCGGCGGCCAGCTCGGCCTCGGCGGCGGCGAGCTGCTCCTCGGCCCCGGCGGCCATGGCCGGCGGCATCATGTCGATGGAGGCCTCGAGCTCGGCGCGCTGGGCCTCGAGCTGCTCCCGGCCCGCGGCGAGCTCGGCCTCGGCGGCCTCGAGCTGCTCGCGCCCGGCGGCGAGCTCGGTGCGGCCCTCGTCGAGCTGCGCACGGCCCGCCTCGAGCTCGGCCCGGCCGGCCTCGATCTCGTCGAGGCTGCCGTCGAGCTGCTCCTGGGTGGCGAAGGGGTCCATCGACCCGACGACGCCGTCGAGCGCGCTCCACTGCTCGGTGACGTCGGCGACGGCGGCCTGCTGCTCGTCGGTGAAGCCGTCCTCGGCGGAGAAGGTGACCGTGCCGATGCCCGCGGCGGCCTCGGGGATCTCCTCCTGGAGGTCGTCGAGCACCACCTGGAACCGGCTGCCGGGGATGCTGAACTCGTCGCTCAGCGGCTCACTGAGCGTGGCGGCGCCCGTCGCGGCGAGCGCGATGACGACGAGCCACGTGATGACGGTCGCCCAGCGGTGCTGGGCGCTCCATCGTCCGAGGCGGTGCAGGAGTGAAGCCACAGGGGTTCCTTCCGGGATGTGGTGGTGCTGGGAGAAAGGGGACGTCAGGACGCGGGCCGGCGCCACCCGGCGTCGGCGTGGGCGAGGACCCGCAGGAGCGTGTCGTTGAAGGCGGCGACGGCGTCGCGCGGGTCGCGGCCGACGGCGGTCGGCAGCCAGGCCCGCTGGACGGTCTCGAAGAGCGCCATGACGGCGGCGGCGAGGGAGCGGACGCGCAGGTCGTCGCCCTCGCCGAGGCGCTCGCGCAGGACGTCGACGAGCCACTCCTCGTGGTGCTGCCACACCCGCAGCTGGAGCTCGCGGCCGCGCAGCGAGCTGCCCGGCGTCGTGGGCAGCCAGCCGAGGAGGATCTCCGCCCCGAGCGGTTCCTCGCGCAGGGCCGCGACGATGGCGACGAGCGGCTCCTCCTCCGCGGGGCGCCGGCGCAGCGCGTCGGCCATCCGCTCGAGCGGCTCGGCCAGGCCGGCGGCGACGACCGCCTCGATGCCGGAGAAGTAGTTGAAGAA
This sequence comes from Oceanitalea stevensii, assembly GCF_014837105.1. Classification (GTDB taxonomy): domain Bacteria; phylum Actinomycetota; class Actinomycetes; order Actinomycetales; family Actinomycetaceae; genus Oceanitalea; species Oceanitalea stevensii. Next base: position 50,668 of record NZ_JACSPO010000009.1, on the reverse strand, counting down.
GGTGCGCCGGGAGACACCGGCGCGGTCGGCGATGTCCTCGGCCGTCACGTCGTCGAGCCCGCGCTCACGGGCCAGCTCGCGCGCCGCGTCGACGAGGGCGAGCCGCGTGCGCGCCTTGTTGACCTCGCGTCGGCCGGTCGATTCGGACATAAAACCGAGTCTCAGTCGTCGATGCACTGCGTGCAACTTTGCCCGCTGTGCAGTTGCGCACACACTGCCCTTTCGGCCCTTCCGCCGGCCCGGCGTCGGGAGTAGGTTGCGCGCCACCACGAGCAGCACGCTGCCGCCCGCGGTACTCCCTGGAAAGGGGATCGCGATGAAGCGCTTGACCAGACTCCTCCTCGGACTCGTCCTCGGGTTGGCACTCGTCCTCCCGATGGGCGCCTCGGCTCAGGCCGCCCCCTACTGCGGCATCACGTGGGGCTCGCTCGCCAAGGCGCAGAGCCCCGGCTCCGCCCTCACGTCGATCACGAACGTCCGCGCGGGCGAGCACTCCTGCTACGACCGCATGGTCATCGACGTCCGCGGTGACGTGCGCGGCTACTCCGTCCGCTACGTCGACCAGGTGTACGCCGAGGGCAGCGGGGCGCGTGTCCCGCTGCGCGGCGGCGCCAAGCTCGAGGTCGTGGCGCACGCCCCGACCTACGACCCCGTGACGGGGCGCAGCACCTACACCCCGTCCAACCGCAAGGAGCTGCGCAACGTCAGCGGCTACTCGACCTTCCGCCAGATCGCCTCGGGCGGGAGCTTCGAGGGCCAGACGACGATCGGCCTGGGCGTGCGGGCCCGGCTGCCCTTCCGGGTGTTCGTCCTCGACGGCCCGGGCTCCGGCTCGCGACTCGTCATCGACGTCGCCCACCGCTGGTAGCGCACGACGGCGGGTGGCCGGGCATCTCGCCCGGTCACCCGCCGTCGGGAACTGCGCACAGGTTGGCGACACGCGCGCGACACGCCGGGACACCTGACGCTCACCGACACCTCGCGCGGACCTGTGCGCAGATCGGCGTCACCTGCCGGGACAGGCGGCGGCGACACGACGAGACTGGGACCGGCCGTACCGCCTCGCCGATGCGACAGGGACCATGACGCCACCCACCGAAGCCGCTCCCGCCCACGCCCGCGCCGTCGTCGACGTCCTCGCCCACCTCGGCGCCGGCGACCAGGGCCTGAGCCGCGAGGAGGCCGCCGCTCGTCTCGAGCGGCACGGCCCCAACCGGCTACCCGAGCCGGAGCGCGAGTCAGCGCTGCGGCGGCTGCTGCGCCAGCTCCGCGACCCGATGATCTACGTCCTCATTGCCGCCGCCGTGCTCACCGCGGTGCTCGGCGAGTGGGTCGACACGATCGTCATCGCGGCCGTCGTCCTCACCAACGCCGTCATCGGCTACGTCCAGGAGGGCAAGGCGGAGGACGCCCTCGAGGGCATCCGCCAGATGCTCTCGCTGGACGCGCAGGTGCGGCGCGAGGGCGCGTGGCAGACCGTCCCCGCCGAGGACCTCGTCCCCGGCGACCTCGTGCGCCTCTCCTCCGGGGACCGCGTGCCCGCCGACGTCCGGCTCACCCGCGCGAGCACGCTGCGCATCGAGGAGTCGGCGCTCACCGGTGAGTCCGTACCGGTGGACAAGGGCACCGACCCGGTCGCCCCGGACGCGGGCATCGGGGACCGGACCTCGATGGCCTTCTCGGGCACCGTCGTCGCCGCGGGCTCGGGCACCGGGGTCGTGACGGCCACCGGGCAGGACACCGAGATCGGGCACATCACGACGCTGCTCGAGGAGGTCGAGTCCCTCGAGACGCCCCTGACCCGGCAGATGAACGCCTTCGGGCGGGTGCTGTCGCTCGTCGTCGTCGTCCTCGCCGTCGTGATGTTCGCGCTGGGCGCGCTGCTGTACGACGACACGCTCGGCGAGCTCACCCTCGCGGCGATCGGCTTCGCGGTCGCCGCGATCCCCGAGGGCCTGCCCGCCGTCCTCACCATCACCCTCGCCCTGGGCGTGCAGACGATGGCGCGGCGCCACGCGATCACCCGGCGGATGAGCTCGGTGGAGACTCTCGGCTCGGTCACCGTCATCTGCAGCGACAAGACCGGCACGCTCACCCGCAACGAGATGACGGTCCGGACGGTCGTCGCGCCCGCCGCCCGCTTCGACGTCACCGGCACCGGGTACGCGCCCGAGGGCGAGATCCGCCCGGCCGGCGAGGCGACGACGACGGCGCAGCACCCGAGCGTCCTTGCCCTCGCGGAGGTCGCGGCGCGGGCCAACGACTCGACCGTCTCCCACCGTGGTGGGGAGTGGGTGCTGTCCGGTGAGCCGACCGACGGCGGGCTGCGCACCTTCGCGCTCAAGGCCGGCGTGGACGGCGACGACGACGCCCGGCTGGACGCCGTCCCCTTCGACTCCGCCTACAAGTACATGGCCACCCTGGACCGCACCGCGCAGGGCGCGGTCATCCACCTCAAGGGCGCGCCGGACCGGCTGCTGGACCGCTGCGACTCCCAGGGCACCGGGCTGGAGGACGCCGCGCCGCTGGACCGGGCGTTCTGGGAGGCGCAGATCGAGGAGCTCGGCGCCCGCGGGCTGCGGGTGCTGGCCGCCGCGGCCCGCCGCGCCGACGACGGCGCCACCTCGGTGAGCACCGAGGACGTCGACGCCGGCGGCTTCGTCCTCCTCGGTCTCTACGGCATCATCGACCCGCCCCGCGAGGAGGCCGTCGCCGCGATCCGCGCCTGCCGGCAGGCCGGCATCCGCGTCAAGATGATCACCGGCGACCACGCCGGCACCGCCACCGCCATCGCGCGGGAGATGGGGATCGGGGACTCGACCGTCACCGGCGCCGAGCTCGAGACCGCCACCGACGAGGAGCTGCGCATCATCGCGACCGAGCACGACGTCTTCGCCCGCACGAGCCCCGAGCACAAGCTCCGGCTGGTCCAGGCCCTGCAGGCGAACGGCGAGGTCGTGTCGATGACCGGCGACGGCGTCAACGACGCGCCGTCGCTCAAGCGGGCCGACGTCGGGGTCGCCATGGGGATCAAGGGGACGGAGGCGACGAAGGAGGCGGCCGACGTCGTCCTCGCCGACGACAACTTCGCCTCGATCGAGTCGGCCGTCGAGATGGGCCGCACGATCTACGACAACCTGCGCAAGGCCATCGTCTTCATCCTGCCGACCAACGGCGCGCAGGGGCTCGTCATTCTCGTCGCCGTCGTCCTCGGGCTCACGCTGCCGCTCACACCGGTCCAGGTGCTGTGGGTCAACACGATCACCGCGGTCACCCTCGCCCTCGCGCTGGCCTTCGAGCCCTCGGAGCCCGACATCATGCGCCGGCCGCCGCGCACGCCGGGCGGCTCGATCCTGCCGCGCTCGGGGCTGCTGCGGATCGGCTACGTCTCGGTGCTCATCGGCGGCGCGACGATCGCGGTCTTCCTCCTCGGCCAGGAGGCCGGGCGCGGTGTGGCGGAGTCGCGGACGGTCGCCGTCAACACCCTCGTCGTCGCCCAGATCTGCTACCTCTTCGCCAGCCGCTTCAGCCGCACGACGAGCCTGCGCCGCGAGCTCCTCACGACCAACCCGGTCTCATGGGTGTGCGTGGCCGTCATGCTCGCGCTGCAGCTGCTCTTCGTCTACGCGCCCTTCATGCACACGGCCTTCGGCTCCACCGCGGTGGGGCTGACCGACTGGCTGGTGCCGGTGGGCGTCGGGGTGGTGGTGTTCGCCGTCGTCGAGGTGGACAAGGCGCTGCGGCGCCGCTGAGCTCAGAGCGCGACGGTCCGGACCACGAGCGGGACGAGGAACGCGGCGAGGAGGAAGACCATCGCCCAGTCGCCGAGGCGCAGCGCCCCGACGAAGGTTCGCGTCCTCTCCCCCCACGTCACGGGCTCGGCGCCGGCGGCTCGGGCTCGGGCGAGCGCCAGCCACCAGGAGCTGCCGAGGAAGGTGCCCCCGACGACCAGCAGCGCCACCCACTGCACCCACAGCGGCCAGGAGTCCATGTCCACCCTCCGTCAGAGTGCGACGGTGCCGGCGATCGCCGTCGTCGTCCGCCCGCCCACCCACAGCCCGCCGTCGGGGGCGGTGACGTGGACCCGGCCTCCGCGGCCGAGCGCAGTGCCCTGCGCGGCCACGTACGGCACCGTGACCACGCCGGTGTCGGTGAGCCACTGCGCGAGGCCGGCGTTGAGGCTGCCCGTGACCGGGTCCTCGGAGAAGTCGGCACCGAACGCGCGGACCTCGACGGCGGTCCCGTCGCTGCCGGGCGCGGCGACGACGCCGAGGTGGAGGTCACCGAGGTCCGCGTAGCGTGGCCGCACGGCGAGGACGGTCTCCCGCGAGCGCAGCCGCAGCGCCAGCCACGGCGGGCCGTTGTCGAGCCAGGACGCGTCGACGACGTCGCCCGGGTCCAGCCCGAGGGCGTCGGTGGCGCGGGCGAGGGTCTCGTCGTCGGGCGCCTCGTAGCGGCGCAGGGCGGGGGCGGCGAAGGACCAGCGGCCACCGGACTCGCGCAGCTCGACGAGCCCGACGCCGCACTCCTGGACGAGCCGCCCCGCCGTCGCCGCGGTCCCGCCCGAGGCGAGCCACGCGTGGGCGGAGCCGAGGGTCGGGTGCCCGGCGAAGGGCAGCTCGGTGCCGGGGGTGAAGATCCGCACGCGGTAGTCCGCGGCGGGCTCGCTGGGCGGGAGGAGGAAGGTGGTCTCGGAGAGGTTGGTCCACGCCGCGAAGCGCTGCATCTGCTCGGTGGACAGGCCCTCCCCGTCGACGACGACGGCCACCGGGTTGCCCTCGTAGGGCTCCGCGCCGAACACGTCCACCTGGAGGAATCGCCGCTGCAGCATGCCCGCACCCTACGGCGCCCGGTGTCGGTGCGCCGCCGTAGGCTCGGTGCGTGGAGATCGTCGTGGCCGAGGAGACCGGCGGGGTCCGGCTCACCGTCCTCGACGACGGCGCCGCCCCGGCCGCGTCCGTCGTGCCCGCCGACGCGCTGGCCGCCCGGGTGGCGGAGCTCGAGGCCGCCTCGCGCCCGCGCTGGGTGTGGGCCGACACCGCGACCATCTACGCCCGGCTGCTGCGCGCCGGCGTGCGGGTGGAGCGCTGCTTCGACCTGCGCCTGTGCCGCACCATCCAGCGCCGCGCGGTCGACGCGCCACCGCCGTCGGACCTGTGGGACGACGTCGAGGAGCCGGAGGACCGGCCCGACGCCCCACCTACCCTCTTCGAGTCCCTCACCCTGCCCGCCGACGAGGTGCTCGCCGAGCGGCTGCGCCAGCGGGAGGCCGTGACGGCGAGCCGCGAGCCGGGGCGGCTCGCCACCCTGCTCGCGGCGGAGTCCGCCGGGGCGCTGCTCGCCGCGGAGATGCGCCACGACGGCCTGCCGTGGGACCGCGCCGCCCACGACCACCTGCTCACCGAGGTGCTCGGCCCGCGCCCGCCGCTCGGCGCGCGGCCGCCGGTGCTCGAGGCGCTGGCCGAGGACGTCCGCCGCGCGCTCGACGCACCGAGGCTCAACCCGGACTCCGGGCAGGCGCTGCTGCGCGCGCTGCACAGCGCGGGGATCTCCGTGCAGACCACCCGCAAGTGGGAGCTCGAGCAGGTCGACCACCCCGTCGTCCCGCCGCTCCTCGAGTACAAGAAGCTGTCCCGCCTCCACAGCGCCAACGGCTGGGTCTGGGCCGACGAGTGGGTGCGTCCCGGTCCGCCCGGCGCGGGCCGCGAGCGCTTCCACCCCGACTACGTCCCCGGCGGCGTCGTCACCGGCCGGTGGGCCACCCGCGGCGGCGGGGCGCTCCAGCTGCCCAAGCAGGTGCGCGGCGCCGTCGTCGCGGACCCGGGCTGGACGCTCGTCGTCGCCGACGTCGCCCAGCTCGAGCCGCGCGTGCTCGCCGCAATGGCCCGCGACGAGGCGATGGCGCGGGCCGCGCGCGGCGGGGACCTGTACCAGGGGCTCGTCGACCAGGGCGTCATCGACACCCGCGCGCACGCGAAGGTCGCCATGCTCGGCGCGCTGTACGGCGCGACCACCGGGGCGGCCGGGGACCTCGCGCCCCGCCTGCTGCGCGCCTTCCCGCGCGCCACCGCCGTCGTCGAGGGCGCCGCGATGCGCGGGGAGGTGGGCGGCACCGTCCGCACCTGGCTGGGCCGCACCTCCCCCGCTCCCCCGCCCGCGTGGAAGGCCGTGCAGGACCGGCAGCACGAGGGCGAGGCGACCGACGACGACCGCCGGCGCGCGCGCCGTCTGGCTCGCGACTGGGGCCGCTTCACCCGCAACTTCGTCGTCCAGGGCACCGCCGCGGAGTGGGCGCTGTGCTGGCTCGCGGACCTGCGCGCCCGCCTGCGGGTGATGGGCGGCGCCGGCGGCGCGGGCCACAGCCCGCACCTCGTCTTCTTCCTCCACGACGAGGTCATCGTCCACACCCCCGCGGTCCTGGCCGACGACGTCGCGACGGCGGTCCGCGAGTCCGCCGCCGGCGCCGGCCGGCTCCTCTTCGGTGACTTCCCCGTCGACTTCCCCCTCGACGTCTCCGTCGTCGACACCTACGCCGACGCCGAGTGACAGCCCCCGGCGCAGGTCCCACCCCGGCGCAGGGCCCACCCCCAGCGCCGACAGCTGGATTCCGCCCACCTCCTCCCGCCGGCAGGAGGACCGGGTCTAGAGTGCCGGCGCCTCGAGCACGAAGAAGAGGAAGCACAGGAAGGCGCTGCGCTCCCCGCTGACGATGCGCGGCGGGAGGAGCTCGGGCGGCGTGTCCGGCGACGGCTCCGGCTCCTCGACGAGCGAGATGGTGAAGCCCGCGTCGGTGAACGCCCGGGTCATCGCGCGCAGCGGGCGGTGCCAGAACGTCACCTCGGTCGGCTGGCCGTCGAGCTCGAGCGTCTCGACGTACTCCCGCGTGGCGAAGTAGTCCTCCTGCGGGAAGTTGAAGACGCGGACGTTGGGGTGGTTGACCGACAGGAGGAGCCGGCCGCCAGGCCGCAGCACCCGCCTGAGCTCGGCCAGCGGCGCGCTCCAGTCCTCGAGGTAGTGCAGGACGAGGGAGGCCACGACGTCGTCGAAGCTGTCGTCCGCGAAGGGCAGCGGCTCGGCGAGGTCCCCGACATGGAGGGGCACGTCGTCGCCGAGGCGCCGCCGGGCGAGCTCGACCATCGCGGGGCTCGCGTCCAGGCCGGTGACGACGGCGCCCCGCCGGAGCAGCTCGGCGGCCAGCGGACCCGAGCCGCACCCGGCGTCGAGGACCCGGCGGCCGCGCACCTCGCCCGCCAGCGACAGCATCGCCGGCCGCTCGTAGTGCGCGTTGAGCATGCTCGACGCGTTCTCGGCGTCGTACCGGGCGGCGAAAGCGTCGTACTGGGCAGCCTTCATGGGTCTCCTTCGGTGGACGGCCGTGCGAGGCGAACACCGCACGCTAGGTGCTCGAGTCCTGCGCACAGGTCGGCGACACGCGGACGACCCGCCGGGACAGGTGACGCCCACGCCCCTGGCCGCTGGACCTGTGCGCAGCTCCGGCGCACCCGGCCGAGGCCTGCCCACGGACACCGCGCGGCAGCCCGGCCGCGCTGCCACACTCGGCGCATGCTCTTCGCGCGCCTCGCCGAGACCTCCACGGCCGTCGCCGCCACGCGCTCCCGCCTGGAGAAGCGTGCTCTTCTCGCGGCGACGCTGCGGGAGGCCGAGGGGGACGAGATCGACGTCGTCGCCACCTACCTCTCCGGCCGCGTGCGTCAGCGCCGCACCGGCGTCGGGTGGCGCAGCCTCGCCCAGCTTCCGGAGCCCGCACCGGCCCCCTCGCTCACGCCCACCGACGTCGACGCGCAGCTCGAGGCGGTCTCCGCCCTGGCCGGCACCGGCTCCCAGGCCGGGCGCGCCACCGCCGTCGCGACCCTCTTCGGCGCGCTCACCGAGCCCGAGCAGCTCTTCCTGCGCGCCCTCATCCTCGGCGAGGTGCGCCAGGGCGCGCTCGACTCCCTCCTCATCGAGGCGATCGCCGACGCCACCGCCGTACCGGTCACCGCCGTCCGCCGTGCCGCGATGTTCAGCGCGTTCACCGGACCGGTCGCCCGCGCGGCGCTCACCGGCGGCGTCGACGCGCTCGAGGACTTCCGCCCGGCGGTGCTCCAGCCCGTCCGCCCCATGCTTGCCTCGCCCGCCCCCGACCTCACCGCCGCGCTCGCCAAGCTCCGCGACGACGACGGCGGCACCCCCGTCGCCGCCGACGGCAAGATCGACGGGATCCGGGTCCAGGTCCACAAGGCCGGTGACGAGGTCGCCGTCTTCACCCGCTCGCTGGACGACATCACCGAGCGGGTGCCGGAGATCGTCGACGTCGTGCGCGCGCTGCCCGCCGAGGAGCTCATCCTCGACGGCGAGGCGATCGCCCTGGGCCCGTCCGGCCGGCCCCGCCCCTTCCAGGAGACGGCCTCGCGCACCGGGAGCCACGACGGCGCCGCCGGCACCACCCCGCTCACCGTCTTCTTCTTCGACCTCCTCCACCGTAACGGGACCACGCTCGTCACCGCGCCCGCCCGGGAGCGCCTCGCCGCACTGGAGGAGGTCGTACCCGCCTCGGCGCTCGTCCCGCGCCGGGTCACCGCGGACCAGGCCGAGCTCGACGCCTTCTTCCGCGAGATCCTCGAGCTCGGCCACGAGGGCCTCGTCCTCAAGGACCTCACCGCCCCCTACGACGCCGGCCGCCGCGGCGCCGCGTGGGTCAAGGTCAAGCCGCGCCACACCCTCGACCTCGTCGTGCTCGCCGTCGAGTGGGGCAGCGGGCGGCGCCAGGGCACGCTGTCCAACATCCACCTCGGCGCCCGCGACGGCGACGGCTTCGTCATGCTCGGCAAGACCTTCAAGGGCATGACCGACGAGATGCTCGCCTGGCAGACCGAGCGCTTCCTCGAGCTCGAGACGCACCGCGACGGGCACGTCGTCCACGTCCGGCCCGAGCAGGTCGTCGAGATCGCCATCGACGGCGTGCAGCGCTCCCCCCGCTACCCGGGGGGAGTCGCGCTGCGCTTCGCGCGCGTGCTGCGCTACCGCGACGACAAGACACCCGCCGAGGCCGACACCCTCGACACCGTGCGCACGCTGGGCCCCTGATCAGCCCACCGCCGCCGCGGTCCGTCGCTCCCGCTGCATGACGACGACGAGGGTCGCGACCACGCCGACAGCACCGGCGACCGAGAAGGCAACGGCCGCCGAGGTGGCGCCGAGCAGCGCCCCGACGAGCACCGACCCCGCGGCCTGGCCGAGCGCCAGCGCGATGAACAGCACGACCGTCCCGGCGGCGGAGGACCGCGGCAGGACGCGGACGGCCCACACGATGAGGACCCCGGACATCGCGGTGTAGGTCGCCCCGAAGACCCCGACGGCGACGACGGCGGGCACGCCGGACGGCACCAGCCCGAGGGTCACCGTCGCGGCCGCCATCGCCCCGCACGTGAGGGCCCAGGCGGTGCGCAGGTCCCAGGTCTGGACGAGCGGGCCGGCGACCGCGCCGAGCACGCCGCACGCGCCGAGCACCATCCACGCGGCGATCGACCCGCCGTCGGAGGCCGACCCGGCCATGAGGGACCGGCCGAAGGTCCACACCGCGGCACTCGAGCACCCCGCCAGAACCGCGGCCGAGAGCGGCCTCGCGAGCTGGCCGAGCTCGCCCCGGGCAACGCCCGACGAGCGCTTCCGCTCACCGCCCCCGGCCCGGTCGGCGCGGAGGCTGGCGACCGTCGCGACCGCCGAGACGGCAGCGATGGCCACCCAGGCGAGGCGCCACTGGCTCCCCGCGACGAGCGCCATCCCACCGGCGAGGACGATCCCGGCCCCGGTGCCGGCGTTGACGATCGTCTGCGCGGTCTCCTGCCGCTCCGGGGCCACGTTGCGCTCGACCACCGAGACGAGACCCGGCGTCGCGAACCCGGCGCCCGCACCCGCGACGACGACGCTGAGCGCGAGGATCACGGCGCTCGGCGCGAGCGCGACACCGAGACTCCCGACGCACGCCGTGACGCCCGCCCACGCCACGACGGCGCGTGGCCGGCTCCCCATCCGCGACGCGGTCAGCGCGCACAGGCAGTACGCGAGGAAGCTGCCGGCCTGGACCGTCCCGGACACGGCCGGACCGAGGGTGAAGGCCTCCTCGAGCCGCGGGAGGAAGAGCCCGTACCCGAAGCGCGCGAGCCCGTACGTCGCCGCGATGAGAGCCATGCCGCTGAGCACCACACGTGCCATTCGTGCACCTCCTCGAATCGTAACGCTCGTTACGGTATGCCGAAACTGCCGTTCGTGCGGAACGGTCGTTACGGTAGGACCATGCCCACTCGCCCGTCCGCCCGCGACCGCCTCCTCGACGCCGCGGAGTCCGTCCTGTTCAGCAGCGGCATCCGCGCCACCCCCGTCGACGAGCTGCTCCGCCAGGCCGAGGTCTCGCCCGCCACGATGTACGCCCACTTCGGCAGCAAGGACGCGCTCGTCGCGCAGGCGCTGCGCCGGCGCCTCGCGGACTGGCAGCGGGTGTGGGACGCGCACGTCCTCGCGGCGGGCGACGACACGTCGCGGCTGCTGGCACTCTTCGACGCCCTCGCGGCCTACCGCGAGGACCGCACGACCCGCTGGTGCGCCTTCCTCGCGACCGCCGCCGAGCACACCGCGCAGGAGGGGGAGATCGCCGACGCCGTCGCGGCCGACACCGCCCTGCTCGCCGAGCGCCTCCTCCACCTCGCCGGCCCGATCGCCGGCGCGACGGCACAGGAGCTGGCCGACGAGGTCCTGCTCGTCTACAACGGGACCCTCGCGAGCTTCCTCCGCGGCGCCCCGGCCTCCGCCGTCGTCGTCGGCCGCCGGCTGGCCGAGTCGGCGGTGGAGGCGCACCGCAGTGCCGCCGAAAGGTCTTGACACGCAAGTAGTCACTTGCCTATAAAGGAGGGGTGGACGACGACGCCGTCCTGTTCAGGGCACTCAGCGACGCCACCCGGCGGACGATCCTCGACGAGCTGACCGAGCGTGACGGGCAGACCCTCTTCGAGATCTGCAGCCGGCTGGCCATGAAGCACGGCTCGACCTCCTCGCGGCAGGCCATCTCCCAGCACCTCGCGGTGCTGGAGGACGCGGGCCTGCTCCGTACCCGGCGGGAGGGCCGGTACAAGTTCCACCACATCGACACCCGGCCGCTGCGCTCGATCGCCGAGCGCTGGCCCACCCGAGAGGAACCCGTCCCATGATCCGCGTGACCGTGACCAGCGTGCTGGTCGATGACCAGGCCAAGGCCCTGGAGTTCTACACCGAGAAGCTCGGCTTCACGAAGAAGACCGACGTCCCCGCGGGTGAGGCCCGTTGGCTGACGGTCGTCTCCCCCGCCGACCCCGACGGCGTGGAGGTGCTGCTCGAGCCGGACGGCCACCCGGCGTCGAAGGTCTTCAAGGAGGCGCTCGTCGCCGACGGCATCCCCTGGACCCAGTTCGCCGTCGACGACGTCCACGCCGAGGTCGAGCGCCTCAAGGCCCTCGGGGTGCAGTTCACCCAGGAGGCGACGGACTACGGGCCGGTCGTCGTCGCCGTCCTCGACGACACGTGCGGCAACCTCATCCAGCTCGCCATGATGAAGCCCGCCGAGGGCTAGCTCGCCCGGTCCGCCGTCGGGACCTCCTCGCGCGAGACCCACACGTCGCCCGGCAGGTCGCCGGGCAGCAGCGGGTTGCCCCGGCCGAGGAAGACCCGCGCCCTGCCGCTGCGGGACTGCTCGAAGTCCCGCAGCGCGCCGAGCGCCCACTTCCCGAGGTGGAGGATCGCGACGAGGTTGACGATCGCCATGAGCCCCATGGCGATGTCCGCCACCGTCCACACGAGGGCGAGCTCGGCGAGCGCGCCGACGAGCACGGCGAGGGTGACGAGCGTGCGCAGCGCGATCGGCGCCCACCGGCGGCGGGCGAGGAAGTCGACGTTGACCTCCGCGTAGGAGAAGTTGCCGAGGATCGAGGAGAACGCGAAGACGAAGATGAGGATGGTCATCGGCAGCGTCCCCCAGTCCCCGAGCGACGCCGCGGCGGCCGACTGGGTGAGCGCGGCGCCCTGGTCCTCGGTCGTCTCGCCGGGCGTGTAGATGGACGGGCCGGCGAGCAGCACGATGAAGGCGGTCGCCGAGCACACGACGATCGTGTCGACGAAGACCCCGAGGGACTGGATGAGCCCCTGCTGCGCCGGGTGGCGGACCGTGGCGGTCGCTGCCGCGTTCGGGTCCGAGCCCATGCCGGCCTCGTTGGAGAACAGGCCGCGCCGCGCACCGTTGAGGACGGCCGCGAGCAGCCCGCCGCCGGTGCCGGCGAGCGCCTCGTCCAGCCCGAAGGCGCCCCGCACGATCATCCCGAACGCCTCGGGCAGCGCCCCGATGTTGAGGACGATGACGGCGAGCGCGACGAGGACGTAGACGGCGGCCATGAGGGGCGCGAGGAGCTCGGCGACCCGTGCCACCGCCCGGATCCCGCCGAAGACGACGGGCGCGGTGAGCAGGACGAGGAGAAGAGCGGAGACCCACGCCGGCACGCCGTGGCCCGAGTCGAGGGTGGCCGCGATCGTGTTGGCCTGGACCATCTCGAAGGCGAAGCCGAAGACGAAGATGAGCAGGACGGCGAAGACCGCGCCCCAGCCGCGCGAGCCCAGGCCCTGCTGGATGTAGAACGCCGGCCCGCCGCGGAAGGTCCCGTCACGCCAGCGCACCTTGTACATCTGGGCGAGCGTCGCCTCGATGAAGGCCGTGGCCATGCCGACGAGCGCGACCATCCACATCCAGAAGATCGCGCCGGGCCCGCCGAGGGCGAGCGCGATGGCGACACCGGCGATGTTGCCGGTGCCCACCCGCGAGCTGAGCCCGATGGCGAAGGCCTGGAAGGAGCTGATGCCGCCGTGGCTCTCGCCGCGCGACCGGGCGATGACGGCGATCATCCGCGGGAAGAGCCGGACCTGGACCGCCCGGGTGCGGACGGTGAAGTAGATGCCGGCCCCGACGAGCAGCGCGACGAGCACGTAGGTGTACAGGCCGTTGCTGACGTCTCCCAGCACGCTGTTGAGCGAGTCCACGTTCCACTCCCGACGGCGATGGTCACCCGGGCGGGCGATGCGACGCGCGCACGTTACTCCTCGTCGCGGACGACGGCGCGCGGGGGCACCGCCCGCTCACGGGCCGGTGTGGAGCTCGGCCGGCCGCTCGAGGACGACGGCGCGCACCACCTCCCTCAGCTGCTCGGGCAGCGTGTCGAGCGGCAGCGAGTCACCCCGCCCGCTGGTCCACCCGCCGTCGTCCGCGCGCACCGGCTCGGTGGCGAAGACCCGCGCGAACACGGCCGGCGGCGCGGCGATCGACAGGGTGGGGCCCGAGGCCGGGCCGACCGTGAACCCGACCCGCCGCAGCGCCGCAGCCACCTCCCGGACGGTGCCGGCAGCGGGCACCCACTCGCTGCTCGTCGCCGCGCGGAACGAGGCCGGCTCCTCACCCGACGGCGACCGGAGCATGACGAGCGCCACAGCCGTCCCGCCGGTCCCGGAGCCCTCCCCCAGCGCGGCGAGCGCCGCGGCGGCGTCCACGAGCCCGGGCCCGGTGGCGAGGTCCGGTCCCGGCCCGGCGGGCTCCCCGAACTCGGGGTGGTTGGTCCCGGCGGTGACGTCGCGCGCCGTCGCGGCGAGCACCTCCCGCACCCGGTCCGGCGCGGTCCCGGGTGCCGCCTGGGCGAGCAGTGCGCACACCCCGGCGAGCTGCGGGGCGGCCGCGGAGGTGCCGCTGAAGGCCGCCCACCCGTCGTCGGGCCCCGTCTCGTCGCCCTCGGGGTGGGTGCCGCCGGCGAGGTCGCGGTCGATGGCGCAGCCCGGCGGCACGGGGAGCATGAGGTACATCGCCGCGGGGAGCAGGCCGACCAGTCCGCTGACGTCCGGCACCCGCCGGCCCGGGTAGACACGGGAGACGAAGCCGCTGGAGTAGTCGGAGGCGCGCAGCTCGCCGCCGGGGCCCTGGTAGACGCCGCCGGCGGAGATGACGTCGGGGTGCTGCCCGGGGAAGCCCCAGGAGCCGTTGCCCGCGGAGAAGACGACGACGACGCCGTCGGCCACCGCCGCCGCGACCGCCGCCGCCAGCGCCTGGTTCGCGGCGCTGAGCGGCAGGCCGGGCTGGTCGGAGCCCCAGCTGTTCGTCACGACGTCCGGCCGCAGGGCCACCGCGGCCGTGAACGCGGCCGTGACGTTGACGAGCGCGCCGGAGGCCGTGGCCGCCTTGACCGGCAGCAGCGTGACGTCCGGGGCGGCGGCGAAGACGTTCGCCGCCTCGCCGGTGCCGTGCCCGTTCTCGTCGACCTCCGGGTCGGCCGTGCCGGGGCCCAGGACCGTGGGCTCCACCCGGTAGCCGCGGGAGGTGAAGAAGGGGTGGGACTGGAAGCCGGTGTCCACCATCGCCACCCGCACGCCCGCACCGGTCACGCCGTCGCGGTGCGGCCCGTCGGCCCGCAGCGCGGTGGCGAGCTGGTCCGGCAGCGTGAGGTGCCAGTAGTCCGCCGCCGGCGGGTCGGCCGACGGCACCGGCCCGGGCAGCACGGACGCCGGGTAGTACGGCTCCTCGATCGCCACGGCCGCGACGACGTCGGCGAGCGCGGAGCCCGCCGTCTCCAGCAGGCCGGGGACCGCGCCGCCCTCGGAGTCGATGAAGGTGCCCGTGCCCCGCACGGACCCCGGCTTGACGACCTCCCGCTCCTCCGTGTGGAGCCGCCGCCCGAAGACCTCCTCGAAGAGCTCCGGCGGACCGGCGACGTTGACGAGGAGCCGGGAGGTGTGGAGCACCTCGAAGCCGGCCTCCGTCAGCGCCGCGGCGGTGCGCGCGACGTCCTCCTCGGAGGCGTAGAACCGCTCCACCGTCCGGGCCGTCACCACCTGCCCCGGCGCGAAGAGCGAGGCCGGTGCCCCGCCTGGCTGGCAGAGCGCGTAGACGCGCTCCGGGAAGTCGCGACCGGTCATCGTCGCCATGGCTGCCCCCTCAGGTCGGTGCCTCGTTCCCGAGCGTAGGAGCGACCACCGACAACCGCCGCCGGTGAGGCCGCGGGCGGGACCCGGCTCCCGGCGGGAGGGGTGGCGTGTCGTCGCCCTCTGCGAGACTGGCGGCGTGACCACCCACGAGCTCAACGCCCTGCTGGACCGCCTCGAGGACGAGGCGGCCGCCGACGGCGCGCTCGACGCCGACGCGCTCTACGAGGGCTTCACCACCTGGGCGGAGGGCACCGGGCGCGCGCTCTACCCCCACCAGGAGGAGGCGCTGCTCGAGATCACCACCGGCTCCCACGTCATCGTCTCCACCCCCACCGGCTCGGGGAAGACGATGATCGCGCTCGCCGCGCACACCGTCGCCCTGGCCCGCGGCGAGCGCACGTACTACACCGCCCCGCTCAAGGCGCTCGTCTCGGAGAAGTTCTTCGACCTCGTCGCGCTCTTCGGCTCGCACAACGTCGGCATGGTCACCGGGGACTCCGCGATCAACCCCGAGGCGCCGATCATCTGCTGCACCGCGGAGATCCTCGCCAACCAGGCGCTGCGCGAGGGCGCCGGGCTGGACGTGGGCGTCGTCGTCATGGACGAGTTCCACTTCTACGCCGACCCCCAGCGCGGCTGGGCCTGGCAGGTGCCCCTGCTCGAGCTGACGAACACCCAGTTCGTCCTCATGTCCGGCACGCTCGGTGACGTCTCCTTCTTCGAGCGGGACCTCACCCGGCGCACGGGCCGCGAGGTGGCCGTCGTCTCGGGCGCCGAGCGTCCCGTCCCGCTCACCTTCGACTACTCCCTCGAGCCGATCCAGGACCTCCTCCAGCGGCTCGTCGAGCAGGGCCGCTCCCCCGTCTACGTCGTCCACTTCGCGCAGAAGGACGCCGTCGAGCGGGCCCAGTCGCTCACCTCCGTCACCGTCGCCTCCCGCGAGCGCCGCGACCAGATCGCGACGGCGATCGGCGACTTCCGCTTCGCCAAGGGCTTCGGCCAGACCCTGTCGCGGCTCCTGCGCCTGGGCATCGGCGTCCACCACGCCGGCATGCTCCCGCGCTACCGGCGGCTCGTCGAGCGGCTCACCCAGTCCGGCCTGCTCGCCGTCGTCTGCGGCACCGACACCCTCGGGGTGGGGATCAACGTGCCGATCCGCACCGTCGTCCTCACCTCGCTCACGAAGTTCGACGGCGAGCGCTCCCGCCACCTCACGGCCCGGGAGTTCCACCAGATCGCCGGTCGTGCCGGGCGGGCCGGCTACGACACCACCGGCGAGGTCGTCGTCCAGGCCCCCGAGCACGTCATCGAGAACGCCAAGGCGCTGGCCAAGGCCGGGGACGACGAGAAGAAGCGCCGCAAGATCGTCCGCAAGAAGGCCCCGTCCGGCGTCGTCAACTGGACCGACAAGACCTTCGAGCGCCTCCGTGACGCCGAGCCGGAGCCGCTGACCAGCCAGTTCTCCGTCACCCACACGATGGTGCTCTCGGTGCTCGCCCGCCCGGGCGACCCCGTCACGGCGATGTACCGGCTGCTCACCGACAACCACGAGCCGCCCACCACCTGGAACGCCCACCTGCGCCGCGCCGCGGAGATCTATCGCTCGCTGCGCACCGCGGGCGTCGTCGAGCACCGCGACGCCGCCTGGCGCCGCGCCCACCCCGGCGAGCCCTACGTCCACCTCACCGTGGACCTGCCGCGCGAGTTCGCCCTCAACGCCCCGCTGTCCCCCTTCGCGCTGGCCGCCATCGACCTCCTCGACGAGGACTCCCCCGACTTCGCCCTCGACGTCGTCTCCGTCATCGAGGCCACCCTCGAGGACCCGCGCCCGCTCCTGTACGGCCAGCAGCGCCACGCGCGCGGCGAGGCCATCGGGGCGATGAAGGCCGAGGGCATGGAGTACGAGGAGCGGATGGAGGCGCTGGAGGAGATCACCTGGCCGCGCCCCCTCGCCGAGATGCTCGAGCCGGCGCTCGCCACCTACCGCCAGACCAACCCGTGGGTCGGGGACCAGGAGCTCAAGCCGAAGTCCGTGGTGCGCGAGATGGTCGAGAACGCGATGACCTTCTCCGAGCTCGTCTCCCGCTACGACGTCGGGCGCAGCGAGGGCGTGGTCCTGCGCTACCTCACCGACGCCTACCGGGCGCTGCGCCAGGTCGTGCCCGAGCGCGCCCGCACCGAGGAGGTCGAGGAGATCATCGGCTGGCTCGGGGACCACATCCGCTCGGTCGACTCCAGCCTCCTCGACGAGTGGGAGTCCCTCATGGGCGCCGGCGAGCCCACCGCGCCGGCCGACTCCGCCGACGGCGTCGAGCGCCGCTTCGGGGAGGGCGAGGACGGCGAGCCGGTCGCCTTCACCCGCAACCGCCACGGCTTCCGGGTCACCATCCGCAAGGCGCTGTTCACGCGCGTGGAGCTCCTCGCCCGCGAGCACTACGAGCCGCTCGGCGCCATGCACGGCGCCGACGGCTGGGACGCGGAGCGCTGGGCGCAGGCGATGGACCCGTACTGGCAGGACTACGACTGGCTCGGCACCGACAACGCCGCCCGCGCCGCCGCGCTCGTCACGATCGACGAGCGCCCCTCCCGGGAGGACCTCCTCCGCGCCGGCCTGCCGGAGGATGACGACGCCGCCCTCGCGCTGGCGGGCGACGGCCGCCTGTGGCTCGTGCGCCAGACCCTGGACGACCCGCAGGGCGAGCACGACTGGGGCATCTGGGCCGTCGTCGACCTCGACGCGAGCGACGCGGCGCAGGGCGCCGTCGTCCGGGTGCTCGGGGTGGGGCCGCGGTGAGCCGCCGGGCCGCGCCGTCCGGCACGCCCGCACTCCGGGTCCTCCAGGAGGCCGGGGTGGTCCACACCGTGCGCGAGTACGTCCACGACCCGCGCAGCGAGCTGTCCTTCGGGATGGAGGCGGCCCAGGCGCTCGGCGTCGACCCCGCGCGCGTGCTCAAGACGCTGCTCGCCGAGGTGGACGGCGCGCTCGTCGTCGCCGTCGTCCCGGTCACCGGCGAGCTCGACCTCAAGGCCCTCGCCGCCGCCGTCGGCGGCAAGCGCGCCACCATGGCCGAGCCGGCCGCCGCGGAGCGGGCCACCGGGTACGTCGTCGGGGGCATCTCCCCGCTGGGCCAGCGCCGCCACCTCCCCACCGTCGTCGACGAGTCCGCGCTGGCGCACGACACCGTGCTCGTCAGCGCCGGCCGCCGCGGTGCCGACGTCGAGCTCGCCCCGGCGGACCTCGTCACCCTCACCGGTGCCACGACCGCGCGGGTGGGACGGCCGTGAGGCGCCCCCGGCACGCCGTGCCCGAGCCCGACGTCCCTCCGCACCTCGAGCCGGGCGACGTCACCACGCTCGACGACGCGACCACGGCCGGTGTCGACCTCACCGGCGCCGTCCTGCCCGGGCTCTCCGAGGCGCAGGTGGAGAACAGCGACCTGTCCCGCGCGCGGGCGGGCGGTGGCCAGTGGGAGCGGGTGACGCTCGCGGACTGCCTGCTGGACGGCGCGGACCTCGCCAACCTCGTGTGGCGCGACGGCTCGCTGCTGCGCTGCTCGCTGCGTGAGGTCCGGATGACCGGGGCCCTCCTCGCGGGGGTCCGGCTGCGCTCGGTGCTGCTCGAGGGGGTGCAGGGCACGCTGACGAGCTGGCACGGCGCCGAGCTGCGCGGGGTCGTCCTGCGCGGCTGCGACCTGTCCGAGGCCACCTTCACCGACACCGTCATGGACGGTGTGCTCCTCGAGGACTGCACCCTCACCGGCGCGCAGCTGTCCGGCCTGCGCTGCCGCGACGTCCAGCTGCGCGGCTGCCGGCTCGACGGCGTCGGCGGGGTCGGCGGGCTGCGCGGCGCGCGCGTCGCCGAGGAGGACGCGATCGCCCTGCTGCCCGCGCTGGCCCGCGAGCTCGGCATCACTCTCGGCGGCTGAGCCGCGTCGGCACGACCGTGCGCCCGTCGGGCTCACCGTGCGCCCGCCAGACCGGCCGCACGGTGGCACCAGGGGGGGCGCACGGACGTCGCGCGCTACCGCAAGTGCCCCTCGAGGAGGTCGGCGGCGGCGCGGGTGCCGCCGAGCGCGCGCAGCTCAGCCCCGAGGCGGCCCGCCGTCGCCCGGTACCGCGGGTCGGCGCTCACCGCGTCGCAGGCCGCGGCGACCGCGGCGGGACGCGGACGCCCCGTCCGCAGGTTGACCCCCGCGCCGTGCCAGCCGATCCGGGCGGCGATCTCCGGCTTGTCGAGGTCACCACAGGCGACGACGAGCGGGACCCCGTGCCGCAGCGCCTGCAGCACCCCGCCGAACCCACCGTTCGTCACCATGACGTCGGTGAGCGGCAGCAGGTGCGGGTAGGGGACCATCGGCGCGACGCGCACGTTCGCCGGCAGGCGCCCGGGCAGCGGCGGCGTGCGGTGGCCGAGCCCGACGACGACGAGGACGTCCCGGCCGGCCAGCGCCTCGACCGCCGGCAGGATGAGGTCGCGGGGGTCGACGTTCGCGGTGCCCTGGGTGACGTGGACGACCGGCACGGTGGCGCGGGTGACGTCCTCCCACCACTCCGGCAGCGGCCCGGGCGGGGGCGGCGCGCCGTCGTCCATGAGGTCCCCGACGAGGCGGATGTGCCCGGGCAGGTCGCTGCGGGGGTAGTCGAGGCCCGGTGAGCCGGCGCCGACGACCAGCTGCGGGGAGTACCACATCGTCGCGAAGGTCTCGCCGTCGCCGGCCAGCCCCACTCGCCGGCGGACCGCCTGGTAGCGCCGGGTCAGCACCCGGGTGCCCGCGCCGGCGACCGAGCCCAGCGCGAGGTCGCGCACACGTCCGAGCGGCCCGGTGGCCGGCGTGAGGCCGAGCCCGGTGGGCGGGATGCCGGGGCCCGGGAGCCAGACGGCGATCGGGGAGACCGTGGCCCAGCGCGAGCCGGTGCGCTCGGCGGCGAAGCGGGTGCCCAGGGCCATCGGGTCCCCGGCGAGCAGGTCCCAGGGCTCGGCGGCGTGGGCCCGCTCGAGGTCGCGCGCCTGCGCCGGCGCCGTGCCGAGGAAGAGGTCCTCGAGGTTGACGAGCACCTGCCGGAAGCCCTTGCGCCCCCGCAGCCGGGGGAAGGTGGCGGCGAGGTCCCGCTCGTCGAGGTCGGGAGCCTCCTGCCACGGCACCCCGCGGGCCCCGACCTCCTCGAAGAGCCCCGTGTAGGAGCGGCCGGTGTACACGCGCACGTCGTGGCCGCGCCGCACGAGCTCGCCCGCGACGGCACGGACCGGACGGGCGTGCCCGGCGAAGGGCATCGCCGTCAGCATGATCGAGGCCACGGCCCAGTCTCCCGCACCCCCGTCCCCGCCGACAGGGGCCGGGCGCGCGGAGCGCCGGCAGCCTGGCCCCGTGAGGAGCCGGGCTGCCGGCGCTCGCGGCGTCAGCCCCACTTGGCCGCGGCCGTCACCTCCTTGGTGGCCGGCGTGGCGAGCCGGCGGATGCCGAGGGTGTCGGTCCCGTTGCCGTCCCAGTCACCCACGTGCACCTCGTCGCCCTCGCGACCGAAGGTCAGCACGCGGTCCGCGTCCCCGCCACGCAGGGAGTTGTTGACGTGGAAGACCCGGCCACGCTGGATCGTCAGGGTGTCGGTGCCGTTGCCGTCCCAGTCACCGGCGAGGGTGACGTCGGCGGCCCGGCCGTAGGTGAACACCGTGTCGGCGTCCCCGCCACGCAGGGAGTTCTTCACGTGGTACGTCGCGGCCCGGCGCACCGCGAAGGTGTCCGTCCCGCTGCCGTCCCAGTCACCGACGAGCACGGCGTCGTTCTCGCGGCCGTAGGTGAACACGGCGTCCGCCTGCCCGCCGAGCAGCGAGTTCTTCACGTGGTACTCCGCCCCGCGGCGGACCGTGAAGGTGTCGGTGCCGTTCCCGTCCCAGTCACCGACAAGGATGACGTCGTCGGGCCGGCCGTAGCGGAGCACGACGTCGGCCTCCCCGCCGCGCTGGGCGTTGGACACGTGGAACTCGTTGGCGCGCCGCACCGCGATCGTGTCGGTCCCGTTGCCGTCCCAGTCACCGATGTACACCTCGTCGGCGAAGCGGCCGTACTGGAAGCGGACGTCCGTGGCCCCGCGCCAGGTGGTGGACAGGTGGAACTCCGCGCCCCGGCGGTCCGGCTGCGGGTCGGGGCCTGGCCCGGGCTGCCCGCCCTCGGCGGAGAACGTGTGGCTCCACCGCGCCTGTGCGCCCTCGGCGAGCACGAAGCCGTCCAGCGCACGCGCCGTCACCGTGACCGTCCCCGAGCCCGTGTGGCTCCCGGCGGGCACGACCTCACCGTCGACGACGTACTCGACGCCCTCGACCGCCGGGACCGTGTAGGCGTCGTCCTCGGTGCCGTCCTCGTCGGTGAAGGTCACCGCCGCGGGCGTCACCTCCACCGGCGGCGCCGCGATCGTGAAGCTCACGCTCCCCGCCTCGGACACGTTGCCGGCGACGTCGGTGGCCCGGTAGCTCACCGTGTGCGCGCCGGGCTCGTCCACGACGACGGGAGCGTCGTACGCGGCCCACTCCCCGCCGTCGACGGCGACCTCGACGACGTCGACGCCGGACCCCTCGTCCTCGGCCGTCACGGTGACCGTCACCGGGCCGACGTACTCCTCGCCGTCCCGCTCACCGCCAAGCTCGGCCGAGACGGTCGGCGCGGTGACGTCGGGCGGGCAGTCCGCGGCGAGCTCGAAGCTCTCGAAGGCCGCCTCCGTCGTGTGCTGCGCCCCGCCGCCGCTCACGGCGATGAGGCCGAGCCCCGCGCCGTCGAGGTAGGCGATGTCCGCCGGCCGTCCGAAGGGCCGGAAGGTCTCGCCGTCGGCGGAGTAGGACGCCGTCACGGTCTCGCCGTCGCTCGTCAGCCGCACCGAGTAGGTGTCGGGGAAGTCCGACGGCACGGTGAACCAGTCGTCCGCGGTGTAGCGTGGCGAGCCGTTCTCCTCGCGGACGAACTGAAAGCGCCGCTCGGTACCGCTGCGGGCGTTGAGGTTCACCGAGACGTAGTTGCCGCGGCCCTCGTAGATGACCAGACCGGCCTGCTGGAAGCCCGCGTTGAGGTCGGCCGTGATGCGCGCCGTCGCCTGCCAGCCGCCCTCGGGCATGTCCTGGAGGACGATGTTGCTCGCCGCGCCACCGGCGTAGAGGTCACCGGAGCGGGTGTCGATGCGCAGCGCGCCGTCCTCGACGCGCAGGTCCGCGGCGACCTCGCCCTCGACGCGCCAGCGGTCCCGGTCGAGGGCGTCGCCGGTGAAGTCGTCCGAGGCATCCTCGAGGAGGCACAGGGAGTCGCTGCCGGGCTCGACCCAGAAGGAGACGGGACCGGAGTACCCGACGTGGCCCTCGTCGTCGGTCGCCGCGGCGACCACCGAGTGCAGTCCCACGCCCGGGTCGGTCCACGTGGCCGTGTACGGGGCGTCGTCCACGGAGGCGACCGTCTCGCCGTCGACGAGGAAGTCCACCCGCACAACCTCGCCGTCGACGTCGTCCGCCTCCGCCGTCAGGGTGACGTCGGCGCCGCCGGTGACGACGTCGTCGGCCGCCGGGGCGGTGACGACGACCTGCGGCGGCAGGGCGAGGGCGGGCAGCTCGGCCGACTCCTCCGCCGTCGCCGGACGCAGGCGGACCGCGAGGCCGCCGTTGTCGGCGAGGCCGAGCGGCAGGACGGTGGTCGCGTCGACGAGACCGCTCGTCGCGGCGAGGGCCGGCTCGCCGTCGTCGTCGAGGCCGTCGCGGTAGACGTCGGCGACGTAGTCGCCCTCCCCGAGCATGTCGAGGGCCACCTCGCCGCGCATCGCGGCGGTGCCGCTGATGACGCCGAGGTACCAGTCCTCACCGGACCGGCGGGCGAGGGCGGCGTACTCGCTGGGACGGCCGGCGACGAGCTCCGTCCGATCCCACGTCGTCGGCAGCGCGGAGAGGAGCGGCAGCGCCGCGGCGTTCGCGCGGTAGCTCTCCGGGGAGTCGGCGAGGTGCTGCAGGGCCGACTCGAAGACGATGCCGGTGGCGAGCTCGTGCGCGAGCGTCGTCTGCCGGTTGCGCGTGGAGAACACGACGGGCGTGTAGTCCATGGAGCCGGTGACGTTGCGGGTGAAGACGAGGTCGACGTTGTGGCTGGCCGGGAAGGAGCCCCAGTACTGCTCCGCGCCCCACACGCCCTCCATCGTCATGAGGTGCGGCCACGTGCGCGACCAGCCCTGCTGGGAGGTCGAGCCGTGGTAGTTGAGGAGCAGCTCGTGCTCGGCGGTCTCCTCGAGGACCGTCTCGTAGAAGCTCATCCGCTCCTGCGTGTCGGCGTCCATGAAGTCGACCTTGATGCCGGCCACGCCCCAGGACTTCCACAGGGCGAGCTTCTCGTCGCGCTCGGCGGCGGTGTCCAGACCGGTCCAGTGGCTCCACAGGAGGATCTCGACGTCGCGCTCGGCGGCGTACTCGACGAGGCGCGGCACCCACTCGGCGCTCCAGCCCTCGTCGACGAGCACGTACTCCCAGCCCGTCTCGCCGGCGAAGTCGACGAACTCGCGCTGGCGCGCCTCGTCCCGCGGGCTGCCCGCGTTGGACCACCACGACCACGCGACGCGGCCGGGCTCGATCCAGCTCGTGTCCTCGACCCGCGACGGCGGGTTGAGGTCGAAGATGCGCGTCGACTCGACGACATCGGCGGCGTCGTCACCGAACATCGCCAGGCGCCACGGGGTCTGCCAGGGCAGGGTCGAGCTCACCGAGTCCTCCGGCAGGGTGAGGGCGAAGCGGCCCTCACCGGCGGAGGTGACGCGGCTGACGGCGAAGGTGTCGTCGACGGCGGCCTCGGAGAGCATCATCCAGCCGCCCGAGGCCTGCTCGACCATCATCGGGAAGCCGTACTCGCGGCCGGCCGGGACGTCGGAGACCGCGAGCTCCTCGTAGAAGCCCTCGTAGTTGTTGCGGTACGGCTGCAGCCACCCGGTCGCGCCCTCGGGCACGCGCAGCTCGGTGGCCTCGCCGGTCAGCTCGGCCTCACCCTCGCCGGGCAGGACGTAGCGGAAGGCGGCGGCGTCGTCGTAGGCCCGCACGACGAGCGCGAGCTCCGTGCCGCCCTCCCCCGCGAAGGTGAAGGTCGACTCGGTCGCGTGGTCGCGGGACGTGGAGGCCTTGCCGGTGAGGAGCTCGTAGGTCTCGTCCACGACGCGGTCCTCACGGCCGACGAGCTCGAGCCCGCTCGTGAGGTCCGCTCCGGTCAGCGTGACGCCGAGCGGCGCGGGGGCCAGCACCTCCTCCCCGTGGTGCTCGGCGTGGTAGCTCAGCGCCCCGGCGTCGTCCAGGCCGAGCGTCAACGTCACGTCGCCACCCGGCGACTCGACGCTCCACTCCTCGGTGGCGAGCGGCTCCGGTGCCTCGCCGGCGGCGGACGCGGCCGGCGCCACGGCGCCGAGCGACACGGTCGCCGCGGCGATCACGGCGGTGGCGGCCCTCCAGGCGCGCCCGTGCCGTGCTCTTGACTCGATCATCCTCGATCCCCATTCCACAGTCACAGCTGCTTCACGGTTCGCCCCCGAACGCGGACGACACCGTCCAACGGCTCGCACGGTACCCAGGTTGTTCGATATTGCCAACGCATGATCGGACGTGAGTGGAAGGTCCGGCGTCGGTCTCCGCCCGTTCCGCGCGCTACGTCGTGCGAACGTGGGGGCTTGTGATCGAGTGCGCGTGACGGCTACCGTGGCCGCGACGAGGTGAGACCCCGGCGCCCGACGCTCGTGGTGTTACCGAATCGCAACCCGGCCTAGGACCAAGGATGTGACATCCACCGCCTCGAAGGTTCAGAATGTTAGCGTGAACATTCGCCGCGACAGCGGCACCTGAGGGCGCAGCGGCCTCACCGCCCGACTACGCAGTCGGGCACAGACAGGGCCTGCCGTCCGGCGGGCCAGAACAACCTCCACTCTCGAAGGAGAGAACATTGCGCACACGGAAGTTCGCAGCAGTAGCAGCGGGGCTCACCATGACCTTCGCCCTGGCTGCCTGCGGTGGCGGCGGGGCCGGTAGCGGCGACGAGACCACCGAGCCCGCGGGCAACGGCGGCGACACCGCCGCCGCCGGCGACCAGACCATCGGCGTCGCCATGCCCACTCAGACCTCCGAGCGCTGGATCGCCGACGGTGACGCCGTCAAGAGCCAGCTCGAGGAGGCCGGCTACACGGTCGACCTGCAGTTCGCCAACGACGACATCCCCACGCAGACCCAGCAGATCGACCAGATGATCCTGCAGGAGGTCGACCTCCTCATCATCGCCTCGATCGACGGCACCGCGCTGACCAGCCAGCTCGACGCCGCCGGCGCCGCGGGCATCCCGGTCATCGCCTACGACCGCCTCATCAACGGCAGCGAGAACGTCGACTTCTACGTCACCTTCGACAACTACAACGTCGGCGTCCAGCAGGCCACCTCCCTCCTCGTGGGCCTGGGCCTCCTCAACGCGGACGGCTCGGAGAACCCCGACGCCCCCGAGGGCCCCTTCAACATCGAGCTCTTCGCCGGCTCGCCCGACGACAACAACGCGGGCTTCTTCTTCAACGGCGCGATGGACACCCTCAAGCCCTTCATCGACGCCGGCACGCTCGTCGTGCCCTCCGGCCAGACGGACTTCGACACCGTCGCCACGCTCCGCTGGAGCCAGGAGGCCGCCCAGCGCCGCATGGAGGACCTCCTCACCTCCACCTACACCGGTGGCGAGGAGCTCCACGGGGTGCTCTCGCCCTTCGACGGCATCTCCCGCGGCATCATCACCGCACTCCAGGGCGCGGGTTACGGCCCCACCCTCGAGGAGGGCCTGCCGGTCGTCTCCGGCCAGGACGCCGAGATCGCCTCGGTGACCCTCATCGACCAGGGCGTGCAGTTCGCGACGATCTTCAAGGACACCCGCAAGCTCGCCACCGAGTCCGTCCGTGCCGCGCAGGCGTTCCTCGAGGGCAACGAGCCCGAGGCGAACGACACCGACACGTACGACAACGGCGTCAAGGTCGTCCCGTCCTACCTCCTCGAGTCGGACATCGTCTACGCCGACAACATCACCGAGCTCCTCGTGGACACCGGCTACTACACCGCCGAGCAGGTCGAGCAGGGCTCCTGACCTGACGGTGCGGGGCCGGGCCACGCGCCCGGCCCCGTACCCCCCCTCCACACCGCACAACCACGAGAAGTGAGGCGGCATGACCGACAACATCTTGGAGATGCGCTCCATCACCAAGACGTTCCCCGGCGTCAAGGCGCTCCAGGACGTCACCCTGGAGGTCCGGCGGGGTGAGATCCACGCGATCTGCGGGGAGAACGGCGCCGGCAAGTCGACGCTGATGAAGGTCCTCTCGGGTGTCTACCCGCACGGCACCTACGAGGGCGAGATCCACTACGACGGCGCGGAGGTGCAGTTCGGCTCGATCAACGACTCCGAGGCCCACGGCGTCGTCATCATCCACCAGGAGCTGGCCCTCGTCCCGCACCTGTCCGTCGCCGAGAACATCTTCCTCGGCAACGAGGAGCGCGGCAGGGCCGGGCTGATCGACTGGAACGAGACGAACTCCCGCGCCGCCGAGCTCCTCGACCGCGTCGGCCTCGCCGAGAACCCGACCACCCCGGTCGGCCAGCTCGGCGTCGGCAAGCAGCAGCTCGTCGAGATCGCCAAGGCCCTGTCCAAGGACGTGCGCCTGCTCATCCTCGACGAGCCCACCGCGGCGCTCAACGACACCGACTCCGAGCACCTGCTCGGCCTGCTGCGCCAGCTCAACGCCCAGGGCATGAGCTGCATCATGATCTCCCACAAGCTCAACGAGATCGCCGACATCGCGCACCGCACCACGGTCATCCGTGACGGCCGCACGATCGAGACCCTCGACATGGCCTCCCCCGAGGCCACGCAGGACCGGATCATCCGCAGCATGGTGGGCCGCGACCTCGAGCACCGCTATCCCGAGCGCACGCCGGAGATCGGCGAGGAGGTGCTGCGGGTGGAGGACTGGACCGTCCACCACCCCACGCAGGCGGGACGCGTCGTCGTCGACAACGCGAGCTTCGACGTCCGGGCCGGTGAGGTCGTCGGCATCGCCGGCCTCATGGGTGCGGGCCGCACCGAGCTGGCGATGAGCCTGTTCGGGCGCAGCTACGGGCGCGACATCTCCGGGCGGGTCTTCCTCCACGGCAAGGAGATCAAGGTCCGCACGGTGAGCGAGGCGATCGAGAACGGCATCGCCTACGTGAGCGAGGACCGCAAGCGCTTCGGGCTCAACCTCATCGAGAACATCCGCCGCAACATCTCCGTCGCGGGCCTGCGCAAGCTGGCGCCCCGCGGCTGGGTGGACGCGAACGAGGAGCTCAAGGTCGCCGAGGAGTACCGGACCAACCTCAACATCAAGACGCCATCGGTGCTCGCCACCGTCGGCAACCTCTCCGGCGGCAACCAGCAGAAGGTCGCGCTGTCGAAGTGGCTCTACACCGAGCCGGAGGTCCTCATCCTCGACGAGCCGACCCGAGGCATCGACGTCGGCGCCAAGTACGAGATCTACACCATCATCAACCGCATGGTCGCGGCGGGGAAGGCGGTCGTCGTCATCTCCTCCGAGCTGCCCGAGCTCCTCGGCATCTGCGACCGCGTCTACACCCTGGCCTTCGGCCGCATCACCGGGCAGCTCCCGGTCGAGAAGGCGACGCAGGAAGAGCTCATGGCACTCATGACCATGGAGAAGGAAACGGCGAAATGACCGGCATCACGAACATCCGGGAGCTCATGTCCCGGAACATCCGACAGAGCGGCATCCTCATCGCCCTGGTGGCGCTCGTGGCGCTGTTCACGATCCTCAACCCGAGCTTCCTCAGCCCGGGCAACCTCACGAACATCGTCCTGCAGTACTCCTACATCCTCATCCTCGCCATCGGCATGGTCATCGTCATCATCGGTGGCCACATCGACCTGTCGGTCGGGTCGGTCGTCGCCCTCGCGGGCGCCGTCGCCGCGGTGCTCGTCGTCAAGAACGGGATGCCGTGGTGGGTCGGCGTCCTCGCCGCGATCGGCGTCGGCCTGGCGGTCGGCGTGTGGCAGGGCTTCTGGGTCGCCTACATCGGGATCCCGGCGTTCATCGTCACCCTGGCCGGCATGCTGCTCTTCCGCGGCATGACCTACCAGGTGCTCGACAACGTCTCCCTGTCCCCGTTCGGTGGCACGTACTACCAGATCGCCAACGGCTTCCAGAACGGTCTCCTCGGCGGCTACGGCTACGACGCGCTCACGCTCATCGTCTTCGGCCTGGCCGTGGCGGGCTACGCCTTCACCCAGGTCCGTGCCCGCCAGGGCGCCCTGCGCTACAAGCAGGCCGTTGAGGCCTTCCCGCTGTTCATCCTCAAGATCGTCGTCGTCGGCGCGGTCGTCATGTGGTTCGGCTACCAGCTGGCCACGAACCGCGGCCTGCCGAACGTCCTCGTCATCCTGGCGATCCTCATCATCGTCTACACGGTGATCACGCAGCGCTCGGTCTTCGGCCGTCACGTCTACGCGATCGGTGGCAACCTGCCGGCCGCGCAGCTGTCGGGCGTCAAGGTCAAGAAGGTCAACTTCATGATCTTCGTCAACATGGGCCTGCTCTCCGGCATCGCCGGCGTCGTGTACTCCTCGCGCATGAACAGCGCGCAGCCTGCTGCGGGCAACATGTTCGAGCTCGACGCGATCGCCGCCTGCTTCATCGGTGGCGCCGCCGTCACCGGTGGTGTCGGTCGCGTGACCGGAGCGATGATCGGCGCGCTGATCATGGCCGTCATGACCAACGGCATGCAGCTCATGGGCGTGCCCACCTCCACCCAGCAGATCGTCAAGGGTCTCGTGCTCCTCCTCGCCGTGGCCTTCGACGTCTACAACAAGCGCCGCGCCGGGGCTCGCTGAGCCCGCGCGCACACGAGGGGCCGTCCACCCGGGCGGCCCCTCGTCGCAGTTTCCGCCCCCGTACGCATGGAAGGACCACCGATGGACCACTCTCAGGACCTGGCCGACGCGATCCGTGAGGGCCGCACCTCGCTCGGCATCGAGCTCGGCTCGACCCGGATCAAGGCCTGCCTCGTGGGCCCCGACCCGACCCAGGTGCTGGCCGTCGGCTCCCACGAGTGGGAGAACGAGTTCTCGGGCCGCACGTGGACCTACTCGCTGGAGTCGGTGTGGGCGGGCCTGCAGGCCGCCTACGCCGACCTCGCCGCCGACGTCGAGCGCCGCTACGGCGTGCGTCCCACGACCTTCGGCGCGATGGGCGTCTCGGCGATGATGCACGGCTACCTCGCCTTCGACGGCGACGACGAGCTCCTCGTCCCCTTCCGCACGTGGCGCAACACGACCACCGGCCCGGCCGCCGCCGAGCTCTCGGAGCTGCTCGGCGTCAACATCCCGCTGCGCTGGTCCGTCGCGCACCTCCACCAGGCCGTGCTCGACGGCGAGGAGCACGTCCCGCAGATCCGCTTCCTCACGACGCTGGCCGGGTACGTCCACTGGCGCCTCACCGGGCAGCGCGTGCTCGGCGTCGGCGACGCCTCGGGCATGTTCCCCATCGACCCGGCCACCGGCACCTACGACGCCGGCATGCTCGAGCGCCTCGACACGCTCCTCGCGGGCCGGCTGCCCGTCGCGCACGCCGTCGAGCTGCTCCCCGAGGTGCTCGCCGCCGGCCGGCCCGCCGGTGCGCTCACCGCCGACGGCGCCGCGCTCCTCGACCCGTCCGGCACCCTCCAGGCCGGGGTGCCGCTGTGCCCGCCCGAGGGCGACGCCGGCACCGGGATGGTCGCGACGAACGCCGTCGCCCCCCGCACCGGCAACGTGAGCGCGGGCACGAGCATCTTCTCCATGGTCGTCCTCGAGCGGCCGCTGGAGGGGATGCACCACGAGATCGACCTCGTCACCACGCCGGCCGGGGACCCGGTCGCGATGGTCCACTGCAACAACGGGGCCAGCGAGCTCGGCGCGTGGGCCGGCCTGTTCGGCCGCTTCGCCGAGGCGGCGGGCACCCCGATGAGCGGCGACGCCGTCTTCGCCACCCTCCTGTCCGAGGCGCTCGACGGCGAGGCGGACGCGGGCGGGCTGCTCGCCTACAACTACCTCGCCGGGGAGCCGATCTCGGGTCTCGACGAGGGCCGCCCGCTCGTCCTGCGCACGCCGGACAGCCGCCTCACCCTGGCGAACTTCGTCCGCGCCCAGGTCTACGGCGTCTTCGGCACGCTGAGCATGGGGATGCAGGTCCTCGCCGGTCAGGGCGTGGAGATCGACCGGATGCTCGCCCACGGCGGGATGTTCCGGACCGCCGGCGTCGCCCAGCGCTTCCTCGCGGGGGCGCTCGACGCGCCCGTGTCCGTCGGGGAGACGGCGTCCGAGGGCGGGGCGTGGGGCATTGCGGTCCTCGCCTCCTACCTCGGTGCTGCGGAGAGCACCGACCTCGCCGGCTACCTCGACGGGCAGGTCTTCGCCGGGGCCTCCTTCGACACCGCGCAGCCCGACCCGCAGGACGTCGCCGGCTACGCGGCCTTCCTCGAGCGCTACCGCGCCGGGCTCGCGGCCGTGGGGGCCGCCGTCGAGGCGCTCTGACCCGAGCACACGGAAGGGGGCCGGCCCCGGGGGGGGGGGCCCTTCCGCGTACCTACTGGGTGGGGTCAGCTCTTGCGTCGCACCGAGATCGCGCGCTGCAGGATGACGAAGGCGAGCAGGACGATCCCGATGAACACGCGGGTCCACCACGAGTCGAGCCCCTCGCGGGCGATGAGCACCTGGATGAGGCCGTAGACGAGCACGCCGACGCCGGTGCCGAGCACGAAGCCCACGCCGCCGGCGAGGAGCGTGCCACCGATGACGACGGCCGCGATCGCGTCCAGCTCCATCCCGATGCCGGTGAGGTTGAACCCCGAGCGGGTGTAGAAGGCGAAGAGGATGCCCGCGATGCCGGCGCACGTGCCGCTGATGACGTAGACGAGGATCCGCGTCCGCTCCCCGCGCAGCCCCATGAGCCGGACGGCCGAGCCGTCGTCCCCGCTGCCCAGCCCGTAGACGGTGCGGCCGAAGCGCGTGTAGTGGAGCAGGTAGAACGCGAGGAGCAGGACGACGACGGCGACGACCATGCTCGAGTTGATCCGCCAGAGGCTGCTGCCCTCACCGAACTGGATGCTCCAGGAGGCGAGCGCGGCGAAGCCGGGGTCGTCGATGGCGAGCGACTGCACGCTGACGACGTTGGCGAGCCCGCGCGCGAGGAACATGACCGCGAGCGAGGCGATGAAGGGTTGGATGTCGAACACCTGGACCATGACGCCGATGAGCAGGCCGCACAGGGTGCCGATGAGGACGCCGACCGCGAGGACGACGGGCAGCGGCACCCCGGTGATGAACAGCTGCGCGACGGTGAGCCCGACGAGGGCGACGACGGCCCCGACCGACAGGTCGATCCCCCCGGTGAGGATGACGAAGGTCATCCCGACGGCGAGGACGAGCAGGTAGGAGTTGTCGACGAGCAGGTTGGAGAACAGCCGCATGCTGACGAAGCTCGCGTTGTCCGTGCTGTACCTCGCCTGGCCGACGCCGAGCATGACGACCAGCGTGGCGACCGTGCCCACCACCGGGAGGAAGCGCCGGTCCAGCCGGCCCATGCGTGCCCGCAGCGACGCGCCGGCCGCGGGGGGCGTGGCGTTCGGTCCCGCCGTCGTCGTCGCCCGGGTCTTCGTCTGTGATCGCATCACGCTGCCACCTTCTCGGGGTTGACGTCTGCCCGGGCCCGCCGCAGCTGCGCGCGGTCGCGCAGGATCGGCGACGCCGCGACCGTGACGGCGATGAGGACGATCGCCTTGAACAGCGGGGTCGTCTCGGAGGGCAGCTGGAAGATGATGACGGCCCGCTCGATGGTGCTGAGGATCAGTGCACCGACGACGACACCGCCGAGGTAGAAGCGGCCGCCGGAGAGCTTGGTGCCGCCGAGGACGACGACCATGATCGCGTCGAGCTCCCGCATGAGGCCGATGTTGTTCGCGTCGGCCGCCATCGTCGGGGCGCCGTAGACGATGCCCGCGAGCCCGGCGAGGAAGCCGGCGATGACGTAGACGATCCACGTCGTGCTCCGCGCCTTGACGCCGGAGAGGCGGGAGGCCTCCCCGTTGATGCCGATGGACTCGAGGAACATGCCGAGCGCGGTCCGCCGGACCACCAGGCTGAGCAGCACGAACACCGCGAGCGCGATGACCACCGGGGTCGGGATCCCGAGCACGAAGCCCGAGCCGATCGACTTGAAGGGCGGACTGGTCACCGTGGTGATCTGTCCCTGGGTGATGAGCATCGCGATGCCGCGCCCGGCCACCATGAGGATGAGCGTCGCGATGAAGGGTTGGATGCCCAGGACGGTGACGAGGAAGCCGTTGAAGACGCCGACCAGGGTGGCGACGAGCAGGCCGAGGCCGACGGCGGTGACCGCCGTGGCGACGCCGGGGTCCGCTGCGCCGTCGATGTACTCGAGGGAGACGGCGAGCGAGATCGCCATGACCGCACCGACCGAGAGGTCGATGCCGCCGGTGGCGATGACGAGACACATGCCCAGGGCGAGCAGGAGCGGCGTCGCGCTGTTGCGTGCGATGTCGACGAGCTGGCCGAACAGGTGCCCGTCCCGGACGGTGATCTCGAGGAAGCCGGGGCTGCGCAGCCCGCAGGCGAGGACGAGGAGGACGAGGGCCACGACGGGCCAGAACATCCCGTGGCTGGAGACGTCCCGGAGCAGGGAGCGCCCGGTCCGTCGGTCGGTGGACGCGGTCATGACTCCTGCGCTCCGCTCGTGGCGATGGTCTCGAGGATTGCTCCGGGGGTGACGTCGTCGTCGTTGGCGACCTCCGCGATGACCTGGCGGTCACGGAGCACGAGGATCCGCTCGCTCAGGCGCACCACCTCCTCGAGCTCGGAGGAGATGAAGACGACGGACATGCCGTCCCGGGAGAGGTCGGCGACGAGCTTCTGGATCTCGGCCTTGGCCCCGATGTCGATGCCGCGGGTGGGCTCGTCGAGGACGAGCAGCCGCGGGGAGGTGGCGAGCCAGCGCGCGAGGAGCACCTTCTGCTGGTTGCCGCCGGAGAGGTTCTTGATGAGGGCGTTCGGGTTGGGCGGGTTGATGTCGAGCGCCGCGATGTACTTGGCGACGATCGCGTCGAGCTCCTTGCGCGGGATGGGGCGCCAGGTGCCCCGGCCGGCCTGGATCGCCAGCGCGATGTTCTCCCGGACGGTGAGGTCGCCGACGATGCCCTCCTTCTTCCGGTCCTCGGTGGAGAAGGCGATGTCGTGGCCGAGGGCCACCCGCGGGGAGCTGAGCCGCACGGGCTTGCCGTCGACCTCGACGCTGCCGTGGTCGGCCCGGTCGACGCCGGCGAGCAGCCGGCCCGCCTCCGTGCGCCCGGACCCCAGCAGCCCCGCCATGCCGACGATCTCCCCGGCGTGCAGCTCGAGGTCGAAGGGCTCGATCGAGCCGTCCTTGCCCAGGCCGACGACCCGCATGAGCGGCGTGCCGCCGCTGAGGTCGCGGGCGGCGACCTGGCGGGCCTCCTGCTCGATGTCCTCGAAGGCGTCGCTGGCGCGGCCGATCATCTTGGAGATGAGCTCGAGGCGCGGGAGGTCGGCGGTGCGGTGCTCGCCGACGAGCCGGCCGTTGCGCAGCACGGTCATCCGGTCGGAGATCTCGTAGACCTGCTCGAGGAAGTGCGAGACGAACAGGACCGCGACGCCGTTGTCCCGCAGCTGGCGGATCACCCGGAAGAGCTCGGCGACCTCGGCCTTGTCCAGGCTGGAGGTCGGCTCGTCGAGGATGAGGACCTTGGCGTCGACGACGATCGCGCGGGCGATGGCGCACAGCTGCTGGACGGCGATGGTGTGGGACGCGAGCGGCGAGCGCGGGTCGATGGAGAGGTTGAGCTCGCCGAGGTGGCGGGCCGCCTCCCGGTGGGTGGCACGCCAGTTGATGAAGGGGCCGGTGCGCACCTCGTGCCCGAGCATGACGTTCTCACCGACGGTGAGGTTCGCGCAGAGGTTGACCTCCTGGTAGACGGTGCTGATCCCCGCCGCCTTTGCCGCGCCGGGGTCGCTGAAGCGCTGCTCGTGGCCGGCGACGACGACCCGGCCGGCGTCGATGCCGTAGACGCCGGTCAGCGCCTTGATGAGGGTGGACTTCCCGGCGCCGTTCTCCCCCATGAGGGCGTGGACCTCACCGGGGAACAGCCTGAAGTCGACGGCGTCGAGCGCCTTGACGCCGGGGAACGTGATGGTGATCCCGGTCATCTCGACGACCGGGGTGGGTGCAGCGGACATCGCCGACCTTCCGTGTGGGGGTGGGTGACTGACGCCGGCCCGCCACCGTGGCGGGCCGGCGGTCGGCGCCGGGAGGCTCCCGGCGCCGGCCTGCGTCAGTACGGCCGCTCGTCCACGAACTCCTGCGTGATGGTCTGGTCGAAGGCGCTCTCCTCGACGAAGGTCTGCTCGGGGACCTCCTCGCCGGCGTGGACCTGGTTGATGAGCTCGGCGAGCTGGTCGCCGAACACCGGGTTGCACTCGACGACGAAGTTGAACTTGCCGTCGACGAGGGCCTGGAGGCCGTCCTTGACGGCGTCGACGGTGACGATGGTGATGTCCTCGCCGGGCGTCATGCCGGCGGCCTCGATGGCCTCGATGGCGCCGAGCCCCATGTCGTCGTTGTGGGAGAAGATGAGGTCCAGGTCGGGGTAGGCCTGGAGCGCCGCCTCGACGGCCGTGCGGCCCTCGGCGCGGGTGAAGTTGCCGCTGGCCTCGCCGATGATCTGGTCACCGACGATCTCGCGGAAGCCCTCCTGGCGGTCGACCTGCGCGCCGGAGCCCATCGTGCCCTGGAGCTCGAAGATCTGGGCGTCGGGGTGGTTCTCGGCCACCCACTCCCCCGCGGTCACGCCCTCGGCCCGGAAGTCCGAGCCGATCCACGTGACGAAGGGGTCCTCGACCGTCGTCTCGACGGTGCGGTCGACGAGGACGACGGGGATCCCGGCGTCCTTGATCTCCTGGAGGACCTGGTCCCAGCCCGTCTCGATGACCGGCGAGAACGCGATGACGTCCATGTCCTGCGAGACGAAGTCCCGCAGGGCCCGGATCTGGTTCTCCTGCTTCTGCTGGGCGTCGACGAAGGTGAGGTCGATGCCGTTCTCCTCGCTCAGGCTGGCCTGGACCGACTCGGTGTTGGCGGTACGCCACCCGCTCTCGGCGCCGAGCTGGGAGAAGCCGACGCGGATGAGCTCGTCACCCCCGCCACCGGTCGCGCCGTCGTCGCCACCGTCGCCGTTCCCTCCGCCACAGCCGGCCAGGGCCAGCATGGCGGCCGTTGCCAGTGCCGCAGTCGCCCGCAGGCGTGCGCCTCTGCTACTGAACATGTCTCCTCCTCGAGAGCATCGACTTCGATGCCTGTCGCACCTAGTGTGCGTGTCAGTGTGTTAGCGCTCTCATTGTGGGCGCTAACATTTGCGTCGGTCAAGGGGTTCGGCGGAGGTACTCGGTCGAGGCAGACCGGTGAGCCGCCACCCCGCCCGGACCTGAGCAGTCGCCGCAGACACCGCTCTGACCTGCAGAGGTAACGATGAACGCACCACTGACGCCACGCCGTCCCCCCGTCATGGCGGACGTCGCCGCGCGCGCCGGGGTGTCCCACCAGACAGTCTCCCGCGTGCTCAACTCACCGGCGCTGGTGCGGCCGGCGACGCGTGACCGGGTGCGCCGGGCGATCGCCGAGCTCGGCTACCGGCGCAACCTGTCCGCGCGGGCGCTGGCGACGAACCGGAGCCAGCTCATCGGCGTCGTCACCCCCGGGGTGACGCTCTTCGGCCCGAGCCACGCGACGACGGCGATCCAGCACGCCGCCCGCGCCGCCGGGTACGCCAGCGTGACCGCCGCGATCGAGGACGCGGCGACGAGCCCGCACGAGGTGCTCGAGTTCTTCCTCGACCTGCGCGTCGACGGGATCGTCGTCGTCGCCCCGACCGTCGGGACCGCGGAGGCGGCGCACGGGCTGGCCGTCTCGCTGCCCGTCGTCATGATCTCCGCCGACCAGCCGGCCGCGGGGCCCCTGCACGTCGTCACCATCGACCACCGCCAGGGCGCGCGGGACGCGACCGCCCACCTCGTCGCGCTCGGGCACCGGCACGTCGCGCACGTCGCCGGTCCGGCCGAGTGGTTCGACGCCCGCGCCCGCGTCGAGGGCTGGCGCTCCCAGCTCCTCGACGCGGGGCTGCCCGTCCCGGACGTCGTCGAGGGCGGGTGGGACGCGGGCCAGGGGTACGCGGCCGGGCGGCGTCTCCTCGCGCAGCGCGAGGTCCCGACGGCGGTCTTCGCCGCGAACGACCAGCTCGCCCTCGGGCTGCTGCGGGCCTTCGACGACGCCGGGCTGCGCGTCCCCGACGACGTCGCCGTGGTCGGCTACGACGACGTCCCGGGCTCGGCCTTCTACGGGCCACCCCTGACGACGGTGCGCCAGCCCTTCGACGACGTCGGCCGCCAGGCGATCGACACGCTCGTGGCGGTCCTCGCGGGCGAGACCCCCGCCGCCGCGTCGAGCCGGCCGGAGCTGGTGGTCCGCGCGTCCTCGGGGCGGCACGTCACGCGCTGAGAGCGCCCGGTCAACGCGAGAGGGGCCGGCCCCGCCCGGGCCGGCCCCTCTCTGACTGCGGTCGCGCTACAGGCCCTGGGCCAGGCGGTAGTACGCGAGGTTGAGGCGCAGCTCGTCGCGGAACGCCCGCGCCGAGGTGTCCTCGTCGATGACGGCGAGCTCGATGCCGGCGATGGTGGCGAGGTCGTCGAAGACCTCGATGCCCAGCGCCGTCGACATCACGGTGTGGTGGGCTCCCCCGGCGGTGAGCCAGCACTCCGCGGAGGTCGCGAAGTCCGGGCGCGGCTCCCACACGGCGCAGGCGACGGGCAGGTTCGGCAGGTCCTCGTCCGGCTCGACGACGTCGACGACGTTCGCGGTGAGACGGAAGCGCTCGCGCAGGTCGGCGAGGGAGA
This sequence comes from Oceanitalea stevensii, assembly GCF_014837105.1. Lineage (GTDB taxonomy): Bacteria > Actinomycetota > Actinomycetes > Actinomycetales > Actinomycetaceae > Oceanitalea > Oceanitalea stevensii. Next base: position 13,664 of record NZ_JACSPO010000009.1, on the reverse strand, counting down.
CGAGGACGGCCGGGCCGGGGTCCGCGGTGAACTTGAGGCGGACCGGGTCCTCACGGTCCCCGATGCCGAGCGGGTGGATCTCCAGGGAGGGCCGGTCCTCGGTGAGGCTCGGGCAGATCTCGAGCATGTGCGCGCCGAGGATCTTCTCCCGGCCCGGGGTCAGCTCGTAGGTGTAGTCCTCCATGAGGGAGGCGCCGCCGGGCAGGCCGTAGCCCATGACCTTGGCCGCGCGCACGAGGACCGAGGTCTTCCAGTCGCCCTCGGCGCCGAAGCCGTAGCCGTCGGCCATGAGCCGCTGGACGGCCAGGCCGGGCAGCTGGCGCAGCCCGCCGAGGTCCTGGAAGTTCGTCGTGAAGGCGGTGAAGCCGCCCTCCTCGAGGAAGGCGCGCAGGGCGAGCTCCTGGCGGGCGCCGTAGCGCAGGGACTCGCGGCGCTCACCGCCGGCCCTGAGCTCGGGCGCGACGTCGTACAGCTCGTCGTACTCGGCGACGAGCGCGTCGATCGCGGACTCCTCGACGGCCTCGACCTTCTCGACGAGGTCGTTGACGCCCCAGGTGTTGATCGAGACGCCGAGGGCGATCTCCGCCTCGGTCTTGTCGCCCTCGGTGACGGCGACGTCGCGCATGTTGTCCCCGAAGCGGGCCACGCGCATGTGCTGCAGCGCGTCCCAGCCGGCGGCGGCGCGGGCCCAGGTGGCGATCTTGTCGCGCACCGGCTCGTGGCTCGCGTGCCCGACGACGGTCTTGCGGGCCACGCCCATCCGGGTGGCGAGGTAGGCGAACTCCCGGTCCCCGTGCGCTGCCTGGTTGAGGTTCATGAAGTCCATGTCGATCGTGGACCACGGCAGCGCGAGGTTGGCCTGGGTGTGGAGGTGGAGGATCGGCTTGTCCAGCGCGTCCAGGCCGAGGATCCACATCTTCGCCGGGGAGAAGGTGTGCATCCACACGACGACGCCGAGGCAGCGCGGGTCGGCGTTCGCGGCGCGGGCGGTGTCGCGGATCGTGTCGCGGTCCTTCATCGTGCCCTTGAGCACGATGCGGACGGGGATCTGCGCGGCCTCGTTCAGCGTCGCGACGATCTGCGCCGACTGCTCGGCCACCTGGGCCAGGGTGTCCTCGCCGTAGAGGTCCTGGCTCCCGGTGAGGAACCAGATCTCCTTGCCCTCGAAGGGGTTGTCCATGTTCAGCTCTCCTGCTCGTCGTCGTCGGCGTGCTGGCCGTAGACGTTCTGGTAACGGTCGTAGAGGCGGTCGATGTCGGCCTGGTCCATCGGGATCGGCGTGCCGAGCTGGCGGGCCAGGAACGTCGTCCGGGCCACCTCCTCGACCATGACGGCGGCCTTGACGGCGGCGCGGGCGTCCTTGCCGATGGTGAAGGGTCCGTGGTTCTGCATGAGCACCGCCGGGGAGCGCGAGTCGCGCAGCGTCTCGACGATGCCGCGGCCGATCGAGTCGTCACCGATGAGCGCGAAGGGGCCGATCGGCACCGGGCCGCCGAACTCGTCGGCCATCATCGTCAGCGTGCACGGCACCGGCTCGCCCACCGCCGCCCACGCCGTGGCGTAGGGCGAGTGGGTGTGGACGACGCCGCCGACCTCGGGCATGTGGCGGTAGACGTAGGCGTGCGCGGCGGTGTCGGACGAGGGCTGCAGGTGGGCCGCGGTGCCGTCGTCGATCTTCGTGCCGTCCAGCTCGCACACGACCATGACGTCCGGGGCGAGCTGGTCGTAGGACACGCCGGAGGGCTTGATGACGAACAGGTCGGTGCCGGGCACGCGCTGGGAGACGTTGCCGGCGGTCCACACGACGAGCCCGTTGCGCGGGAGCTCGGCGTGGAGGGCGGCGACGATGCCGCGCGTGTTGGCCACGGCCTCCTGCTGCTCGGCCGTGAGATCGGTCAGCGCTCTCATCGCGCGTCCTCCCTCGTGCCGGTGACGGAGGGGGTTGTCCTGGGGCTCATGCGTGTCCTCACGTTTCGTCGTCATCGACCCATCGCCGACGATGTTACCGCTCACATCGCGATTTGCCGAGTACGCACACCCGGTCACTGCACACGCCCCGGGGCGGGCGTGCGGGTGACCGGGTGTGCGTCCCTGGCTCAGGCCTGCGGGATCCAGACGCGCATCGTCGAGGGCCCGCGGTTGCCCCAACGGTGGTAGGGCACGAGCGGGACGAGCCCGGCGTCCGCCACCGTGTCCGGGTGGGCCGGCTCGGCGGGGAAGGGCCAGTCGCGCTCGGTGGGCGCCGCGGTGCGGACCCGGACGAGCACCTGGCCGTCACGCTCCACCGGCGCCGCCTCGACGTCGACGGCGGCGAGGTTGACGTCCTCGCCCAGGTCCGTGGACTCCAGGGCCATGACGAGCGGCCCGCGCTCGACGGCCACCTGGCCGCGCACGGCGTCCACGCGCGGGTCGGCCCACGTCCAGCGGGCACGCACGGGCAGGTCGAGCTCGACGACGTCGCCCGCCCGGAAGGCGCGGCGCACCTCGGCGTAGCCCGGCAGGACGGTCGTCTCCTCCCCGTCGACGCGCAGGACGGCGCCGGCGGTGGCCCAGCCGGGCACGCGCACGCGCAGGGTCCAGGGCCGGGTGGCGTCCTCGCGGACGGTGACGCGCACCCGCCCGTCGTGGGGGTAGTCCGTCTCGACGTCCAGGGCGACGGGGCAGCCGTCGGGCAGCGTGGTGCGGACCTCGGCGGTGGCGAGCTGCTGGAGCTGGACGCCGTCGTCGTCGGCCGTGGCCACGTAGGTGCCGAAGGAGGCGACCGTGCGGGCGACGTTCGTCGGGCAGCACGAGACCGCGAACCAGGGCGCCCGCAGGCTCGAGGCGGCACGAGCGGCGACCTCGTCGGTGGCCGCGGTGGTGCCCGGCTCCCGCTGGTGGAGGGTGTTGGTGTAGAAGAAGCCGTGCCCGTCCTCGGACGGGGAGGTGGCGACGACGTTGAGCAGCACCCGCTCGACGAGGTCGGCGTGGACGGGGTCGCCGGTGGCGAGGAGCAGCCGCTCCCCCACCATCGCGGCGCCGACGCCGGCGCAGGTCTCGGAGTAGGCGCGGTCCGACGGGAGCTCGAAGTCGTCGCCGAAGGCCTCGCCCTCGTGGTGGGCGCCCATGCCGCCGGTGAGGTAGGTCCGGCGGGCGACGGTCCGGCTCATCTGGCGGGTGACCGCGCCGATCAGCTCCTCGTCGCCGGTCTCCACGGCGACGTCGATCGCGCCGGCGGCGAGGTAGAGCGCCCGCACGGCGTGACCGCGCAGCACCTCGGCCTCGCGCACCGGGACGTCCTCCTGGAAGTACTCCGGGCCGAACCAGATCTCCCCGAGGCGCCCGTGGCCGCGGCGCTCGACGAACAGGCGTGCCTGGTCGAGGTACTTGCGCTCCCCCGTGTAGCGGGCGAGCTCGGCCAGGGCCGGCTCGATCTCGGGGTGCCCGCAGATCGTGTCGAGCCCGTCGGGGCCGAAGGTCTCGCACACGTGGTCGGCGGCGCGGATGGCGATCTCGACGAAGCGGTCACGCCCGTGCGTGCGGCCGCGGGCGACACCGGCCTGGATGAGGTGGCCGAAGCAGTAGAGCTCGTGGCCCCACTCCATGTCGCTGTAGCGCGGCTGCTGGCCGGGCCGGCCGAAGTGGGTGTTGAGGTAGCCGTCCTCCTCCTGGACCGGCTCGATGCGGTCGACGAGCGCCTGGAAGCGGGCCTCGAGCTCGGCGTCGCCGGTGCGCCCGATCTCCCAGGCCATCGCCTCCATGAGCTTGTAGACGTCGGAGTCGGCGAACTCCCGGCCCTGCCGGTCGGCGGGCAGCCGACCCTCGACGGCCGCGTCGAAGTTCCCGATCCACCCGACCCGCTCCATCCAGTCCTCGGCGTGGCGGATCATCACCGTGGCGTTGAGCTGCTGGAAGTCGCTCCAGAACCCGCCGGTGACGCGGACCTCGTGCAGGTCGAGCGGACGCAGGGCGCCGGTCGAGGGGGAGACGGGCAGCGCGCGGACCTGCGCGTCGTGGCCTGTGGGCATGGCGGAACCAACTCCTTGTGAGAAGGGGCGTGCAGCGGGTGGGGCTACTTGACGGCGCCGACGGTGAGGCCGTCGCGGAGCAGGCGGTAGCTGAGGGCGTAGACGACGAGGATCGGCAGGGACGTGAGGACGGCCAGCGCCATGAGGCCGGGCCAGTCGATCCCGAAGGCGCCGACCTGCTGCGCGACGAGCGCGCTCAGCGGGTAGGTGCCCGGGGAGAGGAACAGGTTGACGGCGTAGAGGAACTCCCCCCACGCGAGCATGAAGACGAGCGTGCCCGTCGTCGCGACACCGTTGCGGGCCACGGGCAGGACGATCCGCCCAAAGGTGCGCAGCAGGTTCGCGCCGTCCAGCGAGGCCGCCTCCTCCAGGGAGACGGGCACGGCCCGGAAGAACGGGCGCATGAGCATGACGGCGAAGGGCGTGAGGAGCGCGGTGTCGGCGATGATGACGCCGAGCGTGCTGTCGAGCAGCCCCCAGCTGCCGAAGACCTGGAACAGCGGGATGACGTTGGCCGTCTGCGGGAGCATCTGCAGGACGATGAGCAGGGCGAGGCCGACGGAGGTGATGAACCCGCTCGTGCGAGCCAGTGCGTAGGCCGCCGGGATCCCGATGAGGAGGACGAGCGCCGTCGTCCCGACCGCGATGATCACCGACTGGCGCAGCGCGACCGCCAGGTCCGGGCCCAGCACGTTGACGTACGCCTCGGTGACGGGACGGAACAGGAGGGTGGCGTCGCTGCTGAAGACGTCCCCGCTGGACTTGAAGGACGTGAGGACGATCCACACGAGCGGGATGCCGTACAGCAGCGCGAGGAGGATCTTGATGCCGGTGGTGACCGGACCTGCCTTCATGCTCATGACTCGCTCTCCTCCCGGCGGATGCTGCGGACGTAGACGAGGGCCAGGACGACGACGAGGAGCACGGTGATGACCGACGTCGCCGATCCCAGGCCGAAGTCGTAGCGCCCGAAGGCCTGGAGGTAGCCCAGGAAGGGCAGGGTGGTCGTCGCCGAGCCCGGCCCGCCGTAGGTCATGACGTAGATGTAGTCGAAGCTGCGGAAGCCGAAGACGATGGTGAGGACGAGCAGCACCATGGCCGTGGGGCGGGCGGCGGGGATCATGATGTGGCGGATCTCCTGCCACCTGTTCGCGCCGTCGAGCGAGGCGGCCTCGAAGACCTCCGGGGAGATGTTCATCAGCGCGGCTCGGAAGACGAGGGCGTTGAACGGGATGACGGCCCAGGCGTTGACGAAGGCCACCGCCCACAGCGCCCACTGCGGGTCGTAGAGGAAGGGCAGGGCCGTCTCCGTGAGCCCGAGCGCGCGGGCCGCCATGTTGACGAGGCCGGCGTCGGCGAGGAGGAACTTCCACACGCTGCCGTTGACGACCGGCGGCAGCGCCCAGACGAAGACCATGACGGCAAGGACCGCCGCGGACCACCAGCCGGTGGTCCGCAGCGCGATCGCCGCGGCAAGGCCGCCGACCATGCCGACCACCGTGACGAAGAGGACGAAGACGAGCGTGCGCAGCAGGGCGGCGGTCGTCTCGCCCGACTCGAAGCCGGCGCGGAAGTTCTCCAGGCCGCTGAACACCCAGTCGGTGTTGAGCGTCGCCGACGTGACGTCGCTCAGGCTCATCGACACGAGCGTGACCAGCGGGTAGATCGAGAACAGGGCGAAGAAGATCGCCGCGGGGACGAGGAAGGCGTACCGCGTGTTCCGCACCCGCGCGGGCCGCGCGGAGGTGCGGCCACGGCGGCGGGGAGGCGCCGGTACCGGGGTGATCGTCATGTCAGTCCATGCCTCTCACGTGTTGTTGTCGACATCAGCGCCTCCCCCTCCGTCAGCCGATGAGGCCCTGGAGCTGGCCGACGACCTGCGCCGCGGCCGCCTCGGGGGCGGTCTGCCCGGCGAGCGCCGCGCTCCAGGCCTGGCCCACGGCCGCCTGGACGTCGGCGACGGCCTCCGGCGGGATGACCTGGGCCGGGTAGTTCGTGCCCATGTCGGCGAGCGTCTGGGCGAAGGGCTGGAGCAGCGGGTCGCTCGTCACGCCCTCCTCCTGGGAGGCGTCGGCGCGGGAGGGGATGGAGCCGACGTTCTCCTGCGCGATGAGCTGACCGTCGTAGTCGAGGTAGGTCGACTGGAGGTACTCCCAGGCGAGGTCGGGGTTCTGGGCGTTGGCGCCGATGGCCTGCCCCTCACCACCGAGGTACACCTGGCCACCCTCGTCGAGGGGCAGCGGGACGACGCCGTACTCGAAGTCGGCGTCCGCCGCGGCGGCACCCATCTGCCAGTTGCCGTTCTCCGCAAAGGCGACGCCACCGGCGGTGAACTGCTGGAAGGGGACGGTCTGGTCCCAGGTGACGGCCTCCTGGGAGAGGTAGCCCTCCTCGATCCAGCCGCGGACGCGGCCGAAGCCCTCGGCGAGGGCGGCCTCGTCGAGGTTCTCGTAGTCGAACCCGGCGCTGCTCAGCCAGGGGTAGGCCTGCCACTCGCCCTGCGACTGCGGGAGGGCGGACAGCGTGATGCCGCGGTGGCCGGCCTCGACGGCGGCGGCCATGGCGGACTCGAGCTCCTCCATCGTCGTGGGCGGCTCGACGCCGATCTCCGCGAGGATGTCGGCGTTGTACCAGAGGCCGAGGAGGTTGACGTAGCCCTGGACGGCGTAGGTGGACCCGTCCATGCCGTGGAGGACGGCGTCGGGGAACTGGTCGGCGCCCTCGAAGTCGGCCCAGTAGTCGTCGAGCGGGGCGAGCGCGCCGGCCATCGCCAGGGTGCTCCACTCCGCGCCGTTGAAGACGATGACGTCGGGGCCCTGCCCGGCACCGGCGGCGGAGACGACCTTGGAGTTCATCTGGTCGTAGGGCTGGAACACGTTGTTGACGGTGACGCCCTCGTGCTCCGCCTCGAACTTCTCCGCGTACGCGTCCATCAGCGCGACCTGGTTGTCCTCGCTGAAGTAGTGCCACACGGTGAGCTCGTTCGAGCCACCACCGGTGGCCGCGTCGTCGGCGTCCTCGCCGCCGCCGCACGCCGCCAGGGTCAGTGCCAGGACAGCGGTGGCCCCCACCATCGCGCGCCTCGTGAACTGGGTCGTCATTGCACCCTCTCCTCCTCCGGGCGCTGTGGCCCGGATCCCATGTGGGGTCGGTACGGAAACGTACCGAAATGGTTTTCGGGTGCACCGTAGCACGAGACCTGGGTCCGAATTCAAGGCTAGGATGACGACGGTTTCATCCCGTGAGGAGGCGAAATGGACGATGGGGACGGTACGCGCTCACGCAACGTGACGCTCAAGGACGTCGCGCGGCTGGCGGGCGTCTCGGTCGCGACCGCGTCCAAGGCGCTCAACGGGCGGGCGAACGTCCACCCCGACACCCGACGCCGGGTGGTCGAGACGGCCGAGCGGCTCTCCTTCACGCCGAACACGCTCGCGCAGAACCTGCTGAGCGGGCAGAGCGGCACCGTGGGCCTGGTGACGAACGACCTCGAGGGCCGCTTCTCCATCCCCATCCTCATGGGCGCGGAGGACGCCTTCGGCGCCGGGAAGACCTCGATCTTCCTGTGCGACGCCCGCGAGGACCCGATCCGCGAGTCCTACCACCTCCAGGCGCTCCTGGGGCGCCGGGTGGACGGGCTCATCGTCGTCGGGAGCCGGACCGACCCGCGGCCCCCGGTTCCGGACGTGCCGGTCCCCGTCGTCTACGTCTACGCCCCCTCGGAGGATCCCGCGGACCTCTCCTTCGTCCCGGACAACGTCGGTGCCGGGCGGCAGGCCGCCGAGCACCTCATCACGCTGGGCCGACGGCGGATCGCGCACATCGCCGGTGACCCCACCTACGCCGCGGCGCGTGACCGCGTCCAGGGCGTCGACGAGGCGATGGCCGCCGCCGGCCTCGAGCTCGTCGACGGCCGCGCCGTCCACGGGACGTGGTCGGAGTCGTGGGGGCGGGCCGCCACCCGCACGGTCCTGGACCGCTCCCCCGACGTCGACGCCATCGTCTGCGGCAGCGACCAGATCGCCCGCGGGGTCCTCGACACGCTGCGCGACCTCGGCCGGGACGTGCCGCGCGACGTCGCCGTCGTCAGCTTCGACAACTGGGAGATCCTCGCGACCGGTGCGCGGCCCCAGCTCACCAGCGTCGACATGAGCTTCGAGCGGCTCGGTCGCCGCGCGGCGCAGGCGATCTTCGACGCGATCGACGGCAAGGCGGCGTCGGGCGTCCACACCGAGCCGTGCCGCCTCGTCGTCCGTGGCTCCTCCCTCGAGGGGGCCTGACACGCCGGCTGTCGCACCGAAGCGGTGGCCGTAGACGGCACAATGTGCCGAGAACCCGATAGGAGAATCCCCAGTGGACAACGTCGTGCCAGGGAAGGCCAGACGACTGCCGGTGATGGCGGACGTCGCCGCGCGTGCGGGCGTCTCCCACCAGACCGTCTCTCGCGTCCTCAACTCCCCCGACCTCGTGCGGCCCGCCACCCGCCTGCGGGTGGAGGAGGCGATCGAGGCGCTCGGCTACCGCCGCAACATGTCGGCCCGCGCACTCGCCACCCGCCGCTCCCACCTCATCGGCGTCGTGACCCCGGCGGTGACGCTGTTCGGGCCCAGCCACATGAGCCTCGCCATCCAGGAGGCCGCCCTCGACTTCGGCTACGCGACGATCAGCGCGGCCACCGAGACGGCGCGCACCAGCCCCACCGAGGTCCTCGACTTCTTCCTCACCCTCGGCGTGGACGGCATCATCGTCGTCGCGCCGACGATGCAGACCGCCGTCGAGGCGCAGCGGCTCGCCGGCACGCTGCCCGTCGTCGCCATCGCCACCGACATGCCCGACCCCGGCCCGCTCCACGTCGTGGCCATCGACAACGAGCAGGGCGCGCGGGACGCGACGGCGCACCTCATCTCCCTGGGCCACGAGCGCATCGCGCACATCGCCGGCCCGTTCGAGTGGTTCGACGCGCGGGCGCGCGTCGTGGGCTGGCAGGCCGAGCTTGCCGACGCCGGGCTGCCCGTGCTCGAGCCGGTGAGCGGCGGCTGGGAGGGCGCCGACGGCTACGCGGGCGCCCAGCAGCTGCTCGCCCAGCGCGAGCGGCCCACCGCCGTCTTCGCCGCGAACGACTACATGGCGCTCGGCGCGATGCGGGCCTTCCACCAGGTGGGGCTGCGGATCCCCGAGGACATCGCCGTCGTCGGCTACGACGACGTCGCCGGCTGCGAGTTCTACGAGCCGCCGCTCACCACGGTCCGCCAGCCCTTCGAGGCGCTCGGCCGGCACGCCATCGACACGCTGTTCGCGGCGCTCGAGGGGCGCAGCGGGGACCCGGAGCCGAACCGGCCCGAGCTCGTGGTCCGCGAGTCCTGCGGCGCGCGGCGGGGAGAGCCCGTCGGCTGACCGGGTGTCCGCCGAAAGGTTGACGCGGCCGCCGGGAGCGCCCGGCAGGGTGGATCCGTGGCACGGGAGAGAGCAGGGGACGGCAGCGCGCTGCGGCCGGTGCGCGGGTGGCAGGCGCTGTGGCGCGGGGTGTTCGGCACCGAGCACGCCGGGGCGCGGTGGGACGTCGAGGTCGACTACCTCGACTGGGACGAGAAGGTCCACCTCTACCGCGACGGCGTGCAGGAGCGGGTGCAGCGCGGCACCTCGTCGTTCACGCTCGACGACGGCGCGCGCCTCGAGGTCGCGTGGAGCCTCCTCGGCCTGCGGCGCGTCCACCTCGTGCGCCCCGACGGCACCGCGGCGCAGCTGGTCCCGGCGCCGGGTACCGCGGAGCGGTGGCGCGCGGACCTCGACCGCGACCGTCCCACGCTGAGCCGGCGCCTGGCCGCGGCCTCGTGGGCGGTCCTCACCCTCGCCCTGCTCGTCCAGGTGCCCCAGCTCCTCGAGCTCGGTGCGCGCGTCACGGGCTGGTACGACTTCACCGCACCGGTCACGCTGCCGGCCTCGCTCAACACGCCGCTGTCCGTCGCCGCCCTGCTCGCGGGCCTGGAGCGGGCGCTGCGGCTGCGCTACCACTGGCTCCTGGACTGAGCCCTCCTACGATCGGGGCACGACCACACCGAGGGAGACAGCATGTCCGTCGTCAAGATCAACGCCATCTCCGTGCCCGAGGGCTCCGGCGCGGAGCTCGAGGCGCGGTTCTCCGCCCGCAAGCACGCCGTCGACTCCGCCCCCGGCTTCGAGGGCTTCCAGCTGCTGCGCCCGGTGGCCGGGGAGGAGCGCTACTTCGTCGTGACGACGTGGGCGAGCCAGGCCGACTTCGAGGCCTGGCGCGACTCCCAGGAGTTCCAGCACGGTCACGGCGGCGGCCGTCCGGTGGCGAGCGGCGCCGAGCTCCTCGAGTTCGAGGTCGTCGAGCTGTCCTGACGACGACGGTGGGCCACCCCGCCCGCCGGCTCACCCGCCGACGCGACGGCCGTTGACAGCGGCACGGCCGCGGCCTACCTTAACGACAGTCGTTATTAACGACTCTCGATAAGGAGGCGACGATGAACGCTGTGCCCCCGCCCGTGGACGAGCGGCCGGTCATGTCCCGCACGGACCGCTTCGCACTGGGCGCGACGGCCGCCCTGGCCGGCCTGGTGGCCCTGGGCGCCGCCGTCGGCGGCGTGCTGTCCGTGGTCCAGGCCGTGCGCGACGACCCGCTGACGATCAGCGGCTTCGAGCTGGTCAACGCCCGCGCGCCCGAGGTCACTGAGCCCGTCGAGCAGGTGACCGCAGCCTGGTACGACTCGGCCACGCTCAGCGTCGCCAACCTGCCGGACTCCGCGCGGTGGCTCTTCGCCGGGCACTCGGCGGTGATGGCGCTGTCCGTCGTCGGCGTCAGTCTTGCGCTGCTCTGGCTCGCCCTGCGGGTGCTGCGCACCCGCCCCTTCGGGCGCTCGGTGACCGCCGCGCTCGTCACGAGCGCCCTCCTCATCATCATCGGCGGCACCGCCGCCCAGCTGCTCGAGGCCGCCGGGAGGGCGGCCGTCGTCGACCACCTCGGCCCCGCGGTCACCGGCGGCGCCGGCTCGGGCGAGAGCCTCCTGGCCTTCGGCCTCTCGGTCGACCTCGCGCCGATCAGCGTGGGGATGGCGCTGGCCGTGGTCGCTCTCGCCTTCCAGATCGGCGCCCGGATGCAGCGGGACACCGAGGGCCTGGTCTGATGGCGCGCGCCAAGGCTGCGGAGGAGGACGCCCCCACCGGCGTCCACTGCCGCCTCGACGAGCTGCTCGCCGAGCGCGGCATGACCCTCACCCGCCTGAGCGAGCTCGTGGGGATGAGCATCGTCAACCTCTCGGTGCTCAAGAACGACCGCGCCCGCGCGATCCGCTTCTCCACCCTCATCGCGATCTGCCAGGCACTGGACTGCGAGATCGGCGAGCTGCTCGTCCGAGCGGACCGGTAGGAGCGGCCAGGGGAGCGCGCCACCGACTCCTCCCCGCCCAGCGCTGAGCCGTTCCTGGCACGGCGCGGGCGGCTTGAGGGCCTGTGCCGGGCCCTACCCGGCGAGGAGCGCGGGGACGGCCTGGACACCGGTGACGACGGCGACGGCGAGGAGGAGCAGCGCGAAGAGCAGGCTCAGCGTGCGTGGCCTGGCACGCGCGGAGAAGCGCCCCGCGAGGAGGCCGCCGAGCATCGAGGTGACGGCGAAGGCCGCGACGACGGGCCAGTCGACGGTGAGGTCCTGCCCCACGCGGCCCACGAGCCCGAGGACGGCGTTGACGACGATGACGAGCAGCGAGGTCCCCACCGCCAGGCGCATGTCCACCCGCATGACGAGCAGCAGGGCCGGGACGACGATGAAGCCGCCGCCCACCCCGAAGAAGCCGGTGAGCAGACCGACGAACGAGGCGACGATGACCGTGACCAGCCCTGTGACGACCCGGCTCGACGACGACGGCGCCGGGGCTCCGTCGTCGCCGCGCCGCCGGTCCATGAGGGAGCGGCGGAGCATGACGGCGGAGACGACGAGGAGCAGGCCGGCGAGCAGTGCCATGAGGAGGTCGGCGTCGACGAGCGCCGCGAGCCGCGCTCCCCCGACGGCACCCACCGCGCCGAGGAGGCCGAAGACGAGCCCCCGGCGCCACTGGACGTTGCCGCGCCGCGCGTGCGGCACGAGGGACACGACTGACGTCGCCCCGACGATGACGAGCGAGGCGGTCGCCGCGGCGTGAGGGTCCTGGCCGAGGACGTAGACGAGGATCGGGAGGCTGAGGATCCCGCCGCCCGCGCCGAGGGTGCCGACGACGACGCCGACGAGCAACCCGACACCCGCAGCGATCGCGACGTTCATCGCCGCACGCTCGGTTGGATGGCCGCTGGCCGCACGCTCAGTCCTTCTTCTTGGCCGCCGCCTTCATCGCGCGCTTCGTCTCGCGGACCTGGAGCAGCGTGTCCTCGTCGACGACGTCGGCGATCGACCGGCGCGCACCCTCCTCGCCGTAGTTCCCCGCCGCCTCTCGCCAGCCCGGCGCTTCGAGGCCGCACTGCTTGCCAAGGAGAGCGAGGAAGATCTTCGCCTTCTGCTCCCCGTAGCCGGGCAGCTTCTTGAGGCGGCGCAGGATCTCGGCGCCGTCGGGGTCGCCGTCGGTCCACAGGCGCGAGACGTCGCCGTCGTAGTCCTCGACGACGGCGGCGCTCAGCGCGACGATCCGCTTCGCCATCGAGCCCGGGTAGCGGTGGACGGCCGGGGTCTGGCGCATGACCTCGGTGAGCTCGTCGGGGTCCATGGCCGCGAGGCGGGCGGCGTCGAAGCCACCGAGGCGCTCGTGGAGCTTGTGGGGGCCGGCGAAGGCGGTCTCCATCGGAACCTGCTGGTCGAGGAGCATGCCGATGAGGAGGGCCAGCGGGTCGGTGGACAGCAGCTGGTCGGCGGCGGCGTCACCGGTGAAGTGCAGGTCGTGGTCCATAGTCCGATCCTCTCACCGGCGCGCGCGATGCGGCCGGCGAGTCTTCTCCACACCCCTTCCCGTTCGAACGTGCGTTCGATATGATAGGTGGTACGAGGAGGTGCCGCCGATGGACCGCGACGACAAGGAGCCAGAGACCGCGGCCGGCAGTGCGCCTACCGACCCGGCCGAGGACCCGTCGGCCGGCCTGGTCGTCCCCTACCTCGAGAGCCTCGAGCTCCACGCCCCTGGCGAGGACGAGCCGATCCGTATCGACATCTCCCGCCCCACCGGCCCGGAGCAGTCACCGCCGCTGGAGTGGGTGCAGTTCGGCCTGCCGACCTACCGTGAGGGCGAGCCGGCGGGGTGGCCGCGCAGTGTGCTGGCCGAGCTCCTCCCCCAGCCCGGTGCGCTGGGTGACTTCCTGGAGCACCTGCCCCCGGGTCTGCGCCTAGCGCGAATCCTGGAGGAGATCGACCCCGCCGACGTGGACGACTTCTCCCTCGTCGAGTTGGTCGCCGCCCACAAGCGCATGGAGGCCTGGTCCGCAGGCAGAGCAGCCCGCGCCGCCGCCGTGCTCGCCGAGCGCGACTCGGTGAACCCCACCTGGCCCGGTGACGTCCCCGGCCGCACCCGCGGGGAGTGTGTCGTGGGCCAGGAGCTGTCCATGCGGCTGCGGATCACCAAGCAGGCCGCCGTCAAGATCGCCACCTGCGGCCGCGCCTTCGGTGGCATGTTCGAACCCACCGGCGAGCTCCTCGACCGCGGTCTCATCGACTGGCCCCGA
>NZ_JACSPO010000008.1:92192-121011 GCF_014837105.1 Oceanitalea stevensii | reverse complement strand
GAGCCAGGATCAAACTCTCCGTAAATGTCTATCGCCACCCCCGAAGAGGTAACAACCATACGAAGAAACACCCACCACCAAAAGCAGTGAGCGATCCAGGCAAACACCCACCCGCAGAAAGGAAACCACGGACGAGCATCAACCAAACAAACTAACAACCCCGACACCACCGATCCACCCCACCACAACGGCAGGGCACCACGACAACGCCAAGGCCATATTTGGCATCAAAAACTTGGCACACTGTTGAGTTCTCAAGAAACAGACACACACCGCCAGACCCACACCAACCGTGCAGACCCGGAACGGGGCTATCTTCCAGCTGTCCCGGCACGACCCAGTGGCTTCAGCCCGCTGTGCGAGCATCGCCCTGAACCCTGTCGAGTTCCGACTGTCCGAAGCGGCGCCGACTGAGCGGCGCCCTGTTCAGTAGTCGTTCCGGCGGGACCGGCCACCGAGCCTCTCAGCTCCTGGTGTCCGTGCCTCCCTTGCCGGCTCGAGAATCATAGGCAGGCGACGGACCCCCGGTCAAGCCGGGTCGAACGGCCCGATCCATGCGCTGGGAACCGCGCCGTTCCGCGGAAAAGTAGGCCCTTACCGGCCAGCGGCCGCCCGGGTGTGCGTCACGGCACATGCGGGTCGTCCTCGCCCGGCTGGCGCCCCGGCCACGTGACCCGGGCGTCCTCTGCCGCCTGGTCCGCGAGGGCGGGCGACCGACCGGCGGCACGCGCCTCCTCGGCCTCCCCGCGCACGGCGTCGGCGACGGCCTCGGCGACCCGGGTGTCGAAGACGCCGGGGATGACGAAGGACGGGTTGAGCTCGTCGTCCCCGACGACGCCGGCGATGGCGACGGCAGCACGCCGCATCGTCTCCTGGGTGACGTCGCGCGCGCCGGCGTCGAGCAGGCCGCGGAAGAGGCCGGGGAAGGCCAGCACGTTGTTGATCTGGTTGGGGTAGTCGCTGCGGCCGGTCGCCACGACGGCCGCGTGCGCGGCCGCGGCGATGGGGTCGACCTCCGGAACGGGGTTGGCGAGAGCGAAGACGATGGACCGCTCCCCCATCCGAGCGACGTCGTCACCGGTGAGAATGTCGCCGGCACTGACACCGATGAAGACGTCCGCCCCCTCCAGGCCCTCCTGCAGGGTGCCGGAGAAGCCCTCGGGGTTGGTGTTCGCCGCGATCCACTGGTGGTGCTCCCCCGGGGTGTCGCTGCCCGTGTGGATGGCGCCCTCGCGGTCGAAGCCGACGATGTTGCGCGCACCCTGGGCGTGCAGCAGCCGGATGACGGCCGAGCCCGCGGCGCCCACGCCCGCGACGGCGATACGGACGTCCTCGATGCGCTTGTCCACCACCTTGAGGGCGTTGATGAGCGCGGCGAGCACGACGATGGCCGTGCCGTGCTGGTCGTCGTGGAAGACGGGGATGTCGAGCTCCGCGCGCAGGCGCCGCTCGATCTCGAAGCAGCGCGGGGCCGAGATGTCCTCGAGGTTCACCCCGCCGTACACCGGCGCCAGCGCCTTGACGATCGAGATGATCTCCTCGGTGTCCGTCGTGTCCAGGCACACCGGCCAGGCGTCGACGCCGGCGAACTTCTTGAAGAGCGCCGCCTTGCCCTCCATGACGGGCAGTGCCGCGGCCGGTCCGATGTTCCCCAGCCCCAGCACTGCCGTCCCGTCGGTGACGACGGCGACCGTGTTCCGCTTGATGGTGAGGCGTCGGGCGTCCTCGGGCCGCTCGGCGATCGCGAGGCACACGCGGGCGACGCCGGGTGTGTAGGCCCGGGACAGGTCGCGCCGGGTGCGCAGCGGAACCTTCAGACCCACCTCGATCTTCCCTCCCAGGTGCATGAGGAAGGTCGAGTCGGAGACCTTGAGGACGTGGACGTCCTCGAGGGCGTCCAGTGCGTCCACCACCCGCTGGCTGTGCGGCCCGTCGATCGTGTCGCAGGTGAGGTCGACCGTGAGGTGGTCGGTGCTCGACTGCGCGATGTCGACACCGGTGACGGAGGCGCCCTGCGCGGCGGCCGCCGCCACCAGCTCGCTCGTCGCCGCCTGCGAGGCGGGCACCTGCACGCGCATGGTGATCGTGTAGCTCGGGCTGGGCAGTGCCATCGGTGTCAGTCCTCTCGCCGTGGGCGCGGCGTCGCGACCACCGCCATTATCGGCCAACCCGCGGGCGCGGGCCGCTCGAGGCGGCCCCGGCGCGCCGTGTCGGGAAAGTCGGGACCTTGGCCCCGTTTGCCGGACAAGTCCGAAGAGGACGCTTGTGCATGACAGCACCACACGGCACCACCCACAAGCAAGGAGAACTCCGATGGCCACCACGACCACCCCCGCCAGAGGCTCCGCCCAGGGCCGCGGCAGCACGACCCTGTACATGGACGACATCGTCACCCGGCCCGGCGCGCAGGCCGCGCTCGCCGTGGGACGCATCGTCATCGGCTTCTACTTCCTGTGGGCCTTCCTCGACAAGACCTTCGGCCTCGGCTTCTCGACGCCGAGCGAGCGGGCCTGGATCAACGGCGGCACACCTGCCCAGGGCTACCTCGGCAACCTCCCGCCGGAGCAGCCGCTGGCCGAGCTGTTCCAGTCCCTGTTCCTCAACCCCTTCGGCGACATCGTCTTCATGCTCGGCCTCCTCGGCATCGGCGTCGCGATGATCACCGGCGCGGGCGTGCGCATCGCGGCCGTCAGCGGCACCCTGCTCATGGCCTTCATGTACGTCGTCGCCCTCCCCTGGGTGGGTGAGCACGGCACCAACCCCGTCCTCGACTCCCACTGGATGGAGGCACTGCTCCTCATCATCGCCGCGGTGACCCTCTCCGGTGACAAGTGGGGCCTGGGCAAGTGGTGGGCCGGCAAGGTCGGCAACAGCTGGCTCCGCTGACCCCCTGCACCCGCCGAGGACCGGGCACGACCGGTCCTCGGCGCTCGTGCGTCTCCCCCGATCCGCCGAAAGGAGCTGTGCCACGATGACGCGCATGGACGAGAGCACCGAGTACCTGCCCGAGGTCTACCAGTCCTTCCGTCGCCGCTTCGGCGACGTCGTCGAGCGCCACGACGCCGTGGCCCGGGCCGTCGACGACGCCGGGCCGCTCGACGAGCGCACGGTGCGTCTGGTCAAGCTCGGCATCGCGCTGGGCTCCCAGGCGGACGGCGCCGTGCGCTCCAACGTCCGCAAGGCCCTGGAGGCGGGTGCCAGCCGCGAGGAGGTCGAGCAGGTGGTCCTGCTCGGGCTCACCACGCGCGGCTTCCCGGCGACGATCGCCGCCTGGACATGGGCGCGCGAGGTCCTCGAGGCGGAGGACCGGCCGTGAGCGACGAGCGGATGGCCCAGATGCACGAGTGGCTGCACGAGGTGTGCGCCGAGCTCGGCGTCGACCCCGCCGTCGTCGAGAGCACGGCCGAGCCCCTCCTCGCGCTCGTCGGCCAGGTGGCCCACGGTCCGACCCGTCCGGGCGCCCCGCTCACGGCGTTCCTCGTCGGTCTGGCGGCGGGCGCCGCGGGACGGGAGCTGGACACGGCCGCCACCGTGCGCGACGTGACCGAGCGGGCCGAGGCCGTCGAGCGGCTCGTCGCCTCCCGGACGGCACGCTGACCCCACGCCATGTCCGACCCCGTCCGGGCGCTGCTGCGGTGGCTCGCCGCGCACGACACCCCCGAGCGCGTCCTGCTGCTCTGCGCGGAGGCCGAGCCGCCGCCGGTGGCACGCGGGACGGTCGTCGTCCGCCTCGAGGGCTGTGTCCCCGACGTCGGGGTGGGGCTGCCGGCCCAGCTCCTCGCGTCGGGCGTGGGTGTCGTCGAGGTGCTGCCCTGCCCGACCGACCCCGGTCCCGCCGCCGCCCACGTCGCCGCGTGGAGCGCCGTCCTTCCCGACGGCGTCGCCTCCTTCTCTCCCCCGAGCCGCCGGCGGTCGCGGCCCGAGGTCCTCGTCCTGGGGCAGATCCCGCTCCCCCGGCGCACCCTGCTCGGTCTGGGCCTGCGCGACCGCACCCCCCTCGACCTCGACCTCGACGACGCCGGCCGCACCCTCGCCGCGCTCCGGCTGCTCGAGGAGGCCGGCCGCGCCCGCCCGCGCGAGGACCCCGCCGCGGCTGCCGAGGGCACCGCCGCATCGCCGACGGCCGCGGCAGCCGCGCGGCTCCTCGTCGAGGGGTGCACGGCCTGCGGCGTGTGTGTGCTGGCCTGCCCCCACGACGCGCTCGTCCTCGACCACGCCGACGGCGTGAGCACCCTGACCCACCTGCGCGAGCAGTGCCGCTCCGAGCTCGAGTGCGTCCGGCTCTGCCCGGTGGACGCCTACTCGACCACCGGCCCGCTCGCTCTCGCCGAGCTGCTCGAGGAGCCCGTCGCCGTCCTCGCCCGGCTCACCACGGCAGCCTGCGAGCGCTGCGGTGCCCGGCACCCCGCCGATGAGGGTGCGCTGTGCCCCACGTGCCGGTACCGGGAGGGCAACGCCTTCGGCTCGGCGCTGCCCCCTGCCCTCCTCGCCCGGCTGGGCCGGGAAGCCGGACCACAGGCAGGAGCGCGGGAAGGGGACTAATGCCCCAGACCACGCCCTCCGGGCGCACCTAGCCTGGCAGTAGCCGGCGTGAGGAGGAGCGATGAACCTGTTCGGCATCAGCTCGGTCGAGCTCGTCATCGTGCTCGTCGTCGTCGTGCTCGTCCTCGGTCCGTCCGGGTTCGCCCAGGCGGTGCGGGCCTTCCGCAGGGGCGTCGAGCTCGTGCGCACCTGGAGCGCCCGGCTGCGGGAGGAGGCACAGCGCGACTCCGCGGCCGTCGGCCTGGAGGAGCTCGACCTCTCCTCCCTGGACCTGCGCCAGTACGACCCGCGCGAGATCGTGCGCCAGGCCGTCCGCGAGGAGATGGACGCCTGGATGAAGCAGGGCGCCGCCGGACCGGGACCGAAGTCCGACCTTCCGCCCGGAACGGGCCGTTAGGTTCGATACGACGGCCTGGACCAGGCCGCTTCGACGCTGGGAGACACCATGAGACCGACCCACATCCTCATCCTGCTCATCGTCCTCGTCATCCTCTTCGGGGCCAAGCGACTGCCCGACGTCGCCCGGTCCGTCGGACAGTCGATGAAGGTGTTCAAGAAGGAGATCACCGAGCTGCAGGAGGACGTCGTTCCCGTCGCTCCCGTCGCCACCACGCAGGCCACCACGCCCGCCCCCGCGCCGGCCACGCCGGCGGCCGGCGGGACGGCACCGACGGACAGATGAGGTCGCGCCGGCGCGCCAACCCGGAGCGGGCGATGAGCGTCGGCGCCCACCTCCGTGAGCTGCGCAAGAGACTCGTCCTCGTCCTGCTCGGCCTCGCCGTCGGGACGACGGCGGGCTGGTTCCTCTACGAACCGGTCATGGCCTTCCTCCAGGAGCCGTTGACGGAGATCAGCGGCGGCAGCTCGCAGCTGAACTTCCAGACCATCGGCGCCGCCTTCGAGCTCCAGCTCAAGGTGGCCTTCTGGGCCGGAGCCATCCTGTCCAGCCCGTGGTGGATCTACCAGATCGGCGCGTTCATCGGCCCGGGCCTCAAGCGCGGCGAGAGGTTCCACGCGCTGGCCTTCGGCGCTGCGGGCATCGTCCTGTTCGCAGCCGGAGCCGTCTCCGGCGTGCTCGTCGTGCCGCGGGCGGTGACGGCACTGCTGTCCTTCGTCCCCGACGACGCCGCGGCGCTGCTCAGTGCCACCTCCTTCGTCAGCTTCTTCATGTACCTCGTGCTGGCCTTCGGGCTCTCCTTCCTCCTGCCCGAGGTCCTCGTGGCGCTGAACTTCCTCGGGATCCTGCCCGCGCGCACGATGCTGCGCGGCTGGCGCTGGGCCGTCGTCGTGGCCTTCACCTTCGCCGCGATGATCAACCCGCTGCCCAACCCCGTGTTCATGATCGGCCAGGCCCTGGCGCTCGTCGGGCTCTACCTGCTCGCGGTGGGTGTGGCCGCCCTGCGCGAGGCCGCCCAGCGCCGTCGTGCTGCCCGGGCCGATGCACCGGCGCCGGCGCCGGCGTCCTCCCACGCCTGAGCGCTCCTCGCGGACGAAGGTCCCCCGATCCGTGCGCGGGCAGGTGGTCCGATGTCCACAGATGTTGATTTTCTCTCTGGAGGAGACGTGATGAGTCAGACGACCACCGCAACACCCGGCACCAGGCCGGGGCCCAGCCGACGCACCTTCCTCAAGTGGTCGGCGGTGACCGGTGGGGCCGCTGCTCTCGTCTCGACCGCCTCCCACCTCGGGATGCCCGGCGCCTCCCCCGCGGCGGCCGCCGAGGGGCTCGCAGACGCGGACAGGACGGTCTGGTCCGCCTGCACCGTCAACTGCGGCTCGCGCTGCCCGCTGCGTCTGCAGGTCAAGGACGGCACCGTCGTGCGCGTCCTGCCGGACAACACCGGTGACGACCAGCTCGGCAGCCAGCGCGTACTCGCCTGCGTCCGCGGCCGCTCCATCCGTCACCGCATCTACAACCCCGACCGGCTGAAGAAGCCGATGAAGCGCAAGCCCGGGACCAAGCGCGGTGAGGAGCAGTGGGAGGAGATCTCCTGGGAGCAGGCGCTGGACGAGATCACCGACAAGATGAAGGAGATCAAGGCCCAGTACGGCAACGAGGCCTTCTACATCAACTACGGCACCGGCACGCTCGGCTCGACGATGGCCTGCTCGTGGCCGCCGGACGCCACCCCCTTCGCGCGCCTCATGAACACCTGGGGCGGCTACCTCGACCACTACTCCGACTACTCGACGACGGAGATCACCCAGGCCTACCCGTACTTCTACGGCAGCTGGGTCAACGGCAACTCCTTCGACGACGCCGCCAACGCCAAGCTCCAGGTGATGTTCGGGAACAACCCGCTCGAGACCCGGATGTCGGGTGGTGGGCAGCTCGCCGTCACGCAGATGACGCGCAAGGAGCACGGGGTCCGCACGATCGTCATCGACCCGCGCTACTCGGAGACGGCCGCCGTCCTCGGTGACGAGTGGGTGCCCGTCCGCCCCGGCACCGACGCCGCGCTCATCGCCGGCATGATCCACGTGATGCTCGCCGAGGGCCTGCAGGACCAGGACTTCCTCGACACCTACTGCGTGGGCTTCGACGAGCACACCCTGCCCGAGCGCGCGCCGGCCAACTCCTCCTACCGGTCCTACATCGAGGGCCGCGGCCCCGACGGCGTGGAGAAGACCCCGGAGTGGGCCGCCGGCATCACCGGCCTGCCCGCCCAGCGCATCCGCCAGCTGGCCCGCCAGATCGCCGGGGCCAAGCCCTGCGCGATCACCCAGGGCTGGGGCCCGCAGCGCCACGCCAACGGCGAGAACAACGCCCGCGCGATCTTCCTCCTCGCCTGCGTCACCGGGAACGTCGGCATCGCCGGCGGCGGCACCGGCGCCCGCGAGGGCGCCCAGTCCCTGCCCTTCGTCAAGCCGTTCAACTCGGGCACGGCGAACCCCTCGATGAAGATCATCTCGGTGTTCTCGTGGCTCGACGCCATCGACCACGGCCCGGAGATGGACACCTTCAACGCCGGCGTCTGCGAGAAGCCCGCCCCCGGCGTCCGGGACAACAAGGTGCCGGTCGACGAGAACGGCGAGCCCACGAACGTCAAGCTCGACGTGCCGATCAAGATGGTCTGGCAGTACGGCGGCAACTCGATCGTCAACCAGACCGGTGACAACAACCGCTCCGCGGAGATCCTGCAGGACGACTCCAAGTGCGAGCTCATCGTCGTCTGCGACATCCAGTACACCGTCTCGGCGCGCTACGCGGACTACATCCTGCCCGGCACCTCGACGGCGGAGGAGTTCGACGTCCACCCCGGCGAGAACGGCGGGCCGATGGCCTACGGGATCGTCTCGTCCCAGGCCATCGAGCCGCTCTACGAGTGCAGGAGCATCTTCGACATCTGCACCGAGATGGCACGTCGTCTGGGCACCGAGCCGGAGTTCACCGAGGGCAAGAGCCGGGAGGACTGGCTGCGGGAGACCATCGAGGCCACCCGCGAGAACGACCCGGACCTGCCCTCCTACGACGAGTGGAAGGAGCTGGGGATCTACCGCAAGAACCTCGGCCCGGCCATCTCCATGGCGGAGTTCCGCTCCGCCCCCGAGGACAACCCGCTCGCCACGCCGTCGGGCAAGATCGAGGTCTACTCCGACCGGCTGGCGGCCATGTCGGAGAAGTGGACCTTCGGCGTCTTCCGCCCCGAGCAGCCGGGAGACAAGCTCACCGCGCTGCCCGAGCACGTCGACACGTGGGAGGGCGCACTCGCGGCCCGCGAGTCCGACGACCACCCGTTCCAGGTCATCGGGCACCACTACAAGGCCCGCACCCACTCCTCCTACGGCAACGTCGACTGGCTCAAGGAGGCGCACCGCCAGCAGGTGTGGCTCAACACCCTGGACGCCGCCCGCAAGGGCGTCGAGAACGGGGACGAGGTCTTCGTCTACAACGACCGCGGCACCGTCCGCCTCGAGGCCAAGGTGACCGAGCGCATCGCGCCCGGCGTCATCTCCATCCCGCAGGGCGCCTGGTTCGACCCGCGGCCCGCCTCGGAGGTCGCACCGCCCCCGCAGGCCAACCCCGACCGACCCGTCGACATCGCCGGCTCGGTCAACTCACTCACCTCGCTGCACCCCTCGCCGCTCGCGAAGGGCAACGCCGTCCACACGACCATCGCCAACGTGGTCAAGGCCTAGGGAGCATCATGACCGACACCTTCACCGAGGCCGGGGCGGACTACGGCTTCTACTTCGACCAGTCCGCCTGCACCGGCTGCAAGGCCTGCCAGGTGTCCTGCAAGGACAAGCACGACCTACCCATCGGGGTGAACTGGCGCCGGGTGGTGGAGTACTCCGGCGGCTCCTGGCAGGTCGAAGGCGACACCTTCACCCCCAACGTCTTCACCTACTACACCTCTATCTCGTGCAACCACTGCGAGAACCCGGTGTGCATGCAGGTGTGCCCCACCACCGCGATGAGCATGCGCGACGACGGCACCGTCTGGGTCAACGAGGACAAGTGCGTGGGCTGCCGCTACTGCGAGTGGGCCTGCCCCTACTCGGCCCCGCAGTTCAACGTGGAGACAGGGCACATGTCCAAGTGCGACCTCTGCTACGACTACCGCGAGCAGGGCCAGAACCCCGCCTGCGTCGACGCGTGCCCCTCCCGCGCCCTGGACTGGGGCCCCATCGAGGAGCTGCGCAGCAAGTACGGCGACACCGACGCGATCGCGCCGCTGCCCGACCCGTCCGTCACCCGGCCCCACCTCGTGATCACCCCGCACCGCGACGCCCAACCCTGGGACGCCGGCACGGGCCAGATCGCGAACCCGAAGGAGATCTGATGAACGTCCACGAGCTGCCGATGATCATCTTCACCGTCGTCGCGCAGATGAGCGTCGGGGCCTTCATCGTGCTGGGCGTCGTCCAGCTGGTCGCCTCCTTCCGTCATGACGCCCGCACCGTCGACCGGCTCACCGAGCCGATCGTCTACGCCATCGGACCGGCGATGGTCTTCGGGCTGGCTGCGTCCATGCTCCACATGAACGACATCACCAACACGCTCAACGTGTTCCGGAACGTGTCCAGCTCCTGGCTCTCCCGCGAGATCGTCTTCGGCATGGCCTTCGCCGGGCTCGGCTTCGGCTTCGCGCTGGTCCAGTGGTTCAGGATCGGCACCTTCCGCCTACGTCAGCTCCTCGCCGCGGCGACGGCGCTGGCCGGGATCGGTCTCGTCTGGTCGATGTCCCAGATCTACTACTCGCTCGTCACCGTGCCCGCGTGGAACACCCCCGTGGTCCCCTTCCACTTCTTCGCGACGGCGATCATGCTCGGTTCCCTGGCCGTCGGCTCGGCCCTCGTCATCACCACGTGGGTACGCCGGCGGGGCGCCGCCCCCGAGGCGGGCCGCACACCGGCGCCCGCCGAGCAGCAGCCGCCCTCGGCCGGGGGCGGGCTGATGACGGCGGTGCGCGCACGGGTCGCGGAGATCAACGAGCCGACCACGCTCGCCGAGTGGGCGCTGAGCGCCCGGACCATCCAGTGGCTCGCCGTCGCCTCGGCAGTCGCCGGCGTCGCGGTGCTGGTCTCCTACCCTCTCCACATCGCCGACCTCGCTTCCGACCCGGTCGGCGCCGCCTCGGCCGAGGTGTTCAGCGGGGCATTCTTCACCGCTCGACTCCTGCTCCTGAGCCTGTCGACCGTCCTGCTCGCGCTCTTCGTATTCCGCACGGCGACGAGCACGGTGCTGGAGCGGCCCCAGCTCCTCACGGTGCTCATCACCGCTGCCTTCGTCGTCGCGCTGGTGGCCGAGCTCATGGGCCGTTCCCTCCACTACGACTCGATGCTGCGGATCGGCATCTGATGGAGGACCTCCTCGCCCGGGGTGCGCAGGTGGGAACGGCGGGCTTCGTCCTGTCCCGCCTCCTCCTCGAGCCGCCCAGCCAGACGCTCGCGGAGAGCTTCGCCTCGCCGCAGATGCGACAGACCTGGCCGCTGCAGGACGCCCACAGCGTCCACGCCGTCGAGTCGGTGGCCCCCGAGCCGCTCGATGTCGTGGCCCGCGACCACCTGACGATGTTCCGCCGTCGTCCCCCACTCGTGCCGCTGCACGAGTCGGCATGGCGCAGGGACAGCGACGCGGACGCCCTGCGGCGCGAGCTCCTCGGCACCTACGCGGGGACGGTCTTCGCCGGGCTGCCCTCCCCCGCCGACGACCACCTCGGCTTCCAGCTCGCCTTCCTCGCCGACCTCGCCACCCGGGTGGGGCGGCTGCACGCTGCCGGGGACGTGGCCGGTGCAGGTGAGGCGGCGGGGACCGCCCTGCGGTTGCGCGCCGAGCACACCGATCTCGTGGTCGGCCCGGTCATCGAGGGCATCGCCCGCCACGCTCGCACGCGGCTCTACCGCGCCGTCCCCGGCCTGCTGCGTGGCTTCCTCACCGGGCACGCCGCCCTGTGCGCCGCCGTCCCCCAAGGAGTCTCGTGATCGACACCGACCAGCTCGACGACCTCGCCGCAGCCTTCACGGTCCTCGCTCGGTTCCACCAGGAGCCGCCCGACGACGCCGCCCTTGCCGGCCTGCGCGGGCTCCTCGACGAGTGGCCCCTGCCCGGCACCCCCGGCGCGAAGGAGGGGCTGCGCCTCATGCGCGCCTCGCAGGAGACCGGCGAGGATGCCGCGCAGATCCGTCACGACCACGCCTGGCTGTACGGGACGCTGGCCACCGCGCGCGTGGCTCCCTACGAGTCGGTGCACCGTGGCCAGGACCGGCTCGTCTTCGACGCCCACACCCTCGAGGTCCGCGACGCCTACCGCGCGCTGTCCCTCCAGGCGCCGCACCTCAACCGGGAACCGGACGACCACATCGGCCTCGAGCTCGACTTCCTCGCCCAGTCCTGCCTGCGGGCCCTGGACGCGCTCGACCAGGGCTCACCGGGCGACGCCGAGCGCTACGTCCGCCACGGCGCGGACTTCCTGCGCCTGCACCTGCTCGAGTGGGGCCCGGACATGCTCGGCCGGGTGGTGGCCGAGGCCAACACCGCGTTCATGCGGGGCCTCGCCCAGCTCTCCCTCGGCGCGATCGACACCTACGCCCGCGCCACCGGCGTCCCACAGCCCTCCTGAACCCACCCCCTGAACGCCGACAGCCGGATTCCTCGGGAGGAATCCGGCTGTCGGCGTTCTGGCGGCGCGGGCGCGGGGGTCAGGCGCCGACGCGCTCCATGATGAGCTCGCGGACGCGGCCGGCGTCGGCCTGGCCACGGGTGGCCTTCATGACCGCACCGACGATCGCGCCGGCGGCCTGGACCTTGCCGCCGCGGATCTTCTCGGCGACGTCGGGGTTCGCGGCGAGGGCCTCGTCGACGGCGGCGATGAGGGCGCCGTCGTCGGAGACGACCTCGAGGCCGCGGGCCACGACGACCTCCTCGGGGCCGCCCTCCCCGGCGAGCACGCCGGCCAGCACCTGGCGGGCGAGCTTGTCGTTGATCCGGCCGGACTCGACAAGGGCGGCGAGCTCGGCGACCTGCGCGGGAGTGATCGCGAGGTCGGCCAGCTCGATGTTGACGCCCTTGGCGGTGCGGGCGAGCTCGCCCATCCACCACTTGCGGGCGGCGGCGGCGTCCGCGCCGGCGGCGACGGTCGCCTCGATGAGGTCGAGCGCCCCGGCGTTGACGACGTCGCGCATCTCGGCGTCGGCGTAGCCCCACTCCGCCTGCAGGCGCCGACGGCGCAGGGCCGGCAGCTCGGGCAGGCTCGCGCGGATCTCCTCGACCCACTCGCGGCTCGGGGCGAGCGGCACGAGGTCGGGCTCGGGGAAGTAGCGGTAGTCCTCGGCGTCGGACTTCACGCGTCCCGAGGACGTCGTGCCGGTGTCCTCGTGCCAGTGGCGCGTCTCCTGGGTCACCGTCTGCCCGGCGTCGAGCACCGCGGCCTGGCGGGAGATCTCGTAGCGCACGGCCCGCTCGATCGAGCGGAAGCTGTTGACGTTCTTCGTCTCGGTGCGGGTGCCGAGCGGGGCGTCCGGGCTCGGGCGCAGCGAGACGTTGATGTCGGCGCGGACGTTGCCGCGCTCCATCCGCGCCTCGGAGACGCCGAGAGCACGGAAGAGGTCGCGCAGCGTGCTCACGTACGCCCGCGCCACCTCCGGGGCGCGGGCCCCGGTGCCGGTGATCGGGTGGGTGACGATCTCGACGAGCGGCACACCGGCCCGGTTGTAGTCCACGAGGGAGTGCTCGGCGCCGTGGATGCGGCCCCCGGAGCCACCGATGTGGGTGTTCTTCCCGGCGTCCTCCTCCATGTGGGCGCGCTCGACGGCGATCGGCACGAGCGTGCCGTCCTCGAGCTCGACCTCGACGTGCCCCTCGAAGGCGATGGGCTCGTCGTACTGGGAGGTCTGGAAGTTCTTCGGCACGTCCGGGTAGAAGTAGTTCTTCCGGGCGAAGCGGCACGTCTCGGCGATCTCGCAGCCCAGCGCGAGGCCGATGCGGATCGCGTACTCGACGGCGGTGCGGTTGACCACCGGCAGCGTCCCCGGCAGGCCGAGCGAGACCGGGGTCGTCGCGGAGTTGGGCTCCCCGCCGAAGCCGTTCGGTGCGCCGTCGAACATCTTCGAGGCGGTCCCGAGCTCGACGTGGACCTCGATCCCGATGACGGGGTCGTACCGGGCGATCGCGTCGTCGAAGTCGACGAGCTCAGGCGTGGTCGCGGTCATCGGGCAGCCTCCTGGGAGACGGTGGTGGGCAGCGACGGGGCGTCGGCGAGCAGCCGGTGCCCGCGGCGCTCGTCGAGCATGCGCTCGAGGACGGCGCCGACCCGGTAGAGCCGGGCGTCCTGGCGGGCGGGGGCCAGGGCCTGGAAGCCGACGGGCAGGCCGTCGTCGCTCAGGCCGCTGGGCACGGAGATGCCGGGGACGCCGGCGAGGTTCGCCGGGATCGTCGCGACGTCGTTGAGGTACATGGCCAGCGGGTCGTCGAGCTTCTCCCCGAAGCGGAACGCCGTCGTCGGGGTGGTCGGCGAGACGAGGACGTCGGCCTGCTCGAAGGCGGCCGCGAAGTCGCGCTGGATGAGCGTGCGCACCTGCTGGGCGCTGCCGTAGTAGGCGTCGAAGTAGCCCGCGGACAGCGCGTGGGTGCCGAGGATGATGCGGCGCTTGACCTCGTCGCCGAAGCCGGCGCCGCGGGTGGCGGCCATGACGCGCTCGGCGGTCAGCGGCCCCTCGGTGGGCTCGACGCGCAGGCCGAAGCGCATGCCGTCGAACTTGGCGAGGTTGGAGGACGCCTCGGCAGGGAGGATGAGGTAGTAGGCGGCGAGCGCGGAGGCAAAACTCGGGCAGGAGACCTCGACGATCTCGGCCCCGGCCTCGCGCAGGAGGTCGAGGGCGGCGGTGAAGCTCGCCTCGACGCCCGCCTGGTAGCCCTCGCCACCGAGCTCGCGGACCACGCCCACGCGCAGGCCGCGCAGGTCCTGCGCCGAGGCCGCGGCGACGAGGTCCCCGACCGGGTCGGGCAGGGAGGTGGAGTCGCGGGGGTCGTGGCCACCGATGAGCTCGTGGAGCAGCGCGGAGTCGAGCACGGTGCGGGACACCGGGCCGGCCTGGTCGAGGCTCGAGGCGAGCGCGATGAGCCCGTAGCGCGAGACGCCGCCGTAGGTGGGCTTGACGCCCACCGAGCCGGTGACGGCGGCGGGCTGGCGGATCGAGCCACCGGTGTCGGTGCCGATCGCGAGCGGCGCCTGGAAGGCGGCGACGGCGGCCGCCGAGCCACCGCCCGAGCCGCCGGGGATGCGCTCGAGGTCCCACGGGTTGCGGGTGGGGCCGTAGGCGGAGTGCTCGGTGGAGGAGCCCATGGCGAACTCGTCGAGGTTCGTCTTGCCGAGGATCGGCAGGCCGGCAGCGCGCAGCCGCTCGACGATCGTCGCGTCGTAGGGCGGGATCCAGCCCTCGAGCATCTTCGAGGCGGCCGTCGTCGGCTGCCCCTTCGTCACGACGACGTCCTTGACGGCGATCGGCACGCCGGCGAGCGGGTGGAGCTCCTCGCCGCGGGCGCGGCGCTCGTCGATGTCGCGGGCGGTGGCCAGCGCCTCCTCCCCGTTGACGTGGAGGAAGGCGTGGACGGCGCCGTCGACCTCGGCGATGCGGTCCAGGTGCGCCTGGGTCACCTCGACGGAGCTGACCTCCTTGGCGCGCAGTCGCTCCGCCAGCTCCGCGGCGGTCGCGGTGGTGAGCTCGCTCATGCGTCCTCCCCCAGGATCTGCGGCACGAGGAACTGGCCGCCCTCGCTCGCGGGGGCGCCGGAGAGCGCGACCTCGACGGACAGCGGCTCCTCGACGACGTCCTCCCGCATGACGTTGGTCAGCGGGATCGGGTGGCTGGTGGCGGGCACGTCGGGACCGACGAGCTCACCGACCTGGGCGACCGCGTCGGCGATGACGCCGAGCTCCCCCGCGAGGCGCTCGACCTCCTCGTTCGTGAGCTCGATCCGGGCCAGCGCGGCCACGCGCGCAACCTCGGCTGCATTGATGGTGGACATGGCTACCGAGTCTATCGTCCCGGCGCCGGACGACTGCAGGCCCCGCCCGCGCCCGCTGCTCTAGGTTGGGGTCATGAAGCTGAGCACGGTCCGGTACTGGCTGCGCCCCCGGGTCCGACGCACCGTGAAGTGGGGGGTCCTGGGCCTGGCCGGCGCCCAGCTCGCTGCCGCCACCACGGTGTGGGGCGTGGACACGCTGCGGAAGCGGCGCCAGTCCCCCGGGGACGAGTTCCCCCGCACCGACCCGGTGGGCGTGGGCGTCGCGGACTCCGAGCTCACGGTCTACACCTACGGCGAGCACGTGTACGCCGCGATGCTCGAGGCCATCCGCGGCGCACGGGAGTACGTCTTCTTCGAGACCTTCATCTGGAAGGACGACGCCGTCGGCGAGGAGTTCAAGCGTGAGCTCGTCGCGGCGGCCGACCGCGGCGTCCAGGTCTACGTCGTCTTCGACTCGTGGGGCAACCTCGTCGTGCCGCCGCCCTTCAAGCGCTTCCCCGACTCGGTCCACACGCTGAAGTTCCCGCTGTGGCGACCGGGTCTGCTCACCCTCAACATGCGCAAGTCCGGCCGCGACCACCGCAAGATCCTCGTCGTCGACGGCGAGACCGGCTTCGTCGGCGGCTACAACATCGGTGAGCTGTACGCGACGCAGTGGCGCGACACCCACCTGCGCGTCGAGGGCCCGGCCGTGTGGGAGCTCGACAACGCCTTCGTCGACTTCTGGAACGCGCACCGCAAGCCCCACCACCCCGAGCTCGAGGACCGCGGCGCGCACTCGTGGGACTCGCGCATCCGGGCCGCCCGCAACTCCCCGTCGTCGATGCTCTTCCCGGTGCGCGGGGCGTACATCGACGCGATGGACCGGGCGCGCCGCCACGTCCTCATCACCCAGGGCTACTTCATCCCCGACCCGGAGTTCCTCGAGGCGATGCTCGGTGCCGCCAGGCGGGGCGTGGACGTGCGGGTCCTCATCCCCGAGGTCTCCAACCACGTCCTGGCCGACTGGGTGGCCCGCTCCTTCTACGACCGGATCCTGCGTGGCGGGGTGTCGATCTGGCTCTACCAGGGTGCGATGGTCCACGCGAAGACCGCGACCGTCGACGGCCGCTGGACGACCATCGGCACGACGAACATCGACCGGATGTCGATGCTCGGCAACTTCGAGATCAACCTCGAGATCCACGACAGGGACCTGGCCGCGCACATGGAGCAGGTCTTCGCCACCGACCTCACCAACGCCCGCCCGCTGACCATCGAGGAGTGGGAGCGCCGGTCCTTCCTCGCGCGCGTCGGCGAGGCGCTGCTCCACCCGCTGCGCTGGCTGTTCTGAGGGACGGCGTGATCGACCTCCTCGCGGCCAACCCGCTGCTGACGATCATGCTGGTCGTCGCGGCGGGGACGCTGCTCGGCATGGTGCCCTTCGGCCCGGTGCGCTTCGGGGCCGCCGGTGCGCTGTTCGTCGGTCTTGCGGTGGGCGCCGTCGACCCGCGCCTCGGGGAGGGCTTCGGCCTGGTCCAGACGCTGGGCCTAGTCCTCTTCGTCTACATGGTCGGCCTCGCCGCGGGCGGCCGCTTCTTCCGGGACCTGCGCACCCAGCTCCCGCTCCTCGCCGCGGCGGCGGGAGTGCTCGCCGTGGTCGCGGGCGCCGCCGTCGTCCTGGGCCGGGTGCTCGACGTCCCCGCGGGCATGGTGGGCGGCGCCTTCGCCGGTTCGCTCACCGCCACGCCCGCGCTGGCCGCCGCGGCGACGGCGACCGGCACGCAGGAGCCGGCCATCGGCTACTCGCTCGCCTACCCGCTGGGCGTGGTCGTCACGATCGTCATGGTCGCCGTCGTCGTCTCGCGGCCGTGGACGTCCGAGCGCGACCCGCAGCCGCGCGCCGGCATCGGGCTCATCGACGTGAGCGCCGAGGTGCTCCACCCCGGGCCGCTGCGCGAGATCCCCGGCTACGTCGAGGGCACGGTGCGCCTGTCCTACCTCGAGCGTGACGGCCAGATGGGCGTGGTCGAGGAGGACGAGGAGCTGCGGGAGGGGGACCGCGTCGTCGTGGTCGGCAGCCGCCGGGCCGTGCACGACGCCGTCACCCACCTGGGCCGGCGGGTGCACCGGCACCTCGCCCACGACCGCTCGGTCGTCCACTTCCGGCGCTTCGTCGTCTCCGACCGGCGGGTGGCCGGGCGCACCGTCCACGAGCTCGACATCCCCGGGCGCTTCAACGGCGTCGTCACCCGCGTGCGCCGCGGGGACACCGACCTGCTCGCCCACGAGGACCTCGTCCTCCAGCTCGGTGACCGGGTCCGCGTCGTCTTCCCGCGCGGCCGGCTCACCGCGATCTCCGAGCTCTTCGGTGACTCCGAGCGGCGGGTGAGCGAGATCGACCCGCTCTCCCTCGGCACCGGTGTCGCGGTCGGGCTCCTCCTCGGGCTGCTCACCCTGCCCCTGCCCGGCGGGGTGGCCTTCGCGCTCGGCTCGGCGGCCGGGCCGCTCGTCGTCGGGATGGTGCTCGGGCGGCTGGACCGGACCGGGCCGGTCGTGTGGACGCTGCCGAGCTCGGCCAACCTCACGATCCGCCAGCTCGGCCTGCTGCTGTTCCTCGGCGCCACCGGCCTCGCCTCCGGGCAGGCCTTCGTCGCGCAGGCCTTCACGGGACTCGGGCTGCGGGTGGTCGTCGTGGGCGTGGTGCTCACCGCGCTCGCCTGCGCCGGCTTCGTGCTCGTCGCGCGGCTGCTCGGCCAGAGCACCGCCCGGACGGCCGGCGGGCTGGCGGGCTTCGTGGGGCAGCCGGCGATCCTCGCCTACGCGACCTCGCGGGTGAGCGACGAGCGGGTGGAGGCGGGCTACGCCGCCCTCTTCGCCGTCGGGATGATCGCGAAGATCCTCCTCGTGCAGGTCGTCGTCATCCTCTGACCCCTCCTCACGCCGACAGCTGGATCCCGCTCACCGTCCCTGCCCCCCCGTGCGCCGGGAGCTGGGCTCCTCCCCCGCGAGCGGGGCGGGATCCAGCTGTCGGCGGGGAGGGTGGGGTGGGGAGGGTGGGGGCGGGTCAGCGGAGGCGCAGGCGGACGCGCTGGCCCGGGGCGATGCGGCTGAGGAGGTCGTGGTCCTGGGCGACGACGTGGCCCACGACGTTGACGGTCGCGTCCGCCGGGAGGTCACGCCGCTGGATCGCGATCTCGCCCTTGTAGCGGCCGGCGGCGTCGTTGTCGACGGTCACCGAGCCCAGCGCCCGCCCCACGGTGGGGCCGGCGGGGATCGTGACGTCGGCGAGCGCTCCGCGGGCGCCCTCGAGGCGGACCATCGCGGCGGCGTCGTCGGTGCGGTTGCGGTCCAGGACGGCGAGCCGCTCGGCCACGGCCTGCGGCACGGGCGCCGTCAGCTCGGCCTCGAGCTCGACGACGTCCTCCAGCGCCCAGGCCCGCCAGGCACGGCGGGTGCGCTCGGACAGGGAGGGGTCGCCGACGAAGATGTCGTCGATGCCGGCGCGGCGCAGGTCCAGGGCCGCCGCCACCGGATGGACGTCGCGGTGCCGCTCGAGGGTGGGCAGCCCGAAGCCGAGCGGGATGCGCCGCAGCCCGTCCCCCGGGACCCACGCCTGCACGGTGAAGCCGAGGTCGTGGAACATCCGGGTCTGGGCGTCGAGGAACTCGTCGGACAGGCCGGTCCACGGCTTGGGGTAGAAGTTGTGGGAGATGCCGATGCCCTCGGTGCGCAGCCCCATGCCGACGAGGCGCTCGAAGTCGCCCGCCGTCGCGGTCGAGGCGTTGAACCAGATCGGGATCGAGCGGGACAGCGCGACGATCTCCTCGTCGCTCAGCCCGTAGTCCACGCGCAGGGCGCTGACTCCCCACTCGCGCATCGTGCCCGCCGTCGTCACGTCCAGTCCGACGGCCGCGAGCGACGGGCCGGAAATGTCGACGACGAGGCCGAGCCCGGCGTCCTGCGCGAGCGAGCCGACGCGCTGCATGCGGGCGCGGAAGTCGCCGTCGGGCTCCTCGGGCACGTGCAGGGAGCCGAAGAGCATGGTGAAGCCGTCCTCGCGGGCGGTGGCGCAGACCTCCTCGGCGACGTCGAGGTGGCGGAAGTAGGCGGACAGGCCGAAGCTCGTCACGAGGGCTCCTCCAGGGGCAGGCGGTAGACGCTGAGGGTGGGGGCGGTACCGTCGGCGAGCGCCTGGGGGTCCCAGTCGGCCACCCAGTCGCGCTCGACGACGCGGTCGAAGCCGTAGCGCTGGTAGACCCGGTGCGCCGACGACATGGCGGGCAGCGAGGACAGGACGAGCGCGTCGTAGCCGCCTGCCCGCCCGAGCTCCTCGGCGGCGGCGAGCAGGGCGAGGGAGACCTTTCGGCCCTGGTGCTGCGGTGCCACTGCCAGCATGCGGATCTCCAGCTCACCCGCGACGGCCACCTCCGCCTCGGGCGTGCCCGCCTCGACCAGGGTGAGTCCGCCGAGGACCTCATCGGCCTCGTAGGCGGCCAGGACGGCGACGACGTGCGGCAGGCGGCTGGCGACGTCCCGCAGGTCCTGGGCGTAGCCGTCCTCGGGCCCGATGACCGCCCCGGAGACGTAGGCCTCGGCCAGCACCCGGCCGAGACGCTCGGCATCGGCGGGGTCGACAGGGCGAACCTCGACGGTACGGACGGTCCTCACAGGGCGTCACCTCCTCGCTTGCAACGATCGGCTCACGGAGCCGTTCGGCTGTCCGTCAGCGACCTCGAACCGGCCCGGGCACAGTCTGGCAGGCACTCCGGGCCTATGTCGCCGGGCCTTCGTAAACTGACCGGCGTGGCACACACCGGACCCGAGCCCGTCTCCCTCCACCAGGCACGCGAGGAGGCCCTCGCGCTAACCGAGCAGATCAACGCCGCGCGCGAGGCGTACTACGGCCAGGACACCTCGCCCGTCGACGACGCGACCTTCGACGGGTGGATGCGGCGCCTGGAGGACCTCGAGCGCCGACACCCCGAGCTGCAGAGTCAGGACTCTCCGACCCAGCGCGTCGGGGCACCCGGGGCGACGGACCTGCCCACCATCGTGCACGCCGAGCGGATGCTCAGCCTCGACAACGTCTTCTCTCCGGAGGAGCTGCGGGAATGGTGCGCGAAGACGGAGGCAGCCGCCGGCCGAGCGGTGGCCTGGCTGACCGAGCTGAAGATCGACGGCGCGGCCGTGTCCCTGCGCTACGAGCACGGCGTGCTCACCTCCGCGGCCACCCGCGGCGACGGTCACACGGGCGAGCTCGTGACGAGCAACGTGCGCCGCTTGAGCTTCATCCCGCAGCGGCTCGCCGGGGAGGGCCACCCGCCCATCGTCGAGGTGCGCGGGGAGGTGTTCATCCCCGTCGCCGCCTTTGAGGAGCTCAACGCGCTGCAGGCGCGGCTGCGCGACCGCGCCGTCGAGGAGGCCCGCGAGCGAGCGCAGACGCGGACGCGTCCCTTCGACGAGGAGCGGGCGCGCGAGAGCGCCGCCCGCCGGTTCCCGGCCTTCGCCAACCCGCGCAACGCTGCGAGCGGTGGGCTGCGTCAGCTCCTGGAAAAGAAGACGGGTCTTGAGCACGAGGCCGGTGTGGCCCGGCTCAAGGCCCTCTCCTTCTACGCCCACGGCTTCGGCGCCTGGGACGACCCGCCCGTCGCCGCGCAGAGCGAAATCTACGACCTGCTGGCCGGCTGGGGCGTGCCGGTGAGCCCCCGCACGCGCGTGCTGCACGACGTCGCGGAGGTGCTCGCGTTCGTCGAGCAGTACGGGCGTGAGCGGCACGAGATCGAGCACGAGCTCGACGGCGTGGTCGTCAAGGTCGACGAGTTCGCTCTGCACTCCGAGCTAGGCCAGACGAGCCGCGCACCCCGCTGGGCGATCGCCTACAAGTACCCGCCCGAGGAGGTCCACACGCGCCTGCTCGACATCCGCATCGGGGTCGGGCGTACCGGCCGCGCCACCCCGTACGCCGTCATGGAGCCCGTCCACGTCGCGGGAAGCACGGTGCGGCAGGCCACGCTCCACAACCAGGAGATCGTCGAGGCCAAGGGGGTACTCATCGGGGACACGGTGGTGCTCCGCAAGGCCGGTGACGTCATTCCCGAGGTCCTCGGGCCGGTCGCGGAGCGCCGCGACGGCAGCGAGCGGCCCTTCGTCATGCCCGCCGAGTGCCCCGAGTGCGGCACGCCGCTGCGGCCGATGAAGGAGGGCGACATCGACCTCCGGTGCCCGAACGCGCGCTCCTGCCCTGCGCAGGTGCGTGGTCGGGTCGAGCACATCGGCTCGCGTGGCGCGCTGGACATTGACGCCCTCGGGGAGGTGACCGCGGCAGCCCTCACGCAGCCCGCTACTCCGGCCGAACCGCCACTGACCACCGAGGCCGGGCTCTTCGACCTCGAGCTCGACCAGCTCGTGCCGATCGAGGCCGTCGTGCGCGACAACGAGACGGGCGAACCGCGGGTCGACGAGAACGGCGAGCCGGTACGCCGCCGCCCGTTCCAGCGCGTGGAGCTCACCTACCCGCCGGGGTTCGAGAACGCCACGCCCGCCGAGCGCCGCAAGCTGGGGGTGCGGAAGAACTTCCGGCAGGTCCACCCCTCGGCCCAGGCCCTCACGTTGCTGGAGGAGCTCGAGAAGGCCAAGACGAAGGAGCTGTGGCGCCAGCTCGTCGCGCTCAACATCCGGCACGTCGGTCCGGTCGCCGCCCGCGCGCTGGCCTCCCACTTCGGGTCGCTCAACGCGATCCGCGACGCGGAGCACGCCGAGCTGGCCGCGGTGGAGGGCGTGGGCGGGATCATCGCCGACGCCGTCCAGGACTGGTTCGAGATCGACTGGCACCGAGAGATCGTCGAGCGTTGGTCAGCAGCCGGGGTCCAGTTCGCCATCCCCGGTCACCCTGGGCCTGGATCCGCTGCCGTGACCGGTGGGGTGCTGGACGGCCTGACCGTCGTCGTCACCGGCTCGATCGAGGGCTACACCCGGGACGGTGCCAAGGAGGCGGTCATCGCCGCCGGTGGCAAGGCCGCGACCAGCGTGAGCAAGAAGACGGACTACGTCGCCGCCGGCCCAGGTGCTGGCTCCAAGCTCGCCAAGGCGGAGGAGCTCGGGCTGCCCATCCTCGACGCCGCGCAGTTCCGCACGCTCGTTGAGCAAGGCCCGGACGCCCTGGCCTGAGACCTGCTGCCCCCGAGACGTCCCGCCGCCGGCTCCCGGCCGCGAGCTCGGAGCGGCGGACCCCGGCGACAGCAAGGTCCACCCGTGGGGGGAGGCCACCACGGGCACAGGTCAACCCGACGGGGGACGCCGGGTGTCGGCGCCCCCTGGCACGCTATGACCATGTGCGGCCGTTATGCATCCTTCCGTCAGGCTCAGGAGCTCGCTGACGCCTTCGACGTCGACGAGATCGCCGATGAGGCGATCGATGTCCACCCCTCCTTCAACGTGGCACCCACCGACCAGGTCCGCGTCGTCCTCGAGCGCGCGGACAGCGGCCGGCAGATGCACGCCGCCCGCTGGGGGCTGGTGCCGGCCTTCGCCAGCGACCCGAAGATCGGGGTGCGGATGATCAACGCGCGCATCGAGACCGTCGCAGAGAAGAACGCCTTCGCCAAGTCGCTGCGCACGCGCCGCTGCATCCTGCCGGCCGACGGGTACTACGAGTGGCGCAAGAACCCCGACGGCTCCAAGACGCCCCACTTCATCCACCGGGCCGACGCCGCCCCTCTCGCCTTCGCCGGCCTCTACGCCTTCTGGCGCGACCCCAGCAAGGCCGAGTCCGACCCCAACCGCTGGCTGCTGTCCACGACGATCCTCACCCAGCCGGCCCGCTCGCAGCTCGCCGGCATCCACGACCGCGAGCCCGTCGTGCTGCGCCGCGCCGCGGTCGCGCAGTGGCTGGACCTGTCGGTCACCACCCCGGAGGAGGCCCTCGCGGCCATCGCCCCCGAGCGGCCGCGCCTCCAGTTCCACCGCGTCGGCCCGCAGGTGGGCAACGTCCGGGTGGACTCCCCCGCCCTCATCGAGCCGGTGGACTGACCGGTGACCACGCCCCCCAGCCCGCCGGGGTCGCCGTGGGGCCCCTACCCGCCCCCGCCCCCGCAGCCCACGCCGCACGGCGGGCCCCAGCCCTGGCAGGGGCCGGGCGCGTGGCGCGGCCCTGCCGCAGGGCTGCCCGGCGCGTCCCGGCCGCCGGAGCCGGCCCTGCGTGACAGCAGCCGTGTCGCCGACCTCCTCGTCGCGCTCGTGCTGGCGGTGTTCATCGCACTGCCCTCGATCCTGTCGGCCGGCGCAGCGCCCAGCGGCCCCGGTGTCTTCATGGGGCTGGTGGCGTCGGTCGTCATGCCGGCCGCGCTCTACTGGCGCCGGTCACGCCCGGTGCCGTCCGCCGTCGCCGTCTACGCGGCGGCGCTCCTCCACTTCGCCGCGGGGGCGCCCCTCGTCGTCGCCGACGTCCTCATCTTCGTCGCGCTGTACTCCGTGACCGTCTACGGCCCGGTGTGGGCCGGACGCCTCGCCCTGGGCAGCGCCCTCTTCGGCTCGCTGCTCCTCGCGGCGTGGCTCGCGGGGTCGTCCGGGCCGGGGCTCGCCGGCGGTGAGCTCAGGAACCTCTCCTTCTCCTTCGAGGACCTCGTCTTCATCGCCGTCATCGGGGCCCTGCTCGGCGTGGTGTGCCTGTTCGTCTGGGCGATGGGCCTGGTCCGGCGCAGCCGGCTGGCCCACACCGAGACGCTCGCCGAGCGGGCGGCCCGCCTCGAGATCGAGCGTGACCAGCAGGCCCAGATCGCCACGGCCGCCGAGCGGTCGCGGATCGCGCGCGAGATGCACGACATCGTCGCCCACTCGCTGTCGGTCGTCATCGCCCAGGCCGACGGCGGGCGCTACGCGGCCGCCGCGGACCCGGAGGCCGCCACCCGGGCGCTCACGACGATCAGCGAGACCGGCCGTGCCGCCCTCGCGGACATGCGCAAGATCCTCGGCGTCCTGCGCGCCCCCGGCACCGACGACCAGCCGGAGACCACCACCCCCCAGCCCATCGACGCCGACCTCGACGCGCTCGTCGACCAGGTGCGGTCCTCCGGCCTGGACGTCTCACTCGTCCGCGTGGGGCAGGCGCGGTCACTCCCGCCGGGGCTGGGCCTCACGGTCTACCGCATCTGCCAGGAGGCGCTGACGAACGTGCTCAAGCACGGCGGGCCCTCCGCGAGCGCCACCGTGATGCTCCAGTGGGCCCCGCAGCGCATCTCGATCCAGGTGGACGACACCGGCCGGGGCGCGGCGGCGACGAGCGACGGCGCCGGGCACGGGCTGCTCGGCATGCGTGAGCGGGTCGCGATGTTCGCCGGCACCTTCGACGCCGGCGCGAAGCCGGGCGGCGGCTACCGGGTGCGGGCCGAGATCCCGCTCCCGGGCGGCCAGCCGACCGGGGTGCCGTTCGGCAGCGACGCCGCTCCGCTCGCTCCGGCATCATGGCCGCAGCCCCAGCAGAACGGAACCCCGTGAGCACCTCCCCCGAGTCCGCCCCCATCCGCGTCGCCCTCGTCGACGACCAGCAGCTCGTGCGCGCCGGTTTCGCGCTGGTCATCAACTCCCAGCCGGACATGGAGGTCGTGGGCGAGGCCTCCGACGGCGCGCAGGCGCTGCGTCTGCTCGACTCCTACGCCGCCGACGTCGTCCTCATGGACGTGCGCATGGCCGGCATGGACGGCCTCACCGCCACGGAGCAGCTGACCTCACGCGGCGCGGACGGCCCGAAGGTCGTCATCCTCACGACCTTCGACCTCGACGAGTACGTCATGCGGGCGATCAAGGCCGGCGCGAGCGGCTTCCTCCTCAAGGACGTCCCCCCGGAGGACATGCTCCACGCCATCCGTACCGTCCACGCCGGCGACGGCGTCATCGCGCCCTCGTCCACCAAGCGGCTCATCGAGCGCCTCGCCGTCATCCTCCCGGACGAGCAGAAGGCGCCGCCCGCCGTCCTGGAGTCCCTCACCGACCGCGAGCGCGAGGTGCTCGTCCTCATGGCCCGGGGCCGCAGCAACACCGAGATCGCGGCGGACCTCTTCGTCGCCGAGGCCACCGTCAAGACCCACGTCGGCCGGGTGCTGTCCAAGCTCGGTGCCCGGGACCGGGTGCAGGCCGTCGTCGTCGCCTACGAGACCGGGCTGGTCACGCCCGGGTCGTAGGCAGCCTCACGGCGCCCGCAGCGAGGAGCGGGAGCGACGCCGTCGTCCCCCGGCCCATGTGCCGGGGGCGAGTCGCCGCGCCCTGCGGCGCGCGCGACGTGCGGCCGGCGGACCGGGCGCCGCCACGCCGGTATGACGGCGGGGGCGGGCACGTACGACCACGGGATGACCCGAGAACGGGTCCACGGCACGACGCGGTGTCGCAGGCCGCGCCCGTAGCGTCGATGACATCACCAGACGCGGCCCAGCGCCGCCCCACCGAGGAGAACCCAGTGAGCACTTCCCCCAGCCGAGCGGCCGTCCGCGCCCGCTCCCTGAGCAAGGTCTACGGCAGCGGGGACGTCGCCGTCCACGCGTTGCGCGGCGTCGACGTCGCCTTCACCGCCGGTGAGTTCACCGCCATCATGGGCCCCTCCGGCTCGGGCAAGTCCACGCTCATGCACCTGCTCGCCGGCCTCGACACCGCGACGGACGGCCAGGTGGTCCTCGGGGACACCGAGCTCACGAACCTCGACGACACGGCGCTCACGCTCCTGCGCCGCGAGCGCGTCGGCTTCGTCTTCCAGTCCTTCAACCTGCTGCCGATGTTCACGGCGCTGCAGAACATCACGCTGCCGTGCGAGCTCGCCGGCACGGCGCCCGACCAGGCGTGGCTCGACACCCTCGTCGACACCCTCGGCCTGCGGGAGCGCCTCACCCACCGGCCCAGCGAGATGTCCGGCGGCCAGCAGCAGCGCGTGGCGATCGCCCGCGCCCTCATCACCCGCCCCGAGGTCGTCTTCGCCGACGAGCCCACCGGCAACCTCGACTCCCGCTCGGGCGCGGAGGTGCTGTCCTTCCTGCGCACCAGCGTGCGGGAGCTCGGCCAGACGGTCGTCATGGTCACCCACGACCCGACGGCCGCGTCCTACGCCGACAGCGTCGTCCTCCTCGCCGACGGCCGCATCGCCGGCACGATCGAGCGTCCCACCCCCGAGGCCGTCCTCGCCGGGCTCGACGCGCTGCGCACGGTGAACGCCTGATGCTGCGCCTCACCCTCACCCAGATGCGCCGCAGCAGCGGCCGCCTCTTCGCCGCCGGGCTGGCGATCATGCTCGGCACCGCGTTCATCGCCGCCACCCTCCTGGGCACCGCGGTCATCCGTGACACCACCTACGGCGCGGTCACCGCCGACATCGCCGACGCGGACGTCGTCGTCCCCGCCGGTGGCGACCTCATCACCCCCGAGCAGCTCGACGAGGTGCGGGCGCTGTCCGGCGTCGCCGTCGCCGACGGCCGCCTCACCGTCTTCGGCTCGCTCGTGGCGGAGGGCCGGCAGGACTGGTCCGCCGTGGAGACCGTCGGTTCCCCCGGCCTCTCCGCCGCCACGCTCGTCGAGGGCGAGCTCCCGACGGCGCCTGGCCAGACCGCGGTCAGCGCCTCCTCCGCCGAGCGGCTGGAGATCGGGCTCGGCGACACGCTGCGGCTCACCGCGGACGTCTACCTGCCCGTGCCCGCCGGCGTGGAGGAGACCCGCCCCGTCGCCGAGGACGAGCTCACCGTCGTCGGGCTCCTGCAGAACCCCTCGCCGCTCGTGGGCGGCAGCTCCACCGTGCTCGTCACCGAGGCCCAGCGCGACGCCTGGGTGGAGGAGACCGGCCTCCCCCTCGCCTTCGACGAGCTCGTCGTGCGGGCCGCCGACGGCGCCACCGCCGAGTCCGTGGCAGCGGACGTCGCCGACGTGCTGCCCGAGGCCACCGTCTACACCGGTGAGGCCTTCGCCCAGCAGCGGCTCCAGGAGCTCACCGGCCAGGCCTACATCCTCAGCGCCGTCATCCTCGCCTTCGGGGCGCTGGCCATGTTCGTCGCCGCCATCGTCATCACCAACACCTTCCAGGTGCTCGTCGCCCAGCGCACCCACACCCTGGCGCTCCTGCGGGCCGTCGGCGCGACCAAGCGGCAGGTCCGCCGCTCGGTGCTCACCGAGGCCCTCATCCTCGGCGTGGTCGCCGGCGTCAGCGGCCTCCTCCTCGGCACGGCCCTGGCGCAGGGCGCCCTGTGGGTGCTGGGCGCCCAGGACCTGCCCTTCGCGATCCCCGAGACCGTGACCGTCACGGCGGCCGCCGTCCTCGTCCCCGTCGTCACGGGTGCGCTCGTCACGGTGCTCGCCGCCCTGTCCCCGGCCCGGGCGGCCACCGTGGTCTCCCCGCTCGCCGCGCTGCGCCCGCCGCAGCCGCCGGACCCGCGGGGCGCCTCACGCAAGCGGGTCGTCGCCTCGATCCTCCTCATCGTCGCGGGTGGCCTCATGGTCGCCACCGCCCCGCTCGTCGCGGCCTCCGACACGGGTGAGGAGACCGCCCTCCTCGGCGGGCTCGCGCTCGGCATCCTCGGCGGCTTCGTGTCCTTCGCCGGCGTCATGCTCGGCATGGTGTTCGTCGTCCCGTCCGTCGTCCGCGCCCTCGGTGCGGTCGCACGGCGCCTGGGCGGCGGCACCCCGGCCCGGATCGCGACGGCGAACGCCATCCGCAACCCGCGACGGACCGCCGCGACCACCACCGCGCTCGTCATCGGCGTCACGCTCGTCGCCCTCATGTCGACCGGGGCGGTCAGCGCCCGTGCCAGCCTCGACGCGATGCTCCGCAGCGAGTTCCCGGTCGACCTCGTCGTCCGGTCCAGCGCGTGGGACTCGGACACGGGCCGCACCAGCACCCTCACGCCCGCCCAGGTCGACACGGTCGAGCGCACGGAGAACGTCGCCGCGACCCTCGAGGTCTCCGAGGCGGTGGTCTCCTTCCCGACCCCCGACGGCGAGATGGAGACGAGCGTCAGCCTCATCGACCGGGAGGCCGCCGAGAACGTCATGCTCGACGCGTCGCAGCTCGAGGGGCTCGACTCCGACACCCTCCTCGTCGGGACCGGCTGGGCCCGCTCGCGAGGCGTCACGGACGGGCAGACGCTCACCCTGGGAGAGGCGGAGCTGACGGTGAGCGTCGACGGCTCCGGCGACTGGGCCTACGCCCCGGCCGAGCTGCGCGAGGCGATCGACCCCGAGGCACCCGTCACCGAGCTGTGGGCGCGGCTGTCCGGCAGCGAGCACACCGCGACGATCACCGCGGTCTCCGACCGGCTCACCGAGGCGCAGTCCAGCATCACCGACGACCCCGACGCCATGTACAACACCCCGTACGTCGACGGCCCGGCCGCCCAGCGGGAGGTCTTCGAGCAGGTCATCAACACCCTGCTGGCGATCGTCGTCGGACTGCTCGCCGTCGCCGTCGTCATCGCGCTCATCGGGGTGGCCAACACGCTGTCCCTGTCGGTCATCGAGCGGCGCCGCGAGTCCGCCCTGCTGCGGGCCATGGGCCTCACCCGTGGCCAGCTGCGCGGGATGCTCGCCGTCGAGGGCCTGTTCCTCGCCCTGGCCGGCGTCCTCATCGGCGCCGTCCTCGGTCTCCTGTACGGCTGGGCCGGGACCGCGGTCATGCTCGGCCCGTCCGGTGAGCTCCAGCTCGCGGTGCCGTGGGGCTACCTCGCCGCGATCGTCGTCGTCGCCCTCATCGCCGGGCTCGGTGCCTCGGTGCTGCCCGCCCGCAGCGCCGTCCGCACCCCGCCCGTGGCCGCCCTCGCGGCCGAGTAGACCCGTGGGGGGGGGGGGGGGGGGGGGGGGGGG
>NZ_JACSPO010000008.1:35292-92182 GCF_014837105.1 Oceanitalea stevensii | reverse complement strand
GTCACGTCCCCGGACGTGACGGGGCCCACTCGCGCGCCGGGGGCGGCGCGGTGAGACTGGCGGTGCCCAGCTCGCCCCGCCGCCCCGCGGCACCGATCGGGAGGCTCTCATGTCCCAGCACCGTGCGCGCCGAGGCGCCGCCGTCCTCGCCGCGACGACCGCGGCCGTCCTCACCCTGCCCCTCGTCGCCCTGGCGCAGCCGCCCCGCGCGACCGACCCCGGCCGCTCGCTCCCCCTCGGTGCCGAGGACCTGCCCGAGGTGCGCGAGACCGAGCAGCTCGCCCCCGGCGTCACCCTCACCCGCATCGTGCGCGGGGAGACCACGGCCAGCTACCCGTGGACGGTCGAGGTCTCCGTGCCCGCCGGCTCCGGCTCACCCGACCCCGACGCACCACCGACCGCCCTGCGCGACCGCGCGAGCGCCGAGGAGGTGGCCGCCGAGCTGCGCGACGCCGGCCTGGACGCCCGGGTCGAGGAGGTCCGCACGGAGCCGGTCGCCGACTTCGCCGGTGGCAGCCTCGGC
The DNA here is from genome assembly GCF_014837105.1 of Oceanitalea stevensii. Classification (GTDB taxonomy): domain Bacteria; phylum Actinomycetota; class Actinomycetes; order Actinomycetales; family Actinomycetaceae; genus Oceanitalea; species Oceanitalea stevensii. The sequence goes on along the minus strand of NZ_JACSPO010000008.1, from coordinate 91,659 downwards.
TGGCGGGTGCGCGTGGGCTCCTTCGCCGACCGTGCCGCTGCCGACGCCGCCCGGGCGCACGTGGTCGCCGCTGGCCACCGCGGCTCCACCCTCTCCACCGCCTGGGACGCCGACAGCGACGACGACCGCGGCCCGTGGCGCCTCGACGTCCTCACCGTGGACCCCCGCCACTTCCGCGGCGAGGTCGCCGCCTCCCTCGGCCCCGACGTCGAGCAGCGGGAGACGACCTCCGAGCTCGCGGCCCTGTCCGGGGCGCTCGCCGCCGTCAACGGCGGCTTCTTCGTCCTCGACCCGCAGGCCGGCGCACCCGGCGACCCGGCCGGGGTGTCCGTCGTCGACGGGGAGCTCCTCAGCGAGCCGGTGGGCGAGCGCCCCGCGCTCCTGCTCCGGCCGGACGCGCGGCGCACCGAGGTCGAGCGCCTCGGCTGGGAGGGCGAGCTCCGCGCCGGCGGCACCCGGCTGCCCCTCGACGGCCTCAACCGGGTGCCCGGCCTCGTCCGCAACTGCGGCGGCCTCGACGACCTGCCCACCACCCTGCCGCTGCACGACGTCACGTGCACCGACCCCGACGAGCTCGTCGTCTTCACGGAGACCTTCGCGGAGCGGACCCCCGCCGGCGAGGGTGTCGAGGCGGTCCTCGACCGCCACGGTCGCGTCACCGAGCTGCGCGACGAGCGGGGCGGCCCGGTCCCTGACGGCGGCAGCACCGTCCAGGCCACCGGCGACCTCGCCCCCGTCCTGCGCTCGCTCGCCGAGGAGGGCGGCCGCCTCGACGTGCGGACCGCGCTCACCGGCGAGGACGGGCGCACCGTGCACCCCAGCCGCTACCCCGCCGTCGTCAACGGTGGGCCCGAGCTCGTCCGCGACGGCGAGCGGCACGTCACCGCCGCCACCGACGGCATGGTGCACCCGGACAACCCGAGCTTTTACTACGGCTGGGCCCACAAGCGGAACCCGCGCACCCTCGCCGGCGTGGACGACCGCGGCCGGCTCGTCCTCGTCACCGCGGACGGGCGCAGCACCGACGCGCTCGGGCTGTCGATCCCCGAGGCGGCGGACGTCGCCGTCGGGCTCGGCCTGCGGGAGGCCCTCAACCTCGACGGTGGGGGCTCGACAGCGATGGTCGCCGAGGGCCGGCTGCTCACCGTCCCGTCCGACGCCGCGGGCGAGCGCCCCGTGGGCGACGCCGTGCTCGTCCTCCCCGGACGTCCCACCCGCCCCTGACCTCCCCCCCCCTGCGCCGAGCGCTGAGTTGTTCCGCCGGAACAACTCAGCGCTCGGCACCAAGTGGAGCGGAACAACTCAGCGCTCGGCACCAAGTGGGGCGGAACAACTCAGCGCTCGGCGCCAAGGAGGGGGACGGGCGCCTAGACGACGGCGCGGGGCGGGGCGGTCCGGTTGGCCCAGGCGACGGACGGCGGGACGAGGAGCCCGACCGTGACCGCGACGGGCAGGACGACGAGGAGGGCGACGATCCACCCCGGGATGACCCCCGACTGGGAGAGGCCCGTGGCGAGCACGAGCAGCTGCCAGGTGACGAGGGGCCCGCGGCCCCAGCGCCGGCGCTGGAGGAGGGCCCGCGCCGCCACGACGAGGAGCGCGCAGATCCCGAGGAACATGAGCGCCAGCACGGCCGTGACGGGGCCGCCCGTGGTGCGCCCGCTGAGCACCTCGACGAGCATCCCCACGGCCAGGGCGACCAGCGCTCCGACCTCGACGAGGACGAGGAGGAGGGCCAGGACGAGAGGCATCGGCGGTCGCGCGGGACGGTCGGTGGTCACCGGCCCAGCCTACGTGGCACGCGGGTGTGACCGACGCCGCCCGTGTGACGAACACCACTCGGCTTCACCTGCAGTTCACCGTCCCGACCCCCTTGTCGGGCGGGACCGGGCCGTGTGAAGGTTGGAGGCAGTCACCGGCCGCGTTGGACTTCCCCCCTCAACGATCACGGCCTACCGCTGCGCCCAAGAAGGAGTTGCCATGGACTGGCGCCACACCGCTGCCTGCCTCAACGAGGACCCCGAGCTCTTCTTCCCCATCGGCAACACCGGGCCGGCCCTCCTCCAGATCGAGGAGGCCAAGGCCGTCTGCCGCCGCTGCCCCGTCGTGGACACGTGCCTCAAGTGGGCGCTGGAGAACGGTCAGGACGCCGGCGTCTGGGGAGGCCTGTCGGAGGACGAGCGCCGCGCGCTCAAGCGCCGTACCGCCCGCGCCCGCCGGGCCTCTTGAGTCTTACCGCACTGCTGAGCAGGCCCCCGGCGCCCTTCGCGGCACCGGGGGCCTCCTCCGTGTCCGAGGACGGCGGCCTCTTCGCCGGGGTCACCGACTTCGCCGTCAACCTCATGGAGACCCTGGGCGGACCGGGGGCCGCGCTCGCCATCGCGCTGGAGAACCTCTTCCCGCCGATCCCCAGCGAGGTCATCCTCCCGCTCGCGGGCTTCACCTCCAGCCAGGGTGAGCTCTCGCTCGTCGGCGTCATCCTCTGGACGATCCTCGGCTCCGTCGTCGGGGCGCTCACCCTGTACGGTCTCGGTGCCGCCCTCGGCATCCGCCGGCTCAAGGCGATCGCCGAGCGGCTGCCGCTCGTGGACGCGGGGGACATCGAGGACACCGAGCGCTGGTTCGACCGCCACGGCACCAAGGCCGTCTTCTTCGGTCGCATGCTGCCGATCTTCCGCAGCCTCATCTCGATCCCCGCGGGCATCGAGCGCATGCCGCTGCCCGTGTTCCTCGGGCTGACGACGGCGGGCTCGGCCATCTGGAACACCGTGCTCGTCGGGGCCGGCTACCTGCTCGGCGAGAACTGGCACGTCGTCGAGCGGTACACCGGCATCCTCCAGTGGGTCGTCATCGCCGGGGTCGTCGGCGCCGTCGGCTGGTTCGTGTGGAGCCGCACCGGCAGCCGCAACCGGGCGCGCCGGCAGCGCCGCGAGGAGCGCGCCGCCGACTAGCGGGCGTCGGCGATGTGCGCCCGCACCACGACCTCCGTGCCGCCGCCGGGAGCCGGGCGCCAGTCGATGGTGCCGCCGAGCTCGCCGCGCACGAGCGTCGAGACGATCTGGGTGCCCAGGCCGCTGAGGACGCTGCCCTCGGCGAGGCCCGCGCCGTCGTCGCGCACCGTGACGTCCAGCTGCTCCCCCTCGCGCTGGGCGGTGACGACGACGGTGCCGCCGGTGGGGCCCAGGCCGTGCTGGACGGCGTTGGTGACGAGCTCGGTGAGGACGACGGCGAGCGCCGTCGCGTCGTCGGCCGGGACCTGACCGAAGCTGCCGCTGACCTCGGTGCGCACGTGGCCCTCCCCCGCGGCGACGTCCGCGGACAGGCGCAGCACCCGCACGAAGAGGGCGTCGAAGTCGACGATCTCGTCGATGATCTGGGACAGCATGTCGTGGACGAGTGCGATGGTCGACACCCGCCGGATCGCCTCGCCGAGCGCGTCGCGCACCTCCGCGCTGCTCGAGCGGCGCGACTGGAGACGCAGCACCGCGGCCACCGTCTGGAGGTTGTTCTTCACCCGGTGGTGGATCTCCCGGATGGTCGCGTCCTTGGTGAGCAGCTCCAGCTCCTGGCGGCGCACCTCGGTGACGTCGCGGCACAGGAGCACCGCCCCGCGACGCTGCCCGTTCTCCGTGATCGGGATGGCGCGGAAGGAGACGACGACGCCGTGCGCGTCGATCTCCGAGCGCCACGCCGCCTTGCCGGTCATGACGACGGGCAGCGACTCGTCCACCGGGCTCGCGCCGTCCAGGACGTCGGTGACGGCCTCGACGAGGAGCTTGCCGGTGAGGTCGCCGATGACCCCGAGACGGTGGAAGCACGAGAGGGCGTTGGGGCTCGCGTAGAGGACCTCGCCGTCCAGGCCGAGCCGGAACAGGCCGTCGCCCACGCGCGGTGCCCCGCGCCGTGAGCCGGTGGGCGAGCCGGGCTGGGGGAACTCCCCGCGCGCGACCATCGCGCAGATCGCGTCGGCCGCCTCGACGTAGTTGAGCTCCAGGCGGCTGGACGTGCGGGTGATGCCGAGGTTGGCCTGCCGGGAGATGACGGCGATGGTCCGGCCCTCGTGGACGACGGGCACGGCGTCCTCGCGGACCGCGTGGGAGCCGATCCAGCGGGGCTCGGTGGCGCGCACCGGCACCTGGCGCTCCATCGCCTGCCGCAGCAGGCGGCGGCGACCGGCGGGGATGAGCCGGCCCACGACGTCCTCGTAGTAGACCGTCGCACCGGTCGAGGGGCGGCAGTGGGCGACGATGAGGAAGTCCTCCTCCCCCAGCGGGATGCACAGGAGGAGGTCGGCGAAGGAGAGGTCGGAGACGACCTGCCAGTCACCGACGAGCTGGTGCAGCCGCTCGATGCTGTGCGGGTCGAGCCGTGAGCGGTCCTGGATGAGTTCGCTGAGCGTCGACACCCCGTCAGCGTATAGCCCGCCCGTGCGCCGCCGCCGGTCCCGGTTACGCTGGGACCCCCGGCGACTGAAGGAGCAACGTGCGGTTCGACGCGACGATCGACTACCCCGCCGACATGGACACGGTGGCCGCGATGCTCGCCGACGAGGAGTTCGTCCGGCGCAAGATCGCCGCCTCCGGTGCGCTCGACTCCACCCAGGAGGTCATCTGGGAGGGTGAGGCCTTCACCGTCACCACCCGCCGGCAGATGCCCACCGACCAGGTCCCCTCCTCCTTCCGCTCGCTCGTGGGCCAGAGCCTGGACGTGCGGCTCGTCGAGGCCTGGGAGGCCCCGCACCCGGACCGCTCCCGCGTCGGCACCCTGTCCCTCGACATCGCCGGCGCCCCCGTCCGCGTCATCGGGCGCATGTCCCTGCAGCCCGGCCCCGACGGCGGGACGGTGCAGTCCTTCTCGGGGGACATCACCGCCTCCGTCCCGTTCTTCGGCAAGCCCATCGAGAAGGCCGCCGCCGGTGCCGTGGACCAGGTCCTCGCCGTCGAGCGCTCCATCGGGCTGGACTTCCTCGCCGGCAGGTGAGCCACCCGATCCACTCCCCGGGCCGCGGCCCATGGGGGAGGATCGAGTGGTGAACGAACTCGAGGAGCTCCAGGAGGTCGCCCACCGGGTCGAGGCCGCCATGTCGAGCGTCATCGCCGGCAAGGACGACGTCGTCCGGACGGTGGTCACCGTCCTGCTCGCCCAGGGCCACCTCCTCGTGGAGGACGTGCCCGGCGTCGGCAAGACCATGCTCGCCAAGGCGCTGGGACGGAGCATCGACTGCAGCGTCCAGCGCATCCAGTTCACCCCGGACCTGCTGCCCAGCGACGTCACCGGCGTCAGCGTCTTCAACCAGGACGCCCGGACCTTCGAGTTCCGGCCCGGGGCGGTGTTCGCCAACGTCGTCGTCGGCGACGAGATCAACCGCGCCTCGCCCAAGACGCAGTCGGCGCTGCTCGAGGCGATGGCCGAGGGACAGGTGACGGTCGACGCCACGACCTACCGGCTCGAGGAGCCGTTCATGGTGATGGCGACGCAGAACCCCATCGAGATGGAGGGCACCTACCCGCTGCCCGAGGCGCAGCGCGACCGCTTCATGGCACGCATCGAGATGGGCTACCCCGACCCCGCCGCCGAGCTCGACATGATCGGCGCGCACTCGCGCACCGACCCCCTCGCCGCCCTGCAGCCGGTGACCGACGCCCTCACCGTCGCGCGGCTCGTCGCCGTGGTCCGCACGCTGTACGCGAGCCCCGCCGTCCTCCAGTACGTCGTCGACCTCGCCACCGCGTCCCGGCGCCACCCGCGCCTGCGGCTCGGCATCTCCCCGCGCGCGGCCCTCCACCTCGTGCGCGCCGCCCGCGCCCACGCCGCCCTCGACGGGCGCACCCACGTCCTGCCCGACGACGTCCAGGTGCTCGCCGTCCCCGTCCTCGCCCACCGCGTCATCCTCAGCAACGACGCCCAGCTCGCCCGCGAGACGCCCGAGCAGGTCGTCGCCGGTCTCCTCGGCGAGGTGCCCGTCCCCGTGGGGGCGCGATGAGCCGACGCCCGCGTCTCACCGGCCGGGGGCAGGTCTTCCTCGCGCTGGGGGTCGTCGTCGTCGCGCTCGGGACGCTGCTCGGCTACCCGGACATCACCCGGGCCGGCGTCCTCGTCACCGGGCTGCCGGTGCTCGCCGTCGTCGCCGGGTGGCGTCCCGCGCCGCCCGTGGACCTCCAGCGGCTCGTCTCGCCGGCGCTCGTGGCCCCCGACCAGCCGGCGCAGGTCGAGCTCGTCCTGCGCGGGGGCGGCACCCGCCTCAGCCCGATCCAGGTGGCCGAGGAGCAGCTGGACCCGCTGCTCGGCACCGGCCCGCACTTCCTGCTGCCGCGCATGGACCCCGGCGAGCGCCACACCGTCCGCTACCACGTCTCCTCCCCCTCCCGCGGCGCGCACCGGCTCGGGCCGCTGCGCCTCGAGCGGCGCGACCCCTTCGGGATGACGACGGCGAGCGTCCGGCTCCCCGGGGAGGGCCAGCTCCTCGTGCTGCCCCGTATCGAGCCGCTGGGACCGAACCGGGTCCACGGCGGCGGCCTGGGCCGCGAGGGTCAGGTCCCCCACATGGTCGCGCTCCACGGCGAGGACGACGTGAGCATCCGCGCCTACCGCGACGGTGACGACCTGCGCCGCGTCCACTGGCCCACGACCGCCCACCGCGGTGAGCTCATGGTCCGCCAGGAGGACCGCCCCGCCCGCCGCCGCGCCGTCCTGCTCCTCGACGCCCGGGCCGGTGCCTACGGTGAGGCCCACGAGGCCTTCGAGTGGGCGGTGCGCGCCGTCGCCTCCCTGGCCGTCCACCTCGGTGAGGACGGCTACGCGGTGCACGTCGTGGGTGCCGGGGAGCCGGGCCGCACCGAGCTCCTCGCCGTCCTGCGCGCCCTCGCGCTCGTCGAGCCGACCGCCGACGCCCTCACCCCGTACGTCCGTGACGCGCACGCGCTGACGGCGGACGGCGCCGTCGTCGTCGCGGTCGTCGCCGACCACGACCCCGAGGCCGTGCTCGCCGTCCCGGCCGTCCGCTCCCCCGGCAGCCTCGGGGTCGCGCTCGTGCTCGACACCACGTCCTTCGCCGACGACCCCGAGGTGCGTGGCTGGTCCGTCCCCGGTGACGGCGAGCTCGTGCCGATCTTCACCGCGGCCGGCTGGCGCACCCGCACCGTCCGTGACGGCGACGCCGTCGCCGACGTGTGGGCCGCCGCCGTCCCGCCCGCCGCGGGGCGGCGGGCCGACCTGGCAGGCCTGCGGTGAACGACCCCTGGGTCACCGCGCTGCTCCGCGGCCGGTGGGTGGAGTCCGCGCTCGCCGTGACGGCGCTCGTCGCCGTGTCCTGGCCGCTGGGCGAACTCGTCTCGACCCGCCCGTGGATCGGGCCGCTGTTCGGGGTGCTGCTGCTCGTCGTCGCCGTCGGCTCACTCGTGCGCATGGCGCGGGTGCCGGCCTGGCTCGTCATTCTCGCCCAGGTGCTGGCCCTCCTCGGCGGGCTGGCGGGCTGGGCGCACCAGCACCGGCCGCCCGACGAGTCCACGCTCGTCGCGATGAGTGCTCTCGTGCGCGAGGGCGTCCTCACCATCCAGACCTACTCCGTCCCCGCCCCCGCGACGCCCGGGCTCACCTTCGTCGTCCTCGGCTCGATCGCCGCTCTCGCGCTCGTGGTGGAGGCGCTCGGGGTGACGTTCCGGGCGGGCGCGATCGCCGGTGTCCCGCTCCTCCTCGTCTCCGCGGGCGCGGCCTCCGGCTCGGGCCAGGCGCTCGACCCGCGCTACTTCCTCATCGGGGCGGCCGCCTGGCTCGTGCTCCTCTCCCAGCAGGGCCGCGCCCGGCTCGAGGAGTGGGAGGACCGGCCCGACGCCGCGGTGAGCGTCGACCGCGTCGCTGCCGCCCGCGGCAACCACCACCGGCTGGGCGTGACGGCGCGGGTCATGGGCGTGTCGGCCCTCCTCCTCGCCGTCGTCCTGCCCGGCGTGCTGCCGCACCTGCCGCCCACCGTCCTCGTCGACGGCCGCTCGGGCGAGGGCGCGCCCGGCACGGTGAGCTTCACCGACACCCTCGACCTCACCCAGGACCTCGCCGACCGGTCCAACGCCCCCGTCATCCGCTACCGGACCGACGACAGCTCCCCGCCGCCGCTGCGGGTGACGTCGACGACTCTGTACGACGACGGCCGGTGGACCCCGTTCGGCCCCGCGACGACCTCCCAGTACCAGGTCCCCGAGATCTTCACGATCGCCGGCTACTCGCTGGCGGCACCCGGGCTCGAGGCCACGCCCCGCACGATGACCGTCACGCAGAACGGGCTGCGGGCCCCCCAGCTCGCCGTGCCCTACCCCCCGACCGCCGTCGACCTCGGCGGTGTCGAGTGGCTGTGGACCCCCATCGGCGACAGCCTGACGGTCGGGGCGGCGCCGGGCACCTACGCGGTGGACTACCTCGAGATGGCCCCGCTCACCACGCTCCCGGAGGAGATCGGGGCGCCCCCCGTCCGCGCGGCGGAGCGGTACGCAGCCGACGAGCTCACCACGGAGACCGCCGACGACGGGACCACCTTCCTCAGCGCTCCCGACGGAAGCACCGTCGCGATCACCTACTCCGACGGTCAGACCCACTGGTTCCGCACCGACGGCAGCATCGAGGCCGAGGACCCTGACGGACGCATCCGGCTGGAGCCCCCCGTCCCGGAACCCCAGGCCCTCACCGTCGACCCCGCGTCCCGGCAGGTCGTGGAGGACCTCGCGGCCGAGCTCGCCGGGGACCGGACCAACCAGATCGACATCGCCCTGGAGCTCCAGCGCTACCTGCGCAGCCCGGAGTTCACCTACTCCCTCACCCTCGCCGACCCCGTCGAGGGGCCGGACGGTGAGCCGCTCGACCCGATCTCCCACTTCCTGGCGACCAAGCAGGGCTACTGCACGCAGTTCGCCACCGCGATGGTCATGCTCGCGCGCGCCCAGGACATCCCTGCCCGCCTCGCCATCGGGTTCCTGCCCGGCTCGCGCGGCCTGGACGGCACCCGCACCGTCGTGGCGAGCGACGCGCACGCCTGGCCCGAGCTCTTCATCACCGGTCTCGGGTGGACGCGCTTCGAGCCCACGCCGGGCCAGCGCAGCGGGACCGCACCCACTTTCGCCACCGAGGGCCAGCAGCAGGCGGTCCCCACCCCGCAGGAGGTGCCCTCGACCGAGGAGCCGACCGTCGCCCCCGCGGTCCCCGACAGCGCCGGCGGGGCGGGCGGCAGCGGCGAGGAGGGCTGGTTCGAGCGCCACGCCGAGGTGATCGGGTGGACGGCGCTTGGCCTGGCCGCCGTCCTCGCCCTCGCGTCGGTCGTCCCCCTCGCCGGCCGCTGGCACCGCTGGCGGTCCCGCCGCGGGCGCAGCCCCGTCGAGCAGGTCGAGGGCGAGTGGACCGTGCTCGTCGACGGCCTCGCCGACCTCGGTGTGGCCCCGCCGGCCGCGGCGACACCGCGGGCGCTGCGCGACCACTACGCGCGCGAGATCGCGCCCGACGCCCCGACGAGGGAAGCCCTGAACCGGGCGACCGACCGGCTCGAGTCCGCCCGGTACGCGGCGCAGACCCCCGAGCTCGGGACGATGCGTGAGGACGTGCGGCAGGTGGTGGAGTGGCAGCGGGCACGGGTGACCCGCCGTCGTCGTCTGCTCGCGACCCTGCTGCCCGCGGGGGGACGCGCCCAGCTCGGCGCCCTGCTCCCCGGCCGCCGCCCGCACCCCGCGGTGGACTGAGCGGCGTCCCTCCCCCGCGAGCCCCACCGCCGACAGCTGGATTTCTCGGCCGCGCAGCGCGCTCCACCCCGGAGGAATCCGGCTGTCGGCGCACGGGGGCTCCGGGAGAATCCGGCTCTCGGCACACGGGGGGCTCCCGGAGAATCCGGCTCTCGGCACACGGGGGGCTCCCGGAGAATCCGACTGTCGGCACACGGGGGGCTCCCGGAGAATCCGACATTCGGCACACTAGGGCCGTCCCGCCGCCAGTGTCGGCGCGCGGCGGGCCGTGCCACGATCGGGACATGACCGACACGACGACGCCGGACGAGCCCACCCACACCCCCGAGGAGACCATCTCGCCCGCACGCGCCCTGTGGGCCGAGCGCCAGGGCGCGCCCGAGTACATCGCCTACAACGGCCGCGGGGCGCAGGTGCGGATCGGCCGCGGCGACGCCGAGGGGGTGTTCTCCCCCGGTGAGCTGCTCAAGATCGCCCTCGCGGCGTGCACCGCGCTGTCCACCGACCACGTCCTGCGCAGCCGGCTCGGTGACGACTTCCCCGCCGTCGTCGGCGTCTCGTCCACCGGGGTGGAGGACGAGAACCGCTACGGGCACCTCGACGTCGAGCTCCTCCTCGACCTCGCCGAGCTCGACGAGGAGAAGCGGGACAAGCTCGCCGAGCGGGTCGAGCGCACCTCCGGGCGCCAGTGCACCGTGGGGCGCACCCTCAAGGCCGGCGCCGCCTACGACGTCGCCATCACCCACGAGCCGCTTCGGGGACAGTCATGAGCCGCCGTCGCCCCGCCCCGGAGGGCATCGGCGAGGTCGAGCCGGCCGCCAACACCCTCGAACGACGCATCGAGAAGGCTCTGGCCAGCGGGGCGGGCCGGTCCCGGGCACTAGCCGAGAAGGTCGCCGCCGCCAACCCCGACGCCTCACCGGCCGACGTCGTCGCCCTCCTCGAGCGGCGCTACCGCCGCCGGGTGAGTGTGCTCAGCGCCGCCGTCGGGCTCACCGCGGCCGTGCCCGGCGTGGGCACGGGCGTGGCCGCGCTCCTCACCACCGCCAACCTCGGCAGCTACCTGCGCGCGAGCACGACCTTCGTCGGCGCGGTGGCCCACGTGCACGGCGTGGACGTCGAGGACGTCGCCCGCCGGCGCACCCTGCTGCTCGTGTCACTCCTCGGCGAGGACGGCGCGCGCGCCCTGCGCGGCGAGCTCGGCGTCAGCACCCTCTACTGGGGCCGCGGGCTGCTCACCAGGCTGCCCCTCGGCACCGTCCGCGCCGTCAACAAGGGGCTCTCCCGCCGGCTCGTGCGTGCGGCCGCGGCCAAGAGCGGGGCCATGGTGCTCGGGCGGCTGGCACCCTTCGGGGTCGGCGCCGTCGTGGGCTGGTTCGTCGGCCGCCGACTCGCCGCCCAGGTGGTCACCGGGGCGCGCGAGGCCTTCGGCCCAGTACCCTCCACCACAGCATCGCCGCAGGTCACGCCCTAGGTTGAGCCGACGACACTCAACTCTTTCGCCGACGGTGAACGGCGCTGGCACTCTCCCCCGTCGAGTGCCAGAATTTGAGTCAGCGGCGCCCGGTCGGATCGGGCGCCTGACCGAGAAGGAGGTACCCCTGATGGCTCACTTCACCGACCCGTTCCGGGAGATGGACCGCGTGTTCAACACGGTGCTGCGCCAGGCCCCCGCGGCCACGGCGATGCCCCTGGACCTCTACCGGCGCGGTGAGACCTTCGTCGCCCAGATCGACCTGCCGGGTGTCGACCCCGCGACGATCGACATCGACGTCGAGGACCGCACGCTCACCGTCCGGGCCGAGCGCACGAGCATCGACGGCGAGGGCGTCCAGTGGCTGTCCCACGAGCGTCCCACCGGGACGTTCGCCCGCCAGCTGGCGCTGGGCACCGGGCTCGCGGTCGACCGCATCGACGCCGACTACGCCGACGGTGTGCTCACCCTGACGATCCCGGTGGCCGAGGAGGCCAAGCCGCGCAAGATCCAGGTCGCGCACACCCCGCGCACCATCGAGCAGAGCGAGAAGGAGCCCGCCACCGTCTGACGTGGCGCACGGAGGCCGCCGTCCGGACCGGACGGCGGCCTTCGGCTTACCATGGCGCGGTGACCACACCGCTCGTCCCGACGCCCTACGAGGACCTCCTGCGGCACGTGCTCGAGCACGGGACGCCGAAGTCCGACCGCACCGGGACCGGCACGCGCAGCGTGTTCGGCCACCAGATGCGCTTCGACCTGCAGGCGGGCTTCCCGCTCGTCACGACCAAGCGGGTCTTCCTCCGCGGCGTGGTCGAGGAGCTGCTGTGGTTCCTGCGCGGTGAGCACAACGCCCGCCCCCTCCAGGAGAGGGGCGTGCACATCTGGGACGAGTGGGCCGCCGAGGACGGCGAGCTCGGCCCGGTCTACGGCTACCAGTGGCGCTCGTGGCCCACCCCGGACGGCGGGCACATCGACCAGCTCTCCGGGGTGCTCGAGACGCTGCGGAGCAACCCCGACTCGCGCCGGATGATCGTCTCGGCGTGGAACGTCGCCGACCTCGACGCGATGGCCCTGGCCCCCTGCCACGCGTTCTTCCAGTTCTACGTGGCCGACGGGCGCCTCTCGCTCCAGCTCTACCAGCGCTCGGCGGACCTCTTCCTCGGCGTCCCCTTCAACATCGCCTCCTACGCCCTGCTCACCCACATGGTGGCCCAGCAGGTGGGCCTGGAGGTCGGCGACTTCGTGTGGACGGGCGGGGACTGCCACGTCTACGACAACCACGTCGACCAGGTCCGCGAGCAGCTCTCCCGTGAGCCCTACCCGCTCCCCCGCCTCGAGCTGCGGAAGGCGCCCTCGCTCTTCGACTACACCTACGAGGACGTCGTCGTCCACGGCTACGAGCACCACCCCGCGATCAAGGCGCCGGTGGCGGTATGACCCTCGGGATGATCTGGGCACAGGCCCACGAGCGCGTCATCGGCCGCGACAACGACCTCCCCTGGCACCTGCCCGAGGACCTGCGCCACTTCCGCAGCACGACCGCGGGCGACGCCGTCGTCATGGGCCGCCGGCAGTGGGAGTCGCTGCCGGAGAAGATCCGCCCGCTGCCCGGGCGACGCAACGTCGTCCTCACCCGCAACCCCGACTTCGAGGCGCCGGGCGCCGAGGTCGTCGACAACCTCACGGCCGCGCTCGAGCTCGTCGCCGGCGAGGACGCGTGGATCTGCGGCGGTGCCCAGGTCTACGAGGCGGCCATCGACCACGCCGACCTCCTCGTCGTCACCGAGATCGACCACGCCGTCGAGGGCGACACCTACGCGCCGCCGATCGGCCCCGAGTGGCAGGTCGACGAGCAGGACCCCGACGACGGCGGCTGGCACGTCGCGGAGAACGGCATGCGCTTCCGCATCCTCACCTACCGCCGCCGCTGACCTCAGCCCGGGCCGATCCGCGGGAAGGGCTCGAGGGAGAAGACGAACTCGAGCGGGACGTCGAAGTACGCGGCGATCCGCAGGGCGAGGTGCAGGCTCGGGGCGTACTCCCCGCGCTCGAGGTAGCCGACCGTCTGGTAGTGGACCCCGAGCGCGTCCGCGAGCTCGCGGCGGGTGACGCCGCGGTCGACGCGCAGGGTGGCGATGCGGTTGTGGACGGCCTCCGGGCTCCTCGGTTCAGACACGCTGCAGCTGCTTCTCCCGGCCGGCGGCGACGACGGAGCCCGACTCGCGCCGCGCCATCCGGCGCAGGAGCACGGGGGCGAGCAGGACACCGACGAGCGCCCACAGGCCGAGGACGCCGAGGGCCTCCGCGGTGCGCCACTCCTCGCCGATCTCGACGACGACGACACTCTCGGGCAGGACCGCGTGACGCATGAGGTGCCCCATCCAGTACATCGGGGTGAGCTGGCCGAGGACCTGCGCCCAGCCGGGGAGCTGGGCGGCGGGGACGAAGACCCCGGAGACGAGGACGAGCCCGCCCATGACGAGCATCCCCCAGCCGCCGACCGCCCGCGGGCTGCGGAAGACCGACCCGACGGCGAAGCCGATCGGCAGGCAGGCGGCGAGGCCGAGCACGAGCGCAGCGGCGAGGAGAAGGACGTCGGCGGGGCCGGTGGCGGACCACAGGCGCGGGACGATGAGGGTCGCCGGGACGGTGAGGACGACGACGTTGAAGGCGACCTCGAGGCTGGAGCGGACGCTCTGCCCGGTGACGTAGCCGCGCATCCCGTGGGGGACGGACTTGGCGCGCAGCAGCGTGCCGTCCTCACGCTCCGCGGCCACGAGCGTCGCCAGGCCGTAGGAGGCGGAGAACATCGTCGTGAAGGCGAGGACGCCGGGCAGGATGAGGAGCGCGAGCGAGATGCCCGCGCCCTCGACCTCGTTGGCGCGGTTGAACCACATGACGACGAGGAAGACGACCGTCCCCAGGACGTAGTACGTGAGGTCCTCGGGGGCGCGCATCGCGTTGCGGAACTCGATCCACCCGCGGCGTGCTCCGGCGCGGACGGCGCTGGTCGTGGGACTCATCGGGACTCCTCCCCGGAGACGAGGGTCAGGCCGGGGACGGCGGCCCCGTGGCCCTGCGGCGCGTCGCTGCGCGCGACCATCGCCAGGTAGGTGTCCTCCAGGGTGCTGCGGCGCACCTCGAGGTCGCTGACCTCCTCCCCGAGCCGGGCGAGGAGGTCGCGGACGAAGGCGGTGCCGTCGGACGTCGCGTGGACGTGCCGCTCCCCGTCCGCGGACCAGCGCACCTCGGTGCGTCCGGCGACCTGCCGGGCCAGCTGCTCGGCGCTGCCGTCGGCGACGATCCGTCCGCCGTCGAGGATGAGGATGCGGTCGGCGAGCTTCTCGGCCTCGCCGAGGTCGTGGGTGGTGAGGAGGATCGTCGTGTCCTCCAGGTCGCTGAGCCGGTGGATGAGGTCGTGGAAGTCGCGGCGGGCCACGGGGTCGAACCCCGCCGTCGGCTCGTCGAGGAAGAGGAGCCGGGGCCGCCCGACGATCCCGATCGCGACGTCCAGCCGGCGACGCTGGCCACCGGAGAGCTTCTTGACCTGCTGGTCCGCCCGCTCGGCGAGCCCGACCCGCTCGAGGAGCTCCGCCGTCGGGTAGGGCCGCGGACGCTCGGGGGTGGAGTAGGGCCGGTAGTAGGAGCCGAACTGCTCGACCAGCTCCCGCACGGTCCACCGGCCGTGGTCGCGCCAGGACTGGAGCACCACCCCGACGTCGGCGCGCCAGGGCTCGCCGCCCCGGGCGGGGTCCTGCCCGAGCACCCGGACCCGGCCCCCGGAGGGGAGCCGGAAGCCCTCGAGGATCTCGATCGTCGTCGTCTTGCCCGCCCCGTTGGGCCCGAGCAGCACGACCACCTCACCCCGGTCGACATGGAAGGTCACGCCGTCGAGGACGTCCGTGGTCCCGTACCGCATGCGCACGTCAGTCACGTCGATGACCGCGGAGTCGTCGCTGCGCATGTCCCACCTCCCGTCGTAGGGATGAGTAGGAATGTAGCAGGAGTGCTACATGTTGGGAAGGGTCCGAGGGCGATGGGCAGGCGTGGCCGTGGACGTCCGTGCGCCTGCTCGGGGACCGTCTCAGCGACGCAGCCGGCCTGCCGCCGACCGGGGCACCGCCCCGGCGAGCTCAGGACGCCGAGGCCACCCTCCGGACGACGGCGTCGGCGACCGCGTCGGGGCTCAGCTCGGGCAGCCAGTGCCCACCGGGCAGCGGGAGGAACTCGTAGTCGCCGTACACGTAGTCGCGGGTGAGCTCGGCGGCTCGGCGGCCGAGGTAGGGGTCCGCCTCGCCCCACACGTACGTCGTCGGCACCCCGACGCGCCCGGCACCCTCCCGGCTGAGCGGCACGCCGCGGTACCAGTTGAGCGCGCCGCGCGCCGCCCCCGGCTCACGCATCCGCTCCTGGTAGAGCCGGGCCTGCTCCGGCGGCAGCCCGGCCGAGACGAGGATCCGCTCCACGCGGCTGCGGAGGAGACGCTCGGGCAGTCCCGGCAGCTGGAAGAACGCCATGTAGGAGGAGCGCAGCGCCTGGTCCGAGCGCAGCATCGCCGCCGTGAGCGCCGCCGGGTGCGGGGTCGAGACCACCGTCAGTGACGCCACCCTGTCGGGGTGCCGCGACCCGGCCATCCACGCGGCCCCGCCGCCCCAGTCGTGGCCGACGACGTGCGCGCGGTCCACACCGGCGGCGTCGAGCACCGCGACGACGTCCGCGACGAGGAACTCCAGCCGGTACGCCGCCCGCGCCGCCGGGCGGGCACCCGGGGAGTAGCCCCGCTGGTCCATCGTGATCGTGCGCAGCCCGGCCGCGCGGAGCCGCGGCACGACGTGCCGCCAGCTCGTCGAGTCCTGCGGGAAGCCGTGGAGGAGCAGCACCGGCGGGCCGCTGCCCTCGTCACGGACGTCGAAGGTGAGGCCGCCCCTGCGCACGCGTCGCTCCATGTCCCCACGGTAGGGGACCTCGGCCGATACGGTGAGGTCATGGACGGGCGGCAGGCGACGGCGCGGCCCCGTGCCCGCGGGACGGCTCACCCGCTGCTCCTGCCGCTCCTCGCGGCGCTCGTCGCGCTCGCCGTCGTCGCCGGCGCCGCCCTCGCCGGGCCGTGGCACGTCGCGCCGCGCGAGGTGGAGCTGCGCCCCGTCCCCGTCGAGCAGACGACGACCCCGCCGGCGGAGGAGGCCCAGGAGGAGCCGCCGCCGGAGACGACCGAGCGGGGCGTCCCCGTCACGCTCATCCTCGCGGCGGTCGGCCTCCTCCTCCTCGCCCTCCTGCTCCGGGCGCTCCTGCGCCGGGCGACGCTCGCCCGGGGCACCACCGGCCCGTCCCACGAACCGGCCCCCGGCACCGCCGTCGAGCCCACCGCCGTCGAGGCCGAGCCGGACCTGCCGGCCCTGCGCCGCGGCGTGGCCGCCGCCCGCGCGGTGCTCGCCTCGCGCCGGGGGCCCGACGACGCCGTGATCGCCGCCTGGCTCGAGCTCGAGGCCGCCGCCGCGAGCTCGGGCGTGGCACGCGCCCCCTCCGACACCCCCACCGAGCTCACCACCGCCGTCCTCGACGCCACGAGCGCCGACCCGGACGCCACCCGCGGCCTCCTGCGCCTCTACCACCGCGCCCGCTTCGCCCCGCACGCCGTCCTCACCGCCGAGGACGTCGCCGAGGCCGGCCGCTGCCTCGAGCGCCTCGCCGCCTCGTGGGAGCCCCGGTGAGCCGGGGCCGGGCCGCGGCCGCCGTCCTCGCGGTCGCCGCCGTCGCCGTCGCCATGTGGGGCATCGGCTTCGACGGCGTCAACATCGCCCTCGCCGCCGCGGCCACCGCCGTCGTCGCGGCGCTCGTCGGCCACCGGGACCTGGGCCGCGACCACGTCCTGCCCCAGCTGCCCGCCGAGCAGCGCGGCGGCCACCGCCACGAGGTCTCCCAGCTGTCCTGGTCGCTCACCGACCGTGACGGGCGCGTCGGCGAGCGCGGCCTGCGCCAGCTGCGGGAGGTCGCCGCCGGCCGTCTCGCCCTCGCCGGCATCGACCCCGCCGACGACGACGCCGTGCACACCCACCTCGGCGAGCGCGCCTGGCGCACCCTGCGTGCCACCACGCCCCAGCCCGTGCGGGCGCTGGACGCCTGCCTCACCGCCCTCGAGAACCGGAGCCCCCGTGACTGACCAGCCCACCTCCTCCCCCGCCCCGCTGCCCGTCGCCGAGGTCGCCGCGCTCGGTGGTGACGTGCTGCGCGAGGTGGGCACCGCCGTCGTCGGCATGGCGCAACCGCTGCGCCTGGCACTGGCGGCGGTCCTCGCGGGCGGGCACGTGCTCTTCGAGGACGTCCCGGGGCTGGGCAAGACGCTGGCGGCGCGGTCCCTGGCGACCGCGCTGGGCCTGGACTTCCGGCGGCTGCAGTGCACGCCGGACCTCCTGCCCGCGGACATCACCGGCTCCTACGTCTACGACCCGGCGACGGCGGAATTCACCTTCCGCCCCGGGCCGGTCTTCACCGGCCTCTTCCTCGCCGACGAGATCAACCGGACCGCGCCCAAGACGCAGTCGGCGCTGCTCGAGGCGATGGCCGAGCGCCAGGTGTCGGTCGAGGGGACGAGCTTCCCGCTGCCCGAGCCCTTCCACGTCATGGCCACGTCCAACCCCGTCGAGTACGAGGGGACCTACCCGCTGCCCGAGGCGCAGCTCGACCGCTTCATGGTGCGCCTGGCCGTCGGCTACCCCAGCGCGCAGGCCGAGGCGGACGTCCTGCACCGGCGGCTGGACCGGCGCCGGGAGCGCGCGGACGTCCGCCAGGTCGTCACGCCCGAGCAGCTCCTCGGCATGCAGGCGGGTGTCGAGGCCGTCGCCGTCGACCCCGACGTCGTCGCCTACTGCGTGGCCCTGGCCGCGGCCACCCGCACGCACAGCGCCGTCGAGGTCGGGGCCTCCCCGCGCGGCTCCCAGGCACTGCTCCTCGTGGGACGGGCGCTGGCCGTGCTCGACGGCCGCGACTTCGTCACCCCGGAGGACGTCAAGGCGGTGGCCGTGCCCGCGCTCGCGCACCGCCTCACCCTCACCGCGGCGGCGTGGGCGGGCGGCACGCAGCCCAGCAGCGTCGTCACCGCTCTGCTGTCCTCCGTCCCCGGCCCCGCCAGCACCCGGTGACCCGCTGGTCCCCGCTCACCCACCTCACCGCCGGGCTCCTCCTGGGGGCGGGGGTGCTGGTCGCGGGTGCGCTCAACGGGCGACCCGACGTCGCCGCGCTGGGTGTCGCGCCGCTCCTCACCGCGGTGTGGGGCTGGACCCGACGGCCGCGCGAGCCGCTGGAGGTGCAGGTGCGCGCCCCGCGGCAGCTCACCGCGAGCACCGAGCTGCGCGCCCCGGCGCTGCTGCGCGGCCCGGAGGGTGCCGTCGCGGCCCGGCTGCGCTCCTCCAGCCCGGGCACCGAGCCCGACGAGTGCCTCGTCCGCCTCCTCCCGGGCGAGGTCCGTGAGGTGGCGCTCGCGACGACGAGCGTGCGGACCGGGGAGAACCAGCTCTTCCGTCTCGACGCCGTCGGGCTCGGCAGCGGGCACGTCACCACGGGCGAGGTCCTCACGGTGGGACCGTCCTCGGTCCTCGTGCTGCCCGGGCAGCGCCCGCTGGACCGGCTGCCGCTGCCGCCACGGCTCCAGGGGCTCGTCGGCCCGCACGCCGCCCGGCGGATCGGGGACGGCGAGGAGCTCCACGACGTCAACCTCTTCACCGCCGGCGACCGGCTGCGCCGCATCGACTGGCGCACCAGCGCCCGCCGCGGGGTCCAGGACGGACGCCTGCAGGACCTCTACGTGCGCCGCACGCAGTCGACCGCGGAGGCGACGGTCGTCCTCGTCATCGACTCCCGCGACGACGTCGGACCGGACGTCGCGACCTGGGCCGGCGGCCGCGAGGTGCTCACGAGCGACGTCACCTCCCTCGACATCGCCCGTGAGGCCGCGGCGTCCCTCGCGCGGGCCTACCTCGGCCAGGGCGACCGCGTGGGCCTGGAGGACCTCGGGCTGCGACGGCGGCCCGTACGCCCCGGCGGCGGGCGCCGGCACCTCGAGCGGGTCGTGCGGCGCCTGGCGCTGTCGGCACCCGAGGGCACGCCCCGCCCCCGCGTGCGCGCGCCGCAGGTGCCCTCCGGCGCGCTCGTCGTCGTCCTGTCGACCTTCCTCGACGACGAGGCCGCGACGATGGCGCTCACCTGGCGGCACGCCGGCCACCGGGTGGTCGCGGTCGACGTGCTGCCCCCGGTGCGCGGGGCGGAGATGTCGGTGCGGCTCCTCATGGCCTACCGGATGGTCTCGCTGCAGCGCGAGGACCGGCTCACCACCCTGCGGCGCGGTGGCGTGGAGGTGGTCCGCTGGGCGGCGGACGGCCCACCGCCCAGCGGTGGGCGTGCCGAGCTCGCCACCCTCGCCCGCCGTCGCCACGGGGCACCGCGATGAGCCCGCTGCAGCGGCTGCTCCAGCGTGTGCGCGCCGTCCTCCCCCGGCCCGACGGCTCGCTCGCCGTCGGGCGCCGGCGGACGCCCCGGCGGCCACGGACGGCGCTGCGCACCGGCCCGGCCGTGCCCGCCCTCGTGCTGCGCGCGGCGCTGCTCGCGCTCGTCGCCGGTGCGGGGGCGGTCGTGGCCGGCAGCCCGACGGAGCTGGCCGTGGCGGCGGCGCTCGGCGTGGTCGTGGCGACGCGCCCGCACGCCGCGCTGCTCGCGATCACGGTCGCCGTCCTCGTGGCCATGCGCGCGCTCACGCCCGGCCCGTGGTGGGCCCTGGTGCTGCTCGCCGTGCTGAGCCACGCCGCCCTGCGCGTCGGCGCCCTCACCGACGCGGTGTCCTGGCGCGGGCGGGTGGAGGTGGCCGTCCTGCGCGACGCGCTGCCCGGGTTCCTCGCCGTCCAGGCGGTCGCGCAGGTCGCCGTGGTCCTCGCCCTCGTGCTCGACGGCGCCGCTCCCGTGCCCTGGCTCGTCGTCCTCGCCGTCGCCGGCCTGGCCGTCCTCGGCTGGGCCCTCGTCCGGGACCTCCGCGCCCGCCCGTAGGCGAGGACGGCGCTGGTCAGGTCACCCGCTCGAGGCGGCCTCCGGCCGTGAGCCGGACGACGGCGTCCAGACCCAGCCGCTGGAGGAAGGCGCCGTCGTGGCTGACGACGAGCAGCGCGCCCCGGTAGGCGCCCAGGGCGGCGACGAGCTGGTCGACGGTGGGGATGTCGAGGTCGTTCGTCGGCTCGTCGAGGACGAGCAGCTCCGGCGGTGGGTCGGTGAGCAGGACGCGGGCGAGCGCGACGCGGAAGCGCTCACCGCCGGAGAGCGTGGCGACCGCGCGGTCGACCATGTCCCCGCGCACGAGGAGCCGCGCGAGACGGTTGCGCACCTCCCCGGGGGCCAGGTGGGGCGAGGCGGCGCGCACGATGTCGAGGACGGTGGCGCCGTCGTCGAGCTCCGCGCGCTGGGGCAGGTAGCCGACGCGGACCGACAGCGTGGGCAGGAGCGAGCGCAGGAGCGTCGTCTTGCCGACGCCGTTCGCCCCGACGAGGGCGACCCGCTCGGGGCCCTGGAGGACGACGTCGCGCCCGTCGCTGCTCGGCAGCACCGCCAGCCGGCGCCCGCGGGGCACGTGCGGGTCGGGCAGGTCGACGCGCACGGCGTCGTCGTCGCGGACGGCGGCCTCGGCGAGGTCGACGGAGGCGCGCGCGGAGGCGAGGCGCGCGTCCACCGCGGTCCGACGCTCGCCCTGGGACCGCTCGGCGGCGTTGCGCCGCGCCCCCAGGACGATCGGCGGGTACTTGCCGTCGGCGCGGTCCTTACGGCCCTGCCGCTGGCTGTGTGCCATGCGCTCCTCCGCCCGGTCGCGTTCCCGCTGCTCCCGGCGCAGGGTCTGCTCGGCGGTGCGCAGCGCCTGCCGGGCCGCCTCCTGCTGGGTGGCGAGCCACTCGCGGTAGGCGCTGTAGGGGCCGCCGAAGGTGACGAGCTCACCGGCCCGCAGCTCGGCGGTGGCGTCCATGAGGTCGAGCAGGGCGAGGTCGTGGCTGACGACGACGAGCGTGCCGCGCCACCCACGCACGACCTCGTAGACCCGCTCGCGCGCGTCGCCGTCGAGGTTGTTCGTCGGCTCGTCGAGGAGGGCGACGTCCGCCCCGCGCAGCCGCACGCCCACCAGCGCCGCGAGAACGGCCTCCCCGCCGGACAGCGCGGTGACCGGGCGGTCGAGGTCCACGGGCAGGCCGAGGGTGGCGAGCGCCGCGGCGGCGCGCTCCTCGACGTCCCAGTCGGTCCCGACGGCGTCGAAGTCGGCGGGGTCCGTGGAGCCCGCCTCGATCGCCCGCAGCGCGCGGAGGGTGGTGGCGACGCCGAGGAGGTCGGCGAGGACGGTGCCCGGGACGGCGGTGAGCCGCTGCGGGAGGTGGTCGACGACGCCCCGGACGGAGACGGTGCCCCCGGTGGGGACGAGGGCGCCGGAGACCAGCCGGAGCAGCGTCGACTTGCCGGCACCGTTGGCGCCGACGAGCCCGGTGCTCCCGCGGCCGAAGGCGCCGCTGACGCCCTCCAGGGCAGGGGTGCCGTCGGGCCAGGAGAAGGAGAGGTCGTGGAGGACGACGGAGGACGAGGGGTGGGGCACGGTGAGGACCTTTCGGGGCGGCGGGACGTCGCGCCGCGCCCGTGGGGGCGTCAGCGCGCTGGCGGGGCGCTCCGCAGGTCTGTCATCGCTGGTCCTCTCGTCCGTCCCTCTCGCGCGGGGCACTCCGCGGGGACCCGCACAGCCTGCGCCGCCGGGGCCGCTCGGGGCAACCGAATTACTCACCCCCCTTGCCAGCACCTATCGAGTCTCGATAGATTCCCATCGTCGCTCGATTCAAGGAGGCCTCCATGGGCAGGTACGCCGTCCGCGTGCTCCAGCTCGTCATCGCCGTCGCACTGCTCGGGTCCGTCGTCGTCCAGGCGGTCCTGCTGCCGCTGCTGTGGGTCGATCTCGACGGCCTGGCCACCGCCCCCCGGGTGGCCTTCGCCGCCAGCCTCCTCCTCGGGGTCGCGTGCCTCCAGGTCATCGCCGTGTGCATCCTGCGCCTGCTGGGGATGGTGCGCCGTGGCACCGTCTTCTCCACGGGCGCGTTCCGCTACGTCGACGTCGTCATCGGCGCCATCGCGGCGGCGTCGGTGCTCATCCTCGCCGTCGCGGTGACCTTCGCCGTCGTCAACCGCACGACGCCCGGGGACGAGGTCGCGCCCGGCGTCGTCGGGTTCATCTGCGGCATCGCGCTCGTCGTCGGCGGCGTGGCGCTCGTCGTCTACGTCATGCGGACGCTGCTCGTCCAGGCGGTCGAGACCGCCGCCCGCGCCGAGCACCTGCGCTCCGAGCTCGACGAGGTGATCTAGGTGCCCATCGTCGTCGACATCGACGTCATGCTCGCCCGCCGGAAGATGTCGGTCGGGACGCTGGCCGAGCGGGTGGGCATCACGCCCGCGAACCTCGCGGTGCTCAAGAACGGCCGCGCCAAGGCCGTCCGCTTCACCACCCTCGAGGCGCTGTGCGAGGCGCTCGAGTGCCAGCCGGGCGACCTGCTGCGCTGGGAGCCGGACGGGACGCCGGCGCCGTGAGCGCCGCGTGGGACACCGACGTCCTCGTCGTCGGTGCGGGTCTCGCGGGGCTGCACGTGGCCGCGCTGCTCGCCGGACGCGGGCACGCGGTGAGTGTCGTCGACAAGCGCACCGACCTCGGCCGGGCGGTCCGCACCACCGGCATCTTCGTGCGCCGCACCCTGGACGACTTCGCGCTCCCCGAGGACCGCCTCGGACCGCCGATCCGGCGGGTGGCGCTCTACCCGCCGAGCCTGCGCCGGCCCGTCGTCCTGGACAGCGACCGTGACGAGTTCCGTGTCGGGGACATGCCCGGGCTCTACGCGGCCTTCACCGACCGGGCCCGGGAGGCCGGCGCCCGGGTCCTCCTCGGCACCCGCTACGCCGGGTACGCCGACGGCGCGGCGCAGCTCGTGGGCAGCGACGGCGCACCGTCCGTGGCCCACGCACGGTTCGTCGTCGGGGCCGACGGCGCCCGTTCCCGGGTGGCGCGCGACCTGCACCTGGACCGCAACGAGCGACTTCTCGTCGGCGCCGAGGAGGTGTTCGCGAGCGCGGGCACCGAGGTGCCGGCCTTCCACTGCGTCCTGCACCCCCGGCTCGCCCCGGGCTACCTCGGCTGGGTCGTCGACGACGGCGAGCACGTCCACCTCGGCACCGCCGGCTACGGCTCCCGCTACCCCGACGGCGTGTGGCGCGCGATGCGCGACCTCGCGGCCGTGGCGCCCGGCCTGCCGTCCCGCCCGGACGCCGTCGAGCGCCGCGGCGGCCCCATCCCGGTGGGCGGGCTGCTGCGGCGCATCAGCTCCCCGCGCGGGCTGCTCGTCGGGGACGCCGCCGGGGCCGTGTCCCCACTGACGGCCGGCGGCCTGGACCCGTGCCTGCGCCTGTCCGAGCACGCCGCGGACGCCCTCGACGACGCCCTGACGAGCGGTGACGCCGGGGCCCTGCGCTCCTACGACGGCGCCGCGCTGCGCCGGCGGTTCCGCGGGCGGGTGGCGATGCGGCGCGCCATGGGCCTCGTGCGCTCCCCGGGCGCCATGGAGGCGACCTTCGCGGCCCTGCGCACCCCGCCGGGGCAGCGCGCGGCCCGGAGCATCTTCTTCGCCGACCGGTCCTTCCCGCTGCCCGCCCCGGTCTGATCCAGGGCGGGCCGCCGTGCCGTAATGTCGGCCTCGTGGATGTCCTCGAGCGGAACAACGTCCGGGTGAGCGGCACGGCAGACGGCCCCACCATGGTGCTGGCGCACGGCTTCGGCTGCGACCAGCAGATGTGGCGCCTCGTCGTCCCTCACTTCGAGGCGACGCACCGGGTGGCGCTCTTCGACCACGTCGGCGCCGGCGGCTCCGACGCGTCCGCCTACGACGCCGCCCGGCACGCCCGCCTCGAGGGCTACGCGCAGGACGTCGTCGAGATCATCGACGCCCTCGACGCCGGGCCCGTCGTCCTCGTCGGCCACTCCGTGAGCGCGATGATCGGCCTCCTCGCCGCCCGCGAGCGGCCCGAGCTCGTCGACCGGCTCGTCCTCGTGGGTCCCAGCCCCCGCTACATCGACGACGGCGACTACCGCGGCGGCTTCAGCCAGGAGGAGATCGACGAGCTCCTCGAGACGATGGACGACAACTACCTCGGCTGGTCGGCCCACATCGCCCCGGTCATCATGGGCGTGCCCGACCGCCCCGAGCTCGGTGAGGAGCTCACGTCGAGGTTCTGCCGCACCGACCCCACCCTCGCGCGCCGCTTCGCCCGCACGACCTTCCTCTCCGACAACCGGGCGGACCTGCCGGAGGTCACGACCCCGGCGCTCGTCGTCCAGTGCCGCGAGGACGTCATCGCGCCCATGGAGGTGGGCGAGTACGTCCGCGACCACCTGCCGAACAGCGACTTCACCGTCCTCGACGCCGTGGGGCACTGCCCGAACCTCAGCGCCCCGGACCAGCTGGTCGCGGCGATGAAGGCGTACCTGTCGGCGTGAACGACCGCGCTGCCGCCTGGGACGAGGCACCGAGCGGCCTGCTCGTCCTGGCCGACGACGGCACGGTCCTCGACGCCAACGCGACCTTCCTCCAGTGGGTCGGGCGGCCCGCGGCCGAGGTGCTCGGGCGGGTGCGCCTGAGCCAGCTCCTCTCGGTGGGCGGGCGGATCTACTGGGAGACCCACCTGTCCCCGCTGCTGCACGTCGAGGGCCGGGCCGAGGAGGTGGCGCTCGAGCTGCGCGGCCCGGGCGGCCGCGTCCCCGTGCTCATGACCGCCGTCGTGGCCCCCGACGGCCGCGTGCGGGTCTCCGTCTCCAGCGCGCGGGACCGCTCCCGCTACGAGCGCGAGCTGCTGGCCGCGCGGAAGGACGCCGAGTCCGCCGCCGAGCGCACGCGGGTCCTCCAGGACGTCACCGCCGCCCTCTCGGCCGCGGTCGGCCGGGACGGGGTGGCCGCTGCCCTGCTGCGCACCACGCCCTCCCTCGCCGCGCGCGCGGCGACGTGCTGGCTCACCGACCCCGCGGGCAGGCTGGTCCCCCACTCGGCCACGGGCGAGGAGGCCGGCAGCACCGGGCCCCTGCCCGCGCGTTCGTGGCCGCGCGCCGCGGTCGTCGCCGACGGCCGTGTCCTCGTCCCGCTCCACGGGCAGTCGGGGCTGCACGGGGTGCTGTCCCTCCTGCCCGACGACGGCGCGGGCGCCGAGCCGCCGGACCTCGCCGTGCTCACCGCCGTCGGCCAGCAGGCGGGCGCCGCCCTGGACCGGGCGGGTCTCTTCGACCGCAGCGCCGCGATCGCCCACCAGCTCCAGCAGGCGCTCCTCACCGCTCCCCTGCCGCAGGACGCGCGCGTGGACGTGACGACGGCGTACCGCCCGGGCGTGGAGTCCCTCGAGGTGGGCGGGGACTGGCACGACGCCTTCCACCTCGACGACGACGTCCTGGGGGTCGCCATCGGCGACGTCGTGGGCCGCGGGCTGGACGCCGCCATCGCCATGGGGCAGCTGCGCAGCGCCGTCCGGGCGCTCGCCGGTCCCGACGTGGGCCCCGCCCGGGTGCTCGGCGCCCTGGACACCTTCGTCCAGCGCGTCCCGGACTCCACCTCCGCCACCGTCCTCTACGGCGAGCTCGACCTGCGCACCGGGCGCTTCCGCTTCGCCTGCGCCGGCCACCTGCCGCCGCTGCTCCTCGAGCGCGACGGCACGCCCCGGCTCGTGTGGGACGGGCGCTCCACGCCCCTAGGACTCAACGTGCCCGGCAGCGAGCGCCCGGAGGCGGCCGTGGACCTCGTGCCCGGTGACCGGCTGCTCCTGTACACCGACGGACTCGTGGAGCGGCGCGACCGTCCGCTGCCCACCCGCCTCGACGAGCTCGTCGCCGTGGGCGCGCGGAGCCGGGCGCTCGAGCCGGGCGCGGCGGTGCGCTCGGTGACCGAGCGGATGCTCCCTGCCGGGGAGGGCCACGACGACGTCTGCCTGCTCCTGCTCACCTGGCTCGGCGCCGCCTGACCGGCCGGCGCCGGGCGCCCGGGGAACGCAGAAGGCCCGGACCTGATGGGCGGGGCCTTCTCCTGGTAGCGGGGGCAGGATTTGAACCTGCGACCTCCGGGTTATGAGCCCGGCGAGCTACCGAACTGCTCCACCCCGCGTCGGTAGTCACCACCCTACGCGGCGGCGACCCCCGGTGGCAATCCGGCGGGCAGTGAGGTGACTCACCACCCGCCGGACTACCGGGCCGGGTCAGCCTCCGCCGTCGTCGCCGCCCTCGGGCGGTGTGCCGTCGGCGGGCGCCTCGCCCTCACCGTCGGCCGGCGGTGTCGCGCCGTCCTCGGGCGCAGGGACCTCGCCCGCCGCGGCGGCGTCGAGCTCCTGCTGGGCCTCGGCCGCCTCCGCGAGCGCGGCCTGGAGGCGGGACTGCGCCTCGCCGTAGGTCGTCCAGTCACCCTCGGTGAGGGCCGCCTGGCCGTCCTGGAGGGCCTGGTTCGCGTCGGCCAGCGCCTGGGTGAGGCGCTCCTGCGCCGCGGCGTCGACCTCCGTGGTGCCCTCGGGCGTCTCCCCCTCGGGTGCCTCGCCGTCGGGGGTCTCGTCGACGACGTCGGCGTCCCCGCCCTCGGCACCCGAGTCACCACCGAAGACCTGGTCGAGCGCCTCGGTGAGCGTCGGCGCGAAGCCGATCTCGTCACCGAAGGCGACGAGCACGTACTGCAGGAGCGGGTACTGCGTGCCGGCCGAGGCCTGGACGTAGACCGGCTGCACGTAGAGCAGGCCGCCGCCCACCGGGACGGTGAGGAGGTTGCCGTGCAGCACCTGCGAGCCACCCTGCTGGAGCAGGTTGAGCTCGGTGGAGATCGTCGGGTTGGAGTTGAAGGTGTTCTGCACCTGGCCCGGGCCGGGCACCGTGACGTCCGAGGGCAGCTCGAGGAGCCGCAGCTGCCCGAAGCCCTCTCTCACCTCACCCGCGGTGTTGCCGGTCTCCGAGTCCACCGCGAGGAAGCCGGTGAGGATGTTGCGGTCGGTCTGGCCACCCGGGATGAAGCTCGAGGTGAGCGAGAACTCCGCGGTGTCCTGCCCCGGCATCTGCATCGTGAGGTAGTACGGCGGCTGCGGGACACCCTCGCCCGCGGTGGGGTCGTTGGGGATGTTCCAGAAGTTTCCACCGGAGTAGAAGGAGGCCGCGTCCGTCACGTGGTAGCGGCTGAGCAGCTCGCGCTGGACCTTGAAGAGGTCCTCGGGGTAGCGCAGGTGGCTCATGAGGTCGCCGCTGATCTCCGCCCGCGGGGAGATGTGGTCGGGGAAGACGTTCTGCCAGGTCTGGAGGATCGGGTCCTCCTCGTCCCACTCGTAGAGCGTCACCTCGCCGTCGTAGGCGTTGACGACCGCCTTGACGGAGTTGCGGATGTAGTTGACCTCCTCCGGCGCGGGGCCGACGACGACGCCACCGAGCTCGTCGGTCAGCGCGTCGGTCGTCGCGTCCTCGAGGGACTCACGGGCCGAGTAGGGGTACTCGTTCGTCGTCGTGTAGCCGTCGACGATCCACACGAGCTCCTTGGGGGTCGACTCGTCCCCGTCCATGTCGACGATCGCGGGGTAGGCGCGCGCGTCGAGGGTGAGGTAGGGCGCGACCTTCTGGACGCGCTCGTGCGGGTCGCGGTCGTAGAGGATCTGCGACTCGGAGTTCACGCGGTCGGAGAACAGGATCTGCTCCGAGCCCATGCGGATCGCGTAGAGCAGCTGGTTCCAGAAGCTGCCCAGGCTCGGCCCGCCGTTCCCCTCGTAGGTGGTGTTGACCTGGCCCTGGTCGGCGTCGTCGTTCGGGTAGTCCAGCTCCCACGGCTCGGTACCCTCGGGGGCGCCGACGATCGAGTAGCTCGGGGTGTTCTGCCCGAAGTAGACCCGCTCCTCGTACTCGCCGAGCTCACCGACGCTCGGGATCCCGTACTCGAAGAAGGCCGGCTGGCCGTCCCCGGCGACGGTGTTGCCGTACGCGGCGACCGCGCCGAAGCCGTGGGTGTAGACCGTGTGGTCGTTGACCCAGGTGCGCTGGTCGTTGCCCAGGCCGTCCTGGTTGAGCTCACGGATCGCGATGACCGTGTCGCGCTTCTCGCCGTCGATCTCGTAGCGGTCCACGGCCAGCGTCGGGGCGAAGTCGTAGTACTGCCGGTTCTGCTGGAGCTGGCGGAAGGTGGGGCTGACGATGTTCGGGTCGAGGAGCCGGATGCTGGCGGTGGACTCGGAGTCGTTGCGCAGCTGGCCGGCCTCGGCCTCGGTGACGGCGTCGTAGGTCTGGGTCTCGACGTCGTCCAGGCCGTACGCGACGAGCGTCGCGTCGATGTTGCGCTGGATGAACGGCGACTCCGCCTCGACGGCGTTGGGCGTCACCTGGAAGCGCTGGACGACGGCGGGGTAGATCCCGCCGATGACGACGCCGGAGACGATCATGACGCCGACGCCCGCGGCCGGCAGCAGCCAGCTCCCGCGGAAGGCGGCGACGATGAAGAGGATCGCGATGATGACCGCGATGACGGCGAGGATCTCGCGGCCCGGCAGGTTGGCGTTGATGTCGGCGTAGGACGCACCGGCGAAGCGGTCGTTCTGGCCGACGAGCAGCGAGTAGCGGTCCAGCCAGTAGTTCGCCCCGATGAGGAGGACGAAGACGGCGGCCATGACCGACAGCTGGACCCGCGCCGCGCGCGTCACCCGCTGGGGACGGCCGGCGAGCTGGATGCCGCCGTAGAGGTAGTGCGTGACGAGCGAGGCGACCAGCGCGATGAGGACGACCGTCATGAGGAAGGAGACGAGCGTGCGCAGGACCGGCAGGGTGAAGACGAAGAAACCGACGTCGATGCCGAACTCCGGGTCGGTGGTGCCGAAGGGCTCGCGGTTGAGCCACATGAGCACCGAGCGCCAGTTCCCGCTCGCGGAGATGCCCGAGAAGATGCCCAGCACGATCGGGGCGCCGATCATCACGAGGCGGCGCAGCGGCTCCACGCTCTCGCGGTAGCGGTCGAGGTTCTGCTGCTCAGGGGTGACCGGCGCGTAGATGGGACGCGAGCGGTAGGCCAGGCGCAGCCCGAGCCAGACGGACACGCCCATGACGAGGAAGCCGATGGCGAAGAGCACCGCACGGGTGATCCACTCCCGCCACAGGACCTCCTCGAAGTCCAGGTGCGAGAACCACAGCACCTCCGTCCAGAACTGGGCGGTGATCATGAGGATCGCCGCGAGGACCGCGAGGACGACGAGCGTGGGCACGAGTGCGCCTCGTCGTCGGCCTCCGGCGGGCCGCGGTGGTCGTGGGACGGAAGAGGTCGTCACGTGGTGGCACCTTCGGTCGTGGAGCTGTCGGGAGGCGGCGTGGGTCGCCCCTGCCGGGACAACGCGCCGCCCACCCTCTAGGTTCCCACATGCGCCGCTCGCCTCCCCGTCCTCAGGTGCGCGATCATGGGCCCATGACGGCTTCCCCCACCGAACCCAGCCCCCGCCAGCACGCCCTCGCCGAGGCGGTCCGCGACATCGAGCGTCACGTCGGCTCGCTCGGCTGGGACTCCCCCGTGCTCGTCTTCTCCCTCGTGCGCACGGCCGCGGCGCTGGCGGTCAACCCCGCGCTCGCCGGCGAGCTGCCCGACGGCGCCGAGGAGTCGGCGCGGCTGGACCCCGAGCACCTGCTGTCCATCGAGCAGGACGGCCTCCCGCAGGCCGACACCCTCGAGGAGCTCCTCGCCCAGCTCGGCTGGCCCGAGGAGGTCGACGGCGCCGCGATCGTCGTCGAGCGCATCGTCGTGCCGCCGGAGGCGGAGACGGACATGCCGCGGGACCCCGACGCGGCCGTCGCCTACCTCGAGGCGCACCCCGACCGGCAGGACGTGCGGATCGTCGCCGGGGTGCTGCGCACCGGGGAGTCCTGGTGCGCGCTGCGCTCCCGTGCGCACGACTCCGACGACGCCGTGGGCGGCTCCCCCGACGCCGTGCCCGGGCTCGTCGAGGCGCTGCGCGCGACCTTCGCCTAGCGGCTCAGGGGGCCGGGCACCGCTCGAGGTCCCCGGTACGTCCCTCCGTCACGGCCTCGAGCGCCGCGACGGCGTCGGAGACGGTGTCGACGGCGACGACCTCCAGGCCGTCCGGCACCGCGCCGGTGACGTCGCCGCAGTTCTCCACCGGCGCGAGGAACCACTCGGCGCCGTCGCGCCTCGCACCGGCGAGCTTCTGGGCGATGCCACCGATCGGGCCGACGTCACCGGCGAGGTCGACCGTGCCGGTGCCGGCGACGACGGCGCCACCGGTGAGCGAGCCGGGGGTGAGCATGTCGACGATCCCGAGCGTGAGCATGAGCCCCGCGCTCGGGCCGCCGATGTTCTCGATGGCGAAGCCGACGTCGACGGGCAGGTCGACCTCCGGGGAGATCATCACGCCGAGGAGGCTGCCGCCGTTGCCGTCGTCGGCGGTGACGACCTCCACCGGCGTCTCCTCCCCCGCGCGCTCGACGCCGAGGGTGACGGTCGACCCGGGCGGGGTGTCGGCGAGGACGTCGCTGAGCACGGCGAAGGAGGTGAGCTCGGTGGGCTCGGCGCCGGCGGCGATGCTGACGAGGGTGTCGCCCTCCTCGAGCAGCCCCGTGGTGGGGCCGTGGGGGCTGGTGCCGGCGACGCGCAGCTCGGTGGGCACGTCGTAGTCGAGCTCGGTGAGTGCCGCGACCGTGGCGTTGGTCTGCGAGGAGCTCATCTGCAGGGTGGACTCCTGCTCGACGTCCTCCCGGGTCTGTTCGGGGTCGAAGGCGGCCTCGCGCGGCAGCACCGTCGTCGTCCCCGAGAGCCAGCCGCCGATGACCTGGGCGGCGGTGGCCGGGAAGCCCGGCCCGCCGCGCGTGGAGACGGTGGTGAGCCGCAGCTCCCCGTCGGTCGGGTAGGTCTCGGTGCCCTCGACGGTGATGAGCGGGGCGTCGGTGCCGGGGGCGTCCCCGAGGGTGTCGACCGTCGGCCCGGGGCTCTGGATCGCGTAGGGCGGGGTGATGACGAGCATCGCCAGGGCGAGGACGAAGGTCACCGCACCGGCGACGGCCGCGGTCACCGTCCGAGGGGTGAGCAGCGGCCGGTCGTCGTCGGTCACCGGGGGGCGGTCGGGTCGCAGGCGCACCGCCACATCATCACCCCGGGCGGGCGGCAGACCGAACCGTCCGGTGTCGTCACGCCCTCGGCGAAACCGCTCCGGCCGTGCTCTGGCCCGCCGGGCCGCGGGGTTACCGTGGTGCCCCCCGAAGGATCGGAGCTGTCGAATGAGCCAGGACCCCGCCGGTGAGGAGAGCTGGGAGGCGCTGCTGCGCTCGATGCTCGGGCCGCAGGCCGCCGACGAGGCCATGGCCGCGATGCGCGCCGCAGGCCTCGACCCGGAGGCGATGGCCAGTGCCGCCGGCCTCCCCCAGGACCGCAACCAGCTCGCGATGATGCTCGGCCAGATGCAGCACATCCTCGCCGCCGGCGGCAGCGACCCCGTCAACTGGGCGCTCGCCGGTGACGTCGCCACCCAGGTGGTGCGTCAGACCGGTGACGTCACCGTCACCGCCGCCCAGGCGGCCGAGGCCACCGAGGCGCTGCGCGTGGCCGACCTGTGGCTGGACGCCGTCACCGAGCTCGGTCCCAGCGGGGGCGCCACGCGGGCGTGGTCCCGCTCGGACTGGGCCCGCGAGACCCTGCCGACGTGGAAGACGCTCGCCGAGCCCATCGCCACCTCCGTGGCCCGCGCGCTCGAGCGCGTCCTGGAGGAGCAGACCCGGGAGCTCGGTGACCACCCGCTCGCGGCCGGCCTGGGCGCCGGTGCGGGCGGCGGCATGATCCGCCAGCTCGGCGGCGCCGTCTTCGGGATGCAGGTCGGCCAGGCCGTCGGCACGCTCGCCGGGGAGGCCTTCGGTGCGTCCGACACCGGCCTGCCGCTCGTCGAGGGCCACGACGCCGCCCTCGTCCCCGCCAACGTCGAGGCCTTCGCCGAGGGCCTGGACGCTCCCGCCGAGGAGGTCCGTCTCTTCCTCGCCGTGCGGGAGGTCGCCCACGCGCGGCTCTTCGCCCACGTGCCGTGGCTGCGCGCCCACCTCCTGGGCACCGTCGAGGCCTACGCCCGGGAGATCTCCATCGACACCGGGGCCATCGAGGAGGCCGTCCGCGGCCTGGACCCGAGCGACCCCGAGTCCCTGCGCGAGGCGTTCTCCGGCGGGGTCTTCGCCCTGGAGCAGAGCGACGCGCAGCGCGCGGCGCTGGTCCGCCTCGAGACGGCGCTGGCGCTCGTCGAGGGCTGGGTGGAGGTCGTGGCCGGCCAGGCCGTGGCACCGCACCTGCCGCACGCCGTCCCCCTGCGCGAGATGGTCCGCCGCCGGCGCGCCGCGGGCGGTCCGGCCGAGCAGACCTTCGCCTCGCTCGTCGGCCTCGAGCTGCGGCCGCGGCGGCTGCGCGAGGCCGCGGCGCTGTGGACGCACCTGGCCGAGCAGCGCGGCGTCGAGGCGCGCGACGCCCTGTGGTCCCACCCCGACCTCATGCCGACGGCAGAGGAGCTCGACGACCCGAAGGGATTCGTCGCCGCCCGTGACGCCGCCGCGAGTGCGGACGAGGACGTCGACGCCGCCCTCGCGAGCATCTTCGCCGAGGCCGAGCAGGCCGAGGGCACGGACACCGCCCAGGACGAGGACGCCGCCGACGACGACCGTCCCGTCGGGGACGACGCCGAGGGCGACCCCCGCTAGTCCTCCGTCCCGCCAGGCTCGGGGGCCTGCCGTCCCTCGAGCCGGCGGGCGAAGGAGACGCCGTCGAGGAAGCCGCGGGCCCGCTCGGTCTGGGGGTAGCGCTCGACCCAGGCCCAGAACTCGGGCCCGTGGCCGCCGACGAGCAGGTGGGCGAGCTCGTGGACGAGCACGTAGTCCAGCACCCACGTGGGCATGCCCTTGACCTGCTCGGAGATGCGGATGGTGCCGGTGCCCGGCGTGCACGAGCCCCAGCGCGTGGTCTGGTTGCCCACCCACGCGACGGACTGCGGGCGGGCACGACCCTCGAGGTAGCGCGTGGACAGCTGCTCGGCGCGGGTGGCGAGCTGTGCGTCCGACGGCCGCCGGCGGCGACCGGTGCGCTCGAGCCGCTCGACCATCCGCGCCACCCACTCCGCCTCCTCGGCCGCGGTGAAGCGGTCCGGGATGGCGACGACGGTGCGCCCGTTCTCCCGGAAGGCCTGGACCGTCCGGGTGCGCCGGCGGCTGCGCCTGACCTCGATCTCCGACATGCGTCCAATCTACGGCGGGCCACCGACACCTCGGCCGCGCGGCCCGTCCCCGTCCACAGGCGCGGCTGTCCACAGGGCGCCGGTGCAGCCGCGCGGCACGGGTCGGCCCGCTGCCATCCTCGGGGTGGGAGGGCACATGCGACTACGACCGGGCACCCACGTGCTGTGGCGCCAGGAGGGCAGCAGCCAGGTCCACGCGGACCCGGACCACGCCGTCGTCCTGGACGGGCTGACGGGTGAGGAGCAGCGGCTGCTCGACGGCCTCGAGCGGGAGACGAGCGAGGCCGCGTTCCTCGCCCGTGGACGCGAGCTCGGGGTGCGTGCCGGCCGGGCGCGCGAGCTGCTCGCCCGGCTCGAGGACTGCGGCGCGCTCGAGCGGGCGCGCGACCCCTCCCTCGACCACCAGGGACTGGGCGCGGAGGTCGACCACTGGTCGCGGGTTGCCCACTGCGACGCGAGCGACGTCGTCGGCCGCCGCGGCCGCGCGACGGTGGCCGTCCTCGGGCTGGGGCGGCTCGGGCTGCTCGTCGCCGCGGGCCTCGCGGCCGCCGGCGTGGGGACACTGCTCGTGGAGGACCGGGCGCGCGTCCGGCGTGACGACGTCGGCCTGGGCGGCTACGGCCTGCACGACGTCGGCACGGAGCGCGGGGAGCGGGGCCGGGCGGTGCTGCGCCTGGCGCACCCCCACCTGCGGACCTCGGCGCCGGCGCGCACCCGGCCTGACGTCGTCGTCCTCGTCGAGCAGGACGTCAGCGACCCGGTGCGGTTGCGGCCGCTCGTGCGGGAGGACGTCGTCCACCTGCTCGTCGTCACCCGGGAGGTGGACGTCGTCGTCGGTCCGCTCGTCACGCCCGGGGCCGGACCGTGCGGGCGCTGCGTCGAGCTGCACCGCACCGCGGCAGACGAGCGGTGGCCGGCGGTGGCCACGCAGCTGCTCGGCACGCCGGCGAGGGGTGTCGAGGCCGCCACCTGCCTGCTCGCGGCCGCCGTCACCGTCGGGCAGCTCGTGGCCTACCTCGACGGCCGGCCGGTGGCGACGGCGGGCACGAGCCTCGTCGTCGACGCGCGGCGGCCGGTGCCCCGGACACAGCAGTGGCCGGGGTACCCGGACTGCGGGTGCACCGGCCTGCCGGCGCGGACGGGGGTGGTGCCGGCCGCTCGGGCCTGACTCAGGCCGCGGGGTGGTGCTTGCGGGGACGGCCACGGCCGCGCTTGGTCGCGACGACCTCCCCGCCGATGAAGACCTCTCCGCCCCACACGCCCCACGGCTCGGCGGGCTCGAGCGCGCCGGCGAGGCAGGCCTCGCGCACGGGGCAGGTACGGCACAGCGTCTTGGCGAACTCGACGTCCGCCTGACGCTCGGCGAACCAGAGGTCGGGGTCCTCCGCGTCCTGGCACGGGGCGAGCGGCGTGGGCTCGAGCAGCGCGAGCTCGTCGGTCTCCTCGGCCAGCGGCCACGACTGTGAGGACCCCTCGTTGAGGCGGTCGAGAAGGGTGGTGAGTTGCACGAGATTCTCCGTGAGTGCGAAGCCGGGTCTGGACAGACCTGCGGCAAGTCCCCGGGAGGGGCGAACCGCGGTCGGGAGCTGCGCGGTCCGGCGGAGAACGTGTGTGGTTCTACGGCGTCCGGAGCGCGCGGCCCTCGGCGTAGCCGACGGGCGCGGGGCGAAGGCGGGAGCAGTCCCCGGTGAACCAGGGCAGAGCTCGGCCCAGCTCACGGCTGGCGGCATCCATCGAGATGATGGTGATCACTGCGGTTCACCTCCCCTTCGCACATGGGGACCCCTCGTGTGCTGGCTAGGCACGGGCCCCGACTCGGTCACGGACGAGTAGGAGATTACGCCCGCCCTGTGACGGGGGGCAAGGTATTTACCGAGGGAGATTTTCCGGGCCGCCTCGACGGCCCGGAACCCGCGTGCTGACGCGGCTCTGGCCGGCAGGAAGGCTCAGGCGCCGGGCGGCTCGACGACGACCTCCTCGCCGCGCACGACGGCGAGGACGGCGGGCCCGTAGGACTCGAGCTTGGCGGCACCGACGCCGCGCAGGATGCCGAGCTGGCGCAGGTCCTTGGGCTTGGCCTCGGCGATCGCGGCGAGGGTCGTGTCGTGGAGGACCGTGTAGGGCGGCTTGCCGATCGCGGCGGCCACCTGCCCGCGCCAGGCGCGCAGGCGTTCGACGAGGACGGCGCCCTCGGGGTCGGACTCGGCGAGCTCGGCGATGCGGTCACGCCGGGGCGCGCGGGCGGCGGGGCGGCGGGCGGCGCCCTCCTCGGGCCACAGGCCGTCGAGGAAGCGCGAGGGCTTGCGGCTCGCGCGCCCGCCGACGGTGCGGGCTCGGGCGTAGGAGAGCATGAGGTGCTCGCGGGCCCGGGTGACGCCCACGTAGAGCAGTCGGCGCTCCTCGGCGACCGCCTCCTCCGTCTCCGCCAGGGAGATGGGCAGCAGCCCCTCGCTCACCCCGACGAGGAAGACGGCGTCCCACTCCAGGCCCTTGGCCGCGTGGAGGGAGGCGAGGGTGACCCCGGAGACAGTCGGGGCGTGCTGGGCGCTGGCCCGCTCCTCGAGCTCGGTGACGAGCCCGGCGAGGTCCGCGCCGCGGGCGGCCGCGATCTCGTCCGCGAGCGCGACGAGCGCCTGGAGCGACTCCCAGCGCTCGCGGACCGCGCCGCGGGCGGCCGGCGGGTCCGGGGCCCAACCCATGCCGGCGAGGACGTCGCGGACGGCGTCGGGCATGGGGTGGTCGGTCATCGTGCGGGCCGCCCCGCGCAGGAGGACGACGGCCTCGCGCACCTCGCGGCGGGAGAAGAAGCGCTCCCCGCCGCGCACGAGGTAGCCGATGTCCGCCTGGGCCAGGGCCTGCTCGAGCGCCTCGGCCTGGCCGTTGGTGCGGTACAGGACGGCGATCTCCCCCCGCGGCACGCCGGACTTCTCCAGGGCCGCGATGCGGGCGGCCACCCCGGCGGCCTCCGCGACGTCGTCGTCGAAGGCCTCGAAGCGGACAGCGGGCCCCGAGGGGCGCTGGGCGACGAGCCGGACGGCCGCGCTCGAGCGGTGCCTCCCGGCCCGCTCGAGGACGCTGTTGGCGAGGGACACCACCTGGGGCGTGGAGCGGTAGTCACGCACGAGGCGCACCACCTCCGCGCCGGGGAAGCGGCGCGGGAAGTCGGTGAGGAAGCGCGGGGTGGCACCGGTGAAGGAGTAGATGGTCTGGGAGACGTCCCCGACGACGCACAGCTCCTTGCGGTCCCCGAGCCACAGGTCGAGGAGGCGCTGCTGGAGCGGGGAGACGTCCTGGTACTCGTCGACGACGAAGTGGCGGTACTGGCGGCGGACCTCCGCGGCGACGTCCGCGCGCTCCTCGAGGATGCCGACCATGAGGAGGAGGACGTCCTCGAAGTCGATGACGCCGCGCTCGGTCTTGACGTCCTCGTAGATCTCCAGCAGCCGCGACACCGTGGCGCGGTCCTGCCCGGCCGCCTCCTCGCGGCCGGCCGCGACGGCGCGCGTCACGTAGTCCTCGGCGGTGACGAGGCTGACCTTGGCCCACTCGATCTCGGCGGCGAGGTCCCGGATGCTCACGCGGTCCACGCCCAGTCCCAGGCGTGAGGAGGCCTCGGCGACGAGCGGCGCCTTGTGCTCCTGGATCTTCGGCAGCCCCCCACCGATCGCCGCGGGCCAGAAGTAGGACAGCTGGCGCAGCGCGGCCGCGTGGAAGGTGCGCGCCTGGACGCCCCCCACCCCGAGGTCGCGCAGCCGCGAGCGCATCTCCCCCGCGGCGCGGGCGGTGAAGGTGACGGCGAGGACGGTCGTCGGGCTGTAGACGCCGGCCCGCACGCCGTGGGCGATGCGGTAGGTGATGGCGCGGGTCTTGCCGGTGCCCGCGCCGGCGAGGACGCACAGCGGCCCGGTGAGGGTCTGCGCCACGGCGCGCTGGTCGTCGTCGAGGGCCGCGAGGAGCTCCTCGCTGCTGGGGGTGGTCGTGCTCGTCATCGAGGTCAGTCTCTCAGCCCCCACCGACACGCGGCCCGGCCGTCCCCAGGCCAACGGAAATACGCCGTCGCGCGACGGCGTTATGGTCGGCGAACCCGACCGAAGGAGACCTCTGTGAGCACGACGACGCCCGAGCCCGGCACGATCACGATGTACACGACCACGTGGTGCGGGTACTGCCGCCGGCTGAAGAAGCAGCTCGACGGCGAGGGCATCGGCTACCGCGAGGTCAACATCGAGGAGGACCCGCAGGCCGCGAGCTTCGTCGAGGAGGTCAACGGGGGCAACCAGACCGTCCCGACGGTCCTGTTCCCCGACGGCTCCGCCGCGACCAACCCCTCCCTCAACGAGGTGAGGACCCGCCTGGGCTGAGCCCCGGGCCGCAGCCGGACGCAAGGTGTGGGGTGACGGACCTCCGAGGTCCGGAACCCCACACCTTGTCTCATGCCGGGGACGGGCCGGCCGCCAGCGGGCCGCCGTACCAGTCCTCGATGAGCGAGCGGGCGATCGAGGACAGCGAGGGCAGGAGCACGGTCCCCTCGGCGACGGCGGCGGCCAGCCCGGCGCGGGTGAAGAAGCGCGCCTCGGTGAGCTCCACGCCGTCGACGGTGATCTCGGTGCCCGCCCCCGCGGCGACGTCCGCCCGGAAGGCCGTCATCAGCGAGCAGGGGAAGGGCCACGGCTGGCTGCCCTCGTAGCGCACCGCGTCGACGACGACGCCGGTCTCCTCGGCCACCTCCCGCCGCACCGCCGCCTCCAGCGACTCCCCGGGCTCGACGTAGCCGGCCAGGGTGGAGAAGCGGTGCTCGGGCCAGTGGGCGGCGTGCCCGAGCAGCAGGCGGTCCTCGGCGTCGACGACCGCCATGATGACCGCGGCGTCGGTGCGCGGGTAGTGCAGCGAGTGGTCGACGACGCAGCGGCGCACCCACCCCGCCTCGAGCACCTCGGTCGCCTCCCCGCAGCGGGGGCAGCGCGGGTTGCGCGCGTGCCACGCGGCGAGCGCCACCGCCGTCGTGCCCAGCCCGGTGTCCCGGTCGCTCAGCCGGTCCCCGATCTCCCGCAGGTTGCGCATCCCGACGCCGGCGAGGAGGGCCACGAGCGGCGCGTCGGTGTCGACCGGTGCGCCGTCGAGGTCCCGCTCGGAGCCGAGGTGGCCGGGCAGGACGAGCGCGACGAAACGCGCGTCCCCCTCCCGGCCGAGGTAGTGGACCTGCTCGGCCGTCCACGCGTCGGCCGGCACGTCAGCCGCGGGGAGCAGGACGAGACCGTCCTCCCCCGCCCCGACCTGGCCCCGGTGGACGAGGAGGACGCGCGTGCCCGGGTCCTCCCGCAGCTCCCCGAGGAGGCCGGGACGGGCGCGGGAGGCGCCGTCGGCGTCGATGGTCGTCCGGGCGAGAGGGAGCTGGGTGAGGGCCACCCGGGCACCGTATCCGCACCCCGATCTGGGGGCGCGCCGCGGGTGCCGCGGGTGAGGAGGGCACGCGGGTCCTACGGTTGGGGGCGTGACACGTAGATCCCCCCTCGCCCTGGCGGCGCTCGCCACTGCGGCGGTGCCGGGCCTCGACGTCGTCGCGACCCGCTCCCCGCAGAGCACCACCGCCGACTTCCAGGTCACCGGGGTCCTCGACTCCGGCGGACGCCACTGGGTGGTCCGCTGCCCCCTGCACGCCTCGGCCGGGGCGTCGCTCGAGGCGGAGGTCGCACTGCTCGGCGCCCTCGCGGCACACGTCCGCGACGGCGCGCTGCCCTTCGCCGTGCCCGAGCCCGCCGGCTTCGCCGCCCTTCCCGAGGGTGGGCGCGCGATGGTCTACCGCCAGCTGCGCGGACGCCCGCTCGACCTCGAGCGCCTCGGCCCCGGGCCCGGGCTCGCGGCGGACCTGGGGCGCAGCCTCGCGGCGCTGCACGAGCTGCCGGCGCGGATCGTCGAGGACGCCGGCCTGCCGGTCTACGACGCCGACGAGTACCGCAAGCGCTGCCTCGCCGAGGTCGACGCCGCCGCCCGCACGGGGCACGTGCCCACCGTGGTGCTGGCCCGCTGGGAGCGGGCCCTGGAGGACGTCGCCCTGTGGCGCTTCCGCACCACCCCCGTCCACGGGGACCTCGCCGAGGAGCACGTCCTCGTCCAGGACGGTGAGGTGAGCGCGGTCATCAGCTTCTCCGACACCCACGTGGGTGACCCCGCCGTCGACCTCGCCTGGCTGCTCGCGAGCGCTCCCGAGGAGTGCCTCGACGCGATCGAGGAGGCCTACGCCCTCGCGCGCCCCGAGAACGCCGACACCTACCTCCTCGACCGGGCCCAGCTCGTCGGGGAGCTCGCCCTGGCGCGCTGGCTCATGCACGGCGTCAACACGTCCAACGAGCAGGTCGTCGCGGACGCCGTCCACATGCTCGAGGATCTCGCCGAGCAGGTCCGGGACGCGGAGCCGATCGGTCACCGCGAGCCCGTCGTCGTCCCCGGCCGGCCCGAGGACTGGGCCGAGGACGGCGACGACGCATCCGCCGCCGACGAGGACCTCGACCCGAACGCGACCGCCGAGCTGCCCTTCCTGCGCACCGAGCAGTCCCCGGACGGCCGGGCGGAGGGGACCGAGCCCGACGGCGGGGAGACCGAGCCCGAGGGCGAGGAGAGCGAGCCCGACGGCGGGGAGCCGTCCCGGGCGTGAGCGGCGGCCCGTCCGCCGGCACGCTGCGCCGGGACGCCGCCCTCACCGCCGTGCTGGCGGCCGTCGGCGTGCTCGCCGTGTGGTGGGTCTTCGTCACCACCGCCCTGGGCCAGCAGGTGGAGAGCACCGCGCTCGAGGGGTCGCGGATCGGCCGGCGACGCCTGTCCGAGGGCAGCCAGACGGTGCTCGACGTCGTCTCGGTGCCCTTCCTCATCGTCGTCATCGTCGTCGGCGTCGCGGTCGCCCTGCTGCAGCGGCAGGGGCGGGTCGCGCTCGCGGTGCCGCTCCTCGTCGGCGGCGCCAACGTCACGACGCAGGTCCTCAAGTACCAGGTCCTCACCCGCCCGGACCTCGACATCTCCGAGGCCGTCGCCAACTCGCTGCCGAGCGGGCACACGACGGTGGCCGGCACGGTGGCCGCCGTCGCCGTCCTCGTCGCGCCGCCGCGCTGGCGCTGGGCCGCCGCGCTGGCGGGCTGGGCCTACGCGGGCGGGACCGGGCTCGCGACGATGGTCAACGGCTGGCACCGCGCCTCCGACGTCGCCGCGGCGATGCTCGTCGTGCTCCTCTGGGGCGCGCTCGCCGTCCTCGTCGCCGGACCGGCCGTGCACGGTGCCGGGGACCGCCCCACCGCGGTGACGCGCCGGCTGGTCCTCCTCGCCGCCGGCGTCAGCGCGCTGCTCGCTGCCGTCTCGCTCGTCGTCACGTCCGGGCTCCCCGCGACCGGCGCGAGCCGCGCCGAGCTGATCGTCGCCTACGGCGGCGCCGTGCTCGGGGTCGCGGCCGTCACCCTCCTCACCGCGGGCCTCCTCCTCGACCTCTGCACGCGCACCCCGGCGCGCCCCCGCCCCGCCCGCTGACCCCGGGCCCGCTCTCGGGATGCGGACACCGCACTCTCGGTGTTGTCTATGGGCCACACGTCGGCCGCCGCAGGCCGACCGTCACGCCGAGGAGGGCACGTGCGACGACCGCGGACGACGATCACGGTCCTGACGCTCGCCCTGGCCGCCGGGCTCAGCGCCTGCGCCAGCGAGTCCGGACCCCCCGTGCTCACCTGGTACATCAACCCCGACGACGGCGGCCAGGAGGCCCTCGCCCAGACGTGCACCGAGGAGGCCGAGGGCGAGTACCGCATCGAGACCTCGCTGCTCCCCCGCGACGCCGCGTCCCAGCGCGAGCAGCTCGCCCGCCGCCTCGCGGCCTCCGACGAGTCGATCGACATCATGAGCCTGGACCCGCCGTTCATCCCCGAGATGGCGGCCGCCGGCTTCCTCGCCCCCGTCCCCGACGACCTCCAGGAGACCGAGGACGTCGTCCAGGGCGCGGTGGACTCCGCGACGTGGGACGGGGAGCTCGTCTCCGTCCCGTTCTGGGCCAACACCCAGCTGCTCTGGTACCGCAAGTCCGTCGCCGAGGAGGCCGGGCTGGACATGGAGCAGCCCGTCACCTGGGAGCAGCTCATCGAGGTGGCCACCGACCAGGAGCTGCTCCTCGGCGTCCAGGGCGCCAAGGCCGAGTCGCTCACCGTGTGGATCAACGCGCTCATCACCTCCGCCGGCGGGGAGGTCATCGCCAACCCCGAGGCCGAGGCCGACGAGGTGGAGATCGACCTCGACTCCGACGCCGGCCGCGCCGCCGCCTCCGTGCTCCAGCAGATCGGGCAGGGCGGCCTGGCCGGCTCCGGGTTCCCGACGGCGGACGAGAACGCGTCGATGAACCTCTTCCGCGGGGACGACGGCTCGTTCATGGTGAACTGGCCCTTCGTGTGGCCCGCCATCAACGGCTCGGACCCCGACATCGTCGAGGACATCGGCTGGGCCATCTACCCGCGGATGGACGAGGGCACCGACGCCGCACCGCCCGTCGGCGGGATCAACCTCGGGGTCAGTGCCTTCAGCGAGCACGTCGACGCCGCGTACGCCGCCGTCGCGTGCATCACCCGGCCCGAGCACCAGGCCGAGTACTTCGTCACCAACGGCAACCCGCCGTCGTCCGTCGAGGCCTACGAGGACGAGCGGGTCCAGGAGGACTTCCCGATGGCCGACACCATCCGGGAGTCCCTGGAGCTCGCCGCTCCTCGTCCCCAGACGCCCTACTACAACGAGGTCTCGATCGGCCTGCAGGAGACCTGGCACCCGCCCGCGGGGGTCGACCCCGAGGAGACCCCCGGGTCCTCGGCGGACTTCATCACCGCGGTCCTGCGAGACGAGAGGCTGCTATGAGCTCGAACATCCCCGCGGCCGGGCCCGCAGCGGACCGGCGTCCCGACGCCCCGACGCCCCGGCCGGACTCCCGCCCGCGCGGCAGGAAGGGCTCCGACCGCTCCCGCTCCGAGGCCCGGCTCGGCTGGTACCTCGCCGGGCCCGCGTTCCTCATCATGCTGGCGGTCACGCTCTACCCGATCCTCCAGGCGCTGTACGACTCGCTGTTCAGCCTGCGCCTCACGGCACCGGACGAGACCGAGCTCATCTGGTTCCGCAACTACCAGGTGGTCCTCGGCGACCCCGCGTTCCTCCAGTCGCTGTGGATCACGATCGTCATCACGATCATCACCGTCCTCATCGAGCTCGTCCTCGGCTTCCTCCTCGCGCTCGTCATGCACCGCGCGATCCAGAACCTCCGCGGCCTCATCCGCACGGCGATCCTCGTGCCCTACGGCATCATCACCGTCGTCTCCGCCTTCGCGTGGTTCTACGCCTTCGACATCAACTCCGGCGGCTACGTCAACAACTGGTTCGACTGGGTGCCGGGCATCACCGAGGACCTCAACTGGTTCTCCTCGCAGGGCACGTCGCTGTTCGTCATCATCGCCTCCGAGGTGTGGAAGACGACCCCGTTCATCTCCCTGCTCCTCCTGTCCGGCCTCGCGCAGGTGCCCGGGGACCTCGAGGAGGCGGCGAAGGTCGACGGCGCCACGGGCTGGCAGGTCCTCAAGCGGGTCATCCTGCCGAACATGAAGGCCGCGATCATGGTCGCCGTGCTCTTCCGGGCGCTGGAGGCCTTCCGGATCTTCGACAACGTCTACATCATGACCAACGGCGCGAACGACACCGAGGTGCTCTCGCTGCTGGCCTACAACACCTCGATAGGGCGGCTCGAGATCGGCCTCGGCTCGGCGATCTCGGTGCTGCTCTTCCTCTGCGTGCTCATCATCGCGGGCATCGCGATCAAGGGCTTCAAGGTCGATCTCGCCGGCTCGACGGGAGGCAAGTGATGAGGGGCCTGTCCACGAAGCAGAAGATCGGGTGGGTCGCGATCACGCTCGTCGTCCTCGTGTGGTCGCTGTTCCCCGTCGTGTCCATCGCCATGACCTCGTT
Organism: Oceanitalea stevensii; assembly: GCF_014837105.1. Lineage (GTDB taxonomy): Bacteria > Actinomycetota > Actinomycetes > Actinomycetales > Actinomycetaceae > Oceanitalea > Oceanitalea stevensii. The sequence continues at coordinate 48,207 of NZ_JACSPO010000008.1, read as the reverse complement.
CAAGACGCAGGCCGGCCTCTTCTCCGGGACCTTCCTGCCCGAGGAGTGGACGCTGGAGAACTACAAGACGATCCTCGCGCCCGGCGGCAGCGCCCAGGACCTCTTCCTGCCCTCGCTGCGCAACTCCATCGGCATCTCGCTCATCGCCACCTTCATCGCCGTCTTCCTCGCGACGCTGTGCGCCTACGCCATCGCGCGGCTGGACTTCCGGGGCAAGCGGGTTATCCTCACCACCGCCCTGGCCGTGTCGGTCTTCCCCGTCGTCTCGATCGTCACGCCGCTGTTCAACCTCTGGCGCTCGATCGGCCTGTACGACACCTGGGCCGGCCTCGTCATCCCCTACCTGTCCCTCACCCTGCCGATCTCCATCTGGACCCTGGCGGCCTTCTTCCGGCAGATCCCCTGGGAGCTGGAGCAGGCGGCCCAGGTCGACGGCGCCACCCCGTTCCAGGCCTTCCGCAAGGCCGTCGTCCCGCTCGCCGCCCCCGGCGTGTTCACGACGGCGATCATCGCCTTCTTCATCGCGTGGAACGACTTCGTCTACGGCATCTCGCTCACCTCGACGAGCGCCGCCCGGCCCGTGCCGGCGGCCCTGTCCTTCTTCACCGGCGCCTCGCAGTTCGAGGAGCCCACCGGCTCGATCTCGGCGGCGGCCATCGTCGTCACCGTGCCGGTCGTCATCGTCGTCCTGCTCTTCCAGCGGCGCATCGTGTCCGGCCTCACCCAAGGCGCAGTCAAGGGCTGAGGCCCGAACGAGAAGGAGTCCAGCCATGGCATCGATCACCCTCGACAACGTCGTCAAGACCTACCCGGACGGCTTCACCGCGGTCAAGGGCGTGAGCCTCGACATCGCCGACGGCGAGTTCGTCATCCTCGTGGGCCCGTCCGGCTGCGGGAAGTCGACCCTGCTGCGGATGATCGTCGGGCTGGAGGACATCAGCGACGGCGAGCTGCGCATCGCCGACGAGGTCGTCAACGACAAGGCGCCGCGCGACCGCGACCTCGCGATGGTCTTCCAGAACTACGCGCTGTACCCCCACCTCACGGTCTACGAGAACATCGCCTTCCCGCTGCGCCTGGCCAAGGGTGAGTACACCGACGAGCAGATCGACGAGCGAGTCCGGGAGGCCTCCCGGCTCCTCGAGCTCGACGAGCACCTCGAGCGCAAGCCCGCCAACCTCTCCGGCGGTCAGCGCCAGCGCGTCGCCATGGGCCGCGCGATCGTCCGGCGGGCCAAGGCCTTCCTCTTCGACGAGCCGCTGTCCAACCTCGACGCCAAGCTCCGCGGGCAGATGCGCACCGAGATCGCCCGCCTGCAGCGCAACCTCGCCACGACCACGGTCTACGTCACCCACGACCAGACCGAGGCGATGACCCTCGGGGACCGGGTGGCCGTGCTCCGGCGCGGCGAGCTGCAGCAGGTGGCCAGCCCGCGCGGGCTCTACGACCAGCCGATCAACCTCTTCGTCGCCGGCTTCATCGGCTCCCCGCCGATGAACTTCCTGCCGGGGATCGTCGAGGGCGACGTCCTGCGCCTGCCCATCGTCGACGTCCCCATGGACGAGCGGATGCGCGCCGCCGTCGGCGACCGTGAGGTCGTCATCGTCGGTATCCGCCCGGACGCCTTCGAGGACGTCGACACGATGGAGCCCGACCGCGCCGACGCCGGGGTGCGCCTCGAGGTCGACGTCGACGTCACCGAGTGGCTCGGTGAGGTGCTCTACGCCTACATCCCCTTCGAGACCCACGAGGCCGTCCAGGCGCAGCTCGAGGAGCTGGACCGGGACCTCGACGGCGAGGGCATGCGCACCCAGCTCATCATCTCCCTCGACGCGGCGAGCACCGTCCGCGCCGGCGACCCGGCCGAGCTGTGGTTCGACCCCGCCTCCCTCCACCTCTTCGACCCGGAGTCCGGTGACAACCTCACCCGCAGCGAGGAGCGCGCGGCCGAGCTCGAGGACCAGGCCCGGGCGATGCGCGAGCGCGCCCTCGAGCGGGCCAAGCGGCGGGCGGAGAAGGACGGCCAGCAGGACGGCGAGCGCGCGACGCAGACCGCCCGCACACGCCGCTGACCCACCCGCCCGCCCCGCTCCGACCCCCTCGCCACCGACAGCTGGATCCCGCACCGGGCGGGATCCAGTTGTCGGCGCACGTGGGGTGGGGCACGTGGGGGGCGGGTGGGTGGGCGGTAGTCATCGGCGCGGCTCGCTCCACTCGCCGCGCTCCGCCGCACCTCGCCGCGTCTCGTCTCGTCTCGGTGAGCTGACTCCGGCGGGGGCGCCGCGGGCGGGTGGTGCGCATGGTCCAGGTCACACTTGAGGAAATTTCTCACCATGTGGACGCAATTTTCCCCTCCCGAAAGCGTCTCGAGCACGGGCGGACCTTCCCGCACGGTGCCACGCGATACGGCCGGTGCGGCGGCGCGCGGCGGACGACCCCGGCCGCCGACGAACCGCTCCCGTCGGCTGTCGGACGGCGCGGGACCTCGTTAACGTGGTTGGCCGTATGCCCCCCGCCACACCAGCAGCACCCCGTGTCCCGTCCGCCGCCGCACCCGACACAGGCAGCGGCCACCCGCCCGTGACCGTCCGGGCCCCGGAGCCCGCCGAGGGCGCCGACATGTGGCGCCTCGCCCGCGACTCCGGTGCCCTGGACCTCAACACCTCCTACGCCTACCTCCTGCTGGCGCGCGACTTCGCGCGCACCTGCCGGGTGGCCGTGGTCGACGGTGAGGTCGTGGGCTTCCTCCTCGGCTACCGCCGCCCCGAGGAGCCGAGCACGCTCTTCGTCTGGCAGGTCGCCGTCGACCCGGCCCAGCGCGGCCGCCGGCTCGCCGCCCGGCTCCTGGCCGACGCCGCCGCCGGCGCCGGCTTCGTGGAGGCCTCGATCACCGCGGACAACACCGCCTCCCAGCGCCTCTTCGAGAGCTTCGCCGCCGAGCGCGGCGCCCCTCTGGTCCGCAGCGAGCTCTTCGCCGCCGCGGACTTCCCCGACGCCGGACACGAGACCGAAGGGCTGGTGAGGATCGGCCCCCTGGAGCCCATCGAGAGCTGAACCCACACCCGCACGCGTCCGTACCGCCACGAAAGGCAGCCTCCCCGATGACGATCACCAGCCCGACCACGACCACGACCGAGCTCGAGTCCGAGGTCCGCAGCTACTCCCGCTCCTGGCCGGTCACCTTCGACCGCGCCGTCGGCGCGACGATGTACGACACCGACGGCAACCCCTACATCGACTTCTTCGCCGGCGCCGGCTCGCTCAACTACGGGCACAACAACCCGGCCCTGAAGAAGGTGCTCATCGACTACCTCGCGCGTGACGGCGTCGTGCACTCGCTCGACATGTTCACCGCGGCACGCGACGAGTTCCTCACGACCTTCGCCGACACGATCCTGCGCCCACGCGGACTGGACCACAAGGTCGTCTTCCCCGGGCCGGGCGGCGCCAACGCCGTCGAGGCGGCGCTCAAGCTCGCCCGCAAGGTCACCGGCCGCGAGTCGGTCATCAGCTTCACCAACGCCTTCCACGGCATGACCCTGGGCGCGCTGTCGGTGACCGGCAACGCGATGAAGCGCGGCGGGGCGGGCGTCCCCCTCGTCCACGCGACACCGATGCCCTACGACGACTACTTCGACGGCGACGTCCAGGACTTCCTCTACCTCGAGCGGCTGCTCACCGACTCGGGCGGCGGCCTCAACCAGCCGGCCGCCGTCATCGTCGAGACCATCCAGGGCGAGGGCGGGATCAACGCCGCCCGCGCCGAGTGGCTGCGCAACCTCGCCGGCCTGTGCAAGCGGCACGGGATCCTGCTCATCGTCGACGACATCCAGATGGGCTGCGGCCGCACCGGAGGCTTCTTCAGCTTCGAGGAGGCCGACATCGTCCCCGACATCATCACGCTGTCGAAGTCGATCAGCGGCTACGGCCTGCCGATGGCGCTGACCCTCGTGCGCCCCGAGCTCGACATCTGGGAGCCGGGTGAGCACAACGGCACCTTCCGAGGCTTCAACCCCGCCTTCGTCACCGCGACCGAGGCGATCCGTCGCTACTGGTCCGACGACGCGCTCGAGCGCAGCACGATCTCCCGCGGCATGGCGATCGAGTCGCGCTTCAACGCGCTCGTCGCCCGCTACGAGAGCCACGGCCTCGTGGCCAAGGGCCGCGGCCTGGCCCGCGGGCTGCAGTTCCCCTCCGGCGAGCTCGCCGGCCGGGTCACCCAGGAGGCCTTCGCGAACGGCCTGCTCGTGGAGACGTCCGGACCGGGCGACGAGGTCGTCAAGCTGCTGCCCCCGCTCACCATCAGCCCGGCGGAGTTCGAGGCCGGCATGCGCATCCTCGAGCAGGCCGTCGTCACCGTCCTCGAGAACCAGGAGAACTGACCATGATCGTTCGTAGCTTCCACGACCTCGACGACACCGAGTTCGACATCCAGACCCCCAACTGGCGCTCGAAGCGCATCATCCTCGCCCGGGACAAGGTGGGCTTCTCGGTGCACGAGACCACGCTGTACGCGGGCACCGAGAACGAGTTCTGGTACGCCAACCACATCGAGGCCGTGATGATCGTCGAGGGCGAGGGCACGATCACCGACCTCGGCACCGGCGAGACGCACGAGCTGCGTCCGGGCTCGATGTACCTCCTCAACGAGCACGACAAGCACGTCGTCCGGCCGCGTACCGAGATCCGCACGATCTGCGTCTTCAACCCGCCCGTCACCGGCCGCGAGGTCCACGACGAGAACGGCGTCTACCCCTTGATCACGGAAAACTGACGCCCCCCTCTCCACCTCATATGCGGAAAATCCGCGGCTCCGGAGTCTCCGGAGCCGCGGATTTCGCGCATATGCGCTGGGTTGGGGGTTAGGCGAGGTCCTGCAGCCAGCGGAGCAGGAGGCGGGCGCCGTAGCCCGTGGGGCCCTCGGGGATCTCGTCGCGGGCCTTGGTCGCGCGACCGGCGCCGGCGATGTCCAGGTGCGCCCACGGGGTGTCCCCCGCGAAGTGCTGGAGGAACAGGGCCGCGGTGATCGAGCCTCCCGAGACGTGCGGGTCGCGCGCCTGGTGGGAGATGTCGGCGACGGCGGAGTCCAGGGCGTGCCGGTAGGAGTCCTCCAGGGGCAGGCGCCACGTCCGCTCGCCGCTCACCTCGCCCGCCGCCTGGAGGGCGGCGGCCAGGGACTCGTCGGTCGCGTAGAGGCCGGCGTGGGTCCGTCCCAGGCCCAGCGTCACCGCGCCGGTGAGCGTGGCGACGTCGACGAGGACGTCGGGCCGTGCGGTGTCACGCACCCAGGCGATCGCGTCGGCCAGGACCATGCGGCCCTCGGCGTCGGTGTTGGAGACCTCGATCGACGTGCCGTCGTAGGCGCGCACGACGTCGCCGGGCCGGTAGGAGGAGGCGCCGAAGGCGTTCTCCGCCAGGGCCAGCACGCCCACCACCCGGTGGGGCACCTGCAGCTCGGCGGCGGCGAGGACGGTCGCGAGCACCGCGGCGGCGCCGGCCATGTCGGTCTTCATGCCGACCATCGACTCGCGGGGCTTGATCGAGATGCCGCCGGTGTCGAAGGTGATGCCCTTGCCCACGAGCGCGACGGTCCGCCCGCCGCGCCGGCGCGGGCTGTAGGTGACCGTGACGAGCCGCGGCGGGGTCGCGGAGCCGGAGCCGACGGCGAGCAGCGCGCCCATCCCCTGCGCCCGGATCCAGGCCTCGTCGTGGACCTCGACGCTCACGCCGGGGACACCCGCGGCGAGCGCCTGGGCCTGCTCGGCCAGCCACTGCGGGTTCTTGACGTTGGACGGCGTCGCGGCGAGGAAGCGGGCCCGCACCGTGGCGGTGGCCGCCGTGCGCGCCGCCGCGATGACGGCGGTGTCCGCGTCGTTGCCGAGGAGGACCAGCCGGGAGGCGGCAGGCTTGCCCGGTCGCGGGGACTGCGCCATGCGCGGGCCGCGGTAGGCGGTGAGCCAGAAGCCCTCGAGCAGGGCGGCCAGGCCGGTGGTGCCGGCGAGCGCGCCGATGGGCGTGACGACCGTGCCCAGCCCGGTGGTCGTGCGGCACAGGGCCGAGCCGACCTTGCGCATGGCGTCCGGGCCGGCGTCGCCGACGCCGAGGAGCACCAGGCGGGCCGGCAGCTCGTTCCAGCCGAAGTCGCGGCCGGGCAGGGCACGCGGCAGGTCGAGGACCGCCGACTCCCCCGCCCGTCCGGTCAGGCCGTGGCGCGCGGCGAGGTCGACGAGGTCGATGCCGTAGCGCGCGGCGGCGTCCGCCGTGCCGGGGCGGGGCTCGACGCCCTCCTCGCCGGCGCCGGCGGGCGCGACGGCGACGACGACGGCGCCGGCCTGGGTGAGGTCGGCGCCGTCGAGCGAACCGGCCTCACCGACGACCTCGGGAAGCTCGGCGAGGCCGAGCTCGCTCAGGGAGGTCAACGGTCAGGCGGGGGCGACGGCGCTGAGGGCCTCGCTGAGCTCGCCTGCCTCCGCGGGCGTGAGCTCGACGACGAGGCGACCGCCACCCTCGAGGGGAACGCGCATGACGATGCCGCGTCCCTCCTTCGTGACCTCCATCGGCCCGTCCCCGGTCCTCGGCTTCATCGCGGCCATCTGGCACCCCTATTCGATCGACGTGTCGTGCCGCAGGGTCTGCGGCGCACCGGGACCAGTCTAGTCCACCCCTCCCCCGCGGCGGTGTGCGCTCGGGGCAACGGTGCAGGTCGGGGCGCTGCGACGGGCGCCCGGGACGCTCAGGAGGTCGAGGCCTCCTCCGCGGTGCGGGCCTGCGACTCCGCCTCGTCCCGCATGAGCGCGAGCCGGTCACGGACGCGGTCCACGGCCTCCTCGGCGGTGTCGACGACCTGGATGAGGTCGAGGTCCGCCTCGGCGATCGTGCCCGCCCGCACCATGGTGTCGCGTGCCCAGGCCAGCAGCCCGCCCCAGTACTCAGAGCCGACGAGCACGATCGGGAAGGAGTTCACCTTGCCGGTCTGGACGAGGGTGAGGGCCTCCCACAGCTCGTCCATGGTGCCGAAGCCGCCGGGCAGGACGATGAAGCCGAGGGCGTACTTGACGAACATCGTCTTGCGGGCGAAGAAGTAGCGGAAGTTGACCCCGAGGTCGACCCACTCGTTCATGCCCTGCTCGAAGGGCAGCTCGATGCCCAGGCCCACCGACACCCCGCCGGCCTCGCAGGCACCCTTGTTCGCGGCCTCCATGACGCCGGGGCCACCTCCGGTGATGACGGCGTAGCCGGCCTCGACGAGCAGGCGCCCGACCTCCTCGCCCATCCGGTACTCCGCGGAGTCGCGACCGGTCCGCGCCGAGCCGAAGACGCTGATGGCGGGGCCGAGCTCGGCGAGCGCGCCGAAGCCCTCGACGAACTCGCTCTGGATCCGCATGACGCGCCACGGGTCGGAGTGGACCCAGTCGGCGTCGCCGTCCTTGGCGAGCAGGCGCTCGTCGGAGGTCTCGGCGGGGATCTGCGCGCCGCGCAGCGTCACGGGCCCCTTGCGGTAGACGTCGGCGTCACGGCTGTCGCGGACGGAAGGGCGCTCGGGTTCGCGGCTCGCGCCTGCGGAACCGTTGCGGTTGTAGGACCGGCTCATCGTGCTCCTTCGGTCAGCCACGCCTCCAGGGCGGTGGCACAGTCACGGATCTGGGCGGTGGGGCAGTGCTCGTCGTCGGCGTGGGCCAGGGACGGGTCACCGGGCCCGAAGTTCACGGCCGGCACCCCGAGCTCGGCGAAGCGGGCGACGTCGGTCCACCCGTACTTGGGGGCGGGGCCGCCGCCCGTCACGCGCCCGACGGCGGCGAGGAAGTCGCCCACGCCGGGGGCGTCGAGGCCGGGGCGGGCCCCGGAGGCACCGTCGACGACGGTGACGTCGTAGCCGGCGAGCACCTCGCGCACGTGCGCCTCGGCCTCGGCGAGCGAGGACGACGGCGCGAAGCGGTAGTTGACGAGCACCTCGCAGGAGTCGGGCACGACGTTGCCGGCGATGCCGCCGCTGATGCCGACCGCGGACAGGCCCTCGCGGTAGACGAGGCCGTCGACCTCGACGGAGCGCGGCTCGTACTCGGCCAGGCGCGTGAGGATGGGCGCGGCGAGGTGGATGGCGTTGACCCCGCGCCAGGCGCGGGCGGAGTGGGCGGCGCGTCCCGCCGTCGTGACGGACACGCGCAGCGTGCCGTTGCAGCCACCCTCGATGCCGCCGTTGCTCGGCTCCCCGAGGACGGCGAAGTCGGCGGCCAGCCACTGCGGGTGGTGGCGGGCGAGGCGGCCGAGCCCGTTGCGCTCGGCCTCGACCTCCTCGTTGTCGTAGAACACCCACGTGACGTCCCACGCGGGTGCGGTGAGCCGCGCCGCGAGGTGGAGGGCGACGGCGACGCCGCCGAGCATGTCGACGCTCCCGCGGCCCCACAGCACCTCCTCGCCGTCGACGGTGCGCAGCTCGCTCGGCAGGTTGCCGGCGACCGGCACGGTGTCGATGTGGCCGGCGACGACCGCCCGACGCTCGCGGCCGAGCCGGGTGCGCGCCATGACGGCGTCACCGTCGCGCAGCACCTCCAGGTGCGGCAGGCCGGCGAGAGCGGCCTCGATCGCGTCGGCGAGCGGCCCCTCCTCGCCCGAGACGGAGGGGATGTCGCACAGGGCGCGGGTGAGGTCGACGACGTCGGCCGTGCGCAGGTCCGGGAGCGCGGGGGCGGTCATGCGCTCACTCCCCCGTCTGGTGGAGCGTGCGGGCGGCCTCCGCGATCGACCCGCTGAGCGAGGGGTAGATCGTGTAGACGTTGGCGAGCTGGTCCACCGTGATCCGCTGCGTGACGGCGACGGCGAGCGGGAAGATGAGCTCGCTGGCGCGCGGCGCGACGACGACCGCGCCGAGCACCGCCCCGGAGTGCCGGTCGGCCATGACCTTGACGAAGCCCTCGCGGATGCCGAGCATCTTCGCCCGCGGGTTGCGGGCGAGCGGCAGCTGGGTGATGACGGCGTCGACCTCGCCGTCGTGCACCTCCCGCTCACCGACGCCGATGGTCGCGATCTCGGGGGCGGTGAAGATGTTGGCGGTGACGGCGTCGACGTCGAGCGGGGAGACGGCGTCACCCAGCGCGTGCCACATGGCGATGCGGCCCTGCATCGCCGCCACGGAGGCGAGGGGCAGCACGCCGGTGCAGTCGCCGGCGGCGTAGACGCGCACCCCCGTCGTGCGGGAGACGCGGTCGACCTGGATGTGCCCGCTGTCGCGGAGCACGACACCGGCCTCCTCCAGGCCCAGGCCCGCGGTGCTCGGCACGCCGCCGACGGCGACGAGGCAGTGGGAGGCGGTGACGACGCGGCCGTCGGTGAGCTCGACCTCGACGCCGTCCCCGACGCGGCGGACGGCGGCGGCGCGGGAGCGGGACAGGACGGTCATGCCGCGGCTGCGGAAGACGTTCTCGATGAGCTCGGCGGCGTCCTCGTCCTCCCCGGGCAGCACCCGGTCGCGGCTGGAGACGAGGGTGACGGGCACGCCGAGGCCGTTGTAGGCGCCGGCGAACTCGGCGCCGGTGACGCCGGAGCCGACGACGACGAGGTGCTCGGGCAGCTCGGTGAGGTTGTACATCTGCGCCCAGGTGAGGATGCGCTCGCCGTCCGGCTGCGCGTCCGGCAGGACGCGGGGGGTGGCGCCCGTGGCGACGAGGACGATCTCGGCGACGAGCTCGATCTCCTCGCCGTCGGCGGTCGTCACGTGGACGGGCCGGGTGCCGGTGCTGCCGAGGTGGCCGGCCAGCCGGCCGGTGCCGTCGATGACCCGGATGCCCTCCCGCTCGAGGCGGGCGCGGATGTCCTGGGACTGGCGCTCGGCGAGCGCGAGGACACGCCGGTTGACGGCGGCCATGTCGACGGACGTGCCACCCCCGCCGCGGATGCCGAGCTCGGCGGCGGCCTCCGTCGTCGTCATCCACTCGGCGGTGGCGATGAGGGTCTTGGAGGGGACGACGTCGGTGAGGACGGCGGCCCCGCCGGTGCCCTGCCGCTCGACGAGCGTCACCCGCGCGCCGAGCTGCGCGGCGACGAGCGCCGCCTCGTAGCCGCCGGGCCCGCCGCCGATGATGACGACGCGGCTGCCCGCGCGGACCGGCGAGCTGCCGGCCGCGTCCTGGGTACGGCGTCCCTCGGTGGGGGCGGTCGGGGCGGGGCGGTCCGCGGCGGGCCGGTGCTCGTCGGTCGATGTGCTCACGCAGGCATTGTGCCGCCTTTGTCCCGCAGCATGCCCGCCGAGCACCCCGGACGGTAACGTCGGGGCATGGTCACCCCCACCGGCACACCGGACCACGACGCGCCCTTCGCCCTGGCCCGTGAGGCGGCCGACCGCCTCGCCGCGCTCACCGGGGTGGCGCGTCACGACGTCGCCCTCGTCCTCGGCTCGGGCTGGGGAGGGGCGGCCGAGCTCCTGGGCGAGACCGTCGCCGAGGTGCCCGCCGAGGAGGTGCCGGGCTTCCGCGCCCCCGTCGTCGCCGGCCACGGCGCCACCATCCGCTCGATCCGCATCGACGCCGACGGCGAGGCGCGCCACGCGCTCGTGCTCGGCTCGCGCACGCACTACTACGAGTCGCGCGACGTGCGGGCGGTCGCGCACGGCGTGCGGACCGCCGCCGCGGCCGGTGTGCAGCGCCTCGTCCTCACCAACGGCTGCGGGGGCCTGGACCCGGCGGTGGCGCCCGGCACACCGGTGCTCATCTCCGACCACATCAACCTCACGGCCGCCTCGCCCCTTGAGGGCGCGACCTTCGTCGACCTCACCGACCTGTACTCCCCGCGGCTGCGCGACATCGCGCGGGAGGTCGACCCCACCCTCACCGAGGGCGTCTACGTCCAGCTCCCCGGCCCCCACTACGAGACGCCCGCGGAGGTGCGCATGGTCGCGCTCCTCGGCGGCACGCTCGTGGGGATGTCGACGACGCTGGAAGCCATCGCCGCGCGGCACGTGGGCCTGGAGATCCTGGGCCTGTCGCTCGTGACGAACCAGGCGGCGGGCATCAGTGCCCAGCCGCTCTCGCACGAGGAGGTCATCGAGGCCGGCCGCGCTGCCGGCCCGCGGATCTCCCGGCTGCTGGCAGACATCGTCCGTCGTATCTGAGAGAGGAACCCATTCATGGATGTCGACGTCGTCCGGAGCTGGATCGCCGAGGACCCCGACCCGCAGACCGCCAACGAGCTGGGGGTGCTCCTCGAGCGTGCCACGACCGGCGGCCCGGAGGCCCCCGAGGCGCGTGCTGAGCTGGAGGACCGGTTCTCGGGCCCCCTCGCCTTCGGCACCGCCGGGCTGCGCGGAGCGATCGGCGGGGGTCCCAACCGGATGAACCGCGCCGTCGTCATCCGCACGACGGCGGGACTCGCCGCGTGGCTGAACGAGCAGCTCGGGGGCGCCGCGCCCCGCGTCGTCATCGGCTACGACGCCCGGCACGGCTCGGCGCGCTTCGCCGAGGACGCGGCCGCCGTCGTCACCGGAGCCGGCGGGGAGGCGATGCTCATGCCGACCGTCGGCCCCACCCCCGTGCTCGCCTACGCCGTGCGGGCCCTGGACGCCGACGCCGGGATCATGGTGACCGCCTCCCACAACCCCAAGGAGGACAACGGCTACAAGGTCTACCTCGGCGGGCGGGTCGTCACCGACTCGGGGCAGGGCGCCCAGCTCGTCTCGCCGGCCGACGCCGAGATCGCCGCGCGCATCGCCGCCGTGGGGCCCCTCGAGGACGTCCCGCGGCCCGCCGACGGCTGGCAGGTGCTCGACCCCTCGATCACCGAGGAGTACGTCGCCCGGGTCGCCTCGCTCGTCCCCCACGGCTACGCCCGCAGCCTGCGGATCGTCTACACCCCGATGCACGGCGTCGGGGCCGAGGTGGCCGTCGCCGCCCTCGCTGCCGCCGGGTTCACCGACGTCCACGTCGTCGCCGAGCAGGCCGAGCCGGACCCCGAGTTCCCCACGGTGGTCTTCCCCAACCCCGAGGAGCCCGGCGCCCTCGACCTCGCCTTCCGCCTCGCGCAGCAGGTCGAGGCCGACGTCGTCATCGCCAACGACCCCGACGCCGACCGCTGCTCGGTGGCCGTGCCGGACACCGGCACGGTCGAGGGCTGGCGCCAGCTCACCGGCGACGAGGTCGGTGCGCTCCTGGGCAAGCAGGCCGCGATCAGCGCGGCGGTGTCCGGGCACGGGGTGCTCGCCAGCTCCATCGTGTCCTCGCGGCTGCTCGCGCGCATCGCCTCCTCCCACGGCCTGGAGCACCGCACGACGCTCACCGGCTTCAAGTGGATCAGCCGCGTGCCGGGGCTCGTCTTCGGTTACGAGGAGGCGCTGGGCTACTGCGTGGACCCGCAGGCCGTGCGCGACAAGGACGGCATCAGTGCGGCCGTGCGGGTGGCGCTGCTCGCCTCCCAGCTCGTCGACCGGGGCAGCACGCTCCTCGACGTGCTCGACGAGCTGGCCCTCCAGCACGGGCTGCACGCGACGGCGCCGCTCACCCTGCGCGTCGAGGACGTCTCGGTCATCCCGCCGGCCATGAAGCGGCTGCGCGAGAGCGGCCCGGAGTCCCTCGCCGGCTCGCCGGTCGTGCGGACCGTCGACCTCTCCGTCGGCGAGGACGGGCTGCCCCCGACCGACGGGCTGGTCTACCTCACCGCCCGGGGCGACCGGGCGATCATCCGGCCCAGCGGCACCGAGCCGAAGCTCAAGTGCTACCTCGAGGCCGTGGAGCCGGTGAGCGAGCAGGACCGCCTGCCCGCCGCCCGCCGCGCCGCCGCCGAGCGCCTCGAGCAGATGAAGGCCCAGCTCGGCGCCCTCATCGGCCTGTAGCCCACGTCCGGGACGCACGTCCCAGCGCGCGCCGCACAGCTCCCCCCTTCCCCTTCCCCCTCGCCGAGCGCTGAGTTGTTCCTGGAACAACTCAGCGC
>NZ_JACSPO010000008.1:31025-35282 GCF_014837105.1 Oceanitalea stevensii | reverse complement strand
CCCCCCCCCCCCCCCCCCCCCCCCCCCCCCCCCCCCCCCCCCGGGGAGGGGGCGACACAAACGGCGAGCGGTGGCCCCCTACGCCGAGCGGTGGCCCCCATGCGTCGAGCGCTGAGCTGTTCCCTCGAACAACTCAGCGCTCGGCGAGGGGAGGGGGCACACACGGTGGGTCAGCCGATGAGGTGCTCCATGGCGAGCTGGTTGAGGCGCACGAAGCGGTACTCACGCGCAGCGGCGGCGTCGACGTCGAAGTCCTCGAAGGTGCTGCGGTCGGCGAGGAAGCCCTCGAGCGACTCGCCCTGCGCGAGCGTGGGCTCGGACAGCTCGAGCACGCCGGACTCCTGGAAGGCCTCCTGCACGCGCGGGTCGGCGCGGTAGGCCTTGGCCTTCTCGGCGAGCATGAGGTACATCGACATGTTCGCCTCGGCCGAGTCCCACACGCCCTGCATGTGCTCGGTGCGCGAGGGCTTGTAGTCGAAGTGGCGCGGGCCCTCGTAACGGGGGCCGCCGCCCGGGAAGCCGTTCTCGAGCAGGTCGACGGTGAAGAAGGCGGACAGGAGGTCGCCGTGGCCGAAGACGAGGTCCTGGTCGTACTTGATGGACCGCTGGCCGTTGAGGTCGATGTGGAAGAGCTTGCCCGACCACAGCGCCTGCGCGAGGGCGTGGGTGTAGTTGAGGCCCGCCATCTGCTCGTGCCCGGTCTCCGGGTTGAGGCCGACGATGTCGCCGTGCTCGAGCTCGGCGATGAAGCCGAGCGCGTGACCGACCGTGGGCAGGAGGATGTCGCCACGGGGCTCGTTCGGCTTGGGCTCGAGCGCGATGCGCAGGTCGTAGCCCTTGTCCTTGATGTAGCCGGCGACGGTGTCGATGCCCTCGCGGTAGCGGTCGAGCGCGGCGTTGACGTCCTTGACGCCGTCGTACTCGCTGCCCTCACGCCCGCCCCACATGACGAAGGTCGTCGCGCCGAGCTCGGCGGCGAGGTCGACGTTGCGCAGCACCTTGCGCAGGCCGAAGCGGCGCACGGAGCGGTCGTTGGCGGTGAAGCCGCCGTCCTTGAAGATCGGGTGGCTGAAGGTGTTGGTCGTGACCATCTCGATGGTCAGACCCGCGTCGTCCGTGGCCTGCTTGAAGCGGGTGAGGATGCGCTCACGCTCGGCGTCGTCCGCACCGAAGGGGACGACGTCGTCGTCGTGGAAGGTGATGCCCCAGGCGCCGAGCTCAGCGAGCTTGGTGGCGTACTCCCAGGGGTCGAGCACGGGGCGGGTGGCGGCGCCGAACTGGTCCTGGGCGGACCAGCCGACGGTCCAGATGCCGAAGGAGAAGCGGTCGTCGGACGTGGGCTTGCGAACCATGGAGTGACTCCTCGTCGAGTAGGTTTTGTTTCTTAGCGCAATTTAACTACGCGGGGGGCAGGTGGTGTCAAGCACCTGGCAGCCAGTTGCACGGTGTGGCGACGACCTCGCCGAGGACGGCGAGTGCCGCCCCGGTCAGCGCCGGCTCGCCGGAGAGGCCCGGACGGATCGTCACGTCGAGCCACGGGGCCGCGAGGACACGGCGCCCCAGCTCCTCCTCCATGGACGGGCGCATGGCGGGCAGGAGCGGGATGAACTGGCCACCGAGCACGAGGTCGTCGACGTCGAGGAGGTTGACGACGTTGGCCAGGGCCGTGCCCAGCGCCCGCCCCGCGCGCTCGACGGCGTCCCGCGCCGGACCCGGCTCGGCCGCGGCTGCGGCGAGCTCCTCGGCGGAGGCGTCCGGGCCGACGCCGGCGGCCGCGAGGAAGGCGTCGCGCCCGGCGTACTGCTCGAGGCAGCCGACGGCGCCGCAGGTGCAGGCCGGGCCCGTCGGGTCGACGAGCGTGTGGCCCACCTCCCCGGCCCAGCCGTGGCGGCCGCGCACCGGCACGCCGTCGACGACGGACGTGCCACCGACACCGATGTCGGCGGAGACGTAGAAGAAGGTGCCGCTGCCCGCCGGCCTGCCCGGCGCCTCCAGCGCGTGGGCGAGGGCGGCGAGGTCCGCCTCGTTGCCGACCCCGACCGCGGCGAGCTGGTCCCCGCCGGGTGCGGAGGGCAGCCTGAGGTGCTCGGCGGGCACGACCTCGCGCCAGCCGAGGTTGGGCGCGCGCAGCACCCGGCCGACGGAGTCGACGAGGCCGGGGACGGCGAGGCGCGCCCCGGCGAGCACCGTCCAGCGCCCGTGGCTGCCCGCGAGGATCTCGCGGGCCAGGTGCGCGAGGCGCCCGAGCACGACGTCGGGGGCGCTCGCCTCGAGGTGCGCGGGGACGACCCGCTCGGCGAGGACCGCCCCGCTGAGGTCGACGAGCCGGGCACCGAGGTAGCTCGGGGAGACCTCGAGGCCCAGTCCCGCGATCGTGCCGCTGGCCGGGACCAGCGGCGTGGCGGGCCGCCCCCGCCCGGCGATCTGCGGCGGCAGCTCCTCGAGCAGCCCCCCGGCGAGGAGCTCGTCCACGAGGCGGGAGACCGTCGAGCGCGTGAGGCCGCTGCCGGCGGCGATGGCGGCGCGGGAGACCGGTTCCGGCGCGGCGTAGGCCAGCATGGTGACCACGGAGAGGTTCTGGTCGCGCAGCGAGGCCTGACCCACGCCAGGGGTGAGCGAGCCCGGGGGGACGCTCCGCGCGTCGTCAGTGACCGTCATACCTTGACCATACCGATCCTGCCTGGTTTAGTTCCATGCTCTAACAATCTCGTCCCGCAGAGGTGGCGCCATGACTTCCCCGCTCGCCGGCCGGCTCGTTGCCGGCATCGACAGCTCGACCCAGTCCTGCAAGGTCGTCGTGCGGGAGGCGGACACCGGTCGCCTGGTCCGTTCGGGCCAGGCGTCCCACCCCGACGGTACCGAGGTGGACCCCGCCGCGTGGTGGGACGCGCTCCAGGACGCACTGACGCAGGCCGGCGGTCTCGACGACGTCGCGGCCGTCTCGGTCGGTGGTCAGCAGCACGGGATGGTCGTCCTCGACGCGGACGGCGCGGTCATCCGCCCGGCGCTGCTGTGGAACGACACCCGCTCCGCGCAGGCCGCCGCCGACCTCGTCCGCGAGCTCGGCGAGGGCGACGTCGACGCCGGACGCCGCGCCTGGGTCGAGGCGATCGGCTCCGTGCCCGTCGCCTCGCTCACGGTGACGAAGCTGCGGTGGCTCGCCCAGCACGAGCCGGAGAACGCGGCCCGGGTGGCCGCCGTCGCCCTCCCCCACGACTGGCTCACCTGGCGCCTCCTCGGCACCGGGGCGCTGGAGGACCTCGCCACCGACCGGTCCGACGCCTCCGGCACCGGGTACTTCGACCCCGCCGGCAACACCTACCGGCGCGACCTGCTCGACCTCGCGCTCGGCCGGGAGACCGACATCGTCCTGCCGCGCGTGCTCGGTCCCTCGACGGCCGCCGGCCAGGTGGGCGGGACGGGCGCACTCCTCGGCCCCGGCGCCGGGGACAACGCGGCCGCGGCGCTCGGCGTCGGCCTCGCCACCGGGGACGTGACGATCTCGCTGGGCACCTCCGGCGTCGTCTCCGCCGTCGCCGCCGACCCGGTCCGCGACGCGAGCGGCCTGGTCACCGGCTTCGCCGACGCGACCGGGAACTTCCTGCCGATGGCGACGACGCTCAACGCCTCCCGCGTGCTCGACGCGACCGCCCGCCTGCTCGGCGTCGACCACGCAGGCCTCAGCGAGCTCGCCCTCGCCGCCGAGCCGGGTGCCGGCGGCCTCGTCCACGTGCCCTACCTCGACGGCGAGCGCACCCCCAACCTGCCCACGGCCACCGGGTCCCTCCACGGGATGACGCGCGCGTCGATGACGCGGGAGAACCTCGCCCGCGCCGCCGTCGAGGGCATGATGTGCCACCTCGCCGAGGGCATGGCCGCGGTCCAGGCCCAGGGCGTGGAGGTGCGGCGCATCAGCCTCATCGGTGGCGCCGCCCGCTCGGCGGCCGTCCAGCAGGTCGCGCCGGCCGTGCTCGGCCAGGACGTCGAGCTGCCCGAGCCGGGCGAGTACGTCGCCGACGGCGCGGCCCGCCAGGCCGCCTGGGTGCTGTCCGGCGCCGAGCAGCCGCCGGTGTGGGAGCGGGAGGGCACGCGGGTCCTGTCGGCGGAGCCCACGCCCGAGGTCCTCGCCGCCTACCGCGCCGAGTCCGCCCGCGCCGTCGAGCGCTTCACCGCCTGACCCACCCCAGTCGGGGGGGGGGGGGGGGGGGGGGGGGGGGGGGGGGGGGGGGGGGGGGGGGGGGGGGGGGGGGGGGGGCG
>NZ_JACSPO010000008.1:0-31015 GCF_014837105.1 Oceanitalea stevensii | reverse complement strand
CGCCGAGAGCCGGATTCCTCCTGGAGGAATCCGGCTCTCGGCGCTAGGAGGGGGCCTCAGTCGAAGACGGGGCCCTGGGTGCGGGTGCGCTTGAGCTCGAAGAAGCCCGGGACGCCGGCCACGAGGACGCAGCCGTCCCAGAGGCGGCCGGCCTCCTCGCCCTTCGGGGCGGGGGTGATGACGGGGCCGAAGAAGGCGACGTCGTTGAACGCCACGACCGGGGTGCCGACGTCCTCGCCGACCTTGGTGATGCCCTCGCGGTGCGAGGCCCGCAGGGAGTCGTCGAGCTCGTCGGAGGTCGTGTAGCGCACGAGCTCCTCGGGCAGCCCGACCTCCGCGAGCGCCTCGGTGAAGACCGAGACGTCGTCGATCTCCCGGCCGCCCGGGTGGAAGCGGGTGCCGAGCGCGTCGTACAGCGGCTTGACGACGTCCTCGCCGTGCAGCTCGCGGGCCGCGTTGACGAGACGGGCCGGGCCCCAGGCCTTGTCCATCATCGCCCGGTAGCCCTCGGGCAGGTCGCGGCCCTCGTTGAGCACGGCCAGCGACATGACGTGCCAGCGGGCGGTCACCGGGCGGACCTGCTCGACCTCACCCATCCACCGGGACGTCATCCACGCCCACGGGCAGATCGGGTCGAACCAGAAGTCGGCGACGTCCTTCGTGGTGGCGTCCTGGGCCATGTACGTCCTCCTCGAGTGCTCCGCGGCACCTGCGTGCGCCGCCGCGGTCAGCCTAAGCCGCGACGAGCCGGGCGAGCACTCGGGCAGGATCGGGGTTGGTGAAGGCCTCGCCGTCGATGACGACGGTGGGGACCGTCTCGTTCCCGCCGTTGACGCTCCGCACGTACGCCGCCGCGTCCTCGTCCTGCCAGATGTCGACCCAGGTGGCGCGGCGCCCCGCGCGGCCGAGCCGGACCCGCAGCCGCGCGCAGTAGGTGCATCCCGGGCGCCAGTAGATGACGACCACCCGCTCGGCCGCCGGCCGGGCCACGACGTCGGCGTGCCGCGCACGGCCCGAGCCCTGCCACGGGCTGAGCCACCAGGTCAGGGCGAGGCCGACGACGCCGTACCCCACCGCAGCGGGGACGCTCCCGTCGCGCGCCGCGTCGACGACGAGATAGACGGTGCCCGCGAGCATCGGGGCCCAGAGCCAGCGCATGCCACCAGCATGGCACCCAGGGTCCGCCGGGAGGCAGGTATCCACGTGTGCCGGCGGCGAGGGGCGTGGCAGGATCGGGGCGGCCGGTCCGACCGACCGCCGACCCACGTGACAAGGAGCAGACCGTGCCCGGAGAGAACCTCACCCGCCAGGAGGCCGCCGAGCGCGCCGCGCTCGTCGCCGTCGAGTCCTACGACGTCGAGCTCGACCTCACGCGCGGCGACCGGGTCTTCGCGTCCCGCACGACGATCACCTTCACCGCCCGGGAAGGCGCGAGCACCTTCGTCGACCTCATTGCCGACGCCGTCCACGAGATCCGCCTCAACGGCGAGCCCGTGGACACGCACGCGTGGGACGGCGCCCGCATCGCCGTCGACGGCCTGGCCGAGCGCAACGAGCTCGTCGTCGTCGCCGACGCCCGATACATGAACACCGGTGAGGGCCTGCACCGCTTCGTCGACCCGGTCGACAGCGAGGTCTACCTCTACAGCCAGTTCGAGGTCGCCGACTCCCGCCGGGTCTTCGCCGTCCTCGAGCAGCCCGACCTCAAGGCGACCTTCCGCTTCACGGTCCGCGCGCCGCGGCACTGGACCGTCGTGTCCAACTCCCCCACCCCCGAGCCGCAGCCGGTGGACGGCGACGACGCCGCCGCCGTCTGGCACTTCGCGCCCACCCCGCGCATCTCGAGCTACATCACCGCGATCGTCGCCGGCCCCTACCACCGGGTGACGGGCGAGCTGACGAGCAGCGACGGGCGCACCATCCCCCTCGGTGTCTTCTGCCGCGCGTCCCTCGCCGAGCACCTCGACGCCGAGAACGTCATGGACATCACGCGGTCCGGCTTCGCGTTCTTCGAGGAGGCCTTCGGGCGTCCCTACCCCTTCGAGAAGTACGACCAGCTCTTCGTGCCGGAGTTCAACGCCGGGGCGATGGAGAACGCGGGCGCGGTCACCTTCCTCGAGAGCTACGTCTTCCGCTCCAAGGTCCCCGAGGCCACGGTCGAGCGCCGCGTCGTGACGATCCTCCACGAGCTCGCCCACATGTGGTTCGGCGACCTCGTCACCATGCGCTGGTGGAACGACCTGTGGCTCAACGAGTCCTTCGCCGAGTACATGTCCACGCTTGCCACCGCCGAGGACACCTCGTGGACCGACGCGTGGACCACCTTCTCCTCGCTGGAGAAGTCCTGGGCCTACCGCCAGGACCAGCTCCCCTCGACCCACCCGATCGTCGCGGAGATCAACGACCTCGAGGACGTCGAGGTGAACTTCGACGGCATCACCTACGCCAAGGGCGCCTCGGTCCTCAAGCAGCTCGTCGCCTGGGTGGGCCAGGACGCCTTCCTCGCCGGCGTGCGCCGCTACTTCGCCACGCACGAGTGGGGCAACACCGAGCTGCGTGACCTCCTCACCGAGCTCGAGGCCACGAGCGGGCGCGACCTCACCGCGTGGTCGCAGGTGTGGCTGGAGCAGGCCGGCGTCACCCTCCTGCGTCCCGAGCTCACCACGGACGACGACGGCGTCATCACCTCCTTCGCCGTCACCCAGGAGGCCCCGGACGAGCACCCCGTGCTGCGCCCGCACCGCCTCGTCGTCGGCGGCTACGACGTCGTCGAGCACGACGGCGGCACGCGCCTGGAGCGTGTGCTGCGGGTGGAGACGGACGTCGACGGCGCACGCACGGAGATTCCCGAGCTCGTCGGCCGCCCGCGCCCGGACCTCCTCCTCGTCAACGACGAGGACCTCGCCTACGCCAAGGTGCGCCTGGACGAGGAGTCGCTGCGCACCGCCGTCGACCACCTCGACGACTTCACCGAGTCCCTGCCGCGCTCGCTCGTGTGGGCGGCGGCCTGGGACATGACCCGCGACGGCGAGCTGCCGGCGCGTGAGTACCTCGAGCTGATTCTCGCCAACGTCGGGGCCGAGCGGGACTCGACCGTGCTGCTCGTCCTCCTGCGCCAGCTCAGCCTCACGCTGCGTGCCTACACCGCCCCCGAGACCCGGCCGGAGCTCACCCCGCGGGTGGTCGACCGCCTGTGGCAGCTCGCCGAGCAGGCCGAGGCCGGGTCCGACGCCCAGCTCCAGCTCGTCCGCGCCTTCGCCGACGAGGCCGCCACCGACGCCCAGCTCGACGTCGTCGCCGGCCTGCTCGACGGCAGCCGCGTCCTCGAGGGCCTGGAGGTCGACACCGACCTGCGCTGGGTGCTGCTCACCGCGCTCGCCGCCGGGGGCCGCGCCGGCCAGGAGGAGATCGCCGCGGAGTCCCGCCGTGACGACACCGCCGCGGGTCGTCAGGCGGCCGCACGCGCGGGCGCGATCATCCCGAGCGCCGGGTCCAAGGAGCGGGTGTGGGAGTCGGTCGTCGAGTCCGACGACCTGCCCAACGCGCTGCAGGACGCCGTCATCGACGGCTTCACCGACGTCCACGACCGCTCGCTGCTCGTGCCCTTCGTCGACCGCTACTTCGACTCCCTCGAGCGGGTGTGGCGCGAGCGGACGAACGAGATGGCGCAGAACATCGTCACCGGGCTCTACCCCTTCGCCCTCGCCGGCCTCGCCGACGAGCACGGCGTGGACGTGCTGGCCCGCACGGACGAGTGGCTCGCCGCGCACCCCGACGCGCCGGCCGCGCTGCGCCGCCTCGTGGGTGAGGACCGCGACGCCGTGCGCCGCGCCCTCGCCGCCCAGGCCGCCGACCGCGCCGCCCAGGCCTGACGCCCCGCCCAAACGCCGACAGCTCAGTTGTTACCGGGACTGGCTAACAACTCACCTGTCGGCGGGTGGGGACGGGGCCACCCACCCCGCTCAACCGCCGACAGCTCAGTTGTTACCGGGACGGGGTAACAACTCACCTGTCGGCGGGTGGGGGCGGGGCGGGGGCGGGGGTTACGGCGCCAGGGTGGTGAGGTCGGGCACGACGGCGTCGGCGCCGGCCTGGGCGAGGGCGTCGGCGCCCAGGCTGGTCGTCACGCCGACGACGAAGCCCACCCCGGCGGCACGCGCGGAGGCGAGGCCGGCCACGGAGTCCTCGGCGGCGAGGCAGTCGGCCGGGTCGACGCCCAGCCGCTCGGCACCGAGGAGGAACGGTGCCGGTGCGGGCTTGCCCACCGGGGTGTCCTCGGCGGTGACGAGCCGGACACCGAGGTCGGCGGCGCCGAGCAGCTCGAGCGCCTCCTCGGCCCAGGAGCGGAACGCGGAGGTCACGAGCGAGACCGGCAGGTCCTGCTCACGCCAGGCGCGGATGGCCTCGGCGGCACCCGGGACGGGCACCGGCGGGTGGGTGACGGGGTCGGTCATCGCGATGACCGCGTCGGTGAGGGCCACCGGGTCCTCCCCTGCCCACGGGCCGGCGATCGCCGCGAAGGACTCCCGGCCGCGCCGGCCCATGAACTGGCGCACGACAGCCTCGGGCACCTCCCAGCCGCGGGAGGCGAAGTAGGCCGCGAAGGCGGCCCGCTGCATGGGCTCGGAGTCGACGAGCGTGCCGTCGAGGTCGAGCAGCACGGCGGCTCCGGGCCGGCGAAGGAACTCGCCGGCCCGGACCCGCAGGTCGTGGGTGGAGGTCACTCCCACGCGAAGAGCTCGTCACCGGTGGCGACCTGCGCCCCCGGCTCGACGGCGAGCGTCAGCGCCTCCTGCTTGCCCTCGAGGGCGACGACGGGGCTGACGGGCGAGCGCCCGCCGGCCCGGACCTCGGCCGGGCTCCAGCTGATCAGCCGCTGACCGGCACTGACCGTGTCCTTCTCCTGCGCGTGGAGGGTGAAGCCCTCCCCCTCGAGCTGGACGGTGTCCAGACCGAGGTGGACGAGCACCCCCCGGCCCTGCTCGGTGACGAGGACGAAGGCGTGCGGGTGGAGCTTGGCCACGGTGCCGTCGACGGGCGCGACGACGTGGACCTCGCCCTCACCGTCGGGCTCGATGGCGATGCCGGGGCCGACGATCGATCCCGCGAAGACGGGGTCGGGGACGTCGGCCATCGCCACGACGGTGCCGGCGACGGGTGCGAGGACCCGCAGGCTCACCGAAGGTCCTCGATGTCCTCGACGATGTTGTCCGCCTCGGGGCCCACGACGACCTGCACGGCCGTGCCCTGCTGGACGACGCCGAAGGCGCCGGCCGCACGCAGCGCGGCCTCGTCGACCTTGCTCGAGTCCTCGACCTCGACACGGATACGGGTGATGCACGCCTCGAGGTCGACGATGTTCTCGTCGCCGCCGAGAGCCGCGAGGATGGACTCTGCCTTGCTCATGTTCTGCTCCTCATCCACGGCCGCGGCCGTTGGTCGGTGACGGACGGCGCCGTCTCGTACCGAAACCTTAACTGGTCCAGACGTCCTCGGCGTGACGGCCCTACTCGTCGTCGGCGCGCCGCCACGTCTCCTCGCTCAGCTCCCCGAGGAGCGCGTCGAGCTCAGGCCCCACGACGACCTGGACGACGTTGCCGCGCTGGACGGAGCCGTGGGCACCGGCGGCGCGCAGGGCGGCGGCGTCGACCTGCGCGGGGTCCTCGACCTCCACCCGGAGCCGGGTGATGCACGGCTCGATCTCGCGGATGTTCGCAATGCCGCCGAGTCCGGCGAGGATCGCGTGGATGTCCTTCTTCACGCCAGTCCTTCCTCACGTGGGGTCTGCCCGCTCGCCGTCGCCTGGAGGCGACGACGCGAGGGCACGAGTGTGGGCCCGGGAGCGCTGACCGGCACCCACAGCGAGTAGCGGTCGGCGCGGTAGATCGAGACGGCGTAGTCCACGGCGAGGTCCCCGCTGAAGGTCCGACGGCGGATCTGCAGTCCCGCCGTCGCCTCCGTCAGGCCCAGGTGCCCGGCCACCTCCGCCTCGAGGAGGACCGCCTCGATGACGTCCTCCCCCCACGTGGGCGCGAGGCCACGGGCGGTCAGCGCCTCGTAGACGCTGGGCGCGGGGTCCGCGTCCAGGAGCTCGGGGGCGAGCATGGTCGGCACCCAGTTCTCCTCCACCGCCATCGGCAGACCGTCCGCCAGGCGCAGGCGGCGCAGGTAGTGGACGTCCGCGCCGGGCGGGAGGTCGAGGGCGTCGGCGACGTGCGGGGGCGCGGGGACGCTCTGCGCCGCCAGGACCCGCAGGGACGGCTCCATGCCGCGTCGGCGCATCTCCTCGGGGAAGGAGACGAGCCGCAGCTGGAGGTCGACCTTGGGCTGGGCGACGAAGGTGCCGCGGCCCTGCACCCGCTCGAGGAGCCCCTCGACGACGAGCGCGTCGACCGCCTGACGCACCGTCATGCGGGACACCCCGAAGTGCTCGCACAGCTCACGCTCGGAGGGGATCGCCTGGCCGACGCCCAGACCGTCGTCGATGAGGGCCCGCAGATGGTCGCGCACGGTGAGGTACTTCAAGGCTCCACCCTCCCGTCACCGAACCGTGACCGACGTGCCCGGGGCCACGCCCGGGTGATGCTTGACACGCACGATCATATGGCGGTCTAGTATGCGCAACTGGTCCAGACATCCTGCACGGGATGTTCACACCAGCATGCCCGGCCGGTACCTCCGGGCCGGACCATTCGCGACGGTCCTCCACCGTCGCCCTCGACGAGGAGCCTGACGTGACAGCAGCCACCGCCGGCGCGGCCCCGGCCAAGAAGGAAAAGAAGCCGATCCCCGGTTTCGCCCAGCTTCAGCGTGTGGGCCGTTCCCTCATGCTGCCCATCGCCTCCCTCCCCGCGGCCGCGCTCCTCCTGCGCCTCGGCCAGCCGGACATGCTCGGCGCCGACGGCGTGGCCGGCTGGGCCGGCATGGGCTGGATGGAGCCCGTCGCCGCCGTCATCGGCGCGGCCGGTGACGCACTCTTCGCCAACCTGCCCCTCCTGTTCGCCGTCGGTGTCGCCGTCGGCTTCGCCAAGAAGTCCGACGGCTCCACGGCCCTCGCCGCCGTCATCGGCTACCTCGTCCTCACCCGGGTCCTCGGCGCCATCGCCCCGATGACCGCTCCGTGGGGCGGCACCTTCGGCGCCGAGGCGGACAGCGGGACCGTGGCCGCCGACACCGGCGAGCCGATCCTCACGTACACGATCAACTACGGCGTCCTCGGCGGCATCATCATCGGCATCATCGCCGCGGTGCTCTACCAGAAGTACTACCGGATCAAGCTGCCGACGTACCTGGCCTTCTTCGGTGGCCGCCGCTTCGTCCCGATCGTGACGGCGGTGTCGGCGATCATCGCCGCCGTGGTCCTCTCCTTTATCTACCCGGTCTTCGACACCGTCATCACCGGTTTCGGCAACTGGGTGACCGACCCGGGCAACTCGGTGCTCGGCGGCTTCGTCTTCGGTACCGCCAACCGCCTGCTCATCCCCTTCGGCCTGCACCACCTGCTCAACAACCTGCCGTGGTTCCAGTTCGGCTCCTTCGAGAACGCGGCCGGTGAGACCGTCCACGGCGACATCGCCCGCTTCTTCGCCGGTGACCCGACCGCCGGAATCTTCATGACCGGCTTCTTCCCGATCATGATGTTCGCGCTGCCCGCCGCGGCACTGGCCATCTGGCACACTGCCAAGCCCGCCCGCCGCAAGCTCACCGGCGGCATCATGGTCTCCGTCGCCTTCACCGCGTTCCTCACCGGCATCACCGAGCCCCTCGAGTTCGCCTTCGCCTACGTCGCCTTCCCGCTGTACGTGGTGCACGCGCTGCTCACCGGTAGCTCGCTGGCGCTGATGAACTGGCTGGAGTACCGCTCCGGCTTCGGCTTCTCCGCCGGTGCGATCGACTTCCTGCTCAACTTCCGCATCGCCGAGCAGCCGCTGATGATCCTCGTCTTCGGCCTGATCTACGCGGTGATCTACTACTTCCTCTTCCGCCTGGTCATCACGAAATTCAACCTCAAGACCCCCGGTCGCGAGGACGACGGCGAGGGTGGCGTCGCCGCCCCGTCGGTCTTCGACGAGGCGCAGGAGGCGGCCGCCGTCACCAGCGGCAAGCGCTCCGCCGAGGAGGAGGCTGCGCGAGACGCCGCAGGGCGCAAGCGCTAGCACCCCGACGTGAGGAAGGCCCCGGCACCGTGTGGTGCCGGGGCCTTCGTCGTCCGCTGGGACGCACCTCCGGGACTCTCAGGACCGGCCGGATGTGCGTCCAGCCGCCCGGACGTGCGTCCCGGACGGAGGGGGCGCGGGGCGGGGCGGAGCGGGGTCGCGGTGGGCGCCGGCGGTCAGTCGCCCAGGGACTCCTCCACCACGGCGACGAGGGAGCGCAGGCGGGCGATGGTCGGGAGGTCCTCGATGAGGACGACCTTCTCCGAGCCGTCGGCGAGCGGCAGCTTCCAGTTCGGGTACTCCGTGTCCGTCCCGGGCTGGTTCTGCGCGCGCCGCTCCCCCACGGCGTCGACGAGCGCGACGCCCACGAGGCGCGAGGGCGTGCGCGCGACGTAGGCGTGCAGCGCCTCGACGAGCTGACGCTCGGTGGGGCTGTCGGGCAGCAGCCCGTACTCCCGCAGGCGGGCGACCATCTTCTCCCGCTCGCGGCGCGCCTCGGCGCGCACGACGGGCACGGGGTCGGTGAGCAGGCCCAGGCGCTCGCGCAGGTCGACGTGCTCCTCGGCGAGGTAGCCCGCCGTCGGCGGCAGGTCGTGGGTGTTGACGGTGGCGAGCACGAGCTCGCGGTAGTCCTCCGGACGCAGCGGCCCGCCGTCGTCGTCCTTCTCGAACCACAGCACGGAGGTGCCGAGGACGCCGCGGGAGGCGAGGTAGTCGCGCACCCAGGGCTCGACGGTGCCGAGGTCCTCGCCGATGACGACGGCGCCCACGCGCTGCGCCTCGAGGAGCAGCACACCGACCATCGCCTCGTGGTCGTAGCGCACGTAGCAGCCCTCGTCGGCGCCGTGGCCGTCGGGGATCCACCACAGGCGGAACAGGCCGAGGATGTGGTCCATGCGAAGCGCGCCGGCGTGCCGGAGCACGGTGCGGAGCATGTCGCGGAAGGACGCGTAGCCGGAGCGGGCGAGCGCGTCGGGGCGCATGGGCGGCTGGGACCAGTTCTGCCCCTGCTGGTTGTACATGTCCGGCGGGGCGCCCACGCCGATCCCGCGGGCCAGGACGCCGCTCATGCTCCACGCGTCCGCACCGCTGGGGTGCACGCCGACGGCGAGGTCGTGCATGATCCCCATCGCCATGCCGGCCTCGCGGGCGGCCCGCTGGGCGGTGTCGAGCTGGGTGTCGGCGACCCACTGGAGCCACACGTAGTAGTCGACGCGGTCGGCGAGCTCGACGCGCGCGCGGTAGACGGCCGGCGAGGACACGTCGTCGAGCTCGGCGGGCCAGCGCTGCCCCTCGTACTTCTCGGCGAGGGCGCACCACAGCGCGAAGTCCTCCAGCCCCTGCCCCTCCTCGGCGCGGAAGGCGTCGAGCTGACGCTGGCGCGCCGGCGAGCGGCCGGCCTTGTGGATGACCTCCAGGGCCTGGCGCTTGGCCGCCCAGGCGGCGTCGCGGTCGATGGGGCTGGGGTCGGTCGCCGCGCCGCGGACCTCCTCGGCGGCCCACTCGACGAGGGCGCGCTGCGGCCCCGGCAGGTAGGCGCACTCGCGGATGTCCTCGGGACGGATGTAGAGCGGGTTGTGGAACCGCCGGGTGACGGGCAGGTACGGCGACGGCGTCATCGGCCCGACCGGCTCGGCGGCGTGGAGCGGGTTGATGAGGAGGAAGTCGGCTCCCTGCTGCCCGAAGAAGCTGCCGAGCTCGGCGAGGTCGGCGAGGTCGCCCACGCCCCAGGACGTGCGCGAGCGCACGGAGTACAGCTGGGCCATGAGGCCCCAGGCGCGCTCGGGCACCTCGGCGGGGACGCTGAGCACGTCGGGGGTGACGGCGAGGGTGCACCGTGCCGGCTCCCTGCCCTCGACGACGGCGACGAGCTCGTGCCAGCCCAGCGGCAGGTCGGCCGGGACCCCGAAGGTCGCCCGGCCGGTCCTCACGCCGTCGACGTCGCGGGGGTCCACCCACACGGGCAGCTGCTCGAGCACCCGCTCGCCGCCGTCCTCGAGGACGACGCGGACCGCCACCGTGCTCCCGTGGGGCAGGTGCACCGGCACCTGCTCCTCGCGGCCCTGCCGCACGACGAGGCTGGGCGGGAGCACCGAGCGCCACGGCGCGAGCTCGACGTCGACGAGTGCCTCGGCGACGTCCTCCTCGCTCTCGACGACGACGCCCAGCGCCGCCAGGACGGCGCGGATCGTGCTGGCAGGGACGGTCCGGTGGTTGCCGGTGTAGTCCCAGAAGTCCGTCGCCACCCCGTACGCCGCTGCCAGTCGCTGGAGGGCCTCGCTGGGAAGCCCGGCGTCCCGCCCGGACGGCGTTGTGGTGTTCACGTGCTCAGCTGCTCCTCGGCTCGTGCGTCATGGCTGCCTCGGCACCCAGGTCTCCGCGTGATCTTGCCAGACCTCCCGGGCCCCGGCGCGTGCGGGCGGTGCGGGTCCGGGCACACCGGACGATAGGCTCGACGGGCAGCGGCCCGGCGCGGGTGACCGCAGGACTGCGCCGCGAGGGCCGGTGCGCCCGGCCGACCGGCCCACCTGCGGGCGGTCACCCCTCCGGACCGGCACGAGCAGCGCTGGTCAGGGCGCACAATAGGCAGAGCATGGCACCACGTGACGGGAGCACCCACTTGAGCACTGAGCACGCACGCCGCACCAACGTCCGTGGCATCGGCGTGAGTCCCGGTCGGGCCGCCGGCCCGGTGGCTCAGCTCGCCGGCGCCGTCCCCGCCCCGTCCCCCCACGAGCGGCTCGCCGCCGGTGACGACGTCGAGGCCGCCGCCGCCTCCGTCGCCGAGCACGCGGCCGCGGTCGCCGAGGGCCTGAGCACCGCCGCCGAGAGCGCCGAGGGCGAGGCCGCGGAGATCCTCGCGACCACCGCGCAGATGGCGGCCGACCCCACGCTCGTCCAGTCCGCCCAGGCGAAGGTCCGCGAGGAGGGCAAGGCTCCGGCGCTGGCCGTCTGGGAGGCCGCCGACGCCGTCGCCGAGCAGCTCAGCGCGCTCGGCGGGTACATGGCCGAGCGGGCACGCGACGTCCGCGACGTGCGCGACCGCGTGGTCGCCAGCCTCCTCGGCGTCCCCATGCCGGGCATCCCGCAGCGCGAGGAGCCGTTCGTCCTCGTCGCCCTCGACCTCGCCCCCGCCGACACCGCGCTGCTCGACCCGAGCAAGGTGCGCGCCATCGTCACCGCCGAGGGCGGCCCCACCTCGCACACCGCGATCCTCGCCCGCTCGCTCGGCATCCCCGCCGTCGTCGGGGCGCCGCACGCCCTGGAGGTCCTCGAGGAGGGCCGCACCGTCCTCGTCGACGGCGCCGCCGGCACCGCCGTCCTGGACCCGAGCGCGGAGGACGTCGCCGCGGCCGAGGCGCTCGCCACGCACGTGCGCACCTTCGACGGTGAGGGCCGCACCAGCGACGGCCACCGGGTCCACCTCCTCGCCAACGTCGGGGAGCCGGCGGGCGCCGCCAAGGCCGCCCAGGCCGGTGCCGAGGGCGTGGGGCTGTTCCGCACCGAGTTCTGCTTCCTCGACCGCAACGAGGAGCCCACCGTCGCCGAGCAGGTCAAGGCCTACCGCACCGTGCTCGCCGCGTTCCCCGGCAAGAAGGTCGTCGTGCGCACGCTCGACGCCGGCGCCGACAAGCCGATGCCCTTCCTCACCGACACCGCCGAGCCGAACCCCGCCCTTGGCGTGCGCGGCCTGCGGACCTCCTGGCGCAACCCGCGGATCCTGGACAACCAGCTCACCGCGATCGCCGAGGCGGCTGCTGCCGAGAGCGCCGACGTGTGGGTCATGGCGCCGATGGTGGCCACGGTGGACGAGACCGAGGAGTTCGTCGCGGCCTGCAACAAGCACGGCCTCACCACGGCTGGCGTCATGGTCGAGGTGCCCAGCGCGGCGCTCATGTCCGGTCCCATCCTCGCCCGCGCCGCCTTCGCCTCGATCGGCACCAACGACCTCACCCAGTACACGATGGCCGCGGACCGTCTCCTCGGCTCCCTCGCCTCCCTCTCCGACGCCTTCCACCCGGCGGTGCTCCGGATGATCGAGGAGACCTGCCGCGGCGGTGCGCAGCAGAGCCGGCCGGTGGGCGTGTGCGGCGAGGCGGCCGCGGACCCGGCCACCGCCGTCGTCCTCGTCGGCCTGGGCGTGTCCTCCCTGTCGATGTCCCCGCGCTCGCTGCCGGACGTCGCCGCGGTCCTCGCGGCCACGAGCCTGCAGCGCTGCCAGGAGCTCGCCCAGCTCGCGCTCGGCGCGGAGTCCGCCGAGCAGGCGCGGGCCCTCGTGCGCGGCCAGCTGCCCGTCCTCGACGAGCTCGGCCTGTGAGCGCGAGCCCCGACGAGGTCACCGCCTACCAGGCGCTCGGCGGCCGGGCGACCTTCGAGCGCCTCGTCCGCCGCTTCTACGAGGGCGTGCGCACCGACGACGTCCTCGCGCCGATGTACCCGGAGGACGACTTCGAGGGCGCCGTCGAGCGCCTGACAATGTTCCTCGAGCAGTACTGGGGCGGCCCGACGACGTACTCCGAGACCCGTGGGCACCCGCGGCTGCGGATGCGGCACGCCGCCTACGCCGTCAGCCCGCTGGCCCGTGACCGCTGGCTGCAGCACATGCGCGCCGGCGTCGACGAGCTCGGCCTGCCCGAGGACCTCGAGACGATGCTGTGGACCTACCTCGAGCGGGCCGCGTTCTCGCTCGTCAACACGATGGAGGAGCCGTGACCGTGGCCGACGCCGGTGAGCAGAGCGAGGCGCTGACCTCGGTCCTGGAGCTCCTGCGCCTGGAGCGGACCGGGCACGACACGTGCACGGGGACGTCGCTGGAGCACCTGAGCGGACGCGTGTACGGCGGGCAGGTGCTCGCCCAGTCCCTCGTCGCGGCCGCCGGGACCGTCTCCGACGCCGGTCTGCCCGCCGAGCGGCTGCCCCACTCCGTGCACGGCTACTTCCTGCGCCCCGGCAAGCTCGACCGGCCGATCACCTTCGAGGTGGAGCGGATGCGCGACGGCGGCTCCTTCAGTGCCCGCCGCACGCACGCGATCCAGGACGGCAAGCCGATCCTCTCGATGATCACCTCCTTCCAGGAGCGCCAGCCGGGCCTCGACCACGCCGATGACCCGCCGGAGGTGCCCGGCCCCGAGGGGCTGGAGAGCTCGGCGGACCTCTTCTCCCGCTACGACCACCCCGCGGCGAACTTCTACGCCCGCACCGGCGCCTTCGACATCCGGCACGTCGAGGGCTCGATCTACGTGCCGCGCGGCCACTCCCCGCTGAGCCGCCAGGCGCTGTGGATGCGCTCCCGCGGCCGCGTGGAGGCGGACCAGCTCACCCACCGCGCGCTGCTCGCCTACGCCTGCGACCAGGTGATGCTCGAGCCGGTGCTGCGCCGCCACGAGCTCGTGTGGACCTCCCCCGGCCTGTCGGTCGCCAGCCTCGACCACGCGATGTGGTGGCACCGCGACGTGCGTGTGGACGAGTGGCTGCTCTACGTCCAGGACGCCCCCAGCGCCCAGGGCGGACGCGGGCTCGGCCTGGCGAAGGTCTACGACCGGGCCGGCGAGCTCGTCGCCACGCTGGCGCAGGAGGGCATGGTCCGGGTCCCCGAGAGGTCTTGACGCCGGTCGTAGCATGACGGCGTCACTCGCGGTGGGGCGGGGCTGGCACGCCTCCCGCGGTCGCCACCCTGGGGGAGCTCGCCATGACCGTACCCGCGTCCGTGCCCGTCCGTCCCGCCCGCCGCCGTGGGCGACGCCGCAGCGCGCTCGCGCTCTCCGCGGCACTGCTGCTGCCGCTCACGGCGCTCGGCCTCCCGGCCGCCGCCCAGAACGGGCCGGCCACCGCCGCCGTCGGTGGCACGCTGGGGGCCATGGCACCGACAGACCCGCCGACCGAGTCCCCGACGGTCGTGCCGCGTCCCGTCTCGCTCGAGCACGACGCCGACGCCGAGCCCTTCCTCCTCACCCCGGATGCCCGGATCGTGGCGGCCGGCGAAGCCGCGGCGGCCGGTGAGCTCCTCGCGGGCGTGCTGCGCCCGTCCACCGGGTACGACCTCCCGGTCGTCACCGAGGGCGACGACGGCGCCGACATCACGCTGCGGGTGGGCCCGGAGCACGCCGTCGAGGGTTATGAGGACTCCGCCGAGGCGTACACCCTGGTCGCGGGCGCCGACGGTGTCGTGGTCTCCGCGACGAGCGCCCAGGGGGTGTTCAACGGCGTCCAGACCCTGCGCCAGCTCCTCCCGACCTTCGTCGAGTACGACGAGGTGACGGCGGGGCCGTGGACGGTGCCGGCGGTGACCGTCGTCGACTCCCCGCGCTTCGCGTACCGCGGCATCATGCTCGACGTCGCGCGCAGCTTCCAGACCGTGGACGAGGTCAAGCAGTTCATCGACTCCCTGGTCCAGCTCAAGATGAACCACCTCCACCTCCACCTCGCCGACGACCAGGGCTGGCGCATCGAGATCACCAACGAGGGCCGCGCCGAGGGCGACGACATCGACTACACGCGCCTCACCTCGGTCTCGGGCCAGACGGCGATGACCGAGCAGGGCTACGAGGACGAGCCCGGGCGGACCGGTTTCTACACCCAGGAGGACTACGCCGAGATCGTCGACTACGCGGCCCAGCGGCACGTCGTCGTCGTCCCGGAGATCGACACGCCGGGACACACCCAGTCGGCGCTCCACGCCATCCCCCAGCTCAACACCGAGGGCGCCGCCCCGGAGCCGGACCCGGAGACCGGTGTCCCGCCGGCGCACGGCACCGGGGAGGTCGGCCACTCGACGCTCGACACCCGCAACGAGGTGACGTACACCTTCCTCGAGCACGTGTGGTCGCAGATCGCCGAGCTCACCCCCGGCCCCTACCTCCACATCGGCGGCGACGAGTCCCACGTCACCGAGGAGGAGGATTACATCTACTTCATGGACCGGATGATCGACGTCGTCGAGGACCTCGGCAAGGAGCCCTTCGGCTGGAACGAGCTCGCCCTCGCCGACGTCCACGAGGGCAACGTCCTGCAGATGTGGAGCGCGGGCACCGCCGGGGCGGCGATCGCACCCGAGCGGGTCAACGAGAACGGCGCCCGCATGGTCGTCTCCGACGCCCCCCGCGCCTACCTCGACCAGCGGTACGACGGTGACGACCCGGAGGACCCGGACGACTCCGTGTCCCCCATCGGGCTGTCGTGGGCGTGCCCGGACGACTGCACCGTCGAGCGGTACTACGACTGGGACCCGCAGGAGCTGTTCCCCGACGTCATGACCGAGGGCTTCCTCGGCGTCGAGGGGCCCCTGTGGTCCGAGACGGTCCGCGGCATCGCCCAGGCCCAGTGGCTCGTGCTGCCCCGGGCGGCGACGGTCCTCGAGATCGGCTGGACCCCGCAGGAGGACCGCGCGCTGGAAGACTTCTTCGACCGCCTCGCCACGCTCGGCGGGCGGCTGACCCTCCAGGACCACAACTTCTACGCCACCCCCGAGGTCGCGTGGACCGTCGACGCGGCCGGCGTCGACCAGCGCCTCGACGCTCCCGGCGCCGCCGCCATGACGGTGGGCGTCGTGACCGCACCGGGAACATCCGCGGAGGACATCGAGGCGACCGTCGACCTCGGAGACGGCAGCGAGCCGGTGCCCGCGACGGTCCTCGCCACCCGCGAGGGCGACGAGCTCACCGTCAACGGGGAGTACCTCCTCGAGGTCGAGCACACCTTCACCGAGCCGGGCACCTACAGCGGGGTCCTCAGCGTCACCGCGCCCAACGGCACGGCGACGGCGCCCTTCACCGTCACCGTGCTCGGTGACGACGGCGAGCCGACCCCGACGCCGACGCCCACACCCACGCCCACGGTGACGACGCCCGCCACGCCGCCTGCCAGGCCCGGTGGCGGCCAGCTGCCCGCCACCGGCGCCCCCGTCGCGCTCGTGCTGCTCGGCGTCGCCGCCCTCGTCGGGACCGGCGCCGGCCTGCTGCGGCGCCGGCGCGGCTGAGTCAGCGCCCGGGCGGGGCCTGCCCCGCCCGGGCGCCCTCTCCGCGCGCGATTTCCGCGCACACCTCACAGACTTGGGCCCGTGAGGGATACCAGGTGAGGCTGCGCAAGGTCCGCGTCGACTCCCCCGGTCTGACCCGCCGCCGTGCCGGCAAGGGGTACATGTACCTCGACGCGGACGGCCAGCGGGTCACCGACCCCGACATCGTCGAACGGTGCCGCTCGCTCGTCATCCCGCCCGCGTGGCGGGACGTGTGGATCTGCCCCGACCCGGCCGGGCACATCCAGGCCGTGGGGATCGACGACGCCGGACGGCGCCAGTACCTCTACCACGACGTGTGGCGCGCCCGACGGGAGCGGGCGAAGTACCGGCACGTGCTCGACGTCGCCACCCGCCTGCCCGAGGCACGCGGGCAGGTGGCCGAGCACCTCGCGCTCCCTCGGCTCACCCGGGAGCAGTCGCTCGCCATCGCCTTCCGGCTCCTCGACCGCGGCGCCTTCCGGATCGGTGGGGAGACCTACGCCGCGCGCCACGAGACCTACGGCCTGGCGACGCTGCGTAAGGACCACCTGCGGATCCGTGCCGACGGCACGCTGAGCTTCCAGTACACGGCCAAGTCCGGGCTGCCCCGCTCCCTGGAGCTGCTCGACCCCGAGCTCACCGGCCCGCTCACCACGCTGCGCCGACGCCGCGGCGGTGGCGTCGAGCTGCTCGCCTACCGCAACGGCAGCCGCTGGGTGGATCTGTCGACGGCGGACATCAACGCCTACCTCAAGGACCTCCTCGGGCCCGACGCGAGCGCCAAGGACTTCCGCACGTGGCGCGGGACCGTCATGGCCGCCGTCCACCTCGCCCGCGCGGAGGACGTCTCCACCTCGCGCAAGCGGCAGGCGGCGGTGCGGGAGGCGGTCAAGCGGGTGGCCGAGGACCTCGGCAACACCCCGGCGGTCAGCCGGGCCTCCTACATCGACCCGCAGGTCATCGACAGCTTCGAGCGCGGCAACACGATCCCGCCCGACGCCGCGGCGCCCGGTGAGATCGAGGTCCGCACGGGCCTCGCCCCGGCGGAGCAGGCGGTCATCGGCCTCCTGTCCTGATCCCCTCCGCGATCCGGGGCCGTCCGCGGCCGTGCCTGTGCCACGATGGCGGGGCACTCGGGTCGGGGGGAGACGACGACGATGGCACTGCTCCTGACGTCCGCCTTCGCCGCCGTCATGGTGGGGATCCTCGCCGTCACGCGCCTGTTCAGCACGAGGGTGGCCGCCGCCCCCACGGCCTTGTACGGCGCCCTCGCGGTGACGGCCCTGCTCCTCCTCGACGTCGACGAGGTCCCCGGCGGGAACATCGCGGGCACGCTCCTCGTCCTCACGGCCTTCTCCGCCGCCCACGTGGTCCTGAGTCTGCGGCGCGAGCGCCGGCGGTACGCGGCGGGGGCGCGGCAGCGGCAGGAGATCGCCGGCTGAGGCAGCGCCGCCGGAACCGGCGGCGGCTCAGCGACGCCGACGACGGCTGAGCCCGACGACGACGGCAGCCGCCGCGAGGGCGAGCACGAGCAGCCAGGGGGCGGCGACCGAGTCGGGGGTGGCGAGCGGGGCGGGGGCGGCGGACCGCGGGTCGGTGGCGGCGTCGTCGCCGGTCGTCACGGTGCTCGTGCCGGCCGGCGGGGTGGGGACGGAACCGTCGAGCGCGGTGAGGGTGAGCACGGTGAGCGACGCGGTCCAGCCGAGGGTGGCGACCGCCGCCGGGTTCCCGTCCGGGCCGACCTTCTCGGGGTAGGCGCCCACCTCAGTGCGGTGGGCGTCCATCCACTCGACGAGGCGCTCGGCCTTGGCGTCCTGACCGTCCGCGGCCCAGGCGAGGGCGAAGAACATCGTCTCCGGGGTCCACGTCATGTCATCGCCCCAGCGTTCGCCGGGCTGCACCCCGCCGGTGTCCTGGACCAGGGCCTCCCACGTCGTGTCGAGCTCGGCGCGGACCACCGGGGTGACGGGGTTGAAGGGCGGCGCGAGCCAGGCGACGGCCGAGTCCTTGCCGCTGCCGTCGACGACGGTGCGCTGGTAGCCGATGCCGCCGAAGGAGTGGTCGATGCCCCACTGGAGACGGTCGGCTGCGGCGAACCAGCGGTCGGCGTCGTCCTCCTCGCCGGCGAGCTCGGCGATCGCGGCGGCGGCGCGCAGGCCGGCGAGCAGCGGGGCCGCCGTCCCGAGGTTCGGTGCGGGGTAGCCGCTCTCCCAGTAGTCCGGCCGGGCCGGTGGGATGCCGTTCTCGTCGAGGCTGGCGGCGGCGTGGTCGGCGGCGGCCTCGACGGTCGGGTAGAGCTCGGCGAGGGCGGCGTCCCGGTCGGCGGCGGACGCGACCTGGAGGTACTGCCACGTGGCCCACGGGACCCAGCCGTTGGCGTCGAGCTGCCAGGCGCGGGCGTCCGGCGGTCCGGAGCCGTCGAGGAGGGTGCGTGCCTCCCACGTGCCGTCCGGGCGCTGGGTGCTCGCGTTGTAGCGCAGGATCCGCAGCGCCTCCTCGGGGAACCCGGCGCGGGCGAGGGCGACCGCGGTGAAGGCCGAGTCACGCGGCCAGGAGTAGCGCCAGATCGTGTGCCACGCCGCGGCGACGGCGCCGTTGTCCTGGAGCAGGAGCCGCATGTCCAGCAGCGCCCGCTCGGCCATCGCGCGCTCGGCCTCCGTGCGGCCGGGCACGCTGCCGGAGGCGAGCCAGGCGCGGCTCTCCTCGACCTGCGCGAGCGCGTCGGGGTGCCCGGCGGGCACGACGACGGGCGCCTGCGCACCCTCCGGGACGTAGAGCCAGCTCCCGTCGGCCAGCTCGAGGACGCTGGAGCCGGGCACGAAGCGCGCCCCCGCCGCCTCGAAGGCCGACAGCGCGTAGGGGTGGCCCGGGGTACCGACGATGCCGGCGGGCTGCACGCCGAGCTGCTCGCCGCCCAGGTGGCGCCAGCACGAGTTGTCCGCCGCGCAGCCGGGGTGGGCGTCGTCGACGTAGAAGGCGAGGTCCCAGGCGGCGTAGCGCTCGGCGGGGCCCGCGCCCTGCTCCACCCAGCCGCCCCAGTGGTCACGGTCGTAGTTCCAGCTGGGAGGCGATCCCGGGGCGGCCGAGCGCGAGCCCCACCACTCGACGGCGCCGTCGGTGCCGGTCGCCTGGAGGACGAGGGCGTACTCCTCCCCCGGCGTCACCCGGGCGCCGCCGAGGTTGAGCTCGAGCCAGCCGCGGCCGGTGCCGCCGAGGTCCACCTGCGCGGCGGCGACCTCGGTGGCGGGGTCGGTGACGTCGGTGCGCACCGAGGCGGTGACCTGCCCGCTCGTGGAGCGGCTGACGAGCCACGCCGCCACGGTGTCCAGCTCGTCGTCCCGGGGGACGAAGGACTGCGCGCCCGCGTGGCCGGGCCCGTGGATGGCGACGTTGGCGTGGGTGTGGTCGGGCTGGGCCGCGGAGGCGCCGGCGGCCGGCACGGCGGCTCCCGTGAGGGCGAGGGCTGCGCTCGCCACCGCTGCGAGGAGCCTGCCTCTCATCGTCGTCCCTGCTCGTCGTCGTCCTGGGCCACGTCCCACCCCACCTTACGGCGAGCCGCCTCCCCCGCCCCCACACGCGCCGAGCGCTGAGTTGTTCCAGCCCCGCCAGTAACAACTCAGCTCTCGCCGCGAAGAGGGTCCGTGCGCCGACAGCCGGATCTCGCCCGGCGGGGTCAGCGGGTGAGGTTGCGACGGAAGGTGACCGGCGCCTCGACGAGCTCGGACCAGGCGGCGCGCTCGTCGTCGGTGATGCGGCGCGGGCGGCCGGTGGTGCGGTCGACGAGCACGAGGGTCGTCATCGCCCGCACGGCGACGCCCTCGGGCCCGGGCACCTCGTAGCAGACGTCGATGCTCGCCCCGCCCATGCGGGCCAGCCACATCTCCACCTGGATCGGCGCCGTCGTGTACTCCAGCGGCGCAAGGTACTCGATCTCCTGGTGCGCGATGAAGGTGGCCGTCTGGGCGCCGTCACCGGCGGCGGGAATCCTGCCGCCAGTGACCTCCGGGTCCTCCGGGCTCGCCCAGAACGCGGCGATGCGCGCCTCCTCGAGGAGGGTGAGCATCGCCGCGTTGTTGACGTGCCCGTAGCCGTCGATGTCCGACCAGCGGAGCTTGACGGGAACGGTCAGTCGGGTCATCAGTCGCGCGTGAGCTTGCGGTAGCTCATGCGGCTGGGGCGCGCGGCGTCAGGCCCCAGTCGAGCGACCTTGTTCTCCTCGTAGGAGGCGAAGTTGCCCTCGAACCAGTACCAGTTCGCCGGGTTCTCCTCGGTGCCCTCCCAGGCAAGGATGTGGGTGGCGACGCGGTCGAGGAACCACCGGTCGTGCGAGACGACGACGGCGCAGCCGGGGAACTCGAGCAGCGCGTTCTCCAGCGAGCCGAGCGTCTCGACGTCGAGGTCGTTCGTCGGCTCGTCGAGCAGCAGGAGGTTGCCGCCCTGCTTGAGCGTGAGCGCGAGGTTGAGGCGGTTGCGCTCACCACCGGAGAGCACGCCGGCCGGCTTCTGCTGGTCGGCGCCCTTGAAGCCGAACTGCGAGACGTAGGCGCGCGAGGGGATCTCGACCTTGCCGACCTGGATGAAGTCCAGGCCGTCGGACACGACCTCCCACAGCGTCTTCTTCGGGTCCAGGCCCTCGCGGGACTGGTCGACGTAGGAGATCTGCACGGTCTCCCCGACCTTGAGGTCACCGCCGTCGAGCGACTCGAGACCGACGATCGTCTTGAAGAGGGTCGTCTTGCCGACGCCGTTGGGGCCGATGACGCCGACGATGCCGTTGGGCGGCAGGGAGAAGGACAGCCCGTCGATGAGGGTGCGGTCCCCGAAGCCCTTCTCGAGGTTCTTCGCCTCGATGACGACCGAGCCCAGGCGCGGGCCCGGCGGGATCTGGATCTCCTCGAAGTCGAGCTTGCGCATGCGGTCGGCCTCGGCGGCCATCTCCTCGTAGCGGGCCAGACGCGCCTTGGACTTCGCCTGGCGGCCCTTGGCCGAGGAGCGGACCCACTCGAGCTCGTCCCTCAGGCGCTTCTGGAGCTTGGCGTCCTTCTTGCCCTGGACCTCCAGGCGCGAGGCCTTCTTCTCCAGGTAGGTGGAGTAGTTGCCCTCGTAGGGGTAGAGGCGCCCGCGGTCGACCTCGGCGATCCACTCGGCGACGTGGTCGAGGAAGTACCGGTCGTGGGTGACGGCGATGACGGCACCGGCGTACTTGGCGAGGTGCTGCTCGAGCCAGAGCACCGACTCGGCGTCGAGGTGGTTGGTGGGCTCGTCGAGGAGCAGGAGGTCGGGCGCCTCGAGCAGGAGCTTGCACAGCGCGACGCGGCGCCGCTCACCACCGGACAGCACGGAGACGTCCGCGTCGGGCGGCGGCAGGCGCAGCGCGTCCATCGCCTGCTCGAGCTGGGAGTCGAGGTCCCACGCGTTGGCGGCGTCGATCTCACCCTGGAGGGTGCCCATCTCGGCCATGAGCGCGTCGAAGTCGGCGTCGGGGTTCGCCATCTCCTCGCCGATGGCGTTGAAGCGGTCGAGCTTGGCCTTGATCTCCGAGACGCCGTCCTGGACGTTCTCCAGGACGTTCTTCGTCTCGTCCAGCGGCGGCTCCTGCAGGAGGATGCCCACGGTGTAGCCGGGGCTCAGCCGCGCCTCACCGTTCGAGGGCTGCTCCAGCCCGGCCATGATCTTGAGGATCGTCGACTTGCCCGCGCCGTTCGGACCGACCATGCCGATCTTGGCGCCGGGCAGGAAGGACATGGAGACGTCGTCGAGGATGACCTTGTCGCCGTGCGCCTTGCGTGCCCTGACCATCGAGTAGATGTACTCGGCCACAACTCTCCCAGTGCTCGAGGATGCGGGCCGGACCCCCGGCCGCTTGCGTCCTCCAGCGTAGGCCACGGCCGCCCGGTCGTCGTCTGCCGCCGGTGTGGGCTTCGCTGCAGGCGATCACACCTCGACGGGCGCCTTCTCCCACGGGTCCGCGGGCTCCAGGCCCTCCCCCACGGGTGCGCCGCCGTCCTCCGGGTCCCGCTCCTCGTCCGCCCCGGGCGCCGGCTCCCCCGCGGCGAAGGCCTCCGCCGGTGCCTGCTCGATGACCTTCGCGTAGGTGACGAGGCCGTACTTGATGTCGACGGCGATGACACCGGCGGTGATGACGTTGGTGTGGCTCGTGCGCTCCGGCCCGGCCCACTCCTCGGAGCTGAAGATGCCCTGGACGAGGACCGGCATGCC
The DNA here is from genome assembly GCF_014837105.1 of Oceanitalea stevensii. Classification (GTDB taxonomy): domain Bacteria; phylum Actinomycetota; class Actinomycetes; order Actinomycetales; family Actinomycetaceae; genus Oceanitalea; species Oceanitalea stevensii. Next base: position 8,644 of record NZ_JACSPO010000008.1, on the reverse strand, counting down.
GCGGCGGATCGACCGCTGCACGAACTTGCCGTTCGGTCCCCACGTCTTGACGGTGAACCACTCGGTGCCGGTCTCCCGCCACTCGCCGCTGGCGGAGTCCCGGTAGCTGCGGGTGCACGCGAGCCGGAACTTCGTCACCTCCCTGTCGTTGGGCGTGATGACGATCTCCGGGTCGGTCCCGACGCGTCCGCGGACGGTGATCTGGTTGGTGTCGCTCATCGCAGTGCTCCCTGGCTCACGGCCGGCGGGGTGCCGGCGTCGAGCACGACGATGCCGCGCGGTGCCGTCACCCGGCAGCGGCGAGGCGGCCCGCTGTGGACGGAGCCGTCGCTCAGCCGTCCTGTGCGGCAGCCGCGTCCAGCGCGAGGCGCAGGGTCCGGTGCCGCTCGAGGACGGCGACCGTCGGCGCGGCGAGCTCGCGGCGCACGACCTCACCGACCCGCTCCTCCACCTCCTGGCGGTAGCGCGCCGCCGCCCGCTCCCCCTGGGAGCCGCGGGACACCCGCGCGACGACGACGCTCGCGCCGCCGAGCACGAGCAGCCCCGCCCCGACGCCGAGGAGCACCCCGCCGGGCAGGTCACCGGCCCCGAGGGCGCCGACGGCACCGAGGACGAGGGCGAGCACGCCGAGCGCGGCCAGCGCGAGGCCACCCACCTGCAGCGCGAGCAGTGCGGGCCGCCGCACCTGCGGCAGCGGCACGCCGTCGACGGCGGAGGAGACGGACCCGCGCAGCGACTCGGCGGAGGGCACGGCCTGCGTCACGGCGCGCTCCCACCGCTCGGGCAGGCCGGCGGTCGCGGCCGCGAGCCAGCGCCCCCGCACGGCCTCGACGGCGCCGGTGGCCGGCGGCTCCGGGCGGGCCAACGCGCTGGACCGCACCCTCTCGACGGCGGCACGCACCGAGTCCGCGACGGAGCCGACGCCGGCCGCGCGGCTCAGCTCACCGGCGGCCGCTGCCACCTCGGAGGACCCGAGGGCGGGCTCGTCCTTGCCGACGGCGGCGCGCAGCCTGCGGGCGACGGCCCCGATCTCGGCCTCGGCGGTGCGGGCGGCGGTCGAGGACCGTGCCACGGTGAGCGCGAGGATCTCCCGCACGTCCGCGATGCCCTGCCCGGTGACGGCGGAGGTGGTGATGACCTCGACGCCGCCCAGGCCGTCGGCGCGCAGGAGGTCCCGGACCGACTCGACCACTCGCGGCACCGCGGCCGCGGGGATGGTGTCGACCTGGTTGACGAGGACGAGCATGGCCTCCTGGCGGTCGGCCAGGGCACGCAGGTAGCGGTCGTGGAGGGCGTGGTCGGCGTACTTCTGGGGGTCGACCACCCAGATGAGCATGTCGACGAGCGGCAGCAGCCGGTCGACCTGGTCGGCGTGGGCCTCGGCGACGGAGTCGTGGTCGGGCATGTCGAGGAGCACGAGCCCGTGCAGGGCCTGCTCCTCGTCGGCGTCCAGGACGCTCTCGCGGCCGATGCGCCGGTGGTCGGAGACCTCGAGGAAGTCGAGCAGCTCGGTGGCCGAGCCGCCCCACACGCACGCGGCGGCCCGGTCGGTGGTGGGCCGGATCGCGCCGACGTCGGCGAAGCGCAGCCGGGAGATCGCGTTGAACAGGGAGGACTTGCCCGAGCCCGTGCCGCCGACGAGGGCGACGACCGTGCGGTCCACGCCGAGCGCGAGCCGCTTCTCCACCTGGGCGATGTCGGCGAGGGAGGCGGCGACGAGCTCGGGGGCGACCTCGTCACCGGCCTGCCCGAGCGCCGCGGCGATCCGCTGGACGTGCGTGCTCAGCCGCTCGTCGTCGTGGGCGGGAGCGGCGTGGGCGCCGTGGTGCCTCATTGGTGTCCTCTCAGCTCACTGGCCCGCAGCCGCAGACCGGCACCGGCCTCGCTGCGCAGCCCGAGGGCGGCGAGGCGGTCGAGGGCGGGGCCGGCCTCGTCACGGACCACGGCGGCGGCCGTCTCGTGGAGGTCCTCGGCCACCGTCGCGACGACGTCCTCGTCGGGCACGAGCGCCCGGACGGCGCGTGCGGCTCCCTCGAGGCCGGCGGCGGCCGCCTGCAGCAGGCCGCTGAGCCCGGCGGCGTCGAGCACGCGCGCGGAGTCACCGAGCACCCGCTCGGCGAGCGCGTCGGTCCGGGCGGCCCAGGCGGCGACGGCGGACTCGGCGCGGGAGTCGCGTGCGCCGTCGTCGGCCACGAGCAGGTCTGCGCCGCCGCGGCCGGGCTCGGACCAGGCGCGACGCAGGTCCGCGGCGGCGTCCGCCGCGGCGTCGACGAGGAGCGGGGCGAGCGCCTGGCGCGTCTCGGCCCCGATGGCGACGGCGGCGCGGCTGCGGTCGCGTGTGCCGCTGCCCCGCCAGCCCTTGCGGACCCGGGAGACGTCACCGGTGAGCGGGGCCAGCACGCCACCGGTGCTCGCCGCGGACAGCCAGCGGGTGGTCGGCGCGCCCTGGGTGGCGACGCCGGTGCGCAGGCGGGCGACGAGCGCGTCGGCGGCCTCCCCGACGGCGTGCTCCGCCCGGGAGCGCAGCGTGCCGGCGGCCATGGCCTGCTCGGTGATGCCGTCGGCCAGGCGCAGCAGCTCCTCGCGCAGCGTCCCCCACACGCCCTGGGTGGTGCGGCGCACGACGCCGCGGGCGGTGTTGCGGCCACCGAGGAGCGCGAGCCAGGTGCGGACGGGTTCGACGACGTCGGCGGGGAGCAGGCCCTCGTGCGGGCCCACGTCCTGCACGACGAACAGCGGGGCCTCCCCCAGCCCGAGGTCGGTCATCCGGCGCATGAGGTCGGCACGCACCTCGGGGAGCACGCGGCGCGGGACCCGGTTGAGGAGGACGGCGACCGTGATGCCGCGCTCCTGCGCCTGGCGCAGCACCCGCCACGGCACGGCGTCGCCGTAGCGCGCGGCGGTGGTGACGAAGAGCCACAGGTCGGCGGTCTCGAGGAGGAGGTTGGCCAGGGTGCGGTTGCCCTCGAGGACGGAGTCGAGGTCCGGCGCGTCGAGCAGGGCCAGGCCGGCGGGCACGCCGTCGTCGGGGACGACGTCGGCGAGCTCGGTGATCGGGTGCTCGGCGACGAGCCAGGTGTCCTCGGGGCGGACGGCGAGGACCGGGCTGATCGTCGTCGGCCGGATGACGCCCGCGTCGGAGATCTCGCGGCCGACGACGGAGTTGACGAGCGTCGACTTCCCCGCGCCGGTCGAGCCGCCGAGGACGACGACGGCGGGCCCCGCGTCGCGCTTGAGGCGCGGCAGCAGGTGAGCCCCGATCTGCGTCTCGACCCGGTCGCGCAGCTCCCGCAGCGCCTCGGCACCGGGCAGGCCGAGGGGGAAACGGGCGGAGGTGACGTCGTCGAGCACGTCGGTGACGACGTCGAGAATCGGTGACCGGCCCCGCACGTGGCGTGCCGAGCGGGCATCGCGGGTGTCGGGGGCGGTGGTCACGCCCCCATCCTCCCTGGTCAGCAGGGGCAGACCAAGCCTGGACGTCACGTGTCGGGGTGCGTGTCGCCGGGAGGCACTACCGTTGGGCCTGCCGGTTTGCCGGGCCCCAGTAGCTCAATGGATAGAGCAACGGCCTTCTAATCCGTAGGTTGCAGGTTCGAGTCCTGCCTGGGGCGCCCCTCACGAGCTGCTGCGCCGCACTCTTGACGGCGCCCCCGCGCCGCTGGACGCTGGAGCCCCGCCAGGCCCCGGAGGCACCCATGGGCAAGCTCATCTACGCAGCCAACGTCTCTCTCGACGGCTACCTCGAGGACGAGACCGGCGCCTTCGACTGGTCCGAGCCGGACGAGGCGGTGCACGCGTTCTGGAACGAGCACGAGCGCGGCATCGGCACCTCGCTCTACGGCCGTCGCATGTACGAGACGATGCGTGTCTGGGAGGACGACGACTGGCTCGCCGACGAGCCGACCGTCGTCCGCGAGTACGCGCAGATCTGGCGCGACGCCGACAAGGTCGTCTACTCCTCGACCCTCGAGGACGTGACGACAGCGCGGACGAGGGTCGAGCGGCGGTTCGAGCCGGAGGCGGTCCGACAGCTGAAGGCCGACTCCAGCGCGGACCTCAGCATCGGCGGTGCCGCCATCGGCGCCGAGGCGTTCCGCCACGGGCTGGTCGACGAGTGCGTCCTCCTTCTCTATCCCGTGGTCGTGGGCGGCGGGAAGCCGGCGCTGCCCCGCGGCGTACGACTCGACCTCGAGCTGCTGGACCAGCGCCGCTTCGACACCGGGGTGGTCCACGTCCGCCACGCGGTGCGGAACGCCTGACTAGCAGGTGGCCAGCAGGCGGCTGAGGACGGTCGTGGAGAGGTACTCCGCGTAGCCCTCCGGCCACGGTGGCACGTCGGTGCCGGTGGGCTGCGCGGCGACTGAGACGCCGCACTCCTGGTCGGCGGTCACGGCGTCGGCGGTGAAGCTCCACGAGGGGCCACCGAAGGTCCACCCCTCGCCCCCGTCGACCTCCAGGGGCTCGGTCGCGAAACCGAGGGGCTCGCCCAGGACCATGTCCTCTCCGCGCTGCACGCGGAAGCTGAAGCCGACTCCGCTCGGGGACTCGTAGGTGCCACCGACGATCGCGGCATCCTCGAGGCCTGCCACCGACTCGAGGGCCAGGCCGAAGGGGTCTTCCGGACGAGCCAGGTCGGGATACGGGCCGGCAGCGTCCGCGTCGAGCACTGCCCCACCGTTAGCCAGCGTGGACGCCATGAGGCTCGCGGTCGTGGTGAGGTGGTCCCCCTCCCCGACCTCGGCAAGCTCCACCGAGTCGAGCAGCTCACCGGAGTCGATGTCGACGATGGCGTAGGACAGCGCCGGCCAGTCGGGGCCGACCACGGCGGCGTACTCGTGCGCCTCACCGCAGTTCGTCCGGTCCCAGGTGGCCCAGCTGCCGGACTGGGTGTCCACGACGGCGACCCGCGGGTGCTCCCGCATCCGCGCGTCTCCCCACTCGGCTGGGTCGGTCATGGTCTCTCCCGTCCGAGGGTCGGCCGGTGTCGCGTTCCACCAGCCCTCCAGCCGGCCCGCAGGGAACATGTCCTCGCGAGACGGGAACTCCGCGCACAGGGTTCCCTCGACCGGCTCGTTCAAGGGGGTGGCAGCCGGACCGGCTGGTGCGGGAGGTGGACTGCCCTCCGCGCACGCGCCCAGCACGACAACGGACAGGACCGCAACACTGCTCGCCACCCGACGCACCAGAACACCGTGCCACAGCGCCGGACATCTGGAGGCCGGTTCGGAACCCCTACCACCGCCGCCTGCACGGCGAGTTCACCCTCGCCCCACCCGCCGAGCGGGAAGCAACCTACTACCGTCGGGTCAGGTTCCGAGCCTCCGGGGTTCGGCAAGAAGATCGGCGAGACGATCCTGTCCGAGGACACGGTCACCGTCCTAGAACCCGCCGCGGTCGCCGAACACTTCGTCCACACGGCGAACAAGGGAGCACACGTCATGGGAGTCGTGGACAACGTCATCTACGTCGACGGGCAACGGGCCGCGACACCGCACACCCTGGAGCAGACCTTCGAGCTGCTCCACCAGCACGGTGGCATGGCCTGGGTGGGGCTCTACCGCCCCACCCCCGAGGAGGTCAGCGCCATCGCCGGCGAGTTCGGCCTGCACGAGCTGGCCGAGGAAGACACCAACAAGGCCCACCAAAGGCCCAAGCTGGAACGTTACGGCCACACCCTGTTCACCGTCCTGCGCCCCGCCCGGTACCTCGAGGACGTCGAGGAGGTCGAGTTCGGGGAGCTGCACGTCTTCACCGGCCCCGGCTTCGTCGTCACGGTCAGACATGCCGAGTCGCCGGACCTGGGCCGGGTACGGCGCCGGCTCGAGGACGACCCGGGCACTCTCCGCCTCGGTCCGGAGGCGGTGCTCTACGCGATCCTCGACGAGGTCGTGGACCAGTACGGCCCGGTGGTGGCCGGACTGGAGAACGACATCGACGAGATCGAGGACCAGCTCTTCGACAGCGACCCGACCGTCTCACGGCGGATCTACGAGCTCTCCCGAGAGGTGATGGCTTTCCAACGCGCCACCCACCCGCTCGTGGGCATGCTCGAGGACCTCGAGCGTGGTTTCGACGCGTACGAGGTGGACGTGGAGCTACGGCACCGGCTCCGCGACGTCCGCGACCACACCCTGCGCGTGGTCGAGCGCGCCGACGCCTTCCGCAGCCTCCTGCAGAACGCCCTGGCGGTCAACGCCACCCTGGTGGCACAGCAGCAGAACGAGGAGATGCGCCGCGTCAGCGAGGCCAGCTACCAGCAGAGCGAACAGGTCAAACGCATCTCCTCGTGGGCAGCGATCTTCTTCGCCCCCACCCTGGTCGGGACGATCTACGGCATGAACTTCGCCCACATGCCAGAGCTTGACTGGGCGTACGGCTACCCCCTTGCACTGCTCGCCATGGTCGCGCTGGGCGTGGTCCTGTACGCCGTCTTCAAGAGGCACCACTGGCTCTAGGAACGTCATGAGCATGCCCTCCCGGGCGGCCCATCGCTGGCGCACCACGCTCCACTGCGCCGCACCCGGTTCCCCATCTTGGACTCCACATGCGGGAGCCGGACCTCCGCTACGGTCATGGCATGCAAAGGAGCGTTCCGCGGGGGTCGGGCACCTCGAAGAGGGCAGTCAGCCGCCCGTTCGCGGGCGAGGCACTACGGTTCTGGGCTGCAGTCTGCGCGCTCGGCGGTGCATCCGTCTCGATCATCTTGGCCGCCTTACTCGCGATCCTCCCGCACAGGAGCAGCCAAGTCATGGTCTACACAGTTCTCGGCCTCGCCTGCTTCACCGTCGCGGCGCTCATCGGACTGGCCGAGTGCGTCTACAGGCGACGGGCTCGCCGAGATCGGGCTTCTTACGGGCTTGGGTAGATCCGTCGGGTCGCGGAACAGCGCCGGCAAGCAACGTCGCTAGATCGAAGCACCGTGTTGCGCCTGCTTAGCCAAGGCGCCGGTCAGTACATCTGGACACGCCTGCAACGCTCAGCCTCATGGTGGCCATGAACAGGGTGCCGCACTCCCTGTACGAAGGGCTCACCATGGACGACACCGACGTCGACCTGCTGCGTAGGAGCGCGCCGGAACCGTCAGCATCCGCCAGCAAGCTGACGGTTCTGCTGGCCGAGGAGCTGCGGGACGTCGACGTCCCGACGCCCAGGCCGGCGATGGGGCGTCGACGCCGGAACAGCGTCGTCGCTGTAGCGATGGGCACGCTGCTCGTGACCACGGGCGCCGTCAGCGACGAGATCCATGAGGAACTCCGGACCGCAGCGCGGGAGGCGGTACCCGAGATCGTGTTCCCGGAAGACGTCGATCTCACGTCCTACGACGCCGTCGAGCGCTTCTACAGCGGCTCCTCCGTGTCCTGCCCGGAGGGGTCCGATGACTTTCGGCCCGTGACGCGGGCTGAACCCTGGTCTTCCTAGAAGGTCGGGGTATCCGGCATCGCCTGCCTGCGGCGGCGCTCGCGGGTCACCCGGCCGCCGGGATGACGGCGGTAGATGTGGCCGCTGGGGGTCACCCACTCGTAGGCGCCGCTGCCCAGGCGACGGAGCCGGAACGCACCGCTGGTCTTGAGGATGTGGTCGTGGGTGCAGAGGTCCTCGAGGCCGAGCATGGAGGTGGTCCCTCCGGCGTTCCACGGGACGATGTGGTCCAGCTGGCAGCCGCGGGCGGGGTGGGTGCAGCCGGCACGGACGCAGGTGCCGTCCCGCAGCCGGATGAGCTCGGCGAGCTCCGCGGGTGGCCGGTAGCGGGTGCGTCCGTGGTCCAGGACGGTGCCGGTGAGTGGGTCGGTGACGATCCGTCGCCACGTCCCGCCGAGTGCCGCGGCCCGGGCGACGGCGGGGGAGATGGGCCCGTAGCCCTCGAGGGTGGCTACCTCGGCGGGTTCGCGGTCGAGGAAGGCGAGCATGGCGTCCTCGTCGGGCAGCGGGGCGAGCTCCGCGCCGGAGCCGTCGGCCGGCTTCGCGCCGGTGCCGTCGGCCGGCTTCGATGCCGGTAGGCCGAGCTGTCTGGCGATGTCGGCCGGGAGCAGGACCGAGAGCGGCACGAGGACGCGGATCTGGGCGCGCTGCCCGCCGATGTGGCCCACCGGCATGTGCCAGCGGCGAGGGACAGTGCCTGATCTGCTCATCGGTTGATGCTCCACGGACGGACCGGGCGGCCTGGGCGGGTCCACGGGGGCGGGTGGGCCAGTTGTGAGCACAGCTGTCCCCTCGGCCCCCGCATCGGGTGGGTCGGGAGCCGCCGGATCAGCTTCCTGGGTTAAGTCCGCGGGGCTCGGTGCGAGCTCGCCGGGTGGGTCCTGCTCGGCGGTGGGCGTGGTCGTCGGGCTCACGAGCGGTGCAGGAGTCTCGGAGTCTGGGCTGCACTGCTCGCCGGCGGGCTCATCCTGCTGGGCAGCGGCGTCGTCCGAGGCGCCAAACCGGCCCTCGGGCCCGCCGGGCTCGTGAGCCGGCGGCTCGTCCGACAGCCGCGCGTCCGGCAGCGGCTCACCCGCAGCGGAGTCAGCCGGTGGAGGTGTTGGTGTCACCGGGCCGTCCGGTTCCGGCTGCTCGTCGGCCACGGTGGTGCCTGGCGGCAGTCCGACGTAGCCGAGCTCGAGCGCGGTGTGGCCCATGAGGGAGAGGATGTCCGCGCGGAGCTGGT
>NZ_JACSPO010000007.1:83355-134908 GCF_014837105.1 Oceanitalea stevensii | reverse complement strand
GCGATGACCAGCGCCTGACCCTCACCCCTCTCGGGCTGAGGACAGCAGCGAGGGCCCCGGCGGCCCCCCCCGGCGCCCCGGCCACCGGTACCGGACGGGGAGGTGTGGACCGCAGATGTCGTCTCGCACGTGCACGGCCGCCGTCGTCGGCGCTCTCGCACTGGCGGCGGGCTGCACCTCCCCGGACCCGCCTGACCGGCCGTGCCCGCCGTCCCAGGACGGCGACCGGGTCCTGTTCGACGGCACCCGGGAGAGCCTGGACAGGTGGCGCATGGCAGGCCCCGGCAGCTTCGAGCTGCAGGAGGACTGCTCCCTCCGCACCGTCGGTGGGATGGGCCTGCTGTGGTTCCCCGAGGAGCTCGAGGACTACCGGCTCAGGCTCGACTGGAAGATGGCCGGGGACGACAACTCCGGGGTCTTCATCGGCTTCCCCGAGCCGGGCGACGACCCCTGGGTGGCGGTGGACGAGGGGTACGAGATCCAGATCGACGCCACGGACGCCCCCGACCGCACGACCGGCGCGGTCTACCTCCACCAGGGCGCTGACGGCGCGGCCGTCGCACGGGCGCTCGAACCACCGGGGGAGTGGAACACCTACGAGATCACCGTCGAGGGACGGACCGTCACGGTCCACCTCAACGGCGTGCTCGTCAACAGCTTTGACTCAGACCGCTCCGACGGCGACCTGTCCGGTCACGTCGGCCTCCAGAACCACGGTGAGGACGATGATGTGTACTTCCGCGACATCTACGTCGCCGAGCTCGTGGACGGCTGAGGCTTCAGGACTTCATGAGCAGCTGGTCGATCGCCGGTGCCGAGAGCACCTGCTGCGACACCATCTGCGAGGCCCCCAGGACGCCGGCGCGCCCCTCGGTCTGCGAGGCGACGATGCGCAGGTGCTGGGTGGCCAGCGGCAGCGACCGGCTGTAGACGACCTCGCGGATGCCGGCGAGCAGGTGCTCGCCCACCTCCGACACGATGCCGCCGATGACGATGACCGACGGGTTGAGGAGGTTGACGCAGCCGGCGACGACGTCACCGATGTCCCGTCCCGCCTGGCGCACCGTCTGGCTCGCGGTGATGTTCCCCGAGCGCACGAGGTCGACGATCTGCGCGGTGCGCTGGATGTCCACGCCCTGTGCGCGCAGGGACTCCACCACGGCAAGCCCGCTCGCCAGCGCCTCGAGGCACCCCACGTTGCCGCAGCGGCAGGGGATCTGGCGGCCGCGCGGCACGGCGATGTGGCCGAGGTCGCCGGCGGCGCCCAGGGCACCACGCCGCAGCTCGCCGTCGGAGATGATCCCCGCGCCGATGCCCGTGGCGATCTTGATGAAGACGAGGTCCTTGACGTCCTGCCACCGCGCCGCGTGCTCGCCGAGCGCCATGATGTTGACGTCGTTGTCGACGAGCACCGGCGTGGGCAGTGTCTTCGCCACGTGGCCGGGGACGTCGAAGCCGTCCCAGCCCGGCATGATCGGCGGGCTGATGGCGCGACCGAGACGGTGCTCGACCGGCCCCGGAAGGCCGATGCCCACGCCGGCGACGTCGGACACCGGACGCCCGAGGTCCTCGACCATCTCGCACAGCGCCGTCGTCACGGCGTCCAGGACCACCTGCGGTCCGTCGGCGATGGCGATCTCCAGCGACCGCTCGCTCAGGACTGCCGACGCGAGGTCGGTGATCGCCAGACGGCCGTGGCTCACGCCGAGGTCGGCGGCCAGGATGATGCGCGCGCCCGGGTTGAACGCGAAGGTGGCGGGCGGGCGACCGCCCGTCGAGGACGCCTCGCCCGCGGGGACGATGAGGCCGGAGCTGAGCAGCTCGTCGATGCGCGCGGCCACCGTTGGGCGCGCGAAGCCGGTGACGGCCGCGAGGTCCGCTCGGGTCCTGGGCCGCCCGTCGCGGATCAGCTGGAACAGCGTCCCGGCCGACCTGGGGTCGGCCTCTCGCCGGACGTCACCTCGCTCCTCGAGGCCTGTCGGAAGTGTGACCATGCACCGAGTAAACCACCGATGCTTCGACAGGTCACGCTCACGTAACTATCTTCCCTCTGCCCGACTTTTGATTGACGGACATCAGAATGCCCCCATACAGTGTCGCCATGGTCACAGCAGACCCCACACCTCCGCTCCTGCACATCACGGACATCGTCAAGCACTTCCCGGGCGCCAAGGCTCTCGACGGCGTGGACCTCGAGGTCCGCGCCGGTGAGGTCCACTGCCTCCTGGGCCAGAACGGTGCCGGCAAGTCGACCCTCATCAAGGTTCTCGCCGGTGCCCACCAGCCGAACTCCGGAGAGATCCGGTGGAACGGCGAGGTCGTCACGATCGGCTCGCCGACCGCGGCGATCGAGCTCGGCATCGCCACGATGTACCAGGAGCTCGACGTCGTCGACGGCCTGAGCGTGGCCGAGAACATCTTCCTCGGGCACGAGCTGTCCCGAGGCGGCCTGCTCAAGCAGTCCGAGGCGCACCGGCGCACGCGGGAGCTGCTCACGCGTCTCGGGCACGGGGACATCTCCCCGAGTCGCGAGGTCGGGCGCCTGTCCGCCGCGGGCAAGCAGGTCGTGTCCATGGCCAGGGCGCTGTCGCACAACGCGCGCGTCATCGTCATGGACGAGCCCTCCGCCGTCCTGGACCCCGAGGAGGTGGAGAACCTCTTCCGCGTCGTTCGCGCGCTCCAGGCCGACGGCGTCGCGGTCATCTACATCTCCCACCGCCTCGAGGAGATCCGCCAGATCGGGGACCGCATCACCGTCCTCAAGGACGGGCGCACCGTCGCCGAGAACCTCGCTGTCGCCGACACCCCCACCGCGGACCTCATCAGGCTCATGACGGGGCGCACCGTCACCGGGGACTTCGGTGGCGGACCGGGCACCCACGAGCGCGGCGACGCCCTGCTCGAGGTGGAGAACCTGGCCCTCGCCGGAGTCTTCGAGGACGTGAGCTTCACGGTCAAGGCCGGCCAGATCGTCGGGCTCGCCGGGCTCGTCGGCGCCGGTCGCTCGGAGATCATCGAGACCGTGTACGGCGCGCGCAAGGCCACGGGCGGCACCGTCCGGGTCAAGGGCAAGAAGCTCAAGCCAGGGTCCGTGACCGCTGCAGTCGACGCCGGCATCGGGCTCGCGCCCGAGGAGCGCAAGAGCCAGGGCCTCCTGCTCGACGAGCCGGTCTACCGCAACATCACCCTGTCCACCTTCGCGCGCTTCGCCCGCACGGGCTTCCTCAACGAGCGCGCCGAGCGTCGCGCGGCCGAGGAGCAGATCAAGGACCTCCAGGTCGCGCCCGCGGACGGGGAGCGCCGGATCCGCACGCTGTCCGGCGGCAACCAGCAGAAGGCCATGCTCGCGCGCTGGCTCGTCCACGGCTGCGACGTCCTCGTCCTCGACGAGCCCACCCGCGGCGTCGACGTCGGGGCACGCGCAGAGATCTACTCCCTCATCCGACGCCTCGCCGCCCAGGGGGCTGCGGTGCTCATGGTCTCCAGTGAGATCGAGGAGGTCCTCGGCCTGGCCGACGACGTCCTCGTGGTCGCCGAAGGCCGCGTGGTCCACCAGGGCCCCGCTGACCAGATCGACGAGCACGGCGTGCTCGACCTCGTCATGGAAGGAACTCACGCATGAGTGAGAACACTGCGGCAGGCACCTCCGCCGCTGCGGGCAGCTCCGCAGCCCTGCCGCCCACCAACCGCGACCTCGTCCCGGACGACGGCGCCGCAAAGCCCACCGCCCGGCGAGGGCGCGGCTCCGGGGTGGCTCGGAACCTCGGCCTGGTCGTCGCGCTCGCACTCCTGTGCGTCGCCGGTTTCGCCACCGCGGGGGAGCGCTTCCTCAGCACGTCCAACATCGCGACGATCCTCGCGCTGGCCGCCACGATCGGCGTGCTGAGCATCGGCATGACCTTCGTCATCACCGGTGGCGGCATCGACCTGTCCGTCGGCTCCGTGCTGGGCCTGGCCACGGTGTGGGCGACCACGCTCGCCACGCAGACGATGGCGGAGGACACGCACTGGCTGATCATCGCCCTCACGGCCATGCTCGTCGGTACTGCCGCCGGACTGATCAACGGCATCGTCGTCGCCTACGGCAAGGTCGTGTCCTTCATCGCGACCCTCGCCATGCTCGTCGCCGCCCGCGGTCTCGCCGAGATCATCTCCGACCGGAAGACCCAGATCCTCGACGTCCAGTCGTTCAAGGACTTCTTCGGCGGCAGCTTCCTCGGCCTGCGCGTCACGGTGTGGATGTTCGTCCTCGTCGCGGTCCTCGGCTGGATCGTCCTCAACCGGACGACCTTCGGCCGGCGCACCATCGCCGTCGGCGGCAACCCCGAGGCGGCCCGCCTGGCCGGCATCAACGTCCAGCGTCACACGATGTACCTCTTCGCCATCGCCGGTCTCACCGCCGGTATCGCGGCGATCACCATGCTCGGACGGACCGGCGCCGGCACGTCGACGCACGGCGTGCTCATGGAGCTCGACGTCATCGCCGCGGTGGTCGTCGGTGGCACGCTCCTCATCGGTGGTCGCGGCACGATCGTCGGCACCGTCCTCGGCGTGCTCATCTTCTCCACCCTCACCAACGTCTTCATCCTCAACAACCTGTCCACGTCGGTCCAGCAGGTCGCCAAGGGCGCCATCATCGTCGGTGCCGTCCTGCTCCAGCAGCGTCTCGCCACCCGCGGGACCAAATAACCCCCGAACCCCATCCATCCCTGTCAGCAGTACCCGTTCAAGGAGGAACCACCCATGTCCGCACGTACCACGCGCCGCCGCTTCGCGGTCGCCGCAGGCGTCTCCGCCGCCCTGCTCCTCGCCGGCTGCACCGGCAACACCGAGGAGCCGGAGGAGACCGACAACGGTGGCTCGACCACCGACGCCGGCTCCAACGCCAGCTCGAGCAACGACGACCCCGGTGAGACCGTCACCATCGGCTTCTCCGCTCCCGCCGCCGACCACGGCTGGATGGGCGCCATCACGTCCCAGGCCGTCGAGGAGGCCGAGAAGTACGAGGACGTCGAGCTGCGCCTCGCCGAGGGCACCAACGACGTCTCGCTCCAGATCAGCCAGATGGAGACCTTCATCAACGACGGCGTCGACGCCATCGTGCTCCTGCCGTTCGACGGTGCCGCCCTCACCGACATCGCCCTCGAGGCGATGGCCGCGGGGATCCCGGTCATCAACGTCGACCGTGAGTTCTCCGACCCCAACGCCGCGCGCGTCACCGTTCTCGGTGACAACTACGGCATGGGCGTGAGCGCCGGCGAGTACGTCTGCGAGCAGCTCGGCGACCAGCCGGACGCCGTTGTCGCCGAGATCGCCGGTATCGACAACCTGCCGCTCACCCAGGAGCGCAGCCAGGGCTTCGCGGACTCGCTCGCCGAGTGCGGCCTCGAGGTCTCCAACCGCGTCGCCGCCGACTTCACGGTCCAGGGTGGAGAGTCCGCCACGGCGAACCTCCTCCAGGCCGCGCCGCAGATCGACGCCATCTGGAACCACGACGACGACCAGGGTGTCGGCGTCATGGCCGCCATCGAGAACGCCGGTCGCGACGAGTTCTTCGTCGTCGGTGGCGCCGGCTCGGCGAACATGATGCGCGAGATCGAGGCCGGCGACTCCGTCGTCCAGGCCACGGTCATCTACCCGGCCAGCCAGGCCGCGGACGGCATCCGCCTCGCCCGTCTGCTCGCCCAGCAGAAGGGCATGAGCGACCTCGTGCAGATCGAGGTCCCGCGTCTCGTCCAGCTCTTCGCGCCCGTCGTGACCTCGGAGAACGTCGACCAGTACATCGACTCGGCCTTCGAGTCCTGAGTCACCCGCGGATCCGGGGGCGCCGGCTGGTCCGGCGCCCCCGGTCCCACATCTGAAGGAGCATGATGAGCGAGGACAAGCCACGGATCGGTGTGGCGATGATCGGGTACGCCTTCATGGGGCGCGCCCACTCCCAGGCGTGGCGCAACGCGCACCGCTTCTTCGACCTGCCGCTCGAGCCGCACATGGCGGTCCTCGTGGGGCGGGACGAGCAGCGCGCGACGAGCGCCGCCCGCCAGCTCGGGTGGGACGCCGTGGAGACCGACTGGCGCCGGGCGATCGAACGTGACGACGTCGACATCGTCGACATCTGCACGCCGGGAGACACACACGCCGAGATCGCGGTGGCCGCGCTCGAGGCCGGCAAGCACGTGCTGGTCGAGAAGCCCATGGCCAACACCGTCGCCGAGGCCGAGACCATGGCCGCCGCGGCGAGTGCCGCCCGTGGCCGCGGTGTCCGCTCGATGGTGGGCTTCACCTACCGGCGCGTGCCGGCCGTCCGGCTCGCGCAGCAGATGGTCGCCGAGGGGCGCATCGGTGAGGTGCGCCAGGTCCGCGCCCAGTACCTCCAGGACTGGCTCGCCGACGCCGACGCGCCGCTGTCCTGGCGCCTCGACAAGGAGAAGGCCGGTTCCGGGGCGCTCGGCGACATCGGCGCCCACATCATCGACCTCACCCAGTTCGTCACCGGGCAGCGGATCGCCGGGGTGGCGGGCATGCTCGACACCTTCGTCACCGAGCGTCCGGTCGCCGAGAGCTTCAGCGGGCTGCACGGCACCGGTGGCACCGAGCGTGGCCCGGTCACCGTCGACGACGCCGCGATGTTCCTCGGACGGCTCTCGAGCGGTGCGCCCGCGGTCTTCGAGGCGACCCGCTTCGCCTGGGGCCGCAAGAACGCCATCCGCATCGAGGTCAACGGCTCGACCGGCTCCCTCGCCTTCGACTTCGAGGACATGAACGTCCTCCACTACTACGACGCCACCGAGCCGGCCGGGACCGCCGGCTTCCGGCGGATCATCGTCACCGAGCCGGAGCACCCCTACATCGAGGCCTGGTGGCCCGCCGGCCACGGCCTCGGTTACGAGCACGGCTTCGTCCACCAGGCCGTGGACCTCGTCCGGGCCCTCGGGGCCGGCGAGGACCCGACGCCCTCGTTCGAGGACGGTCTGCACGTCCAGCGTGTGCTCGACGCGATCGAGCGGTCCAGCGCGGAGCACAGCACCTACACGGAGATTGGAGACTGACATGGCACGACCGATCACTCTCTTCACCGGCCAGTGGGCCGACCTGCCCTTCGAGGAGGTGGCCCGGCTCGCCGGCGAGTGGGGCTACGACGGCCTGGAGATCGCCTCGTGGGGCGACCACCTCGACCCGTGGAAGGCCGCCGAGGACGACGCCTACGTCCAGAACCGGCTCGACATCCTGGAGAAGAACGGCCTCAAGGTCTACGCGATCTCCAACCACCTCAAGGGCCAGGCGGTCTGCGACGACCCGATCGACCAGCGCCACCGCGACATCCTCCCGGACCGGATCTGGGGCGACGGCGAGCCCGAGGGTGTGCGCCAGCGCGCCGCCGAGGAGCTCAAGGTGACGGCCCGCGCGGCCGCCCGCCTGGGCGTCAAGACGGTCACCGGCTTCACCGGCTCGTCCATCTGGAAGTACGTCGCGATGTTCCCGCCCGCCTCGGAGGAGATGGTCGAGGCCGGCTACCGCGACTTCGCCGACCGCTGGAACCCGATCCTCGACGTCTTCGACGAGGTCGGCGTGCGCTTCGCGCTCGAGCCGCACCCCTCGGAGATCGCCTACGACTACTGGACCACCCAGCGCACCCTCGAGGCCATCGGCCACCGGGACGCCTTCGGGCTCAACTGGGACCCCAGCCACTTCACGTGGCAGGACCTGGACCCGGTCGCCTTCCTCCTCGACTTCCGGGACAAGATCTTCCACGTCCACTGCAAGGACTCCAAGCGCCGGCTCAACGGCCGCAACGGCCGCCTGGGCTCCCACCTGCCGTGGGCCGACCCGCGCCGTGGCTGGGACTTCATCAGCACCGGCCGTGGTGACGTGCCGTGGGAGGACGCCTTCCGGATGCTCAACCACATCGGCTACGAGGGCCCGCTCTCGGTCGAGTGGGAGGACGCCGGGATGGACCGCCTCCTCGGTGCGCCCGAGGCGCTGGAGTTCGTGCGCAAGCTCTCCTTCAAGCCGTCCGAGGCCGCCTTCGACGCCGCCTTCTCCACGCGCTGACCGTCGGGACAGCCCGCGCCGAGCCGATCGGCGCGGGCTGTCCTGTGCCCACGTCCCGCTGTGGTCTACGTCTAATTGTCACGCTCCGGTCACGGCCGTACCGTAGACAGCCGACGACGAACCTCCAGGGGGAACGACATGGCGACACGACGCCGCACCGCAGTCGCTGCCGGCCTCGCGCTGGCCCTGCTCACGACGGCCGCACCCGCCGCCGGCAAGGGCGCCGAGATCGAGGGCGAGGGCGACCGCTACCACGTGACCAACGGCTGGGCGGGGGTCACCCACCTGTCCTTCGTCTACGGCCGCGACGACGACCGCGTCTACGTCGGCAACTGGAACGGACGCGGCACCGACACCCTCGCGGTGCGCCGCGGGGCGACCTACCACTTCCGCAACAGCCTCTCCGGCGGCCAGGCCGACGCCGTCGTCACCTACGGCCGGACGGGCGACGACGTCCTCATGGGCGACTGGGACGGCGACGGCGTCGACACCCCCGTCGTGCGCCGCGGCAACGTCTACCACGTGAAGAACAGCCTCCGCGGCGGGGACGCCGACGAGGTCATCACCTACGGCCGCCGCGACGACGACGTCCTCATCGGTGACTGGGACGGTGACGGTGTCGACACCCTCGGGGTGCGCCGCGGCAACGTCTACCACCTGAAGAACACGATCAGCGGCGGGGACGCGGACTCCGTCGTCACCTACGGCCGCGCCGAGGACGAGGTCCTCGTCGGTGACTGGGACGGCAGGCGGGGCGACACGCTGGGCATCCGCCGCGGCGACGTCTTCCACATCAAGAACGCCATCCGCGGGGGCGACGCGGACACCGTCATGGCCTTCGGCCGCGAGACCGACGCCGTCCTCGTCGGGGACTGGGACGGCAACGGCACCGACACGATCGGCCTGCGCAGCACCGAGGCCTACCCGAGCGCGCCGCCGGTGGGGAGCATGCAGGAGTACGACGAGCGGATGATCGAGATGATCAACGCCGAGCGCCTCTCCCGCGGCATCGGCCCCGTCCGCGCCTGGCCGCAGCTGCGGGCGGCCGCCGTGCGCCAGTCGCAGGCGATGGTGAGGCTGGGCCGCATCCAGCACGCCTCGTGGGACACCATCAGCTCCGAGGCGCGGGCGGCCGGTTGCACCCCGGCGTCGGAGCACATCGTGCGGACCTGGCAGCAGCCCGGTGAGAGCCCCGACCCGCGCGCCGCGATGGACTGGTACATGGGCTCGGAGGTCCACCGCAGCGGCATCCTCAACCCCGAGTACCGCTACGTCGCCACCGGCTCGGTGGAGTCGGGCCGCTACGCCTACAACACCCAGCGCTTCTCCCGCGCCTGCTCCTGACGCCGCGGGGGGCGCGGCCGCGCGCGGCTAGGGTGGGCACCGTGGACGGAGCGCGCGTGGACAGGTCGCTGCACGTCGTCGTCGCCACCCGGATCTTCGCCCCCGAGCCGGCCGCCGCCTCGCTGCGGCTCGGCGCCCTCGTCCGGGAGCTGGCCGCCGCCGGCCACCGGGTCACCGTCCTCACGACGACGACCCCCGACGACGCCACCTACGTGCCGCCCGCGGGCGTCCGGGTGCTGCGGCGCCCGGTGCTCCGGGACCGTGACGGGTACGTCCGCGGCTACGTCCAGTACCTCAGCTTCGACCTGCCCCTCGCGCTGCGGCTGCTGACGACCAGGCGGCCCGACGTCGTCGTCGTCGAGCCGCCGCCGACGACGGGACTCGTCTGCGCCGTCGTCTCCCGGCTGCGACGGGTGCCGGTCGTCTACTACGCGGCCGACGTGTGGTCCGACGCGGTGGTCACCGCCGGCATGCCCGGGTTCGTCGCCACCGTGCTGCGCGGGCTCGAGCGCGTCGTCCTGCGTTCCGCGCGTGCCGTCCTCGCGACGTCCACCGGCGTCGTCGAGCGGGTGCAGGCCCTCGGGGCGCAGGCAGAGGTCGTCGGCAACGGGGTGGACACCACCGTCTTCCACCCCGACGGCCCGGCCGAGGAGCGTGAGCGCCCCTACCTCGTCTACACCGGCACCGCCTCGGAGGTGCACGGCGCCGACGTCTTCACCCGCGCCATGGGGCGGGTGGTCGCCCAGCGGCCCGACGCCTCGCTCGTCTTCATCGGGCAGGGCAGCGACGTCGCGGCCATGCGCCGCCAGGCCGAGGAGCTGGCGCCCGGCGCGGTGACCTTCCTGCCGCGGATGCCGCCGGAGGAGGTCGCGCGCTGGATCCGCGGCGCACGCGCGTCCCTCGCCTCCGTGCTGGCCGGGGCCTACGCCTTCGCCTTCCCCTCCAAGCTCTACGCCGCGGCCGCCTGCGGGACGCCGGTGCTCTTCGCCGGGGTCGGGCCCGCGCGCGAGCTCGTCGCCGAGGGACGGCTCGGGCAGGTCGTCGAGCACGACGTCGAGGCCGTCGCGGCTGCCATGGTCGCCGCCCTCGACGACGCCGACGGCGACTCCGCGCCGGCGTCCCCGGAGCGCCTGCGGCGGGCCGCCTGGGCCGCCGCCCACGTCTCCGCCGCGGCCGCTGCCCGCCGCGCGGTCGACGTCGTCGAGAAGGCAGCGAGGAGACCGCGGTGACCGAGCTTCCCCGGCCCGACGGACGCGCCACCCGCGTGGCGATGCTCGTCTACAACGACGCCCACGCCGACTCGCGCGTCCTCAAGACCGCGCACTCCCTGCGGGAGGCGGGCGCGGAGGTGACGATCCTCGCCGTCGCCCGCGCCCACCTGGGCTACCCGCCCACCACCGAGCGCCTGCCCGACGGCGTCGAGCTCGTCCGCGTCCGCGAGCCCGGCTTCATCACCTGGGTCCCGCGCCTCAAGAAGGCGCTGGCCCGGGTAAGAACTCAGCTCTCGGCGCGGAGGGGCACGGCCACGACGCCCCCTCCCGGGGCGAGCGCCCCCACCCCTCCCGCCGAGAGCCGGATCTCGCCCGCCGCGTCGCCGCGGCCGGCGCTGCGGGGCGCCGTGCTCGCCAAGGCGCTCGACCCGGTGGACCGGCTCGCCCGCACCGCGATCCTCGTCCACTACTGGGCGATGGCCGTGCGCGAGGGACGGCGCCGGCGGCCCGACGTCGTCCACGCCAACGACGGCAACACCCTCGTGCCGGGCCGTCTCATCGCCCGGCGCACCGGGGCCGCCCTCGTCTACGACGCCCACGAGCTGTGGCGCCACCGCAACGTCCGAGACCGGCCGGTCGGAAAGCACGTCGAGGCCCTGACCGAGCGCGTCGTCATCCGCCGGGCCGACGGCGTCGTCACCGTCTCCCCGTCGATCGCGCGCTGGCTGCAGCGCACCTACGGGCTGCGTGAGCTGCCCACCCTGGTGCGCAACATCCCGGCCGCCGGGGAGCCGACCGACCCGGCCCGCGGCCGGCTGCGGCAGCTCGCCGGTCTCGCCCCGACCGACCAGGTCATCGCCTACGGCGGTCGCATCACGACGAGCCGCGGGCTGGAGGAGACGATCGCGGCGCTCGCGCTGCTGCCCGGCCACGTCCACCTCGTCGTCCTCGGCTACGGGGACCCCGGCTACCTCGCGCAGCTCGACCGCCGGATCGAGCAGGCCGGGGTGCGCGACCGGGTGCACCTGGTCGGCAAGGTCGCCCCGCACGAGGTCGCCGGCGCGCTCGCCGACGCCGACCTCTCCGTCGTCTTCGTCCGCCCCACCTGCCTGTCCTACGAGTACTCCCTGCCGAACAAGCTCTTCGAGGCGATCCACGCGGGCCTGCCCATCGCCGCGGCCGACCTGCCCGACACCCGCGAGGTCGTCGAGCGCTACGGCGTCGGGGAGATCTTCGGCCTCGTGCGCCCCGACGACGACGGCGAGGTCCCGCCGTCGTCCACCGACGCCGAGGCCGTCGCCATGGCCGCGACGATCACCCGGATCCTCGCCGACCCGGACGCCTACCGGCGCGCCGCCCGCGCCGCGGCGAGCGAGCTGACGTGGCAGCACGAGGAGGAGGCGCTCCTCGCCCTCTACCGGCGGGTGCTCCGGTGAGACGCCGCGACACCCGCCCGTAGACTCCCCAGGGTGAAGAACGTCCTGAGCATCGTCCGCCCGCTGCTCAGGGTGCTCCCGCCCGGGAGCCGGCGCTTCCTCCTCACCTACGGCGTCCTCACCGCGGCGCTCGCGCTGCTCGACCTCGTCGCGCTCGGCCTCGTGGCCACGATGCTCCAGACCGTCCTCGGCGACGGCGAGGTCTCCCTGCCGCTCATCGGCGACCTCACGACGACGGCCGGCAAGGTGACGGCGCTCGTCACCGTGTGCGGTGTCATCGTCCTCAAGGGCGTCTTCGCCGTCGCCCTCCTGCGCGTGGCCACGCGCCGCTTCGCCAGCCACGAGGTGGCGATCGGGGACCGGCTCTTCGCCGCCTACCTCGCCTCCCCGTGGGCCGACCGGCTCTCCAAGAACACCTCCGAGCTCGTCCGCACCGTCGACGTGGGCGTCGGCGTCACGGTGGCCGGTGTCCTCATCCCGACGATGACGCTCTTCGGCGAGGTCGGCACGATGCTCGCCGTCGTCGTGGCCATCGTCGTCTTCGACCCGCTCATCGCCGCCGTGACGATCGTCTACCTCGCGCTCGTCGCCCTGCTTCTCGCCGGGATCGTCTCCCCGCGCGCCGTCGCGGCCGGCCGGGAGAACCGGAACTGGTCCCAGCGCACCGTCCGGGTGCTGTCCGAGGCCCTCGGGGCGCTCAAGGAGGTCACCCTCGCCGGGCGCACGCCGGACGTCCAGGCCCGGGTCCACGAGACGCGCGGCCACTCCTCCCGGGCGCGGGCGGAGGCCAACTTCCTCGGTCAGGTGCCGCGCTACGTGCTGGAGACTGCGCTCATCATCGGCTTCGCCCTCATCGCCGGCGTCGGGTACCTCACGGGCGGGCCGGAGGGGGCCGTCGCGGCCATCGGCATGTTCGGGATCGCCGGCTTCCGGCTCGTCCCCTCCCTCACCCGGATGCAGACGGTCCAGTCCACGGTGAACTCCAACGCCGCCTACGCGCGCCAGGTGGTCGCCGACATCGACGGCTCCGAGGCGCTGCTCGAGCGGCGGGCCGCCGAGCGGCCGCAGCACGAGCTCACCGTCGAGCACCCCGACATCGTGCTCGACGGCGTCACCTTCACCTACCCGGGCGCCGAGACGCCCGCGCTGGACCGGGTGAGCCTGCGCATCCCCGCCGGCGCGCACGTCGCCTTCGTCGGGTCCTCCGGCGCCGGGAAGTCGACGATGGTCGACATCCTCCTCGGGCTCCTCGAGCCCACCGGCGGCCACCTCGAGGTGGGCGGGGAGCGGCTCGAGCTCGTCCTGGACTCCTGGCGGCGCCGCATCGGCTACGTCCCCCAGGACGTCTCGCTCTTCGACGCGACCGTGGCCGAGAACGTCGCCCTCACCTGGGAGCGGGAGAAGGTCGACGACGACAAGGTCCGCCGCGCCCTGCGGCGCGCCCAGCTCCTCGACACCGTCGAGGTCCGCGAGGGCGGCATCGACGCCCGCATCGGTGAGCGCGGCCTCGCCTTCTCCGGCGGGCAGCGCCAGCGCCTGGGCATCGCCCGCGGCCTGTACAACGACCCGCGCGTGCTCGTCATGGACGAGGCGACCAGCGCCCTGGACACGACGACCGAGGCCGCGGTCACCCGCGCGATCCGTGACCTCCACGGGGAGGTCACGGTCATCACCGTGGCGCACCGGCTCGCGACGATCCGCGACTCCGACATCGTCTTCTTCCTGCGCGACGGCCGGCTCGTGGCGCAGGGCAGCTTCGCCGAGGTCGTCGCCCAGGTGCCCGACTTCGCCGAGCAGGCGGCACTGGCGGGGCTCAGCTGACCCCACCTCCTCCCGCCGGGTACGCACATACGGTCAGGCTGGGGGCGGCGGCAAGCGCTTGCCCCTGACTGTCGGTGCGTACTCGGCGGAAAGGGTCAGCGCAGGCCGCGGAGCACGCCGGCGACGGGGCGCTGCTGCTCACCCTGCTGAGCCGACAGGACGACGATCGTCCCGGTCAGCGCGGGGGTCACCCACTGGACCAGCCGGAGCCGGCGCTGGGCGCGCTTGAGCTTGCGCGAGGCCCCGGGACGCGGCTCGGTGGCCCCCACCCCGCCCTCGTCGGCGTGCTTGGCGACCTTCGCGCCGAGCACGCCGCTGTAGGCGGTGCTGAGCATGGCGGCGAGCGTCACCGCGGTCTTCACGGCCGTGTTCGCCTGCACCTCGGGCTGCTTGGCGAGCCGGGCCTTGTTGCCCTCGAGCAGGATGATGCCGCCCACGGCGTGCGCGCCGATGGCGAGCGCGTTGACCGGCGCCCACCGCCCCCAGCCCGCCGAGGACAGCTCGAGCCGTTCGCGCGGGTCGCGGGCCTCGGCCGCGGCACCGTTGAGGCCGATCGCGCCCATGAGGGAGCCACCGAACCAGGCCGCGAGGCCGACGTCGTGAAGGCTGCGAGCGAGGGTGTTCCGCTGAGACATGGGTGCTCCTGAGGTCGTGTCGGGACATCAAGTGTGCGCCGCGTCACACCCTCGCGCGCGGGCAGGGACTCACCCGAGCAGACGGTCGAGGATGCCGTCGGCGACGGCGGCCTCGGTCGCGAAGCTCAGTTCCCGGCTCGCCGCGTGCGCCGCCGCCTTGAACCCGGCGACCTGCTCGCGGGAGAGCCGGGCGAGGGACGCGGCAGCCGCCTGCGCCGAGAAGTCCTCGGCCACGACACCCAGGCCGTGCTCGGTGACGACGCGTGCCATCTCCGGGCTGGGGCCCACCGCCACCGCCAGGCGCCCCTGGACGAAGTCGAAGAGCTTGTTGGGCAGCGTGCGGGCGGCGTTGGCGTTGAACGGCGGGATCCAGAAGACGCCCACGTCGTAGCGGTTGAGGGTGGCCGGCAGCGCCTCGGGGGCGACCGGGTCGTGGAAGGTCACGGCCGGCAGCCCGGCCGCCCGCTCCTGCAGGCTGCGCAGGTAGCGGCCGCCGTCGCCCCCCGGCATGAGGTACAGGTCCAGGGACCAGCCCTCACCGAGCTCGCCGACGACGTCGAGCATCGTCTCGAGGCTGCGCCCGGGGATGGCGCCCCCGGAGTGGACGAGGCGCACGGTCCCGCCGTCGACGGCGGTGGGGGACAGGTCGGCCCACGGGGCCGCGTTGCGCATCACCTGAGGACGTACGCCGTAGCGCTCGGCGTAGAGGTCGGCGATGGAGGCGGCGACCGTCGTCGTCGCCGCGCAGCGCGGCAGGTAGGTGCGGCACAGGTGGTCCATGAGCGGGGCGACGAGCAGCCGCCAGGAGGTGACGTGGCTGCGCTCCTCGGGGGCCCACTCGTGCAGGTCGGCCCACACGGGGGCGCCGGCGGCGAGGCGGTGCGCCACCGGCAGGGCGCGCGCGTCGTTGGCGACGACGGCGTCCCACCGGCCGCCCGCCGCGAGCCGCAGCGCGTGCTGGGAGGCCGGGGCGGCGAGCTCGGCGGCGCGCAGGCGCCGCGCGGCGAGCAGCGCGACGCCACGGGGCGTCTGGGGCAGGGAGGGGGCGCCGTCGGGAAGCCGGAGGTGCTCGTCCGAACCCGCCGGGCGCGGCCCGTAGCCGATCGTCGTCACGTGGGCCCGGCGGGCGACGACGGACAGCTGGCGCAGCACGCGGGCGTCGGAGTGGATCGGGGAGAAGGAGACCACGAGGACGCGGGGACGATCGGGCACCGCCTGAGGCTATCGGCTGCCACGATGGTCACGTCGTCCGGACAGGAGGGCTGTGATGGACCCACGGATCAGCGTCGTCACCCTGGCGGTGCGCGACCTCGCCGCGAGCCGCCGCTTCTACCTCGACGGCCTCGGGTGGACCGCCGTCGTCGAGGTGCCGGGCGAGGTCGTCATGGTGCAGGTCGGCGAGCACGTCGTGCTCTCGCTGTGGGACGAGGCCGCCTTCGAGGCGGAGGTGGGCCCCGTCGCCCGCGGTGACGGCGTCCCGCCGCTGACCCTGGCCCACAACGTCGCGACCGTCGCGGAGGTCGACGCCGTGCTCGCGGCCGCCCGGGCCGCCGGCGCGTCCCCGGTGGGCGAGGGCGCGCCCCGCGAGTGGGGCGGGTACTCCGGCTACTTCGCCGACCCGGACGGCTTCCGGTGGGAGGTCGCCCACAACCCCGGGCCCGTCGGGCGGCTGCTCCTGCCCTGACGTGCCGGCGGGGTCAGGCCCCGGCCAGCTCCTCGACGAGGGGCACGAGCTCGCGGGCGAGCACCGGCGTCAGCGAGCGGACGTAGGTGTCGGTGAGGTGTGAGCCCTGCCGGTAGACGAGGACGTCGCCGATGACGGGTACGCACACCTCGGCCGGGCACACGTGCTCGGTGAGGTCGACGACGCGTGCCGTGTCCACCCGCTCGGCGGCTGCACGCTGGGTGAGGGCGGCACTCTCCGCGATGCCCGTCTCCCGGTCGAACGCGCACTCCTCGAGGGACTGGAGGTTCTCGGCCACGCACTCGTAGACGTCGATGTCGGGGGAGGGGTTGTCGAGGAGGACGGCGACGGGGATGCCGAGCCCGGCCAGCTGCTCCCAGCGCTCGACGAGCCCGTCCTCCATCGCCTCGCGGGTCCGGTCCTGCAGGTCCTCGGTGCTCGCGGGTGCGGTGGGGGTGCGCTGGGAGGTGAGGAGGAGGTCGGGCTGGAGGTCCGCCACCGTCTCGAGCGCCTCCTCGTTCCACGCCACGCAGGAGTCGTTGAGGTCCTCCCCGGCCATCGGCAGCGCGGTGCTGAAGGGGCACGCGGACTTGATGACGTACACGAGCCGCCAGCCCTGCTCCTCGGCGACGGCGTCGAGCGCGGACTGCCACTGGTAGACCTTCGAGTCCCCGACGACGGCGACGGTCACCTCACCGTCGAGGTCGCCGTACTCGCACACGACGAGCTCGTCCTCCGTGACGTCGACGTCGCAGCCGTCCGCGTAGCCGGCGGGCAGGTCCTCGGGGGCGTCGACCGGGGCGGGCACGATGGCCTCGACCTCGGCGAGCGAGGCGAGCGTGCCGGGCCCCGCCGTCGTCGTCCCGGGGTCCTCGATGGCCGCCGCGCCGCTGGCCGACCCGCCCGCCGCAGGTGCACTCGGCACGGCGAGGACGAGGGCGAGCCCGGCGGCCACGCCGACGAGGGAGAAGTTCGCACCGATCGACAGGGCGAGGCCCTCGGAGCGTGCGACGCCGCCGGAGAAGCGGATCGGGTTCTCGACGAACCGGTGGCTGAGGTAGGCGGGCACGACGGCCACCGCCATGACGAGGAGCCCACGCTTGCCGCCGAGCTCGCCCCACAGGGCGGTGGCCGCGACGATGAGCGGCCAGTGCCACAGGTAGAGGGAGTAGGACAGGGCGCCGACCCACACGGCGGGCCTCCACGCGAGCAGCCGCGCCGGCCCGCGGTTGCCGTGGACGAAGCCCGCGACGATGACGGCGGCCGTGCCGAGCGTGGGCAGGAGGGCGGCCGATCCGGGCCAGGTGACCTCGGAGGTGAGGAGGAAGCCGCTGAGGACGACCGCCGCCAGTCCGGCCCAGCCGAGCACGGTGGCCAGGGCGCGGGGCAGCCGGCCCCACTGCGTGGCACCGATGGCGACGAAGGCCCCGATGCCCAGCTCCCACAGGCGCGTGGTCGTGACGAAGAAGGCGGCGTCGGGGCTCGCCGCGGAGTAGTGGACCGACCAGAAGAAGGACGGCACGGCGATGAGGAGGATCCCGGCCACCATGACGGGGCGGACCCGCAGCCGCCGGCTGCGCCGCACCAGCCAGCCGACGAGCACGAGCAACAGCGGCCAGACGATGTAGAACTGCTCCTCGACCGCGAGGGACCAGAAGTGCTGGACCGGGGAGGCGCCGACGTCCTCGGCGAGGTAGTCGACCGAGCGGCCGGCCAGCACCCAGTTGACGACGTACAGCGCGGCTCCGACGACGTCCCAGCCGAAGGCGCGCCAGTCCACGACCGGCAGGGTCCAGAAGGTGAGCGCGGACGTGACGACGAGGACGAGCCCAGCCGCGGGCAGCAGCCGCTTGGCGCGGCGGGCGTAGAAGCGGCGCAGCGACACCCGCCCGTCCCGCTCGAGCTCGCGGATGAGCAGGCCGGTGATGAGGAAGCCGGAGATGACGAAGAAGACGTCCACCCCGACGAAGCCTCCGGGCAGCTGACGCACCCCGGCGTGGTAGACGAGCACAAGCCCGATGGCGACGGCGCGCAGGCCCTCGATGTCGGGGCGGAAGGCGGCGGAGCGGCCCGTCGGTGCCGGCCGTGCCATCTGCGTGTCGGTGCTCGTCACCCGGGCTCCTTCTCGCACCCGCGCGGGGCTGAGGGGGTGGGAGAGCGCGCGACGTGCCGGGTGAGCGTAGCCGCGCGGCCGGCGCCGGCTCAACAGCCACCCTGACCCTGCAGGTCGCGCTCCGCCGATATCGTGACACCCGGGTCCGGACCGGCCGGGCCGGGAGGTGAGGGACGCCATGCGGATCGCCGTGGTCGCACTGGGCAAGATCGGGCTGCCGCTGGCGGTGCAGTTCGCCGACGCGGGTCACGAGGTCGTGGGCGTGGACGTCCAGCAGTCGGTGGTGGACCTCGTCAACGCCGGCACCGAGCCCTTCCCGGGTGAGGCGCACCTGCAGGAGAAGCTCGCCGAGCTGGTGCCGGCGGGACGCTTGCGGGCGACGACGGACTACGGGCAGGCGGTGCCGGGCGCGGACGCGGTCGTGCTCGTGGTGCCGCTGTTCGTGGACGAGGGGAGCGGGCAGCCGGACTTCGGGTGGATGGACGCGGCGACGCGGTCGCTGGCCGAGCACCTGACGCCCGGGACGCTGGTGTCGTACGAGACGACGCTGCCGGTGGGCACGACCCGGGGCCGGTGGAAGCCGATGCTCGAGGAGGTCTCGGGCCTGAGGGAGGGGGAGGACTTCCACCTCGTGTTCTCCCCGGAGCGGGTGCTGACCGGCCGGGTGTTCGCCGACCTGCGCCGCTACCCCAAGCTCGTGGGCGGGCTGAGCGAGGCCGGTGCCGCCCGCGCCACGGAGTTCTACGAGGCGGTCCTGTCCTTCGACGAGCGCCCCGACCTGCGGCGCCCCAACGGGGTGTGGGACATGGGCAGCGCGGAGGCGGCGGAGATGGCCAAGCTGGCCGAGACGACCTACCGGGACGTCAACATCGGGCTGGCCAACCAGTTCGCGGTCTTCGCCGACAAGGCCGGCATCGACGTGTACGCGGTCATCGAGGCGTGCAACTCCCAGCCCTACTCCCACATCCACCGCCCGGGGATCGCGGTGGGTGGGCACTGCATCCCGGTCTACCCGCGCCTGTACCTGTCCACCGACCCGGACGCGACGATCGTGCGGACGGCGCGGGAGCACAACGCCGGCATGCCGGCGTACGCGGTGGAGCGGGCGGCGGAGCTGCTGGGGGACCTGTCGGGCCTGCGGGCGGTGGTGCTGGGCGCCGCCTACCGCGGCGGGGTCAAGGAGACGGCGTTCTCCGGGGTCTTCGCCACGGTCGCGGCGCTGCGTGAGCGTGGGGCGGCGGTGTCGGTGCACGACCCGATGTACACCGACGCCGAGCTCACCGCGCTGGGCTGGGAGCCCCACCACCTGGGTGAGCCGGCCGACGTCGCGATCCTCCAGGCCGACCATGCCGAGTACCGCGGCCTCACCCCGGCCGACCTGCCCGGGGTGCGGCTGCTCGTGGACGGGCGCCAGCTCACCGACCCCGCCGCCTGGGCCGGTACCCCCCGTATCGCCATCGGCGCCGGCCGCTGAGCACCGCATGAGCTGGTGGGCCCTGGTGCCGGACGCGCTCGCCCTGGCACTGCTCGCCGTCGTGCCGGGCGCGCTCGCGCTCCGGGTCCTCGGCGTCCGCGGCCTGGCCGGGCTGGCCGCTGCGCCGCCGGTGACGGTCGCGGCGCTGGGCGTGCTCAGCGTGCTGCTCGCCCGCTTCGGCGTCGCGTGGCGGCTGCCGGCGGTGCTCGCCTGCCTCGCCCTCGTGCTCGCCGTCGTCGGCGGCCTCGCGTGGCTCGTCACCCGCCGTCGTGCCACCACCGACGACGGCGCGTGGCGCCCCGGTCCGCTCGGCACCCGGCGCGCGCTCGCGGTGGCGGCCGGGACGGTGGCCGGCGTGGTGCTGCTGGCCGGCCCCTTCGTCGCCACCCTGCCCACCCCCGACGCGCCGCTCCAGCAGTGGGACGCGGTCTTCCACCTCAACGCTGTCGTCGCGGCCCGCGAGACGGGGGTCGTCACCCCGCTCGGGGGCCTGGCCCCGCTCTACGGCGACGGCACCCTCGCCCCGTACTACCCGACCGGGTGGCACGCCCTCGTCGCCCTCGCGCCGGGCGCCTCGGTCCCGGCGGCCACCAACGCCGGGGTGCTCGTCCTCGGCACCGGGGCCTGGGTGCTCGGGCTCGCCGGCCTGGCCCGCGAGGTCTTCCGTCGCCGCACCCTGCCCGCCGTCCTGGCCCCGCTGCTCGCCGCCGGCTTCGTCGCC
Source organism: Oceanitalea stevensii (assembly GCF_014837105.1). Lineage (GTDB taxonomy): Bacteria > Actinomycetota > Actinomycetes > Actinomycetales > Actinomycetaceae > Oceanitalea > Oceanitalea stevensii. Next base: position 114,417 of record NZ_JACSPO010000007.1, on the reverse strand, counting down.
TACCCGGTCGTCCAGCTCACCGTGCTCGCCCAGCTCGCCAACGGCCTGTCCACCGCCCTGCTGCCCGGCGCCGTGCTCCTCGTCCTCCGCGCGGTCCGCGCCGTCCAGGCCCGGGCCGGGGGGCCGGCCGTCGCCGGGACGGTGGTCGCCGCGGCGGCCGGGGTGGGCGGCGTCGTCGTCGCGCACGCGAGCGGCCTGTTCTCCCTCGCGCTCGTGGCGGGCCCGCTCGTCGTCGGGGCGCTCGGCGGACAGGCCGTGCGGCTCGTCCGTGCCGGGCGGCGGGCCGCCGGTGGTGCGCTGCTCGCCGCGGTGACCGCCGCCGTCGTCGCGGTCCCCGTGGTCCTGGCGAACCTCGACGCCCTGTCCTCCGTCGTGGGCTTCGAGCGCGCCAGCGGGCGCAGCCACACCGCCGCGCTGCGCGAGGTCCTCCTCGACCAGACCCTCGCCCACGGCTACCCGGGTGACGGCCGCGCGCACCTCGCCGTCACGGCGGCCACGCTCGTCGGCGCCCTGCTCGTCGTCCTGCACCGGCGTCACCGGTGGCTCGCCGCGGCCCTCGTGCTGACCGTCGCGCTCGCGGTGCTGGCCGCCGGGCCCGCCGACCACCCGCTGCGCTGGCTCGCGTCCTTCTGGTACACCCAGGCCGGCCGCATCGCCCCGGTCGCGGTCGTCCCCGCCGTCCTCCTCGCCGCCTACGCCCTCACGACGGCGGTCGACGCCGTCCGCCGCCGCGTCCCTGCCCGCGCGGCCGGGCACGCCGCCCTCGCCGTCGTGCTCGCCCTCGCCGTGGGGACGGCGGTGGCGCGCCTGCCGCTGCAGGCCCGGGTGGTTGCCAGCGCCTACGTCCCCGGTGAGCTGGCTTGGGGCACGATGGCGACGGCGGAGGAGCTGACGATGATGCGCGAGCTCGACCTGCCGGCCGGCGCGGTCGTCGTCGGGGACCCCTTCAACGGCTCCGCCCTGCTGCCCGCGGTCGCGGGGGTCGGCGTCGTCTTCCCCCAGCTGGGCGCGAGCGGGATGTCCCCGGCCCAGCGCGTGCTCCAGGAGGGGCTCGCCGACATCCACGACGACCCGGCCGTGTGCGCGGCGCTCGCGGACGCCGGGGCCACCCACCTGTACCAGGACACCGCGACGGCCGAGGCCGGCGCCAAGCTCGACGACCGCACCGCCGCGATGCGTGGCGTCGACGTGAGCGAGGGCTTCACCGAGGTCGCGAGGGCCGGCACCGCGGCGGTGCACCGCATCGACACCTGCCCCTGACGGTCTTCCCCCCTCCTTCGCGCATATGCGGGAAAGCTGCGGCCTGTGCGCCCGCCGCACCGTCACGATCGCGCATATGCGGAGGTGGGGGAGGGGTGGTGGCAGGATGTGGGGACCATGAGCACCACCAGCCGAGCGGTCGACGTCCTCATCATCTCCGACCTCCGTTTCCCCGGTGGGACCTCCCACAGCATCGCCACGGAGATCGAGGCCCAGCACGCCGCCGGGTACACCACCGGGCTGCTCCAGCTCAACGGCCCGCTCGTGCGCAAGGTCCGCGGGGTCAACCCCGCCATCGCCGCGCTCGTGCGCCAGGGGAAGGCGAGGCTCCTCGTCGGGCCGCGCCCCGTCACCGCGCGACTCGTCGTCGTCCGCCACCCCGGAGTGCTCCAGGCGGGGGCCGCCCAGCTCCCGCCCGTCACCGCCGAGCACGTCGTCATGCTCGCCAACGCCGGCCCCCGGGACACCGACGGCACGGTCGTCTACGACGTCGCCGCCGCGGACCGGGCGGCGCGGGAGCGGCTGGGCCGCGAGCCGCTGTGGGCACCCATCGGCCCGCTCGTAGGCGAGGAGATCCGGGCGGAGGTGCCCGCGGACCGGCTCATGGAGCAGGACTGGGTCAACGTCATCGACGTCGACTCCTGGGCCCGGCCCCGCACCGGCTGGGCCGCGGACCGCCCGGTCGTAGGACGCCACAGTCGGCCGTCGGCGCAGAAGTGGCCGCGCGACGCCGAGACCCTCAAGGCCGTCTACCCGGTCGACGGCTCGTGGACCGTGCGGGTGCTCGGCGGGGCCGACCCGGTCGAGCGGGTCCTCGGGCGGGTCCCGCGCTCGTGGGAGGTGCTGCCCTTCGGGGCGATGAGCCCCCAGGACTTCCTCGCCGGCCTCGACTTCTTCGTCTACTACCACGACCCCCGGTGGGTGGAGGCCTTCGGCCGCACCATCCTCGAGGCGCTCGCCAGCGGCGTGCCGGCCGTCCTGCCCCCGCACTTCCGCGCCCTGTTCGGGGACGCGGCGATCTACGCCGAGCCCGGCGAGGTCCGCGGCGTCGTCGAGCGGCTGCGCGCGGACCGGCCCGCCTACGAGGAGCACGCCCGCCGCGCCGGGGAGGCGGCCCGCGAGCGCTTCAGCTACCAGACCCACGTCCGGCGCGTGGCAGCCCTCGTCGGCCCCCCTGCGGCTCCGGAGGAGCACCCGGTGCCCGCCCCCGCGGCGCCCGCCCCGGCGGCGGGGACTCCGCTCGTCCACACCGACGCCGCCGACGACGCCCCCCGGGTCCTGCTCATGTCGAGCAACGGCGCCGGGATGGGGCACCTCACGCGCCTCTTCTCCTACGCCCGCCGCCTCGACGGCGACGCCCGCACCTACCTCCTGTCGATGTCCCAGGCCGTGCCCGTCGCCGCACGGCTCGGCCACCCCTTCGAGTACCTGCCCTCGGCCAAGGCGCTGGGCATGCCGCCGGGCCGGTGGCGCGGGATGTTCGTCGACCGGGTGAGCGAGACGATCCGGCGGGTGCGTCCCGACGTCGTCGTCTTCGACGGCACGTGGCCCTACCAGGGTGTCGACGAGATCCGTGAGAAGAACCCCGACGCGCGCTGGGTGTGGTCCCGGCGCGGGATGTGGCGCGCGGGCCTCAACACCGAGCAGCTCGCCAAGGCGGAGTGGTTCGACCGGGTGCTCGAGCCGGGCGACCTCGCCGCGGAGTACGACGCCGGAGCGACCGTCGGTGAGCCCGCCCACCGGGTCGGGCCGGTCACCCTCCTCGACGTCGCCGACCTCGAGAGCCGCGAGGAGGCCCGCGCCGCCCTCGGCCTGCCGCAGGACGGGCCGCTCGCGCTCGTCTCGCTCGGGGCCGGGAACATCAACGACACCTCCGGAGACCTCGGGGCGGCCGCCGCCGCCCTGGCGGCGCTCGGCGTCGGGGTGTGCGTGACGGTGCCGGAGATCGCGGCGACCGGCGGCCCCGCGGGCGGGGACGTCCACCTCGTGCGCGACTACCCGCTCTCCCGGCGCTACCGGGCCTTCGACCTCGTCATCAGCGCGTCGGGGTACAACTCCTTCCACGAGCTGCTCCGGCTGGGCGTGCCCACCCTCTTCGTCCCCAACACGGCCACGTCCCTGGACGACCAGGAGGGCCGCGCGCGGTACGCCGCCGACCACGGCTGGGCGCACACGCTCCCGGCGCTCAGCGTCGGTGAGGCGCAGCCGCTCCTGGCGGACCTGCTGGCCGACGGCGCGGCGATGGCGGCCCGCGCCCAGGCCGCCGACCCCGGGAACGGGGCGCCCGAGGCGGCCCGGCTCCTGCTCGACCTCGCGACGGGAGAGACCCGATGAGCGCGTCCCCCGCGAGCCGTGCGGCTCGCCTCGCCCAGAACGTCGTCCGCCGGGTGCGGGCCAACCCCACAGCGGAGCGGGTGGGGGGCCGCGTCGCCGGGCGGGTGCGCGACAGCCGAACCGCCCGCGAGGTCGTCTCCCGCGTCTTCGACCTCGACCTCACCGTGGGCGGCTCGGTCTTCCTCTCCGCCGGCCGCCTCCTCGGGGGACAGGGCCTGGACAACCTGCCCGTCGTCCTCGTCCTCCTCGTCGGGGCCGCCGACGACGACGTCCCCGAGCTGCTCGAGAAGGTCGCCCAGGAGCAGGTGCTCACCGGCGGCTTCCGCCCCGTCGTCGTCCTCGACTCCGACCACTTCGGCGCCGTCCGCCAGTACGGGTGGCCGGTGGACTTCGTCGTGCCGCAGAGCGCCTGGACGGACCCCGAGGTGGCGTGGCGCGACTACCTGCGCGAGCGCCTGCGCGCCATGCGCCGCGGGTACGGGGCCGTGGCGCTCGTCGAGCTCGGCGCCCCGGACGGCCTGGGGCTGGACGTCCTGGCGAGCATGGGAGCCGGTGGGTGACCGCCACGTCCGAGGACCTCGAGCCGCTCGTCCGGGACGCCGCCTTCGCGCACGGCTACGCCGTCGTCGCGGGGGCGTCGCTGCCGCCGGAGGTGGCGCACTGGCCTCGTGTGGACGTCGGGCGGTTCACCTACGCCACGCACCCTCGCGCCGTCGTCACGAGGACCGCCGCCGAGCCCGGGCGTCCGTGGCGCCGCCGGGCGCGCGCCGAGGTCGTGCTTCTCGGCCACCCCGTCGACGTCGCCACCGCCACCCACGACCCGGCCGTCATCGCCCGGTCCGTCCTTGCGGCGCTCGGCGAGAGCGTCGAGAGCGCCGTTCGTGAGGTCGCGTACCTCGGAGGCCGCTTCACCGCCTTCCTCCACCACGAGGACGGCATGACGGTCGTCCCCGACACGCACGCGACGCAGCCGGTGTTCTGGTCGGTCGAGGGCGACGGCGTCGCCGTGGCCTCGCACTCGGTCCTCGTGGCGCGTGCCCTCGGGCGCGGGCCCGACGCCCGCGCCCTCGGGCTGTACGACGGGATCAGGGCGGTCCGTCCCAAGGGCACGATCTTCATGCCCGGCATGACGACGCCGTGGGACGGCGTCCGGCCGCTCATCCCCAACTGCCGGCTCGACGTCCGCCTCGGGCGGGCCGCACCGTCCGCGCGGCTCCAGCGCTTCTGGCCCTTCGAGGACCGCGTGGAGGACGCCGACGTCGACCGCGTCTACGACCGCTTCCGCGAGCAGCTCCTCGGGCACCTGCGGCTGCTCGGGAGCTTCGGCACGGTGGGGCTCAGCCTCACGGCCGGGCTCGACAGCCGGGTGACCCTCGCCGGTCTGCTGCTCGACGGGCAGCGGGACGCCTTCGCCTTCACCTACGCCAGCCCCCGGGCGGTCGGCCGGGACGCCGCCGTCACGCGCGACGTCTTCGGCGCCAGCGAGCTCGCCTTCCGGGCGGGCCTGCCGCACCGGCTGGTGCACTGGAGGACGCCGGAGGACTGCTGGCTGCCGCAGCGGGCGCAGGCCTTCCGGGAGGCCTACGACCGTTCCTGGCCCGAGAAGCAGGGGTCGGTGGGGGCCGCGTACTCGATGTACGCCGACCTGCCGCACGACTTCGTCGAGCTCCAGTCGAACCTCGCGGAGACGGGCACGACGCACACCCGCACCCGGACCGACGAGCCGATCTCCCCGCGGCGCCTGGCGGAGCTGTGGCTGGGCAAGGTCTTCGCGGACCACCCGCAGTACCACGACGACTTCGCCGTGCTCATCGACGCTGTCGACTTCTCCGCACCGGCCCTGCGCGGCCACGACCACCACGACGTCTTCTACTGGGAGCACCGGATGTCGCGCTGGGCGGCGCGGAAGTTCCAGGAGGGCGACATGTCGCACCGCGTGCTGCTGCCCTTCAACGACCGCGGCCTCATCGAGACGATGCTCAGCCTGCCGCAGCCGATGCGTGCGGCGAAGGTGCTCTACGGGCGCCTCCTCGACGAGGTCCCCCAGGTGAGGGACGTCGCGGCGGGCACCTGAGCCGGACCGGTCAGCGGACCTGCGGCAGGAGCTCCGCGAGGAGCGGGAGCGTCCAGCCGTCCTGCTCCCAGGCGTCCCGGGCCGCGTCGTCGGCCGCGCACCAGCGGGGCGCGCGGCCGAGGAGCGCGACCGCGCCGGCACGCGCCGTCGAGAGGTCGGCGACCCCCGAGACCAGGCTCGGTGGGCGCGCGACGACGACGAGCTCGTCCGTGCGCACCCGAGGCGCGGGGTCCGGGGGGAGCTCGAGCACGCCCGAGCTCAGGACGACGGTGAGGGGCGCCGCCACCTCGTCGGAGGCGCTGACCATCGCGACGGTCCCTGCGCGCGCGGCACGCAGCAGCGGGTCGACGGGGTCGGTCTGGTGGAGCCGGCCGCGGGTGGCGTCCTCCAGGTGGAGGACACCGAGCCTGAGGTCGGGCCGGGCCAGCGCCGTCGCCAGCACGGTCCCGGCGGCGGCGGCGGCGGGGTCGGAGCCGTCGAGCACGACGAGGACGTCGACGTCGGCCCGCGGGCCGGCGCCGAGCCCGCGGAGGAAGGTGGTCGGCGCCGGGAACGGACGCTGCGTGACGTCCCCGACCGCGGGAGGGAGGGGTGTGGAGTCACGGTTGAGGCTGCGGTGCCACGACCGGTAGGACGCGCGGTACAGCTGCCGGTCCGGGGTCGTCCACCGGTAGCTGAAGTCGCTGCGGGACAGGGTGCCGCTGCGCAGCCGGGTGACCGCGAGCGGGGTCCGGGTGTCGGCGACCGGCCCGACGAGGCGGCCCAGGCGCTCGTGAAACTCGGAGTCGGCGCCCTTACGGACGGCGTCGAAGGGACCGGTCCGCTCGAGGGCGGAGCGCCGGAACATGAGCGAGGAGGCGTTGCGCCGGCGGGGTGAGTAGCCGACCCACTGGTGAAGGAGGTCGTCGGTCGCGCGCATCGCGTCGCTGCGGCTGCCACCGGCGTTCGGCCGTTCGGCCAGGAGGCGGGCCTGGTCCGCGAGCCGGCTGGGGTGGGACCAGTCGTCGGCGTCCTGCACGGTGACGAGCTCGCCGCGTGCCTCGCGGAGCGCGGCGTTGCGGGCGAGGTAGGTGCCGCCGTTGCGGTCCTGCCGGATGACCCGGACCCTGCTGTCCAGCGCCGCGCACCTGTCGAAGAGCTCGGCGTGGTCCGGTCCCGACGCGTCGTCGACGAGGAGGACCTCGAGGTTGGCGTGGGACTGGGCGAGGATCGACCCGACGGAGGTGAGGAGGCCGGCGTCCGGCTGGTAGCACGGCATGATGACGCTGACGAGGGGCCCGTCGGTCTGCGCCGGTGCCGCGGCGCGCAGACCGTCGAAGGCCGTCGCCTCTCCCGGGACGGCGGAGACCGGGGCCAGTCCGGCCGTCGTGAACGGCTCCGAGAGCCCGGCGTGCCACCGGGCGACGTCCGCCCCCGGCGTGCGCTGCGGGTTGAGGAGGTCGGTGCGCAGTGCCTGTGCGACGGCGTGCGGCAGGTCGTGGAAGTCCCGCAGGGCCTCGTCGACGACGGCGTCCTCACCGAGGAGGAAGGCGACCTGCGCGTAGACCTGCCGCTGGACGGGCAGAAGCCGCAGGTGGCCGTGCTCCTGGACGACCTGCCGGAGCAGCCGGTAGCCCGCGACCGTGCCTGCGAGCCCGTCGGCCGATGCGGCCCACACCGTCGCGAGGGCCGCGGCCGCCGCCGCCGCCTCGGGGCGCACGAGAACCGTCCCGCCCTCGACGAGCGCGTCCATCAGCGCCGTCGCCGAGGTCCCGGGGACGACGTCGGCGGCAAGGACGTCACGCAGCGCCTCGCTGCGGGTGCGCAGGGCCGTGTTGACCCAGGCCTCGCTCCGTCCGCTGCGGACGTCACGGACGACGCTGGTGGCGACGAGGGGCGAGATGTCGCTCCACGCCACCACTGCCTCCCGCTGTCGCCGTATGTCCGCCGGACACCTCCCGTTAGAGTAACGGCAGAGACGTTCGCCGCCGACCTGAGGTCGGCGACCCGGTGACACGAGAGGCAGGCATGAAGTCGCGGAAAGTCATCCTCGGGCTCACGGGGATCGTGGTGCTCTCCGCGCTCTCGGTCATCGGGTCTGTCATCGGCAACGACGTCCTCGCGGAGGTCGCCCGGACCCTCCTCCTCGCGGCCGTGGGGCTGCTCGTGCTGGACGGCACAGTTGCCGTTCGTCACACCGAGCGTCAGCTGCGCCGGGTGAGGACCGCCGTGCGCAAGGCCGCGGCCGCACCGGCCGCGCGCGAGGTGGCGCCGGCACCGGAGACCGCCCCGGCGACGAGCCCGGAGGACCTGCTCGGTGCCATTCGCCTGCTCCAGGCGCAGTACGTGGGCCGGCTCGACCGCGCGCAGGCGACGCTCGAGGCCGCGGCCGAGGAGCTGTCGACCTCGACCCGTCCCGGTGACTGACCGCGTGGCGGCGGGCGACGCGCCATCGACCGGCCCTCCGCGCCCTCTCACGACGCAGACCGTCGTCGCGGACCACGCCCGGTACAACCGGACGGCCTACCGGCTGGCGCCGACCCTCCTGCGCTCCCGCTCCGTGTCGGGCAGGGCGATCCTCGCTCACGTCGCCTCGGAGGGGACGGTGAGCGTCGAGGAGCTGGAGACGCTCGCTCACCGCGAGGACCGTGAGCGCATCGTCCAGGCGCTCGAGCCACGCAGCGCGGGCGCCTACGCCCGGGTGCTCGCCCACCAGCCGGGCACCGGCGGGGAGCACGCCGCGGCGGCCGACCTGCTCGGCGCCCTCGTGACGGCGTACGGTCCCGACGCCCTCGTCCGGCGCGACCTCAACCTCTACGGGCAGCTCCTGGCCGTGCTCCGGCGGCACGACGAGCTCGACCGGCTCCTCCAGGCCGGGCGCGACCGCGCCGACGGGACCGGGATGACGCGGGACGTCGAGGCGGCGCTCGTGGCGGACCTGGCGAACCCCTTCCTCGGGCACGGCGCCGGCGGTCCGGACTTCCTCGAGCGGTTCAACGCGGCGATCGACCCCAGCGCCACGACCGGCCCCGTGGTCCTGCGACCCGACGGGCAGACCCCCTTCGACCGGCTCGCGGCCGCCACCGTCGACGACGTCACGGGACCGCTCATCACCGTCGTCACCAGCGCCTACAACCCCGACCACGCCCTCCTGGGCGCGGCCCGGTCGCTCATCTCCCAGACCTGGACGAACTGGGAGATGCTCGTCGTCGACGACGCCTCGACCGATCCCGCCGCACGCGCGCTGCTCCGCGACGTCGAGCGGATCGACCCTCGTGTCCGCGTCATCCGCAAGGCCGTCAACGGCGGCACCTACCGGGCGCGCAACACGGCGCTCATGCAGGCGCGGGGCGCCTTCATGACCTTCCTCGACTCCGACGACTGGGCCCACCCCCGTCGTCTGGAGGAGGGCGTCCGCCCCATGCTCGAGCACCCGCGGATCATGGCCACCCGGTCCCACGGCGTCCGCGTGACGGAGTCGCTGGAGCTCACCCGCCCGGGCTACCGCACCTTCTTCTCGACGGCGGCCGCGCTGATGTTCCGGCTGCCCGAGGTACCCAGCAGGGTCGGCTTCTTCGACCCGATCCGCAAGGCCGCCGACACCGAGTACAGCATGCGGATCGAGGTCGCCTTCGGGCAGCCGATCCACGAGATCACGAACCGGGCACTGACCGTCGTGCGGCGTGCCGAGGGCACCCTGTCCGCCGCGGACTTCTCCTTCGGCTGGCAGCACCAGTCGCGCTGGGCCTACAAGCAGTCCTACCGGTACACCCACCGCCAGGTCCTGGAGGAGGGGCGCGACCCCTTCACCGACCCGCACGAGCCGACCCAGCACTACGGCGCCCACCGGTGGGCGCGGCCGGGAGACCCCGAGCACCGGACGGACCGCCGCGTCGACGTCGTGCTCGCCGGGGACTGGCGCCGGCTGGGCGGGCCGCAGCTGTCCATGCTCGAGGAGATCGCGGCCCTGCGGTCGGCCGGCCTGCGCGTGGGCGTCATGCACCTGGAGGCGATGCGGTTCCGGACCGAGAAGGACGACCCGCTGTGCCCGCCGCTGCGCGCGCTGCTGCGCGCCGGTGAGGTGGAGCTCGTGTTCCACGACGACGACGTCGAGATCGACCTGCTCATCGTCCGCTACCCGCCGGTGCTCCAGTTCCCGCCGGTCGTCCACGGCGCGGTGCGCCCCCGCAAGCTCTTCGTCATGGCCAACCAGGCGCCCTGCGAGCTCGACGGCTCCGACCAGCGCTACGTCCCCGCGGACGTCCACCGGAACGCCGAGGAGCTCTTCGGGGTCGAGCCCCGCTGGATCCCGCAGAGCGTGACCATCCGGCGGCTGCTCGAGCCGCTGCTGCCGGCCGGTGCGCTCGCGGGGTGGGACAACCCGGCGGTCATCGACCCCGCCACGTGGGTCACCGACCGCCCCCGGCCTCACGCGGAGCGGCCCGTCATCGGGCGGTTCTCCCGGGACGCGTCCATCAAGTTCCCCCGCAGCGGGGAGGAGCTCCTCGCGGCCTACGGCTTCCCGGCGCCGGCCGAGGTACGCCTCCTCGGCGCCACGGACCAGGTGGCACAGCTGCTCGGTGACCACCCGGTGCCGGAGAACTGGACGGTCCTCCCGCACGGGTCGCAGGACCCCCGCGAGTTCGTGAGCGGGCTCGACGTCGTCGTCTACATGGACGACCCCCACGCCCACGAGGCCTTCGGCCGGGTCCTCCTCGAGGCAGCGGCGAGCGGTGCGCTCGTCGTCGCCTCGCCCAAGCACGAGCCGGTCTTCGGCGACGCGCTGGTCTACGCGGAGCCCGACGAGGTGCAGGACGTCGTCGCGGCGTACCTCGGTGACCCGGCGCGCTTCCGGCAGCAGGTGGCCACGAGCCTGCGCCGCGTGCGGGAACGGTGGAGCCACGAGGCGTTCCTCGGCCACGTCCGTGCCGAGCTGCACGTCCCGGCCACCGGTGACGTCGCGGCCGCGGTCCCGGCCCCCGTCGGCGAGGCGACGCTCACGCGCGTGGGACGGGCGGTCACCGTCGGGACGAGCACCGAGGAGATCGCCGTCGTCGTCCTGCACGTGCGGCGACCGGCGGACGCCGAGACCGCGGACCACCTCGTCGTGCTCCACCACCCCGACCATGCCGAGGCGGCCCTCCGCCTCGGCAACCAGGTGCGCTCGCGCCACGTGCCGGGCGAGGGCCTGCCCGCCGTCGAGCTCGTCGACGGCGTGCACGCGCTGGCGCTGTCGAGCGGCCCCGACTGGCACACCCGCGTGGCCCCGGGAGGCAGGGCCGACACCGCGGGCCGGGTGTGCCGCCTCGCCTTCGGCGGCTGACTCGTCCCGCGGTGCCGGCTCCTACCAGGAGGGGAGGTCGGCGACCGTCGTCGTCGGTGGCATGGGGGTGGTCAGCCGGCGGTCGTGCGGCCCGTGGAGGACGCGGTAGGGCCGCCCGGCCGTGAGGTCGAGCTGGAGGCGCGCCTCGGCACGGTCGTACCGGTCGCCGAGGTCGTGGTCCCAGTCCCGGGTGAAGGTCTGCGAGTCGCCGGGCAGCGGGGTGAACTCGCCCAGGGCGATCCCCTCGGGGAAGTCGTAGAGGTCCACCCGCACGAAGGGGAGCGGGACGGCCCGGGAGAGGACCGAGGCGACCTCGACCATGTGCGCGAGGTGCCGGGGCACGTCGACGGACAGGTCGTAGGTCCGGCCCTGCTGCACCTCCCCGAGGTCGCCGCCGTCCGGGCCGATCATCCGCACCCGCGCCTGGGAGGTGTCGGCGTGGACGGGCATCCGGCGCACCAGCGCGAAGGCGACGTCGCCGTAGTAGCTGTAGATCTTGATGTCGTCGGGAAGACGCTCGTGGGCGCCGGGGAGGAGCGTCTCGGCGAAGAACGGTGCCCGGGCCCCACGCGCGGTGGCGTAGTGCTCGAGGATGCTCTCCCGCGTGTACTGGCGGCTGCCGTCGATGAGCTCGAAGCCGGAGGGCGTGCGCTGGAGGGGCAGCACGCCGCGGCTGGTGGAGCCACCGTTGCTCTTGAGGACGAACTCGTCCGGCAACGCGTCGAAGTCGATCTCCGCGACGGTGGGCCACACGCCGAGCACCTGGGGGGTGCTCACGCCGTAGCTGCGGGCGATCTCGTAGTTCTGCAGCTTGAGCAGGAGGTTGCGACGAGGGTGGTCCGTGGAGCCCGGCAGCGCTCCGACGGCCTGCTGGACGCGCTGCTGCTCCATGACCCGCACGTGCCACGACGCGACCTTGGGCCGGTAGCGCGGCGGCGCGGGCGGCGGCGGGGGCGGCGGCGGCTTGGCCTTCTCGTCCGCGAGCGCGAGCTGGAGCTTGTCCACCCGCCGCTTGAGGCGGCGGATCTCCGCGTCGCGCCGGGCGAGCGGCGGCAGACGGAGGATCTGACGACGAAGGGGCATGACGCGATTGTGTCAGGCGCTGGGCGAGGTCCGGCGCAGGACCACGGCGTCCCGGCTCAGCGGGCGCTCGAGCTCGAGACCGTCGCTCAGCGACCACCGCCGCAGGGCCTCGCGCTCGTCCGGGCGGTGCGCGTCGTCCATGACGACCACCGCTCCCGGGCGCAGCCTCTCCCGGAGGAGCGGGACGGCGGGGAGCCGCGCGAGCGGTCCCGTGCTCTTCGGCGGGCCGTCGACGACGAGGAGGTCGATCGACGACACGTCCTCCAGCCGGCCGGCGTCGTACCAGCGCATGGTGGCCCCGTCGACCTCGACGTCCACGAGCGGGGCGTGGCGGACCTCGGCGACGTCGAGCAGGCCGTGCTCGCCGAGCAGGGCGTGCGTCCGCTCCGCGTAGGCGGCGTTGTGCTCGAGCGCGACGACGCGGACGCCCCCGACCGCACGGGCGGCGTAGCCCAGCCACACCGTCGAGGTGCCGCTCCCGCACTCGACGACCGTCCGCGGCCGCTCGCGCTCGACGACGTCCCAGAGGCCCAGCAGCGAGCCGGCGCTCAGCGCCCACCCACCGACGGGCGGCAGTGGGACGGCTCCCTGCACCTTGGGCAGCAGCTGGAGGAGCGCCTGGACCTCGTTGACGGGCTCGTAGTCGAGGCGGGAGAGGCGGTGGGTCGTCTCCCGGTGACGGCCGGCGGCGGCCTCGGCCTCCTCGCGGACCAGCGCCCGCAGACCGTCGTCCAGCGCCGTGAGGCCCGCGCCGTGCTGCTCCAGCAGGTGGTGGAGGCCGGCCACCGACGACACGGCCTGCTCGACGGTGCCCTCGAGGCGACGCTGGGAGCGCGCCGCCACCTGCTGGCGGTGCCGGAGGTCGAGGAGCAGGCCGGCGACGTAGCCGAGGAGCACCGCGAGCCCCGCCAGCGCCCAGCCCGTGCGACCGGTCAGGGCGGCGAGGCCCGTGAGGACGACGAGCAGCGCCACGAGCGCGGCGAGGGCCCGCTGACGCGGGGTGGCGAGGGCCATGTGGGGGTTCCCGTCTACGGTGAGGGGCAGGCACGGCGATGCTAGCGGAGCGCCGGGCGCCGGGGTGGCCTGTGTACCCTGAGGCGGTCGTCCAGAAGGGGTCATCGTGAAGAAGCTTGCTGTCGCGGGAGCGGTCGTCCTGCTCCTCGTGGCCGGCGCGGCGGTCGCGTACGACCGCGACGCCGGCGTGGTCACCGTCCTCCTCCTCGGTGCGCTCGTCGGGATGGCGGCACTCGCCGCCGTGGACACCAACCAGAAGGTCCGGTGGCAGCAGCGCCACTTCACCCGCTGGCAGAAGACCTCCGAGCAGCGGCTCACCGCGCTCGAGGACGAGCTGCTGCGCCGCGGGGCGCACGTCGAGGCCGCGACGCGCGACGACGTGCTCGGCACCGTGCAGCTCATGCAGGAGCAGTACGTCGCGCGGCTGGACCGCGCCCAGGCCGAGCTCGAGCAGGCGGCGGCAGCGCTGCGTGCCACGACCGGTCGCTCGCGCACGGAGTGAGCCGGTGAGCCCGCAGGCCGACGTCGTCGGCGCGTACGCGTCCGCGGCCGCCCAGACGCCGCAGAACCTCGCGCGCGCGCTCGTGCGGACCAAGTCCCGCGCGGGCCGGGACGTGCTCGCCGCACTCGTCGGTCCCGTCACGGCCGCCCAGCTCGAGGACATCGGCCGCGGGTACCGGCAGGGCAGGGCCCCCGGTGCCGCGCTCGCCGCCCCGCTCGTCCCCACCTACGCGCGTGTCGTCGCGGTCCAGACCGGGGACCCGGCGGACCGGGAGGCGGCGCTCGGGCTGCTCCAGTGGGCGCTCGACGTGCACCCCGGCTCGCTGAACGAGCGCGACCGGGTCCTCCTGGCCCAGCTGGCGCTCAAGGAGCGTGACGTCGCGCTCGCCCAGGCGGCCCTCGACGCAGGGCCGGCCACGACGGGGGCGGTCGGGCTCCTCCGTGCCGACCTCGCCAACCCGTGGCTCCGGGACGGTCGTGACGAGGCCGCCTGGCTCGAGGCACTCAACGCGGGACTCTTCGGCCCCGACGTCGTCCAGGCCGGGCTCCTGCCCGACGGCGACACCCCCTTCGACCGCCTGACGACGACCAGCGGGCACCGGATCGCGCACGACAAGAAGATCACGGTCGTCATCAGCTGCTTCAACCCCGACCGGCACCTCCTCACCGCCGTGCGCTCTGTCCTCGAGCAGACGTGGCAGAACCTCGAGCTCTTCGTCGTCGACGACGCCTCGCCGTCACCCACCCCCGGCGTCCTCGAGGAGGTCGAGCGGATGGACGCGCGGGTCACGGTCATCCGCAAGGCCGTCAACGGGGGCACCTACCGGGCGCGCAACACCGCCCTGCGCCGGGCCACGGGGGACTTCTTCACCTGCCTCGACTCCGACGACTGGGCCCACCCCCAGCGGCTGGAGCTCGGCGTCCGCCCGATGCTCGAGGACGAGACGCTGGTCGCGACCCGCAGCCTGGGCGTGCGCGCCACCGAGGAGATGGAGCTCAGCCGGGTCGGCTACGGCGGGCGCTTCAAGGCCGCCTCCTCCCTCATGGTCCGGGTCTTCCCGGTCGTCAACCGGGTGGGCTTCTTCGACCCGGTGCGCAAGGCCGCCGACAACGAGTACGCGCTGCGCGTCGAGGCCGCCTTCGACGGCAAGGTCGTCGACGTGCCGTCCCACGCGCTCACCGTCCTCCTCGCCGACGCCGGCTCGCTCTCGGCGTCCGACTACTCCTCCGGCTGGCGCCACCCCGCACGCTCGGAGTACCTCGAGGCCTACTCCGAGTGGCACCGGCAGGTGGGCTGGGGCGACGCCGCGAGGTTCCTCCTCCCGCACGGTCCGCGCCCCTTCCCGGCGCCGCGCCGCTGGGAGCGTCACCCGCAGGACGGGGAGGCGGGACGGGCGCTGGACGTCGTCGTCCTCGCCGACTGGCGCGAGGACTGGCTCCTGCCCGCCACCCTGGACCGGCTGCGCGGCTACGCGGCCGACGGCCGGCGGGTGGGCATCGTCCACCACGAGTCCCTCGTCGACCTCGTGGCCGACGAGCGTCCGCTGGCGCGCCCGGTCCGCGAGCTCGTGCAGCGGGGCGCGGTCGAGCGCGTCTACCTCGACGACGCCCGGCACAGCGCCCTCACCGTCGTCGCCGACCCCCGTGTCCTCCAGTTCCCGCCGCTGCTCAGCCCGCGGCTCACGAGCGGGCGCGTCGTGGCCGTCGAGCAGCACAGCGGGGGGTACAGCACCGCGGACGTCACGCGGCACGCGCGCGAGCTCCTCGGTGCGGACCCCGAGTGGGGTGGGTGGCCGGACAGCCCCCTCCCCGCGCCGGTGCCCGAGGCTCCCCTCGCGTCCGGGACGGTCGACCTCGGTGACGCGCCGGAGGCCACCGGGGACCTCACCGTCGACTCCTGGCTGCTGCGCGAGGCCGCCGACGCCGAGCGAGGCGCCCGGCTCAGTGTCGTCCGCCGGGCGGGTGCGCCGGTCAGCGGCCCGGAGGCGCGCGAGCTGAGCGACGCGTGGGTGGCCGGCGCCGCGCCCTGGGAGGGGACGGCCGCGGACTGGCTCGACCGCTCACCCGGCGCCCTCGCCGTCGCCGTGCGGACGAGCGGCGCGCTGCGCGTCGTCGTGGCCGCCGGCGTCCACGCCGAGGCCACGGGGGACCGTACCGTCACGCTCGTGCCCGACGCCGCCGGCACCGGACCGCGCCTCCTCGCGCTGCGCGGCTGATGGACGGGCCGGCGCGGCGCGCCGGCGCCGTCCTCCTGGGTGCCGGCCTCATGCTCACCACGGCCGCCGCCGCCACGCCGACCGACGGCTGGGTGGAGCTCGCGACCACCCCGGCCCGCACCGACGCCCCGCTCAGCGGCTTCCTGCCCTTCGCCCCGGAACCGGGGGACGAGCCCGGCGGCGCCGACCCGGGCTTCCCGCACACGATGGAGTGGTTCTACCTCCCGGTCGCCGACGTCGTCACCGGCGAGGACGAGTACGACTGGTCGGTGCTGGAGGCTCGGCTCGGCTCGGTCGCCGGCCGGGGCCACCAGTCGGTGCTGCGCTTCTACCTCGACTACCCCGGCCTGCCGAGCGGCGTCCCCGCCCACCTCCTCGGGGAGGGCGGGATCGACCGGTCCCGGCGCTACGACGTCCACGACAACGACGGCGTGAGCTTCTCCCCGGACTACGACGACCCGCGCGTGCGCGAGCTGCTCACCGGCTTCGTCGCGGCCTTCGGCGAGCGCTACGACGGCGACCCGCGGATCGGCTTCGTCACCACCGGGCTCGTCGGCTTCTGGGGGGAGCAGCACACCTGGCCCCTCGACGGGGAGACCGGCCCCGAGAACCCCTCCGGCGAGGACTGGATGCCGAGCGAGGACACCCAGGAGCGGCTGCTCGCTGCCTGGGACTCGGCCTTCGACACGACCCGGCTGCTCGTCCGCTACCCCTCGGAGGCGGCGGGCGCCCACGCCGTCGGCTTCCACGACGACTCCTTCGCCCTCGAGACCCTTCCGACGGCTCCCTGGCACTTCCTGTCCCTCCTGGAGGCCGCCGGCCTCACCGAGCGCTGGCAGGGTGAGCCCGTCGCCGGGGAGCTCTACCCGGCCCTGCAGACCTGTGTCTTCTCCGTGCCGCTCAGCTGCCCCGACGAGGGCGGCGCCGAGGACGTCGCCGCCGCGATCGCCGCGACCCACGCCTCGTGGCTCGTCAACGACCGCGCCTACAGCGACGGCTACGAGGGCGCGGACCGGCAGCGGGCCCTGGACGCGCACGCCGCGCTCGGGCACGACGTCGCGGCCCTCGCCGTGCGCACCCGGCCCGACGACGCCGGCGGCACGGAGGTCACCGTGCGGCTCGCCAACCGCGGGGTCGCGCCCTTCTACGCCGACTGGCCCGGCGAGCTCGCCGTCCTCGACGAGGACGGCACGGTGCTGGCGACGACCGAGATCCCGCTCGACCTGCCCGCGCTCCTGCCCGGCGACGTCCGCGAGGTCACGGCGTCGGTCGACGGGGACGGCGCCCGGCTCGCGCTCGCGATCCCCAACCCCATGCCGGGCGGCGCCCCGCTGCGGCTGGCCAACGCCACGCAGGACGCGGACGCGAGCGGCTACCTCACCCTGGGTGACCTGCCGGCGCCCGAGCCGGACGGGCCGCGTGCCGGCGTCGCGGCCGCCGTGCTCGCCGGAGTCCTCGTCGTCGGTGCGGCGGTGCTCGGCCGCCGGCGGCTCAGCGGCCCGCGGCCAGCTTCCGCCTGACCCTGCCGAGCAGCCGGCGGACGCGGGCGCTCGCCGGCACCGGCCTGGCCGCGGGTGCGGCCTTCGGGGCTGGTGCTGCCGGCTTCTCCCCGAGCGCGATCATCCCCTGCGCGGTCACGTGGAAGACGGCGGGGACCACGCCGAGCGACTCGGGGCTCACCGCCACGGGCGCGGGCACGGTGCCCTCTGCGGTGGCGTGGGCGCGGCGCAGCACCGCGCGGGTCGTCTCGACCGTGAGGTGACGGCCGGGAGCGACCTCGGCGCGCACGCCGCCGCCCTCGCGGACGGCCTCCAGCGCCCGGCCCACCGCCGCGCGGTCGAGCTCGAGGCCCGCGCTCACGCGCGCGGTCACGGGGGAGGGGTACCCGGAGGCCGGGACGTCCTCGGTGAAGGCGACGCGGGCGTCGGCGGCGAGGTAGTCGTGGAGCCAGCGGGGCAGCGCAGCGGCACCGGGCAGCGTGACCACGAGGTCGGTGTGCTCGGAGGCGAGGAGGCTGTCGGTGGTGACCTGGACGTCCTCGGGCGCCGCGCCGTCGGTCTCGACGACGACGTGCACGCCGGGCACCGTCCACTGCCGGCCGGTGTTCTGGGGCCGGAACATCGGGATGGGGAGCAGGTTGGCGGCCAGGCCGGTGCGCTCGCGCTTGATCTCGTCGCCGCGGGTCGTGAAGTTGCGCGCGCCCTGGTGGTACGCGTCGGTCTCCCAGTCGGGGATGACGACGCCGCCGGAGGTGAAGGCCCGGTAGCCGAACTCGGTGTCGACGATGCCGCGCAGCCCGAGGGACGCGAAGCCCCCGGCACGCAGGTACAGCTCGCGGCTCACCGACACGTCCGCGCCGACGACGGCGACGAAGGTGTCCGCGACGTCGGTGCTCAGCTGGCCGCGCTCCTTGACGAAGACCTCCTGCCAGCCGTGGCGCTTGCTCGGACGGCCCTCGAGCAGGGCCGGCAGGCCGCCGCCCGCGACGGCCGTGGCGACGTCCTGCGGCGTGATCCCGTCGAAGTCGACGAAGCGCTTGCGGCCGAGGACGACGGCGTGCGGCGTGAGGTGGTGCCAGCGGGCGTGCGCCTCGAGGTGCGTCGCGCTGACGACCATGTCGGCGTCGAGGAACAGCAGGACGTCCGCCTCGGTGCTGCGCGCCCCGCGGTCACGGGCCCGCCCGGAGCCGTGCTCCTGGGCCTCGTCGACCCGCAGCACGCGGGTACCGGCCGGGGCGAGCTCGGGGACGGTCAGCGGGACGGGGGAGGCGTCGTCGACGACGACGACCTCGGTGAGCGCAGCCGGGTAGCTCTGCCGCGCGAGCGCGGCGAGCGTCCGGTCGAGGTCCTCCTGGCAGTCGCGCGCCGGGATGACGACGCACAGCCGCAGCGTCGGCTCGAGCTCACCGAGGGCGGGGACGGGAAGGTCCCGCCACTGCTGCCCGGTCACCGTGTACCGCGTCATGACACGTGCTCCTTCCGCAGCTCGGCCACCCGCTCGGCGATCTGCCGGGCACGGGCGTCGAAGGTGTGCTCCCGCCGGACGAGCTCACCGAGCTCGCGGCGTGCCTGCTGCCGCTCGGGGCTGTCGGCGAGGACGTCGCGCACGAGGGCGGGCAGCTCCGCGGGGTCCCGGTAGGTGGGGACGGCGTTACCGAGCACCTCGGGGATCTCGGGCAGGTGGTCGCTGACGAAGCGCGCCTCGCAGGCGGCGAGGTCGAAGAGGCGGTTGGACAGCAGCCCGTCGCGGCGCATGTCCTCCCAGTGGTCGTTGAGGACGACGCCGGCGGCCCGGTAGACACCCGGCAGCTCGTCGTTGGGCACGTTCTCGCCCTTCCACGCCCCGGGAGGGAGCAGCCCCTTCCAGCGGTAGCCGTAGACGGCGGGGACGATCCCGCCGTCGAGCGCGGCCGCCACGGCGGGGCGCGGGCCGCGGGCGTTGGCGACGGCGAGCACCTCGTGGACGCGCTCGGTGTCGGGCGGCCCGGGGGCGAAGCGGCGGTGGTCGGTGCACTGGAGGAGCGGCACGGCGGGCTCGTCGAGCTTGCGGCTCACCCGCTCGCACCAGCGCGGGGAGGCGCCGAAGACGGCGTCGAACTCGCGCAGCTCGGAGACGGTGACCTCGTCGGGGTGGCTGATGACCCAGATGAGGTTCACGTGGGCGGGGTTGACCCGGTAGGGGCCGCGGCCCCGCAGGACGAGGGTGACGTCGTCGAGGTGGGCGGTGTCGCGGTACCAGGCGTCCCGGCAGTCGATCGTCACCTCGTGGCCCAGGCGCTCGAGGGAGGCGCGCAGGGCGACGGCGAAGTGCCAGTCGCCCCAGCGGGCGCGCCGCGGCACGTCGGGCGCACCGATCTTGATCGCCCAGCGCAGGGGGCGCTCGGGACGGTCGTGGACGAGCAGGGCGCGCAGCCGCTCGTCGGGGTCGCGGGTGAAGCCGGCGACGGCGTAGCCGGCCAGGTCCGCCGGCTCGGCGCCGTCCCAGCGCTGCGCGAGACGGTGCTCGTTGTCGGCCGCCGAGACCCACCTGGTGGCGCGGGTCCGCGGCAGCTCGTCGGACGTGAGGGCGACGACGCTGGTGCCGGCGAGGGCGCTGGGCCGCCCGGTCTCGCGCGCGAGCCGGACCGACAGGTCCGGGCCGACGTGGTCCTGGACGAAGAGCGGGTCGAAGCCCTCGACGGCGAGGAAGTCGGTGGTCCGCACCGCGACGGCCAGCGGCGTGACGGCCGGGACCGTGCGGGTGCGGCGCAGCTCGGGGGCGTCCCCGGCGAGGCCGGCGAGGAGCGGGGCGGCGTTGCCGTCACGCGTGCGCAGCGCGCCGGCGGACCACACGGTGCCCTCGCGGGCGAGGACGAGCGGCTGGACGGCGCTGTGCGCCTCGAGGGCGTCGACGAGCGGGGTGTCCCAGCCGGGCTCCGGCCACAGCGCCTCGGGGAGGAAGACGAGGACGCCGCCGCGGGCGGCGCAGGCACCGACGTTGCGGGCCACCTCCACCGGCAGCTCCTGGCTGAGCCGCACGACGCGGACCCGCGGCTCGGACCACAGCGTGAGCTGGAGCTGGGTGGCGTCCCCGGCGTCGAGGCGGCTGTCGACGACGACGACCTCCACCTCCCGCTCCGCGGTCCGCAGCAGGCGGCGGACCGTCGTCACGACCGTGGCCAGCTCCTCGTTGGCGACGAGGACGACGGAGGTCAGGCCGGGGTCGCGCTCGGCGGCACGGGCGGCGTCCCAGTCGACGAGGCTGCGCTGGCGGATGAGGTAGCGGTAGCTGGCGAGCTCGTCGGTGGTGATCCGGTCGGTCCCCGTCTCCCACAGGTCGTAGCGCGTGGCGATGAAGGGGGCGAAGCCGAAGTCGGTGACCCGGGCGAGGCGGATGAGGTAGTCCCAGTCGACGTTGCGGCGCAGGGACTCGTCGAAGGCGCCGACCTCCTCGAGCAGGCTGCGCTCGTGGAGGATGACGATGCAGTCGATGTAGTTGCGCTCGAGCAGGGCCTCGCGGGAGTAGGGCATGCCGCGGAAGCGGCGTCGCTCCTTGCCGCCCTGCTCCTCGAGCCCCGACATCGCGTAGGCGGCACGCAGGCCCTCGCGCTGCACGAAGCGCACCATGAGCTCGAGGAAGTCCGGCTCCCACGTGTTGTCGGAGTCGAGGAAGGCGACGTAGTCGCCGGTCGCCGCGGCCAGGCCGGTGTTGCGTGCGGCCGCGACGCCCCGGTTCGTCTCGTGGGTGACGAGGCGGACCCGCGGGTCGCGCAGGAAGGGCACGAGCGCCTCGGGGGTGCCGTCCCTGCTGCCGTCGTCGACGACGACGAGCTCCCAGCGCGCGTAGGTCTGGTCGAGGACCGACTGGATCGACGTCGGCAGGACGGTGGCGCGGTCCTTGCTCGGCAGGATGACGCTGACCAGCGGCTCCTCGGCGAGCGGCGCGGCGCGCAGCCCCGCCTTGAACGCCGCCTCGGCCTCGGTGTCGAAGGAGGCCGCCTCCCGCGGCAGGTGCTCGTAGCCGCGGGTGGCCAGGATGCTGCGGGAGGCCGCGCGCGCCGCCTCGAGGAAGGCGGAGGGGGAGGTGAGCCCCGGGAGGTCGCGCACCGCCACGGGCGGCGCCTCGTGCCCGGCGAGGAAGTGGCCGAGCGGCCCGCCGGGGTGCCGGACGGACTCGCCGTGGGCCTTGGCGTAGTGGTCGGCCCGGAAGCCGGGGTGCGGCGAGACGCGCGCGCGGGCGCCCACCCGGAGGTAGTGGACGAGGGCCGGACCGCGGAGGGTGTCCGGGGTCTGCGGCTGCTCGACGTACCAGTCGGCGTCGAAGCACGGGTGGGGGGACCGGCCCTCGCGGTACCCCTCGGTGAGGTAGTGCTCGAGCGCGTCGGCCGCGCCGGGCACCTGCTCGCGGTACCAGGCCTCGTCGAAGAGGCCGCTGGCGCGCACGAGCTCCGCCTGGGCGGCCGTGCTGCCGTAGTCGAGCTCGTCCGGCTCCGGGTTGCTCGCCCTGGGGACCCGGCCCCCGAGCTTGGCGACCTCCTGCTGGAGCGTGCGGTTGCGGCGCTTGAGCTCCTTGAGCTGGGCGTCGCGCCGGGCGATCGGTGGGATCCGGCGAACCAGGCTCGTGAGCCGCACGTGGGGACCTCCGTAGACGACGGGTGATGACGGGCGGGACGCCTGCCACGACTGTACCGGGCGGCCGGATCGTGGCCCGGCGGTGCCGCGGGAAGGGGGCGGCGGCTATGCTTCCGACCCGTAACAGGACGCGCGGGCCGCCCCGGCGGCACGCTCCCGGGGAAGGACACCGCGATCAGCGCCACAGGCGAGTCACGGGCGGCAGAGCAGGCCACCACCGGCGCGCCCGAGCTCGCGGAGGACGCGCGCTCCGGGGAGGTCGTCGACCGGCACCGCCGGGCGGTGCGCACGCGCACGCGCCGTCGTCTCGCCCTCCAGGTGGGCTCCCTCGTCGTCGTCCTGGCTGCCTGGTGGGCGGTGACGGCCGCGGGCATCGTCCGCCCCCTGTACCTGCCGGGGCCCGGTTCCGTGTGGGAGGCCTTCGTCCGGGCCAACTCCTGCTACGAGGCCGGCTCCCGCGTGCTGTGCGGCGAGCAGGGCTACTTCATGTGGGAGCACCTCCTCGCGTCCTTCCGCCGGATCGGCGTCGGTGTCGGCGCGGCCGTCGTCCTCGGTCCGCTGCTCGGCTTCCTCATGGGGGCGAGCCGCTGGTTCAACGCGGTGACCGAGCCCTACCT
The DNA here is from genome assembly GCF_014837105.1 of Oceanitalea stevensii. Lineage (GTDB taxonomy): Bacteria > Actinomycetota > Actinomycetes > Actinomycetales > Actinomycetaceae > Oceanitalea > Oceanitalea stevensii. The sequence continues at coordinate 91,906 of NZ_JACSPO010000007.1, read as the reverse complement.
CAACTTCCTCCGTGCGCTGCCCCCGCTCGGCTACATCGGCCTGCTCATCGTGTGGTTCGGCATCGGCGACATCTCGAAGTACTGGCTGCTGTTCCTCGCGGCGTTCCCGCCCATCGCCATCGCCACCATCAACGGCATGCGCGGGATCCAGAGCGACCGGGTCCACGCGGCGGAGTCGATGGGCGCCAGCCGGTGGCAGGTGGTCACCCAGGTCATGCTCCCCTCGACCATGCCCGAGATCCTCTCCGGCATCCGGATCGCCGTCGGCTTCGCCTGGACCACCGTCGTGGCCGCGGAGCTCAACAACGGCATCCCCGGCATCGGTGGCCTGGCCTACATCGCCGGCACCCAGCTCCAGACGGCGCTGACGATCGCCTGCATCATCGTCATCGGACTGTGCGCGGTGGCGCTCGACACCGCGTTGAAGTACCTGACCCGAGCGCTCGTCCCCTGGTACGGAAAGGCGGCCTGACATGGCGCCCCGACTCATCCGACGCTCCGCCGGCGTCCTCGCCGCCGTCCTCGCCCTCGGCGCCTGCGCGACCGCGCAGGAGGCGGCGCAGGACGCCGCCACCGACACCGCGTCCGGGCAGGGGGAGGCCTGCCCCGTCGAGGTCGACGAGAGCGTCACCGCCGAGGTGGAGATCGCCTTCCAGCCCATCCCCAACGGCGACCTCGTCGTGCGCGACGCCGGCTGGCTGGAGGCCTGCCTGCCCGAGGCGTCGATCAGCTGGAGCCAGTTCGCCTCCGGCGCCGAGGTCGTCCAGGCCTTCGGCTCGGGGAGCGTCGACATCGGGCTCGTCGGCTCCAGCCCGATGGCCAAGCTCGTGTCCCCCGAGGTGGGCATGGACGCCCAGGTCGTGTGGATCCAGGACGTCATCGGGGAGGCCGAGTCGCTCGTCTCCCGCACCGGCGCCCAGAGCCTCGAGGACCTCGCCGGGGCCACCGTCGCGGTGCCCTACGGCTCGACCGCGCACTTCTCCCTCCTCAACGCCCTGGGCGAGGCCGGGCTCGAGCCGGGTGGCGACCTCACCCTCATCAACCTCTCCCCGGACGCGATGATCGGTGCGTGGGAGCGGGAGGAGATCGACGCCGCCTGGGTGTGGAACCCCACGCTCGAGGTCCTCCTCGAGAGCGGTGAGATCGTCCAGTCGAGCGAGGACACGGCGGCCGCGGGCACGCCCACCTACGACCTCACCGCAGCGACCACCGAGTTCATCTCCGCCAACCCGGAGTTCATGGCCGTGTGGACGGCGCTCCAGGACGAGGCGGTGCGCGTGATCCAGGAGGAGCCCGAGAGTGCCGGGGAGGCGATCGGTGCCCAGCTCGGCGTCGCGCCCGAGGAGGCGACCGAGCTGCTCGAGGGCTACGTCTACCTGCGCGCGGCCGAGCAGGCCGGCGAGGAGTACTTCGGTGGCAAGCTCGGGGAGGACCTCGTCCGGACGGCCGACTTCCTCCTCGCCCAGCAGGAGGTCTCGCAGATCGCACCGCCGGAGGTGTACGAGCAGGCCGTCTACGCCGACGCCATCGACCAGGTGGCGCCGTGACCCTCACGCTCGACGAGGTGTCGCACCGCTACGTCACCGAGCGCGGCGAGGTGGTCCACGCCGTCTCCGACACCTCGGTCACCATCCCCGACGGCCAGTTCGTGTGCGTCGTGGGGCCCTCGGGCTGCGGCAAGACGACCCTGCTCAAGGTCCTCGCCGGCTTTCTCCAGCCCACCGGTGGCGGCGCCACCATGGACGGGGCGCCCATCACCGCGCCGTCCCCGGAACGCGGCGTCGTCTTCCAACACCCCAACCTCTACCCGTGGCTCAGCGTGCGCAAGAACGTCGAGCTCGGACTGAAGTTCCAGGGCGTCGCGGCGGGGGAGCGGGCCGCGCGCAGCAGCGAGCAGCTCGAGCGGGTGGGCCTGGCGCGGTTCAGCGACGCCCGGCCCTACGAGCTCTCCGGCGGCATGCAGCAGCGCGCCCAGATCGCCCGCGTCCTCACCAGCGACCCCGGCGTCATCCTCATGGACGAGCCCTTCGGTGCGCTCGACGCCCTCACCCGCGAGCAGCTCCAGGGGGACCTGCTCCGGATCTCTCGCGAGGGCGGCAAGACGATCTTCTTCATCACCCACAGCGTCGACGAGGCGATCGTCCTCGGTGACCGGGTGCTCGTCATGTCGCCGCGACCGGGCCGGGTGGTCCTCGACGTGCCCGTCGACATCTCCGGGACCCACGGCCGTGCCCTCGACGCGGAGGAGCTGCGGGCGAGCGAGGAGTTCCGGGAGATCCGCGAGCAGGTGGCCTCCGCGATCGTGCGCTGAGGGCGCTCGGGAGGGTGACGACCCCCACGCCCCTGGGTACTTGGGCCCGGTGGATGCCCCGGAGTGCCCGTGTACGATGCTTGTCGCAGATCGGCACACGCGGGTGACCCGCCGTGTGCCACGGTGCGGGCGGCAGGTTCGCTCCGGAACGTGCGAGACGACTTGGAGTTGCACATGACCGTGGACCTTGCCGTTGTGGGGCTGGGGTACGTGGGGTTGCCGCTGGTGTTCGAGGCGGTCCACGCCGGGATGTCGGTTCGCGGCTATGACGTGAACCAGGGTGTGGTCGACGGCCTCAACGGGGGTGTCTCGCACATCGACGACCTCTCCGACGAGCAGGTCGCGGACCTCGTCTCGCGTGGGTTCGCCGCGACGACGGACGCCGCGGTGCTCGCCGAGGCGACGCACATCGTCATCTGCGTGCCCACCCCGCTGGCCGAGGACGGTGGCCCGGACCTGGGCCCCGTGCGCGCCGCGGTGGGCGACATCGCCCGTCACCTCCAGCCCGGCCAGGTCGTCGTGCTCGAGTCCACGACCTACCCCGGCACCACCGAGGAGATCGTCCAGCCGATGCTCGAGGCCGGCGGCCTCAAGGCCGGCACCGACTTCCACCTCGCCTTCTCCCCGGAGCGCATCGACCCGGGCAACGAGAAGTTCGGCGCGAAGAACACCCCCAAGGTCGTCGGCGGCGTGAGCCCCGAGTCCACGGAGGCCGCGGCCGCGTTCTACGGCCGGGTCGTCGACACGGTGGTGCGGACCAAGGGCACCCGCGAGGCCGAGATGGCCAAGCTGCTCGAGAACACCTACCGCCACATCAACATCGCGCTCGTCAACGAGATGGCCCGGTTCTGCCACGAGCTGGACATCGACCTGTGGGACGTCATCGACGCGGCGAAGACCAAGCCCTTCGGCTTCCAGGCCTTCTACCCCGGGCCGGGCGTGGGCGGGCACTGCATCCCGATCGACCCGAACTACCTCTCCTACAACGTGCGCGCGCGCCTGGGCTACCCCTTCCGCTTCGTCGAGCTCGCCCAGGAGATCAACGCGACGATGCCCTCCTACGTGGTCAAGCGGGCCCAGGACATCCTCAACGAGGACGGCAAGGCGATGAAGGGGGCGACCGTGCTCCTGCTCGGCGTCACCTACAAGCCGAACATCGCCGACCAGCGTGAGTCGCCCGCCGTGCCGGTCGCCAAGCACCTGCGCGAGAAGGGCGCCGAGGTCGTCTTCCACGACCCGCACGTCGAGCAGTGGCGCACCAACGGCTCGGTGACCGAGCGTGTCGCGGACCTCGACGAGGCGATCGCGAACGCGGACCTCGTCATGCTCCTGCAGCACCACCGCGACTACGACATCGAGGCCCTGGCCGGCGCGTCCAAGCGCTTCTTCGACACGCGCGGCGTCGCCGCCGAGAGCCCGACGGTCCAGCGTCTGTGACCGCACCCGCACCGGCGGCAGGGGGGGACTCCCCCCTGTCGCCGGATGCCGCGGCGCAGCTCGCGGCCAAGTACGGACTCGAGCGAGGCGGGGTCCGGCCCCCGCTGGGGCGCTACATCAAGGAGACGTGGGCACAGCGCCGCTTCCTGTGGACGCTGTCCTCCGCGCAGTCCTACGTGCGCAACCAGGACAACTACCTCGGCCAGCTGTGGAGCGTGCTCAACCCGCTCCTCCTCGCGGCCGCGTACTTCCTCATCTTCGGCAAGCTGCTGGGCCTGGACAGGGGCGTCGACAACTACGTCGGCTTCCTCGTCATCGGCCTGCTCGTCTTCATGTACAGCGCCGGGACGATGACCTCGGCCTCCAAGGCCATCTCCGGCAACCTCAGCCTCGTCCGGTCGCTGCGCTTCCCGCGCGCCGTGCTGCCGCTGTCGGTGACGCTCACCGAGTTCATCGCCTTCCTGCCGTCGGTGGCCGTCATCCTCGTCCTCGTCCTCGTGACGGGGGAGCCGCTCACCGTCCACTGGCTGCTCTTCCCCGTCGCGATGGGGCTGATCGTGGCGATCAACGCCGGCATCGCCCTCATCGTCGCGCGGATCGTCCACAGCTCGCGGGACCTGCGCAACCTCATCACCCTCGTCGTGCGGCTGCTGCGCTACGTCTCCGGGGTCTTCTTCAGCATCACGACCTTCGCCGGCCACGGCCTGGTCGGGACGGTCATGCTCTACCAGCCCTTCGCTGTCATCCTCGACATCGTCCGGCAGTCCCTGCTGTCGGACACCCCCTTCAACCCGACGACGTGGTACGTGGCCCTCGGCTGGGCGATCGTGCTGCCGGTCATCGGGTTCATCTTCTTCTGGCGGGCAGAGGCGACCTATGGCCGTAACTGACGAGCGCATCCCCTCGCTCATCTCCTCCCACGTCGACGTCATCTACCGCGTCTACGGCGCGAAGAAGATGGGCACCGTGAGCGGGGCCCCCGGCAACGCGAGCCTCAAGCGGATGCTGCGCAGCCGCGGGTCCATCGGCGCCGTCCGCGAGGTGCACGCCGTCAAGGACGTGTCCTTCGTCGCCTACCACGGCGAGTCCATCGGCATCGTGGGCCGCAACGGCTCGGGCAAGAGCACGCTGCTCCGGGCACTGGCCGGTCTCATCCCGCCCACCAACGGCGAGATCTACACGGCCGGGACCCCCGCGCTGCTCGGCGTCAACGCCGTGCTCATGAGCGGGCTCAGCGGTGAGCGCAACGTGATGATCGGCGGCCAGGCGCTCGGGCTCACGCCCAAGGAGGTCCGCGCGAAGATGGACGAGATCGTCTCCTTCGCGGGGGTCGAGGACTACATCGACCTCCCGATGAAGGCCTACTCCTCCGGCATGGCGGCCCGTCTGCGCTTCGCCATCTCGACCGCGGCGGTGCCCGACATCCTCATGATCGACGAGGCCCTCGCCACCGGTGACGCCGAGTTCCAGGCACGCAGCAGGGAACGGGTGGCCGAGATCCGCGAGGCCGCGGGCACGGTGTTCCTCGTCAGCCACAGCGACTCGACGGTCCGTGCCATGTGCGACCGCGCCCTGTGGCTCGACAAGGGCCGCCTCGTCATGGACGGCCCCGCGAACGAGGTCTGCGACGCCTACCAGGCGGCGCGGTCCAAGACCGGCCCGAAGAAGGCGGCTGCCAAGAAGCCGGCCGCGAAGAAGCCTCCCGCCAAGAAGCCGGCAGCACCCGCGGCCGGCGAGCCCGCACCGGCCACGAAGGAGGCACCGGCCACCACGCCGGTCCCGGCGGACAAGCCTGCAGCGGCCGAGGAGCCGGCACAGGTGGACACGGCACCGCTCGCGAAGCCCGCACCGGCGCCCGAGGCCGCACCGGACGGCGGCACCACCGCGGCGGAGGACGCCTCGCGATGACGCCGCAGCGGCCGTCGGTCCTGGTGGTCACGGTCGTCCACCACCCGCAGGACGCGCGCATCCGCCACCGGCAGGTCCCCGCACTGCTCGCCGCGGGGTGGGACGTCACCTACGCGGCCCCGTTCACCGGCTACGGCCTGCCGCTGCCGGCGGACGAGGGGCTCGCCGCCGGCCGGCTGCACTGCGTCGACGTGCCCCGCGCGACCGGCCGCCGCCGCCTCGGCGCCCTCCGGCACGCCCGCCGCCTCGTCCGCGGGCTGGGCAGGCGGCACGACGTCGTCCTCGTCCACGACCCCGAGCTGCTCCTCGCCGTCCCGCGGTCCCAGCGGTCGCGCGCCGTGTGGGACGTCCACGAGGACACCGCCGCCGCGGTCGTGGCCAAGCCGTGGCTGCCCCGTCCCGCGCGCGCGCTGGCGGCCGCTGCGGTGCGTGGGGTGGAGCGCTGGGCGGAGCGGCACCTCACGCTCCTGCTGGCCGAGTACGGCTACCGCGGACGCTTCGCCCGCGACCACGTCGTCGTGCCCAACACGGTGCCGGTGCCACCGGACGCCTCCCCGCCCGGGACGGACCGGGTGGTCTACCTCGGCAGCATCACCCTCGAGCGCGGGGCGCGTGAGGTCGTCGAGACGGGACGCCTCCTGCGGGACCGCACCGGCGGTGCCGTCACCACCCACGTCATGGGTCCCGCCCACGGGCCGGCCGAGGCGCTCGTCCGCGAGGCGCACGAGCGTGGCGACGTCCACTGGCACGGCTTCGTCCCCAACGACCGTGCGGGAGAGCTGCTCGACGGCGCCCTCGCCGGTCTCTCGCTCCTCCAGGACCTGCCCAACTACCGCCACAGCATGCCGACCAAGGTGCTCGAGTACATGGCGCACGGCGTCCCCGTCGTCACCACCCCGCTGCCGCTGGCACGCGACGTCGTGACGACGGCGGGTTCCGGCGTCGTCGTCCCGTTCGAGGACCCGGCCGCGGCCGCCGACGCGGTTCTCGCGCTGCGGGCCGACCCGCGGCGTGCGGCCGGGCTGGGGGCGGCCGGCCACCGGGCCGCGCGCGAGCGCTACGACTGGGCCACGGTGAGCACGGACTTCGTGGATGCTCTCCGCGAGGCTCGCCGCCGCTGAGGACCATGATCTTCGGTCAACCCGTGGACACAACGTTGACGCCCCGGTCACCACATCAGTAGTGTGGCGAACGCAATAATGTCGTTGCGCGAAACTTAATGACGAGCCTCGGGCAGCGACAACCCGCCCACATGGAAGGCCTGCAATGAAGCAGCATGTCTCACGAGTACGAGCAGCGGCCCTCACCGCTGCGATCGCCCTGGGAGCAGGTGCCGTCGCTCCCTCCGCGATGGCCGACACCGAGGTCCCCGAGGACGACTACCAGGTGCTGGTGGTCGGCAAGACCCTCGGGTTCCGTCACTCCCACATCGTCCCGACCACCAACGCGCTCATCGCGCTCGGCGAGGAGGAGGGCTTCGACGTCGACGTCTGGGACCCCGCCCAGCCGGCGCTCAGCCTCGAGTCGACGCCCTTCACCTCGGCCGAGGACCTGTCGAAGTACTCCGCGATCATCTTCAACTCCCCGGTCGACGGCACGAACAACATGGATCCCGCCCGGCCGCGCCTGCTCGACGACAGCGAGGTCGCCGCCTTCCAGGGGTACATCCGCAGCGGCGGCGGCTACGTCGGCCTCCACGCCGCGACCGACACGCTCCACACGGTGCCCTGGTACAGCCAGCTCACCGGCGGCGGCGCGCGCTTCCGCAACCACCCGCAGCAGCAGCAGGCGACGATGCGCGTGGAGAACCCCGCGCACCCCTCGACCGCCGGGCTGCCCCTCGAGTGGTCCCGCTTCGACGAGTGGTACAACTACACCGCCAACCCCCGCGGGGACGTCCACGTCCTCATGACGCTCGACGAGTCCACCTACAACCCGGGCGGCGGGCGCATGGGTGAGGACCACCCGATCGCGTGGTGCAAGAACTTCGAGGGCGGCCGCTCCTGGTACAGCGGCGCCGGCCACACCGACCAGTCGTGGCAGGACCCGCTGTGGCTGGGCCACGTCCTGTCCGGCATCGAGTGGTCGGCCGGGCTCGTGTCCGGCGGTGGCGACTGCGTGACCTTCTCCGAGGTCGAGGGCATCCTCGCCGGTGCGACCGGCGGCGACGCCGGCGCCAAGGCGGACATCGCGGCGCTCCTCGCCTCCGCAGAGAGTGCCGCCGACGAGGGTGACCACGACGGCGCCCTCGCCTCGCTCCTCCAGGCCCGCACCCGCGCCGCCGGCGCCGGTGTCGCCGGCCTCGAGGACAAGGTCGCCGACCTCATCGTCTGGCAGCGTGCGCTGTCCGAGACCGGCGGCCCCAGCGACGCCGACGGCATCCCGGTCGACGTCTCCATCGTCGACAAGGAGGGCTCCCTCACGCTCACCGTCGGCGACTACGGCGACGGCGTCGAGCTCACCCCCGCGGGCGAGCGCCCCGACCGCTGGCGCTACACCGGCGACCTGCCGACGCTCACCGTGACCGACGGCCGCAACGCCGACCAGGCCGCGGGCGGCGGATGGGCCGCCTCCGGCCAGTCCACCGACTTCGTGTCCGACGCCGACGTCATCGGCGCCGAGAACCTCGGCTGGGTGCCGCGCGTCCTCAGCCCGCGCGACGGCGTCAGCGCCGGCCCGGCCCAGGCCACCGCGATCGACGGCGGCACCGGCCTGTCCACCCCCTCGCTCCTGGCCTCGGCCAGCAACGAGGGCCGTCGCGGCACCGCCGAGCTCGACGCACGGCTCGTGCTCGACGCCCCGGTCGGGACCGCCGAGGGTGACTACAGCGCGCGGGTGACCGTCTCGCTGTTCCCGGTCGACTGACCACCCCCCGGGGGGGGGGGGGGGGGGGGG
>NZ_JACSPO010000007.1:0-83345 GCF_014837105.1 Oceanitalea stevensii | reverse complement strand
GGCGGGGCGACACGCCCCGCCCGCCTGCACCGACTCCTAGACTCCCGAGGATGACCGTGCTCCGTCTTCTCAGGTCCCTGGCCACCGGCGCGCTCGTGGTCGGGGCCGCCGCCCTGCCCGCCTCGGCCGCGCTCCCCGCGGCGACCGACACCGACGACGCCGCCGGTGGGACGACGTGGGCCCTCGAGCCGGCGGACGAGGACGGGGCGGACGACCGGGTCTCCCTGCGCCACGAGATCGAGGACGGCGCGTCGGTCTCCGACTTCGTCGTCGTGACGAACTTCAGCGCCCACGACGCCACCTTCGCGGTCTACGCCAGCGACGGCCTCGTCGACGACGACGGCAACTTCGACCTCCTCCCCTCCGAGACCCGGCCGCAGGACGGCGGGAGCTGGGTGGAGATCGGCGAGGTCGACGGCGCGACGCCGCGGGACGGCGGAGGCATCGTCCTCGAGGCACCGGCGTCCTCGAGCACCGTCGTCCCCGTCGAGATCACGGTCCCGGCCGGCGCGACCCCCGGTGACCACCCGGCCGGCATCGTCGCCGAGCTCGTCCAGGGCGGGGACACCTCCCTGCAGATGAGCTCGCGCGTGGGGGTCCGGCTCCACCTGCGCGTCGCGGGTGACGTGCTCGCCGAGGTGACGCCCGCGGTCGAGGCCACCTACTCCCCGTCCTGGAACCCCTTCGCCCCCGGGACGGTCACCGTCGACTACACCGTGGAGAACACCGGCAACATCCGCGTCGGCTCCGGGGTCGCCGTGACGCTCGACGGGCCCTTCGGTGTCGGTGGCGGCGAGGCCGCCGGCGAGCACCGCGAGGTGCTGCCCGGTCAGGACGCGGACGGCAGCGTGGAGATCGAGGTCTGGCCGCTGTTCCTCGGGCGCGGGGAGATCGTCGCGACCCCACTCGCCGTCGGGGAGGACGAGGTGCCCGCCACCCTCCAGCCGAGCACCGTGGGCTTCCGCGTGTGGACCGTGCCGTGGTCCCAGCTCGTCCTGCTCGCGCTCCTCGTCGCCACCCCGTTCCTCGTCGTGAGGGCGCGCCGACGGTCCGCGGCGCGGATCCAGGCCCGCATCGACGCCGCGGTCGCCGCCGCGTCCGGTGAGCAGACCGGCGCGGAGGAGGAGGCCGACGCCGACGCGCCGGCCGTCAGATGAGGTACTTCAGCCCCGCGCGCACGGCGTAGTTCCCGAAGGCCCACAGCGCCCGCGGCAGCGGAAGCTCCTCGACGTGGCGGTAGATGTGCCAGTTGTACCGGGCCGCCACGAGCTTGTTGGCCGACAGGGAACCGGTGCGGCCCGCCCGGTAGAGGGCGAGCGGCTCGTCCAGCCCGCGGGCGACGTGCCCGTCCCGCAGGATCGCGAGCATGAGCGCGTAGTCCTGCCGGCGCTCGATCGAGGGCAGCAGCCGCTTGCCGAGCGCCCGGGTGTCGTAGACGGCCGTGAGGAAGCCGATGTAGTCCTGACGGAGCATGTGGCGGTACTCGAGCCGCAGCGGGGCGCGCACGACGCGCCCGTTCGGTGCGAAGTCCACCGCCTCGCCGGAGAAGTCCGCGTCCACCTTGTAGTAGGCGCTGTAGACGAGGGGTGCGCCGGACACCTCGAGGAGCGCCAGCTGCCGCTCCAGCTTGGCGGGCAGCCACAGGTCGTCGCTGTCGAGGAAGGCGATGTAGCGGCCACGTGCCGCCTCGATCCCCACGTTGCGCGTCGGTCCCGCGCCTCCCGGCCCCTCGTTGCGCAGCACGCGGACGCGCGGGTCGGCGGCCGCAGCCCGTTCGGCGACGGCGTGGGAGTCGTCGCGCGAGGAGTCGTCGACGACGAGGAGCTCCCACTCCTGGACGGTCTGCGCCTGGACCGAGCGGATCGCGGCACCGACGAAGGCCGCGGCGTCGTGCATCGGCATGATGACCGAGACGAGCGGCGGCGCGTCCTCGCGGCTCAGCACCGCACGGCGGCGCGCTCGGCGGCCTGGATCGCGTCGAAGCGGCTGGAGTCGACGTCCTCGCCGAGGAGCACGAGGGAACCGCCCGCGCGCCAGGCGGCGACGGCGTGCGCGAGCATCTCGACGTGGTCGCGCGGCGCGCACAGGACGCGCGGGTGCTCCTCGTCGCGGTGGCAGGCGGGGGTCTGTTCCCGGCACCAGTCGGCGAGCTCGCCGTAGGGGACCGGTCCACCGGACGAGCCGGAGATCTCGGGACCCGAGAGTGCGGCGTCGTCCCCGCCGGGCTCCTGGACGAAGCCGAGGTGGTCGCCGTAGGTCATGAGGGCCGCGGCGGCGTCGACCGCTCCCGCGGGGATCGGGTCCTCGACGTGCATCGCGAGGGCCGGGAGGGCCACGACGAGCACGAGGCCTGCGGCGGGCGCGCCCGACGGGCGGGCGGTGACGGCGATGTCCGGCTCCTCGGCCGTCTCGTCGGGGACGAACACGGACTCGTCGTCGTCGAGGTCGCCCGTCTCCTCCTCGTCCAGGTCGGTGTACCCGGGCTCGTCGTCGACGTCGTCGTCGTCGAGGACCTCGTCCTCCTCGGCGGGCAGGACGAGCTCACCACCGGCGCACCAGGTGGCCATCGCCCAGACGAGGGCGCGCCAGTGCACGGGCACGTCGAGGAGCACCCGCGAGCCCGGCTCGACCTCACCCTCCTCCACGAGGAGGTTGGTGGCCTTGGTGACCCAGTTGGCCAGCACGCGCCCGGACAGCTCGACGCGCTCGTCGTCCGGGCCGTACCACGTGAGGCGGGGCTGATTGGGCTCGTCCCCGGTGAGGAGGTCGAGCACCTTTGTCGCGATGCTCATGACCTGAGCCTAGTCCGCGGCGCGAGTCGGACGGGAGGGCGGGCCCGGCCCGGCCTCGTTACGCTGTGCGGACACTGGTCGGCGGCCGGGGGGCGGCTCGAGCGAGAGGCTCGCGCCCACCGCCGGGTGACCACCGGCGCCACGCACGGGAAGGCACCCATGAGTCCACGGAGCAGACGGTCGCGCGAGGCTGCGCGCGAGGCCGAGATCGTCGAGCACGTCGCGGAGCCGCTGCCGGCCGAGCCCACCACACCGGGGCTGTGGTCCGACGGCTTCGGCCGTGTCGGCACCCGCTCGCTGCAGGTGCTGGCCGTCACCGCGGTCCTCGCCGTCCTCGTGTTCGTGCTCACCCAGCTGACGCTCGTCGTCATCCCGGTGCTCATCGCGCTCGTGCTGGCCGCCGCGATCTCCCCGCTCGTCTCCCTCCTGCGGCGCAAGGGCCTGCCGTCCCTCGTCGCGACGTGGATCGCGCTCGCGGCGATCATCGCCGCGCTCGGCGCCGTCGTGTGGCTGGTGTCCCGCGCCGTCGTCAACCAGTGGGACGAGCTGCGGGACCAGGCGCTCGAGGGCTTCACCGAGCTCCAGCAGTACGTCGAGGCCCTGCCGTTCGACATCACCCAGGAGCAGATCGACTCGGCCGTCGAGTCGGCCACCGGGCTCCTGCAGTCCAGCGCCGTCGGGTCGGGGGCGATCGCCGGCGCGTCGCAGACCGTCGACTTCATCGCCGGCTTCTTCATCATGATCGTCGTGCTGTTCTTCTTCCTCAAGGACGGCCCCAAGATCTGGGAGTTCCTCCTGCGTCCCTTCGAGGGGCACCGCTACCGGCGAGGACAGCGCGTGGGCGACGCGACGATCCGCACCCTCGGCGGGTACGTCCGCGGCACGGCGATCATCGCCGCGGTCGACGCCATCTTCATCGGCATCGGCCTGGCGATCGTCGGGGTGCCGCTGGCCATCCCGCTGTCGGTGCTCGTCTTCCTCGGCGCCTTCATCCCCCTCGTCGGGGCGACCATCGCGGGCATCCTCGCCGCGCTCGTCGCCCTCGTCGCGGTGGGGCCGGTCGAGGCGCTGATCGTCGTCGCCATCGTCGTCGGCGTCAACCAGCTCGAGGGTGACCTCCTCCAGCCCATCGTCATGGGCCGGGCGCTGCGCCTGCACCCCCTCGTCATCCTTGTCGCGCTCACCGCCGGCACGGTGCTCGCCGGTCTCACCGGGGCGGTCCTCGCCGTGCCCGTCACCGCCTCGATCTGGCGGGCCATCCAGGTGTGGGACGGCCCGGACCTCCCGGCCCGCTTCGCCCGGAAGAAGCGCGACGAGACCGTCTGACGCGCTCGCTGAGGCCGGTGGGGCACGAGTGACCCGACGACGGCGTGAATAACCCCTCATAGCACCGTTCCGCTTGACGGGAGGCGTATGACACGCGTGTAATTCAGCAAGGGCAAGCGACCGGTCGACGATGGGAAGAGCAGTGTGGAACATTCTCGGTGATGGTCCGCTGACGACCGGAGTCACGGCGGGCACCACCCAGCAGGGGCTGTACGCCATCGACGAGCTGCCGGACGAGGGGCTCCTCGGCTGGCAGGAGCGCGCGCTGTGCGCGCAGACCGACCCGGAGGCCTTCTTCCCGGAGAAGGGCGGGTCCACCCGCGAGGCCAAGCGGGTGTGCACCGCGTGCGACGTCCGCGCCGAGTGCCTCGAGTACGCCCTCGCCAACGACGAGCGCTTCGGCATCTGGGGCGGCCTCTCGGAGCGGGAGCGTCGCAAGCTCAAGCGCCGGGCTGTCTGATGCTTGATGTCGGCCGCTGACGCCGGCGCCGCCACGACCCTCGCTGTCGTGGTGAGCCCCGGCGTCTCGCCGTACCTGCCGCGGACGTTGCGGGGGCTGGCGGAGCAGACGCGTCCCGTCGGGACCGTCCTCGTCGTCGACACGAGCGCCCCCGGCCGCGAGGTGGGCACGGGTGTCCCCGTCCACGCGGCGATCGACGCCGCCGGCCTGCGCGAGGTCTCCACCGTGCGGGTGCTGCGTGTCCCCGCGCCCCGGAGCTTCGGTGCGGCCGTGCGGGCCGCGCTCGCGGAGCACGGCGGGACGGGCGAGCCGGAGCCCTGGCTGTGGCTCCTCCACGACGACTCCGCGCCCGAGCCCCGCGCCCACGCCGAGCTCCTCCGCACGGGGGAGTCCGGCCCGTCGGTAGCGGTCGCCGGCCCCAAGCAGCGTGACTGGGCCCGCCCGGACCTCCTCCTCGAGGCGGGCGTCCGCGCCACGTCCACCGGCCGGCGCGTCCCCGACATCGAGGACGGCGAGATCGACCAGGGCCAGCACGACGCCCGCGAGGACGTGCTCGCCGTCGGGACGGCCGGCGCACTCGTCCGGCGCACCGTCTGGGACGAGCTCGGCGGACCCGACCCCGCGCTGGGCCCCTTCGGTGACGGTCTCGACCTGTCCCAGCGGGCCTGGCTCGCCGGCCACCGCGTCGTCGTCGTGCCGGGCGCCGTCGTCCACCACGCGCGGGCCTCCTACCAGGGCCTGCGCGACCTCTCCTCCCCGCGGCCCGACCCGCAGACCGTGCCCGACCCGCGCCGGTCCTTCGCCGCCCGCCGCCGTTCCCAGCTCTTCCTGTGGCTCACCTCGACGCCGTGGTACTGGGTGCCCCTCGTCGTCCTCGCGATCCTCGCGCTCGCCCCCGTCCGGGCGCTGTGGCGCGTCGCGACCAAGGAGATCGCCCTCGTGGGCGCCGAGATGCGCGCCGCGGCCGAGGTCCTCGCCCGGCCCGCTGCCGTGTGGCGCGCCCGGCGCCGGCACCGGGCCACCCGACAGGTCTCGCTGCGCCACCTCCGTCCGCTGCGCGCCTCCTGGCACGACGTCGCCCGCGCCAAGCGCGACGAGCGGCGCTCCCAGGCGGCCGGACGCGCGCACCGCGTGGCCCCGAGCGAGCTGGAGATCCGCGAGCGCGCCGTCCTCGCCCGGCGGCGGCGCGGCACCCTCGCCCTCGTGCTCCTCGGCCTCACCACCGTCGCGCTCGTCGCCCTGGGCCCCCTCCTCACCGCGGGAGCGCTGCGCGGGGGCGCCCTCGCGCCGCTCGACGCCGCCGCCCGCGAGCTGTGGCGGACGGCCACGTCCGCGTGGGTCCCCGCCGGCCTCGGCCACGCCGGCCCGGCCGACCCGCTCCTCACCGTCCTCGCCGTCGCCGCGCTCCCGCTCGCGGGTGCGAGCGGCAACGTCCTCACGACGGCGCTGCTCGTCCTCGCCGTGCCCCTCGCCGGGCTCGGCGCCTGGTTCGCCGCCGGCGCCGCCACCCGCTCGGTGCTGCTGCGCGCGTGGGCGGCGGTCGTGTGGGCCCTGGCCCCCGCGCTGCTCGTGGGCCTCGGCCAGGGGCGCCTGGGCGCCGTCCTCGCCCACCTCGCCCTGCCGTGGGCGGCGCTCGGCGTCGCGCGGGCCGTGGGCGTGCACCGCCGCGACGTCATCCTCTCCGGCCTCGCCGACGCCAGGCGCACCATTGACGACGACGACGATCCCGCTGCCGGGCAGGTTCCCGCCCTCGCGGCGCCCGCGGCGGACGCGCCCGCGGCCAGCGGCTCGATCTCGGCGGCCGCCGGCGGAGGCCTGGCGCTCGCCGTGGCCTGCGCCGGCGCGCCCGTCCTCCTGCCCGCAGCGGTGGTCGTCCTCGTCCTCCTCGCGCTCGTCGTGCCCCGCCGCCGGCGTCTGCTCGCGCTCGTGGCCGTCCCCCCGCTCCTCCTCCTCGGCCCCCTGCTCACCGCGGCCCTCGGCACGCTCCCCGAGCGCGGCTGGCGCGTGGTCGTCGCCGACCCCGGGGTGCCCCTCGCCTCCGACCCCGGCGCCTCCTGGCTCGCGGCGCTCGGCTGGCCCCTCGCCCTGCCCGGGCTGGCCGGTCCCACGCAGCCCTGGTCCACCGTCCTCGCGCTGGCGGGTGGCGCCGCCGTCGCCCTCGTCGCGGTCCTCGCCCTGCTGCGGGGCTCGGGCCGCGCGCGGGCCGTCCGCGCCGGCTGGGTCGCCGTCGTCGTCGGCCTGGCGACCGCCCTGCTGTCGACGCGCACCCCCGTCGCGGTGGGCCGCGACCTGGCCGGCGAGGCGCAGCTCGTCCACGGCTGGGCCGGCGCGGGCACCTCGCTCGCCCTGCTCGGGCTGCTCGTCGCGACGACGGCGGGCGGTGACGGGCTGCGCGAGTGGCTCACCGCGCGCAGCTTCGGCTGGCGCCAGCTCTCCGCGAGCCTCGTCACCGCCGTCATGGTCCTGGGCCCGCTCGCGACCGCGGGCGTGTGGCTCGCCACGGTCGTCGACCAGCGCGGGCAGGAGGGCACCCTGCTCGCCCTCGAGGGCCGGGAGGCGCCGCCCGTCCCGGCACTCGCCCGGGAGCTCCAGACCAGCCCCGAGCGGTCACGCGTGCTCGCGCTCAGTGCGGAGGGGGAGACCGTCCGCGCCGAGGTGTGGCGCCACGCGGGCCCCCAGCTGAGCGAGACCTCCACGGTGGTGACGGCCCGGGGCCTCACCGCCGGCGGCGCGCCCGCCGCACCGGACGACGCCACCGCCGAGCTGCACGAGCTCGTCGCCGAGCTCGCCACCGGCACCGCGGACGCGGCCGGCGAGCAGCTCGGCCGCCTCGCCGTCGGCGTCGTCCTCGTCCCGCCCGTCACGGACGCGGACGCCGGGACCACCCGCCAGGACCTCGTCGCCCGGCTCGACTCCACCGCGGGGCTCGAGCGCGTGACGGAGAACGCCTCCGGTGTCATCTGGCGCACCTCGCAGTCCACCGGTGCCGCCGGTGCGGCGCAGTCCGTCGCCCGCGCCCAGGTCGTGTCCGCGGAGGGAGAGGTGCTCGCCTCCCTGCCCGCACGGCCGGTCGGTGCGAGCGGTCGGGTCGACGCGGGGGAGGAGGGCCGCCGCCTCGTCCTCGCCGAGCGGGCCGACCCCGCCTGGCGCGCCACCTACAACGGCAGGCCGCTGCGGGCGACCACCGACGGCTGGCGGCAGGCCTTCGAGCTGCCGGCCCACACCGGGCGCCTCGAGCTCACCTACGAGCCGGCGTGGCTCACCCCGTGGCGCGTGGCGCAGGCCGTGGGCCTGGGGTTCACCGTGCTGCTCGCCGTGCCCGTACGCCGCCGACGGGAGGAGACGACATGAGCGCCCCCACCAACCGGCGGGTGCTGCGCCGGGTGACGACCGCCGTCTCCGGCGCGGCCCTGCTCGCCGCCGCCGCCGGCGTCGCCCTCGCGGGGCAGGCCGTGCCCGTGGACGTCGTCGCGGTCGACGACGTCGTCGTGCCGGTCGACGCCGCCACCGTCGCCCAGGTCTGCCCTGGGCCCCCGCGCCTCGCCACCGCCGTCGCCGGGGAGGACCTCGGCTACGACGAGTTCGACCCGGAGGGCTCGGGCACGAGCACCGTGCTCGACGTCGTCACCCTGGCCCGCAGCGAGGACCAGCCGCCGGGCGCGCTGCGGCTGCGGCCCGGCCTCGACGCCCCGGCGGGTGAGGAGGTGCCCCTCGCCGGCACCGCCCGCCTCGCGCAGCGCACCGACGCCGGGGAGACGACCGTCCTGGAGGCGGAGCCCGTCGAGGACGTCGTCGCGCTCGTCGCGGGGACCAGCGTGGCCGTCACCGAGTCCGGCGACCTCCGGGGCCTGGCGGCTACGTCGTGCCAGAGCCCGTCCACCTCGGCGTGGCTCGTCGGCGGCTCCACCCAGCCCGGTGACTCCGCGCAGCTCGTGCTGTCGAACGTGGGGCAGACCCCGGCGAGCGTCACGCTCAGCGGCTGGGGGAGCACCGGGGCCCTCGACCTCTCCACCGCCGGGACCGTCCTCGTCCCGGCCGGCGGTCAGCGCATCGTCCTGCTCGAGGCCCTGGCCGCCGACCCGAGGGTCGCCGTCCACGTCGCCGCGACCGGCGGTGAGGTGACCGCTCTCGTCCAGGACAGCCGGCTGCGGGGCCTGGTCCCCGCAGGCACCGACCTCGTCGCCCCCTCGGTGCCGCCCGCCGAGACGGTCGTCGTCCCCGGGATCTTCCTCGGCCAGAGCTCCGGGGAGGAGGCGGACGCCCCCGCCGTGCGGGTCGTCAACCCCGGAGAGGAGACCGCGACCGTCACCCTCGAGCTGCTCGGCACCGAGGGGCCCGAGGCCGTGCCCGGTGCCGAGGAGCTCGTCCTGGACCCCGGCGCCGTCGTCGACGTCTCCCTCACCGGCATCCCCGAGGGGCCCTGGTCGGCGGTCGTGAGCGCCGACCTCCCCGTCACGGCCGCCGCCGTGACGACCACCGTCGGCAGGGCCGGCGAGGAGGACCCGGGCACGGCGCCCGTCGACCGCGCCTGGGCGCCGGCGGTGCCCGCGCTCGCCTCCGGCGTCGTGGCCGTGCCCGGCGACGGCGTCTCCTCCGCGTCCCTCGTCCTCACCAACCCGTCCGGCGACGCGCTCGACGTCGAGCTCGTCCCGGTGCTGCGTGACGGCACCCGGGGCGCCGCGGTGACCCGCACCCTCGGCCCGCGGACGACCCTGCGCGAGGATGCGGCGGCCCTCGCCGACGGCGACGTGGCCGCGCTCGGGGTCCGCGCCACTGACGGCGCCGTGCACGGCGGCCTCATGCTCACGGCGTCCGCACCCGACGGCAGCCTCATGTCCTTCGTGCCGCTCACCGAGGACGCCCGCACGGCCAGTGCCGTCCCGCTCGCACCCGCGCCCCGCCCGCGCGGCTGAGCGGGCGGCTCAGAGGTCGTCGGGGTCGCGGCCGAGCAGGTGGGCCACCTGCTCCCGGACGACCTCCTCGACGAGCGCGTGGAGCTCGGTGGCGTCCTCGCAGCGGGACTGGATGGGCCGGCGGTAGAGGACGACGCGGTCGGTGAGGCCGGCGGCCGGGTCGGCCGGGAAGTACCGGCCCAGGGCGACGGCGTCCTGCTCCCACGGGCTCGGGTCGGACGGCGGGACCTCCTCGACGCCGAACTCGACCGCCGACAGCTGGCGCGACCAGCGCTTCTCCAGCCGTTCGACGGCCCCGAGCACGGCGTCGTCGAACTCCTCGCTGCGGGTGCGCCACCCGGGCAGGGTCGGCGGCAGCAGCGGGCCGCGGAGCCCGCGCCCGCGGCGGTCCCGCCGGCGCGCGGAGCGCCGGGACGGGATCACGAGGTCGTCGGGCATCCCTCGATGCTATGCCCTGGGCCGGCTCCGGCGTGGCCGTGCCGGCGGTGTCCGCGGGACGTTGTACCGTCGGGGCGTGAGACTCTCCCGCCACTGCACACGCGCTGCCTGTAGCCGTCCGGCCGTGGCGACCCTCACCTACGTGTACGCCGACTCCACGGCCGTCCTCGGCCCGCTCGCCACCCAGTCCGAGCCGCACTCCTACGACCTGTGCGAGGAGCACGCGCACCGGCTCACCGCCCCGCGCGGCTGGGAGGTCGTCCGCCTCGCCACGGAGTTCGTGCCGGCCCCGCCCAGCGCCGACGACATCGAGGCACTGGCCGACGCCGTGCGGGAGGCCTCCCGCGCCCGCCCCGGTCCCTCGGTGCCCGCCACCCGGCCCGGCAGCGTCCCCCCGGCGCCGGTCACCCACCGCCTGCCCGAGCCCGAGCTCGGACGCCGCGGCCACCTGCGGGTGCTGCCCGGCGAGGCCGACTGACCCGGCGACTACCCTGGAGACCTGCGCACCCGGCGCAGGGAGACGGAGCAAGTGATGAGTGCGAGCGAGCAGCCGGCGACGATCGAGCCCTGGGTGCGGGACATCCTGCGCTGCCCCGTGACCGGCGCCGAGCTCGTCGAGGGCACCGCGCCCGACGGCACGCCCGAGCTGCGCTCCACCGACCCGGATCGCGCGCTGGCCTACCCCGTCCGTGACGGCGTGCCCGTGCTCCTGCCCGAGGAGGCACGCGAGCTCTGACGCGTCGCGCAGGCGGGCCGCCGGCCGCGGCGCCGTCACCGCACGAGCGGCGTGAGCGCCTCCTCCAGGCGGGGCGCCAGCGAGCGGACGTAGGTCGCCGTGAGGTGGTGGGAGTCGCTGTGGGTCAGCACCCCACCGACGACCGGCACACAGGTCTCGCCGGGGCAGACGTACTCGGTGAGATCGACGATGGCGGCGTCAGGGGTCATCTCGGCCGCCGCGTGGTGCAGCGGTGAGCCGGAGCGGGCGACGGCGTCCTCACGGCTGACGGCGCACGCGCCGAGGTCGTCCTGGTGCGCTGCGACGCACTCGGGGACGTCGGTCCCCCACCACGGGGTGTCGGCGATGGTCAGCACGTCGATGCCGGCGTCCTCCAGGGCGCCCCACCTCTCCGCCATCGCCTCGGAGACGGGCTCAAAGGACTCCTCCCGGGTGAGCGGTCCCCCGTCCCCGGCGACGCGGTAGGTGCCGCTCGAGCTGGCGACCACGAGCTCGGGCCGCTGCTCGACGAGCTGGTCGAGGACGTCCTCCTGCCACTGGGCGCAGCTCTCGTACGGCGTCTCCCTGTTCATGTCCCACACGACGACGCCGGCGAAGAGGCAGGCGGACTTCGTGTAGGTCTCCAGGCGCCAGCCGTGCTCGTCGGCCAGCATCTCCAGTGCGGGCTGCCAGTGCGCCGCGTGGGAGTCCCCGACGAGCGCGACGACGGTGTCCGACTCGGCGTCGCCGTAGACGCAGCTGACCACCTCGGCGCTGAGCTGGTCCTGGTGGCAGCCGTCGGCGTACATCTCCGAGACGTCGTCCGGTGCGTCGGCGAGCGCGGGGGTGATCGACGTGAGCTCGTCGACCGGCTCGCTCGCGGCGGCCGGGTCGTCACCGAGCACCGCGGCACCGGGGGCCTGCGCATCGGTCGGGACGGTGGCGCGCTGGGCGGCCACGGCGAGCCCACCGGCGGAGGCCAGGCCCACGGCCACGCACACGACGCCGAGCACGCCGGCCCGCCACGGCACCCCGAACCGGGGCGAGCGGTGGAAGGGACGCTCGACGAAGCGGTAGGTGAGCCAGGCGGGGACCAGCGAGGCCGTGACGACGAGCAGGCCGGTCGTCAGGGGGAGCGTGCCGTCGGTGCCCCAGACCGCCGTCGCGACGACGATGAGGGGCCAGTGCCACAGGTACAGGGAGTAGGACCAGGCGCCGACGTGCTGCATGGGAGCAGCCGTCAGGGGGCGCAGCTCGCCGCGGCCGTCGCCGCTGCCGGCGAGCAGGACGGCGGCGGCACCGAGGGTGGGGACGAGGGCGGAGGCGCCGGGGAAGGTCGTGGCGGCGTCGAAGGTGAGGGCGGCGTAGCCGATCGCCGCGAGCCCCGCCCAGCCGAGGACCGTGCGCGCCGTGCGCGTGAGCCGGTCGGTGTGGACGACGACGACGGCGAGGAGCGCGCCGACCGCCATCTCCCACAGCCGCGTGGTGGTGACGAAGTAGGCGGCGCCGGGGTTCGCCGTCGTGAGGTGCACCGACCAGAGGAAGGAGGGGACGGCGATGACGAGGAGGCCGAGGAGGAGGCGACGGGAGGCGTTGCCGCCACGCCAGCGCCAGAACAGCGCGACGATGAGCAGCGGCCACACGATGTAGAACTGCTCCTCGACGGCGAGGGACCAGAAGTGCTGGAGCGGGCTCGCGGCCGACTCGGCGGCGAGGTAGTCGACCGAGCGGTCCGCCAGGCGCCAGTTGACGAGGTACACCGCGCTGGCGGCGATGTCCCCCGCGATGTCGCGCCAGCGCGTCACCGGGAGGAACAGGAGTGAGAGGGCGGCGACTGTGACGAAGACGACGGCGGTCGCGGGCAGCAGGCGCTTGGCCCGGCGGGCGTAGAAGCGCCGCAGGCTCAGGCGTCCGGTGCGCTCGACCTCGCGGACGATGAGGCCGGTGATGAGGAAGCCGGAGATGACGAAGAAGACGTCCACCCCGATGAACCCGCCGGGAAGGAAGGGCGCCCCCGCGTGGTAGAGCAGGACGAGCCCCACGGCCACGGCCCGCAGGCCCTGGATGTCACCGCGGAAGCGGGTGGTGGGGGTGGACGCGGGGGCCGCGACGGGTGTCGTGGCTGCGGTCATGCGGAAACCTCTCGTGTGCTGCTCGAGTCGCCGGGCGGGTGGTCACCGCCGTCCACGGCCTCACAACTGTACGTCGGGTCCGACACGCACGCCCCGCCACGACGGCGGCCCCGCCGCCCCGGCCGGCCCCGGAACAGCTCAGCTCCCGGCGCGAGGAGTGTGTCCTCCTCGCGCCGGGAGCCGAGGTGCTGCTGGCGGCTGGTCAGCCGGTGATCGAGTCGACGAACTCCTGGTTCTCCTCGACCCACTGGTCGACAGCGGCGTCGTTGTCCTCGCCGTTCATCTCGTTGAACATGATGTTCTCGAGCGAGTGGAGCTGCTCGTCGTCCAGCTGGAAGCCGGCGATCCACTCCGCGACGTCCGGGTAGGTCGCGGCGAAGTCGGCGTTGCCGTAGGCGTAGATGTCATCCGGCTCACCGAGGGCGCCCTCGGGGTCCTCGAGGTCCTTGATCGGGAAGGCGTCGTAGGCCCAGTGCGGACGCCACAGGGTGACGGCGATGTTCTCGCCGGCGTCGATGGCCGCGCTCAGCTCGGTGAGCATCGCGGGGGTGGAGGAGACGAGGTAGTCCATAACGTCCAGGCCGTAGGTCGGGATGACCTGCTCCTGGGTGATCTTGGTGAGACCCGCACCGGACTCGATGCCCACGAGACGGTTGCCGAAGAGCTCGGCGTTGTCGGCGAGCTCGGCCAGCGAGTCGATGGGGGCGTCCTCGTTCACCGCGATGGTGAGCGGGGCCTCCTCGAACCAGGTGCCGAGCTCGGCGACGTCGTCGCCGTACTCCTCGATGTAGTGCCCGTGGGTGGAGGGCAGCCAGGTGTCGAAGTTGACGTCGTAGTCGCCCTGGGCGAGTCCGGTGAAGACCACGCCGGCGTCCGCCGTCTCCATCTCCACCTCGTAGCCTTGCTCCTCGAGGATGTGCTGCCACAGGTGGGAGACGGCGATGCCCTCCTCCCAGCCGGAGTGGATGCCGATGGTGATGGGACCGGCATCGGCACCGGTGGCGGTGTCCTCGGACCCGCCGTCGGTGTCGCTGCCGCAGGCGGCGAGCGTGAGGGCCAGTGCGGTGGCGGAGGCGATGACGGCCCCGCTGCGTCGGGTGATCTTCATGTGGTGTCCCTTTCGTGTGACGTTCACGTCGTGTCGTGGAGGGTCGGTTTCGTGGGTGGAGATGGGGTCAGTCCTCGGCGGCGCGGACCTTGAGGGCCCGGGAGACCGGGGCACGGTCGCCGAGGGCGGCGGTGACGCGGTCGAGGTACATCGCGAGGATGACGACGGAGAGGCCCGCCTCGGCGCCGAGGCCGATGTTGACGCTCTGCAGCGACTGGACCACCGGCTGCCCGAGGCCCGGGGCCCCGACCATGCCGGCGATGACGACCATCGACAGCGAGAGCATGATGAGCTGGTTGATGCCGGCCATGATCGTCGGCAGCGCGAGCGGCAGCTGGACCTGGCGCAGGATGCGGCCGGGGGTGGCGCCGAAGGCGTGGCCCGCCTCGACGACCTCCCGGTCGACCTGCCGGATGCCGAGCTCGGTGAACCGCACACCGGGGGCCATCGCGAAGATGATCGTCGCGACGATGCCCGGGACGACGCCCACCCGGAAGAGGATGACGGCCGGCAGGAGGTAGACGAAGGCCGGCATCGTCTGCATGAAGTCGAGCACCGGGCGCAGGACGGTGGACACGCCGCTGCTGCGGGCGGCCCAGATGCCGAGCGGGATCGCGATGACGGTGGCGATGAGCGAGGCGACGACGACGAGGGCGACGGTCGCCATCGCGTTGTCCCACTGGTCCATGGCGAAGATGAGCCCCAGGCCCACGACCGTGGCCAGGGCCAGCTTCCAGCTCTTGGCGAGGAGGGCGACGGCCGCGAGGACGAGGCCGACCACCCAGAACGGCGGGGTGGTGAAGACGAGCTCGGCGAGCTCGAAGAGCCAGCGCAGGACGTCGGCGATGACGCCGAAGAGGCCCGAGAGGTTGCTCGTGAGCCAGTCGACGGCGGCGTCGGCCCAGTCGCCGACGGGGATGCGGAAGTCGTTCATCGGGCCTCACCCTTCGCCGGGGTCTGGACGGGGACGGCGGAGGTCGCCTCGTTCCCGCCGGGGGCGGTGACGTCCGGTGCCGGTGCCGGCGCGGGCACCTGCTCGGCGGCGACGTCGGGGCTCTCGTCGTCCGCGGTCGGCGGGACCATCGCCTCGAGCATCGAGACGCGGGGGACGACGCCGACGAGGCGTCCGTCCTCGTCGGTCACCGCGAGGGGCAGGCGCGCCTCGGCCGCGGGGGCGAACATGTCCGACAGCGGGGTGTCGGGGGACACGGCGGAGGTGTCCGGGCGCACGGCCGACTCCAGGGTCCGGTCCCCGCGGCGCTGCGCGGCGAGGAGGTCCTGGTCGTGGATGGTGCCGTGGAGGACGCGCCGCCGGTCGACGACGTACGCCGCCGAGCCCTGGGTGGCCTCCAGCTCGCGCAGGGCCACGCCGGGCCCGCCGCCGAGCTGGACGACGGAGATCGGCCGGCGCATGAGCGCGCCGGCGGTGATGACGCGGGAGCGGTCGACGTCGGCGATGAACTTCGCGACGTAGTCGTCCGCGGGCTGGGCGAGGATCTGCTCGGCGGTGTCGATCTGGACGACCCGGCCGTCGCGCATGACGGCGATCCGGTCACCGAGGAACATCGCCTCGTTGAGGTCGTGGGTGATGAAGACGATCGTCTTGCCGAGCTTGGCCTGCAGCTCGACGAGCTGCTCCTGCATCTCCCGGCGGATGAGGGGGTCCAGGGCCGAGAAGGCCTCGTCCATGAGCAGGATGTCGGTGTCCGCCGCGAGGGCGCGGGCGAGGCCCACGCGCTGGCGCATGCCACCGGACAGCTGCGCGGGCAGCGAGTCCTCCCAGCCGGCGAGGCCGGTCATCGCGACGGCCTCCTGCGCCTTGGCGAGCCGCTCGGCCTTGGCCATCCCGCGGATCTCCTGCGGGTAGGCGACGTTGTCGAGCACCGTGCGGTGGGGGAGCAGGGCGAAGTGCTGGAAGACCATCGAGATCTTCGTGCGCCGGATCTGGCGCAGCTCCGCGGGGGAGACGTCGGTGATGCTCTGGTCGCCGATGACGACGCGGCCGGCCGTGGGGGTGAGCAGGCCGTTGAGCATCCGGATGAGGGTCGACTTGCCGGAGCCCGACAGGCCCATGACGACGAAGGTCTCGCCGGGCTGCACCTCGAAGGAGGCGTCGATGACGGCGGCCGTGCCCATGGGCTTGACCTCGTCACGGCTCGCACCTGCACGAAGCCGCCTGACGGCTTCCTGGGACCGGCGTCCGAAGACCTTGTACACGTTCTCTGCGCGTAGCGCGCTCACGCTCACCTCACTGCGGCTCGGGTTGGTCGCGATGCAGGCTGCACCGCGACCGCTCACGATCGCCGCACCTGACGGCGGGCATCGCAAACTGGGATGGATGGAGGAACGGCCCACCACCATGTCATCGAAACGGGCGCCGGACCACCGCCTGAGGCGTGCCTGAGGCGCTCGAGCGCTCCGCTGAGCCGCCGATAACCGCCGCCTGACCTGGGGCTTTACCGGTCACATAAACGTTACTGAACTGTGACAGACGTAACGGCGGGGGACTGTAGCACCGCGGCGTTGCGGCGTCTATGTGAGACGGGGCGTCTCAGTTTGCGGGACGGCGGCGGCGCCGCAGCGCGAGCGCGCCGGTGACGACCGCCACGACGAGCGCGACGGCACCCGCGACGGGGAGCCAGGGCGTGGCACCGTCGTCGTCCTCCTCCGGGGCGGCGGCCGGGGCCGTCGCGTCGAAGGTGTGCTCCCAGCGCGTCGTCGCGCCGTCGGCGAGGTGGTAGGACGACGGCGGGTCCGGCTCGGCGGTGACGACGACGCTGCCGCTCGCGTGGTGGGAGCCGGGGCCGGCCGGCTCGCCGTCGAGGAGGTAGGCGACGCCGGTGGCCGGGGGGATCTCGACGACGTCGTCCTCGGTGCCCGGCAGGTCGGTGAAGGTGACCTCCACCGGCGTCACCTCCTCGGTGCGCCGCAGCCCGAAGCCCAGCTCGGCGAGGACCGTGCCGTCCTCCGCGGTCACCGCGACGGGAAGCCGCCCCGTGGGCAGCTCGCGCCCCGCGAGCGCGGCCGTCGCGACACCCGCGTAGTTGACGGTGGTCGCGCCGTAGCTCGCCACGACCCCGGGAACGTCCTCCGGGACCGCGGCGAGGTCGTAGGGGGTGCCGGCGAGGACGGCGACGACGGGCGCCGGCCCGGCAGCGAGCTCCTCGAGCAGGGCCTGCTGGGCGGGGTTGCCCCGCAGGTCGTCGACGGTGGCCACGACGGCGGCGACGTCGTCCTGCGCGGCGGCCGCGACCGCGGCCGACCGGTAGCCGGCGCTCGGGCTGTCCCCGCTCTCGAGCCGCTCGGTGACGGTGAAGCCCTCCTCCTCCAGGAGCGGGGTCAGCCGCTCGGGCCACGCCGAGCCGGCGCCGACGACGAGGAGGCGGTCGGCGCCGGGGTCGAGCGGCAGGGCCAGCTCCTCCTCGTCCCGCAGGACCGTGGCGGCGCGCTCGGAGATCGTCCGCGCGGTCGCGCGGTGCTCCTCGCTGCCGACGACGTCGAGGTCCGGGCCCGGGGCGCCGATCCCGCGCTCGGCCTTCCAGTCGAGGATGCGGGTCACCGACTCCTCGAGGCGCTCGCGGGTGAGCTCGCCGGACTCCAGGGCCTCCTGGACGCCCGCGACGGTGGCGTCGACGTCGGGGGAGTCGAGGAGGATGTCGGAGCCGGCCTGGATGGCGAGGACGGCGATGTCGCCGTCGTCGAGCGGGTTGCCGGGCAGCTGCTTGAGCGCGGCCATGTCGAGCGCGTCGGTGGTGACCAGGCCGGTGTAGCCGAGCTCGTCGCGGAGCAGGTCGGTGAGGACGGCGGGGGAGAGGGTGCCGGGCAGCTCGGGGTCGAGGGCCTCGACGACGATGTGCGCGGACATGATGATGTCGACCCCCGCGTCGATGGCCGCCTCGAAGGGCACGAGGTGCTGGTCGAGGGTGGCACGGTCGTAGGTGACGATCGGCAGGCCGGTGTGGGAGTCGACGTCGGTGTCGCCGTGGCCGGGGAAGTGCTTGGCGCCGGCGGCGACGTGCTGGGACTGCAGGCCCTCCACCTGGGCGGCGGTGAGCTCCGCGACACCGGCGGGGTCCGCCCCGGGGGAGCGCAGGCCGATGACCGGGTTCGCCGGGTTGGTGTTGAGGTCGGCGACCGGCGCCCAGTCGACGTTGACGCCCATCGCGGCGAGCTCGGAGCCGAGGAGCTCGCCCTGGGCGCGGGCGAGCCCGGGGTCGAAGGTGGCGCCGAGCGCCATCCCGCCGGGCAGGGCGGTGGCGGGCTCGCCGATCCGCGACACCTCCCCGCCCTCCTGGTCCACCGTGATCGCCAGCGGCACGCCGGAGCCGTCCGCGGCGGCCTCCTGCAGCCCGGCGGAGAGCTCGGCGACCTGCTCGGGGGACTCGGTGTTCGCGGCCCAGGCGAAGTAGAGGACGCCGCCGAGGGCGTACTTCTCCACGACCTGCGCGGGGGTGTCGACGCCGTAGCGGGCGCGGTTCTCGGCGGCCATCGAGGTGTCGTCCGCGGTGGAGCCGTAGACGTGCGCCCAGACCATCTGACCGATGAGCTCGTCCTCGCTCATCGCCGCGACCTGCGCGGCGGTGTCGGCGGTCTCAGCGCCGGCGGGCACGGCCGCCTGGGCGGCGGGGGCGAGGAGGGCGAAGGCCGCGAGCGCGGCGCCGAGGGCGGTGCGGTGGAGCGTCATGAGCCTGCCTGGGTGAGGGTCGAGCGAGCACCCCCACGCTACGCCGACAGCCGGATTCCTCACCGCCCGGCCCGTCCCCCGTCGCGCCGACAGCCGGATTCCTCACAGCCCGGCCCGTCCCCCGTCGCGCCGACAGCCGGATTCCTCACCGCCGAGAGTCGGATCTCTCGGCGACCAACGACCGAGGCCCCGCACCGTGGGTGCGGGGCCTCGTCCGTCTCTTGCCCAGGCGCCGGAAGAGTTCCGGCTCTCGGCGGTGGGGTGGTGCGCCGGGAGGAATCCGGCTCTCGGCGCTTGGGGGTGGGGTGGTGCGGTCAGGCGGCGGGGGTGCGGCGCACGCCGATGCTGTCGCGGCCGTCGCCGTCCCAGTCACCGACGAACACCTCGTCGCTCTCGCGCCCGTAGCGCATGACCTGCTCGGCCTCGCCACCACGCAGCGTGTTGGACACGTGGTAGTCGCGGCCGCGGCGCACGGCGAAGGTGTCGCGGCCGTCGCCGTCCCAGTCACCGGCCAGGGTGACGTCGGACTCGCGCCCGTAGGCGAAGACGGTGTCCGCGTCGCCACCGGCGATGGCGTTCTTCACGTGGTAGACCTTCCCGCGGCGCACCGCGAAGGTGTCGCGGCCGTCGCCGTCCCAGTCGCCGACGACGACGGCGTCGCCCTCGCGGCCGTAGACGACCACGTGGTCGGCGTCCCCGCTGCGCAGGGAGTTCTTCACGTGGTAGGTCGCCCCGCGGCGCACCGCCAGGGTGTCGGTGCCGTCACCGTTCCAGTCGCCCACGAGGACGACGTCGTCGGCCTTGCCGTAGGTGAGGACGCGCTCCGCCGGCCCGCCGGTGGGGGCGTTGTTGACGAAGTACTGGTTGCCGCGGCGCACGGTGATCGAGTCGCGCCCGTCCCCGTCCCAGTCACCGACGAGGACCTCGTCGGTGTGCCGGCCGTACTGGAAGGCGTAGTCGGCGTCGCCGCCCTTCCAGCCGTTGGTGAGGAAGAAGCCGTAGCGCTGCGCGGGCTCCTGCGGCTCCTCGTCCTCGTAGCCGAGGCCGAAGCCGATCGGGTGGAGCACGCCCTCGCCGTCGGCGGTAGGGACGTTGACCGGCAGCTTGCCGGTCGGCTCGACGGTGCCGAGGACGACGTCGGCGACCGCCTGGAGCGAGGGGCGCTGGTAGCCGTAGGTGACGAGCTGCGCCGGTGCGGGGTTCTCCCAGGCGACGTCGTAGGGGTTGCGGACCGGGACGTGGACCACGGGGACGTCGGTCGCCTGGAGCGCGGCGAGCAGGTCGCGCTGGGCCTGCGTCTGGGCGGTGTTGGCCGGGGTGTGGGTCATGAGGACGATCGCGTCGTGGCCCTCGGCGGCCTCGGCGGCCGCGGCGATCTGCTCGGCGTTCGGGAAGTTCGCCGTGTAGAGGTGGTCGGCCTCCACGCCGCGGTCGGTGAAGGCCTGGGCGAGGTTCGGCACCCCGCTCTGGCCCCAGCCGGTGACGAACACCGACTGGCCGTCGTCGAGCGGGAGGAGGTCGCCCTCGTTGCGGAGCAGGGTGACCGACCGGTTGGCGATCTCCTGGGCGGTGGCGGTGTGCTCGGCGCTGCCGACGACGTCCATCACCTCGTCGACGGGGACGCTCGGGTCCTCCTCCCACACCCCGCGCTCGACCTTCCACTCGAGGATCCGGGTGACCGACTCCTCCAGGCGCTCGCGGGTGATGTCACCGGACTCGACGGCCGCGTTGACGGCCTCGAAGGTCGCCGGGACGTCGGGGGACATGAGGAGGATGTCGGAGCCGGCCTGGATGGCGAGGACGGCGATGTCGCCGTCGTCGAGCGGGTTGTCCGGGAGCTCCTTGAGGGCGCCCATGTCGAGGGCGTCGGTGGTGATGAGGCCGTCGAAGCCGAGGTCCTCGCGGAGCAGGCCGGTGAGGACCTCCGGGGAGAGGGTGCCGGGCATCTCGGGGTCGAGCTCCTCGACGATGACGTGCGCCGTCATGATCATGTCGACGCCCGCGTCGATGGCCGCCTCGAAGGGCACGAGGTGCTGGTCGAGGGTGGCGCGGTCGTAGGTGACGATCGGCAGGCCGGTGTGGGAGTCGGTCTCCGTGTCGCCGTGGCCGGGGAAGTGCTTGGCGGCGGCACCGACGCCCTGGGACTGCATGCCCTCGATCTGGGCGACGCCCAGCGTGGCGACGTTCTGCGGGTCCTCACCCATCGAGCGCACGCCGATGACGGGGTTGGCCGGGTTGGTGTTGACGTCGACGACGGGCGCGAAGTCCGCGTTGACGCCGACGGCGGCGAGCTCGGAGCCCAGGATCTCGCCCTGGGCGCGCGCGAGCGCGGCGTCGAAGGTGGCGCCGAGCGCCATGTTGCCGGGGAGCACCGTCATCGGCGCCCCCATGCGGGCGACGATGCCGCCCTCCTGGTCGATCGTCGTGGCGAGCGGGATGCCGGAGGCCTCGTCGCCGACGGAGACGGCCTGCAGGCCGTTGGACAGCTCGGCGGCGAGCTCCGGGTCGTTGACGATGCCGGGGTTGGACCAGGCGAAGTACAGGACGCCGCCGAGGTCGAACTTCTCGACGACCTCCCGCGGCGTGTCGACGCCGTAGCGCGCCTGGTTGTCGGTGGCCATCGAGGCGTCGTCGGCGGAGTTGCCGTAGACGTAGGTCCACGTCATCTGGCCGATGAGCTCGTCGATCGTCATGTTGCTGACGATGTGGTCGATCGGGTTCGCCGAGTCCGGTACGGACGTGGCGACCGCGGGGACGGTGGACGCGAGCAGCATCCCCGCCCCGAGGGCCGTGGCGACGCCTGCGCGGGCGCCGGCGGTTCTTGTGGACAACGTTCCTCCAGGGGGTGTGAGTCGTCATCGATCACGCGCGAGACCTCTCGCGCGGCAACTCTTTTCGCGCATCCATGCGCTAGGGAAAGACCTGCCGCCATCACCCTACGCCAGACCGTGGCCCGGGTCACCTCCTGGTCTAGACCAAGGCCGAAGGTCCCGGGTCGGGCGGCGTCGGGGATAGCACGGTGGACTCCGTGGATAAAGCACTGGGACCGCTGCCGGCTCGTGGCCGCGCGCGCGAGGACCTGTCCCCGGCGCGCCGGACGACGCTCGACGCGCTCCTCGAGCTCGGGGGGCGGCGCACCGTGGCCGAGCTCGCCGCAGCGCTGGGGCAGCACCCCAACACCGTCCGCGAGCACCTCGACGCCCTCGTGCGCGCCGGCCTCACGGAGCGCACGCTGCGCCACTCGGCGGGCCGCGGGCGTCCCGCCGCCCTGTACCGCGCGACGCTGGCCGCGACCCCCGCCGGCCCGGAGTACGCCGTGCTCGCCGAGGTCCTCATCAGCGCCCTCGCCCGCGCCGTCCCGGACAGGCGTGCGCGCGCCGCCCAGGCGCTGGCCGCCGGGCGTGACTGGGGTCGCGCCATCCGCGAGCGCGAGCTCATCGACCGCCCGCGCCTCGCCATCACCCGTGTCCCCGCGGAGGCACCCCGCTCCGTCACCCCGGGGGACCCGGCCGCGCTCCGTGACTCGGTCACCCGTCTCGGCGAGCTGCTCGACCGCGCCGGCTTCGACTGCCGCACCACCGCGGAGCCCGGCGGCGGCTACACCCAGCGACTGCGCCGCTGCCCCGTCCTCGACCTGGCCCGCGAGCACCCCGACATCGTGTGCACGAGCCACCTCGGCATGGCCCGCGAGCTCCTCGCCCACGACGGCGTCGCGCCCGAGCGCGTCACGCTCGAGGCCTTCGCGGAACCCGGCGCGTGCCTCCTGCGCATCGCCCCGCCGGCGGCAGACGATGACTGACGGCCGCAGCGTCCTCACCCGCACCTCCTTCCGGCTGCCCTTCCTCCTCCTCGGCGGGCTCGCCCTGCTCGCCGGCCTGGACGCCGCCCTCGCCCTCCTCGGCCTGCCGCACGTCCTCGTCGGCGCCCGCCTCGCCGACGTCCACGGCCCGCTCATGGTGCTCGGCTTCGTCGGCACGGTCATCGGCCTCGAGCGCTCCGTGGCCCTGGGCCGCGGCTGGGGATACCTCTCCCCGGGCCTCAACGGCCTCGGCGTCGTGGCCACCGTCTCGGTCCTGCCCGACGAGGTCGGCGCCGGCCTCGTCCTGGCCGGCCAGCTCGGCGGCCTCCTCGTCTACCGCTCCCTCTACGCGCGCCAGCCGGCCGCCGCCGTCGCCGTCCAGGTCCTCGGCCAGCTCATGGCCGTGGCGGCGGCAGCCCTGTGGCTCGGCGGCGTCCCCGTGCCCGGGATCATGCCGTGGCTCGTCGGCTACCTCGTCCTCACGATCTTCGGCGAGCGCCTCGAGCTGGCGCGCCTCGGCGCGCTGAGTCCCCGGGACGCGACCGTCGCCCAGGGCGTGGCCGTCACCGTCCTCGTCGCCGCCGTCGTCTCCCTCCTCGCGCCCGAGGCCGGCTTCACGCTCCTCGGCCTGGCGCTCGCCGCCGCCGCACTGTGGCTCGCCGTCAAGGACGTCGCCCGCCGCACCGTGCGGTCCACCGGGCTGCCGCGCTTCATCGCCGTCTGCCTGCTCGCCGGCTACGTGTGGCTCGCCGTGGCCGGCGCGGTCTGGGCGCTCGGCGGCCAGGTCGAGGGCCGTGCCTACGACGCCGCCGCCCACGCCCTGTTCCTCGGATTCGCCATCTCGATGGTCATGGCCCACGCGCCGGTCATCATGCCGGCGGTCCTGCGCCGGCCGCTGCCCTACCGGCGGGCCTTCGTCGTGCCCGCGGCGCTGCTCCACACCTCCCTCGCCTTCCGCCTCGCCGTCGGCGACGCCCGCGACCTCGACTGGGCCGTCCAGGCCGGCGGCGTCGGCAACATCGTCGCCGTCCTGCTCTTCGTCGCCGTCGCCGCCTGGTCCGCGCTCACCGCGCGGAGGACGACGACGGCGCCTCCCGCCCCGTCGTCGTCCACCGTCCGCGCGGAGGAATTCGGCTCTCGGCGGGAGGGGGAGGGCGCGGAGGAATTCGGCTCTCGGCGGGAGGGGGAGGGCGCGGAGGAATCCGGCTCTCGGCGCGAGGGTGGCGGACCCGGTGAGGCACCGCCGACGCGCCACCACGACACTGTCATTACGAGCCACGGAGTCCCCTCATGACCATCGGCCGACCGACCTCCAGCCGTCCGCCGATGGCCCGCCGGCCGTGGCACGTCAAGGTCAACGCGCTCGTCGTCGCCTGGTTCCTCGCTGCCTTCGTCGTGGCGGTCGCCCACCGGTGGGTCCCCGAGGCGAACTACCTCATGGTCCACCTCACCCTGCTCGGCGCGGTGACGACGGCGATCCTCATCTGGTCCGCCCACTTCGCCGACACCCTCCTCGGCCGGCCCGCGCCCGGCGGGCAGGGGCTGACCTTCGTCCGTCTCGGCGTGCACACGGTCTCAGCTGTCCTCGTCATCGCCGGCGTCGCGACGAACCGGTGGCCGCTCGTCGTCGTCGGGGGCGTGGGGGTCACGCTCGTCGCGCTCACCCACGTCGTCGTCATCCTCCTCCAGCGGCGCGGCGCGCTCATGGCCCGCTTCGGTGCGCTGTCCCTCTTCTACGTGTGCGCCGGGCTGTGCCTCGCCGTCGGCGTGTGGCTCGGCGTCATGCTCGCGCGCAGCACGCCCTCGGCCGAGGTCGAGGGCCGCCTCTACACCGCGCACACGACGACGATGCTCCTCGGCTGGGTCGGTCTCACCGTGCTCGGCACGCTCGTCGTCCTGTGGCCCACGATGCTGCGCACAAAGATGGTCCCCGGCGCCCCGCTGGCCGCCCGCCGCGCGATGGTCGTCCTCGTCGCGGGCCTCGCGGCCATCTGGCTGGCCGCCGCGACGGACCTGCGGGTGCTCGTCGTGCTCGCCGTCGCCGTCTACCTCACCGGTGTCGTCCTCGTGGTCCGGCCGATGGTGACCATCGCCCGCGACAAGCCCCCGCGCAGCTACGCCACCCTGAGTGCGGCGATGGCCGTGTGCTGGCTGGTCGGCTGCCTCGTCACCCTCGCCGTGCTCGCCGCGACCGCGCCGGACTGGGCCTCGCTGCGCGAGAGCCTCGGGGTCCTCGCCGCCCCGTACGCCGCCGGCTTCGCGGGGCAGGTGCTCCTCGGGGCGCTGAGCTACCTCGCCCCCGTCATGCTCGGCGGCGGCCCGCGCGTGGTCCGCCGTGTCAACGAGGAGATGGACCGCGCCGCCGGGGCCCGGATCGTCGTCGTCAACCTCAGCCTGCTCCTCTTCGTCCTCCCGCTGCCCAGCCTCGTGCGCGTGACGACCTCCCTCCTCGGGCTCGCCGGGCTCGCCTCCTTCCTCGTCCTCCTCGGGCGGGCGCTGTGGGCGCGCCGCCAGGCGGGGCGGGAGAGCTCCGGGGCGGTCATCGCCGGTGCGATCCGGACCGGGCCGCCACCGGTCCCGCGCCGCCTCGGCGCGCTGTACGGCGCCGGGGCGGTGGCGCTCGCGGTCGTCCTCGGGGTGGCCGGGGACCCGGCCGCCGCCGGCCTCACCGGCAGCTCCGCCGACGACGGCGTGACGGCCACCGGCCGCACCACCACCGTGCGCGTGGAGGCCCGGGACATGCGCTTCGTGCCCGACGTCGTCGAGGTGCCGGCGGGTGACCGGCTCGTCGTCGAGCTCGTCAACACCGACGACGACGTCCACGACCTCGTCCTCGACAACGGCGCCCGCTCCGGTCGGATGTCGGCCGGGGAGACGGTCGAGGTGGACCTCGGCGTCGTCGGGCGGGACGTCGCGGGCTGGTGCTCGGTGGCCGGGCACCGCCAGATGGGGATGACGCTGGACGTCGTCGCCGTCGGGGCCGCGCCCGGCCCCACGGCCGGCGCGGGTGCGGACCACGGCGACCACGCGCCGTCGTCGTCCACCGACCCTGCCCGTGACCACCTGGACCTGCGCGCCGAGCCGGGCGAGGACTTCACCGCCCACCCGGCCGAGCTGGCGCCGGCTCCGCCGAGCGAGCTCCACGAGGTGACCCTCACCGTCGGTGAGCTGACCGCGGAGGTGGCGCCCGGCGTCGAGCAGGAGCTGTGGACCTTCAACGGCTCGGCCCCCGGGCCGACGCTCCGCGGCACGGTGGGTGACGTCTTCGAGGTCACGCTCGTCAACGACGGCACGATCGGCCACTCCGTCGACTTCCACGCCGGGGCGCTGGCCCCCGACGAGCCGATGCGCACCATTGCGCCGGGGGAGTCGCTCGTCTACCGGTTCACCGCCGAGCGGGCGGGCATCTGGATGTACCACTGCTCCACCGCGCCGATGTCGATGCACATCGCCCAGGGCATGTTCGGCGCCGTCGTCATCGACCCACCCGGCCTCGAGCCGGTGGACCGCGAGTACGTCCTCGTCCAGTCCGAGGTCTACCTCGGGGACCTGGGCGGGACGGCCGACGCCGAGGCCGTCGCGGCCGAGCAGCCCGACCTCGTCGTGTTCAACGGCTACGCGAACCAGTACGACCACGAGCCGCTCACCGCGCGCGTCGGCGAGCGGGTGCGGGTGTGGGTGCTCGCGGCCGGGCCCAACCGGGGCTCCGCCTTCCACGTCGTCGGCGGGCAGTTCGACACGGTGTGGAGCGAGGGTGCCTACCGGCTCGGCGGGCCGGCCGAGGTCGGTGGCCCCAGCGGGGGAGCGCAGGTGCTGCCGCTCGTGCCCGCGCAGGGCGGCTTCGTCGAGCTCGAGATGCCCGAGGCCGGCAGCTACCCCTTCGTCTCCCACGCGATGGTGGACGCCGAGCGGGGGGCGCACGGGATCCTCCGGGTCACCGAGTAGGTCGCCTCACCGCGGCGGTGTCGCTCCACCACGCCGCGTCGCGGACGGCACGTCCCCAGGGCGCACCTCCGGCCCGGCCGTCCGTCACCGCCCGTCCCTAGCGTCGGCAGCACCGACGACGACGGGAGGTCGCGATGTGCCTGATCTGTGACGGGTGGACGCCGGAGGAGGTGATGGCGCGCAACCTCGAGCTCATCGAGCGGCACGGCTGGATGGTCCAGTACGTCGAGCCGAGCCGCAGCAGCCTCGCCTTCGCCTACACCGTCGGCCTCACCCGGTTCCACGACCACCCCGAGCTGCTCATCAGCGGGGCCACGCAGGAGGACTCGTGCTGGTTCCTCAACGGGCTCGGCCGGCACGTGCGCGAGGGGCACCGGTTCGCCGCGGGTGACGTGGTCGCCTCGATGTCCCCGCACCGCTACCGGCTGATCCGGGTCAACGACCCGAGCCACCTCGTGACGGCGCAGCGGATCTACGGGCAGGGCGGCCGAACCGTGCCGGGCCTGCAGCTCGTGTGGTCCAACCACGAGGGGCAGTGGCCGTGGGACCCCGCATGGCCGGAGGGGCGCCGCGTGCAGAAGCTCTTCGGCCACACCCGGTGGCCGGGGCGATGAGCCTCAGTCCTGGAGCGCGAGGAGCTCGCGGACCGCCTTGACGCGCTTGTAGGTCTGGCGCCGCAGCGGCTCCAGCCGGTCCGCCTCCCGGGCCCGCTGCATCCGCGCCTCGAGCCGCGACAGGACGACCACGTGCGCGAGCGTCAGCTGCTCGGCGAGGGAGTAGTGGCCGCTCGCGTGGCCCACCGTCCCGTCGAGGGCGTCGTCGAGCCGCTCGAGGGCCGGGCCGGCGGGGCCCGCGTTGACGTGCATCTTGGCGAGGTCGAAGGCCACCGGGCGGGTGCCGGCGTACTCCCAGTCGATGAGCACGACCCTGTCGCCCACCCGCAGGACGTTGGAGGAGACGAGGTCGCCGTGCGTGAAGCTCACCTCGAGGAGCTCGTCGCGCGCGATGAGCCGGTCCACGCGGGCCGCGAGCTTGGGCGGGACGTGCCCGTCCTCGACGACGCCGCGCCAGCGCTCGTGGAAGGCCGGGTTGACGACGGCGGACAGCGGCCGGCTCGTCACCCCCACCGCCTCCTGGAGGACCATGAGCTCGGCCGCCACGACCGTCATCGTGGCTGCGACCTCGGCGGGGGTGCGGGGGGTGCGGCCCTCGACGACCTCCTCGACGAGGTAGGCGGTGCGCCCGGAGAAGAGCGTGCCGTGGTCGCGCATCGCCGGGGCCAGGCCCGGCCGGTGCGCGGCGACGAGCTGGGCGGCCCGCACGCTGCGGCTGACCCCGTGCTCACGCTCGGGGTGGCGCGAGCCCGCCTGGATGCGTGCGCACAGTGCCTCCTCGGCGTAGAAGGACCGCATGCGCACCTGGCGGCCGCGGTCGAACTTGCCGATGAGGACCGCGTCGGCCGCCACGGGCGCGGTGACGGGGACGGCCTCCGCCTCAGCGGCGGCGGGGACGACGCCCGCCGGGAGGCCGGGGTGCGGCGGGACGCCGTGGGCGACGGCACCCGTGGCCTCGAGGCGTCGCCAGCGGACCGCGACGGGCAGGGCGGGGCTGCGTCGCTCGACCACGGCGAGCGCACCGAGGGCGCGCCGCCAGCGGCCCGTCGTCTTCCTCCACATGTCGTCCTCCGTCCTAGCCCTCGAGGCCAGGGCGCGTCGTCGGGACCCGGGTCAGCACGGCCGCGCTCATCCGAGCTGGAAGGGCAGGCGGCGCAGCTCGGCGGTGGTCGTCCTCAGGGTCTCGCGCGCCCGCAGGCCCACGGCGTACTCGCGGTCCCGGCGGGCGACGAGCACCGCCGCGAGGAACCGCTCGGGGTGGGTCCCCCACGGCGGTGGCGGCGCGACGAGCGGCTCCACCCGGGCGGCGAGCTGGCGGCCCAGCTGGTCGCGCGAGGCGGGGTCCAGGGTGCCGGTGCGGTCGAGGAAGCGGCGCGCGGCCAGCGCCACGCCGTCGGGCATGGCGCGGATGTCGGCGGTGCGGGCCCAGTCCTCGAGCTCGGGGGGCATGAGGAGCGGCGGCGCCTTGCGGTCCGCACCCCGGGTGCGCACGGCGTAGGTGCCGGCGAGGAGGTCGCCCAGCCGCTTGCCGCGACCGTTGAGGAGCGCGGTCATCACGGCGACGGAGCCGGCCGTCAGCCACAGCTCCCCGAAGCCGGTGAGCGCGCGGATGAAGGCGTGCCGCATCCGGATGGGACCGCCGTCGTCGCGGACGATGCGGATGCCGGTGGCGACCTTGCCCAGGGAGCGGCCCCGGCTCAGGGTCTCGACGACGGTGGGCGCCACGACGATGACCCCGGCGATCGTCACGATCGACAGCATCGCGACCCGGGCCTCGTTGACGTCGGAGAGGCGGCCGAGGACACCGACCGCGAGGGCGACGAGCACGGCCGCGTAGGCGGCGGCGTCGATGAGCCCGCTGACCACGCGCAGGAGGAAGGCGGCGGGACGGACCTCCAGCGCCACGGCCTCACCGGTGATGATGAGGTCGTCGGCCAGGTGCGCCGCCTGCAGTGCACGGCCCGGGGAGTGCGCCGCGTGCGTCGTCATGTGTGGCAGGGTACCCGCGTGGACATCGACGCCTTCGCGGCCGTGCACCGCCCGGAGTGGGAGCGGCTGCGGGCGCTGTCCACGCGGCACCGGCTCACCGGCGCGGAGGCCGACGAGCTCGTCGCCCTCTACCAGGCCGCGGCCGGGCACCTGTCCGCGCTGCGGACCTCCGCGCCGGACCCGCTGCTCGTCTCCGAGCTCTCCGGCCTGCTCGCCACGGCCCGGGGCCGGATCGCGGGCGCCCACGAGGCGCGGCTGTCCGACGTCGCCCGCTTCTTCCTCCTCTCGCTGCCGGCCGCGTTCTACCGGGTGCGCTGGTGGACGGTGTGGGTGGGCCTCGCCTTCGTCACCGTCGGCGCGGTGAGCGGCTGGTGGGTGGCGACCAACCCGGCGGCGCTCGCGTCCATGGGGTCGCCCGCCGAGCTCGAGCAGTACGCGGAGGAGGCCTTCGCGGCCTACTACTCCAACTACCCCGCCGGTGACTTCGCCGGGCAGGTGTGGACGAACAACGCGTGGATCGCCGCGCAGTGCATCGCGCTCGGGATCACCGGCTTCTACCCCGCCTACGTGCTCCTGGCCAACGCGGTCGGGGTGGGCTCCTCGGGGGGCGTCATGGCCGCCCACGGGCACCTCGACGTCTTCTTCGGCCTCATCCTGCCCCACGGCCTCATGGAGCTGACCGCGATCTTCATCGCCGCCGGCGCGGGCCTCAAGCTCTTCTGGGCGTGGGTGGCGCCGGGGCCGCGGACACGCTCGCGTGCCCTGGCCGAGGAGGGCCGCTCGCTGTTCACCGTCGCGCTGGGGCTCGTCCTCGTGCTCGCGGTGTCCGGCGTCGTCGAGGGCTTCGTCACCCCGTCCGGCCTGCCCACCTGGCTCAAGATCGCCATCGGCGCCCTCGTGCTCGCGGCCTACTGGGCCTACACCCTCGTCCTGGGCCGACGCGCCGTGCGGGCCGGGGAGACCGGTGACCTCGAGGAGGACCTCGCCGGGCACACCCTCGCCCAGGCGGGCTGATCACCACGCCTGGACGACGGTGATGCCCTCCCGTCGCAGGGTGCGGTGGAAGACGGGGTCACGCAGGAGCCGCAGCTCCCACAGACGCTTGCGGCCGTCCGCGGCCGGCAGCCGCGCCGCGGCCGACCGGGGCGCCGGGTGCACCATGAGCTCCGACGTCCCCGGCGGCAGGCGCCGCAGCTGGGAGAGGACCTCGGCCCGCAGCTGCGCGTAGCTCAGCGTGAGCCGGCCCGGCAGCCACGCGCTGACGAGCACCTCGGGCAGCCGCACGCCGAGCTCGTCGGCGAGGGGCACGGCTCCACGGTGGGCGGCCCGCAGCCCGCGCGCCGCCAGCCCGAGCACCGGGCCGAGCCGCCGCGGCATGCGGAAGGCGAGCCCGTGGGCGGCGCAGAAGTCGACGGCGGTGTCCGCGAGCGAGCGCCCGTGCAGCCCGTACAGCGTGCCGGAGTGGGAGTCGAGGGCGGGAGGACGCAGGCCCGCGGACCGCATCCACTCGAGCTGGGCGCCCATCTCCCGGGCGACGTCGACGGGAGTGGCCCGGTGCTCGGCCACGCTCCCCTCCACGGGCAGGACGCCGTCGGGTCCGGTGAGGGAGTCGACGCCGTGGGCGAGGGGCCGCCAGCCCGCCCACTCGTGACCGGTGGACAGGGCGACGTGGAGGCGGGGCGCGTCGAGGCCGGCGGCGCGGAGCCGGCTGACGGCGTCCTCGGCGGCCGGCGCGACCGGGATGAGGGTCGTGGCCGAGACCAGCTCGTCCCGCATGAGGTCGACGATGACGGCGTTGATGTCGGCGTCCGCCCCGAGGTCGTCCGCCGTGATGACGAGCTGGCGCTTCACGTTCTCACGGTAAGGCGGCCCCCCGGCCCCCGCACCCCGTCCCCGGCGGGGGCTACAGGCGCCCGGCCGCCTTGAGGGCGAGGTAGGTGTCGGCGAGGGCGGGCGGGAGGTCGTCCGGCGTCGCCTCGACGACCTCGACACCGCGTCGCCGCAGCCGGGCCGCGGCGGCCGCCCGCTCCAGGCCGGCGCGCTCGGCGGCCGCGGCGTCGAAGACCTCCTCGTTCGTGCCGCGCCGGCGGCGGATCTCCTCGGCCTCGGGGTCCGCGGCGGAGGCGAGCACCACCTGGTGGTCGCGGGTCATCGCCCCGACGACGGGCAGGAGGTCCGACATCACCGCGGCGGTGTCGAGCGCGGTGAGGAGGACGACGAGCGAGCGCTGGGAGAGCGTGTCCCGCACCACCTGGGTCGCCGTCGGCCAGCTCATCTGGACGAGGGAGGCCTCGACCGTCGCGAGGCCCTCCGCGAGCGCCGACATGAGCCGGGGCCCCTGGACACCCGACACCCGCGCCCGGACGGTGGCGTCGACGGCGACGACGTCCACCCGGTCACCGGCCCGCGACGCGAGCGCGGCGAGCAGGAGCGCCGCCTCGATCTGCGCCTCCAGGCGGGGCGCCTCCCCGAGCCGCGCCGCGGAGAGGCGGGAGGAGTCGACGACGATGAGGACGCGGCGGTCGCGCTCGGGCCGCCACGTCCGCACGACGACGTCACCGCCACGCGCGGTGGCGCGCCAGTCGATGGCGCGGACGTCGTCGCCGATGACGTACCCGCGCAGGGAGTCGAACTCGGTGCCCTCGCCGCGGACGAGGACGGCGGCGCGGCCGTCCATCTCGCGCAGGCGGGCCAGCCGGGAGGGCAGGTGGCGGCGGGAGGCGAAGGCCGGCAGCACCCGCAGGCGCGCCGGGGCGGGCAGGGAGCGCTGCCGGGCGGCGAGCCCCAGCGGCCCGTGGCAGCGCAGGGTGACGAGGTCGGCCTCCCGGTCCCCGCGCCGGGTGGGACGCAGCGAGGTCCGCACCCGCCGCGCCTCACCGGCGGGGACCGTGAGGCGGTGGCGGTTGCGCTCCGCCCCGGCCGAGGGCACCCACGCGTCACGGACGAGCAGCCGGGCGGCACGGGTTCCGGTGTTCACCACGGTGAGCGTCGACGTCGCGGGCTCGCCCAGCCGCACCGAGTGCGGGACCTGCCGCTCGGGGCGCAGGGCCCGCGGCGAGGCGGCGAGGACGAGGTCGACCACGACGGCCAGGACGAGCAGCGCCACCCACGCGAGCACCGTCGTCGTGCGCGGCACGAGCAGCGCAGGCAGGAGGCCGGCGGCGGCGACGAGGACGGCGCGCCGGGTCAGCGCCATGTCGCCCCCTCCGCCGTCGGCACGGCGCGGGCGGGATCCGGCTGTCGGCGTGGGAGGTCGTGGGACGCGCGGGCGGGATCCGGCTGTCGGCGTGAGGGCCGGGGGCGCGCGGGCACGATCCAGCT
The DNA here is from genome assembly GCF_014837105.1 of Oceanitalea stevensii. GTDB lineage: Bacteria > Actinomycetota > Actinomycetes > Actinomycetales > Actinomycetaceae > Oceanitalea > Oceanitalea stevensii. The sequence continues at coordinate 51,109 of NZ_JACSPO010000007.1, read as the reverse complement.
GTCGGCGGGACGGGGGGTGGGCACGACGGTCAGCGGGGCACGGGGACGGTGCGCAGCACGCCGTCCAGGACGGTCTCGGCGGTCACGCCCTCGAGCTCGGCCTCCGCGCGCAGCTGGACGCGGTGACGCAGGGTGGCGTGGGCGAGCGCCTTGACGTCGTCCGGGGTGACGTAGTCGCGGCCGGTGAGCCAGGCCCACGCGCGGGCGGTGGCGAGCAGCGCCGTCGCCCCGCGCGGGGAGACGCCCAGGGAGAGCGACGGCGACGTGCGGGTCGCCCGGCAGATGTCGACGACGTAGCCGAGCACCTCGGGGGCGACCTGGACGCGGGCGACCTCCTCGCGGGCGGCCGCGAGGTCCGCCGGCCCGGCGACCGGCCGCACGCCCGCCCCGGTGAGGTCGCGCGGGTCGAAGGCGTGCGCGTGCCGGTTGAGCACCTCGATCTCGTCGTGGCGCTCGGGCAGCGGGACGAGGAGCTTGAGGAGGAAGCGGTCCAGCTGCGCCTCGGGCAGCGGGTAGGTGCCCTCGTACTCCACCGGGTTCTGGGTGGCGATGACCATGAACGGGTCGGGCAGCGGGCGCGGCCGGCCGTCGACGGACACCTGCCGCTCCTCCATCGCCTCGAGCAGCGAGGCCTGGGTCTTCGGGGGCGTGCGGTTGATCTCGTCCGCGAGCATGAGGTTGGTGAAGACCGGGCCCTCGCGGAAGGAGAACTCGGCGGTGCGCGAGTCGTAGACGAGGGAGCCGGTGACGTCTCCAGGCATGAGGTCCGGGGTGAACTGGACGCGCGTCGTGGCCATGTCCAGGCTCGCCGCGAGCGTCCGGACGAGCAGGGTCTTGGCGACGCCGGGCACGCCCTCGAGCAGCACGTGCCCGCGGCACAGCAGTCCGATGACGAGGCCGGTCACCGCCGCCTCCTGACCGACGACGGCCTTGCCCACCTCCTGCCGGAGCGCGGCCAGCCGGGCACGCGGGGAGTCGGGCGCCGACGCGGGGGGCGGCGGTGGGACGGGTGCCTGCGTGGGCGGCAGGGGCTGGGGGCTGGGGGTGCTCACGACGGGTGGACCTCGCTTTCCAGGGTGTCGAGCTCGTGGGTGAGCCGGGTGAGCCCGGCGTCGGACGTCGGTGGTGGGCCGTACAGGAGTGCGCCGACCGCGGCCTCCTCGCGCCCGGTGGCGCGGGCGACGGCGGCGACGAGGACCTCGGGCCGCGCCGAGGGCGGCACGCCGAGCCGGGTGGCCACCCGGGTGGCGCAGCCGGCGCGCAGCCCGGCCGCCGCGTGGGCGTGGTCACGGGCGCGGCGGTACAGCCGCCCCCGCCCGAGGGTGGTCTCCGCGGAGCGCACGACGACGGGCATCGGCTCGGTCACCACCCGCCCCAGCCGCCGCCCGCCCCACAGGAGGACGACGACGGTGAGCACGAGCAGCTGCAGGCCCAGCACCCGGACGGTGGGCGGGACGAGCGCGGCGGTGCCACCGGCGTCGTCGTCGCCCACGGTGTCCCCGACGGTCGGCAGGTACCAGACGAGCTCCTCGTTGCCGCCGAGCAGGCGCAGCACGAGGGCGGCGTTGCCGGCGTCGGCGAGGTGCTCGTTGCTCAGGAGGGTGGCGTCGGCGAGCACGGCGACGGCGCGGCCGTCCTGCTCCCAGGTGGCGAGGGCACCGGCGCCCTCGGCGGTGGGGAAGCACAGCTCGACGTCGTCGCCCAGGGCCACGACGCCGCCGACGCTGCGGGACAGGGTGCCGGCGGCCGTCGCGTCCGGGTCCGCGCACGCGGCGGGGACGGGGACGTCGCTGCCCACGGGGGAGGGCTCGACCCGGTCGGTGAGCGGCTCGAGGTCGGGCAGGAAGGTGGGCTGGCCGAGGACGAGGTCCGCGCCGGTGTCGCGCACGGCGGCGAGCTGGTCGTCGTCGAGGCGCCCGGTGGCCGTGACGAGCAGGGTGGTGCCGGGACCGGCGACCCGGACGGCGTCGGCGGTCGTCGAGACGGTGCGGACCCGCACGCCCTGCTCGCCCAGGATGGTCGCGGCGGCCTGCGCGCCGGCCGGCTGCGGGTTGTCCGGGGCGAGCGGCACCGCGGACGTCGACCCGCGGCCGACGACGATCGCCACCACCGCGGCGACGGCGACCAGCGCGGCGACGACGAGGAACAGCACCGGCCGCCGGCTGCGGACGCGCGCCTCCGGGGTGAGGACCTCCGTGCTCATCGCACCGCCGTCCACGTCGCGCCCACGGCCACCGGGCCGACCGGCCGGCTGCGCGCGACCGCGGCGGCGAGCTCGCGCAGGCGGGCGTCCTCCGCCTGCCCGGGCGTGGCCGAGCCGTAGCAGACGTCGTCGAACAGACGCCCGGCCCACACGAGCCCGTCCGCGCAGTCGGGCAGCAGGCGGGCGGCGGCGGTGCTCGCCTCGTGGGCGGTGAACCCCGGGCGGTCGTCGAGGACGGCGCGCTCGTCGAGGGAGCGGATGACGGCGCGGAAGCGCATGAGGACCGCCTGCGCCCAGTCGCGGCGCCGGGCGGCGGCGTCGGCGGCAGCGGTGAGGTCCTCGCTCGTGGCGTCGGCGTCGTCGAAGACGGCGTGGGAGGCGCCCGCCGTGCCGCGGCGGCGGGCCCGGACGGGGCCGGCGAGGTAGAGCACGACGGCGAGGAGGACGGCGGACCCGACGACGACGACGAGCGGGACGAGGCTGGACGGCGCGCTCACGTCGAGCTCGACCAGCCGCTGGAGCTGCTCGAGGAACCAGGCCCACGCGCGCTCGAGGAGGTTCGGCTCGTCGTGGTACACGCTGCGCGAGAGCTCCTCCTCCGCCCAGCGGCGTGCCTCGTCCGCGTCCGGCTCGACGGGGACGCCCAGCCGCACGCTCATCCGCCCTGCGCCGCGCGGGCGAGCTCGACGTCCAGGCCCTCCTTGCGCATCCGCACGTCGATGTAGAGGAGGGCGAGGACGGCGGCCATGACCGGGATGGACACCGCCGAGCCGACGAGCTGACCGATCGAGGACAGGATGAGCGGCAGCGTGATGTCGCCCTGCACCGCGAAGACGGTCCCGAGCATGGAGAAGGGCACCGACAGGATGCTCACGAGGATCGTCACGAGGACGACGGTGAGGAGCATGATCCCGAAGAGCCGCCAGAAGCTGCCGCGGGTGAGACGCCACGAGCGGGCGATGGAGGCGAGGACGCCGGTCCCCTCGAGCATGATCACGCAGGTGGCGAGCATGAGCCGGACGGCGAAGAACGCGAGGATGCCCGCCAGGAGCAGGAGGAGGAGGGGCACGAGGACGACGAGGACGAGGACGCCGTCGCCCGCGACCTCGCCGAGCGCGACGGCGAGGGCGATGACGAGCGCGGTCGCGCCGACGACGGCCACCACCCCGACGGTGCCGAGGAGGAGGGAGAGGACGACGAGCCGCCACAGGCGGCCCCGCGCCCGCTGCCACACCTCGGCCAGCGTGATCCTGCGGCCCAGCACGGACTCGCTGACCGAGAGAATCGCCAGGCCCTCGAGGACGAGGGTGGCGAGGCTGACGGCGGCGGAGCTGAGGAGCACGCCGACCATGGACCCGATGCTGAAGAAGGCCTCGAGCTCGACGACGCCCGCCTGCGCGGCACGCTCGATCCGGCCGAAGGCCGCCGCGGTGAAGCCGAGCTGGACGACGGCCCCGAGGCCGACGACGATGATCGCCAGCCCGAACATCACGAGCGGGTTGCTGCGGATGGCGCGGAAGGCGCCGTCGTAGATCTCCCCGAGGGTGAGCGGGCGCAGCGGGATGATGCCGGGCTGCACCGCCGTCGGGACGAAGCCGGGGCCGTAGTAGCCGCCCTGCCCGGGCGCCTGGCCGTACTGCCCGTACTGCCCCTGCGGCGGGAGGGGCTGGCCGTACTGCCCGTACTGCTCCTGCGGCGGGAGGGGCTGGCCGTACTGCCCGGGGGGCGGGGGCGCCTGCTGGCCCTCGGGCCCGGTCGGCGGCACCGGCGGCTGGCCGTACTGGCCGTACTGCCCGTGCTCGCCGTCCTGCCCTGGCGCGGGCACACCGAACGGCTGGGACGCCGGCTCTGGCTGGCCTGGTTCCTGGCTCATCGATCCCTCCGCACTCTCAGCGGTCATCGTGCCACGGACGGGTGCCGACCCGGGGCGGTGGTGCACGACATGGCCCGGGGCTCACCGGATTCTGCGTCGTGAGTGCGACGATAGTGGGCATGAACGCTCGAATTCTCGTGGTCGACGACGACACCGCGCTCGCCGAGATGATCGGCATCGTGCTGCAGGGCGAGGGCTACGACACCGTGACGTGCCCCGACGGCTCGCAGGCCCTGGAGATGTTCCGCGCCGAGGAGCCGGACCTCGTGCTCCTCGACCTCATGCTGCCGGGCATCGACGGCATCGAGGTGTGCAAGCTCATCCGCGCGGAGTCCGGCGTCCCGGTCGTCATGCTCACGGCCAAGTCCGACACCATCGACGTCGTCGCGGGCCTCGAGGCCGGGGCGGACGACTACATCCCCAAGCCCTTCAAGCCCAAGGAGCTCGTCGCGCGGGTCAAGACCCGGCTGCGCCGCACGACCGGACCGCAGACCGAGCGGCTCGCCATCGGGGACCTCGCCATCGACGTCGCCGGCCACCAGGTGACGAGGAACGGGGAGCCGATCGCGCTCACCCCGCTCGAGTTCGACCTCCTCCTCGCGCTGGCCCGCAAGCCCTGGCAGGTGTTCAGCCGCGAGGTGCTCCTCGAGCAGGTCTGGGGCTACCGGCACGCCGCGGACACCCGGCTCGTCAACGTCCACGTCCAGCGGCTGCGCGCCAAGATCGAGAAGGACCCGGAGAACCCGGAGGTCGTCGTCACCGTCCGCGGCGTCGGGTACCGGGCGGGCAGCACGCAGCGGTGAGGCTCGAGCCGCAGGAGGAGCCCGGCACCCGCGGGTGGGCCGGTCGCGTCGTCGACCGCTGGCGCTCCTCGCTGCGGCTGCGGGTCTCGACGACGACGGTGCTCGTCGGCGTCGCGGCCCTCATCCTCCTCGGTGCGGTCGTCACCGTCACCATCCGCGACGGACTCTTCGAGGCGCGCCGCGACGAGATCCTCGCCGACGCCACCGCCCGCACCCGCTCGGCGCAGCAGAGCTTCGACGCGGCGATCGCCAACACCGCGCCCCAGGTCCAGGAGCTGGCCTACGACCTCGTCGCGGGCAGCCGCGCGGGCGGCGGCGGGGTCGTCGGCAGCATGCTGCTGCGCAGCCCCGAGGAGTCCGCCCAGGTGCTCATCAACGACGCGGTGCTCCCCGAGCGCCTCCTCGACGGCGCCGTCCTCACCGAGGAGATGCGGACGGCCGTCGCGGCCGGTGGGCAGCACTGGCAGTCGATCTCCCTGCCGCTGAGCACGGGCGGGGGACCGGGCATCATCGTCGGCTCGGAGGTGACGCTCCCCGTCGCCGGCACCCACGAGCTCTACACCGTCTACACCCTCGCCCCGGAGGAGGACACCCTCACCCTCGTCATCCAGGTGCTCAGCGCCGGGGCCGTCGTCCTGCTCATCTTCCTCGGCGCGATGACGTGGTTCATCGCCCAGCGCGTCCTCGGCCCGGTCCGGCAGGCGGCGCGGACGGCCGAGCGGCTCGCCGACGGCCTCCTCGACGAGCGGCTCGACGTCCACGGGCGTGACGAGCTCGCCACCCTGGGGCGCACCTTCAACGAGATGGCCGAGAGCCTGCAGGACCAGATCGAGCGGATGGCCGAGCTGTCCCGCCTCCAGCAGCGCTTCGTCTCCGACGTCTCCCACGAGCTGCGCACGCCCCTGACGACGATCCGGATGGCGAGCGAGGTCCTCCACGCCAACCGGGACAGCTTCGACCCGGCCGTGCGCCGCTCCGCCGAGCTGCTCCAGACCCAGCTCGACCGCTTCGAGCAGATGCTCGCGGACCTCCTCGAGATCAGCCGCTTCGACGCCGGCGCCGCCCTGCTCGACGTCGAGGAGCGCGACCTGCAGGACGTCGTCGCCCACGCCGTCGAGATGGCCGCGCCGCTCGCCGAGCGCACCGGCTCACGGATCACCGTCACCGGTCCGGGCCGGCCCTGCACCGCCGACATGGACCCGCGGCGCGTGGACCGCATCGTGCGCAACCTCCTCGTCAACGCCATCGAGCACGGGGAGGGCCGGCCCATCGACATCGCGGTGGGCGTCAACGAGGTGGCCGTCGCCGTCGTCGTCCGCGACCACGGCGCGGGGATGACGACCGAGGCGGCCGGCCACGTCTTCGACCGCTTCTGGCGGGCCGACCCGGCGCGCGCCCGCACCACGGGCGGCACCGGCCTGGGTCTGTCGATCTCCCTGGAGGACGCCCGTCTCCACGGCGGCACCCTGGAGGCCTGGGGACGGCCCGACGAGGGCGCCGCCTTCCGCCTCACGCTGCCGCGGCGGGCCGGCCTCGTCATCTCCTCCTCCCCGCTCCCGCTCCACCCCGGGGAGGCGCCGGTCGCCCCCGCCGACGACGACGCCGGACCCACCTCCGTGCCCGACCTCGAGAACCTGGGGGGCCGATGACCACCGCGCCCACGCGCCGTCGGGTGGCCGCCCGTCTCGCGGCCGCCGTCACCGCCGCCGTCCTCACCGCCGCCGGCTGCGTGAGCCTGCCCGACTCCGGGCCGGTGAACGCCGCGGACCCCGTCCCGCAGGCGGGCAGCTCGGTGGCACTCCTCGCCTACGGGCCCACGCCGGACGCGACCGCCAACCAGATCGTCCAGGGCTTCCTCCGCGCCGTGGCCGCCGGCGCGGGCGACGAGTTCGCCGTCGCCCGGGAGTACCTCGCCGGGCCGGCCGCCGAGACGTGGAACCCGCGCGCCCAGGTGCGGGTCTACACCGCCCGCGACATCACCTACGCCCAGGCCGAGGACGGTGCGGTGCGGGCCAGCGCCGTGGCGGCCGCGAGCGTCGACGCCCAGGGCCGCTACACCGAGGCCGCACCCGACTCCGTCATCGAGCTCGACTTCACCCTGGCCCGCACGGCCGACGGGCAGTGGCGCATCGTCGACCTCGACGACGGCATCCTCGTCTCGCCCGTGGTCTTCGAGGCCCAGTACGACCAGTACCAGCTCTACTTCCTCAGCACCGACGGCGAGGCGCTCGTCCCCGAGGCGCGGTGGTACCCCGACCGCAGCGCCTCCACGCTCATCGTGCGCCACCTCCTCGAGGGGCCCTCGCCGTGGCTGGCCGGTGGTGTCACCACCGCCGTGCCCACCGGGACCCGGCTGGGGGAGGACTCCGTCACGGTCGCCGAGGGCGTCGCGGTCGTCGACCTCACCTCCGAGCCGCTGGCCGCCGACCCGGCCCAGCGCGCCCTCATGGTCGCCCAGATCCAGGAGTCGCTGCGCACGGTCCCGGCGGTCCAGTCGGTCGACGTGCGGGTGGGCGGCAGCCGGCTGCCCGTCGAGGTGGAGACGCCGCAGCTGCTGCGCAACCCCTACGTCACCGGCAACCCGCTCGTCGTCGCGGAGGGGCAGGTGCAGCGCTTCACCGGCTCCGAGCTCCTCCCGCTCGCCGCCTCCGACATCGTCGGGGACCCGCGCTCGCCGGCGCTCCCGTACGACGACTCCGCGGGGAGCCCCGTGGTCCTCGACGGCACCGACCGGCTCGTCCGGCTCCCCAGCGAGGACGACGGCGGGGCGCTGCTCCTCACGGGCAGCAACCTCGTCCCGCCCTCCGTCGACCGGCACGGCTGGGTGTGGACCACGCCGCGCACCGGGGACGGCAGGCTGCGCGCCGTCCAGCCCAACGGCGTCGTCGCCGAGGTCGACGCGAGCTGGCTCGAGGGCGCCCGGGTGCTCGCGGTCCGCATCTCCCGGGACGGCACCCGCGCCGTCGTCGTCCGGAAGCACAACGACGTCGCGCACGTCGAGGTCGCCGCGGTCCTGCGTGACACCGACTCCCGGCCGCTGGCGCTGGGCGACCCGGTACGCGTGGGGGAGGCGCTCACCGACGCGCTCACGGCCACCTGGGTGGACGAGCAGACGATCGGGGTGCTCGGGACGAGCGGCGGGGAGCCGGCCGTGGCCGTCCACCTCGTGACGATCGGCGGGCCGACCACCGACCTGCCGCCCGTCGCGGACGCCACCCGGCTCACCGCCGCCACCGGTGACCGGACGATCCTCGTCGGGACCGAGGCCGGGGAGCTGTACGAGCGCAACGGCCTGGGCTGGACCCTCACCGCCAGCGACGTCCGCGACCCCGCCTACCCCGGCTGAGACTGCCGGTCCCACCCCGCCGGCCGGGCGCCGCTGCTCCACAGGCCGCGTCCGCGCAGCGGGACGCAGCCTCGGCGCCGCGCAGCCGGAAGCCCGCAGCCACCCCCGCGCATGCTGGTCCCGTGGCACGCCCCTCGTCCGGCCGTCCCGCCTCCTCCGCACGCCCGGCGCGCGCCCTGGCCGAGGCGCTCGCCCTCGTGCTGCCCGCGGACTGCGCCGGCTGCGGCGCCTGGGACGTCGCGGTGTGCCCCGCCTGCCGCGAGCTCGTCTCCCACACCCCGGTGCGGAGCGACCGGGACGCGCCCATGCTCTCCCTGCCCGGGGACGCCGGACCGCTGCTGCCGGTCTGGTCCCTCGCCGACTACGCCGGCCCGGTCCGCGGGCTCGTCGTCGCGTGGAAGCGCACCGGCCGGGCGGACGTCGCCCGGGTGCTCCTCGAGCGCGCCGCCCACGGCGCCAGGGTGTGGGCGCACGACCCGGAGCTCGTGCTGGACGGCGCCGGCGACGTCGTCGTCGTGCCCGCACCCTCCGGGCTGCGGCGCCGGCTGCGTGGGGCGCTCGTCGCCGGGGACCTCGCCGACGCCGTCGCCGCCGGGGTCGCCGCGTCCGGTGCCGTCGCGCCCGGGCGGGCGGTGCGCTCGGCGGACCTCCTGCGGCGGCGGGGCGGCCGGCGCCACCAGTCCGGCCTCGGTGTCCGGGCCCGTGCCCGCAACCGGGGCGACGCCGTGCGGGTGCTCACCGGTCCCGGTCCGGGTGACGTCGTCGTCCTCGTCGACGACGTCCTCACCACCGGCTCCACCCTCGCCGCCTGCGCGCGGGCGCTCGCCGCCGCCGGTGCCCGCGTGGCGGGCGCGCTCGTCCTGGCGGCCACCCCGCCGCCGGGCCGGACGCCGCCGCCGCCACCCGCGCGACGGAGAGTGGGACCGGCATCCCAGGTCAGCGGAGCGAACCTCGACTAACGTTCATGTATGGACGCCCTCTCGCCCCGCCGGCCACTGCCGGAGGTCCGCGAGCTCCGAGGAGAGGAGGTGCCAGACAGCTTCCTCACCCGCCGCAGCCGGCGGGACGCACCAGGAACCGACTAGGTTTCACTCTCTCTACGGAGGTCACCATGGACATCGCCGTTGTTGCCCGTAACACCGAGGTCGCGGACCGCTTCCGCTCGCACCTGGAGGACAAGCTCTCGAAGGTCGAGCAGCTCGCCCCCCGCGCGCACCGCATCGAGGTGGAGATCACCAGGGAGCAGAACCCGCGGCTCGCCGACCAGGCCGAGCGTGTGGAGCTCACGGTGATCGACCGGGGCCCGACCGTCCGCGCGGAGGCCGCTGCGGACGACCGGTACGCCGCCCTGGACCTGGCGACGACGAAGCTCATGGAGCGCCTGCGCCGGTCACGCGACCGGCGCAAGAACCACCACCGGCGTGACGCCGCCAAGGCGCCGACGTCGCTGCCCGACACCCTCCCCGAGATCGTCGAGGAGGAGGCGCCCAGCGCGCCGACCCCGCCCACCGAGCCCGGGGTCGCCGTCGAGGCACAGCTCGGGGACTCGCCCGTCATCGTGCGCCAGAAGCTGCACGACGCCACCCCGATGACCGTCGACCAGGCCCTCTACGAGATGGAGCTCGTCGGCCACCCGTTCTACCTCTTCATCGACGAGGAGACGAAGCAGCCCTGCGTGGTCTACCACCGCCACGGCTGGACGTACGGGATCATCCGGCTCAACCACGAGATGCAGCCCCAGGACTGACGAGCACGACGACGGCGGGCCGCGGCCCACGTCGCGGCCCGCCGTCGCGCCCGGCCCGGTAGCGTCACCCGGGTGACGCGCACGCTGAGCCTCGCCCAGGCCCGCCGGGTGGCGATCGCTGCCCAGGGACTGGACCGCCCCAGGCCGCAGGCCGTGACGATGCGCCACCTCACCGGCACCCTCGAGCGCCTCGGGCTGCTCCAGATCGACTCCGTCAACGTCCTCGCCCGCGCGCACCTGCTCCCGCTCCTCGCGCGCCTCGGGCCCTACGACACGGCGCTCGTCGACCGCGCCTCCGGCCGGGCGCCGCGGCGGATGGTCGAGGCCTGGGCGCACGAGGCCTCCTACCTGCCGGTCGAGACCTACCCGCTCGTCGCGGGGACGCGGCGGCGCTGGGCGGGCATGGACCCTGCCGTCCTCGAGGAGCGTCACCCCGGCCTGCTGGCGCTCGTGCGCGACGTCGTCGCCGAGCGCGGGCCGCTCACCGGGCGCGAGGTCGAGGCGCTCGTCGACGCGCGCTACACCGAGCGCGGCGAGGGCTGGGGGTGGCGCTGGAGCGCGGCCAAGACGGCCCTCGAGACGCTCTTCGACGCGGGGGAGCTCACCGCCGCCCGCCGCAACGCCCAGTTCGAGCGCGTCTACGACCTCACCGAGCGGGTGCTGCCCCCGCACGTCCGCGACCGGCCCCTCCCTGCGCCCGAGGACGCCGTCCGCGAGCTCGTCCGCATCTCCGCCCGCGCGCACGGCGTCGGCACGCTGCGCTGCCTCGCCGACTACTTCCGCCTCGGGCAGCGCGTCACCCGCCTGGCGGTCGACGAGCTCGTGGACGCCGGTGAGCTCCTCCCGGTGACCGTCGCCGGCTGGGACCGGCCCGCCTGGGTGCACGCCGCCGCCCGGGTCCCGCGCCGCACGCCGGCGCGTGCGCTCCTCGCGCCCTTCGACCCGCTCGTCTTCGAACGCCGCCGCCTGCTCGAGCTCTTCGGCATGCACTACCGCATCGGCATCTACACCCCCGCCCACCTGCGCACCCACGGCTACTACGTCCTGCCCTTCCTCCTCGGGGAGCACCTCGTCGCCCGGGTCGACCTCAAGCACGACCGCGACACCGCACGGCTCCTCGTGCGCAGCGCCTTCCTCGAGCAGCCCCGGGCCGGTGACGCCGCCACCTGGCCGGCGCCCGCCGTCGTCGTCGCGGAGCTGGCCGCCGAGCTTGCGACGATGGCGCGGTGGCTGGGAGCCCACGCCGTCGTGGTCGACGACGCCGCGGCCGGTGACCTCGCCCGTCCGCTGGGAGCGGAACTGGACAGGGTTCGGCTGACGGACGCAGACGCTTACCATTGACGGCAGGCGTGCGCACCGACGGTGCGCCCGCCGCCGTCAACGGCGCCGACTGTCGAACCGGGAGTGGAACCGCGTGGCTTCGATCCTCAGCAAGATCTTGCGCATGGGCGAGGGGCGAGTGCTCAAGCAGCTCACCGCGATCGCCGACCAGGTCAATGCGCTGGAGGAGAGCGTCAGCGGTCTGACCGACGCCGAACTGCGCGCCGAGACGGACCAGTTCAAGGAGCGGCTCGCCGCGGGGGAGACCCTCGACGAGCTCCTGCCCGAGGCCTTCGCCACCGTCCGCGAGGCGGCCCGGCGCACCCTCGGCCAGCGGCACTTCGACGTCCAGGTCATGGGCGGCGCCGCCCTCCACCTCGGCAACATCGCCGAGATGAAGACCGGTGAGGGCAAGACCCTCGTCGCGACGCTGCCGGCCTACCTCAACGCGCTCACCGGCAAGGGCGTCCACGTCGTCACCGTCAACGACTACCTCGCCAGCTACCAGGCCGAGCTCATGGGCCGCGTCTACCGCTTCCTCGGGCTCACCACCGGCGTCGTCCTGTCCGGCCAGAAGCCCGACGAGCGCCGCAAGCAGTACGAGGCCGACATCACCTACGGCACGAACAACGAGTTCGGCTTCGACTACCTGCGCGACAACATGGCGTGGTCCACCGCCGAGCTCGTCCAGCGCGGCCACCACTTCGCCGTCGTCGACGAGGTCGACTCGATCCTCATCGACGAGGCCCGCACCCCGCTCATCATCTCCGGGCCCGCGTCCGGCGACTCCAACAAGTGGTACGCCGAGTTCGCACGGCTGGCCTCGCGCCTCAAGCGCGACGACGACTACGAGGTCGACGAGAAGAAGCGCAACGTCGGCGTGCTCGAGCCCGGCATCGCCAAGGTCGAGGACCACCTCGGCATCGACAACCTCTACGAGTCCCTCAACACCCCGCTCATCGGCTTCCTCAACAACGCCCTCAAGGCCAAGGAGCTGTTCAAGCGGGACAAGGACTACATCGTCACCGACGGCGAGGTCCTCATCGTCGACGAGCACACCGGCCGCGTGCTGGCCGGGCGCCGGTACTCCGAGGGCATGCACCAGGCCATCGAGGCCAAGGAGGGCGTGCAGATCAAGGCGGAGAACCAGACGCTCGCCACGATCACCCTCCAGAACTACTTCCGCCTCTACGACAAGCTCTCCGGCATGACCGGTACCGCCGAGACCGAGGCCGCGGAGTTCTCCAGCACCTACAGCATCGGCGTCGTGCCCATCCCGACCAACCGGGACATGCAGCGCATCGACCAGCCCGACCTCATCTACAAGAACGCCCAGGTGAAGTACAAGGCGATCGTCGAGGACATCGTCGAGCGCCACGCCACGGGCCAGCCGGTCCTCGTCGGCACGACGAGCGTGGAGAAGTCCGAGCTGCTCTCCGCCCTGCTCAAGCGCAAGGGCGTCCCGCACGAGGTCCTCAACGCGAAGAACCACGCCCGTGAGGCGGCCATCGTCGCCATGGCCGGCCGCAAGGGCGCCGTCACCGTCGCCACCAACATGGCCGGCCGCGGTACCGACATCATGCTCGGTGGCAACGCCGAGCACATCGCGATCGACATGCTGCGCCAGCGGGGTCTCGACCCCGAGGAGAGCCCCGAGGAGTACGAGGCCGCGTGGCCCGAGGCCCTCGAGGAGGCCAAGGCATCGGTGGCCGCGGAGCACGAGGAGGTCGTCGAGCTCGGCGGTCTGTACGTGCTGGGCACCGAGCGCCACGAGTCCCGCCGCATCGACAACCAGCTGCGCGGCCGCTCCGGCCGTCAGGGCGACCCGGGCGAGTCCCGGTTCTACCTGTCGATGGAGGACGACCTCATGCGGCTGTTCAACTCCGGGCTCGCCATGCGGGTCATGGACGGCTCCGCCTTCCCCGACGACATGCCGCTCGAGGCGAAGATGGTCTCCCGTGGGATCGCCTCCGCGCAGGCGCAGGTCGAGGGCCGCAACTTCGAGATCCGCAAGAACGTCCTCAAGTACGACGACGTCCTGTCCCGCCAGCGCACCGTCGTCTACGAGGAGCGCCGCCGGGTCCTCGAGGGCGAGGACCTCGAGGACCAGGTCCAGAGCTTCCTCGACGACGTCGTCTCCGGGCTGGTCCGCGAGTACACGTCCTCGCCGGACTCCGCCACGTGGGACCTGGAGACGCTGTGGGCCGAGCTGGCCCGCGTCTACCCCGTCTCCATCACGGCCGAGGACGTCACCGAGGAGGCCGGCGGGCAGAACCGGCTCAGCGCCGACATGCTCGTCGAGGAGCTGCGCTCGGACATCCACCTCGCCTTCCAGCGTCGCGAGGAGGAGCTCACCCCCGCCGTCATGCGCCAGCTCGAGCGGCGCGTCGTCCTGTCGGTCCTCGACCGCAAGTGGCGTGAGCACCTCTACGAGATGGACTACCTCAAGGAGGGCATCGGGCTGCGCGCCATGGGCCAGCGCGACCCGCTCGTGGAGTACCAGCGCGAGGGCTACCAGCTCTTCCAGGCGATGAACGAGGCCATCAAGGAGGAGGCGGTCAGCTACCTCTTCAACCTCGAGGTCAAGGTCCAGCAGCCGGAGGACGCGCAGGCGGGCAACGGCCAGGGCGGCGTGACCGCCGACGCGGCCGCGCAGACCGCTGCCGGCGCCCGGCTCGGCGCCACCGCGGCGAGCGGTGACGGCACGGCCGACGGCAAGCCCTCCGGGCGCCGTGCGGGCGCCAAGTCCGTGACCGCGAACCGGTCCACGGACGGCGCCCAGGGCGAGGACGCACCCGCGGCCCCCGCGGCCTTCGGTGGCGGACCGCAGATCGTGGGCCTCGAGGAGCCGCAGCGGCCCACCTCGCTCACCTACACCGCCCCGTCCGCCGACGGCGACACCCGGCCCACGGTCCGCACCGACGGTGCCAAGGGCGCGGCCGCCGGGAGCGGGGACGCCGCAGCCGCGCAGGCAGCCTCGGGCGGCGGCAACCGCGAGGCCCGGCGCCGCGCCGCCAAGGCCACAAAGAAGCGCTGACACCCACGAACGCCCCGCACTGCCGCGCAGTGCGGGGCGTTCGCGCGTGCCGGTGACGAAGGCCTCAGTGCGGGCGGAATAGAAGGACCGCAGGGCCCGTTGGACCCGGTGTACATGCAAACGCATCGAATATGAGGGGCTGGCACGCCATGCAGTTCGGAATCTTCACCGTCAGTGACGTCACCACCGACCCGACGACGGGTCGGACGCCGGACGACACGGAGCGGGTGCGCGCCATCCTCACCATCGCCGAGCACGCCGACCAGGCGGGGCTGGACGTCTTCGCCACCGGCGAGCACCACAACCCGCCCTTCGTCGCGTCGTCCCCGACGACGATGCTCGGCTACCTCGCCGGGCGCACGAAGAACATCACCCTGTCGACGGCCACGACCCTCATCACGACGAACGACCCGGTGAAGATCGCCGAGGACTACGCGATGCTCCAGGTCCTCAGCGAGGGCCGCATGGACCTCATGATGGGCCGCGGCAACACCGGACCGGTCTACCCGTGGTTCGGCAAGGACATCCGCCAGGGCGTCAACCTCGCCGTCGAGAACTACGCGCTGCTGCGCCGCCTGTGGGAGGAGGAGGTGGTGGACTGGCAGGGCAAGTTCCGCACCCCGCTCCAGGGATTCACCTCCACCCCGCGCCCCCTCGACGGCGTGCCGCCCTTCGTGTGGCACGGCTCGATCCGCACCCCCGAGATCGCCGAGCAGGCCGCCTACTACGGCGACGGCTTCCTCCACAACAACATCTTCTGGCCCCTCGAGCACACCGAGCGCATGGTGGGGTACTACCGCCAGCGCTACGAGCACTACGGCCACGGCCGCGCGGACCAGGCGATCGTGGGGCTCGGCGGGCAGTTCTTCGCCCGCAAGAACTCCCAGGACGCGTGGAACGAGTTCCGCCCGTACTTCGACAAAGCCCCCGTCTACGGCCACGGCCCGACGATGGAGGACTTCACCCGTGAGACGCCGCTGACCGTCGGCTCGCCGCAGCAGGTCATCGACCGGTACGCCACCATGCGCGAGCACGTCGGGGACTACCAGCGCCAGCTCTTCCTCATCGACCACGCCGGCCTGCCGCTCAAGACGGTCCTCGAGCAGATCGACATCCTCGCCGAGGAGATCGTCCCCGCCCTGCGGGAGATCAACGAGTCCAAGCGCCCGGCCCACGTCCCCTCCGACCCGCCCAGCCACGCCGAGCGCGTGGCCAAGGCCCGGGCCGAGGGCAAGGCCGGCGACGCGCACGTCGCCGGCGAGGACCGCTGGACCGGCCGCATCGCCGAGGACGAGGCAGCCGCCACCGCCACGCGCGGTGCCGCCTTCGGCCTGTGACCCCCGAGGAGAGAACAGACATGACCACCCGCACCATCGCCGTCGTCTCCGCCGGACTCAGCCGGCCCTCCTCCACGAGGATGCTCGCCGACCGGCTCGCCCAGGCCACGACCGACGCGCTCACCGAGCGCGGGGTCACGGCCGAGACCGTGACGATCGAGCTGCGCGACCTCGCCCACGACATCACCAACGCCATGCTCACCGGCTTCCCCACCGGCGAGCTGCGCACCGCGCTGGAGACCGTCACCGGCGCCGACGGGATCATTGCCGTCACCCCGGTCTTCATGACGAGCTACTCGGGGCTGTTCAAGTCCTTCGTCGACGTCATCGACAAGGACGCCCTGCGCGAGGCGCCGGTCCTCATGGGGGCCACCGGCGGGACGCCGCGGCACTCCCTGGCCACCGAGTACGCCATGCGGCCGCTCTTCGCCTACCTCCACGCCGACGTCGTGAGCACGGCCGTCTTCGCGGCCACCGACGACTGGGCCGGACAGGGTGACGGCGTCAACCCGCTGCCCGCGCGCATCCGGCGCGCCGGCCGCGAGCTCGCCGAGAAGGTGGCCGCCCGCCCGGCGCGCGCCGCCGCTTCCGACGAGTTCGACGCCGTCCCCGACTTCGCCGACCTCCTCGGCCGGTAGCCGCTCAGCCGATCTCCAGGGCGGTGGCCCGCCACCGCCCCCGGTGGCACTCCACCCGGACGGCGGCGGCCCGGATCCGCACACCGTCGTGGACGACGACGGCGGCCTCGTGGACTCCGGGCCGCACCTCCGTGCAGCGCACCCTGCGCACCCGGGCGCACAGCGCGGGGTCCGGGCGACCGAGGATCCGCACGGCCAGCCCGGCCCGCCGGGCCAGCGACTCGTAGAGCTCGGCGCTCAGCCAGCGGGCCAGCTGCGCGGTGGGCCGGCTGCCGGTCAGCACCTCGACCGCGGCGCGCACGAGCGTGCCCGCCCACGGGCCGACGGGCGGCAGGCCGCTGAGCTCGGCCCCTGCGGGGGGTGGGTCGGCGGCCTCGGCCGGTGTCTGCGCGCTGAAGCGCACCCGGTCCCACGTGCGGGCGTCCTCCAGGCCGGACACGACCGGAGGTGCCGGTGAGGCGAGTGGTGGGGCGAGCGTGGTCATCGCTGCTCCTCGGGGTCGGGGGCCAGCAGAGCCTGGCCAGGGTGGATGAGGTGGGGGTCCGCGCCGATGACGGAGCGGTTCGTCGTGTGCCAGCGCGGCCACTCGGCCGCGATCTCGGCGTCGGTGGCGCCCTCGCCCAGGTGCGCCTTCGCGATCGACCACAGCGAGTCGCCGCGCTCGACGACATGCCTCGCGGTGCCGCGGTGCGCCTCGCTCCCAGCGGCCGCGTGCGGGCGTGCCGTGGGGGTGTCCGCCGGTGTGCCGGTGCCGGAGACGGCCGCGACCGTGGGGAGGGCGGCGGTGCCCTGCTCGCTCGACGGGACGGCAGTCTCCCGGTCGTCCGACGGGGCGGCCGGGCCCCGGTCCTGCGGCGGTGCGCCCGACGACGGGACGTCCGGCCGCGGGGACGGCGTGCTCGGCGGGCCCGCGGGCCCCTCGTCCGCCGGCGCCGAGGGCTCCGGCGCGGACGCCGCACCCTGCGCCGGCTCCTCCGCACCGGGCAGCTCCTCCGGCGGCGCCGTGCGCGGGACGGAGAGGGAGCCCACCCCCGGCCGCAGGTCGTGGGGGACCGTGTCGTCCGCCGCGGGGCCGGCGCTCGCGGGGACGGCCGCCAGCGCCAGGCCGGCACCGACCCCGAGCACCGCGGCGCGACGCAGGACCGGTGCCCCCGCCACGCCGACGGCGGCTCGTAGGCCGCGGGCGAGCCGCGGGGCGCGCCGGCCGAGCTCGGCCAGCTGGGCGAGGAGGAGGGCGATGGCCGTCAGCGCGTACCAGGCCGCGACGAGCGTGCCGCCCGCCGCGCTCCCGAGCGCGACGGCCTCGTCCACGCGGGCGACCCCGCGCGAGCCGAGCTCCACGGACCAGCGGCCGAGCAGTGCCGACGCGACGAGCGCGACGGCGGCCAGGGCGGCGGTGCGGAGCATCCGTTGCCTCCGAGTGGTGTCGGACGATGACGTTTGATGTCGTTTGATGCGACTTGGGTCACATGTCTACGCCGCGACCGGGCCGCTGTCCAGAGGGGAGCGCCGGGTGTGGACGGGCACTACCGTGGGCCGATGCGGTGGGAAGCCCTCTTCGACGACCTCGAGCGCCAGTTCCTCCAGGCGGCGCGGCTGGCCGAGGACGAGGAGGTCGCCGACCTCGCCGAGGCCGAGCAGGCGCAGGTGTCCCTCGCGGACCGCCTCCGCGCCCGCCACGGCCGGGAGGTGGCGCTGCGGCTGCGCGACGGCAGCGACGTGCGCGGCACCGTCCTCGACGCGGCCGTGCAGTGGCTCCTCGTCGGCGACGCCGGCCGCCGCGTCCTCGTGCCGACCTCCGCCGTCGCGGCGGCCCGGTCACTGGGGGCGGCAGCGCCCGAGGCGCCGGTCGTCGAGCGGCGGCTGCGGCTGACGCACGTGCTGCGCGCCGTGGCGCGGGAGCAGAGCGAGGTCGTCGTGCGGACGACGGCCGGTGACTACCGGGGCCGCATCACCCGCGTCGCGGCCGACCACGTCGACGTCGAGGCCGGGCCGGGCGCCGCCGTCGCCGTCGCGCTCGCGCACGTGCTGGCGGTGCAGACCGCCTGACACGGGGGCCTCAGTCCCCGAGGTCCTCCCCGCGGGCCAGGGCCGACCGGGTGCGGGCGTACTGCCGCTGGATGTACTCCTCGAGGACCACGGCCTCCACCCGCCACACGCCGCGGCCGCCCACCTGGATCGCGGGAAGGTCGCCCGAGCGCACGAGGGAGCGGGCCTGGGCCACAGACACCGACAGCTCCTCCGCGACGTCCGCGAGGGTGAGGAAGCGCGCCATAGGCCCATTCTGTCACCGGCGCGGGGACCGGCGGTCCACCCTGTGCACAGGCGGGTCGGGACAGAACGCTGTGGAGAACGCGCCCGCGCCCGGCGTCGAGCGGGCACCATAGGCCCA
Source organism: Oceanitalea stevensii (assembly GCF_014837105.1). Taxonomy (GTDB): domain Bacteria; phylum Actinomycetota; class Actinomycetes; order Actinomycetales; family Actinomycetaceae; genus Oceanitalea; species Oceanitalea stevensii. The sequence continues at coordinate 32,413 of NZ_JACSPO010000007.1, read as the reverse complement.
AGCACGCGGAGGGGAGTGCGATGAGCGACGACGACGGAGCACAGCGGCTGAGACGTCCCAGCTGGCGCGACCCGCGCCTGGGGGTGGGTGTGCTCCTCGTCGCCGCCTCGGTGGCGCTCGGCAGCTGGGCGGTCGCCCGGGCCGACCGCACGACCGACGTCCTCCTCGCCGTCGAGGCGCTGACGCCGGGCGACCGGCTGGCCGACGCCGAGCTGCGGCCGCACGCCGTGCGTCCCGACGGACTCGCCGACGCCTACGTCGTCGCCGGTGAGGACCTGCCCGACGACGCCGTCGTCACCCGGGTGATCGGTGCCGGGGAGCTCGTCCCGGCGGCCGCCGTCGGCAGCCCGGCCGAGGTGGAGCTGCGCCCGGTCGTCGTCGGCCTGCCGGGTGCCGCCCCCAGCGGCGTCGTCAAGGGGGCGGCCGTCGACCTGTGGGTGACGGCGCCCGCCCTGCCCGGGCTGCAGGAGGAGAGTGCGGCCGAACCCCCGCGCCTGCTCGCCGAGGGGCTCCTCGTCTCCGAGCTCCTCGAGGCGGACTCGCTCTTCGCCGGTGCCGGCGGCTCCGCGGTCCAGGTCCTCGTCCCGCAGGAGGAGCTGCCCGACGTCCTCGCCGCACAGAGCGGGGAGGGGCAGATCGTCGTCGTCCCGGTCCCGGGCGGCGGCCCGTGACGACCGGCGTGCTCCTCGCCCTCACCGGCCCCGACGAGGCCGAGCTCGTCTCGCTGCTCGACGCCCCCGGCACCGGCCTGCAGGTGGTGCGCCGCTGCGCCGACGTGCCCGAGGTCGTGGCCGCCGGGCTGGCCGGACTGGGCTCCCTCGCCGTCCTGTCGGCCGAGCTGCCGGGCCTGGACCGGCCGGTGCTGCGCCAGCTCGCGGGCAGCGGGGTGCGTACCGTCCTCGTCGCTGCCGAGGAGGACGCCGAGCGGTGCCGGGCCCTGGGTGCGACGACGGTGACGTGGGAGGCCGCAGGGGCGGAGGAGTGGGCGCGGGTGGTCGCCGAGCTCGCCGGGAGCGAGCCCGCCGTGGTCGCGGCGCCGGCCCCGCCCGTCCCCGAGGACACCGGCGACCCGGCCGGGCGGGTCGCCGTCGTGTGGGGCCCGCGGGGGTCACCCGGGCGCACGACCGTGGCCGTCAACCTCGCGCAGGAGCTCAGTGACCGCGGCGAGGTGCTGCTCGTGGACGCCGACACCGAGGCACCGAGCGTCACCCAGGTGCTCGGTGTCCTCGACGAGACCGCCGGCCTCGCGGCTGCCGCCCGGCTCGCGGGGGACGGGCGGCTCGACGCCGGGTCCCTCCGCTCCCTCACGCGACGGCTGGAGCGCGGGCCCCGGCTCCTCACCGGCCTCACGCGGGCCGACCGGTGGCGCGAGCTGCCCGCCGCCTCGCTCGACGTCGTGTGGGAGCGGGCCCGGGAGCTGGCCGGGTGGACCGTCGTGGACGTCGGGGCGGGGATCGACGACCCCGTCGGTGGCCTCACCGGCGGGATCGCCCCGCGCCGCCACCAGGCGGCACTGTCGGCGCTGGGGGCGGCGGACGTCGTCGTCGTGGTCGGTGCCGCCGAGCCGGTCGGGATGCACCGTCTCGTCATGGCGCTCCAGGAGCTCAGCGAGTCGGGGGTCACCGCGCCGCACGCCCAGCGCGTGGTCGTCGTCAACCGGGTCCGTGGCTCGGCGACGGGTGCGAGCCCGGAGCAGGCCGTCGTCGAGTCCCTCGCCCGTTTCGCCGGCGTGAGCGCGCCGGTGCTCGTCCCCGACGACCGGCCCGCGCTCGACCGCGCCGTGCTGCGCGGCGCCACGCTCGCGGAGGTCGCCCCCGGCAGCAGGGCGCGCACGGCCCTGCGGGACCTGGCCGAGCGCGTCGCCGGCCCGGCGGCGGAGTCGCGGGCGGGCCGCAGGCGGCGGAGGACACCGGGGCGGGTTCTCCGGGCGGGCCGCACCGGCGCGGGATGACGCGCTTTCGTACGTCCGTGCGGAAGAATGTCGGCATGCGGATCTACTTGCCGGCCACGAGCGCGGACCTCAGCCGACCGGCCGGTCTGCCGCCGCGCTGGGCGCACGCGGTGACCGCCGAGCTGCGGCGCGCGCTGCCGGACGAGGACGACGAGGGTCTGGAGGCGAGCGCGATGCTCGCCGCGGCCGACGAGAGCGTCGTCCACCTGCGCGCCGCGTCCTCCGCGGTGCCCCGTCGGGTGGTCGTCGCTGCCGACGTCGCCGACTCCGGCGTCGTCGTCCCGGAGCGTGCCCGCCCGTGGCAGGAGGGCGACGACCAGCTTCCCAGCGCGGTCGAGGTGCGGTCGATCGTCCCGTGGTCGGACGTCGTGAGCATCCACGTCGACGAGCCGGGGGCGGAGGAGGCGGTGACCGCGGCCCTCACGGACGACGCCGCCGTGGACCGCGCCGCCGAGCACGGCCTCCTGTGGCACGACATCGTCGAGCGTGAGGTCCTCGCCCGCGAGCTGCGGGGCTGAGCCTCAGGCCCGCACGGTGAGCGTCGAGGCGCCGGACGGCAGCCGGCGGACCTCGATGCGGTCGGCGATGCGCTCCTTGAGCTCGCTCACGTGGCTGACGATGCCGACGGCGCGTCCCCCGGCCTGGAGCCGGCTCAGCTCGCCGAGCACGCCGTCCAGGGTGTGCGGGTCGAGGGAGCCGAAGCCCTCGTCGATGAAGAGCGTGTCGAGGGAGATGCCGCCGGCCTCGCTCGTGACGACGTCCGCCAGGCCCAGGGCCAGGCACAGCGAGACGTAGAAGGTCTCGCCTCCGGACAGGGTGTGCGGGTCGCGCGTGGTCTCGGTGACGTGGTCGTGGACGGCGAGGCCGAGCCCGGCCTTGCGGGAGCGCCCCTCCCGCTCGTCGATCCGGGTGAGGGAGTAGCGGCCGTCGGACATGACGGCGAGGCGGTCGTTCGCGGCGGCGACGACGTCCTCGAAGCGGCGCAGCAGGACGAAGGTCGACAGGGTGGTGGCGCGGGCGTTGCCCTCGCCCGCGGCCGCGAGCTCACCCATCCGCAGCACCGGCGCGGCGCGCTCGGTGACGGCGTGGTGCCGCGCGAGGACCTCGCTGAGGGACCGGTGGCAACGGCGCAGCCGGGTGAGGGAGTCCGCGGCCCGGCCGGCGAGCTCGGTGGCGGAGATGAGCGCGGTCTGCCGCTCCGCGTGCAGGGCCTGCGTCTCCTCGACCCTGGGCACCTCCTCGCCGGTGAGCGAGGCGATGGGTGCCTCGGCGAGGCACTCGCGCACCCGGGCGGTCGCGGCACGGTGCTCGGCGACCTCCCGCTCGAGCTCGGCCATCCGGGTGGCGGGGAGCTGGGCGGCGCCGGCCTCCGCGGCGTCGGCGAAACCCGCCTCGGTGAGCGCGGCCGCCAGGGCGGCGGCCGACTCGTCCTGCCGCCGACGAGCGGCGTGGTGCGCGTCGCGGGCCTCCACCACCCGGCGCGCGGTGCCCAGCCGGCTCTCGATGCGCTGGACCCGGGCCGCGACGGTGCCGGCCTCCGCCGCGCCACGGCCGCAGCGCTCCCGGTCGGAGGCGAGTGCGGCGCGCCGGCCCCGGAGCTCCTCGGTGGCGGCGGCGAGCGCGTTCTCCTCGCCGCTGACGGCCTCCCGCAGCGTGTCGGTCTCCTCGTCGAAGACGGCGAGCTCCTGCTCGTGCAGCGTGGCCAGGCGAACGGCGTCCTGCGCGTCCTTGAGCTCCTGCCCGGCCGCCGTGAGGGACTCCTCGGCGTCGGCGAGGGCGGTCCCGCCCGAGGCCTCCTGCGCGGCACGGAGGCGGGCCTCGGCCTGGGCGCGGGTCTCCCGGGCAGCGCCGACGGCGTCCTCGGCCCGTGCGCGCCGGGCCGCGGCGGCGTCGACGTCCTGCGCGGTGGTGTGCTCCGGGGAGCGTGGTGCGGGGGCGGGGTGCTCGGTGGCGCCGCACACGGTGCACGGCGTGCCGGGCTCGAGCTCCGCGGCGAGGCTGCCCGCCATCCCGGCGATCCAGCGGCTCCTGACGGTCTGCTCCTCCTGCGTGGCGGCCGTGGCGCGGGAGGTGGCCGCGGTGACCGCGGCCTCGGCGGCGACGAGGTGGGTGAGGCGCTGCTCGACGTCACGAGCGGCGTCGCGCACCGCGCGGCAGGCGGTGACCCGGGCCTCGGCGGCGGGCACGCTCATCGCCTCGCGCTGGATCCGGCTCAGCGCCTGCGAGAGCCGTTCCCGCTGAGCGGGCCGCGACGCGAGGACCGCACGGCGTCCCTCCAGCGCGGTGCGGCGCGCGGCGAGGGCGGTCTCGTCCGCCTCGGCCGCCGTCTCCCGGGTGGCCAGGCCGGCCTCGAGCGTGAGGAGCTCGACGAGACCTCCGCGCTCGCCGGTGAGGGTGGTGACCAGCTCCCGGAGGGCGCCGAGCGCGAGGTCGGTGAGGTCGGCGTCGGGGCCGTCGGCGGAGGCGGCGCACACCCGCGCGAGCTGCTCCTCGGCGTGCTCGACGGCCGCTCGTGCCGCGGCCTCGGCCCGCAGCGCCCCGGCGGCCACGGCGGCCCGTCGGGCGGCTGCGAGCTCCTCCCCGAGCGCCGTGACGGCGTCCGCACGCGCCGCGAGCTGCTCCTGCTCCGCGAGCAGCTCCCGGCGACGGCGGACCCGCCGCGCGAGGTCCTGCTCGGCGTCGAGCGCGCGCTGGGCCACCCGCTCGGCCGCGCGCGCCTCCTCGCGGCCCGCCTCCGCAGCGGCGTGCTCGCGCTCGGCGCGGGCCACGAGGGCGGAGGCGGCCTCCTCCATCGCCGTGGCGTCGAGCTCGGCGGCCGCCTGCTCGAGGACGGTGACGGACGCGTCGTCGTCGGGGAGCAGGGAGCCGAGGTTGCCCACGCACCCGGTGACCTCCCGGCGCGCGGCCTCGAGCTCCTTGCGCGCCTCGCGGGCCATGGCGACGAGCTGGTCCTGGACCCGCTGGTACACCTCGGTGCCGAAGACGTCCTGGAGGACGGCGGCGCGCTCGTCCGGCCTGGCGCGCAGGAAGGTGGAGAAACGCCCCTGGGGGAGCACGACGGTCTGGCTGAACTGGCTGCGGTCCAGCCGCACGATCCGCCGGACCTCGGTGCCGACCTCCTGCGTGGTGGTGGCGAGCGGTTCACCGGAGGGGTCCGAGACCGACTCCAGGCGCCACAGCTTGGCGGTGGCGTTCTGCCGGGTGGTGCCCTCGCCGCGACGCTTGGGGCGCTGGAAGGCGGGGGTGCGGCGCACCCGGTAGATGCCCGCACCGGTGGAGAAGACGACCTCGATGACCGGCTCCGCACCGGCGGCGTGCGCCGAGGGCAGACGGTCGTCGCGCGCGGGGCTGCCCAGGGTGCCGTAGAGGCCGAAGGTGATGGCGTCGATGAGGGTGGACTTGCCCGAACCGGTGGGTCCCTCGAGGAGGAAGAGCCCGCCGGCGGAGAGCTGGTCGAGGTCGACCTCGTGGTGCCCGGCGAAGGGCCCGACGGCCTCGAGGCTCAGGTGGTGGATGCGCATGTCAGGCGCTCCTCTCGGCGGCGAGCGCGGCCTCGTAGGCGGCGCGCAGCACGGCGGTCTCGGCCGCGGTGGGCGCCCCACCGGTGACCTCCTGGACGAACTCGGCCGTCACCTCGAGCGGGTCCCGCGCGGCGGTGACGGCGCGGGCCGGGCCGCCGGTGAGCGGCACGGCGGGACGGTGCTGGACGACGAGCGCGTGCGGGAACCGGGCCCGCACCCGGGCGTAGAGGTCGCGGGGCCGCGCCGTGTCGGTGACCGCGACCCGCACCCAGTCCTGCGCCTGGGCGTCGAAGGCGGGGGAGAGGAGCTCCTCGAGGCTGCCCGACGCCTCCGACAGACGCCGCGGGCAGGGCGTGGGCACGAGCTCGACGTGCCCGACGCCGCCGGCCCCCAGCTCGAGGAGCACGCTCGACTTCGCGTGGTGCATCTCGGAGAAGGAGTAGGCCAGCGGCGAGCCGGAGTACCGGGCGAGCGTGCCCGGCTCCCCGGCCACGGGCTGCGGCCCGACCCGCTGCGGACCGTGGAGGTGGCCCAGGGCCACGTAGTCCGGTGACGGACCGTCCGTGCCGGCGCCCGAGAGGACGTCGAGCGGGACGGCGTCCACGCCCCCGACCCGGATGTCCCGCTCGGACTCCGAGGCCCGCCCCCCGACGACGAAGGCGTGGGCCATGACGACGGCGGGAACGCGCGGGCCCGTGGCACGCCGGGAGGCGAGGTCCGCGCGCACCCGTCGCATGGCGGCCGCGGCCACCGCCTCGTGCGAGCGCGCCGGGACGGCGGGGGCGCCGTCGTCGTCCTCCTCGGCGAGACGGTGGCGGGTGGTGTCCGGGTCGAGGTAGGGCAGGGCGTAGACGAGCGCGCAGGACCCGCCGTCCGCGGACGGCAGCTCGAGGGGCCGGGCGAGGTCCTCCACCCGCGCCCGCACCGCCAGGCGCTCCCGGAAGAGCGGGGCCGCGAAGCCGAGCCGGGTGGCGGAGTCGTGGTTGCCCGGGGTGAGCACGACACGGGTGAGCTCGGTGAGCCGCAGCAGGGCGTCGGTGAGGAGGTCGACGACGGCGACGGGCGGGATCGCGCGGTCGTACACGTCACCGGCGACGAGGACGGCGTCGACGCGCTCCTGGCGCACCACCTCGACGAGGTGGTCGAGGAAGGCGGACTGGTGCTCGACGAGGTCCACCCCGTGCAGGGTGCGCCCCAGGTGCCAGTCCGAGGTGTGCAGGATGCGCATGGTCCGACGGTAACCGCGGCCACCGACATCGCCGTGGAGCCCCGCGGGACGGCGCCTCCCGGGCCGCCCGGGCAGGTGTCCCTGCCCCTTCGGGCAGGGAGGATCAGCCACGGCCGGCGGTACGATCGAGGCGGTCCGATGAGGGGTCACGGGGATGTCGATGTCCGAGGACGTGTGCGAGAGCTGCGGGGCTGCGAACCCGCAGGGAACCCAGTTCTGCCGCGCCTGCGACACCTACCTCGGGTGGGACACGGGCGCGACGACCATCGGCGGGCACCCCGCCGTCGCGACGGTGCCGGACACCATCGACACGGTCGAGACGGCCGAGGCCGTGGCCCCGGCGTCCCAGGGCGAGACCGCGACCGCCGTCCGCACCGCACCGGCGGACGCCCGGGCGCCCGAGGTCCACGCCGTCACCACGGAGGTCACGCTCGTCCCCGAGCAGCCGGGAACGGTGACCGCACGGGTGTCCAACCGGTCCTCGGTGGTGGACGGCGTCGTCGTCGAGGCGGAGGAGACGCCGGACTGGCTCGAGGTGAGCCTCGCGCCGCTGCGTCTCATGCCCGGCGACGAGGGCACCCTCGATGTCGGCCTGCGGATCCGCGACGGTGCGCTCGTCCCCGCCCAGCGGCTCACCGTCCACCTCCACGTGTGCTCCGAGTCCGCACCGGACCAGCGGGTGCCCGTGGCGGTCACGGTGACCGTCGCCCCCTACGGGCCGCCCGCCACCCTGGACGTCCAGCCACGTCTCCTGCGGCTCACCGACGAGGCGCGTGCCCGCTTCGCCGTGCGGATCGACAACCGGCGGGCCAACTTCCCGCAGAGCTTCGAGCTCTCCGGCGCCGACCCCGAGGGCGTCGTGCGCTTCGGTTTCGTGCCGCGCGTGGTCCAGGTGCCGGCCGGTCAGCTCGTCGAGGTGCGCGGCCACTTCATGGCCCCGGCTCCTGCCCCCGGGCAGGACGCGACGCGGCAGCTGACGGTCACGGCCGCCAACGACGGCGGGGAGTTCACCGCGACCTTCACCCTCGTCCAGCACACCTCGCCCGAGCCCGAGGTGGTGCCCGTCGGGGTCAGCCTGTCAACCCGCGAGCTGCGGGTGACGAACGCGGTCGCCGCGGACTTCGAGGTCCATGTCGACAACCGCGGCGGCCGGGAGGCGGTGGAGCTCGCCCTCGGGGGTCGGGACCCCGCCCGGGCCCTGGTCATCACCCTCGCCCCGCAGCGGCTCCTCGTCCCGGCGGGCCAGGTCGCCGTGGCCCGCGGACACGTCCAGCTCACCGAGGTGGTCCCGCGCGGACGGACGGTCGTGCGACCCTTCTCGGTCGTCGCCGGGGACGGCGTCACCGAGCACGAGGCACCGGGGTCGCTCGAGGTGACGATGACGCCGTCGCCGATCACGACGGCGGAGCTGCACGTGACGCCGCGTCACCTCACCCGCGCCGACACCCGCCACGGGACCTTCGCCGTCGCCGTCGACAACACCGCGGGGCAGGGACCGCTCGCCGTGCGTCTCGGGGCGGTCGACTCCCACGGCACGGCCCGGGTGACCTTCACGCCGCCCGTGGTGACCGCGCCTCCCGGAGGGGTCGGACAGGCCCGGATGACGGTCGACGCGCCACTCCCGCAGGGTGGGGAGTCGGTCACCCGGGAGCTCGAGGTCAGTGCCGACGACGGCGAGGGGCGGCTCCTCGCCCAGGCCGCCTTCACCCAGACCAGCTCCGACCGGCGGCCCCTGCTGCGCACGCTCCTCGTGCTCGGCGGTGCCGCGTTCGTCCTGCTCGGGTCGCTCCTGCCGTGGAACCTCCTCACGTCCGCCGACGGGCTCACCATCGTCGGCACGGCGCCCCTCGCGGCGCTCGGCGACGTCGCGGACATCTCCCCGGACGAGGGGACGCACCTCGTCGCGGCGGCGGCACGCGTGCTGCTCGCCGTGCTCGCCGTCGCCATGGCCTTCGGCGTGACGGGCAAGGGCAGCCTCACGCGCAAGACCGCCCTCCTCGTCGTCCTCCTGTCGGTCGCCTACGTCATCGCGGCGATCACCGTGCGGGGGGCCGTCCTCACCCTCTCCCTGGGGCTACTCCTCGTCTGGGCCGGCGCCGTCGCGGGGTACATCGGTGGGGTTCTCGCGCGCCCGGCGTAGCCGCCGCCATCGCCGGGGGCGGGCCGGGCGTCCGGGAGCCGCACGCTCGGCGGGCCGCGTCCCACCCGTCTGCGTGTCACCGCCGCGACCGGCACGCCACTGCGCGACGACGGCGTCCGCGTCCGCGGGGGCGACCGGCAGCACCGGCCCGCTCGGGGACCGGATGTAGTCCGCGACCCGCCGGTTGAGCGCACGCACGGTGTCCCGGACGGCGGCCTCGTCACGCAGGGGGCGCACGGTCTCGGGCAGGGCGGCGAGCTCCTTGCGCAGCAGCAGCGCCGGGGGCAGGAGGCCGTCGAGGGGCAGGTCCTCGCTGCGCAGCTTCTGGCGGATCCACCAGTCCTCGTGGAGCGGCTCGTCGATGCCGGGCAGCGGCTTGCCCGCGCCCGGCAGGCTGTCGAAGGCGCCGCGTGCCGCGGCGTCGCGGACGAGGCGGTCCACCCAGGTCTCGACGGGGACGTCGTGAGGCCGGCGCTCGGTCATCGCCCCATCCTCCCGCGCCCCACCCGGAGCGACTACGTGAGCGCGCTCGTGTCCGCCCCGGCCACCTCGGCGATGACGGCCGCGAGCTCGCGGGGACGTGACCACATCGGCCAGTGGCTGGTGGGCAGGTCGATCCACGTCGTGTCGGTGAGCTCGGGGATGCCCGCGAGCCAGGCCATCGTGCCCTCGGCGGCGTAGGTCCGGTAGGCCTCGGCGGTGAAGCTCGTGCAGACGAAGGTGCTCGGGACGTCACGGCGTGCGTCGTTGACGAGGTCCGCCGTCCCGCACAGCACACCGCCCGGTTGGGGGACGGCACGGGCGCGGAAGGTCTGCAGCTGCTCCTCGCTGAGGCCGTCGAGGTTCTCCTCGGCCGCGAGCGACTCCCAGTCGAGCGGCATGTCGACGCCGGCGAAGTCGGGGTCCATGGCGCCCACACCCGGTGCGGTGTCGACGTAGACCATGGCGGCGAGGCGGTCGGTGAGGCGGTCGCTCGCGGCGTAGCCGGAGAAGCCCGCGCCGCTGTGGACGGCGAGCACGGTGGGGCGCCCGGTGGCCTCGACGGCGGTGCAGATGGCGTCGACGTGGTCCTGGAAGGTGATGCCCGAACGGTCGGTGTCCGCGGCCTCGAGGCCCGGCAGCGTGAGCGCCTCCGCCTCGCACCCCGCCCGGCTCAGGTCGGCGAGGACGTCCTCCCAGGCCCAGGCGCCCAGCCAGAAGCCGGGGACGAGGATGACGGGGTGGGCCATGGCGTTCTCCGCTCGTCGACTGCCGCCGAGCGTAGTGCCGAGGTGTGCGCCGGGGAAGAGCCCCGGAGCCTCAGTCCTCCTGGGCGGTGAGCATCTGGAGGACCTCGTCGTGGAGGAGTCCGTTGGTGGCCACGGCGTTGCCGCCGAAGGGCCCGGGCGCGCCGTAGAGGCTGGTGAACCTGCCGCCCGCCTCGGTGACGATCGGGACGAGGGCCGCCATGTCGTAGGTCTCGAGCTCCGGCTCGGCGGCGAGGTCGACCGCGCCCTCGGCGACGAGCATGTAGGACCAGAAGTCGCCGTAGGCGCGGGTGCGCCAGCAGCGCTGGGCGAGGGTGAGGAAGGCGCGCAGCCGGGCGGACTCGGCCCAGCCGTCCAGCGAGGAGTAGCTGAGCGAGGCGTCCTCGATGCGGGACACGCTCGACACGTGGAGCCGGCGCGCCGAGGACAGCGAGCGGCCGGTCCAGGCGCCCGAGCCGAGGGTGGCCCACCAGCGGCGGCCCAGCGCGGGGGCGGAGACGACGCCGAGGACGACCTCGTCGTCCTCGACCAGCCCGATGAGCGTCGCCCACACCGGCACGCCGCGGACGAAGTTCTTCGTCCCGTCGATGGGGTCGATGATCCACTGGCGGGCGGACCGGCCGGTGGTGCCGAACTCCTCCCCGAGGACGGAGTCGCGCGGCCGGGTACGGCCGAGCTGCGCACGGACGATCTCCTCGGCGGACTTGTCGGCGTCGGAGACGGGGCTGAGGTCCGGCTTGGTCTCGACGACGAGGTCGAGGGCCTGGAAGCGGGCCATCGTCTGGGCGTCGACCTGGTCGGCGATCACGTGGGCCAGGCGCAGGTCGTCGTCGTACCGGAGACGCGTGATGGGCATGGCGTCACGCTAGCGGCGACGCCCCGCCGCCCGGGGACGCGCGCCGACGGCCCCGCACCCCGGGCGAGATCCAGCTGTCGGCGGGTGGGGGCGCCTGGGCCGGGGCGGGACCTGGCCGGGGCCCGGCCGGACCGGGGCGGGAGCCGGGGGCGGGGCTACAGGGGGGTGCGGAGGCCGGAGGCGCGGCGGACGGGGGTCTGGACGGCGCGGCGGACCGCCGCCGCGCTGCCGAGGACCCGGACGTGCTCGCGGGCGCGGGTGACGGCCGTGTAGAGCAGCTCGCGGGTGAGGAGCGGGGACGCGGCCGGCGGGAGCACGAGCGAGACCCGCGCGAACTGGCTGCCCTGCCCGCGGTGGACGGTCATCGCGTGGACGGTCTCGACGGCGGGCAGCCGGTGGGTGCGCACCCGCAGCGGGGCGCCGGGGTCCCCGAGGACCGCGACCAGCCCCTCGCCGTCGGCGACGACGACGCCGGTGTCCCCGTTGTAGAGGCCCGTCTCGCGGTCGTTCGCGGTGACGAGGACCGGCCGGCCCGGGTACCAGGGGCTGCGGGGGTCGAGCGCGTCCGGGTGCGGGCCGGCCGCCTCGGCCACCCACTGCTCGACGAGCGCCGACCAGTGCGCCACGCCCGCCGGCCCGCGCCGGTGGGCGACGAGCACCCGGTGGGAGCCCAGCGCGCGCAGGGCGCCGGTGGCGTCACCCTCGCGGGCCGCGTGGACGAGCGCGCGACCGGCAGCGGCGGCGTCGGCACGCAGCGAGGCCAGCTCCGCGTCTCCCGGCAGGTGGTCCTCGGCGAGCTCGACGAGCTCGACCGACGGGTGACCCGCGCGCAGCAGCCGCAGCGTCTCCTCCGCGTCCCCGGCGCGGATCGCCGCGGCGAGCGGGAGGATGGCGCTGTCCTCCTCCTGCCGGTGGACCGTGAGGAGACGGACGACACCGCCCGCCCCGGACGCCTCCGGGGTGCGGGCCACGAGGTCGCCGAGCACCGCCCCGGCCTCGACCGAGGCGAGCTGGTCGGGGTCACCGACGAGGACGAGCCGCGCGTCCGGCCGCAGCGCCTCGAGCAGCCGCGCCATGAGCGGCAGCGACACCATCGAGGTCTCGTCGACGACGACGACGTCGTGGGGCAGGTGGCGGCCAGGTCCGTGCCGGAAGCGGGTGGAGCTGCCCGGCAGCCAGCCGAGCAGCCGGTGGAGGGTCGAGGCGCTGAGCGTGCCGACCCTTTCGCGGTCCTCGTCCCCGAGCTCGTCGACGACCTCGTGGACGGCCTCCTGCAGCCGGGCCGCGGCCTTGCCTGTGGGGGCGGCCAGCGCGATGCGCAGCGGCCCGGCGACGTCCTGGAGGACGGCGATGAGGCGGGCGACCGTCGTCGTCTTGCCGGTGCCCGGACCGCCGGTCAGCACCGTGAGCCGGCCCGCGACGGCGGCCGCGGCGGCCTGCCGCTGCAGCGCGTCCCCGGCGTCGGGGAGGAGGCGGTCGAGGGCAGCGGCGAGCCGGGCGTCGTCGACGGCGGCCGGGGGCGCGGCGAGGCGCGCGTCGGCCTGGCGGCGCACGACCATCTCGTCGCGCCAGTAGCGGTCGAGGTAGAGGCGCCCGCCCACCCAGCGCACGGGCCGGTCGGCGGGGCCCTCGACGCCGACGGCGACGAGCGGGCTCGCCCCGATCGCCGCCTCCCACGCGGCGGGCTCGGGCCACGGGAGCTCACCGGGGGGCGTCTCGGCGTCGGCGGCGAAGGACGCGGCGTCCTCGAGGTGGAGGCACACGGAGCCCGACCGCACGGCGCGCGTGGCGAGCGCGACTGCGAGGAGCACGCTCTCGTCGCGCTCGCCGACGAGCGAGCCCAGCCGCCGCGCGACCTGGACGTCCGCCGCCGCGACGACCCCGGCGGTGTTGAAGCGGGCGAGCAGCGGCGGGGCGTGGACCGCGAGCCGGGCGTCGCCGTCGTCGAGGAGCGTCATGAGGCCCTCCCCTCGAGCAGCGCGGAGAGCGCGACGACGAGTGAGGCGGGCGGCCGCCACGCCATGACCCCGTAGGGGGTGCCGTCGGCGGCGGGCGTGCCCGGTCCCGCCATGCCGCGGACGAAGAGGTAGAGCCCGCCGCCGAGATGCCGCTCGGGGTCGTAGCCGCGGTGGCGCCAGCGCAGGTAGCGGTGCAGCGCGGCGAGGTAGAGCAGCAGCTGCAGCGGGTAGTGCGAGCGCATCATCGCCTCGGCGACGGCCTCGGGCCGGTAGTGCCACAGGGTGAGCGGCTCCTCGGGCGGCGCCAACCGGTTCGTCTTGTAGTCGACGACGAGGTACCGCGTCGCGTCACCGGTCCCGTGCCGCAGCACCGCGTCGATGCTGCCGGTGAGGTAGCCGTGCAGGCGCTCGGGCCCGAGGGCGGCGAGCTGGTCGGCGTACGGCGCGAAGACGTCGTCGGGCGGCAGGTGGCGCCGCAGGAGGAGGGCGAGGTCGACGAGCGTGGCGGCGCTCGCGGCCGGGGAGTCACCACCGGCGAGCGGCAGCTCGAACTCGAGCTCGGCCAGCCGGTCCGAGGGCGCGAACCCGGCGAGCGTCGCGTCCCCGGCGAGGGGTCCGAGCGGGGTGGCGAGCACCTGCTCGAGGGCGACGGCGAGGGCCTCGGGGTCGAGCCCCGGCACCCGCGCGGTGCCGCCCTCCCGGCAGCGTTCGCGCAGCTCGGCGGCGAGGTCCGGTGCCGTCGTGTCGACCTGCTCGAGGACCTCGTGGACGACCGTGCCGAACCCCGTCCCTCCGGGCAGCTCGGCCATGGGGGAGGGCAGGGCGCGCGTGGGGTCGGGGCCGCCGGGACCCGTGACGAGGACGTCGGCCTCGTCCTCCACACCGGTCCCTTCCGGCTCACTGCCCACCGGCTCGTGGTGCGCCGCGGCCGTGAGGCCCGTGTAGGACGTGCGCCGCCACGTGTGGTCAAGGCTGCGGCCCAGGCGCGCGACGGACAGCTCCGGGCGCGCGGGCGGCGGGGGCTGCCAGGTGACGGGCTGTGGCCGCGCGGTGACGCGCTCGAGGGCCACCGAGCCGCCCGAGCGGGCGACGACGCCGGCCAGCGCGTCGGTGACGGCGTCGTCGGCGCGGACGGGCACCCGCGCCGGCGGCTCCTGCCCGGGGGCGTGCCCGCCCAGGAGGAGACGGGTGAGCGGCCCGGCGGGGGAGTTGGACGAGGGCGCCCAGTGGACGACGACCTGCGCCGCGGCCCGGGTGAGCGCGACGTAGAGGAGGCGCAGGTCCTCCCCGCGCTCCTCGGCGAGGTGACGGTCGCGGGCGTCGTCGTAGCCGGGGTCCTCCTGGCCGCCGACGTGGAGCAGCCGGGTGCCGGCGTCGTCGTGGTAGCGGAGCACCGGCGGGGTGCGCGACTCGTAGCGGTCCCAGCCGAAGGGGACGTAGACGACCGGGAACTCCAGGCCCTTGGAGGAGTGGACCGTGACGACCTGGACGGCGTCGGCGTCGGTCTCCAGGCGGCGGCTGCGCTCCTCGGCGTAGTCGCGGTCCGCCTCCGCGATCCGCGTGCGCAGCCAGTCCGTCAGCGCGGCGACGCCGAGGTCCTCCTCGACCGCCGCCAGGTGCAGGGCCTCCCCGACGTGCCGGACGTCGGTGAGGACGCGCTCGCCGCTCGCCGTGGCCATGAGCCGCTCGGCGACGCCCGCGGTGGTGACGGCCTCGACGAGCGCCGCGACCCCCCGCTCGGTGAGGAGCCGGGCCCAGCCGCGCACGGTGTCGGACAGCTCCTCGCGGGCGGCGTCCTCCGCCGTGCCGAGTCGGGCGGCGTCCCAGCCGAGGAACGGGGTGAGGGCCAGCGCCGCGGCCCGTCCGCCGTGCCCGGGCTGCTCGAGCGCGGTGAGGAGCGTGAGCCAGTCGCGGGCGGCGTCGGTGGCGAAGACGCTGAAGAGCCCGGAGACGACGGCGGGCACGCCCGCGGCCGCGAGGGCGTCCCGCACGGCGTCGGCGTCGGCGTTGCGGCGGGCGAGGACGGCGACGTCGCCGGGGTGCAGCGGTCGCCAGCCCTCGCCGTCGTGCAGCTGGGTGGCACCGAGCTGGGCGACGACGTCCGCGGCGACGTCGTCGGC
Source organism: Oceanitalea stevensii (assembly GCF_014837105.1). Taxonomy (GTDB): domain Bacteria; phylum Actinomycetota; class Actinomycetes; order Actinomycetales; family Actinomycetaceae; genus Oceanitalea; species Oceanitalea stevensii. The sequence continues at coordinate 17,392 of NZ_JACSPO010000007.1, read as the reverse complement.
CACGAGCCGGCGCACGTCACCCACCCGCGGGTTCTTCGTGCCGGCGAGGCGGAAGGGCTCGCGGGTGACCTGCCGCAACCGCACGGGCGGCCCGCCCCGCAGGCGCCGCTCCCCGGTGTGGGCCGCGGCGACAGATCGCACGACGATCGCCTCGTCCCCGAGCGCGGCGCCGTCGAGGAGCGCCTCGAGGCCGGTGAGGAGCGGGGCGTCGCTGCGCCAGTTGCGCCCCAGGGTGGCGGTGCTCGTCGCGACCTCACGGGCCTGGAGGTAGGTGACGACGTCGCCGCCGCGGAAGGCGTAGATCGCCTGCTTCGGGTCGCCGATGAGGACCAGGGTGCGGTGCCCGTGGAAGGCGGTGCGCAGGATCTCCCACTGGACGGGGTCGGTGTCCTGGAACTCGTCGACGAGGACGACGGCGTAGCGCTCGCGGACCCGCGCCGCGGCGGCCGGTCCGTGGACGGGGTGGGTGAGGGCGTCGCGCAGCAGGGTGAGGAGGTCGTCGTAGTCGAGCAGGCGGCGGCTGCGCTTGCGGTCGCGCACCTCCTCGCGCACGGCCCGGGCGAGGGCCAGGCGGTGCCCGGGCAGGGTGTCCGCCGGGGCGTCGGTGGGGCGCAGGGCGGCCTGGTGGTCGCTCACCGCCTCCTTGCCGACCGTGCGGGCCTCGTCCGGGCTGAGCGCCGGCTCGCGGGACCCGGCGTAGAGGCGCAGGTAGACGTCGTCGAGGACCTCCTCGCGCAGGTCGGCGACGTCCGGGACGAAGGTGTGGTCGGGGTCGAGGTCCGCGGCCACCCCGAGGGAGGTGAGCATCTGCTGGCAGAAGCCGTGCGTCGTCGTGATGGTGGCGGCGTCGAGCTGGGACAGCGCGCGGGTGAGCCGCAGCCGGCGGGTGGCGACCTCGGCGTCGTCGACGGCGGCGAGGTGGGCCACGACCTCGTCGCGGCTCGCGCGGGCGGTGGCGGGGTCGCGCAGGGCGCGCTCGGTGGCGAGGAGCCGGCCACGGACCCGGTCGCGCAGCTCGGAGGTGGCCGCCCGCCCGAAGGTGACGAGGAGGAGGTCGGCGAGCTCGATGCCCTGCTCGGCGACGTAGCGCGTGGCGAGGGCGGCGATGGTGAAGGTCTTGCCGGTACCGGCGCTGGCCTCGAGCACGGTGGTGCCGTCCGGCAGCGGGCCGCACACGTCGAAGACGGGCAGCTCGGTCCCCAGCTCGGTGGTGGTCACGGCTTGTCCACCTGCTCGTGGGCGAGGAGCGGCTCCCACACCCGGCGGGCGAGGACGCCGAGACGGCTCGGGTCCTGCGGGTACCAGGCCCGCTCGGACTCGGTGGGCGTGCCGAGGATGTCGTCGAGGCTCGCGCCGGTGCCCCAGCAGATGACGTGGTGCTCGTCCGCGCGGAGGAACTCGTCACCGTCCCACGCGCGCCGGGCGTTGACGAGGGCCATGTCCGCGGAGTCCCCGCCGGCGCGGGAGGTGGCGTAGGTGCAGGCGACGGGGACCGGGACGGGCAGCGGCTCGCGCAGGGCCAGGGCGTGGAGCTGGACGAGCTGGTCGAGCAGCTCGACCGCCTCCTGCGGCGTGGGCGGGCTGAGCCGGGCGACGTAGGCGCCCGGCCGGCGGTGGTCGGGCCGCGCCACCGTGGCCGTGCGCCACGGCCGCTGCGGGTGGGCGGCGACGAGGGCGAGGAGCTGCACCCAGGCGCGCAGGCGGTGCTTGGGCGCCAGGCGGGAGTACGTGGCCCGCAGGACGGTGCCGTCGTGGACGCCGGGGACCGTCCCGGTGAGCGTGGTGCCGGAGGGCAGCGGGACGAGGACGTCGACCGTCTCGGCCGGCTGCGCCCGTTCGGCCGCCGCGGCGCTCGCGATCGGCACGACCCGGCTGCCGACGTCGAGCAGGGCGGTGCGGCCGAGCTCCTTGGGCGGGGTGACCCCGCGGCGCCACTCGGCGTTCATCACCTGCTGGTCGGGCACGCCCGCGAGCCGCGCCTGGAGGAAGCGCTCGCCGATCGCCCAGCCGTCGAGGGGCGCGAGGGTGAGGGGCAGGCGGTCGGCGACCTCGGCGTTCTCCCCGGCCACCGACAGGCCCAGGCGGTGGCGCAGGAAGTACTTGACCGGGTGCTCGAGCATGGCGACGAGCTCGGCGAGCTCGAGGGTGGCGGGGGCGGGCAGCGCGGGCAGCGGCTCGGTGAGGAACGGGACCCGCTCGACGCGCTCCCCGCGCCCGGCGAGGGCGGCGCGGTGGGCGACGGCGTCGAAGCTGAACGGGACACCGGGGCGGCCGAGGGCGCCGGGGGTGAAGTTGCGCTCGTCGACCACCTGGAGCGGGTGGTGGCGCAGGACGTGCTCGCGGACCGTGCCGGTGGGGGCCGTCGCGGCGGTCTCCAGGGCGTCGAGCAGCTCCCCGACGGGCACGGCGGGCGGCCGCCCGGCCCCGGTGCGCTCGTGCGCGCCGGAGTACAGGAGGACGAGGTGGTCCTGCGCGGCGGTGACGGCGTCGAGGAAGAGCTGGCGGTCCTCGCTGCGGCGGTCGCGCTCGCCGACGCAGGGCTCGCGCAGGAGGAGGTCGTCGCCGTCCTGGCGGGTGCCGCGGGGGAAGGCGCCGTCGTCCACGCCGAGGAGGCACACGACCCGGTGCGGCACGGCGCGCATCGGCTCGAGGGAGCACACGGTGAGGGCGCCGGTGCGGAAGCCGGCCCGGGTGGGCCGCCCGGCGAGGCGGTCGGCGAGCAGGGCCCGGACGTCCGGCAGCCGCAGCGGCGCGTCGGTGGCCCGGGCGCGCTCCTCGGCGAGCACGCGACGGGCGGAGACCACCTGCCAGGAGTCGGCGGGCGCGGTGTCGGCGAGGAGGGTGACGGCGCGGTCGAGGGTGTCGAGCCAGTGCGTGAGCGGCCGCGTGCCGTCGAGCTCGGCGAGGAGCGCGGTGAGCCGGTCGACGAGCTCGGCGAGCCGTCCGGCGAGGTCGATGTCGGTGCTGTCGACGTCGTCCAGCGGCAGGGCGTGCCCGACGTAGCGGTGGTCCTCCTCCGCCATGGCGGCCCCGAGCAGGAGCCGGTCCAGGGCGACGTGCCACGTGCCCTGGAGCAGCCCGGGCAGCTCGAAGCGGGCGCGGCGCCGGGCGTCCTCGCCCCACCGCACGCCGGCGGTGGCCGACCACTCGCGGACGCGGTCGAGGTCGTCGTCGGTGAGGTGGAAGCGGCGGCGCACCGGCTCGGTCGCCGCGAGGTCGAGCACCTCCGAGGCGGTGACGCGGCCGTCGGCGAGGCCGAGGAGCGTGGCGAGGAGGCCGAGGACGGGGTTGGTGCGACCGGGTGCGCGGTCGGCGAGCCGCACCCGCATCGTGTGCCCGGGGTGGACGTCGGTGACGCCGTCGGGGGCGAGACCGAAGCTCGCGGTGACGAGCGGCGCGACCGCCTCGACGTCGGGGCACATGACGATGACGTCACGCGGCTCGAGCGTGGGGTCGGCGGCGAAGAGCCCGGCGAGCACCTCGCGGAGCACCTCCACCTGGCGGGCCAGACCGTGGCAGGCGTGCACCTGGACGCTGGTGTCCTCCGGGGCCAGCCGGTGGGGCGGGGCGTCGGGGGCGTCGGCGGCGAGGCGGTCCTGGAGGGCGGCGAGCAGCGTGCCCCCGGGGCGCGGCGCGGGGTGGTGGGCGTCGGTGACGCCGTCCCCCAGCAGGCGGGTCTCCAGCTCGGTGGCGTCGCGTGCGGTGGAGGCGAGCAGCGGGTGCTCGGCGCGGACGCGCTGCTCGCGGCGTCGGCGGGAGGCCGGCTCGCCCGCCTCGGCGACCCTGGCCCACAGCGCGGGGGAGGGGTGCGGCAGCCACAGGTGGACCTCGCGGTGCCGGGCGAGCGCACGCAGGACGCGCAGCTGGTCCTCGGGCAGGCGGGTGGGACCGAAGACGCTGAGCCGCTCGGGCAGGTCGACGGACGCCGGGTCCGCGACGACGGCGCGGAGCGCATCCTCGAGCCGCTCGGCCGGCCCGGGCTCGCCGACGTGCGCGCGCAGCCGGCGCCACAGCTCGACCTGCCAGGCGAGGTCGGCGGGCACGGTCCCGCCCGCGCCGTCGTCGTCGTGTCCCTGCGCCCAGGCCCGCACCATGTCCGGGCGCTGCGCGGCGTAGGAGGCGTAGAGGCGGGCGAGGTGACGGGCCGCCCCGAGGCGGCGCCCGTGGCGGTGGTCGTCGGCCTCGTCGGCCCCGAGGTACCGGCCCAGCGGCGCCAGCCACGGCTCGCCGGCGTGGGCGTCGACGACCTCGAGGAGGGGCCAGGTGAGGCGGTCGGGCGCCCACGGGTCCTCCTCCGGGGCGCCGGGCAGGCCGGCGAGGACGCCGGTGACGAGGCGGGCGGGGGAGCCGAAGCCGACGTTCGCACAGATGCCGGGCTCGCCGTCGGGACCGGCACCGAGGTGGTGGGACAGCCGCTGCGCGAGCCAGCGCTCGACCCCGCGGGTGGGCACGGCGACGACGTCCGGCGTGAAGGGGTCCTGGGGGGCGTCCGCGAGCAGCGTCGCGAGGGGCGGCACGAGCGCGTCGGCGCGCTCGGAGCGGTGCAGGTGCAGCACGTCCCAGCCTCCCTCCGTCGGTTCGGTGCCCAGCCTAGGTGGGCCCACCGACATCGCAGGCTACGGCGCGTGGTCGAGGGCGCTGGCCGAGCGGGCCGACAGGAGCCGGCGGAAGGAGTCGAGCCGGGCCTCCCCGGCGGGTCCCGCGTCCCCGCGCGCCACCCACGCGTCGAGCTCGCACTCGAGCGCACCGGCCTCGTGGTCGCAGCCGCGGGGGCACTCGGCGGTGACGGCGGCGAGGTCGGGGAAGCCGCGCAGGAGGTCGTCCGGGCCCACGTGCGCGAGCCCGAAGGAGCGCACGCCCGGGGTGTCGATGGCCCAGCCGCCGCCGGGCAGCTCGAGGGCGACGGCGCTGCTCGACGTGTGCCGCCCGCGCCCCGTCACCTCGTTGACGATCCCGGTCGCCCGGCCCGCGCCGGGCACGAGCGCGTTGATGAGCGTGGACTTGCCCACGCCGGAGTGGCCCACGAGGACGGAGTCGTGGCCGGTGACGATCTCCCGCACGGCCTCCAGGCCCCGCACCTCACCGTCGACGACGGCGGTCGCCACGGCGGGCACCTCGAGGGCGGCGTACTGGGCGAGGAAGGGCTCGGGGTCGGCGAGGTCGGCCTTGGTGAGGACGAGGACCGGCTGCATGCCGGCGTCGTAGGCGGCGACAAGGCAGCGGTCGACCATCCGCGGTCGCGGGGGCGGGTCGGCGAGCGCCGTGACGATGAGCATCCGGTCGGCGTTGGCGACGATGACGCGCTCGACGCCCGCGGCCTCGCTGTCCTCCGCGGAGCGCCGCAGCGCGGTCTCCCGCTCCTCGACGCGGACGATGCGGGCCAGGGTGTCGGGGGTGCCGCTCGTGTCCCCGACGACGCCCACGCGGTCCCCGACGACGACGGCGTTGCGCGCGCCGCGGCCCAGCTCGCGGGCCTTCATCGCCACGAGCCGCACGCCGTCCTCGGTGAGGAGCGCGTAGCGGCCGCGGTCGACGGCGAGGACCCGGGCGGCGACGGCGTCCTCGTGCTGCGGACGCTGCTTGGTCCGTGGCCGGGAGCCGCGCTTGGACGGTCGGACCCGGACGCGGTCGTCGTCCGTGCCGGTGTCCCGCCCTCTGCTCATCGCCCCTCCACTCAGCCGCGACCGCCCGTCGCGACCATGTCGGTCCACATCCGGGTGAAGTCGGGCAGCGTCTTGGCCGTCGTCGCGACGTCGACGACCTCCGTGCCGGGGACGCGCAGCCCGACGATCGCGGCGAAGGTGGCCATCCGGTGGTCGTGGTAGGTCTCGAGGCGCGCGCCGTGGAGCCGGCCCGGCTCGATCTCCAGGCCGTCCTCCGTCTCGCGGGCGTGCCCGCCGAGCCGGTTGATCTCGGTGACGAGGGCGGCGAGCCGGTCGGTCTCGTGGCCGCGCAGGTGCGCGACGCCGCGCAGGCGGCTGGGGCCGTCGGCGAGCGTGCACAGCGCGGCGATGGTCGGGGTGAGCTCGCCGGCGTCGTGCAGGTCGACGTCGAGCGGGTCGATGGCACCGGTGCCGGCCACCGTGAGGCCGGCGGGGCCGAGCTCGACGGACGCGCCCATCCGCACGAGCAGCTCGCGCAGCCGGTCACCGGCCTGGGAGGTGTGGGTGGGCCACCCGGGCACGCGCACCCGGCCGCCCGCGACGAGGGCCGCGGCGAGGAAGGGCCCGGCGTTGGAGAGGTCCGGCTCCACCGGGACCAGGCCGCCGGCGACGGGACCGGGGTGGACGAACCAGCGGGCCGGCTCGCCGTCGTCGCCGAGCGAGACGTCGACGACGACGCCGCGCTCGCGCAGCACCTCGACGGTCATCGCGGCGTGCGGCTGGCTCGGCATCGGCCCGACCCGGCGCAGGTCCAGGCCCTGCTCGAGGTGGGGGGCGATGAGGAGGAGCCCGGAGACGAACTGGCTGGAGGCGCTCGCGTCGACCTCGACGACACCGCCCGGCAGGCCGCCGGTGCCGTGCACGGTGAAGGGCAGGGCCCCGCGGCCGTCGTCGTCCACCTGCGCACCGAGGTCGCGCAGCGCCTCGATGAGCGAGCCCATCGGGCGCTGGCGGGCGCGCGGGTCCCCGTCGAAGGTCACGGTGCCGTCGGCGAGGGCGGCGAGGGGCGGCACGAAGCGCATGACAGTGCCGGCGAGCCCGCAGTCCACCTCCGCGGGGCCGCGCAGGGGAGCGGGGTCGATGAGGAGGTCGGCGCCGTCGGCGTCGGGACGCCCGTCGGCGTCGACGTGCTCCACCCGCGCCCCCAGCGCGCGCAGCGCGTCCACCATGAGCGCGGAGTCGCGCGAGTGCAGCGGACGGCGCAGCTGGGTGGGCTCCGCGGCGAGGGCTGCGAGGAGCAGGTAGCGGTTGGTCAGCGACTTCGAGCCGGGGACCGGGACGACGGCGTCGAGCGGGCCGGCGGCCACGGGGGCCGGCCAGGCGAGCTCGGACGTGGTCTGGGTTGACATGCCTTCGAGGGTAGCGGGCACGCCCGACGGCCCGGGAACCCCGCCCGGGCCGTGGGGTGTCGCGGCGTCAGCTCAGCTTGGCCTTGATGTCGGCCTTCGTCTCCTTCGCCGCCGCGCGGACCTCCCGCATCTTGGCCTTGTGGCCGCGGGTGTTCGTGGCCCGCCAGGCGAGGGAGGGCTTGCCGTCCCGGTCGAGGCCGGCGATGAGGAGACCACCCACGAGGCTGGCCCCGGTGAGCAGGCCGCGGCGCATGTCCTTGCGGCGCTCGCGAGTGCCGGCCGTCCACACCGGGTTGTTGACGAGGGTGACGGGCACGGTGACCGCGGCCAGGGTGAGCGCGGCGGTGCGGGGCCGGCGGTTGGTGGCCAGCATGAGTCCGGCGAGCGCCGAGACACCGCCGGTCACCCGCACGAGCAGGCGGGTGTCGGAGGCGATGGAGGGCGGGATGCCGACCTTCTCCAGAGCGGGTTCGACCTTGCGGAAGCGCTCGACGTGGGAGTCGGGGTGCATGAGCGCGTCGACACCGGTGGCGACGAAGGACGACGCGAGCAGCGGGCGGGCGAGGCGGCGGGAGATGCTCATGGACCATTGCTACCGCAATCCTCGCGTCGCGGCGAGTGGTGCGACTCACCGTCGTCACCGTCCGTGGAATGCGTGGCGGCTCTCTCCGGTTGCACCGGCATGACCTGCCCACCGAGCACCCTCGACCGGCCACAGGACCCCCTCCTGGACCGCGCCTCCGGGCCCGGCGGACTAGGCTCATGGGTGATGACCGAGGACCGAGACCTGGACCGCGCACCCGACACCGAGAGTGACGCGGAACGTGCGGCGCGCTTCGAGGCGGAGGCGTTGCCCTACCTCGACCAGCTCTACGGCGCGGCGATGCGCATGACGCGCAACCCGGCGGACGCGGAGGACCTCGTCCAGGAGGCCTTCACCAAGGCCTTCGCCGCCTTCCACCAGTACCGGCCCGGCACGAACCTCAAGGCCTGGCTGTACCGGATCCTCACGAACACCTTCATCAACACCTACCGGAAGAAGCAGCGCCAGCCCCTGCAGTCGGACGCGGACAGCGTCGAGGACTGGCAGATCCACCGCGCTGCGTCGCACACCTCCCAGGGCCTGCGCTCGGCGGAGATGGAGGCGATGGACCGGCTCCCGGACTCCGAGATCAGGGACGCGCTCATGGAGCTGCCGGAGGACTTCCGCATCGCCGTCTACCTCGCCGACGTCGAGGGCTTCGCCTACAAGGAGATCGCCGAGATCATGTCGACCCCCATCGGGACCGTCATGTCGCGGCTGCACCGCGGGCGTCGCCAGCTGCGCGAACGGCTCGCCGACCACGCCCGGGAGCTGGGCATGAAGACCGAGGCGACATCATGACCGACCACACCGACCCGCTCCAGGACATCTCCGCCTGCCGCTGCGAGGAGCTCCTCGAGCACCTCTTCGAGTTCGTCGACTCCGAGATGGACGACCACGACCGCGAGCGGCTGCGTCGCCACCTCGACGAGTGCCCCACGTGCCGCGAGGCCACCGACGCCGAGACCCGCGTGCGGCTGCTGCTGCGCCGCTCGTGCCAGGAGGTCGCGCCGTCGACCTTGCGGCTGCGCGTCATCACGCAGATCAGCGTGCTGCGCTCGGGCGGCTCTCCCGTCTGAGGGACCTCGCCCGCCCCCCGGGCATGCGAAAGGGCCGGCCACCAGGGCCGACCCTTTCCCGTGGCAGCGTCAGCTGTTGGGGCGCTTGCCGTGGTTCGCACCGCTCTTGGCGCGTGCCTTGCGCTTGCGTCCGCGCTTGCTCATGTCTACTCCCGAGATGACGACCGGCCACCCGCTCCGGGTGGGTACAGCGGTCCATCGTCCCACATCCCCGGGCCCCGCGTGCGACGCGGCGGACGACGACGGCGTGGCAGGGTAGGTCCATGCTCGCCGCCTACGCCGCCGGCCAGGACGCCGATGACCCGCTGAGCGGGCTCGCCGTCGGGGAGATCACCGATCCTGGAGCGCCGCACCCGGACTGGGTGCCCGTCCGGGTGCGTGCCGCCGCCCTCAACCACCACGACCTGTGGTCCCTGCGCGGCGTCGGGCTGCCGGCCGACCGGCTGCCGATGGTGCTCGGCTGCGACGCCGCCGGCATCGACGCCGGCGGCCGCGAGGTGATCGTCCACGCCGTCGTCGGCGACCCGCTGTGGCGCGGCGACGAGACCCTGGACCCCGCGCGCACGCTCCTGTCGGAGAAGTACCCCGGCACGCTCGCCGAGACGGTGTGGGTGCCGCCGGGCAACCTCGTGCCCAAGCCGCCGGAGCTCGGCTGGGCCGAGGCCGCGAGCCTGCCGACGGCCTACCTCACCGCCTACCGGCTGCTGTTCACCGCCGCGGACCTGCGCCCCGGGCAGCGGGTGCTCGTCCAGGGGGCGGGCGGCGGGGTGTCGACCGCCGCCGTCATCCTCGCGCGCGCCGCGGGCCTGGAGGTGTGGGTGTGCGGCCGGGACGAGGAGCGCAACGAGCGGGCCCGGCGGCTGGGTGCGCACGCCGTCTTCCCCACCGGGGAGCGGCTGCCCGCCCAGGTGGACGCCGTCGTCGAGACGGTGGGGGAGGCGACGTGGGCACACTCGCTGCGCGCGTTGCGGCCCGGCGGGACGATCGCCGTCGCCGGGGCGACGACGGGTGCGGCGCCGCCCGCCGACCTCAACCGGGTGTTCTTCCGCAGCCTGCGCGTCGTCGGCTCGACGATGGGCACGAGCGAGGAGCTGCGCCGGCTCGTCGGGCTGCTCGTCGCGAGCGGTGCGCGCCCGCACGTGGACGCCGTCGTGCCCTTCGCGCAGGCCGCCGACGCTTTCGCCCGGCTCGCCGCTGGTGAGGTCTTCGGCAAGCTCGTCCTCGAGCTGCCCTAGGCGGCGTCCTCCTGCGCGGCGTGCCTCAGCACGCCCAGCCCGAGCGTCGCCACGCCCTGGTAGCAGAAGGTCTGGGCGCCCAGCTGGACCCGGCTCAGGCAGCGGGCGCCCCAGGTGAGCAGGTGCTCGTGGACGAGCGCGTGGCGGGTGCCGGCGTCCGCGCCCGGGTCGGCGAGCAGCGCGGCGTAGGCCTGGAGGGCAGCGACGAGGTCACCCGGCCCGGGCGACGCGGCGCCGGGGACGCGGGCCAGGAGCGCGGCCAGCGACGGCGCGGCGGCGGCGGGCGGGGCCGTCGGCGCCACCGGCGGGCGACCGGGGTCGCCGACGACGAGGCGGTGGTGGTCGGCGAGCAGCCGCTCGGGGGGCTCGGCGGACAGCCGTGACTCCGCCAGGAGGGCGGCACCGCGCTGGGACTCCGCGTCGTGCACCGGCCAGGAGATGTCGTGCAGCGCGGCGAGGGACGGCGGGGAGCCGAGGGCGCGGGCGACGGCCGACACGGCCTCCTCGACCGCGTAGGGCCTGCCGAGCACCTGCTGACTCATCGCCGATCTCCCCTCCGGCGACAATCCTCGCGTGCCTGCTCCGGGCCGGGGTGGGCCGAACGGCCCTGGCGGGGGTCAGCCCACCGGCGGCCGCTCGAACCAGGTGACCCTGTCCGGGGAGGGCAGCGGGAGGCCGTCGTCCGCGTAGGAGAAGATCTCCAGGCTGCTCAGCCGGCCCTCCTCGACGAGGAGGAGGAGGCCCGCGACGGGGGCGCCGTCGTCGTCGTGGACCTCGCCCTCCACCGGGAACGTGCCGTGGAGGGGTGCGCGCGGGGCGGCGTCGTCGGTGACGACGAGCTCGAGGGTGCCGCAGCCGCAGGTGCAGCCGGGGCGCGTGAGGACGCTGCTCAGCTGTGCCCGCAGCGCGGGTGCCGCGGGCACGTCGTGGGCGAGCATCGCGCCGAGCAGGGCGCGGGCGACGTCGGGCAGGGGGCGGCACGGCTCGTTCTCCACGTGCGGAATCTAGCGATAAGACGACGACGGCGCGGGGATGCTGCACTACGCTGGAACGCCGCGGCTCGGCCGCGTGCACCCCCTGAGAAAGAAGGAGACCGCCGGTGTCCCCGACCCCGACCCCGACCAAGCCACGCAAGCCCACTGCGGCTGAGAAGGCCAAGGCCGAGGCGGACAAGCGCACCGTGGTGGCCCGCAACAAGAAGGCCCGGCACGACTACCACATCGACGAGACCTTCGAGGCGGGCCTCGTGCTCACCGGCACGGAGGTGAAGTCGCTGCGCATGGGCCGCGCCTCCCTCGTGGACGGCTGGGTGGAGTTCGACCGTGGCGAGGCCTGGCTGCAGGGCGTGCACATCCCCGAGTACAGCCAGGGCACGTGGACGAACCACACCGTGCGGCGCAAGCGCAAGCTCCTGCTCCACCGCGCCGAGCTCGACCGGCTCGTCGGCAAGAGCAAGGACAAGGGTCACACCGTCGTCCCGCTCGAGCTGTACTTCATCCGCGGCCGCGCCAAGGTGCTCCTCGCCCTCGCCCGAGGCAAGAAGGAGTACGACAAGCGCCACGCGCTGCGCGAGCAGCAGGACAAGCGCGAGGCCCAGCGGGCGATGAGCCTGCGCGCCAACCGATGAGCGTGGCGCGGCGCGCGGCCTCGCTGCTCCTCCTCGCGCTGCTCTGCGTCGCAGCGCTCACGCTGCTCGTCGCGTCACCCGCCCGCGCGGACGACTCCGTGGGCCACATCTCCCGCCTCGACGTCGGGGCGGTCGTCGAGGCCGACGGCGGCACGGTCCGCGTCGAGGTCGACCTCACCTACGACTTCGGTGACGACGAGGCCCACGGCCCCTTCCTCGTCCTCGCCGAGCTGCAGGAGATCGAGGGCGACCCCGACCGCTACCGCCGGCTCACGGTCAGCGACATCACCGCGGAGTCGGCCACCGGCGCCCCGGCGGACCTGCGCGTCGAGCACGACGGCGGCGCCGTCCAGCTCTACATCGGCGACGAGGACGTCGAGGTCACCGGCGCCCACGACTACCGCGTCACGTACACCGTCGACGGCCTGCCCAACCCGGAGGTCACCGGACCGGACGGGACCGTGCGGGACGAGCTGTACTGGAACGTCGTGGCGCCGGGCGGCTTCGACGTCCCGATCGAGGACGTCACCGTCGCCGTCACCGGCCCGGTGCCGCCGGAGGCCAGTGCCTGCTACGTCGGCCGCACCGGCTCCGACGACGCCTGCGACGGCGCCGGCGAGACCCGCGGCGAGCGCGTCGACTTCTTCCACGAGCGCCTGGGCGAGGGCGAGGGCCTGAGCGTGGCGGTCGGCTGGCCCGCCGGCACGCTCGTCGGCGCCGAGCCCGTCTACGAGCCGCGCCGGACCTGGTCCAACACCTTCCAGCTGGGTCCGCTCACCGGTGGCGCGGCGGGACTGGCCACGGTGCTGGGGGCAGGTGCCGCCGTCGTCGTCGCCTCGCGGCGCGGACGCGACGAGGCCTACCTCGACCTCACCCCCGGGCTCGCCCCGGCCGGCGGGGACCCGGTCGCGGTGGGCCCGGCACGCCGCCGCCAGCCCGTCGCCGTGCGCTTCACCCCGCCCGACGACGTCCGGCCCGGAGAGGTCGGGACGCTCCACGACGAGGTGGCCGACGTCCGCGACGTCTCCGCCACGCTCGTCGACCTCGCCGTGCGCGGCTACCTCCGCATCGAGGAGGTCGCGCCGGAGAAGTCGGGCGACGACGTGAGCGACTGGCGGCTCGTCCCGCTGCGCAGCTGGTCCGACGGGCTCGAGCGCTACGAGCGCGAGCTCCTCGACGCGCTCATGCCGGAGGGTGAGCCGGTCACCCTCTCCGAGGTGGGTGCCACGTACGCCACCGCCGTCGCAAGGACGCAGGAGGCGCTCTACCGCACCGTGACCGAACACGGCTGGTTCCGCGGCTCACCGCACACGGTGCGCAACCGCTGGCTGCTGGGCGGTGTGGGGCTCGTGGGGCTGGGGATCCTCGTGACCCTGGTGCTCGTGCTCCTGCGCTGGCCCGCGGTGCTCGGGATCCCGCTGCTCCTCGTCGGGGTCGTCGTCGCCGTCGCCTCCTCCGCAGCGCCGGCACGGACTGCCGCGGGGACGGCGGTGCTCGCGCAGACACTCGGGTTCCGGCAGTACCTCGCGACCGCCGAGGCCGAGCAGATCCGCTTCGAGGAGGGCCAGGACGTCTTCTCCCGGTACCTGCCCTACGCGATCGTCTTCGGGCTCACCGAGCGGTGGGCACGGATCCTCGCCGACGTCGCGGCGCAGGGGCGGCGGGTCGAGAGCCCGGACTGGTACGTGCCGCTGACCCCGGGCATCGGCTGGTGGACCCAGCCGGCGATGTTCGCGGGGTCGGTCGGGGCCTTCGCCGAGGCCGCGTCCTCCGCGGTGAGCTCGGCCGGGTCGAGCGGCAGCTCCGGTTTCTCCGGCTCGGTCGGCGGTGGCGCCGGAGGGATGGGCGGCGGCAGCTGGTAGGGCGGTTCGCAGGCCGGTGGCGGATACTCGAGGCCTGACGCACACCACTGCCGAGCAAGGGGAACTGCCATGTCGATCAAGCTCCGCCACGTCCCGCCGCGCCTGGCCGCGGGGGCCTTCATCCTCAACTCCGGCCTGAGCAAGCGCGGCCTCGACGAGGAGTCGGCTGCCGGGCTGCAGGCGATGGGCGCGAACGCGGTGCCCCAGCTCAAGGACATGTCCCCGCAGGACTTCGGCAAGCTCATCAGCACCGCGGAGACCGCCCTCGGTGCGGCGCTGCTCCTGCCGGTGGTCCCGAGCGGGCTCGCGGGGCTCGGCCTCACGGCGTTCTCCGCGGGACTGGTCCGGATGTACCTCAAGACCCCGGGCATGACGCAGGAGGACGGTGTCCGTCCCACGAGCGACGGCACGGGGATCGCCAAGGACGTGTGGCTGCTCGGCATCGGGCTCGGGCTCGTCATCGACGCGCTCACCTCGCGCAAGAAGTAGCCGCGGCGCGGCCCGTGGTCGCCGGCCGGAATAGATCTGACGCAGGTCCGGTTGGGACGTATGATGGGACTGCCGGCTCCGGCCGGTGATTGACAACTCCACAGGGGATGATCGGTTTCGACGACGGACGTCGTGCCAGAGGAAGCGGGTCGAGGATGCAGAGTTATCTCGATAACGCCCTCTGCAAACCAATAGGTGCCGATTCCAAGCGCACCGACTTCGCCCTCGCCGCCTGAGCGAGCCGCGTAAGTCCGTCAGCCCGGGTTAGCTCTCGACCCGGTTCCTGGCGTCAGCTAGAGAGCCACTGCTCGTAGCCCTCGTCACCGGGGCTACGGGGACTTCCAGGTGACTGGGCCCGTCAGCTGCTTGTCTGCGTGACAGCTGGGGCCGAGAAAATCGCAGCAGACTGCACCCGGAGAAGCTCTGGTTCTGCGCCGTCGGACGCGGGTTCGATTCCCGCCATCCCCACCATCCCTGGGGCCGACGCCCGCCCCCTCGGCGGCGGCCTTCGGCATGTCCGGACACCGGCGGTCCGCGGAGCGGTCGGTCCCTGTCCGGGTCGCGTCCCGGCTCGCACGGTGACCTCACCGGTCGTCCTCCGACCTCGCCCTTCTGCCCGGGCCGAGCTGAGGTGAAGCGGGGAGCTCACCGCGAGTGCCCGTGCGTCCGCGCCGGAGACCTACCCTCGGCCTCATGGATGACGCGATCCGCGTGCGCGCGGCGACCAGCGAGGACTGGGCGGGTATCTGGCGCGCCCTCGAGCCCGTGCTGCGCGCAGGCGAGTCGTACACCTACCCGGCCGACATCACCGAGAGTGACGCCCGCGCGATGTGGACCACCGGGGCGCGGGTGCTCGTCGCCGTCGACCGCGGGGGAGCCGTGCTGGGCACCGCGAGGTACCTGCCGAACCACCCGGGTGCCGGTGCGCACGTCGCCAACGCGAGCTTTGTCGTCGCCCCCGAGGCCGGCGGGCAGGGCGTCGGCCGCGCCCTCGCCCACGCCGTCCTCGACGCCGCCCGCGCCGACGGTTACCGCGCCATGCAGTTCAACGCCGTCGTCGAGACGAACGAGCGGGCTGTGCGGCTGTGGACGTCGCTCGGGTTCACGGTCCTCGCCACGGTGCCGGCGGCCTTCGAGCACCCGCGGCACGGGCTCGTCGGGCTGCACATCATGCACCGCACGCTCTGAGCGACCGCCGCGCGACGTCCCGGGCTCGGCCCCCGAGGGCCACCGGGGTGCTCAGCCGGCGAGCACCTCGCGCAGCTTGGCGGCGAAGGCCTCCGGCTCGCCCGTCTGGCCGTACTCCCCGCCCATGAAGCCGCCGTGGTTGCTCGGGAAGACCGCGAGCTCGACGCCGAGCTGGGCGGCGAGCGACTCGCTCGTGCGCCACGTCATCGTCCCCTTGCTCTCGATCCCGGCCGCCGGCACGACCCGTGCCGAGGAAGCCGTGAGCGCGGCGATGTCGGGCTGGTAGCGGACGATGGCTGACGCGACGTCGGACAGCAGCGGGTCGTCCCTCGAGCCGTCGTCCTCGGTCGGCATGCCGAACATCGCGGGGTCGGGGGTCTCGGTGCCGAAGCCCTCCGGGAACTCGCCCTGCAAGGAGGTCATGGCGATGAAGGCGGCCATCCCCCAGCCCCAGCCGCGCTCGTTGTAGGTGGCCTGCACCCGTCCCCAGGCCCCGAAGGCGCGGTCTGCGTCCGGGAGAAGGGGCAGGGCCGGCGGCTCGTGCGCGACGACGGTGCGCACGTCGTCGGGGAAGGTCGCCGCAAGGCACAGCGCGGTCACGGCACCGCCGCTGCTGCCGAGAAGATCGACCGGCCCGGCGCCCAGCTCTGCGACGAGCCGGTGGACGTCGTCGGCCTGCTGCTCGGGCGTCTGCACCAGGCTGCCGTCGCTGCGCGTGCTGCGCCCCAGGCCGCGCGGGTCGTACGTGACGACGGTCCGGTCGGTGAAGAACGAGGCGAGCGTGGTGAAGCCGACCGCGTCCATCGGCTGACCGATGAGGACGAGCGGGGGAGCGCCGTCGGCGGTCGGGAGGGGACCGCGGACGTCGTAGGTGAGTGTCGCGCCGGGCACGTCCAACGTGCGGGTCTCGGCGGTCGTCGTGGTCATCTCGTGTGCTCCTCGGGTCGGTGGTGGTGGCCAGTGCGGCCCACTGCCTCCTACCGACCAGTCATCGCCACGGAACTCATCGGCGACGGTGGCCGCTCCTAGAACGGCGGCTCCTCCGGGGCCCAGGCCTGCTCCGGGTCATCCTCCGAGGCCCACGTCCGCTCCCGGCCCTCCCGAGCCCGTCCCGCCGAAGGAGCCGCGTGGGGTGCCACCCAGTGGCTGAGAGGGTCGTCCCCGACCGAGGCGGCGGCGAGGGCGGCGTCGACGAGTGCCGGGTCGACGGGTCGTCCGCTGCGGGTGGTCTCTTTGACGAGCGTGCGGAGGGCGTGGGCGGTGTGGCGGGGGAGGGTGATGGTGGTGCCGTCGGGGCGGCGGAGGTAGCCGTGTCCGGTGGGGGTGGTCCAGGCGTAGGTGCGGTCGGTGGTGTAGGCGACGGTGTAGGCGCCGATGGTCTTGGCGCGGTGGTCGCCTGTGCACTGGGGTCCGAGGTTGTCGGCGGAGGTGACGCCGCCGTCCTTCCATTCGTGGATGTGGTCCAGGTCGGCGGAGCGGGCGGGGTGGGTGCAGCCGGGGACGATGCAGGTGCGGTCGCGGTGTCGGACGTGGTCGGCGATCGCGGCCGATGGCTGGTACCGGGTGCGGCCCACGTCCAGGACCTGCCCGGTGACGGGGTCGGTGAGCAGGCGGCGCCAGGTGCCGCCGGTGGCGAGGGCGCGGGCGATGATGGGTGGGATGGGTCCGTAGCCGTCGAGCTCGGCGACGGGCTCGGGGTCGCGGTCCAGGGCGGTGGCGCCCGGGTTGCGGGGTTCGGGCTGCAGGACGTTGATCGGGACGAGGACGTTGATGTCGGCTCGTCCGCCGCCGATCATGCCGACCCGGATGGTGGGCAGGGTGCACCCGGGGAGTCGGTGACCGGGCAGGGGTGGCCCGTCGGCTACGCGTAGCGGAGTCGGGGTGGATGGCGAGGTCGGCTCGCCCGTGCCGGGTGGTGCAGTAGCGGGCGGCGGCGATCCGCTCTCGCTGTGTGGGGCAGCAGGGTCGGGTGGTAGTGCATGCAAGGTGTCCGGTGGATCCGCGTCCGGCGGCGATGTTGCCGAGTTTCCTGGTGGGTCGGCGTCTGGCGGCGATGCTGCCGTGCTGTCTGGTGGGTATGCGTCTGGCGGTGGTACGGCTATGGGTTCGGGTGACCGGGCATCCCCGAGGCTCGCGCCGGCAGTGGTCAGCGGTGCGCCGGTGAGGGCCGGTGGCTCGGTGACGGACGCGGCGTCCGGCCGGGGCTCGTCGGTCGGTGCTGTGGCTGTGCCGTCGGTGCGGTCTTGGCAGCCGCAGGGGCAGTGGAGGTGGGCCTGGGGTCCGATGAAGCCGAGGGTGAGGGCGGTGTGGCCCATGA
>NZ_JACSPO010000006.1:193660-201617 GCF_014837105.1 Oceanitalea stevensii | reverse complement strand
CCATCCTCCGATGGTCCTCCGCCAGGCGTCCACCGTCGAGGGGCAGCTGCGCGGCGAGGGCAGGCGGTCGGGCGGAATCCGGCTGGCGGCGGGAGGGGTGGTGCGCGAGGCGGCGGTGGGGCGGAGTCCGGCTGTCGGCGGGAGGGGGTGGTGCGCGGGGCGGCGGTGGGGCGGAATCCGGCTGTCGGCGGGAGGGGGTGGTGTGCGGGGGACGGCGGTGTCGGGACGGGGTCGGTTGCCGGGGGTGGGCGCCGGACGTCGGGTGGGCGGGTCGGCCGGGTGGGTCAGCGGCCGCCGTGGTGGGTGGCGAGGGCGAGGGTGGCGCGGGCGCGGTCGACCATGGCGACGTCGAGGAAGCTGCCGTCGGCGAGGACGAGGGCCCCGGTGCCGGCGGCGACGGCGCCCTCGACGCGCGCGACGACCTCCCGGGCCCGCTCGACCTCCTCCTCGCTCGGCAGGAAGGCCGCGCGGATCGTGTCGAGCTGCCCGGGGTGGATGGCGGTGCGGCCGCTGAAGCCCAGCCGCCGCCCCGCCCGGCACGACTCCGCCAGCCCGTCGAGGTCGCGCACGTGGGGGTAGACCGACATGACGGGGGAGGGCAGCCCGGCCGCCCGCGCGGCCACGACGACGCGGCTGCGGATCCAGGTGAGCCCGGCGTCGTCGTCCACGCGCAGCTCCGAGCGCAGGTCCGCCTCCCCGAGCCCGAGCGAGGCCACCCCCGCCACGGAGGCGAGGGCGAAGGCGCGCTCCACCCCGATCGCCGACTCCACGAGCAGGTGCACCTCCCGTGCCCCAACCAGGGAGACCAGCGCGGCCACCGCGGCGGGGTCCTCCGCCTTGGGCAGCCGCAGCCCGACGTGAGCCGGCAGCGCGGCCACGGTGGCGACGTCGTCGTCGTGCCACGGGGTCCCCGCGGCGTTGACCCGCACCTGCACGGCCCGCTCCGGCGGGACCGACGCGAGCAGTGAAGCCACGTTCGCCCGCGCCGTGTTCTTCACGCCGGGCGCGACGGCGTCCTCGAGGTCGACGATGACGGCGTCGGCCGTGGAGGCCAGCGCCTTGGCCACCCGGTCGGGCCGGTCGCCCGGCACGTAGAGCAGCGTGAGCGGCGGCGGGAGGCTCATACCGCCCCCTCCTCGCGCAGCTGCGCCACCCGCTCGGCGGAGAAGCCGAGCTCCTCGAGCACGGCCTCCGTGTCAGCGCCGTGCTCCCGGCCGGTGAACTGGATGACGCCGTCGGCGCCGGAGAGCCGGAACAGCGGCCCCTGCATGAGCATCGGGCCCAGCTCGGGGTCCTCGATCTCGTGGAGGGTGCCGAGCGCCTGGAACTGGGGGTCGGCGACGATGTCCTGCGCGTCGTAGATCGGGGCGACGGCGGCCTGGGCCTCCTCGAAGGCGGCCACGACCTCGTCCCGGGTGCGCTCGGCGATCCAGCTGCCGACGGCGTCGTCGAGGACGTCGGCGTGCGCCGCACGGTCCGCGCCGCGGGCGAACCACGGCTCCTCGATGAGCTCGGGCCGCCCGACGAGCCGCATGACGCGCTCGGCGATCGACTGCGCCGACGTCGAGACCGCCACCCACTGCCCGTCGCGCGTGCGGTAGGTGTTGCGCGGCGCGTTGTTCGCCGAGCGGTTGCCGGTGCGCGGCTGCACGGTGCGCAGCTGGTCCCACCGGGTGATCTGCGGGCCGAGCATCGCGAGGATCGGCTCGATGATCGCCATGTCGACCACCTGCCCCTGCCCGGTCCGCTCCCGCGACTGCAGCGCCACCATGACGGCGAAGGCCGTGGCGAGGGACGCGACGCCGTCGGCCAGGCCGAAGGGCGGCAGCGTGGGCGGGCCGTCCGGCTCCCCGGTCATCGCGGCGAAGCCGCTCATCGCCTCGGCGAGCGTCCCGAAGCCGGGACGGGTCCGGTAGGGGCCGACCTGCCCGAAGCCGCTCACCCGGGCGAGGACGAGCCGCGGGTTGCGCGCGGCCAGCTCCTCGTAGCCCAGGCCCCACCGCTCCAGGGTGCCGGGGCGGAAGTTCTCGATGACGACGTCGGCCTGCTGGGCCAGGGCGAGGAAGACCTCCCGCCCGCCGGGGCTGCCGAGGTTGGCGGTGACGGTGCGCTTGTTGCGGCCCAGCGTCTTCCACCACAGGTTGACCCCGTCCTTGGCGGCGCCGTGGTTGCGGGAGGGGTCGGGCCTGTCGGGGTGCTCGACCTTGACGACGTCGGCGCCCATGTCACCCAGGTGCATCGCGGCCATCGGGCCGGCGAAAAGAGTGGAGGCGTCGACGACGCGCAGGCCGGCGAGGGCCCCGGCCGCGGCGTCACGGGAGACGGTCACCGGGCCACCTCCCCGTCCCAGGCGCAGCGGAAGCCGATCGTCGCCGAGCGGGCCAGGCCGAGGCCCGGCAGGAGGTACTTGAGGGAGTGGTCGGGGGCGTGGACGCCGCCCTCGACGTACCAGTCCGAGCCCTCGGCCCGGTAGTCGCTGCCGCCCTTGAGCATGACGAAGCGGGTGCGCCCGTCGCTGTGCTCGCTCTCGGTCCAGCTCCACACGGCGGGGGTGCCGCGGTGCAGCTCGCCGGTCTCGCCGGCCAGCTGCCACTCGTCCTCGGTGGGCAGGCGCCCGCCGCGCCACGCGCAGTAGGCGCGGGCGTCGTCGAGGTCGACGAAGGTCACCGGCTCGTCCTCGGTGCCCGGTGCCGGGCGGCCCTCGAGCCAGTGGGCGAGGAAGCGGTGCTCGACGGCGGGCCGGTAGCCGGTCGCGTCGAGGAAGGCGGCGAACTCCTCGTTCGTCACCTCGTGGACGGCGACGGCGACCGGTGCGTCGAGGGTGAGCTCGCGCTGGAGGGTGCGCGCGTCGTGCAGCCGCGGGGGGAGCGGCTTCCACTCATCGACGTAGGGCGCGCCCTGGTACATGCCCGTCTCCCGCGCGCGGTGGCGGACGGTGAGGACGTGCTCGCCCGCGGGGACGACGACGGCGGGGGGCCGGGCGGCGTCGGTCGGTGCGCTCGCGGCCGGAGAGTTCCGGCTGTCGGCGGGAGAGTTCCGGCTGTCGGTGGGGAGGGGGGTGGCGGTGACGCGGCGGGCGGCGCGGTGCTGGAAGCGGGCGTCGCGCACGTGGGGGCGGCGGGCGAGCTCCTCCTGGAGCGGCGCGAGCCACTCGGGCTCGGCGACGCCGTCGGCGACGTGGAGCAGCGCGGCGATCCCGCGGCCCGGCACGTCGACCTCGCCCGCGCCGTCGTGGCCGGTGAGGGCTAGGACGCGGCCGCCGGTGACGGCGCCGTCGGGCAGGACGCGGCCGCTCCAGTCCTCCGCGCCGCGGTTGACGAGGGTCCACAGCGTGAGGCCCTCGAGCTCCCAGCGGGAGGCGTAGACGCCCGCGGCGTCGGCCTGCGGCGTCAGCTCGGTGAGCGGCGTCCAGTCCCCGTCCAGCAGGAGGTCACCGGCGGCGCGCTGGACGGCGACCATCCGGGCCACGGTCGCGGCGTCGCGCGGCGTCCAGCCGACCCACACGCCGAAGACGACCTCCCACACCATGACGCCCACGCCGTTGAGCCACGCGGACTGCAGCTCCTCGGAGTGGTCGCGGTGCCAGCGGCGGACGTGGTGCTGCATGTGGCGGCACTCGTACCAGTGCGCGCGCAGCACGCCCGGCACGGGGGAGTCGGCGAAGAACTGCGCCCACGAGGAGGAGTGGTCCTCGATGCGCTCGACGGCGAGCTTCGACTCACCCTCGAGGACGATGCCCGGGCGGGCCTCCTCGAGGCGGGCGACGAGCTCGGGCTCGGCCTTCTTCAGCGTGTCGAGGAAGACGCCGTCGGCGCCGAGCCAGGAGACGACGTCGGCGAGCTCGGTGACGTCGTCGGCGCCGCGGCGGGTGCCGGTGTCCCACGGGTTGTAGTCGACGAAGACGTGGAGGCCGGCGTCGTGCAGCTCGCGGACGAGCTCGACGATGCCGGGCACGTCGCGGTAGTAGTCCCACTGGTTGCGGTCGTCGATCCCGATGACCGGGTAGGCGTGCCACAGGACGACGGCGTCGAGCCCGCCGAAGCGCTCGCGGGCGTCGGCGAGGAGGCGCTCGGGCGTGAAGCGGTGCTCCTCGAAGGAGTAGAGCAGCTCGTCCCACAGCCACACCTGGGCGACGGTGTGGCAGCGCGCCGCCCACGCCGCACCGGGGCGCTCGTAGGCGGCGCCGCGGTAGCCGTGCCGCCCGCGGGCGTCCTCGCGCCAGCGGTGCAGGGTCTCGCGCCACGCCGGCCGGTCGGCCGGGTCGGGCGGCCCGACGAAGATCTTCGCCTCGTCCAGCGCCGTGGACTGCTCGGTGGTGAGGCCGTCGAGGGGCACCTCCGTGGGGAGGTCGATGGGCCGCGGGACGAGGGGGTCGAACGTGTACATGACGCCTTTCTTGCTCAGCGCTGGCGCGCGAGGTCCGCGACGGCGGCCGCGGTGGGGACGGCTTCCTGCGCGCCGGGGGCGGTGGTGGACAGGGCGCCGGCCGCGGCCGCGAGGCGGGCAGCGTCGGCGAGGGGGGCACCACCGGCGAGGGCCGCGGCGAGGACGCCGCAGAAGGTGTCCCCGGCCCCCGTCGTGTCGACGGGCTCCACCGGGAACGCGGGGACGTGGACGGGCTCACCGTCGCGCTCGGCGACGAGGCTCCCGGCGCCCCCGAGGGTGACGACGACGGCGGGCACCCGGGCGAGCAGCGCGCGCGCCAGGTCCGCCGGCTCGGTGCCGTCGCCGCGGCCGGCGAGGTCGGCCGCCTCGTGCTCGTTGACGACGAGGACGTCGACGGCGGACCACACCTCCTCCGGCAGCTCCCGGGAGGGGGCGGCGTTGAGGACGAGGAGCGCACCCTCCCGGCGGGCCGCGGCGGCCGCGAGGATCGCCTCGAGGGGGATCTCGAGCTGGGCGAGGACGACGTCCGCCTCCGCGAGCCGCGCGGCCTGGTCCGGCCCCACCGTCACGAGGGAGTTGGCGCCGGGCGCGACGATGATCGTGTTCTCGCCGCCCGGGTCCACGGAGATGAGCGCGGTGCCGGTGGGCTCGGCGACGCGCGCGACGAGGTCGGTGCGCACGCCGGCGCCCGCGAGGGACGCGTGGAGCAGCTCGCCGGACTCGTCGTCACCCAGGGCGCCGACGAAGGTCGTGTCCGCACCGCCCGCGCGGGCGGCGGCGACGGCCTGGTTCGCGCCCTTGCCGCCGGGGTGGCGCTCGAGGGTCCCGCCGAGGACGGTCTCCCCGCCGGCGGGGTGGCGCGGCACCGGGACGACGAGGTCGACGTTCGCCGAGCCGACGACGACGACGCGCCCCGCGCTCACGGGGTCACCGCC
Source organism: Oceanitalea stevensii (assembly GCF_014837105.1). GTDB lineage: Bacteria > Actinomycetota > Actinomycetes > Actinomycetales > Actinomycetaceae > Oceanitalea > Oceanitalea stevensii. Next base: position 196,296 of record NZ_JACSPO010000006.1, on the reverse strand, counting down.
GCGGCGAGCGGGACGGCCAGGGCGAGGGTGCGCTCGGCGAGGTCGCTGATGCGCTGCTCCCCGCCGGGCAGCGAGGTGGCGATGCGCCCCTCGAGCGGTGCGGTCCACTGCTCGCCGATCCCGTCGGCGCCGAGGAGGCCACCGACCACCGCGCCCACCGTGGCGGCCGCGGAGTCGGTGTCCCAGCCGGCCATGACGGCGATCGACACGCTGGCGCCGAAGTCCCCGCGCCCGGCGGTGAGCGCGAAGGCGATCGTCGCCGCGTTGTTGAGCGTGTGGACCCAGTGCAGGTCCCCGTACGCGGCGTGGAGCCGGTCCAGGCCCTCGCGGACGGCGGGCTCGTTGCCGTCGCAGGCGGCCCCGGCCTCGCGGCCGAGGCGGATGGCGGCGGCGAGCCGGCTGGCGGGCGGGACGGCGGCGTCGGCGGCGTCGAGGACGTCCTCGACGCTGTCGCACACCATCGTCGCCGCGCCGAGGGCGGCGGCCCACATCGCGCCGTAGACGCCGTTGCGGGTGTGGCTCAGGCGCGCGTCGGCCCACGCGAGGCGGGCAGCGGCGCGGACGTCACCGGGCAGCACCCAGCCGAGGAGGTCGGTGCGGATGAGCGCCCCGATCCACTCCCGGAAGGGGTTGTGGTGGGTGGCCGTCTCCGGCACCGGCCGCGCGTCGAGGATGTTGCGGTAGGCGGCGCGCTCGGCGGTGAAGACCCGCCCCGCGGGGAGGTTGTCGAGCCACAGCTGGGCGACGTCCTCGGTGGTGAAGCCGTGGCCGTGCTTCTCGAGGAGGGCGAGGGCGAGGATCGGGTAGTTGAGGTCGTCGTCCTCGGGCATGCCGGAGATGTTCTCCTCCAGCGAGGTCGGCGCCGAACGGCGGTTCCAGGGCCAGCGGGCCGCGACGTCGTCGGGCAGGCCGACGGCGGTGAACCAGCGGTCCAGCGGCCAGCGCCCGGTGGCCCGGAGGATCTCCTCGATGCCCTGCCGCGGGATCTTCTCCACCGGCTTGCCGAGCAGGCACCCGGCGGCGCGGCCGGTCCACGCGCCGACGAGGCGCTCGCGGTAGGCGGCGTCGTCGGGGCGGCCGACGAGCTGCGGGGCCGGCGGCAGCAGGGCGGCGATCGCCTCCCACCCGTCCGGCTCGGCCGGCGACGGCGGGGCCGGGGTGGCGGCGAGCTCGTCGAGCAGCTCGCGGGCCAGGGCACGCAGGGCCGGGGGAGCGGGCACCCGGCCGGCGCCGCTCACGGCCGGGACGGGGTCGCCGCCGGCGGCCACCCAGCGCTCGCGGACGGCGGTGACGTCCCGCCCCTCGGCGGCGGACTGGACGAGCTCGTGCGCGAGGAGGTCCTCAGGCTGGGCCCAGGTCAGCCTCATACCGGCGCCCCCTCCAGCTGCTCGAGGGCCGCGGCGCGGGCGCGGGCGCGCTCCCGGTCGGCGCGGAGGATGTCGGCGGCCACGGAGCCCATGAGCCGGCCGGTGGCGCGCACGTCGGTGCGGCTGGCGGTCTCGATCTCGTCGAGCCACTCGGTGGGGACCACCTCGGTCCCACCCAGGCCCGCGCAGACGGCGCCGGCCATGACGGCGATCGAGTCGGCGTCGCGGCCGTAGTTGACGGCCCCGAGGACGGCGCCGCGGAAGTCGCCGCGGTGCCCGAGGACGAAGCCGAGCGCGGCGGGCAGCTCCTCGATGGACTTCGTGCGCGAGGGGCGGCGGGCGTCCATCGACATCTGCCGGTACTCCGGGCCCACGGAGTCGAACGGGGCCACGGCCTCCCGGATCACGCGGGCCAGCTCGCGCTCGCCGTCGTCGTCGGTGGGGACGTCATTGCCGGCGACGGCGTCGACCACGGCGCGCAGGGCGGCGGCAGTCCCGTCGTGGGCGACGTCGAGGGCGGCGCGGGTGACGTCGTCGACGCTCGCGCCGGGGGCGACGGCGGCGGCGACCATGGCGGCGAAGACGCCGGCCGCCTCGCGCCCGTAGCTGGACTGGTGGGCTCCGGCGACGTCGATCGCCTCGGCGTAGGCGGCGCGCGGGTCGCCGGCGTTGGCCAGGCCCACGGGCGCCATGTACATGGCCGCGCCGCAGTTGACGACGTTGCCGACGCCGGCCTCGCGCGGGTCGACGTGCCCGTAGTGGAGGCGCGCGACGATCCACTTCTCGGCGAGGAAGACGCGCTGGAGGATGAGCGCCTCGCTCTCCAGCTCGGGGATCCAGCGGGGCTCGCCGATCATGAGCGGGACGAGGTCCTCGGCCACCGCGTAGGCGTCGAGGTGGTCGCGCCGCTTGGCGTAGACCTCGACGAGCGCCTGCGTCATCAGGGTGTCGTCGGTGATGTGCCCGTCACCCTTGTGGTACGGCGCGATGGGCCGCGCGGTGCGCCAGTTCTCGTACCAGGGGCCGACGATGCCGCGCACCCGGCCGCCGTGGCGCTCCTCGATCTGCTCCGGTGTCCATCCCTCGGTGGCTCCGCCCAGGGCGTCCCCGACGGCGGCGCCGGTGATCACCGCCACGCATCGATCGTCCAGCCAGCTCACAGATCTACTCCCTGCCTTCGTGTTGCGGTACGTGCGGTGGCCGCGGGGCGGCCGGTGGCCGCGAGGCGGCCGGGGTGGCGCGGGGCGGGCCCGGTGGTCGGGCCCGCCC
>NZ_JACSPO010000006.1:176569-193650 GCF_014837105.1 Oceanitalea stevensii | reverse complement strand
GGCGGGGGGGGGGGGCGGGGGGGCGGGGGGGGGGCGGGGGGGGGGGGGGGGGGGGGGGGGGGCGGCGGGGGGGCCCCCCCCCCCCCCGCGACGGGGTCAGCCGGTGATCTCGGTCCAGCCGTCCTCGAGCTGCGTGCCGAGGCCGGCGGTGTCGATCTCCTGCGCGAGGTAGCGCTGGAAGGCGGGCGTGGCCACGGTGTCCTTCCACTGCGCGTACGCGTCGACGAAGAGGTACGGCGCGGAGACGAGGTGCTGGCCGGAGGAGAGGATGGTCGCCCAGCCGTTCTCGTCACCGAGGTTCTCGGCCATGTACTCCTGGGCGGAGGTCGTCGCCGGGATGAGGGCGTCGGCCTCGTTGAGGGAGGCGAGGTTCTCGGTCTCGGTGAAGAACTCGATGAACTCGGCCGACTCCTCGACGTGCTCGGAGTCGATGTTCACCGAGAGGGTCTGCGGGTTGGCGGCCTGGCCGGCGCCCTGCGGGCCCTCGAGCGGGGGCAGCACGGTCCACTCGAAGCCCTCGGGGGCGTCGGTGGCGATGTTGGCGGCCTGGAAGGAGCCCTGGACCGTCATGGCGATCTGGCCGGCGTAGAAGGAGGCGAGGACCTCGGAGCCGGACTGGGTGAGGGTGACCGGCAGGACCGTCTCGTCCTCGAAGGCCATCGTGTGGACGAGCTCGGGCACGGCCAGCTCGCCCTCACCGATCGTGAGGCTCGCGTCGGTGCCGGTGCCCTCGAAGAAGGTGCCGCCGAAGCCGGGGGCGAAGGACATGAACGCCGCCGTCGGGCTCGCCAGGCCCCAGCCGAGGCCGTAAGTGTCGCCCGCCGTCGTCGCCTGCGCGATCTCGCGCAGCTGCTCCCACGTCATCGTGTCCCCGCTGGGGACCTCGACGCCCGCCTCCTCGAGGAGGGCCGTGTTGGCGAAGACCATGTAGGACTGCAGCTCGGTGGGGTAGGCGATGACCTGGTCGTCGACGGTCACCGAGTCGAGGATGCCCTCGGGGATGTCGGCGCGGCGCTCGTCGGACATGTACTCCGAGAGGTCGGCGAGGTAGCCGTCGCGGGCGAATGGGACGATGCTCGCGGCCTCGTAGTGGATGACGTCGGGGGCGGCGCCGCCGTTGAACTGGGTGATGAGCTTGTCGTAGATGCCGTCCCACCCCGCGGGGACGATCTCGACCTGGACGTCGGCGTTGGCCTCGTTCCACTCCGCGACGATCGACTCCGTCGCCTCGATGGCGGCGGGCTGGTCGGAGAGGGACTGGAAGGTGAGGGTGACGGGACCGTCAGCGCTGGCGCCGTCGTCGTCCCCGCCACCACAGGCGGCGAGGGTGAGCGCGGCGATCGTGAGGCATGCGGCTGTGGAGGCTCCACGGATCTTCATTGGTCGACCTTTCGAGGGGGATGGGGGTGGGGGTCTGGGTGTCAGCCCTTGACGGCGCCGGACATGAGGCCGCCGACGAGCTTTCGCTGCATGATCGAGAAGAAGACGATGCTGGGGATCGCGGCCAGCACGGAGCCGGCCGCCAGCGGGCCGAGCGCCACCTTGCCCTCGCCGCCGATGAACATCTTCAGCGTGATGGGCAGGGTGTAGTTCTCCGGCGACTGCAGGAGGACGAGGGCGAAGAAGAACTCGTTCCACGAGGAGACGAAGGAGAACATCGCGGTCGCGACGACTCCCGGGACGAGCAGCGGGAAGACGATCGAGCGCAGCACCCGCAGGCGGGCGGCGCCGTCCATCGAGCCGGCCTCCTCGAGGTCCACCGGGATGCCCGCGACGTAGCCCTGGAGCATCCACAGCGCGAAGGGCAGCGTGTAGGTCGTGTGGACCAGCGTGAGCCCGACGAGGCTGTCGGTGAGGCCGAGCGTCCGCAGGATGAGGAAGAGCGGCAGGATGATGAGGATGACGGGGAAGACCTGGCTCACGAGGATCCAGCCGATCCCGGCCATGCGGACCTTGCCCTTGAGGCGGGCCAGGACGTACGCCGTCGGCATCGCGATGACGACGACGAGCAGCGTGGAGACGAGGGCGACGGCGGCGCTGTTCGCGGCGGACCGCACCAGTCCCTGCCGGGCGAGGGCCTCGGAGTAGTTCTCCCAGTGCCACTCGTTCGGCAGCAGGCTGATCGAGAGCGAGTTGAGCTCGCCCGAGGACTTGAACGAGGCCGAGATGAGCCACAGGAGCGGGAAGCCCAGGAAGACGATGTAGGCGACGAGCGCCGCGTACTGGGCGGGGCGGATCAGGGTGCGCATCGGCTCAGCCCTTCCTCTCGGTGCTGTCCTCGCGGAACTGGGACCACAGGTAGACGGCGAGGAGGATGACGACGACGACGACGAGGACGACGCCCATCGCGGCGGCGTATCCGATGTTGCGGTTCTTGAACGCCTCGAGATAGGTGAAGAGCATCGGCAGCATCGTCCGGCCGCCAGGGCCGCCCTCGGTGAGGACGTAGACCAGCGAGAACGAGTTGAAGTTCCAGATGAAGTTCAGCGACGTGATCGAGGTGACGATCGGGCGCAGCGAGGGCCAGGTGACGGCGGTGAAGCGGCGCCACGCGGACGCCCCGTCCATCGAGGCGGCCTCGTGGAGCTCCTCGGGGATCTGCTGGAGCCCGGCGAGGAGGGTGACGGTGGTCTGCGGCATGCCGACCCACACGCCGACGACGATGACGGCGGGCAGCGCGGTGGAGAAGTCCGCCAGCCAGTTGATGTCGTCCGGCAGGCCCATGCCGCCGAGGACCGCGTTGAGCGGCCCCGCGTTGGGCGAGTAGATCATCTGCCACATGATCGCCACGACGACGGGCGGCATCGCCCAGGGGATGAGGGCGAGGACGCGGGTGAGGCCCTGCATCCGCAGCCCCGAGTTGAGGAGCAGCGCCAGGCCGAGCGCGGCGAGGAGCTGGAGGAGGGTGACCGAGACGGCCCACACCATGCCGATGCGGAAGGAGTCCCAGAAGAAGGAGTTGTCGAGCAGCCGGGCGAAGTTCTCGGTGCCGACGAAGGTGTACTCCGGGTTGCGCACGAGGCGCGCGTCGGTGAAGGCGAGCGCGACGCCGATGATGAGCGGCGCGACGCTGAGCACGAGGATCGGGATCAGCGAGGGGATGACGAGCGCGGCGGCCTCGCGGCGCCGGGCCCGCTCGAGCCCGCTGCGGCGGCGGGGTGAGCCGCGGCTGGGCCGCGGCGCGGGGGCGTCCGGCCGCGCTCCTGCGGCGAGCATCGGTGCCGTCATGCGTCCTCCTTGCGTGGTGCGGGGGATGGGGTGGGGGCGGACACGGACGACTCCCGCACGATGAGCTCGGGGCCGACGGTGAGGTACCGGCCCCGCTCCTCGCCGTCGTCGACGAGGCCGAGCACGAGCTCGGCGGCGAGGTGGCCACGGCGACCCGAGCCGAGCGAGACGCTCGTGAGGCTGGGCTGGAAGACGCGGCCGATGTCGGTGTCGTCCATGCCGGTGACGGCGAGGTCGCCGGGCACGGTGAGTCCACGCTCGCCGGCGGCGCGGATGGCACCGATGGCGAGGAGGTCGTTGGCGGCGACGACGGCGTCGAGGGGAGTCCCGGCGTCGTCGGCGCGGTCGAGGAGGCGGTGGGCGGCGGCGAGGCCGGCGGTGACGGTGAAGTCGTCGGCCACCTCGGTGCCGCCGTCCGCGAAGGCCGCGGCGCGGGTGGCGGCCGCGAAGCCGCGCTGCCGGGCCTCACCCGGGGTGGTGTCGAGGGGACCGTTGAGGAAGCCGATCCGGCGGCGGCCGACGGCGACGAGGTGGTCGACCGCCTGCGCGATGCCGCCGGCGGAGTCGGTGGAGACGGAGTCGATGCCGTGGGCGGCCAGGGAGCGGCCGATGACGACGACCGGGACGGCAGCCTCCTCGACGGCGGTGACGAAGGCGTCGTCCACGCGCAGCGGGCTGATGATCATGCCGTCGACGAAGCCGCCCTCGAGGCTGTGGACGAGGTCGATGGTCGAGGCGACCGTGTCCCCGGTGGACATGACGACGACCCGGTAGCCGTGGGGAGCGAGGACCGCGTGGATCGCGGCGAGCATCTCGATGTAGACGGGGTTGCCGATGTCGGCGACGGCGAAGGCGACCTGGGAGGTGCGCTTCATCCGCAGGGACCGGCCCGTCTCGTGGGGGCGGTAGCCGAGCTCCTCGGCGGCGGCGCGCACGCGCTCGACCATCGCGGGGCTGGCGCCGGTGCCGTGGAGGGCGCGGGAGGTGGAGGCGAGGGAGACCCCGGCGTGGCGGGCGACCTGGATCAGCGTCGCGCGTGGTGACGTCACTGTCGCCCTCCTTCGTCGTTGAGTGGTGGTTCTGTGCCCCGTGGCGGAAACGTTTCCAGCGCGGTGTGTGAGCGGGTTGGAATCGTTTCCGGGGGTGGCCGAGATCTTGGCACCGGGCGGGTGTGGCTGTCAACACGTACGGGGCCGGACCGATGTCAGTGGTCGGATCTACCGGGGGGAAGAGGACGACACCGCTGGAGGTGGGTTCGATGACAGCACGCGGGGCGCTCGCGGACGGTGCCGTCGCGGTGGGCGCCGGTGGCCGCTCCTGTTCCCGGGCCCGGCTCGGGGCGATGTCAGTGGTCGGTTCTACCGTGGCGGGAAGAGGTTCCCAGCGGGGAGGTGAGCGCGATGGTCGCGAGGACGCCAGCTGATGCGCCGCTGGGCTGGGAGACCGGAACGGATGGGGAGGAGCGCCGCATGGCGCCCTCCGCCACGGCCACGGCCACGGCCACGGCCACGGCGACGTCCACCGCCACCGCCACCGCCGCTGCCGATCGCGGCGTCACCGCCACCGCCGCTGCCGATCGCGGCGCCACGGCCACCGCCACGCTGCTGGCACCGGTTGCCGCCCTGGCGAGCATCACCGACACCCTCAGCGACCTCACCACCGTCCCCTGGCACGACCTCCCCGGTCAGGCCACCCACGACGCGCTCGACGAGATCGAGCGCACCACCCGGCACCTCGCGGCCCTGCGCGCCCAGGTGCTCACCGTCGTCGACGCCAACGGCCTCTGGGCGCTGCAGGGCTCACGCACCTTCAGCGCCTGGTTGCGGCAGCGCACCGGCTCCACCGCGGCAGGCGCCTCTCGTGAGGTCCGGGAGTCACGGGCGTTGCGCGACCACCTGCCGCTCACCCGGGCTGCACTCGCCGCGGGGCGCATCGGTCCCGACCACGTCGCCGTGCTCGTCCGGGAGGCCGTCCGCACCCGGGAGCTGCGCACCCAGCTCACCGACGCGGACCTGGGGGAGGCCTTCCTCGTCGAGCAGGCGTCGGCGATGGACGCAGGGACCTTCACGCAGCTCGTCCGGGCCTGGACCGTCAGGGTGGACCCGGAGGGCGCGGACCGGGCATGGCGCGAGGCCGGGAGCAAGGAGGAGCTCACGCTCTCCCGCACCACCGACGGCTTCCACCTCCGCGGCTGGCTGGACGAGGTCGCCGGCCAGATCGTCGGCACCGCGCTGCAGGCCCACGCGGGCCGCAAGGGCAAGGGCGACGAGCGCACCCCGGCGCAGCGCCGCGCCGCCGCGCTCGTCTCCCTGGCCAGCCAGTCCTTGGACGCCGGGATCCAGGGGGCCGCGGCACGGATCCGGCCCCACCTCACCGTCACCACCACGCTCGAGACCCTGCGGGCCCTCGCCGCGGCCATGGGGTCGGCCATCCCGCGGGTCGGCCCCGACGGGCGTCCCTACGCCCCGGGCGCCACCTTCGGCCCCTCGAGCCAGGCCGCACTCACCGCGACCGGTGGCCCGCGCGACCCCGAGGCACCCGCACCGGAGGGCGAGGTCCCGCTCTTCACCGCCTCGGAGGAGACCCGCCGCTGGCTCGAGCGGTGGGAGTCCGGTGACGACCACGTCATCTCCACGGCGATCGACTACGAGCAGGTCCGTGGCCTCGAGCCGCCCACCCTCGAGGACGGCACCCCGATCCCACCCGCGGTGCTGGCCCGGCTCGCCTGCGAGTCCCAGATCTCCCGGGTGGTCTTCGGGGCCGTCTCCACCATCCTCGACGCCGGCCGGGAGAAGCGGATCTACCCCGCCAACCAGGTCCGGGCCATCATCGCGAGGGACAAGCACTGCCAGTACCCCGGCTGCGACGAGCCCCCGGGCTTCGGGGAGGTCCACCACTCGCTGTGGTGGGCCCAGCACCTCGGAGGCACCGACGTCGAGCACGGAGTACTCCTGTGCTGGCACCACCACGACTGGGTCCACGCCCACGAGGTCACCATCACCCGGTCCGAGGGCCGGTGGTGGTTCCGCGACCGCCACGGCTGGCTCATCACCGCCGACCCGTAACCGGGGGCCGAGGGGACAGGTGTGCCCTCGGCCGGTCAGTCCTCCCGCGTGGCGTTCCCGGAGCCGCCGAGCACCACCCGCGTCATCGCGTTGCGGGTGTCGAGCAGCTCGGAGAGCGCGGCGTCGAGGTCCTCGGCCGAGACGGCCAGGGCCCCGTCACCCGCACTGCGCTCCGCCGCGAACAGTGCCGCCCGCCTGAGCAGCTCCTTGACGAAGGACGCCGTGACCCCCTCGGTGCGCTCCACCACGGAGTCGAGGTTGGACCGGTCCAGGACGAGCGTCCCGGCGTAGAGCTCGAACAGCCGTCGCCGGGCCTCGCCGTCGGGAAGCGGGAGCTCCACCGCCTGGTCCACGCGGCCCGGCCGAGCGGCGAGCGCCGGCTCCAGCAGGTCCGCCCGGTTGGTGGTGAGCACGAAGACGACGTCGGCGTCCTCGGCCAGGCCGTCCATCTCCCCGAGGAGCTGGAAAAGCAGGGGGTGGGCACCGGAGTGCAGGTCCCGGTCCTCGGCGATGAGGTCGACGTCCTCCACGACGACCATCGCCGGCTGCAGCGCCCGCGCCACCGAGCACGCCTCGCTGATGAGGGACAGGGCGCCACCGGTCAGCTGGATGACCGTCGTGCCGGTGAGGCTGCTGATGAGGTGTCGCACGGTGTGCGTCTTGCCCACTCCGGGCGGCCCGTACAGGAGCAGCCCACGCTTGAGGTGCTGGCCGGCGGACAGCAGCCGCTCCTTGTGCCGAGCCACCTCGACGACCTGCCGCCGGATGGCCTCGGCGGCCGCAGCCGGCAGGATGACGTCCTCCGTCCCCACGGCAGGGCGCTCGTGGAACTGGAGCAGGGTGCCGCCGTGCCCGAAGATCTCGTGGTCGAAGGACAGCACCTGACCGCGGAAGACGTTGTGCGTCGTCGCGAGGTCCTGGATGTCGCGGGCCGCAGCCGCCACCGTCGCGGCGTCCGGACCGGTGATCTCGACCGTCACCGTGGTGAGGCCCGACTCCGGGTCTGCCCCGCGCAGCAGCACGGCCAGCGGGCTCCCGTCGTCGTCCACGAGGTACAGCCCGCACCGCACGCAGGACGCGACCTGCCCGCCCGGCCCGCTGGGCAGGTTGACTCGCGAGACGTTCCCCGGCCGCGGGCCGAAGGGGTCGTGCGCGCCGCCGATCCCCTCGAGCAGCTCCGCGAGGCCGAACTGCCGGTGCTGGTAGCCGACGATGCCGACGAGGCGGTGGCTGCGGTGGTCCGCGGCGAGCCAGGCGTCCAGACCGGCCTGCACGTTGACGTGCTCGTAGGCGGGCCGGCCCTCCTCGACGACGTCGAGCTCCTCCACCGGGGCGGCGAGGTGCGCGTGCAGCAGGCTCGAGAGCGTCTCGCGCTCCTCCGCGCGCGCGACGCCGACCAGGCCGCGGGTCGCGCGCCGCGCGAGCCGGCCGACGTCGGCGAGCTCGAGCCGCCCGTCACGGCCGCCGGGCACCCCGCCGTCGTCGTGCAGGGGCGTGCCGTAGGCCGTCCAGCCGAATGATGCGCTCGGCATCGTGCTCCTCACGGTCGAGTCGTCAGTGACCCGGTCATCCTCGCGCACGCCCGGTCCGTGCACCCGCGGTTCGTGACCCGGCATCCTCGCGCATGCCCGGTCCGTGCACCCACGGTTCGCCACCCGAGCCTCACCGCCGGCGGGCCCGGGGCGGCCCGCGGACCGCTACGGCGCCAGGTCGCGCCCCTGCGCGGCCAGCGCCTCGCGCAGCAGCCGGACCGCGCGGGGCCCCACGCCGTGAAGCGCGAGGAGCTCGCGCTCCGACATGGCGGCCACCTGGTCGAGCGAGGTCACGCCGTGCTCGCGCAGGGCGTTGGTGGCCGGCCGGCCGATCGACGGCAGGTCGGGGACGGGCGCGTCGTCGCTGCTCATCGCCCCATGGTCCTCGTCGCGCGGCCGCGGCGGAAGAGCCTGTCGAAAACCGTTGACCCTCCCGCGACGTGAGGCCCTAGCGTCACCGACCATGACCTTCACCGTCCTCGACAGCCACGCCGCCATGAGGCGGGCCCTCACCGCACCGGTCGCCGACCGTGCCGACCTCGCGCGCCCGCTGCTCGACCGGGCCGCCGGCATGTACCGGTACTTCCCGGGCGAGGTCGACGTCGTCGAGATGCACCACCTCGGCAACGGCTTTCGCCTCGACCGGGACGACGAGCGTTACCTCCCGGCCCTCGACCGCCTGGCCGACGCCGACGTGTGGGCACGCACCGGCAGCGCCCTCGACCACGCGCTCGCCGTCCAGCTCGCCGCCACCCCCGGCATCACCGTGCCGGACGAGATCGTCGTCCTCCTCGTCCTCGGCAACCCGGACGACGAGCTCTTCATGGGCGCCGGCCGCGGCATGAGCGCCAACGGCAGCGTCACCGGCTACCTCTGGGTCAACATCTGGCCGTCCGACGAGGTCCTCGCCCAGGTCGAGGCCATCGCCGTCCACGAGCTCCACCACAACCTCCGCTACGCCAACCGGGTGTGGGACCCGGCGACGGTGACGGTCGGCGAGCACGTCGTCTCCGAGGGCCTGGCCGACGCCTTCGCCCGCCAGCTCTACGGTGACCTCGGCTACGCGCTCGTCGGCCGCGCCGTGCTGGACGACGACGCCGCCGTCGCCAAGGTCCTCACCGGCCTCGACGTCACGGGCATGGAGAACTTCACCGCCTGGGTGCTCGGCGACGCACACGCCGCCCGCTTCGGCGGGGAGCCGGTGGGGCTGCCCACCGGCGCCGGGTACGCGGCGGGCAACCGCCTCGTCGACGCCTACCTCGCCGCGACCGGGCAGACCGCCGCCGAGGCGCTCCTCGCCGACCGCCAGGACGTCATCGCCACCGCCCTGGCGGCGGGCGTCTGAGCGTTCACCCCCTCCGCGTCACCGCCTCGCGGCGCGCGGCCCACACGGTGACGGCACCGAGCAGCAGCGCCGTCCCGACCACCGCCGCGAGGTGCACCCACACCGGCTCCAGGGCCCGGCCGGACCAGAACGCGACGTCCTCCGCCGGCATGACCGTGCGGTAGGCGAGCTGGCCGAAGTGGTAGGTCGGCAGCCACTGCGCGACCCGGCCGACGACGTCGGGCAGCTCGCCGAGCGGGAAGAGGAAGCCGGAGGCGAAGCTCAACGGCAGGAAGACGAGGTTGGCGATGACGGTCGCCGCGCGGGGCCGCGCGAGGTAGGCAATGGCGAAGCCCAGCGTGCTGAAGAGGAGCACCCCGCTCGTGAGGGTGGCACCGAGCGTGAGCCACTGCGCCGCCGTCAGCCGTACGCCACCGAGGGTGGCGGCCACGGCGGACATCACCACGACGATCGCCACCGCGTGGACGACGGCGCTCGCCGCCTTGCCGGTGAGGTGCACCCACACGGGGAAGGGGGTGGCGGCGAGGGTGCGCGGCCAGCCGCGGCCGCGCTCCTTGGCCACGTCCTCCCCGAAGGTGAAGATGGCGAGGGAGACGACGCCGTAGCAGCCGAACGACACGAGCATGGCCAGCCCGACCGCGTCCCTCCGGGCAGCACGCTACCGGCGTCGGGCAGGCCGAACATGGCGTAGAGGATGACCGGCACGGCGACGGCCCCGACCGCGAACTCCGCGCTGCGCAGGGACGAGCGCAGCTGGACGACCGAGTGGTACCCGAGCAGCCGCGCGGTGCGGGCGGCCGAGCGGCCGGTGGGGTGGTGGACAGCGGTGGCGGTCATCGCCAGGCTCCTTCGGGGGTGGTGGTGGACTCCTCGGTGAGGGCGAGGAACACGTCCTCGAGGTGGGCGTCGCCGCTGAGGAGCTCGCGTGGCGGCGCGTCGACGAGGACCCGTCCCGCCGCCACGACGACGACGCGGTCGGCGACAGCCTCGGCCTCGGGGAGGTCGTGGGTGGCGAAGAGGATGGTCGCCCCCTCGGCGACGCACGCGCGGGCGAGGCGCCAGAACGCGCGCCGGGAGGCGACGTCCATGGCGGCCGTCGGCTCGTCGAGGAGGAGCAGCTCCGGCGCCCCGACGAGCGCCATCGCGAGCAGCAGCCGCTGACGCTCCCCGCCGGAGAGCGTGGTGACGGTGCGCCCCGCCCGGTCGGTCAGCGCGGTGCGCTCGAGCACGTCGCCCACGGGCCGCGGGTCGGGGTAGGCACGGGCCATGAGCCCGACGAGCTCACCGACGGTCACCTGCTCGGGCAGCCCGGCGGACTGGAGCATCGCGCCGACCCGCGGCCGGAAGCGTGCCCGGTGGGTGGCCGAGCACCGAGACGCTGCCGGACGTGGGTCGGACCAGGCCGAGGAGCAGCTCGAAGATCGTCGTCTTGCCCGCACCGTTGGGTCCGAGGAGCGCGACGACCTCCCCGCGGTGGACGGCAAGGTCCACGCCGTCCACCGCCCGCGTGGCGCCGTAGTGCTTGTGGACGTCTGTCATGAGAACGGTCATGGTGGCCTCCTTGTGCCACCTCCGACGCTAGGAGGGGGCCGGGGGTCGGCGGTGGTGCCGGAAGGCCTGACCTCGAGCAGTGACTTCCGGCACCCCCGGCCGGTGTCGCGCAGGCCTACCATCGGGGTGTGACCTACGCCACGGACGCGCGGTTGAGTGCGGTGACCGGGCTCTCGGCGGCGCTCGTGGCCGGCGGGGCGGCGCTCGTGTCGGCGGCGACGGGCGGCTGGCAGCCCGAGCCGGCGCTCGCGGCCGCGTGGGGCCTGGCCTTCACGGGCTACGTCGTCGTCTTCGTCCTCCACGCCGAGGTTCTCGTCCCGCGCCCGCTGCTCCCCGACCAGGTGGCGGCCGTCCTCCTCCTCGTCGCGGGCCTCGCCGTGTGGTTCCTCGCCCCGGACATCAACTGGATGGCCACGCTCTTCGTCATCACGGCCGCGTCCTGGGCCTCCGTCGTGCCGACGCGCGCCGTCGTCGCCGTCGTCGCGGTGCAGTCGGCAGCCGTGGCGGCGGGCATGGTCCTCATCGGGGCCGACGGCGCGGGCGTCGTCGGGGCGACCGGCGCCTTCGCCTCCTTCCAGGCCTTCGCCGTCGTCGTCGTCGGCAGCGCGGAGCGGGAGAGTGCTGCGCGCGCGGTCAGCGACCGCGCCCACGCCGAGCTGCGCGCCGCACACGAGGAGCTCCGCAGCACCCACGCCGAGCTGCGCGCCGCCACCGCCCTGCTGTCGGCCGCGAGCCGGGACGCCGAACGTCTGCGCATCGCCCGCGACCTCCACGACGGCGTCGGTCACCAGCTCACCGCGCTCGCCCTCGAGCTCGAGATCGCCGGCCACCGCGCCACCGGTGACGGCGCGCCGCACGTCGCGCGTGCCCGCGAGATCGCCAAGGACCTCCTCGGGGAGGTGCGCGCGACGGTCAGCGCCCTGCGTGACGAGCCGCAGCGGCTCGAGCAGACCCTGCGCGAGCTCCTCGGACGCCTCCCCGGCGTCCAGGTCCACCTCGCCGTCGACGTCCCCGAGCCGCCCGACCAGGAGGCGGCCCTCGTCCTCGTCCGGGCCGCGCAGGAGGTCGCGACCAACACCCTGCGGCACGCCGCCGCCGACCGCCTCGACGTCGTCGTCTCGCAGGACGACGACGGCGCCCTCACCCTGCGTGCGCACGACGACGGCCGCGGGGTGCCCGCCGTCGTCCCCGGGCACGGGCTGCAGGGGATGGCGGAGCGGGTGCGGGCGGTCGGTGGGCACGTCGCCGTCGACTCGGCGCCCGGCGCGGGCTTCTCGGTGACCGTCCACCTGCCCGCCCGCGCACGCGACCACGGGGCGGTCGGGGTGCGGGAGGAGGTGGTGACGTGATCCGGGTGGCCGTGGTCGACGACCAGACCCTCGTGCGGCAGGGCATCATCGGGCTCCTCACGCTGAGTGACGCCGTCACGGTGTGCGGGGAGGGCGCCGACGGCGACGACGCCCTCGCCCTCGTCGCGGCCGGTGGCATCGACGTCCTCCTCCTCGACCTGCGGATGCCGCGCCGCGACGGCATCGCCGTCCTCGAGGAGCTCGGCGAGCGAGGGCTGTCCCTGCCCGTCCTCGTCCTCACGACCTTCGACGACGACGACCTCGTCCTGCGGGCGCTGCGCGCCGGTGCACGCGGCTACCTCCTCAAGGACGTCACCCTCGACCAGCTCGTCGCCGCGATCACGCTGCTGGCCGCAGGCGGCACCCTGCTCCAGCCGGGGCTCACGGACCGTCTCTTCCGCGCCGCCCAGCGGGACCGGCCCGTCGTCGCGGGACTCGACCGGCCCGAGCCGCTCACGCCGCGCGAGCTCGACGTCCTGCGCCTGGTCGCCGCCGGGTACTCCAACGCCGAGATCTCCGGGGCGCTCCACCTCGCCCCGGGCACGGTGAAGAACTACCTCTCGGCCGTCTTCGTCAAGCTCGGGGTGCGCGACCGGACCCGGGCGGTGCTCCGCGCCCTCGACCTCGGGCTCCTCGAGACGGCCTGAGCCCTTGGCCCCCGGCACCGTGCGGGGGGACGATGGAGGCGTGTCCGCGCTCGTGCCGCACACCGTCCCCGCACCGCTGCGGCCCCTCGTCGCGACGGCGGTGGGCTACCGGGCCCCGGCCTACCCGGCGAGGGTCCACCGGGGGCTGCCCTCCCGCCACCTCACGCTCGTCGTCGAGCTCCTCGGCCCCCTCACCGTGCGCGGCCTGGGGGAGACGGTCAGCGCCCACGGGGTCGTCGGCGGGCTTCACACGGTGCCCGCGCTCATCGACGCGAGCCGCCCCCAGGAGGGCGTGCAGTACGCGCTCGGCCCGCTCGGTGCCCGCCTCCTCCTCGGGATCCCCGCGGGGGAGCTGCGGGACCACGCCGTCGGCCTGGAGGAGGTCCTCGGGCCCGAGGCCGCGCGGCTCGTCGAGCGGATGGCCGCCACGCCGCACTGGCCCGCCCGCTTCCGGCTCCTCGACGAGGCCCTGCTCCGCCGGCTGGCCGGCTCCAGGTGGGGGACGGGGTGGGCGGGACCGGCGGAGGTCGGTGAGGCGTGGCGGCTCATCCTCGCGAGCGAGGGCCGCCTGCCCGTCGTCGACGTCGCCGCTGCGGTCGGCTGGGGTCGCCGCCACCTCGGGGAGCAGCTCCGCCGTGCGACGGGGCTCACCCCGAAGGAGGCGGCTCGGGTGGCCCGCTTCGAGCACGCCCAGCGGCTGCTCCGCGCCCGCCGGGCACTGGCGGACGTCGCCGTCGAGGCCGGCTACGCGGACCAGGCACACCTCGCCCGCGAGTGGCGGGCCCTCACGGGGGCGAGCATGACGACCTGGCTGCGCGAGGAGCTCCCATTCGTCCAAGACGCGGCCGGTCCCGGGGGCGCACGATCGGTGTCATGAGCACCGACGAGAACACCCTGCCCGCCCCCGCCCCCTCCGTGTGGCCGAGCGTCGGCTTCACCGACGTCGACGCCGGGGTCCGCGTCCTCACCGAGGTCCTCGGCTTCGTCGTCACCGCCCTCTACCGCGACGACGACGGCACCGTCGCCCACGCCGAGGCCCGCTGGCCCGACGGCGGCGGCGTCATGTTCGGGAGCCGTGGCAAGCCGGGGGACTGGGGAGCCCTCGGACCGACGGGTGTGTACGTCGTCGCCGCCGAGGCCGCCACCGTCGACGCCGCCTGGGCCCGGGCCCGGGGCGACGCTGACCTCGAGGTGACCGAGGCCCTCCACGACACCGACTACGGCTCCCACACCTTCGGCGTGCGCGACCGGGACGGGAACCTCTGGAGCGTCGGCACCTACCGCGGGGTGTGACCACGCCCACCGCTCGCTGCTTTGATCCTCGCCCGCGGAGCAGGGTAGTGTTACCGCCCGGTAGGACGTTCGCAGCAGCGGGCGGAATACCCCCATGGGGTATGGTGTAATTGGCAGCACGACTGGTTCTGGTCCAGTTAGTCTAGGTTCGAGTCCTGGTACCCCAGCGGTTTGAGTGAGGCGGAGAGATCCGGTAAACTCAGCCAGGTTGAAAATGCTAGAGGCCCCGTCGTCTAGCGGCCTAGGACACCGCCCTCTCAAGGCGGCGGCGCCGGTTCGAATCCGGTCGGGGCTACACGAGAAAGGCCCCCATCCCGAGTGGATGGGGGCCTTTCGCATGTCCCGGAACGTGATTTCGCGCAGAAGTGTGGCGAGCGACACGTCACCGCGACGGTCGGCGGACGGGCACCTCGGCCGGCCCGAACACGGCCGGCGGCCGCTCCCCGGTGCCGCCTCCGCCCGTCGGCGGGTGTCGCGTCCGTCACACGCCCGCTCGCGGACGGGCCCGGCCCCTGCGGAGCCGGACCCGTCGGTGGGCGTCAGTGGTGCTCGTGACCCGTCCCGGGCAGCTCCGTCGGCGGCTCGGTGCCCGGCTCGACGACGACGAACTGGCCCATGAGCCCGAAGTCCTCGTGGCGCAGGAGGTGGCAGTGGTACATGTACGGCACCTCCGGGTTCGCGTAGTGCTCGAAGCGCATGATGAGGCGGTACTCGTGGCCCGGCTCGGTGTAGATCGTGTCCTTGCGCCCCGAGAGCTCCGGCGGCGGGGGAGCGCCGTCGACGGAGAGCACCTCGAACTGGACGTCGTGGATGTGGAAGTTGTGCGGCATCGGGTCGTCGTTGCGCACCTCCCACACCTCGGTCGTCCCGACGGTGACGACCTCGTCGATGCGGTTCATGTCCATCCGCTGGCCGTTGAGCGCGAGGTTCTTCATGACGAAGCGGCGCGTCGTCGTGGCGTCGGCCTCGTCGAGTCGCTCCTCGTCGGACAGCTGGGCGGCGACGACGGCGGACGGCGCGAGCTCGTCGGCCGCCTCGAGACGCAGGACGTCGAGCGTGTCGAGCGCACCGTAGCCCTCCGGGTCGGCGATCTCACCGAGCCGCTGCGGGTAGGAGCGCAGCATCGTCGCCGTGCCGGGCTCCATCTCGACGACGATCTCCGCCCGCTCACCGGGTGAGAGCTGGATGCGGTTCGTCTCGTGCGGCGCGCTCAGCAGGCCGCCGTCGGAGGCGACGAGCTGGAAGGAGCGGTCGTCGTCGAAGCCGAAGTTGTAGCTGCGCAGCGTCGAGCCGTTGAGCAGCCGCAGCCGCACCCGCTCGGTCGTCACCTCCTGGACCGCACCGATGGTGCCGTTGACCATGAGCACCTCGCCCATGACGCCGCTGGGCACCCCGTTCTCCTGGGCGAGGGTGAGCTGGCCGTCCGCGGTGAAGGACTTGTCCTGGACGATGACGGGAATGTCGTCCACGCCGTACTCGGCGGGCAGGCCGGCGGCGTCCGCGCCGTCGTCGTCGAGGATGAACATGCCCGACATGCCGAGGTAGACGTGCTTCTCGGTCCGCCCGTGCGGGTGGGGGTGGTACCAGAGCGTCGCGGCGGGCTGGTCGACGAGCCAGGTGGGCCGCCACGTGCCGCCGGCCTCGACCTCCTGGTGCGGTCCGCCGTCCATCTCCGGCGGCAGGTGCATCCCGTGCCAGTGCACGCTCGTGGACTCCCCGAGCGTGTTGGTCACCTCGACGGCCACCTGCTCACCGCGCCTCGCGCGCAGGGTGGGGCCGAGGAAGTCGCCGTTGAAGCCCCAGGTCTCGGTCTCCACGCCCTCCCGGAAGGACGTCGTCCCGGCCTGCGCGGTGAGCTGGAAGACCCGGGTGCCGTCCTCGTCGACGACCGAGTCGGCGAGCGGCGGGATCGCCAGCGCCTGGTCGAAGGTCGGCTCGGGCTGCTCGGGGTCGACCGGGTCGGTCGGACCGTCCGGGTCGCCCGGCACGACGACGGGACCGCCCGGCCCGCCCGGGACCACCGGCCCGGCCGGCGAGCCCGAGGTGCGCCGCACGGCCAGGGAGTCGGTGCCGTCGCCGTCCCAGTCGCCCACGAGGGTGACGTCGCCCGGCCGCCCGAAGGCCACGCTGCGGTCCGCAGGACCGTTCCGGAACCGGTGGGCCAGGTGGTAGCGCGCCCCGCGACGAACGGCGAGCGCGTCCTCGCCCGAGCCGTCCCAGTCGCCCACGTACACGTCGTCGGCGCCGCGTCCGTAGCAGACGACGGCGTCGGCGGGGCCGGACCGCATCGTCGTGTTGATGAAGTAGTGCGCGCCGCGACGGACGGCGAGGGCGTCGACGCCGTCACCGTCCCAGTCCCCGACGACGACGGTGTCGGACGCGCGCCCGAAGCGCAGCACCCGGTCCGCCGGCCCCGAGCTGATCGAGTCCTTGAGGAAGTACTCCGCGCCGCGGCGTACCGCGAGGGTGTCCGTCCCGTCGCCGTCCCAGTCGCCCACGAGGAGCTCGTCGCCGGGCCGCCCGTAGGTCACGACGGCGTCCGCGCGCCCGCCGGCGAGCGAGTTGGAGACGTGGATCGCGTTGCCGCGGCGGACAGCGAGGGTGTCGGTGCCGTCGCCGTCCCAGTCGCCCACGAGGACCTCGTCACCGGGCCGCCCGTAGGTGAGGACCTGCGCGGTACGGCGCAGGCCGTTGTCGGCCAGGTGGAAGGTGTTGCCCGGCACCGTCGGTGCAGCCGTGGGTACGGCTGCGGTGAGCGCCGACGCCGCCGGGGCGGTCGTGACGGTCGCCGGTGGGGTGAGCGCGTGGGCGGGGACGGCCGCGACGGACGGGGCGGTGAGCGCGAGGGCAGCGCTCAGCGTCAGCGCGGACCGGAGGGAGGAACGCATCGGTGCGAGACCTTTCACCTGTGGAGGACAGGGGTGCGGCGGAGGGACCGCAGGCACGCCGCGCGGTCCGTTCCGCGCAGGTGCTCGCAGACGATCATGGCGTATCCACGCCCTTTTGTGAACCTGTAGCCCAAAAACGGGCATATCGATGCGAGAAGCGGGGCCCCGCGGGGGGGGGGGCGG
>NZ_JACSPO010000006.1:171380-176559 GCF_014837105.1 Oceanitalea stevensii | reverse complement strand
CCCCCCCCCTCCCGGGTGGTGGGGGTCAGGCGGTGGCGTCCGCGAGGAAGTCGCGGCAGCGAGCGGCCTCGTCGTCCTCGCCGATCGCGGCGGCGGCGTCCCCGAGCGTCTCGAGGGCGCTGAGGAAGCCCTGGTTCGGGACGTGGTCCGCGGGGATCGGGCCCTGGCCCTTCCAGCCGGCGCGGCGCAGCGCGTCCAGGCCGCGGTGGTAGCCGGTGCGGGCGTAGGCGTAGGCCGCGACCGGGTCCTTCTCGTCGAGGGCCTCACGGGCGAGCACCGCCCAGGCGTAGCTGGACGCGGGGAGGCGGGCGGCGACGTCACGCGGGTCGTCGCCGCGCGCCACGGCGGCGCGGGCGGCCGTGTCGGGGTGGTCGTCGGGCAGGTACGTGGGGTCGGGCCCCAGGAGGTTCTTCTGCATGGCGCCAGTGTCTCAGGTGGTGGCCCGGCGCCGGGAGGGGAAAGTCCTCGCCGTCGTGCACCTGCCTGTCCTAGCCTGCGACGCATGAGCGTCCAGACAGTCGGCAGCACCGTCGTCCTCCACCTGCCCGCGCAGGGGCGCCCCATCGCCTCCGAGCAGGACGCCCTCGACCTCATCGGGGACACGTGGGGGACCGGGGCCGAGATGCTCGCCGTCCCGGTCGAGCGCCTGCCCCCGGAGTTCTTCGACCTGCGCACCGGCCTGGCCGGGGCGGTCGCCCAGAAGCTCGTCAACTACCACCTGCGGCTCGCGGTGCTCGGGGACATCAGCGAGCACCTCGGGGCGAGCGGCGCGCTGCGCGACTTCGTCCGCGAGTCCAACCAGGGCCGGCACGTGTGGTTCCTCGCCGACGCCGCCGAGCTCACCGCCCGTCTCGGCGGCTGAACCCGCCGCGCGTGCGCACGTTCTCGACGAAGGCCTCCACGCCGTCGACCACCGCGCTGAAGCGGAGCGAGTGGAAGAGGTCGAAGGTGTGCTGCCCCGCGGGCAGCTCCGCGTAGACGACCGGCTCGGCGGACCCGGCGCGCAGGTGGGCGACGAGCCGCCGCGCCGTCTCGACGTGGGCGAGGGTGTCCCTGTCGCCGTGCGCGACGAGGAAGGGCGGAGCGGCGGACGCGTCGTGCCCCAGCGGCCCGGCCTCCGACGTCGGCCCGCCGACCTCGTAGTACCCGCCGTACCAGCCGTAGAGGCCGACGACGGCGGAGACCGAGGTGTCGGCCTCGGGGAACCCCGGCTGGCAGCGCGGCACGTTCGGCGTCAGTGCTGCGATCGAGGACATGTGGGCGCCGGCCGACCCGCCCGCGAGCACGAGGGTGCCCGGGTCCGCGCCGTACTCGCCACCGTGCTCGCGCACCCATGCGATGACCCGCTTGAGGTCGGCGAGGTGGTCGAGGAAGCTCGCGTGCGGGCGCAGCCGGTAGTTCGCGGCGATGGTCACCCACCCGCGCTGCGCCAGGCGGAAGAGCAGGGCGCGGGACTGCCGGCTCTTGCGGCCGCCGTGGTACCCGCCCGCGTGGACGTGGACGAGCACCGGGGCGCCCTCGGGGCGGGAGCGGTGGCGGTAGAGGTCGAGGAGGTGGGCGCGACCGGCGTCGCCGTACGGGACGTCCCTCACGAGCTCCACGTCGCGCGGCCGGAGGACGAACGGCACCACCATGCGCGCGAGCGGCGGCCGGCGGTCGAGCTGCTCCCGCAGGCGCGGGTCGAGCCCCTCGTCCCAGTCCGGCCCGAGGCCCTCGTCGAGCGCGGCCGCGACGACCGGCCGTGCCTGCGCGCCGCGCCACGCGACGACGAGCAGCCCGGTGACGAGGAGCAGCGTGAGGACGAGCGCGAGCGTCTGGCCGGCCGGCTCGTCCCAGCCGTCGAGGAGCCCGGGCACGGCGCCGACGAGGACGACGAGGAGGATGAGGAACGGGGCCTCGTTGTAGGCCGCGGCGACGCGGAAGGCCAGGCCCGCCAGCCACGCGGGGCGGCGCGGTGAGACGAGGACGAGGGTGACCAGCGCTCCGTGGACCAGGACGCCGGTGAGCAGTCCGTACGGCATGCCCAGCACGGTAGGGGGAGTGCCGGGGGAGCTGTCGTGCTGTTTTCGTCGCGGCGACGTGGGGTGGCGGAAACCTGCAACCCGCCCGGTGCCCCCGCCGAGAGCGGAGTCGTTCCTCGGAACAGCTCCGCTCCCCGCGGAGGAAGGGGGGCTCAGCCCTCCTGGGTGTCCTCGGTGCGGCGCAGCACCTCGGTGAGGCGGTTGGCGGCGGAGACGACGGCGCCGGCGTGGAGGCGGCCCGGCTGGCGACCCATGCGCTCCATCGGTCCGGAGACCGACACGGCGGCGAGCACGCGGCCCGAGGGCCCGCGCACGGGGGCGGAGACGGAGGCGACGCCCGGCTCGCGCTCGCCGACGGACTGCGCCCACCCGCGGCGGCGCACGCCGGAGAGGATCGTCGCGGTGAAGGTCGCGCCCTGCAGGCCGCGGTGGAGGCGGTCCGGCTCCTCCCAGGCGAGGAGGATCTGGGCCGCCGAGCCCGCGGACATCGTGAGGGTCGCACCCACCGGGATCGAGTCGCGCAGGCCCATCTGCCGCTCGGCGGCGGCCACGCAGATGCGCTGGTCGCCCTGGCGGCGGTAGAGCTGCACCGACTCCCCGGTGTGGTCGCGCACGGCGGTGAGCACCGGTCCGGCGGCCGCGAGCAGGCGGTCCTCGCCGGCTGCGGAGGCGAGCTCGTTGAGCCGGGGGCCGAGGATGAACCGGCCCTGCATGTCACGCGCGACGAAGCGGTGGTGCTCCAGGGCGACGGCCAGCCGGTGGGCGGTGGGGCGGGCGAGGTGAGTGGCAGCGACGAGCTGCGCAAGGGTCGCGGGCCCCGCCTCGAGGGCACCGAGAACCGTGGCGGCCTTGTCAAGGACGCCGACTCCGCTAGAGTTGTCCATGTGGCGATATTGGCATCTCACTCACTGAGATGCAAGCCCCCGGGCCGAACAGGGTCCGGGAACGGACGGAGAAGGGCCGCGGCTACCGCCGCGCCCGAGAGGTGGAGAACATGAGCGGCACCCTGGCGGAGAAGGTCTGGAACGCGCACGTCGTGCGCGAAGGGAGCGACGGCGCCCCCGACCTCCTCTACATCGACCTGCACCTCGTGCACGAGGTGACGAGCCCGCAGGCCTTCGAGGGGCTGCGGCTCGCCGGACGCCCGGTGCGCCGCCCGGACCTCACGATCGCCACCGAGGACCACAACACCCCCACCCTCAACATCGACCTGCCGATCGCGGACCTCACCAGCCGCACGCAGATCGACACGCTGCGCCGCAACGCCGAGGAGTTCGGCATCCGCATCCACTCCCTGGGCGACGCCGACCAGGGCATCGTCCACGTCGTCGGCCCCCAGCTGGGGCTCACCATGCCGGGCCTCACGGTCGTGTGCGGCGACTCCCACACGAGCACCCACGGCGCCTTCGGCGCGCTTGCCTTCGGCATCGGCACGAGCGAGGTGGAGCACGTGCTGGCCACCCAGACCCTTCCGCTCCAGCCCTTCAGGACGATGGCGATCAACGTCGACGGCCAGCTCCCCGAGGGCAGCACGGCCAAGGACATCATCCTCGCGATCATCGCCAAGATCGGTACCGGCGGCGGCCAGGGCTACGTCCTGGAGTACCGCGGCGAGGCCATCCGCTCCCTGTCGATGGAGGCGCGGATGACCATCTGCAACATGTCGATCGAGGCCGGCGCCCGCGCCGGCATGATCGCGCCGGACGAGACGACCTTCGAGTACCTCAAGGGCCGCCCGCACGCCCCCGAGGGCGCCGACTGGGACGCCGCCGTCGAGTACTGGAAGACCCTGCGCAGCGACGACGACGCCGTCTTCGACGTCGAGGTCCACCTCGACGCCTCCGACCTCGAGCCCTTCGTCACCTGGGGCACCAACCCCGGCCAGGGCCTGCCGCTGTCCGCGAACGTGCCGAACCCGGCCGAGATCGGCGACGAGGGCGACCGCGTCGCCGCCGAGCGCGCGCTGGAGTACATGGGCCTGGAGCCGGGCACCCCGCTGCGCGACATCCCGGTCGACACCGTCTTCATCGGCTCGTGCACGAACGGTCGTATCGAGGACCTGCGCGCCGTCGTCGACGTCATCAAGGGCCGCAAGAAGCACGACGACGTCCGCGTCCTCGTCGTGCCGGGCTCGGCCCGCGTCCGCCTCCAGGCCGAGGCCGAGGGCCTGGACCAGGTCTTCCTCGACTTCGGTGCCGAGTGGCGCAACGCCGGCTGCTCGATGTGCCTGGGCATGAACCCCGACCAGCTCAAGCCGGGGGAGCGGGCCGCGTCCACCTCGAACCGCAACTTCGAGGGCCGCCAGGGCAAGGGCGGGCGGACGCACCTCGTCTCGCCGCTCGTCGCCGCCGCGACCGCCGTCAGGGGGACCCTGTCCTCGCCCGCCGACCTCGAGCCCGCCCGCGAGCTCGTCAACGCCTGAGAAGAGAAGCGCCATGGAGAAGATCACCCAGCACACCGGCATCGGCGTCCCGCTGCGCCGCAGCAACGTCGACACCGACCAGATCATCCCGGCGGTCTACCTCAAGCGGGTGACCCGGACCGGCTTCGAGGACGCCCTGTTCGCCGCCTGGCGCGGTGACCCGGACTTCGTCCTCAACCAGGACGCCTACCGCAGCGGTTCGGTGCTCGTCGCCGGCCCCGACTTCGGCACCGGCTCCTCCCGCGAGCACGCCGTGTGGGCGCTCAAGGACTACGGCTTCAAGGCCGTCCTCGCCTCGCGCTTCGCCGACATCTTCCGCGGCAACTCCGGCAAGCAGGGCCTCGTGGCCGGTATCGTCGCCCAGGAGGACATCGAGCAGATCTGGAAGGTCCTGGAGACCGCCCCGGGCACCGAGGTGACCGTCGACCTCGTCTCGCGCACCGTCAGCTGCGGCTCCGTCGTCGCGCAGTTCGAGATCGACGACTACACCCGCTGGCGCCTCATGGAGGGCCTGGACGACATCGGCCTCACCCTCCAGCACGAGGAGGACATCACCGCCTACGAGGAGTCCCGGGCCGCCTGGCGACCCAAGACCCTGCCGGCCAAGCACCTGCCGCCGGTGGAGATCGTCGCCGCCCGCCCCGTCGACGACGGCGTCCCCGCCCACGAGCAGGCCCCCCTCCGCTGACGGGCCGCCCCTGACTCGCGAGAGCCGGATTCCTCCGAGGAATCCGGC
>NZ_JACSPO010000006.1:157380-171370 GCF_014837105.1 Oceanitalea stevensii | reverse complement strand
TCAGTGCGGCGTGGCAGCGGCGGGCGACGCCGGGCCGACGGAGCCGCGGCGGACGACAGGGCAGGGGACGAGCATCTCCCCGGCGGGCTCGGCGCCGTCGCGCTCGGCGATGAGGGCCAGGGCGGCGAGCCGGCCCATCTCCCGGTGCGGCAGCGCCATGGTCGTGAGGCCGGGGGTGAGCTCGCTGGAGACGACGTAGAGGTCGTCGAAGCCGATGACGGACAGGTCCTGCGGGATGCGCACGCCCCGCGCGGCGGCGGCCCGGTAGACACCGATCGCCATCTGGTCGTTGAAGGCGAAGATCGCCGACGGCGGGCGCTCGGAGTCGAGCAGCACCCCCGCGGCGCGGTCACCGCCCGCGGAGTCCGAGCGCTCCCGCACGACGAGCCCCGGGTCCACCTCGAGCCCGTGCGCGGTCAGGGTCTCCTCGTAACCGCGCAGCCGACGGTCGACGGCGGGGCCGTCGTGGAGGTCGCGGACGAAGCCGATGCGGCGGTGCCCGTGCCGCACGAGCTCCTCGACGGCCGACTGCGCGCCCTGCTGCTCGTCGGGCACGACGAAGGTCGTCGCGCCCTCCGCCGGCCGGGAGTCGAGGAGCACCGTGGGCAGCCCGTCGAGCACCCGCGGGAGCGTCACCGAGCGGTGATACATCGTCGCGTAGAGCGCGCCGTCGACCTGCTGCTGGCGCAGCGCCCGCACGGCGTGCTCCTCGAGCGTCTTGTCCCCGCCCGTGTTGACGAGCATGAGGAGGTACCCGGCCTCCCAGGCGGCATCCTGCGCGCCCTGGATGAGCTGGCCCGCGTACGGGGTGGTCGCGATGACGTCGCTGATGAAGGCGAGGGTCCCCGAGCGCTGCGTGCGCAGCCCCCGGGCCAGCGAGTTGGGCACGTAGCCGAGCTCGGCCGCGGCGGCCCGCACCCGGTCCCGGGTGCTGCCGGCCACCCGCGCGCCCTCGGTGTCGTTGAGGACGACGGAGACGGTCGACGGCGCCACCCCCGCGAGCTCGGCGACGTCGCGGATGCGTGGCCTCCTCGTCACCCCGGACCTCCCTCGTCGGCTGCTGGCCCCCACACTTTATGCTGGACGGGTCACCCGGATCGTCCCGTCCTCGTCCACGGACACGGGCATCGGGTCGCTGATGCGGCCGCCGAAGCCGCCGTCGTCGTCCACGTGCTCCCAGGCGAGGAGGTACCAGCTGCCGCGGTGCTCGAGGAAGCGCCCCGCGTAGAGGCTGGCGTGCGGGTCACCGAGGAGGAAGCGCTCGCTGTCCAGGCGGAAGGGCCCGAGCGGGCCGGCGCCGGTGAGGACGTGCGTGCCGCCCTCCGCGACGAAGCCCGCGCGGTCGCGGCGGACCGCGCTGTGCTCCCCGGCGGTGAGGCAGAAGGCCACCCGCCACGCGCCGCCGAGGTGGAGGAGCTGGGGGACCTCGAGGTGGTAGAAGTCGCCCGGCTCGGAGACGGGGGGCAGGGCCTCCCAGGTGCGCAGGTCGTCGGAGACGGCGTGCCCGACGACGCCGCGCCCGTCGAGCGGTCCGTGGTCCGCGCGGGCGGTGAGGTACATGTGGAAGCGGCCCGTCGTCGGCTCGTGCCAGACCCACGGGTCGCGCCACGCCTCCTCCCGCACGCCGTCGTGGAGGCGCTCGTACCAGCGGGTGTCGGCCTCCAGGACCATGCCCTGCTTGGTCCACGTGAGCAGGTCGGGGGAGGTGGCCAGGCCCACGCGCTGGACCGCGCCGCCCTCCGCCGTCGAGACGCCCGTGTAGAACATGTGCCACACGCCGTCGTGGCGCATGACGCTGCCGGTCCACGTGGCGAGGGAGTCGAAGTCGTCCCCCTCGCCGGGCCCGAGCGCGTCGGGCAGCACCTCCCAGCTGCGCAGGTCGCGGCTCACGGCGTGCCCGATCGTCGCGCTGTGGTGGCGCAGGTCGGGGTCACCGAGCGACTTGGGTGCCTGGAGGTAGAAGACGTGGACGTCGTCCCCGTCGTGGGCGAACCAGAAGTCCCAGACCCAGCGGTCGGGCAGGGCGAGAGGCATGCAGCTGCTTTCTTCTCGTGCGGGGAGGCGGGCGGGCGTCAGCCCTTGAGGCCCGAGGACGCCAGGCTCTGGACGAACCAGCGCTGGAAGAGGAGGAAGACGACGAGGACGGGCAGCACCATGAGGACGCCGAAGGCGAAGATCTGGCCCCAGTCGTAGGGCGGCTGTCCCTGGAACACCGCGATCGCGAGCGGCAGCGGCCGCTTCTGCGGCTGGTCGATCATCATGACCGGCCACAGGAAGGAGCCCCACGTCGTGAGGAAGGACAAGATCGCCACCGTCGCGAAGACCGGCTTGGACATCGGCACGACGATGCGCAGGTAGGTGCGCCACACGCCGGCGCCGTCGAGGCGCGCGGCCTCCTCGATCTCCTTCGGCAGGCCGATGAAGAAGGAGTAGAAGAGGTAGATCGAGAAGGCGCTCGCGACGAAGGGCAGGATCTGGATGTAGTACGTGTTGCGGTGCTCGTTGAGCGCGTAGAACAGCGGCACCGCGATCGCCTCGAAGGGCAGGATCGTCAGGGCGACGACGCCGAGCATGACCGCGTCCCGCCCGCCCCAGCGCAGCCGCGCGAGGGAGTAGGCCGCCATCGAGTTGACGAGCAGGCCGAGGAGGACGACGCCGGTCGTGACGAGCAGCGAGGTGAGGAAGAAGTCGGCGAAGTACCCCGTGGCGGGGCTGGAGAAGCGCCCGAGCATCCCGGTGTAGTTGTCGAGGGACAGGTCCCGGGGGACGAAGCCGCCGACGCCGTCGATGACCTCGGAGGACGGCTTGAAGCTGCCGATGACGAGGTAGGCGATCGGCGCGACGAAGACGAGCGCGAGGACCGTGAGGAGGAGGTAGCTGCCCGCGGTGCGCGCGGGACGGGACCGGTGGGTGGTCATGCGATCTCACGCTCCTCGCGCAGCACACGGCGCTGGATCAGGGTGATGGTCAGGACGATGAGGAAGAACAGGACGGTGATGGCCGACGCCCGCCCGACGTTGTTCGCCGTGAAGGCGGTCGTCACGGCCTGGTACATGACCGTCGTCGTCGCGTCCTGCGGGCCGCCGCCGGTCATGATGTAGACCTGGTCGAAGACGCGGAAGGACAGGATCGTCGTCACCATCGCGACGAAGATCAGGGTGTTGCGCAGGCCCGGCAGGGTGACGTGGCGGAAGCGCTGCCACGGGCCGGCCTTGTCGAGGGCCGCGGCCTCGTAGAGCTCGCCCGGGATGCCCTGGAGGCCGGCGAGGAGGATGACCATCTGCAGCCCGACGCCCTGCCAGATCGACATGATGATGATCGCGGCGAGCGCGGTGCTCGGGCTGCCCAGCCAGTCCTGGGAGGGGATGAGCCCGAAGGAGACGGTGTCGAGGACCGAGTTGAGCAGGCCCAGCTCGCCGCGGGTGTAGATGACCTTCCACACCACGGCCACGAGGGCCATGGGAAAGACGACGGGCATGAAGAAGAAGGTGCGGAACACCGGCATGCCGCGCAGCGGCCGGTTGAGCAGGACGGCCAGCGCGAGGGCCAGGGACGTCTGCACCGGCACGACGACGGCCGCGAAGATGAGGTTGTTGCGCAGCCCGGTGAGGAACTCCCCACGGAAGTCCGGGTCGAGGAGGATGCGCCGGTAGTGCTCGAGCCCGAACCACGACGGCGGCTGCGGGGTGTCGAGGCGCACGTTCTGCGTCGACAGCCAGCCGGCGAGCAGGAAGGGCAGCAGGACGAACAGGAGGAGCCCGATGGCGGCGGGCGCGATCATCGCCCAGCCCGCCAGGGTCTCCGGGCGCCGGGCTCGTGCCAAGCGCGTCACCGCAGTGGTCATCGTTCCTCCTCGTGAGGTGCCGTGGGCGGGAGCGGCGTGCTCCCGCCCACGGCGGTGGGTCAGCGCAGGCCGTAGCCGTCGTTGTCCTGGAAGTCCAGGTCGATGGCGCGGGCCGCGGTGTCGAGCAGCTCCTGGGCGTTGCCGCCCTCGTAGGCGCCGAAGAAGGCCTCGGAGAACTGCTGGCTGATGACCGGGTAGGCCGGGGTGATCGGGCGGGGGACCGCGACGCAGTCCGGGCTCGGCGCGGCGTCACCGCACGTGGCCTGGAGCGACTCGGCGAAGATCGCGAGCGGGCCGTCCGCGCCGTAGAGCTCGCTGGACTCCAGGACCGTCGTCGTGGCCGGGGGAGCGGCGTTGGCGTCGGTCATGGCCGCGACCTGGTCGTCGGTGGTGAGGAAGTCGAGGAACGCCGCGGCACCCTCGGCGTTCTCGCTCTCCGGGTTGACGCCCCACGCCCAGGAGCCCTGGCCGCTCTTGGGGCCGGCGCCGAAGTCCGGCAGCGGCAGGACGACGAGGTCCTCGCCCAGCGCCTCGGCGTACGGGTTGTACATCCAGTGGCCCACCCAGCTCATCGCGACGCGGCCGTCGAGGAAGGCGGCGTCGTCGGTGTTCGGGTCGATGTACTCGCGCCAGCCGGCGAAGCGCTCGACGGCGGCGACGACCTCGGGGCTGTTGAGGCTCCCGTCCGCGGCGTTGTCCTCGATGATGTTCTTCCCGGTGGACCAGGCGACCGGCAGGAAGCCGTACGTGGGCCACTCGGCGCCGTAGTTCTCCTTGATGTCGAGGACCTGGCCGTCCTCGTCCTCCGCGGCGAGCGCCTCGAGGGCGGCCTCGAACTCGTCGACCGTCCAGGCGTCCTCCAGGCCCTGCGGGTACTCGACGCCCGCGGCCTCCAGCTTCGAGGCGCTGGCGTAGATGCCGAGGGAGGCGTCGAACTGCGAGACGCCGTAGACCTCGCCGTCGACGGGGTAGGTGTTCTGCGCGAGCGCGGAGTCGGTCTGGTTCTCCAGCGTCTCGGCAGCGACGAGGTCGCCCACGGGGGCGAGCTTCCCGGCGTAGACGAGCGAGGCCATCATCGGGCCGTCGTACTCGAGGACGTCGGGCAGCGAGTCGGCGGAGGTCGTCGTCACCGTGCTCGTGTAGTCCGCCTCGGGGACGAGCTGGAGGGTCGCCGTGTACTCCTCCTGCGAGGAGTTGAAGCCGTCGACGGCGGACTGGAGGGCGTCGACCTCCGACTCCTGGCCCTGGTGGGCCCAGACGGTGATCTCACCGCCGCCCTCGCCCTCGCCGTCGCCGGACGAGGCGCCGTCGTCGTTGCTGCATGCCGTCAGTGCCAGGGCCGCCGCCAGGGCGATCCCGATGGGTGTCCGTCGATTGTTCATCTGCGCTCCCGACGCCTGTGTCCGATGGGGGGTCCCGACCCGGCTCCGTGGAGGTTGCCGAATCGATTCGGCAGAATCGTGGCACCGGTCACGACGGCTGTCAAGAGGACGGCGCGCGGGGCTGGGCGGGCCCGTCAGCGGCGACCTCCCCTGTTCTCCTCCCAGCTCCCCCGTCCGCACGGGTCCCGGCGAGGAGAACCGGGGAGGTCACCGCAGGCACCCCGTCGAGACGCACCGCCCGACGCCCACCCAGTGCCGAGAGCTGGATCCCGCGCCGGGCGGGATCCAGCTCTCGGCGGGAGGTGGAGAGGGGGGCGCGTGAGGTTGGGCACCTTCACGGACCCTTCACGTCCTCTCATCCCTCCCTCACATCGGCGGCCTATGCTGGACTGTCCGGGCCGCGCGGGTCCGAAGTCGGCGATGAGGTGGGTATGAGCGCAGTACTGCAGGTGAACGGCGGGACTCCGCTGAAGGGCGAGATCAGCGTCCGGGGCGCGAAGAACTTCGTCTCCAAGGCCATGGTCGCGGCGCTGCTCGGCGAGGACCCCTCCGAGCTGCGCAACGTCCCGCAGATCAAGGACGTCGAGGTCGTCTCCGGCCTGCTGCGCCTGCACGGCGTCACGGTGGACTACGACGTCGAGGCCGGCGTCATCCGCCTCGACTCCAGCGACGTCGAGACCGCGCACGTCGCGGACATCGACGCCCACGCCGGGTCGAGCCGCATCCCGATCCTCTTCTGCGGCCCGCTGCTCCACCGCCTCGGGGAGGCCTTCATCCCCGACCTCGGCGGCTGCCGCATCGGCGACCGCCCGATCGACTACCACCTGTCGATCCTGCGCGAGTTCGGCGCCGTCGTGGACAAGCGCCCCCAGGGCATCCACATCACCGCCCCGCGCGGGCTCACCGGCGCCAAGATCCAGCTGCCCTACCCGAGCGTCGGCGCCACCGAGCAGCTCCTGCTCACCGCCGTGCGCGCCAAGGGCAAGACCGAGCTGAGCAACGCCGCCACCGAGCCGGAGATCATGGCGCTCATCGCCTTCCTCCAGCGCATGGGCGCGATCATCTCCGTCGACACCGACCGCGTCATCCGCATCGAGGGTGTCGACCGCCTCGGCGGCGCGACCTACACCGCGCTCACCGACCGCATCGAGGCCGGCTCGTGGGCCTGCGCGGCGCTCGCCACCGGCGGCGACATCATGGTCCGCGGCGCGGACCAGCACGGGATGATGGCCTTCCTCAACACGTTCCGGAAGGTCGGCGGCGACTTCGAGGTCACCGACGACGGCATCCGCTTCTGGCACCCGGGCGGCGAGCTCAAGTCGATCGTCCTCGAGACCGACGTCCACCCCGGCTTCATGACCGACTGGCAGCAGCCGCTCGTCGTCGCGCTCACCCAGGCCACCGGCCTGTCGATCGTCCACGAGACCGTCTACGAGAACCGCTTCGGCTTCACCGAGGCGCTGCGCGGCATGGGCGCCCAGATCCAGGTCTACCGCGAGTGCCTCGGCGGCTCGCCCTGCCGCTTCGGGCACCGCAACTTCAACCACTCGGCCGTGGTCTCCGGCCCGACGCCGCTCAAGGCGGCCGACATCGAGGTCCCCGACCTCCGTGGCGGCTTCTCCCACCTCATCGCGGCGCTCGCCGCCGAGGGCACCTCGCGGGTGAGCGGCATCGACATCATCTACCGCGGCTACGAGGACTTCATGGGCAAGCTCCACGCCCTCGGCGCGGACGTCACGCAGCTCGACTGATCCGCACCTCCACGGCCGGCCCATGACACGTGTCATGGGCCGGCCGTGCGTCGTCCACCCGAGGCGATGACGCCGCGCACTGCTGCACGCGCGGAACCGGGTGGAGGGTGGAGACATGACCACCACCGACACCAGCTCCGTCATCACCGTCACCGGCGTCCAGCGCCGCTACGGCTCCGGGAAGACCGCCTTCACGGCGGTCCGGGGCGTGGACCTCACGGTCCGCCGCGGGGAGCTCTTCGCGCTCCTCGGCACCAACGGCGCCGGCAAGACCTCGCTCCTCGAGGTCGTCGAGGGCATCGCGCCCGCCAGCTCTGGCACCGTCCGCGTCCTGGGCCGAGACCCGTACCGCGAGCGTCACCTCGTGCGCCCGCGCACCGGGATCATGCTCCAGGAGGCCGGCTTCCCCGCCGACCTCACCACCGCCGAGACCGCGCGCATGTGGCACGGCACCCTCGGTGCCCCCATGCCCGTGGCGCACGCCCTCGAGCTCGTCGGGCTGCGTCACCGGGCCTCGGTCCAGGTGAAGTCGCTGTCCGGCGGCGAGCGCCGCCGCCTCGACCTTGCCCTGGCGATCATGGGCCGCCCCGAGGTCCTCTTCCTCGACGAGCCGACCACCGGCCTGGACCCGCAGTCGCGCCGCGACGCGTGGGAGCTCGTGCGCCGGCTCCTCGAGGCGGGCACCACCGTCATCCTCACCACCCACTACCTCGAGGAGGCGGAGGAGCTCGCCGACCGCCTCGCGATCATGCACGCGGGCCGGGTGGTCCGTGAGGGCACGGTCGCCGACATCGTCGCCGGTGAGCCGGCACGCATCCGCTACCGCACCAGCGCGGGCGAGCTCGCCGACCCCCGTGCGCTCCACGCCCTGCCCGCGCTCCTCACCGCCGGGCGCACCCGCACCGGGCTCGTCGAGATCGAGTCGCGCGACCTCCAGGTCACGCTCACCGCGCTCCTCGAGCGCGCCAACGCGGCCGGTGAGGCCCTCACCAACCTCGAGGCCAGCCACGCCTCCCTCGAGCGGGCCTTCCTCGCGGTCGCCGGGGAGGACGACGACGCCGCGGCGCCGTCGGTCCCCGAGCTCGCCTCCGCCTGAGCCGCTCCGTCACCCCGAAGGGAAACCCCGCCATGACCACCACCGTCCTGCAGCCCGCCACCGCCTCGGCCCCTCGCGCCGGGCGCGCGGCCCGCGTCCTGTCCCTCGTCCGCGCCGAGATGCTCCTCCTCGTGCGCAACCGCACCACCCTGTTCAACGCCGTCGCCCTCGCGCCGCTCACGGTCCTCTTCTTCGCCACCCTCGGGATGACTCCCGACAGCGGGGGCGCGGGCGTCGCCGGCATGCTCCTCACCACCCTCGTGGCGCTGGCGCTCGTCATCGTCGTCTACTACAACCTCACGACGACGATCGTCGCCCGCCGCGAGGAGCTCGTCCTCAAGCGGCTGCTCACCGGTGACGTCTCCCGCGGGGAGATCGTCGCGGCGACCGCGACCCCCGCCGTCCTCGTCCTGCTCGCCCAGCTCGTGCTCGGCGTCGTCGCGATGGCCGTGTGGCTGGAGGTGCCGACGCTGCAGAACCCGCTGTGGGTCGCGGCCGCCGTCGTCGGCGGGGTCGTGCTCTTCGTCCTCCTCGCGGCGGCCTCCGCCGGGCTCACCCGCACGGTGGAGACGGCGCAGCTGACGACGCTGCCGATCCTCATGGTCGCCACCGCGCTGTCCGGGCTCGCGATCCCGGTGAGCGTCATGCCCGACGCCCTCGCGACGGTCGCCCAGTGGACGCCGATGTACCCGGTCGTCGCCCTCGTCCAGCACGGCCTCGGCGCCGTCGCGCTCGACGGGACGGTCGCCTCGGGGGAGCTCGCGGACGTCGCGCAGCCCCTCGCGGCGCTGGCCCTGTGGATCGTCCTCGGCGCGCTGGCCACCCGGCGCTGGATGCGGTGGGAGCCGCGCCGCTGACCGTCCGGTCCCGCGGCTGCTGAGAGGATGCGTCCATGCGACTAGTCGACTCGTGGCGCCGGCGCACCGGCCCGGAACGCTTCGAGACGTACACCCGCTGGACGCTCTACCTCCTCCTCGGGATGGTCCCGCTCCTCGCGGCCTCGGTCATCGGGACCACCGAGCTGGACCCGGACCGGACCGCCGCGTTCACCGCCTACGCCGGTCTCGTCGTCGTCGAGACCGGCGTGGCGATCGTCGTCATCCGCCACGGGGTCACCGCCTTCCGCGACAGCACGTCCCTGCCGCGGGGGCCGGTGGTCCTCCTCGTCGCCCTCACGGCGGCGGCGGTCGTCGCCGCGATGCTCGGGCTCCCCCCGGCCACGAGCATGGGCTGGGACGGCAGGGGAGCGGCGGTGCTCATCGCGCTCGCCACGTGCCTGTTCGCGCTGACGCCGGTGCTCACCTCCCCGGTGCTCCTCCCGCTGGCCCTCGTGGTGAGCCTGGTCGCGACGCTCGCCAACCGGCCGGCGCTGGACTGGCCGCTCGTCGTGCCCACCGCCATGGTCTTCGGGATCGTCATGCTCGCCCTCACCCCGAGCTTCCGGATCTCGGTGTGGATGCTCGGGGTCGTGTGGGAGCAGGAGCGCACCCGCCAGCTCCACGCGCGCCTCGCCGTCGCCGAGGAGCGGCTGCGCTTCTCCCGCGACCTCCACGACGTGCTCGGTCGGGCACTGTCCGCGATCGCGCTCAAGAGCGAGCTCGGCGCCGAGCTGAGCCGCCGCGGCCAGGGGGAGCGGGCCGCCGAGCAGATGCTCGAGGTCCGCGAGCTGGCGAACGACTCGCTGCGCGAGGTGCGCGCCGTCGTCGCCGGCTACCGGCAGGCCGACCTCGCCACCGAGCTCGCCGGCGCGCGCTCGGTGCTCCGCTCGGCCGGCGTGCGCACCCGGATCATCGGGGAGGACACCACGCTGCCGCCGCGGGTCCAGTCCGCGCTCGCGTGGGTGGTGCGCGAGGGGGCGACGAACGTCGTGCGGCACTCCTCGGCCGACTCGTGCACCATCGACCTCGCCGTCGTCGAGGAGGCGGGGGAGCGCCTGGCCCAGCTCACCGTCGTCAACGACGGCGTGAGCGCCCCGCCGTCCACCGGCTCGGGTCTCGTCGGCCTCTCCGAGCGCCTCGCCGACCTCGGCGGCACGGTGACGACCGAGGCCCCAGGAGGCACCTTCACCCTCCGGGCGCGCGTCCCCCTCGGCGGCGACGACGCCGGTGGCACGATGGGAGCACCATGATCCGCATCCTCCTGGCCGACGACGAGAACCTCATCCGCGACGCCCTCGCCGGCCTCCTCGGGCTGGAGGAGGACATCGAGGTCGTCGCGCAGGCCGCGTCCGGCCCGGAGGCGGTCGCCGCGGGCCGGCACCACCGTCCCGACGTCGCCGTCCTCGACCTCCAGATGCCGGGGCTCGACGGGATCGCCGTCGCCCAGCAGCTCGCGGCGGAGGTGCCCGGCTGCCGCTCGGTCATCGTCACCAGCCACGGCCGGCCCGGCTACCTCAAGCGGGCACTCGAGGCGGGCGTCTCGGCGTTCCTGCCCAAGACGGTCTCGGGACGGGTGCTCGCGGACGTCGTGCGTCAGGTCCAGGCCGGAGGGCGCTACGTCGACCCCGAGCTCGCCGCGGAGGCGATCAGCGCCGGGGACTCCCCGCTCACCCCGCGCGAGGCCGACGTCCTCGAGCTCGCCGCCGACGGCACGCCCGTGGAGGAGATCGCCCAGCGCGCCCATCTCAGCCCCGGGACGGTCCGCAACTACCTCTCCGCGGCCGCGATGAAGCTGGGCGCCGCGAACCGCCACGAGGCCGTCCAGGTCGCCCGCCGCCACGGCTGGATCTGAGCCCGCTCACGTGCGCCACGCCGCCGCGGGCGGTTCCTCGAGCAGGTAGCCAGGCTTCACGCCCATGGCCAGGGCGATCTCGCCGAGGTCGTCGAGCGACCACGGCACCCTGCCCGTGAAGCGCTGCGAGATGGCCGAGCGTGAGCGGTGCAGGTAGGAGGCGAGGTCCTGCTGCGTGAGCTCGTAGCGCGCCGCCTCCCACCGGACGGTCGCGGCGACGCGAGCGCTGAGGCTGTCACTCCCCGAGGGGCCGGGGAGCCGCCACAGCGGCGGGTCGGGGGAGATCACGGTGTCCTCCTCTCCTTGGGTGTGTTCCCCAGTCTGCCTACGGGCCCACCCGGCCCGGCGGTGCGTGGCCGCGGCCGGGGGAGACCGGGGCGTCAGCGGCATCCGGTGAAGCACTCGCACGCGCCGGTGTCGTGGGCCCGCCGCTCGCTGCACGCCCGCAGCCGCCGTCCACCGCTCGCACGGTCGTCCGTGCCCCGCTCCGGCGGCCCGTCGCGTGGTCGATGGGCTCGTCTGCCGACGCTCGGTTCGCGCGGGGGAAGGCGGCCCGCGGAGCCATGCCGACTGAGCGGCACCAGTGGTGGGAGAGCGCGGCACCTCGTCGGCCTGGCCGGATCGCGTCGGCGACGCGGGAGCGGCGGTGGCAAGGCGGGATCGGTGGTCGCGCCGCGGGAGTGGCGGTTGGTGGGCGGGTGCGGGGAGGCGGGGCGAGACGCGCGATGGCGCGGGGGAAGGGGAGGTGACCAGGCGCGGCGTGGTGGTGGCTGAGCGGGAGCGGAGGTGGCTGAGGCGGGCACGGTTCCAGGAGGGCGGACCGTTTCTCGGTGAGCGGGAGCCGTTCTCGGTCCGCACGACACCGCTCCCGGTGGGCCGACAGCAGCTCGCAGCGCACCCTTCCCCGAGCGGAGCGGAGCGGACCGGAGCGGACCGGGCACCCGCTCCGCCTCTGCAAGAAATCATCCTGTCGGCACGAGAAATGCGTCGGACGCTGGATGACAAAAGGGCGCCCGTGGTTTAGCTGGCGCCTTTTTCGACGGTTCCGGACAATCAAAAGGCCGCGGTCTTGCAGCGCTGTCATTCATGGGGCGCAGCAGAAGTATGCACGCCCGGTGAACATGCCATTGTCAGGCCAGGGAAACGCCGCTAACGTCTCGCTCGTCGGGGGCGTGATCGTGCTGGACGACGTCGTCCACCGGCATTTCGAAATCCGGATGTGATCGCGTTCTGTGTGCGCGTGGAAAACCGCATCCAGTCGCAGGACGTCATCACCACGATGAAGTGAGGATGTGCAGTCATGGCAATTCCCATCAGACGAGGGCGGGCCGTCGGCATCACCGCCGTCGCCGCCCTCGGGCTCGGTGCCCTGGGCGCGGCCCCGGCGCTCGCCGCACCGGCCGACGCCCAGATCGCCGACGCCGTCGTCCTCGTCGAGACTCTCGACGAGGGCGCCAAGGTGACGGCGCTCGCGGTCCAGTACTCCGAGGAGCTCGACCTCGGCGACGTGCCCCTGGACCCGGAGGCGTTCACCGTCACCGCCCGGCTCGCCGGCTCCACCCCCGGCAACACGAGCACCGGGGAGCGGACCGTCACCCACGCGTACCTCAGCGACGCACCGGAGCGCTCCCCGGACCGCGCCGGCACGAGCGGGGAGTGGGTGATCCTCGAGCTGTCCCGCTACGACGCGAACGCCGGCGTGCTGTTCTACACGGGCATCAACAACCAGTACCCGCTCGACGGCGCCTACTCGGTGCGCCAGACCGAGGACCTCGTCGGCGACGACGAGACCGTCCCGGCCCGGTCCACGACGGTCGTCAACACCGAGGTCGTCCGCGCCGTCGTCGACGACTTCTCCGTCGAGCAGTGGACGGGGGAGGGCTCGGACTTCGCCTACCGGTTCTTCGAGCCGGAGGCCGTGCGCGACGGCGAGGACGACGGACGGCTCTACCCGCTCGTCCTCGCGCTCCACGGGTCGGGGGAGTCGGGCACCGACAACGCCGCCCAGCTCCTCGCCAACCGGCTCGTCACGTCCTGGGCCGAGCCGGCGGCGCAGGCCGAGCACCCCGCCTTCGTCATGGCGCCGCAGCGTCACCCCGACCTGTCGTGGCAGAACGAGGAGGGGCGCGCCGGTCTCTTCGCGATGGTCGAGCACGCGAAGGAGACCCTCCCCATCGACCCCGACCGCGTCTACATCACCGGCCTGTCCCTGGGGTCGATCGGCACGTGGAACCTGCTCGTCGACGACTCCGACGTCTTCGCCGGCGCCGTCACCGTCGCCTACGGCCCGGGCGCGAACCCGGGCCTCGCGGAGCTGGAGGACTTCC
Source organism: Oceanitalea stevensii (assembly GCF_014837105.1). Classification (GTDB taxonomy): domain Bacteria; phylum Actinomycetota; class Actinomycetes; order Actinomycetales; family Actinomycetaceae; genus Oceanitalea; species Oceanitalea stevensii. The sequence goes on along the minus strand of NZ_JACSPO010000006.1, from coordinate 158,240 downwards.
CGGTCTGGCAGTTCCACTCCGAGGACGACCGCACCGTGCCGGTGCAGGGTGTCTACGACAGCGTCACCGCCCTCGAGGGGCTCGGGGTCGACGTCGTCCAGCGGCGGTGGGCGGGCAACCTCCCGCTCGCCGAGGCCGTCGCGCTGCAGACCGAGCAGCGCCGCGCCGCGCAGGACATCGGTGCCCACCACCTCGTGACGATCTTCGAGGCGGGCACGACCGGCACGCCGCCGGACGCCGATGGCCCGAGCATCCCGCTCAGCGGCCACTTCTCCTGGGTGCCGGCCTACAACAACCCGGTCACCCACGACTGGCTCATGTCCCAGGTCCGCGGCGCCACCCAGCCGGTGACCGGGCAGACGACGGACGGCTTCGACGTCGAGGTCTCCATCCCGGAGACCGGCGGCCTCGCCGTCGCGGTCGGTGCCGACCGCGTGAGCCTCGGGACGGCCGGGCTGGAGACCGGGCTCAGCCACCTCGCGGCGTCGGGCGACCTGCCGACCATCACGGTGGCCGACACGCGCCCGGCCGACCCGGGCTGGTCGCTCACCGCCGAGGTGAGCGACTTCCGGGCCGGGGCCGCGGTGCTCGAGGGCCGGCACCTCGGGGTGACCCCCCGCGTGCTGTCCGCCTCGCCCACCCAGGAGGTCACCGCCGGGGAGCCCGTCGCCCCCGGCGAGGGCTTCACCGAGGGCACGACCCTCGCCTCGGCCGCGCCCGGCGGCGGTCGCGGCACGACGACGGTCGGCGGGGAGCTGCTCCTGCACGCTCCCACCTCGACGGTGCCCGGTGACTACGTCGCCCGGGTGACCGTCACCGTCTTCTAGCGGGCCCTCCCGCACCGGCGGACCCGCTAGAAG
>NZ_JACSPO010000006.1:120412-157370 GCF_014837105.1 Oceanitalea stevensii | reverse complement strand
CCGGGGGGGGGGGGGCCCCCCCCCCCCCCCCCCGGGCGCCCCACGAACCACAGGAGGACCCATGAGACGTCTTGCCACCGCGGCCGCGATCCTCGCCGCCGCCCTGCTCGGTGCCCCCGCCGCCGCGGAGGAGGCCCCGCCGCCCGCCGCCTGGGAGGTGCTGCCCGCCCCCGACGACGACGGCCCGCGGCAGGCCTTCGAGCTCACCCTCGACCCCGGGCAGACGCACGAGGACACCGTCCTCGTCCGCAACCGCGGCCCGGAGGAGATCACCGTGGACGTGTGGGCGACCGACGCCGTCACCACCCCCTCGGGCGACCTCGGCCTGCTCCTGGCCGAGGACACCCCACGCTTCGCCGGGGCGTGGATCACGCCGGCGACCGCGCGCGTCACCCTCGAGCCCGGCGGGGAGAGCGCCGTGCCCTTCACCGTCACCGTCCCCGAGAACGAGCAGCCGGGTGACTACGTCGCCGGCGTCGTCGTGTCGATGCCGCGCGAGGAGACGACGAGCGCGGGCGAGCGCGTGCTCGTCGACGCCCGCGTCGCGAGCCGCGTGTACCTCCGCGTGCCCGGTGACCTCGCGCCCGCCGTCACCGTCTCCGACCTCACCCTCACCCGTGACGCCCCGTGGTGGAACTTCTGGTCCGGCGACACCCGGGTGGACTTCACCGTGTCGAACGAGGGCAACGCCCGGCTCATGCCCCAGTCGGCGGTCACGGTCAGCAGCCCCTTCGGCCCGCTCGCCGAGGAGCCCGCGACCGTCCCGCTGCCCGAGCTCATGCCCGGTGACCGGCTGCGCGCCTCGGCGCTCACAGCACCCGGGGTCGCGGACTCCCTCGCCCTGCCCGGCGTGCCCGCGTGGGGCCTGCTCAGCGCCGACGTCTCCGTCCTCGCGCGGCTGAGCACCGGCCCCGACGCCGTCCGTGAGACGGCCACCGTCACCGCCGTCGCGGTGCCGTGGGTGCCGGCCGCCGTCGTCGTCCTCGTCCTCGCACGGGTGGCGTTCGGCACCGTCCGCCTCGTGCGGCGGCGGCGCGCCGCCCGCCGCCCCGTCCCGACGGCGGCCGCCCCGGTGGAGGAGGTGGTGACGGCTCCCGCCGTCGGGAGCGCGTAGGGCGCGACGATACGATCCCCGGGTGACCAGACCCGTCCCTCCGATGTACCGCGTCATCGCCGGGCTGCTGCGCCCGCTGCTGCGGGCGACGATGCGCCGTGACTGGCGCGGCGCCGAGCACCTGCCCGCCGAGGGCGGCTTCATCGCGGCCGGGAACCACCTGACGAACGTCGACCCGCTCGTCTTCGCGCACTACCTGTACAACCACGGCGCCGCGCCGCGGTTCCTGGCCAAGCACACCCTCTTCCGTGTCCCGGTCGTCGGCTGGGTGATCGGCAAGGCGGGGCAGATCGCCGTCGAGCGCGACAGCGCCTCGGCCGTCGCGGCGCTCGAGCCGGCACGCGAGGCGCTCGCCCAGGGACTGTGCGTGGGGATCTTCCCCGAGGGCACCTTCACCCGTGACCCCGACCTGTGGCCGATGACGGCGAAGCACGGCGTCGCCCGTCTCGCGCTGTCGGCACGGGTGCCCGTCGTGCCCGTCGCGCAGTGGGGGCCCCAGGACGTCCTGGCCCGCTACGGGCGGACGCTCCACGTCGTCCCGCGCCGCACCGTGCGGGTCGAGGCCGGCCCGCCCGTGCCGCTGGAGGACCTGTACGGCCGGGAGGACGACCCGCAGGCGCTGCGCGAGGCGACCGAGCGGGTCATGGCCGCGATCACCGAGATCCTCGCGGGCCTGCGCGGCGAGGAGCCGCCGGCCCGCCCCTACGACACCCGCCGCGACGGCGACCCGCGCGCCGCCGAGCTCGCCGCCCGCGCCGAGCGCAGGCGCGCGCGTCGCACCCGCACCAGCCCCCGTACCGAGAGGGATGCATGACCAGCACGACCACCGCCCCGGCCCCGCGCGCCGCGGTCCTCGGCACCGGAAGCTGGGGCACGACCTTCGCCGCCGTCCTCGCCGACGCCGGCAACGAGGTCACCATGTGGGGCCGCTCGCCCGAGGCGTGCCGCGAGATCACCGAGGAGCACCGCAACGAGCGGTACCTGCCCGGCGTCACCCTGCCGGGCGGCGTCACGGCGACGACGGACCTGCGCGCCGCGCTCGCCGGCGCCGCTCTCGTCGCGGTGGCCGTCCCGTCCCAGGCGGTGCGCGCCGTGCTGTCCGGCTCCGCGGACGCCCTCGAGCCGGACGCCGTCGTCGTCTCCCTCATGAAGGGGGTCGAGCTCGGCACCCACGAGCGGATGAGCGAGGTGCTGCGCGAGGCGCTCGGCCTGGAGGAGCGGAGGGTCGCCGTCGTCTCCGGGCCCAACCTCGCCCGCGAGATCGCCACCCACCAGCCCACGGCCACCGTCGTCGCCGCGAGCGACGAGACCACCGCCGCGCGGGTCGCGCACGCCTGCGCCACCCCGTACTTCCGGCCCTACACGAACACCGACGTCGTGGGCGTCGAGCTCGGTGGCGCGGTGAAGAACGTCATCGCGCTCGCCGTCGGCATGGCGCAGGGCGCCGGCTTCGGGGACAACACGACCGCGACGATCATCACGCGCGGGCTGGCCGAGACCACCCGCCTGGGCCTCGCGCTCGGCGCCCAGGCCGAGACCTTCGCCGGCCTCGCGGGCCTGGGGGACCTCGTGGCGACCTGCGCCTCACGGCTGTCGCGCAACAACACCCTCGGCCGGCACGTGGGGGAGGGGATGTCGCTGGAGGAGGCCGTGGCCGCCACCGGCGGGACCGCCGAGGGCGTGAAGTCCTGCCGCGCTGTCCTCGAGCTCGCCGCCGCGCACGGCGTCGACCTGCCGATCAGCCAGGCCGTCGCCGCCGTCCTCCACGAGGGCCTGCCGGTCCTCGCGATGACCGAGGCGCTGCTCTCCCGGCCCCGCAAGGCCGAGGGCGTCTAGGGCTCAGTCCTCGGGGTCGGCGATGTCGATGACGAGGCGGGCCGGGTCGGCGAGCGTGAAGACCCGGTAGTCCGCCGGGCCGTCGTCGACGCCGATGAACAGCTGGGTCAGCCCCTCGAAGGTCCCCAGGTAGTGGACCTCGTCGATGACGTCCGGGCCCTCGAGCGGCTCGCCGGGGACGTAGTGCTCCTCGCCCTCGTCGGGGTAGCGGGTGCCGGAGACGGACACGGCGAGGATCGCCTCGCCGTCGACGTCCACGCGCTCGCCCCGGCCGTCCTCGATCGCCTCCTCGACGTACTCGACCTGCCAGCCGGGCACGCCCTCACCGGCGAGCTCGACGACGACCCGGTCGAAGCCCTCGTGGTCGCCCACGCGCAGGCCGACCGGGAGGAGCAGGTCACCGCTCGGCTCGGCGCTCTGCGCGGTGCCGGCCGGGCCGAAGGCGGGCGCGTCGGTCGGCTCCTCCGGGGCGGGCGTGTCGGTCGGCGCGTCGCTGCTCGGCTCCGGGCTCGCCGACGGCTCGTCGGTGGGGGAGGCGTCGGTCGTCGGCTCGGTGACCACGGGCGGCGGGTTCGTCGAGGTGGACGGCGTGGGCTCGCCGTCGTTCCCGCACGCGGCGAGCGCGAGGGCGGCGAGGGAGGCGGCGGCGACGATCCGGGTGGTGCGCGAGGCGGTCATCTCCCGATGTTAGACGGCGGCCGCAGCGGCCAACCCGACCTGCAGGTCGGCCCACAGGTCCTCGACGTCCTCGACGCCCACGGACATGCGCAGGAGGTCGTCGGGCACCGTGGGGGCCTCGGAGGCGAAGCGCCGGCGCCGCTCGAGGCTCGACTCGACGCCGCCCAGGCTCGTGGCGGGCACCCACAGGCGCACCGCGGAGGCGAGGGCGTCCGCGCCGGCCTGCCCGCCCGCGGGGCGCAGCGTGATGATCGAGCCGTACCCGTCCATCTGGGCGGTGGCGCGCTCGTGCTGCGGGTGGCTGGCCAGGGAGGGGTGGGCGACGGCGACGACGTGCGCGTGGCCCTCGAGGCGGCGCGCCAGCTCGGCGGCGTTGGCCTGGGAGCGCTCGACGCGCAGCGCGAGGGTGCGCAGGCCGCGCAGCGCGAGCCACGTCTCCCACGGGCCGGCGATGCCGCCGCCGATGTCGCGGCGGGTGCGCACGGCGCCGTACAGCTCGCGCGAGCTCGTGAGGACTGCACCGAGGATGAGGTCGGAGTGGCCGGCGAGGTACTTGCTCACCGAGTGGACGACGACGTCGGCACCGAGCTCGAGGGGGCGCTGCGCCAGCGGGGTGGCGAAGGTGTTGTCGACGACGACGACGGCGCCGGCCGCGTGCGCGGCGGTGCTGATCGCGGCGATGTCGGCGATCTCCAGCATCGGGTTGGTGGGCGTCTCGACCCACACGAGTGAGGTCGTGCCGCCCTCGATCGCGGCGACGACGGCGGCGGTGTCGGCGATGTCGACCTCGACGAGCTCGACGTTGCTGCGCTCGACGAGGTGCCGGGCCGCGACGAGGGAGGCGTGGTAGGCGTGGCGCGGGACGACGAGCCGGGTGCCGGGGCGGGTGAGGTCGAGCGCGGCGCTCACCGCGGCCATGCCCGAGGCGAAGACGAGACCCGGCTCGGCGGCGCGCTCGAGGCCGGCCAGCGCCTCCTCGAGCGGCTCCCACGTCTCGGTGCCCAGGCGGGTGTACACGGGGACTCCCGGCGCGGCGGCGCCGCGGCCGACGTAGGTGGAGGAGAGGACCACCGGCGGGTTGACCGGCGCCCCCTCGGTGCGCTCGGGGCGCCCGGCGACGACGGCGTAGGTGGCGGGGCTGAGGTCTCGGTCGTTCACGGCGTCAGGGTAGACCTGTGCATGCGCTGCCTCGTCACCCGTCCCACGAGATTGGCCTGCCGTCCCCTTCCGCTCCCTGCTGCCGTTGGTGTCACCCTGCGCCCGGTCGACCGCCGGCACGGTGGACCAGCGGGCGCAGGGTGCGGGGACGGGGCCGGAGCCGGGGTCCGCCACGGTGAGGCTCCCCACGCGGGCGGCGGGTTGCCGGGGTGACGTCAGCGGCCGCCGGTAGTCTCACAGGCGATGAGCGACTCGACCCAGCCCGCGCCCTCTCCCGCTGCCGCCACTGGCGCCGCCACCGGGGCGCCGCGCCGCACCCGGGTGGCCCTCGTCTTCGGCGGGCGCAGCGGCGAGCACGCGATCAGCTGCGCCACGGCCGCCGGGGTGCTCCGCGCCCTGGACCGTGAGCGCTACGACGTCCTGCCCATCGGCATCACGCCCTCCGGCCAGTGGGTGCTGGCGCCGGACGACCCGGACGCCCTGTCCATCGCCGGCGGCGACCTGCCGCAGGTCGCGGAGGCCGGGGGCGACGTCGTCCTGCCCATGGCGGACGTGCGCCGCGAGCTCACCGTCACCGAGGCCGGCCGACTGCCCCGCAGCCTCGGTGAGGTCGACGTCGTCTTCCCCGTGCTCCACGGGCCCTTCGGTGAGGACGGCACGCTCCAGGGGCTGCTCGAGATGGCCCAGCTGCCCTACGTCGGCTCCGGGGTGCTCGCGTCCGCGGCCGGCATGGACAAGCACTACATGAAGGTCGTCCTCGCGGGGCACGGGCTGCCGGTGGGCCCCTACACGGTCATCACGCCGCGGCAGTGGCGCACCGACGCCGACGCCGCGATGGACTCCGTCGACAGCCTCGGCTACCCGGTCTTCGTCAAGCCCGCGCGCGCCGGCTCGTCCCTCGGCATCACGAAGGTCGACCGCCGCGCCGAGCTCGCCGACGCCATCGCCGAGGCCCAGCGCCACGACCCCAAGGTCGTCGTCGAGGCGGCGCTCGAGGGCCGGGAGATCGAGTGCGCCGTCCTCCAGGGCCGCGGGGACGACGCCCCGCGCACCGCCCTGCCGGGGGAGATCGTCGTCGACGGCCACGCCTTCTACGACTTCGAGGCGAAGTACCTCGACGCCGCCCACGTGCAGCTCAGCTGCCCCGCCGAGCTGCCCCAGCACGTCATCGACGAGGTCCGGGTCGTCGCCGCGCGGGCCTTCGAGGCGCTCGGCTGCGAGGGCCTGGCGCGGGTGGACTTCTTCGTCACCGGCTCGGGCCGGGTGACCGTCAACGAGGTCAACACGATGCCCGGCTTCACGCCGTACTCGATGTACCCGCTCATGTGGGAGCGCAGCGGCCTGCCCTACGCCGAGCTCGTCGACGAGCTCATCCAGCTGGCGCTGGACCGCCCCGTCGGCCTCCGCTGACCCACCCCGCACCTCGCGCATATGCGCGAAAATCACCGCCGGAGTGCGTGGACGCCTGCAGTATTTCCGCATATGCGGGAAGAAGGGGTGGGTTAGAGGTCGTCTGTGCCGATGCAGCTGCGCTCGGGCGTCGTCCGCTCTACCGCCGACGCCAGGTCGACCAGGACCGCCGTGGGCTGGTCGCCGCCGCGCTCGGTCGGCACGACGACCTCCACCGCGGGCACGCGCCCGTAGGTGATGAAGGTCCAGGAGCCGTTCTCGCGCCGGGCGTGCTCGGGGACCATGTCGTCGTCGGCCTCGAGGGCGAGCCAGTCGACGGAGGTGTCGCCCGACTCCACGGTGATGCACCGCTCGGTGCTCGGGCCGGGGACGTCGACGCCGCAGCGCAGCGTGATCGCCGGCTCGCCCCAGCCGGCGATGGACTGGCTCCCGATCGAGCGCTCCTCACCACCGGCGAGCTCACCGGGCAGCGCCTGGAGGACCTCCCCGCAGACGGGGTCCGCGGCGTAGGGGCCGGCGGGCACCGTCACCGGTGAGGAGCACGCCCCCACCGCCGCCACCGCTGCCGCCACCGCCATCGTCCGCCGTCGTCTCACGTCCCTCACGGTAACCCGCCGCCCGAGCGCGGCGGCGCCCCGGGTAGCGTGGCCGGGTGACCGACACGTCCGCGCTCCCCGTCAGTGCGCTGAGCGAGGGCGAGCTCCTCGCCCGCTTCACCCCGCTGCTCCCGCGCGGGCGGGCCACGCTCGTCCCGACCGGTGACGACGCCGCCGTCGTGGCCGCCCCGGACGGGCGCTTCGTCGTGTCGACCGACGTCCTCGTCGAGGACCACCACTTCCGCCGCGGCTGGGGCACCGCCCGCGACGTCGGGGCCCGGGCCGCCGCGCAGAACCTCGCCGACATCGCGGCCATGGGCGCCGTCCCGACGAGCACCGTCGTCGGCCTCGTCCTGCCGCCGGCCACCCCGGTCGGCTGGGTCGAGGACCTCGCCCGCGGCCTCGCCGACGTGTGCGGGCCGCTCGCTGTCGGCGTCGACGGCGGCGACCTCAGTGCGGGGGAGCGGCTCGTCGTCGCCGTCACCGTCCACGGCGACCTCGAGGGCCGCGACCCGGTCCTGCGCTCCGGCGCCCGCCCCGGCGACGTGCTCGCCCACGCCGGCACCATCGGGCGGGCCGCCGCCGGCCTCGCCGTCCTTGCCACCGGCACGGAGGACGACGACGGCGCCGCGGCCGCCGGGTCCGGCCCCCTCGCCACCGGCACGGAGGACGCCGACGGCGCCGCCGGGTCCGGCACCCTCCTCGCCGGTATCGCGGACGCCGACGACGACGCCGCCGCCGTCGTCGCCTTCCTGCGGCCCGTGCCGCCCTACGCCGCCGGCCCGGCCGCCGCCGACGCGGGTGCCAGCGCGATGATGGACGTGAGCGACGGCCTGCTGCGCGACGCCGGGCGGCTGGCGCGCGCGTCGGGCGTCGAGATCGTCCTCGACCCGCTCGCCGACTCCCTCGCGGACGACCTCGCCGCCCTCGCCCCGCTCGCGGCACGCCTGGGCACCGCGCCGGAGGCGTGGTTGCTCACCGGTGGTGAGGACCATGGCCTGCTCGCCACCTTCCCCGCCGGCGCGCCGCTGCCGGAGGGCTTCCGGCGGCTCGGCACCGTGCGGGCCGGGGGGCCGGGCGTCGTCACGGCACCGCAGGACGCTCCGCACGCCGCCGCCGTCGGCTGGGACCACTTTCGCCGGTAGGCGTCCCTCTCGGGGACCGCCTGCCTACGCTGGAGGCATGACGAACCTCGAGCCCCGCCCGCAGGAGCAGGTGTGCGTGGCCGGCCCGGAGCCGGCCGCCGTCGAGCTCATCGAGCCGCGCGACGTCCCGCTCGGCGGGCCGCGGGCGATGACGGTGCGCCGCACCCTCCCGTCGCGCCGGCGCTCCTTGATCGGGGCGTTCTGCTTCGCCGACCACTACGGCCCGGACGACATCGCCGTCTCCGGCGGGATGGACGTGGCCCCGCACCCGCACACCGGGCTGCAGACGGTGACGTGGCTCTTCGAGGGGCAGGTGCTCCACCGGGACGCCCTCGGCTCGGTGCAGACGATCGAGCCGGGCCAGCTCAACCTCATGACGGCCGGTGACGGGATCTGTCACTCCGAGGAGGGGACGCTCGCGCGCTTCCCCGAGCAGGGTCGCCTGCACGGCGTCCAGCTCTGGACCGCCCTGCCCGGCACGGCCCGCGCGGGCGAGCTTGCCTTCGACCACGTGCGGGACGTCCCGTCCTTCTCGGTCGACGGCGCCCTGGTGAGGGTCTTCATGGGCTCGCTCGGCGGCGTGACCTCACCCGCGCGGGCCTACTCGCCGCTCGTCGCCGCGCAGCTCGACGTCCCGGCCGGCGCGACCGTCCGGCTGCCGGTGGACCCGGCCTTCGAGCACGGGGTGCTCCTCGTCTCCGGGGAGCTGACCGTCGCCGGCACCCCCGTGGCCGAGGCGTGGCTGGCGTACCTCGCGCCCGGGCGGGACGAGATCCTCCTCGAGGCCGGTGACACGCCGGTCCGTGCGGTGCTCATGGGCGGCGCCCCCTTCGAGGAGGAGGTGCTCATGTGGTGGAACTTCGTCGGCCGCACCCACGAGGAAGTCGTCACCGCCCGGGCGCAGTGGCAGGCGGCGGTCGCGGGCGACCCCGAGGGCATCGCCCGCTTCGGCTGGGTCTCCGGGTACGACGGCGCGCCCCTGCCCGCCCCCGAGCTGCCGCAGGTGCGGCTCAAGCCCCGCTCCCGGCTCGAGCAGCCCCGCTCCTGACCTCGCTACGCCTCGGCGACGAAGAGCTCGCTCGTCACGTTGTAGAACCGGTCCGTCGTGCCGCGGTGCTCCATGCCGATGCGCAGCGCCACCCGCTGCGAGGCCTCGTTCTCCGGGTACGTCACCGCCACCACGCGCGGGAGCCCTGAGGCCAGGGCGTGGGCCAGCACGGCGGCCGCCGCCTCGCTCGCGTACCCGTGACCCCACGAGTCAGGGTGGAGGTGCCAGCCGATCTCGGTGTCCCCGGAGGGTGCCAGCGGCAGCGTCGGGCCGGACAGGGGGATGTCCTTGAGGAGCAGCGTGCCGTGCCGCCGGACGCCGTCACGGTCGGTGACGAGCCAGATCCCGTGGACGGGGTGGTCGTCCAGGCTGCGGTAGCGCGTGACCCGCTCGACCGCCTCGGCACGGTCGGTGATGACCCGCGGCTCGGCACCGAGGAAGCGCTGGACCTCCCAGCGGGAGTGGAGGTCGAGGGCGAAGTCGACGTCGTCGTCGGTCCACGGGCGCAGGAGGAGGCGGTCGGTGGTGAGCTCGGGCACCGCGCCACAGTACCCGGGCACGCCGAGAGGGCCGCCCGGTGCTCGGGCGGCCCTCTCGGTCAGGCTCTGGTCACCCGGCGGGCCGGGTGGGGCAGATCAGGCGCTGGTGGCGCGCTGCACCTTGCCGGCCTTGAGGCACGAGGTGCAGACGTTCATCCGCTTCGCGGTGCCGTTCACGTTCGTGCGCACGCGCTGGATGTTCGGGTTCCACCGACGGCTCGTCCGCACGTGGGAGTGCGAGACGCTCTTGCCGAAGCTGGGGTGCTTGCCGCAGACGTCGCAGGTGGCAGCCACGGTCTTCTCCTGAATCTCTTGCTGGCAACACGATCTGCTCGATCGTGGGGGTCTGTCGTGGTCGACGGCGCAGGCCGGCCGACCGCCCGTACGGGCAACCTGAGCAGGATACCCGACGCCGTGGGGCGCGCCCAAACGGGCTCGGGCGAGGTGCGTCACGGTGTCAGGGGTGGGCACTAACCTGAACGCGATCGACGATACCCGGGAGGACGGACGTGGCGGACACGCTCACCGTGCTCGGGCCCGCGGACGTGCGCCGCTGGTTCGAGCAGGGGCTGAGGTCGCTCCTCGCCGTCCGCCGGCAGGTCGACGTCCTCAACGTCTTCCCCGTCCCCGACGGGGACACCGGCACCAACCTCGTCCTCACCCTCGCCGGGGCCGCCCGCGCCGCCGGCCGCCTCCGCCCGGAGGGGGACCTCACCGCGCTCACCGCCGCCGCGGCCCGGGGCGCGCTCGTCGGGGCCCGGGGCAACTCCGGGGTCATCCTCAGCCAGGCGATGCGTGGCCTGGCCCGCGCGGTCGCCGGCCGGGACTCCCTCGACGGCCCCGCTACCGCCGCCGCGCTCACCGTCGCCGCCCAGGACGCCCGGCAGGCGGTGGCCCGCCCCGTCGAGGGCACCGTCCTCACCGTCGCCGCGGCCGCCGCCCTCGCGGCGGAGGAGGCGGCCGACCGGAGCCTGGCCGGCGTCGTCACCGCCGCCGCGCAGGGCGCCGCCCGCGCGCTCGGCGACACCCGCAGCCAGCTCCCGGTCCTCGCCGAGCGCGGCGTCGTCGACGCCGGCGCGGCGGGCTACACGATCCTCCTCGAGGCGCTCGCGGCCGTGGTCTGCGGCGGCGCCCCGGCCACCGCCCGTGCCCGGGAGGCGCTGGCGAGCCTGCCGGCGCCCCGGCCGGCGGCCCACCACGCCGCGTGCGCCCTCGGCGCGGGCGTCGTCGGCGCCGAGGAGGGCGGGCCCGGGGACCTCGAGGTCATGTACGTCCTCCACGCGACGGCACGGGAGGCCGCCGCGCTGCGCACCCGCCTCGACGCCGCGGGCGAGTCGGTCGCCGTCGTCGGCGGCAGCGAGGGGCCGGGGGAGCGCGGCCTGTGGCAGGTCCACGTCCACACCGCCGAGCCCACCGCCGTCCTGGCCGACGGCGCCGAGCAGGTGTGCGTCCGCTCGCTCACCGCCCCGCCCGCCGGCGTCGTCGCCTGCACGCGCCTGCCCGGGCTCGTCGCCCCGCTCGCGGCCACCGGCGCCGTCGTCGTCCTCGGCCCCGCCGCCGCGGGTCTCGAGCGCGGCGTCGTCGACGCCGGCGCGCGCGAGGTCCTCCTCCTGCCCTGCGACGAGGAGTCGGCGGCGCTGGCCGGCCGGGTCGTCACCGACGGGCCCTTCCTCCCGCAGCGCGTCGCGGTGGCCGCCACCCGCTCCGAGCCCGCCGTCCTCGCCGTCGTCGCCGAGCAGCACCCCGGCGCGCCCGCCACCGAGCGGCTCGCCGCGGCCGACGACGTCGCGGGCAGCGTCCGCACGGCCACCTGCGCCGTCGTCGGTCTCGAGGAGGCCGTCGCCCGGCTCGTGCAGCCGGGGGACGAGCTCCTCACCGCCGTCGTCGGCTCCGGCACCACCGGCGTCGCCGGCCGGCTGCGCACCGCCGTCCTCGCCCGTGCGCCGCAGGCCGAGGTCCTCGTCCTCGACGCCGGCGTGCCCGTGCCCGAGCTGCTCCTGGGGGCCCAGTGACCGCCCTGACCACCCCGCTGGCCCGGCTCGTCGGGGACCGCACCGCCAAGGCGCTGGCCAAGCTCGGCATCGAGACGGCCTGGGACCTGCTGCGCCACTACCCGCGCCGCTACGGGGAGCCGGGCCGGCTCACGGACTTCACCGACCTGCCGGTGGGGGACCACGTCACGGTCAACGCCATGGTCGTGCGCACCTCGATGCGGTCCACCCGCAACCCGCGGACCGCGATGCTCGACGTCACGGTGAGCGACGGCCGGCGCGAGCTGCTCCTGCGCTTCTTCGGCGGACGCGGCATGCTCGCCAGCCGCGAGAACCAGCTGCGCGGCGGCCGGGTGGGGCTGTTCACCGGCACCGTCGAGGAGTTCGGCGGCCGGCGGATGCTCAAGAACCCCGACTTCCGCTTCGTCGACGACGAGGAGGACACCGAGCTCGCGGCGCTGGAGCAGTCCCGGCCGATCCCCTTCTACCCGGCGAGCGCGTCGCTGCCCACGTGGCGGATCCGGGGTGCGGTGCAGACCGTCCTCGAGCCCCTCCACGAGGCCGACGTCCCCGACCCCGTCCCCTTCCGCGTCCTCCAGCGCGAGAGCATGCCCACGCTCCTCGAGGCGCTGCGGCTGGTCCACGCCCCCACGACGGACGAGGACTGGCGCCGGGGCCGCGACCGGCTGCGCTACGAGGAGGCCTTCGTCCTCCAGACGGCGCTCGCGGTGCGGCGCGCGGAGGCGGAGGCCACCGCGGCCACCGCCCGCCCCGCGCGGGAGGGCGGCATCCGCGAGGCCTTCGAGGCCCGGCTGCCCTTCACCCTCACCCACGGCCAGCAGGAGGTCGTCGCCGAGCTGTCCGCCGAGCTCGCCCGGCCCTGGCCCATGCAGCGCCTGCTCCAGGGCGAGGTGGGCTCGGGCAAGACGGTCGTCGCGCTGCTCGCCATGCTCCAGGTCGTCGACGCCGGGGGGCAGGCCGCGCTCCTCGCGCCCACCGAGGTGCTCGCCGCCCAGCACGCCCGCTCGATCACCGCGATGCTCGGCCCGCTCGCCGAGGCGGGGATGCTCGGCGGCGCGGAGGACGCCACCCGGGTCACCCTGCTCACCGGCTCCATGCCGGCCGCCGCCCGGAAGAAGGCGCTCCTCGCCGCGGCCTCCGGGGAGGCGGGGATCGTCATCGGCACCCACGCGCTGCTCTCCGAGGACGTCCAGTTCGCCGAGCTCGGGCTCGTCGTCGTCGACGAGCAGCACCGCTTCGGCGTCGAGCAGCGTGACGCCCTGCGCGCCAAGGCCGCCACCGCCCCGCACCTGCTCGTCATGACGGCCACGCCCATCCCGCGGACCGTTGCGATGACCGTCTTCGGTGACCTCGAGACCTCCACGCTGCGCGAGATCCCCGCCGGCCGCTCGCCCATCCGCACCTTCCTCGCCCCCTCGACCCACCCGCGGTGGGTCGAGCGCACCTGGCAGCTGGCCCGCGAGGAGATCGACGACGGCGGTCGCGTCTACGTCGTGTGCCCCCGGATCACGTCCCAGGACGACGACGTCGAGACCGACCTCCTCACCGAGGTCGACGAGCCGCCCGCCGAGGACGCGCCGTCGGGTGCCCGCCCCGCGCCCGCCCGGCCGCTGGCCGCCGTCGACGAGGTCGCCGCGCTCCTGCGCGAGCACCCGGTCCTCGCGGGCGTCGCGGTGGGCGAGCTGCACGGCCGGATGTCGCCGGAGGACAAGGAGGCGGCGATGGCCGCCTTCGCCTCGGGCCAGGTGCCGGTCCTCGTGACGACGACCGTCGTCGAGGTCGGTGTCGACGTCCCCGAGGCCTCGGTCATGGTCATCATGGACGCCGACCGCTTCGGCATCTCCCAGCTCCACCAGCTGCGCGGCCGCATCGGCCGCGGTGCCCGCCCCGGCACGTGCATCGCCTGGACCACCGCCGTGGAGGACACCCCGGCGATGACCCGCCTGCGGGCCTTCGAGGCCACCACCGACGGCTTCGAGCTGGCCCAGGTGGACCTCGAGCAGCGCCGCGAGGGCGACATCCTCGGCGCGGCCCAGTCCGGCCGCGGCAGCTCCCTGCGCCTGCTGCGCGTCCTCACCGACACGGCGGTCATCGAGAAGGCCCGCTGGGACGCGCGCGCGCTCGTCGACCAGGACCGCCTGCTCATGGACCACCCGGCCCTGCTCCAGGCGATCACCGAGCAGCTCGACCCCGAGCGCGCCCAGTTCCTCGACCGGTCCTGAGCCGGGCCGTGGACGCCACCGCCCGGGAGCGGGACCTGCTCGAGCGCGCCGGCCTCGAGGTGACGGCGCACCGGGGCGACGTCCCGGGACGCCGACGGCGGCGGTCCGCCCGGCAGCTAGGCTCGCCCCCATGCCCGACGAGCCGCTCCTTCGTGCCCGGTCCCTGAGCGTCGGCTACGGCGAGGAGCCGGTCTGCGCGCCGGTCGACCTCGACGTCCGGCCCGGCGAGGGCGTCGCCGTCATCGGCGCCAACGGCACCGGCAAGTCGACCTTCCTCCGCACCGTCCTCGGCCTGCAGGAGCCGCTCGGCGGGCGCGTGAGCCTGCTCGGCAGCCCGCCCGACCCGCGCACCGGCGAGGTCCGCGCCGCGGTGGCCAGCGTCCTCGGCGACGACGCCTTCTTCCCGGCGCTCACCGTCACCGAGCACCTCCTCCTCACCGCCCTCGGCCACCGGGTCCCCGAGGCGCGGGAGATCGTCACCGACCTCGTCGAGGACTTCGGGCTCGCCGACCGCGCCGACGCGCTGCCCTCGGCCCTGTCCTCCGGGCAGCGCCGCCGCGTCCTGCTCGCCGCGGCCTTCGTCCGCCCGCGCTCGCTCCTCGTCCTCGACGAGCCCGAGCAGCGCCTGGACGCCGGCATGCGCAACCGGCTCGCGGAGATGCTCGTCCAGGAGCGGGAGGACGGAGGCGCCGTCCTCGTCGCCTCACACGACCCCGTGCTCGTCGAGCGGGCCGCCACGCGCGTCGTCCTCCTCCACGACGACGGCGTGCAGGTCCTGGACCCCGCCGCCGGCGCCGCGGCGATCGCCGCGCTGTGAACACCTCGGGCGCCGAGGGCTACCCGAGCGGCGGCACCATGCGCCGCTGGACCCGCTTCGTGCTGCGCGCCCGCAGCAGCACGAGCGTCGGCGAGCTGCTCACCGACGTCTACACCGTCGTCCTCACCCTGGCCGTGACGGTCGCGATGGTCGCCGCGCTGGCCCGCAGCCAGGGCCTGCTGCGCGCGGGCGCCCCGCCGTCCACCGAGCTCGACACCGCCTGGATCACCGTGCTCCTCGCCGTCGCCGTCCTCGGGGTGGCCACCGGTCTCCTCGCGCGCACGGGACCCGTGTCCCTCGGGGGCGCCCAGACGGCGTGGTGGCTGCCGCTGCCGGGGGAGCGCGGCTCCCTCCTGCGGCCGTCGCTCGTCGCGCCGACGGTCGCCTCGGCGACCTCCGGCGCCGTCACCGGGCTGCTCCTCGTCCTCGCGCTCGACCCCGCCGTCACCGCCGGGCACGCCGTGGCCGCGGCCGTCGCGGGGCTCGGGCTGGGGGCGGCGCTCGCGCTCGCGCTCGTGCCCCTCGAGGCGGCGGGACGACGGCGGGTGGCCGGCACGGTCGGGGACCTCCTCCTCGCGCTCGTCCCCGTCGCCGCCCTCGTGCTCGCCCTCGCCCCGCCCGGCCCGCTCACCGTGAGCGGCGCGTGGTGGCCGGCTGCCGCGGCCACCGGGTTGGCGGTGCTCGCCGCCGTCGCCGCGCTGCGGTCGCTGCCGCGGGTGCACGACACCGAGCTGCGGGAGCGTGGCGCCGCCACCGTGGAGCTGCGCGGCGCCTCGCTGACGATGGACACCCGCGCGCTCGGCCGCGCCCTGGACACCCAGCCGCGACGGGGCCGCCGCCGCGGCTCGGCCCGGTTCTCGGCCGTGCCGGGACTCGTGAGGACGCTGGGGCCGGGCGTCGTCGTGGCCGTGGCCGACGCGCGCCTGCTCCTGCGCGCGCCGCGGCGGCTCGTCCAGATGGGCTGCGGCGCCGCGCTCGCGCTCCTCGCCCCCTTCGTCCCGTCCCTGCCGGCGCTCCTCACCGCCCTGCTCGTCGTCGCCGGGGCGTGGGTCGCGGCCCTCACCACCGCCCAGGGCGCCCGCGACGCGGAGGCGGTGCCCGCCGTCGACGCCCTCCTGCCCGTGGCCCAGCGCACGGTGCGGACCTGGCGGCTGGCGGTGCCGGTGCTCGCCATGCTCGTGTGGACGGTGCCCGTCTTCGCCGTCCTGGGGAGCAGCCACGACGACGTCGCGGGCTGGCTCGCGCTCGGCCTGCTCGCCGCACCGGTGTGGGCCGGGGGCGCGGTCCGCTCCGCCTACCGGCCCCAGGCCGACTTCTCCGGCCCGCTCATCGTCACGCCCATGGGCGTCTTCCCTCCCGGGATGGCGACGATCGCCAACACCGGCCCCGACGTCGTCCTCCTCGGGGCGATCCCGCTGCTCGTCGCCGTCCTCGTCGGCGCGGTCACGCCCGTCCTCCTCGGCCTGCAGGTCGCGCTCACGGCGCTCGCCGTCGTCCTCGCCGTCCGCCCCGCCCGCCGCAAGGAGCACGCGTGAGGCCCCGCCTGCCGCGCTGGGTGGCGTGGGCGGTGGCCGTCGTCGTCATCGTCATGGTCGTCGTCGCCGTGCTGCTCGTCGCCGCCGTCGTCAGCCTGTCGCCGGGCGACCTGTCCGGCGCGGCGTAGGGTCGGTGCCGTGACGAGGATCGTGTCCGGGGTGTCGGGCGGGCGCACGCTCACCGTCCCCAAGGGGGCCACGCGCCCGACGAGCGAGCGGGTGCGCGAGGCGCTGTTCTCCCGGCTGGACCACCTGGGCGTCGTCGACGGCGCCCGCGTCCTGGACCTGTACGCCGGCTCCGGAGCGCTGGGGCTGGAGGCCGCCAGCCGCGGCGCCGTGAGCGTCACGCTCGTCGACTCCGCGAAGCCCGCCGTCGCCGCCTGCCGGAGCAACGTCGCCGCGCTCGGGCTGCGGGACACCGCCGTCGTCGTCGGCGGCACCGCCCGCGGCTACCTCATGGGCGCGCCCAGCACCGCCTACGACCTCGTCCTCGTCGACCCGCCCTACGACGTCACCGAGACCGACCTCGGCGACGTGCTCGCCGCCCTCACGGCGTGGCTGGCGCCGGACGCCGTCGTCGTCGTCGAGCGCTCCCGCCGCAGCCCCGAGCCGACGTGGCCCCCCGCCCTCGAGCGCACCGACGAGCGCCGCTACGGCGACACGACACTGTGGTTCGCCTCCACCGCGCCCGGCGAGGAGCCGGTTACGGTGACCGACATGGGCGAGCGAGCGGGGGAGCAGCGATGAGCCTGGCCGTCTGCCCCGGCTCCTTCGACCCCGTCACCCTCGGGCACCTCGACGTCGTGCGCCGCGCGCGGAGCATGTTCGACGAGGTCGTCCTCGCCGTCGCGCACAACTCCCGCAAGACCTCCCTCTTCTCCCTCGAGCAGCGCGTCGCGCTCGCCCGCGAGGCGACCGAGGGCCTGGACGTGCGCGTGGACGTCGTCGACGGGCTGCTTGCCGACTACTGCCGCCGCGTCGGGGCCAGCGCCGTCGTCAAGGGCCTGCGGGGTGGGGCCGACTTCGATGCGGAGCAGCCCATGGCCCTGATGAACCGGCACCTGTCCGGCATCGAGACGGTCTTCCTCGTCGGCGACGGCGCGCTCGCGCACGTCGCCTCCTCCCTCGTCAAGGACGTCGCCCGCCACGGCGGCGACGTCTCCGACCTCGTCCCGCCCGCCGTCGCGCACGCCCTGCGTGAGGCCTTCCCCCACCCTGGAGGACCGGAATGACCGCCCCCGCCGAGGACCACGACGGCGCCTCGCTCATCGCCATCCTCGACGAGCTCACCTCGCTCGTCACCGAGGCCCGGCAGATGCCGATGTCCGCGTCCGTGCTCGTCAACCGCGCGGAGGCGCTCGACCTCATCGCCGCGGCCAAGGCCGTCGTGCCGGGGGAGATCCAGGCCGCCGACGACGTCCTCACCGGTGCGGAGGACGTCCTCGCCGAGGCCCGCGAGCGGGCGGCACGCATCCTCCAGGAGGCCGAGGAGCAGGCCGAGCGGCTCGTGGCGCAGGAGAGCGTCGTCGAGATGGCCGGCCAGCGCGCCGAGCAGATCATCACGGCGGCCGAGGAGCGGGCCGCCGAGCTCGCCCGCGGCGCCAACGACTACTGCGACCGCCAGCTCGCCCAGTTCGAGATCGACCTCGGCGCCATCGCCAAGCAGGTCCGCGCCGGCCGCGACCGCCTCGCGACGACGGACCCGGCCCCGGAGTCCTGACCCCGCGCCCCGCCGTCGGCAAGCGCTTGCCGTGTCGGCCACCTCACCACGTGGGGGAGCAGGGAGTGGGGTAGCGTGAAGCGGTTGCGGGCTGGCCCGCGGCTCGCAGTCTCGCCGTCTCACCAGGAGTGACCATGGACTCTCGATCACCGTTCGTGATCAGCACCCACGACCTCGCGCGCCAGCCGGGGACGCTGCGGACGGTGGAGCGCGCGGTCCCCGCTCCCGAGGACTTCGGCACCGCCGTCATGTGGGTCGTGCCGACCTCCGACATCCGGCTGGACCTGCGCCTCGAGGCCGTCATGGAGGGCGTGCTCGTCTCCGGCGAGGCCGCCGTCGAGCTCCAGGGCGAGTGCTCCCGCTGCCTGCGCGAGATCACCGAGTCGCGCACCATCGAGGTGAGCGAGCTCTTCTTCTACCCTGGCGCCCGCGCCGCCGCCCTCGCCGACGGCGACGAGGAGGCCGAGGACATGCTCGAGCTCGAGGGCGAGCTGCTCGACCTCGAGCCGGTCGTGCGCGACGCCGTCGTCACGGCCATGCCCTTCCGCCCGCTGTGCGAGCCGGGCTGCGCCGGCCTGTGCGCCGGCTGCGGCGAGCGGCTCGACGACCTGCCCGCCGACCACGAGCACGTGGACGTCGACCCCCGCTGGGCGGCGCTCGCGGGACTCACGGCGGCCGACGACGACGACGCCCCCGCGGACGGGGCCGACGGCGAGGCACGCTGATGGGCCGGAAGGTGACCGCCGGCCCGGCCCGTGACGACGTCGACGTGCTCCTCGAGCGGCTCGGCATCCACATCGACCCCGAGCTGCTCGTCCTCGCCCTCACCCACCGCTCCTTCGCGCACGAGGCGGGCGGCATCCCCACGAACGAGCGCCTGGAGTTCCTCGGGGACACGGTGCTCGGGCTCGTCGTCACCGAGCGGCTCTACCGGGCCAACGCCGGGACCGCCGAGGGCGACCTCGCCCGCATGCGCGCCGCGACCGTGAGCCAGCGCGCGCTCGCCGGGGTGGCGCGCGAGCTCGGGCTCGGTGACTTCATCCTGCTCGGCCGTGGCGAGCTGGTGACCGGCGGGCGGGAGAAGGACTCGATCCTCTCCGACACCGTCGAGGCGCTCATCGGCGCCGCCTACCTGTGCAACGGTCTCGAGCCCACCCGCGCGATGATCGAGCGGCTCGTCGCCGGCCTCCTCGCGCAGGCCGCGACGCTCGGTGCGGGGCTGGACTGGAAGACGAGCCTCCAGGAGCTCGTCGCCTCCCGCGGGCTGCCCGCCCCGACCTACCAGGTCGTGGGCACCGGGCCGGACCACGCGCGCAGCTTCACCGCCACCGTCATCGTCGCCGAGCAGGCCTGGGGCACCGGCTCCGGCCCGGCGAAGAAGGTCGCCGAGCAGCAGGCCGCGGAGGACGCCTACACCCGGCTCCTCGCCGAGAACGTCTGAGCGCCGGTGCCTGAGCTGCCCGAGGTCGAGACCGTCCGGGACGGGCTGGCCCGGCACGTGCTCGGCCGGCGGGTGGACGACGTCGTCGTCTACCACCCCCGGGCGGTGCGGCGGCACGCGGGCGGGGCGCTCGACCTGCCCGGCCGGCTCACCGGGCGCACCCTGTCCGCGGCGGTGCGCCGTGGCAAGTACCTGTGGCTCGTGCTCGACGACGAGCCCGAGGAGGCCCTGCTCGTCCACCTCGGCATGAGCGGCCAGCTCCTCGTGCGCCGCGAGGACACGGCGGCGGTCACCCTGCCTCCGCCCGCGCAGCTCGTCCACCCACCGGCGGCGAGCCCCTCTGCCGCCGACAGCCGGACTCCTCGGGGCGCGAGCGCACCCACCGCCGCCCCGGGCGTGCCGCCCGACCCCACCCGCCACCTGCGTGTCTCCCTCGACCTCGACGACGGCGCCCGGCTCTGGTTCGTCGACCAGCGCACCTTCGGCCACCTGCTCGTCGCCGACGTCGTCCCGACGGCGGACGGCGGGCCGGGCGGGCACGGCTCGCCGGTCCCCGCGCTGCCCGAGCCCGCGGCCCACATCGCCCGCGACCCCCTCGACCCGCACCTCGACCGCGCCGCCCTGGCCCGCCGGCTGCGGCAGCGGCGTACCGAGGTCAAGCGCGCCCTCCTCGACCAGTCGCTCGTGTCCGGCATCGGCAACATCTACGCCGACGAGGCGCTGTGGCGCGCGCGCCTGCACCCGCGGCGCGCGACCGACCGCCTCACCCAGCGCGCGGCGCTCGAGCTCCTCGACGCGGCCGAGGCCGTCATGCGCGAGGCCCTGGCGGCCGGCGGCACCTCCTTCGACGCCCTCTACGTCGACGTCGAGGGCGCCAGCGGCTACTTCGCGCGCTCGCTGGACGCCTACGGCCGCGCCGGTGAGCCCTGCCGGCGCTGCGGCACCCCCATGCGCCGCGAGTCCTTCATGGGCCGGTCCTCGACCTTCTGCCCGCGCTGCCAGCGGCCCTCGCGCGGCTGACCGGACCTCAGAGCAGGCGCCGCGCCAGTGCCCGCCGCACGGCGGTGAAAGGCGGCCGGACCGCGGCCAGCGTGTCGGGCAGCAGCGGCTTGCGCACCACCGGTTTCGCGTGGCTGAAGGCCCGCACGGACGCCTCCCCGTGGTACGCGCCCGTCCCCGAGGCACCGACGCCGCCGAAGGGCAGGGACGGCATCGAGGCCTGGACGAGCGGCACGTCGAAGCCCACCGCGCCCGACGACGTCTCCCGCAGCAGGCGGGCGCGCACTCCCTCGTCGGCGGTGAAGGCGTACAGCGCGAGCGGCTTGTCGCCGCTGCGGACGTGGGTGATCGCAGCGCCGAGGTCGGGGACGGGGACGATCGGCAGGACCGGGCCGAAGATCTCCTCGGCCATGACGGGGGAGTCGGGGGTGACGTCGGCGAGCACGGTCGGGGGCACGTAGCGCGCGGCGACGTCGGCCTTCCCACCGACGACGACGCGCGCGCCGGCCGCGACCGACTCGCTCACCATCCGCTCGAGGCGTGCGGCGTGCTCGCTCGTGACGATGCGCCCGAAGTCCGGGCTGGCGGCCGGGTCGGCGCCGTACATGGCGCGGATCTCGCGGGCGAGGAGCGGCTCCAGGGCGCGGGCGACGTCGGGCGGGGCGAGGAGGTAGTCCGGCGCGACGCAGGTCTGGCCGGCGTTGACGAGCTTGCCCCACGCGAGGCGGCGAGCCGCGGCGGGGAGGTCGGTGGTCGCGTCGACCCACGCGGGGGACTTCCCGCCGAGCTCGAGGGTGACGGGCGTGAGGTGCTCGGCGGCCGCCGCCATGACGATCCGCGCGACCCTGCCGCCGCCGGTGAAGACGATGTGGTCGACGCGCTCGCGCAGCAGCTCGGTGGTCCGGTCCGGCCCGCCGGTGACGACCGCGACGCCGTCGAGGTAGCGGGGGACGAGCCGCTCGAGGACCTCGGCGGTGTGCGGGGCGAGCTCGGAGGGCTTGAGGACGGCGGTGTTGCCCGCCGCCAGCACCCCGACGAGCGGGCCGAGGAGGAGGAAGACCGGGTAGTTCCACGGCGCGATGACGAGGACGGTGCCGAGCGGCTCGAGGACGAGGGAGGCCCGCGCGGGCTGGTACTGCCACGGCACGCTCACCCGCTGCGGCGCGAGCCACCCGCGCAGGTGCTTGCGGGTGTGGCGGATCTCCTCGAGGAGCACGCCGATCTCGGTGAGGTGGCTCTCGGTGGGGGACTTGTGGAGGTCGGCGTGCAGCGCCCGCTCGATCTCCCCGGCGTTCTCGGTGAGCAGCGCGACCATCCGGTCCAGCTGCGCCAGCCGCCACGACAGCGGGCGGGTGACGCCCGTGTCGAAGCGCTCACGCACG
This sequence comes from Oceanitalea stevensii, assembly GCF_014837105.1. Lineage (GTDB taxonomy): Bacteria > Actinomycetota > Actinomycetes > Actinomycetales > Actinomycetaceae > Oceanitalea > Oceanitalea stevensii. The sequence goes on along the minus strand of NZ_JACSPO010000006.1, from coordinate 135,718 downwards.
CGCTGGACGACGACGGCGGCGGGCTCGGCGGGGGCGCTGGTCACCTGCCGAGCGTACGCGGGCGCCGTGATCAGGGGCACGCCGCCGAGCCGCGGCCCGTCCTCGCCCCCGGGAGCGCTAGGGTCGAGGCGTGACCGAGCAGAGCACCTCCGGACCGCGCGACATCCGCGTCATGATCATCGACGACCACGAGGTGGTGCGACGAGGCATCGCCGAGATCGTCGACCGCTCCGAGGGACTCACCGTCGTCGCCGAGGCCGGCTCCGTCGCCGAGACGCTGCGCCGCGCGCCGCTCGTGCGTCCCGAGATCCTCCTCGTCGACCTCCAGCTGCCCGACGGCACCGGCATCGACATCATCCGCGCGCTGCGGGAGACCGTCCCCGAGGCCCGCTCGGTCGTCCTCACCTCCTTCGACGACGACGACGCCCTCGCCGAGGCCCTCGAGGCCGGCGCCCGCGCCTACCTCCTCAAGACGGTGCGCGGCGCCGAGATCGCCGACGTCATCAAGGCCGTGGCCGCCGGCCGCACGCTCCTGGACGACCGCACCGTCACCCGCCGCCGCGCCGACCACGACGACCCGACGGCGGACCTCACGCCCTCCGAGCGCAAGGTCCTCGACCTCATCGGCGACGGCCTGTCCAACCGCGAGATCGGCGAGAAGCTCGGCGTCGCCGAGAAGACCGTGAAGAACCACATCACCTCGCTGCTCGCGAAGATGGGCCTCCAGCGCCGCACTCAGGTCGCGGCGTGGGTCGCCGGCCAGCGCGCCAAGGGCTGGCGCGCCTGACGCCCCCTCTCCCCTTCGCCGAGTACGCCCATACGGTCACCGGCGGGCGCTGATCAGGCGCTCGGGGTGACCGTACGTGCGTACTCGGCCGGGCCGCGGCAGGCGCCGGCGCCTCAGGTGAGCGGGACCTGCCAGGACAGCAGCGTGCCGTCGCCCGAGTCGCTGCGGCCGAGGGAGAAGGTGCCGCCGTGACGGCGGGCGCGCACGGCGAGGTTGTCCAGCCCCGAGCGGCGCGTGGACGCGCGGTCCACGCCCACGCCGTCGTCCTCCACCTCGACGGCGACCCGCCCGTGGACGCCGGAGCCGCGGACGGTGACGCGCACCTGCACCGAGGACGCGCGGGCGTGGCGGGCCGCGTTGGCCAGGCCCTCGCGCACGACGGCGACGACGTCGTCGGCGATGTCGTCGTCCACGCGGGCGTCGAGCAGCTCGGCGGGGGAGGCGGCGAGGTCGAGCTCCTCGTCGCCGTCGCGCACGAGCCGTCCGTCGACGGCGATGAGGAGGGAGGGGGCGAAGCCGAGCCCGGTGCGCGCGAGGGAGGTCTCCCGCCGCAGCCGCTCGACGAGCCCGACGGCCTCGTCCGGCTCGCGCAGGGAGTGGACGATGGACCGGATCTGGCGCACGCTCTCGTCCACGCTGGTGAGGGCGTCCTCCAGGCTCTCGGCGATCCAGGCCGTGTCCGGGTCCGCGACGGCGGCCACCCGGACCGTCTCGAGCTGCATGCCGGTGGCGAAGAGCTGCTGGACGGCGAGGTCGTGGAGGTCGCGGGAGATGCGCTGGCGCTCCTCGAGGAGGGCGGAGACGTCCTCGGCGTGCCGGGCGGCCGCCAGCTCGAGCGCGACGGCGGCCTGCGCGGCGACGACCTCGGCCACCTCGAGCTCCGCGGGCGTGAACTCCGCCCCGCCCTGCAGCCGCAGGAGGATGAGGACACCGCGGCCCACGCCCTGGGACATCATCGGGGCGTACAGCGCCGGGCCGTAGCGCCCGAGCTGGGGCACGCGGAGCGCCCGGGCGCGGGACATCGAGTCGACGATCATCCCGGCGCCGTTGGCCAGCACCGTGCGGGCGCGCCCCTCCGGGGGGAAGACGGCGCCGATGACGTCCTGGGCGCCCTCGCCGTCGGCGATCTCGCACATCCACGTGTCGCCCACGGAGGGCAGCACGATGAGGGCGGCGTCCGCCCGGGCCACCTCGCGGACCTTGGCGGCGATGAGCTCGAGCGCCTCCTCCTCCTCGGTGCCGGACAGCAGCTGGGTGGTGATCTCCTGGCTCACGGCGACCCACCGCTCGCGGTCGCGGGCGTCGGCGTAGCGCTGGGCGTTGACGACGGCGACGGCGGCCGCCAAGGCGAGCTGCTCCATGGCGCGGGCGTCGTCCTCGGTGAAGCCGCCCGGCTTGTCGGCGAGGTAGAGCCGTCCGAAGACCTGCTCGCGGATGCGCACCGGCACGCCGAGGAAGCCGTCCATGTGCGGGTGGGCGGCGGGCCAGCCGCCGAAGGCGGGGTGGTCGGTGATGGACTCGAGGAGGAGGTGGCCGTGGGTGGGGATCTCGGCGAAGACCCCGTGGCCGTGGGGAGCGTGGCCGAGGCGCCGCTCGGTCTCCTCGTCGATCCCGTGCTGGACGAAGGTCGCGGTGTCGCCGCGGTTGTCGAGCACCGCGATGGCCGCGTAGCGCGCCTCGGTGAGGCCGGCGGCGCTGTCGACGAAGCCCTTGAGGACGGCGTCGAGGTCGAGGCTCGAGGTGAGCCCGATGGCGGCGCGGAGCAGCCGGGCGCGGGCCTCCGGGTTGGGCATGATGGTCCTCTCTCGCGCGTCCGGCCTCACCGTGCCTCCTGCTCCACGGCCCACCGGTAGGAGGGGACCGTCGCGAGGAGGTGCTCGTGAGAACCCCGTGCGAGCACGGTAGCCGGTCCCCCTGACGCGCCGAGCACGACGACCTCGTCCGCCGCCGCGAGCGGCGTGAGCCGGTGGGTGACGAGGAGGACGCCCCGGCCGGAGTCGCGGGTGCCGAGCAGGTCGGTGACGAGACGGTCGGCCGTGTCCGGGTCGAGGTGCTCGCCCGGCTCGTCGAGCAGGAGGAGCGGCGCCCGGCTGGCGAGGGCGCGGGCGAGGAGGAGCCGGCGGCGCTCGCCGCCGGACAGGGAGGTCGCGTCGCTGTCGAGGAGGGTGTCGACGCCGTCGGGCAGGGCGGTGAGCCACTCCGCGAGCCCCGCGCGGGAGAGCAGCTCGACGGCCTCCGCGGGGCTCACGTCACCGCGGGCCACCCGGAGGTTCTCCAGGACGGTCGTGCCGAAGACGTGCGCGTCCTCGGCGGTGAGGACGACGGCGCCGCTCACGGCGCGCCGGTCCAGCCGCGCGACGGGGGACGCACCGAGGAGGACCTCACCGCGTCGCGGCGGGAGCAGGCCGGCGAGGGTGAGCAGGAGGGTGGTCTTGCCGATGCCGCTGGGGCCGACGACGGCGACGGTGCGTCCCGGCCGCAGCTCGAGGTCCAGGCCCTCGGCCACGACCCCGGTCCGCGGCCAGCCCACGGCGAGGTCCCGGGCCCGCAGGACGGGCGGGTCCCCGGCGGCGCGCGTGGCCGCGGCCGCGCGCTCCTCGCCTGAGCCGGTCGCGGCCCGCGGCGCACCGGCGGCGCCAGCGCCCGCACCGTCGGCCCGACCGGCGCCGTCGGCCGGACCGGCGACGTCGCCGCCCGCGCCCGCGCCGTCGAGCAGCTCGGTCACCCTCACCGCCGCCTCGGCGGAGCGGACGAGCTGGACGGCGGCTGGCCCGAGCAGGTCGGTGCCCTCGAAGGCGGCGAGCGGCGTGAGGACGACGACCGCCAGCTCCACCGCCTCCATCGTCCCGGCCACCGTCGCGTGCACGCCGAGGACGAGTGCCGCGAGGACCGCGACGCCCATGGCGAGGTGGTCGGTGCCGGCGGCCAGCGCGGCGGGGCGGGCGGCGGCGTCCTTGGCGCGGGCGAGACGCCGCTCGGTCCCGGCGAGGGCGGCGCGGGCGCGGGGCAGGCCACCGGAGACGGTGAGCTCGGCGGCGCCCTCCACCATCGCCATCGCGCCGGCGCTCAGCTCGGTGCGCGCCCGTGCCTGGGCGAGCTCGTCGAGGCGCGCGGCGCGCACGGTGAGGAGCGGCCCCGCGACGCCGGCGAGGAGCAGGCACGCGGCGAGCACGGCGCCGATGCCCACGTGCAGCCATGCGACGAGGGTCACCGTGCCGACGCCGACGGTAGCGGCGACCGCGGCGGGCAGCAGGGCGCGCACGACGACGTCCCCGACGGCGTCGACGTCGGCACCCGTGCGGGCGAGGACGTCCCCGCGCCGCAGCCCGGAGACGACGTCGGTGGGGGCGTCGGCGAGGGTCGTGTAGACGCGCTCGCGGAGCGTGGCCATGCCGCGCAGGGCGACGTCGTGGGACACGAGCCGCTCGACGTAGCGCATGAGGCCGCGCGCGATCCCGAAGGTCCGCACCGCCACCGAGGCGACACCGAGCTCGAGGACAGGCGGCATCTGGGAGGCACGGGCGATGAGCCACGCGGCGGTCGCGGACAGGCCGACGGCGCTGCCCAGCCCGGCCGTCCCGGCGAGGACGGCGAGGAGGAAGCGCCACCGGTCGAGGTCGAGGAGGCCGACGGCGCGGCGGAGCGCGCGACGCTCGGCGGGGGACAGGGGCAGCAGGCTCATGCCGCACCTCCGCCGGCCGGCACTGCGGCCTCACGCGCCGCGCTGCGCACCTCGACGACGTCGTCGGCCAGCGCGACGAGCCGGGGCCGGTGGGCGATGACGAGGACCGCCCGGCCCTGGTCGCGCAGCGCCGAGACGACGTCGAGGACGCGCTGCTCGGAGGCGGCGTCGAGGTGGGCGGAGGGCTCGTCGAGGACGACGAGCGCCGCAGGGTCGAGCAGCGCCCGGGTGAGGGCCACGCGCTGGCGCTGCCCGAGGGACAGCCCGGCGCCGCCCTGGCCGACGGGCGTGTCCCAGCCCTGGGGGAGCGTGGCAAGGACCTCGGCGAGGCCGCTGGCGCGGGCCGCGGCCTCCGCCCGCCCGTCGACCTCCCCGGACCCCCCGACGACGGCGTCCGCCACCGTCCCCGGCACGAGGACCGGCCGCTGGGGCACCCAGGTGACCTGGGCGTGCCAGGACGCGGGGTCGAGCCCGGCGAGGTCGACCGGCTCGCCGCCCGCGGCCGGCTCGACGCGCACCCGGCCGGTGTCGGGGCGCAGCAGCCCCAGGGCGAGCATCGCCGTCGTCGTCTTCCCGCCGCCGGAGGGGCCGACGAGCGCGGTGACGCGGCCCGGCGCGACACGCACCGACAGGCCCGCGGGGGCGACGACGTCGCGCCCGGGGGCGCGCACCCCCACGTCGTCGAGCACGAGGCCGCCGAACGTCGGGGCGGGGAGGGTGCCCGCCGGTGGCAGGGGCCGCTCGAGGACGGTGAAGACCTGCTCCGCGGCGGCCAGGCCGTCGGCGGAGGCGTGGAACTGGGTGCCGACCTCGCGGATGGGACGGTAGGCCTCGGGGGCGAGCATGAGGACGGCCAGGGCCGTCGTGAGGTCGAGGTCGCCGTAGACGAGCCGCATGCCCACCGTCACCGCGACGAGGGCGACGGCGATCGAGGCGAGGAACTCGAGGACCGCTCCGGAGAGGAAGGCGACCTTGAGCGTGCTCATCGTCGTGCGCGTGTAGGCCTCACCCAGGGTTCGCACCCGGGTCCCGGGGCCGCGCTCGCGGCCGAGGGCCTTGAGGGTGGTGAGGCCGGCGAGGAGGTCGAGGAGCTGGGCGCCGAGCCGCTGCATCGCGAGGAGCCGGTCCGCCGCGAAGCGCTGGGTGAGCACGCCGATGAGCCACATGAACACCGGGATGAGCGGGATCGTCGCGGCGACGATCGCCGCCGAGCCGAGGTCCAGGCCGGCGACGACGACGAGCGTCGCCGGGGTCAGCGTCGCGGCGAGGAGCAGCTGGGGCAGGTAGCGGACGAAGTAGGGCTCGAGGTCGTCCAGCCCGCGGGTGACGAGCATGACGACCTCGCTCGGCTCGCGCAGCCCCCGCGGGCCGAGCGCGACGGCGTGGGCAAGGACGCTCGCGCGCAGCTCGGCGACGACGTCGGCGGCCGCCCGGTGCGCGAGCGACTCCTGCACCACCGTGACGAGCACGCGCGCGAGGGCGACGACGGCGAACCACCCGACGAGCGGGGCGACCTCCGCCCAGCCCGCCTCCCCGTCGACGACCGGGGCGACGGCCCCGGCGACGAGGAGCGCCTGCGCGACGACGAGCCCCGCCGAGGCGAGCCCGAGGACCGTGGTGAGCGCGATGTAGCGGCGCGCCGCCCGCGCGTGGCGCAGCAGCCGGGGGTCGAGGGGCTTCACCTAGCCGCGGCCCGCGCTCGGCCCGGAGGCCGCCTCGACGCGCTCCTCGGTGGGGTGCAGGCCCTCGTCGCCGACGATGTCGCTCACCCACACGCGCTTGCGGAACACCCAGTACGTCCAGCCCTGGTAGCCGAGGACGACCGGCACGAAGACGAGCGCGACGATGCTCATCACGGTGAGCGTGGGCCCGGTGGCGGCGGCCCCGGCGATCGACAGGGAGAAGGCCGGGTCGATCGAGGACGGCATGACGTTCGGGAACATCGTCGTGAAGATGAAGGCGACGGCGCCGACGATCCCCGCGGTGTGGAGTGCGAAGGCCCAGCCCTCGCGGCCCCGGCGGGTGGCGGCGATGACGCCGATGAGGCTGAGGGCGGCGACGGCAGCCGGGAGGAGCGTGAGGACGGTCGTCGAGTGCAGGGCCTGGGCCCACAGCACCCACACGAGGGCGACGATCCCGGAGCCGATGGACAGGCGGTGGGCCAGGCGCGCGGCGCGCACGTGGATGGGGCCGGCCGTCTTGAGCGCGACGAAGATCGTGCCGTGGGTGAGGAACAGGCCCAGGGTGACGAGCCCACCGAGCAGCGTGAAGGGTGTGAGGAGGGAGAGGAAGCCGCCGGTGAGCTGGTGGGTGCCGTCGACGAGCTCGATCTCCATGCCCTGGACGAGGTTGGCGAAGGCCACTCCCCACAGGACCGAGGGCAGCCAGGAGCCGAAGGTCAGTGCCCAGTCCCAGCGGTCACGCCACACCGGGTCGTTGATCTTCGCGCGCCACTCGAGGGCGCACACGCGGACGATGAGGGCGACGAGGATGAGGAGCAGCGGCAGGTAGAAGCCGGAGAACATCGTCGCGTACCACTCGGGGAAGGCGGCGAAGGTCGCCCCTCCGGCGGTGAGCAGCCACACCTCGTTGCCGTCCCACACCGGCCCGATGGTGCGCAGGAGGACGCGGCGCTCCTTCTCGTCACGGGCGAAGGTGCGCAGGAGCATCCCGACGCCGAAGTCGAAGCCCTCGAGGGCGAGGTAGCCGGTCCACAGGACGGCGATGAGCACGAACCACAGCAGGGGCAGGTCCACGGTGGGGCTCCTCAGTACGCGAAGGACAGGGTGGGTGCGGGCTGCTCGTCGCGGTCGGGACCGTCCGGCTCGACGGGGGCGACGCCCTCCCGGACGTAGCGCCGGATGAGCCTGAACCACACGACGCCGAGGGCCGCGTACAGCAGCGTGAACACGACGAGGGAGGTGAGGACGGTGCCGGGCGACACGACGGTGGACACGCCGTCGGTGGTGAGCAGCATGACCTGGTCGACGGGGTTGGCCGGGTTGGGGTGGACCACCCAGGGCTGGCGGCCCATCTCGGTGAAGATCCACCCGAAGCTCGAGGCGAGGAACGGCATGGGCAGCGCGACGAGGCACAGCCGGGAGAACCACACCGAGTCGGTGATCCGGCCCTTGCGCAGCAGCCAGAAGCCGGCGAGGGCGAGGGCGGCGGAGCCGGCGGCCAGGCCGATCATGAGCCGGAAGCTCCAGAAGGAGATGAAGAGGTTGGGGTAGAGCTCGGTGTCCTCGTCGACGCTGTCGAGGTGCCCGTACAGCTCCATCTGCTGGGCCTGGACGTCGGCGACGCCGGGCAGGTAGCTGTCCGGGCCGGTGAAGCTGCCGGTGCCGAGGAAGGAGGTGAGGAAGGGGATCTCGAGGACGTGGTTGATGTCCTCGCAGTCGTTGCTGCCGGGGATCCCGATCGACAGCAGCGAGAAGCCCACGCCCTCACCGCCCTGGCAGACCGCCTCGGCGGCGGCCATCTTGCCCGGCTGCTGCTCGTACATGAGCTTGCCCTGGACGTCACCGCTCGCGATGACGCCGAGGCCGGCGACGAGGGTCGCGACGAGCCCGAGGTAGGCGCCGGGGCGCCACACCTGGCGGGCCTCGTCGGTGTTCCCCGAGCGGGCGGCACGGACCATCCACCAGCCGCAGATGCCGGCGACGAAGGTGCCTGCGACGAGGAAGGAGGCGGTGATGGTGTGGGCGTAGGCGGCGACGAGCGTGTTGTTCGTCATCACCTCGATGAAGCCGCCCACGCCGTCGAGCTCGGCGCGGCCGGTGTCGGGGTTGTACACGGCGCCGACGGGGTGCTGCATCCACGAGTTGGCCGCGAGGATCCAGTAGGCCGACAGCGAGGTGCCGACGGCGACGGCCCAGATGCACGCGTTGTGCAGCCACCTCGGGAGCTTGCCCTCACCGAAGATCCACAGGCCGAGGAAGGTCGACTCGAGGAAGAAGGCGGCCAGCGCCTCGATGGCGAGGGGCGCGCCGAAGATGTCGCCGACGAAGCGGGAGTACTCCGACCAGTTCATCCCGAACTGGAACTCCTGGACGATGCCCGTGGCGACGCCGAGGGCGAAGTTGATGAGCAGGACCTTGCCGAAGAACTTCGTCAGCCGGTGCCAGTGGGCCTTGCCGGTCCGCACCCACGCGGTGTGCATGATGGCGACGAGCGGGGAGAGCCCGATCGTCAGGGGGACGAGGACGAAGTGGTAGACAGTCGTGATTCCGAACTGCCAGCGGGCCAGGTCCAGCGCTTCCACTGCGGATCTCCTCGGTCGTGAGGTGCCCGGACCGGGCACATCGACACCGTAGGAATCAGGGGAAATGTCCCCGTGGGACCAAGGTCCCGACGGCAGGCCGGGTGTCCTCCGCGCCGGTGGGTACCCCCTGTGCGATACTTCTCGTGGTCGAGGGACAGGTCCACACCCCGTTCACCGGCCCGACGACGACGTAGGTACTCGCCTCGACTTCGCGCCGCCTCACCATCCGGGTGAGTGCGCTGCTTGCTGAAGCGGCGGGAGGCCTCGCCGGACGTCCTCCGGGACGGACGAGCGGCGCCTGCGAAGCCGTTGCCGTCCGAGCGGTGCCACCCGGCACGGTGAGGACGTGAACAGATGACTTCCGTCCCCGGCTCCCGCCGGTGACGACGAATACGCTGCGGCGCTGGTGGTGTGGACGGCGACCGCGGCGAGGGAAACACTCACATGACGACCACACCTGACGCCGGTTCGGCACAGCCCGCCGAGCAGCCCAAGCGACGCCGCGTCACCCGGGCCACGACGGCCCCGGCGTCCGCCGAGCAGGCACCCGCCCAGCCCGAGCCGCAGACCGCGGCCGAGCCGCAGACCGAGGCACCGAAGGCGCCGCGCAAGCGTGCGCCCCGCAAGACGGCCGCCACCGCGGAGACGACGGACCCCGCCACCTCCACCGACACTCCCGCGGCCGGCGACGCGGAGGAGACCACCCCCGCCGCGCCCCGCAAGCGCGCCCCCCGGGCCCGCAAGGCGCCCGCCGCCGACGACGCCGCCGCCGCGACCGAGGAGACCGCTCCCGCCCCGGCGAAGCGTGCGCCCCGGGCCCGCAAGACCGCTGCCCCGGCCAAGACCGCCGACTCCGCCGCTGCCGAGCAGGCACCGGCCACCGAGACCGTGGCCCCCGCCGAGACCGCGGCCCCCGCCGCGGAGACTGCCCCCGCCGCCGAGGCCGCCGCCCCGGCCAAGCGCGCCCCGCGCCGCCGGACCGCCAAGGCCGCCGAGCCCGCCGCCGCCGAGCCCGCTGCCAGCGACGCCGCCGAGGCCACCGACGTGCCGACGACCACCGACACCCCCGCGCCCGCCAAGGCGCCCCGCAAGGCCCGTGCCCCCAGGGCCACGGCCGCGACGAAGGCGGCTGCCGAGGCCGCCCCGGCCGACGCGGAGACCGCCGCGACGGAGCCCGCCGCCGACACCGCTCCCCAGAAGCCCGCCCGCGGCCGCAGCCGCCGCGCGAGCGCCGCCAGCGGGGCCCCCGCCGAGTCAGCCCCCGCGGAGTCCGCGCCCGCCGAGTCGGCCGCTGCCGAGTCCGCGCCCGCCGAGTCGGCCCCCGCTGAGTCCGCGCCCGCCGAGTCCGCCTCCGCCGCCGCGCCGGCGCGCAGCTCGCGTTCCAAGGCCCGCCGCCCGGCCCGGGACGCGGACGCCGCCGAGCAGCCCGTCGAGGAGGCGGCGCAGCCCGCCGCCGACGAGACCACCGAGCAGGCCGCGCCCGCACGGTCGCGCTCACGCCGGCCCGCCCGCGACGCCGCGCAGAAGCTCGACGTCCTCGCCTCCTTCAGCGCCGCCGAGCCGGCAGCCACGGAGGCCGACGAGGAGGAGACCGACGAGGAGGAGGCGGAGGACGTCCGCCTGCCCGCGACGGCCCTGCTCTTCCAGGCGCCGGACCCCAGCCGCGCCCGCCGTCGCTCCCGCGCCGAGGGTGGCGCCCCGCGCCGCCGCACGGCCGCCACCGAGGAGCCCGCCGCCACGCCCGAGGAGCCGGCCGCCGCGGCTGCTCCCGCGCCCGCCGACGCGCCCGTCGAGGCCGTCGAGGCCACCGAGGAGACCCGGACCGACTCGACCGACGCCGAGACCGGCGACGGCAACGGCGAGGGTGGCGGTGCGCGCCGTCGTCGTCGTCGTGGGGGACGGGGCCGCCGCAACCGCGGTGGCAACGGCCGCGACGAGTCGACCGAGGAGTCCGAGGACTCCGAGTCCACCGACGACACCGAGGACGAGGCCACCGAGACGGCCGACGCCCCGGACACCGACACGCACGCGTCGGACGCCCAGGACGACTCGGACGAGACGGACGACGGCGACGACCAGGGCGACTCCGACGACGACGGCGAGGGCGCCAGCCGCCGTCGCCGCCGGCGCCGCCGCAGCCGCGGTGACGACGGCTCGGCCACGTCCCGCGAGGGCCGCGCCGCGCGCGACGAGATCACCGCGCTCAAGGGCTCCACGCGCCTCGAGGCGAAGCGTCAGCGCCGCCGCGACGGACGCGACGCCGGGCGTCGCCGCACGACGATCACCGAGGCCGAGTTCCTCGCCCGCCGCGAGGCCGTCGACCGCGACATGGTCGTGCGGGAGCGCGACGGCCGCACCCAGATCGCCGTCCTCGAGGACGGCGTGCTCGTCGAGCACTACGTCGCCCAGCAGACGCAGACCTCGATGGTCGGCAACGTCTACCTCGGCCGCGTGCAGAACGTCCTGCCGAGCATGGAGGCCGCCTTCGTCGACCTCGGCAAGGGGCGCAACGCCGTCCTGTACGCCGGTGAGGTCAACTGGGACGCGATGGGCAAGGAGGGCCAGCCCCGCCGTATCGAGGCGGCGCTGTCCTCCGGTGACCCCGTGCTCGTCCAGGTCACCAAGGACCCGATCGGCCACAAGGGCGCCCGCCTCACCTCGCAGGTGACCCTCGCCGGCCGCTACCTCGTGCTCGTGCCCTCGGGCGCGATGACCGGGATCTCCCGCAAGCTGCCGGAGAACGAGCGCGCCCGCCTCAAGAAGCTGCTCAAGCAGATCGTCCCCGAGGGCTCGGGCGTCATCGTGCGCACCGCCGCGGAGGGCGCGAGCGAGGAGCAGCTGCGTGCCGACGCCGAGCGCCTTACCGCGCAGTGGGCCGAGATCGAGGCCGCTGCCGCGTCGACGAAGTCCGCGCCGGTGCTCCTCAAGGGGGAACCGGAGCTCGCCGTGCGCGTGGTCCGCGACGTCTTCAACGAGGACTTCCGCTCGCTCACCGTCTCCGGTGACGGCGCGTGGGACACCATCTCCACCTACGTCCGTCAGCTGTCCCCGGACCTCGCCGACCGGATGCACCACTGGACCGACCAGCGTGACGTCTTCGCCGAGCACCGCATCGACGAGCAGCTGTCCAAGGGCATGGACCGCAAGGTCTACCTGCCCTCCGGCGGCTCGCTCGTCATCGACCGCACCGAGGCGATGACGGTCGTCGACGTCAACACCGGCAAGTTCACCGGCTCGGGCGGCACTCTCGAGGAGACGGTGACGAAGAACAACCTCGAGGCCGCCGAGGAGATCGTCCGCCAGCTCCGGCTGCGGGACATCGGCGGCATCATCGTCATCGACTTCATCGACATGGTGCTCGAGTCCAACCGCGACCTCGTGCTGCGCCGGCTCGTCGAGTGCCTGGGCCGGGACCGCACCCGCCACCAGGTGGCGGAGGTGACCTCGCTCGGTCTCGTCCAGATGACCCGCAAGCGGGTGGGCCAGGGCCTCGTCGAGGCCTTCAGCGAGCCCTGCGAGCACTGCGGTGGACGCGGCTTCATCGTCCACGAGCACCCCGTGGAGAAGGGCTCCGGCTCCTCGGCCCCCGCGGGCGAGGGCGGCAACCGCCGCCGCAAGCAGCGTGGCGCCGCCCCCACCGGCGGTCGTCCCGCCGAGGTGGCCGCCCCGGCCCCCGCGGCTGCACCGGTCTCGGACGACCCCGAGGCCGTCGCCGCCCGGGAGGCCGTCAAGGCCACCCTCGCGACGATCGCCGCCGCGGCCGCCCAGGCGCACGCCGAGGACGAGGACGGCACCTCGACCGACGCCGCACCGGACGCCGCACCCGCGCAGGAGAAGGCACCCGCGCAGGAGAAGGCATCCCGGCGCGAGCGCGCCCCCGAGTCGGGCACGGTGCCGCTGCCCGCGGCCCGGACCTCCGAGCCCACGCCCGACGCGTCCCGGTCCGTGGAGGAGGTGCGCGCCTCGCTCGAGGCGCTCGCCGCCGCGCTGCCCGCCGGACGTGAGGACGCCGCTCCCGCCGCGGAGCAGGACGGCGCGGTGCAGGAGTCCGCACCGGCCGAGCCCACGGCCGAGTCGGCGCCCGCCGCCGCACCGGCCAAGGCGCCCCGCGCGCGGGGCGGACGCCGCCGCACGACGGCCCCGAGCACGGCTCCGGCACCCGTCGAGGGCTCCGCGTCCGCCAAGGACGCCGCTCCTGCCAAGGACGCCGCACCCGTCAAGGACGCCGCTCCTGCCAAGGACGCCGCACCCGTCAAGGACGCCGCCCCTGCCAAGGACGCGGCGCCCGTGACGGACAGCGTCCCGGCCCGGGAGGCTGCGCCTGCCCAGGCGGCCGCCCCGGCGAAGGACCCGGCGCCCGCGAAGGACGCGGCACCCGCCGCGGACTCCCAGGCCACGGGGCCGGACGCCCCGGAACAGTCGGGCACGCGCAAGCGCCGCTCGCGCCGCGTCACCTCCGGCGGTCCGATCACCGCCTGAGCCTCCTCGTCCTCACCCGCCCCGTGCTCGTCACGGGGCGGGTGAGCCGTTGAGTCCCGCCTGCGCACGGCGCACCGCCTCGTCCACCCGCGGGAGCAGGTGCACGGTGGCCTGCGCCGACAGCTCTCCGTGCTCGGCCGCCCACTGCCGCAGCGCGGCCACGAGGCGCAGCTGCGCCCGGGCGTCGAGCGGGGCGGGCAGCAGCCACGCCGGGTGGCAGAAGCCCGGCAGTGCCGCGACGACGACCTCCACACCCGTCACCCGCACGACGGCGTCCTGCGGCTCGAGCTGGCGCTCCGCGCCCACGAGGACGAGCTCGTCGGGCGTCAGCCACGCCTCCGCCTCGGTGTCGAGGTAGGTCAGCAGGTGCGCGCGCACCCGCGGGACCCGCGCGCGGATCGCCGGGTGAGCGGCGGTCGGTGCGGACGCGAAGAAGGACGCGAGGAGCTGCGCGCCCGACATCGGTACCCGTGCGTCGTCGTCCATGAGCGAAGCGTCCCACCGACCACCGACATCGCTCCGGCTTGTCGCTCCGCGCGGCCGATGCGAAGGTACGCAGATGGGGAGCGTGCTTGAAACCAGACCAGTCAGCGCGGAGGACGCTTCCGCGCGAACCACACTCAGCGGGTGGAGGGTGGTGCGCCACTTCTTGCGCACCACGTTGCGCACCGGGGCCATGCCCGTCGGTGCCAAGCTCATCAGCCGCATCGTCGACGCCGCCGAGGACCTGGACCACCATCCGGACCTCGACCTGCGGTACGGGACGCTGTACGTCTCGGTGACCACGCACGCGCGCGGCACGCTGACCGAGGCGGACGTCGCGCTCGCCGAGCGCATCTCGGAGATCGCCGAGGAGCTCGGCGTGCCCCTCGCGCCCGACCGCGTCAACGACCTCGAGATCGGGATCGCCGTCGTCAGCCCCGAGCGCGTCCGGTCCTTCTGGTCGGCGGTGCTCGGCTACAAGGAGGACGACGGCGAGCTCTCCGACCCGCACGGGCGGCTGCCGCACGTGTGGTTCCACCGGGTGCCGGAGCAGCCGCCCCGCGGTGACCTCGAGCTCGACGTCCACGTGCCGCACGACGTCGCCGAGGAGCGGGTGCAGGCGGCGGTGGCCGCGGGCGGGCAGCTGGTGTCCGACGCGGAGGCGCCCGCACGCTGGGTCCTCGCCGACCCCGAGGGCGCCAGGGTCCGCGTGTGCACGTGGCGCGACCACCACTGACTATGCTGGGCGTGCGCCCGGCAGCCACTGTGCGCGAAACCACACCGTTCCCGCGGTGCTGGCGGCGTCGAGCCATTTGCTCGGCAGGGGCGCGCGGCGTACTCTTGAACGTCGGTGCGTCCCGGACGCGCCCTCCCTTGTGCGCCCCGCGCGCCGGCTCGGCCGGCGAGTGATGGGCCCCGTAACGACAGAGATGAGCAGCAACGTGGTGTACGCGATCGTCAAGGCCGGCGGCCGACAGGAGAAGGTGTCCGTCGGCGACGTCGTCGTCATGAACAGGGTTGACGGCAAGGTTGGGGACACCGTCAACCTCACCCCGCTCATGCTCGTGGACGGCGACAAGGTGACCACCGGGACGGACGACCTCGCGAAGGTCACCGTCACCGCAGAGATCGTGCGCGCGGAGCGCGGCAAGAAGATCACGATCATGAAGTTCAAGAACAAGACCGGCTACCGCAAGCGCCAGGGCCACCGCCAGGAGCTGACCCGCGTCAAGGTCACCGGCATCAACTGATCGTTGCGGCCCTCCCCGGGCCGTCCCCTCGTTCGCACGACACGAAAGCAGGCCCAGAGATGGCACACAAGAAGGCCGGCAGCTCCTCCAGGAACGGCCGCGACTCGAACGCGCAGCGCCTCGGCGTCAAGCGCTTCGGTGGTCAGGTCGTCAACGCCGGCGAGATCATCGTCCGCCAGCGCGGCACCAAGTTCCACCCCGGTGACAACGTCGGGCGCGGCAAGGACGACACCCTGTTCGCCCTGGCCGCCGGTGCCGTCGAGTTCGGCACCCGCCGTGGCCGCAAGACGGTCAACATCGTCGCGGCCGAGGCCTGAGCGACAGCGCTTCACGCTTCTCGGCGGGGGGGGGGGGGCGGGGG
>NZ_JACSPO010000006.1:109139-120402 GCF_014837105.1 Oceanitalea stevensii | reverse complement strand
CCCCCCCCCCCCCCCCCCCCCCCCGCTTCCGTACCCGGCCCCAGGAGGAATGATGGCCAGCTTCGTCGACCGCGTCGTGCTGCACGTCGCAGGTGGTAACGGCGGTAACGGCGTCGCCTCGATCCGCCGGGAGAAGTTCAAGCCCCTCGGTGGGCCCGACGGCGGCAACGGTGGCAGCGGCGGTGACGTCATCCTCGAGGTCGATCCGCAGACGACGACGCTGCTCGCCTACCACCACTCCCCGCACCGCCGCGCCTCCAACGGCGCCCAGGGCGCGGGCGACATGCGCAACGGCCGCAACGGCGAGGACCTCGTCCTCGCGGTGCCCGACGGCACGGTCGTCAAGACCGCCGACGGCGAGGTGCTGGCCGACCTCGTCGGCGCCGGGACCCGGCTCGTCGCCGCCGCAGGCGGACGTGGAGGACTGGGCAACGCCGCCCTCGCCTCCCCGCGCCGCAAGGCCCCCGGCTTCGCCCTCCTCGGCGAGGAGGGGGAGACCGCCGACCTCGTCCTCGAGCTCAAGAGTGTCGCGGACGTCGCCCTCGTGGGCTTCCCCAGCGCCGGCAAGTCGAGCCTCATCGCGGCCCTGTCCGCGGCGCGGCCGAAGATCGCCGACTACCCCTTCACCACGCTGGTGCCCAACCTCGGGGTCGTCCAGGCGGGCGACGAGCGCTACACCGTGGCGGACGTGCCCGGGCTCATCCCCGGCGCGAGCCAGGGCAAGGGGCTGGGACTGGACTTCCTGCGCCACATCGAGCGCTGCGCCGTCATCGTCCACGTCCTCGACTGCGCCACCCTCGAGCCGGGCCGTGACCCGGTGAGCGACCTCGACACCATCGAGGCGGAGCTGTCGGCCTACGCCGCGGACCTCTCGGTGGCCGGCCGGCTGCCGCTGGGGGAGCGGCCGCGCGTCGTCGTCCTCAACAAGATCGACGTGCCCGAGGCGCGCGAGCTCGCCGACATGGTCCGTGCCGAGCTCGAGGGGCGCGGCCTGCCGGTCCACGAGGTCTCCGCCGCGAGCCACGAGGGCCTGCGCCCGCTGTCCTTCGCGCTCGGCGCGCTCGTCGCCCAGGTCCGGGCTGCCGCGCCGCCGGCCGAGCCGGCCCGTGTGGTGCTCCGCCCGAGGGCCGTCGACGACGCCGGGTTCACCGTCACCCGCCGCAACCGCCACGAGGGCTACTTCTTCCAGGTCCGCGGCTCCAAGCCGGAGCGGTGGGTCCGCCAGACCGACTTCGCCAACGACGAGGCCGTCGGCTACCTCGCCGACCGTCTCGCGCGTCTCGGCGTCGAGGAGGCGCTCTTCAAGGCCGGCGCCACGCCCGGCGACGAGGTCGTCATCGGCTCCGTCGAGGGCGGCGTCATCTTCGACTGGGAGCCCACGATGGCCACCGGCGCGGAGCTGCTCGGCCGGCGCGGCAGCGACCTGCGCGTCGAGGAGGCCGCCTACGCGCCCCGCACCACGCGTGCGGACAAGCGCCGCGAGCACCAGGACCGGATGGACGCCAAGACCGCCGCCCGCGAGGAGCTGTGGACCGAGCGTCAGTCCGGACACTGGGCCACGCCCGAGGCTGAGGACCCGCCCGCGGCACAATAGGGCCGTGACCCCGCCACTCCTCGACCGCTCCGCCATGGCCGATGCCGGGAGGGTCGTCGTCAAGATCGGCTCCTCGTCGCTCACGGCGCCGGGCGGCCGGCTGGACCTCGACCGGATCCACCGGCTCGTCGCCGTCGTCGCCGAGCGGCGGGCCGCCGGCCAGGAGGTCGTCCTCGTCTCCTCCGGTGCGATCGCGGCGGGCATCGCCCCGCTCGGGCTGCCGATGCGGCCCACCGACCTCGCCACCGCCCAGGCCACCGCCTCGGTGGGGCAGGGGCTGCTCGTGGCCCGGTACACCGAGGCCTTCGCCGAGCACGGCCGCCGCGTGGGCCAGGTGCTCCTCACCGCCGAGGACCTCATCCGCCGCCAGCACTACCGCAACGCCCAGCGCGCGCTGGCACGCCTGCTCGCGCTCGGCGTCGTGCCGATCGTCAACGAGAACGACACCGTCGCGACCGACGAGATCCGCTTCGGGGACAACGACCGTCTCGCGGCGCTCGTCGCCCACCTCGTCCGCGCCGACGCGCTCGTCCTCCTCACCGACGTCGACGGGCTCTACGACGGCCCGCCCTCGCGAGCCGGCACCCGCCGCATCCCCGAGGTCCGCGGCCCGGAGGACCTCACCGGCATCGAGGTGACCGGCCGCGGCACGTCGATCGGCACCGGCGGCATGGTGACGAAGCTCGAGGCCGCCTCGATCGCGACCAGTGCCGGCGTGCCCGTCGTCCTCACGGCCGCCGACAACGCCGAGCGGGCCCTGCTGGGGGAGCCGGTGGGCACGTGGTTCGCCGCCACCGGCCGCCGCAAGAGCACCCGGCGGCTGTGGCTGGCCCACGCCGCCCGCACGAGCGGCCGCCTCGTCCTGGACGACGGCGCGATCCACGCCATCACCCACGGCAAGCGGTCCCTGCTCGCCGCGGGCATCACCGGTGTCGAGGGGGACTTCGAGCCGGGGGACCCGGTCGAGCTCGCCACGCCCGACGGCGTCGTCACCGCCCGCGGTCTCGTCGCCTACAGCGCCGCGGAGGTCCGCGAGATGCAGGGACGGACGACGGCGGAGCTCCAGGAGCGAGACGGGTCCGCGCACCCGCGGCCAGTCGTCCACCGGGACGACCTCGTCATCGTCAGCCGCTACTAGGACCCCGCGGGCCAGCTGTCCGGGGCCTGCTTGCCGCCCTCGACGACGTCCTCCCGGGCGCCGGGCAGCGTGGTCCAGTCGTCCTTGGGGCGGTAGCCCAGCTCGAGCATGGTGTTGGTGAGGTCCCAGCGGCGGTTGGGGTTGTCGGAAACCGCGTAGTAGACGCCGTAGGGGACCTCGGCCTCGATGGCGCGGCGCACGACGTGCTCGGTGTCGTCGGGGCTCAGCCACATCGCCCGGAGCACGTCCTCGTCGGCGTCGAGCGGGTCGTCGGTGTACCAGCCGATGCGCAGGGCGATGAACTCCAGGCCGTGCTCGTCGTGGTAGAACCGCCCGAGCGTCTCCCCGAAGACCTTCGACACCCCGTACAGGGAGTCGGGCCGCGGCAGGTGGTGGGGGTAGACGGGCCACTCACCGAGCCGGTCGTACATCCCCATCGCGTGGTTGGAGGAGGCGAAGACGACCCGGCGGACACCCGCCTCCCGGGCCGCCTCGAGCACGTTGCGGAGGCCGACGATGTTCGCCGCGAGCACGGCGTCCCACCCGGACTCCGGGGACGCCGCCCCGGCCATGTGGACGACGACCTCGACGCCGTCCATGAGGCCGAGGACCTCGTCGTAGTCGTCGAGGTCCGCGATGTGGAGGGTCTCCTCCTGCTCCTCGGTGGCCGGGTGACGCCCGTGCGTCACGAGGTCGTAGTCGGCGCCGAGGCGCTCCTCGAGCAGTAGTCCGATGCCGCCGGTCGCACCCGTGAGCAGCACCCTGGTCCGTCGCGTGTCAGAGGTCATGAGCCCATCGTGCAGCGGGTGCACGGACCTCGCCTCCGCAGCCGGGGACGGGTGCTCAGCGCGTGGGCTCCGGGCTCCGGGGTGCCCGGGAACCACACGGTGCGCGCCGACGCTGTCACACCCGTGCGCCCGGCGGTGTCCAAGTCCGTGACCGCACAGAGACGGGGCCTTCCACGTCCCGTCCCACACACGTCAAGGAGCTTTGCGATGTCTGCTGTTCTCACTGTCCTCACCGTCCTCGCCGCCGTCTGGGTCGGTTTCTCGGCCTTCTCGCTCCTGCGAGGGGCGAGCTGGGTGGTCGACGCCCTCACCGAGTACGGCGTGCCCCGCGGGTGGTGGCCGTGGCTCGGGGCGGCCAAGCTCGCCGGCGCGGTCGGCCTGCTCGTCGGGCTCGCCGTCCCGGTCATCGGCACCGTCGCCGGTGTCGGCCTCGTCCTGTACTTCACCGGCGCCGTCGTCACCGTGGTGCGCGCCCGCTCCTACTCCCACATCCCCTACCCGCTGCTGTACCTCGCGCCCGTGGTCGGGACCCTGGCCGTCGGCGCCGCGGTCTGAGAGCGTGAGGTGATGGACGAGACGCTGTCCGTACGCTTCGAGGAGCACCGCCCGCACCTGCGGGCGGTCGCCTACCGGATGCTCGGCTCGGCGACCGAGGCCGACGACGCCGTCCAGGACGCGTGGCTGCGGATCGCGCAGGCGGACACGGAGGACGTGGAGAACCTGCGCGCCTGGCTGACGACGGTCGTGGCGCGGGTGTCGCTCAACATGCTCCGCTCGCGCCGACGACGGCGGGAGGAGCCCCTCGACGCCCGGCTCGCCGACCAGGCGGCGGGCGGCCCGGAGCCGGAGCGCGAGGCGGTGCTCGCCGACTCGGTGGGGCTGGCGCTGCTCGTCGTCCTCGACAGCCTCACGCCGGCCGAGCGCCTGGCCTTCGTGCTCCACGACATGTTCGACCTGCCCTTCGAGGAGATCGGCACGATCGTCGAGCGCTCACCGGCGGCGGCCCGCCAGCTCGCGAGCAGGGCACGCCGGCGCGTCCGGGGCTCCGAGCCGCCACCGGGGGACCCGGACCGGCAGCGCCGGCTCGTCGACGCCTACCTCGCCGCGACCCGGACCGGCGACTTCGAGGCGCTGATCCGCGTCCTCGACCCCGCCGTCGTCCTGCGGGCGGACTCGCACGCCGTGCCCGGCGGCCGGCCCGTCGTCCTCCGTGGTGCCGAGGCCGTCGCCCGGAGCGCGGTCGCCTCCGCCGCGCGGGCGCGGGCCACCGAGGTGGCGACCGTCGACGGAGCGGCGGCACTGGTCATGGTGCTGGCCGGCAACGTATCGGTCGTGCTCACGTTCGCCGTCCGGGGCGAGCGCATCGCCGGCATCGACGTCGTCGCGGACCCCGACCGGCTCGCGCGCCTGCAGATCGAGGCGCCCGACGGACGGCGGAGGTGACCGGGTCGGCTCAGCCGTCGGCGCGGGCGCCGGCGACGTGACCGTCGTCGTCCTTCGACGTCCCGTCCCCGGGGACCTGGCACACGCCGTCGACGCACACGGCGGCGTCGTCGGCGCCGACCATCGTCAGGCCCGCCGGCGGTGGGAAGGGGGAGAGGGGCAGCTCGCTCACCGGGCCGCCACCGTCTCGCTGCGGACCTGCTCGAGCGCCTGGGTGAAGACGGCCGGCTGCTGGGCACCGGACACGCCGTACTTCCCGCCGATGACGAAGAAGGGCACCCCCTGGATGCCGTAGGCGCGGGCCTGGGCGATGTCGGCGGCGACGGCGTCGGCGTGCGTCCCCTCCTCCAGGGCGGTCCGCAGGGTGTCGGCGTCGAGCCCGGCCTCGGCGCCCAGCGCGACGAGCTCCTCGACCCTGCCGACGTGGCGACCCTCGACGAAGTAGGCCTCGAACAGCCGCTCGACGAGCTCGAGCTGCCGGCCCTGCTCGCGCGCGTGGTGGAGGGCCTGGTGGGCGAGCAGCGTCTTGGTCTGGTGGACGGAGTCGACGTCGTACTCCAGCCCCACCTCGGCGGCGATCGCCGTCACCTGCTGGAGCATCTGCTCGACCTGCTCGCGGGGCATGCCCTTGTGCTGGGAGAGGAAGTCCGCGGCGCTGCCCTCGAAGTCCACCGGGGTGTCGGGGGCCAGCTCGAAGGAGTGGTAGGTGACGGTGACGTCGCCGTCGAAGGCGGCGACCCCGGCCTCGAACTTGCGCTTGCCGATGTAGCACCAGGGGCAGGCGATGTCGGACCAGATGTCGACGTGGATGGGTGAGGTGGTCATACCTGCGCCAACCACGGGCGCCGCCGGCTTCTTCCCGACGGCGTCCCTCAGGCTTGGCCGCTGTAGGTGAGGCAGTCGGCCGCGGAGCCTCCGGCACCCACGCGGATCTCGCTCGCCGTGCACTCGAGGTCGGCGTTGTGGACGCAGTCGGTGCGCTGGCAGGCGCCGACGTGGGCGAGCACCGTGTCCAGGCCGCCCTTGGTGCCCAGCGGGATGAAGGTGACGCACGCGGCGTCGCCCCTCGCCCCGGCGATGGTGACCGCCGCCGCGTGACAGTCGTGGTCGTGGTTGAACCCGCAGCCCGTCACGGCGCAGTCGGTGACCGGGGGCAGCTCCGCCAGAGCGCTCATCGTCGTGCTCCTCGTCGTCCATCGCCGCCCGTCTGGTCGCGCGGCGTCGTGGCACGAGAATAGACCGAAATGACGAGAAAAGCAGGAGGAAAAGGCGAACGAAATAGGTGAGGAAAGCCTTACCTCAGCAATTCCGATAAACGCAACGTATGCATGTCCTTAACCGGTCAGGCGGTCTTCTTGCTAGCCGTCTTCTTCCGGGTGGTCGCGGCCGTCTTCTTCTTCGCGGCCGGCTTCTTCTCCTCCTCCTTCGAGGAGGAGGTCGACTTCTTCGCGGTGGACGACGACGAGGCCTTCGACCCGGAACGAGAACCGGAGCCGCCGGAGCCGGACGCCGACCCGGACTTCTTCTCCTTGGCGGCGGAGACGGAGCGGCGCAGGGCCTCCATGAGGTCGAGGACCTCGGCCTCCTCGCCCTCCTCGCGGTCGGTGCCGAAGGTCTCCTCGGTGTCCACGGCGTCGCCCTGCTCGAGCTTCGCCTCGACGAGGGTGCGCAGCTGCGCCTGGTACTCGTCGGTGTACTCCGAGGGGTCGAAGTCGCCGGAGAAGTTCTCGACCAGCGCCTGGCTCATCTCGAGCTCCTTCGCGCTGATCCGGACGTCCTTGTCGACGCCGGCGAAGTCGGGCTCGCGCACCTCGTCGTCCCACAGGAGGGTCTGGAGGAGCATGACGTCCTCGCGCACGCGCAGCGCCCCCAGCTGGGTGCGCTGGCGCAGCGTGAAGGACACGATCGCGGTGCGGTCGGTCTCCTCCAGCGTGCGGCGCAGCAGCGCGTAGGACTTCGCGGAGGTCGAGGCCGGGGCGAGGTAGTAGGTCTTGGCCATCATGATGGGGTCGACCTGGTCGCTGGGGACGAACTGGAGGATCTCGATCTCGCGGGACTTCTCGGTCGGCAGCTCGGAGAGCTCGTCGTCGGTGATGACGACGGTGCGGTCGCCGTCGTCGAAGGCCTTGTCGATGTGGTCCCACTCGACCGGCTCCCCGCAGATCTCGCAGCGGCGCTGGTAGCGGATGCGGCCGCCGTCGGCGTCGTGCACCTGGTGCAGACGCAGGTCGTGGCTCTCCGTGGCGCTGAAGACCGAGATGGGGACGTTGACGAGCCCGAAGGTGATCGAGCCCTTCCAGATCGCGCGCATGCTGCCTCCTCGCCGGCGGGGCCGGCCCTCGTCCGTCTGCCCCCAGTGAAGTGCCCGTACCGTACTCCCGCCAGCGGAGATCCGGGAGAGGGGGCGCCCAAAACCCGGACGGGACGGGGCCTTGCGCCCTACGGTGGAGCCGGCGCAACGACGCGCGAGAGGAGCGGGTGTGGAGATCTGGCTGTGGGTGGTCACGGCGCTGGTGGCGGTCGTCTTCCTCGGGTCGGGGGTCTCGAAGGTCGTCAGCTCGCGGCAGGCGCTCTACGACAGCGGGATGACCTACGTCCAGGACGTCCACCCCGTCGCGCTCAAGGGCATCGGGCTGCTCGAGCTCGCGGGCGCGCTCGGTCTCGTCCTGCCGCCGGTCCTCGAGCGCTCGGTCCACCTCGTGCCCGTCGCGTCGGGGGCGCTCGCCGTCCTGATGCTCGTCGCGACCGCCCTCCACCTGCGCCGCCGTGAGCCCTTCGTCGTCCCGCTCGCCCTCGCCGTCGTCGCCGGGGCGCTCACGGTCCTGCGGCTCACCGAGTACCCGGTGTAGGTGCGGGCCCCGCGCCCGCCGGGCAGCATGGCGCCATGGCGAAGGACAGCGGGCCCACGGTCGTGCAGGTGGACGGCCACCGGCTGCGCCTGACCAACCTCGACAAGGTCCTCTACCCGGCCACCGGCACGACCAAGGCCGACGTCCTCGAGTACTACTCCCGGATCGCGCCGGTCATGCTGCCCCACTGCTCGGGCCGTCCCGCGACCCGCAAGCGCTGGCCGAACGGCACCGGCACGGGCGAGGACCCGGGACAGGTGTTCTTCCAGAAGAACGTCGAGTCCGGCGCCCCGGACTGGGTCGAGCGGGTGGAGATCCAGCACAGCGACCACGTCAACACCTACCCGCTCGTCGACAGTGCCGCGACGCTCGCCTGGCTCGCCCAGGTCGCGGCGCTCGAGGTCCACGTCCCGCAGTGGCGGGTGGGCAGCGACGGGCAGCGCCGCAAGCCCGACCGCCTCGTCCTCGACCTCGACCCGGGGGAGGGCGCGGGCCTGGCCGAGTGCGTCGAGGTGGCCGTCCTCGCCCGCGACATCCTCGAGGGCATGGGCCTGGACCCCGTCCCGGTGACGAGCGGGTCCAAGGGCATCCACCTGTACGCGGCGCTGCCGGGCACGGCGACGTCCGACGAGGTGAGCGAGGTGGCCAAGGAGCTGGCCCGCACCCTGGAGACCGACCACCCCGACCTGGTTGTCTCGAACATGAAGAAGGAGCTGCGCCGCGGGAAGGTGCTCGTCGACTGGTCGCAGAACAACGGGAACAAGACGACGATCGCGCCCTACTCCCTGCGGGGCCGGGAGCGGCCGATGGTGGCCGCCCCGCGGACGTGGCGCGAGCTCACCCACCCGAGGCTGCGTCACCTGGACCTGCGGGAGGTCGTCGAGCGGGTCGAGCGGCGCGGGGACCCGATGGCCGAGCTGGGGGAGGCCGCGGACCAGGCGGGCGGGCAGCCCAGGCGGGACCGCCTCGAGGTCTACCGCGCCAAGCGTGACGCGGCGAAGACCCCCGAGCCGGTGCCGGCCGCCGTCGCGCCCGACGACGGCACGCTCGCCTTCGTCATCCAGGAGCACCACGCGAGCCGCCTGCACTGGGACCTGCGCCTGGCGCACGACGGCGTCCTCGTCAGCTGGGCGCTGCCCAAGTGCGTGCCGACCTCGCCGAGGAAGAACCACCTCGCGGTCCAGACCGAGGACCACCCGATGGAGTACCTCACCTTCCACGGCACCATCCCCAAGGGCGAGTACGGCGCCGGGGACATGACGGTCTGGGACACCGGGACGTACACCTTCGAGAAGTGGCGGGAGGGCAAGGAGGTCATCGTCACGCTCACCGGGCAGGAGGACGGTGGTCTCGCCGGCCCAGACGGCCCGGGCCGCACGAGCCGCTTCGCGCTCATCCACACCGGCGGCCGGTCCGAGGACGAGTCCAACCACTGGCTCATCCACCTCATGTCGACTCCCGACGGCGCCGCGTCCCGCTCCACTCGCCGAGAGCCGGATTCCTCTCCTCGCCGAGAGCCGGATTCCGCTCGCCGAGAGGCGGGTTCCTCGGCCCCGCGCCGAGAGCCGAGCTCCTCCTCCCGCGGAACGCGGGACTCCTCGGCACGGGAGACGGACGGCGCGGCCACTGACACCGCGGCGCCCGAGTTCGTCGTCCCCATGCTCGCCACCCTCAGCGACGCGACGGTCCTGGACGCCTCGGCCGAGTGGGCGGTGGAGATGAAGTGGGACGGGGTGCGCGCCGTCGTCCTCGTCGAGGACGGGACCGTGCGGCTCGTGGGCCGCAGCGGCCGGGAGGTCACCGACACCTACCCCGAGCTCACCGGCCTCGCCGAGTGCGTCGACGCGCGCACCGCGGTGCTCGACGGGGAGATCGTCGCGCTCACCGACACCGGCCGCCCCGACTTCGGCCTCCTCCAGCAGCGCATCCAGCTCACCGACGCCCGCGCCATCGCCCGCGCCGCGGAGGAGAACCCGGTCCGCCTCATGCTCTTCGACGCGATCTCGGTCGACGGCACGAGCCTGCAGCGCCGGACCTACGACGAGCGGCGGGAGGTGCTCGAGGAGGTCGTCGACCCCGGCGGGTGCGCGCTCGTCGAGATCCCGCCCGCCTTCGACGGTGACCTCGAGGCGGCGGTCGCGGCCAGCCGTCAGTGGCAGCTCGAGGGCGTCGTGGCCAAGCGGCGCGACTCCGCCTACACGCCGGGGCGGCGCAGCCGCTCGTGGCTGAAGATCAAGCACGCGAGCACCCAGGAGGCCGTCGTCGTCGGCTGGCGGCCCGGGCAGGGCACCCGCGCCGGCAAGGTCGGCTCCCTCCTCCTCGCCCTGCCCGACGACGGCGAGCTGCGCTACATCGGGCGGGTCGGGACGGGCTTCTCCGAGCGGGACGCCGCCCGGTGGGCGCAGGAGCTGGGCCGCGAGGAGCGCAAGACCGCCCCGCTGGAGGTGCCCCGGCCCGAGGCCCGTGACGCCCGCTGGGTGACGCCCCGCCGGGTGGCGGAGGTCGAGTTCGCCGAGTGGACGTCCACCGGGCGGCTGCGTCACCCGCGGTGGCGCGGCTGGCGCCCGGACAAGGAGCCGGCGGATGTCGTCCGGGAGTCCTGAGCCCCCAGTCCGAGGACGTAGAGTGCGCTCGGACGAAAGGAGCTGGGATGGCGACTCGCGCGGTCCTCCGTGCCGACGACCTGTGGGCGGGCTACCCCGGGACGCACGTGCTGCGTGGGGTGAACCTCGAGATCCGGTCCGGCGACGCCCCGCTCGGGATCGTCGGGCCCTCCGGCGCCGGGAAGACGACGCTCGTACGCGCCCTGCAGGGTCAGATCCGGCCGGTCCAGGGCACGGTCACCTTCAACGACCGCCCGGTCCACCGCCTGCCGCGCCGGGAGGGCAAGACCTTCAAGGCCTCGGTGCGCTTCACCTCCCAGGACTCGCTCACCGTCACCGACCCGCGGCTCACGGTCGCCCGCAGCCTCGGCCTCGCGCTGGGCGAGGCGCGCAAGGCGGGGCGGACCCACGCGACGTCGATGGGGGACCTGCTCGACGCAGTCGGGCTCCCCGCCGCCTTCTCGACCCGCCGGCTCGTCACGCTCTCGGGCGGGGAGAAGCAGCGCGTGGCGGTCGCGGCGGCGCTCGCGACCCGGCCGGAGATCCTCGTCCTGGACGAGCCGCTCACCGCCGTCGACCCGCAGTCGCGCGTCAACCTGGCCCGGCGGCTGGCGGGCCTGCTCGCCGAGCTCGACACCGCCGTCGTCCTCGTCTCCCACGACCTCGAGCTCGTCGAGCGCACCTGCCGCGAGGTCCACATCCTCGCCGAGGGCACCTTCGTGGCGACCGGGCCGCTGGGGGAGCTCCTCGGCGACGTCGACCAGCACCCCACGGTCCGCGAGCTGGCCGAGGCCGCGCCGCTCGCCGTCCAACGCTTCCGCTGAGCCCGCCCCCTTACGCCGACAGCC
>NZ_JACSPO010000006.1:0-109129 GCF_014837105.1 Oceanitalea stevensii | reverse complement strand
CAGCCGGATTCCTCCGCGGAGGAATCCGGCTGTCGGCGTAAGGGGGCGGGGGTGGTCAGCTGGCGTCGCCGCTGGCGGCGCGGAACATCCAGGCCTGCTTCTCGAGGCCGCTGGCGACCGTCACGAGGAGGTCGTGGCTCAGCGGGTCGCTCTCCTCGACGTCGTCGAGCTTGGACTTGATGCGGTCGGCGACCGACTGGAGGCGCTCCTCGAACTGGCGGATGACCTTGTCGTCGGGGAGGCGGCCGCCCGAGAGCGACTCGACCTGGGTGGAGCTCGCCACGGTGGAGGCGCGGCCGTCCGGCTCACCGCCGATCGCCACGAGCCGCTCCGCGACGTCGTCGGAGGCGAGGCGGACCTCGGCGGTGACCTCGTCGAGCTGGAGGTGGACGGAGCGGAAGTGGGACCCGTAGATGTTCCAGTGGGCCTGCTTGGCCTGCAGGGACAGGTCGATGAGGTCGACGAGGGTCTCCTGAAGGCTGGTGAGGACCTTCTCCGTGGGCTTGGCAGCCATCTGCTCTCTCCCTTCCGCGGCGCACGTCCTGTGCCCGCGATGACGATGACGAACGCTGTCGAGCATATGGCGGGGCCTGGTCGGCCGCCTCCCGCAGCCGCTGCGGTAAGGTGGCCCACATGTCGCGACGGGTCCTCCTTACGCAGCCGCGCTGACCACAGCGGGCGCCGACGGCGCCGCATCAGCGCGGCCCACCTCCCTGCGGGGAGGTTTTCTCATGCCAGGAGCGACCACCCCCACCGTGAGGATCACATGAGCACCGAGACCCCCGTCCCCGCGGAGCCCCGCTTCCGCTACACCGCCCGGCTGGCGAGCGAGATCGAGCAGGCCTGGCAGGACCGCTGGGAGGAGCTCGGCACCTTCCACGCGCCCAACCCGGTCGGCGACCTCGCCGGGGACACGACGGACTCGACGTTCTACGTGCTCGACATGTTCCCCTACCCCTCGGGCAAGGGCCTGCACGTCGGGCACCCGCTGGGCTACATCGCGACCGACGTCGTGGGCCGCTACCAGCGAATGAAGGGCAAGAACGTCCTCCACGCGCTGGCCTACGACGCCTTCGGCCTGCCCGCGGAGCAGTACGCCGTGCAGACCGGGCAGCACCCCCGGATCACCACCGAGGAGAACATCGCCAACATGCGCCGCCAGCTGCGGCGCCTGGGCCTGGGCCACGACGACCGTCGCTCCTTCGCGACGACGGACACCGAGTACGTCCGCTGGACGCAGTGGATCTTCCTCCAGATGTACCACGCCTGGTACGACGAGGACGCCGAGCGTCCCGGTGGCGGCCGTGGCGCGGCCCGCCCGATCAGCGAGCTGGAGGCCGCCTTCGCCGACGGGACCCGGCCCACGCCGTCGGGCCGGGCCTGGGCCGACATGGACGCCGACGCGCGCGCCGCCGCCCTGGACGCCCACCGCCTCGCCTACGTGTCCGACGCGCCGGTCAACTGGTGCCCCGGGCTGGGCACCGTGCTGGCGAACGAGGAGGTCACCGCCGACGGGCGCTCCGAGCGCGGGAACTACCCCGTCTTCAAGCGCAACCTGCGCCAGTGGATGATGCGGATCACCGCCTACGCCGACCGTCTCGTCGACGACCTCGACCACATCGACTGGCCGGACAAGGTCAAGACGATGCAGCGCAACTGGATCGGCCGCTCCGAGGGCGCGATCGTCACCTTCGCGCTGCCCTCCCGCGTGAGCGCGGGGGAGGCGCCCGGCGGCTCCGCCGAGCTGGCGCTGGACGTCTTCACGACCCGGCCCGACACGCTCTTCGGCGCGACCTTCATGGTCCTGGCCCCCGAGCACCCGCTCCTCGACGACGCCGTGCCCTCCGCCTGGCCGGCAGGCACGCAGGAGTCGTGGACCGGTGGGCACGCGAGCCCGGCCGAGGCCGTCGCCGCCTACCGGGCGCAGGCCGCCGCCAAGACGGACGAGGAGCGGCAGGAGGAGGGACGCGCCAAGACGGGTGTGTTCACCGGCGCCTTCGCGACCAACCCCGTCAACGGCGCCCAGCTGCCCGTGTTCGTCGCCGACTACGTGCTCATGGGCTACGGCACCGGCGCGATCATGGCCGTGCCCGGTGGCGACGCACGCGACTACGAGTTCGCCCAGGCCTACGGGCTGGACGTCGTCCACACCGTGCAGCCGCCCGCCGAGCACGTCGAGGGTGCCTGGACCGGCGACGGCGAGATCATCAACTCCGCCAACGACGAGATCTCCCTCAACGGCCTGGGGGTGGCCGAGGCCAAGGCCACGATCACCGAGTGGCTGCAGGCCCGCGGCCTGGGCGAGGCCCGCACGACCTACCGGCTGCGCGACTGGCTCTTCTCCCGCCAGCGCTACTGGGGCGAGCCCTTCCCCGTCGTCTACGACGAGGAGGGCCGCGTCCACGCACTGCCCGAGGAGATGCTCCCGGTCGACCTGCCCGAGGTCCCGGACTACTCCCCGCGCACCTTCGACGCCGACGACGCCACCTCCTCCCCGGAGCCCCCGCTCGGGCGGGCCGAGGACTGGGTCAACGTCGAGCTCGACCTGGGTGACGGCGTCAAGACCTACCGCCGCGACACGAACACGATGCCCAACTGGGCCGGTTCGTGCTGGTACGAGCTGCGCTACCTGGACCCGAGCAACACCGAGCGCCTCGTCGACCCGGCCAACGAGCAGTACTGGATGGGCCCGACCGGCGAGAAGTCCTGCGGTGGCGCCGACCTGTACGTCGGCGGCGTCGAGCACGCCGTGCTGCACCTGCTCTACGCGCGCTTCTGGCAGAAGGTGCTCTTCGACCTCGGGCACGTCTCGAGCGTCGAGCCCTTCCACAAGCTCTTCAACCAGGGCTACATCCAGGCCTACGCCTTCGCCGACGCCCGCGGCCAGTACGTGCCCGCGGACGAGGTCGAGGAGGTCGCGGCCGAGGACGGCTCCGGGGAGGTGAGCTACCGCTGGCAGGGCCAGGAGGTCACCCGCGAGTACGGGAAGATGGGCAAGTCCCTCAAGAACATCGTCACGCCCGACGACATGTACGAGGCCTACGGCGCCGACACCTTCCGGGTGTACGAGATGTCGATGGGGCCGCTGGACCTGTCGCGACCGTGGGACACGCGCGCCGTCGTCGGCTCCCAGCGCTTCCTCCAGCGGCTGTGGCGCAACGTCGTCGACGAGGAGACCGGGGAGCTGCTCGTCACCGACGAGCCGGCCGACGAGGAGACCCGCCGCCTGGTCGCGCGGACGATCACCGACGTCGAGACCGAGATGGCGGCGATGCGCGTCAACACGGCCATCGCGCGTCTCATCGTGCTCAACAACCACCTCACCGGGCTGGCGGCGAGCCCTCGCGAGGCCGTCGAGCCGCTGCTGCTCATGCTCGCGCCCGTCGCCCCTCACATCGCCGAGGAGCTGTGGCGGCGGATCGGGCACGAGGGGTCGCTGGCCCACGAGCCCTTCCCGGTCGCCGACCCCGCGCTGCTGGTCCAGGACACCGTGACCTGCGTGGTCCAGGTGGCCGGCAAGCTGCGCGACAAGCTCGAGGTGCCGGTGTCGATCGACGCCGCGGAGCTCGAGCGGCTGGCCCTGGAGACGCCGGGCGTCAAGCGCGCGCTGGGTGAGCGGGGGATCCGCAAGGTCATCGTGCGGGCGCCCAAGCTCGTCAACATCGTTCCGGCCTAGCCGGCCGTTCACGCGCCGAGAGCCGGACCCCTCCTCGCGAGGGGTCCGGCTCTCGGCGTCTGCTCAGGCCTCGAGGCGCGGGAAGGACCGGTCGAGGTAGACGAGCGGCTGGGCACCGTCCTCGCGGTGGGCGAGGACCGCACGCAGGGTGATGAGCAGGCTGTCCCCGACGGGGACGCGCTGCTCGACGACGCCCCGGACCCAGGCGGTGGTGCCGGGCAGGACGGGCTCGCCGGTGGGCAGCGAGCAGTGCTCGAGCCCGGCGAAGCGGTCGGCGCCGCGGGCGGCGAAGCGGCGGGCGAGGTCCTGCTGGTTCTCGCTGAGGAAGTTGACGACGACGCTCGGGGCGCTGTCGAGGACCCGGCGCGAGGTGGAGCCCGCGGCCACGGAGAAGGCCAGCATCGCGGGGTTCGCGGCGACGGAGATAACCGAGGTGGCGGTGAAGCCGGCGGGCCCGTCCGGGGTGGCGCAGGTGATGACGGCGACGCCTGCCGGGTGGCGGCGGAAGACGGCCTTGAACTCCTCGCTGTCCACCGACACGGGCAGGGCGGTGGGGGAGGAGGGCTGCTCGGCGGTCATGAACGGTCCTTCGCGGTCGAGTCTGGGGCTCTCCCCATTGTCGGCCAGCCGCGGCCGCCGTGGGCGCTCAGCGGGTGTGACCTCCCAGTCCTTGGACGCGCCCGAGCCACCCGTCTCAGAAGGGCGGCTCGGCAGCGTCTGCGCCGGCGGTGCCGGTCCGCACCCAGGTCACCCGGCCGTGGTGGTCGCGCTGGTAGACGTGCCCGCTCGGCGTGGTCCAGCGGAAGGTGCCGCCTCCGAGGTGCTCGAGGCGGAACTGGCCGAGGGTCTTGATCACGTGGTCGGGCCGGCATCCCGCGCCGAGGTTGACGGCACTCGTGGGGCCTTCCGGGAAGGGCACGACGTGGTCGAGGTCGCAGCTGTGGGCCGGGGTGGAGCAGCCCGGGACGACACAGCTGCGGTCACGGGCCCGGACGAACTCGGCCAGGGCGGCGGGCGGGCGGTAACGGGTACGGCCGACGTCGAGGACCTCCCCGCTGAGCGGGTCGGTGACGAGCCGCTGCCAGGTGCCTGCGCTCATCGCCAGCGCGCGGGCGACGTCCGGGGTGATGGGGCCGTAGCCCTCGAGCTCGGCCACCTCTGCCATCGGGAGAGGCGCGTCGTCGGCAGGGCTGTCCCCTGGAGGGTCGTGGACAGGGCTCGCCCCTGGGGCGTCGTCGGTGTCTCCGGTGAGGTGGTCCCAGCACTCGCCGTACGCGGGGAAGGCACCTTGTGTCTCCGGTGGGAGGACGAGGACCGAGAGTGGCACGTCCACCCGGATGACGGCACGCCTCCCGCCGATGGTGCCCACCGGCATGTGGAGCATCCTCAGGTAGTCACTGACGGGCTGGAGGTCGGGCGTGCCGGTCGCGGCCGACGGGGCCACGGGCACGCCGTCGTCGGCGTCGTCTCCCTGGGGGTTCCCGTCGCCCGCCCCCGCGGCGAGTGCCGCGTCCACTTCCGCCGCGGGTGCCGCGTCCGTGTCGCTCTGCTTCGGCAGCCCGACGTAGCCCTGCTCGAGGGCGGTGTGGCCCATGAGGGCGAGGACGTCGGCACGCAGCTGGTCGATCGTGCGGCTGTCGCCGGAAGCCTTGGCGCTGCGGGCAGCGGCCTCGAGGGCGAGGTCGAGGCCTGCGGCGTCCGTGGCGGGAAGCAGTGCGTGGATCGAGGCCATGCCGTCGGGCAGCGGACGCGGGTGGTCCACGCGCCGCTGCTCGCGCGCCCGGCGGTGCCGCTGCGTCGCCCGGCTGGGGTCGATCGCGATGACCGCCTTCTCCACGGCGCGCGCGAGCTGGCTGGGTGTCTGGTGCGGGGCGTCGGGCAGGACGACGCGCTGGACCTCCCAGGCGACGTCCGCCGGCTGCTCCGCCAGGTGGCGCGAGAGCACGGCAGCCTTGGCCGGGTCGATGAGCCCCTGCTCGAGGGCGTCCGCCGTCTGGTCGAGCTTGTCCCGGAAGAGCCGTGCGCGGTCGACCATCCGCCGCGCCGTGAACCGCGTGATCCCCAGCCGTGGGGCGAGCTCGGCGGCTGCCGAGTCGGCCGCGATCTTCCCGCCGGGGAGCGGGTGGTGCGGGTTGATGCCGGGACGCCCGGCGAGGCGGCCACTGAGCTCGGTGACCCGTGCTGTCGCCCACGAGGCGACCCGCTGGTAGCCGGCGACCATCTCCACCAGCGCGTACAGGTCGACGGTGCGTGGGTCGAGTGCCTCCAGCGTTTCCGCGAGGGCCGGTCCCGGGGCCAGGGAGGTGAGCAGGCCGCCCAGCTCTGCGCCGTCGTCGTCGTCGATCCCGACCGCGTTCACGCGCCGGCCCGCCGGGGCGAGCGGGTCGGGAGGGAGGGGAGGGAGCTCGGACGGGCCGTCGTCATCGACCGGGATCTCCTCGGCCCAGCGCTCGTCCGGACCGGCCCACGGCGGCAGAGGGTCTGGCGGAAGGGGAGGGAGCACGGCGGGGCCGTCGTCGAGCACGAGCCAGGGCGGGGGACCGGCGAGGTCGGCCGCGCTCAGCCACTGGCCCTGCGTCGCCGCCATCTCGCTCACCACCTCGGTGCCGTGAACCTGATGACTCCACCGTATGACCGACCACTGACATTCGACCGGGTGACAGTTGACACATGAAGTGTGGCGCCGCTAGCGTCTGCGACAGGTTCAGAGCACCAGTGCGTACCTCGAGTGCGCTAAGCCCCGGCTTGCTGGTCGGCAACCCGCCACGTGCGGTGGGTGCCCCGGGTGATGACCTGGTCCCGCGACCGTCGGGACAACGGAGCGCACCGCGAGGGTGCCAGCACGCGAAGGACGTACCAGGATGACCACGCACCTCAGCCCCCGGCAGATCACCAGCCGTTGCGGCAGCAGCATGTGCATGTGCGGTCGTCCGTGTATGTCGGTCTGAGACATACGGAAGCGACGCCCTCGGCGCGAGCCGCGCTGACGCGTCACCCCTGATCCAAGCCCCCGAGCCGCCGGCGAGTGACACGCCAGGCGCCGGATCCGGCGTATCAGGTCTCACGTCCTTCCCTGCGCCCCAGGCGCTGCGACCTCGATAGGTGCTGCCATGACTGCTGCGTTCCTGCCCACCCGTACCACCGCGACGACCTCGACCACCGCGACGATCGCCCTCGACCTCTCCGGCCTGGGCGCCCCCGCCCACGACCGTGAGGCGGCTGCCGGTCTGCCCGCCGAGCAGGCGAACCTCGTCCGCCTCGCCTCCTACGCCCGCGCCGCCCACAAGGGCGGGGTCTCCTTCGTCACGCTCGGCGAGGACTTCCGCCTCCGCGCCGACGCCGCGCCGCGCGCCAACGCCTGGCTCGACCCGGTGATCGCCGCCCGCCGCATCAGCCCCAGCGCCGGCGGCACGGGCCTCGTGCCCACCGTCCAGCTCGGTCGCGCCGACTCGGCCGTGGCCGCCGAGCTCGCGCAGTTCAACCGCAAGAGCGGCTCGTGGGCCGGCCTCCAGGTGGCCCGCGGCGAGCGGGCGCCGGTGGCCGCGCTGCCCCAGCTCGGCGACCTGCTCGAGGAGCTCGTGCGCAGCACGGAGGCGCGCTCCAGCCAGCGCCCCACCGTCGTCGTCCCGCTCGAGGAGGAGGCCGACCTCGCCGCAGCCGGTGAGCTCGCCGACGTCGTCCGCCTCCGCGAGGCCGACCTCAGCTGGGCGCGCGAGCTGCGCTTCGCCGTCCGTTCCGCCGCACGCGCCGCCGGCCGCGGCCCCGTCCGCGTCCTCGTCGACCTGCGCACCGTCATCGCGTCCGACTACGAGTCCGCCCGCGCCCGCGCCGACCTCCTCACCGACATCGCCGGGGGCGACGCCGGGTGGGCGGGTGCGCTCGAGGCCGTCGGCACGGTGGGCGACGTCGTCGCGACCATCGAGCGGTGGGTCGAGGCCGGCGCCGCGGACGGGTTCGTCGTCCTGCCCGGCTCCATCCCCGCCGACGTCCAGCGGCTGCTGCGCGGGATCATCCCGGCGCTCCAGGCCCGTGGCCTGGTGTCGGTCGCCGGGTCGACCACGGAGGCGCAGCCGGTCCCGGCATGAGCCGGCACGGTGGCCCGACCGCCTAGGCGTGGCCTCGTGGTCTCCAGGGCCAGGAGGCCACACCTA
Organism: Oceanitalea stevensii; assembly: GCF_014837105.1. Classification (GTDB taxonomy): domain Bacteria; phylum Actinomycetota; class Actinomycetes; order Actinomycetales; family Actinomycetaceae; genus Oceanitalea; species Oceanitalea stevensii. The sequence goes on along the minus strand of NZ_JACSPO010000006.1, from coordinate 101,302 downwards.
GGACGGTTGGGCGGTGGGCCGCGCCTCGTGGGGACCGTCGAGCCAGGTGAGGATGCGGTCGGCCGCCTCGTGAGGAGCGAGGTCGCGGTTGTCGAGGCGCAGGTGCCGGTGCTGAGCGAGGAGACGGGCACCCGGCAGGGGCGGGCCGCCGTCGGGCTGGGGGCCGGTGTTCATGACGAACCGCTCCATCTCGCGGACGTTGGCGTCGGACCACTCGACGTCCCGCTTGGACCGCTTGTCGGCGAGCCGCAGCTCGGTCCGGTTCCGCTCGAGGCGCGTGTCGAGGTCGGCCGCCAGCTCGACGAACGACACCTCGGCGCCCGCCTCGACATAGGGACGGAGCTGCTGGGTCAGCTCGTCGAGGTCGGACTGCAGGTCTAGGCCCCAGACGTAGGTGAGCAGCAGGTCGGTGCCCGCCACGGCCGCCTCCTGGACGACCCGTGCGCGCCACTCGGTGAGCAGCCGGGTGAACGGGGGCGTGCCGTAGTCGAAGACCTCGAGGAGCGGCTCGATGAGCGCGTGGTTGTGGAACAGGCGGAAGGTGCTGCGCCGGGCGACCTCGCGCCCCACTGTCATCTTGCCCACGGCGGGAGGGCCGAAGATCACCAGCAGGCGCATGGCGTGACTCTGCCACAGGCCGGCGCCTCGTGATCCGGCCGGGGTGCGATGATGGGTCGATGCCCGGCGTCGTGGTCCTCACCGACTCCACCGCCTCGCTGTCCCCGGAGACGGCGGGCCGCCTGGGCATCCGGGTGGTCCCGCTGCGTGTCCTGCTCGACGGCGCCGACCACCCCGACGACGCCCTCAGCCGTGAGGAGCTCGCCGCTCACCTGCGCGCGGGGGGGACGGCGACGACGTCCGGACCGTCGCGGCAGGCGCTCGCCGACGCGATCGCGGCGGCCGTCGACGACGGCGCCTCCGCCGTCGTGTGCGTGCACCTGTCGGCCGAGCTGTCGGGAACCGTCGGGCACGCGCGCCTTGCGGCCGAGGAGGTCAGCGCGCGCCGGGGGACACCCGTGCACGTCGTCGACACGCGCACAGTCGGCGCGGGGACGGGCTTCGCGGCGCTCGCGGCCGCCGAGCGCGCGGCACGCGGCGCCGGCGCCGACGGTGTCCTCGCCGCCGCCCGGGAGACCGCGGCCCGCAGCAGCGTCCTCTTCGCAGTCCCCGACCTTCACCACCTCGCCCGCGGGGGCCGCATCGGCCCCGCGCGAGCCTTCCTCGGCTCGGCGCTCGGGGTGCGCCCGATCCTCGCGCTGCGGGGCGGGCGGCTGGCGGTCGCCGAGACGGCGCGGGGAGCGGCGCGGACGCAGCGCCGCATCGTCGAGCTCGCCGTCCGGGCCGCGGGCGGACCGGGCGCGGCCACGCCACGTGGCGACGGCGGCCCGGTCCGGGTGGCTGTCCACCACTTCGCCGACACCGACGCCGCCGACGCCCTCACCGCGGCGCTCGAGCAGCGCCTGACGGAGACGGGCGCGCGGGTGGCGAGCATCGTCCGCAGCGAGGTCACCGCCGTCGTAGGGGCGCACACGGGTCCGGGGGTCGTGGGCGTGGCCCTCGCCCCGGCGGGCGAGTGACGGCTGCCGTTCCGCGCTGAGCCTGCTCCACAGGACGACGGCGGGACGGCGCCGTCCCCGAGCGGGCGCCTCCTCACGGGGTGGCGTGGGCGGCGGTCCGTACGGTCACGCGCATGGCACCGACGAGGCGCACGGACTCCGCGGCCCGGCTGCGGGCGCTGACCCGCCGCGCCTACACGGCCACGTCCGGGCACCTCGACCTCGACGACGACGCCGGGCGGGAGTTCGACCGCATCGTCAGTGGCGAAGGGGACGAGAGCTGGGGAGACGGCGCGGCGGCAGACCGCACGGGCCGGGACGACGCCGGAGCGGTGGGCCGTGCCGGCGTCGGCCGGCGGTCCGTGGACGCGCAGGGTAGGCCGGTGCGCCGATGGAGCGTCTCTGGCCGGGCGGTGGTCGTCGTGCTGGCGGTGGTGGCGGCCTTCGCGGGCGCGGTCGTGGCGCGCGCGATCGCCCTCGGGCCGTCAGACGCCGTCCCGGTGCCCGAGGTGAGTGCGGTCGTGGAACCGGCCGCGCCGGACGCGTCTCCCGCCGCCTCGCCTCCTCCGTCGGGTGACGCGGCTACCGGCGACCCGCCGGGGGAGCCTGAGCCGACGGCGGAGCCGGCGGGGGTCGTCGTCGTCCACGTCGCGGGGGCGGTCCACGAGCCCGGGGTCGTCGAGCTGCCACTGGGGGCGCGCGTGGCCGACGCCGTCGCGGCCGCCGGCGGTGAGCAGCCGGACGCCGAGCTGGCAGCGGTCAACCTCGCGAGACCGCTCGTCGACGGCGAGCAGGTGTACGTGCCGCAGGTGGGGGAGGAGCCACCGGGCGCCGGGGGACCGCCACCGGACGTGGGCGCGGGACAGGTCGCGGGTGAGCCAGCCGCCGAGGGCGGGGTGGTCGACCTCAACTCCGCCGACCTCGCCGCGCTCGACACCCTGCCCGGGGTGGGACCGGCCATCGCGCAGCGGATCCTGGAGTGGCGCGAGGCGAACGGTCCGTTCCACTCCGTCGAGGAGCTGCTCGAGGTCTCCGGCATCGGGCCGGCCACGCTGGAGAAGCTGCGGGAGCGGGTGCGCGTGTGACCCTCGACCTCCGCCTCGTGCCCGCCGCCCTCGCCGCGTGGACCGCCGCCTTCGTCGGTGTCCTCCTGCCGCCGGACGCCGCCGTCGTCGGGGCCGTGCTGCTCCTGCTCCTCGCGGCTCGGACCGCGTGGTCGCTGCGCGGTGGCGGGCGGCACCGCGACCGGGCCGGACCGACGCCGCAGGCCACCGCGGCGCTCGCGCTCGCCGTCGCCGCGTTCGTGCTCGGGGCGGTCGCCGCCCACGTCCACCAGCGGGCGAGCGGTCTGCTCGTCGAGCTGGTCGAGGCCGGGGCGGTCGTCACGGTGAGCGGGCCGGTCACCGGGGACCCCGCTGTCATCGCGACGCCGCCCGAGCGCGGGGGCGGGGAGCGGGTCACGGTCCCTCTCCGGGCGGACCTCGTCGTGGGCCGGGGGCTGACGGCGCGCGCCCGGGCCCCGGTGCTCCTCCTCGCGCCACCGAGCTGGGCAGGCGTCGAGCTCGGTGCCCGGGTACGCCTCACCGGCCGGCTCGTCGCGACGGAGCCGGGGGAGGACGTCGTCGCGCTCGTCGTCGTCCACGCCGACCCGGAGGTCGTGGCGCCCCCGCCCGCGCACCAGCGGCTCGCGAGCCGGATGCGCACCGGCCTCGTCACCGCCGTGGAGGACGCCCCCGCGCAGGCCCGCGGCCTTGTCCCCGGCATCGCCGTCGGTGACGACTCCCGCCTGCCACCCGAGCTCGACGACGCCATGACCGCGGTGTCCCTCACCCACATCACCGCGGTGTCCGGCGCGCACGTGGCCATCGTCCTCGGCGCGGTGCTCGCGGCGCTCAGCTGGGCACCGCGCTGGGTCCGTGCGGCAGTCGGCGGCGCGGTCCTCGTGTGCTTCGTCGTCCTCGTCCGGCCGGAGGCCAGCGTGCTGCGCTCGGCGACGATGGGCGCCGTCGCCCTGCTCGCGCTCCTCCTCGGCCGTCCCGCGCGTGCCCTGCCGGCGCTGTGCAGCGCGGTCGTCGTCCTGCTCGTCCTCGACCCGTGGCTGGCCCGGTCCTACGGCTTCGTCCTGTCGGTGCTCGCCACGACGGGCCTCGTCGTCCTGTCCGGGCCGTGGGCGGAGGCCCTGTCCCACCGCATGCCCCGCACGCTGGCCCACGTCGTCGCCGTGCCGGCGGCGGCACAGGTGTGCTGCGCGCCGGTCGTCATCCTCCTCGAGCCGGCCGTCGCCACCTACGCGGTGCCCGCCAACGTCCTCGCCGCGCCCGCGGTGCCGCCGGCCACGGTGCTCGGCGTCGTCGCGACCGTCGTCTCCCCGTGGCTGCCCCGGCTCGCCGAGCCGCTCGCGGCGGCGGCCGGCTGGTTCACCGGCTGGATCGCGTGGGTCGCGCTCGGCTGGGCCGAGCTCCCCGGGGCGCGGCTGCCGTGGCTCGGGGGCCTCGCCGGCGCGGCGCTGCTGGCGCTGGTCACCGTCCTGGCGGTCGCCCTCGTCCGCCGTGGCCGGCGCGCCCAGCTGCTCGGGGCGGGCGTCGGTGCCCTCGTCCTCGTGCTCGCCCTCGTCCCCGGTCCGCGCCGGGCGCTGGGCGGGCTCGTCTCGGGCGTCCCGGACGACTGGCTCGCGGTCCAGTGCGACGTCGGCCAGGGCAGTGGCTTCACGCTCCGCAGCGGGCCGCGGGCTGCCGTCGTCGTCGACGTCGGTCCCGCCGGGCCGGCCGCGGCGGACTGCCTGGTCGCCGCCGGGGTGCGCGAGGTCGACCTCCTCGTCCTCACCCACCTCCATGCCGACCACGTGGGCGGGCTGCCGGAGGTCCTCGACGCCGTCGAGGTCCACCACGTCCTCCTCACCCCGCACGACGGCCCGGCCGCCGCCGAGCGGCAGGTGCTCGCGGCGCTCGCCGAGGAGGGGGCCACCGTCGAGCGGGTCGGCGCCGACAGCGCCGGTGAGGTGGCCGGGGTGCGGTGGCGGGGGATGTGGCCCACACCGCGGGCCGTCGAGCTCGCCACCCCCGGTGACGACGAGTCCGCCAACGACCTCTCCCTCGTCGTGCGCCTCGAGACCCCGGACCTGTCGGTGCTCGCCCTCGGCGACCTCGAGCCGGACGGCCAGCGCGGCCTGCTCCGCGAGCTCGCGACAGGCGGCGCGTCGGCAGGGCCGGGCGGCGTGGACGTCGTCCTCGTCCCGCACCACGGCTCTGCGGCCCAGCTGCCCGCCCTCGCCGAGGCGGTCGGCGGGCGGCTCGCGCTCGTCGGCGTCGGCGCGGACAACGACTTCGGGCACCCGGCGGCGTCGACCCTCGAGCTGTACGGGCGCGGCGGCGCCCTCGTCCTGCGGACCGACGAGTGCGGTGCCGTCGTCGTCGTGCCGCGAGCGGGCGGGCTGGCCGCTCGGTGCTGAGCGGGGCATGCGCGCCGTTGAGCGCAACGTGGCGGAAACACCCCGGACATCGCTGCTCCCTAGCGTGCGCCAGGTCGGAGTGTGACACCAGACCTTGGAGACGACCTTGAAGATCAGACGACTTGTCGCCACAGCATCGGTGATGACCTGCCTGGCGGTGGGGACGACCGGCGCCGCGGTGGCCGCCCCCGCCCCCTCGCCGTTCCACGTCGACGAGACGACCATCGCCGACATCCACGCCGCCTTCGCCGACGGCACCCTCAGCTGCGTCGATCTGGTCGGCGAGTACCTGGCGCGCATCGCGGCCTACGAGGACACCGGACCGGCCATCAACTCGCTGGTCACCGTGGCTCCGGACGCCCTGGACCAGGCCCGCGCCCTGGACGCCGCCTACCGCGACGGGGACGTCGGCGCCCTGCACTGCATCCCGGTGGTGCTCAAGGACAACGTCGAGACGGCGGACATGCCGACCACCGGCGGGTCGAAGGCTCTTGCCGGCGATGTGCCGCCCGAGGACGCCTACATCACCGGGCGGCTGCGGGAGGAGGGAGCCATCATCCTGGGCAAGGGCAACATGGACGAGTGGGCCCACGGTGGCCAGGCGGGCTACAGCTCCGTCAACGGCCAGACCCTCAACCCCTACGACCCCAGCCGGTCGATCGGTGGGTCGAGCGGCGGCCCCGCGGCGGCGGTCGCCGCGAACTTCGCCGTGCTGTCCATCGGTACGGACACCCTCGGCTCGATCCGCTCGCCCGCCAACGCCGCGTCGCTCGCGGCGGTCAAGCCCACCCTCGGACTGGTCAGCGGCACCGGCATCATCCCGTTCGCGCTCACCTTCGACGTCGCCGGTCCGATGACCCGGACGATCCGGGACAGCGCGGAGATGCTCAACGTCGTCGCGGGTGTCGACCCGGAGGACGAGCGCACGCTCGCCGCTGCCGGCAACACCCCCGAGGACTACACGGCGTTCCTGCGGGAGGACGCCCTCGACGGCGTCAGGGTCGGTGTGCTCCGCACGTCCGTGCCCAACCGCGAGACGGCAGTGGTCGACGCGGCACTGAAGGAGATGGAGGGGCTGGGCGCCGAGATCGTCGACGGGATCCAGGCGCCGGAGTCGATGCGGTCCCTCTCCGGGCAGTACTACACCTTCATCTCCCAGACGGAGTTCAAGACGCAGCTCGGTGAGTACCTTCAGGCGCGCCGCCCCGGTGCCCCGGTCCAGTCCCACGCCGAGGTGCTCGCGGCCAGCGAGGAGGAGGGCTTCGGCATGGCGGACGCCGTGCTCGCACGCCTGCGCACCGAGGCGACCCGCGGCTCGATGGAGGACGCCGACTACCTCGAGGCCGTGAGCGAGGGGCCCGCCGCGATGCGCGCCGAGATCACCGCGCTGCTCGAGCAGAACGACGTCGACGTCCTCGTGCACTCGGCCGGGAGCGGCTCGGACATGGCGAGCCTCTCGGGCTTCCCCTCGGTCATCGTCCCGGCAGGCACTGGCGAGGCCGGCGTGTCTGTCGGCATGTCGTTCCTCGGCGCGGCCTTCACGGAGGGGCCGCTGCTCGGCTACGCCTACGCCTTCGAGCAGGCCACCCAGCACAGGCAGCTGCCGGGCACGACCCCGCCGCTGCCCCGGCCTGTGGAGCCCACGGAGCCGACCGATCCCGAGGACCCGCCGGTCCAGCCCGGTGGCCCGAGCAGCACGACGACCGGGTTCTTCCTCAACGACGGGTGGGGCGCCGTGGCCAACCGGGTGTTCCAGTACGGCCGGTTCGGTGACGAGGTCCTCGTCGGCGACTGGGACGGTGACGGCACCGACACCATCACGCTGCGCCGTGGACGGGACTTCTTCGTCAACAACAGGCTGGCCGGTGGGGCGGCCGAGCGGGTCGTCACCTACGGCCGCCCGGGGGACCGGATCGTCGTCGGTGACTTCGACGGCGACGGCGTGGATGGCATCGCCGTCCGTCGCGGCGCCGGCTACCACATCCTCAACGACCTGGACGCGGCCGGTGGCCCCGCTGACGAAGTCGTCGTGTACGGCCGCGCCGGCGATCAGGTCGTGGTCGGTGACTGGGACGGCGACGGCACCGACACCCTCGCGGTGCGCCGGGGTGCGACGTACTTCGTCAAGAACTCCATCGCGTCCGGCTCGGCCGACGCGCTGGTCGTGTACGGCCGCGCCGGCGACGTGACCCTCGCAGGGGACTGGGACGGCGACGGCACGGACACCTTCGCGGTGCGCCGGGGCGCTCGCTACCACGTGCGTAACAGCATCAGCGGGGGACCGGCCGACCTGGTCCGGGCGTACGGGCGCACGGGGGACGAGGTGTACACCGGTGACTGGAACGGTGACGGCCGGGACACGCTGGGGGTGCGCCGGGCCCCCAGCGCCTGACAAGCGGTCGACCGCCCCAAGGGCGCCGACAGCGTGAGGTCCCGCTCCCTGGTCGGGGAGCGGGACCTCGTCGTTCTGGGCGACCGCCTGCCGCTCAGTGCTGAGCGAAGCCGAAGGCCGTCACGGGCGCGAGGGTGCCGGCAGCGAGGCCGTCGAGGACCTGCCGCTCGTGGGGGACCACCGGCTCCGCGAGGGAGTCGAGCGCGTCGAGGCGGACCCAGCGCAGGTCCGCCGCCTTGTCCTCCTGCAGACGCGGGTCGCCGCGCCAGCGGCGGCACGAGAAGAAGACGTCGACCCGCTCGTCGATCGCCAGTCCCGTGCCCTGGGTGCGGTGCATGACGGTGAGGGGCAGCAGCCCGGCGGTGTCGACCTCCACGCCGAGCTCCTCGGCCGCCTCGCGCACCGCGGCAGCGAGCACGCTCTCCCCGGCCTCGACGTGCCCGGCCGCGCCGCACGCCCAGTGCCCGTCCATGAAGCCCGTCCCCGTGCGCAGCTGGAGGAGCGCGCTGTCGGAGCCGTCGGCCTCCTCGCGGAGGAGGAGGACGTAGGCGGCGGGCACCACCCGGTAGCGGTGGATCGGGCCGTCGCCGGACGGGTCGCTCACCGCCGGCCCCGGCTGGCGACGATGCGCAGCACCGCCCGCTCGACGGCGAAGACGGGGTCCCGGCTCAGGCCCTTGACCTCGGCGTCCGCGGCGGCGACGGCGGTGATCGCGCGGGCCAGTCCCTCCGGTCCCCAGCCGGCGAGCTCGCGTCGCGCCTGGTCCACCTGCCAGGGCGCCAGGCCCAGGCCGCCCGCACCGCCGCGGCCGGACATCGCCTCGACCTTGGCCATGGTGCGGAGCTTGACCGCCAGTGCCGCCACGAGCACCACGGGGTTCGCACCAGTCTCGACGGCGTGGCGCAGCAGCGTGACGGCCTGCCCGGCGTGGCCGGCGATGGCGGCGTCGGCGACCTTGAAGCCCGTCGCCTCCACGCGACCCCCGTGGTACTGCTCGACGACGTCCGCGCCGACGCGGCCGGTCGTGTCGGCGATCAGCTGGGTGCACGCGGCGGCGAGCTCGCGCAGGTCCGAGCCCAGCGCCTGGACGAGGGCCTGGACCGCGTCCTGGTCGATCTGGCGCCGGGCACGCTTGAACTCCGCGGCGACGAAGGCGGCCTTCTCGGCGTCGCGCTTGACCGGCTCGCAGGCGACGACGGGGTGCCCGGCCTTGGTCACGGCGTCGAGCAGGCGCTTGCCGCGCACGCCGCCGTTGTGCTGCAGGACGAGGGTGACGTCGTCGGCGGGGGCGCGCAGGTAGGTGATCGTGTCGTCGATGAGGGCGTCGGTGCAGCTCTCGACGCCGTTGATGACGATGCAGCGCGCCTCACCGAACAGGGACGGGCTGGCGAGCATCTCGAGGCGCCCGAGGTCGTAGGCGGCGGCGTCGAGGCGGGTGACCTCGGTGCCGGCGTCCGCCTCGCGGGCCTGCTCGACGATCCGCGCGACGGCGCGGTCGCTGAGCACGCCCTCGGCGCCGCGCACGAGCACGACCGGGGCGAGCGGGGCCTCGTCCCAGCTCAGTCCGGACGGGGCGCTGCGACGGGTCTTCGGGGGCACACCCCAAGCCTGCCACGGACCGCCCACACCGCCCGCACCGTCCGCGGCGGCGGGGCAGCGGTCGCTACCGCCGCACGCCGCGCCGGGGGAGGGAGGCGAGGGAGATCGCGACGAGCGCGAGCAGCGTCCCGGCCACGGTCGTCGGGCTGACGGTGGAGCCGGCCACCGGCGCAAGGAGGTCCAGCGCGAGCGAGCCGATGAGCTGGCCGGCGATCGAGCCCAGCCCGAGGACCAGCACGCCGGTCCGCGGCACGATCGCCGCCGAGCCGGCGATGAAGACGATGCCGTAGAGCCCGCCGGTGTAGAGCCACCACTCGCCGGGCAGCTCGTCGGGCAGCCCGTGGCCGCGCACGAGGACCGCGACGACGAGCGCGACCGAGCCGGCGACGAAGTTCGCCACCGTCGCCGTGAGCGGCGAGCCTCCCACGGCCCCCACGCGTGCGTTCGCTGCGTGCTGGAAGCCGGTGAGGAGTCCGGCCACGAGCGGCAGCAGGGCCGGCAGGAGCAGCTCCTGCCACGGCCTGTCGCCGGTGAAGGAGGAGGACGCCGCGAGCGCGACCGCCACGAGCACGAGCCCGGCACCCACGAGCCGCTGCGGCGTCGGCCGGCGGCGCACGTCCTGCGCGAAGCCGATCGCGTCGGTGAGCAGCCCGCTCAGCGTCTGCCCCGCGACGACCGCGACGGTGAACACCGCCACCCCGATGACGGCGACGACGGCGGACTGGGTGAGGACGAGGAGGGCACCGATGGTGCCCGCGAGGAGGTAGGCGGGCGGCAGCTCGCGCCGTCGGACGGCTCCCGGCAGCCGCAGCACCCCGCGGCGCACCCGCGGCAGCACGAGCGCGAGGGCGACCATGACGACCAGCCCACCGCCGAAGCTCATCGCCGCAGCGAGGACCGGGTCCTCCAGCTGCGCGCCGAGCTCGCCGTTGACGCGCGACTGCACGGGCACGACGGCGCCGATCGCGGCAGCGAGGAGTGCCGCGAGCCAGACGGGCAGGGCGGTGGTGGTCCGGTGGGGCATCGGCTCTCCTCGAGCAGGGCTGGCAGGACGACGACGGCGCCGCTCCCCGGGTTGGGGGAACGGCGCCGTCGTTGGGAGGGCCGGGTCTTTACAGGCCGGCGACCTGCTTGGCCAGCTTGGACTTGCGCTGCGCGGCCTGGTTGGCGTGGATGACGCCCTTGCTCGCGGCCTTGTCGAGCTTGCGCCCGGCGGACTGGAGCGCGGTGGCCGCGGTCTCCTTGTCACCGGCGGCGACAGCCTCGCGGACCCGACGCACGTGCGTCTTGAGCTCGGACTTCACGGCCTTGTTGCGGAGACGCGCCTTCTCGTTGGTGAGGATGCGCTTCTTCTGGGACTTGATGTTCGCCACGTGTGGACTTCTCCTACATTTCGCCGAAGCGATCAGACAATGGGTCGGTGAGGGCTGTGCCAGCGACCGGGACTGGGGAGTGGGGACACCCGTGGTCGGCCGCAAGCCGGCCCCCGCACGACCGGCGGAGGCTCAGCGAGGTACTTTACCAGGTACCCGGCCGGAGCGGTGCACGTGTGGCGCCCGTCATGGACGAGGCGGCTCCGCCGTCGCCGACTCGTCGTCGTCCTCGGCGAGGATCGGGTCGACCGGGATCGGCTCCTGACCCGGCTCGATCTCCGGGACCACGGTGAAGGTGTCGTTGTCGTACTCCTCGTCCTCGGTGCGGCGCGCGGCCTCCTCCGGCGGCAGCACCCGCCGCCAGCGCAGCGCCCGCACGGGCGGGGACTCCCCGGCATCCTCCTTCAACGCCGCGAGGATCGTGTAGATCATCACGTAGCCGATGATGAAGAACGGCAGGCCGACGACGATGATCACCTGCTGCAGGGCCGCGAGACCGCCCTCGCCGGTGGCCGCGAGCATGGTCGCGGCGACGGCGCCCATGGCGATCGTCCAGAAGATCCGCTGGCGGGCCGGTGCCTCCTCCTCGTAGCCGTTGCTGATCGAGTCGATGACCAGCCCGGCGGAGTCGACCGACGTCGTGAAGAAGACGACGACGAGGACGACGGCGAGGATCTGCGTCACCGTCGTCAACGGGAAGTTCTCGAGGAAGACGAACAGGGCCGTCGCGACGTCACCCTGCTCCACCACCGGGCCGACGAGCTCACCCGGCGTCTCCTGCTCGATGCCGAAGGACGCCCAGCCGAAGACGCCGAACCACACGATGCTGAAGAGCACCGGCGCGGCCAGCACGCCGCTGACGAACTGGCGGATCGTGCGGCCCTTGGAGATCTTGGCGATGAAGATGCCGGTGAAGGGCGACCACGAGATCGTCCACGCCCAGTAGAAGACCGTCCACTGGTCCTGCCAGCCGGAGCTGTTGGCGGTGTCGTTCCAGAAGGCCAGCTGCGGCAGCGCGGAGGCGTAGATGCCCACCGACTCGATCGTCCCCTTGACGAGGAAGAGGGTGGGGCCGGTGGCGACGACGAAGCACAGCAGGCCCACGGCGAGGACGATGTTGAAGTTCGACAGGCGCTTGATGCCCTTCTCCAGCCCCACGCTCACCGAGACGACGGCGATCGCGGACACCGCGACGATGATGAGCACCTGGATCAGCCGGCTCTCGCCCAGGCCCCACAGCGTGTTGAGCCCGCTGTTGATCTGCAGCGTGCCCAGGCCCACGGAGACGCCGACACCGAAGATCGTGCCGACGACCGCGACGACGTCGATCGCCGCGCCCACCGGGCCGTGGATCTTCTCCCCGAGGAGCGGCTGGAAGATCGAGCTCACCCGCGGGGGCAGGTTGCGCCGGTACATGAAGTACGCGAAGCCGAGCGCCGGCAGCGCGAAGATCGCCCACGTGTGCAGGCCGAAGTGGTAGAGCGTGAAGGCGATGGCCTCGCGCGCGGCCGCCTGGGTCCGGCCCTCGACGTCCTGCATCGGCGGGTTCGCGTAGTGGTTGATGGGCTCGGCCACGCCCCAGAACATGAGGATCGAGCCGATGCCCGCGGCGAAGAGCATGGCGAACCACGCCAGGCCGGAGTGCTCGGGCTTCGTGTCACCGAGCCGGACCCGCCCGAAGCGGCTCGCCGCGAGGTAGACGAGGAAGAGCAGGAAGACCGTGACGCCGAGGATGTAGAACCACCCGAGGTTCGACATGATCCACCCCGAGGCGCCGGCGAAGGCCGCGTCCACCTGGTCGGTGAACAGGATCGTCCCGACGACGAAGATGATCGCGACGAGCGCCGCCGGGAAGAAGATCCGGGGACTCGTGCGCAGTCCCAGCGCGTCGTGCATCCGGTCGAGCGGCTTCATGGGGAGAGAGCTCCTGCCTCGGGAACCAAAAAGGACGCCCCGACGTTATCCGGGGGCCCGGGGGACCGCCTCCCGGGCAGCGTGGGAGGCTGGATCCATGACTGCGACCAACGACGCGATGAACCAGATCGTCGTCAACGTCGTGCGCCTCGCGCGCCGGCCGGGGTACCTCCTCCTCGTCGGCGCCGCGGTGCCCGTCGGGGTGTTCCTCCTGTTCGGCCTGCTCCTGGGCCTGGACGCCGAGTCGTGGGGCGGTTGGGTCCCCTTCGCCCTCGGGCTCGTGCTCGCGGTGCCCGTCGCCGTCCTCGCGGTGCGCCGCGAGCGGCTGCAGCGCACGACGGCGGACATCGGCGACGGTCCGGTGACGACGGCGGGTGGCGTCGTCGTCGTGACGGGGGAGCCGACGCAGGCCGCCCTCGAGGAGGAGCTCACCACCCTCACCGAGGCGATGGACGAGGGACGCGTCCGCACGGCCCGCTGGCTCCCGCGCGTCGAGGCCACCCAGCGCGCCCTGCTGCGGGCGGCGGGTGGCCCCGTGCGGGCGCCGTACCTGCGGGACGACCTGCGCATCACGCTCGTCGCCTTCCTCGGCACGGTCGCCGCGATCCCGCTCGCGATCCTCGGCGCCTTCATGAGCGCCTTCGCCCTGCTGCTGTCCTGAGCCGGAGGAATCCGGCTGTCGACGAAGGGGGGAGGGGGTACCCCTCCTTCCGCCGAGAGCCGGATTCCTCCGTGGCCACGGTGCGAGCGGGCGGCGGCTACGTCGGGTTGGCGCGCAGCTCGTCGGCGATCTCCTCCTCGGGCCGCGGCGGGACGGTCTCGTCCTCCTCGAGCACGACGGGGTCCTCGTAGCGGGCGGGCGGCTCCGAGCCGGTGGGCTCGTCGGGCAGTGTCGACATCGTGCTTCCTCTCCTCGGCGGGACGGGCCCCGGCCGGAGGCGCCGGTTGTCGCCGCCTCGTGGGACCATGGAGGCAGTGTGTCCTCGCGGAACGTGTTCCGCGCGTCGTCGTCGCTTGAAGGAACGTGAGTGTCCCCGATCCCCAGCCCCGCGCTGACCGCAGCGATCGCCCCCGCGGCGACCGCGCCCGAGCTGCTGCGCAACTTCTGCATCATCGCGCACATCGACCACGGCAAGTCCACCCTGGCCGACCGCATGCTCCAGCTCACCGGGGTCGTCGAGGACCGGGCGATGCGTGCCCAGTACCTCGACCGGATGGACATCGAGCGCGAGCGCGGCATCACGATCAAGTCCCAGGCCGTGCGCATGCCGTGGCAGGTGGGCGAGACCGCCTACGCGCTCAACATGATCGACACGCCCGGCCACGTCGACTTCACCTACGAGGTCTCCCGCTCGCTCGCGGCCTGTGAGGGCGCGCTGCTCCTCGTCGACGCCGCGCAGGGCATCGAGGCGCAGACCCTCGCCAACCTCTACCTGGCGATGGAGAACGACCTCACGATCATCCCGGTCCTCAACAAGATCGACCTGCCCGGCGCGCAGCCGGAGCGCTACGCCGAGGAGCTGGCGAACCTCATCGGTGGCGAGCCGGAGGACTGCCTGCAGGTCTCGGGCAAGACCGGCGTCGGCGTGCCCGCCCTCCTCGACCGCCTCGTCCGCGACATCCCCGCCCCGGTGGGCGACCCGGACGCCCCCGCGCGGGCGATGATCTTCGACTCGGTCTACGACACCTACCGCGGCGTCGTCACCTACGTGCGCGTCGTCGACGGCGCGATCAAGCCCCGCGAGAAGCTCACGATGATGTCGACCGGCACGAGCGTCGACCTCCTCGAGATCGGCGTCAGCTCCCCGGAGCCCAAGCCCACCAAGGGTCTGGGCGTCGGCGAGGTCGGCTACCTCATCACCGGCGTCAAGGACGTGCGCCAGTCGCGCGTCGGTGACACGGTGACCAACGCCGCCCGGCCGGCCACCGAGGCCGTCGGCGAGTACCGCGACCCGCAGCCGATGGTCTACTCCGGCCTCTTCCCGGTGGACGGCTCGGACTACCCGGTGCTGCGCGACGCGCTGGACAAGCTCAAGCTCAACGACGCGGCCCTGGCCTACGAGCCGGAGACCTCCGTCGCGCTGGGCTTCGGCTTCCGCTGCGGCTACCTCGGCCTGCTCCACCTCGAGATCGTGCGCGAGCGCCTCGAGCGCGAGTTCGACCTCGACCTCATCTCCACCGCGCCCAACGTCGTCTACAACGTCGTCACCGAGGACGGCACGCGCACCCAGGTGACCAACCCCAGCGAGTACCCCGACGGGAAGATCTCCGAGGTCTACGAGCCGGTCGTCCGCGCGACCATCATCACGCCGGCCGAGTTCATCGGCACGGTGATGGAGCTGTGCCAGCAGCGCCGCGGCGTCCAGGACGGGATGGACTACCTCTCCCCGGAGCGGGTGGAGATGCGCTACCACCTGCCCCTGGCCGAGATCGTCTTCGACTTCTTCGACCAGCTCAAGTCCCGCACCCGTGGGTACGCCTCGTTCGACTACGAGGCCGACGGCGAGCAGGCGGCCGACCTCGTCAAGGTGGACATCCTGCTCCACCACGAGCAGGTCGACGCCTTCAGCGCGATCGTCCACCGGGACAAGGCCTACTCCTACGGCGTCGAGATGGCCGGCAAGCTGCGCGAGATCATCCCCCGGCAGCAGTTCGAGGTGCCGATCCAGGCCGCCATCGGCGCCCGGATCATCGCCCGCGAGACGATCCGCGCGCTGCGCAAGGACATGCTCGCCAAGTGCTACGGCGGTGACATCTCCCGTAAGCGCAAGCTCCTGGAGAAGCAGAAGGAGGGCAAGAAGCGGATGAAGTCGATCGGCCGGGTCGAGGTCCCGCCGGAGGCCTTCATCGCCGCCCTGTCCTCCGACACCCCGACGGGCAAGGACGCCAAGGCCAAGAAGTGAGCCCTGCCCTTCCCGCGGGCGACCCGGTTCCCGCCGACGGCGCCCTGCCGGCGTCGGCGGCGGCCGGTTCGGCCGAGCGCGCCTTCGGCGTCTACCTCCACGTGCCCTTCTGCCGGGTCCGGTGCGGGTACTGCGACTTCAACACCTACACCGCCACCGAGCTCGGGGGAGGGGCGAGCCAGGCCGCCTACGCCGACACCGCGCGGCGGGAGATCGACCTCGCCGCGGGCGTGCTCGAGCGGGCGGGCGTCGCGCGGCGGGAGGTCTCGACCGTGTTCGTCGGCGGCGGCACGCCCACGTTGCTGCCCGCCGGTGACCTCGCCGCGATGCTCGCCCACGTCCGCGCGACGTGGGGGCTGGCCGACGGCGCCGAGGTGACGACGGAGGCGAACCCGGACTCGGTGACGCCGGCGTCCCTGGAGGAGCTGGCCGCCGCCGGCTTCACGCGCGTCTCCTTCGGGATGCAGTCCGCCGTCCCGCACGTCCTGGCCACCCTCGACCGCACGCACGACCCGGCGCGCCTGCCCGACGTCGTCCGCTGGGCGCGCGACGCGGGCCTCGGCGTCTCCGTGGACCTCATCTACGGCACCCCGGGGGAGTCGGCCGCCGACTGGCGGACCAGCCTGGAGACCGCCGTCGCCCTCGAGCCGGACCACGTGTCCGCCTACGCGCTCGGCATCGAGCCGGGCACGAAGATGGGCGCGCAGGTCCGCCGCGGCGAGCTCCCCATGCCCGACGACGACGACGCGGCCCTCAAGTACGAGGCCGCCGACGACGTCCTCACCGCGGCCGGGCTCTCCTGGTACGAGGTGTCGAACTTCGCGACGGCGCCGGAGCACGCGTGCCGCCACAACCTCAACTACTGGCGCGGTGCCGACTGGTGGGGGGTCGGGCCCGGCGCGCACAGCCACGTCGGCGGGGTGCGCTGGTGGAACGTCAAGCACCCGCGCGCCTACGCCCACCGCCTGGACCAGGGACTGAGCCCGGGCGCCGGGCACGAGGTGCTCGACGACACCGCCCGCGAGCTCGAGCGGGTGCTCCTCGGCGTCCGGCTGGCCGAGGGCCTGGAGCTCGCGCCGGGGACCGGCCGCGTGCCGGAGAAGCACCGCGAGGCCGTGGCCGGGCTCATCGCCGAGGGCCTCGTCGACATGCCCGCCGCCCGGTCGGGCCGGATCCTCCTCACCCGCCGCGGCCGTCTGCTGGCCGACACGGTCGTCCGGGCGCTCACCGACTGAGCCCCGGTTCCCCTCGCGCCGAGCGCTGAGTCGTTCACGGGTCCCCCGGTTCCCCACGCGCCGAGCGCTGAGTTGTTCACGAGTCCCCCGGTTCCACTCGCGCCGAGCGCTGAGTTGTTCACGGGTCCCCCGGCTCCCTCGCGCCGAGCGCTGAGTTGTTCCCCGGAACAACTCAGCGCTCGGCGCATACGGGTGCCGGGAACAACTCAGCGCTCGGCGCATACGGGGGCCCGGGACGGTGGAAGTCAGGTGGCGTCGGAGGGGGCGTCGGTCGGGTCCGTCGGTGCGCGCGGGCCGCGGTCGCCGGTGGCGTAGACGAGCAGCACGTGGTCCGAACCGGCGAGCCGGTGGGTCTCCCGCAGCCGCAGCCCGACGGGGAGGCCCGCGGTGAAGGCCGGCACGCCGTCGCCGAGGACACCGTTGCCGACCATGACGTGCAGCTCGTCCACCAGGCCCGCGGCCAGCAGGTCGTTCCAGACCGGGATGCTGCCGAAGACGAGGATGTCCGCGCCGTCCTGCGCCTTGAGCCTGCGCACGGCATCGTGGGCGGCTGCACGCCGGACCAGCTCCGACTCACCCCAGCCGGAGAGGTCCTCGGCGGAGAGCGAGTCGGACACCACGACCTTGTGCGCGGCGGTGTTCCGGCGGGAGATCTCGCGCTCGACGGCGGGCTGCTCGGGGTCGGCGGCGACCGGGGGCCAGTAGGAGCGGAACCCCAGGAAGGTCGTCCGGCCGAGCAGCAGGGTGTCGGCGGCGCGCAGCCGCTCGAGGTTGTAGGCGCTGAACGACTCGTCCAGGGGCATCGCCATGAAGTCCCCGCCGGGGCCGGCGGCGTACCCGTCCAGGGAGATCAGGATGGTGACGACGAGCTTGCGCATGGTCGGCTCCTCTCGGTGTGCTGGGGCGCGGAGCTCGCACCCTCATCCGTCATGAGCCGCCGACCGTGCCGAACTCATCGGTCCGCGCGAGCACGTCCTCGGCGAGTGGGGGGAGGAAGCAGGTGAGCGCGCTGATGCGCGCGCCGTCGAGGGTGAGGACGGTCAACGCGCCCGGGGCGTAGGTTGCACCGTCGGCGGAGCCCTGCCAGCAGACCAGCGCGGGCTGGGCGTTGGCCGAGGTGACCCGCAGCCGCCACGGGGTCTGCAGCATCCGCGTCACGAAGGCCCGGACGGACGCGGCGCCGTCGAACCAGGCGGGCAGCGGCGGCATGGACAGCCGCACGTCCTCGGCGAGGAGCGCGACGAAGGCCCCGACGTCCTGCGCCTCCCAGGCCGCGACGAGGTCGGCGACCAGGCGCCGCTCGGCCTCGGTGCCGAGCTCCGCGCGCACCGCCTGCTGGCTCCGGTCCGGCAGCCGGCGGGCGAGCGTCGCGCGAGCGCGCTGCAGCTGGCTGTTGACGGCCGCGACGCTGAGGCCGAGGGTCTCGGCGGCCTCGCTCGCCGAGAAGGTGACGACCTCCCGCAGGAGCAGGACGGCGCGCTGGGACGCGGGGAGGTGCTGGAGCGCGGCGACGAAGGCGAGCTCGACCGTCTCACGCGCCTCGTACGCCGTCGCGGGATCGGCGCTCAGGGCGTCCACCCGGCCGCCGGTGTAGGGCTCGACCCACACCGGGCCCTCGAGCGGGTCACCGAGGGCGTAGGGGTCGGTGCACGCGGGCCCGACGTCGAGCGAGAGCTGCCGTGCGGGCCGCCTGGCGCCGACCCGCAGGGCGGCGTTCGTCGCGATGCGGTACAGCCAGCCGCGCAGGGACGACCGCCCCTCGAAGCCACCCATCCCACGCCAGGCCCCGATCAGCGCCTCCTGCAGCGCGTCGTCGGCGTCGTGGGCGGAGGCGAGCATCCGGTAGCAGTGGGCATGGAGCGCGGCGCGGTGCGGCGCGACGAGCTCCTCGAACGCCATGGCATCCCCGGCGCGGGCGCGCTGCAGCAGAGCGGACTCGTCCATCGCATGCGCACGGTCACCGAGCGGTGGCGAGCGGCGGGTGCTCGAGCACCCGGGGCCGGTACTCGACCAGCTGGATCCGGCCGTCGAAGGTCCGGTGCTCGGTCATCTCGAGGGCGACGTCCGGGTAGCCGTCGTAGATGCGTTCGTCTCCCGTGGCGCCGGTGATCACCGGGAACATGACGACCCGGAAGCGGTCGACGAGCCCGGCCGTCAGCAGGGACCGGCACAGGCTGATGCTGCCGATCGTGCTGAGGAGTCCCGAGCCACCGGCCTTCATGGCGCGGACCGTCTCGACGGCGTCGTCGCGGACGAGCGTCGAGTTCTCCCACGTCAGCGGCTCCTCGAGGGAGGAGGAGAACACCACCTTGGGCGCCTGGGTGAGCTCGTCGACCGACTCCTCCTCCTCGGCCCTGAGCCCGTCCTGGCCACCAGGGACCTCGCCCGCGGCGAAGCCCGACATCAGCCGGTAGGTGTTCGCTCCCATGAGGTAGGTGACCTCGGGCTGCTCCCCGAGCCAGGCGAGGTACTCCGGGCCCTCGAGACCCCAGAACCCGGGCCACCCCTCGCCCGAGGCGTAGCCGTCGAGGGAGGTGATGAAGTCGACGAGAAGCTCTGACATGGCGGTGTTCCTTTCCTCGGGTCGTACGCGTGTGGACCCGCCCCGGGTCCGGAACTCATCTGGGATGCTCGGCCCATGAGGAGTCCCGGTCGTGTGGTGGCGGTCAGCGGTGCGTTGCTCGTGCTCGCCGGATGTGCCGGCGACGGCACGGAGGAACGCGCCGACGTGACGATGGACTCGGCGCTCTCCGAGGCCGTCGACGTCGCCTCGCTGGAGGAGCACCGCACGCCCCACCTCGGTGACAACAGCCGGGTGGTCGCCCTCGTCGGCGCGACGAGTCCGCACGCCGTGGGTGAGTCGACGCTCGAGCTGCGGACCGACCAGCGGCCCTACGGGCTGGTGCTCAGCTTCTCCGCCGTCGCGGACGGCGTCACGGCCGACGTCGCTGACGACCTCATGACCGACCGGGCCACCCTCCTCCTCGCGACGATCGACAACGTCGACGAGGTCCGTTGGACGCTGCCCGAGGACGTCGACCAGGGCGATGGCGGCGTGCTCACCCGGGCGGAGGCCGACGCGCTCGTCGGGTTCTCGGTCGCCGACGTCGGGGCGACGGCGGAGGGCCTGGAGGAGCTGGTCTCGCGTCTCGAGGAGGGCTAGCGCGGCCGGCGGGCCGTCATGCGTCGCGCGACCGGCCCTCCGGCGCACCCGGCTCGGTCGCCGAGAGCTCGTCCCACACCGGGCCGTAGCCGAGCCGCGCCTGCTCGGCCGCGACGACCTGCGTGGCGAGCTCGGCCTCGGTGACGTCGACGGCGCCGAGTGCCTCCTGCGCGAGGCTCGACTCCCCGGCGAAGGCGTCGAAGACCTGCCGCTTGCCCGCGAGCAGCTCCTCGATGCGCTCGTCGACGCTGTCCTCGGTGAGGAGGCGATGGACCTGCACCGGGCGCTGCTGGCCCATCCGGTGCACCCGTCCGACCGCCTGGTCCTCCACGGCCGGCACCAGCTGGGGCTCGGTGATGACGACGACGCTCGCCGCCTGGACGTTGAGCCCCACCCCACCCGCGCCGATCTGGCTCACGAGGACCGCGCCCGCCGGGCCGGCCGTGAAGGCGTCGACGATCTCCTGCCGCTCGGTCGCGGGCACCGAGCCCGTGATCGGCCCGAAGGCACGCACCCCGTCCAGCCGTTCCACCTGCTCGGCCACCCGTGCCACGACGTCGAGGAAGAAGGAGAAGACGACGACGCGCTGCCCGCCGTCACGGGCCTCCTCGACGATCTCGAGCAGCCGCTCGAGCTTGGCGGAGTCGGCCGGGTCGGGCACGGTGAGGTCGGCCCGCCGCATCGCCATGAGGTTCCCGGAGGCGACGGCGTCCCGGTAGCGCCGCTCCGCCGTCGGCGTCATGGTCTCCCACTCGTCCGTCACCACCCGGGGCGGCAGCTCGACGAGGACGTCGTCGAGGGTACGGCGCAGGTAGACGGGCGCGAGGTGGCGCCGGAAGGCGTCGGCGCCGGCGAGCCCGAGGTGCGGGGGGAGGGAGGCGAGGAGCTCCGGCTGCAGCATGCCGGCGAGCGAGCGGAGCTCCTCGACCCGGTTGAGCAGCGCGGTGCCGGTGAGGAGGAGCGCCCGCGGGGTGCGCTCGGCCCACGCCGCGACCTGCCGGCTGCGCTGCGCCCGGGGGTTCTTCACGTAGTGGGCCTCGTCGACGACGAGGAGGGCAGGTGCCGGCGGTAACAACTCAGCGCTCGGCGCGAGGGGGAGGGGCGTGAGGGGTGACAACTCAGACGTCGGCGGGGAGGGGGTGGGCGGCGGGAGGGGGATGGCCGGGAGGGTGGCGAAGGTCGTGACGGCGACGCCGCCCTCGCGCTGCCACGCGGCCAGCGCCTCCTCGCGGCCGGGGCCGTGGACGCGGTGGACGCGCAGCTCGCTGTGGAGCGCCACCTCCCGGCACCAGTTGACGACGACGCTCGCCGGGCAGACGACGAGCGCCCGGTCCTCGCCCGTCGCCGCCAGGTGCGCCATGACGGCGATCGCCTGGACGGTCTTGCCCAGGCCCATCTCGTCGCCGAGGAGCGCGCGCCCCTGGTTGAGCGCGAACTTCGCCCCGAAGACCTGGTAGCCGCGCAGCCGCGCCCGCAGCAGCGACTCGTCGAGCGGGAAGGCGCTGATCCGCTCGACGAGCTCGGCGGGCAGCGTGCCCTGCGCGGCGGCCCCGCCCAGGCCGGGCACGACCTCGTCGAGGAGCGCGTAGTAGCGGGGCGTGTGCTGCTCGAGGTCCTCCCACACGGTGAGCGGCCCGGGCTCGGCGAGCAGCGCACCGAGCTCGCGGACCGTGCCGGGCAGACCGGTGGCGGCGAGCCACGGCTCCCACCGCGCCAGCGCCTCGACCGCCGCGAGGGCCCGGGCCCGGGTGCGCGGCGTGCGCAGGAACAGGCCGACCCGGCTGCGCGCGGGCGCCGCCTGCCGCACCTGCACGGACACCGTCGAGGCGAAGTCGGCCAGCTCGTCCCGGTGCTCCTCGAGCGGCCCGGACAGCCGGTGCAGCCGGTAGAGGAGCGAGGCGAGGCCCAGGCCGAGCGGGCCGCCGCCGCGCGGCTCGATGCGCACCGGCACGCCCGCCCGCAGGGTCTGCGCCAGCCGCTCCGCCGCCGCGGCCGCTGCCCGCGCGGTGTGTGGGCCCACCCCGGGCAGGGCCTCCAGCCACTGCGGCCCGGCGTCCAGGACGTCGCGCACCGTCCGCACGCCGGCGTCCTCCAGCGCCTGGAGCCGCAGGTTGCGCTCGGTGGTCTCCCGCAGCCGGCCGACCTCGATCCCGCCGAGCTCGGTGAGCACCCGCTCGTCGCGGTAGTCGTCGACGACGGCGACGACACGCTCGCGCAGCGCGGCCTCCTCGCGCAGGACGGCGGCCGCGGCGTCGGCGAGGGCCGCGCGGTCCGCGAGGAGCTGCCGGGCGTCGGCGCCGGGCCGGACCGCCGTCGTCGTCATGCCTGTTCCGGCACCTCGGTGACGAAGTCGATGAGCTCCTCCATCCGCCCGAGCAGGGCGGGGGAGAGGTCCTTGTAGCTGCGGACGGTGCCGAGGATGCGCTTCCAGCCGCGGGCGACGTCGGCCTGGTCGGCGTGCGGCCAGCCGAGCGCGGCGAGCGTGCCCACCTTGATGTCGGTGCCGCGGGGCACGTCCGGCCACGCCTTGATCCCCACCCGCTCGGGCCGCACGGCCTGCCACACGTCGACGTAGGGGTGGCCGAGCACCTTGACGTGCCGTGCCGAGCGCCCGAGCGTGCGCAGCGCCTCCTGGACGAGCCGCGTCTCCTTGGACCCCTGGACGAGGTGGTCGACGAGCACGCCGGCCCGGCGGGTGGGCCCGGGCGCGAAGTCGGCGAGCACCTCGGCGAGGTTGTCCACGCCCTCGAGCAGCTGGACGACGACGCCCTCCACCCGCAGGTCGTCGCCCCACACCCGCTCGACGAGCTCGGCGTCGTGCCGTCCCTCGACCCAGATCCGCGAGGCGCGGGCCACCCGCGCGCGGCTCGTGTCGACGGCGATCGAGCCCGACGCCGTGAGCCGCCGGCCCCCGGCCGTCACCGGGCCGCGGGGTGCTGCCCTGCGCGCGGGCGGCACGAGGTGCACCGGCTTGCCGTCCACCCAGAAGCCCGAGCCGAGCGGGAAGGTGCGGGTGCGTCCGCCTCGGTCCTCGAGGACGACGACGTGCATCCCGCCGGACTTCTCCACGGCCGTCACCGCGCCGACCCAGCCGGTCTCGACGTCCTCGACGACGAGGCCGAGCTCGGCGGGCTCGTCGCGGACCGTGGGACGGTGGGCGTAGGAGCCGGTGCGGTGGGGGTCGGAGGACAGGACGTCCGAGCCGTAGCGATCCTTCACCCCCGCAGGGTAGGCGCGCGGTGGGGGAGGTCACGAGACACCCGGGGGCGTGGCGCGTAGAATTAGCACTCCGGACCGGTGAGTGCTGACCGCCGGCCCACGCCGACCCGGCCCCGAGCGCCGTAAGGAGGGAACCCGTTGGCTGACCGCCGACTCGATGTGCTGAGAGCGATCGTCGAGGACTACGTCCACACGCGTGAACCGGTGGGCTCCAAGGCCCTCGTCGAGCGCCACTCGCTCGGTGTCTCACCGGCGACGATCCGCAACGACATGGCCGTCCTCGAGGAGAGCGGGTACATCCACCAGCCGCACACCTCCGCCGGACGCGTGCCCACCGACAAGGGCTACCGCCTCTTCGTCGACCAGCTGTCCACCTTCAAGCCGCTGTCCCCGGCCGAGCGGGGCGCGATCCAGCACCTCCTCGAGGGCGCCGTCGACCTCGACGACGTCGTCGAGCGCACCGTGCGCCTGCTCGCCCAGCTCACCCACCAGGTCGCCGTCGTCCAGTACCCCTCGCTGCGCAACTCCGCGCTGCGGCACGTCGAGCTCGTCCCGCTGTCCGAGCACCGGCTGCTCGTCGTCATCATCACCGACGCCGGGCGCGTGGAGCAGCGGGCGCTGGAGGTCGACACCCCGCTCGACCTCGGGGTCGTCGCCGAGCTGCGCGCACGCATCAACGCCGGCAGCATCGGGCGCCGCGCCGCCGACATCGGCTCCGCGCTCGAGCACACCTCCGGCCGCTTCGCCCCCGAGCACCGCCCGCTCGTCGTGCGCGTCGTCGAGGCGCTCACCGAGACGCTGCGGATGGACGCCGAGGAGCGCATCGTCATGGCGGGCACCGCGAACCTCGCCCGCTCCGACGTCGACTTCTCCCGCACCATCGGCCCCGTCCTCGAGGCCCTCGAGGAGCAGGTGGTGCTCCTGCGGCTCCTCCAGGAGATGGCCGAGGACGACGCCGTCGCCGTGAGCATCGGTGAGGAGAACCGGCACGAGTCGCTGTCCGAGGCGTCGATCGTGGCGACCGCCTACGGTGGGGGGAGTGGCGAGGGGGTGGCCCGCCTCGGTGTGCTGGGCCCCACGCGCATGGACTACCCCTCGGCCATGACCTCCGTGCGGGCCGTGGCCCGCTACCTGTCGCGGATCCTCGCCGGCTGACCGGCCCTCGACACCCGCCCGAAGAACCCCCACAGGAAGTGACCTGGTGAACGACTACTACGAGATCCTCGGCGTGCCGCGTACCGCGACGCAGGAGGAGATCAAGCGCGCCTACCGCAAGCTGGCGCGCAAGCTCCACCCGGACGTCGCCGGGCCGGAGGCCGAGGACCAGTTCAAGGAGGTCGGGCGCGCCTACGAGGTCCTCTCCAACCCCGAGAAGCGGCAGATGTACGACCTCGGCGGGGAGTCCGCGCTCGGCGGCAACGGCGGGGGCGGGGCCGGCTTCGGCTTCTCCGACATCTTCGAGACCTTCTTCGGTGCGGCCGGCGGCGCCAGCCGTGGCCCCGCGCCGCGCGGCCGGCGCGGCCAGGACGCCCTCATCCGCCTCGAGGTCGAGCTCCGGGACGCCGTCTTCGGCGTCGAGGAGGAGGTTCAGGTCGACACCGCCGTCCTGTGCGGCACCTGCAACGGCACGTGCACCCGCCCGGGCACGAGCGTGCAGACCTGCGCCGTGTGCCACGGCCGCGGCTCGGTCCAGCGGGTGGCGCGCTCCTTCCTCGGCAACGTCATGACGACCTCGCCCTGCTCCGCCTGCGGCGGCCACGGCACGACCATCCCCGACCCCTGCCCCGAGTGCTCCGGCCAGGGACGCGTGCGCAACCGCCGCACGATCCCCGTCTCGGTGCCCGCGGGCGTCGACACCGGCAACCGGATCAAGCTCACCGGCAGCGGTGAGGTCGGCCCCGGCGGCGGCCCCGCCGGCGACCTCTACGTCGAGCTCCGCGTCCGTCCCCACCCCGTCTTCGCCCGCCGCGGTGACGACCTCTACGCCCGCGTCGAGGTCCCGATGACCGCCGCCGCGCTCGGCACCGTCCTCCACCTCGAGACCTTCGACGGGCCCGAGGAGATCGACATCGCCCCCGGCACCCAGCCCGAGGAAGTCATCACTCTCGAGGGCCTGGGCGTGGGCCGCCTCAACGGCCCCGGCCGCGGCGACCTCAAGGTGCAGGTCGACGTCGAGGTGCCCTCGGCCCTGGACGACCGTCAGCGCGAGCTCCTCCTCGAGCTCGCCACGCTCCGCGGGGAGGAGCGGGCCGAGCCCCGCCTCACCCCCGCGTCGAGCGGCGTCTTCTCCCGCCTGCGGGACCGCTTCTCCGGCCGCTGATGAGCGCGCCCGTCTTCCTCGGCGCGCCCGCCGACCTCGCCGCCGCAGCGGCGGGGTCGGTCCTCACCGTCCGCGGCCCCGAGGCGCGCCACGCCGTCTCGGTGCGACGCGTGCGGACCGGTGAGGTCGTCGACGTCGTCGACGGCGAGGGCACCCGCGCCCGCGGGGAGGTCACCACCGCCGCGGGGGAGGAGCTCTCCCTCCACGTCACCGAGGTGACCCGCGAGCCCGCCCCCGCGGTGCGGCTCGTCCTCGTCCAGGCGCTGGCCAAGGGCGGGCGCGACGAGCAGGCCGTGGAGACCGCCACCGAGGTGGGGATCGACGCCGTCCTGCCGTGGCAGAGCGAGCGCTGCGTGTCCGTGTGGGCCGGGAAGAAGGCCGCCAAGGGGCGCGAGCGCTGGCAGTCCGTCGCGCTCGCCGCGACCAAGCAGTCCCGCCGCGCCCGCCTGCCGGAGGTCGAGGAGCTCCTCGTCGGCAAGCAGCTGCTCGCCCGCGTCGCGTCCGTCGTCGACGGTGGGGGCGCCGTCGTCGTCCTCCACGAGGAGGCGACCGTCCCGCTGTCCACCGTCGCGCTGCCCGAGGCGGGCGAGGTGCTCCTCGTCGTCGGCCCCGAGGGTGGCCTGAGCCAGCGGGAGGTGGCGGACCTCGCCGAGCGGGGCGCCGTCGTCGTCCGCCTCGGCCCGCACGTCATGCGCACCTCGACCGCCGGCCCGGTGGCCGCCGCGCTCCTGGCGGACCGTCTGGGCCGCTGGTCCTGACAGTCCCGAGCCCGCCTGGTCCAGCCCGTGCCGGGATCGGGAAGTTTCGGCTGGCCCTCGCCGTTATGCTCGTGCGTACGTTCTCACCCACCCAGGAGGAACCGGGGCCGCGCCCCTGCCCATGCCACACAGCGACGACGCGTCCAGGCCGGACGCGATGCTCCAGCACCAGATCACGATCCCCGACGACGTGCCCATGGTCTTCCTCCTCGGCCAGCGTGACGAGGTGCTCCGGGCGGTCGAGTCGGGCTTCCCCGCCGTCGACATCCACGTGCGCGGCAACGTCGTGTCCTTCGCCGGCCCCGCCGGTGACGTCGCGCTCGCCGAGCGCCTCGTCGACGAGCTCGCCGAGGTCGCCCGCAACGGGCAGGCGCTGACCGCCGACGCCGTCGAGCGCGCCATCCGCATGCTCACCGCGCCCACCGCCGAGCGGCCCGCGGACGTCCTCACCTTCGACATCCTCTCCAGCCGCGGCCGCACCATCCGGCCCAAGACGCTCGGGCAGAAGTCCTACGTCGACGCGATCGACGAGCACACCATCACCTTCGGCGTGGGCCCGGCCGGCACCGGCAAGACCTACCTCGCCATGGCCAAGGCCGTGCACGCCCTGCAGTCCAAGCGCGTCAACCGCATCGTCCTCACGCGCCCCGCCGTCGAGGCGGGGGAGCGGCTGGGGTACCTGCCCGGCACGCTCAACGACAAGATCGACCCCTACCTGCGGCCGCTGTACGACGCGCTGCACGACATGCTCGACCCCGAGTCGATCCCCAAGCTCATGGCCGCGGGGACCATCGAGGTCGCGCCGCTCGCCTACATGCGCGGGCGCACCCTCAACGACGCCTTCATCATCCTCGACGAGGCGCAGAACACCTCGCCCGAGCAGATGAAGATGTTCCTCACCCGGCTCGGCTTCAACTCGCGCGTCGTCGTCACCGGCGACGTCACGCAGGTCGACCTGCCGAGCGGCACGGCCTCCGGGCTGCGGGTCGTGGAGGGCATCCTCGACGGCATCGAGGACGTCGCGTTCTGCCGCCTCACCTCCGCCGACGTCGTCCGCCACCGTCTCGTCTCGGAGATCATCGACGCCTACGAGCGCTGGGACGCCGGACCGAGCGGGAACCGGGCCGACCGGCGCGCGACCCAGCGCCGCAGCTCCCGCTGACCTCACCCGTCCGTGGACGATGGTCCCGCCCTCGCGGGTGCCGGTACGACGACGATTGTCGTAGACAGCCGACACCGAGCGAAGGACGACAGTGGACACCATGCGTGCGTACCGGATGATCGAGTGGGGCCGCGCCCCTGAGTTCCAGGAGGTGCCGGTCCCCACGCCGGGCCCCGGACAGGTCGTGGTGAAGATGGCCGGTGCCGGCCTGTGCGGCAGCGACCTGCACGTCATGCACGCCCCGCCCGGGTTCTGGCCCCAGGACCCGCCCTTCACCCTCGGCCACGAGAACGCGGGCACGGTGAGCGCCGTCGGCTCCGGCGTCCTCGACCTGTCCGAGGGCGACGGCGTCCTCGTCTCCGGCGTCGGGTTCTGCGGCAGCTGTGACCGCTGCGTGGCCGGGCTGCAGAACGAGTGCCGCCACCTCGTCATGGCCGGCTACGGCATCGGGCGCGACGGCGGCCTCGCCGAGTACATCCTCGTCGACGCGCACCACGCGGTCCCGATCGGCGACCTCGACCCCAGGCTCGCGGCGCCACTGGCCGACGCCGGCGCCACCTCCTACCACGCGGTCCGCGAGCAGCTCCCGCGCCTGCGGCCCGGCAGCACCGCCGCGGTCATCGGCGTCGGTGGGCTCGGTGCCTACGCGGTGCAGTACCTCGAGAAGCTCACCGCCGCCCGGGTGGTGGCCCTGGACACCGTGGACCACCGCCTCGCCGACGCCAGGCGTCTGGGCGCGGAGGAGACGGTGCTCTCCGGCGCGGACGCGGCCGAGCAGGTCCGTGACGTCATGGGCGGGCCCGTGGACGTCGTCTTCGACTTCGTCGGCGCGACGCCCACCCTGCGCACCGCGATCGACATCATCGGCGTCGGTGGACGCGTCGTCGTCGCCGGCATCGGTGGCGGTGAGGTGCCGATGGGCTGGGAGAAGCTGCCGATGAACGGCCACTTCATCAACTCCACCGGCTTCACCCCGGCCGAGTACCGCGAGATCGCCGCCATGGCGGCGGCCGGCGACCTGGAGCTGCGCTCCACCGAGTTCGCCTTCGACGACGTCGAGAAGGGCTTCGCGGCCCTGCGCGAGGGCACCGTCGAGGGCCGCGCCCTCGTCGTGTTCTGAGCCACGCGACAGCGACGGCCGGTCACCAGCACGGTGGCCGGCCGTCGCCGCGTTGATACCATCGGTCGACCGCACACCGGGTGCGGCCCACCCTGCCGAGGAGATGTTCGGGCCCTCGCGCCCCGCCCATGCCGCTACACCCCGCCACCCCGACCGTGCCCCGCGGAACCCACCGATGAGCACCGAGGTCGCCAACGAGTCCGGCTACGAGGTCGACGAGGCGGAGTTCTCCGCCCTCGCGAGCTACGTGCTCGAGCAGATGCACGTCCACCCCCAGGCCGAGCTGTCGATCATGTTCGTCACCAGCGACGTCATGACCGAGCTCCACGTCAAGTGGATGGACGAGCCGGGCCCCACCGACGTCCTGTCCTTCCCCATGGACGAGCTGCGCCCCGGCCAGCCGGGCGAGGAGCCCGTCGAGGGCATGCTCGGTGACATCGTGCTGTGCCCCGAGGTCGCCGCCGCGCAGGCCAAGGCCGCCGGCCACAGCACCGCCGAGGAGCTGCTCCTCCTCACGACGCACGGCATCCTCCACCTCCTCGGCTATGACCACGCCGAGCCCGAGGAGGAGAAGGAGATGTTCGCGCTGCAGCGCAAGCTGCTGCTCACCTTCCTCGCCGAGCGCTGACATGGACGGACTGCTCTCCGACATCCCCGAGTGGTGGCTGCTCGTCCTCGCACTGGTCATGCTCGTCCTCACCGCCGTGCTCGTCGCGGCCGAGGCGGCGCTGCGGCGCATCGGGCGCACCGCGCTCAGCGAGCTGCACGTCGCCGACCGGCCGCGCGCCGACCGCGTCGAGCAGCTCGCCGACTCCCGCGAGGCCGCGCTGCCCGCGCTGGCCCTGGCGCGCGTCCTCGCGGAGATGACGACGGCGGTCGCCCTCACCCTCGTCGTCGCCGACCTCCTGCCCGAGTGGTGGCAGGTGCTGCTCACCGCCGTCGCCGTCACCGCGCTGCTCGTGGCCGTCGTCGCCGGCTCCGGGCCGCGGCGCCTGGGCACCCGCCAGCCCGGCCGCGTGCTCCACGCGCTGCTGCCCCTCGTCGGTGTCGTCCTCGCCGTCACCCGGCCCGCCGTCGTCGTCGCCCGGGCGCTGACGCCCAAGCCGACGCTCACGGAGGCCGAGGCGCGCGAGGAGGCCGCGGAGGACCTGCGCGACATGGTCGACCGCGTGAGCCAGTCCGAGCAGCTCGCCGACGAGGAGCGCTCGATGCTCCAGTCGATGTTCGAGCTCGGCAGCACCCTCGTGCGCGAGGTCATGGTGCCGCGCCCTGACATGGTGACGATGGACGCCGACCGCCCGCTCACCAAGGCGCTGGCCCTGTTCGTGCGCTCCGGCTTCTCCCGCGTGCCGGTCGTGGGGGAGTCCGTCGACGACGTGCGCGGCATCCTCTACCTCAAGGACGTCCTGCGCCGCACCCACATGCGGCCCGACGCCGGCTCCGACCTCGTCGAGTCCGTCGCCCGCGAGGCCGTCTTCGTGCCCGAGACGATCCTCGTCGACGACCTCCTGCGCGACATGCAGGCGAAGAACTTCCACATCGCGATGGTCGTCGACGAGTACGGCGGCATCGCCGGCCTCGTCACCATCGAGGACCTCCTCGAGGAGCTCGTCGGTGAGCTCACCGACGAGCACGACCGCGCCGAGCCCGTCGTCGAGGAGCTCGACGGCGGCCTCGTCCGGGTGCCCGCCCGGCTGCCCGTCGACGAGCTCGGTGAGCTCTTCGGCCTCGAGCTCGACGACGACGACGTGGACTCCGCGGGCGGCCTGCTCGCCAAGGCACTGGGCAAGGTCCCCATCCCCGGGGCCGAGGTCGAGGTCGCCGGACTGCACCTGCAGGCCGAGCGCGCCGGCGGACGACGCCGCCAGATCGCCACCATCCTGGCGCGGGCCGTCGAGGCGCCCGACCACGACGAAGAGGACGAGAGCTCATGACGTACTCGTGGCCCGAGGGCTACCGAGCGGGGTTCGCCTCGATGGTCGGACGCCCCAACGCGGGCAAGTCGACCCTGACCAACGCGCTGGTCGGCCAGAAGGTGGCCATCACCTCCGGCCGTCCCCAGACCACCCGGCACGCCGTGCGCGGCATCGTCCACCGCGAGGACGGGCAGCTCGTGCTCGTCGACACCCCGGGCCTGCACCGCCCGCGCACCCTGCTCGGCGAGCGGCTCAACGACCTCGTGCGCGACACGATGGGCGAGGTCGACGTCGTCGTCTTCTGCCTGCCCGCCGACGAGAAGATCGGTCCCGGTGACAAGTTCATCGCCCGTGAGCTCGCCGAGCTGCACACGCCCGTCGTCGCCGTCGCGACGAAGAGCGACAAGGTGAGCCGCGAGCGGCTGGCCGAGCATCTCCTCGAGATCGACGCGCTCGGGGACTGGGCGGAGATCGTGCCCGTCTCCGCCAAGCGCGGGGACCAGGTCGACGTCCTCGCCGACGTCCTCCTCGGGCAGATGCCCGAGTCCCCGCCGCTGTACCCCGAGGGGGAGCTCACCGACGAGCCGGAGGTCGTCATGATCGCCGAGCTCGTCCGCGAGGCCGCCCTCGAGGGCGTGCGCGACGAGCTGCCCCACTCGCTGGCCGTCGTCGTCGAGGAGATCGTCGAGCGCGAGGGCCGCAAGGACATGCTCGACGTGCGCGTCAACCTCTACGTCGAGCGCGACTCGCAGAAGGCGATCGTCATCGGACGCGCCGGCTCGCGCCTGCGCGAGGTCGGTACCCGCAGCCGCCGCGGCATCGAGATGCTCCTCGGTACCCGGGTGTACCTCGACCTCCACGTCAAGGTGGCCAAGGACTGGCAGCGCGACCCCAAGCTCCTCGGCCGCCTCGGCTTCTAGCCCGCGCCCCCGCCGCCTGGGACGCACACCCGGTCGTCTCGACGCCCCTCCCGCCACTTCCCGGAGTACTGGAGGTGCGTACCAGTCGAGTGGGGCGATCAGCGGCGGGTCCGGGTCGGGCCGGCGAGGAGCTCGGCGACCGGCCGCAGGTCCGCTCGGACGTTGCGCGGCACGGCGGCGAGGAGGCGAGCGAAGGCCGCGGCGGGATCGTCGAGCTCGCTTCTCGAGAAGCGCAGCATGACCGTGCCCGGGACCTCCCGCACGAGGTCCTCGCGCCGCTTCTCGGCCACGACGGTCGCCGAGGACTCCTCGACGCTCGAGACGAGTCCCCCGCCGGGCAGGTACTTGAGCTCGCCGTCGTACTCGAGGAGCACCGTGATGAACGTGACGGCGCCGTCCGGCAGCACGACCCGCCAGCGCCAGCCCAGGTCCGCGTAGAACGTGCCGCCGCGGGTGCGGACCTGCAGCTGCGTGGTGGGCGGAGGAAGCCCGCGGGAGACGGCGACCCACCGCAGCGTGGTCTCCATCGGGGACTCCGAGTACGGATCCGCCGCCTGGATGACCGCGCGGGCGCGTCGTCGGCCGTGGCCCGGTCCCTGGCCCACGAGCGCGAGCAGGCGATCGCGCAGGCGCTCGACGGCGTCGGCCTGGTGGGTCCGTCTGAAGCGGTTGGCACCGACGAGCGTGCGCATCCCGCTGTCCGCCACCACGAGCGCGTCCCGCGGGTGCATGCGTCGGGCACAGTCGACGATGGTGCGCTCGATGGTCGTGACGCGCAGGTCGCTCACCGTCGTCACGTCCTCCGGCGCGAGCTCGGCGCGGTGGCGTCTGAGGGTGCGCGCCCCGTGCGCGTTGGGCCTCGACCGCTGGGTCACCTCCGGCACCTCCGGCACGGACCAGAGCCACAGCCCGTGGAGCAGCGCTGCCGACGCGTGGCTGAACACCGCTCCGTTCCGCAGCCTCCGTGCCGCCGAGGCGATCATCGCCAGCGCACGCTCCTCGTCCTTCGCCCACCGGGTCGTCGCCGTCGGCGCCGGGACGAGCGCCCCGCGGCGGACGACGGCGAGCTCACCCGCCGCGACGGCTGCCCGGGCGGCACTGCGGCTGAGCTCGGAGCTCAGGTAGGCCGTGGGCACCGGGCGCGGCGTGATCTCCAGTCCCATGGGGTGATGCTGGCGTCCGCGGGCGGACGGCGGTCCCGGCACCACCGCTCCCTGTGGACCCACCGTCCCGCGCGCCGCACTGTGGAGCACGGCGCCTCGCCCCGTCCTCTCGGTCGCACCTCCGGTACTCCTCGAGGTGTCCGCAGGTGCTCCCAGCCGACGAGAGGTGCGTCCCAGACGGGGGGAGTGAGGCCGGTGACCGGCGGGCTGCGTCTACCCTGGCTCGGTGAGGTCGTGGAGAGTCGCCGTGACGGTGGTCGCGGTCCTGCTGTTCGGGCTCATCGGCACCGTCGCGGGCCCCGGCTGGCACCCGCAGCCGCTGGATCAGACGCTCGTCGTCCAGACCCCCGACGTCGCCATCGGCGGAGACGTCGCCACCGACCCGCTCGGCACGTACGAGACCCGCACCGAGACCTTCACCGTCGAGCTCGACGGCGCGACCGTCCGGGCGACCGTCCACGAGCCCGTCGGCGCGCCGGGTCTGCGCCCCGGCCTCGTCTTCATGCACGGCGCCGGCACCGCCACCCACGACAACTTCTGGCAGATCAGCGAGGCGCTCGCCAGCGCCGGGGTCGTCGCCATGGTCCCGGACAAGCGCATGGACACCTACAGCGCCCGCTACCGCGACTACCCGGCGATGGCCGAGGACTACATGCACAGCTTCCGGGAGCTCGCGGCCCGGCCCGGCGTCGACCCGGACCGCGTGGGCTTCTACGCCGAGAGCGAGGGTGCCTTCATCGCCCCCGTCGCCGCGGCCGAGCACCCCGAGGTCGCTCACGTCGTCCTCGTGTCCGCGCCCGTCGTCCCGGCGCGCGAGCAGTTCGCCCTCGCCACCGACACCTACCTGCGCAACCTCGGCGCCCCCGAGCAGCTCCTGCGCGCGGTGCCCCGGCTGCTCGGCAGCGAGATCCCCGGCGGCGGCTTCGTCTACGCCGACTTCGACGTCAGCCCCTACCAGCAGCGCATGGACCAGCCCGTCCTCATGGTCTACGGCACCGAGGACGTCTCGATGCCGGTGGTCCAGGCGCCGGCGAAGGTCGTCGCCGACCTCGCGGAGGCCGGCAACGGTGGCTACACGGTGCGCTACTTCGAGGGTGCCAACCACGGCATCCGCATCGACGGCGAGCTCGCGCCGGGCTTCCCGGAGGTGCTGGCCCGGTGGCTGCAGGGCCTGCCCGAGACCGCGGACGCCCAGCCGCGCATCGCCGGCGGCCAGCCCGACCAGCGCTTCCGCGCCGAGCCGGTCGACAGCCCCCGCTGGTACGCCTCGGGCGACATGATCGTCCTCACCCTCGTCGGCCCGCTCGCGCTCCTGGCGCTGGGACCCGTCCTGTGGCTGCTCACCCGGCTCGTGCGCCGCCCCAGCGAGGCCCTGCCCTCGCCGCTGGCCCGCACCACCGCGGCGCTCGCACTGGGCGTGCTCGCCGTGTGGACGCTCTTCGTCTCCTACCTCCTCGTCGTCGCGGACCTCGCGCTCAACTACGAGACCAACCCCTTCGCCGTCCAGGGCGGCTGGCTCGGGGTGCAGGTCGTCGCCATCGGGACGACGGCGGTGGGTGTCTGGTCCGCCACCACCTGGCTGCGCGTGCGCCGCAGCGGCGTGCGCACGGGGACCGTCGGCACGATCACGCTCGTCGGCGTCCACCTGGGGGCGCTCGTGCTGCTCCTCGCCGCCGGCTACTGGGGCGTCTTCCCCACGGTCTGGTGACCGCGGGGCGCTCCGCGCTCCCGTAGGATCCCCCTCGGAACAGCGAGAGGAAGCGGATGCAGATCCACTGGGGCGTGGCCACCGACGCGGGCGGCCGACGCCAGGCCAACGAGGACTCCGTGCTGGCGCAGCCTCCCGTCTTCGCCGTCGCGGACGGCATGGGCGGGCACGCGCGCGGCGACATGGCCAGCCGCACGGTGGTCACCGAGCTCGAGGGCCTGGCCCGCTCGGACCGGCCGCTGCGCCCGGAGGACGTCTCCGCCGCACTCGTCCGCGCCGGCGAGCGGATCCGCGAGACGATGGCGGGGGAGGACGCGGTGGCCGGCACGACGGTGGCCGGCGCGATCCTCACCGAGGAGGACGGGCAGCCGTTCTGGCTCGTCTTCAACGTCGGTGACTCCCGCGTCTACCGCTGCACCGCCCAGGACCTCGAGCAGGTGAGCGTGGACCACTCCCTCGTCCAGGAGATGGTCGACTCCGGCACGATCAGCCGCGCCGAGGCCCGCCGCCACCCCCAGCGCAACGTCATCACCCGGGCGGTCGGCACCGGCAGCGTGCCCGAGATCGACTTCTGGATGCTCCGCGCCGGCGGCCCGGACCGGCTCGTCCTGTGCAGCGACGGCCTGTTCGGCGAGCTCGACGACGGCGAGATCGCCGAGATCGTCGCCTCCGCCGCCCACCCGCACGAGGCCGCCGCCACCCTCCTCGACCGCGCCGTCCAGGGCGGGGGAGCGAACGACAACGTCTCCGTCGTCGTCGTCGCCGCCGGCGGGGACGACGACGTCGACAGCACCGAGCGGCGTGCCGGCGAGGACCACGGGTCCACGATCCCGCGCGCCGAGGCAGGAGCCGGTCGATGACGGCGCACGAGTACCAGACGGGCGGCTGGACGGCGCTCGTGACCGACGGCGCCCTCGCGCTGCTCCACCCCGGCGTGGCCGACGACGTCGCCCGCGAGCTGTGGCAGCTGACGACCACCGGGCGGCGCCTGGGTGCGTGGGTCGAGTACCTCGCCTCGCGGGGCATCGCCACGCTCCCGTCCTTTGCCATGGTCGAGGCCCACCCCGAGGGCCTGCGGGTGCTCGTGCGCGGTGAGGTCGACGTCGAGATCGCCGGCCGCACCGTGTCCGCCCGCGGCTACGCGACATGGCGCGAGGAGGTCGTGCCCGCGGCCACCGACGTCACGATCCGCGCCGCGGCCGACGACGGCGGCTGGCTGCCCCTCACCGGCGGCATCGTCCGCGCCGCCGCCGTGCGCCTGGCCGTGGACCAGGAGGTCCCCGCCGCGCCGCTCGAGGAGGAGGACGACGACGTCGAGCTCACCGTGGCCCGCATGCCCGCCCTGGCGGCAGCGGTCGCCGGCGCGTCCGCGGCCACGCCTGCCGAGGCGCCCGACGCGTCCACCGAGCTCTCCACGCCGGATGCCTCGACCGAGCTCGCTCCGCCCGCGACCGCGCCGGTCGGCGCCGCCACCGCAGCCGGTGCGGACGACAGCGACGAGGACACGGAGGGTGCCCCTGCACCGACGGCCGAGGCGCCCTCCGGGGTAGCCGGCTCCGGCGAGGCGCCCGCTCCCTGGGGCCTCGCGCCGGCACCCGGTGCGCCGCCCGCCCCGCCGCTGACGAACGTCCCCGCCGTCGGGACGCCGCCTGCCGTCGTGCCCGCCTGGCTGTCCGGGGCCCCGCGGGAGGAGCCGCCGGCACCGGCCGCCACGAACGAGTCGGCGCCTGCTGCTGCCATGAACGAGCCGGCACCCACGGTCGGCGCGGCCGGGCATGCACCCGCCGCCGCCGCTGCCGAGCCGGCGCCCGCTGCCGCGCCCGGTGCGGCCGAGCCGGCACCCGCTGCCGCGGCCGAGCCGGCCGAGCCGGGACCTGCTGCCGCTGCCGAGCCCGCACCCGCTGCCGCGGCCGAGCCGGCCCCCGCCGCCGCCATGAACGAACCGGCACCCGCCACCGCCGCTGCCGAACCGGCACCCGCCACCGACGCTGCTGAGCCGGCACCGGGCATCCCGGACGACCCGCCCGTCCCGGGTCCCGCCGCCGCGCCCGGTGCGCCGCAGGACGGCGCTGCCACGCCCGCGGACACCGACGAGGAGGACCCGGAGGACTCCGACGACTACGACTTCCTCCTGTGGTCCACCGAGCAGGTCCAGGCCCGCGAGGAGACACCGGCCCCCCGGCCCGCGGCTCCCGAGCCGGAGCCCGACGTCGAGCCCGAGCCCGTGCCCGAGCCCGTCCCGGTGGACGACTTCGGCCACGCCGACCTCGAGGCCACCCGCGAGCCGGAGCCCGAGGAGCACGGCGGGACGACCGGCGGCATCATCGACTCCGTCCCCGGCCGCCTGCGCCCCGCGGGCCCGCCGTCGGCGCCGGGCGCTGTGCCCACCCCTCCGGCCGCGCCGGTCGGCGCACCGGTGGACCTGCCGCCGCCGCCCACCGACGACGGCGACCACGACGGCGAGACGATCCTCGCCTCGGACCTGCCGGTCACCGACCTCGAGATCGCCGTGGAAGCGGTCGAGCGCCCCACGCCGCTCCTCGAGCTCGTCCTGTCGACAGGGCCGCGCATCGAGATGGACCGCCCGGTCCTCCTCGGCCGCGCGCCCGAGGCGGCGCGCTTCGCCGGCACCGAGGTGCCGCGCCTGGTGAGCGTGTCCAACCCCGAGCGCGACATCTCCTCCACCCACGCGGAGATCCGGCCGGCGGGCGGGCACGTCGTCGTCACCGACCTCAACTCGACCAACGGCACGGTCGTCCACCGCCCCGACCAGCCCTCCGTGCGGCTCCAGCCGGGCACCGGCGTGCCCGTGGGGGCGGGGGCCGTCATCGAGCTCGGCACCGGCGTCACGGTCACGGTCGAGCGGCCCGAGGGCGCGCAGTGAGCCCACGGCGCCAGCCCGCCCCGGCGCCGGACCTGCCGGGCTACACCGTCGAGCGGCTGCTCGGCTCCGGCGGCTTCGCCGACGTCTACCTGTACTCCCAGCGCATGCCGCAGCGGCAGGTGGCGATCAAGGTCCTCACCCACGAGGCGACGCGGGACCAGCCCCGGGAGCAGTTCGCCGCCGAGGCCAACCTCATGGCCCAGCTGTCGACGCACTCCTCGATCGTCACGATCTACCACGCGGACACCGCCGCCGACGGGCGCCCCTACCTCGTCATGCAGTACTGCCCGCTGCCCAACCTCGCCGAGCGCGTCAAGGTGCGGCCGCTCGGCGTGCCCGAGGTGCTCGGCATCGGGGTCCGGCTGGCCGGCGCCGTCGAGACCGCCCACCGCGCGGGCATCGTCCACCGCGACATCAAGCCCGCCAACATCCTCACCACCGAGTACGGGCGTCCCGCGCTCACCGACTTCGGGATCGCCGGGCTCACCGGCGCCGACGAGTCCGGTGGCGTGTCGATCCCGTGGGCGCCGCCCGAGGCCGTCGAGGGCCAGTCCGCCGGGGTGGCGGGCGACGTCTACTCCCTCGCCGCCACGCTCTACACCCTCCTCGCGGGCCGCTCGCCCTTCTCGCGGCCCGGCGGCCCCAACTCGCGCCTCGACTTCACCCTGCGCATCAAGCGCGACCCGGTGCCGCCGATCGGGCGCACCGACGTCCCGGCCTCCCTCGAGCAGCTCCTCGCGCGCGCCATGGCGAAGTCGCCGGCCGCCCGGCCCGCCAGCGCGCTCGAGCTGGCCCGCGCGCTCCAGGTCGTCGAGCAGGAGCTGCGCCTGGCGATGACCGACATCGAGGTGCCCGACACCTCGTGGCTCTCACCGGCCGCCCCCAGCCCCGACGACTCCGACGAGGGCCGCACCGTCGTGCGCGCCGTCACCGAGGTCGACCCCACCGGCGCGCCGCCACCGCCGCCGCCCGCGGACGACGAGCCGCACACCGTGCTGCGTCCCGTCCGCGACGGGTGGGAGCCCGAGGACCTCACCGAGAGCACCCGCAGCCGCCGGGCCGTCGCCACCGACGCCGACGACGCCGCCCCCGAGCGCCGCCGCCCCGGACGTCGCTGGGTGGTCGCGGGGGCCGCGGCCGCCGTCGTCGTCGTGGGCGGGATCGTCGTGGCGGGCCAGCTGCGCGGGGAGGAGGAGCCCGAGCCGGCACCGACCTCGACCATCGGCACGGTCGTCCTGCCCGACGTCGTCCCCAGCCCCGTGGACCTCAGCGGTGAGCGGGTCAACGACAGCCAGGTCGAGTTCACCTGGACGGCGCCCGACGTGCCCGGGGAGGTCACCTACTCGTGGGTGCGGACCGACGGCAACAAGGTCGGGGAGAGCCAGCCGGTGGACGAGCCGCCGCTGGCGCTCGAGTCGAGCGGGCGGGTGTGCGTCGAGGTGCGCACGATCACCGAGCAGGGCATGGTCTCGGCCGAGCCGGCCGAGGCGTGCGTCGAGTGAGGGAGACGATGAGCGAGGACAGCACGCTGCAGCTGGAGTTCTGCGGGGAGTGGTTCCCCATCACCCGCGACGAGCCGTTCTACATCGGGCGCGAGGGCGCCCTCGAGATCGACGACAACCCCTACCTCCACCGGCGCTTCCTCCGGATCGCCTTCGTCGAGGACCTGTGGTGGATCGAGAACGTCGGCGCCCGGCTGTCGGCGACCCTCGCCGACAGCGAGGGCAACACCCAGGCCTGGCTCGCCCCGGGCGCGCGCCTGCCGCTCGTCTACGCCGGCACCACGATCCTCTTCACCGCCGGGCCCACGACCTACGAGATCAACCTCGTCAACCCCGACCCGACCTTCGCGCCCGCCAAGGCCGAGCCGGTCCACGTCGGGGACACGACGATCGGGCCGGTCGCCCTCACCGAGTCCCAGCACCTCCTCGTCCTCGCGCTCGCCGAGCCGGTGCTCTCGGGCCGGGGGAGCGCGGCGATCCCCACCTCCGCGCAGGCCGCCGAGCGGCTGGGCTGGGCGCTGACGAAGTTCAACCGCAAGCTCGACAACGTCTGCGACAAGCTCGACCGCAACGGCGTCCGGGGGCTGCGCGGCGGCCCGCAGCAGCTGGCGGTCAACCGGCGCGCGCGGCTCGTCGAGCACGCCGTCGCCTCGCGCATCGTCAGTCCCGACCAGCTCCCGGGGCTGGACGAGGAGAAGGCGCGGAACGCCTCCGCATGAGGGTGGGCAGTTCTCCCCATCCTTCGGTAGGACCTTCGTCTCCTGCCTTTGTTAGTCTGCGGAGCGGCGCCGGGGGCCCACGGAGGTCGTCGGCCCCCAGCATGCCTCCACACACGACGTAGGGCGGGACACGTGCGACTCGGACGCGGGCGGAACAGTGGTACGGACGTGCCAGACGTCCCCACGGGCCGGCGCACACGCCGGGCCGACTCGACCCCCCGGCGCAAGGGCCGCGCCGCGGACCCGAAGCGGCGCCAGCGCGTCGTCTCCACCGCGACGGTCACCGTCCTCGGGGCGGGGCTCGTCGTCGCCGGCGTCCTGTACGACGGCGTCGCCACGGCGGACGTCGACCTCAACGACGGCGGCGTGTGGGTGACGAGCCAGGAGCACATGCGCCTGGGACGCCTCAACAGCCAGGTCCAGCTCCTCGACGGCGGTCTCGCGGCCCGCAGCGCGAGCTTCGACGTCCTCCAGGACGGTGGCCACGTCTTCCTCGTCGACGAGGGCGCGGGCGTCCTCCAGCAGGTCGACCCCGCGACGGTCCTCACGACGACCACGGTGTCCCTGCCCGGCCCCCGCCAGATCGAGATGAGCGGTGACACCCTCGCCGTCCTCGACTCGCGCAGCGGCCAGCTCCACACCGCCCCCGTCCTCGGTGGCGGCGGGCTCGCCGACGAGGAGCGCGAGCCCACCGTGGGCCTGGGCGCCAACGCCGTCATCGCCGTCGGCGTGGACGGGACCACCTACGGCGTCTCCCCGGGCGACGCCACCCTCGTCACCATCCCCGCCGGCTTCGACCCCGAGGGCGAGGAGGAGCCCGCCGTCGCGGAGCTCGGCATCGACCCCGAGCGCCTCACCGACGCCGAGATCCAGGTGAGCGCCGTCGGCGACGAGCCGGTCGTCCTCGTCCGGGACGAGCAGGACCGGGTGACGCTCCTGCGTCCGGAGACCGAGCCGCTCGAGGTCACCGACCTCGCCGACACCGCGCAGGTGGCCCTCCAGGCACCCTCCGCCGCCGCGCGCGACGTCGTCCTCGCGGCCCGTGACGGCCTCGTGCGCGTGCCCCTCGGCCGCGGCGAGCCGAGCGTCGACCGCGTCTCCCAGCCGGGCACGCCGACCGAGCCGGTCGTCGTCGCCGGCTGCAGCCACGGCGCGTGGGCCGGCGCCACCGGCGTCTACCAGTCCCGCTGCGGCAACGGCGAGGTCGCCGAGCAGCCCATCGACAAGACCCTCACCGACGCGAAGCTCGTCTTCCGCGTCAACCGGGACGTCGTCGTCCTCAACGACCTCGTCGCCGGCACCGTGTGGCTGGTCAAGGACGCGATGGAGATCGTCGAGAACTGGGACGACGTCGTGCCGCCGCAGGCCGCGAGCGACGACGAGGAGGAGTCCCAGCAGCAGATCGAGGAGCAGCTCCCGCTCGACCGCGAGCAGGAGAACCGCGACCCCATCGCCCAGGACGACGAGCTCGGCGTCCGCGCCGGGTCGACGACCGTCCTCGAGGTGCTCGCCAACGACACCGACCCCGACGGCGACCTCCTCACCGTCTCGTCCTTCGACGCGCCCGGGGAGTCCTTCGGCACCGTCCGCCCGATCATGGGCGGCCGCGCGCTGCAGATCGCCGTCGCCGACGGCGCGAGCGGCGCCTTCGCGATGCGCTACTCGGTGAGCGACGGGCGCGGGGGAGAGGCCGAGGCCGTCGCGCGCGTCACCGTCGTGCCCGCCGAGGCCAACCGGCCGCCCGAGCAGGTCCGCCCGGCCGCCCTCACGCTCGTGTCCGGCGCCACCGGCAGCGTCAACGTCCTCGACACCGTCATGGACCCCGACGGCGACGAGCTCGTCGTCGTCGGCGCGACCGCCAGCACCGACGACATCGTCCGCTTCACCCCCGACGGCGCGGTCACCTTCGTCGACTCCGGCGTCACGCCCGGCATCAAGCCGGTCGCGGTCGAGGTCTACGACGGCACCGACACCGCCGAGGTCGAGCTCGACGTCGACGTGCGGCCCGCCGGCGCGCTGCCGCCCACGCCCGTCTTCGACTTCGTCACCGCGATCGCCGGCGAGGAGACGGTCGTCGAGCCGCTCGCCAACGACACCGACCCGGGCGGCGAGGCCGAGCCGCTGCGCCTGGCCGACGTCCAGCAGGTGCCGGGCGCGACCGTGGTCCCCGACTACGACGCCGGTGCCTTCCGCTTCTCCGCGGAGGCCGCGCAGACGTACTACCTCACCTACATCGTCGTCAACGACGCCGGGGCCTCCGCCACCGGCCTCATCCGCGTCGACGTGCGCGAGCCCGCCGAGGCGGCGCCGGTCGCCGTCCAGGACGTCGGGCTGCTCCCCGCCGGGGGCCAGGTGCTCGTCGACGTCCTCGCCAACGACGAGGACCCGAGCGGTGAGCTGCTCGCCGTGCGGCAGGTCGACGTCCCCGAGGGCTCGGGGCTCACGGTCGCCGTCCTCGAGCACCGCATCCTCAAGATCACCGCGAGCCAGGACGTCCAGACGACCCAGCGCCTCACCTACGAGGTGTCCAACGGCGAGTCCAGCGCCACCGGCGAGGTCGTCGTCATGCAGGTCCCCCCGGACGCGCTCGTCCAGCCGCCGGTCGCCCGGGCCGACGTCGCGAACGTCCGCGCCGGCGACTTCGTCACGATCCCCGTCCTGTCCAACGACTCCCACCCGGCGGGCCTGGAGTTCGAGCTGTCCTCCGAGCTCGTCGAGGAGCCGCAGGCCGGGCACCTCTTCGCCTCGGGCGACACGCTGCGCTTCCGCGCACCGGAGCAGCCGCAGACGATCAACGCGGTCTACGAGGTCGTCGACGAGTCCGACCAGCGCGCCTCCGCGCAGGTGACGATCTACGTCCAGGCCGACGACGGCGAGCGCAACGCCCCGCCGCAGCCGCTGCCCGTCGAGTCGCGCGCCTTCGCCGGCGAGCGGGTGCGGATCCAGGTCCCGCTCTTCGGCATCGACCCCGACGGCGACTCCGTCCAGCTCCTCGGCGCCGACCGCGCACCGACGAAGGGCCGCATCGTCGAGGTCGGGCCCACGTACATCGACTACGAGGCCTACTCCCGCTCGACCGGCACCGACTCCTTCACCTACGCCGTCCGCGACCGCATGGGCACCTACGCCTCGGCGACGGCGCGCGTCGCCGTCGTCCCGCCGCCCGACCTCAACCGGGCCCCGCAGGCCCTGGACGACGAGGTGACCGTGCGGCCGGGCCGCGTCGTCGACTTCGACCCGATCGTCAACGACACCGACCCCGACGGCGACCCGCTCTACCTCGGCGACCCCGCCGTCGACGAGGTCGAGGAGCTCGAGGTCGAGCAGCTCGACAGCGGCCGCCTGCGCATCACGACGCCGGAGCAGGAGGGCACCTTCGCCCTGCCGTACCACGTGAGCGACCAGCGCGGCGGGACCTCGACGGGCATCATCACCGTCCGGGTCGACCCCGACGCGCCGCTCCAGGCGCCCGTCGCCGTCGACGACCTCGTCCGGGCGATCACGATCCTCGACCAGGAGCGCGTGACGATCCCGGTCCTCGACAACGACTCCGACCCCGACGGCAGCCGTGAGGACCTCACGGTGGGCCTCGAGGGCTCCCCGGAGAACGCGACCGTCGTCGGCGAGGAGATCCAGGTCGACGTGCTCGCCTCGCGGCAGGTGCTCACCTACTCGGTGACCGACCTCGACGGCCTCACGTCCTACGCCTTCGTCGACGTCCCCGGCCTGGAGGACTCCGGCCCGGTGCTGCGCACCGACGTCGACCCGATCGTCGTCGCGACGGGGGAGACCCGCGCGCGCGCGCGCGCGGACTACGTCATCGCCCCGAGCGGCAAGGAGGTGCGCCTCACCGACGCCGAGCAGGTCCGCGCGACGAACTCCGACGGCAGCTCGCCCGTCGTGGGCCCCACGACCCTCACCTTCACCTCCGCGCCCACCTACGCCGGGCCCGCCACCCTCACCTTCGAGGTGACCGACGGTCAGAGCGCCGAGGACCCCGAGGGCCTGACAGCGGTGCTCACCCTCGACATCACCGTCGAGTCGACGGAGAACACCGCGCCGACCTTCGACGGCGCCGCCATCGAGGTGGTCCCCGCGGAGGGGCCGGTCGGGCTCAACCTGCGCCAGCTGTCGGAGGACCCGGACACGGGCGACTACAACCAGCTGAGCTTCGAGCTCGCCGGGGTGCCCGAGGGCGTCGACGCGAGCCTCGACGGCCCGAACCTCACCGTCTCCGCGCCCGTGGACACCCCGCGGGGGACGGCGGGCAACATCCAGATCACCGTCTCGGACTCCAAGGCCGAACCGGTCCCCGGCGTCATCGAGGTGACGGTCGCGGCGTCCAACCGGCGTCTCGCCTCGGTCAACGACCACGACCTCGGCGAGATCGAGCAGGGCGAGTCGGACTCCGTCAACGTGCTCCAGGGCGCCTTCAACCCCTTCCCGGGCGAGCCGCTCACGGTGGTC
This sequence comes from Oceanitalea stevensii, assembly GCF_014837105.1. GTDB lineage: Bacteria > Actinomycetota > Actinomycetes > Actinomycetales > Actinomycetaceae > Oceanitalea > Oceanitalea stevensii. The sequence continues at coordinate 57,861 of NZ_JACSPO010000006.1, read as the reverse complement.
TACGCGCGCAGCGAGACGGGTGGGCCCGAGCCCGTCACCGACGGTGACACGGTCACGGTGACGGCGGGCGCGGACTTCGTCGGCCGTGCCACCGTGCGCTACGCCGTCCAGGACGCCACCGGCGACCCGCTGCGCGACGTCGAGGGCCGCATCACCTACTCCGTCATCGGTGTCCCCGAGCGGCCCTCGCCCCCGCGCGTGGAGGAGGTGCGGGACGAGACCGTCGTGCTCACCTGGTCCGCGCCCGCCGACAACGGCGCGCCGATCACCGGGTACCGCGTCGAGGCCGACGGCGTGAGCCAGGAGTGCCCGACGACGACCTGCACCATCGGCGGGCTCACCAACGACGTCGAGTACACCTTCACGGTCACCGCCGTCAACAAGGTGGGCGACTCCGAGCCCTCCGGCCCGTCCGCGGTCGCGCGGCCCGACGTCAAGCCCGAGCGGCCCGCGGCGCCCACCCTCACCTTCGGTGACGGCCAGCTCGAGGTCGACTGGCAGACCCCGGTGAGCCGCGGCTCGGACGTCACCTCCTACGACCTGCAGATCGCGCCGTCCCCCGGTGGCGGGCAGATCTCGGTGAGCGGCAACTCCCACACGTGGACCGGCCTGCAGAACGGGCAGTCCTACACCGTGCGGGTGCGCGCCCACAACGACGCCCCGGACCCGAGCGAGTGGTCGGAGTGGTCGGCGCCCGAGGTGCCCGCGGGCGTCCCGGAGCAGCCGGTCGCGCCCGTCGCGCAGCGCGTCGACTCGCCCGTCAACGCCCAGATCACGGCCTCGTGGACGGCGCCGGCGGACAACGGCGACGCGATCGCGTCCTACGACGTCGTCATCCGCCGGGACGGCTCGGCCTTCAAGTCCTTCACCCTGCCCGGCGGTCAGACCTCCTTCACGGAGGACGCGCCCGCCGGCAGTGACTACACGGTGACCGTGTCGGCGACGAACAAGGCGGGGACCTCCCCGGTGAGCCCGGCGTCGGCGTCCGTGCGGTCCTTCCTCCAGCCGGACCGCGTCCCCAGCGTCACCGCTCGCGCGACCGGTCAGGACGGTGTCGTCGAGCTGTCCCACCAGAACCCCGCCGACAACGGTGACCCGATCCGCCGCTTCGAGGTGAGCGTCAACGGCGGCGGGTGGAGCCAGCTGCCCTCGAACAAGGTGATGACCGGCCTCAACGACGGCTCGAGCTACACCTTCTCCGTGCGCGCCTGCAACACCTACTGCGGGGAGGCGAGCCCCGCCTCGGCGGCGGCGGTGCCCTTCGGCCCCTTCGCCCAGGCGACGATGTCCGGGCAGCGGCACGGTGCCCACAACGGCTACATCGACACCATCTCCGAGCAGCCCGGTGCCACCTTCACCTGGACCACGCCGGACGGCAACGGGCGCGAGGTGACGAGCGTCCAGCTGAAGATCGGCAACGGCGGCTGGGAGAACGTGCCCGCCAACGGCAGCCGCAAGATCAACGGTGACTGGGGCACCACCTACCGGGCCGAGATCCGTGCCCAGCGGGCCGACGGCGAGGTCCGTACGGCGAACGCCTCCGTGCGGACGATCGACGCGCCGGTGCGGCGCCCGCCCCCGCCGCCGCCGGACCCGTCGGTCCGGATGCTCAAGGGTGACCCCGTGAGCAACACGCAGTGCAACCACAGCTCGTGCGCCTTCCTGAAGTTCTCGTGGGCGGACATGCCGAGCGGCAGCTACACGGTGCGCTTCACGGCGTCCAACGAGCCCGGCGACGACCACTGGCGCACCTACACGAGGTCGCTCTCCGGATCCGGCAGCTGGCAGACCCCCACGTTCCGCGGTCAGCCGGGGGAGCGCGTCGGGGTGTGCGTGACCGGCAACGGTGTCAACGCCTGCGACACGATCACGTGGTAGTCCCCATCCCCTCCCTCCCGCACGACCGCCCCAGAGACACGGAGCCCGCATGACCACGACCGAGCAGCAGACCACGATGACGCCCGAGCAGGCGGCGTGGTTCGCCGACACCTTCGAGAAGATCGTCTCCGCCGTCGGCGGGGCCGTCGTCGGCAAGGCCAACGTCATCCGGCTCGTCGTCACGACGATGCTCAGCGGCGGCCACGTGCTCCTCGAGGACGTCCCGGGGACCGGCAAGACGCAGCTGGCCCGGTCGCTCGCGGCGGCGGTGCAGACCTCGAGCTCACGGATCCAGTTCACCCCGGACCTGCTGCCCTCCGACGTCACCGGCGTGTCGATCCTCGACCCCAAGACCCAGCAGTTCGAGTTCCACAAGGGCCCGATCTTCGCCTCCGTCGTCCTCGCCGACGAGATCAACCGCGCCTCGCCGAAGACGCAGTCCGCGCTCCTGGAGGTCATGGAGGAGGGGCGCGTCACCTTCGACGGCGTGCCCTACGACGTCGGGCGTCCCTTCATCGTGCTCGCCACCCAGAACCCCATCGAGCAGGCCGGCACCTACCGGCTGCCCGAGGCGCAGCTCGACCGCTTCCTCATGAAGACCTCGGTCGGCTACCCCGACCACAACGCGACGGTGAGCATCCTCGCGGCCGCCTCCACCCGGGACCGCGCGGGCGGCGTCACGCCCGTCATCACCGGGACCGCCGTCGTCGAGATGATCGAGCTCGCCGGCACCGTCCACGTCGACGCCGCCGTCCTCGAGTACGTCTCACGGATGGTCGCCGAGACCCGCCGTGCGGAGAACGTCACGGTCGGCGTCAGCGTGCGCGGCGCCATCTCCCTCATCCGCGCCGCCAAGACCTGGGCCGCCGCGCACGGGCGCAACTACGTCGTCCCGGACGACATCAAGGACCTCGCCGAGCCCGTCCTCGCCCACCGCATCGTGCTCGACGCCGAGGCGGAGTTCGAGGGGGCGACGGCGGCCGGGGCGATCCGCGGCGTGCTCGCCGAGATCGCCCCGCCCACCCGCCGCGGCGGCGACCAGTAAGCCGTGAGCGAGCCCTCCACCACCACCCGGGGCCGCGCCGCCCTCTCCGAGCGACTCTCGGAGACCAGTGCGCTGCGGTCCCTGGTCGAGCGCACCCGCGGCCCCCGTCTCGGGATCGAGCGTGCCGCCAAGGCGGTGAGCGTCGCCGGCTGGGCGGTGCTCGTCGTCGGCCTCGTCGCCTGGGTCGCCGGGCGGCGCCTGGGCTGGGTCGAGCTCGTCGTCCTCGGCGCCACCCTCGTCACGACCTTCGTCGCGGCCCTCGTCTTCACCCTCGGCCGCCACCCCTACGAGGTGAGCCTGCGCCTCAGCGACCGCCGCGTCGTCGTGGGGGAGCGGGCGATGGCGGGCGTCATCGTCCGCAACGCGGCCGCGCACCCGGTGCTGCCCGCCCGCGTCGAGATGCCCGTCGGCGCCGCCCAGATCGGCTTCCACCTGCCCGGCCTCGGGGCGGGTGAGGAGCACGAGGAGATCTTCGCGATCCCCACGAGCCGCCGCAGCGTCATCCAGGTCGGCCCGGTCCGCACGGTCCGCGGCGACCCCCTCGGCCTCATGCGCCGCGGCGTCGCCTGGGGCGACCCGCAGGAGCTCTACGTCCACCCGCGCACGGTCGTGCTCAGCTCCTCGGCCGCCGGCTTCATCCACGACCTCGAGGGCCGGCCCACCCGTGAGGTGACGAGCGCCGACCTGTCCTTCCACGCCCTGCGCGAGTACGTCCCGGGCGACGACCGCCGCTACGTCCACTGGCGCACCTCCGCGCGCGCCGGCAAGCTCATGGTCCGCCAGTTCGAGGAGACCCGCCGCTCCCACCTCGTCGTCGGGATGAGCCGCAACGAGCGCGACTACGGCGACGACGAGGAGTTCGAGACCGCCGTCTCCACCCTCGGCTCCCTCGCCCTCCAGGCGATGCGCGAGGAGAAGGACCTCACCACCCTCACCAGCCACGAGACCCTGCGGGCCGTCTCCCCGGGCCAGTACCTCGACTCCCTCACCCGGACCGAGCGCGACGGCGGCCCCACCGGTGTGGTGTCGATCGCCCACCAGATCAGCCGCGAGGTGGAGCGCGCCTCGATGGTCGTCCTCGTGTGCGGCTCGACCGTCACCCCCGACCAGCTGCGTGCCGCCGGCGCCGTGCTCCCCGTCGATGCGCGCGCCTTCGCGGTCCAGGTGGTCAGCGGCGCGGAGACCGCGGTCCACACCGTCGGCGTCGTCACCGTCCTCACGATCGGCGAGCTCTCCGAGCTGCGCCGCGGATTCCGGAAGGCCGAGCGCCGGTGAGCGACTACCTCGCGCTGCTGCGCGCCCGCTGGGTCGACGTCCTCGTCCCCGTCGGGCTCGTCCTCCTCGCCCTCGTCCCGCTCCTGCCCGTCTACGGCAGCGCCCGCCTCGTCGCGGCCGCGGTCGGCGGAGCGGTGCTCGGCACCCTCGTCGCCACGTTCGGCGCGTGGCGCCGCTGGACCACCCTCACGGTCGTCGCCGCCACGCTGGGCGCCACCGTCCTCGGCTCCTCCCTCGGGGCCCCGACGACGGCGCTGGCCGGGATCGTGCCCACCCCGCAGACCCTCGGGGCGGTCGGCAGCGGCGCGGTGACGTCGTGGAAGCAGGTCGTCACCCTCGCCCCGCCGCTCGGGGCCGTCGGCAACACGCTGACCGCGCCCTACCTCCTCGCCCTCCTCGCGACGCTCGTCGCGGTGACGGTCTCCCTGCGGACCCGCCGGCCCGCGTGGGCGCTGCTCGCGCCCGCCGTCGTCCTCGCCGGTGCGATCCTCCTCGGCACGGCCCACGAGGTCCTCGCGCTGCCGCTCGCCCTGGTCGGCGCCCTCGCCGGCCTGCTGTGGGCGACGTGGCGCACCGGGCGGCTGCAGCAGGGGCGGCCCGTGGCCGTCCTCGTCCTCGTCGCGGTCGCCGCGGCCGGTGGCACCGGCGTCGGCCTCCTCGCCCCCGGCGACACCCACCGCGTCGTCCTGCGCGAGGTCATCGAGCCGCCGCTCGACCCGCACGACTACCCCAGCCCGCTCGCCGGCTTCCGCGCCTACCTCAAGGACCACCGCGAGGACACGATCCTCACGGTGAGCGGCCTGCCTGCCGGCGCGCCCGTGCGCCTCGCGACGATGGACGCCTACGACGGCACCACGTGGGCCGTCGCCGGCAGCGCCGACGGCAGCGCCGCCGGCTCGGGCACCTTCACCCGCATCGGGGAGCGCGTCGAGGCCACCGTGCCCGACGACGCCGCCACGGTGGAGGTCGAGCTCGGCGAGTACGCGGGGGTGTGGCTGCCCACGGTGGGCCGCACCTACGACGTCGAGTTCGCCGGTCCGGACGCCACCGAGACCGCCCGCAACCTCTACTTCAACCGCGCCTCCGCGACCGGCATCGTCACGAGCGGGCTGCGCAAGGGCGACAGCTACTCCCTCCTCGCCGCGCCCGTCGTCGAGCCCCCGGTCAGTGCCCTCGAGGGCGCGCCGCTCGGCCGCGTCGACCAGCCCGAGCTCTCCGGCGTGCCGGAGATGGTCGTCGCCGAGGCGTCGGCCATGGTCGCCTCCGCCGAGACCCCGCTCGCCCGGGTCCAGGCCCTCGTCGGCGGTCTCCAGGAGGGCTACTTCTCCCACGGCCTCGAGGGCGACGCGCCCTCCCTCGCCGGCCACGGCGCCGCCCGTCTCGCGCAGATGGTGACCGAGGAGCTGATGATCGGGGACGAGGAGCAGTACGCGGCCCTCATGGGCCTCCTCGGCCGCGCCGTCGGCCTGCCCACCCGCGTGGTCATGGGCTTCGCGCCCGAGGCCGCCGGCAGCAGCGGCCCGGTGGAGATCACCGGCGACGACGTCACCGCCTGGGTCGAGGTCGCCTTCGAGGACCACGGCTGGGTGCCCTTCTACGCGACGCCGGACGAGGACCGCATCCCCCAGGTCGAGGAGCCGGAGCCGCAGGACCGCCCGCAGCCCCAGGTGCTCCAGCCGCCGCCGCCCGCGCAGGAGCCGCCCGACGCGCCCCCGATGGACCGCGACGAGGTCGACGCCGACGAGGAGGACGTCCCGGAGGACGAGCCCATCAGCTACACCATGCTCATCGTCATCGGCGTGGGGGCCTCGATCCTCGTCCTGCTCCTCCCGCTCCTGCTCATCGTCCTGCTCAAGGTGCTGCGCCGGCGCCGGCGGCGCACCCGTGGCAGCGGCTCCGGGCGGGTCGCCGGCGGCTGGGCGGAGGTCGTCGACCGCGCCCGGGACCTCGGCGTCCCGGTCACTCCCTCGGGCACCCGCCACGAGCAGGCCCGCGACCTCGAGGACAGCCTCGCCGGCGGGCGCAGCACCCGGCGCCGCGGCGCGAGACCGGTGGACATCTCCCGGCTGGACAGCGCCTCGCTCGCGCGGCACGCCGACGCCGGCGTCTTCGGCCCGGTGCTGCCGGACGAGGGGGCGGTCACCGGCTACTGGGAGCACGTGCAGTCCACCGAGGGCCGCCTGCGCGCGGCCGTGGGCCGCCGCCGCTGGCTACGCTCACGGATCTCGCTCACCTCACTGCGAAAGGGCCGCTGATGCGGATCAAGCTCACGCTGCTGCGGACCTCTGCCGAGCCGGCCGACCTCGCGGTCACCGTCGACGGCACCGCCACGGTCGCCGAGCTCGCCCGCGCGCTCGCCGAGACCGACCCCGTCCCCACGCTGCTCTCCGAGCAGGACCGCCGCGAGCTCACCCTGCGCATCCACGGCACCCCGGGCTCGGAGGACCGCACCACCCGGCTGCTCCTGCCCGAGGACGCCGCCGCCGAGACCGTCCGGTCCGGCTCGGTCGTGTCGCTCGCCCAGGCCGCGGCCCGTTTCGACGGCGCGGGCGGGGACCTGCCGGCCGCGGCGCGCCTCACCGTCATCGACGGTCCCGACGCCGGCCTGGAGGTCACCCTCCCGGAGGGCACCTCGATCATCGGCCGCGGCAAGGGCTGCGACGTGCGGCTCTCGGACCCCACGGTCTCCAAGGAGCACGCGCGCCTCGCCGTCACCGACATCATCGAGCTCGTCGACCTGCGCAGCGCCAACGGCCTGCTCATGGGCGACGGCCTCGTCCAGCGCGCCGCGCTGCTGCCCGAGGACACCGTCACCCTCGGTGACACGACGATCCAGGTGACCCGGATCGCGGCCAGCAGGCACGCCGCGCCCGGGGCGGCGCACGTGGACTTCAACCGGTCCCCGCGGCTGGCACCCGTCTACGAGGGCGAGGAGCACGAGGCGCCGAAGCCGCCCGAGCCGCCCAAGCCGACGAAGTTCCCCATCGTCATCCTGCTCATCCCGCTGCTCATGGCCCCGATCTTCCTCATGGTCGGCCGTGGCGCCCTGGGCATGGTCTTCATGCTGATGATGCCGCTCATGGTCATCGGCAACTACATCGACAGACGGGTGACCGGCAAGCGGGAGTACCAGGCCGCCATCGAGCAGTTCGGACAGTCCGTCGATCTCATGCGCACCGAGATGGAGGTCGAGCGCGAACGCGAGCGGACGACCCGGCTGGGGGAGTCGCCCGCCGTGCAGGACGTCCGCGTCTCCGCCCTCGCACTGGAGCCGCTGCTGTGGACCCGGCGCCCCGAGCACGAGGCCTACCTCGACCTGCGCCTCGGGCTGGGCACGCTGCCCTCCCGCGCCACGGTCAAGATGCCCGCCCGCAACGACGCCGTCCCCGAGCACTGGCAGATGGTGAGCGCCCTCAAGGAGGACTTCCGCGAGATCGACGGCCTCCCCGCCACCGTCCAGCTCCGCGAGAGCGGCGCGCTCGGCCTGGCCGGCCCGCGCCACGTCCTGGACGACGTCGCGCGCGCGGCCGTCGCCCAGCTCGTCACCCTCCACTCCCCGGCCGAGCTCATCCTCACCGTCGCCACCTCAGCCGCCAGCGCCGCACGCTGGGACTGGACGAAGTGGCTGCCGCACGTCGGCTCTGTGCACTCCCCGCTGGAGGGCGCGCACATCGGTTCGAACCAGGCCGGGGTGATCCAGCTCGTCGGCAAGATCGAGGGTCTTCTCGACGCCCGCCGCCGCGCCGCCGGGGCGTCCCGCACGCTCCAGCTGCCCACGCTCGTCCTCCTCGTCGAGGACGACGCCCCCATCGAGCGCGGCCGGCTCGTGCGGATCGCGGAGGAAGGCCCCGCCGTCGGCATCCACGTCCTGTGGTGCGCGCCTTCGCAGGAGCGCCTGCCTGCCGTGTGCCGCACCTTCCTCACCGTCTCGACGACGGCGGACGGCGCGACGGCGGGCTACGTCAAGCACGGGGCCGCCGTCCGCCCGCTCGCGTGCGACACGGTGAGCGAGGACCAGGTGCTCGCGCTGGCCAAGCACCTGGCCGCCGTCGTCGATGCCGGTGCGCCGGTCGACGACGCCTCCGACCTGCCCGCCCGCGTCTCCTACCTCGGCCTCCTCGGCCCGGAGACGGCCGAGGGTCCGGCCGCCACCCTCGAGCGCTGGCGGGAGAACGGCTCGCTCACGCCCCGCGACGGCACCCCGCCGCAGCGGCGTCGGCACGACGCGAACCTCCGCGCCCTCATCGGCCAGGCGGCCACCGAGCCCTTCACCCTCGACCTGCGCACGCAGGGCCCGCACGCCCTCGTCGGGGGGACCACCGGCGCCGGCAAGTCCGAGTTCCTCCAGTCCTGGGTGCTCGGCATGGCCGCCGCGCACAGCCCGGACCGGGTGACCTTCCTCTTCGTCGACTACAAGGGCGGCTCGGCCTTCGCGGACTGCGTCGACCTGCCCCACACCGTCGGGCTCGTCACCGACCTGTCCCCGCACCTTGTGCGCCGGGCGCTCACCTCCCTGCGCGCCGAGCTGCACTTCCGCGAGCACCTCCTCAACCGCAAGGGCGCCAAGGACCTCCTGGCCCTCGAGCGGACCGGTGACCCCGAGTGCCCGCCGAGCCTCATCATCATCGTCGACGAGTTCGCGGCCCTCGCCACCGAGGTGCCCGAGTTCGTCGACGGCGTGGTCGACGTCGCCCAACGCGGCCGCTCCCTGGGCCTGCACCTCGTGCTCGCCACCCAGCGTCCCGCCGGTGTCATCAAGGACAACCTGCGGGCCAACACCAACCTGCGCGTGGCGCTGCGGATGAACGACGAGTCCGACTCCAAGGACGTCCTCGGCCTGCCCGTCGCCGCCGGTTTCGACCCCTCCCTCCCGGGCCGCGGAGCGGCCCGGACCGGCCCGGGGCGCGTCACCATGTTCCAGACCGGCTACGCCGGCGGCCGCTCGACGACGGCGCGGCCCAAGCCGCAGGTCGAGGTGGAGACCCTCGCGATGGGGGCCGGCACCCGCTGGGAGCGCCCGGAACGGGCCGAGGAGGTCGAGTCGGCCGGCCCGGTCGACGAAGGGCCTACCGACATCCGGCGGGTGGTCGACTCCATCGGGGCGGCCGCCGTCAGCGCCGGTGTGCCCGCGCCCCGCAAGCCGTGGCTGCCCACGCTCGCCGAGGTCCAGGACCTGTCCGCGCTCCACCCGCGCACCGACTCGGCGCTCCCGCTCGGCATCGTCGACGACCCCGCCCACCAGCGGCAGACCACCACCTACTACCGCCCCGACGTCGACGGCAACATCGCCTTCTACGGCGGCAGCGGCGCGGGCAAGTCCACCGCCCTGCGGACGCTCGCCATCGCCGCGGGCATCACGCCCAAGGGCGGGCCGGTCCAGGTCTACGCCCTCGACTTCGCCTCCGGCGGGCTCACCGCGCTGGAGAGCCTGCCGCACGTGGGCTCGGTCATCGACGGGGACGACGCCGAGCGCGTCCAGCGCCTGCTGCGCCGGCTGCGCGAGACCGTCGAGGAGCGCTCGGCACGGTACGCCGAGGCCCGTGCGAGCACGATCGACGAGTACCGCGAGATCGCCGGCCGGCCCGACGAGCCGCGCATCCTGCTCCTCATCGACGGCTACGGCGCCTTCCGCAGCGAGTGGGAGTCCATCGGTGCCCGGATGCCCTTCTACCAGCTGTTCCTCCAGCTCCTCGTCGACGGCCGAGGTGCCGGCGTGCACGTTGCCGTCACCGCGGACCGCGCCGGGTCCATCCCGTCCTCGGTGGCCGGCAGCCTGCCGCGCAAGGTCGTCATGCGGCAGGTCGACACCAACGCCTACGCGATGCTCGGGGCGCCCAAGGACGTCCTGGACGAGTCCTCCCCACCCGGGCGCGCCATCGCCGGCGGCCTGGAGATGCAGGTCGCCGTGCTCGGCGGCTCGCCGAACCTCGCCGAGCAGGTCCGCGCGATCGAGAAGCTCGCCGGCACCCTGCGCCGGGCGGGGGTGCCCGAGGCCCCCGTCGTCCGGCGCCTGCCCGAGATCATCCCGGCCGACACGATGCCGCGGTCCCTGGCCGGGCGGCCGGTGGTCGGCGTCGCCGACGACACCCTGGAGCCGGTGGGCATCGAGGCACTGGGCACCTTCCTGCTCGCCGGCCCGCCGCAGTCCGGGCGCACCAACGCCCTGCACTGGCTGGTCAGCTCGATCCAGCGCGCCCACCCCGAGGCCCGCTTCCTATACTTCGGGGCCCGCCGCTCCGGGCTGCGGAGCCTGGACCTGTGGGACGAGGCGGCCACGGGCCCGGCGGACGTCGCCGAGCTCGCCAAGGCTGTCGTCGGGGACCTCAAGGAACCGCCGCCGGAGGGCCGGGTGGGGACCGTCGTCGTTATCGAGGCGCTCGCGGACTTCCTCACCAGCCCGGCCGACCAGCCCCTCGTCGAGGTGATCAAGGCCGTCAAGCGCAACGAGCACCTCGTCATCGGGGAGGGCGACACGAGCACCTGGGGGGCTTCCTGGCCGCTGATCGCCGAGATCCGCAACGGCCGCCGGGGGCTGGCGCTGCAGCCGGACCAGATGGAGGGCGACTCGCTCTTCCGCACCTCCTTCCCGCGCGTCCAGCGCAAGGAGTTCCCGGTCGGGCGGGGCATGCTCGTGGACAAGGCCAAGGTCCGCCGCGTCCAGCTCCCTCTCCTCGGCGGCTGACCCCTCCACGACCCCGCATATGCGCGATTCTGGCGGCCCGGGTGCCCGTCGGGCCGCCAGAATCCCGCATATGCGTGGAGGGGTGGGGGCAGGGGAGTTCTCCCCATGGCCGGGGCGCGACAAGGAGGGGGCGCAGCCGGTATCAATGTCCTGTGAGACCTCGCCGGTGGGCGGTGGGGCACCAATGTGAAGGAGACACCTCGTGGCCAACATCAACGTGACCTACGAAGAGATGGACAACGCCGCCAGCTACCTGGTGACCAACAAGGAGGAGGTCCAGACGACCCTCTCCGCCCTGCGGGACTACATCGAGAACCTGGTGAACTCCGGCTTCGTCACCGACCAGGCCTCCACGGCGTTCAACCAGACGTACCAGGACTTCACCACGAACGCCACCGAGGTCATCGAGAACCTCACCAACCTCGGCAACTACCTCACCAGCGCTGCTGAGCAGATGCGGGCCACCGACGAGGCCCTCGCCGCCCAGGCGCGCGGCTGACACGACGTCTCCGCCGGGTACGGGTCCACGGGCCCGTGCCCGGCGGTGTGCGTTGCACACACCACTCGAGAGGACGACGACGGTGCGCGAGGCGCTCCTGCCGAGGGCGGCGCTGCCCTACCTGGACGTGGCGGTCCCTGCGCACACCCACCACGCCGAGCTCGCCCCGCTGCGGCGCGAGGCGCTCGACGTCCTCGCCGCCGGCTACCGCTCCACCGGCCGGACCCTCCTCGGCCTCCTCGCCTGGGCGCTGACCGCCGCGGGAGCCACGCTCCTCGCCGTGCTCCCGTGGCAGGGCCTCACGACGACGACGACGGCGGCCCTCGCCGTCGCCGGGGCGCTCGTCCTGGCCGCCGGGCTGTGGCTCACCACCGGCGTGCTGCGCGCCGGGCGGCGCCTCACCGGCGCGGCGGCCGCGTGGCTGCGCGTGCCCGCCGCGGGCGCGAGCGACACCGACGCCGGCGGGCTGCTCGCCGTCCTGCGCTGGCGGGCCGCGCTCGGCGCTGTCGCGGCCGCGTCGGCCGTCGCGCTCACCGTCACCCTGGCCTGGGCGCTGGCCCGCACCGGCACCCTCGGCGGCGCGTACCTCGGCGCCTCCGGCACCGCCGCCGTGCCGGACGCCACCCGCGCCGTCGTCATCGCGGTCCTCGCCGTCGCGGCACTCACGGCCGCCGGCGTGGCCGTGGGCACCTTCGGCGGCGTGCGCGTCGTCCTCGAGGCGGCCTGGACCCGCCCCACCGTCGCGAGCGAGCCGGCCGCCACGCCCCGCCACCCGGCGAGCTTCGCACCGCCGCCTGCCGCCGTCCCCGCCGCCCCGCCCGCGCCTCTCGGGCCACCGACCGTCGAGCTCGACCTCTCCTCGGTCCGTGCCGCGCTCGCCGGCCCGGAGAGCGCCGCGCCGGGGGGTGCCGACGAGCCCCGCGTGGAGGTCGTCCTGCCCGACGGGCGCCGGCTGCGGCCGGGCACCACGCTCGTCGGCCGCCGGCCCCAGACCCGGCCCGAGGACCTCGTCGACGACGTCGTCGTCCTCACCGACCAGACCGTGACGAAGACGCACGCCGCCATCACCGTCGAGGGCGCCCAGGTGCGCGTCGTCGACCGCGCGTCGACGAACGGTACGCTGCTCGAGGCTCCCGACGGGTCCCTCGTCCGCTGCCGCCCGTGGCAGGTCACGACTGTCCGGGCACCCGCGATCATCCACCTGGGACGGACCCGGCTGCACGTGCGAGCCGGCGCCGCCCGACGTCCGCTCGAGGTCGCCTGACATGCCGTTGACGCCCCCCGCCGCCCGCCCCTGGCTGGGCCCGGACTCCCGCAACCGCCCGTGGCCCGGCCACGGCGCGATGATGATCCGCCGCGCCGAGGCGCTCGGAGACCTCTCCGCCGCCCTCGGCTCCTGGGCCCGCCTCGGCCTCGCGGCCCTCGCCTGGGTGCTCGCCGCCGGGGGAGCGGTGCTCGTGGGACGCGGGGTCGCCGACGGCGGGGAGGGTTCCTCGTCCGCCGTCGGGATCGGGCTCCTCCTGGCCGCCACGGTGCTCGGCGGCATCCTCGTCGCCACCGGCTCGGCCCTGGCGCGCGCCACCGCCGCCTGGTGGACCCTGGCCACCGCCGTCCGTGCCGACGGCGGCCGCGTCGACGCGACGACGGCGGACCCCGACACCCTGCGCGCGCACGAGGAGGCCGTGACGGCCGACCGCACCTCCGGTGCCGGGGAGCTGTGGCGCCCGCCGCTGCTGCCGCGCACCCTCGTGGTCCTGCTCCTCGCCGGGGCGACCGTCGCGCTGGCCGTCCGCGCCGTCCTCGGCTACGGGGAGGCCTCCACCCCCTACGCCGCCGACGACGTGCGGGGCGCGTGGCTGACCCAGGCACTCCTCACGCTCGCGTGCCTCCTGCCGGCGCTCCTCACGGCGAGCGGCCTGCGCCGGGTGCACCGCGCCCGGATGCACCGCGTCGCCCACGACGAGCCGGCCTCCGCCGATTCCGGCGTCGCCGGCCTCACCCCGGCGGTGGGCAGCGGCTCGATCGTCGTCGGCGGCCGCGTCCACGGCCAGGCGGGCCCGCCGCCCGCCCCCGCACGGCCCGGCCCGCCGCCTGCGGCGCCCGACGTGACGGTGCCCCAGGAGGCGGCCGCGGCGCCTGCCGCGCCCGCCGCCGGCCCGGTCCCGACGGCCGCCGAGCCGGGCGAGGCGACGCACCCCGCGGTGCGCCTGTCCGACGGTCGCGTCCTCGCGGCCGGCCGCACCCTCGTGGGGCGCGCGCCGCAGCCGCGTGCCGGGGAGGAGCCGGCCGCGCTCCTCGCCGTCGCCGACGAGCGCGTCTCCAAGACCCACCTCACGGTGACCGTCGAGCCCGGCCGCGTCGTCGTCCTCGACCGCGGGTCCACGAACGGCACCGTCCTCCACCTGCCGGACGGCCGGAGCCGTCCGCTGACGCCCGGTGAGCCGGTCCAGCTCGGCGACGGCGACGTCGTCGTCCTCGGCGCGACGACGCTGACGGTGGGCGACACCGACGTCGAGCACACCGTCCTGCGCGAGCCCGGTGACCGGCGGGGCTGACCGAGCGAGGTCCTCACCGGTCCGGACGCGTGCGCGTGAGACGTCGCGTGAGACGTCGCGAGGGCCGGGCGCGTCGTGCGCTAGAGTCGGTGGCGTGCACCACCTCGGGAGTCTTCTCCTCCTTCGCTGCCGCGGCGAGGCCCTCTAGCAGCCGGCCCCTCGTCGCGGTGTCTCTCGTGCCCGGCGCACCAGACAACAGCGAAGTGGATGAACGATGAAGACCCGTACCCCCTCCAACGCCCAGCAGTCCTCGCGGATGCCGATCGGCAAGTACCGCCCCTTCCACGAGGTCAACGGCATCGACCTGCCGGACCGCCAGTGGCCCTCGCGTCGGATCACCCAGGCGCCGCGCTGGCTGTCGACCGACCTGCGTGACGGGAACCAGGCGCTCATCGAGCCGATGGACCCGGCCCGCAAGCGCCGCATGTTCGACCTCCTCGTCTCGATGGGCTACAAGGAGATCGAGGTCGGCTTCCCGGCGGCGAGCCAGACCGACTTCGACTTCGTCCGCTCGATCATCGAGGACGGCGCGATCCCCGAGGACGTGACGATCTCCGTCCTCACCCAGGCCCGCACCGAGCTCATCCAGCGGACGATCGACTCCCTCGTCGGCGCCGCCCGCGGCACCGTCCACCTGTACAACGCGACGGCACCGGTGTTCCGGGACATCGTCTTCCGCAACGACCGCGAGGCCACCAAGGAGCTCGCCGTCGCGGGCACGCGCGAGGTCATGGCCTACGCCGAGAAGGTCCTCGACCCCGAGGCGGTCTTCTCCTACGAGTACTCGCCCGAGATCTTCATCGACACCGAGATCGAGTACGCGCTGGAGGTGTGCGAGGCCGTCATGGACGTGTGGCAGCCCGACGCCGGCCGCGAGATCGTCCTCAACCTCCCGGCCACGGTCGAGCGCGCCACCCCGAACGTCTACGCCGACCAGATCGAGTGGATGAGCCGCAACCTCTCCCGCCGGGAGTTCGTCGCGCTGTCCGTCCACCCGCACAACGACCGCGGCACCGCCGTCGCCTCCGCCGAGCTCGCCGTCATGGCCGGCGCGGACCGCGTCGAGGGCTGCCTCTTCGGCCAGGGCGAGCGCACCGGCAACGTCGACCTCGTCACCCTGGGCATGAACCTCTTCAGCCAGGGCATCGACCCGCAGATCGACTTCTCGGACATCGACGGGATCCGGCGCACCGTCGAGCAGTGCACCCAGATGGACGTCCACCCCCGCCACCCCTACGGCGGCGACCTCGTCTACACCGCCTTCTCCGGCTCCCACCAGGACGCCATCAAGAAGGGCTTCACGGTTCGTGAGGAGCGCGTCGCCGCTGCCGGTGGCGACGCGACCGCCGTGCCGTGGGACGTGCCCTACCTGCCCGTCGACCCGCTGGACGTGGGCCGCAGCTACGAGGCGGTCGTGCGCGTCAACTCCCAGTCCGGCAAGGGCGGGGTGGCCTACCTGCTGGCCAGCACCCGCAACCTCGACCTGCCGCGCCGCCTGCAGATCGAGTTCTCCGGCGTGGTCCAGAAGGTCACCGACGCCTACGGCGGGGAGATCAGCGCCGAGCGCCTGTGGGACATCTTCTGCGACGAGTACCTGCCCGCGCCGGCCGGCTCCGGCCTGGCCCCGTGGGGACGTTTCGCGCTGCGCGGCACCACCCTCACCTCGGGCGGTGAGGGGGAGCGTGCGACGCTGTCGATGGAGATGGTCGACGGCGGCACCTCCAGGCAGCTGACGACGACGGGCAACGGCCCGGTCGACGCCTTCACCAACGCCTTCGCCGAGCTGGGCGTCGAGGTCAACGTCCTCGACTACGCCGAGCACGCGCTGTCGACCGGTGGGGACGCGACCGCCGCCGCCTACGTCGAGTGCGAGGTCGACGGCCAGGTGCTGTGGGGCGTGGGCATCGACCCGTCGATCACGACGGCGTCCTTCCAGGCCATCGTCTCCGCCGTCAACCGCGCGGTGCGCTAGCCCGTCGGCCGCTGCGCCGTCCGCCCGCGGCGCCCCGCCCGGCGCTGGTGGCGAGGGCGGGGTTTCGCGGCCGTCGGCCTAGCATCGGAGAAGTGGCCTCTCTTCCCTCCCCGGCTCGTGCCGACGCGACGGTCCGTCGCGTCGTCCCCTGGGCCGTCGTCGTCGGTGTCGTCCTCGTCGCTCTCAACCTCCGCGGGCCGATCCTCGCGCCCGCCCCGGTCCTCGGGCTGCTGCGCGAGGACCTCGGGCTGTCCTCGACCACCGCGGGCCTGCTGACGAGCCTGCCGGTCCTGTGCTTCGCCCTCGCCGGGCCGCTCGTGCCGCGCCTCATCCGCCGGGTCGGTCCGGACGGCGCGGTGCTCGCCTGCCTCCTCGGCGTCCTCCTCGGCACGGTCGTGCGCTCGTCGGGGGGCACGGCGAACGTGTTCCTCGGGACGGTGGTCATCGGCGCCGCGATCATGATCGGCAACATCGTCGTCCCGGTGATCATCCGCCGCGACGTGCCCTACCACCGGGCCGCCGCCGTCACCGGGCTCTACACCGCCTCGCTCAACATCGGCGGGACCCTCACCTCGCTGGGCACCGTGCCGCTGGCCGACGCCGCGGGCTGGCGCTGGGCGCTGGCGCTGTGGGGCGTGCTCGCCGTCGTCGGCCTGCTCTACTGGGTGCGCCTGCGCGCGCGCCGGTCGGCCGCCGTCGCGGAGGCGGACGAGGCTGCCCGCGCGGGTGGCGGGTCGGCGCGCGTCTCTCCGTCGGTCAGCCGCATCGCCTGGCTGCTCGTCCTCGCCCTGGGCTGCCAGACCTTCGCCTACTACGGCCTGTCCGGCTGGCTGCCCACGCTGCTGACGGACACGCAGGGACTGGACCCGGCAGCGGCCGGCTCGGCCGCGTCCCTCTTCCAGCTCTTCTCCGTGCTCGGTGCCCTCGGGGTGCCGCTGCTGGCCGCCCGCACCCCGGGGTGGGTGCCGATGGCCGTCATCGCGGTCAGCTGGGTGGCCATGCCGGTGGGCCTGCTCCTCGCGCCGGGCGCCTTCGTCCTCTGGTCGCTCTTCGGCGCGATCGGCCACGGCGGCGCCTTCACCGCGATCCTGTCGATCATCGCGCAGACGAGCGGCAGCGACCGGGAGGCCGCCACGGTCTCCGCCCGCGTCCAGACCGGCAGCTACGTCGCCGCGGCCTCCGCCGGCCCGGTGGTCGGGGCCCTGAGCTCCGCGACCGGCGGGTGGACCGGGCCGCTGCTCCTCGTCCTCGGGGCCGTGCTCACCTTCAGCGCCGCGGGCGTGAGCGCCGCCGTGCTGGCCCAGCGCCACCGCCGCGCCTGAGCGCCCCGGGCCCGGCGCGGGCGCCCGCGCCCCCGGTCCCGCGGGGCGCCGTCAGCCGGCGTCCACCTCCGGCACGGCCACCGGCCAAACGATGTGGGTGCGCCAGGTGTCCGGGTCCGGGTCGGAGCTCGGCCCCGCCTCGTAGAGCTCCCAGCTCTCCTCCTGCACGTGGAGGTCGTGCTCCTCGACCCAGCGCTCGATCTCCTCGTAGGTCTCGCGGAGCCGCGCGTAGCCGCCGCGGTGGGTGGCCTCGACCGCGCGCGCGGCCGGCAGCGTGCCGGCCACGAGGTCGCCAGCCCCGGCCCAGGGCTCGGTGAGCGGGAACCCGGCCTCGACGTCGACGACGTCGCTCGAGACTCCCCGGTACCGGGCGAACGGCGCACCGGCGAGGTGGGCGCCGGCGCTCTCGACCTGCGAGGCCACCGTGTCGAACACCTCCTCGAGGAAGGCCGGCAGGTCCGCCACCGGCACCCGGCGGCGGATGCCGACCGTGGGCCGCTCCTCGACGTCGATGAGCGAGATCTCGGTCATGTCTTCTCCTCGGGTGAGGGCGTACCGGCCGCGGGCTCGCGGGCGGCGAGGGCACCGATCCGGCGGCCCCAGTCCCGGGCGCGTTCCAGCTCACCGGGCAGCAGCGGCCCCTCGGCGTGCCGGACGTAGAAGCTCTCCGGCTCGGTGAGGAGCTCCGCGCCCAGGCGGAGCAGGACACGTGCGGCTCCGCGACCCGCGTGACCCGGGAGGTCGGGGTGGCGCACGTGGGTGTCGAAGGCCGTCACCGCGAGGCTGAGCGGGCCCGAGCTCGCGAGCCACTCCCGAATACCCGTCGTGACGACACGCCCGCCGCGGGCTGCCGCGTCGCGGCGGGTACTGGGGCGGCTCATGCCGAGAGCGTGTGTGGGGCCACCGACGACGAGGACCTCCGCCACGATCTCGTGAGGTGCTGGGGCGGCGTCGACATCGAGGAGCTCGACGTCGAGCGTGGTGCTCAGGCCCTCGGTGACGGCGCGCGCGACAGCGGCGGTGTTCCCCAGCTCCGACTCGTACACGACGACCGCGCCCATCCTGGCCACCTCCACCTGCGCAGGTCTTGCTGCGAGGCTAGCGCCTGCCGCGCCCGGGGAGAAGGGACCTTGGGCTCCTCGGGAGACCGGCGAGCCGGGTCGCTGCCGGGGCACCGGGCGGGGGAGAATGGACCGGTGAAGCTCTACCGGGACGAGGCCGTGGTGCTGCGCACCCACAAGCTCGGTGAGGCAGACCGGATCATCACCCTGCTCACCCGCGCCCACGGCCGGGTCCGGGCGGTGGCCAAGGGTGTGCGCCGCACGAGCTCGAAGTTCGGCGCGCGGCTGGAGCCCTTCTCGCTCGTCGACGTCCAGCTCCACATCGGGCGCAGCCTCGACATCATCACCCAGGTGGAGTCCCAGGCCGCCTACGGGCGCTCACTGGGCTCGGACTACTCCCTGTACACGACGGCGACGGCGATGGTCGAGACCGCCGAGCGGCTCACCGAGGAGGAGGCCGAGCCCGCGCCGCAGCAGTACCTCCTGCTCGTCGGTGCCCTCCACGCGCTGGCCACGCGGCGCCACCCGGCGAGCCTCGTCCTCGACTCCTACCTCCTGCGCTCCCTCGCCGTCGCCGGCTGGGCGCCGAGCTTCGACGACTGCGCCCAGTGCGGCCGGCCCGGCCCGCACCACGCCTTCCACGTCGCCCAGGGCGGCGCGGTCTGCGCCCGCTGCCGCCCGCCGGGCTCCTCCGCGCCCGCGCCGCAGACCCTCGAGCTGCTCGGCGCGCTCCTCTCGGGGGACTGGCCGGCCGCCGAGTCCGCCGCCCAGCGCGAGCGGGACGAGGCCTCCGGTCTCGTCGCCGCCCACCTCCAGTACCACCTCGAGCGCCAGCTGCGCTCCCTGCGACACGTGGAGCGCGTGTGAGCCCGGTCCCGCCCCCGCCGCACCCCTCCGGCGCCCGTCCGCCCGCGATCGACGCCCGCTTCGTGCCCAAGCACGTCGCGGTCGTCATGGACGGCAACGGACGCTGGGCCAACGCGCGCGGGCTGCCACGCGTGGAGGGGCACAAGGCGGGGGAGGCGAGCCTCCTCGACCTCGTGGCCGGCGCCATCGAGATCGGCGTCACCCACGTCTCCGCCTACGCCTTCTCCACCGAGAACTGGAAGCGCTCCCCCGAGGAGGTGCGCTTCCTCATGGGCTTCAACCGCGACGTCCTGCGCCGCAGGCGCGACCAGATGCACGAGTGGGGCGTGCGGGTGCGCTGGGCAGGGCGCCGGCCCCGGCTGTGGCGCTCGGTGATCTCCGAGCTCGAGGAGGCCGAGCGGCTCACCGCCGGCAACGACGTGTGCACGCTGACGATGTGCGTCAACTACGGCGGGCGCGCCGAGATCGCCGACGCCGCCAAGCAGATCGCCCGCGAGGTGGCCGCCGGCCGGCTCAACCCGGAGAAGGTCACCGAGCGGACCGTCGCGCGCTACCTCGACGAGCCCGAGCTGCCCGACGTCGACCTCTTCCTGCGCACGTCCGGCGAGCAGCGCACCTCGAACTTCATGCTGTGGCAGTCCGCCTACGCCGAGATGGTCTTCCTCGAGGAGCACTGGCCCGACGTCGACCGCCGCAGCCTGTGGCGCGCCGTCGAGATCTACGCCTCCCGCGACCGCCGCTACGGCGGCGCCGTCGACGCCACGACCACCGAGTAACCCGCCCCCTTCCTTGCGCCGAGCGCTGAGTTGTGACGGCGACGCCAGGAACAACTCAGCGCTCGCGACCACCACCCGCCTTGCGCCGAGCGCTGAGTTATTACGGCGGCGCGAGGAACAACTCAGCGCTCGCGACCACCACCCGCCTTGCGCCGAGCGCTGAGTTATTACGGCGGCGCGAGGAACAACTCAGCGCTCGCGACCGCCACCCGCTGCGCCGAGCGCTGAGTTCTGACGGCGACGCCAGGAACAACTCAGCGCTCGCGACCACCACCCCGGGTGGTCATCGGTGGCGGCGGCGGTGGAGGACGACGGCGGCCACGACCGCCGCCGCGAGCACGACGAGCACCGCGATGCCCACCGGTGAGCCCGCTGCCGCGGCCAGCGCCGCGTTCCACACCGCGAAGCCGACGGTGGAGTAGATCGTCGCCCACGCGAGGGCGCCCGGTAGCTGCGCGACGGTGAAGCGCGGCCACGGCACGTGGAGGATCCCGGCGCCGGCCATCACCATGCTCTGCAGGCCGACGGTGAGGTAGGCGACGGGGACCGCGACCAGCCCCCAGCGGCGGACCAGCTCGACGCCCCGCTGGGCGCCCTGCCCGCTCAGCGCCCGGTGGGCCCGCAGCCGCCAGCCGCCTGTGGGGTGGGTGTGGCGCAGCGCCTGGACGGTCACCAGGCGCCCGAGCCAGTAGATGCCCTGACCACGCAGCATCGCGCCGGAGAAGAGGAAGGCGAAGACCAGCCAGAAGGGCCAGCCGGTGAGGAGCTCAGGCACCGGCGGGCCGGCGGGAGCACTGCGCGCACAGCCCGAAGAGGTCGAGGGTGTGCTCAATCGCGGTGAAGCCGTGCCGGGCGGCCATCTCCTCCGCCCAGGCCTCCACGCCGTCGCCGCTGATCTCCACCGTCGTGCCGCACTCGCGGCACACGAGGTGGTGGTGGTGCTTGACGCTCTCGCAGCGGCGGTACAGGGCCTCGCCGTCGTCGGCCCGCAGGACGTCCACCTCGCCGGCCTCCGCCAGCGCCTGGAGCGTGCGGTAGACGGTGGCCAGGCCCACGGAGTCGCCGGCCTCGCGCAGCGACTCGTGCAGCTGCTGGGCCGAGCGGAAGTCGTCGGTGCGCTCGAGCAGGTCGCTGACCGCGGCGCGCTGCCGCGTCATCCGGGGTCTCATGAGGCCTCGCGAAGCTCGACGTCGTCCTGGACGTCCGGGTGCGGGTCGGCCGCGGGGCTGCGGCGCCCGAGCAGCGGACGTGCCAGCGATACTACGCCGAAGACCCCGATCGCCAGCATGACGATGGTCGCGCCGGGGGAGAGCGGGTACACGTAGGTGACGGACAGACCCGTCACGCTGACCGCCAGTCCGATGACCATCGCGGCCGCCATCGTCCCGCGGAAGGAGCGGGTGACGAGCTGGGCCGTGGCCACGGGAACGATCATGAGCGCGGAGACGAGCAGGACGCCGACGACGCGCATCGCCACCGACACCGTGAGCGCCGCGAGGACGGCGACGACGATGTTGAGCAGCCGCACCGGCAGCCCGCTCGCGCGCGCGAACTCCTCGTCGTGGGAGAGCGCGAAGAGCGCCGGCCGCAGCCCGATCCCGACGGCGAGGATCGAGACCGCCAGCCCCATCGTCAGCCACAGGTCGGTGAGCGTGACCGTCGCGATGGAGCCGAAGAGGTAGCCGTTGAGGTTGGCGGTGGTGCCGCCGGCGATGCCGATGAGCAGGACGCCGCCGGCGATGCCGCCGTAGAAGAGGAGCGCGAGGGCGAGGTCGCCGCTCGTGCGGCCGCGCTCGCGGACGAGCTCGATGACGACGGCGCCGATGATCGAGGCGACGACGGCGCCCGGGACGGCGAGCGCGTCGTGCGGGGTGACGCCCAGGGTCCCGCCCACGAGCCAACCGACGGCCACGCCCGTGAGCGCCATGTGGCCGATGCCGTCACCGAGGAGGGACAGGCGCCGCTGGACCAGGTAGGTGCCCATGACGGGAGCGACGAGCCCGACGAGCACGGCGGCGATGAGCGCGCGCTGCATGAGGGGGCTGGCGAGCATGTCGAGCAGGACGGTCATGACAGCTCCAGCCGCAGCTCGGGGTTGTGCGGGTCGATCGGCTCGTCCTCGTGGGAGTGGTGGTGCTCGTGGTCGGGGTCGCTGTGGCCCGCGGCGGCCGGCGGCGGCGGGCCGTCGTGGACGACGCGCCCGTGGCGCAGGACGACGGCGCGCTCGAGCAGGCCGGCCAGCGAGCCGAGCTCGTGGAGGACGGTGAGGACGCTCGTGCCGCGCTCACGCAGGCCGGTGAGGGTGGCGGCGAGGGACTCCTGGGAGTCACGGTCGATGCCGGTGAGCGGCTCGTCGAGGACGAGGAGCTCGGGCCGGCGGACGAGGGCGCGGGCGATGAGGACACGCTGCTGCTGGCCGCCGGAGAAGACGCTGACCGTCTCGTTCGCGCGCTCGGCCAGGCCCACCTCGTCGAGGGCGGACAGCGCGAGGTCGCGCCAGCCGCGCGGCGGACGGAGCCGGCGGTTGTCGAGCAGGCCGGAGGCGACGACCTCCAGCGCCGTCGCCGGGGTGCCGGACGCCGCGCCCACCCGCTGAGGGACGTAGCCCACGCGGCGCCACGGCACGCGGCGACGGTCGGCGACGTCGGTGCCGAAGATCGCGACGCTGCCGCGGCTCACGGGCACGACCGACAGGAGGGCCTTGACGAGGGTCGACTTGCCCGAGCCGTTGGCGCCGAGGAGGGCGACCATCTCACCGCCGCGGACGTCGAGGTCCACGCCCTGGAGGATGCGGGCGCTGCCCAGGGTGACGTGGAGGTCGCGGGCACGCACGGGCAGGGCCATGGGTCCGTATGCTCCCACGTCGCCCGTCACGCGGCGGTGCACCCGAGGGCCTCCTGCAGCGCGGCGAGGTTGGCGCGCATGACGTCGAGGTAGTCGGCCGTCGTGTCCTTCTGGTTCTCCAGCGGGTCGAGGACGGCGCTGCGCAGGCCGAGGTCCTGCGCCAGCGCCTCCGAGACGGCGGGGCTGAGGAGCGACTCGACGAAGACGGTGTCGACGTCGTGCTCCCTGACGACCTCGGCGATCTCCGCGAGACGGGCGGGGGAGGGCTCGGTCTCCGGGTCGATGCCGGACAGGCCCTCCTGGTGGAGCCCGTGCGCGTCGGTGAGGTAGCCGTAGGCCTCGTGGGCGACGACGATCGTGTCGCGCTCGCAGGTGGCCAGGCCGGCGGTGATGTCGGCGTCCAGCTCGGCGAGCTCGGCGGCCACGCGCTCGGCGTTCGCGCGGTAGGCCGAGGCGCCGTCGGGGTCGATCTGCGCCAGCTCCTCGCCCAGGGCTGTGCCGACCTCGGCGAGCCGGACGGGGTCGAGCCACAGGTGGGGGTCGAGGGCCTCGCCCTCGTGGTCGTGGGCCTCCTCGGCGTGCTCGGCGTCGTCGTCGTGCGCGTGGCCGTGGTCGTGGCCGTCCGCGGGGAGGAGCTCGGTGTGCTCGGCGGCGTCGAAGGCGCGCACGCCGGTGGCGGCGACGGCGTCGTCGACGGCGGCCTGGAAGCCCGAGACGTGGACGACGAGCCCGGCTGCGCCCATGTCGGCGACGGTGCGCGGGGACAGCTCCAGGGTGTGCGGGTCGACGTTCGGCGGGGTGAGCGAGCCGACCGAGACGCGGTCCCCGCCGATCTCCTTCGCGAGATACTCCAGAGGGTAGACGCCGGTGAGGACCGTGACGGTGCCGCCGGCCGACGTCGCCGCGGTGGCGCCCGCGCCGGTGTCCTGGTCCTGGAAGGCCGCGCACCCGGAGAGGGCGAGGACGGCGAGGACGGCGGACAGCGTGCGCGAGCGACTCATGAGACTCATTCTCAAGAGTGATGAGAACCGTTGTCAACTCGGGTGCATGCCACCTCGCGTGCGCGATCGGGCAGCCGTTCGTGCGGGGCGCTCCCCGCGGCGTCGACGCGGTCGGACCGGCGGTATAACGGGAGAGTGGTGGGCGACGGGGTCACCTGGGAGGAGTTCGCCGACGTGGCGCTCCAGCGTGAGGCAGCCCTGTGCCGCCTCGCGGCGGGGGTGCCGCCCCGGGACTACGCCGGCCTCGTCGTGGACGACGCGGACGTCTCCCGCGCGCTGCGCTCCTTGCCCGGCCTCGACGGCCCTCCGGCGGCCGAGGCCGAACGCGTGAGGGCGCTGTTCGCCCCGCGCTGGGCGGCTGCCCGCGCGGCCCTGGCCGAGTGGCTGCGGGCCGGGCTCGACCCGCTCGCCCTCGCCGCGCGGAACGCAGGTCTCGGCCCGCCCGGTGCCGAGGCGCTCGCCCTTGCCTGCGCCGTGGAGGTCGAGCCGCAGCGGCAGCGGCTCGTCGCCTACGTGCAGGACTCCGTCCGCCTCGACCGGCCGACTCTCGCGGTCGTGGACCGGATCCTGGGCCGCGAGGCGACCTTGGCGCTGGCGCCCGGAGCGCCCCTGCGGACGAGCGGGCTGGTCGACGTCCGCGACGACGGCAGCCCGTGGGCGGTCCGCATGTGCACTGTGGCACCGCGGCTGGTCTGGGCCACGCGAGGGCACCACGGCTGTGACCCCGCGCTCCAGCCGGGCGCGACCGTGCGCCACCCGCGAGGCGCGACGTTCCATCTGCCGTCCGGTGACTCCGACGCCGTCCTCCTGCTCGTCCACGGCGCCGACGCCGAGAGCCGCCGTCGTGCCGTCGCCGAGCGGCATCCGGCACGTCCGCTGCTCGTCACACCGGTGCCCACCTCGACGGAGGCGTGGGCAGCCACGGCGCGGGAGGCGACCATCCGGGGCGCGGTCGTGCTGGTGGAGACGGACTCGGCGCTGGACGAGCGCACGGCGGTGCAGGTCGCGCGGCTGCGGCACCTGGCCGTGGCGATCTCCTCACCGCGCGAGCTGCCCCTGGAGAGCGTGCCGGCGCGGCGGGCTCTGGAGGTCGCCGTCCGCGACGGCGAGGCCGACGAGCAGGACTGGCGCGAGCGGATGGGGTCGGAGCCGCCGGACGGGTTCCACCTGAGCCGGGAGCAGCTGCGCCTCGCCGCGGGCGTCGCCCACGGGGACGCCTCCCGGCTCCCGGCCGCCGTGCGGCGCCTGGCCGGCGGTCACCTGGAGGGTCTGGCCACCCGGGTGCACGCCCAGCGCGGCTGGGCCGACCTCGTGCTCCCCTTCCCTCAGGAGCGCCTCCTGCGTGAGCTCGTCGTGAGGTACCGGCGACGCCGCACGGTGTTCACGGACTGGGGCTTCCGGCCGATCCCCTCGAGCGGGGTCGTCGGGCTCTTCGCCGGCCCGTCGGGGACGGGCAAGACCCTCGCCGCCGAGGTGGCGGCGGCCGAGCTGGGGCTGGACCTGTACAAGGTGGACCTGTCGGCCGTGGTGAGCAAGTACATCGGCGAGACGGAGAAGAACCTCGAACGCATCTTCACCGCGGCCGCCGCCGGTGACCTCGTGCTCTTCTTCGACGAGGCGGACGCCCTCTTCGGCAAGCGCTCGGAGGTCGGCAGCGCGCACGACCGGTACGCCAACATCGAGGTCGCCTACCTCCTCCAGCGGCTGGAGTCCTTCGACGGTGTCGCGGTGCTCGCCACCAACCTGCAGCGCAACGTCGACGAGGCGTTCCTGCGCCGGATGTCCGTGGTCGTGTCCTTCGCGGCGCCCGACGAGGAGCAGCGGCGGCGGATCTGGCAGCTCTCCTTCCCACCGCAGGCTCCCGTCGAGGCGGTGGACGTCGACTTCCTGGCCCACCAGTTCACCGTCACCGGTGGGACGATCCGCAACGCGGCGCTCGGCGCCGCCTTCGCCGCTGCGGAGGCGGGCACCGCGATCACCATGGAGACGGTGGTGCGCGCCATGCAGCGCGAGTTCCTCAAGCTCGGCCACCTGTCCACCGAGGCGGAGCTGGAGCGCTACCTCGACGTCCTCCGGACCCGGTGATGACCACCACCCGCCTGCGCGAGCGGGTGATGCACGAGGACACCGAGGACGTCACGCGGTCGGTGGCGTCCCGCCGCCACGACCGCCCACCCGCGGCGTCCAACGCCGCCCTCGCCCGGGCGGTCCACGGCGCCGGGGACGTCCCCCCGGCCGTCGCCACCCTCTCCGTCAGCCACCCCGGTGACCTCCTCGAGCGCGAGGCGGAGGCGCTCGCCGCCGCCGTCGTGCGCAACCCCGGTGGAGGGCCGGGACCCAACCGTGCCGACGGGGCGAGCCCGGCCCCGGGCACGCCGGCCGGCCACTCGGCGGGCGCCGACGGACGCACACCCGCCCGCACCGCCGACGGGGGCCCGGCGCCCGGCAACGGCCGCGCCGGTGTCGCCCGCGCCGCCGACGCAGGACCCGCACCCGACGTCGTCGCCGCCGGCGGCGAGGTGCCCGTGTCCGAGCAGGTCACCTCCGTCCTCGCGGCGCCCGGCGCGGGGGAGGCGTTGCCCGGCGGCGTGCGGGCGAGCGTCGAGCCGCACCTGGGCGTCGACCTCGGAGGCGTGCGCGTCCACCGCTCGACGGCGGCACGTGCGGCGGCGGTGGAGCTGCAGGCCAGGGCGTTCACCGTCGGGCGGGACATCTTCCTCGGGCCGGGGCAGTCGCCCGCCGACCTCGCGCTCATGGCCCACGAGACCGCCCACGTCGTCCAGCAGGGCGGCGCGCGAGCGTCGCGCTACCCGCTCATGCGCGACGTCGAGGTCAGCGACCTCATCCCGGACTTCATCCTCGACGGCGTACGGTCCGGCGCCCGCAGCATCCCGGGCTACTCGGTGCTCGGGGCGATCCTCGGCAAGGACCCGCTCACCGACGCGCCGCTGCCGACCGGCCCGACCGCCTTCGTCGAGCAGCTGCTCACCCTCGGGCCGTTCGGGAGCGCCGTCGGTCCCGTGCTCGACGCGATCGACATCGCCGGCGACGTCGTGCGCCTGCTGCGTGACGGCCTCGCGGCGCACGACCTCACCGCCGAGCGGATCACCCGCGACATCGGCGCCGCCTGGGACGAGCTGTCCGTGACGGAGGGCGTGAGCGGCAACCTGGCGATCATCGAGCGGTACGTGGACGCCATCGTCGCCGACGTCCGCGCCTTCGTCATCGGCATCGCCGACGCCGTGATCGCCAAGGTGCGTGCCGTCGCCGCCGACGTCGCCGAACCGCTGGTGCGCCGTCCGGAGGTCGCGCCGTACTGGGACCTGGCGGTCAAGGTCTTCCACCACGACCCGCTGCGCGGGACGGAGGTGAACGCGCCCACCGTCGAGATCCTCGCCGACTTCCTCACGCTCATCGGCAAGGGCGACGTCGTCGCCCAGATGACCGAGCGGGGGACCCTCCAGGAGACGGCGGACTGGCTCGACACCCAGTGGGCGCGGTTCGCCGGGCTGCTGGTCCGGGCGGTCCAGCTGTTCTCCGACGCCTGGGACGCCGTCAGCCCCGAGCACCTGCCCGACCTCCTCGACAACCTCGGCGCGCTCGCCGAGCGCGCGATCGCCCTCGTCCGCGACATCGGCGACTTCGCCTGGGACGTCCTCGAGCAGGTGCTCGTCCTGGTCAAGCGCTCGCTGCTCGGGATGCTCGCCGAGCACGCGAACAAGGTTCCCGGGTTCCACCTGCTCACCGTCATCCTCGGGCGCAACCCGTTCACCGGCGACGACGTCCCGCGCACGGCGCAGAACCTCATCCGCGGGTTCATCACCCTGCTCCCGGGCGGGGAGCAGACGTACGCCGAGCTCAGCGAGTCCGGTGTGGTCCCGCGGGCGGCGGCCCGCATCGAGGCCGAGCTGGTCAGGCTCGAGATCACCCCGGACCTCGTCAGCTCGACCTTCCTCGGGATCTGGGACTCGGTGACCCTGGAGGACCTCGCGGCGCCGGGCGACACCTTCGACCGCATCGTCGACGCCTTCGGCGAGCCGCTGGCCCGGATCGTGGAGTTCGCGGCGGTCGTCGTCGAGGAGGTCGTCGGCCTCATCCTCCGGCTGATGAACTTCCCGTCCGAGCTGCTCGGCAACATCCTCGCCAACGTCGCCGCCGCCGCCCAGCAGATCCAGCGCGACCCGGTCGGGTTCCTCCGCAACCTCGTGACGGCACTGCGGATGGGCTTCGAGGGCTTCTTCACCCGGATCGCCGGTCACCTCCTGCGGGGGCTGGGGGACTGGCTGTTCCGCGGGCTGCGCTCCCTGGGGATCGCGCCGCCGGCGGCGCTGGACCTGCAGTCGATCCTCACCCTCGTCCTCGAGGTGCTCGGCGTGACCGTCGAGACGCTCTGGGCGAAGCTCGCGAAGAAGATCGGCCCGGAGAACGTCGCCCGGATCCGGGGCGCCATCGACAAGCTCACCGGGGCCTGGGCGTTCGTCAAGGACGTCCAGGAACGCGGCGTCAGCGCCGTGTGGGACCTCCTCGCGGAGAAGCTCGGCGACCTGTGGCAGACGGTCCTCACCATGGCCAGCAGCTGGATCATGAAGGAGATCGTCGAGAGCGCCGTCGTCAAGCTGCTCTCGTTCCTCGACCCCACCGGGATCATGGCGATCATCAACGGGACGATTGCCTTCTTCAACGCCGTCCAGTCCGCCATCGACTACTTCCGCGACATGCTGGAGATCCTTGACCGGTTCGTCGGGACGATCGCGTCCGTCGCCCGCGGCGACACCGCCCCGGCCGCCGCGCGCCTCGAGCAGGGGCTCGCCTCTGCGGTCCCGGTCGCGATCGGGCTGCTCGCCTACCAGGTGGGGCTCGGCAACGCCCCGGAGAAGGTGCGCGACATCATCGAGCAGCTCCGCGCGCTCGTCGACGAGGCCCTCGAGTGGCTCATCGACAAGGCGTGGCAGCTCGGGCAGAGCGTGCTCAGCGCCCTGCGGGGAGAGACGCCGGAGGGCGCCGCGGAGGGGGAGGGGACCGAGGGTCCGGAGACCCCGCAGAGCCGGCAGGTCAAGGACAAGGCCAAGGCGCGCATCGCCGAACGAACGGCGCGCCCCTTCGCGTCGATGGCCGACCTGCGTGCCGTGCTGGACGAGATCCTCACCGAGCTCCAGCCCGAGGGGCTCAAGCAGATCGGCACCGAGGTGAGGCCGGACGCGCCGGGCAAGGCGCACATCACGGTCGCGGCGAGCGAGGCGGAGGACGCCGGTGACGTCCAGGTCCCCGTCGACGAGGCGGTCCGGCAGCAGGTGCTGGCGGCCCTGAGGCCGCTCGTTCCCCACCTGGAGCAGAACGTCATCGATGCGGAGGTCGCCACGCTGGCCGCGAGGACGGCAGGCAACCCCAAGCTGCCGGATGCGATCAACGCGGCCGCCAGGGCACTGGTCGACCCGGACGCCATCGCGACCGTCCTCGCCCAGATCGCGAAGCGAGCGGAGGCGTTCGAGCAGGAGGAGATCACCTTCACCCTCCGGGTGGTGCGGGCGGAGACACGCACCGGGTCGGGCAAGATCAAGACCCCGCCCGGCCCCACCGGGGAGACGGCGACGTTGACGCTGAAGAAGGGCGAGCGCGACGAGGCCCGGCTCGCCGCCCTCCTCGACATGTCCGAACGTGCCGGCCGCGGCGAGGGCACCCGCGCGCACGTCACCGTGCTCCTCCCCGGCAAGGCGAAGAAGGACAACAACTTCCGGCCGGAGACGTTCTTCGAGCACGTCGTCCACCAGGGGTACCGGTTCCTGGACGTCGCGATCGTCCAGCAGGACGCGGCGACGGCGGAGCACGGCGCGGCCACCCACCTCGTCCAGGACCTCGTGGTCGACGGCGCGGTCAAGCAGTTCGGGATGACCGCCGAGACGCTCCGTCCACTGATCTCGCCGGACCTCTGGCTCGTCATGTACGACCAGATGACCACGGCGGTGAACGCGGCGGGGGAGCGGACGAACGCGATCATGAACGACCCGAACCAGCTCTGGCCGCAGCTCCGGGAGGTGGTCGGGGACCTGGACCGGGCCCTGCGCGAGGCCGACCGGCTGCTCATCGCCGACGCCGCCGCCGCGCCGCCCCCGGCGGACGGTGCGCCGCCGCCGGCGGAGGCGGCTCCTCCGGCGGAGCCGCCCGCTCCACCTCCCGTCCCGGACGGCGGCGGCCAGGGCGGCTAGGGCGCGCGGCCGCGTGACCTGCTCCTCGTGCGTGGCCAGGTAGGTTGGTCCGGTGCTCGCGCCAGCCAGGCGCGGGTCTGACCAGTTCGCACCCGCCAGGTGCGGACGCACAACAGACTGGAGTGATTGACGTGGCCGCTGCGCCTTCCCGACTGGATTCCGTCATCAACCTCGCGAAGCGGCGAGGCTTCGTCTTCCCCTCCGGGGAGATCTACGGCGGTACCCGGTCCGCGTGGGACTACGGGCCCCTCGGCGTGGAGCTGAAGGAGAACATCAAGCGCCAGTGGTGGCGCACCGTCGTCCAGGCACGTGAGGACGTCGTGGGGCTGGACTCCTCGATCATCCTGCCGCGCCAGGTGTGGGTCGCCTCCGGCCACGTCGGGGTCTTCACCGACCCGCTCACCGAGTGCCTCTCCTGCCACAAGCGCTTCCGCGCCGACCAGATGGAGGAGGAGTTCGAGGAGAAGAAGGGCCGCGCCCCCGAGGGTGGCCTCGCCGAGATCTCCTGCCCCAACTGCGGCACCCGTGGCCAGTGGACCGAGCCGCGCGACTTCAACATGATGCTCAAGACCTACCTCGGCCCCGTCGAGGACGAGTCCGGGCTGCACTACCTGCGCCCCGAGACCGCCCAGGGCATCTTCGTGAACTTCGGCCAGGTCATGACGACCTCCCGGAAGAAGCCCCCGTTCGGCATCGCGCAGATCGGCAAGTCCTTCCGCAACGAGATCACGCCGGGCAACTTCATCTTCCGCACCCGCGAGTTCGAGCAGATGGAGCTGGAGTTCTTCGTCGAGCCGGGCACGGACGAGGAGTGGCACCAGCGCTGGATCGACGCGCGCACCGAGTGGTACACGAACCTCGGCATCAAGCCCGAGAACCTGCGCCACTACGAGCACCCGCAGGAGAAGCTCTCGCACTACTCCACGCGCACTGTCGACATCGAGTACCGCTTCGGCTTCGCCGGCAGCGAGTGGGGCGAGCTCGAGGGCATCGCCAACCGCACCGACTTCGACCTCAAGACCCACACCGAGCACTCGGGCCAGGACCTGTCCTACTTCGACCAGGCCAAGAACGAGCGCTGGGTGCCCTACGTCATCGAGCCCTCCGCAGGCCTCACCCGCTCGCTCATGGCCTTCCTCGTCGAGGCCTACAGCGAGGACGAGGCCCCCAACGCCAAGGGCGGGGTCGACAAGCGCACCGTGCTCAAGCTCGACCCGCGCCTGGCGCCGGTCAAGGCCGCGGTGCTGCCGCTGTCCCGCAACGAGCAGCTCTCCCCGGTGGCCCGCAACCTCGCCACCGAGCTGCGCCAGTACTGGAATGTCGACTTCGACGACGCCGGTGCCGTGGGCCGTCGCTACCGCCGCCAGGACGAGATCGGCACGCCGCTGTGCGTGACGGTGGACTTCGACACCCTCGAGGACCAGGCCGTGACGATCCGCGACCGCGACACCATGGGCCAGGAGCGCGTGGCGCTCAGCCAGGTGCGCAGCTACCTCGCCGAGCGCCTCGTCGGCGCCTGATCGCCAGACGGCGGCCGCTGACTGCGGCCGCCGCACGCACCGTGCGCCCGTCGGTCCACCGTGCGCCCCGTCTACCGGGCGCACAGTGGCATCGACGGGCGCACAGTGCGTCTGGCGGAGGGCGCCGGCGGGGTGTCGTGCGGCCGGCGGCGCCACCGGCCGGGTTAGGTTCGCCCCGATGACCCACACCCACGTCCTCGACCAGACGCCCGCGCAGCTGCCGCCCGACCAGGCCCGCCGCGCCCGGGTCGTGCTCGCCGCGATCGTCGTCCCGCTGCTCCTCGCGACCCTCGTCGGGCTCGTGTGGATGTGGCCCACCGGGGAGACGCCGGTCGGCTCCCAGCCGCTCGTCGCCGAGGGGATGTCGATCGAGACGGCGACGGTCGTCGAGGTGACCGGCACGCCGGGCGCGGAGGTCCGCGCCGAGCTGCTCACCGGGCAGGGCGAGGGCCAGGTCATCCCGGTCCAGGTCCCGCCGGAGATCCTCGAGAACGGCACCGACGAGGGTGACCGCATCCGGCTGCTCTTCACGCCCGCGGCGCTCGGCTCGGGGGTGCCCTACGTCTTCTGGGACTTCGAGCGGTCGGCGCCGATCGGGTGGCTGGCCGCCCTGTACGCCGTCGTCGTCCTCCTCGTGGCACGGTGGCGCGGACTGGCAGCGATGGCGGGGCTGGGCGCCTCGCTCGCCGTCGTCGTCCTGTTCGTCCTGCCCGCGCTCATGACCGGCGCCCCGCCGCTCGCCGTCGCGCTCGTCGGGGGCAGCGCGATGATGTTCTTCTCCGTCTACCTCGCCCACGGCGTCTCCATCCGGACGACGACGGCGCTGCTCGGCACCTTCATCGGCCTCGCCGTGACGACGGGGCTGGCCCTGTGGGGGACCCGCGCCGCGAACCTCACCGGCACGACGTCGGAGACCTCCCTCATGCTCTTCGGCACCTACCCGGGGCTGCGGCTGCAGGACCTCCTCCTGTGCGGGATCGTCATCGCCGGCCTCGGCGCCCTCAACGACGTGACGATCACGCAGGCGTCGGCGGTGTGGGAGCTGCACGCCGCGGACGGGACGATGGGCCGGCGCCGGCTGTGGGCGGGCGGGATGCGCATCGGGCGCGACCACATCGCCTCGACCGTCTACACCCTCGCCTTCGCCTACGTCGGCACCGCCCTGCCCGTGCTCCTCATGGCCGCCTCCTACGACCGCGCCTTCCTCGACACGCTCATGGCGGGGGAGCTCGCCGAGGAGGTCGTGCGCACGCTCGTCTCCTCCGTCGGCCTCGTCCTCGCCATCCCCGCGACGACGGCCATCGCCGCCGCCCTCGTCCGCGTGAGCACCGCCCGCGCCGAGCCCGCCGCCCGGGCGTGAGGTCACCCACGGTGACGGCCTCGCCGCGGCCTGGGAGAATGCCCGGGTGACCTCCCTCCAGATCGGCCCGGTGTCGGTGGGCAGCCCGGTGGTGCTGGCCCCGATGGCCGGCGTCACCAACCCGCCCTTCCGACGGCTGTGCCGCGAGGCCGGCCTCGCTGCCCTCGACGAGGACGCGCGCGCCGCCGCCCGCCCCGGCGAGTACGCGCCGGCGGGCCTGTACGTCACCGAGATGGTCACCTCGCGGGCCCTGGTCGAGCGCACGCCGGAGACGATGCGGATGGTGAGCGCCGACCCGCTCGAGCCGGTCCGCTCCGTCCAGCTCTACGGCGTCGACCCGGCGACCGTGACCGCCGCGGTGCGGATCCTCGTCGAGGAGGACCGCGCCGACCACGTCGACCTCAACTTCGGCTGCCCCGTCCCCAAGGTCACCCGCAAGGGCGGCGGGGCGGCGCTGCCGTGGAAGCGCGACCTCTTCCAGGCCATCGTCACCGGCGCGGTCGCCGCCGCGCGCGAGGGCTCCCGTCACCGCGACCGCGAGGTCCCGGTGACGGTGAAGATGCGCATGGGCATCGACGACGACCACCTCACCTACCTCGACGCCGGCCGCATCGCTGAGCAGGCCGGCGTCTCCGCCGTCGCGCTCCACGCCCGCACCGCCGCCCAGCACTACTCCGGCGAGGCGCGCTGGGAGTCGATCGCGCGCCTCAAGGAGGCCGTCCGCAGCGTCCCGGTGCTCGGCAACGGGGACATCTGGTCCGCCGAGGACGCCGTGGAGATGGTGCGCCAGACCGGCTGCGACGGCGTCGTCGTCGGGCGCGGCTGCCAGGGGCGGCCGTGGCTGTTCACCGACCTCGTCGCCGGGTTCGCCGGGTCCCCGCTGCGGGTGCGCCCGGGGCTCACGGAGGTGGCCGCCGTCATCCGCAGGCACGCCGAGCTCATGGTCGAGCACTTCGAGTCCGAGACCAAGGCGCTGCGCGAGCTGCGCAAGCACATGGCCTGGTACCTCAAGGGCTACGTCGTCGGCGGGGACGCCCGGCGCGAGCTCGGCCTCGTGAGCACCCTGGCCGAGCTCGACGAGCGCCTCGCCGTCCTCGACCTCTCCCAGCCTTACCCGGGCGAGGGCGCCGAGGGCCCGCGCGGGCGCGCCGGGTCCCCGAAGGTCCCGCACCTGCCCGAGGCCTGGCTGGAGAGCCAGGACATCGACGAGCGGCTGCGCCGGCTCCTCACCGAGGCCGAGCTCTCCATCTCCGGCGGCTGACCCTCCTACCACCGAGAGCTGAGCTGTTCCGCGGAACAACTCAGCTCTCGGCGACGGAGCGGTGGGAGTGCCTCAGCCGCGCGTGCGGTAGATGTGCATGGTGATCGGCGCGAAGACCGCGGTGAGCGCGGCCGAGGCGATGAGCACCCAGCCGACGTCGGAGAACGTCGCCCCGCCGCTCATGAGCCCCCGCACCGCCGTGACGAGGTGGCTCACCGGGTTGAGCTCGACGACCGTCTGCAGCCCCGAGGGCATGGTCCGCGGGTCGACGAAGATGTTCGACGCGAAGGTCAGCGGCATGAGGACGAGCATCGACACGCCCATGACGGCGTTGGGGCTGCGCATGACGAGGCCGAGGATCGTGAAGATCCAGCTGAGCGAGAAGGCGAAGACGAGCAGGAGCAGGACGGCCATGAGGACGCCGCTCAGCCCGCCCTCCGGGCGGAAGCCGAGGAGCAGCCCGAGCACGAGCGTGACGCACGAGGCGATCGTGTACCGGACCGTGTCCCCGAGCAGCGCCCCGACGATCGGCGCGGGCCGCCAGATGGGCAGCGAGCGGAAGCGGTCGAAGACGCCCTTGGTGATGTCGGTGTTGAGCGTGAAGCCGGTGTACACGCTGACGACGAGCACCGTCTGCACCATGATCCCCGGCAGCAGGAACTGCAGGTAGGTCCGGGTGTCCCCGGCGATCGCACCACCGAAGAGGTAGGTGAACATCAGGGTGAAGATGATCGGGGTGAGCGTGACGTCGAAGAGCTGCTCGGGCACGTGCTTGATCTTGAGCAGCGCCCGGTGCGCGAAGGTGAGCGTGCTGCTGACGGCCGAGGCGCGGCTGGGCCGCTCCAGGACCTCCACGGCCTCGCGCAGGGCGGTGTTGGAACCGATGTCGAGGGACCTCATGACGTGGCCTCCGCTGTCGTCTGCTCGGCCGGCTCCTCGGCCGGGCTGCCGGTGAGGGCGAGGAAGACCTCGTCCAGGCTGGGCTGGCCGAGGGAGAACTCCGGCACCGTGACCCCCGCCGCGTGGAGCGCGACGAGCGCGCGGGCCGGGGAGTCGGGGGCGTGGTCGGGCACCCGGGCGCTGAGGCCCAGGCCGTCGGGCAGCTCGGTGACGGGGGTGCCGAGGACGTCGTCGAGGACGGCGGCGGCACGCGGCCGCTCGGCGCGCTCGGCCACCCGCAGCGTCACCGTGCCCGTGCCGACGGACGCCTTGAGCTGCGGTGCGGTGCCCTCGGCGATGAGCCGGCCGTGGTCGATGACGGCGATCCGGTCGGCGAGCTGGTCCGCCTCGTCGAGGTACTGGGTGGTGAGGAGGACGGTGGTGCCCTGGGCGACGAGCAGCCGGATGATGTCCCACACCTGGTTGCGGCTGCGCGGGTCCAGGCCCGTGGTCGGCTCGTCGAGGTAGAGCACCCGCGGGCTCATGACGAGGCTCGCGGCGAGGTCGATGCGGCGGTGCATGCCGCC
Source organism: Oceanitalea stevensii (assembly GCF_014837105.1). Taxonomy (GTDB): domain Bacteria; phylum Actinomycetota; class Actinomycetes; order Actinomycetales; family Actinomycetaceae; genus Oceanitalea; species Oceanitalea stevensii. Next base: position 22,274 of record NZ_JACSPO010000006.1, on the reverse strand, counting down.
GGAGTAGTTCTTCACCTGTTTGCCCGCGGCGTCCGCGAGGTCGAAGGCGGCGAGCAGCTCGGCGGCCCGCTGCTTGGCCCGGGCGGCGGAGAACCCGTACAGGCGGGCGAGCACGACGAGGTTCTCCGTGCCGGTGAGGTCCTCGTCCACCGAGGCGTACTGCCCGGTGAGGCCGACGTCGGTACGCACGGCGTCCGCCTGGGTGCGGATGTCGTGCCCGAGGACGCGCGCCGTGCCGGCGTCCGGGACGAGGAGTGTGGCGAGCATCCGCACGATCGTCGTCTTGCCGGCGCCGTTGGGCCCGAGCAGGCCGAAGACGGTGCCGCGCTCGACGGTGAGGTCGACGCCGTCGACGGCGGTCGTCTCCTTGAAGCGTTTGACGAGGCCCTCGGCCTCGATGGCTGGTCCGTTTCCCATGGTGGCTCCTTCGCGTGGTTGGTCGGTTGGACCTGTGCCGGACCCGGAACTCATCGCTGGGGCGAGGCTACGCCCGGCCACCGACACCCGAACAGGACTTTTCGGGCACGCGAACGGTGAGAGCCGGCCCCCGCGAGGGGGACCGGCTCTCGGCGGGACGCGCGGGCTCAGGCCTGGGCGCGCAGCCAGACGGTCGTGTCGGTCGGCAGCGCGCCACCGGCGAGCGGGCCGCTGGCGACGAGGACCTCGTGGCCCTCGGGCAGCGCGACCGGCTCGGTCCCGAGGTTGGCCATGACGACGACGGCGGGGCGCTCCTCGCCGGTGTTGCGGACGGCGACGACGTCCTCGCCCGCCGTCACGAGGTCCATCGCGCCGGCGCCGAGACGGTGCTCGGCGCGCAGGGCGAGGGCCCGGCGGTAGAGGCTGAGCGTGGAGTCCTCCTGCTGCTCCTGGACGTCCGGGGCGAGCGCGGCCCAGGACTCGGGCTGGGGCAGCCAGGTGCGCCCGGTGGGGGAGAAGCCCAGGCCCGGGGCGTCCGAGCGCCACGGCAGCGGCACGCGGCAGCCGTCGCGGCCCTTCTCGGCGTGGCCGGTGCGCCACCACGCCGGGTCCTGGCGCAGCGAGTCGTCCAGGGTGGTGTGCTCGGGCAGGCCGAGCTCCTCGCCCTGGTAGACGTAGGCGCTGCCGGCGAGGCCGAGCATGAGGAGGGAGGCGGCGCGGGCGCGGCGCAGGCCGAGCTCGGCGTCGGGCTGGGTGTCCTCGGCGCCGATCCCGTTGGGGCCCTTGCCGGTCTCGGCCAGACCCAGGCGCGAGGCGTGCCGGACGACGTCGTGGTTCGACAGCACCCACGTCGTCGGGGCACCGACGGCGTCGTTGGCGGCGTAGGACCCGGTGATCGACTCCCGCAGCTCGGCGGGGCTCCACCGCGTGACGAGGAAGTTGAAGTTGAAGGCCTGGTGCATCTCGTCGGGGCGGACGTAGAGCGCGAGCCGCTCGAGCGGCTCCACCCAGGCCTCGGCGACGAGGATGCGGTCACCGTCGTACTCGTCGAGCACGGCGCGCCACTCGCGGTAGATCTCGTGGACGCCGTCCTGGTCGAACATCGGGCTGCGGCCGGTCTCGACGTCGTCGCTCGCGTCGGGGGCGAGGACCTCGTCCTCGGCCGCGGCGAGCCCCTCCTCGACGTCGGTCCCCTCGACCATGCGGACGTGGCCGGCCCAGTCCGGCAGCCCGGCCGCCTTGACCAGGCCGTGCGCGACGTCGACCCGGAAGCCGTCGACGCCCCGGTCGAGCCAGAAGCGCAGGATGCTGCAGAACTCCTCGTGGACCTCGGGGTGGTCCCAGTTGAGGTCCGGCTGGCTGCTGTCGAACAGGTGGAGGTACCACTGGCCGTCACGCTCCCAGCTGCTGCCGGGGGCGTCGGGCCGCTCGCTCACGCGCGTCCACGCCGAGCCGCCGAAGACCGACTGCCAGTTGTTCGGCGGCTCCTCGCCGTACTCGCCGGCGCCCTCGCGGAACATGTAGCGGGCCCGGGCCGCCGAGCCGGGGCCGTCGGCCAGCGCCTGGCGGAACCAGGCGTGCTGGTCGGAGGTGTGGTTGGGCACGAGGTCGACGACGACGCGCAGGCCCAGCTCGTGCGCGCGGGCGATGAGGGCGTCGGCGTCGGCGAGCGTCCCGAAGAGCGGGTCGACGTCGCGGTAGTCGGCGACGTCGTAGCCGGCGTCCTTCTGCGGGGAGCGGTAGAAGGGGGAGAGCCACACCGCGTCGACACCCAGCCGGGCGAGGTGCTCCAGCCGCTCGGTGACGCCGGGCAGGTCACCGATCCCGTCGCCGTCGGCGTCCCCGAAGGAGCGCGGGTACACCTGGTAGATGACGGCGGTGCGCCACCACTCGGCGTCGGCGGTGGGCTGGTGCACGACCTGTCCGGTCAGGGTCTGGGGCAGGTGAGGGCTGGCGGTCACAGGCGCGTCCATCTCTCGGCGGGGTGGAGGGGGTCCGCAGTACGTTACCCGCGCTCCCGAGCCGCGCCCAACGGTCCGCGAAGTCGAAACGTGACCGACGCGGGGGTGCAACGGTCGTGAAACACCTCGTTGGGAGCGTGTGCCCACCGGGCGCCCGCCCGGCCACACACGCGAGGAGCCACATGAACACGACTCACCCACGGGCCCGTGCACTCACCGCCCTCACCTCCGTCGCGCTCGCGGCGGGTGTCCTGCTCGCGCCCGCAGCGGGCGCGGCCCCCGAGGAGGACCTGCCACGCGTCACGGTCGTCGCCACCGGCGGCACGATCGCCGGCAAGGCGCAGGGCCGCGACACCTTCACGAGCTACCGAGCCGGGACCTACCCGATGGCGGACATGGTCGCCCAGCTCGAGCCCGAGATCGGGGCCTTCGCCGACGTCGACGTCGTCCAGTTCGGCAACTCCGGGTCCGGCGGCTACACGATCGAGCAGTACCGCGAGCTCACCGCGACGGTGGAGGAGGCGCTGGAGGAGTCCGACGCCGTCGTCGTCACCACCGGCACCGACACGATGGAGGAGTTCGCCTACTGGCTCGACCTCACGGTGCAGAACCGCAAGCCGGTCATCCTCACCGGCGCCATGCGCCCGTGGGCGGCGGGGGAGACGGCCGGGGAGGCCGGCGTCATCGGTGCCGACGGCCCGGCCAACCTGCTCCAGGCCGTGCGCCTGGGCGCGAGCCAGAAGACCTTCTGCTTCGGCACGGTTCTCATGCTGAACGACGAGATCCACGCCGCCCGGGACGTCACCAAGGGCAACACGACGCGCAACGACACCTTCGTCACCCGCCAGCTCGGTGCCCTCGGCTGGATCGACGGCGCGAGCGTCCACGTCCAGCGGGCCCCGGCGCGCGTCCTCGACTGCGTCGACGAGGACTGGTTCACGCCCTTCGACCTCGACGAGCTCGGCTCGGCCGCGCTTCCCCGCACCGAGGTCTTCTACAACTACCAGCAGGCCGGTGGCGAGGCGATCACCGCCTTCACCGAGGCCGGGGTCACCGGCATCGTCACCGCGGGCACCGGTGCCGGCGGCATCTCCTCCGCGCCGGGACAGGCGCGCCGCGCCGCGATCGCCGAGGGCGTGTGGTTCGTCAGCACGAGCCGCACCGGCAGCGGCACCGTCGACGGCGGCGGTGAGGGCATCATCGCCGGCGGGGACCTGCTGCCGCAGAAGGCCCGCCTGCTGCTCCTCCTCAGCCGCGCCTTCACCGAGGACATCGAGCAGGCGCGCGAGTGGTTCGCGACGCTCGGCACGCCGAGCTTCGACCAGTCCGCCCTCGCCGGCACCGTGAGCCCCACCCCCGGCGGGGAGCCGGGGGAGGAGCCGACGACGGAGCCCACCACCGCGCCGACGACGCCGCCCGCGACTCCCGGCACGGGTGAGGAGCCGGCCGGCGAGGAGCCGGCGGGTGAGGTGCCCGCCGGTGAGGAGCCGGCGGGCGAGGTGCCTGCCGGGGAGCAGCCCGCCGGTGAGGAGCCGGACGGCTCGGAGGACGGGACGGACACCGCCGCCGGCGTCGGCGGTGGCGGGAGCGGCGGCGGTGGGCTTCCCGCCCTCGGTGCGCCGGTCCAGGCCGCGCTGACCGCCGCGGCGCTCGCGGTCCTCGCGGGCGGCACGCTCTACGCGCTGCACCGCCGCCGGACCTGGGCGGTCGCCGGGGAGTGAGACCAGCGCCGCGGGGAGGGGTCGGGCGGCTCCTCCCCGCGGCGCGCTCGTTGCGGCGGTGGTGAGCCTCCCCTTCGGCTCGCCTACGTGCAGCAGCCGTCGCTGATCTGCGCACAGGTGCGCGACACGCCGGCGACACGCCGGGACGGGTGTCGCTCGGAGATTCCGGTGCGGAACCTGTGCGCAGGATCCGTGCAGGGGCAGCGGGCCGGCCGGGCCGTCAGGAGCGGGGCGCCGCCGCCGTGGAGCCCCGGACGATGAGCTCGGCGACGAAGAGGAGCTCGCTGCGCGGGGCGCGTGAGCCGCTGATCTCGGCGACGAGGGACGTGACGGCCGCGTGGCTCATCGCGTCCACCGGCTGACGCAGCGTCGTCAGCGGCGGGTCGGTGAAGGCCATGAGCGGGGAGTCGTCGAAGCCGACGACGGAGACGTCCTCGGGCACCGAGAGCCCGCGGCTGCGCGCGGCGCGGACGGCGCCGAGCGCCATGAGGTCCGAGCCGCAGATGATCGCGGTGCAGCCCTGGTCGAGGAGGATGCCGGCGGCGGCCTGGCCCCCCTCGAAGGTGAAGAGGGTGGGCACGACGTACCCGGCGCCGTCGGGGAGCAGGGCGGCGACCGCGCGCTCGAAGCCCGCGCGCTTGCGCTGGGCGGGGACGAAGCGGTCCGGTCCGATGGCCAGGCCCAGGCGGGTGTGCCCCTGGGAGACGAGGTGGCGCACGGCCAGCTCCATGCTCCCGGAGTCGTCGGTGGAGAAGGCGGCGGCGTCGAGCTCACCGGTGTAGCCGTTGACGAGGACGAAGGGCACGCCCTTGGACCGCAGCCGCTCGTAGCGGTCGACGTCCGCCTCGGTGTCGGCGTGGAGGCCCGAGACGAAGACGATGCCGTCGACGCCGTGGTCGAGGAGCATCTCCACGTACTGGTCCTCGGTCGTCCCGCCGGGGGACTGGGTGCACAGCAGCGGCGTGTAGCCGAGCGTCGAGAGCACCGACTCGATGGACTGCGCGAAGGCGGGGAAGACCGGGTTGGTCAGCTCGGGCACGACGAGCCCGATGAGCCCCGCCGACCGTGAGCGCAGCCGCTCGGGCCGCTCGTAGCCCAGCATGTCGAGGGCGGCGAGGACGGCCTTGCGGGTCTCCGCCGCGACCTCCGGCTTGCCGTTGAGGACCCGGGACACGGTGGCGGTGCTGACCCCGGCCTGGTCGGCGACGTCTGTCAGTCTGGTGCGTCCCTGCATCGCAGACTCCTCCCTGCTGTCCTGTCTGTCCGATGTGCGGGTGCAATCGTTGCATGAAAGTTACTGCAACGTGTTGCACTCCGTTGCCGGAGCGGCTTACGCTGCGCCGAAACGGCACAGCGACGCGGCTCTGACGCCGGCGTCGCCTCGGCCCCGACAGAGGAGAGATACCGGATGCGCCGTAGCATCGTGATCACCGCAGCCGTCGCACTGACGCTCGGACTCGCCGCTTGTGGCAGCGAGTCGGAGGAGCCGGAGGAGACCACCCCCGAGGCCTCGCAGGACTCCGAGGAGCCCACCGCCGCTGAGGGCGGCGCCCTCACCATCTGGGTCGACGACACCCGCGAGGCGGCCGTCGCCGCCGCGGCCGAGGCCTTCGAGGCCGAGACCGGCACCACCGTCGAGCTCGTCCAGAAGAACTTCGACGACATCCGCCCCGACTTCCTCGCCCAGGTCCCCACCGGCGAGGGCCCGGACATCACCGTCGGCGCCCACGACTGGCTCGGCGAGCTCACCGCCAATGGTGTCGTCGCCCCCGTCGAGCTCGGCGACAAGGCCGGCGAGTTCGAGGGCGTCGCCGTCGAGGCCTTCACCTACGAGGGCCAGGTCTACGGCCTGCCCTACGCGATCGAGAACATCGCCATCTACCGCAACACCGCGCTCGTGGACGAGACCCCCGCGACCTTCGACGAGATGATCGCCATGGGCGAGGAGTCCGGCGCGGAGTACCCCTTCCTCGTCCAGATCACCGAGGTCGGCGACCCGTACACGATGTACCCGTTCCAGACGTCCTTCGGGGCGCCGGTCTTCGAGACGAACGCGGACGGCAGCTACACGGCCGAGCTCGCCCTGGGCGGCGAGAACGGCAACGCCTTCGCCCAGTGGCTCGCCGAGCAGGGCGAGGCCGGCACGCTCAACACCTCGTGGGAGTACGACATCGTCGTGGAGGCCTTCGCGAACGGCGAGGCGGCCTACCTCCTCGGCGGCCCGTGGATGCTCGCCTCCTTCGAGGGCCTCGACGTCGCCGTCGACCCGATCCCGTCCGCCGGTGGGGAGCCCGCGCAGCCCTTCACCGGTGTCCAGGGCTTCTACGTGAGCGCGCAGAGCGACAACGCCCTGCTCGCCACGGACTTCCTCGTCAACTACATGGCCACCGAGGAGGCGCAGATCGCGCTGTACGAGGCCGGTGACCGCACGCCGGCGCTCACCGCCGCCGCCGACACCGTCTCGGAGGACCCGGTCGCGGCCGGCTTCCGCGAGGTCGGCGCCGACGCCGTGCCCATGCCCTCCATCCCCGAGATGGGCGAGGTGTGGAACTTCTGGGGCGTCACCGAGGGGCAGATCATCTCCGGCCAGCTCGACCCGGTCGAGGGCTGGGAGAAGATGGTCTCGGACATCCAGGCCGCGATCGGCGGCTGACGCACGCGCGCGGCACGCCCGGTGACGGGCGTGCGGCGCACGTGCCCCCACCCCCTCGCCTCTTCGCCCCGGAAGGCACGCGATGTCCCAGCCCCAGGCCCCTCAGCTCTCGACGGCGGACTCGGAGCCCGAGACGCTCCACGTCCGGCGCACGCCGCACTCGCGGACGTACACGCCGGGCTTCTTCGTCAAGGTCGCGCTCATGGCGCTCGTCAACGCCCTCGGCGTCTTCATCGTCATCCAGGCGTGGGTGGCGGAGTCGTGGGGCGTGCTCGCGGCCATGGTCGCGCTCCTCGTCGCCGCCGACTACGTGTACTTCTCGCGCCGCTCGCTGCCGATGAAGTACATCCTCCCGGGGCTGGCCTTCCTCCTCGTCTTCCAGGTCTTCACCGTCGCCTACACCGGCTACGTCGCGTTCACGAACTACGGGCAGGGCCACAACTCCTCCAAGGGCGACGCGATCGAGGCGCTGCTCATCCAGAACGAGCAGCGGGTGGAGGGCTCCAGCTCCTACCCGCTCGCCGTCGTCGAGCGCGACGGGGAGCTGGGCTTCGCCGTCGTCGACGACGGCACCGTCCGGGCCGGCACCGCCGAGGAGCCGCTCGCGGACGTCGACGGCGCCGTCGTCACCGACGGGGCGGTCACCGAGGTCCCCGGCTGGGAGCTCGTCGACCGGCAGACGGTCATCACCCGGCAGAACGAGGTCGTCGAGCTGCGCGTCCCGGTGTCCGACGACGCCGAGCAGGGCTCGATCCGTACCCAGGACGGGCGCAACGGCTTCGTCTACCGCTCGGTCCTCGAGTACGACGAGGCGGCGGACACGATGACCAACCTCGAGACCGGCGTCGTCTACCGCCCCAACGACACCGGGCAGTTCGAGGCGGAGGACGGCTCCACCCTCAACGTCGGCTGGCGCGTGCCCGTGGGCCTGGACAACTTCACCACGGCCTTCGGCGACTCCCGGTACGCGGAGCCCTTCCTCCAGGTGCTCGTGTGGACCTTCGCCTTCGCGATCCTCACCGTCGGCCTCACCTTCTTCCTCGGCCTGTTCTTCGCGCTCGTCCTCAACGACGAGCGGGTCCGGGGGCGCAAGGTGATGCGGGCGCTGCTCATCCTGCCCTACGCCTTCCCCGCGCTCATGTCCTACCTGCTGTGGCGCGGCATGCTCAACACGGACTTCGGGTTCGTCAACCAGGTGCTGCTCGGCGGGGCGGAGGTGCCGTGGCTGACCAACGAGTGGCTCGCCCGCGCCGTCGTCCTCGGCGTCCAGCTGTGGGTGGGCTTCCCCTACATGTTCCTCATCACGACCGGTGCGCTGCAGTCGATCCCCAGCGACGTCATGGAGGCGGCCCGCATCGACGGCGCCGGGCGGCTGCGGATCTTCCGCTCGCTCACCCTGCCGCTCCTGTTCATCGCCGTCGCCCCGCTCCTCATCTCGTCCTTCGCCTTCAACTTCAACAACTTCAACGGCATCGAGATGCTCACCGAGGGCGGACCACGCTTCCAGGACACCTCGGTGCCCGTGGGCGCGACCGACATCCTCATCACGATGGTCTACTCGATCTCCGGGCTCGACGGCCGGGCGGCGACCAACTACGGCCTCGCCTCCGCGCTGTCCCTCGTCATCTTCCTCATCGTCGCGACGATCTCGGCGATCACCTTCCGCAAGACCCAGGCGCTGGAGGACATCAGCTGACATGGCCACCACCACCGTCCCCACCGGGCGCACCGCCGCCCCGCAGCACCGCCTCAGCCGCCGCCGCTGGTGGAGCGAGGTCGGCTGGCGCTACGTCGTCGCCGTCGTCGCGATCGTCTACGCCGTGTGGCCCATCGTCTACATCATCTCGGCCTCGCTCGCCGAGCGCGGCACCCTCACCGGCTCGAACGCGCTCTTCGCCGACGTGAGCGCGGCCAACTACGGCAAGCTCGGCGACACCTACTTCTGGACGTGGCTCGCCAACACCCTCGTCATCGCGTCGACGACGGCGGTCGGCACGGTCCTCATGGGTGCGGCGGCCGCGTACGCCTTCTCCCGCTTCCGGTTCCGCGGGCGCCGCGGCGGGCTCATCGCCCTCCTCATCATCCAGATGTTCCCGCAGCTGCTCGCCTTCGTCGCGATCTTCCTGCTGCTGCTCGTCCTGGGCGAGGTCACCCCGGTGCTCGGGCTCAACTCCCGGGTCGCGCTCATCATGGTGTACCTCGGCGGGGCGCTGGGCGTGAACACCTTCCTCATGTACGGGTTCTTCAACACCGTGCCACGGGAGCTGGACGAGGCCGCGAAGATCGACGGCGCCACCCACGCGCAGACCTACTGGACGATCATCCTGCGCCTCGTCGCGCCGATCCTCGCCGTCGTCGCCCTGCTGTCCTTCATCTCGAGCTTCTCCGACTTCCTCCTGGCCAAGCTCGTCCTGCAGTCGGAGTCGAAGTGGACGCTGGCGGTGGGGCTCTACGGGTGGGTCTCGGACCAGCTCTCGGCGAACTGGGGCCTCTTCGCGGCCGGTGCGACGATCGGCGCGATCCCGATCGTGCTCATCTTCCTCTTCCTTCAGCGCTACATCGTCTCCGGCCTCACGGCCGGGTCCGTCAAGGGCTGAGCGACCTCAGCGGCGGACGCGGGGGTCCTTCTCCCGGGGCTGCGGCTCCAGCCACTGCCACACCGCGGTGCGCGGCGGCAGCATGAGGCGACCGCCCTCGCCGGTGGCCAGCGGCGCGGAGGACAGCAGCACCTCGCGCTCGGGGGCCAGGGGCACGTCGTCGTCGCCGACGTTCGCGACGACGAGCATCTCCCCGCTGAGGAAGGCGAGCACGGTGTCCGGCACGGGACCGTCGAGCTCGTCGACCCAGGCGAGCGGCGCGAGGCCCAGCCGGTGGTCCCCGCGCAGGCGCAGGGCGGCGCGGATGGTCTCGAAGCACGAGCCCGTCTGCCCGCGCTGCTCCTCCTTGAGCCGGGCGGCCAGCGCGAGGCGCTCCGGCTCGGCGTGCTGGGTGGTCTTCACGGGCATGCCGAGCTCGATGCCCTGACGCAGGTAGACCGCGCCGGGCATCGCGAGGACGACCAGTGCCGTCGCCAGCGCGAGCTCGGGGGAGCCGGCCTCGAGGACGTCGGGGACCAGCCAGGCGCCGGCGCTGCCGAGCGCGTCACGGATGCGCAGGCTCTCCGTCACCGACTCCACGACCTGCGCGGGGTCGCCGACGTCGAGGAGGTCGGCGTCGACGAGGTGGTGCAGCCAGTCCTCGTGGAGCATGTCCGCCACCCGGGACTGGGTGGCGGGGCTGAGCCGGGTGGACAGGATCGGGTCCTCGTTGCGGGCGTGCTCGGCGAGCACGGCGTGCAGCTCGCGGTAGCGCGCGTGGGAGACCGGCTCGGACTCGGTGACCGGGCCGAGGTCGAGGCCGTCCGCGCCGCGGCTGAGCCAGTAGCGGGCGCACGCCTCCTCACGCGGGTCGAGCGGGTCGATGCGCAGGACCACGCGCAGGCCCGTGCGGTGGGCGCGGGTGAGGAGGCCGACGACGGCGTCGATGGTCTCGTCCGGCGCCTCGCCCGGCAGGGGAGGGCAGCCGATGCGCACGGCCTGGACGCCGAGACGGGACACCGCGCGGATCTGCTCGACGCGCTCGGCGACCTCCGCGAGGGTGGTCGTGCCGCTCACCAGGGGCGGCTCGTTGACGTAGACGACGGCGGAGCGCCACCACTCCGGTGAGCCGACGGCGGCGCGGTGGACCAGGCGGGTGGTCACCGTCCCCGTCGTCGCGGCCGTCGTTGGCGCGCTGGGTGCGGGGTCGGTCATGGCGTCATTGTGGCACCAACGGCGGGGCCGGGACGCGCTGACGGGCGGCCCACTCGGGCCGCAGGACCGACATGAGGAGCTGGTCGACGCGTGCGCCGTCGTAGCGCAGTGCCTCCCGCTCCCGCCCCTCGACGACGAAGCCCGCCTTCTCGTACACGCGCTGGGCGCGCGGGTTGAAGGCGTACACGCCGAGGGCGATGCGGTGGAGGGGGAGGTGGGTGAAGGCGTGGTCGAGGAGGAGGCGGGTGGCCTCGCTGCCCAGGCCGCGGTCGCGGCCGCGCGGGCCGAGAAGGATCCGGAAGTTGCACGACTCGTTGCCGGGGTCCCAGTCGTTGAGCACCACCTCGCCCACCCAGGTGCCGGTGTCCCTGTCGACGACCATGAGGTCGAGGCGGTCCTCGCGGGCCGCGAGGCCGGAGTACCAGCCGTGCAGCTGCGCGGCGTCGTGCGCGGCGGCGCGGGCCTCCTCGTCGCTGTGGACGCTGCCGGTGAGGCGCAGCAGCTCGGGGTCGGCGAGCGCCTCGAGGATGTGCGGCAGGTCCTCGTCGAGGTAGGGGCGCAGGGTGGTGAGGCTGCCGGTGAGGACGGGCTCGTGCGCCCAGGGGGAGGGGACCACGGCGCTACCCGAGGTCCGCGCTGAGCCAGCGCTCGGGCTGCATCTCGATGACGACGTGGCCGCCCAGCTCGCGGCGAGCCATCGCGAGGTAGCCCTCGGCGGCCTCCCCGGACAGGTAGCGGGAGGTCATCTCGACGAGGTGCTCGTCGGTCTGCGGCAGCACGCCGGTCACCGGCCCCTCGACGGAGACGTAGCGGACGGTGGGGGTGACGCGCTCGGCCATGAGGCTGAAGCGGCCGGCGTCCTCGATGAGGCGGGCCTTGCGCGACTGCCCGCCGGTGAGCACCCACAGCCGCCCGCCGGGCGTGTACTGGTACCAGATCGGCACGACGAGCGGCGCCCGGCCCGGCTCGGCCGTCACGGACAGCGCGCCGATGTGCGGCTCGGCCAGGAACTGCTCACGGTCCTCACGGGTCAGTGCCATGGCCCCACGCTAGTCCGGGGGGCCGACACCGGGCGGATGAACACGGCGTTGCCGCCGATCCGCCATAGGCTCGGGCTCGTGGAGGACTTGTACGCCCCGTACGGCGATGCCGACCGCGAGCGCTGGTGGCAGGAGGAGCCGAAGAACCCCAACCGCACCGCCTTCGAGCGGGACCGCGCCCGCGTGGTCCACTCCTCGGCGCTGCGGCGCCTGGGCGCGAAGACGCAGGTGCTGGGGCCCTCGAGCGACGACTTCGTCCGCACCCGGCTCACCCACTCCCTCGAGGTGGCGCAGGTGGGCCGCGAGCTCGGCAAGACGCTGGGCTGCGACCCCGACGTCGTCGACACCGCGTGCCTGGCCCACGACCTCGGCCATCCGCCCTTCGGGCACAACGGCGAGCGGGCGCTGGACGACGCGGCCGCGGACATCGGCGGCTTCGAGGGCAACGCGCAGACGCTGCGGCTGCTCACCCGCCTCGAGCCCAAGGCCTTCACCGCCGACGGCACGCCCGTGGGGCTCAACCTCACCCGCGCCAGCCTCGACGCCGCCACGAAGTACCCGTGGCCGGTGGAGGAGGCCCCGAAGAAGCCGGGCGGGCGCCCCTCGCGCAAGTTCGGCGTCTACGCCGACGACCTGCCCGTCTTCACCTGGATGCGGCAGGGCGCCCCGGACCGGCGGCTGTCCATCGAGGGCCAGGTCATGGACCTGGCCGACGACATCTCCTACTCGGTGCACGACGTCGAGGACGCCGTCGTCGGGGGGCGCATCGACCTCGCGGTGCTGCGCCGGGCGGACCAGCAGGCCGCCGTCGTCGCCCAGACCCGCCAGTGGTACAACCCGGCCGTGTCCGACGACCTGCTCGGCGCGGCCCTCGAGCGGCTCGTCGCGCTGCCGGTGTGGCTGGGGACGTGGAGCGAGAGCCGGCGCGACCGCGCGGCGCTCAAGGACATGACGAGCCAGCTCATCGGCCGCTTCTGCAACGCCGCCCACGACGCCACCCGCGAGCGCTTCGGCGACGGCCCGCTCACGCGCTACGGCGCGGACCTCGTCGTCCCGGACGACACGCTCGCGGAGATCGTCGTCCTCAAGGGCGTCACCGCGCACTACGTCATGGCGCCGCGGGAGAGCGAGCCGGTCTACCAGCGGCAGCGGACGATGCTCACCCAGCTCACCGAGGCGCTCCTCGCGGCCGGGCCGGCCGAGCTCGAGACGACCTTCGTCGCGGACTGGGAGGAGGCAGGCGACGACGGCGCCCGGCTGCGCGTCGTCGTCGACCAGGTCGCCTCCCTCACCGACACCAGCGCCCAGGCCTGGCACCAGCGGCTCTGCCGGTAGCCCGCCGAGCGGTGAGGCCCTGGTGCCGCGGTCGTCACGTCCGCAGCAGCGTCGGGTCCAGGTCCGCCTGGCCCTCGGTCGTCCACTGGACGAGGACGAGCGTCGCGTCGTCCTGCAGGACGCCCCGCTGGTGCCGCAGGAGGGACTGGAGGACCGAGCGGGAGATCTCCGGGAGCGGCTTGCCGTCGGCGGCCGCCCGCTCGATCGTGTCGATGAGCCGTCTGGTCCCGTAGAACTGGCGCTCGGAGTCGCGGGCCTCGGGGATGCCGTCGGTGTAGATGACGACGATGTCGCCGGCCTCGAGCCGCTCCTCGCCCAGGGCGGCGCTCGAGACGTCGAGCCCGAGGAGCGCGCGACGGCCCTCGTCGAGCGCCTTGACGACCTTGCCGCGGCGCAGGAGCAGGGGGGCGGGGTGCCCTGGGACGAAGTAGCGCAGACGCCCGGTGTCCAGGTCCAGGTCGCCGAACACCCCGGTGGCGAACACGTACTGCCCGCCGAAGTGCTCCGCCAGCGTGCGGTGCACGGCCTCCGCCTGCGCGAACAGGCCGTGGCCCTGGCGGCGGGCGTTGCGGTAGGCCGCCAGGCCCACTGCGGCGGCCATCCCGGCGCGGAGGTCGTGCCCGGTGGCGTCGACGACGGCGAACTGGGCGTGGGTGGGGGACAGCGAGTAGTCGAAGACGTCGCCGCCGACGGCGTGAGCAGGCTCGAGCCGGCCGCTGAGGAGGACCTTGTCGGTGCCGGCGGTGAGCGGCGGGAGCAGGCTCCACACGAGCTCCGCCTCGATGCTGCGCGGGTGGGTGCGCCGGACGGCGTCGATGGTGTCGCCGAGCACCTCCAGCGCCGTGACCAGGTGGCCGAGGTAGTGCGACACCATCCACATCTGGCGGTGCAGGACGGGGTCGTGCAGGTCCAGGGAGTCCTCGACCATGACGTCGAGCACGCCGATGCGCTCGACGCCGTCGAGGATGGGCATCCAGATGCGGGCCTGCCCGTGGCTCACGGTGGGCTGCGCCCTGACGTACCGGTAGGCCCGACCCGGGAGGGTGGTGTCGATCCTCATGGGTGTCCGGTCGGCGCCGTGCCGGCCCGGGAAGGGGACGAGGAGCTCGTTGGCGTAGTCGGCGAGGTACATCACCGTCGTGAACCCCAGGTGTGCGGCCGCGGCGTCGAGTGCTGCCGGGAGCAGGTCCGGTGGCGCGAGGTGGGTGCCGCGCAGGAGTGCCCGCAGGGCGGCGAGGGCGGCGTCCTGGTCCCCGGCCGAGCGCAGCGGGCGGGAGTACGGCGCGCGCACCTTCCCGGCGAGCGCGTCGATGTGCTCGTTGATGGCCAGCGCCACCCGGTCGCGCTGCTCGGCGGGGAGGTCGAGGGCGCCGTTGAGGTAGGCGTCCAGCTCGAGGGGACCCGCGGTCCCGCCGACGGCGAAGTACCGCCTCCACAGCTCGTCCGTGCTCAGCCGGGCGCTCACCTGGGCGTGCCGGCACAGCTGGCGCTGACGGCCCGGGGTGAGGGCGGCCACGGGCCTAGGTCCCCGTGCTCGCGGAGCGCAGCAGCCGGGCGGCGGCCTCGTGGAGAGGCGTGCCCTCACTCTGCGCGCGGCTCATGAGGTAGCTGAACGCCCGGTCCTCGGGCACCTTCTCGCGCCCCATGATGAGCCCGGTCGCCCGGGTGACGGTGTCCCGCTCCCGGAGCGCGGCCTGCACGTCCTCCCTCAGGTGTCCGGCACGCTCGGAGGTGCGGGCGCCGTTGACGAGGAGCGCCGCCTGCGCGGCGAAGAGGACCAGTGCGGACCGGTCGGCCTCGTCGAAGGCCGCCGGCTCCGTCGAGTACAGCTTGATCGCCCCCACGGAGGCCTCCCCGGCGACGAGCCCGGCGCTCGCCACGGAGCGCAGGCCGAGCTCGGCGGCCAGCGGCGCCCACCGGGGCCACCGCTCCTCCGCGGTGAGGTCGTCCGCCACGATGTAGCGACGCTGGTGCCACGCGTCGAGGCAGGGCCCTTCGTCGAGCTCGTACTGCAGCGCGTCGGCCCTCTCCACGAGGGGGTCGGTGCCCGCCGTCGTGGTCACGGAGCCGTCGGCACCCAGCAGGGTGATGCCGGAGCCGACGGCCGCCGGCACCACGTGCAGCGCCGTCGCCGTCAGCAGCGGCAGCACCGCGTCCACCACACGGCCGGACAGGAGGAGGCCGGAGGCACGAGCCATCACCGGTCCCAGCTCCTCATCCAGCCTCATGTCCATGGCGTCGCCGCGCCGGTGGACGGGCGGCGGCGCGGGCGCGCGCGAGGGGGCGAAGTCGACATCGGGTCCTCCTGGGCGCTCGGGCTGGTCTCGACCCAGGTCCCCACTCGGAGACGGCCGCCGCCCCAGGGAACGCTGGGCCGCGCCTGGGGGAGAGCGGAGCGCTCGTGACGGCTTGCCACCACGGTATACCGGGAGTGACGTGGCGCACGGTGGAACAGGTGTCGACCTTGGGGCGTGTGGAGGCCGCTCGGGGGCCGGCGCGGACGACCTACACTCGGGGCGTGGCAGGGCTGATCAAGCGGGAGGACATCGCGACCGTCCGCGAGCGTGCCCGCATCGAGGAGGTCGTGGGCGCGCACGTGACGCTCCGCCAGGCGGGCGTCGGCTCGATGAAGGGCCTGTGCCCCTTCCACGACGAGCGCACGCCGAGCTTCCACGTCCGTCCCCAGCTCGGCCTGTGGCACTGCTTCGGCTGCGACGAGGGCGGGGACGTCATCTCCTTCGTCCAGAAGATCGACAGCCTCACCTTCGCCGAGGCCGTGGAGCACCTGGCCAGCCGCACCGGGATCCAGCTGCGCTACGAGGACGGCGGGCCCGCCCGCCCGGGCGGTGACCACGGCCGCCGCCAGCGCCTCATCGACGCCCACCGGGTGGCCGAGGAGTTCTTCCGCGAGCAGCTCCTCACCCCGCAGGCGCAGATCGGGCGCCGCTTCCTCGCCGAGCGCAGCTTCGACGAGCAGGCGGCCGCCACCTTCGGGGTCGGCTTCGCCCCCCAGGGCTGGGACGGCCTGCTGCGCCACCTGCGCGGCCGCGGCTTCACCGAGCCCGAGCTCATCGCCTCCGGGCTCGTCAGCCAGGGCAACCGCGGCGTCTACGACCGCTTCCGCGGCCGGCTCGTGTGGCCGATCCGCGACGTCACCGGGGACACGATCGGCTTCGGAGCGCGTCGCCTGTCCGACGACGACCAGGGACCCAAGTACCTCAACACCCCCGAGACGCCGATCTACAAGAAGTCCTCCGTCCTGTACGGCATCGACCTCGCCAAGCGGGCGATCGCCAAGGACAAGCGGGTCGTCGTCGTCGAGGGCTACACCGACGTCATGGCCGCCCACCTCTCGGGCGTGGGGACGGCGATCGCGACGTGCGGCACCGCCTTCGGTGCCGACCACGTGCGCATCGTGCGCCGGCTGCTCGGGGACAGCGGCGACGCCGCGTCCGGCGTCATGCTGTCCTCCGGCGCCACGCGCGGCGGGGAGGTCATCTTCACCTTCGACGGCGACGAGGCCGGCCAGAAGGCGGCGCTGCGGGCGTTCGGGGAGGACCAGAAGTTCGCCTCGCAGACCTTCGTCGCCGTCGAGCCCAGCGGCATGGACCCGTGCGACCTGCGCCAGCAGCGGGGGGAGGCGGCCGTCCGGGGCCTCGTCGACAGCCGTGAGCCGCTGTTCGCCTTCGCGATCCGCTCGGCGCTGCGGCGCGTGGACCTCAACACCGCCGAGGGCCGCGTGGCCGGGCTGCGGTCCGCCGCGCCCGTCGTCGCCGGCATCCGCGACCGCGCCCTGCGCGCGGAGTACGCCCGCGAGCTGGCCGGCTGGCTCGGGATGGACGAGGTCGCGGTGCGTCGCGCCGTCGGCCAGGCCGAGCGCAGCGGCGGGGGCGCCACCGAGGCCCCGCAGCGTGGGCGCGGCGAGCAGAGCGGCCGCTACGGCGGCTCCTCACGCGGGAACGACGGCGGACGGCACCCGGCCGAGTCCTCCTCCGCCCGTCAGGCGAACCGTCCGGGCCGCGAGGACCCGGTGGCACGCCTCGAGCGGCAGGTGCTGGAGGTCGTCCTCCAGCTGCCCCACCTGGCGCTCGGCGCCGGCTTCGACGACCTGCCGCCGGACACCTTCACCGTCCCGGCCTACCGCGGCGTCCACGACGCGATTCGCGCGGCCGGCGGCACCCGGGCGTACGGGGCCGAGCTCGACCGGGCGAGCCAGGAGCGGGGCCGCGCCGACGGTGAGCGTCACGCCGCCAGCTGGTGGACCGAGACGCTGCGGGAGAACTCCGTCGGGCCCGTCGCCGGCGTCATCACCGAGCTCGCCGTCGCGCCCCTGCCCGAGGACCGGCCCGAGGCGCTGGGCAACTACGCCCGCGGTGTCCTCACGTCCCTCATCCAGATGGGGCTGACCCGGCAGATCGCCGACCTCAAGGGCCGCCTGCAGCGCACCCCCCCGGACAGCGAGGAGGCGGTGGCGCTCTTCGGTGAGCTCGTCGCCATGGAGAACCGGCGCCGCGCGCTGCGCGAGGACGGCTGAGCGCGGGTCGTCACCCGACGAAACGCGGGCGCAACTGCCGCGAAACACGCCGCTCCTAGCGTGCGGGACAGGGCCCCGGTGGCCCTCGCGCCCCATGCGCGTCCCGCGAGACGAGGAGCACCATGCGCACACCCGACACGAGACCAGGACGCGCCCGACGGCGCGTCGGCGTTCTGGCCGCGACCGCGAGCGTCGCCTGCCTGAGCGCCGCCGCGCCGGCGGCCTTCGGCGTCGTCCCCGCACCCGACCCCCACCCCGCCGTCGTCGAGCTCGGGGTGGCCGACGCCGCCGCGCTGCTCGACTCGGGGGCGACGACGTCCGTCGCCCTCGTCGAGCGCTACCTCGAGCGCATCTCGATGTACGACGACGCCTACGACGACCAGCCCGGGCTCTCCTCGGTCATCACCCTCAACGAGAACGCGCTGGCGGAGGCGGCGGCCCTCGACGCGGAGCGCGCCGCGGGTACGGTCCGCGGGCCGCTCCACGGGGTGCCGATCGTCGTCAAGGACAACTACGACACCGGGGACATGCCCACGTCCAACGGCTCGGTGGCGCTCGCGGACTTCCAGGCGCCCGACGACGCGACGCAGGTGGAGCGGCTCCGTGCCGCCGGCGCGATCGTCATCGCCAAGACCAACCTCCACGAGTTCGCCGCCGGCATCACGAGCATCAGCTCCCTCGGCGGGCAGACCCGCAACCCCTACGACCAGACCCGCAACCCGGGCGGCAGCAGCGGTGGCACCGGGGCGAGCGTGGCGGCCAGCTTCGCGACGGCGGGGCTCGGGTCCGACACGTGCGGCTCCATCCGCATCCCGGCGGCGCAGAACAACCTCGTGGGGCTGCGCCCGACGATGGGCCTGCTGAGCCGCGACGGGATCGCCCCGATGTCCGACACCCAGGACGTCGGTGGTCCGATCGCCAAGACGGTCGAGGACGTGGCGATCTTCCTCGACGCCACCGTCGGCTACGACCCCAAGGACCCGGTGACCGCGCGTGCGGAGGGCCTGGTCCCCGAGTCCTACCGCGACGTGCTCGACGACGGCGCGCTCGAGGGCCGCACCATCGGCCTTCTCGTCAACCCCCAGTACCTCGGGGTCACGCCGGCCGAGGAGCCCACGAGCGCCCTCGTGGTGGCGGCGACCGCGGACCTGGAGGAGCAGGGGGCGACCGTCGTCGAGGTCGAGATGCCGCAGGAGTACGTCGACGCGATCGCCCAGTCCGGCGTCATCGGGGACGAGTTCAAGCGCGACCTCAACACCTACCTCGCCCAGGACGGCGCCGAGTGGCCCGAGGGCCTGGCGGCGCTGACGGCGCCGGCGGACGAGCTGACGCTCTCCGACGTCGTGGCGAGCGGTGACGTGACGCCGTCGGTGCTCACGAGCATCACGCGCTACGACGCCGCACCCGAGATGCCCACCCCGGAGTACCTCGAGCGGCTGGACAAGCAGGACCGCGCGCGGGAGATCCTCGTCGAGACCTTCGAGGAGGCCGGGCTCGACGCCCTCGCCTACCCCACGATCCGGCAGGTCGCGCAGCCGGTCGGGGAGTCCCAGCCCGGCTCGAACTGCGCCTCCTCGGCGCAGACCGGCTTCCCCTCGCTCACCGTGCCCGCCGGCTTCACCGACGCCGGGCTGCCCGTGGGGCTCGAGCTCATGGGCCTGCCCTTCAGCGAGCCCGAGCTGCTCGCCATGGCCTACGACTACGAGCAGGCGACCGGCCACCGCACCGCCCCGGCGAGCACGCCGGAGATCGCGGCGCCCGAGCCGACCGAGCCGGAGCCGACGGAGCCGGAGCCGACCGAGCCCGCTCCCACCGAGCCTGAGCCGGAGCCGACCACGCCGGAGCCGGTCGAGCCCGCGCCCACCGAGCCGCCCGCCGTCGACCCGCCCGCCGTGGCGCCGGTGGACGTGCCGGCCGGCGGCGCCGGTGGCGGACTGGCCCAGACGGGAGCCGCCGTCGGGGTGCTGGGTGGTGTCGCCGCCCTGCTCCTCGCCGTCGGGATCGCCATCCCGGTCCTGCGCCGCAGGTTCGGTCAGGCAGGCTGAGCCGAGGGAGGGGCGGCCGGGGGTGCGGCCGCCCCTCCCGCGCTCAGCCGTGCCAGCCGCGCTCGACGTCGACGACGAGCGCCCGGTGGTCGGAGAGACCGGTGGCCACGGAGCGGGCCTCCCCGGCGGCGCGGACCGCGCCCTCGGCGAGGATGTGGTCGATCTGCCGGTCGGGGTGGGACACCGGGAAGGTGAGGGCGTCGGCCAGGGACCGCCAGCCGGTGACGACGGTGGGGCGCGAGCCGGCCATGTTGAGGTCCCCCATGAGGACCGCGGGGCGCGGCATCTCGGCGAGGGCGGCGACGAGCCGTTCGAGCTGGACGGTCGCCCAGTCGGGGATGAAGGTGAGGTGGGTGGAGACCGCCGTCATCTGCCCCTCGGGCGTCTCGACGACGGCGACGACGGCGACGCGCGGCTCGTCGGTCACCATCGTCGGCTCCTCCGCACCGTCGAAGACGACCGGTACCGGTCCCTGCATGGCCTCGAGCGGGATGACGGTCCACGAGCGGACGGGCCAGCGCGACAGGAGCGCGACACCGTAGCTCGCCGTGCCCGGCTGGAGGTCGCCGGTGGCCGCCGACCACGTCGTCGGCAGGCCCGCGAGGGTGGCGGCGAAGCGGTGGTCGACGGCGCCCATCGCCTCGGCGGCGATGGTCGTGAGGTCGGCGCCGTGGGAGCGGGGCTGGTCGCGGTCCACCTCCTGGAGGGCGAGGACGTCGGCGTCCAGGGCGCGGACCGCGCGGGCGTACCGGTCGAGGTCCACCGCGTCGTCGACGAGGGAGCGTCCGTGCAGGATGTTGAAGGTAGCCAGGCGCATGACCTCGATTGTGGTTCTCACGGTGCAGGAGCGCACACCCTCGTGTAGACCCTTGCCATGGCAGACGAGGAACGAGAGGCGCTGCACGACGCCCTGCGCATGGCGGCCGTCGCCCTGACGGAGGCCGAGATCCCCTTCGCGCTGTGCGGCAGCTACGCCGCCTGGGTGCGCGGCGCGCCGGAGCCGGAGCACGACGCCGACTTCGTCATCAAGGAGGAGCACATCGACCAGGCGCGGGCCGCGATCGGCGCGGCCGGCCTCGACGTCCACGAGCCGGCAGAGAACTGGCTGTTCAAGGCGTACCACAAGGGCCAGCTCGTCGACGTGCTCTACCGGATGTCCGGGGAGCCGGTGCACGACGAGCTCTTCGAGCGGGCCGACGTCCTCGAGGTGCTGGCCGTGCGGATGCCGGTGCTCAGCGCCACCGACGTGCTGTCCTCCAAGCTCCGGGTGCTGGGGGAGCACTACTGCGACTTCGGGCGGCTGCTGCCCTTCACCCGCGCGCTGCGCGAGCAGATCGACTGGGAGCAGGTGCGCGCCGAGGTCTCCTACAGCCCCTACGCGCGGGCCTTCCTCCAGCTGGTCGAGGACCTGCAGATCATCGACCCGGCACCGACGGGCTGAGGGGCGCCGCCAGCCCACGCGCCTCCCGTCCCGCGCTATCCCCTATCGCCGAGAGCCCGCTTACGCCGCGGGGGAATCCGGCTCTCGGCGCAGGAGCGCCTACGCTTGCTGGGCGAGGCGGGTGAGCTCGACGGGGGAGAGGGGGCGCTCGTAGGGGTCCGGGCGCGGGTCGGGCAGGTCGGGGGAGGCCCAGGCGAGCAGGCGGAGGACGTGCTCCTCGTCGTCGGGAGTCGTCTCGGGCGCGGGTGCGCCGAGCTCGGCCAGGCAGTCCGCGACGGCGGGATCGTCTCCCGGGTCGCCGAGCGGGAGGACGTACGCCGACCACGCGGCGAGGAAGCCGCCGAGGCTGGTGCCGAGGACCGCGAGGCCCGGCTCCTCGGACGGCGAGCCCATGAGCACGACGAGGCTCCGGCGCGCCTCGGGCACCACCCAGACGCCGAGCACCTCCTCCCCGCCGGTGTGCCCGAGGACGACCAACTCCTCCGGCACCGGCCAGTCCCGCTCCCGCAACTGCCGGGACGCCGTGGTGACGCCCTCGCCTCCCGGGCCCGTGAGCGGGTGGAGGACGAGGTCACCGGAGGCGAACGACATCCCGTTGCACGCCCCGTAGAGCTCGCGCACCTCCCGGGGGAGGGACAGGCCGGGCGACGACTCGGCGCGCGCGATCTCGGCCTCCTCGGCCGGCGGCCCGAGGTCGACGTGGGCGCCGGCGGCGCGCCAGGCGCGAAGGACGCGGGCGGTGTCAGGTGTGGTCACGAGAGCAGTGTGCCCGAGGCCCTGCGAGGACGTCAGCGTGCCCTGTCCACGGGGGCGGGTCGACAGCTGTCACGACCTGCCGAGGGGTTTGTCCCGGTATGCCCGGTTGGCGCGGCGATACGCGCGTGTTGTCTGCCACACCTTGCCGCTCCTACTTCCGGAGGAGGGACTGTGCGACTAATGTAGGGGATGCGCCGCCCCGGATCCCGGGTCCCTCCTTCTCCCCCCAGAGGTAGGGACACCGCCCCGGGGCGGCGCCTTCATGTTCGGTCACTGTCCCGCCAGGGCGCGGATCCCGGCCGAAGGCGTGGCAGCCTGACGGTGGAGTCGAGCTCAGCGTGGGCCCGGTCGCAGGCCCGAGAAGGTCAGGGTGACGGTGCCTGCTCTCGGGCCGGTCGCGCTCCCGCTCGGACCGGTTCCTCCTCCTAAAGGAGGAGAAACCCCTCATGCCTGGCCGTCGAGTGCCGATGGAGAAGGTGTGGCGCCGTCCCGCGGCCCCGAGTCGTGACTCCCCCCGGTCGCGACCCGAGCGGGGCGGCGCCCGTCCCGCCCCGGCCTGTGGAGCATCGGTGCTCGTCCT
>NZ_JACSPO010000005.1:69231-232367 GCF_014837105.1 Oceanitalea stevensii | reverse complement strand
CCCCCCCCCCCCCCCCCCCCCCCCCCCCCCCCGGTCCCTTTGTTCCGCCGACAGCCGGATTTCTCTGCCGGGAAACCCGGCTGTCGGCGCGCCGGTAGGCCTCGCAGCGCTTTTTGCGCTCGTTTGCCGTCCCCGACAGCCGCATTCCTTGACGGGTGCGAGAAGCGCCGCTTACGTTCGGAGAACCGCGAATGCAAGCGCTTTCCGATATTCCGGAACCCTCAGTGTGGAGGTGCCATGTCAGCCATTTCCCCGGCACGACGAACACCCCGGATCGACTCGCAGGTGCGCGGCGTCCCCGCCGCGTCGACAGACTTTGGAGAAGCAGCATGGCAGTGGTGGACGACGTCATGACGGAGACCCCCAGCCCTCCCGTCGAGGCCGCACGCGCCCGCAGGGAGAGCAGCAAGCTCGTCACCCGGTCGGTCCGGGTGCTCGGCGCCTCGTGGCGCCCGGCGCTGGTGCTCGTCGCCGTCGTCGCCGCCTGGTGGTTCGTCACCTGGCGCGAGATGGTGCCGGCCTACCTCGTGCCCGCCCCGCAGGACGTCCTCACGACGCTGTGGGCCGACCGGACCCTGCTCCTCGAGCACACCTGGGTCACGACGCAGGAGACCCTCATCGGCTTCGTGCTGGCGGCGGTCATCGGCGTGGCGACCGCCGTGCTCCTCGTCTACTCCCCGACGGCGGAGAAGTCGCTCTACCCGCTCATCCTCTTCGCGCAGGTGATCCCAAAGATCGCCATCGCCCCGATCCTCGTCGTGTGGTTCGGCTTCGGCCTCACCCCCAAGGTGATCCTCGCCGTCCTCATCGCGTTCTTCCCCGTCGTCGTCTCGGCCGTGGCCGGGCTGCGGTCGGTGGACCCGGAGCTCCTCGAGCTGTCCGCCACCATGGGCGCCTCGCGGTGGAAGACCTTCGTCAAGATCCGCTTCCCCTCCGCGCTCCCCTCGCTCATGTCGGGCCTCAAGGTGGCGGTGACCCTCGCCGTCGTCGGCGCCGTCGTCGGTGAGTTCGTCGGAGCGGACCGGGGCCTCGGCTACGTCCTGCTGCTCGCCAGCGGCAACCTCGACGCCCCGCTGCTCTTCGCCGACCTCATCCTCATGTCGCTCATCGGCGTCGTCCTCTTCGTCCTCGTCGAGGCGCTCGAGGCCGCGGTCATCCCATGGCACGCCAGCCGTCGCGACAACCTCGCCCTCGCGGGCTCCTGACGGCACACCGCCGTGCTCAGTCACCCCTACCTCTCGAAAGGCAGTACCCCCATGCGTCACTCCACGAGTGCCAAGATCCTCGTCTCGCTCGCCGCAGCGGGCCTCGTCCTCGCCGGCTGCTCCGGCTCCGAGGGCGCCGGCTCCAGCAACAGCCCAAGCGCCACGGGCGGTGACGGCGAGCTCGCCGAGGTCACCGTCACCCTCAACTGGGTGCCCTACGGCGAGCACGCCCCGTTCTACTACGGCGTGCAGGAGGGCATCTTCGAGGACGAGGGCATCGACCTCACGATCCAGCCCGGCAACGGCTCGGGGAACACCGTCCAGCAGGTCGCCCAGAACAACACCGACTTCGGCTGGGTCGACACCCCGCCGCTGCTCAACGGCATCGCCTCGGGCATGCCGGTCAAGAGCGTCGGTGTCTTCCTCCAGACCGGGCCCAGCTCGGTGGAGTTCTTCGCCGACCAGGACATCTCCGAGCCGGCCGACCTCGTCGGCAAGACGGTGGGCGGCACACCCGGTGACGCCATGTACGGCACCTTCCCCGCGTGGCTGGAGATCAACGGGGTGGACCCGGCCGACGTCACCGTCGTCAACGTCGACGCCGCCGGCAAGATCTCCGCCCTCATCGAGGGCCAGGTGGACGTCATCCAGGGCTTCCACCACGACCAGGCGCCGACGATCGCCAACCAGACCGGCCGCGAGGTCGAGGCGCTGCCCTTCGCCGACTTCGGCATGAACCTCCTCGGCCTGGGCCTCATCGCCCACGACAGCACGATCGCCGACGACCCCGAGCTCGTCCAGGCCATGCACCGGGCGACGGCGGCCTCCTTCGAGGCGGCCGCGGAGGACCCCGAGGCCGCGGTCGCGGCCATGGCCGAGGGTGCCGACCAGGCTCCCCCGGAGGAGGTCATGCTCGGCCAGCTCGAGACGACCATCGAGCTCCTCAGTCTCGAGGAGACGAGCCCCGGCACCAACACGGCCGCGCAGTGGGAGGAGACGCTCGCCTTCCTCTCCGAGCACACCGAGTTCGACGGCGAGACGACCGTCGAGACCTACTGGGACGACAGCTTCGGCGGTCAGCGGTGAGCGCCGCGCCGGCCGTCCTCGAACGGGAGCACACCGTGACGCAGGGAATCATCGAGGTCGAGAACCTCACCCGACGCTTCGTGTCGAAGCGCTCGGAGACCGTCGCCCTCGACAACGTCAGCCTGTCGGTCGCGGCGGGGGAGTTCGTCACCATCGCCGGCCCGTCGGGCTGCGGGAAGTCGACGATGCTCAAGATCGTCGCCGGCCTCACCGCTGCGACGTCGGGCAAGGTCCACCTCTACGGGAAGCCGGTCAAGGGCCCGCAGAAGGAGATCGGCTTCGCCTTCCAGCGCTCGGCGCTCCTCGAGTGGCGCGGGGTGCGCAAGAACATCCTGCTCCAGGGCGAGATGCGCGGGATGGACCGGGCGCACGCCGCCCGCCGCGCCGACGAGCTCATCGAGCTCACCGGCCTCAAGGGCTTCGAGCAGGCGCTGCCGCACGAGCTGTCCGGTGGCATGCAGCAGCGCGTCGCCCTGTGCCGGGCGCTGCTCCACGAGCCCAAGGTGCTCCTCATGGACGAGCCCTTCGGCGCGCTCGACGCGCTCACCCGCGAGCACATGAACCTCGAGATGAACCGGATCTGGCGGGAGACCGGGACGACGATCGTCCTCGTCACCCACTCGGTGGCCGAGGCCGTCTACCTCGGCAACCGGATCGTCGTCATGACGCCGCGGCCGGGCCGGATCGCCGAGATCATCGAGCCGGGCCTGCCGGACGACCGTGACTACGGGCCCACGATGTCCGACCCGCGCTTCGCCGCGGCCTCCGAGCGGGTACGCGACCTGCTCGGCGCGAGCCAGGCGCACGACTGACATGACGACGGCGGAACGGATCGGCGTCGGCATCGTCGGCCTGGGCGGCATCGGCGCGATCCACGCGCGGGCGCTGGCCGAGCTCGGCGAGCGGGTGCGGCTCGTGGCCTACAGCGGCGGCGGCCCGGACGTGGTCGCCGCCGCCGGGTGGCACGACGCCGTCCGGGTGGCGCACGAGGAGGTGGCCCAGCAGGACGGCGTCGACGTCGTCGCGATCTGCTCCCCGACGCAGACTCACGCGGCGCTCGCCCTCGCCGCGCTCGAGGCGGGGCGGCACGTCGTCGTCGAGAAGCCGCTCGCGGTCACGGTGGGTGAGGCAGAGGCAGTCGCCCGGCTCGCCGAGGAGCGCGGCCTGCTCGTGTCGATGGTGTCCCAGCGGCGCTTCGAGCCCGAGCACGTCCACGTGCAGCGGCTGCTCCGCTCCGGGGAGCTGGGGCAGCTGCGGGTGGCGAGCACCGAGGTCCACTGGCACCGCGACGACGCGTACTACGCCGCGGCGCCGTGGCGCACCTCGATGGCCGGCGGCGGTGGCTCCCTCATGAACCAGGGCGTGCACAACGTCGACCTGCTGCGGTGGCTGTGCGGTCCGGTCGAGTCCGTCACCGCCCAGTACGCCACCCTCGCCCACGACATGGATGCCGAGGACACGACGGTCGCCACGGTCCGCTTCGCCTCGGGGGCACTGGGGCTCATCAGCACGTCGACCGCCACCCCGCCCGGCTCGCCGGCGACGATCATGCTGCGGCTGTCCACCGGAGTCGTCGAGCTCGGGCAGGGCAGCGTGGAGCGGTGGGAGGTCGGGGACGTCCCGCCCCCAGCGGGATCCAGCCGGGAGATCAGCAGCGGCGCCGCGGCACCGCTGGCGATCGGCCACGCCGGCCACCTCAACCAGTGGCGGGACATCGTCCGTGCCCTCGACGACGGCGCCCCGCCCGCCGTCGGGGCACGCGACGCCGTCGAGACGGTCCGCCTCCTGTGCGCCATCTACGAAGCAGCAGAGACAGGAAGAGCGACAAACCCCGCCACCCTCACCTAACCCCCACATACCCACCCCACGCGAATACGCACATACGGTCATGTGCGGGCGCCATTCAAGGCGTTCCGCGGGTCGTTTGTGCGTACTCGCGAAAGGCGGTGGGGCAAAGCACGGCAAAGCGTTGACGGGCGCATTTCGGCTGGTCATTGTCGAAGGAGCGGAAGGCTCAATTTCCGCTTTCCCCCAAGCCGTCTCACGCGGCGATGTTCATTGGAGAACGCACATGCTGAGAACCCGATCCTGGCGGCGCACTGCCGCTGTGCTGGCCGCAGCGGCCCTGCCCGCGGCCGCGCTCGCCGGCCCCGCGATGGCCGCCACCCCCACCGACCCCGACGCGTACTGGCCGGTCCCCGAGGACCAGATCGGGGTCGTCCTGTTCACCGCCCGCTCCCAGATGGCGGCGGACCCGCAGGGCACGCTCAACGCCCTCGCCCAGTGCGGCATCACCAACGCCGAGCCGTCCGGCTCGGTCGGCAACTTCTACGGGCTCACCGGCGAGCAGCTCGCCCCGCTCGCGGAGAACGCGGGGATCAACGTCCGGTCCATCGGCGTGAGCTGGAACGACCTGCAGAACAACGTCGAGGGTGTCATCGCCGAGGCAGAAGCGGTGGGCGCGACCTACGCCCGGTTCTCCGGCGGCCGCGACTGGACCATGGCGCAGTACGCGGAGACAGCCGCGCAGATGAACGAGATCGGCGCCGAGCTCGCCGACGCGGGCATCACCCTCGCGTACCACAACCACGGCTGGGAGTTCGAGACCCAGGAGGACGGCCGGACCGGCTACGACGTCCTCCTCGAGGAGACCGACGCCGAGAACGTCGCGATGGAGCTCGACCTGTACTGGTCCTCCAGTGTGGGTGTCGACGTCGTCGAGCTCATCTCGGAGAACCCGGGCCGCTTCCCGCTCGTCCACGTCAAGGACATGGCCGAGGACGGCTCCTTCGCCGACGTCGGCGAGGGGGTCATCGACTTCCAGGAGATCTTCGCCCTCCGGGACCTCGCGGGCATCGAGTACTACTTCATCGAGCACGACCGCCCGACGCCGGACGGCGTCACGTCCGCGTGCAACAGCTACGCGAACCTCACCGCCGACCCGTCGGTCGACAGCGACGGCGTGCCCCTCGCTGCCACCGTGCCCGAGCTCGGTGACAACGGCAACGGTGCGCTGACGATGTCGGTCGCGGACTTCGGTGAGGTGGTGGACCTGGGTCGGGCGTTGAACTCCGGTGACCGGTTCCGGTTCTCCGGTGAGCTGCCCACCGTCTCGGTGAGTGACTCCCGGGCGGCGCAGTCCACGCAGGACGGCTGGACGGTCTCGGGCCGGGCGGGGGACTTCGCGCACTCCGACGGTGCACTGGAGGCCTCCTACCTGGGCTGGGTGCCGGGGCAGCTGGCCGACAAGGTCGGGGTCACCCCGGGCGCCGAGGTGGCCGGTGAGCTGTCCGGTGGTCCGGGTCTGGCGCTGCCGGCGACCCTGGCCTCGGCCGTGGGCGAGGGCCGGCTCGGGACCACCGAGCTCGGCGCGGACCTGGAGCTGGAGGTCCCGGTGGACACCACCGCCGGTGCCTACACCAGCACCCTGACCCTCTCGCTCTTCCCCGTCGACTGACCCACCCGGTCATCCACACCCCTTCTAGTGCCGACAGCCGGATTCCTCGGCCGAAGAATCCGGCCGTCGGCGCTAGGGGCGGGGGCCACGACCACCCCGAGCTCCACCCGATTGGACCTGCCATGACCCTGATCCGCCGCATCCTCGCCCTCGCCGTCGCCGTGCCCGCCGTGGCCCTCGCCGTCGCCGTGCCCGCCGTGGCCCTCGCTGTCCCGGCGACCGCCGCCGACGACGCCGACCGCGTCACCTGGGGCGTCGCCCCGGCCGCCGAGGACGAGGCCGACGGCCGGGTCTCCTTCCGCTACGAGCTGGACCCGGGCGCCGTCGTCGAGGACTTCCTCGAGGTGACGAACTACTCCGACCGCGCCGTCACCTTCCAGCTCCTGAGCAGCGACGGCGTCGTCGGTCCCGACGGCGCCTTCGACCTGCTCCCCGCCGACGTCGCCCCCGAGGCCACCGGCGCCTGGATCGACGTGCAGGAGAGCGTCGAGCTCGAGCCGCAGTCCAGCGCCGTCGTCCCCTTCACGCTCACCGTGCCGGAGGACGCGCTGCCCGGCGACCACCCCGGCGGCATCGCCGCCTCGGTGAGCCGGGTCGGGGAGACCGAGGACGGCCCGCTCGTGGGCCTGGACACCCGCGTGGGCGCCCGCATCCACTTGCGCGTCTCCGGCGACCTCATCCCGCAGGTCTCCGTCACCGGCCTCGAGGCCACGTACACGCCGTCGTGGAACCCCTTCCAGCCGGGGACGCTCCACCTCGACTACACGGTCGTCAACGACGGCAACGTCCGCCTCGGCTCCACCCAGACCCTCAGCGCCGCGGGTGTCCTGGGCGTGTCCGCCGGCGCCGACGGCGCGATCCTCGGCCAGCAGCGTGAGATCCTCCCGCGCCAGGAGACGAGCGTGAGCACCACCGTCGACGGCGTGTGGCCCCTCGGCCCGCTGAGCTCGACGGTCACGGCGACCCAGGTCGTCGTCGGCGACGACGTCGTCGACGTGCCGCTCACCGTCGCCGAGGCCGGGGTGACGACGTGGGCCGTGCCGTGGGCGCAGCTCGCCGTGCTCGCCCTCGCCGTCGCCCTCGTCGTGTGGCGGGTGCGGCTGCGCAGGCGGCAGCGCGCGGCGATCGAGCGAGCCCGCGCCGAGGGTGCCCGCGCGGCAGCCCTCTCCGGGTCCCCGTCCCCGGCACCGGCCTGACCGCGGCCCGCACCCGCGCCACCAACCCGCCCCACGACCCCGCACCACGACCCCGCCCCACGACCCCGCCCCGCCTACCCCGCCCCACCACCCCGCGCCACCACCCCGCGCCACCACCCCGCGCCACTACCCCGCGCCGACAGCCGGATTCCTCCACGAGGAGTCCGGCTGTCGGCGGTGAGGGGGTGGGCCGGAGGGATCCGGCTGTCGGCGGTGAGGGGGTGGGCCGGAGGGATCCGGCTGTCGGCGGTGAGGGGGTGGGCCGGAGGAGTCCGGCTGTCGGCGGTGAGGGGGTGGGCGGAGGAATCCGGCTGTCGGCGTGGTGGCGGCGGGATTTGGGGATGCGTTTTCCGTCAGGTTCCGCCCGGGATCCGGCCGTTCTGAGGTGCCGAGAGTGATCACGATCACGCAACGCCCTTGCGCGGCAGGCGCCGGAGGCCGTACTGTCCGGAAAGCGCTTTCGAGAGCGCGTCCGCTACCAATGAAGGAGGACGGATGTCAACGATGCGGTTGACCCGGGGGATCGCAGCAGGTGCGGTTGCCATGCTTGCGCTGGCGGCCTGCGGGGACGGCGGAGGAAGCGACACCGGCGACGGTGAAGGCTCCGACGACCCCATCGTCATCGGTGTCTCGCTCCCGCTGACAGGTGACTTCGCCGAGCCCGGCAAGGGCGTCGAGCGAGGCTACGAGACCTGGGCACAGGTGACCAACGACAACGGCGGCCTCCTCGGCCGGCAGGTCGAGCTCAAGATCCTCGACGACGCCTCGGACGCCGCTCGCGTCGTCTCCGACTACGAGTCCCTCATCGCCCAGGAGGAGGTCGACCTCCTCTTCGGCCCGTTCTCCACCCGGCTCGTCGTGCCCGCCTCCCGCGTGGCCTCCGAGTACGGGATGCTCTTCGTCGAGCCGGCCGCGGCCGCCGCCGAGGTCTTCGAGAACGGCTTCGAGAACATCTTCTACGCGGCCCCGGCCATCGCGCCGGACCACTACAACAACCTCGTCGAGCACATCCTCTCGATGCCCGAGGGGGAGCGGCCGCAGACCATGGCCGTCGCCGCCATGGACGACCCGTTCGCGCAGGGCACGGCCTACGGCCTGCGGGACAAGCTCGTCGAGGCCGGCGTGGAGCTCGTCGTCGACGAGGTCTACCCGCCCAACCAGTCCGACTTCAACGCCATCGCCGCGAAGATCGCCGACGCGGACCCCGACCTCGTCGTCGGCGGCACGCAGTACCAGGACGCGGTCAACCTCATCCTCGCGCTGCAGCAGCTGAACTACCAGCCGCGCATGGCCGCCTTCTCCACGGCGCCCACCAACCCCGAGTTCCCCGAGGCCATCGGCGGGGCGGTCGAGGGCATCCTGTCCCCGACCGGCTACTCCAACCAGGCCGACTGGCCCTCGAACGCCGAGTTCGTCGAGGCGCACACCGAGCTCCACGGCGAGGCGCCGCAGGAGGACGAGGCCAACGCCTACACGACCGGCCAGGTCGTCGCGGCCGCCGTCGAGGAGGTCGGCTGCGCCGAGCAGGGCGAGTGCCAGCAGCAGCTCATCGACTACCTGCGCGGCGCGACCGTCGACACCGTCGTCGGGCCGCTCGCCTGGGACGAGGCCGGCCGCCCCAACGGGGCGCACATGATCCTCCAGTACGTCGACGGCGAGATCGCCATCGTCCTGCCCGAGGACACCGCCACGGCCGAGCTCGTCTACCCGAAGCCGGAGTGGTGACCCGACCGTGTCACTCATCTTCCAGAGCCTGATCCTGGGCGTGCTGCAAGGAGGGCTCTACGCCCTCCTTGCAGCAGGGCTCACGCTCTACTTCGGAGTCATGCGGGTGGTGATGCTCGCCCACGCCGCCTTCATCATCCTCGCCGGGTACATCGCGTGGCGCTTCTCCAGCTCCACCGGGCTGGACCCGATGATCTCGCTCATCGCCACGGTCCCGCTGTTCTTCCTCCTCGGCTTCGCGATCCAACGCTGGCTCATCAGCCGGCTCAAGCCGTCGACGATGACGATGATGTCGGTGCTCATCACCTTCGCGATCGCCCTCATCATCGAGGGCCTGCTCGGGATGATCTTCACCGGCACCCAGCGCCGCATCCAGCTGCCCTACGGGTCCTCGAGCATCGACCTGTTCGGCGCCTCGATCCCGGTCGTGCAGATCATCTCCTTCGTGCTCGCGGGTCTCAGCCTGCTCGCGCTGTTCCTCGTGCTCAAGAAGACCCGGTTCGGCCGGGCGCTGCGCGCGACGATCCAGCACCGGGAGGCGGCCCAGCTCGTCGGCATCGACACCGACCGGACGGCGGGGCTCGGCTTCGGCCTGGGCCTGGCCACGGCGGCGGTCGGCGGGACGGCGCTCGCGCTCAACCAGACGATCTACCCCTCGCTGCACTGGCACTGGATCGGCCCGCTCATGGCGATCATCGTCGTCGGTGGCCTGGGCTCGATCCCGGGCGCGGCGATCGCGGCCCTGCTCCTCGGGGTGCTGCGCGTCATGGCCGAGCTGCTCCCCGGTGTCACGCCGACCTTGGCGCAGACCATCTTCTACCTGGCACTGTTCCTCACCCTCATGGTGCGGCCGCAGGGATTCTTCGGAGGTCGCCTTGCTCAGCGTTTCTGACCGGACCAAGCCCGTCCCCGCGCGCAGCCGCGTCGCCGGTGGCGGCGGGGTGAGCCGGCTGCGGCCGGTGCTCCTCGTCGTCGTCATCATCGCCGTGCTCGCGCTGTGGCCCTCGATCGCCCCCAACCCCTACATGCTCAGCGCGGGCGTCATCGTCCTCAACTACGCGGTCTTCGCGACCGGGTGGAACATCATGGGCGGGTTCACCGGGTACATCTCCCTGGGCCACGCCGCGTTCTTCGGCCTCGGCTCCTACGGGACGGCGCTGCTCGTCATCCACACCGGGATGAACTGGTTCCTCGCCGCCCTCATCGCGGCCCTGGTGACGGCGGTGCTCACCATCCCCGTGGGCTTCGCCGCGCTGCGGGTGCGGGGCTCCTCCTTCGTCATCGTGACGATCGCCCTCGTCCTCGTGCTCCAGCTGCTCTTCCAGAGCTGGAGCACCGTGACCGGCGGCTCGGCAGGGCTCGTCGTCCCGCGGCCCTTCCCGGACATGCTGCGGCCCGAGCACCACGAGACCTTCTTCTACATCTTCCTCGCGCTGCTCGCGGTCACGCTCCTCACCTGGACGCTCATCGACCGCTCGCGCTTCGGCGCCTCCCTCAAGGGCGTGCGCGAGGACGAGGACAAGGCCGAGTCCCTCGGCGCGCCCACCGGCAAGCTCAAGCTCGTCGCCTTCGTCATCTCCGCGTTCTTCGTGGCGATGGCCGGTGGGTTCTACGCCCTGTGGTTCGGTGACCTCGACCCGATCTTCCAGTTCGACATCGTCCTGGGCTCCACTGTGGTCCTCATGGCGCTCCTCGGCGGGGTGCGGTTCCTCTTCGGCCCGCTGCTCGGCGCGATCGTCGTCGGGTCCGCGCTGGAGTACTTCGTCCTCAACTACGGGCAGTCCCAGTTCCACCTCGTCGCCACCGGCCTGCTCCTCGGGCTCGTCGTGCTCTTCCTGCCCGACGGCGTCCTCACCGGTGCCGCCCAGCTCCTGCGCCGCTTCGGTCCGCAGAGCTCCTCGATCCGCGAGGTCTCCGCCGAGGAGCTGCGCGCGCAGCAGCAGGCGACGACCACCACCACGAAGGAGGCCGACGATGAGCGCGGCTGAC
The DNA here is from genome assembly GCF_014837105.1 of Oceanitalea stevensii. GTDB lineage: Bacteria > Actinomycetota > Actinomycetes > Actinomycetales > Actinomycetaceae > Oceanitalea > Oceanitalea stevensii. The sequence continues at coordinate 221,709 of NZ_JACSPO010000005.1, read as the reverse complement.
ACCGTCCTGCGCACCGAGGGCCTGACGAAGTCCTTCGGCGGCGTCCACGCCGTCGACGGCGCGACGACGGAGTTCTACGAGGGCAAGATCAACGGGCTCATCGGCCCCAACGGCTCGGGCAAGACGACGTTCTTCAACTGCGTCACCGGCATGATCCGCCCCGACTCCGGCACCGTCACCATGCACGGCAAGGACGTCACCCGCTGGGCCCCGCACAAGATCGCCCGCGCGGGCCTGGGCCGCAGCTTCCAGCTGTGCCGGGTCTTCCCGCGGATGACCGTGCTGGAGAACATGCTCGTCGCGGTGCAGCCGCGCACGCTCGGGGAGTACCTCGGGAACACGCGGAGCACCGAGACCGTCGAGAAGGCGCGGGCCATGCTCGCCCGGGTCGGCATCGACCACCTCGAGGCCGCCGAGGCCCGCGACATCTCCTACGGGCAGCAGAAGCTGCTCGAGCTCGGCTCCACGCTCATGACCGACCCGCCCTTCGTCATGCTCGACGAGCCGGCCGGCGGCGTGAACCCCTCCCTCATCGAGCGGATCGCCCTGCTCGTGCGGGAGCTCAACGACGAGGGCACGACCTTCCTCATCGTCGAGCACAACATGGACCTCATCATGAGTCTGTGCGACCACATCGTGGTCTTCGACCGTGGCCGGCCGATCGCGACGGGCACGCCCGACGTCGTGAAGTCCGACCCGAAGGTGCTGGAGGCATACCTTGGCGTCTGACATCGTCCTCGAGCTCGACGACATCCAGGCCGGCTACGGCAAGGCGGCGCTCGTGCTGCGCGGCCTGTCCGTCCAGGTCCGCCGCGGCGAGGTGGTCTGCCTCGTCGGTCCCAACGGCGCAGGCAAGTCCACCGTCCTCAAGGTGGCCAGCGGCATGCTCAAGCCCCGCGAGGGCACCATCACCCTCAACGGCAAGAACGTCACCGGCCAGGGCCCGCAGCGGCTCCTGCGCGGGGGCCTGTCGCACGTCCTCCAGGGGCACAGCGTCTTCAAGGAGATGACCGTCGAGGAGAACATCATGCTCGGCGGCTACTCCCTCAAGGACCAGTCGGTCCTGCCGGAGCGCTGCGAGTACGTCAAGGAGATCTTCCCGCTCGTCGGGGAGCGCTGGAAGGACACGGCAGGTCTCCTCTCGGGCGGCCAGCAGAAGCAGGTCGAGTTCGCCCGCGCGCTCGTCATCCGTCCCGACGTCGTCCTCCTCGACGAGCCGTCGATGGGGCTCGACCCCAAGCGTGTGACGACGATCTTCGAGCAGGTCGACGTCATGCGGAAGGCCGGGGTCGCGGTGCTGCTCGTCGAGCAGAACGCGCGCCGGGCGCTCGAGATGGCCGACATCGGCTGCGTCCTGGACCTCGGGCGGGTCTTCGCCACGGGGCCGGCGCGCGAGCTGCTCGCCGACCCCAAGCTCAGCGACCTCTACCTCGGCGGCCGCCCCGCCGCGTAGACCCCATGTGCGCCGAGAGCCGGATCCCTCCACGAGGAATCCGGCTCTCGGCGTGTGAAACGGGCGGAGGGGAGGCGGTCAGGTGAGGTGGGGGCGGAGCTGCTCCCACAGCGCCTCGCCGTCGCCGGCCTCGACGAAGGGGACGCGGCGTCCCTCGGTGAGCCGGCCGCCGTCGTGCTGCCCGCGCCCGCCGTCCATGGCCTGCGGGGTGCCGTGGGAGAGGACGTGCTCGGTGGGGGTGAGCTGGCGGATGGCGACGGCGGTGACGCGGTCGGGGTGCTCGCGCGCGAGCTCGGCGTAGATCTCCGGGTCGTGCTGCCCGTCGTCGCCCACGAGCAGCCAGCTGACCTCGGGGAAGTCGATGAGCAGGCGCCGCAGCGTCGTGCGCTTGTGCTCCTGGCCGCTGCGGAACCAGCCGGTGTTCGTCGGTCCCCAGTCGGTCATGAGCATCGGTCCGGCGGGCAGGTCGCTGCGGCGGAAGAAGCGCTCGAGGGCGGGTACGACGTTCCACGCGCCGGTCGACAGGTAGAGCACCGGCGCATCCGGCCGGGCCGCCTGCACGTGCCGGAAGAGCTCGGTCATCCCGGGCACGGGCTGGCGGGTGCTCGTGTGCCGGACGAAGGTGTTCCACGCGGCGACGAGGGGGCGCGGCACGCGGGTGACCATGACGGTGTCGTCGATGTCGCTGATGACACCGAAGCGGGTCTCGGCGCCGATGACGAGCACCCGCGCCGTCGTCGGCCGGGCCCCGCGGGCGCGCACGGTGATGTCGTGCCAGCCCGGCGGCAGGCCGTGGTCGGGCACGAGGAGGTCGAGGTAGCCGCCGCGGTCCACGCGGGCGGGGTGCTCGCGGCCGGCGATCTCGACGACGACGGGGAGGTGCGACACCGGCGTGGTGAGGAAGGAGCGCCACCCGCGCTCGGCCTCCTGCGCCTCGACGAGCTCGCCCGCGGTGGCGCCCACGTCCGCGGCCGCGGCGTCGCCGTCGTCCTCCTTGAGCAGCACGCGGGCGAGGACCCGCAGCCGCTCGGGGCTGCCGTAGCCGGTGTAGGTGATCGTCGTGGGTCGCCACCCGCGCCGTCGCAGGCGTGGCAGGAGACGACGGTTGAGTCCGTCCTCCAGGGTGGAGGCGAGGGAGGGGCGGGCCATGGTCACGACCGTAGACGAGCGTGCGACGGCCCGCGCCCCGGGGAGGGACGCGGGCCGTGTGGAGATCAGCGCACCGGCGGCGGGGGGTCCCCGATGTCCCGACGCTCGACGTACGCGGTGTGACTGGTGTTGCGGCGCTGACGCTGCATGGCGAAGGCGAGCACGAGGGCGAGCACGCCGACCGCCATGAGGATGTAGCCGATGATCTGGATGTTGAAGACTTCCCAGGTGTCCGGGCTGAGCCCGAAGGCCAGGATCGCGCCGACCACGATGAGGAAGATCCCTCCACCGATTCCCATGACTCATCCTTCCGTTAGAGGTGCCCCGAGTGTGGCGGGACTCGACTGCCACCGCACCCCGAGCCGGCGGTCAGGCGGTGGCTTCGTCCAGGGTGGGACGACGCTCGGCGGCCCGCCGCAGCGCCGGGACCGCCGCCAGGCACACGAGGAGCGCGGCCGCGGCCGCCGCCGCGGTTCTCGCGCTGCGGGCCGACCCGCGGCGGGCGCCGGGGGCCGCCACCACCGCGAAACCGGCGCGGGCGCCGTGCAGGTCGATGACCGTGCCGGACACCGAGGCGCCCAGGGAGACCCCGATCCCGATGGCGGCGCTGAGCCAGGTGAAGCCCTCGGTCGTGCGGCGCGGCGGGACGATGAGCTGGACGAAGGAGTTGCCGTTGACGATCGTCGGGGCGATCGCGAAGCCGGCGAGGAAGCCGACGGCGGCGAGCACCGGGATGGACCCGGCCGCGAGCAGCGCCGCGGTGCCCACGGCGAGGAGCGCCGTGCCGCCGATGAGCCGCAGCCACAGCGGGCTCGTCCACGGCCGGGCCCCGTAGGTGAGCGCGGCGATGAGGGAGCCGAGCGCGACGGCGGCGAGGACGAGGCCGGCCGTGGCGGGCGCGCCGTGCGCCTCGGTGAAGGCGACGACGGCGACGTCGATCCCGCCGAAGACCACCCCGGTCGCGAGGAAGATGACGAGGAGGACGAGCAGCGCCCCGCTGAGCATCGGCTCACCGGTGCGGCGCGGAGGACGGCCGGTGGCCGGCGGCTCGGTCTCCCGCTGGGAGAGGAACCAGTACCCGCCGACGAGCACGGCGACGATCGGCACGACGAGGGCCGACCAGGGGGTCACGCCCGTCGCGAGGAAGGTGGCGATGACCGGGCCGCCGATGAAGGTCAGCTCGTCCAGGGCGGACTCGAGGGAGTACGCGGTGTGCATCTCGGCCGGTGTGGTGAGGGTGCCGCTCCAGCGCGCGCGCACGAGCGCCCCGATCGATCCCATCGTCGCGCCGCTGACCCCGGCGGCCAGGTAGAGGACGGTCTCGGGGGCGTGCTGGACGGCGGCCACGACGAGCGCCGTGAGGCCCACGCACGCGACGGCGAGCGAGGGCCGCATGACCCGGGCCTGCCCGTACCGGTCGACGAGCTTGGCCAGCTGCGGTGAGCAGACCGCCTGGACGACGACGAACACCGCCGACACCCGCCCGGCCATGCCGTAGGAGCCGTACAGCGCCGACACCATGAGGACGATGCCGAGCCCGACCATCGGCGTGGGGAGTCGGGCGATCAGCCCGGCAAGGGTGAAGCGCAGTGCACCCGGCCGGGCCAGCACGTCGCGGTACGGCCTGAGCACCCCGGCATTCTTCCACCGCGCCGGGGCGGTGAGGGGGTCACCCCAGGGCGTCGTCGACCACAGTCTTCGCCTCGGCCTGCACCTGCGCCAGGTGCTCCTCGCCGCGGAAGGACTCGGCGTAGATCTTGTAGACGTCCTCGGTGCCCGAGGGGCGGGCGGCGAACCACGCGTGCTCGGTGGTGACCTTGAGCCCGCCGATCGGCTCGTCGTTGCCGGGCGCGCGGACGAGCCGCGCGGTGATCGGGTCGCCGGCGAGCGTCGTCGCGGTGACGGCGTCGGGGCTCAGCGCGCCGAGCTTGGCCTTCTGCTCGCGGGTGGCGGGGGCGTCGATGCGGGCGTACGCGGAGGCACCGAAGCGCTCGACCTGCTCCTCGTGGAGCTGGCTCGGGCTGCGGCCGGTGATCGCGAGGATCTCCGAGGCGAGCAGCCCGAGGATGATCCCGTCCTTGTCGGTGGTCCACACCGAGCCGTCGTGGCGCAGGAAGGACGCGCCGGCCGACTCCTCGCCGCCGAAACCGACCGAGGAGTCGAGGAGGCCCGGCACGAAGTACTTGAAGCCCACCGGCACCTCGAGCAGGCGCCGGCCCAGCCCGGCCGCCACCCGGTCGATGAGCGCGGAGGAGACGAGGGTCTTGCCCACGGCGGCGGCCTCGGGCCAGCCCGGCCGGTGGGCGAAGAGGTACTCGATGGCGACGGCGAGGAAGTGGTTGGGGTTCATCAGCCCGCCGTCGGGCGTGACGATGCCGTGCCGGTCGGAGTCGGCGTCGTTCCCGGTGGCGATGTCGTAGGGGGCCGGCCCGCCGTCCTCGGGGCGCATGACCCGCAGCAGCGAGGCCATGGCCGACGGCGAGGAGCAGTCCATGCGGATCTTGCCGTCCCAGTCGAGGGTCATGAACGACCAGCGCGGGTCGACGGTCGGGTTGACGACGGTGAGGTCGAGCCCGTAGCGCTCGCCGATCGCGCCCCAGTACTCGACGGCGGCGCCGCCGAGCGGGTCGGCGCCGATGCGCACGCCGGCACGGGCGATCGCCTCGAGGTCGACGACGTTGGCGAGGTCGTCGACGTACGCCGCGAGGAAGTCGTGGCGCCGGGTGGTCTCCGCGGCCAGCGCCCGCTCCACGGGGATGCGAGGGACGGCGGCGACGCCGGAGCGGAGGATCTCGTTGGCGCGCGCCGCGATCCACGAGGTCGCGTCGGAGCCGGCCGGCCCGCCGTGCGGCGGGTTGTACTTGAAGCCGCCGTCACGGGGCGGGTTGTGGGAGGGGGTGACGACGATGCCGTCCGCGCGGCCCGGGCCCTCGACGCGGACACCGGCGGCGGTGCCGGCCCCGTTGGCGAGGAGGATCGCGTGGGAGACGGCGGGCGTGGGGGTGAAGGAGTCGCGGGCGTCGACCCGCAGCTCGACCCCGGCGGCGGCGAGGACCTCGACGGCGGTGCGCCAGGCGGGCTCGGACAGCGCGTGCGTGTCGCGGCCGATGAAGAGGGGGCCGTCGGTGCCCTGCGCGCGGCGGTACTCGACGATGGCCGCCGTCGTCGCGACGATGTGGGCCTCGGTGAAGGCGGAGTCCAGGCTCGAGCCGCGGTGGCCGGACGTTCCGAAGACCACCTGCTGGGACGGGTCGTCCATGTCGGGTGTGCGGTCGTAGTACGCGGAGACGACCTCATCGACGTCGATGAGGTCCTCGGGCAGGGCGGGGGTTCCGGCGCGCTCGTGCATGCCCCGATCCTGCCACCCCGCCCGCACCCCGGCCCACCGATCAGCCCTTCCGGCGCCGAGCGCCCACGACCCGCGGGCGCGTTACCGTGGATCGCATGGACGACCTCGACCAGCCCCGTGACCTCACCGTCGGCGAGCTCGACCCCGCCGCGCCCGTCCCGGCCGGGCACGCGGTCCTCGACGTGCGCGAGCAGGACGAGTGGGACGCCGGGCACATCCCCGGCGCCGTCCACATCCCGCTCGGCGAGCTGCCCGACCGCCTCGACGACCTGCCCGAGGAGGACCTCCTCGTCGTGTGCCGCTCCGGGGGCCGATCGATGCGCGCGACCGCGTGGCTCAACCACTCCGGCTTCACCGCTCGCAACCTCGACGGCGGCATGCACGCCTGGGGTGTGGCCGGCCTGCCGATGACCGCCGACGAGGGCCGTGACCCGTACGTCCTCTAGGCACCGATAGGCTGGTGGTCATGGGTAAGAAGAGCCGTAAGCGCCAGTCCGAGACCCCCCGCCCCAAGCGGGTGGAGGTGCCCTTCGTCGAGCGTCCCTTCGAGGGCCTGCCGGGGGAGACGGACTGGGTCGCGATGCGCGAGGTCGTCCCCTCGGCGACCGCCACCGTCCGCACGACGGCGGAGTACGGCTCCCGTGAGGTCGTCGTCGCCACCATGCTCCCCGAGCTGTGGCCGGCGCTGCACCGCGAGGACGGCACCGTCCTCGTCGGCCTGCAGACGGCCGCGAAGTCCGGGGACGCGAGCCGCGACGTCGCCGCCGCGCTCCTCCTCGCCCTCGACGCCGAGCCCGGTGCGCCGGTCCTCAACCTCGGCATCCTCGAGCCGGGCCCGCGCCTGCAGGACGTCCTCGACCTCACCGTCCCCTTCGAGCCGGTCGTCCACGACGACTTCGCGTTCTGGCTCGCCCCCGACCAGGAGCGCGACGCGGAGGTCACCGCCGCCATCGAGCAGTCCAGCGAGGGCATCGTCCCGACCGTCAAGGTCGCCGGCGTCGAGTCCGCCTACTGGTGCCGCATGGGCCGCGAGTTCCTGCGCTGGGCACGCCCCGAGCCGCAGGAGGACGTCCTGGACGCCTTCGCCCGTCTCCACGCCCGCCGCGAGTCCGAGCTGGAGGAGGGCGCCCGCTTCGTCGGGGCCTTCCGCACCAGCGGGATCCTCGTGCCGGTGTGGGAGCTGGTGCCGGGCACCGAGGCCGACGAGCTCGCCGGTCCGTGCGCCGAGTTCGAGAAGCGCCTCGAGGCGGCGCTCGCCGAGACGGGCCCGCTCGACGCGGACGCCCGGCGCGCTCGCGCGGGGATCGTCTCCCGCCAGGTCACGCTGCGCTGACGGCCCTGTGCCGTGAACCTGCACGAAGGCCCTGACCGCGACTACGCTCGAGGGGTGAACCGGCGCCCGAGCCCCCAGCGGGTCGCCGTCGTGATCCCGGCCAAGGACGAGAGCGCGCGGATCGCGGCGACCGTGAGGGCCGCGCGTGCCATCCCGCACGTCGACCTCGTCGTCGTCGTCGACGACGGCTCCAGCGACGAGACCCAGCACATCGCCCGGGCCGCGGGCGCCGTCGTCGTGCGCCACTCCGTCAACCGTGGCAAGGCCTCGGCGATGGAGACCGGCGCGTCCGTCGTCGCGATGCGGGACGCCCCGGACGGTCCGCGGCGGCTCCTCCTGTTCATCGACGCGGACCTGGGCGAGACGGCCGTCGGCGTGGCCCCGCTCGTGGACGCCGTGCTCTCCGGCAGCGCCGACTGCGCCATCGCCGTCCTGCCGCCCCAGCCGGGTGCGGGCGGGCGGGGGATCGTCGTCGGCAAGGCGCGGCGCGCCATCGCCGGCGCGACGGGGTGGCTGCCCACCCAGCCGCTGTCCGGCCAGCGCTGCCTCACCCGCGAGGCCTTCGAGGCGGCCGTGCCGCTGGCCGGCGGGTGGGGCGTGGAGACCGGCATGACGATCGACCTGCTCGTCAAGGGCTTCACGCTCGTCGAGGTGCCCTGCGACCTGCGGCACCGCGCGAGCAGCAACGACCTCGGCGGCCAGCTCCACCGCGCCGCCCAGTACCGCGACGTCATGCTCGCCGCGGCTGTGCGCCGCGCCCGCGGCGTGCGGGTGGGCGCTCGCCAGCTCGGCGACCGCCCCACGCAGCAGGAGCCCGGCCGGCCCTACCGCGCCGTCGCCACCGGCTGAGCCGGCCTGGCCGCCCGCAGCCGCAGCAGCCAGCTCGCGACCACCCCGATGAGGAGCGGGACCGCGACCGAGATGCCGATCGCGGGGATGACGATGCCGGAGTCGTTGACCGCGAAGCCGATGCCCAGCGCGATCGCGACGGCCACGAGCGCCGGGCGCAGCATCCGCGCGTCCGCCTCGAGCCGCCGCAGCGAGGAGCCCTCCGCGAGCCACCCGTAGGCGGCGTGGTCGCCCCGGCGCGCGGCGCGGCGCAGCGGCTGGGTGAGGACGAGGATGACGAGCGCGATCCCGCCCGCGGCGAGGAAGGTGAGGGTGGAGCCGAAGAGGTTGGCGAGGTTCTGCCCGAGTTTGCGCAGGACGACGTCGAGGAGTCCGCCGTCGAGCACGGTCTCGACGAAGCGGCCCAGGTGGCTGCGCTCGGCGGGCGGGCGCAGCCAGTCGACGATCGAGAAGGACAGGGCGACGACGGCGGCGACGCCGAGGACGAGCAGCACCCGCCGCCACGTCAGCCGCACCCCCAGGGCGAGCAGCGCGAGGATCATGAAGGCCGGCAGCAGCGCCGGAGGGCCGCCGAAGTCCGCGCCGATGCCCGGGGCCCCGTTGAGGCCCGTCGCCACGAGCCCGACGACGGCGACGACGAGCGCCGCCGCCCGCCGTCGCCCACGACGCACGAGCGGCTCGGCGAGGCAGGCCGCGGTGAGCACCGTGCTCGTGGCCCACAGGGCGAAGGAGGAGTTGTTGATGCCGTAGAAGCGCCCGCCCACCTGCGGCTGGACACCCATGAGCGCGGCGAGCTGCAGCCGGGCGCCGGTGATGACGTCGACGGCCAGGACGAGGGCGGTGATGCCGGCGACGATCCCCACGGGGGCGAGGAGGCGGCGGCGCCAGGGCCGGGCCAGGGCGAGCCCGGCGATGAGCGCCGCGATGGCGAGCGTGGCGGTGTAGACGACGAGCCCGGGCGAGCCGGTGCGCCACCACGGCAGGAGGTTGGCGAGGTAGCTGGCGACGGGCACGGCGGCGACGGTGACGGCGGCCCCGCGCAGCGCCCGCAGCGCGGTGTCCGGGTCGACGGCCCGCGCGGCGCGGCCGATCCCGGCCCACCCGCTCGAGCGGCGCCGGCCCAGCCAGCGGCTCACGCGGTCGAGGACGCCGCGGTTGAGCCCCACGGTGACGAGCGCGTAGAGCCCGAGGTTGACGAGCACGAGCCCGGAGAAGAAGGGCGCGGTCAGCGGTCGGACGGCCATCGCGTGCCGGTTCTCGTCGATGAGCGTGGCGATGCGTCCGGCGCCGGAGCCCTCGCCCAGGACGACCCGGACCGGCGCACCGGCCAGGCCCGCGGGCGCGTCGATCGCGAGGCGGTCGAGAAGCGTGGGCAGGAGGTCGGTGGACTGGATCATCCCCGGCTGGCGGGTGGAGCGGCTCTCGAGCATCCCGGCCGGCTCGTCCTGCGCGGCGAGCGCGGTCACCTGCATGACCGGCGTGGTGCCGGAGTCCGCGAGCGAGGCGAGCAGGACGGTGGCGCCGGCAGGCAGGGCGTCCACGACGGCCGCGGCACGCGCCTCGACGACGGCCACCTGCTCGGTCCGGTCCAGCCCGGCCAGCGGCCAGTCGCTCGTCGCCTTCTCCGGCGCGTCGTCCTCGGGGCCGGAGAAGCGCCGGTCCGTCGCCGGCAGGAGCGGGTGGTCGCGGTCGCGGACGGCACCGAGGTCGACGACGAGCAGCCCCGCCTCGGGGGCGAGCTGCTCGAGGAGCCCGCCGAGCTGCGCCGGGTCCTCCGGGCGCGGTGCGTACTCACCGACGACGGCGCCGTCCGGGTTCGCGAGCGCGATCGCGGCGCCCGGCCCGACCGCCGCCGCGGCCACGCCGGCGCCGGAGAGGAGATCACCCAGGGTGCCGGGGCGGGCGTCGTAGGAGGCGTCCGCGGCGGCGCTGAGGTAGTCGGGCCAGCCCGGGACAACGCCGTCGGCGGCGTCCTCGAGGCGGCGGCAGACGCCGCTGGTGGCGGCGGGCAGGTCCGCGGCGCGGCGACCGGCGGAGACGGCGAGCCAGCCGTCGGCGGGACAGGTGCTCGAGCGCACGGAGCGGACCACCGAGTTCGCGACGCCGCCGTCCTCCGCGAGCGCCCACAGCTGCGGCGTGGCGAGGGCGGACAGGTCCTCCCAGCGCAGCCCGCCCGTGCCGAGGAGGACGACGGGCGCGCCGGCCGACGGGGCCGGGGCGGCGTCGTCGCCGTCCTCCGTGGCGCCGAACGCGGTGCCGGCGACGGGCAGGACGAGGGCAGCGATGAGTGCCACCGCGAGCAGGACCAGGCCCGCGCGCGTGACGGTGTTCCGACGACGCCTCACCGGGGCAGCCTACGTGGCGGCCCCGACGTCGACCGCTGGCTGGCTAGGCTGCGCTGGGTGCGCACGGCGTGCACCGACGCAGAGGAGAGCCGATGTCCGAGCAGCAGCTGGCCCGCTACACCTACCTCGGTCCCGAGGGGACCTTCACCGAGGCGGCGCTGCGGGCCTTCGTCGGCACCGAGCACGTGCGCACCGACCCCTCCACCGACGTCGTCTCCGCGCTGGACGCCGTGCGCGGCGGCCGCGCCGACTTCGCCGTCGTCCCGATGGAGAACTCCGTCGAGGGCGGGGTCAACGTCACCCTCGACACGCTCGCGTCCTCGCCGGAGCCGCTCGTCATCGTGGGGGAGGTCGTCGTCCCGGTCGCCTTCGTCCTCGCCGTCCTGCCCGGCACGACGCTGGACCAGGTGCGCCGGGTCTCGACCCACCCGCACGCGTGGGCGCAGTGCCGCGGCTGGGTGGGCCGCGAGCTCGACGGCGCGGTCCACGTCCCGGCGACGTCCACCGCCGCGGCCGCCGCACTCCTCGCCGACAGGGGACGCGAGGCGGGCTTCGACGCCGCGCTGTGCTCGGCGCTGTCGGCCGAGCGCTACGGCCTGGAGGCGCTCGCCGAGGGCGTGGCGGACAACCCGCACGCGGTGACGCGCTTCGTCGTCGTCTCCCGTCCCGGCGCGCTGCCCGAGCCGACGGGCGCGGACAAGACGACGCTCATGGCCCACCTGCCCGACAACGAGGCCGGCGCGCTCCTCGACATGCTCGAGCAGTTCGCGGTGCGGGGGGTCAACCTCTCCCGCATCGAGTCGCGGCCGATCGGGGACTCCCTGGGCCGGTACTCCTTCTCGATGGACCTCGAGGGGCACGTCGCCGAGGAGCGGGTCGCGGCCGCGCTCATCGGCCTGCACCGGGTGTGCCCGTTCGTCCGCTTCATGGGCTCCTACCCGCGGTGGGACCGGGTGGCCCCGAACGTGGCGCCCGGCACCCACGACGCCGACTTCGTCGCCGCCCGCGCCTGGGTCGAGCGCATCCGCACCGGCCAGGTGTAACCCCCGCGTGTAACCCCCGCGTGTGACCCCCGCATCGCCGAGAGCCGGATTCTCCGGACGGGAGCGCGACGCTCCGCCCGAGAAATCCGGCTGTCGGCGGGGGAGGGGCGGCGCTTCGCCCGAGAAATCCGGCTGTCGGCGGGGGAGGGGCGGCGCCCCGCCGAAGGAGTCCGACCGTCGGCGGGGGAGGGGCGGCGTCCCGCCGGAGGAGTCCGACCGTCGGTGGCAGCGGGCGACAGTGCACGAGGTGGGGCGAGGCGGGACGGGAGTGCCGGATCACTCCCGGCCGGGGCGCGGTGGGTCGGGCTGACCACTACCGTCGGCACGTGGGCTGGGAGCAGTGGGTCGCCGTCATCGCACTCGTCGTCGCCGTCGCCGGCCTCGTCGTGGGGCTCGCCGTGTGGCGCGCGCTGCAGCGCCGCACCCCGTCCTTCGCGCACGACGACCCCCCGGCGCCGGAGCCCGAGACGCCGACCGGTCCACCCGCCGTCGTCTTCAACCCCTCCAAGGGTGCCGACGGTGATCGGCTGCGCGCCCTCGTCGCCGAGGTCGCGGCCGAGTCGGGGCTGCCTGAGCCGCTGTGGCTGGAGACGACCGTCGAGGACCCGGGCGGAGGGCAGGTCCGCACCGCACTCGAGCAGGGCGCATCCGTCGTCATCGCGGCCGGCGGCGACGGGACTGTCCGCGCCGTGGCCGAGGGCCTGGCCGGAACGGGCACCCCGATGGGCATCCTGCCCATGGGTACCGGCAACCTCCTCGCCCGCAACCTCGACCTCCCGCTCAGCGGCCACCGGGACATGGCGGTCGCGGCGCTGACGGGGCGCAACCGGTCGATGGACCTCGGCTGGCTCCGCCTGGAGAAGCCGCCCGCGGCCACCCGGCCGGAGGACGACGTCTACCGCGGCGAGCCCGGCCGCACCGAGGTCGCGCCCACGCCCTCGGACGACAGCACGGCGCCGGAGGTCAAGGCTGGCGAGGTGCCCGGTGCCGAGCTCGAGAAGGAGCACGTCTTCCTCGTCATCGGCGGGATGGGCTTCGACGCCGCGATGGTCGGCGGTGCTGATGACGAGCTGAAGGCGCGGATCGGCTGGATTGCCTACTTCGTGGGCGGCGTCAAGCACCTGCTCGGCCGGAAGATGCACGCCACCCTGGAGCTGGGCGAGTCCTCGCAGACCGCCAGCTTCCAGGCGCGCACCGTGCTCATCGCCAACTGCGGGCGGCTGCCGGGCGGCGTCGTCCTCTTCCCGGACGCGCAGCTCGACGACGGCTGGCTCGACGTCGCGGCCATCGACACCCGCGGCGGGATCATCGGCTGGGCCGACCTGCTGCGCAAGGTCGTGCTCCAGGGGATGGGAGTGCGGCGCGACCCGCTGCCCTACAGCACCGGCAGCATCGACTTCCGGCGGGCGCAGACCCTGACGATCCGCACCGAGGAGCCGGAGTCCGTCCAGGTCGACGGCGACCTCCTCGGCGAGGCCACCGTCGTCCACGCCCGGGTCGAGCCGGGTGGGCTCATCGTGCGCACCCCGTGAGAGGTGTCCGCGGCCGCCGGTGCGGCGAGTAACAAGTCAGCTGTCGGCGGTAGTGGGCGACCGTGCCCCGTGTGCCCGGAGCGGGCGGTGCTGAGCCCAGGGGCTACTCCTCCTCGGCGTGGAGGCGCGGGACGCGCTCGGGGCCGCCGCGCACGCCGACCTTGCCGGCGTAGAAGGCGCGGACCTTGTCCATGTCGGCGCGGACGTCGCCGGTCATCGTGAGCGTCGGGCCGAGGCCGGCGGTCATGGAGCGGCGGTCGACGTACCCGAGGGTGACCGTCATGCCCGTGGCCCGGGCGATCCGGTAGAAGCCGGACTTCCAGTACGGCGTGGCCGAGCGGGAGCCCTCGGGGGTGATGACGAGGTAGGTCGGCCCGGTGCGCACCTGCGCGACGAGCTCGTCCACGAGCCCGCTCGGGTCCTCGCGCTGCACCGGGATACCGCCCAGCGCCCGCATGAGCGGTCCGAAGGGCCGCTTGAACAGGCTGTTCTTGCCGAGCCAACGCACGTTGACGCCCCACTGCCACGAGAGGGCGAGCATGAGGACGAAGTCCCAGTTGGACGTGTGCGGGGCGCCGAGGAGGATCCCGCGGCCCTCGGCGGGCGGCTGGGTCGGGTCCGGGGACCAGCGGCTCAGGCGCCAGTAGGCGCGGGCCAGGGCGCGGCGGAGTCTCACGAGCCAGACCCTAGTGCCACCGCCGTCCGCCCGCGTGTGAGGCGGGCAGCCTCCCCGGATAGGCTCGGCACGTGATCGATCTCAGAGCCATGCGCGAGCAGCCCGACGTCGTCCGTGCCAGCCAGCGGGCCCGTGGCGAGGACCCGGGCCTGGTCGACCGGGCCCTCGAGGCCGACGAGCGCCGCCGCTCCGCGCTCACCACCTTCGAGGAGCTGCGCTCGGAGCAGAAGGAGGTCAGCCGCTCGGTCGGCAAGGCCACCCCGGACGAGCGCCCCGCCGCCCTCGCCCGCGCCAAGGAGCTCGCCGAGCGGGTCAAGGTCGCCGAGCGGGACGCCGCGGCCGCCGCCGAGGAGGCCTCGACGATCACCTACCAGCTGTCCAACGTCGTCGTCGACGGCGTCCCCCCGGGCGGGGAGGACGACTTCGTCGTGCTCCGCACCGAGGGGGAGCGCCGCGAGCTCGAGCAGGTCCGCGACCACCTCGAGCTCGGCGAGGGCCTGGCCGCGATCGACGTCAAGCGCGGCGCGAAGGTCTCCGGCGCCCGCTTCTACTACCTCACCGGCATCGGCGCCCGCCTCGAGCTCGCGCTGCTCAACGCCGCGATGGACCAGGCGATCGCCGCCGGCTTCACCCCGATGATCACGCCCACGCTCGTCTCCCCGCAGGTGATGAGCGGGACCGGCTTCCTCGGCGAGCACGCCGACGAGGTCTACCAACTGCCGGCCGACGACCTCTACCTCACCGGCACCTCCGAGGTGGCGCTCGCGGGCTACCACGCCGACGAGATCCTCGACCTGTCCGGCGGCCCGATGCGCTACGCCGGCTGGTCCACCTGCTACCGGCGCGAGGCCGGCTCCTACGGCAAGGACACCCGCGGCATCATCCGCGTCCACCAGTTCAACAAGGTGGAGATGTTCAGCTACACGACCGCCGACGACGCCCAGGACGAGCACGCCCGCCTGCTCGCCTGGGAGGAGGAGATGCTCGCCAAGGTCGAGCTGCCCTACCGCGTCATCGACGTCGCCGCCGGTGACCTCGGCTCCTCCGCCGCCCGGAAGTTCGACTGCGAGGCCTGGCTGCCCAGCCAGGAGCGCTACATGGAGGTCACCTCCACCTCGAACTGCACGACGTTCCAGGCCCGCCGCCTCGGCATCCGCCACCGCGGCGCGAAGGGCACCGAGCCGGTCGCCACCCTCAACGGCACCCTCGCCACCACCCGCTGGCTCGTGGCGATCCTCGAGAACCACCAGCTCCCGGGCGGCTCCGTCCGCGTCCCGGCCGGTCTGCAGCCCTACCTCGGCGGCCTGGAGGTCCTCGAGCCGGTGGCCGCGCGATGACGCTGACCGTCGACGCCGTCCGCGACCACCTGCCGGCCTCCGTCCCGGAGGCCGGGCCGGGGCTCCTCGTCGCGCTCGACATCGACGGCACGCTCATCGACCACGAGGAGCGGATGACGACGGCGGTGCGCCAGACCGTCGGCCGGCTCCGGGACGCCGGGGCCCGCGTGGTCCTCTCGACGGGCCGCTCTGTCTCCGCCGTCGTGCCCATCCTCGAGGAGCTGGAGCTCCGCGATGGCTGGGCGGTGTGCTCCAACGGTGCCGTCTGCCTGCGCCTGGACCCGACGCTCGAGAACGGGTACGAGATCAGCGACGTCGTCACCTTCGACCCCGAGCCGGCCCTGCGGCTGCTGCGCGAGGAGCTGCCGGACGGCCTCTTCGCCGTCGAGGACCTCGGCCGCGGCTTCAAGGTGACCGCGCCGTTCCCCATGGGGGAGCTGAGCGGGGAGATGACGGTCGTCGACTTCGAGGAGCTGTGCGCCGCTCCCGCCAGCCGCGTGACGCTCCGTGCGCCGCACCTGTCGGCCGCGGACTTCCACGCGCTCGTCGAGCGCGTGGGTCTGCACGGCGTCTCCTACGCCGTCGGGTGGACCGCCTGGCTCGACCTCGCCCCCGACGGCGTCACCAAGGCCTCCGCCCTCGACATGCTCCGCGAGCGCCTCGGCGTCGCACCGGGCGCCACGGTCGCGGTGGGTGACGGGCGCAACGACATCGAGATGCTCCGCTGGGCGGGGCTCGGTGTGGCGATGGGCGGGGCGGACGAGGTGACCCGTGCGGCCGCCGACCTCGTCACGGCACCGGTCGAGGACGACGGCGTCGTGCCCGTGCTGTCCGCGCTCCTGCCTGCGTGACCAGATCGTGACCACTCCCCGGGTCTGAAATCCTTGCAGGAACGCGTCATCCGCGCTTGATTGGAGGCGCGCACGTATGTGCGCCAGTCCAACGATGGTGTGGAGGAGATCAATGAGGATTCGTAAGCAGCGACGTGCCGGATCGCTCGCGGCTGGGGCCGCAGCGCTGGCGCTTGTCCTGGCCGCCTGTGGCGGCGCTGACGACCTCGGCGGCGGGGGCGGCGGCGGGGGCGGCGGTGGGGACGACGACGCGACCACCGAGGCCGACTGCGCCGACTTCGAGGAGTACGGCACTTTCGAGGGTGAGACGGTCACCTTCTTCACCTCGATCCGTGAGGTCGAGGCCGACCAGCTGCAGGACTCGTTCGAGCAGTTCACCGAGTGCACCGGCATCGAGGTCACCCACAACGGCTCGGGTGAGTTCGAGCAGCAGCTCGTCGTCCAGGCCGAGGGTGGCAACGCCCCGGACCTCGCGGCGATCCCGCAGCCCGGTCTTCTCCAGCGCATGGTCGCCGACGGTCACGTGAAGCCGGCACCGGACGCCGTCGAGGCCAAGGTGGACGAGGGGTGGACCGAGGACTGGAAGACCTACGGGACCGTCGACGGTGAGTTCTACGCCGCGCCCCTGATGTCCAACGTCAAGTCCTTCGTCTGGTACTCCCCGACGGCGTTCGAGGAGAACGGCTACGAGGTTCCCACCACCTGGGACGAGCTCATGGCCCTCACCGAGCAGATCGCCACCGACCACGGCTCGGACACCGTCAAGCCGTGGTGCGCGGGCATCGAGTCCGGCGGCGCGACCGGCTGGCCGGCCACCGACTGGATCGAGGACATGGTCCTGCGCACCGGCGGCGGCGAGGTCTACGACCAGTGGGTCAACCACGAGATCCCCTTCAACGACCCGGAGATCGTCGAGGCGGTCGACCTGGCCGGCGCGATCCTCAAGGACGACAACTACGTCAACGGCGGCATCGGCGACTCCCGCTCCATCGCGACGACCTCGTTCAACGACGGCGGCCTGCCGATCATCGAAGGCAACTGCTTCCTGCACCGCCAGGCGAACTTCTACGAGGCTCAGTGGCCCGAGGGCACGGACGTGAGCGAGAACGGTGACGTCTTCGCCTTCTACCTGCCGAGCATCGAGGAGAGCGAGACCCCCGTCCTCGTCGCCGGTGAGTTCGTCGCCGCGTTCAACGACCGCGAGGCCACGCAGGCCACGCAGGCCTTCCTCGCGTCCGACACGTGGGCCAACACCCGCGTCGAGATCGGTGGTGTCATCAGCGCGAACCTCGGCGTCGACCCGGCCGTCGCGTCCTCCGACGTGCTGCGCCAGTCGATCGAGATCCTCCAGGACCCCAACTCGGTGGCCCGCTTCGACGCCTCGGACCTCATGCCGTCCGAGGTCGGCGCCGGTGCATTCTGGACCGGGATGGTCGACTGGATCAACGGCAGCGACACCCAGTCGGTGCTCGACGGTATCGAGGCCGCCTGGCCGGCCGGCTGACGAGACGACAGGGGGGCGGGGGCACGGCGCTGCCGGGTCCCCGCCCCGGTCGTTGACGGGAGCTGATCACCATGGACTTCTTCCTCTACTCCAAGTTCGGTCAGATGATCCTGGCCGTCGTCGCCTTCCTCGCCGTCATTGCCGTCATCCTCCTGCTCGCCCGCGTCGCGGACCGGGTCGCCGGCCGCACGCGGACGCTGTGGATGGTGCTGTTCTTCGGCGGCCCTGCCCTGCTGCTGCTCGGCGTCGGGCTCATCTACCCGGCCATCCGCACGACGATCATGTCCTTCATGGACCGCACGAGCTCGACGGCGGTCGGTTTCGCCAACTACGAGTGGGTCTTCACCAACCCCGACTCGCTGCAGGCGTTCATCAACACCTTCTGGTGGGTCGTGCTCGTGCCGACCGTCGCCACCGGGGTCGGGCTGCTCTACGCGATCATCATCGACCAGTCCCGCTTCGAGAAGGTCGCCAAGACGCTGCTGTTCATGCCGATGGCCATCTCCTTCGTGGGCGCCGGCATCATCTGGAAGTTCGTCTACGAGTACCGCGGTGCCGCTCAGGAGCAGATCGGTCTGCTCAACGCGATCATCGTGGGGCTCGGCTTCGAGCCGCTGCGCTTCCTCCAGGACTCGCCGTGGAACACGTTCTTCCTCATCGCGGTGATGATCTGGATCCAGGCCGGTTTCGCGATGGTCCTCCTCTCGGCGGCCATCAAGGCGATTCCGGCCGACATCGTCGAGGCGGCGCGGCTGGACGGCGTGAGCGCCTGGCAGATGTTCCGCAGCATCACGGTGCCGAGCGTGCGGCCCACGCTCGTCGTCGTCGTCACGACGATCACGATCGCCACGCTGAAGATCTTCGACATCCCGCGCACCATGACGGGCGCGCGCTTCGACACCCAGGTGCTGGCGAACATGATGTACGACCAGTCCTTCACCTTCGGCAACGCGGGGACGGGCTCGGCGCTTGCCGTCGTCATCTTCGTCCTCGTCATCCCGATCGTCGTGTTCAACGTCCGCCAGATGATCAAGAACCGGGAGGTACGGGGAGCATGAGCGTCGCACCTGCCAACCCAGCCATCACCGAGCCCGGACGTTCACGCTCGTTGCCGGACCCGATGGGTCCGACGACGGCGTCCGGCCGGGCCAAGGCGATGCTCACCTCCCGGGTGGGCTCCGTCGTCGCCATCGTCATCGCGCTGCTGTGGACCGTCCCGATCATCGGGATGCTCCTCAGCTCGGTGCGTCCGGAGTCGGAGATCCGCACCTCGGGCTGGTGGACCTTCTTCACCAACCCGACCTTCACGCTGGAGAACTACCAGGAGGTGCTCTTCGGGCGCGCGTCCTCCGGCGCGCTGTCCGGGTTCTTCGTCAACTCGATCGTCATCACGGTGCCGTCGACGGTCATCCCGCTCGTCGTCGCGACGATGGCGGCCTACGCGTTTTCCGTGCTGCAGTGGAAGGGCCGGGACACGGTCTTCATCGCGGTCTTCGCGCTGCAGATCGTTCCGCTGCAGATGGCGCTCATCCCGCTGCTGCGGATCTTCTCCGGCTCGGCGGTCGGGGAGATGTTCCCGTATCTCGCCGTGTGGTTCGCCCACGCGTGCTTCGCGATGCCGCTGGCGACCTTCCTGCTCCACAACTTCATGTCAGAGATCCCGCGCGAGCTCATCGAGGCGGCGCGGGTGGACGGCGCCGGTCACGTGACGGTGTTCCTCCGGGTGATGCTTCCGCTGCTCGTGCCGGCGATCGCGAGCTTCGCGATCTTCCAGTTCCTGTGGGTGTGGAACGACCTCCTCGTCGGCCTCACCTTCACCGGCGGCAACAACGCGGTCCAGCCGCTCACGGCGCGGCTCGCAGAGATGGCCGGCTCGCGCGGTCAGGACTGGCACTTGCTCACCGCGGGCGCCTTCGTCTCGATCATCGTGCCAATCGTCGTGTTCCTGGCGCTGCAGAAGTACTTCGTCCGCGGCCTGCTCGCAGGCTCCGTCAAGGGCTAGCCGCAACACCTCAGCTGTCGGCGGGGACCCCCACCCCGCCGACAGCTGAGTTGTTCCCGACGGCGGCGCCCCCCCACTCGCGCCGACAGCTGAGTTGTTCCCGACGACGGCGCCCCACACTCGCGCCGACAGCTGAGTTGTTCCGACGGCGGCGCCCCCCACTCGCGCCGACAGCTGGATTCCGCCCCGTCAGGTGCCGGTGACGAGCAGGAGCTTGCCGAAGACCTCACCCGAGTCGAGCAGCTCGTGCGCCCGCTCCGCCTCCGCGAGCGGCAACCGCTCGTGGACGACGGCGCGGAGCCGGCCGTCCTCGAGCATCGGCCACACCCGCTCGCGGACCGCCGTGACGATCGCGGCCTTCTCCCCGAGCGGCCGGGCACGCAGGGTGGTGCCGTGGACGCTCGCGCGCTTGCGCATGAGCGCCATGAGGTCGACCTCGCCGCGGGTGCCGCGCTGCGTGCCGATCACCACGAGGCGCCCACCGGTGGCGAGCATGGCGACGTTGTCGGCAAGCCCGCCCGCGCCGAGGACGTCGAGGATGACGTCGGCGCCCGTGCCGCCGGTGGCCTCCTCCACCGCGGCGGGGACGTCGCCGTGGTAGTCGATGGCGACGTCGGCGCCCAGCTCCTCGCACCGCGCGGCCCGGTCCGGGCCGCCCGCCGTTGTGAGGACGCGCGCACCGAGGGCGCGGCTGAGCTGGATGGCCGCGGAGCCCACCCCGCCGGAGCCGCCGTGGATGAGGACCGTCTGGCCGGCGCGCAGGCCACCGACGTCCACGAGGTTCCACCAGGCCGTGCACACGGCCTCGGGCAGGGCGGCGGCGTCGACGAGGTCCGTGCCCGCGGGCACCGGCAGCAGCTGCCCGGCCGGCACGGCCACCCGCTCGGCGTACCCGCCTCCGGCGAGAAGCGCGCAGACACGGTCGCCCACCTGCCACCCGGCCACGCCCTCACCGAGCTCCCCCACGGTCCCGGAGACCTCGAGCCCGATGATGTCGCTGGCCCCGGGCGGCGGTGGGTAGTGGCCGGCCCGCTGGAGCACGTCGGCACGGTTTAGCCCGGCAGCAGCGACGTCGAGAACGACCTCGCCGTGGCCCGGTGAGGGGTCGGGCACCTCGGTGAGCTCGAGACGGGAGTCGGCGGAGACGGTGATGGCGCGCATGCCTCTTGCCTACCGCAATCCGGTCTCACGCGCTGCGTAGACTGGTCGCGCCGTGGCGCCGAGAGGCCTGCGGCAGGGAGGGCTGACAGAGCGGCCGAATGTGACGGTCTTGAAAACCGTTGTGGGGCAACCCACCAAGGGTTCGAATCCCTTGCCCTCCGCCAGCACCCCGCTTGCCGCGCACTTTCCGATCCGGTCGCCCTTTCTGGCGCCCCTCCTCGGAGCCGAAAATGCGACGCAACGTCAGGCGGTCAGAGAACCTCGCCCGTCGTCGCGTCGACGCGCACCTCGGTCATCGCGCCGTCGGTCGACAGGAGCTCGACGTCCCACACGACGGTCCCGAGGTGCTCGTTGAGGTCGACCTCCTCGACGGCCGCGCTCATCTCGGTGGCGGCGGTGGTCGCGGCCTCCGCGGCGGAGATCGACGCCTCCTCCAGCCGGCGGCGGTCCTCGTCCTCGAGCGGCTCACGCTCGCCCTCGTGGACGATCTCGTTGCCGTCGACGGACACGTGCACCTCGACCTCCTCGTCCCCGACGGCGACCGACACCTGCCACAGCTCCTCGCCGTCGTCGTCGCTGCGGTCCACGCTGAAGGCCTGCCCCCCGAGCTCCTCGGCGGCGGTGCTCAGCGCATTGGCAGCGCCGTCCTCGCCGGGGACGGGTTCGGGCGACTCCTCCTCACCGGGGGAGAACTCGGGGTTGTCGGGCTCACGGTCGGTGACGATGCCGTCGCTCGTCGTGCCCTCGTCCGCAGGCGGGTCGTCAGCACTCGTGCAGCCGACGACGAAGCCCGCCGTCAGGGCGGCAATTGCGGTCACGCGCACGGATCGCCTCATGCCCTCCAGCGTCTCAGCGGGGCCGGAGGGTCGCACCCGGAGGGTCAGCGTCTGTCGGTGGTCAACCAGGAGCGCAGCGCGAGGTAGAGGACGAGGGCGACGACGAGCACGACGACGAGCCGCACGAGGAACCACACCGCGCTGAACAGGACGCCCACCAGCCACCACGCCAGCACGACGGCGGCGATGACGAGAAGGATCGTCAGGAGGCTGTTGCGTCGCATGACGGAAGTCTCGCACGCGGCCCGCCGGCCGTGGGGCGGACGACCCGTGGCGCCGTCGTCGTCGCCCGGCATGATGGTCCGGTGCAGGACGCTCCCGAACACTCCCTCGAGCGCAGGTCGGCTGCCGTCCTCCGGCTCGGGTCGATGCTGCTCGCCGCAGGCGCCGGCTCCTACCGGGTCAAGGACTCGATGCGGCGGGCGGCCACCGCCCTCGGCCTGCACCACCACCGCGCGCAGGTGACGCTCACCGAGATCACCACCACCGCGCGCGACGGCGAGCAGGTGCGCACCGAGGTCGTCGAGCAGCGTGAGGTGGGCGTCAACGCCGACCGGATCGACGCGCTCGCCGGCGTCGTCGAGCGCCTGCGCCCCGGCCAGCCCGTGACCGAGCTCGAGGAGGCCCTGGAACGGGCCGAGCGCACGCCCCCGCGCTACGGCGCCGTCCTCAACGCGCTCGCCGTAGCGCTGGCGTGCGCGGCCTTCGCCTTCCTCAACAACGGCGGGCCCATCGTCTGCGCCGCCGTGCTCGTGGCCGCGGGACTGGGCCAGACGGTGCGCCGGCGGATGCAGCACGCGCGCCTCAACAAGTTCGCGATGACGGCGCTCGCGGCGGCGCTGTCGAGCAGCGTGTACGTGGGGATCGTCCTCGGGCTCGAGGAGCTCGGCGTCGCCGACGCCTCGCACGAGGCCGGCCTCATCTCCGCGGTCCTCTACCTCGTTCCCGGCTTCCCGCTCGTCACCGGCGTGCTCGACCTCGTCCGCATGGACCTGTCCGCCGGCGTCGCGCGGCTCGCGTACGTCACCGTCACGCTCCTGTCGGCCGGGATGAGCGTGTGGGCGGTGTCGTGGGTGGCCGCGCTCGAGCTCGACGGGACGACGACGACGGCGCTCGCCGGCCCGCTCCTCCTCGCGCTGCGGGTGGTGGCCAGTGCCGTCGCGGCTGCGGGCTTCGCCATGCTCTTCAACTCCACCCCGCGCGCCGCGTGCGTCGCGGCGGTCATCGGCGGGATCGCCAACCCGGCGCGGATCTACCTCGTCGAGGCAGGGGTCGCGCCGCAGGCGGCGTCGCTGGCGGCGGCATGCGTCATCGGGCTGCTCGCGGCGCTCGCCGCCTCCCGCGGGCGGGCCTCGCGGGTGACGCTCTCGGTCCCCGCCGTCGTCATCATGGTGCCGGGCGTGATGATCTACCGGTCCCTCGTGCACCTCAACGAGGGTGAGGTGGCGCAGGCGCTGGGCAACGGCGTGGAGGCGACGTTCGTCGTCATGGGGCTGGGCGTGGGGCTCGCCGTAGCCCGCATGCTGACCGACAAGAACTGGGCCTTCGACCGCTGACGACGACGCGCTTTGGACGCGCGCGCGTCTCCGGGTATCTTGGGTGGCGCATGACCCTTGGAGACGTCGCATAGTCAGGTCTAGTGCGCGGCCCTGCTAAGGCCGTGACGGGGCAACCCGTCCGTGGGTTCAAATCCCACCGTCTCCGCTCGTGTCCGAAGGGCCCCGCCGCGAATCTCGCCGGCTGCGGGCCCTTCGTGCGTTGCGGGACGGGCGACATGCTGTCCTGTCGGCCAAACTGATGTCCTTGTTCTGACTGGCATGACTGTGGTGAGCTCTGCACATGCGAATGTCGCCACCGGAGCCAGCGGGTGTGGCGACATTCTGGAGTTGCTTCACCCGGCAGTTCAGTGACCCGTTCGCGAACATCTACGGCGACGTCATCGGCGAGCGGTATGACTTCGATTCTCGTGTGCCGAACTCACGCCAGATCCGCCAGGGCGACGTTCTCGTCATGCGCGACCAGCACCTCGTCTATGGCTGGGGTGTCGTGTCTGCCGTGGTGTCCAGGCCTGGCATCAAGGAAGCGCGTGCGTGCGAACGCTGCGGCTCCACGTCGAAGTGGATCGAACGAAAGACGCTGACCCCGCGATTCCGGTGTGGCCGGTGCGGACACGAGTCGAACGTCCTCGTTGCTGTCGAGATCGACGTGACAGAGTTCTCCGCCTACTACGGAGACAATTGGATCGAGTTCGGCGCGCCGGTACCTGTGCGGGACCTCCGGCCCGTGTTCGCGATGAAGGATCAGCAGAACGCGATTCGCCGGCTCGATCCGACGGCTGCGCGTTCCTACATCGACATCCACCAGGGCGTCCCTACCGACCTAGTGGTCGAGTTCGAAGACCCGGGTGAATGGGTCCGGCAGGGCGGGCTGCGCGAGACGCGCGTGAGGGTGCGCCGCTTCCAGGACGAGTTTCGCGGCAAGCTGCTCGACCGCTTCGGCGAAGTGTGCGCGGTGACCGGGCGGCAGCCCCGGGAGGTGCTCGACGCTGCCCACCTCTACTCGTACGCCGCCCGGCCCGTCCACGAGGAGCGAGGTGGCCTTCTGCTCCGGAAGGACGTCCATAGACTCTTCGACTCGATGCTCCTGCTCGTCGACCCTGACGATGCGCGGGCGCACGTCGCGCCAGCGCTGCTCGACAGGTACCCCTCACTCGAGCCGCTCAACGGACAAAGGCTCCAGGTTCCGAGCGATCGGATGCCGCGAACGGAACTCCTCGCCTCTCACGCCGAAGCCGCGCGCGAGCGTTGGACCACGCTCAAGAAGGACCTCGCCGAACGCTAGGCGTTCATCCACCGGTCACACAGGGTCCACTTTTCGGTCGTCTTGCCCCGCAAGCATGACGCTCGGCAGGTACACGCCTGCCCTGCTCACGACCGAAAGGACGTCATGCTCCGTCGACATGACCGGCTCTCCCGTGCCGGCCGCGCGCTGCTCGCGGCGGGTGCCGCGGGGGCGGTGACGCTGGGGGCCGCGCTCCCGGCAGCCGCGCTGCTTCCCATGCGCTACGACATCGAGCCGGGCTCGCCCGTGCTCATCAGCGAGGTCGCCAACGGTGGCGCCGGCGCCACCACGCAGGCCAACCGCGACTCGACGAAGAACTTCATCGAGCTCACCAACTACAGCTCCACCCCGGTCGACATCTCCGGGTGGAAGGTCTTCCGCTGCGGCCAGACCGGCGGCGGGTACGGACCGCAGGCGGTCGTGGCCGACGGCACCGTCCTCGAGCCGGGGGACCAGTACACGACGGCGCGGGAGGGCTCCGGCTACGAGGCCGACTCCTTCTACGGCACGAGCCTGCACGAGTTCGGTTTCGGCGCCTTCATCGAGGACGCCAGCGGCCAGCGCGTGGACGCTATCGGCTTCTACCACGAGGACGTCGCCACCGACTGCGACGTCGAGAACCAGTGGCTGCAGCGCGGCCTCCAGCACCGCCTCGACGAGTCCCACCAGCGCGTGGGCAGCACCGGCGACATCGAGCGGGACTGGGTCGTCGCGCCGCGCACCGTGGGCGCCCCCAACGTCACCGAGCAGGACGTCGCCACCGTGGACAACGGGCTGCGCTTCTCCGAGCTCAACAGCAGCGGCGCGCAGAGCACCACCGACCAGTACGTCGAGATCACCAACTACGGCGACGAGCCGGTCGACATGAGCGGCTACCAGCTCTTCCGCTGCGGCGAGAACGGCACCCAGTACCTCCAGATCGGCGCGCTGCCCGAGGGGTCGGTCGTCGAGCCCGGCGACAGCTACCTCGCGGCGCGCGACGGCGGCACGTACGCGGCCGACGCCGACGTCACCTACGGCACCTCGATGCACTGGCGCGACTTCGGCGTCATGCTCCTCACGGGCGAGGACGAGATCGTCGACCGCGTCGGTGTCTACGACAACCGCAACAGCCCCTGCACCGCGGGCTCGCCGGTCGACCAGAAGCTCAACCACTTCGACGGCACCACCTACCAGCGCGTCGCCGACACCGGCGACAACCTCACCGACTTCGTCGTCACCGCCACCCGCACCCCCGGTGTTGACGACCCCACGACCGACTACGCCCCCGCGCCCACCTTCGCGGGCCTCCGGGACGTGCGGCTCAGCGAGATCGCGGCCGGCGGCCCCGCGGGCGGGAACGACGAGTTCTTCGAGCTCGGCAACTACGGCAGCGAGCCCGTCGACCTGTCCGGCTGGAGCGCCTACCGCTGCTACGGGACCGGCCAGCCCGGCATCGGCGCCGACGTCCAGATCGCCGACCTCGGCGTCACCCTGCAGCCCGGGGAGACCTACGTCGGTGTCCCCACCGGCGCCCCCGCCGCGCTGCGCGACATCGCCGACGGCGTCTACGCCACCGGCCTCAACCAGACCGACGGCTACGGCATGTACATCACCGACGCCGAGGGCACCCTCGTCGACGCCGTTGCCTCCTACGACGTCACCGTCGACAGGTACACCCCCTGCGGCCTCGGTGAGGAGACCCGGAACTGGACGAAGGACGACCTCGGCGAGAGCTACACCCGCGCCCAGGCGACCGGTGACAACGAGCTCGACTTCGTCGTCACCGCCGAGCGCACCCCCGGCGAGCTGCGTGACGCCGAGTACGTCGACCCCACCGAGCCGCTGCCCGGCGAGCTCGACCCCGTGAGCGTGGAGACCAACCACGTCCCCGGCACCCCGTCCGTCTCCACCGCCGACGACGGCGCCACCACCGTGACGACGGCGGACGAGGGCGGCACGTCCCTCGAGGTCACCGCCCGCGTGGCCGACCTGCGCGACTCCGCCGACGTCGTCGTCCGTCAGGGCGCGAGCCCCGACGCCGTGCCCGCGACCCTCGAGGTCGACGGCGAGGAGCTCGTCGAGGAGCCCGGCGAGGTGACCGGTACGGACGGCTTCCCCTTCCAGCGCTTCGAGGTCCCCACCGACGGGCCCGTCGAGGTCGTCTGGACAGGCACGGCGACCCCGCGCAACGAGCTCCAGCTCCTGCTCTGGGCCGACGGCGCGTGGCAACCGCTTGAGACGGCCGTCCCGTCGGCCGACGGTGCCCTCACGCTCGTCGGCGAGGTGCCGGCGTCGGCGGTCGTCGACGGCGTCGCCCACGTCATGGTGATCGACGGACCCCGCACCAGCGGTGGCCTGCTCGACGAGGTGGGCGTCCAGGACAACGCCTTCGCCGACCCGGGCAGCTACGACGTCGCCATCAACCACATGACCGACACCCAGTTCCTCGCCGAGGGCTTCCGGGACGTCTTCCGCCAGATGGTCACGTGGGTGGTCGCCAACGCCGACGCCCGCCACATCGGCTACAACACCCTCACCGGCGACATCATCGAGAACTGGATCAATGGCAACAACGCCGAGGAGCGGGCCGACCGCGAGTTCCAGGCCGCGCAGGACATCATGAGCCTGCTCAACGACGCCCAGATCCCCAACGGCGTGCTGCCGGGCAACCACGACAACATGTGGGGCCACAACAACGACAAGTACAACGACTACTTCCCGGTGAGCATGTACGAGGACGAGCCCTGGTACGGCGAGCCGTGGGCGCCGGAGGACAACTCCGCGCACACCGACTACTTCTCCGCCGGCGGCACGGACTTCCTCTCCATCAGCCTCCCGTACCGCCCGTCGGACGAGCAGCTCGCCTGGGCCTCCGAGCAGGCGGCCGCGCACCCGGACCACAGCGTGGTCCTCGGCGTGCACTCCTACCTGCACACGAGCGGTGAGCGCGAGGACATCGACAACCGCTACACGGCCACCGGCAACGACGTCTGGGAGACGGTCGTCGCGCCCAACGACAACGTCTTCCTCGTCCTCGGCGGTCACTACCACGGCGTCTCCACCATGTACGGGGACCCGGTGACCGGGGAGCAGACCGACGCGACGGAGGTCTCGCCCGACGTCGTCGCCGTGAGCAACGTCGGCGCCACCGGGCGGACCGTCGTCGAGATGCTCGCCGACTACCAGGGCTACCGCTCCACCCAGGCAGAGGACCCGACCGTCACCCGCGAGGACATGCTCGACCGCGACACCGGTTTCCAGCGGCTCCTCCAGCTCGACCTCGACGCCGGGCTCATGGCCGTCAACGCCTACTCCCCGACGCTCGAGACCTTCGAGGCGTGGCGCTACGACGAGCCCGCGTTCCGCGGGGAGAACGCGCGCTACGACGCGACGGACGAGGAGCTCGTCGTCGAGATCGACCTCGTGCGCTCGACGACGCTGCGCCCGACCGCCTTCGCGGTCACCGCGCCGTCGACGGAGGTCGTGTCCGCCTCCGCGGCGCCGGGTGAGGCCGTCACGGTGCCGCTCGCGGCCACCGACGTCGACCAGCTGTGGTTCGCGCGCGTGGCCGACGACGACGGCAACGTCGTCACCTCGCTGCCGCTCGTCCTGCCGGCGGAGACCGACGAGCCGGAGCCCGAGCCCGAGCCGGAGCCGGAGCCCGAGCCCGAGCCCGAGCCGGTGGACCGCCGGACGGCGGAGTTCCACCTCTCCAACACGTGGCGCGGGTCCACGGACGTCCACTTCATGTACGGCCGGTGGGCCGACGAGGTGTACATCGGTGACTGGGACGCGGACGGCCGTGACACGGTTGCGGTCCGCCGCGGGAACGAGTTCCACGTGGCCAACGGCGTCGCCGGTGGCGCTCCGGACGACGTCTTCCGCTACGGCCGCGAGGGCGACACCGTCCTCGTCGGCGACTGGGACGGCGACGGGACCGACACCTTCGCCGTGCGCCGCGGGGCGGAGTACCACGTGAAGAACTCCCTCAACCCCGGCGATGCCGACACCGTCTTCCGCTACGGCCGCGCCGACGACGAGGTGCTCGTGGGCAGCTGGAACGGTGCCGGCGGAGACACCTTCGCGGTGCGGCGCGGGCAGGTCTACCACGTGCGCAACTCCCTGACCGGTGGACCGGCGGACGTGGTCTTCCCCTACGGCAAGGCGGACGACGTCGTGCTTGCCGGCGACTGGGACGGCGACGGGCGTGACAGCTTCGCCGTGCAGCGCGGCCGGACGTACCACGTGAACAACGCCCTGCGCGGCGGGGACGCGGACACGGTCGTCACCTTCGGTCGTGAGGGCGACGAGGTGCACGTGGGCGACTGGGACGGCAACGGCAGCGACACCATCGGTGTCCGCCGCCCCCGCGGCGAGGCCCCGGCCGCCGCCGGCTCGACCAAGGACGTCACCGCCCTCACCAAGGCGGGCTGACCACCCACCCCATGCGCCGACAGCTGGATCCTGCCCGGTGCGGGATCCAGCTGTCGGCGAAGGGGGGACGCGAGGGGGACGGGGGTGCGTGGTAAAAGTCACGGCCTCTGGAGGGGGTCTGGGATTTTCACCGGCGGCGTAGGACGGCTATGCTCGTTCTCGGCCCTCCGGGGTTGATGCGCCCGTAGCTCAATGGATAGAGCATCTGACTACGGATCAGAAGGTTGGGGGTTCGAGTCCCTCCGGGCGCACTTCGTTTGAGACAGCGAACAGAACGGCCCCAGCACGGCGAGAGCCTGCTGGGGCCGTTCTCGTTGTCCCGAGACCCGAGGTGGTCAGTCGACCGCGGGCGCCCGGCGCACGCCCAGGCTGTCCCTCCCGTCGCCGTTCCAGTCACCCACGAGGACCTCGTCGCCGACGCGGCCGTAGGTGATCGCGAAGTCCGCCGGACCGCCGGACAGCGAGTTGTTGACGTGGAACACGCGGCCTCGCTGGATCGCGAAGGTGTCCCGTCCGTCGCCGTCCCAGTCGCCGGCCCACGTGATGTCGTCGGCCCGGCCGTAGACGAACACCCGGTCGGCGGCGCCGCCGCGGAGAGAGTTCTTCACGTAGTAGGTCGCGCCGCGGCGGACCGCGAAGGTGTCGGTGCCGTTGCCGTCCCAGTCGCCGACCACGACGGCATCGTTGGTCCGCCCGTACTGGATCACAGCATCGGCGTCACCACCGCGCAGGGAGTTCTTCACGTGGTAGGTCTTGCCGCGGCGTACCGCGAGCGTGTCGACGCCGTTGCCGTCCCAGTCACCGACCAGGACGACGTCGTCGGGCCTGCCGTAGCGGAACA
The DNA here is from genome assembly GCF_014837105.1 of Oceanitalea stevensii. Taxonomy (GTDB): domain Bacteria; phylum Actinomycetota; class Actinomycetes; order Actinomycetales; family Actinomycetaceae; genus Oceanitalea; species Oceanitalea stevensii. The sequence goes on along the minus strand of NZ_JACSPO010000005.1, from coordinate 192,191 downwards.
CCCGATCGGCGTCCCCGCCCCGCGGGGCGTTGCTGACGAAGTAGTCCGCGCCGCGGCGCACGGTGATCGAGTCCGTCCCGTCACCGTTCCAGTCACCGATCAGCACCTCGTCGGTCCACCGGCCGTACTGGAACGCGTAGTGCGCCGTACCGGTCCAGTCGTTCGAGAGGAAGAAGCCGTAGCGCTGGGCCGGCGGCTCCTCGGCCTCGAGCACGACGTCCTGGGTCAGCGGGGTGTCCGCCGAGGACGAGCCCGCGTGGACCGTGAACGTGCCCTCCGGGGTGACCCAGTCACCCTCGGCCCACCTGGCGAGGTCGTTCGGGTGGTCCGGGGCGAAGTAGGACAGCGGGTGGTTGGAGGCCGACTCGTCGAGGACGACCGAGACCCGCTCGCTCTCGCCCGGCTCCAGGTAGGGCTTGTCGAAGCCGACGAGCCGCTTGGGCGGCTCCTCGGCCTCGGCCGGCAGCGTGAGGTAGACCTGCGCGGCCTCGGCGCCCGCGACGTCGCCGGTGTTGGTCACCGTGAAGTCGATGTGCAACGAGTGGGACCCGCCGGTCTGCGACGTCGTGACGCTGAGGTCGGAGTACTCGAAGGTCGTGTACGACAGGCCGAAGCCGAAGGGGAACTCCGGCTCGAGGTCGTTGGCCTGGTACCAGCGGTACCCCATCTCGAGGTTCTCCAGGTACCGCACCACGCGTTGCGGTGCCGGTCCGGACTCCTCACAGGGCGGGGTCTCGTCCTCGTCGTTGCACAGCGGGTCACGACCGATGCCACCGGGAACTCCGGTGTCCTCGAGCCGGCCCGGGTACTGCAGCTCGGTGGCGAAGGCCGCCTCGCGGTCGGTGGACCCGATGGTCACCGGCAGCTTGCCCGAGAAGTTGGTGACGCCGAAGAGCGCCTCGGCGACGACCGCGCCGTCCTCCTGGCCCGGGTACCAGGCCTGCACCAGCGTGTGCATGTCCTCCAGGCGAGGCATGTTGACCTGCCCCTGTGTCTTGGCGACGACGATGGTGTCGGGGTCGGCGTCCAGCACCCGCTCGATGAGCAGCACCTGGTTGGTCCCCTCGACCGACGGGAGGTCGATGTCCGGGATCTCGTTCTCCGCACCGTTGGTGCCGCCGCCCGGGTTCTCCTCGCGCCAGTTGCTGTTCTTGTCCCAGGTCTCGCGGGCGACGTCGCCGATCATGAGGATCGTGACGTCGGAGTCCTCGACGAGCTCCACGGCCTCCGCGGTGGAGTCACCGCTGTTGTAGGTCACCGTCGCGTCGGAGTCGAGGTCCTCGAGCACCTCCTCAAGGCCCTCCTCAGGAGTCACCTGGTAGGGCTCGATGACCGAGATGTTCTCCTCGCGGTTGCCGCTGCGAGGCGGAAGGGTCGCCTCACCGGCGAACCACTCCGCGCCGATCAGCGCGATCGAGTCGATCGCGTCGGCGTCGAGGGGGAGCACGTCCTCGTCGTTGCGCAGGAGCACGAGGCTCTCCGCGGCCGCCTGCTTGGCCAGCTCGGCGTGCTCACCGCCCCGTTCGATGAGCGGGTCGAGCTCGTCCCAGAGGAACTCGGTGTGCGGGTCCTCGAAGTCGCCGTACTCGAACATCACGATGTACCGCTCCCGCAGGAGCCCGTCGATGTGCTCCTCCGTGATCTCGCCGTCCGCGATGGCGGCCTTGATGAGCTCGGGGGTGTACCACTCGGCGGTCTCATCGAGCTCGACGTTCACGCCGGCGAGGACCGAGGCGACGGTGCTCTGCTGCGCGCGCCGGTCGGAGTAGACGTAGCCGTCGAAGCCCCACCGGTCGCGCAGCGTGTCCTGCAGGAGCGGGATGCTGTCGCAGTTGTAGCTGTGGTTGACGTGCGGGTAGGCGCACATGATCGAGGCGACGTCAGCGTCCTTGACCGCCATCTCGAAGGGCAGCAGGTAGAGCTCGTGCATCGCCCGCGACGGCACGCGGTTGGCGGAGGTCCACCGTTCGAACTGGTACTCCGACTCGTTGGCCGCGAAGTGCTTCGCCGTCGCGTGGCTCACTCCCCGGGCCTGGACGCCCCTGATGATCTCGGAGGCCATCACACCGGTGAGGTACGGGTCCTCACTGAAGTACTCGTTGTTGCGGCCGCCGTACGGGGTGCGGATGAGGTTCATCCCCGGGCCCCACAGGGCATGGTGCGCCCACGACCGGAGCTCGACGTCGAGGAGCTCGCCCCACTCGTAGGCGATGTCGGAGTTGAAGGTTGCCGCGGAGGCGACCTGGGCGGGCAGGGCTGTGGCGACGGGTTCGGGGACGCAGTCGCCCCCTCGGATTCCCGTGCCGCCGTTGGCCTGGCGGAAGTCGGGGATGCCGAGCTCCGGGATCCCCTCGATGTGGCGACCGACCGGGGTGAAGTCGCAGTCCCACCGGGTGCGGTCGTCGGTGTCCGGATCGCCGTCGACGTCCAGGTCCTCGTTGTAGACAGGTTCGTTGGAGATCTGCTGAATCTTCTGGTCCAGGGTCATGGCGTCGATCAGGAGATCTGCCCGCTCCTCGGGCGACAGGGAGGTGTCCATCCACGGCAGGTCGGTCTGTGCCGCCGCGTCTCGAGCTCCCTGTGGTGCGACGCTCATCCCTGCGATGAGCGCGAGTGCCAGGGCTCCGACCGGAACCGCTCGGCGATAGGTGAACGTGCGCATGCTGGAGTACCCCCCGATGTCACGCACAGGACACAGTTTGTGACCTGCGTCACGTCTATGTCTAGCACTGCAGTCGCGCGGACGGTAGGTGCTGGAGGGTGCCAGACCTCGGGTGAGCCGAGGGTCGCGACGGAGTCACCGTTCTCGTTCAGCGGCGGATGCCGAGGGTGTCCTTGCCGTCGCCGTTCCAGTCGCCCACGAGCGTGGTGTCCTCGTCGCGGCCGTACTTCAGGACGACGTCCGCGTCCCCGCCGCGGATCGCGTTCTTCACGTAGTAGGTGCGCTCGCGGCGGACCGTGAGGGTGTCGCGGCTGTCGCCGTCCCAGTCCCCGACGTACACGTCGTCGTCGGCCCGTCCGTAGCTGACGACGTGGTCGGCGTCCCCGCCGCGGATGGCGTTCTTCAGGTGGTAGATCTTGCCGCGGCGCACGGCGAAGGTGTCGCGGCCGTTGCCGTCCCAGTCGCCGACGAGGATGGTGTCCTGCTCGCGGCCGTAGTGGATGACGTGGTCCGCGTCCCCGCCCTGGACGGAGTTCTTCACGTGGTACGTCTGGCCGCGGCGCACGGTGAAGGTGTCCACGCCGTCGCCGTCCCAGTCGCCCACGTGGACGGCGTCCCCGGCACGGCCGTAGTCGATCGCCCGCGTGGGGGCGCCGGCGCTGGTGATGTCGCGGATGAAGAAGGTCTTGCCCACCCGGTAGGCGAGGGAGTCCCGGCCGTCGCCGTCCCAGTCGCCGACGTAGCTGCGCCCGCCGGTGTTGCCGTACTGGAAGACGTACCGGGCGCTGCCCGAGAAGCTGTCGGCCAGATGGTAGACGTTGCCCTGGCCACCGATCCCGCCGTCGACGATGTCACGCGTGCTGCTGCCGTCCTCGGCCGGGATCGCGCGCACCTTCGGGGTGCTCGGCCTGGGCGCGCCGCCCAGGTGCTGCCGGATCTCGCGGTCGACGATCGGGGCGAACTGGCCCCAGCGGTAGTGGTCCTCGCGGGCCACCCACGTCGCGTCCGTGGTGAAGCCGTTGCGGGTGTACCAGCTGTACCCGCCGCGGGCGCCCCACGGCTTGGTCGTGTACCCGTCCTCGTCCGCCGTCCCGGTGTCGAAGGAGACGACGGTCGAGGCCTTGTAGCCGGGCGAGAACCGGGCGGTGCCCACGGGCGAGCCGCCGTAGGAGATGGCGATCGCGAGGTCGACCGAGTGCGCCTCGCCGTGGGCGGGCAGGAAGAAGCGGGTGGCCCACTGCGCGCCGGAGGAGTAGCCGGCGATGACGACGCGATCGAGGTCGATGTCGTACTGGGACTTCACCCGGGCGAGGAGGTCGGAGGACCAGCGCGCCTTGCCCGGGGCGTGCGCGACGTCGTACCAGCAGTTGTCGGAGTCGTCGCAGTCCGGCCCGGGGGCCTCGGGGGTCACGAGGAGCATGTTGTGCTTCCGCGCGACGGCGACCAGGCCCTTGCTGCCGTCGGCGTCCAGGAGGAAGTCGCTGTTCGGCTGGTCCAGCCCCAGACCGCCCGAGCCGTCGGTGTAGACGAGCAGGCCCACGGGGCGTGACCAGTCCAGGCCCGCGGCGAAGATGTGGTAGCTCGACCGGTAGCCGCTGGAGGTGAACGGGACGTCGAGCCGGTTGGTCCGCGAGCCCCCCGAGCCGCCGGTGGAGTCGGCCGACGCGGGCGCGAGGGCGCCGGCCGCCACCAGCCCGATCGCGGCGAGTCCGACGACGGCGGCGCGGACGAGACGGCGGTACACAGGCACTCCCGATGGTGTGAGGGACGACGACCCGGGGCGGGTCGGCCATCCCCTCGGATGATCGGCTCGCGCGCACGGTCGATGAGCGCTGCGCCGCAGTATGTGTCGGGCCGGCCGGTGGGGCGAGCGGACCCGGACTTTTGTCGGATGGCCTGACGTAATTGTCGACCACATGTCCGATGTTGATATTGCGGCTTTTGCTTGACATGTGACCTAAGTCCTCCGTACGGTCCTAGCCATGCCTGTTACGGGGGTCACAGCAGACCGGGGACGCGAGGCTGCCAGCGTTGGCAGCTACCGCGCAGGAATTGTCGGAGCCGGATTCATGGGCGGCGTGCACGCGCGCGCCGTGCGGGTGAACGGCGGAGAGGTCGTCGGGGTGGTGGCGAGCAGCGAGGGGCGCTCCGCGCAGGCCGCCGACGAGCTCCTCGCCACGCGACTGTTCAGCGACGTCGACGAGCTCCTCGCCTCCGACGACGTCGACGTCATCCACGTCTGCACGCCCAACTACCTGCACCACGAGCTGACCATGCGAGCGCTCGCCGCCGGCAAGCACGTCGTGTGCGAGAAGCCGCTCGCCACCACCCCGGAGGACGCCGCGCAGATGCGCGAGGCCGCCGCGGCTGCCGGTCTCGTCGGCGCGGTGCCCTTCGTCTACCGCTTCCACCCGATGGTCCGCGAGGCCCGCGAGATGGTCCGGCGCGGCGAGCTCGGCCGTGTCGTCCTCGCCCACGGCTCCTACCTCCAGGACTGGCTCGCCGGGCCGGAGGACGACAACTGGCGGGTCGACGCCCGCCTCGGCGGGGCGACCCGCGCCTTCGGGGACATCGGCTCCCACTGGTGCGACCTCCTCGAGTTCGTCACCGGGGACCGCATCTCCGCCGTCAGCGCGACCAGCGCCACCGTCAACGCCGAGCGAGGCACGGACCGGGCGACGGTCGACACCGAGGACCTCGTCGCCCTCCAGCTCGAGACCGAGAAGGGGGTCGTCGGCACGGCCACCATCTCCCAGGTCTCACCCGGCCGGAAGAACCGCCTGTTCCTCGAGGTCTCCGGGGCCTCCTCGACCATCGCCTTCGACCAGGAGGAGTCGGAGAAGCTGTGGCACGGCGCCCGCGACGGCTCACGCCTGCTCGTGCGTGACCCCGACACCCTCTCCGGCCCCGCCGCGCAGTACGCCCGCGTGCCCGCCGGGCACCCGCAGGGCTACCAGGAGTGCTTCTCCAGCTTCGTCGCGGACACCGCCCGCACCATCGCCGGCGAGTCCGTCGACGGGCTGCCGACCTTCGACGACGGGCTGCGCGCCACCCTGCTGGCCGACGCCGTCGTCCGCTCCGCCGCCTCCCGGACCTGGGTCGAGGTCGGACGGTGAGCGCGGACGCGCCGCTCCTCCGGATGCGCGGCATCACCAAGTCCTTCTTCGGGGTGCAGGTCCTCACCGGCATCGACCTCGAGGTCCGCGCGGGGGAGGTCCACGCCCTCGTCGGGGAGAACGGCGCGGGCAAGTCGACGCTCATGAAGATCCTCGCCGGGGTGCAGCCCGCCGACACCGGCACCATCGAGCTCGACGGCGCGCCCGTCACCTTCGCCCACCCGCTCGAGGCACAGGCCGCCGGCGTCACCACCGTCTTCCAGGAGTTCAACCTCCTGCCCGAGCGGACCGTCGCCGAGAACGTCTACCTCGGCCGCGAGCCACGCCGCCGCGGCCTGGTCGACCGCGCCCAGATGGTGCGCGACACCGCCGCCCTCCTCGCGGACCTCGGCGTGGACACCATCGCCCCGGACGTCAAGGTCCGCGCGCTGTCCGTCGCCGAGCAGCAGGTCGTCGAGATCGTCAAGGCGATGTCCTTCGACGCCCGGATCATCTCGATGGACGAGCCCACCGCGGCGCTCGCGGACCACGAGGTCGAGCTCCTCTACCGCCTCGTGCGCCGTCTGCAGGACCGCGGCGTCGCCGTCCTGTACGTCTCGCACCGGCTCAAGGAGATCTTCGACCTCTGCGACCGGATCACCATCCTCAAGGACGGCAGTCTCGTCGACACGGTCGAGACCGCGAGCATCACCTCCGACGAGCTCGTCCGGAAGATGGTCGGCCGTTCGATCAGCGCCCTGTTCCCCGAGCCGCGGGAGGGCACCCGCAAGGGTGACGTCCGTCTGGCCGTGCGCGGCGTGGGCAACGACATGGTCCGCGACATCAGCTTCGAGGTCCGCGCGGGGGAGATCGTCGCCCTCGCCGGCCTCCAGGGCAGCGGGCGCACCGAGATCGCCCACGGCCTCTTCGGCGTCGAGCGCTTCCGCAGCGGCGAGGTGCACGTCGACGGCAAGCGCGTGGACCCGCGCTCCCCTCGCGACGCCGTGCGCTCGGGCCTGGCCCTCGTCACCGAGGACCGCAAGGCCGAGGGCCTGGCCCTCAACCAGTCCGTCGCCGCCAACGCCCGCCTCGTGCTCGATGCCGTCGTCCCCCGTCAGGCCGCGCGCCGGGCCCGCCGGGTCCCCGAGATCCTCTCCTCCCTCGAGCTCGCCGCCCGCAGCGGCAGCCACGAGGTCCGCTTCCTGTCCGGCGGCAACCAGCAGAAGGTCGTCCTGGCCAAGTGGCTCGTCACCGACCCCGGCGTCATCGTCATGGACGAGCCCACCCGCGGCATCGACGTCGGGGCCAAGCGGGCCGTCTACGAGCTCATGCGTGACCTCGCCGCCGAGGGCGTGGCCATCGTCCTCATCTCCTCCGAGCTGCCGGAGGTCATCGGCATGGCCGACCGGATCATCGTGCTCCACGACGGTGAGATCAGCGGCGAGCTGCCCGGCGGCTGCGACGAGGAGGCCGTCATGGCCCTGGCCACCCGCCACGACGCGTTGGAGGAGAGCGCATGATGACCGCCACCCCCGAGGTCGGAGCCGCACCGAGCAGCCCCGCCCGCACCTCTCCCGCCCGGCGCTCCCCGCTGCGCTCGGTCCCGCTCATCTACGTCGCCCTGCTGATCCTGCTCGTCGTCGCCGGCGTGCTCCTCGCCATGCGCGGGGACAACCTGTTCAGCGGTGGCTCGATCATCGACATCCTCACCCGCTCCAGCCTGCTCGGCTTCATCGCCATCGGGCAGACCCTCGTCATCCTGTGCCGCTCCCTGGACCTGTCGGTCGGGTACGTGGCGGCCCTCAGCAGCCTCGTCGCCGCTGTCGTCATGGACGGTGACGAGTCACGGGTGCTCCTCGGTGTCGCCGCGGCGCTGGGCGTCTCGGCCGCCGTCGGCCTGTTCAACGGGATCGTCACCACCAAGCTCGGCGTCCACGCGTTCATCACGACGCTCGGCTCGGGCCTCATCATCAAGGGCTTCCTCGACACCCGCTACCCCGGCCCGTCCGGCGCGGTGCCCACGTCCTTCCAGGGCTTCGGCTACACGCGCATCGGGATCCTGCCGCTGTCGGCCGTCATCATGCTCGTCATCGCCGGCGTGGGCGTCCTCATGCTCCACCGCACGCGGCTGGGCCACAGCATGTTCGCCGTCGGCGGCAACATCGACGTCGCCCGGCTCTCGGGCATCCGCACCGACCGCACCCTCGTCATCGCGCACGTCATGTGCTCGACGATGGCCGGACTGGCCGGCCTGCTGCTCGCCGCCCGGTTCAGCACGGGCGTCGGCGCCCAGATCTACGGCGCGGGCTACGACCTCGACTCCATCGCCGCCGTCGTCCTGGGCGGCACGCTGCTCCTCGGTGGCCGGGGCGGGATCGGCGGCACGATCGCCGCCGTCCTCATCCTCGGCGTCCTCGACAGCCTGTTCAACTCGCTGCAGATCAACCCGTTCTTCCGCGACGTGCTGCGCGGCACGATCATCATCGCGGCCGTCGCCATGTACGCCCGCCGGCAGATCGACCCGAAGAAGGCCAGGGCCCGCTTCCGGGACGCGACGTCCCGCCGCGCGAGACCGGCACCGGCGACCGAAGGGGGCCACTCGTGACCAGCCGTACCGAGGCTGCCCGCCCCGCGCGGCCCTCCGTCCTCACCCAGCTGCGGCACAACGGCAGCGGGCCGGTGCTCGTCGTGCTGGCCTTCCTCGTCGTCGTCATGCTCGTGCTCAACCCGGGCTTCTACGAGCCGCCGTCGCTCATGGCCTTCCTGCGCAACGCGGCGCCGCTCGTCGTCCTCGCCATCGGCCAGTACTTCGTCATCGTCTCCGGTGAGTTCGACCTCTCCGTCGGCAGCCTCGTGGGGGCGCAGGTGGTCATCGCCGCCAAGCTCATCAACGGCGAGGAGGACCGCACCTGGCCGGTCATCGCGCTCATGATCGGCTTCGGGCTGCTCGTCGGCCTCGTCAACGGCCTCGTCACCACCCTGCTGCGGGTCCCGTCCTTCATCACCACCCTCGGCACGATGCTCGTCCTCTACGGCGCCATCCGGCTGTGGACCGGCGGCGCGCCCACCGGCGCGCTGTCGGAGACCTTCCGCCAGTGGGGCCGCATGGGCATCGACATGCCCGTCCTGCGCCAGCTGCCCTACGCGCTGCTCATCATGGTGGCGCTCGCCGTCGTCGGGATCCTCGTCATGAGGTCCTCCTACGGGCGGGTGCTCGTCGCGACGGGCGACAACGACACCGCCGCCACCTTCGCCGGCGGCCGCGTGTGGATCGTGCGCACCGGGGCCTTCGTCCTGTCCGCCCTCTTCGCCACGGTCGCGGGCATCCTCGTCGGCGGCTTCGCCGGCGTCACCGCCCAGGTGGGCCAGGGCATGGAGTTCACCGCGATCACCGCCGTCGTCCTCGGTGGTGTGCTCCTCGGCGGAGGGCGCGGGTGGATCGTCGGGGCGATCGCCGGTGCGCTCACCTACCAGCTGCTCGAGCGGCTGCTCGTCCAGCTCGACATGCCCTCGACCCTCAACCCCACCATCCAGGGCGTCATCATCATCGCCGCCGTCGCCTTCGCGGCGAACCAGTCCCGCATGCGCCGCGGCAGCCGCACGACCGCCCCGCAGACCCCGGCCGAGCCCCAGCCCGTGGGAGCCGCATGAGCTGAGCCGCAGTCCCGTCCGCACGCCCGACCCACGACCTACCGACCCCGCATCGCTACCAAGGAGGGTACTGATGAAGCACACCACGCTCCGCCTCACCGCAGGCGTCCTCGGCCTGGGCCTCGTCCTCACGGCCTGCACCACCGACACCCCGTCCGAGTCCGCGGACCCCACGACCGCCGCCTCCCAGGACGCCGGCGACGACGCCGGTGACGGCACCGGCGAGGAGGGCGGTACCCCCGAGGGCGAGTTCTTCGTCCGCGCGGACTATGAGCGCGAGCTCGCCCAGCGCGACATGGAGCCCGAGGGCGACCCCGCCACCCCGTGGCTGCAGATGATCGAGCCCATCGAGATGGTCGACACCTCCGAGTTCGCCGCCGACGGCGCCCAGACGCTGTGCTTCTCCAACGCCTCGATCTCCAACCCGTGGCGCGTCACCGGGTGGACCACCATGCAGCAGCAGGTGGAGGTCCTCCAGGAGGAGGGCGTCATCGGTGAGTTCCGCGTCGCCGACGCCGGCGACGACGACAACAAGCAGATCTCCGACATCGAGTCCTTCGTCTCCGACGGCGACTGCGGCGCGATCATCATCTCCCCGTCGACGACGGCGACCCTCACCCCCGCCGTCGAGGCGGCGTGCGCGAGCGGCGCCCCCGTCATCGTCTTCGACCGCGGGGTCAACACCGACTGCGCCGTCACCTTCATCCACCCGATCGGCGGCTACGCCTACGGCGCGAGCGGCGCGGAGTTCCTCGTCGACAACCTCGAGCCCGGCTCGAAGGTCCTGGCGCTGCGGATCCTCCCGGGCGTCGACGTCCTCGAGCACCGCTGGGGCGCGGCGAACGACATCTTCTCGCAGAACGACATCGAGGTGGTGGGCCAGGAGTTCACCGGTGGCGACGCCGCTGCGATCAAGGACATCGTCACCCAGTACCTCCAGCGCGGGGACGTCGACGGCATCTGGATGGACGCCGGTGACGGCGCCGTCGCCGCCGTCGAGGCCTTCGAGGACATGGGCGTGGACTACCCCGTCTTCGTCGGTGAGGACGAGCTGAGCTTCATGCGCAAGTGGAAGGAGACGGGGATGACGGCCATCGGCCTGAGCTACTCCAACTTCCAGTGGCGCACGCCCGTCCTGGCCGCCCAGATGATCTGGGCCGGCGAGGAGGTCCCGGCCGAGTGGGTGCTCCCGCAGGAGCCGATCACCGACGCCGACCTCGACGACTACCTCGAGCGGAACGCCGACATGCCCTCGCTGCACTACGCCAAGTTCGGCGGCGAGGACCTCCCCGGCTTCCCCGAGGCCTGGCAGGGCAACTAGCACGACCCCGCCGTGGGGCGCCGCCCCCCGGTGGCCCACGGCGGCCCGCCCGGGCCCCGCCCCCCCCGGCGTCCCGCCGGGCACAGGCGCCCGGCCCGACGAAGGATGGACGATGACGTCTCGCCAGATCGGCGTGAACACCTGGGTGTGGACCTCCCCGCTCACCGACGACTCCCTGCGCCGCCTCGCGCCGCAGATCAAGGACTGGGGCTTCGACCTCGTCGAGCTCCCGGTCGAGCACCTGGGCGACTGGGACCCGGCCGGCGCCGCGACCCTGCTCGCGGACCTCGGCCTCGGCGCGACCGTCACCCTCGTCATGGGCGAGGGCAGCGAGCTCGTCGCCACCGACGACGCGACCGTGCGCCGCACCCAGGACTACCTGCGGGGCGTCATCGACGCCGCCCACGCCGTCGGCTCCCCGGTCATCGCCGGGCCCGCCTACGCCTCCGTGGGGCGCACGTGGCGGATGGACGACGACGAGCGGCGCCGCTGCTACGCCGAGCTCGCCGAGCACCTGGCCCCCGTGGCCGAGCACGGCGTGCAGGCCGGGGTGCGGATCGCCGTCGAGCCCCTCAACCGGTACGAGACCTCGCTGATCAACACGGTCGACCAGGCACTGGAGGCGCTCGCCCCGGTGCCCGACGTCGGCATCCTCCTCGACGTCTACCACCTCAACATCGAGGAGCGGGACGTGCCCGCCGCGATCCGCCGGGCCGGCTCCCGCATCGCCCACGTCCAGGTGTGCGCGAACGACCGCGGCGCCCCCGGCGCCGACCACCTGCCCTGGCGCGACATCCTCACCGCGCTCGACGACGCCGGCTACGCGGGCCCCCTGTGCATCGAGTCCTTCACGGCCGAGAACGCGACCATCGCGACGGCCGCGTCCATCTGGCGGCCGCTCGCGGCCACCCAGGACGCCATCGCCGTCGACGGTCTGGCCCACCTGAAGGGGTTGATGCGCAGGAGCTGACGGGGGTCAACCGTCCACTGTCGGGCGGCGAAGAAGCAAGCAGATGCGCGATCCAATGGAGGAATTCGTCTCATGAGCACCTCACGTCCCGGCTGGGGACGGCCGGTGGCGTCGGTCGCGGTGAGTGCGTTGGGCCTGTCCCTGCTCACCGCGATGCCGGCGTCCGCCGTCGTCGAGCCAGAGCACGACATCATCGACACGCGGGAGGGCGACCGGGCGAACGTCCTCGTCTTCACCGAGACCGCGGCCTGGCGCCACGGCGACACCATCGAGCAGGGCACGCCCCTGCTCATGGACTCCTTCGAGGAGGCCGGCATCGGGTCCGTGTGGACCGAGGACTCCTCGATCTTCACCGACGAGGACCTCGCACAGTTCGACGCCCTCGTCATGTTCCAGACCTCCGGCGACCCGTGGACCGCGGACGAGAAGGAGGCCCTGGAGGGCTACCAGCAGGCGGGCGGCGGCATCGTCGCCATCCACAACGCCACCGACATGCGCGGCGACTACGACTGGTGGGACGAGCTCGTCGGCGCGCTCATGCCCGGCCACGCCGCGACCGGTACCGACCCGGGCCTCACCGGCACCGTGCGGGTGGAGGACCAGTCTCACCCCTCGACCGACCACCTCCCGCAGCGCTGGGAGCGCGCGGACGAGTGGTACAACTACTCCGCCAACGTCCGCGGCGAGGCCCACGTGCTCGCCACGATGGACGAGTCGACCTACGAGCCCGGCGGCAACCGCATGGGCTACGACCACCCGATCTCGTGGTGCAAGCTCTACGACGGCGGTCGCGCCTGGGTGACCGGCATGGGGCACTTCCCCTCCCACTTCGAGGAGCCCGAGCTGCTCGGCCACATCCTCGGTGGCGTCGAGTGGGCCGCCGGACTCGCCGAGGGTGACTGCGGCGGCACGAACTGGGACATGTACGAGCGGGTCGCGCTCGACCAGAACACCTCCGCCCCCTTCGGCATGGACATCGCCGACGACGGCCGCGTCTTCTTCACCGAGCTCGTCCGTGGGCAGGTCCGGGTCTACGACCCCGAGACGCACACGACGACGACGGCGCTCGAGCTGGACGTCTACTCCGGCGGTGAGGACGGGCTGCTCGGCATCGCGCTGGCCCCGGACTTCGCCGAGAGCGGCCACCTCTACCTGTACTACTCGCCCGCGAGCGAGGACGACACCGACCCCGCGAACTTCTTCAGCCAGCTCTCCCGGTTCACCATGGACCACGAGACGGGCATCATCGAGCCGGACACCGAGCGCGTCATCCTCGAGGTCCCGGCCCGGCGCCTGCCGGACGAGCCCGGCCACACGGGCGGCGTCGTCGAGATCGACGCGGACGGCAACCTCTACCTCGGCGTCGGTGACGACGTGAACCCGCACTCCGAGCCCTCGGGCGGCTACGCGCCGCTCTCCGAGCGCGACGGCCAGTTCCACGACGCCCGGGCCACCTCCGCCAACAGCAACGACCTGCGCGGCAAGATCCTGCGCATCACGCCGCTGGAGGACATCGCTGCCGACGCGGAGCCGGGGATCGGCAGCACGTACGCGATCCCCGAGGGCAACATGTTCGACGAGTCCGAGGACACCGAGGACAAGACGCTGCCCGAGATCTACGCGATGGGCTTCCGCAACCCCTTCCAGTTCGCGATCGACGAGGAGACCGGCAACCTCTCCCTCGCCGACTACTCCCCGGACAACGGCAACGACAACCCCAACCGCGGGCCGGCGGGCATCGCGGAGTGGATGCTCGTCGAGGAGCCCGGCTTCTACGGCTGGCCGCTGTGCATGGGCGACAACGAGCCCTTCCGGGACGTCGACTACCGGACCAACCCGGTGACCGTGGGCGAGTACTTCGACTGCGAGAACCCGGTCAACGACTCGATCCACAACACCGGCCTCACCGAGCTGCCCGCCGCCGTCGCACCCGACATGTGGTACGGCTACCAGCGCGCCTCGCACCCGGAGATCGTCACGCAGGGTGGCGGGCTGGCGCCCATGGGCGGCCCCTTCTACCACTACGACCCCGAGCTCGACTCCGACACGAAGTTCCCGCCGGCCTTCGACGGCCAGCCCTTCTTCTTCGAGTGGGCCCGCAACAAGATGTACTCCCTGCTCCTCACCGAGGACGGGACCGGCCTGGAGAAGGTCAACCAGTTCCTGCCCTCCGAGCCCTTCATGGCGCCGATCGAGGCGAAGTTCGGGCCGGACGGCTCGATGTACGTCCTCGACTGGGGCGGCGGCTTCGGCCGGCACAACCCCGACTCGGGCCTGCACCGGATCGACTACGTCTCCGGCTCCCGCTCGCCGTCCGCCGTCGCCACGGCCACGCCGGACAGCGGACAGGCACCCCTGGAGGTGACCTTCGACGGGTCCGGCAGCAGCGACCCGGAGAACGAGGAGCTCACCTACGCGTGGGACTTCGACGGTGACGGCGAGACCGACTCCACCGAGGCCAGCCCCACGACCACCTACACCGAGAACGGCGTCTACGACGCCCGCCTCACGGTGACCGACCCCCACGGCAAGACCGGCACGACCACCGTGCCCGTCACCGTGGGCAACACCCGCCCGGAGATCAGCTTCAACCTCCCGCCCGACGGCGCCTTCTTCAACTTCGGCGACGAGATCAGCTGGGACATCGAGGCCACCGACGCCGAGGAGGAGATCGCCGACGAGGACATCATCGTCCAGCCGGCCCTCGGCCACGACGCGCACTCCCACCCGGCCGAGCCGTTCCGCGGCCGCACCGGGACCGTCGCGACCAGCCTGGGTGGTGGGCACAGCGACGACATGAACGTCTTCTACGTGCTCGACGCCCGGTACACCGACTCCGGTGGCGACGGCGTCCCCGCCCTCACCGGCCAGGACACTTCGCTGCTCTTCGGCAAGATCCGCGAGGCGGAGTTCTTCGCCGAGTCCGACGGCGTCACGGCCGCGGCCTCCCGCGACGTCGAGGGCCACGGCACCTCGATCAGCGGGCAGGACGGCGCCTGGGCCTCCTACGACCCGGTCAACCTCGTCAACATCGACCGGCTGCTCCTGCGGGTCGCCTCGGCGACCGGCGGGGACATCGAGCTGCGGATGGGCGCACCGGACGGCGAGCTGCTCGCCACGGCGGCGGTCCCCTCCACCGGTGGTCTGTCCCGCTACACGGACGTCGCCGTCGACGTGACGGACCCGGGGGAGACCTTCGAGCTGTACGTCGTCTTCGTCGGTGAGGGCGAGCGCAGGCTCAACTTCATCGAGGCCGACGGCAAGGGCGTGTCCCCGACGACGACCCCGCGCGTCGCCGTCACCGCACCCACCGGTGCGGAGTCCCTCGAGCCCGGTGAGATCACCGTGACGGCGGAGGCGACGGACGCGGAGAACGAGATCACCCAGGTCGAGTTCTTCGTCGGTGACGAGTCCATCGGTGTCGACGACGAGGCGCCCTACAGCGTCACGTGGGAGGTCACCGAGGAGTCGGTGTACCAGCTCACCGCCGTCGCCACCAACGACAACGGCGTCTCGACGACGTCGCGGATCGTCCCGGTGACCGTCGGGGAGCCCTTCGGCGACTTCAGCCAGTTCACCAACGCCCGCGGGGAGTTCTCCCGCGGTGAGGACGGCTCCTTCGTCATCACCTCCGGCGGCGCGAACATGTGGAACGCGGCGGACGAGTACAGCTCGCTGTACCTGCCCGCGGGCGCCGACGAGGACTGGTCCGCCACGGTCAAGGTCGTCAGCCAGGGCAACTCCCACGGGAGCGCCAAGGCGGGCCTCATCGTCCGCAACGACATCACCGCACCGGGGCAGTCGGCCGGCTACGCCGCGCTCGGCATCCGTCCCAGCGGCGGTTTCGAGTGGCTGCGCTCGGCCAACGGCAACGGCCAGCTCAACGCGTCCACGGCCGCCGGCTCCACCGCCTACCCGGCGTGGGTGCGCATCGTGCGCGACGGCGACCAGTACACGGCCTTCCACAGCACCAACGGGGAGGACTTCGCGCAGATCGGCCAGCCGGTCACGCTGCCCGGGGCCGCCTCGGTGCAGGACCTGGGCCTGTTCGTCACCGCCCACCACGCGACGGCGACGAGCGAGGTCGTGTTCAGCGACTTCGTCTTCGACGACGACCCGGTCGTCCCCGGCCCCGACCCGGACCCCGAGCCGGGACCGGGACCGGTGTGCCCGGTGTCGATGAGCGACGAGTTCGACGGCGACGACCTCAGCGCCCAGCGCTGGTCGACCGTCCGCGGTGACGTCTCGGTCGCCGACGGTGCGCTGCACCTGCCGGTCACCACCGGTGACATCGACGGCGTCAACACGGGCCCGATCAGCTTCGTCGGCCAGCCGGTGCCCTCGGGCGAGTGGCAGGTCGACACGCAGGTCACCCTCGCCCACGAGCGGCACTGGCAGTACAGCGGCCTCATGCTGCACTCCGGGGACGACGACTACACCAAGCTGACGTTCACCCGCAGCGACAACGGCAGCCGCTTCCTCGAGTTCTGGACCGAGGCCGGAGGGTCGCGGACCCAGAACGCCGCCAACGTCAACCTCCCGGCCGACACCCCGGCATCCGTCCACCTGCGCCTGAGCAGCGACGGGGAGAACGTGACCGCGGCGTACTCGCTCGACGGCGAGGAGTTCACCACGCTCGACGGCTCGGCGGTCCTCGACCCCGAGGCCACCCTGGGCGTCGTGGCCGCCGGTGACACCGGCGCGGGTGGCGGCGTCGCCGTCGTCGACCACGTCCGGGTGACTCCGGACCGCGAGGACGACGGCGAGCGTGAGCCGAGCGACGAGTTCGAGGGCGACGCCCTCGACGGCTGCCGCTGGGACGCGACGGTCCGCTACAACGAGGAGAACGTCTCCGTCGCCGACGGGGAGCTCCACGTCGTCACCGCTCCCGGTGACATCAACAACGACAACCCCGACTCGCCGGAGAACTTCATCCTGCAGTCGGCACCCGAGGGTGACTGGACGGTCGAGACGCGCTTCCACGCGCCGCTCATCCACCGGTGGCAGTACGCGGGCCTGCTCGCGTACGGCGACGACGACGAGTACGTCAAGCTCGACGTCGTGGCCCGCAACGAGCCAGGATCGGCGCTCAACCTGGGCGCGGAGCTGGTCTCCGAGGTCGACGGCTCCTTCGGGGCCGGCGGCAACCGCTCGGTCGACCTGGCCGCCGAGCCCGAGGGCGACTACTGGCACCTGCGGATGAGCCGCACCGGAGACAGCTACGCGGGCTGGGTGAGCGAGGACGGGGAGAGCTGGACCCCCCTCGGTGACCCGGTGACCCACGCGGGTGACCTCTCCGCCGTCGGCCTCGTCGCCATCGGCCCGGAGCAGACCGAGCCGACCACCGTGAGCTTCGACTGGTTCCGGGTGGTCGACGGCGACGTCGAGCCGCCTGTCGACGAGGACGCTCCGACCGTCGAGGGCAACGTGCTCGGCAGGTCGATCGGTGAGTTCGCACCGATGGGCCACGGCGCTGGGACCACGCTCGACATCGGCGGCACGGCCACCTTCGAGAAGACCGCGACCGGCACCGCCGTGAGCGTCCGTGTCACCGGTCTGCTGCCCGGCCAGGAGTACGCCTCGCACCTGCACGACGGCTCGTGCATGGACCACGGGGGGCACTACATGCACGACCCCGCGGGCCCGGCGCGGCCGCCGAACGAGATCTGGGCGTCCTCGAGCAACGACCCCGAGGGCAACCTCCGGCCGAACCGCAACGGCACCGCCGTCGGGTCCGGCGCAGCGACCTGGATCGCTCGCCAGGAGCCGCTGTCGATCATGGTCCACGACTCCGAGCCGCCCGGGCTGCCCATCGCCTGCGCCGACTTCGCCGCCTACGAGGCACCCGCCTCGCTGGTCGCGCAGGCCGACGACGGCGAGGGCTCGGGTGTCGACACGGTCGAGTACTCGCTCGACGGCGGCGAGTGGACGACCCTCGACGGTGCGGTCCCGGTCGACGAGCCCGGCGCGCACACGGCGGCCTTCCGGGCCACCGACGCGGCCGGCAACACGAGCGAGGTCCACGAGGTCGAGTTCCGGGTCGCCGGTGAGGTCGCCGAGCCGACGGAGGTCACTCCGCAGGCCGTGACCTTCACCGACGAGGACGGCACCGACGACGACACGTACACGGTCCCCGCGGTCGAGGGCGTCGAGTACGTCGTCGACGGCGAGGTCGTGGGGGCCGGCACCCACCCGGGCTCCGGCACGGTCACCGTCACCGCCCGGGCGCTCGAGGGCTACGTCCTCGCCGAGGGCGCCACCGCCGAGTGGGAGCACACCTTCTCCACCGAGGGTGGCGAGCCCGAGCCCCCGGCCTGCGAGCCGGGAGAGGTCGAGGAGGGCTACCGCGCCCTGTTCGACGGCACCCAGGAGAGCCTGGACGCGTGGCGGATGGCGGGCCCCGGCAGCTTCGAGCTGCAGGAGGACTGCTCGATGCTCAGCGTAGGCGGCATGGGGCTGCTCTGGTACCCCGAGGAGCTGGGGTCCTACAGCCTCAAGCTCGACTGGATGATGGACGGGGACGACAACTCCGGCGTCTTCGTCGGCTTCCCCGACCCGGGCGACGACCCGTGGATCGCCGTCAACGAGGGCTACGAGATCCAGATCGACGCGACGGACGAGGACGACCGCACGACCGGTGCGATCTACACCTTCCAGAGCGCCGACCTCGAGGCCCGCGACGAGGCGCTCAACCCGCCGGGGGAGTGGAACTCCTACGAGATCGTCGTCGAGGGGCAGAACATCAAGGTGTTCCTCAACGAGGTGCTGGTCAACGACTTCGACAGCACCCACCCCGACCGTGACCTCACGGCCGGCTTCATCGGGCTGCAGAACCACGGCAACGGCGACGACGTCTACTTCCGCAACGTCCGCGTCGCGGACCTCGAGGAGGAGCCGGAGCCGGAGCCGCAGCCGGACCGGCGGACGGCGGAGTTCCACCTGTCGAACTCGTGGCAGGGCTCCACGGACGTGCACTTCATGTACGGCCGCTGGGCCGACGAGGTCCTCATCGGTGACTGGGACGGGGACGGCAAGGACACGATCGCGGTGCGCCGCGGCAACGTGTTCCACGTGTCCAACGCCCAGCAGGGCGGGGACGCCGACGCCGTCATCACCTACGGCCGGCCCGGGGACACGATCCTCGTGGGCGACTGGGACGGGGACGGCCGGGACACCTTCGCGGTCCGCCGCGGCAACGCCTACCACGTGAAGAACTCGATGCGGGGTGGGGACGCCGACTCGGTGTTCCGCTACGGCCGGGAGGCCGACACGGTGCTCGTGGGTGACTGGGACGGCAACGGGACGGACACCTTCGCGGTGCGCCGGGCCGCGACCTACCACGTGAAGAACTCCCTGCGTGGCGGGGACGCCGACACGGTGTTCACCTACGGCCGGGCCGGCGACGTCACCCTCGCGGGTGACTGGGACGGCAACGGCACCGACACCCTGACGATCCAGCGTGGCCGGGTCTTCCACGTCAACAACTCCCTGCGTGGCGGGGACGCGGACCGCGTGCTGACCTTCGGTCGCGAGGGCGACGAGGTGCACG
Source organism: Oceanitalea stevensii (assembly GCF_014837105.1). Lineage (GTDB taxonomy): Bacteria > Actinomycetota > Actinomycetes > Actinomycetales > Actinomycetaceae > Oceanitalea > Oceanitalea stevensii. Next base: position 172,943 of record NZ_JACSPO010000005.1, on the reverse strand, counting down.
TGGGTGACTGGGACGGCAACGGGACCGACACCCTCGGCATCCGCCGGCCCGTCGGCCAGGCGCCGGCGCCGGCAGCGGCCGCCAAGGAGGTGACCGGCACCGCCAAGGTCGCCTGACCCACCTCCTCAAGAGCGCCGACAGCCGGATTCCTCCCGCGGGAGGGTCCGGCTGTCGGTGTTCTCGGGGGCGGTGCCCGGTGACCTGGCACACTGCGCGTCATGCGGCAGTACCCGAGCATCTCCGAGAAGCACCGGTCCTTCATCGAGCGCCAGCACATGTACTTCGTCGGCACGGCGGCGCGTGACGGGCGGGTCAACGTCTCGCCCAAGGGCCTGGACTCCCTGCGGGTCCTCGGCCCCCAGCGGGTCCTGTGGCTCAACGGGACGGGCAGCGGGAACGAGACCGCGGCCCACATCCTCGACTCGCCCCGGATGACCCTGATGTTCTGCTCCTTCGAGGGCAAGCCGCTCATCATGCGGCTCTACGGCACCGCCCGTGCCATCCACGAGGGGGACCCGGACTGGGAGGAGGCCCTCGCCCACTTCCCGCCGATGAGCGGTGCCCGCAACGTCTTCGAGCTGCAGGTGGACCTCGTCCAGACCTCGTGCGGCTTCGGGGTGCCGCTCTACGAGTACGTGGAGCAGCGCGACCTCATGCCGGCCTGGGCGGACAGCCGCGGCCCCGACGCGGTCCGCGACTACCAGCAGCAGAAGAACCGGGTGAGCATCGACGGCCTGCCGACCGGGCTCCCTACGGGCTGACCGCGACGAACCGGGCGTCGACCTGTGCCGTGATCTCGATGTCCTCCGGGACGAGCTGCAGGGTGTCTCCCGCCGGGGCGGCCATGGCCCGCGCGAACGGTGCGCCGCCGTCGTCGACCGGGTGGAGCCCGTCCCCGAGCATGCCGGCGTCGGCGAGCGCGACGGCACGGACGCCGTCGAGCCCGAGCGCCGCGGCGTAGGCGCCGGCCTTCACCCGGGCCTGCTCCACCGCCCCGGACCGGGCGCGGTGCTCGAGCTCCTGCCTGCGCGCGGCGGTCAGGGCCCACTCCACCCGGTCGACGCCGAACCCCGGCACCGTGGCCGCCTCGGACAGCCAGCGGCTCAGCCGGGTGAAGTCGCGGAACTTCACGCGCAGCTCGGTGCGGGCGTGATGGACGAGCGGGAGCTGCTTGCCCTCCGTGTTCCACGGACGCTGGGCCCAGGTGCGGACGTCCTGTGCGGACCACCAGGTCACCGGCCCGTGCGCGGGGTCGTGGAGTGCCGTGACGCTCGTGTGCAACCGGCTCGCCTGCTCGGCGACGGCGGCGTACACGCGGTCCGCGTCCGGGCCCTCGAGGCCGATCCGGGCGTGGACGGTGGCGCGCTCGGCCGGGTGGAACATGCGGCTCGAGCCGCGGACGGTGATCTCGACGTCGCTCACGGCTCGCACGCTACCCCGGCGAGGGCCGGTGGAGGGGCGCCGGGCTGTCACCCGCCGAGCTGGTCACCCGTCACGCGGGAGAACACCCACTCGTGGACGTCCTGCCACACCGCGCCCAGGCCCAGGGCGGCGCCGGCAGCGACCACCGCGCAGCCGAGGACGAAGAGCGCCAGCAGCACCAGCGCGCGCCGCAGCCGGACCTCGGCCTCCTCCAGCGGGACGGGGACGGGGACCATCACGACCTCCCCTCGGCCAGGACGCCGCGGAGCACGGTCCGGGACGTCGTGACCCCGAGTCGGACGAGCAGCACGCCACCGACGATGCTCGCCGCGGTGATGAGGACCGAGACGGGCGCGGTGACGACGGCGATCCCGACGAGCGGGAGGACGAGCGTGCCCGAGGCGGCCACCGCGATGACCGTGACGACGACGAGGGGCTTCATCACGGTGCGGCGCTGGGCCGCGACCATCGTCGCCTCCGGCATCCCGAGCCGGTCGAGGCTGCGGTAGAGCTCGGCGCGGTCGAGGACCTCGGCGGCCTGGGTGACGCCGGCGGACACGGCGACCATGAGGAAGGTGGCGACGAGCGTGATGACGATGCCCGTCTGGACGTCCACGAGGAGCATCTGGTCGTCCCGGCTGCTCATGTCGGCGCTCACGCCCATGACCGCGACGCCGCTGCCGGCCACGACCGCGACGAAGCACGCCATGACCACGCCGCTGACCTGCCGCCACACCGCCTTGGGCGACTGCGCCATGCTGCGGGCGGCCAGCAGCTGCGCCGGCGTGTGCGCCCGCCGCAGCTGGCGGCGTGCGAGCCGCGCGACCACCCACGGGCCGAGCAGGTTGAGCACCGCGAGCACGCCCCCGAAGCCCCCGAGGAGGACGGCCATCATGACGGCGAGGTCCGCATAGCTGCCCTGCATCGCGACGGCGGCGGCGCCGATGACGACGACGCTGACGGCGGCCCGCACCCACCCGATCGTGGGGGCGTCGGTCCGGCGCCGGACCCCGAGCGGGGAGATGCTCACCTGCCGCAGGCCGACGACGGCGCTCACGGCGGCGAGGAGCACGACGGCGAGGACCGCGAGGGCGACGAGCCATGGTGCCAGCCAGAAGGCGCTGCCGATCGGCTCACCGCGGAAGTGGATGAGCTGGACGAAGGGAGCGAGGACGACGTACCCGACGACACCGGCGAGTGCGCCGGTCAGCGCGACGGTCGCCGCCTCGAGCACGGTCATCCTGGCGACCGTCGCCGTCGTCGCCCCGAGGAGGCGCAGCGTGGCGAGGCGGTCGTCGCGCCGTCGGGCCGAGAGCCGTGCCGCGGCGCCACCGAGGGAGGCGAGCGGGACGACGAGCAGGACGACGGCGAGTGCCGCGAAGAGCTGGTAGGAGAGCGCGTAGCTGTCGTCCCACTGGCGGAAGGACAGGGCGCCGGCGAGGACCACGAGGAGGAGCGTCGTCGTCGCGGCGAAGGCGACGACCGGCAGGAGCAGCACCGCCGACCGCGCGCTGCCCCGACGGGCGAGGAGCAGGCCGACCGGGATTACCACTCCGGCGCCGCTGCCGGGCGGCGGCGGGGGCGGAGCCTGCGTGGGCGCGGGGGACGGGCCCGTCACGGTGCTCATGAGCGGGCGTCCCCGACGACGCGCCCGTCCCGCAGCCGCAGGACGCGGGAGCACTGCGCGGCGACCGTCTCGTCGTGGGTGACGACGACGAGGGTGCGTCCCGCGCCGGTCGTGGCGTGGAGCAGGGCCTGCATGACCTCGCGGGAGGTGTCGCTGTCCAGGGCGCCGGTGGGCTCGTCCGCGAAGACGACCTCCGCGCCGGTCACCTGCGCCCGGGCGATCGCGACGCGCTGGGCCTGACCGCCGGAGAGCTGGCCGATGCGGCGCTCCTCCATCCCGGCCAGGCCGAGGTACTGCAGCCAGACGGCGGCGTGGTGCTCGGCCGCCGGCCGCCCGACCCCCTGGAGCATGAGCGCCATCGCGACGTTCTCCACGGCGGTGAGCTCGGGGATGAGCAGGCCCTCCTGGAAGACGAAGCCGAGGCGCTCGCGGCGCAGCCTGGAGCGCTCGGCGTCGGACAGTGAGCTGATGACGACGGGGCCGTGGCTCGTTGCGAGCAGGACCCGGCCGCTGCTCGGCCGCACGATCCCGGCGAGGCAGTGGAGCAGGGTCGTCTTGCCGGAGCCGGAGGCTCCCATGACGGCGACCGACTCCCCGGCCCGGAGGTCGACGTCGACACCGGCCAGCGCCGTCGTCATCCCGTAGGTCTTGGTGAGCCCGCGGGTGCTGAGGACCGGCACCGCGGTGGTGGTGGGTGGTGGCGGGGCGGGGGTGTGGGCTGTCATGGCTCCAGCGTCCGGCCGCGACCCCCCACGACGCGTCGGGCGGTGGACTGATCCCGCGCCGTCGCCGTCCCCTCCCGGGTGGAGGCCGTGTCCACCGAGGGGTGGACACGCTGCGGATGCAGGGCCCGCGTCCCCGGCGGATCCTGGAGGCCCGACGAGAAGGAGGCGGCACATGCCCGGCAAGCAGGACCCCGGCCCCAGCGTCAAGGACAAGGAGCTCTACGAGTCCCTCCGCGACGAGGGCAACTCCAAGGAGAAGTCGGCCCGCATCGCCAACGCCGCGGCGAACAGCTCGCGCAGCGACGTGGGGGAGAAGGGCGGCCAGTCCGGCTCCTACGAGGACTGGACGGTCGACGACCTCCAGGACCGCGCGCGGGAGATCGGCATCGAGGGCCGCTCGAGCATGAACAAGGACGAGCTCATCAAGGCCCTCCGCAACCACTGACCTCCCCGACCAAGAACCCTCCGCCGACAGCTGAGTTGTTACCGGCGGGCGGCTGCCACCCCAACCGCTCCTGACGCCTCCCGCCCCGACCCCTGCGCCGAGAGCTGAGCTGTTACTCCAGCCCGGAGCACCGGGCTCCGTAACAACTCAGCTGTGGGCGCGACATGGAGTCGGGAGAAGGGGCTTTGGTCCCGGGGGTGGGCGACCTCACCATGCTCCCAGATATATGCATGCTGCATGTAAGGGTTATCGTTGGTCATCGTGACCGCAGCTCAGCACGACGCCCTCGAAGGCCTCATCGACGCGCTGGCCGACCTCACCCGTCGCCACCGCAACCTCACCGTCCGCCTTTCCCGGGAGTCCGGCCGGCCCGCCTCCCAGGTGGCCGTCCTCGCCTCCCTCGCCCGCCAGGGCGAGTGCCGCATCGCCGACGTGGCCGAGGACCTGCTCGTCGACCCGTCCGTGGTGAGCCGGCACGTGAGCCCGCTCGAGCAGGACGGCAGCGTCGAGCGCCGTCAGGACCCGGCGGACGCGCGAGCCGCGCTCCTGCGGCTCACGCCCAAGGGACAGGACGCGCTCACGGCGATCCGTGAGCTGCGCCGTCGCCACCTCGAGTCCGCCCTCACCGACTGGAGCGAGAACGACGTCGCCCAGCTCACCGACGTGCTGGGCACGGTGGCCCGCTTCCTCGACGCGACCCAGGAGGTGACGCGCTGATGGCGCGCCCCGACCGCATGCCCCGCCCCGCCCGCCGCACCGAGGCGGAGGAGACCAAGCACCGCGAGGTCATGAAGGTCTTCACCGGTCTGCTGCTCGCCCTCTTCGTCGCCATGCTCTCCGGCACGATCGTCGGCAACGCGCTGCCCGTCATCATCGCCGACCTCGGCGGCACGCAGCTGCAGTACACGTGGATCGTCACCGCGGCCCTCCTCGCCTCGACGGCGAGCACCCCGATCTTCGGCAAGCTCGCGGACCTCTTCGACAAGAAGAAGCTCCTCCTGCTCGCGATCGGGCTCTTCAGCGTCGGCTCGCTGCTCGCCGGGTCCGCGCAGAGCGCGAACACGCTCATCGCCTACCGCGTCATCCAGGGCGTGGGCATGGGCGCACAGATGGCGCTCGTCCAGACGACGATCGCCACGATCATCTCCCCGCGTGAGCGCGGGCGGTACAACGGCTACATGGGCGCCGTCATGGCGGTGGCGACCGTGTCGGGCCCGCTCATCGGCGGCGTCATCGTCGACACCCCGTGGCTGGGCTGGCGCTGGTGCTACTGGAGCGCCATCCCCTTCTCGCTCATCGCGATCTGGGTGCTCCACCGGCGCCTCCACGTGCCGCCGAGCACGCGCCGCAAGCCGAAGATCGACTACTGGGGCGCGGCCCTCATCGTCATGTCCGTCACCCTCCTCCTGCTCTGGCTGTCCTTCGTCGACACGAGCTTCGCGTGGGTCTCGTGGCAGTCCGCCGCCATGCTCGGCGGCGCGGTCCTCGGGACGGTCGCCTTCGTCCTCGTCGAGCTGCGGGCCGCCGAGCCCGTCGTGCCGATGTGGATCCTCACCGAGCGCACCACCGCCCTGAGCATCGTCGCGAGCTTCGCCGTCGGCACCGTGATGTTCGCCGCCCCGGTCTTCCTCGGCCAGTACTTCCAGATCGGCCGGGGCTACGGCCCCACCGAGTCGGGCCTGCTCATGGTCCCGATGATGCTCGGCGTCTTCCTCTCCTCGACCATCGCCGGCCGGCTCGTCAGCGCGCGTGGCACGTGGAAGCGCTACGTCGTCGGCGGCATCACGATCCAGGCCGTGGGCGTCGCGCTCATGGCGACGATCGGGGTGTCCACGCCGCTGTGGGTGCTGGGCATCTACCTGGCGCTCATGGGCATCGGCCAGGGCGCCTCGATGCAGAACCTCGTCCTCGCGGTCCAGAACACGGTCTCGCTCAAGGACATGGGCGCTGCCAGCTCGGCTGTCGCCTTCTTCCGCTCCCTCGGCGGCGCCATCGGCGTCCAGGTGCTCGGCGCGGTGCTCTCCGCGCACATCGCCACCCTCCTCGTGTCCCGGCTCGCGGACGCGGGCATCCCGGCGGGCTCGCTGGCGGGCGGCGGTAACCTCGACGTCGCGGCCCTGCCCGACGACGTCGAGGCGATCGTCCGCAGCGCCTACGGCGACGGCATGGACCTCATCTTCCTCATCATGGGCGTCCTCGCCGTCATCGCCCTCGTCGCCGCGATCCTCATGAAGGGCTCCACGCTGCGCGACACCGTGGACCTCGAGGTCAAGCGCGCCGTGCAGGACGTCAAGAGCGAGCTCCCCGCCGACGACACGGCCGAGACCGGCGACGACGAGGGCCCGGCCCGCAGGGCCAGCTAGACGCTGCCGTCCCGCGAGGCCGGCTAGACGCTGCCGTCTCGCGAGGCCGCGAGCCGCTCCGTCACCCACTCGATGGCGGTGCTCTCGTAGGCCTCGCGCGCCGGTCCTGGCGACAGGGCGAGGTCGTGGACCCCGCCGTGGACCTGGACGACGCTGACGTCCGGGCCCAGGCGCGGGGCGCGGTCCACCATGTGCCGCACGTCGAGGACGCAGTCGGCGCTGCGCAGCTCCTCCGCGGTGGGCGAGGACGGCGAGCCGGAGCGGGTGGAGCAGCACAGCAGCACCGGCACGTCGACCGCCAGCCCCCGCGCCACCCGCGCGTGCTCGCGGCGCACGCTGGCGGCCATCCCCGCGCGCATCGGGAAGCCCTCGACCGGCTTCCACGCGAGGTCGTAGTCCCAGCCCTGCTCGCGCAGCCACCGTCCGTACGGCTCGTCCAGGTGGCTGACGACGACGCTCGGCAGCCACCGGGCGAGCAGGCGGATGACCCGGGTGAGGATGACCCGCTCCGTCCACGGCCCGTTGTGCTCGAGCCACGGGCTGTTGAGGACGACGGCGTCCACCTGTCCCGGGTGGCGGTCGACCCAGCTCACCGCGATGAGACCGCCGGTGGAGTGGCCGAGCAGGACGACCTGCTCGTGCCCGTCGGCGCGGATCGCGTCCAGCGCGACGCCGATCTCCTCGTCGTGGTGGTGGAGGTCGCGCACGTCCCCTGCGCGGGCCTTCTCACCGAGCGCCCGCCCGCTCATCCGCAGGTCCAGCGCGTAGAAGTCGAGCCCGGCGGCCACCCACCGCTCGGCGTGGTCGGCCTGGAAGAAGTAGTCGGTGAAGCCGTGGAGGTAGAGCACGGCCTGCCGGCTCGTCGGCTCACGCCGGTGGACGAGGACGGCCTCGGGCTGCCCGTCGTAGTCGGGGGAGGGACGCAGGGCGATGCGGCGCTGCACCCAGGGCTCACCGAGGGCGTCGGGCAGGGGCGGGGAGAGGCGGGCGGACATGGCCGCATCCTCGCAGGCGTCTGGGAGGATCGGGGCCATGACTCGGGGGAGACGTCGGACCGTGCCGGCAGCGCTCGCGCTGCTGCTCCTCGTCGGCGGGTGCGGGGGAGGTGGGACGGAGGATCCGGAGGGTGCGCCGTCGTCGTCCTCGCCGCCCGCGCCCACCGAGGAGGTGAGCATCGCCGACGGCGTCACCCTCCCGCAGACGCGGGCGGGACAGGCCACGGCGTGGGTGCTCGAGCAGCTCGCCGCGGACGAGGGGCCCGGCGCCGAGGAGGCACAGGAGCGCTTCGCCGAGCCCTTCCTCGCGGAGGTGCCCGCGGCTCAGGTGGCCGCCGTCTTCGACCAGCTGCGGGCGGGTGGCCCCTACGTCGTCGAGGGGTACGAGGGCACCGAGGACGCCGCCCGGCTGCCACTCGCGGCGGAGGACGGCCGCTTCCTCCTCCACGTCGTCACCGAGGCCGACGGCCGGATGAGCACCCTGTTCTTCGAGGCGACGCGCGCCGTCCCGGACGTCACCTCCCCGGAGGACCTCGACGCCGCGCTCGCGGGCCTCGACGCCGAGACCTCCGTCCTCGTCGCCGACGGCGCCACCTGCGAGCCCCTCCACGAGCGGGAGTCCGACGTCGCACGGCCGATCGGCTCGATCGTCAAGCTCTACGTCCTGGACGCCGTGCGCCAGGCCGTCGCCGACGGCACGCTCGCGTGGGAGGACACCCTCACGCTCACCGACGACCTGCGCTCCCTGCCCTCCGGCGTCCTCCAGGAGGAGCCCGCGGGCCACGAGGTGAGCGTCCGCGACGCGGCCGAGCTCATGATCTCCATCAGCGACAACACGGCCACCGACCTTCTCATCGACGCCGTGGGGCGCGAGGCCGTGCTCGCGGCGGTCGAGCGGCTCGGCCACCACGACCCCGCGCTGCTCACCCCGCTCGTCACCACCCGCGAGCTGTTCCAGCTCGGCTTCACCGACCCCGGGCTGCGCGAGCGGTGGGCCGCCGCCGACGCCGCCGGGCGCGAGGAGATCCTCGCCGGGCTGCCCGGCGGCGAGGTCGCCGTCGACCCGGCGCTCGCCCAGGACGTCATCTGGCCCGACGGGCTCGACTGGTTCGCCACGGCGCAGGACCTGTGCCGCGCGCACGCCGGCCTGCAGGAGAGCGGCGACGAGACGGTGCTCGGCATCCTCGCGCTCAACCCGGGCATCGAGGCGCCCGAGGGCTGGGAGTACGTCGGCTTCAAGGGCGGCAGCGCGCCCGGTGAGATGGCAGGCTCGTGGTACCTGGGGTCGGCGGACGGCGAGGGGTACGCCGTCGTCGTCCAGATCGCGGCGACGGACGTGGCCGCGGTGCCCGACGCCGGGTGGATGGTCGGCGTCGTCGGCCAGACCGCCGAGGTGCTTGCCGAGGAGGAGTGACATGCGGCGCTGCTACGTGACCGTCACCGGCCGGGTCCAGGGGGTGGGGTTCCGCATGGCCTGCGCCGCCCAGGCCGAGCGCGCCGGTGTGGCCGGCTGGGTGCGCAACCTGCCCGACGGGCGGGTGGAGGCCGTCCTCGAGGGGGAGGAGACCGCCGTCGACCAGGTGCTGCGCTGGCTGCACGAGGGACCGTCCGCCGCGCGGGTCGAGGACGTCGACGTGCGCGTCGAGCAGCCCCAGGGGGAGCAGGACTTCCAGGTCCGCTAGCGGGTCAGTACTTCTGGGCGATGACCGTGACGGCGTAGGGCACGCGGTCCTCGCTCCAGGCGAAGCCGTAGCCCACGTGGGTGTAGGTGTCACTGAGCATCCACGGCCGGTGGTTGGGCGACTGGGTCCACCACGTGTGCAGCCAGGTGAGCAGCGTGTTGAAGTTCATCGACGCGCCACCGGTGTTGCGCACGATGAGCTCGCTGCACGAGCCCCAGGCCCCCGTGCTGTAGCCACGGCATCCGACCTGCTGCGTCATCCGGGGGTTGTGGGCGCTGGTCATGCTGGCCGGCTCCCAGTCCGCGAGGTGGTTCGCCCAGCCCTGGGCGACGCCCTGCAGGTGGGTGTTGTACGCGACCGGCGGCAGACCGTTGGCCTGGCGGAAGATGTTGAGCAGGGCGAACAGCGTGCTACGGGCCGTGCCGGTGTCGCCGGGCGGCGGGGTGGGCGTCGGCGTCGGCTTCGGAGTCGGGGTCGGGGTGGGCGTCGGCGTCGGCGTGGGCTTCGGCTTCGGCGTCGCGGACGGCGTGGGGCTGGGCGTCGGCGAGGGCGTGGGCTTCGGAGTCGCCGACGGCGTGGGAGTCGGCGTGGCGCTGGGCGTGGGGCTCGGCGCCGGGGACGGAGTGGCCGACGGGCTCGGGCTCGGCGTGCTGCCCTCCTCCGGAGAGGTGGGCTCAGCGGCCGACTCCTCAGGGGTGGGCTCCGGGTCCGCGGTGGCTGGTGCCTCCGGTGCGGGCGCGGGGGCGGCCGTGAGCGGCGGCTCCGGCTCCTCGGTGGGCTCGGGCTCCGGCTCCTCGGTGACCTCCGGCTCCGGGGACGGCTCCTCGGTCGCCTCGGGCTCCGGCGCGGGCGCGGTCGTGGGCTCCGGCTCGGGGAGCGTCTCGGCGCCGTCGTCGGGCACGAGGACGGGGTTGTCCCCGCCGGGCGTGGCGACGGGGCTCTCGTTCATCGCGACCGCGGGCGCGGCCTTCTCGGGCCGCTGCGCGCGCGACGCGAGGGAAGCCGTGCGGGACTTGGTGGCGTCCGCGGCGGCGGCGAGGGCGGCCTCGGCGACACGCTCCTGGGCGGCGTAGTCGGCCAGCGAGATGCTGATGTCCGCGCGGTCCGGCGTCATCGTGACCACGGTGCCGCCGGTCATGTGCGCCGGCATGCCGCTGGCCTCGAGCGGCAGGAGCACCCAGGCCGGCAGTGTCGGTGCGGCGGTCACGGTGCTCGCGAGCACCGTGAGGGTGAGGACGAAGGAGGCCGCGACGGCGCCCACGCGCGAAGCGGTGCGGCGCGGACGGCGTGCGCCGGTCCGTGCCTGTGCGTCAGATGCCACGACGGCTCCTCCTCCGCCTGCGCACGCGTGCGTCCCTGCCCGTGACTAGCCGAGGCGTCGACGGCGGGAGGGTGCAGCGGGCCGTCGAGCCATGTGTCCGCGCTCAGGTTAGACCCACGGGCCTCACATGTCACATTGGTAACAGGAGTAACACCCTGAGCGCACAGGCCCACTGGTCCGGAACGCACTGTGCGCCCGCCCGGTCACCGTGCGCCCCGTGGACCGGGCGCACAGTGCACCGGACGGGCGCACAGTGGAGATGGGGCGGCTCAGACCACGCCGTAGAGGCGGTCTCCGGCGTCGCCGAGGCCGGGGACGATGTAGGCGTTCTCGTCGAGGCGCTCGTCCACGGCGGCGGTGACGATCTTGACCTCACCGCGCGTCCCGACCGCCTGCTCCACGGTCCGCAGGCCCTCGGGTGCGACGAGCAGGCAGATGGCCGTGACGTCGCGGGCGCCGCGGTCGAGGAGGTACTCGATCGCCGCGATGAGCGTGTTGCCGGTCGCGAGCATGGGGTCCAGGACGAAGACCTGGCGGCCGCTGAGGTCCTCGGGCAGCCGGTTGGCGTAGGTGATCGCCTCGAGGGTCTGCTCGTCGCGCTGCATCCCGAGGAAGCCGACCTCTGCGGTGGGGAGCAGGCGGGTCATGCCGTCGAGCATCCCCAGTCCGGCGCGCAGGATCGGCACGACGAGCGGACGCGGCGCGGCGAGGTGCGTGCCCGTGGTGCGCGCGACCGGCGTGTCGATCTCCACCTGCTCGGTCTGCACCTCACGGGTCGCCTCGTAGGCGAGGAGGGTGACGAGCTCGTCGACGAGCAGCCGGAAGGTGGGCGACTCGGTGCGCTCGTCCCGCAGGACGGTGAGCTTGTGGGCGATGAGCGGGTGGTCCGCGACGTGCAGGCGCATGGGTAGAACGTACCGGTGCCAGGGCGGCGGCGTGCAGGATGGGACCCATGGCACCGTGGACCGTGGCGATGAACACTGCCCTGGAGCTCGCCGAGCGGGCGCTCGCGGGCGGGGACGTGCCGGTCGGCGCCGTCGTCCTCGACCGGGACGGGAGGGTGCTCGCGACGGCGCACAACCGCTGCGAGGTCGACCGGGACCCCACCGCACACGCCGAGGTCCTGGCGCTGCGCGCCGCGGCTGCCGCCACCGGGGACGTCCGCCTCGAGGGCTGCACGCTCGTCGTCACCCTCGAGCCCTGCACGATGTGCGCCGGCGCGGTGGTGCTCTCGCGGGTCGACCGGGTCGTCTTCGCAGCCTGGGACCCCAAGGCCGGCGCGTGCGGCTCGGTCCGCGACGTCGTCCGGGACTCGCGGCTCAACCACCGGGCCGAGGTGGTCGGCGGCGTGGAGGAGGAGCGCTCGGCGCGCCTGCTCCGCGACTTCTTCGCCGCCCGCCGCTGACGCCTCTCTCCCTCACCGACAGCCGGATTCCTCCGAGACCGCCTGCGCGTGTTCCGCGCACAGGTTCCGGCGGCTCCAAGTCGGGCGACAGCTGTCCCGGCATGTCGCCCGCGTGTCGCGAACCTGTGCGCAGAACAGCGACAGCGACGCCGGTGCGCCGCGGGAGACCCTAGCCGTCGGCGTGGCGGGATGGCAGCATCCGGGCGAGGTAGGGCAGGGCGAGGGTCGTGCTGACCTCGACCTTCGCCGTCGCGAGGTCGTCCCCGCGTGTCTCGCCCCGGGTGAGGATGACGACCGGCTTGCCGGACTTGGCGGCCTGGCGCACGAAGCGCAGCCCGGACATCACCGCCAGCGAGGAGCCGGCCACCAGCAGGGCGTCGGCCTCGTCGACGATTCCCCGGGCGTGCTCCACCCGCTCCCGCGGCGTCGTGCCGCCGAAGAAGACGACGTCGGGCATGAGGGTGCCGCCGCAGCGCGGGCAGGGCGCGACGCGGAAGTCGGCGGTGCTCTCCAGGGCGGCGTCGGCGTCCGGGGCGACCTCGACGTCGTCGACGTGCCGCTCCCGCCAGCCCGGGTTGAGCGCGGACAGGGCCTGGTCGTGGGCCTCCCGGGAGAACGTGCGCCCGCAGTCGCGGCAGACCACCTGGTCGAACCGCCCGTGGAGGTGGACGACGTTGCGGGACCCGGCCTTGAGATGGAGGAGGTCGATGTTCTGGGTGACGACCCCGTTGACGGTGCCCTCGTACTCCATGAGCGCCAGCGCGGCGTGGCCGGCGTTGGGGTTGACGTCGCGCAGGTGGCGCCAGCCGAGGTGGTTGCGCGCCCAGTAGTGGCGGCGGTGCTCCTCGGTGGCGATGAACTCCTGCAGCGTCATCGGCCGCCGCGGCGGGGAACCGGGGCTGCGGTAGTCCGGCACGCCCGAGTCGGTCGACAGCCCGGCCCCGGTCAGCGCCGCCACCCTCGCTCCGGACAGGAGGTCGACGACGGGAGCAAGCGCGGCCGGGACGTCCTCCGGCTCGGGCCGGGCGGCGTCGGCCGGCGGCGCGACGATGAGGGGGCGTAGCGGGTCCACCGGCCGAGGCTAACCCCGGCCCCGCCGGTCCGCTCAGCCGGCGAAGGTGCCGATCTGCTCCCGCAGCGAGTGGACCATCTCCGCGAGCGTCGAGCCCGCGCCGGTGGCGGCCGTGATGGTGCCGACCTGCGTGTCCATCTCGCCGACGAGCCGGGCGATCCGGTCGATGGTCGCGGCGGCCTCGTGGGCCGAGGCGATGGCGGTCTCCATCTGGGCGCCGATCCGTGCGGCGGACGTGGCTGTCTCGTCCGCGAGCGAGCGCACCTCGTGGGCGACGACGGCGAAGCCGCGGCCGGCGTCGCCCGCCCGGGCGGCCTCGATGGTGGCGTTGAGCGCGAGCATGCGGGTCTGTGCGGCCACCGTGCTGATGAGGGTGACGGCCTCGGCGGTGGCGGCTGAGGCCTCCTCGAGCTCACGCATGGTGCCCAGTGCCGCGTGCGCCTCGCCGACGGCGGCTGCGGTCGACGCCGCCAGGTGGCTCGTCGAGGACGCGACCTCACCGAGGTCGGCGGTGACCTGCGCGGAGGCGGCCAGCGCGGAGTCGGCGAAGCTCGTCCGTGCGTCGACCTGCTCCGCGAGCCGCCGGGCACCGTCCTCCATCGACGCACGCCCCGCGTCGATCCGAGCGGCCCCCTCACGGAAGCTGCCCGGCATGCCCTGCTGGAGGAAGCGGCGGTGGAAACGTCCGTCCGCGGCGGCGGTGAGTGCCGCCTGGGACTCACGGACGAAGGCGTCGGTGACGTCGAGGAGCCGGTTGACGCCGTCGCGCAGCGCCTCGGCGGGGACCTCCTCGCCGAGGGCCGGCACGCGGGCCTCGAGGTCACCGGCGGCGGCGCGTTCGACGACGGCGGTCACGGCGGCCTGGGCGGTGCGGTGGGTGGCGAGCTCCGCCTCGAGCGCGGCGATCCTGGCGGCGTCCTGCTTACGGCTCATGCCTGCCCTCCCTCGACGAGGGTCCAGACGAGCTCGTCATAGAGCTGCCCGTCCAGCAGCTCCTCGAGCGCGGCGCGGGACGCCGCGGCCGCGTCCACGGCCCGCCGGTGACCGGCCTCGGCCGCGCGCATGCGGGCGTAGACCTTCTCGACCTGCGCGACCGCGACGGGCGAGGGGGACCGGCGGCTGGAGTGGTAGCCGACGACGGCGCCGCGGGCGTCGCGGGTGGGCGTCACGTGGGCGAGCACCCAGTAGTGGGCGCCGTCCCTGGCGAGGTTGTTGATGTAGGCGAAGATCTCGTCCCCGCCCTGGATGGTGTCCCACAGCAGGTGGAAGAGGCCGCGGGGCGTCTCCGGGTGGCGGATAAGGCTGTGGGGCTGGCCGAGGACGTCGTCCTCCTCGTACGCCGAGACCCGGAGGAAGACGTCGTTCGCGTAGGTGATCCGGCCTTTGAGGTCGGTCTTGGACACGATGATCTCGTCCTCACCGAAGGTGCGCGCCACTCCTGTCGGCGCCGTTGCTCGCACGGGTCTGGCCCACCTCTCGAAAGACTGCTTTCCCTTCAGGCCGAACGATCGGCAGAAGCGGGCCCGTCCTGAGGGAACGGGGCTGAGGTGAGGCCCACAGCGCCGCGGCCGGCCGGGGATTAGTTGCTCGGGCGGGCTGGCCGGTACACTCGGTCGCCGAGGTAGCGTGTCCGAGCGGCCGAAGGTGCAGCACTCGAAATGCTGTGTGGTGCAAGCCACCGTGGGTTCAAATCCCACCGCTACCGCCAGCGCGGCCCGGGTCCCCCAGCGGGGGCCCGGGCCGTTTGCCGTTCCTCAGCGCGCGTAGCGCCGGACGAAGTTCGTGAGGATCTGTCCGGCCGCGGAGACGTCGGCGGCCGCGACCTCGCGGTGGACCTCGTCGAAGTCGTCGGGGTCGAAGTAGCCGGCGTGCCGGTAGACGGTCATCCGCTCGACGAGCGCCTCGAGGGTGAGCTCGGGGTGGAACTGGGTGCCGTAGAGGTTCGAGCGCACCCGGAACATCTGCACCGGGCAGTGCTCGGAGGTGGCGAGGATGACGGCGCTCTCCGGCAGGTGCGTGCACGCCTCCTTGTGACCGACGAACGCCTGGAAGGACGTCGGCAGCCCCGCGAGGACGGGGTCGGCTCGGCCCTCGTCGGTCAGCGAGATGACCGGCGCGCTGATCGGCTCGGAGTAGGTGCCGTCGAGGACCCCGCCGATGTGCCGGGCGAGCGTGCCGATCCCGTAGCAGGCCCCGAAGAAGGGGTAGTCGCGCTCCACCAGGACGTCGAGCAGGCCGCTGAGCTCGGCCTCCACGCGGCGCTGGGTGTCGCTCTTGTGCTCGTCGGGGACCGAGCTGGTGAAGGGGCTGCCGCCGAGGATGATGCCCGAGTAGGCCTCGAGGTCGAGGTCCGGGAGCGGCTCGGCCTCGAGCCGCAGCCGCTCGAGCTCGGCCTCGGCGAGTCCGCCCAGCGCGAGCATCGACGCGTACTCCGAGTCGGCGGCGTCGTCCTCGGAGCGGGTGGAGATCAGCAGGAAGGGCTTCACGTCCGCAGGCTACCTGCGCGCCGCGGCTCGCTCAGATCAGTGTCCGCGCGGAGAGGAACAGGAGGAACAGCCCTGTCCACACTGCGGTCATCGCGTACCCGAGAGCGAGTCCGGCCACCGCGAGCCCGCGTCCGCCCTCGTAGGAGGTCCGCAGCCGGTGCAGGCCCAGGTGCCCGAAGGCGATCGCGACCAGGCACAGCCCCGGCACGACCACCCCGAGGACCCCGAACACCATCGTCGTGACCGCGACGCGGTCGTTGCGGTAGGCGGGGCTGTCGTAGCCGGCCCCGCCGAGCACCCGCTCGCGGTGGCGCTCGCTCGTGCCGAACGCGGACGACGACGGCGTCACGTACGGCGACGGCGCCGGTGCGCCCCCGTAGGGCTCGCCCACCGGGACCGGTGCGCCGGCGGGGGCGTAGGGCTCGGCCCGCGGCGCACGGTCGTCACGCCCGGGTGCGCGCCACTGACCGTCGTCCACGCGTCAAGGATTGCACGGTGGGACACGGCCGGGGCGGGGCCCGCGGTGGCGCTACTCTTCCCGGCGGCGTACACACCTGCGGCGAAGGGCACGGACATGGCGATCTGGACGGTTCACGGGGACGGGGTCCGAGTCGGACCGGGCGAGGTGGTCGGCCCCCGCGAGCGGCTGAGCTGGCCGCGGACCATCGGGATCGGCTCCCAGCACGTCGTCGCGATGTTCGGCGCGACCTTCCTCGTCCCGCTCATCACGGGCTTCCCGCCGTCGACGACGCTCTTCTTCTCCGCCGTCGGCACGATCCTGTTCCTCCTCATCACGCGCAACCGGGTCCCCAGCTACCTCGGGTCGAGCTTCGCGTTCATCGCCCCCATCGGTGCGGCGACGCAGGTGGGCGGGATGTCCGCCGCGCTCGGCGGCATCCTCGTCGTCGGCGTGCTCCTCGCCCTCGTCGGGCTGCTCGTCCACTTCGCCGGCTCGCGCTGGATCGACGTCGTCATGCCGCCGATCGTCACGGGCACCGTCGTCGCCCTCATCGGCTTCAACCTCGCGCCGAGCGCGTGGAACAACGTGAGGACGGCGCCGGCGACGGCCCTGGTGACCATCGCCGTCGTCGTCCTCGTCACGGTGCTGTTCCGGGGGATCCTCGGCCGGCTCGCCATCCTCGTCGGCGTGCTCGCCGGCTACGTCGTCGCCGTCCTGCGCGACGAGGTGAGCTTCACGCGCGTGGAGCAGGCGGACTGGCTCGGGCTGCCGACCTTCACCGCCCCGAGCTTCGACCCGGCGCTCCTGGGCCTGTTCGTGCCGGTCGTCATCGTCCTCATCGCCGAGAACATCGGCCACGTGAAGTCCGTGGCCGCGATGACGGGGGAGAACCTCGACGACGTGACCGGCCGTGCGCTCCTCGCCGACGGCCTGGCGACGACGCTCGCCGGTGCCGGCGGCGGCTCGGGCACGACGACCTACGCCGAGAACATCGGCGTCATGGCCGCGACCCGCGTCTACTCGACCGCCGCCTACGGCGTGGCCGCCGTCGTCGCGCTCGTCCTCAGCATGTCCCCGAAGTTCGGCGAGCTCATCAACACCGTCCCCGCGGGTGTCCTCGGCGGCGCCGCGACCGTCCTGTACGGGATGATCGGCGTGCTCGGTGCACGCATCTGGGTGCAGGCCAAGGTCGACTTCTCCGACCCCGTCAACCTCACGACGGCCGCCATCGCCCTCATCGTCGGC
Organism: Oceanitalea stevensii; assembly: GCF_014837105.1. Lineage (GTDB taxonomy): Bacteria > Actinomycetota > Actinomycetes > Actinomycetales > Actinomycetaceae > Oceanitalea > Oceanitalea stevensii. The sequence goes on along the minus strand of NZ_JACSPO010000005.1, from coordinate 155,695 downwards.
ATCGCGAACTACACGTGGGTGGCCGGGGACCTGCGCTTCGAGGGCATCGCGCTCGGCACGGCCGCGGCGCTCGGGGTCTACCACGTCATGCGGGCGCTGGCCCGGTGGCGCGGGACGACGGCGGAGCCGGCGAGCCCGGCCTCGGTGCCGGACGCCTCGCGCGAGGGCTGAGGCCCGAGGGACCAGGGGACGGCGGAGCGGCTCAGCCCTCCGCCGTCGCCTCCTCGTCCTCGGCGGGGTCGCTCGGGACCGGGACGGGCGTGCAGCCCGGCGGCGGGGGGAGCGGCTGCTCGGGGTCCACGGCCGTCTCCTCGGGCGCGGGCACCTCGCTGAAGGCACCGCCGAGGACGACGTCGATGGTGGCGTCGTCGCGCCCGTCGAGCGACACGGTCGAACCGGGCACGATCTGGGCGACCGTGTAGGCGGCCTGCAGGCCGCGCGGTCCGCTCACGATGTTCGCGACACCCTCGAGGTTGCCCCCGTAGTTCGCCTCCTGGGAGATGACGACGCCGTACTGCGCCAGGCCGCTGGCGGTGCGGGCGGCGAGGCCGGTCTCGTCCGTCGCGTTGTACACGTTCGCGGTGATCTCGCTGTAGGGCGCCGGGAGGGCGTCCACGGGCGGGCAGGGCACGTTCGCGCTGGCCGCGTCGGTGGGCTCCGGAGAGCTGAAGGGGCGGGCGAAGGGTGAGGGGATCACGTTGCCCCACATCGCGGCGGCCACCAGCGCCACCGCGAGCATCGCGGTGATGATGATCCCGAAGATCAGGGTCTGGCGCTGCTGGAGATGGCGGCGACGGGCGGCACGACGGCGCGCGGCCTCGGCTGGGTCAGTCGTCACAGAGGCCAAGGTAGTGCGTGGGCGCTCCCCGGCGTGAACCCGTCACTCGGCGGGTCCGTGAGACGCCCGGTTCAGCCGGCGGACAGGACCGTCCCGTCGAGGTCCAGCTCGAGGACCCGCGCGTGCACGTGGAGGCGTTGCTGGAGGGCCGCGCGCAGCGCCCGGTGCAGCCCGTCCTCGAGGTAGAGGACGCCGCGCCAGGAGACGACGTGGGCGAAGAGGTCGCCGTAGAAGGTGGAGTCCTCCGCCAGGAGATGGCGCAGGTCGAGCTCGCTCTTGGTGGTGACGAGCTCGTCCAGCCGGACCTGCCGCGGTGCGACCGCGGCCCAGTCGCGGGTGGTCTCCACACCGTGGTCCGGGTAGGGACGGCCATCGCCGACTGCCTTGAAGATCACCCGTCGATAGTAGGTGCGACCCGCGGGTTTCGGGAGGTGGCGGGACGAGGGGGCGGACTACCGGTGCCCTGCCCGCCCGAGCCGCCGGGCGAGGTAGGGCGCGGTGACGCTGTCCGCGCTCCTGGCGACCTCGGCCGGTGTGCCCGCGGCGACCACCCGTCCCCCCGCATCACCACCGCCGGGACCCAGGTCGACGACCCAGTCGGCGGACGCGATCGTGTCGAGGTCGTGCTCGACCAGGACGACCGTGCTGCCCGCGTCGACGAGCCGGTGGAGCTGTCGCAGCAGCAGCGTGACGTCGGCGGGGTGCAGGCCCGCGGTCGGCTCGTCGAGCAGGTACAGCGCGTGGTCGCGCCGGGCGCGCTGCAGCTCGGTGGCGAGCTTGATGCGCTGTGCCTCACCGCCGCTGAGCTCGGTCGCCGGCTGGCCCAGGCTCAGGTAGCCCAGGCCGACGTCCCGGAGGGTCGCCAGGCTGCGGAGTGCCGCCGGCACGTCGGCGAGGAACGTCGCGGCGTCGTCGACCGACATCGCCAGCACCTCGGCGATGGTCCGGCCCCGGTAGGTGATCTCGAGAGTCTCGGCGTTGTACCGCGCGCCGTGGCAGGTGGGGCACGGCGCGTACGTGCCCGGCAGGAAGAGCAGCTCGACGGAGACGAACCCCTCGCCCTCGCAGGTCTCGCACCGGCCCTCGGGGACGTTGAAGGAGAACCGGCCGGCGGTGTAGCCGCGCGCCCGGGCCTCGTCCGTCGACGCGTACAGCCGGCGGACGGCGTCGAACATCCCGGTGTACGTCGCGAGGTTGGACCGGGGGGTGCGGCCGATCGGGCGCTGGTCGACGAGGACGAGCCGGTCGAAGGCCTCGAGGCCCGCCGCGTCCCGCAGGTCGAGCGCGACTGCCGCGCCGTCGTCGTCCTCGGGCGTGACGCCGAGGTGGCGGCGCACGACCTCGGCGAGCACCTGCGTGACGAGGGTGGACTTCCCGGAGCCGGAGACGCCGGTCACCGCGGTGAGCACGCCGAGGGGCACGTCGACGGAGACGTCGCGCAGGTTGTGGCGGGAGACGCCGCGTAGGTGCAGCCAGCCCTGCGGTGCGCGGGCGGGCCGCTCCAGCGGTTCCGTCCGCCCGAAGAGGTGCAGGCCGGTGGCGGACTCCGCCACCTCCTCGAGGCCCGCGACCGGGCCGCTGTAGAGCACGCGTCCGCCGCGCTCGCCCGCGCCGGGGCCGATGTCGACCACCCAGTCGGCCCGGCGCACCACGTCCATGTCGTGCTCGACGACGAAGAGCGAGTTGCCCGACGCCTTGAGCTGGTCGAGCACGTCGAGCAGCGGCTCGGCGTCGGCCGGGTGCAGCCCCGCGGACGGCTCGTCGAGCACGTAGACCACACCGAAGAGCCCCGACCGCAGCTGGGTGGCGATCCGCAGGCGCTGGGCCTCGCCCGGCGAGAGGGTCGTGGAGGGGCGCGCGAGGCTGAGGTAGCCCAGGCCGAGTCCGAGGAGCACGTCGATGCGGGCGACGAGGTCGGCGCTGAGCCGCATCGCCACCTCGGTCGACTCCCCGGAGCCGGCGCCGGGGGTGGCGGCGGCCGCCTCGGGCAGGGCAGCGACGGGGCGCAGCAGCTCGGCGACCTCGGCGAGCGGCATGGCGCCGACCTCGGCGATCGAGCGGCCGGCAAAGGTCACGGCGAGCGCCGCGGGCCGGATGCGGCCGCCGTGGCACTCGGGGCAGGTGACGCTGCGGACGAACTGCATCGCCCGGTCGCGCATCCGCTGGCTCTTGGAGCTCGCGAGCACGTGCATGACGTGCTTGCGCGCGCTCCAGAACTTCCCGTAGTAGCCGTGGTCGATGCGGCCGGGCTCGGGGGCGACGAGCACCGAGGGCTGCTCGTCGGTGAAGAGCAGCCAGTCCCGGTCCTCCGGGCTGAGCTCGCGCCAGGGCCGGGTCACGTCGATGCCCAGGCCCATGACGACGCTCCGCAGGTTCCTGCCCTGCCAGCCGCCGGGCCACCCGGCGATCGCGCCGTCGCGGATGCTGAGGGAGCGGTCGGGGACGAGGAGGTCCTCGGTGACGTCGTGCACCTCGCCGAGCCCGTGGCACCGCGGGCAGGCGCCCGCCGCGGTGTTCGGGGAGAACGCCTCGGCGTCCAGCCGTGCCGCCCCCGGCGGGTAGGTGCCCGCCCGGGAGTAGAGCATCCGCAGCAGGTTGGAGAGCGTCGTGAGGGTGCCCACCGTCGAGCGGGAGCTCGGGGCGCCGCGGCGCTGCTGGAGGGCGACGGCGGGCGGTAGGCCGGTGACCTCCCGCACGTGCGGTGCCCCCACCTGCTGGAGCAGGCGGCGGGCGTAGGGCGCCACCGACTCGAAGTACCGGCGCTGCGCCTCGGCGTACAGGGTGCCGAACGCGAGGGAGGACTTTCCGGACCCCGAGACACCGGTGAAGGCGACGATCGCGTCCCGGGGGAGGTCGACGTCGACGCCTCGCAGGTTGTGCTCGGCGGCGCCCCGGACGCGCACGAAGGGGTCGGTCGCCTCGTCTGCCACGTAGGCACCGTAGGCACGGGCCGGCTCGGCGTGCCACCCGGTCGCGACCCTCGGGCTGGAAAGACCGACGGCCCCCGACCGGCGTTGTACGCGGTCGGAGGCCGTTCGGCACCGGCGGAGGATGGGGGATTCGAACCCCCGAGGGCGTTAACCCAACACGCTTTCCAAGCGTGCGCCATAGGCCACTAGGCGAATCCTCCTGGCGCGTCGAGAGTACCCGAGGACCGGCCGTGGATCGAACCGCCCGTGCCCAGGTGTGCGCCATCCCTCACTCACGCCCCGGTTCGCGACGTGGGATGGACCGCCCGTCACCGTCCGTTAGACTTGGTGCCGACCCCTCGTGCGGCGTCACCTCACTGAACTCCCCCAGGGCCGGAAGGCAGCAAGGGCAGGTGAGCTCTGGCGGGTGCGCGAGGGGTCCTTTCATGCCTGCACAGGGGGGGGCGCGAGGAGGGGCCTCGGGCGCCTAGAGTCGTGGGGTGAGCACCGCCCTGTACCGCCGCTACCGCCCCGAGACCTTTGCGGACGTCATCGGGCAGGAGCACGTCACCGACCCGCTGCGGGCCGCGCTGAAGTCGGACCGCATCACGCACGCCTACCTCTTCTCCGGGCCGCGCGGCTGCGGGAAGACGACGTCGGCGCGCATCTTCGCGCGCTGCCTCAACTGTGCCGAGGGCCCGACCGACACCCCGTGCGGTGTCTGCCCCAGCTGCGTCGACCTCGCCCGCGGCGGTTCCGGTTCGCTCGACGTCGTCGAGATGGATGCCGCCTCGCACGGTGGCGTCGACGACGCCCGCGAGCTGCGGGAGCGGGCGGCCTTCGCCCCCGCCCGCGACCGCTACAAGGTCTTCATCATCGACGAAGCCCACATGGTGACGAGCCAGGGCTTCAACGCCCTCCTCAAGCTCGTCGAGGAGCCGCCGGCGCACGTGAAGTTCGTCTTCGCGACGACGGAGCCCGAGAAGGTCATCGGGACCATCCGCTCCCGCACCCACCACTACCCCTTCCGGCTCGTGCCGCCGGAGCGCCTGCAGTCCTACCTCGAGGAGCTGTGCACGGCCGAGGGCGTGCGGGTGGCCACGGGCGTGCTGCCGCTCGTCGTGCGCGCGGGCGGCGGCTCGGTGCGTGACTCCCTGTCGGTGCTCGACCAGCTCATCGCCGGCGCCCAGGACGGGGAGGTCAGCTACGAGCGGGCCGTCGCCCTGCTCGGCTACACCCACGCGACCCTGCTGGACGACGTCGTCGACTCCCTGGCCGCGCGCGACGGCGCGAGCCTCTTCCGCGTCGTGGACCGCGTCATCGACTCCGGCCACGACCCGCGACGCTTCGCCGAGGACCTCCTCGAGCGGATCCGCGACCTCGTCGTCATCGCCGTGTCCGGGGAGCACGCGGTCTCCGTGCTGCGCTCGCTGTCCAAGGACCAGTTCGAGCGCATGCAGGTCCAGTCCCAGCAGCTCGGCCCCGCCGAGCTCACCCGCGCCGGCGACCTCGTCAACGACGCCCTCACCGAGATGAGCGGGGCCACCTCCCCGCGTCTCCAGCTCGAGCTCATGTGCGCGCGCCTGCTCCTGCCCGGCGCCGACGACGCCGCCCGCGGCCACGCGGCCCGCCTCGACCGCATCGAGCGTCACCTCTCCGGTGGGGGAGGCGCTCCGGCCGCCGCCCAGCCCGTGCCGAGTCAGTCCGCGCGCGCCCAGGCGACGCCTGTGCCGTCCGCTCCCGCCGAGGCTGCGCCCGCGCCGTCGACCCCGGCTCAGTCCGCGCCTGCGCCGTCCGCCTCCGTCCAGGCCGCTCCCGCCCAGGCCGCGCCCGCTCCCGCCCAGGCGGCGTCCGCTCCGTCGGCGCCGGCCCAGGATGCGCCGGCCCCCTCGGAGGAGGCCCCTGCCCCGGCACAGCGGACGACGCCGCAGGCCGCACCGGCGCCCGCCGAGCCCACACCCGGCCCGGACCGCGACGACCGCCCGCAGCGCGAGGACGCCCGCCGGGCGGAGGAGCAGCCGGACGCCGGTCCGGCTGCCGCCGAGCGTCCCAGGGCCCCCCGCCCCCGCGAGGAGCAGCCCGGACGCGAGGCTGCTGCCCCCGAGCGGGCGGACGACGCACGTTCGCAGGACGCTCAGCGCTCCGCGCCCGCGCAGGAGGACGACCGTCCGGCCGCCCCGCCCCCGCAGCGGGAGCAGCCCGCGTGGGAGGTCGACAGGACGCCCGAGCGACCGGCCGCGTCCCAGCCCCCGGCCGCGCGGCAGGCGGCGGAGCCGCAGTCCGAGGCGGGCTGGGGCAGCGCCCCCGCGAGCCCGGCCCCCGGCGGCCCCACGCCCGGCCGCGGGTCGATGCCGAGCGGCGGCGCCGCGCCCGCGGCTCCCGCGCCGGCGACTCCCGCGCCGGCCGGGCCGGACGCGGACCTCATCCGCCGCCGGTGGCCCGAGGTGCTCTCCACCCTCGCGCGCTTCAAGCGCACCACCTGGGCGCTGGTCTCCCAGAACGCCCAGGTCGGTGAGGTCTCCGGTGGAGTCCTCCACCTCGCCTTCGCCACCTCCGGCCTCGCGCACACCTTCGGCAGCGGTGCCCACACCGAGCACCTCCAGCGCGCGCTCCTCGAGACCCTCGGCGTCCAGCTCCGCATCGAGCCGGTGCTCAGCACCGCGGCCGAGGACGGGCGGCAGGGCGAGGCCCCCTACGCGGCCCCGGCACCGGCCACCTCCTCCGCCTGGGGAGCCCCGGACCCCGCCCCCGCGGCCGAGCCGTGGGGCGAGCCCGCACCCGAGCCGCCGGCCTGGACCAGCGAGCCCGCGGCGCCGCCGAGCCCCGCGCCCGACTCCCGGGCTCCCGCCGCGTCACCGCCGTCGGCCGGCTCGCCGTCGTCGTCCGCGACGGGACGGGACGGCGCGGGACCGCAGGGACGCGCCGCCGCGCCGCGCACGGCGCCGCCCGCACCCGAGCCGCCCGCCGCTGCCCGGATCGCGCCCGCCGACGACGTCCCGAGCATGGACGACCCGGACGCGGAGCACTCCGGGCTCGTCGGGGCGCCCCTCATCGAGCGGATGCTCGGCGGGACGATCATCCACGAGGAGTAGCCGCACCGGGCCGGACCCCCCGGTGTCACCGGGGGGACGTACGCTGTCCAGGTGTACGAAGGCGCTGTGCAGGACCTCATCGACGAGCTCGGTCGACTCCCCGGGATCGGGCCCAAGAGCGCCCAGCGGATCGCGTTCCACGTCCTGTCGGCCGAGACCGCGGACGTCGAGCGGCTCGCGCACGTCCTCACGGAGGTCAAGAGCAAGGTCCGCTTCTGCGAGGTATGCGGCAACGTCTCCGAGGGTGAGCGCTGCCGTATCTGCCTGGACACCCGCCGCAGCGACGACGTTCTGTGCGTCGTCGAGGAGGCCAAGGACGTCGTCGCGATCGAGCGCACCCGCGAGTTCCGCGGGAAGTACCACGTGCTCGGCGGCGCGATCAACCCGATCAACGGCATCGGCCCGGACAACCTCCGCATCCGCGAGCTGATGACCCGCCTGGCCGACGGCAACGTCACCGAGGTCATCCTCGCCACCGACCCCAACATTGAGGGCGAGGCCACCGCCACGTACCTCGCGCGCATGCTCCGTGGGATGGGCATCCCGGTCTCCCGGCTCGCGTCCGGCCTGCCCGTGGGCGGGGACCTGGAGTACGCGGACGAGATCACCCTAGGCAGGGCCTTCGAGGGACGCAGGAGGATCGATGCCTGAGCAGACCGACCCGCAGGGCGCCGAGGTCGCCGACCTCCATGCCCTCGCCGGCGCCATGGCCGCCGAGTCCGAGCGCTTCCTCGAGACGGTCACCCAGGTGGCCGCCGGCGCCCACCCGGACCTCGCCATCTCCCTGCTCCTCCTCGCGCTCTCCGACCTCAGCGCCGCCGGGGCCCGCCTCGGCGCCGTCACCGACGTCGTCCCGCCCCAGCGCTTCGAGCCCGACGACGGCGAGGAGCCCGACGCCGACCCGCTCCGCCTCGGTCTGGCGAACGTCTTCGACGGTCTCGACGAGTACCGCGAGGTCCCCGACCCGCTCGTCGACAACGTCTCCGTCACCGGCATGCTGTCCGCGGACATCGCCGAGGTGGCCCTCGCGCTGCGGCGCGGCCTCATCCACCACCGCGCCGGGAACGTCATCGAGGCGCTGTGGTGGTGGCAGTTCTCCTACCTGTCCAGCTGGGGGGACCGCGCGGCAGCAGCGCTGCGCGCCCTCCTCTCGGTGCTCTCCCACCTCCGTCTCGACGTGCCCGCCGACGTCGCCGCCGACGCCGAGTTCGACGCCCTCCACGCCGACGGCGCGGTCTGACCCCACCCCTTGCGGCCGCCGCACAGGCCCGGCCGCGCCGTGGGGCAGGATGGGCGCGTGCCCCTCGAGCTGGACGTCCTCGGCCTCGTCCTCCTGCTGCTCGCCGGCTTCACCGCCGGCTGGGTGGACGCCGTCGTCGGCGGTGGTGGTCTCATCCAGCTGCCGGCGCTGCTCCTCGTGCCGGGCATCAGCCCGGTCCAGGCGCTGGCGACCAACAAGGTCGGCTCGATCATGGGCACGTCGGTCAGCGCCCTCACCTACTACCGGCGCGTGGGCCCGGACCTGCGCACGGCGGCGCCCATGGCGCTCGCCGCGCTCGTCGGCGCCTTCGGCGGGGCGGCGCTCGCCGCGCAGATCCCCTCCGAGCTCTTCACCCCGATCATCCTCGTCGTCCTCCTCGCGGTGGCGGCCTGGACGATCGCCCGGCCCACGATCGGCGCCCAGACCGACCTGCGCTGGAGCGGCCGGGGCCACCACCTGGCCGCCGCCGCCCTCGGCCTGGGCATCGGCGCCTACGACGGGCTGCTCGGCCCCGGCACCGGCACCTTCCTCGTCATCAGCCTCGTCTCCGTGCTCGGCTACGCCTTCCTGCCGGCCTCGGCGCTGGCCAAGATCGTCAACTTCGCGACGAACGCCGGCGCGCTCCTGTTCTTCGTCCCGCACGGCGCGGTCCTGTGGGGCCTGGGCCTGGCGCTGGGGGCGGCGAACCTCGTCGGTGGGTACCTGGGGGCGCGGATGGCCGTGGCCAAGGGGAGCGGCTTCGTCAGGGTCGTGTTCCTCGTCGTCGTCCTCGCGCTCATCGCCCGTCTCGGCTGGGACGTCCTCAGCGGGTGAGTGTTGACGCAGGTTTTCCAGTCAGCGGACACTCAGATGACCGAGATCTGAGATCGACCTAGACTGTGCTGCGTTCTCGGGGCCGCGCCCCCTCCCGGCCGGCTCCACCTGTACCCAACCAGCGGAGCCCTCTCGTGCCCCTTGTCGTGCAGAAGTTCGGCGGTTCGTCCGTCGCCGACGCCACCAGCATCAAGCGCGTCGCGAAACGAATCGTCGAGACCAAGGAGGCCGGCAACGACGTCGTCGTGGTCGTGTCGGCCATGGGCGACACCACCGACGAGCTGCTCGACCTCGCCGCCTCGGTCACCGCGAAGCCCTCCGAGCGTGAGCTGGACATCCTCCTCACCGCCGGCGAGCGCATCTCCATGGCGATCCTCGCGATGGCAATCACCGAGCTCGGCGTCACCGCCCGGTCCTACACCGGCCAGCAGGCCGGCGTGCTCACCGACGCCGCCCACGGCAAGGCCTCGATCGTCGGCGTCGTCCCCGAGCGCATCGCGCGGACCATCCAGGAGGGCGGCGTCGCGATCGTCGCCGGCTTCCAGGGCGTGAGCGAGAACCAGGACGTCACCACCCTGGGCCGCGGCGGCTCCGACACGACCGCCGTCGCCCTCGCCGCGGCGCTGGACGCCGACGTCTGCGAGATCTACACCGACGTCGACGGCCTGTTCACCGCGGACCCGCGCATCGTGCCCACCGCCCGCCAGATCACCTCGATCACCAGCGAGGAGACCCTGGAGATGGCGGCGCACGGCGCCAAGATCCTGCACCTGCGAGCGGTCGAGTACGCCCGCCGCTACGGGGTGCCCATCCACGTGCGATCCTCCTTCTCCTCCAAGGTGGGGACCTGGATCAGCAACGACGACGACTCCCAGAGCGAGGAGAGCAGCATGGAAGACCCGATCATCGCCGGGGTCGCGCACGACCGCAGCCAGGGCAAGATCACCGTCAAGGGGGTCCCCGACGTCCCGGGTGCCGCCGCCCGCCTGTTCGCGGTGGTCGCCGGCGCCGGTGCCAACGTCGACATGATCGTCCAGAACGTCTCGTCCTCGGCCACCGGCCTCACCGACATCTCCTTCACGCTGCCCGAGGCCGACGGCGAGGCCACCCTCGCCGCGCTACGGGCCGCTGCCGGGGACCTGGGCTACGCGGACCTGCGCTACGACGACCAGATCGGCAAGCTCTCGCTCGTCGGTGCGGGCATGCGCTCCCACCCGGGCGTCTCCGCCAAGCTCTTCGGCGCGCTCTTCGACGCCGGCATCAACATCGAGATGATCTCGACCTCGGAGATCCGCATCTCCGTCGTCACCCGGGCCGAGGTGCTCGACGACGCCGTGCGCGCCGTCCACAGCGCCTTCGACCTGGACAGCAGCGACTCCGAGGCCGTGGTCTACGGAGGGACGGGACGATGAGCACGCACGCAGCAGACCGGGCCGGCGTCACGCTGGCCGTCGTCGGTGCCACCGGGCAGGTCGGCGCCGTCATGCGCCAGATCCTCGAGGACCGCGACTTCCCCGTCGCCGCCATCCGCTACTTCGCCTCCGCCCGCTCCGCCGGCAAGACCCTGCCGTGGAAGGGCGAGGACGTCGTCGTCGAGGACGTCGCGACGGCGGACCTCAGCGGCATCGACATCGCCGTGTTCTCCGCCGGCGGGGCCACGTCCCGGGAGCAGGCGCCGCGCTTCGTCGAGGCCGGTGCGCTCGTCGTGGACAACTCCTCGGCGTTCCGCAAGGACCCGCAGGTGCCCCTCGTCGTCTCCGAGGTCAACCCGCACTCCCTGGAGGACATCCCCACCGGGATCGTCGCCAACCCCAACTGCACGACCATGGCCGCGATGCCGACGCTCAAGGTGCTCCACGAGGAGGCCGGCCTCAAGCGGCTCGTCGTCTCGACCTACCAGGCGGTGTCCGGCTCGGGCGTCGCCGGGGTCCGTGAGCTCGACACCCAGGTGCGGGCCGCCGTCGAGCAGGACACGACGGCGCTCGCGCAGGACGGCTCCGCCGTCACCCTGCCCGAGCCGCAGACCTACGTCGCGCCGATCGCCTTCGACGTCGTCGCCCTCGCGGGCAGCATCGTCGACGACGGCAGCGAGGAGACCGACGAGGAGCAGAAGCTCCGCAACGAGTCCCGCAAGATCCTCGACCTGCCCGGGCTCGCCGTCTCCGGCACCTGCGTGCGCGTGCCGGTGTTCTCCGGCCACTCGCTGTCGATCAACGCCGAGTTCGAGCGCCCGATCTCCGCCGAGCGTGCCCGCGAGCTCCTCGCGGACGCCCCGGGCGTCGAGCTCGCCGACGTCCCCACCCCGCTCGCCGCGACGGGCAAGGACGCGACCTTCGTCGGCCGTATCCGTCAGGACCAGAGCGTCGAGGACGGCCGCGGGCTGGCCCTGTTCGTCGTCGGGGACAACCTGCGCAAGGGCGCGGCGCTCAACACCATCCAGATCGCCGAGCTCCTCGCGGAGAAGATCCTGGCGAGCGCGTAACCCCCACCTCCGCCGAGTACGCACGAACGGTCACCAGCGGGCGCCTGCCAGCGCCCCGCGGTGACCGTTCGTGCGTACTCGGCGACTAGGTGGGGGGGGTGGCGGGTGACGAAGTCGAGCTGCATCCTCATCTGGGTCACGCGCTCGGCGGTGACGTGCGAGCCGTGCCCGCCGCCGTACTGGTAGAGCTCGACGACGCCGCCCCGCTCCCGCAGGGCGCTCTCGTAGCGCTGCACCTGCCGCAGCGGGCAGCGCGGGTCGTTCAGCCCCGCCAGCAGCAGCACCGGCGCCCGTACGGCGTCGACGTAGGTGAGGGGGCTGGCGGCGGCGTAGGCCTCGGGGACCTCCTCCGGGGACCCGCCGAGCAGCGCCCGGTCGACGGCCTGCAGGGTGGGCAGCTCGTCCTCGTAGGCCGCGACGTAGTCCGCCACGGGCACGTCGGCCAGGCCGAGCGCCCACCGCTCGGGCTGGGTGCCCAGGCCGAGCAGCGTGAGGTACCCGCCCCACGACGCCCCGGCGAGCACCGAACGCGCCGGGTCGAGCGTCCCGTCGGCGACGAGGCGGTCGTGGACGGCGGCGATGTCAGCGAGCTCGGCCCGGCCCACGTCGCCCTCGATGGCGTCGCGCCACCGGGTGCCGTACCCGGTCGAGCCGCGGAAGTTGACGCTGAGGACGGCGAAGCCGTGGTCGACCCACGCCGCCAGGGTGGGGGAGAAGGAGTCGGTGCGGTGGTCGGCCGGCCCGCCGTGGACGTCGACGACGACGGGGTGCGGCGCCGTCCCCGTGGCGGGCAGCCGCAGGAGCGCGTGCACCTCGCCGCCGGGACCCGGCACGTCGATGTCGCGCACGCCGACGGACGGTCGGGGACGCGGGCCGACCGGAGCGAGGAGCCCGGCGCCGGTCCGGGTGGTGCGGACGCTGGGCGGCTCGGCGGCCGAGGACCACGAGTACCAGACCTCGCCGTCGGGGCGCGCCGTCGCGCCGTCGACCGTCCCGTCGGCCGGGCCGACGAGGGTGCTGCGCCCGGTGCGCAGGTCGTGGCGGTGCAGTCGGGTGCGCGCCCGGTGGTCCACGGCGAGCAGCACGGCGTCCCCGGACGGGTACCACGTGGCGTCGGCGACCTCGCCGTCGACGTCGAGGGCGAGCTCGCGCCACGCACCGCTGAGGACGTCCCACACCGCGGCCCGTGGCGTGCCGGTGCGCTCGTGGAGGACGAGGAGGCGGGAGTCGCCGGGGAGTGGCGGGAAGTCGAGCGCCCACAGCCCACGCCCCGGGCCGTCGTCGAGCTCGGCGACCGTCGCGCCGGTGTCCGCCGAGAGCACGCGCAGGGCCGGGTGGCGCGGGTCGCCGCCCTCGGCGTGCCCGACGACGAGGAGGTTCCCGTCGTCGCTCAGCGCCGCGGCCTCGGCGTCGTGGTCCCCGGCGTAGAGGAGCACCGGCGCGGGCGTCGCCGAGAAGCCGTCGAGGAAGACCTGGTGGATGGTCGTGCCGGCGTCCGGGTCGGTGCACCCGACGACGCCCGTCCCGTCGCGTGCGAGGTGCAGACCCGCCTGGTAGGCGGGCGGCAGCGGGAGCGGGGTCTCGGCGGACCGGCCGGGCGGGGAGCCGAAGGGCTGGCGCCGCCAGCTGCCCCACTCGTCGCCGTCGGTGTCGTCGAACCACCACAGCCACCGGCCGGCGGGGTCGATCGTCGCGTCGGTCGTCCCCGCGGGACGGTCCGTGGCGACCACCAGACGTCCGGTCCTCGCCTCCCACGAGTGCACCTGCGGGCGCCCGTCGACGGTGGCGACGACGCACGCGCGGTCCGGCGCGTCCGAGGCCCACTCGGGCACCTCGAGCTCCGGCGCCCGGAAGCGCTGCTCCCAGACCGGGGGCGGCCAACCGCCCGGCGAGCTGCGCGCGGCGCGCGTGCGCCGGCCGCTGGAGCGTGACAACCTCGACATGAGCCCAGCGTAGGTCGGTGGCGCGAGCGCGAGACGGAATAGTTGACGGCGCCACGTGTTGACCCGCAAGACAATCCCGATCGACAGGAGTGAGCATGGCTACCACCGACGTCACCGCGACGACCCTCGAGCAGACCATCACGGACAACGACATCGTCCTCGTGGACTTCTGGGCCGACTGGTGCGGCCCCTGCAAGCAGTTCGCGCCGGTCTACCAGAAGGCCTCCGAGAAGCACGAGGACATCGTCTTCGCCAAGGTCGACACCGAGGCCGAGCAGCAGCTCGCCGCGCAGGCCGGCATCACCGCCATCCCCACGCTCATGGCGTTCCGTGAGGGCGTCCTCGTCTTCTCCCAGGCCGGCGCCCTGCCCGGTCCGCAGCTCGAGCAGCTCATCGACCAGGTCAAGGGTCTGGACATGGACGAGGTCCGGGCCAAGGTCGCCGACGCCCAGGCGGAGCAGCAGGCCTGAGTAGACTCGGCCGCGTCTGCGCCGCCACCCCCGCGCGGCGGGGGACGCTGGTTCAGTCCCAGTGAGGTGAGATGAGACGCGTGTCGTGGGGCCTGGCCACGCTGGCGACGGTGGCCGCCCTGCTGGGCGCCGTCCCGGCGCCCTCGCCGACGCCGGAGTCCGGGGATCCCTGGGTGGCTCCCCGGATCCTCGGCGGCACGGGCGTGCCCGACGGCGGACAGGTGCCCGACGGCGGACGCTCACCCGGCAGGAACGGCGTGTCCGTCGACGCCCGTGAGGAGCGGCCCAAGCCGCCCCCCAAGGCGCCCACGCTCACCTTCCTCGCCGAGCAGGGCGGCCTGTGGCGTACCGACGTGCCGCACGACGCCGGTGGGCGGCTGCGGACGGTCCCGGGCGCCGTCGCGGCCCCGCACGAGGCGGAGGGCGTCGTCACCGTGCGCGTGGAGGTCGAGACCGGGCTGGGGGTGGACGGGCACGAGTTCGCCCGTCAGGTCATGGACACGCTCAACGACCCGCGTGGGTGGGGCCACGACGGCTCCGTCGTCTTCGCCCGCACCGACGGCGAGGCGGACGTCGACCTCACGCTCGCCTCACCCGCCACCACCGACGAGCTGTGCGCCCCGGTGGACACCGGTGGCACCGTCTCGTGCGGCCGGGTGGGTTACGCCGTGCTCAACGCGGTCCGCTGGGCGCAGGGCGCCGAGCCCTTCCTCGAGGCCGGTGGGACGGTCGCCGAGTACCGCCAGTACCTCGTCAACCACGAGGTCGGCCACGTGATCGGCCACGGCCACGTCGCCTGCCCGGCCCCGGGCGAGACGGCCCCGGTGATGGTCCAGCAGACCCTCGGCCTGGGCGGCTGCCTGCCCAACGGCTGGCCCGCCGGCTGACCAGAGCGCCCGGAGAGACGCCGAAGGCCCGGAACCTTGCGGTTCCGGGCCTTCTACCGGTCGGGGTGGCGGGATTCGAACCCACGACCTCCTCGTCCCGAACGAGGCGCGCTACCAAGCTGCGCCACACCCCGGTAAAGCCAGATCAGGATAGCGGAGCACCTGCTCAGGAGTGAAACCGGCACCCCGCCGTGTGAGGCATGTCGCTATGCGGTGGCGACGAGCTGCAGGAGGCTGACCTCCGGCCGGCAGGCGAAACGCACCGGCGTGTAGGGGGAGGTGCCCATGCCGGCGGAGACGTTGAGCCACGCCGAGCCCTGCCCACCGGGCGCGTCAGGACGCGGCCCCGGCCACCCGTGGAGCCCGCTCGCCCGCTCCCGGTCGAGGTCGCAGTTCGTCACGAGCGCGCCGTATCCCGGGACGCGGAGCTGACCGCCGTGGGTGTGCCCGGCGAGGATCAGCCCGCAGCCGTCGTCGGCCATCTCGTCCAGCACGCGCGTGTACGGGGCGTGCGAGACGCCGACGTGGAGGTCGCCGTGCTCGCCGCCGGGGGCGGGCAGACGGTCACGCTCGAGGTGGGGGTCGTCGACCCCGACGAAGGACAGCCGCTGTCCGGCGACGTCGAGACTCCCTCGGGTGTTGGTGAGGTCGAGCCAGCCGCCCGACCCCAGCACCTCGACGAGATCGTCGGTGGGCAGCGTCTGCGGCTCCTCGCTCGTCGTGCTCCGCCGCGAGGAGGGCGTGAGGTAGCGGGCCGGGTTCTTCGGCTGCGGGGCGTAGTAGTCGTTGGAGCCGAGGACGAAGACCCCCGGCACGCTGAGCAGCGCGCCGAGCGCGTACGCCACCGAGGGCACGGCCTCCTGGTGGGCGAGGTTGTCCCCGGTCGAGACGACGAGGTCCGGCTCGAGGTCCGCCAGCCGGCGCACCCACTCCTGCTTGAGCCGCTGCGCGGGGGTGAGGTGGAGGTCGGAGACGTGCAGGACCCTCAGGGGCCGGCTGCCCGGCGCCAGCACCGGCACCACGTGGGTGCGCACGGTGAAGAGCCGCGTCTCGGTGACGGCCCAGCCGAGACCGCCGACGGCGGTGAGCGCGGTGGCCCCCGCGAGCTTGCCGAGCACGGTCAGTCGTCGCCCCCGCCGCGGCCGCCGCTCGTGTAGATCGTCACCGTCTCCCCGCGCCGGGCGCTGCTGCCCGCCTCGGGGGTGGTGGCGACGGCCAGGCCCTCCGGCCAGCCGGAGTCGACCGGGTATCCCATGGTGGTGTTGAAGCCGGCGTCCTCGAGGGTCTCGCGGGCGTCCTCGACGCTCTGCCCGCCGATGCTCGGGACGCTGAGGAACTCTCCGCGCACCACCGTGCTCTCCGCGTCGTCGAACTCCTCGATCGGCATGTCCTCGGTGGCCTCGAGCATGTAGGCCTTCCACGTCGGTGCCGCGATGAGACCGCCGTAGACGCGGTCGCGCCAGACGCCGTTGATGACCTCGCCACCCATCGTCTCGTCGGCGTTCGCGTGCCCCATCCACACGGCCGTGGCCATCTGGGGGACGAAGCCGATGAACCAGGCGTGCATGTCGTCGTTGGCCGTGCCGGTCTTGCCGGCCGAGGGCCGCGGGGGGATGCGGGCCGTGGACCCGGTGGAGTCCCACTCGGGGCCCATGACGGCCTGGAGCGCGTGGTTGGCGCCGTTGACGATGTCCTCCTCGAGGACCCGCTGGCAGTCCGACGGCGGGACGGGGATCTCCTCGCCGTTGCGGTCGGCCATGCTCGTGATGGCGACCGGCTCGCAGAACACACCACCGGACGCGAGCGTCGCGTAGGCGTTCGCCATCGACAGGGGCGTCACCGTGTTCGAGCCGAGGACCATCGCGGGGTTGCTCTGCAGCGGCCCACCGCTACCGGTGCGCACCCCCATGTCCGCGGCGGTGCTCGTGATGTCGCACAGGTCCAGCTGCTGGGCCATGACGACGAAGGAGGTGTTGATCGAGGTGCGGGTGGCCTCGAGGACGGTCTCGACGCCACCGCCGAAGCCCTCGAGGTTCTTCGGCTCGTAGTCCCCGCCCGGCCGGAACGCCGGATTCTCCGGGTCGTCGCAGGAGATGTCCCACGTGTCGCGGGGGAAGACGCGGTTGGCGGAGTTCACCCGGTCCATGAGCGAGTGCCCGTCCTTGAGCCACTGGACGAGCGTGAAGACCTTGAACGTCGAGCCGGACTGGAAGCCGGTGCCGCCGCCGTGGGACTGACCGACGTTGTAGTTGACCTGGGTGGCGCGGGGGTCGTCCTCCGAGGCCATCCCGTACCGGGTGTTCTGGGCCATCGCGAAGATCCGGCCGGTGCCCGGCTCGATCGAGGACAGCGCCATCGAGATCCCGGACTCGTCCTCGATCGGGACCGAGTCGGTGACGGCCTCGAAGGCCGCCTCCTGCTTGTCCGGGTCGAGGGTCGTGTGGATCTCCAGGCCGCCGCGGTTGAGCAGCTGACGACGGTCCTCCACCGTCTCGCCGTAGGCCTCGTTGGTGAGGATGTCGTTGACGACGTACTGGCAGAAGTAGGCGGCGTTGCCGGCGACGGCGCAGCCGCGGGGGGTGTCCTGGACGTCGAGCATGTCCGCGACGGGGACCGCAACGGCCTCGTCGTACTGCTCCTGGGTGATGACGTCGAGGAAGAGCATCCGTCCGAGCACGGTGTTGCGGCGCTGCTCGGCGTTCTCCGGGTTGCTCACCGGGTCCCACTTGGCGGGGTTCTGGGTGATGCCCGCGAGCAGGGCGGACTCGGCGATGTTGAGGTCGGCGGCCGTCTTGTTGAAGTAGTGGTGCGCGGCGGACTCGATGCCGTACTGCGAGGGCCCGAACTGCGCGATGTTGAGGTAGCCGGTGAGGATCTCGTCCTTGGACCGCACCTTCTCCAGGGCGATGGCGAGCCGGGCCTCGCGCAGCTTGCGGGCGATGCCCGCCGCGCCGTCGGTCTCGGTGGCCGCCTGGTAGAGCTCCGGGTCGTTGCTGACGCGGCTCTCCTCGACCTGGATGTTCTTCACGTACTGCTGCGTGAGCGTCGAGGCGCCCTCGAGCTCACCGCCACCGACGTTGCGGGCGACGGCACGCAGGATGCCCTCGGGGTCCACGCCGCCGTGGTCGTAGAAGCGGTGGTCCTCGATGGCGACGACGGCGTCCTTGACGTGCTGGGAGATGTCGTCGAAGCCGACGACGACGCGGTTCTCCGCGAAGAAGACCGCCATCTCGTTGCCCTTGGCGTCGTACATGACGCTCTGCTCGGACGGCTCGTCGATCTCGAGCTCGGTCGGGATGTCGCTGAAGAGGTCGGTGGTCGCGTTCCCGACGGCGCCGACGGAGCCGACGGCGGGCAGGAGGAGTCCTGCCGTCAGCACTCCTCCGGCCACGGCGATCAGCAGGAACGCGATCATCATGGCGACGAGCTGGACGGGGCGGACGGCGCGCCCGCGCGGCGTGGGACGTGAGGCCATTGCCCCAGGGTACGGCGCGTGCCTCGCCGAGGGGCGCACGGTGGGGCAGGTCACCGACTTTTCGCAAGGATATGGACATCCAGCATGTGACATGTGACGATTTCGCCAAGGTCACGATTACGCCATAGGCCTTCCACGTCCCGACTAAGAGGTCTAGCGTCGGGATACAGACGAGCGGCAACGATGCCGTGGGAACGCAGGAGGTGGGGCATGAGCACTCACGACGACCAGACGTGGGCCGCACGGGCCGCGTGTCGGACGATCGAGCCGGACGAGCTCTTCGTCCGTGGGGCGGCGCAGCGGGCGGCACGAGAGCTGTGCTTCCGCTGCCCGGTGCGGATGGAGTGCCTGGCCGATGCGCTGGACTCCCACGTCACCTTCGGGGTGTGGGGCGGGCTGACGGAGCGGGAGCGTCGCGCGCTGCTGCGCCGCTACCCCGAGGTGCGGTCCTGGGCCGACCGGCTCCAGGACGAGGAGGACGACATCATCGCCGAGCTCCGCGCCGACCGTGCGCCGCGCATCCTGGCCAAGATCCGCCAGGCCTAGGATGGCGCCATGACGACCTGGGAGTACGCGACCATTCCTCTGCTCATCCACAACACCAAGGCGATCCTCGACCAGTGGGGCGCCGACGGCTGGGAGCTCGTCCAGGTGGTGCCGGGCCCGACGCAGAACCCCGTCGCCTACCTCAAGCGCCCCAAGGCATGAGCATCGCCCGGCGTCTCCAGGAGCTCGGGCTCTCGCTGCCGCCGGTCGTGCCGCCGGTCGCGAGCTACGTGCCCGCGGTCCGTCACGGTGACCTCGTGTGGACCTCGGGCCAGCTGCCCATGGTCGACGGCGCGCTGCCCGTGACGGGCAAGGTCGGCGACGGCGAGGGGCTGGTCGCGCCCGCGCAGGCCACCGAGCTCGCCCGCGTCGCGGCGCTCAACGCCCTCGCGGCCGTCGCCGCGAAGGTCGGCAACCTCGACGCCGTCGTCCAGGTGGTCAAGGTCGTCGGCTACGTCGCGAGCGACCCCGCCTTCACGGGCCAGCCGGGCGTCGTCAACGGTGCCTCGGACCTGCTCGGGGAGATCTTCGGGGAGGCCGGTCGCCACGCGCGCAGCGCCGTCGGCGTCAGTGCCCTCCCCCTCGACGCGCCCGTCGAGATCGAGCTCGTCCTCGCCGTCGCCTGACGCCCCCCGCCCCACACACGCCGAGAGCCGGGTTCCTCCACGGAGGAATCCGGCTCTCGGCGAATGTGGGGGCGGGAGACGCGGGTCAGCGGGCGCGGCGCTTGAGGCGCTCGAGATCGAGGATCTGCACGGCGCGGCCCTCGAGGCGGATCCAGCCGCGGGAGATGAAGTCGGCGAGGGACTTGTTGACCGTCTCGCGGGAGGCGCCGACGAGCTGGGCCAGCTCCTCCTGGGTGAGGTCGTGGGCCACGCGCAGGCCGTCGGGGGTCTGCTCGCCGAAGCGGACCGACAGGTCGAGCAGCGCCTTGGCCACGCGGCCGGGGACGTCGGAGAAGACGAGGTCGGCCAGCGCCTCGTTGGTGCGGCGCAGGCGGCGGGCCAGCGCGCGCAGCATGTGCTTGGCCAGCTCGGGGCGCGTGTCGAGCAGGTGCATGAACGGGTCGTGCTGCAGCTCGAGCAGACGGGCGGTGGCGACGGCGGTGGCCGTGGCGGTCCGCTCGCCGGGCTCGAAGAGCGTGAGCTCACCGAGCAGCTCGCCCGGGCCGAGGATGGCCAGCAGGTTCTCCCGGCCGTCGGTCGAGCGGTGCCCGAGCTTGATCTTGCCCTCGATGACGAGGAAGAGGCGGTCCCCGGGGTCACCCTCGTGGAAGAGGGTCTCCCCGCGACGCAGGCTCACCTCGTGCATGGCCTCGCGCAGGGCCGCTCGAGCGTCGTCGTCGAGGGAGGCAAAGAGGGGCACGGAGCTGATCGCGGAGTCGTCCACGTTTGCTTCCTTTTCACGTCGGTGTCGGCGGCCGGGCCGGAGCCCATGGCGACCATCCTGCCACTGAGAGCAGGCTGCCGCCCGTAACCTGGCCCGGTGAGCACCGACCTGCCGCTCGCCGAGCGTGGCCCGGCCCCCGCCGTCGAGGTCGACGACGTCCTCACCGAGGAGTGGCCCGACGCCCGCTGCGAGCTCGACTTCACCTCCGCCTTCGAGCTCCTCGTCGCCACCGTCCTGTCCGCGCAGACGACGGACGTGCGGGTGAACTCCGTGACCCCCACGCTGTTCCGGCGGTGGCCCGGGCCGGCCGAGCTGGCGGCCGCGGGCCAGGCCGAGCTGGAGGAGGTGCTGCGGCCGCTGGGCTTCTTCCGCGCCAAGGCGACCTCGCTGCGCGGCCTCGCGGCCGCGCTGCTCGCCGACCACGACGGTGAGGTGCCGGCGGACCTCGACGAGCTGGTGAAGCTCCCGGGCGTGGGCCGCAAGACGGCGAACGTCGTGCTCGGCAACGCCTTCGGCGTCCCCGGCATCACGGTCGACACCCACGTCGGACGGCTGGCGCGCCGCCTGGGCTGGACCGAGAACAAGGACCCGGTGAAGGTGGAGCGGGACATCGCCGCCCTCGTGCCGGCGGAGCGGTGGACGATGCTGTGCCACCGGCTCATCTTCCACGGGCGCCGCGTGTGCCACTCCCGCCGGCCCGCCTGCGGCGCCTGCGTGCTCGCCGGCGTGTGCCCGAGCTACGGGCTCGGTGAGACCGACCAGGAGGTCGCCGAGGGGCTCGTGCGCCGTCCGGACTGACGCCGCTCAGTCGGGGAGGCCGGCGAGGAAGTCGAGGAGGAGCCCGGTGACGGCCTCGGGTGCCTCCTCGGGAAGGAGGTGGCCGGCACCCGGGACGACGGCGGTGCGCAGCAGGCCCTGCACGTGGGCCGGGTCCGCCGCGAAGGCGGCGGCCGGGGTGAAGCGGTCGGCGCCGCCCCGCACGCTGAGGACCGGCACGGTCACCGGGTGCGCCATGGCGGCGAGGTAGCGGCGGCCGTCGGGCCGCGGGGTCGAGCGCACGAGCCAGCGCAGGTGCTCGAGGCTCGCGTGGGCCACCGACGGGAGGCGGACCGCGGTCTGGTAGGCGCGCAGCTCCTCGGGCGGCAGGACCCGGCCGGGCGCCGAGAGGTCGGTGAGGACACGGGTGAGGAGGTCGCCGCGGCGCAGCGCGTGCTCCGGGAACCACGGCACCTGCACGCGGGCGAGGAAGGCACGGGCACGCGCACCGAGGTGGTTGCGCGGGCGCAGCAGCGGCACCGGGTGCGGGGCGCTGAGGACGGCGACGGCGCGGGTGACGCGCGGCTCGAGAACCGGCATCGACCAGGCGAGCATGCCGCCGAAGCTGTGGCCCACGACGACCGCCCGTTCGCGGCCGAGCGAGCGGACGACGCCGCCGACGTCGGCGGTGAGCACCGGCGTCGCGTGCCCACCGGGCGGCTTGTCCGAGCCGCCGAAGCCGCGGATGTCCATCGCCGCGACGCGGTAGCCGGCGTCGGCCAGTGCGGTCAGCTGGTGGCGCCAGGCCCACCAGAACTGGGGGAAGCCGTGGAGCAGGACGACCAGCTCACCGGACTCCGGGCCTGCGAGGACGACGTGGAAGCGCGCGCCGTTCGCCGGGACGAACCGGTGCTCCCACGGTCCGTCCTGCCACACCACACTCTGTCCACTAGCCACGAGGGGAGCGTAGACGGTCCGCGATCCCCGGCCGCCCGTGCGCGCCGAGAGCTGAGCCGTTCGAGGAACAGCTCAGCTCTCGGCGGTAGCGGCGGGGGCTACTTCTGCATGCCCGCCGAGATCTGGTCCATGACCGTCGAGTCGGCCAGCGTCGTCACGTCACCGACGGTGCGCTTCTCGGCGACGTCACGCAGGAGGCGCCGCATGATCTTGCCGGAGCGGGTCTTGGGCAGCTCGGTGACGACGAGGATCGACCGCGGCTTGGCGATCGGCCCGATCTCCTTGGCCACGTGGGCCCGCAGCTCGGCGATGTGCTCCTCGGCGCTCGCCTCGCTGGCGGCCGCGGCCGCCTCGCCGCGCAGGATGACGAAGGCGACGACGGCCTGGCCCGTCGTGTCGTCACTGGCCCCGACGACGGCGGCCTCGGCCACCGTGGGGTGGGAGACGAGCGCGGACTCGATCTCCGTCGTCGAGAGCCGGTGACCCGAGACGTTCATGACGTCGTCCACGCGCCCGAGGACCCACAGGTCGCCGTCCTCGTCCTTCTTGGCGCCGTCGCCGGCGAAGTAGATGCCGGGGAAGCGGGACCAGTACGTGTCGTGGAAGCGCTGCTCGTCGCCCCAGATGCCGCGCAGCATCGCCGGCCACGGCTCGGTGAGGACGAGGTAGCCGCCCGAGCCGGCGGGGACGGCCTCGCCCTGCTCGTCGACGACGTCGGCGCTGATGCCGGGCAGCGGGGTCTGGGCAGAGCCGGGCTTGGCGGCGGTGACGCCGGGCAGCGGGGAGATCATGATCGCGCCCGTCTCCGTCTGCCACCACGTGTCGACCACAGGGGTGCGGTCGCCACCGATGACGCGGCGGTACCAGACCCACGCCTCGGGGTTGATCGGCTCACCGACCGAGCCGAGCACCCGCAGGGAGGACAGGTCGAAGCGGCCGGGCTCCTCCTCGCCCCACTTCATGCAGGTGCGGATCGCGGTGGGCGCGGTGTAGAGGATCGTCACCTTGTACTTCTCGACGATCTCCCACCAGCGGCCCTTGTGCGGGGTGTCGGGCGTGCCCTCGTACATCACCTGGGTGGCGCCGTTGACGAGCGGCCCGTAGGTGACGTACGTGTGACCGGTGACCCAGCCGATGTCCGCGGTGCACCAGTAGACGTCGGTCTCCGGCTTGAGGTCGAAGACGTTCTTGTGGGTGTACGCGGACTGCGCGAGGTACCCGCCGGTCGTGTGGAAGATGCCCTTGGGCTTCCCGGTGGTGCCGGAGGTGTAGAGGATGAACAGCGGGTGCTCGGCCTCGACGTCCACGGGCGCGAAGTCGGTGCCCTGGCGGGGGACGATCTCGTCCCACCAGACGTCACGGTCGTCGTGCCAGGCGACGTCCTGCCCGGTGCGCCGCACGACGAGGACCTTCTCCACCGGTGTGTCGCCGCTGGCCAGGGCGTCGTCGACGGCGGGCTTGAGGGCGCTGGGCTTGCCGCGCCGGTAGCCGCCGTCGGCCGTGATGACGACCTTCGCCGACGCGTCGTTGATGCGGGTGTGCAGCGCCTCGGCGGAGAAGCCGCCGAAGACCACGGAGTGCGGGGCGCCGATGCGCGCGCAGGCGAGCATCGCGACGACCGCCTCGGGGATCATCGGCAGGTAGATGGCCACGCGGTCACCGGTCTGCACGCCGAGCTCGGCGAGGGCCGCGGCGGCGCGGGCCACCTCGTCACGCAGCTGCGCGTAGGTGATCGTGCGGGTGTCGCCCTGCTCGCCCTCCCAGTGGATGGCGACCCGCTCGCCGTTGCCTGCCTCGACGTGGCGGTCCACCGCGTTGTACGCGGCGTTGAGCCGGCCGTCGCCGAACCAGCGCGCCCGCGGCGCGTCGGACCAGTCGAGGACCTCGGTGAAGTCCGTCGACCAGGTGAGCAGCTCGCGGGCCTGCTCGGCCCAGAACCCCAGGCGGTCGGCCGCCGCGCGGTCGTAGAGCTCCGCGGTCGCGTTCGCCTGGGCGGCGAACTCGGGGCTCGGCGGGAAGCGGCGCTCCTCGACGAGCAGGTTCTCCAGGCCGCCGGCTCCTGCCTCGGCGGAGCCGGGCGCAGCGCTGGTGTGGTCAACCATGTTTCCTCCGGACGACGTTGTTCGTTTCCATCGCCGTGCCCCCGTATGGCCGGGATCACATCGGCACGCCTCGAATGTACCGTTCGTCCGCCGCTCGCGGGCACGGCGTCCGGAGCCCCGGCACCCCGCGAGCTCGAAAACGATCTCTGATACGTTGCCCGCTGGTCACGGCGTCGTGACCTGTGTCACTGAGAAGGGGGAGACCATGACACACCAACCCGGAGCCCTGAGACAGCCCACCGCGGAGGAGTTCCAGGCCGTGCAGGAGTCGGCGGAGTTCCGCCGCCTGCGCAGCAGCTTCCGCTCGTTCGCCTTCCCGATGACGGCGGCGTTCCTCGTCTGGTACCTGTCCTACGTCCTGCTCTCGACCTACGCCGAGGACCTCATGTCGCGTGAGGTCGTCGGCAACCTCAACGTCGGCCTGCTCTTCGGCCTGGGCCAGTTCGTCACCACGTTCCTCCTCACGTGGCTCTACGTGCGCCACGCGAACAAGTCGCTCGACCCCGTCGCCACGCGGCTGCGGACCGAGCTCGAAGGGGGCGTGTGATGGACGTCGGCAACCCCTGGCTCAACATCGGCATCTTCCTGCTCTTCGTCGTCGTCACCCTCGTCATCGTCGTGCGGGTGTCCCGGACGACGACGAGCGTCGGCGACTTCTACCACGGCGGGCGCAGCTTCTCCGGGCGCCAGAACGGCATCGCCATCGCGGGCGACTACCTCTCCGCGGCCTCGTTCCTCGGCATCGTCGGCGCCGTCGCGCTCTACGGCTACGACGGCCTCCTGTACTCCGTCGGCTTCCTCGTCGCCTGGCTGGTGGCGCTCCTGCTCGTCGCCGAGCCGCTGCGCAACACCGGCAAGTACACGATGGCCGACGTCCTCAGCTTCCGGATGAAGCAGCGGCCGGTCCGCACCGCCGCGGCGACGTCCACCCTCGCGATCACCTTCTTCTACCTGCTCGCGCAGATGGCGGGCGCGGGTGCCCTCGTCTCGCTGCTGCTCGGGGTGGAGAGCCGGGCGGGGCAGTCGCTCGTCATCGCGATCGTCGGCGCGCTCATGATCGTCTACGTGATGATCGGCGGGATGAAGGGCACCACGTGGGTGCAGATCATCAAGGCCGTGCTCCTCATCGCCGCCGTCGGCGTCATGACCGTGTGGATCATGGCCTCCAACGGCTTCAACCTCAGCGCGCTGCTGGGTCGGGCGGTCGACGCCCACCCCGAGGGCGGGGCGATCCTCGAGCCGATGCTCCAGTACGGCACCTCGGACACGAGCAAGATCGGCTTCGTCTCGCTGGCCATCGCGCTCGTCTTCGGCGCCGCCGGCCTGCCCCACGTCCTCATGCGCTTCTACACGGTGCCCAGCGCCAAGGAGGCACGTCGCTCGGTGGTCTGGGCGATCTCGCTCATCGGCTTCTTCTACCTGTGCACGCTCGTGCTCGGCTACGCGGCGGTCTACCTCGTCGGTGCCGACACGATCCGCAACGCCCCGGGCGGCTCCAACGCCGCCGCCCCGGCGCTGGCCTACGAGCTCGGCGGCACCCTGCTGCTCGGCATCATCGCCGCGGTCGCCTTCGCGACGATCCTCGCGGTCGTCGCCGGCCTGACGATCACCGCCTCGGCCTCCTTCGCGCACGACGTCTACAACGGTGTGCTCAAGGAGGGCAAGGCCTCCCCCGAGAAGGAGGTCAAGGTGGCCCGCCGCACCGCCGTCGTCATCGGGGCGATCTCGATCGTCGGCGGGATCCTCGCGGCCGAGCAGAACGTCGCGTTCCTCGTCTCGCTCGCCTTCGCGATCGCGGCGAGCGCGAACCTGCCCTCGATCCTCTTCTCGCTGTACTGGAAGCGTTTCAACACGCGCGGGTCGACGTGGAGCATCTACGGCGGGCTGCTCAGCGCGCTGCTCCTCATCACCTTCTCCCCGGTGGTGTCCGGCAGCGAGACGGCGATGATCGCCGGCGCCGACTTCGCGTGGTTCCCGCTGTCCAACCCCGCGATCGTCTCGGTCCCGCTGGGCTTCTTCCTCGCCTGGCTCGGGACGGTGACCTCGAAGGAGCACAACGACGCGAAGCAGGCGGAGATGGAGGTCCGCTCGATGACGGGCGCCGGCGCGGAGCGCGCCGCCAGCCACTGACGGACAGGGAACGGGCCGGCCGCGGGAGATCCCGCGACCGGCCCGTTCCGCTGTGCTCAGGCCTCGACGGCGGGGCGCACCTCGCGGCGGCCCTGGCGGCGGGCGCCGTGGGAGACGACGCCGACGAGCACGAGGGCGACGCCGACGGCGACGAGCCGGCCCGTGCTGCCCGAGGCGACGAGGTGGTGGGCGACGTTGTCACCGAAGTCGCCCAGGCCGGCGAGCCACGAGTCCACCGGCTCGAGGAGGTCCTGGGTCCACGCGGGGACCGCGACGAATGGCACCCCGAGGACGATGACCAGGGCGCCGGTGACGATCGCGCCCACCGAGCTCCACCGGGCCGCGAGGAGGACGACGACGAGCACGAGCAGGCCACCGGCGAGCTCGAGCAGCGCCGCGACGTTGAGGTTCGCGGTGTCCCACGGGTTGCCCTGCGGGAGCGTGAGCCGCGCGCCGGCGTCGGCCAGGAGGTACCAGGCGACCGGCGTGAGGAGCAGGGTGAGCAGGATCGTGAGGACGTGCGCCTTGGCCCGCGACGGCGGACGGGTGTGGGCGGTCGTCCCCTCGAGGACGACGTCACGCTCGGGCCGGGCCCGCTCCTCCTCGGCCGGGCGCTCCGCCGGGGCGACGGGCTCCGGGCCGGCGGCGGCCCCTGCCCCTGCGCCCGCGCCGGACAGCCACGGCGCGGGGGTGGTCGCCGTGGGCTCGGGCTCCGGGCGGGGCTCGGGCTCGACGGCGCGCTCACCGGTGAGGTAGGCGGCGCTGCGGTGCTCGGCGAGGCCGGAGCGCGGTACCGGGCGCTCGGCCTGGTGGGTGCGCAGGACCTGGGTGCGCTCGGCGTCGCCGGTCTCCTCGCTGAGGACGGTGGTCGGCTCGCCGTGGGTGCCGGCCGGCTCGGCGTCGGCGGCGGTCCGCTCGGCGTCGGGGGTGGCGCGGTGCTCGGCGCCCGTCGCGTCGTCCACGGGCTGCTCACCGTCGCCGTTCAGAACAGGCGCGGCCGGAGCCGGACCGGGGTCCTCGGCGGGGGCCGCTCGCTCCGGGCCGGCGTCGGTGGGGACCGGGCCGGTGTCGCCGTCGACCGGCCGCGTGGACGTGGCCGGCCGGGCGCCGTCGTCCTGCGCGAGCCAGGGTGCGTCGTCGGCGGGTGGTGCGGGGTCGAGCCGCTGCGACCACGGCTCGTCGGACGGGGCCGGGGCCGCGCCGTCCGGGTCGGTCGCGGCGTCGGCACTCACCGGCTGGACCGGCTCGTCGGGGTTGTCGCGCTCATAGGGGTTGTCGGACACGTCGCCTCCTCGGGTCTGCGATCCTCAACGTAGCGAGGCGCGGACGTGGGGCGGGGGGCGGCGCGCCGGTCAGCGCTCGGCGCGTCGGCGAGCCCGCCACGCGAGGGCGGCGAGCAGGGCCGCGCCGGCAGCCACGGCGAGCAGCGCACCGGGGCGGCGGCGGGGCCGCACGGGCACGGGGCGGGAGAAGTCGCGCACCTGCCAGCCCTGCGCGATCGCGTGCCGCCGCAGCGCACGGTCCGGGTTGACCGCGACCGGGTTGCCGACCGTCTCGAGCATCGGCAGGTCGGTGACGGAGTCGCTGTAGGCGTGGCTGGTGGCGAGGTCGTATCCGCGCTCGCGGGCGAGCTCGCGGATCGCCGTCGCCTTCGTCGGCCCGTAGGCGTAGAACTCGAGCTGGTCGGTGAAGCGGCCGTCGGTGACGACGGGCCGGGTGGCGATGACGTGGTCGGCGCCGAGGAGCTCGCCGATCGGGCGGACGACGGCCTCGCTCGACGCGGAGACGACGACGACGTCCTCGCCGGCGGCCTGGTGCGCGGCGATGAGGTCGAGCGCCTCCTGGTAGACGACGGGACGCACGTGCGAGTCGACGGCCGCGGCGGCCACGGCCTCGGTCCGGGCCGCGTCCCAGCCGAGGGAGACGCGTGCGAGGCGCTCCTTCATCCGTTCCGTCTGGTCGTGGTCGGCGCCGAAGGAGAGGTAGCCGAGCTGCGCGTACAGGCCGCGCAGCGCCCCGGCGCGGGTGAGCAGGCCGTCGGCGTAGAAGGCCTTGGACAGGGCGAGCGACGAGGAGCCGGCGATGACGGTCTTGTCGAGGTCGAAGAACGCCGCTGGGCGCCCCGGGGACGTGTGTGGCACGGATGAACCTCCTTCCCCCGACCTTAACGGCCCCCTCCGACGTCCCCCCCCTCGAGGACGTGTCCGACAGGTGAGACGTGCGCTCGTCGCTGCCCGAGCGGGAGGGCTAGATTGCGCGGCACCACCGACGCGGGTGGGCTGAGACGACGAGGGGACGCGATGGCAGAGCGCACGACGACGCCGGAACGCGAGCAGTGGACCGGCCAGTACGGCTTCATCCTCGCCGCGATCGGATCGGCGGTGGGGCTCGGGAACATCTGGCGTTTCCCCGGCGTGGCCTACGAGAACGGCGGCGGCGCCTTCCTCGTCCCCTACCTCGTCGCCCTCCTCACGGCCGGCATCCCGATCCTCCTGCTCGACTACTCCCTCGGGCACCGCTTCCGCGGCTCGGCACCGGCGGTGTTCCGGCGGCTGGGGAAGGGCTTCGAGCCGCTCGGCTGGTTCCAGGTGGGGATCTCCTTCGTCATCGCCACCTACTACACGGTCATCGTCGTGTGGGCGATCCGCTACATCGGCTTCTCCGTCGACCTGGCCTGGGGCGAGGACCCCGCGGCCTTCTTCACCGGCGACTTCCTCCAGTACAGCGGTGCCGGGCTGAGCACCGACTTCGTCGGCGGGATCTTCTGGCCGATGCTCGTGCTGTGGCTCGTCGTCCTCGCCGTCCTCGCACTCGGTGTGCAGCGGGGGCTGGAGCGGGCGAACAAGATCTTCATGCCGCTGCTCGTCGTGCTCTTCACCATCATGGTGGTGAGGGCCCTCTTCCTCGAAGGGGCCTCCGACGGCCTCACCGCGTTCTTCACCCCGAACTGGGAGGCGCTGCTCGACGCGAACGTGTGGATCGCGGCCTACAGCCAGATCTTCTTCTCGCTGTCGATCGCCTTCGGCATCATGATCACGTACTCGAGCTACCTCAAGCGGCGCTCCAACGTCGCGCCCACCGGGTACGTCGTCGCCTTCGCGAACTCCTCCTTCGAGCTCCTCGCCGGCATCGGCGTCTTCGCCACGCTCGGCTTCATGGCGGCGCAGCAGGGCATCGCCATCGGGGACATGAGGCTCACCGGGCCGATGCTCAGCTTCGCGACCTTCCCGCAGATCGTCTCGATGATGCCCGGCGGACCGATCTTCGGGATCCTCTTCTTCACCTCGCTGACGCTCGCCGGCTTCACCTCGCTCATCTCGATCCTCCAGGTCGTCTCGGCGGCCTTCCAGGAGAAGTTCGGTCTCTCCCGCGTCCAGGTCTCCCTCCTCATCGGTGGGGTGGCCGCCGTCATCTCCCTCGCCCTCTACTCCTCCACCTCCGGCCTGGCCGTGCTCGACGTCGTGGACAAGTACACGAACGAGGTCGGCGTCGTCGTCTCCGCGATCGCCACCTGCGTCATCGTCACGCTCGGCGCCCGCAAGCTGCCCGAGCTGCGCGCCCACCTCAACGCGGTGTCCACCGGGCACGTGGGCCGCTGGTGGAGCGTGCTCGTCGGGGCGATCGTCCCGATCGCGCTGACCATCATGCTTCTCTCGAGCCTGCGGGCACTCTTCTCGGAGCCGTACGAGGACTACCCGCTGGCCTTCCTCACCATCGCCGGGTGGGGGACGCTCGGCCTCCTGGTCGTCGCCGCCCTCGTGTACACGCTCATCCCGTGGCGCCGCCCCGTCGACGACTTCACCCCCGAACCGCTGTCCGCGTCCCAGGAGGTCCGGCGATGACCCCGCTCGCAATCCTGTTCATGATCATCGCGATGCTCGTCATCTGGGGCGGGCTCGTCGTCGCGATCGTCTTCCTCGCCAAGCACCCCCTCGAGGACGACGACGGCGCCCCGCCGGTGCAGCCGGGTCAGTACCGAGCGCCTCGGCGCTGAGCCGCCGGTCCCCAGGGCCGGCTCAGGGGCGGCTCCTCCCCAGTCGGGGGCTGTGCCTGCCCAGCGACGCCCCCTGCTGGTCATCCTCGTGGTGAGCGAGGAGGGCGAGCATGGAGACAGGGGTACGGGCGGCGCTCCGCTCGGGGGACCGGCACGTCGTCGAGCGGGTGCGGCGGCTGTGCGTCCTCGCGGGCGTGGAGCTCGAGGTGCGCCCGCCCGGCAGTGACCCGCCGACGACGGCGGCCGTGCTCATCGACGACCGTGCCGACCCGGCCGACCCGCCCTGGCGGGGGGCCGCCACCACCGGGGAGCTGCTCGAGCTCGGTGCCGGCGGGCTGACCCTCCCCGCGGACGCCGAGGTGGTGCTCGACGCGCTCAGCCGCGCGGTCGCACCCCGCCGCGCCCGGGTGGTGGGGGTGGTGGGCGCCGTGGGCGGCGTGGGGACCTCCGCACTCGCCGCCGTCCTCGCGCGGCTGGCGGTGACGGCCGGGCGGACGACGGCGCTCGTCGACCTCGACCCGGCCGGCGGCGGGCTCGAGGTGCTGCTCGGCGTGGAGCACGACCCCGGTCCGCGCTGGTGCGACGTCCTCACCGAGCGTGGCGGCTTCCCGCCGGACCGTCTCATGGCGGCGCTGCCCCAGTGGCACGGCGTGCGGGTGCTGTCCTCGGACGTCCGCGGAGGCGTGGCGGGTGGGCACCCGGTGGCCGTCGACGCCGTCGGCGCGCTGACCCGGGCGGCCGACGCACTCGTCCTCGACCTGCCACGTGCGGTGCTGGCACCCGGCGCGGAGCGCGAGTGGCTGGCGCTGTGCGACGAGACGGTGCTCCTCACCGCCTGTGACACCCGGGCGGCCGCTGCGGCCGCGGCGGCGGTGGGCGTGCTCGGTGAGGTGCGCCTCGTGGTGCGCGGACCGGCAGCAGGCACCTTGCTGCCCGAGGACGTCGCCGACGTCTGCGGACGGTCGCTCGCCGCGGTCCTGCGTCCGGAACGCGCGTTCACCGCAGGGGTGGAGCGTGGGCTGTCCCCGGGCGACCAGCGGCGCGGACCGCTCGTCGCCACCGGGCGCCGGCTGCTGCGGACGGTGGGGCTGGGTCCGTGACCACGGTGGCCGACGTCCGCGCGGCCGTGGCCCGCGGCGGGGGAGAGGCCGACGGCGCGGCGGTGAGCTCCGCCGTCGTCGGCGCGGCGGGCCAGGCGGCGCAGGGCTGGCGGGCGCTGCTCGAGCTCGACTCGCGCGCCCGCGCCGCCCTGGTGGGGGCCGGCGAGCTGCAGGACCTCCTCGAGGACCCGCTCGTCACCGACGTCCTCGTCAACGGGCCGCAGGGCGTGTGGGCCGACCGCGGCCGCGGGCTGGTGCCCGTCCCGATGAGGCTCGGCGGGGAGGCGGCGGTCCGGGCACTGGCCACCCGGCTGGCGGCGGCGTGCGGCCAGCGGCTCGACGAGGCGTGCCCGGTCGTCGACGGCGCGCTGCCTGACGGCACCCGCCTCCACGCGGTGCTGCCGCCGGTGTCGGCCGACGGCACGCTCATCAGCCTGCGCACCCAGCGCGGGCGGGCGCTGACGGTCGAGGAGCTCGTCGCCGGGGGCACCGTCGCGCCGCCGCTCGCCGACGTCCTGCGGGGGCTGGTCGCCACGCGCGCCAACGTCCTCGTCAGCGGCGCCGCCGGGGCGGGCAAGACGACGCTCCTCGCCGCGCTGCTGTCCACCGTGGGACCCCACGAGCGGATCGTCTGCATCGAGGAGGCCGTCGAGCTGCGGCCCGACCACCCCCACGTCGTCCACCTCCAGGTGCGCCGGGCCAACGTCCAGCGGGCCGGCGGCGTGGAGATGGCCGAGCTCGTCCGCGCGGCGATGCGGATGCGGCCCGACCGCCTCGTCCTCGGCGAGTGCCGCGGCGCGGAGGTGCGGGAGGTTCTCGGCGCCCTCAACACCGGGCACGACGGCGGCTGGGCCACCGTCCACGCCAACGCCCCGGCGGACGTGCCCGCCCGGCTCATCGCCCTCGGGTCCCTCGCCGGGCTCGGGGAGCACGCCGTCGCCGTCCAGGCGGTGAGTGCGCTGGACGCCGTCCTCCACGTGAGCCGGACCGAGGGCGGGCGGCGGCTGACGGAGGTCGGCGTGCTCGCGCGTCGGGGCCCCGAGCTCGTGTGCGACACCGCGCTGCGGGTCACGGCCCGCGGGGAGGTGCGGGAGGGGCCCGCGTGGCCGGCCCTCGCCGACCGCCTCGACCGGAGGGAGCGGGCATGACGCTCCTCGTGCTCCTCGCCGTGCTCGCGGCGGTCGCGTGGGCGCCGGGGCGTCCGGTGCCCTCGACGCGGGACGGGCCGCGGGTGGGGTGGTCCCGCCGGTGGTGGCCGCCGCGTGGACGGCGGCGTACGAGGAGGCTGGACCTCGCCGTCGTCGTCACCGAGGTGGCGAGCCGGCTGCGGACCGGCGCGACGCCCGAGGCCGCCTGGGCGGCGACGGTGGGCCGGCTGCTCGGTCCGGCCGAGGGGCAGGACGGGGACGGCGCAGGTCCTGGCGGGGACGACGGCGTCCCGCCGGCGCTGAGCCGTCTCGTCGCCCGCTGCGCCGCCGATCCGGGAGCTGCCGCCGCGGTCCGCACCGTGGTCGCCGCCAGCCGGCTCACGCACACCCTCGGCTCGCCGCTGGCCGAGGTGCTCGACCGTTGCGCCGTGACCGTGACCGAGGCGGAGCAGGCGCGTGACGCCCGCCGGGTGGCGCTCGCCGGGCCCCGCTCCACCGCGCGGATCCTCGCCGGACTGCCGCTCCTCGGGCTGCTGCTCGGCGCCGGCCTCGGTGCCGACCCGCTCGGCTCGGCGACCGACGGCGGCTGGGGGACGGCCAGCGTGCTCACCGGGCTGCTCCTGCTCGTCGCGGGGCGGCGGTGGACGGCCGCACTCGTCGCCGCCGCGGAGGCACCGGGCCACGTGGGACGGCGGCGCTCGCGGGCGGCGGCCCGGCGGTGAGCGGCGCGCTGCTGGCGCTCGCGGTCGCCCTTGCCGCGCTGCCCTGGCTGCTCGCGC
This sequence comes from Oceanitalea stevensii, assembly GCF_014837105.1. Taxonomy (GTDB): domain Bacteria; phylum Actinomycetota; class Actinomycetes; order Actinomycetales; family Actinomycetaceae; genus Oceanitalea; species Oceanitalea stevensii. The sequence goes on along the minus strand of NZ_JACSPO010000005.1, from coordinate 122,624 downwards.
GGCCCGGTGCCCCCCGCGCGCGGCGGGGAGGACGGCGGACGGCGCGGCCGCCCCTCGGGACCGACACCGCGGTCCTCCTCGACCTCCTCGACGTCGCCCTCGCCTCGGGCGCGTCGGTGCCCGGGGCGCTCGCCGCCCTCGCCGCGGCCACGACCCCCGACCCCGTGGCCGACCCCCTGCGGTCCGCCGCCACGTCGCTGCGCCTGGGAGCCACGTGGGAGGAGGCCTGGGGACGCTGCCCGCCGGTGCTCCGGCCCCTTGCGGCGGCCCTGGAGCCGGGCTGGACCGACGGCGTGGACCCGTGCCCGCTCGTGCGGCAGGCGGCCGCCTCGATCCGCTCCCGCCGACGCCAGGAAGCCCAGGAGGCTGCGGCCCGCCTGGGCGCGCGACTCGTCCTGCCACTTGGTCTGTGCTTCCTGCCGGCCTTCGTCCTCCTCGCGATGGCGCCGGTGCTCCTCTCGGGGGTCGGCTCGCTGCTCGGGGGCTGAGCCCCAGGCCCTGCTCGCGGGGGCGCCGTGCACAGAAGCGGCATCGGCCCCGGCAGGACGTGGGGGCGGGGACCCACAGTGGGCGGACCGGCTGACTCGCAGCCGGACCGACGAAAGGACCACCATCATGCGTTGGGCACGAACTGCACGAGCGTCTCTGCAGGCCCGCCTGCGGACGCTGCGGCGCACCGCCGAGGCCGGCATGGCCACGGCCGAGTACGCCATCGCCACCCTCGCCGCCGCGGGCTTCGCCGGGCTGCTCCTCGTCATCCTGCGCAGTGCCGAGGTGCGGGGCTTCCTCCTCGGCATCATCCGCCAGGCCCTCCAGGTGGGATGACGTGGACGGCAGGGCAGGACGGCGCCGCCCGCGCCCCCGGGACGAGCAGGGTGCGGTGACGGCCGAGCTGGCGCTCGTCCTGCCTGCCGTCGTCATGGTCCTGCTCGTGTGCTGCACCCTGGGGGCGGCCGTGCTCGGGCAGGTGCGCTGCGCCGACGCGGCACGCGCCGCGGCCCGGGCGGCGGCGATCGGCGAGCCGGCGGCGGTCGTCACGTCCGTCGCCCGTGAGCTCGCCGGCGCGGACGCCGAGGTGAGCGTCGACACCGACGGGTCGTGGGTGGAGGTCGTCGTCTCGCGTCCGGTGGCCTCCGGGGTGCTGGGCGCCGGCACGCTCGAGGCCCGGGCCAGCGCCCGGGCGTGGGTGGAGCCGGGGCCGTGAGGACCACCTCCCGAGGCGTCCCGCCGCCCGCGAGGCCGGGGGAGCGTGGCTCGGGGACCGTCCTGGGGATCGGGGTGGTCGCCGTCGCGCTCGTCCTCCTCGTCGCCGTCGCGACGCTCGGGCAGGTGGTGGCGGGACGCGGTTCGGCTCAGGCCGCCGCCGACCTCGCGGCCCTGGCCGCGGCGGAGCGCCTGCACTCGCCCGGCGCAGCGACCGGTGCCTGCACCGTGGCGGCACAGGTGGCGTCCGCGCACGGGACCGCCCTCACCGGCTGCGCCGTCCAGGGCGAGGAGGTGACGGTCGAGGTCGCCCGCGAGGTCGGGCCGGGGCTCGTGGCGCGCGCGGGCGCGCGTGCCGGCCCGGCGCAGCGCAGCGGCACGTCGGCCGACCGGGCTACGCGGGGCAGGCGGCGACGAGGAAGCGCAGCACGCGCACCGCCGCGGCCTTGTCGAGGGGGGAGTTGCCGTTGCCGCACTTGGGCGACTGCACGCAGCTCGGGCAGCCGTCGGCGCAGCCACAGCCGGCCACCGCGCCGAGAGTGGCCGTGAGCCACTCCCGGGCAGCCCGGAAGCCGCGCTCGGCGAAGCCCGCACCGCCGGGGTAGGCGTCGTGGACGAAGACCGTGGGCACGAGCGTGTCCTGGTGGACGGCGGTCGACAACCCGCCGAGGTCCCAGCGGTCGCAGGTGGCGACGATCGGCAGCAGCCCGATGGACGCGTGCTCGGCGGCGTGGAGCGCGCCGGGCAGCACGTCGGCGCTCACGCCGACCTCCGCCAGGGCCTCCGCGCTCACCGACCACCACACCGCGCTCGTGCGCAGGACGCGTTCGGGCAGCTCCAGCGGGTAGCTGCCGACGATCTCCAGTCCGGGCAGCCGGCGCCGGTCGAAGCCGGTCACCTGGGAGGTCACCTCCACCGCGCCGCGCGACCACCGCACGGTGGCGCCGCCGGGGTGGGACCACTCGGCGTGCTCCTGCTCCTCGATGATCCGCACGGTCGTCGCGCTGCGCGCCTTGGTCCGGTAGGACACCTCGGGCTCGGCGTGGACGAGGGCGACGTCGTCGGCGAGCTGGTCGACGACGAAGGTGCGGCCCTGGTGGACGTAGACGGCGCCCGGGTGGACCGTGCCGTCGGCGCGCGCGCCGTCGACCGTGCCGAGCACACGGCCCGTGCCGGCCTCGACGACCTGCACCGGCTGGCCGTGACCACCGCGCAGGTCGGTGAGGGAGGAGGGCTGCTCGGGCCGGGAGAAGTTCCAGAACCAGCCGTTCGGGCGGCGGCGCAGGAACTCCTGCGCGGTGAGCAGCTGGAGCAGGGAGTCGTCGGGCAGCCCGAAGCGCGGCAGGTCGGCCTCGGTGAGCGGGACCTCCGCGGCCGCGGCGCACAGGTGCGGGGCGAGGACGTAGGGGTTGGCGGGGTCGAAGGTCGTCACCTCCACCGCCTGACCGAAGACCGCGTCGGGGTGGTGGACGAGGTAGGCGTCCAGCGGGTCCTCCGAGGCGACCAGCACCGCCAGGCCGTCGCGCCCGGCCCGGCCGGAACGGCCGGCCTGCTGCCACATCGACACGCGCGTGCCCGGCCAGCCGGTCATGACGACGGCGTCCAGCCCGGAGACGTCCACCCCCAGCTCCAGCGCGTTCGTCGTCGCGAGCGCGAGCAGGTCCCCCTCCCGCAGGGCCCGCTCCAGGGCGCGGCGCTCCTCGGGGAGGTAGCCGCCGCGGTAGGCGGCCACGCGGTCCGACAGGCCGGTGCCGGCGAGCTGGTGCTGGATCTGCTCGGCCACCGCCTCGGCCCCGTAGCGGGAGCGGACGAAGGCGAGCGTGCGCGCGCCGGCCCGCACGAGGCGGGCGACGAGCGCGGACGCCTCGCTGGACGCGCTGCGCCGGGGCCCGGCGGCGTCGAGCTCGCCCTGCTCCTCCGGCAGCACCACGCCCTCCGCGGGCCACTGGCGCCCCTCCCGGGTGAAGCCCGGCTGCCACAGGACGATCGTGCGGGTCCCGCTGGGCGCCGTGTCCTCGACGACCGCGTGCACCTCGGCGGGGTCGACCCCGATGAGGCGGGCGCCGGTCGCGGCCGGGTCACCGGTCGTCGCGGAGGCGAGGACCACCGTCGGGCGCGCGCCGTAGTGCTCCGCCACGCGCAGCAGCCGGCGCAGCACCAGGGCCACGTGCGCGCCCAGGACCCCGCGGTAGGCGTGGCACTCGTCGACGACGACGAAGCGCAGCCCGCGCAGGAGCCGCTGCCAGCGCCGGTGGCGGGGCAGCATGGAGAAGTGGAGGAAGTCCGGGTTGCTCAGCACGATGTCGGCGTGGTCGCGGGCCCAGTCCCGCTCGGCGAGCGGGGTGTCGCCGTCGCAGGTCGTGGCCCGCACGCCCCGCAGCGCCGCCGCGTCGAGGAGCCGCTCGAGCCCGGCGAGCTGGTCGGCGGCAAGGGCCTTCGTCGGTGAGAGGTAGAGCGTCGTGGGCCGGCGGGCGTATCCGGTGATCCGGCCCGAGCCCGGGCCGGCGGCCGCCTCGGCGCCCTCCCGCACGGCACTGATCGCGGGCAGCCACGCCGCCAGCGACTTCCCCGAGCCGGTGGCCGTGGCGATGACGGTGTGCCGCCCCGACCACACGGACTCGGCAGCCTCCACCTGGTGCTCCCAGGGCGCCTCGACACCCAGCCGCCGGTAGCCCGCGACGAGGTCGGGGTCCGCCCACGCCGGCCAGTCCCCCGTGCGCCCCGGGCGTGCGGGGATCCGCTCGACGTGGAGGAGCCGGTCGTCGCCCTCGCCGAGCTGGTGGAGGAGGGGGAGAAGCTCGGTCACCCCGCCATCATCGCCCCGCGGGCGCCGCGGGGCGGCACGAGGACTGGACGGAGGGACGAGTGGGGTCGTCCGACAGCGCGATTCTCGCGTCGTCTCCACCTGAAGTGCTCGGCAGGAGCCGTCGACGTGCGTAGACTCCGGCACGTCAATGCGCGGCGGTTGCGCCGCACGAACGCCGCCGAGCGCTGACACTGCTGTGAGCGTCGGTGGGCACTGCCGAGGAGGGCGGATGCTCGAGCTGAGTGCATCAAGTCTGGTCATAGTCGGGGTCATCGCAGGTGTCGCGGTCGTCGCGCTGCTCATCGCGGTCGTGCTGCGCGGGCAGGTGCTCGCGGCCGACGAGGGGTCGGTCCGGATGCGGGAGATCGCCCAGGCGATCCAGGAGGGCGCCAGCGCCTACCTCAACCGGCAGTTCCGGACGCTGGCGATCTTCGTCGTCGTCGTCCTCGCCCTGCTGTTCCTGCTGCCCGGTGACGGCGGGATCAAGGTGGGCCGCGCCGTCGCCTTCGTCTTCGGTGCCGGGTTCTCCGCCGCGATCGGCTACCTCGGCATGTGGCTGGCGGTGCGCGCCAACCTCCGCGTGGCCGCCTCGGCCCAGCACCCCGGCGGTCGCCGGGAGGGCGCCCGCATCGCCTTCCGCACCGGCGGGGTCGTGGGCATGTCGGTCGTCGGCCTCGGCCTGCTCGGCGCGGCCGGCGTGGTCCTCATCTTCCAGGGCGACGCCCCGGCGGTCCTCGAGGGCTTCGGCTTCGGCGCCGCCCTGCTCGCGATGTTCATGCGCGTGGGTGGCGGCATCTTCACCAAGGCAGCCGACGTCGGCGCGGACCTCGTCGGCAAGGTCGAGCAGGGCATCCCCGAGGACGACCCCCGCAACGCCGCGACCATCGCCGACAACGTCGGCGACAACGTCGGTGACTGCGCGGGCATGGCCGCCGACCTCTTCGAGTCCTACGCCGTCACGCTCGTCGCCTCCCTCATCCTCGGCAAGGCGGCCTTCGGTGAGCAGGGCATCATCTTCCCGCTCATCGTCGCGGCCATCGGCGCCGTCGTCGCCGTGCTCGGCGTGGCGATCACCCGGGTGCGGGGCGACGAGGACGCGCTGACGACGATCTACCGCGGCTTCTACATCTCCGCGCTCGCCGGGGTGCTGCTCGCGGCGCTCGCGGCCTTCCTCTACCTGCCGTCGAGCTTCGGCGCCATCAACGGGGTGAGCGAGGAGCTCGCCAACCACGCGGGCGACCCGCGGCTCATCGCCGCCGCCGCCGTGACGATCGGCGTCGTCCTCGCCGGCATCATCCTGTGGCTCACCGGCTACTTCACCGGTACCACCTCCAAGCCCACCCTGCACGTGGCCAGCACCTCCCAGACCGGTGCCGCGACCGTCGTGCTGTCCGGCATCGGCGTCGGCTTCGAGTCGGCCGTCTACACCGCCGGCATCATCGCCGCCGCGATCTGCGGGGTCTTCCTCCTCGCGGGCGGCTCGGTGTGGCTCTCGCTCTTCCTCGTCGCGCTCGCCGGCTGCGGCCTGCTCACCACCGTCGGCGTCATCGTCGCGATGGACACCTTCGGGCCCGTGTCGGACAACGCCCAGGGCATCGCCGAGATGTCGGGGGAGGTCGACGCGGAGGGCGCCCAGATCCTCACCGACCTCGACGCCGCCGGGAACACGACCAAGGCCATCACCAAGGGCATCGCGATCGCCACCGCGGTCCTCGCCGCGACCGCGCTCTTCGGCTCCTACGCCGACGCCGTCGCCACGTCCCTGCAGGACATCCTCGACTCCGGCAAGGACGTCGCCGGTGGGGTCGTCACCTCGATGCTCGCCTACGACATCATCTCGCCGGTGACCCTCGTGGGCGTCATCCTCGGCGCCGCCACGGTCTTCCTCTTCTCCGGCCTGGCGATCGACGCCGTGACCCGGGCGGCCGGCGCCATCGTCTTCGAGGTGCGCCGCCAGTTCCGGGAGAACCCGGGCATCATGACCGGCGAGGTGCGCCCCGAGTACGGCCGCGTCGTCGACATCTGCACCCGCGACTCCCTGCGTGAGCTCGCCACCCCCGGGCTGCTCGCGGCCTTCGCCCCGATCGCGGTGGGCTTCGGGCTGGGCGTCGGGCCGCTCGCCGGCTTCCTCGGCGGGTCGATCGCCGCCGGCGTGCTCATGGCGGTGTTCCTCGCAAACGCCGGTGGGACGTGGGACAACGCGAAGAAGATCGTCGAGGACGGCAGGTACGGCGGCAAGGGCTCCGAGGCGCACGCCGCCGTCGTCATCGGGGACACCGTCGGCGACCCGTTCAAGGACACCGCCGGCCCGGCCATCAACCCGCTCATCAAGGTGATGAACCTCGTCGCGCTCCTCATCGCGCCCGCCGTGGTCCAGCTGAGCGTGCCGGCCGACGCCAACCACGTGCTGCGCATCGGCATCGCCTCGGCGGCCGCCGCGGTGGCCTTCGGCGCCGTCATCGCCTCCCGCCTGCGGGCCGCGAAGGTGGACCAGGAGAACGAGGCCCGCGCCGCGGTCGCCGCGGCCAGCCCGCGCTGACCCCCACCCTCGACCCCCACCCTCGACCCCCACCCTCCCCCCTCATATGCGCGAATCTTGCGGCTCGACGGCACTCGGCGCGGCAGAAATCGCGCATATGTGGGAAAGGGGGAGGTCAGCTCTCGGCGGGAGGCGGAGTCGTCCCCAGCCGCGGGGACGCGCACCGGGCGAAGTCGCCGCTGCGGCCCGCGTGGTAGGAGAACTCCCGGCCCCCGGCCGCGAGCACGAGGCGGGCGCCGGGCACCTGGGCCTGGGTGTAGCTCGTCCCCGGCCGCGGGCAGCCGAGGGAGCCGTCGGGCCACGTGACGTCCTCGTGGCTCACCACGGTGACCTCGGCCGGCTCGATGCCGAGGTGCGCGGCGAGGTCTGCGACGGCCGCGTCGACCTGCGGTGTCCGCTCGACGTCGGAGCCGCTCGGTGCGGGCGTCGTCGGCGCCGGCAGCTCGTGGGACGACGGCGTCTCCTCGGGCGTCTCGCCGGGGGAGGGCTCACCCCCGCAGGCGGTGAGCAGGAGGACGACGACGGCGAGGGCGGCGGTCCGGGGGGCGCTCACAGTCCCAGCCCCTCCCCGACGGCGACGAGCCGCTCGCGCAGGGGAGCGGACCGCTCCGCGAAGGCGCGCTGCGCCGCCACGTACTCCGCCCGGCCCTCGGCCGTCTCGATGGCCACCGGGCGGTGGCCCAGGGACGTGACGTCGTAGGGGGAGGCCCGCATGTCGAGGACCCGGATGTCGCGGGCCAGCGCGACGCAGTCGAGGAGCAGCTCCCCGGGGCACGCCGGCCCGAGGGTGAGGGCCGCGCGCATGAGGTCCATGTTCGCGTGGAGGCAGCCGGGCTGCTCGAGCTCGGGCTGGTTCTCCCGGGTGGGCTGCAGCCGGTTGACCGGCCGCGCGGCGGGGGTGAAGAAGCGGAAGGCGTCGAAGTGCGTGCAGCGCACGGGATGCCCCTCGACCACCGCGTCGGTGCCCTCCGGTCCCAGGCGCAGCGGGAGGTCGTGGCGCCGCTCGGCCTCCGGCTGCCGGTAGACCATCGCCCACTCGTGCAGGCCGAGGCACCCCAGGTGCGCGGGACGCGCGGCGGTGGCGCGCAGGACGGTGAGGAGCTGGCGCAGCGCCGGCCCGCGGTCGGCGACGAAGGCGTCCGCGTCCAGCCGCACACCGCCGTCGGAGGTGCGCACGTGCCAGCGCCACCCGGCCCGGCCGGCCAGCAGCTCGTCGTCGTGGGCCAGGAGCGTCACGCCGGTACCGGGGTGCCAGCGGTCGAGCCGTCCGGCGCGGAGCGCGTAGTAGTCGAAGAGGAAGTCCTCGACCGGGTGCTTCTCGCCGCGCGAGCGGCGCTCCCGGTGCGCGCGGGTGAGCTCCAGGGCGCGCTCCCGGTGGCGCGACTCGCGCGCGAGCCACTCGGGCGCGGGCAGCGCCCGAGCCTCCACCACTGCCGTGACGGTCATGCCCCCAGCGTAGGCAGCCCACCGCCCTCCTCCCCGCCGAGAGCTGAGCAGTTGGATAACAACTCAGCTCTCGACGATGGGAGAGGAGGGCGGGGGCGGGCGGCGAGGGCGCCGCTACGGGGCCGCTACGGGGGCGCTACAGGGCGGCCCGGCGACGGCGGGCGAGCAGGCCCGCACCGCCGGCCACGCTGAGCAGCGCCAGACCCACGAGAGCCAGCACCGGGGCGCCGGTGCTCGGCAGGCTGCCGGGGCCGGCCGCCGGTGGCGGTGTCGTCGCGTCGGGGCTCGGCGGTGCGGTGGTCGGCGAGGGCTGCGCGGTGGTCGGCTCCTCGCTCGGCTCCTCGCCGGGCGTCGTCGGCTCGGGCTCGGGGAGCGGCTCGGTGACGAGCCACCAGTTCTCGACGAAGAAGTCCGCCGGGTCGATGACCCCGCGCTCCTGGGCCCACTCGATGAGCAGCTGGCGGATCTCCAGCCGCTCGTCGTAGACGACCTCGGCCTCCGCGACGTGGGGGAAGGCGCCGCCGCCGCTCTGGCGGTAGTTGTTCACCGCCATGACGAACTCGTCGTCCTCACCCACGGGCGTGCCGTCGGGGTAGGACAGAGCGGCGATGCGCTCGCCGACCGGCTGCGAGATGTCGATGACGTACTCGAGCCCCGAGATGACGTCGTAGTTGTAGTCCGGCACGCCCTCCGGGCGGTCCGGGTAGACGGCGTTCGTCCCGGTCTCCGGGTCAAACTCCGCGCCCTCCTCCACCTGGTTGAAGTACCGGGCCGAGTACTCGAGGTAGTCGCGCAGCTCGGCGCCGGTGAGGACCACCGCCGAGAGCGTGTTCTCGTAGATGTACAGGCCGGCGATGTCGGCGATCGTCACCTCGCCCTCGGGGAAGACAGCCGTCCGCGAGAAGGGTGAGGCCTGGGAGATGACCGTCCGTCCGGCGCGGTCCTCCTCGCTCAGCGCGGCCTCGACGGTCGTCTGCTGGACGTGGTTGATGAAGTCGATGATCGGGGTGTCCTCGTAGCGGGACGTCTCGGCGAGCAGCTCGGTCACCGACTCCGCGACCGGGGTGTTGACGTACTCGACTGTCGTCGCGTGCTCGTCTGCGAGTGCCGCGCGCAGCTCCTCGTCCTCGGCGTAGTCCGTGCCGCGGTGCGCCACCGCCGTGGGGGCGTCGTCCTCGCTCCAGTCGACCTCCCAGCCGTCCTCGCCGTCGGGCACGAGGCCGAGCGTCGTCTCGGTGAGCGAGCGCGCCCAGTACGTCGGCTGCGTCATGAGGACGGGGTCGCCCTCGACGTTCGTCAGCACCTCCTGGGGACGGTCCTGGTGGGTGTGGCCGGCGACGATGACGTCGATGCCCGGTACGAAGTGCGCGATGTTGTTCGTGACGTCCTCGTGGAGCGCGTCGCGGTCGTAGGCGTCGTTGTCCACGTTGCCGAGGCCGGTGTGGGCGATGACGACGACGACGTCCGCCTGCGCGTCCACCTCCGGGACCCACCGCTCGGCGGCGGTCACCATGTCCTGGAACTCCAGCACGCCCTCGACGTGCTGCTTGTCCCAGACCCGCACGCCGGGGGTCACCAGGCCGATGACGCCGACGGTCACCGTCTCGCCGTCGATCTCGCGCTCCAGGAGCTCGTAGGGCTGGTGGTAGGGCTCGCCCGTCTCGACGTCGATGACGTTGGCCCCGAGCAGCGGGGCGTCGAGGTCCTCGTCGTAGGCCTCGAGGAGGTCCAGCCCGTAGTTGTACTCGTGGTTGCCGACCACCTGGACGTCGTAGTCCAGGGCGTTGAAGGCGGTGGCCATCGGGTGGGTGACCTCGTCGTCGAGGACCTCGTCGCGGCCCTCGCCCATGCCGTAGTAGTAGGTGAGCGGGGTGCCCTGGATCGCGTCGCCGTTGTCGAGGAGGAGGACGGACTCCTCCCCCTTCTCCGCCCGGATCTCCTCGACGGCGGTCGCGACCCGGGTGAGCCCGAGGGAGTCGTCGGCGGGGAACGGGGCGTTGCGGAAGTAGTCCCAGTCGTAGACGTGACCGTGGACGTCGGTCGTGGCGAGCAGGGTGAGCTCGAGCCGGTCCGGCTCGACGGGCTGGCCGGCGGCGGGTGCGGCCGCCGCTGCGAGGAGGAGCGCCGCCGTCGTCGCGGCGGGAACTGTTCTGCGTGTGCGCATGTGGTCCTTCCGGGTGGGTGTGGACGTGTGCTGCCACCGCACGGGCCGGTCCGGCACGCCGTCGGCAGACGCTGTCGAGGCTAGCGCCCGGCTGTGACACAGGACACCCCCGTACCCTCGGGTCCATGCCGAGCCCCCTGCCGCCCCGCCTGCCCGCTGCGCTCGCCGACGCCCTGCGCGCCGACCTCGCCGCCGGCTACACCCGCGCCGCCGTCGAGGACGCGCTGGGGCCGGTCGCCACCGCGGCCCTCCAGCGCGAGGAGCCGGTCGCCGCCCGCCGGGCGACGGACGGGCTGACCGGGCCCGCCGCCGTGCTCACCCGCCTCTTCCTCCTCGGTGAGCCGGTGAGCCGGGCGGCACTCGACACCGCGCTGCCGCGGACGACGACGGCGGGAGCCACCGCCGTCGGGCTCGTCGCCGCGGCGGGGGAGGACGGCGAGGACGAGGTGCGCGCCGCCGTCGACCTCCGTCCCTACGAGGCCAGCGACGCGGCCGGTGAGGCCCGCTGGTGGCTCGCCTCCGACCTCGGGGAGCTCGCGACGGGCCGCAGCCTCCACGCCGACCACGTCCTCGGGATCGGGGGCGCCTCCCTCACCCTGGCCCGCATCACCGTGCGCGACCACCGGCCGCGCGTGCTCGACCTCGGCACGGGCTGCGGGGTCCAGGCGCTCCACGCGACCCGGCACGCCGACCACGTCCTGGGCACCGACGTCTCGCGCCGCGCCCTGGACTTCGCCGCCTTCAACGCCGCGCTCGCCGGGACGCCGCTGGAGCTGCGCGAGGGCTCGCTGCTCGAGCCGGTCGCCGGGGAGCGCTTCGACCTCGTCGTGTCCAACCCGCCCTTCGTCATCACCCCGCCGGCCGCCCACGCCGCCGGCCTGCCCGTCATGGAGTACCGCGACGGCGCCCGGCCCGGCGACTCGCTCGTCGCCGACCTCGTCTCCGGGCTCGGGGACCACCTGGCGCCGGGCGGCGTGGCGCAGCTCCTGGGGAACTGGGAGCACCACGCCGGGGAGGACTGGCGCGAACGGGTCGGTGGCTGGCTGGAGGCCGCCGGCACCGACGGCTGGGTGGTCCAGCGCGAGGTGCAGGACCCGGCCGAGTACGCCCACACCTGGCTGCGGGACGGCGGGCTGCGGCCCGGCAGCTCGCTCTTCGACGCCGCCCTGTCGGCGTGGCTGGACGACTTCGCCGCCCGCGGCGTGGAGGGCGTGGGCTTCGGCTACCTCGTCCTGCGCCGGCCCGCCGACGAGTCGCGTCCACGCTGGCGTCGCGTCGAGGAGCTGACGTCGCCGGTCCAGGGACCCCTCGGCGGGCACGTCGCGCACGTGCTCGCCGCCCAGGAGTGGCTCGCCGCCACCGACGACGACGACCTCGCGGCGCAGACCTTCCGGGTGGCCGACGACGTCACCGAGGAGCGCCACCTGCGCCCCGGGGAGCCGGACCCGCGCGTCCTCCTGCTGCGCCAGGGCGGCGGCTTCGGCCGCACCTACCAGCCCGGCACGCTCGTCGCCGGGGCGGTCGGCGCCTGCGACGGGGAGCTCACGGTCGGGCAGATCGTCGGGGGGCTCGCCGTCGTCCTCGACCAGCCGGTCGACGCCGTCGCCGCCGAGGTGCTGCCCGCCGTCCGCGACCTCGTCCTCGACGGGCTCCTCCTCCCCGCCGCCGACTGAGCGGGCGGGCGCCGGGCGCCGCCCATGCGGAGTACGTTGCGCGCATGGACCAGGCGCCGGGTCCGCCCACCTTCCGGGCGGTCAACCTCCAGGGCTGGCTCGACCTCACCTTCCTCCACTGGACCTACCCGCCGGAGGTCGTGCAGGCGCTCCTGCCGCAGGGGCTGACCGTCGAGACCGTCGACGGCCGGGCCTGGGTGGGGGTCGTCCCGTTCCGGATGCACGCGGTCCGGACGCCGGGCCTGCCACCGCTGCCCCACCTCTCCTCCTTCCCCGAGCTCAACTGCCGCACCTACGTGCGCCACGCCAACGGCACGAGCGGCGTCTGGTTCTTCTCCCTCGACGCCACGCGGCTGTGGATCGTCGCGGCGGCGCGCGTCCTCGGGCTGCCGTACATGTGGTGCCGGGGCGAGGTCGACGGCGAGGCGCCGGGCACGGTCCGCTACCGCAGCGACCGACTCGTGCCCTGGCGTGCCCCCGTCCGCCTGCGCGCCGAGATCGAGGTCGGTGCCCCCGTCGACACCGACGACCTCACCCGGTTCCTCAGCGCGCGGTGGTGGGCCTTCAGCCGCCGGGCGGGACGGCTGTGGCAGGTCCCCGTGGCCCACCCGGACTGGTCGCTGCACGAGGCGCGCGCCGTCGTCGTCGACGTCGGGGACGTGCTGGGCGCGGCCGGCCTGCCCGCGCCGACGGGCGCTCCGCTCGTCCACTTCTCGCCCGGGGTGCGCACCCGTCTGGGGCTGCCCAGGCCGAGCTGACGCCGACGCCCGCCAGTCCCATCAGGTACCGTCACCCCGACACGCCCCCTGTGGACAGAAGGAAGGTAGGCGGTGACAGGTTCCCGCAAGCTCGTGATCGTCGAGTCGCCCGCGAAGGCGCGCACCATCGGCGGATATCTCGGGCCGGAGTTCGACGTCGAGGCCAGCGTCGGACACATCCGCGACCTGCCTCAGCCTTCCGAGCTGCCCGCCGAGATGAAGAAGGGCCCCTTCGGCAAGTTCGCCATCGACGTCGAGGGCGACTTCGAGCCGTACTACGTCGTCGACGCCGACAAGAAGAAGAAGGTCTCCGAGCTCAAGCGCGCCCTCAAGGAGGCGGACGAGCTCTACCTCGCCACCGATGAGGACCGCGAGGGGGAGGCCATCGCCTGGCACCTCCTCGACGTCCTCAAGCCCAAGGTGCCGGTCAAGCGGATGGTCTTCCACGAGATCACCAAGGAGGCCATCACCCGGGCGCTGGAGAACACCCGCGAGCTCGACGAGCGTCTCGTCGACGCGCAGGAGGCCCGCCGCATCCTCGACCGCCTCGTCGGCTACGAGGTCTCCCCGCTCCTGTGGCGCAAGGTCCGCCCGCGCATCTCCGCCGGCCGCGTGCAGTCCGTGGCCACCCGGATGGTCGTCGAGCGGGAGCGCGAGCGCATGGCCTTCCGCTCCGCCTCCTACTGGGACGTCAAGGGCACCTTCACCGGCGACGACGGCGGCGGCACCCGCCCCTTCGAGGCGCGTCTCGTCGCGCTCGACGGCCAGAAGGTCGCCACCGGCCGTGACTTCGGCGACGACGGCCAGCTGACCGCCGCGGCCCGCAAGAACGAGGTCGTCCACCTCGAGCAGGCCACCGCCACGGCGCTGGCCGAGGCGCTCGAGCAGGCGCCGGCGCGGGTCGCGTCGATGGAGACCAAGCCCTACACGCGTCGTCCCGCCGCGCCCTTCACCACCTCCACGCTGCAGCAGGAGGCCAGCCGCAAGCTGCGGATGAGCGCCCGGGAGGCCATGCGCACCGCGCAGGGCCTGTACGAGAACGGCTTCATCACCTACATGCGTACCGACTCCTCGGCGCTGTCGCAGCAGGCGATCGCCGCGGCCCGGGCGCAGGCCACCGAGCTGTACGGCGCGGAGTACGTGCCGGCCAAGCCCCGGTTCTACGCGCAGAAGTCCAAGGGCGCCCAGGAGGCGCACGAGGCCATCCGGCCCGCCGGTGACTCCTTCCGCACACCCGCCCAGGTGGCCGGCCAGCTCACCGGTGCCCAGTTCCGGCTCTACGAGCTCATCTGGAAGCGGACCGTCGCCTCCCAGATGGCCGACGCCGCCGGCTCCACCGCCACCGTGCGGCTGCGCGCCGACGCCGCCCTGGCCGACGGCACCCGCCAGGCCGAGCTCAGCGCCTCCGGCACCGTCATCACCTTCCGCGGCTTCCTCGCCGCCTACGAGGAGGGCCGCGACGCCGAGCGCTACGCCGAGTCCGCCGCGCAGGACAAGGAGACGCGCCTGCCGCAGCTGGCCGAGGGGGACCCGGTCGGCACCGAGTCCGTCCGCGCCGAGGGCCACGAGACCACGCCGCCGCCGCGCTACACCGAGGCGAGCCTCGTCAAGGTGATGGAGGAGCGCGGCATCGGCCGTCCCTCCACCTACGCGGCGACGATCTCCGTCATCACCGACCGCGGCTACGTCGAGCGCCGCGGCCAGGCCCTCGTGCCCACCTGGCTGGCCTTCTCCGTCGTCCGGCTGCTCGAGGAGTACCTCCCGCGGCTCGTCGACTACGACTTCACCGCCGCGATGGAGACCGACCTCGACCAGATCGCCGCCGGCCAGGAGGACCGTGTCGAGTGGCTCGCGCGGTTCTACCGCGGCGAGGGGGAGCGCGAGGGACTGCGCACCCAGGTCGAGAACCTCGTCGACATCGACGCCCGCGCCGTCAACAGCATCGACATCGGCGAGGGCATCACGCTGCGCGTGGGCCGCTACGGCCCCTACCTCGAGACGGCCGACGAGGAGGGCAAGCGCGCCTCCGTGCCCGACGACGTCGCGCCCGACGAGCTCACCGTCGACAAGGCCCGCGAGCTGCTGGCCGCCAGCGCCGAGGACGGTCGCGAGCTGGGGACCGACCCGGAGACCGGGCACACGATCATCGCGAGGACCGGCCGTTACGGGCCCTACGTCACCGAGGTGCTGCCCGAGCCGGAGGAGGCCCCTGCCGCCGAGGGCGCGAAGAAGCCGGCGAGGAAGAAGGCCGCCCCCAAGCCGCGCACGGCGTCGCTGTTCAAGACGATGCAGCTGGAGACGGTGAACCTCGAGGACGCGCTGCGCCTGCTGTCCCTGCCGCGCGTCGTGGGCACCGACCCGGAGTCCGGTGAGGAGATCACCGCGCAGAACGGCCGGTACGGCGCCTACCTCAAGAAGGGCACCGACTCCCGCACCCTGCCCGAGGGCGAGGACCAGATCTTCGAGATCACCCTCGAGGAGGCCCTCGAGCTGTACAAGCAGCCCAAGCGCGGCCGCGGGGCCACCGCCAAGCCGCCGCTGCGCGAGCTCGGCGAGGACCCGGTCAGCGGCAAGCCCGTCGTCGTCAAGGACGGCCGCTTCGGCCCGT
The DNA here is from genome assembly GCF_014837105.1 of Oceanitalea stevensii. GTDB lineage: Bacteria > Actinomycetota > Actinomycetes > Actinomycetales > Actinomycetaceae > Oceanitalea > Oceanitalea stevensii. The sequence goes on along the minus strand of NZ_JACSPO010000005.1, from coordinate 107,427 downwards.
ACGTCACCGACGGCACGACCAACGCGACGCTCCGCAAGGACGACGACGTCGAGACGGTGACGCCCGAGCGCGCCTACGAGCTCCTCGCCGAGAAGCGCGCCAAGGCCCCGGCCAAGAAGACGACCACCCGCAAGACGCCCACCCGCAAGCCCGCCGCCAAGAAGGCGCCCGCGAAGAAGAAGGCCTGACATGGCGCCGCCCGCGCAGCCGACGATCAACCCACGACACTTCCTCGTCATGGCGACGGTCAGCGGGCTCCTCCTCGCCACCACCGTGCTCCTGTGGGTCTTCGACGTCGTGCCCTTCGAGGTGTTCATCGCCGTGGTCGCCGCGCTCATGGTGGGCCAGGCGGTCACCGTCACCCTGCTCCTCAAGGGCGCGAGGGAGCGGGCGAGCCGCGCCGGCCGGAACCCCGGCGGGGCGTCGACCCTCGGGCCGGACAGCCCGGGCGCGCGGTACGGCTACGACCCGATGGGCGACATCGGCCGCGACGGGCGCCGCTAACCTCCTGCCATGACCTCGACGCTCGAGCTGACCTCCGCCCCCGACCCCCTCGACGCGCCGCCGCTGCGCTGGGGCATCCTCGGCGCGGGCGGCATCGCCCGCACCTTCGCCCGCCAGGTGCCCGCGCACAGCAGCGGCCGGGTCGTCGCCGTCGGGTCCCGTGACGGCGCCCGCGCCGCGGCCTTCGCCGAGGAGCACGGGATCGAACGGTCCCACGGCGGCTACGACGAGCTGCTCGCGGACGGTGACGTCGACGCCGTCTACGTCGCCACGCCGCACAGCGAGCACCGCGACCACGCGCTGCTCGCCATCGCCGCGGGCAAGCACGTCCTCGTCGAGAAGGCCTTCACCCGCAACGCGGCCGAGGCCCGGGAGGTCTTCGCGGCCGCCGAGGAACGCGGCGTCTTCGTCATGGAGGCGATGTGGACGCGTTTCCTGCCGCACGTCGTCGCCGTCCGCGAGCTCGTGCGCAGCGGCGCCATCGGTGAGGTCGTCGCCTTCCATGCCGACCACGGGCAGCGCCTGGACGGCGACCCCGCCGGCCGCCTGCTCAACCCCGCGCTCGCCGGCGGGGCGCTCCTCGACCTCGGCGTGTACCCGCTGTCCTTCGCCCACGACCTCCTCGGCACGCCCGAGGCCGTCGTGGCCGCCGGCGCGCTCACCGAGACCGGCGTCGACGGCCAGGAGACCGTGCTCCTGCAGTACGCCGGCAGGACGCAGGCCGTGTGCTCCTCGACCCTCTGGGCCGGCACGCCCTGCCGGGCCACCATCAGCGGGACCGACGGCGTCATCGAGATCGAGGGCCCCTTCTACGGCGCGACGAGCTTCACCGTCACCCGTGGCGACGAGGAGGTCACCGTCCGCCCGCGCCACGAGGGCGGCTTCCAGTACGAGGCCGCCGAGGTGGCGCGCTGCGTCGCCGAGGGCCGCCGGCAGTCGGCGACGATGAGCTGGGACGACACCCTCGCGGTCCTGGGGACGATGGACGAGGTCCGCCGCCAGCTCGGCGTCACCTACCCCGGCGAGTAGCTCCCCGCCCTGGTCCCCGCCCCACCCCCTTCTCGCCGAGAGCCGGATTCTCCGCCGGAGAATCCGGCTCTCGCGGGTGGGGGGCTGGGGTGTGGGCGGGTGTGCCGGGGCGTCGGAGGCGCTCGTTAGGCTGGGGCGGTGACGACCCATGCAGCGCCCCTGTTCATCGCCCTCGAGGGCGGGGACGGCTCGGGCAAGAGCACCCAGGCCCGGCTGCTGCAGGAGTGGCTCGAGGGCCACGGCTGCGAGGTCGTCCTCACCCGCGAGCCGGGCGGCACGGAGCTGGGCCGTACCCTGCGCCGCGAGGTGCTCCACGGCGAGGACCTCGACCCGCGCACCGAGGCGCTCCTCTACGCGGCCGACCGCGCCCACCACGTCCACACGCTCGTGCGGCCCGCCCTCGTGCGCGGCGCCGTCGTCGTCACCGACCGGTACATCGACTCCTCCGTCGCCTACCAGGGCGCCGGCCGCCGGCTGGGCCGCGAGGAGATCCGTGAGCTGTCGCTGTGGGCCACCGGGGGCCTGCTTCCCGACCTCACCGTCGTCCTCGACCTCGACGCCGCCACGGCCGCCGCCCGCCGCTCGGGCGAGCCGGACCGCCTCGAGCGTGAGCCGCACGCCTTCCACGAGGAGGTGCGCGCCGGGTTCCTCGCGCTCGCGGACGCGGAGCCGGACCGGTACGCCGTCGTCGACGCGTCCCTGCCCCCGCAGGACGTCCACCGGGCCGTCGTCGCGGCCCTGAGCCCGCTGCTGGGGCTCGTCCGATGAGCGTGTGGGACGACGTCGTCGGCCAGCGCGAGGCGGTCGCGACGCTGCGCTCGGCCGCCGAGGCCGCCCGCGGCATCGCGGACGGCGGTGACTCGCGCGGCACGGGCATGACCCACGCCTGGCTCGTCACCGGCCCGCCCGGCTCCGGACGGTCCGTCGCCGCGCGCGCCTTCGCGGCCGCGCTCGCCTGCACCGACCCCCACGAGGTGGGCTGCGGCCACTGCCACGGCTGCACGACGGCCCTCGCCGGCACCCACGCCGACGTCCAGGTCATCGCCACCGAGCGGGTGAGCTTCAAGATCGAGGACATGCGCCCGATCGTCTCCGATGCCCAGCAGGCGCCCTCCCAGGGTCGCTGGCGCGTCATGCTCATGGAGGACGCCGACCGCATGGTCGAGCGCACCTCCAACGTCCTCCTCAAGGCGATCGAGGAGCCGCCCCCGCGCACCGTGTGGCTGCTGTGCGCCCCGAGCCCGCAGGACCTCATCGCCACCATCCGCTCCCGCTGCCGGACCGTCTCGCTGCGCGTCCCGGCCGCGGAGGACGTCGCCGAGCTGCTCGTGCGCCGCGACGGCATCGAGCCCCGGATCGCCCTCATGGCCGCGCGCGCCGCCCAGAGCCACGTCGGGGTCGCGCGGCGGCTGGCCACCGACCCGCAGGCGCGGGAGCGGCGACGTGCCATCCTCACCGTGCCGAGCCGCATCCGGGGGGTCGGGGACGCCGTCCTCGCGGCCGCGGACCTCGTCGAGCTGGCCCAGGCCGAGGGCAAGGCCGCCACGGAGGAGCGTGACGCCGCCGAGCGTGCCGAGCTGCTGCGCACGCTGGGCGCCGAGGGCGAGACCCGGCTGCCGCCCGCCGTGCGGTCCCAGGTCAAGCGTCTGGAGGACAACCAGAAGAGCCGCGCCACGCGCGCGCAGCGCGACGTCCTGGACCGCGCGATGGTCGACCTCCTCTCCCTCTACCGCGACGTCCTCGTCGTCCAGCTGGGCGCCGACGTGCCGCTCGTCAACACCGACCTCGAGGCGGAGGTGCGGGCCCTGGCCGCCGACTCGTCCGCCGAGCAGACCGTGCAGCGGATGGACGCCGTCGGGACCGCCCGGACCCGCCTCGCCGCCAACGTCGCACCCCTCCTGGCGGTCGAGGCGATGATGGTCGGGCTGCGCCCGCAGGCGTCCTCCGCCCGCTTGTAGAGTGGCGCCGGTGAGCCGGATCCTGCGCGCGAGCCTCGCCCTCGTCACCGTGACCGCCCTCGTCGCCTGCAGCGCGAACGAGGACCCCGACGACGCTCCCACCGGCTCCGCCACCGAGGAGTCCGGCACCCCCAGGGCCGAGGAGCCGATGCCCGAGGTGCCCGCCGAGCTCGCGGACGTCTACGGGCAGTCCCTCACCTGGGAGGAGTGCGGCAACGGCTTCGACTGCACCGACGTCACGGTGCCCCTCGACTGGGAGCAGCCCGACGGCGAGTCGATCACCCTCGCCGTCAAGCGCCGCGCCGCCGGCGACGAGCCGGTCGGCTCGCTGCTCATCAACCCCGGCGGGCCCGGCGGCTCCGGGGTCCAGCTCGTCGAGTCCGTCCCGCTCATGTTCTCCGCCGACCTCCTCGACGGCTACGACGTCGTCGGCTTCGACCCGCGCGGCGTGGGCGCCTCCACCCCGGTGGAGTGCGTGAGCGACGCCGAGCTGGACGAGATGCGCTCGGAGGACTTCGACACGAGCACCGAGGGGGGCGTGGCGGCGTTCACCGAGTCCGCCGACGAGCTCGCCGCGGCCTGCGAGGAGAACAGCGGCGAGCTGCTCGCCCACGTCGACACCGTGAGCGCCGCCCGCGACCTCGACGTCCTGCGCCACGTGCTCGAGGAGCCCCGCCTCGACTACCTCGGCTACTCCTACGGCACCCACCTGGGCGCCGTGTACGCCGAGCTCTTCCCCGACAACGTCGGGCGGATGGTGCTCGACGGCGCGATGGACCCCTCGCTGGGCAGCGACGAGATCGTCCGCGGCCAGGCCGAGGGCTTCGAACGGGCCATCCGCGCGTACGCCGAGGACTGCCTCGCCGGTGAGGGCTGCCCGCTCAGCGGGGACGTCGACACCGCCGTCGGGCAGGTCCAGGACCTCCTCGAGCTCGCCTCCCACACGCCGCTGGAGACGGGCACCGACCGCGAGCTCACCGCCCCGCTCATGTTCTCCGGCATCATCATGCCGCTGTACGACGACGCGTACTGGATGCTCCTCACCTCCGCGCTGGACGCGGCGATGAACCAGCAGGACGGCTCGCAGCTGCTCTTCCTCGCCGACCTCGCCGCCGAGCGCGAGGAGGACGGCACCTACCTGTCGAACTCCAACGAGGCGAACATCGCCATCAACTGCATCGACTACCCCGTCGAGGGTGGCATCGAGGAGTGGCGTGAGCAGGCCGCGGCGCTGGAGGAGATCTCCCCCACCTTCGGGCCGGCGCTCTCCTACGGTGACGTCACCTGTGCCGCGTGGCCCTACGAGCCGCGCGTCGAGCGTGCGCCGGTGAGCGCGGCCGGCGCCGATCCCATCGTCGTCATCGGCACGACCGGCGACCCGGCCACGCCGTACGCGTGGTCCGAGCAGCTGGCCGAGCAGCTGGAGTCCGGCGTCCTCGTCACCTACGAGGGTGAGGGGCACACCGCCTACGGGCGCGCCGGGGACTGCGTGACCGACGCCGTCGACCGCTTCCTCCTTGAGGGCACCGTCCCGGAGGACGGCCTCGTCTGCTGACTTTTGGTCCACGGGGCTCGCCCCGGTACAGTGGTCCGCGCTGCCCCGCGCGGGCCGCGCCGCCTTAGCTCAGTCGGCAGAGCGTCTCACTCGTAATGAGAAGGTCGTGGGTTCGATTCCCACAGGCGGCTCCACCCCCTCCAGCGGACGTACCATGGGCCCTATGGACTATGTCGTGGCGCTCCTTCCTTCCATCGGCCTGGCGATCATCTTCGTCGTCGTGCTGCGCGCCATTCTCTTCGCCGACCGTCGTGAACGAGCGGCAATTCGCGAGTTCGAGAACGAGATGGACAACTCGGCATCGCTTGTCGCTCATGAGGACAATACGACGCGGCGTGACAATTCCGATTCTGCGAATTAGTGTGTGCGCAACGCTATTCGGCAGGGGGTAGCGGGAGCGAACATCGCTGCGGTCCTCAGGGACTGGAAAGTACAGGAAGAGAATCAGATGGTGCAGAAGGTCATGGTCACACTAATCGACGACGTCGACGGGACTCCCGCTGACGAGACGGTCCTCTTCAGCCTTGACGGTGTGAACTACGAGATCGACCTCACGACCGACAATGCCGCCAAGCTCCGCGACGCGCTCGCTCCCTGGGTGGGCCACGCCCGCCGGGCCGGTGGACGCCGCACCGGCGGTGGCGGCGGCGCCCGCTCCGGTCGCCGCTCCAGCGGTGGCGGCAACAGCGACGCCGCGAAGGTCCGCGAGTGGGCCCGCGCCAACGGCTACACGGTCTCCGACCGCGGCCGCATCCCGGCCGAGGTCACCGAGGCCTACGCCAAGGCGAACTGACGCGACCGAGGGCCACGGACCGACCGGTCCGTGGCCCTCGCGCACGTCCACGGGACGAAAGGCACCGCGACGGTGCCGCGCTCATAGGAGATGATGGGGACATGACCTACACGCTTGTGCTGCTCCGCCACGGCGAGAGCGACTGGAACGCCAAGAACCTGTTCACCGGCTGGGTGGACGTCCCGCTCTCGGAGAAGGGCACCGAGGAGGCGCTGCGCGGCGGCGACCTGCTCGTCGACGCCGGTATCGAGCCGGACGTCGTCCACACCTCTCTTCTCCGCCGGGCCATCATGACGGCGAACCTCGCGCTCGACCGCGCAAACCGCCACTGGATTCCGGTGAAGCGCCACTGGCGCCTCAACGAGCGCCACTACGGCGCTCTCCAGGGAAAGAACAAGAAGGAGATCCGCGAGGAGTACGGCGAGGAGCAGTTCATGCTCTGGCGCCGTTCCTACGACGTCCCGCCGCCGGCCATCGAGGCCGGTTCGGAGTTCTCCCAGGACACCGACCCGCGTTATGCCGGTGAGCCCATTCCGGCGAGCGAGTGCCTCAAGGATGTCCTCGAGCGCGCACTGCCGTACTGGGAGTCCGACGTCGTTCCGGACCTCAAGGCAGGGAAGACCGTTCTCGTCGCCGCGCACGGCAACTCGCTGCGCGCCATCATCAAGCACCTCGACGGCATCGACGACGACACGATCTCGGGCCTCAACGTGCCCACCGGCATCCCGCTCGTCTACGAGCTGGACGAGAACCTCACGCCGATCACGCCCGGTGGTCGCTACCTCGACCCGTCTGCCGCCGAGGCAGCCATCGCGGCGGTCGCCAACCAGGGCAAGTAAGCACCCAGGCACGACGAAGGGGGGCCGGCTCAGCCGGCCCCCCTTCCTCGTACGTCAGTGCTCGCTGGCGGCGTCGTCGCGTGCGACGGAGTTCGTGAGGTCGCCCGTGACGAGGTAGCTCGTGCGGCGGGCGACGGAGACGCCGTGGTCACCGAAGCGCTCGAAGTAGCGGCCCAGGAGCACGCCGTCGACCATCTGCTGCTTGGTCATCTCCACCTCGGGGTCGAGGAGGATCGTGAAGGTCTGCTTGTGCAGCGCGTCCAGGGCGTCGTCGTCGCGCTCGACGCCGGCGGCCAGCTCGAGGTCGCGGGTGGCGAGGAGGTTGCTCACCTGGTGGGCGACCTTCGTCGCCGCCTCGCCCATCTGCGCGAAGATCTCCTGCATCGCGGGGCTGGGGGCCACCTCGGGGTAGCGCCCACGCGCCACGTAGGCGATGTGGCGGGCGAGGTCGCCCATCCGCTCGATGGTCGCCGACATCCGGAGCGCCGCGATGACGACGCGCAGGTCGGTGGCGACCGGCGCCTGACGGGCCAGCAGCGAGATGCACTGCTCGTCCAGGCTCCGCTCGATCTCGTCGATCTGCTCGTCGGCGCGGATGACCTGCTCGGCCAGCTGGAGGTCCGCGGTCTGCAGCGCGGTGGAGGCCTTCTCGATCGCGTCGATGACCAGCCGGCTCATCCGCTGGAGGTCCTCACCGACCTGGGCCAGCTCCTGCATGAAGATCTCGCGCACGTTTCGCTCTCCTCGGTCTCGTCGTGATCCCACCGTAGCGTTCCAGGGGTCGGTGAACGACAGGTGGCGTCCCGGTGAACGGTCGGGGGCCCGCCCGGACGGACGCTCACGGCGTCCCCGAGGGGCTTACCCTCTGACACGTGGAGGGGATCTGGCCGTTCGTCGTCGTCGCGCTGGTCGGCGCAGGCGTCGGCGTCCTCGTGCGCGGCTTCTTCCCGGTGCGGGCACGTCGGGCGGCCGTCGTGACACCGACCTCGCAGGGCGTGAGCAAGGATGCCCGGGAGCTGCTGCGGGCGCTGCGGTCCACCGTCCTCGTCCTCGACGCGAACGGGGACGTCCTCCAGGCCAGCCCCTCGGCCTACAGCTACGGGCTCGTGCGCTCCGGTCGCGTCGCCCTGGCGGCCGTGTCCGAGCTCGTCGAGCGCGTCCGCGCGGAGGGCCAGCCGCAGGACCGGGAGCTCAGCCTGCCGCGCGGCCCGCTCGCCGGCGCGGGGGAGATGATCTTCCAGCTGCGCGTCGTGCCGCTCACGGGTGGCCGCATCCTCGTCGTCGGGGACGACCACACCGCCGCGCGCCGCCTCGACCAGGTGCGGCGCGACTTCGTCGCCAACGTGTCCCACGAGCTCAAGACGCCCGTGGGCGCCCTGGCCCTCCTCAGCGAGACCCTCGAGGAGGCGGCCGACGACCCCGTGGCCGTGCGCCGCTTCACCGCCCAGATGCGGCGGGAGTCGCGGCGGCTGACCGCGCTCGTCCAGGAGATCATCGACCTCTCCCGCCTCCAGGAGCCGGACGCGCTCGTGGGCTCCGAGCTCGTCGACATCGACGCCGTCGTCGCCGAGGCGGCGGACCGCGTGCGCGTCGAGGCCGAGTCGCGGCGCATCACCCTGGCGGTGGGCGGCGAGCCCGGCCTCCACGTGTTCGGCGACGCCGACCTCCTCACCACCGCCGTGCGCAACCTCCTCGACAACGCGCTGCGCCACTCCGACCCCCTCGGGCGGGTGTCCGTGGGCGTCGCGCGGGACGGGGACAAGGTGCGCATCGCCGTCGTCGACCAGGGCGAGGGCATCGCCCCCGCCCAGCAGGAGCGGATCTTCGAGCGCTTCTACCGCGGCGACCCGGCCCGTGCCCGCCGCACCGGCGGGACCGGCCTGGGCCTGAGCATCGTCAAGCACGTCGCCGCCGACCACGGCGGTGAGGCCGAGGTGTGGTCCAAGCCCGGCGCCGGGTCGACCTTCACGCTCGTCCTCCCGATCGCCGACCCGCCGACGACGGCGTCCCCCGACACCACCGCCCCGACCCCAGGAGTGCCGAGACAGCCATGACGACGATCCTGCTCGTCGAGGACGAGGAGTCCTACCGAGAGCCGCTCACCTACCAGCTGGAGCGGGACGGCTACGAGGTCGTCGCCGTCGACAACGGGCTCGACGCGCTGCCGGCCTTCGAGCGCGCGGCGCCCGACCTCGTCCTCCTCGACCTCATGCTGCCCGGCATGTCCGGGACTGAGGTGTGCCGCGAGCTGCGCCGGCAGGGCAACACGCCCGTCATCATGCTCACCGCCAAGGACGACGAGTTCGACAAGGTGCTCGGCCTCGAGCTGGGCGCCGACGACTACGTCACCAAGCCGTACTCCTACCGCGAGCTCGTCGCCCGGGTCCGGGCGGTCCTGCGCCGGGGGGCCGAGCCGGCCGAGGAGGGGGCGGCGGGCGTGCTCGAGGTCGGCCGGGTGCGGATGGACGTCGGCCGCCACGAGCTCCTCGTCGACGGCGAGCCGGTGCGGATGCCGCTGCGGGAGTTCGAGCTCCTCGAGGTCCTCCTGCGCAACGCGGACCACGTCCTCACCCGCGGCCAGCTCATCGACCGGGTGTGGGGTGCCGACTACGTCGGTGACACCAAGACCCTGGACGTCCACGTCAAGCGCATCCGCGCGAAGATCGAGCACGACCCGTCCGTGCCCGAGATGCTCCTCACCGTGCGCGGCCTCGGGTACAAGCTCGTCGCACCCGAGCGGACCCCGTAACCTGTCGTGTGCTGCTGAAGCCTCAGCGACACGACAGGGGACGGGATGATCAAGGGCACGGGACGACGGATCGCGGCCGCGACGGCAGTCGTCGCGCTCACCGCCGCCGGGTGCGGCACCGACGGCACGTCGATCGCCGGCGCCGGCGCCTCCTCCCAGGAGATCGCGATGCAGGCGTGGCTGGCCGGCCTGCACGACCTGCAGCCGGAGATCCTCGCGTCCTACGACCCCACCGGCTCCGGGGCCGGGCGCGAGATGTTCATCACCGGCGCCGTCGACTTCGCCGGCTCCGACGCCCACCTCGACGACGAGGAGGTCCTCGAGGCCGAGGAGCGCTGCGAGGGCGGGGAGGTCCTCGAGCTGCCGCTCTACATCTCTCCGATCGCCGTCGCCTACCACCTGCCCGGGCTGGACGTCGAGCACCTCCAGCTCGCGCCGGAGACGATCGCCGGGATGTTCGACGGGCGCATCGAGCGGTGGGACGACCCCGCGATCATCGCGACCAACCCGGGCGTCGAGCTGCCCGACCTCCAGGTCGTGCCGGTCAACCGCTCCGACGACTCCGGCACCACCGAGAACTTCACCGAGTACCTCGCCGAGGCCGGCGGCGGCGCCTGGCCGCACGAGCCGAGCGGCACGTGGCCCCGCTCGGGGACGCACTCGGGCCAGCAGAACGTCGGCATGGTCTCGACGCTCGAGGCCGCCGAGGGGACGATCGGCTACGTCGATGCCTCCCAGGTGACCGACGAGCTGGGCACCGTCGCGGTGGGGGTGGGCGAGGAGTTCGTGCCCTTCTCCCCGGAGGCGGCGGCCGCCGTCGTCGACGCCTCCCCGCCCGCTCCGGGCGCGAGCGACACCCGGCTCGTCATCGAGCTGGACCGGGACACGGACGCGGCCGGTGCCTACCCGGTGGTCCTCATCTCCTACACGATCGCCTGCACGCGCTACGACAGCGCGGAGAAGGCCGACTCGGTGCGTGCGCTGCTCGGCTACATCGCCAGCGAGGACGGCCAGGCCCGCGCCGCGTCACCGGAGGTCGCGGGCGCTGCGCCGATCTCCGCTGACCTGCGCGAGCGCGTCATGGCCGCCGTCGACCGGATCGAGGGTCCGGCCGCCGGCTGACGCCGGTCACGGCACGTAGTCGGCGTACTGCGGGAGCGTCGAGTCGAGGACGGGCACGTTCGCCGAGACGGTCCCGAGGCCGGTCGCCTCGACGAGCCCCTCGGCGTTGGCGCCCGGCGGGACGGGCACGGCCGGCACGACGACGATCTCGTCGACGCCGAGCAGGACCTGGCCGGTGGCCGGGACGGGGACCTGGATCCCGCCGTCGCCGATCGTCACCGACATGACGACGTCCTCCTGGCTGTCGTTGACGAGGGAGCCGAAGACCTGGCCCTCGCCGCCCTCCTCCTCGGACAGGACCAGGAGGTTCTCGGCCCGGATCTCGTCGGTGACCACGACCCGCACGCCGTCGCCCGCGTTGTACGGCTCGGCGGTCTGGATCGGGGTCATCACGCTGCAGCCGGCGACGAGCGCGGAGGCGCCGACAACTGCGGCGCCACGAAGCAGGTGGTGGATGCGGGCCAAGACGGTCTCCTTCGTCGACGTGTCCCCCCAGGTTACCGGGCCCCGGGCCCGGTACGCGCGGTCGCCCCGCGCGATCCCGGCCACGTGCGCGGACCGGCCTGCGCCGGCGCAGAGTCCGCGCAAACCCGCGGAATCGCGCCATTTCCGCGTGCTAGAATAGGTACTCCTCGCGACCAAGGAGCATGACCACTATGACCTTCACCGTCGGTGAGACCGTCGTTTATCCCCACCACGGAGCCGCCCTGATCGAGGCGATCTCGAAGAAGGTCATCAGGGGCGAGGAGAAGCTCTACCTCAAGCTCCGCGTGGCCCAGGGCGACCTCACCATCGAGGTGCCCGCGGACAACGTCGACCTCGTCGGGGTGCGTGACGTCGTGGGCAAGGAGGGCCTGGAGAAGGTCTTCGAGGTGCTGCGCGCGCCGTACACCGAGGAGCCGACGAACTGGTCGCGCCGCTACAAGGCGAACGTCGAGAAGATCGCCTCCGGTGACGTCATCAAGGTCGCCGAGGTCGTGCGGGACCTGTCCCGCCGCGACCAGGACCGCGGCCTGTCGGCCGGGGAGAAGCGCATGCTCGCCAAGGCCCGCCAGATCCTCGTCTCCGAGCTCGCTCTCGCCGAGCGCACCGAGGAGGACAAGGCGGAGGCCATGCTCGACGACGTCCTCGCCTCCTGACCCACGTGCTCTGCGCCGCGGTCCTCACGGCTGCCGGCTCCGGGACGCGCCTGGGGCACGCCCTGCCCAAGGCGCTCGTCCCGCTCGCCGGGACCCCGCTCCTCGTCCACGCGGCGCGTGGGCTGGCGGCCTCCGGTGTGGTCGACGCCGTCGTCGTCACCGCACCTGACGGCCACCTCGAGGAGGTGGCCGCGCTGTTCCCGGGTGGTCGCGTCCCGGGCAGCGACGTCCCCGTCCGCGTGGTCGTCGGTGGCGCCACCCGGCAGGCCTCCGTCGCCGCCGGCCTCGCCGCGCTCGACGACGTCGCCCCCGGGTGCGAGGCCGTCCTCGTCCACGACGCCGCCCGCTGCCTCGCGGGCCCCGAGCTCGTGCGCCGCGTCGTCGCGGCGCTGGAGGCCGGGCACGGCGCCGTCGTGCCCGGCGTCCCGGTGACCGACACGGTCAAGCGCGTGGTGGACCTGCCGGGCGGCGGCGCCCGCGTCGTCGAGACACCCGAGCGGTCCACCCTGCGGGCCGTGCAGACGCCGCAGGGCTTCAGCCGCGAGCTCCTCGAGCGGGCGCACCGCCTCGGTGCCGAGCGCGCCGACGACGAGACCCGCGCCGTCTCGGACGACGCGGGTCTCGTGGAGTCGCTCGGTGAGGAGGTCCTCCTCGTGCCGGGCGAGGCGGCGGCGCTGAAGATCACGACGCCCGCCGACCTCGAGCTGGCGGAGCGGCTGCTCAGTCGGTCCTGACGACCCGGGTGCCGCCGGCGAAGTTGTCGTGCCAGCCCTGACGGGTGGCGGTGTTGCCACTGATCGTCACCATGATCGCGATGACGGCGGCCAGGGACAGCAGGTTCCCGATCCAGCCCAGCATCGGGACGACGCCGAGGATGCCGATGGCCGTCCACGCGTTGCGCTTCAGGGCCTCCGCCGTCGTGGGGTTGCCCCCACCTGCGCCGACGGTCCTGATCCTGAGCAGCATCTTGCCGAGCGTCTGCCCGCGGCTGGACTCGAGGAGCACGAAGTAGGCGACGGTGATCGCCGTGGTGACGACGGTGACGAGCGCCAGCGTGCCGTAGTCGACCCGGCCGGTGGTGAGGATGCTGGTGTAGGCCGACGCGCCCAGGATCCAGCCGATGATCCCGTTGACGATGCCGATGAGGATGAAGTCGACGAGCCGCGCGAGGAAGCGGGAGCCGAGCTCCGCGGGCTGGCCGGCCCGGGAGAAGCCCGGAGCGGGCGGGGCGTAGTAGGGCTGCTGCTGGCCGTACTGCTGCTGGCCGTACGGTGCCTGTCCGGCGGGGGGCTGCTGGCCGTACGGGGACTGCTGGCCGTAGGAGCCCTGTTGGCCGTAGGGACCCTGGCCGGCGGGCGGCTGCTGACCGTAGGGCGGCTGCTGGCCGTACGGACCCTGGCCGGCGGGCGGCTGCTGGCCAGGCTGGCCTGCCTGCCCGGGCGGCGGCGGGGGCGGCGGGGTGGAGCCCGGCGGCGGGGGGAACTCGCCGGAGGAGGGGCCCCCGGTGGACGACTCGCTCATGTCAGGCCTTTCACTGGATGGGTGCCCGCCATGCTAGTGACCGCCGGCACACCCGGGGCCGGGATGCCCGCCCGGTGAGCGGAACCTTCCGTCCGCCGTCGCCCCGTCAGCGGGCGACGAGCGCGGTGGCGACGGCGAGCAGCCCCTCGCCGCGGCCGGTGAAGCCGAGCCCGTCCGTCGTCGTCGCCGACAGGCTCACGGGCGCCCCGAGGGCGCGAGACATCGCCTCAGCCGCCTCCTCGCGCCGGCGACCGATCCGCGGGCGGTTCCCCACGACCTGGACGGCGACGTTGCCGATCTCGAATCCGGCCTCGCGGACGAGGGCCGCGGTGGCGGAGAGGAACTCGGCGCCGGACGCCCCGGCCCAGCGGGGGTCGGAGGTGCCGAAGCGGGAGCCGAGGTCGCCCAGGCCGGCCGCGGACAGGAGCGCGTCGCAGACCGCGTGCGCGGCGACGTCGCCGTCGGAGTGTCCCTCCAGACCCACCTCGCCCGGCCACTCGAGGCAGGCGACGTGGAGCGGACGGTCGCTGCCCTCCGGGGCGAAGGCGTGGACGTCGGTCCCGATCCCGGTGCGCGGCAGCATGGTCGTCAGGGTAGCGAGGCTCAGGCCGGGGGCGGCTCGTGCAGGGCGCTCTCGCTGCGCACCTTGACGCGCACCGGCAGCAGGAGGAGCAGGCCGACGGTGAGCACCGCGGCGACGCCGAGGATGCCCCAGTACTCGGAGTCGGCGACGCTCTGCCCGGTGACGGCGGCACCGATGCTGATCGCGAGCGCGAAGCACATGGGCGCCAGGAAGCTCACCGCCCGGCCGGTGGTGGCGTACAGGCCGAAGAGCTCGCCCTCCTTGCCCTTGGGGATGAGGCGGGCGAGGAAGGTGCGCGAGGCCGACTGGGCCGGGCCGACGAAGACGCACAGGACCAGCCCGAGGCACCAGAAGACGACGGCGCCGTGCTCGTGGAGAGCGAAGACGCCGATCCCCGCGAGGATCATGGCGACGAGTGAGCCGACGATGACCCGCTTGGGACCCAGGATGTCGTCCAGCGCCCCGAAGGCGATCGTCGCGACGCCCGCGACGAGGTTCGCGGCGACGCCGAAGATGATGACCTCACCGGCCTCGAAGCCGAAGACCGTCGACGCGACGATGCCGCCGAAGGTGAAGACCCCGGCCAGGCCGTCCCGGAAGACCGCGCTGGCGCCGAGGAAGAAGACGGTGTGGTGGTCCTGGCGCCACACGTTCCGCACGGAGCGGAAGAGCAGGCGGTAGGAGCCGACGACGCCGAGCCGGGGCAGCCGCTCGCGGGCGGAGCGGTCGTCGCGGATGGTGAGGAGCACCGGCAGGGAGAACAGGAGCGTCCAGCCGGCGCAGATGAGCATCGCCACGCGCACGTCCATGCCGTTCTCCGAGGTGATTCCGAAGAGGCCGACGTCCGGGCTGATGAGGCCGAAGTAGACGATGAGGAGGAGGACGATCCCGCCGATGTACCCCAGGCCCCAGCCCAGGCCGGAGATCCGGCCGATCGTCCGCGGCGTGGAGATGTCGTTGAGCATCGCGTAGTAGTTCACCGAGGCGAGCTCGAAGAAGACGTTGCCGACCGCCAGCAGGACCAGGCCCAGCCACAGGTTGCTCGGGCCCGGCGCGACGAAGAACAACGACGCGGAGATGACGACGACGACCATCGTGTTGACGGCGAGCCAGAAGGTCCGCCGTCCCGAACGGTCCGAGCGCAGCCCGGCGACGGGTGCGCAGACGGCGATCAGCGCGCCCGCGCCGGCCAGCGCCCAGCCCAGCTTCTGGGAGGCGCCCGGGCCGAAGAGCTCGGCGTTGGTGATGTACACGGTGAAGACGAAGGTGGTGATGACGGCGTTGAAGGCCGCCGACCCCCAGTCCCACAGGCTCCAGGCGTAGACGGGCCAGCCGAAGGCCCGGCGGCGCTGCGTCGGGCCTGGAGTCACGGGCGCTGTGGTCACGTGACGAACGTTAGCGTCCTCGGGGTGACGTCCGGCACCGCGGCATCCCGGCCCTGCGCCGGTAGCCTGGGGCACGTGAGCCTGCGACTACATGACTCCGCCACCCGGTCGGACCGCGAGCTGGTGCCCCTCGTCCCCGGACAGGTGAGCATCTACCTCTGTGGCGCCACCGTCCAGGGGGCGCCTCACGTGGGTCACCTGCGCTCGGCGATCGCCTTCGACGTGCTCGCCCGGTGGCTGCGCCGTCGGGGGCTGGAGGTCACCCTCGTCCGCAACGTCACCGACATCGACGACAAGATCCTCATCAAGTCCGCCGAGGCCGGCGTGCCCTGGTGGGCCTGGGCCTACCGCTTCGAGCAGGAGTTCACCGCCGCCTACGACGCCGTCGGGGTCGGGCGGCCCACCTACGAGCCCCGCGCGACCGGTCACGTGACCGAGATGGTGGCCCTCATCGACCGGCTCGTCGAGCGCGGGCACGCCTACCGGGGCGAGGGGGCCAACGTCTACTTCGACGTCCGCTCCTTCTCCGAGTACGGCGGGCTCACCCGCCAGCTGCTCGAGAACATGTCGACCCTCGACGAGGAGGAGGCGGGCGACAAGCGCGACGCCCGCGACTTCGCCCTGTGGAAGACGCCCAAGGACGGCGAGCCCGCCTCCGCCGCCTGGGACACCCCCTACGGGCGCGGACGGCCCGGCTGGCACCTCGAGTGCTCGGCCATGGCCCACCGCTACCTCGGGGAGAGCTTCGACATCCACGGCGGCGGCATCGACCTGCGCTTCCCGCACCACGAGAACGAGGTGGCCCAGTCCCGCGCCGCCGGCTACGACTTCGCCCAGCTCTGGATGCACAACGCCTGGGTGACCGTCGGTGGCGAGAAGATGAGCAAGTCGCTGGGCAACTCCCTCGTCGTGTCCGCCGTGCTCGAGCGGGTGCCCGCGGTCGTGCTGCGCTTCGCGCTCGGGACCGTCCACTACCGCTCGACGGTGGAGTTCTCCGACGACTCCCTCGCCGAGGCGACGAGCACCTGGGAGCGCCTCAGCGGCTTCGTCACCCGGGCCGTCGAGCGCGTGGGGCAGGTGCCCGCCGAGGAGGTGACGGGCCGGCCGATCTCCGCGCTGCCGCCCGCCTTCGTCGCCGCGATGGACGACGACCTCAACGTGTCCGCCGCGCTCGCCGCCGTCCACGAGCAGGTGCGGACCGGCAACAACGCCCTCGCCGCGGGCGAGGACAGCGTCGTGTGGCAGGCCCAGCTGCAGGTGCGCTCGATGCTCGACGTGCTCGGGCTCGACCCGCTCGCCGCGCCGTGGGCCACCGCGGCAGGTTCCGACGACGCCGCCCGTGAGGCGCTGGACGTGCTCATGCCCGTCGTGCTCGCCGAGCGCGCGGACGCCCGCAAGGCCAAGGACTGGGCCCGCGCCGACGCGCTGCGCGACCAGCTCCAGGCGGCGGGCATCATCATTGAGGATTCACCCGACGGTGCCAGATGGCAGCTGGGGACGAGAGGAGGCCGTTGATGGCCGGGAACTCCAAGCGCCGAGGCGCAGTACGCAAGGCTGGATCGAAGAAGGGGGCGACGGTCGGCAGCGGCGGCAAGGGCCGCCGGGCGCTCGAGGGGCGCGGCCCCACGCCCAAGGCCGCCGAGCGGCCCTACCACCCGGCGGCAGCGCGCAAGGCGGCTGCCGAGAAGCGGGAGGGCCGTGGCGCCCCGGCACGTAAGCCGGCGGCGGCCCGGTCGAGCACCGGACGCGAGCTCGTGGCCGGCCGGAACGCGGTCCTCGAGGCCGTGCGGGCCGGTATCCCGATCGACCACGTCTACCTCGCGGCCCGCGTCGACTCCGACGAGCGTCTCGGCGAGGTGCTGCGCACCGTCACGGCTCGCAACACCCCGCTCCTCGAGGCGAGCAAGAGCGACCTCGACAAGCTCACCGACGGCGGCAACCACCAGGGCATCGCCATCCAGGTGCCGCCCTACGAGTACGCCGACCCCTCCGACCTCCTCGGGCGCTTCCCGGGCAGCGCGCCGCTCATCGTCGCCCTCGACGGCGTGACCGACCCGCACAACCTCGGGGCGGTGCTCCGCTCCGCCGGTGCCTTCGGGGTGGACGGTGTCCTAGTCCCGGAGCGCCGCTCCGCCGGCGTCACCGCCACGGTCTGGCGGGTGTCGGCCGGTGCCGCCGCCCGCGTGCCGGTGGCCCGGGCGACGAACCTCGTGCGGGCGCTGCAGGACTACAAGAAGGCCGGCTGCTTCGTCGTCGGGCTCGACGGCGAGGCGCCCACGACGGTGGCCGAGCTCGAGCTCGCCACCGAGCCGCTCGTCGTCGTCGTCGGCTCCGAGGGCAAGGGCCTGTCGCGGCTCGTGCGCGAGACCTGCGACGCGATCGCCGGCATCGAGATCTCCTCGAGCGTGGAGTCCCTCAACGCCGCCGTGGCGACGGGCATCAGCCTCTACGAGATTGCCCGCATCCGCGCCACCCGCTGAGCGCCGCCGCTGCGGCACGGGCGGCCGCTGCTGGGCGGGGCCCGTGCCGCCGACTGCAGCGATGCTGCGCACAGGTTGGCGACACGGGCGCGACACGCCGGGACAGGTGGCGCGTACGAGGTGCCTCGAGGAACCTGTGCGCAGATCGGCGACATCGCGGCGACCTCGGTTGCTGCACAGCTCCCGCGCGTGGGTGTCCCGTCCACCGTTCCGTGCAGCTGGCGACGGCGGGGTACTCGCGGTCGGCGACGCTCGGCCGATGGATGCGGTCAACAGGCTGTGGACGTACGGCGGCGTCGGCACGCGCACCCAGATCGCCCGGACGACGGCGGAGCGGCGCGCGGTGACGGCGGCGGTCGCCGCGGGACAGGTCCGCGACCTGGGGGCAGGGTGGCTCGCCCTCGCTGACGCCCAGGAGTCCGTCGTCGTCGCCCGCCGCATGGGCGCGGCGATCACCTGCGTGAGTATCGCCGAGTTCTTCGACCTGCCCCTTCTCGTCACCCCCGACCGCCCGCACATCGCGCTCCCCCGGAGGCGCGGGAGACGGTCGATCGACATGGCCGTGCGCGTTCACGGGGAGGGCAGCTGGACCGCTCCGCTGCCTGTCGGCCTCCCCCTCGCTCCGCTGGCCGACGCGCTCGCCCGGGTGCTGCGGTGCCGGCCGACGGAGGAAGCGGCCGTCGTCCTGGACGCCGCCCTGCGAAAGGGCCTGGTGGCACCGGAGGCGGTCCGCCGCACGCTGACCGGGAGGGGCAGTCCGGCCGCACTCGCCACCCTGGAGCGTTGCAGTCCGCGCAGCCGATCGGTCATCGAGACGCGCGCGCGGCTGGCGCTCGAGGACGCCGGCCTGATCGTGTCGGCGGGCGTGAAGATCGACGGAGTCGGCGAGGTCGACCTGGTGGTCGAGGGCCGCATCGTCGTGGAGTGTGACGGCTTCGCCTACCACTCCGGCCGGGCGGAGTACCGGGAGGACCGGCGGCGCGACCGCGCGCTGCTCGAGAGGGGCTACCTCGTCCTGCGCTTCACGTGGGAGGAGATCATGCAGGACCCCCGCGTGATCGTCTCGGCTGTGAAGGGGCTGCTCGGCGGGTCGTGAGACCGGTGCACGGTCGCTGATCTGCGCACAGGTCGCCAGAAGCGCCTTTATGCGTCAGGTGTCCCGGCGTGTCGCCCGTGTGTCGCGAACCTGTGCGCAGAACAGCGACGGGGGATGGTCAGGGACGGTGACGCCGGACGCCGGCGGGAGCGGCTAGAGGTCCTCGAGGCGGGGGGCGTCGACGCCGAGGAAGGAGCGCTCGTCGGGGCGGTGGCGCAGGACCTCGTCGACGTAGGACCGCACGGCCTCGGGCAGCGGCACGTCGCGGCGCTGCTGCTCGGAGATGAACCAGCGGTGCTCGAGCACCTCGTGGAAGATCTCCGCCGGCTCGAGCTTCCCGCGCAGCTCGCGGGGGATCGCGCGCACGGTGGGCTCGAAGACCTTGGCGAGCCAGTCGTGCGCGACGAACTCCTCGTCCTCGCCCTGGCGGTCGGTCGCGGCGCGGTAGGCGTCGAGGTCGTTGAGCATCCGCCGCGCCTGGTTCTCCTGGACGTCCAGGCCCGTGAGGCGCATCATCCGGCGGTGGTGGTGGCCGGCGTCGACCACCTTCGGCTGGATCTGGACGCTCGTCCCGTCGACGTCGGTCGTCATCGTCAGCTCACCGACGTCGTAGCCGAGCTCGTTGAGGCGGTCGATGCGGGCGGCCACCCGCCAGCGCTCGCCGGTGTCGAAGGACTCGGAGTCGGTGAGCTCGCGCCACAGGGCGGTGTACCGCTCGACGATGCGGTTGCCGACCGAGATCGTGTCGACGTCCTCGTCGAGGATCTCGCCGGCCTGGAGGTCCATGAGCTCGCCGATGATGTTCGTCCGGGCGATGTCGAGGTCGTACTCGCGCTGGCCGATGGTGAGCTCGGGCTGGAACTCCCCGGTCTCCGCGTCCACGAGGTAGGCCGCGAAGGCGCCGGCGTCGCGGCGGAAGAGGGTGTTGGACAGCGAGACGTCGCCCCAGTAGAACCCCAGGAGGTGCAGGCGGACGAGGAGCACGGCCGCGGCGTCGATGAGGCGCGTGGCCGTGTCCGGGCGCAGGTACTGGGAGAACAGTGCGCGGTAGGGCAGGGAGAACTGGAGGTGCTCGGTGACGAGCACGGAGTCCAGCGGCTCGCCCTGCGGCGTGGCCCGGCCGGTGATGACGGCGAGGGGCTGCACCGACGGCGCGTCGAGCCGGTTGAGGTTGCGGAGCATCTCGTACTCGTGGAACGCGACGGTCTCGCCGATCTCCTTGACGGCGATGACCCGCCCGGAGAGCCGCACGAAACGCACGACGTGGCGCGAGATGCCGCGGGGGAGCGCGGCGAGGACCGAGTCCGGCCACTCCTCGAGCGCGACCTCCCACGGCAGGTCGAGGAGGGCAGGGTCCAGCCGCGCAGCGGTGATCTCCAGGGACTGTGCCATCAGCTCCGACTCCTCGTGACGTGCCACAGGGGCGAACCCGACCGTATCGGGTCCGCCCCTGTGATGCGCTGGTGCGTCAGCCGGGCAGACGCTCGCCGGTGGACACGGCGAAGTTGTGCTGCTCGCCCACGCGGATGCGGGCGTGGATCGTGTCGCCCTTCATCGGCACGTCACGCGGGTCGATGCGCACGATGATCTGCGAGTCGCCCGCGCCCGAGGTGATGTGCGACGCGAGCTCCTGCGAGCCGGCGAGGCGGCCGTAGACGAAGGCGTCCGAGCCGAGCTCCTCGACGAGGTCGACGGTCACCGGGATCGCGCCCTCGGTGCCCGCGGACACGCGGTCCAGGGACTCGGGACGGAAGCCGACGACGATCTCGCCCTTCTCGTCGCTGCCGAGCGCGCTGATGGTCTCGCGGCTCAGCGGCATCCGGACGTCACCGAGCACGGCGGCGCCGTCCTCGATGCGGAAGGTGCCGAGGTTCATCGCGGGGGAGCCGATGAAGCCGGCGACGAAGACGTTCGCGGGACGGTCGTACATGTCGCGCGGGGTGCCGACCTGCTGGAGGACGCCGTCCTTGAGCACCGCGATGCGGTCACCCATGGTGAGGGCCTCGGTCTGGTCGTGGGTGACGTAGACCGTGGTGACGCCCAGGCGGCGCTGCAGCGAGGCGATCTGCGTGCGGGTCTGCACGCGGAGCTTGGCGTCGAGGTTCGACAGCGGCTCGTCCATGAGGAACACCTGCGGCTGGCGGACGATCGCGCGGCCCATGGCCACACGCTGACGCTGACCACCGGACAGGGCCTTGGGCTTGCGGTCGAGGTACTCGGACAGGTCGAGGATCTTGGCAGCCTCCTCGACGCGCTGGCGGATCTCGGCCTTCGGCTTGCCGGCGATCTTCAGCGCGAAGCCCATGTTGTCGGCCACGGACATGTGCGGGTACAGCGCGTAGTTCTGGAAGACCATCGCGATGTCGCGGTCCTTGGGCTGGACGTCGGTGACGTCGCGGTCACCGATGAGGATCCGGCCGGAGTTGACGTCCTCGAGGCCCGCCAGCATGCGCAGCGAGGTCGACTTGCCGCAGCCGGAGGGGCCGACGAGCACGAGGAACTCGCCGTCGGCGATCTCGAGGTTGAGTGCGTCGACGGCCGGGCGCTCCGTGCCCGGGTAGACGCGAGTGGCGTTGTCATACGTGACTGATGCCATGGTGGTGTACATCCCTTCACCGGCAGGTACGTGCCGGACGATCCGTTGTGAAGAGTGCCAGGTGTCTGCCTTGACACTGGCCCGTCCGCGGAGGTCGGGGACCACCGTGGCTGGGCTGGGGCCAGTGTGACACAGGAGGGGTGTCGGGCGGCACGGCCACAGGTCCCGGTGTGCTGCGCGTCACACGGTCTCGCGCAGCTCCAGGAGTCGCAGGAGGACGGCGGCCATCTCGTCCGGGTCGGCCACCCGGTAGCCGGCCGTGGTCGGTCCGTCGCCCACCTTGATGCCGACGTCGTGCGGCTCGAGGACGGCGAAGGCGTCCTCGTCGGTGACGTCGTCACCGGCGAAGAGCACCGCGTGGGGGGCGACGTCGGCGCGGAGCTCGGCGACGGCGTCGCCCTTGGTCGTGTCGACCACCGCCATCTCGACGACGGACTTGCCCTCCTGCACGCGCAGCCCGGGGCGGGTGGCCGGCCCGGCGAGGACGGCGTCGGCGAGGGCGGCGGCGTCCTCGGGGCTGCACCGTCGCGAGTGCACGACGACGGAGGCCGGCTTGGTCTCGACCCAGGCGCCCTCGTAGCGGCCGGCGAGGTCGGTGGCCTCGCGGAGGACCTCGGCGCGGAGCGAGGCCTGCTCGTCGCTGAGCGCGAGCGGCTCGGTGACGAGCTCGGGCAGCTGGCTGGGGGACAGGCCCACGTGCCCGCGCTGGGCGCCGTGGCTGCCGACGATGCGCGTGCCGACGGGGACCTCGGCGAGGGAGACGAGCGAGGTGGCCTCGCGCCCGGAGATGAGCGCGACGTGGACGCCGGGCAGCGCGTCGAGCCGGGCGAGCGCCTCGACGGCGGCCGGCACGATCCGCGACTCGGTGGGGTCGTCGACGAGGGGCGCGAGCACGCCGTCGAAGTCGAGCGCGACGAGGATGGAGGGCTGGGCGGCGAGCCCCCGCAGCGCCTGGTCGAGGATCTCCTCGACGTGCTGGACGAACAGGGGGACGTCGACCCCCGGGCCGGGGACGCCCGGGTCGTGGTTCTCGCTCATGCCTCGCTCCTTCCGGTGGACAGGGCGCTGAGGAAGTCCTCGGCCCAGCGCTGGACGTCGTGCTCGACGACCCGGCGGCGCAGGGCGCGCATCCGGCGTCGTCGTTCCCGCGGCTCCATGCCGATGGCCCGCATGATCGCGGTCTTGGTGCCGTCGACGTCGTGCGGGTTGATGAGCAGCGCCTGACCGAGCTCGTCGGCGGCGCCGGTGAACTCGCTGAGCACGAGGACGCCGCCGAGGTCGCGGCGGGCGGCGATGTACTCCTTGGCGACGAGGTTCATGCCGTCCCGCAGGGAGGTGACGAGCATGACGTCGGCCGCGAGGTAGAGGGCGGCCATCTCCTCGGCGGGGTAGGAGTGGTGCATGTAGTGGACGGCGGGCTTGCCGAGGACGCCGTAGTCGCCGTTGATGCGCCCGACCGTCACCTCGATCTCGTCGCGCAGCTGCCGGTACTGGTCCACGCGCTCGCGGGAGGGGCTGGCGATCTGGACGAGCGTCGTCTCCGGCGGCGTCACGCGACCGTCGGCGAGGAGCTCGCCGAAGGCCTTGAGCCGGTGACGGATGCCCTTGGTGTAGTCGAGGCGGTCCACACCGAGGAGGAGGACGTCGGGGCTGCCGAGCTCCTTCCGGATCTCCACGGCGCGCTGCTGCACCGGCTCGCTCTGGGCGAGCTCGTCGAAGGAGGCGGTGTCGATGGAGATGGGGAACGCGCCGGCGCGCACCTGGCGCTCGGGCCGCGACCACCGGGCGCCGACCGTGACGGTCCGGCCCTTCGTGGTGAGCGGCGTGAGGCGCCGCACCGCGCGCATGAAGTTCGAGGCGTCCGAGGAGCGCTGGAAGCCGATGAGGTCGGCGCCGAGGAGCCCCTCGACGACCTGCCGCCGCCAGGGGAGCTGGCCGAAGATCTCGACCGGCGGGAAGGGGATGTGGTTGAAGAAGCCGATGCGGACGTCGGGCCGCAGCATCCGCAGCACGGAGGGCACGAGCTGGAGCTGGTAGTCGTGGACCCACACGGTGCCGCCCTCAGCCACGGCCTCGGCCGCGGCGGCCGCGAAGCGGCGGTTGACGGCGACGTAGGCGTTCCACCACTTGCGGTGGTACTCCGGCGGCACGATGACGTCGTGGTAGAGCGGCCACAGGGTGCCGTTGGAGAAGCCCTCGTAGTAGTCGGCGATCTCCTGCTCGCTCAGCGCGACGGGCCACACGCGGATGCCGTCGGCGTCGAAGGGGTCGAGGGAGAGGTCGGCGCTGCCCGCCCAGCCCACCCAGGCTCCCTCGTGCTGCCGCATGACCGGCGCGAGCGCGGTGACGAGGCCACCGGGGGAGCGCGTCCAGTCGACGGAGCCGTCGGGACCCGTGGTGATGTCGACGGGAAGGCGGTTGGCGACGACGACGATCGAGTGCTCACCGGCAGGCATCAGGTGTTCAGTCCTCCTTGGGAATCCTTTTGCCGAGGCTACCCGGGGCCGCCCACGGCGGCATGGGGACGACGGGGCCGGCCGGTGGGCTGGGTAGGTTGTCGTCATGCAGGGGATCGACGGCTACCACCTCGTGCGGCGCATCGGCGCCGGCGGGATGGGCTCGGTGCACGAGGCGCTCGACGCCGACGGCAACCGGGTCGCGGTCAAGGTTCTCCACGAGTCCATCGCGGCCGACCCCGCGGCCCGGGACCGGCTGCGCCGGGAGGTCGAGCTCCTCCACCGCGTCCGCGGGCAGGGCGTGGCCCGGGTGCTGGACGCGGAGGTCGACGGCGTCACCGCGTTCGTCGTCACCGAGCTCGTCGACGGCCCCACCCTCGAGGACGACGTCCGCGAGCACGGACCGCTCGACGCCGAGGAGCTCGGCGGCCTCGCCCACGGGCTCGCGGCCGGGCTGCGCTCCATCCACGCCGCCGGCGTCACCCACCGCGACCTCAAGCCCGGCAACGTCATGCTCGCCGCCGACGGCCCCGTCATCATCGACTTCGGCATCGCCCAGGTGGCCGACGACGTGCGCCTCACCCAGACCGGGATGGTCACCGGCACGCCGGGCTACCTCGACCCGGAGGTGCTCGCCGGCGCCGACCCCGGCGCCGACGGCGACTGGTGGGCGTGGGCCGCCGTCCTCACCTTCGCGGCCACGGGCCGCCCGCCGTTCGGTCGCGGGACGATCCAGGCGGTGCTGGGCCGCGTGAGCACCGGGCTCGTCGACACGGAGGGCCTGCCCGCCGACCTGGCGGTGGTGCTGGCGGCCGCGCTCGAGCCCGATCCCGCCCGCCGCCTCCCGCCGGAGGAGGTGCTCGCCGCCCTCGACGGCGACTGGCACCGGCCGGCCCTGCAGGCGCTGCTCGGTGCGCCGGAGCCCGCCACGGTGCCGCGGACCTCCGTGCTGCCCGCGCCACCGGCACCGGAGACCCGGGTGCTCCCGCCGGTCACCGACCGGCCGGGGCAGGCGGCGCCGGCCGAGCCGTGGCGGGCCGCACCGGCCGAGCCGTGGCGGGCCGCACCGGCCGAGCCGTGGCGGGCCGCACCGGCCGCGGCGTGGGAGGCCGCGCCCACCGACGCGTGGCAGGGCACCCAGCCGTGGCAGGCGGCGCCCGCCTACGAGCAGCCACTCCCGGTACCGTCCGCCCCGCTGCAGCCCGCACCGGGGTGGGGCGGCGCCGCGCCGCTCGAGGCCCCCGAGTGGGTCCGGCCACCGCGCCCCCGTCGCGGGGCGGTGGCGGCCCTCGGTCTTGGCCTGAGCGCCCTCGCCGTGCTGGCCCCCGGGTCCTGGCTGATCGGGGTGGCCGCGCTCGTCGTCATCCTCGGTGCGGTGGGACGCGGCAACCAGCGTCTGCGCGCCGTCCGGATCCGCCGGGGCCTGCGCCGCTCGGACGCCGCACGTGCGTGGGTCGGCGCGCCCGTCCACCTGCTGTGGGCGGCCGGTGCGGCGCTGCCGGGACTGCTGCTCGCCGTCGTCGTCGCGGGTGGGGGGTGGTGGGTGGTGCGCGAGATGAGCGGGTCGGGCGACGAGGCCGCCGCCGTTCTCCTGTGGGCCGCGGCGGCGGCCGGGCTCGCGCTGGCGTGGACGGCGCCGCCGTCGGCGTCCGCCCGCGAGGGTGCTCGCGTGGTGCTCGGCGGGCTGCCCCGGCAGGCGCGCCTCGCGCTCGTCCTCGTGGCGCTCGCGACCGCCGTCGTGCTCGCCGGGCTGGTGCTCTCCGGCAGCGCGCCGCAGCCGGTCTGGTCGCCGCTGCCCGAGCCGGCGTGAGGCCGGCCCCTGAGATCGTCACCGTGATGATCGCCACGGGGCGGGCGCGACACGTACGCTGACCCGGTGCCCCGCACCCGCCCGCTCGCGCGACCCGGCCTCCTCATGGCCGTGGCCGCGCTGCTGCCTGCGCTCGCGGCGCTGCTCAGCGGCACGGTGCACGTCACCCGCTGCGTGAGCGTGCCCGGTGGCATCGCGCACGTAGGCGTCAACCTCGCCCTCCTGCGACCCGCAGCGGAGTGCCCGACGACGGGCGTCGCGCTGGGTGGGGAGAGCGAGCAGGTGCTCACCGCCGTCGTCCTGCTCACCGTGCCGATGCTGCTCCTCCACGCCGGCGTGCTCGCCGGCAGCTGGGGAGTGGGCGCCGTCGTGCGGCGCTCGCTGGCGCGGCTCGCCCGACTGACCCCGTGGCGCCGGCAGCCGGCCCTGCGGCCGATCGTCGTGCCCACCCGCCTGGGTGCCGCCGTCGGGACCTTCGCGGTGCCCACGTGGCGCACGCCCGCGGCCGTCCCGCTGCTGCGCGGACCGCCGGCCGCCCTGCCGGCCTGAGCTCCCCCTCCCGCCGCGGGAACGAGCGCGCCGGCCGCACGGCGGACCGCCAGACCCATGGGCGCAGCGCGCCCACCCCACACCAGGAGATCCCATGTCCAACGCCAAGGTGAACAAGCAGCAGGAGCGCCGCGACGCCGCGCGCGAGCAGGCCCGCAAGCTGCGCGAGGCCCAGCAGCGCCGCGAGAAGCGCAACCGCGTCCTCGTCATCGCCGGAGTCGTCGTCTTCATCGCGATCGTCGCCGCCGCGCTCTTCGCCATCGTCAACTCCCGGAACGCCGACCCGCTCGAGGGCGTCGACTCCCAGCCCGCGGGCGCCATCGAGAGCGGCGCCATCCAGCTCGGTGCCGACGGCGTCGGCTCGGTGAGCGAGGGCGCGCCCGTCGTCGACGTCTACCTCGACTACCTGTGCACCCACTGCTGGACCTTCGAGAACCTCAACGCGGGCGTCCTCGAGGAGCTCGCCGCCAACGGCGAGGCCACGGTGAACTACCACCCGATCGCCTACATCAGCGGCTCGGACTTCAACGTCCGCGGTGCCAGCGCCCTCGCCGAGGTCGCCACCCAGTCACCCGAGCACTTCGGGGAGTTCAACGGCCAGCTCTTCGCCGCTCAGCCCGAGGGCGGCGCCACTCCGCTGAGCAACGAGCAGATCGCCGACGCCGCCCGCGAGGTGGGCGTGCCGGAGGAGGTCATCGAGACCTTCGACGACGTCCGCTACAGCGACTGGGTCCAGGGCGCCACCGAGCAGGCGCGCCGCGACGAGATCGGCGGCACGCCGACCGTCCTCATCGACGGTGAGCCCTTCACCGGGTGGCAGCAGCCGGGTGCCCTCGCCCAGGCCGTCACCGACGCCGCAGCCTGACCCGGCCGCCACGTCTGGCAAACTTCTCGGGGCGGGGCCACGCGGCCCCGCCCCGGTGGGCAGGTCCTCGTCCCCTGTGGACGGGTCCCAGCCCGCGCCGCCTTAGCTCAGCTGGTAGAGCACCCGCCTTGTAAGCGGACGGTCGTCGGTTCGATTCCGACAGGCGGCTCCGAGGGGCACGCTCGGCATCGCCGAGCCGCCCCGTTCCCCCTTTCGTCGCATTGTGACGCGGCAGGTGTCGCCGCTACCTTCGGGGCAAGCTTCCGGGTCATCACGAACACCGACGTTCGGCCCCGGCCGCACCCGGGGGTCCCCTATGAGGCGTCGCATCGTCAGTGCGCTGCCGCCGCTCGCTGTGGCGTTGGCGTCCATGGCGGTCGTCGCGTCCTGCGGGACGGCCACCGCGCCGGCAGCCGGAC
Organism: Oceanitalea stevensii; assembly: GCF_014837105.1. Taxonomy (GTDB): domain Bacteria; phylum Actinomycetota; class Actinomycetes; order Actinomycetales; family Actinomycetaceae; genus Oceanitalea; species Oceanitalea stevensii. The sequence goes on along the minus strand of NZ_JACSPO010000005.1, from coordinate 79,979 downwards.
CGGTGCCGAGTGCCCCCGCCCTCACGCTCCCCGGCGACCACCCGGCTGTCGACGCGACGGCGGTCCTCGCCGCCGGCGTCATCACCGGCGAGGACGGTCACCCCGTGCCCGGTGCGACGGTGGGCGCCTACGCCTGGCCGACGGACTCCGCGATGGAGGAGGTGGCGGTCGGCGAGGAGTTCTCGCTCACCCCGATCGGCTCCACCCGGACGGACTCCTCGGGTGCCTACCAGATCGTGCCGGACTACTCGGTGCTGGCCCCCGTGCTGGGCGAGGAGCATGACGAAGCGACGGAGCCGGTGCCCGTCGACGTCAAGATCGTCGCGATGACGGACGGCGCCGTCATGGAGTGGGGCACCACGGTGTGGGTCTCCCCGGACCTGGAGAGCGCGGTCGTGGACGCGGAGTCCACGCACCCCGACCCCGCCGTCCGTCGTCTCCCCACCACTCCCGCCCTCGACGAGGCGACCACGCCGATCTTCGACATCCAGCTGATGAGCGCGGGTGAGGGAGGATAGGGGGCCGCCAACCGAAGGGACTCATCCGTGGCCGCATGGTCGACACAGACACAGCTGGGCAAGCAGGTCGGGCTCGACGCCCGGCAGGTGGGGACCAGGCTCACCGAGCTCGGGCTGAAGTCCGGCTCGACGGCCACCGAGTCAGCCGTGTCCCAGGGCCTGGCGAAGAAGACGACCATGCGTGACGGCACGGAGTTCTACGTCTGGTCCACCTCGGAGGTCCTCACCCTCCTCGGCGGCCCCAAGGAGACTGCAGCGACAGCCCCGCCGGCCACCAAGGACTACTCCGCCTTCGACCACGTCTACGCCACCGACGGCTCGGCCATCCGCAACCCCGGCCCCACCGGGTGGGCCTGGGTCAACCAGCGCACCGGGGAGACCGGTGCCGGCGGCCTCGGCCACGGCACGAACAACATCGGTGAGCTCCTCGCCCTGCGCTACGCCCTCGAGCACGCCGGCCCGGACGGTGACCTGCTGGTCCGCGCCGACTCCCAGTACGTCATCAACATCGCCACCACGTGGGGGCGCGGGTGGCAGCGACGCGGGTGGAAGAAGGCCGACGGCAAGGTCCCCGAGAACCTCGAGATCGTCCAGACGATCATCGCGCTCATCGACGCCCGCACCGGCCGCACCGAGCTCGAGTGGGTCAAGGGCCACGCCGGAGACACGTACAACGAGATCGTCGACCAGCTCGCCAACGCGGCGGCCCGCGCCGCGGGCTGAACGACCCCCGGCGGAGCCTCGGCGGGGCAGGTCCTCACAACCGCCAGAGCATCATCGTCGCCCAGTGCCGTTCGAGCGCGCTGAGGAACTCGACGTGCCAGCGACGGCCACGGGCCTGGCGGGGTGCGCCGTCCGGCGGCGGCGGACCGGCCGGTCGGACCGGCGGTGTGGGCGGTGCGGGTGGCGCTGGTGCAGCAGGCCGCTGCGTCATGACCATGCGGATCACCTCTCCTGGTACACCAGCAAACGCTGTTCACTGGTGTAATCAGAGTGACCCCGATCGCTCACACCTGTCAAGCGGTTACGCTGGTGTATCTGGAGGTGTCTTCCATGGACGACGAACAGGACGTCCCGGCTGCGGCTCGGCTCGTGCGCGACTTCGTCAACACTCGCGAGCCGCAGACGGACGAGGAGCAGCTGGTCACGCCGGACAGCCTGGCGGCCTGGCTCAACGGTCGCGGTCTCCTGCCCCCGGGAGCGGCTGTGACGGCGTCGGACCTCAGGCGTGCCGTGGCGGTCCGGGAGGGCCTGCGGCAGGTGCTGCTCGAGCACGCGGGGCACGAGGTCGACCGCGGACCGCTGGACGAGCTGGAGCGTGAGCTGGCCGCCGTCCCCGTCCGCGTCACGCTCGGCGCCGGCGGCCCCCGGCTCGTCGCTGCCACGTCCGAGCCCTGGCACAACGCCCTGGCCGGTCTCCTCGACGCCGTCCGCCGCAGCGCTCAGGACGGCACCTGGCCCAGGCTCAAGGTCTGCGCGCGTGACACCTGCCGGTGGGCCTTCTACGACGCCTCCCGCAACCAGGCGCGTCGCTGGTGCTCGATGGCGGGCTGCGGCAACCACGTGAAGATGAAGCGCGCGTACGCGGTGCGGAAGCAGCGGACCACCGGGGCCGGGTGACGACCCCCGTGCGCGGCACGGTCGACGTCCCAGGCGCAGGTCTGTATCCGTCGCGTGACGGCGGGCGGCACCCGGTGAATGGTCGGTGAACTCTTGCGGGCGGGTTGCTGAACGTCGGCCACTCGGCGCGCTCGGCCTCGTAGCGTGGGTGGCGGCTCACCCGGACCGCACATCGGAGACACGCATGAGGGCCTTGCCCGACCTCGGCTCACCGGTCACCCACGCCGTCGACCGTGACCGCGCGGAGGCCGCCCGGTGAGGGTCGTCGCGCACCGCGGGAACTCCTCCGCGGCACCGGAGAACACCCTTGCCGCGATCGCCTCGGCGGTGGCGTGCGGGGCGGGCGGCGTGGAGATCGACGTCCGGCTCACCCGCGACCGCGTGCCCGTCGTCATCCACGACGAGACGCTCGACCGCACGACCGACGGGTCGGGGCCCGTCGCGGCCGCACCGGCCGCGGAGGTCACGGCCCTGGACGCGGGCTCGTGGTTCGGGGAGCGGTTCGTGGACGAGCGCGTCCCCGTGCTCACCGACGTGCTCGACATGCTCGCGGCCGCCGGCGACGTCGAGCTCTTCCTCGAGGTCAAGGGCACCTGGGACGCCGACGACGTCCGCCGGGTCACCGACGCCGTCGTCTCCCGCGGACTCGACGACCGGGTGCTGGCGCAGAGCTTCTCCGCGGCGACGGTGGCGGCGCTCGCGACCGTCGCCCCGGGACTGCGCCGCGGTCTGCTCGTCAAGGAGGCGGGCGACGGGGTGCTCGAGCTGTGCCGGCGGCTCGAGACGAGCGCCTGCAACCCGCACGGGGCGCTGCTCCGGACACGGCCCGAGGTGACCGGCCGGGCGCAGGCCGCGGGCCTCACGGTGACGCCGTGGACCCTCAACGAGCCCGAGGACTGGGCCGCGGCCAGGGAGCTGGGGGTGGACGGGATCATCACCGACCGCCCCGCCGACCTCCTCGCCTGGGCGGCCGCCCCGGCCGCCTGAGCGCCGCCGCGGTCAGTCGCTGCTGCGGGCGGTGAGGACGACCGGTCCGTCGGGGGTGACGGCGATGGTGTGCTCGCTGTGGGCGCCGCGGGAGCCGTCGGTGCTGCGCAGGGTCCAGCCGTCGGGGTCGGTGACCAGCTCGTCGGTGCCGGCCATGAACCACGGCTCGATCGCGACGACGAGCCCCGGGCGCAGCCGCAGGCCGCGCCCGGCCCGGCCGTCGTTGGCGATGTGCGGCTCCCCGTGCATCGTGCGGCCCACGCCGTGGCCACCGAACTGGACGTTGACGCGGTAGCCGTAGTCGGCGGCGACGGCCCCGATGGCCGCGGAGATGTCCCCGATCTTGTTGTCGACGACGGCGGCCGCGATGCCGGCCTCCAGCGCCACCTGGGTGGCCTCGATGATCCGCAGGTCCTCGGGCCGCGGCGTGCCGACCACGAGGCTGAGGGCGGAGTCGGCCACCCAGCCGTCGACGCTCGCGGCGAAGTCGACCGACAGGAGGTCGCCGTCGCGCAGCGTGTAGTCGTGGGGCAGGCCGTGCAGGACGGCGTCGTTCACCGAGGTGCACAGGACGTAGCCGAAGGGCCGCGCGCCGAAGGAGGGGTGGTAGTCGATGTAGCAGGACTCCGCGCCCGCCGTGCGGATCATCTCGTGCGCCAGGGCGTCGAGCTCGAGGAGGTTGACGCCGACGGCCGCGCGGCGGCGCAGCTCCTCGAGCACCGAGGCGACGAAACGGCCGGCCGGGCGCATGGCCTCGATCTCGGAGGGGGTCTTGAGCTCGATCACCGCCTCAGCGTACGACCCGTGCGCCGCCGAGGCGGGAGCGGTGGGAGGCCGCAGGCAGGATGGGGGCATGCGCAGCCTGGGCCTGGACATCGGGACGACGAACATCAAGGCCGTCGTCGTCGACGTCGGACGTGCCACCGTCGTCGCCCATGCCTCCGCCCCCACCCCGGCAGGCGGGGTCGCGCTCCAGCGGACCGTCGCCCGCCTCGTCGGTGAGGTGGGCACCGAGGTCGCCGCCGTGGGTGTGGCGTCGATGGCCGAGACCGGGGTGCCCCTCGACGGCGACGGCGTCCCCCTGGGCGACCTCGTCCGCTGGGACCCCTCGCGGGCGCAGGACCACGCGTCCGCTCTCGCCGCCACCTACGGCGCCGCCCCCCTCTTCGCCGCCACCGGCGTGCGGCCCAGCGGCAAGGTGCCGCTCGCGACGTGGGCACACCTGCGCGCGGAGGAGCCCGACCGGTGGACGGCGATGGCGCGGTGGGCGGGTGCCGCCGATCTCGTCGTGCTCGCCCTCACGGGCAGGCTCGCCACCGACCACACCCTCGCCGGCCGCACGATGGCCTATCGGCTCCCCGCCCCCGGCGAGCTCGTCCCGGGCGGCTTCGACGCCGAGCTCCTCGCCGCCGTCGGCCTCCGCCCCGAGCAGCTGCCCGACGTCGTCGCACCCGGTGACGTTGCGGCCCACGTCACGGCGGGCGGTGTGTGGGGGCTGCGCGCGGGCACGCCCGTCATCGTCGCCGGGCACGACCACCCCGTCGGTGCGTGGGCGGCCGGGGTGCGGGAGCCGGGGGACGTCGCGGACTCCGTCGGCACGGCCGAGTCGGTCGTGCGCGTGCTCGGCGCGCGGCCCGTCCCGGCGGCGGTGGCTGCGGCGGGCATGAGCCTCGTCCGCACGGTCGAGGGCGGGCACGAGGCGCTCGTCGCCGGATCGGCGACGGCGGGGGCGGTCCTCGCGTGGTGGGCCGAGCAGGTCGGCGGCTTCCCCGCGCTCGCCCCGCTCCTCGACGCCGCTGCCGCGCGTCCTCGGAGCGCGGCGGTGCCGCTGCTCCTGCCGTACCTGCGCGGTCGGCAGGCGCCGCGCCCGGACCCGCGTGCCCACGCCGTCGTCGTCGGTCAGCGGCCGGAGCACGACGACGTCGACCGCACCGCCGCTGTCCTCGACGGCCTGGCGCTCCACGCCAGATGGATGCTCACCGCGCAGGCCGAGCTGGCCGGTGCGGACCCTGCCGGCGGCGAGGTGCGGGTGCTCGGCTCGGCCACCGCCGGCGGGTCCGCGTGGCTCCGCGCCAAGGCGGCGGCCGGTCCGGCGCCGCTACGGGTGGTGGGGGAGCGGGAGGCGGTCGCCGTCGGCGCGGCCGTGCTCGCCGCCCACCGCGCCGGGCTGGCCGAGCCCCTCGTGCTCGGCTCGCAGGCCGCGGGGAGCGGCCCCGACCCGGTCTACGACGCCCTGTACGCCAGGTTCGTCACCGCCGCCTCGGGGCGGCCGTCGAACGGCTAGGCCAGGAACGCGAGCAGCTCGCGCTGCATGACGCCGCCGCGGTTCTCGGCGGCGCCGCGACCGAGACGCTCGAGCTCGAGCTCGACGACGGCGTCGGTGAGCTCGGCGTCGGCGTCGGCCATGGCGTCCATGGTGGTCCCGCCGACGGCCGGGGTGGCGCGCTGCTCCCCGTCGGCGAGCGCGACGATCTGGTCGACGAGCTCGCGCATGGCGGCGCGGTGGTCCAGGAAGATGTCGCCCCACGGGACGGGCGCCGTCCCGGCGATGGTGAGCAGGGAGGCGGTGGCGGGCAGGCCGAGCACCTGGGTGGCGGCGGCGGCCTCCGCGGCACGGCCGAGCTCGGCGGTCCGCAGCTGCGCGATCGCCGCGTCGATCTCGCGGGCGGCGCGGGGCAGCCGCCTGGTGCGGCCCGTCTCGAGGAGGGCGCGCTCGGTCTCCAGCCGGTGCAGCAGGAGCTCGAGCACGTCACGCTCGTGCCAGAGGAAGTCGGAAAGCGCGCGCATGGTCACGCCCTTCTGATTCGTGCTGAGCACCGTCCGTGCGGAGGGGGACGGTGCCCAGGGAGGCGGGGGTCTCCGGTGGTTCTAGAGGGTATCCGCCGCCACCGACGTCGGCTTGTGGACCACGTCGGTCGAGTCAGCGGGGAAGGGGCGCCCGCAGCGGCTGGTCGCTGTTCTCGAGGATCGTCTGCATCGCGGCACCGGTCGTCAGGTCGACGAGCACCGGCGCGAGGAGGTTCGCCGTGGGGGCTCCGCCCTCTCCGGGGCGCACGACGACGAGCACGGCCGGGTCCGTCGTCCCGAGCTCCTCGAGGGTTTGCTCCGCCACGCGGGGCTCGTACCCGGGAAAGTAGGGGCGGGGGTCGATGAGGAAGAGGCGGACACCCTCGGCGTCCACCGCCCGCAGCGAGTACAGCTCCTCGGTGACGGCGCTGAGGGTGAACTCGGTGAGCGGGCTCAGCCCCGGCGGCGGGGTGACGAAGTGGAGGGCGGCGTCGGTCTCGACGGCCATGGTCATGGTCATGGTGTCCTCGCTCATCGCAGGAAGTCCAACAGGCTGGGCTGCAGCACGCGGGAGGTGGCCCCGAGTGCCGCCTGGTAGCCGACCTCCTGGAGCTGGAGGTCGACGATCGTCTTGGCGAGGTCGGCGTCCTCGACGGAGGACAGCTGGTTGGTCAGCGCGATCTCGCGCGTCTCCAGAGCGTCCTTCGCCTGGAGGACCTGCTTGTGCCGGGTCCCGACGCTGCCGACCTCACCGAGGAAGGCGCTCATGCGCGAGTCGATCTCGGTGAGGAACCGGCCGACGTCCGGGTCCCCGGCCTCGACCTTCGCTGCGACCTCACGCAGGAGGGTGAACACGGACATGCCGACCGGCTCGCCGGTGGCGGGGTCGCGGACCAGCTCGCCGTCGGCGTCGACGACGTCGACGCCGAAGACCTCCGAGCCGGGGGAGTCGACCCGCACCTTCGTCGTGTCCGAGACCTGGCGCAGCACCTCCGCGCCCGGCCGGCCGCTGTAGGTGACGGTCCCGGCGTCGGTCACCGCGTAGGCCGCCTCGGTGGAGGTGCCGGCGAAGACGGAGCGGTTGAGGTACGTCGTGTTCGCGACCTCGAGCAGGCCGTCCGCGGTGGCTCGCAGCTCCCCGGCGAGGGCACTGCGGGACGAGGGGCCCTGGGACCCGGTGCTGGCGCCCTGGACGGTGAGGTCCCGGGCCTTGCGCAGCTGGGTGAGGGCGTCCCCGAGGGCGCTGTCCACCGTGGTGAGCCAGCTGTCGCCGTCGGCGACGTTGCGCGCGTGCTGCGCCGTCGTCCGCTGGTCCGAGCGCAGCCGCATGGCGTCGACGGTGCCGGCGGGGTCGTCGGAGGGCTTGGTAATGACCTTGCCCGTGGTGAGGCGCTCCTGGAGGCGGGCGAGCTCGGAGAGGTTGGTCTGGAGCTGGTTGAGGGACGCTCGCTGGAGCCCCTGCTGGGTGACGCGGCCAATCATCGGACTACCTTCCCACCACGCCGGTGCGGTTGATCAGGGTGTCGAGCATCTGGTCGATGGTCGTCATGACGCGGGCCGACGCCTCGTAGGCACGCTGGTACATCACGAGGTTGACGCTCTCCTCGTCGAGGTCGACGGCCGTCTGCGAGAGCAGCTGCGACTCGGCGGTGGCCCGCGTGCTCTCGGCGGCCTGCGCCCGGCGGTAGGCCGCCCCGCTGCTCACGCCGATCTGGGTCACGGCGCTGGCCCACTGCTCGCGGGCGCCGCCGAGGTCGGCGATCCGCGCGGCCAGGGTGCCGTCGACCTCGCCGGGGTTGCCCGTGACGACCTGGTCGCGGGTGACGGCGACAGTGAGGGACAGGGCGGGCGGCGTGCCGGCGGGGGAGAAGGCGAAGAAGTCGCGCGAGGTGCCGTCGGCGCCGGGCACGGAGGAGTGCAGGGCGTTGACCTCGGTCGCCACCGTGGTGGCGATCTCGTTGTAGGTCCTGGCGAGACCGGCGACGGGCCCGTCGGGCGCGATCGAGTCGAGCAGGCCGACGACGCGTCCCCCGGAGGAGACGGCGGCGTTACCGGTCGCGGCCCACACGAGGCGGGCCGGTCCCTCCTTGCTGCCCCAGCCCTCGGCCGGCTCGGTCCCCGCGGAGCTCAGGTCCGCGAGAGTCGTGCTGCCGTGGACGGCGACGGCGTAGGCGCGGTCGCCGCGCACGAGCGCGTTGCCGCTGATCATGACGTCGACGCTCCCGTCGGCGCGCTCGCGCACCTCACCGCCGACCATGGCGGCGAGCCCGTCGAGCAGCACCCCGCGCTGGTCGATGAGGGCGTTGGCGTTGTCCCCGGACACCTGGGCGTCGCGGATGCGGCCGTTGAGGTCGGCGACGGCCACGGCGGCGGTGTTGACGTCCACGGCCATGGCGTCGGCCTGCGCGCGGGTGCTGTCCCACTGGTTGGCCGCGGCGCGGTAGCCGTTGGCGATGGACGAGGCGAGGGCGGTCGCGTTGCCGAGCAGCACGGACCTGGCCGCGGCGTCGTCGGGCCGGTTGGCGACGTCGTCCCACGACGTGAAGAACGTGTCCAGCCCGGCCGCGAGGCCGTTCTCGCCCGGCTCCTTGAGCGTCGTCTCGACGAGTGACCAGGTGCCGGCCACGGCCTCGAGACGGGCGGTGGAGGCGGTCTGGGTGCGCAGCTTGGTCTCGAGGAAGATGTCACCGAGCCGGTCGATCGAGGTGATGCGGACACCGGAGGCGGGGGCGCCGCCGGTCGCGAACATCGTCGGGCGGGTGGTGCCGGAGATGGCCTCCATGCCCGCGCGCTGGCGCGTGTAGCCGGCGGTGTTGACGTTGGAGATGTTCTGTCCGGTCACCTCGAGTGCGACCCGCTGGGCGGTGAGGGCGGTGAAGGCACCGTTGAGTGCGGAGAAGGAGCTCATGGGTGACCTCTCACAGGGACTTGTCGACGAGGTGGGCGTCGGCCATGCCGCGCGACGTGCCGCCGCGCTCGTCGTAGACGTCGACGCTCTCGTGCAGGGACATGAGCGTCTCCTGCGTGGCGTGGTGGCTGGCCATGAGGAAGTCGCGGTTCGTCTCGGCGACCGTCGCGATCTCGGTGGTGAGGGTGAGGAAGGCGAGCCGGTGCTCGAGGAGGATCCCGTCCCACGGGGCGGGGGCCGCGGTGGCGAGGTCGAGCAGGCTCGCGCCGTCGGCCAGGCCGAGCGCGGCGGCGGCCGCGGCGACCTCGATCGCGCGGGCCAGCTCTGCGGTCCGGATGTCGGCGAGCACGTCGTCGACCTCTCGGACGGCCAGCGGCAGCAGCTCGGTGCGTCCGGCGGCGAGGAGCAGGTGCTCGACCTCCAGCCGGTAGCGCAGCGACTCGAGCAGGTCGCGCTCGCGCCAGAGGAGGTCGGAGAGGGAGCCGAGCATTGTCACTTCTCCGTTCGGGGCCGTTGCGTTCACCATCACGGTCCTGTCCATCGGCAGCGCAGCGGCGGGTGTGAGCGGTGCAGGCGTACTTCCTCCTTCCGACCCCTCCTCCTCCGTTGGGACCACACGCGGGTCGCGGGGGCTCGCAACGCGCCTGCGGGACCTCTGACCCACTACTGCGTCGAAGCGCTGGTGCACAAGCGATTCGTCGATCCTGTGTGGTCCACATCACAATCCGAACGGCTTGTACTTTCGGAGGAGGAACCACCATGCTGACGGAGTAGTCGTCACCTGTCGGGGCAATCTCGCACCGAGATCGGCAGCGATGACCACATCCAACGATCACAACTTCAGGGGCTCGCTCGCGTCGCGACGGGTCCCGACCTGGGGGTAGGACCATGGCGCTTGAGCGTCGCGAGCAGGACGAACTCATCGAGCAGCATCTTTCGCTCGTGGGTTACCACGTGAGTGAGATGATTCGACGGGTTCCGACCCACGTGCAGCGCGACGAGCTCGCCGCTGCCGGGTCCCTGGCGCTGGTCCAGGCCGCCCGAGGCTTCAACGCCGACCTCGGTGTCCCGTTCGCGCGGTACGCCTCCACCCGTATCCGCGGTGCGATCCTCGACGAGCTGCGCGGCATGGACTGGGCCTCCCGCGGCACCCGCCAGCGCGCCCGCCGCCTGGCCGAGCTGACCGAGCGCCTCACGGGCGACCTCGGTCGCGCCCCGCGCCAGGACGAGCTGGCGCAGGCGATGGGCGTGGGTGTCGACGAGCTCCGCTCCATCCGCGACGACGCGCAGCGCCGGGTCGTCTCCCTCGACGCCGACACCACCGACGCCACCGGCAGCATCAGCGACAAGGCACCGAGCCCGGAGGAGCGCATCGTCGTCGACGAGCGCCTGCGCTACCTCACCGCCGGCGTCGGCGAGCTGCCCGAGAACCTGCGCGTCGTCGTCCAGGGGATCTTCTTCGAGGAGCGCCCGGTCGTCGAGATCGCCGCCGAGCTGGGAGTCACCCAGTCCCGGATCAGCCAGCTGCGGACCCAGGCCCTGCAGATGCTGCGCGACGCGATGAACACGGCGCTCGACCCGGAGCTCGCCCCGGTGGCCTCCGAGCAGCCCGGCGTCGCGGAGAAGCGCCGCCAGGCCTACTACGCCGCGGTGGCCCAGCGGGCCAGTGCGACGGCGCTCCACAGCGTCATCGAGGTGACGACCGCACCGGTGATCAGCGAAGCGGTCTGAGACCCAGCGGTACCCCGACGCCGGCACTTCCTCCATGGGTGCCGGCGTCTGGCGTTCCGGGACCTCTCATCACCGGTCGCGGGTGACCGATAGGAGTGTGTGACTGCCCATGGACGGGCTGTCGATCCACTGATCTTCAGGAAGAAGAGGAACACCACCATGGCTATGTCCGTGCAGAACAACGTGTCGGCGATGAA
>NZ_JACSPO010000005.1:0-69131 GCF_014837105.1 Oceanitalea stevensii | reverse complement strand
GGCACCTCCATGCTGGCCCAGGCCAACCAGATGCCGCAGTCGATCCTCTCGCTGCTGCGCTGACCGCCACCGGGCCCAGCCCGGTAGCACCGCACTGACCGGCGGCCCGCTCCATGCGGGCGGGCCGCCGGACGCACTCCACCACGAACCCCACGGGAGGACGCCGGGATGACCATCGGCATCGACGGCATGGCCAGCGGCCTGGACACGGGCGCGATCATCGACGGTCTCGTCAAGATCCAGGCCAACCAGCAGGTCCTGCTCAAGCAGAAGTCCTCGGCGGCGTCCAGCCTCGTCACGGCGCTCCAGGGCCTCAACAGCCGGGTCTCCTCCCTCGCGACCGCAGCGAAGAAGGTCGCCGAGGCGGGGTCGTGGGCGGTGACCAAGGCATCGTCGTCCTCAGACGCGATCACCGTCTCCTCCTCAGCCGACGCGAAGCCGGGCAGCGTGGACTTCTCCGTCACCCACCTCGCGTCCGGCCAGGTCTCGCTGCTCAAGCCCGCAGACCTCCCCTCCACCTTCACGATCGTCGTGGGCGGAACGAGCCACGAGATCACCCCGTCCAGCGCCCACGCCGACGACATCGCCGCCGCCGTCAACGAGCTCAGCGCCAAGACCGGCGTGAGCGCCACCAGGGTGCGGACCGGCACCGACGGCGACGGGAACGCGACGTACCAGCTCCAGCTCACGGGTCGGAGCGGGGCGGACAACGCCTTCGCCGTCCACCCGGGCACGGACACGTCGGCCGGAACCGCCGTCGCCTCCGCGGCGAACGCCGTCGTCAAGGCCCAGGACGCGGAGATCGCCCTGTGGCCCTCCTCGGCCACGCCGCTCAAGCTCACCAGCGCGACGAACACCTTCGACGACGTCCTCGAGGGCGTCAACCTCACCGTCAGCAAGGTCTCCGCAGACCCCGTGACGGTCACCGTCACCTCCGACGCCGAGGCGCAGCGCAAGCTGGCCGACGAGCTCGTGAGCAACGTGACCATCGTCCTGTCGGAGATCGAGTCACGCACCAAGGTGACGACGAAGACCGACGACGCCGGCAACACCGTCGTCACCGGCGGTCTCTTCTCGGGCGACTCGGCGATCCGCTTCCTCACCAGCGACGTCCAGTCCGCCCTGACGAACCCGGTGGACGGCAGGTCGCCGTCGGACATCGGCATCAGCATGGACCGCTACGGCAAGGTCTCCCTCGACAAGGCCGCCTTCGACAAGGCGATGAGCGAGGACGCCCAGGGCACCATGGCCATGATGCAGACCGTCGCGGCTCGCGTGGGCGAGGTCGCCGAGCGCGCCTCCAACGCCAAGGACGGGACGCTCACCACGAAGATCACCTCGAAGGAGTCCGTCGTCAAGGACCTCGGCACCCAGGTCACCAAGTGGGACGAGAGGCTCGCCGCCCGGCGTGCCCAGCTCGTCGCGCAGTTCAGCTCCATGGAGGTGCGGCTCTCGCGCGTCAACTCGACCCAGAGCTGGCTCAGCAACCAGATCGCCGGCCTCAACGCCAGCAGGCAGTAGGAGAACCGATGAACCAGGCCGCACTGCTCGCCAAGTTCCGCCGGGAGTCCCTGGCCACCGCCTCCCCGGCGCAGCTGCTCACCATGCTCTACGACCGTCTGCTCCTCGACCTCGACCGTGCGGTCGCCGCCATCGAGGCAGCAGACCGCGCGGGCGCCAACGAGCAGCTCGGCCACGCCCAGCAGATCGTCCACGAGCTGCGCTGCAGCCTGGACGTCAGCGCCTGGGACGGCGGCGCCCAGCTCCTCGAGATCTACAACTACCTCTACGCGGAGCTCGTCACCGCCAACGTCACCCACGACGCCCCGAAGGTCGCCGCCTGCCGTGCACTCGTCGCGCCCCTGCGCGACGCCTGGCACCAGGCCGCGGCGACACCGGGCACCGGCGTCACGTCCTCGGCTGCCGTCGGCTGATGAACGCGACCGTCACGGCGCCGGACGCCTTCCGCGCTCGGTGGGAGGCCGCGCTCACCGAGCTCGAGCTCGACGTCGCCGAGACCGAGGCGATGCTCTCGGGTGACCGCGTCGCCCCGCCCGCCGCCCCCTGGACCCCGCCGTCCGACCTCGGGCCGCTGCCCGAGCCGCTGCGCGCCCGTGCCGAGCTGCTCCTCGAGCGTCAGGTCGAGGTCGCTCAGCGGCTGGGTGAGGCGCTCGTCCTCAGCCGGCGCCAGGCGCGCCTCACCGAGGTGCTCCGGGCAGGCGGGCCGCGCCGCCCGGTCTACCTCGACGCCGCCGGCTGACCGGCGCCAGACACGCACCGTGTGTCTTCCGGGTCCTCATGGGACCCGAAAGACACACGGTGTTCTGGCATGTCCGCAAGGCGGGCACGACAGAAGCGCCGACGGCCGGGTCCCGGGGGCAGCGGGAAGCGCCGGCCATCGGCGTCTGGGGGTGCTCCCAGTCAGCCAGAGCGCGCGCCGCTGCTCAATGGGGAGAACTCCCCATCAACCCCTCACACGTTCCCGACGGCTGCCGATCAGGGATGGGTGAGCACGGATAGCTCGCCACCAGGCCATGGATCGGCCGCACGTACCGCAGTTTCACTAAGGGGTTAGACCCACGTGTTCGATTCAGTGACCTCCGTGGCGATGAAGAGCGCCCTCGACGCGCTCTCGCTGCGCCAGCGTGTCATCGCCGACAACATCGCCAACGTCAACACCCCCGGCTTCCTCGCCGGACGGGTGCAGTTCGAGGACGCGCTCGCCAACGCGGTCCGCACGGGCGGCGACGGCGGCATCGAGGCGACGATCGAGCGCTCGCTCGAGCCGACGCGCGAGAACGGCAACAACGTCAACCTCGACACCGAGACGCTGTCGAACATCGACGCGAACCTGCGCTACCAGGTGGCGACCCGCTCCATCGACGGCGGCTTCACCGCCATCCGTACCGCGATCAGGAGCGCCTGATGACCTTCGACGCGATCGGCATCGCCTCCACCGGCATGACCGTCCACCGCAAGTGGCTGGACGCGGTCAGCGACAACCTCGCCAACGTCAACAACGCCAGCTCGACCGACGGCGCCGCCTTCCAGGCCCGCTACGTCGTCGCCACCGCGATGAGCTACGGCGAGCCCGCCGGCGCGCAGGTGGCCGGCATCGAGCTCGGCAGCGCCGAGGGCCGCCTGGTCCACGAGCCCGACCACCCTCTCGCCGACGAGGAGGGGTACGTGCGCTACCCCGACGTCGACATGTCCAGCCAGATGACCCAGCTCATCATGGCCCAGCGCGGCTACCAGGCCAGCGCGGCGGTCGTGGACCGAGCCCGGGAGAGCTACCAGTCCGCACTCCAGATCGGGAGAAACTGATGCCCGCGATCGACGCGATCTCCGCCGTCTCGCCCACCGCCTTCCTCGACGGCCTCGAGGCCGTCGACCCGGCCGCGACGAGCGACGGCAGCGCCTTCGGCTCCGTCCTCGCCTCCGCCATCGACGGCGTCAGCCAGAAGCAGGAGGTCTCCTCCGACCTCGCGCTCAAGGCCGTCACCGGTGACCTCGACGACGTCCACGACTACACGATCGCCGCCACGGAGGCCGCGGTCGCGCTCGAGCTCACCGTCGCGCTGCGCAACAAGGCCGTGGACGCGTTCAACGAGATCATGCGGATGCAGGCCTGATGCCCGCCGCCGTCACCGGCGCGTTCACGCGTCTGAAGGAGCGGGTGGGGGAGTTCAGCCTTCCCCAGAAGACCCTCGCCGTCATCGGGATCGCCGCGCTCGTCCTCGGCATCGTCGTCGCGACGTCGTGGGCCAACCGGCCGACGATGAGCCCGCTGTTCAGCGGCCTGTCCGGCGAGGACGCCTCCGCCGTCGTCGACCAGCTGACGGCAGCCGGGATCACCTACGAGCTCACCGACGGCGGCGCCACGGTCCTCGTGCCCGCAGAGTCGGTCTACGACCAGCGCATCGCGCTCGCCGCCGAGGGCCTGCCCACCGAGGAGGGCGGCTACAGCCTCCTCGACGACATGGGCATGACGAGCTCGGACTTCCAGCAGCAGGTCAGCTACCAGCGCGCCCTCGAGGGCGAGCTCGCCAAGACGGTCCGCGCGCTCGACGGCGTCTCCACCGCGACGGTCCACCTCGCCCTGCCCGAGGAGAGCGTCTTCACCGAGACCGCCCCCGAGCCCACCGCCTCCGTCTTCGTCCAGGCGGAGACGGGCAAGACCATCGACTCCGGCTCCGTCCAGGCGGTCGTCAACCTCGTCTCCTCCGCCGTCGCGGGCATGGACCCGCTGAACGTGTCGGTCGTCGACTCCGAGGGCGCCGTCCTCACCACCTCCCCGGGCGGTGGCGGCCCCGACGGCGCCACCGAGTACGAGGAGCGCGTCGCCGGGCAGGTGCAGACCATGCTCAACCGGGTGGTCGGCGCCGGCAACGCCGTCGTGTCGGTCAACGCCGAGCTCGGCCGCGACGCGACCCAGCGCACGAGCGAGACCTTCACCCCGGCGGAGGGCACCCCGCCGCTCAGCGAGACCCGCAGCACCGAGGAGTACCAGGGCGGCGGCCAGGCCGTCGGCGGCGTGCTCGGCCCGGACAACATCGCCGTGCCGAACGGCGACGGCGCCGGCAACTACACCCGCGAGGACGCGACGACGAACAACGCCGTCAACAAGGTCACCGAGCTCACCACCGTCACCCCTGGCGGGGTCACCCGCCAGTCGGTGTCCGTCGTCGTCGACTCGGTCGCCGCCGCCGGCATCACCGTGGAGGAGCTCGAGGACATCGTCGCGGTGGCCGCGGGCATCGACGTGGAGCGCGGCGACCAGGTCGCCGTCGCCCAGATGGCCTTCGACACCTCGACGGCGGACGCCGCCCAGCAGGCGCTCGACGCGCAGGCGGACGCCGAGGCGGCTGCCGCCGCGGCCGCCCAGCGTGACGCCCTCATCCGGGGCGGGCTCATCGCCGTCGTCCTGCTCGTCGTCCTCCTCGCCATCCTGCGCCGCGCCCGGCGCGGCCGGAACCGTGAGGACATCGACCTCGGCGAGCTCGAGGTCAGCCAGCTGCCCGCACCCGAGCCCTTCGAGCCGGACACGAGCATCCTCGAGCCCGCGCCCGAGATGCGCGTCATCGAGCCGGACGCGACCGAGGCCGCCCGCCTCGGCGTCGTCGCCATGGCCGACGAGGACCCGAGCGCGGTCGCCGACCGCCTGCGCCAGTGGATGGCGGTCAAGCAGTGAACCTCACCAGCCCCCAGAAGGCCGCCGTCGTGCTCCTCCAGCTCGGCCACGAGCGCGCCACCAAGGTGCTCGCCCTCCTCGACGAGCAGGAGGTCGAGGAGATCTCCGCCGAGATCGCCCGCATGGAGACGGTGCCCACCGCCATCGCCGACCAGGTCCTCGTCGAGTTCTACGACCAGGCCAACGGCGGCGCTCCCGTCGCCGGTCACGGTGGCCTCGAGTACGCCCAGCGGCTCCTCGAGGACTCCCTCGGCGTCGAGCGCGCCAGCCTCGTCATGGGGCGGCTCACCACCCTGCTCGCCGGGCAGCCCTTCGACTTCCTCCAGCAGGCCGAGGCCCGTCAGGTCCTGTCGCTCATCAACGGGGAGCACCCCCAGACGATGGCCGTGGTCCTCGCCCACCTGCGCCCCGAGCGCGCCTCGGCCATCATGGCCGGGCTCCCGCCCGCGGAGCGTGCCGACGTCGCCATGCGCATCGGCACGATGGAGCAGGCCAGCCCGGAGGCCGTGTCGACCATCGCCGACAGCCTCCAGCGGCGCGCCGGCCACGTCCTCACCGCCGGTGAGACGACGACGGCGGTGGGCGGCATCCAGCCCCTCGTCGAGATCCTCAACCGCGCCGACCCGAGCACCGAGAAGCAGATCCTCGAGGAGCTCGGCCAGCGCGACGAGGCCCTCGCCGAGCAGGTGCGCAGCCTCATGTTCACCTTCGAGGACGTCATCCACCTCGACGACCGCGCCGTCCAGCTCGTCCTGCGCCAGACCGACACGAGCGGTCTCGCCCTCGCGCTCAAGGGCACGTCCCCGGAGCTCACCGAGAAGATCAAGCGCAACCTGTCCGAGCGCGCCCGCCTCGACCTCGTCGACGAGATGGAGATCGCCGGTGCGGTGCGCCTCTCGGAGGTCCACGACGCCCGCGGCGCCATCGTCAAGGTCATCCGCGCGCTCGAGGAGTCCGGCCAGATCGTCGTGCGCCGGGACGGGGAGGACGAGTATGTCTCTTGAGGCCACCCACACGGGTCCCGTGTTCACCCCCCTCCACGCCTCCCGCCCCGAGGCGGCGTCCGTGGCGGCCGGCTACTCCAGCGGGTACACCGCCGGCTGGTCCGCCGGGACCCGGGCCGCCGCCCAGGACGCCGAGGACCAGCGCCGCCGTGCCGCGGAGGAGCTGGCCGCCCGCGCCCAGCAGGCCGCGACCGCGGCACAGGAGGCGCTCAACGCGCTGGCCCGTGCCGCCGACGCCGCCCGCCGGCGCTCCGCGCCTGTCCTCACCGAGGCGCAGGACGCGCTGACCCGCGCGGCCGTCGACCTCGCCGAGACCGTGCTGGGCGCCGAGCTGCGCGACGGCGACGCGTCCGCGCGGTCCGCCCTGCGCCGCGCGCTGTCCGTGCGCGACGAGGGCCTGGTCAGCATCCGGCTCAACCCCGCGGACCTCGCCCACCTCACCGCGACCCTCGGCTCGCTCCCGGCCGAGCTCCACGTCCCCGACCGCGTCGAGCTCGTCGCGGACCCCACCCTCGGGCGCGGTGACGCGGTGAGCGAGCTCGAGGAGGGGTACCTCGACGCGCGCGTCGACGCCGCCCTCTCCCGGGTCCGCGAGGCCCTGGGGGTCACCGAGTGACCGTCCAGCTCGCGGCGCCCACCGCCCGGCCCACCGGACGCTGGCAGCGCGCCCTCACCGTCGCCCGGCCCCAGCGGGTCGGCGTGGTCCGCTCCGTCGTCGGGCTCACCGTCGAGGTGACCGGCCTGCCCCTCGCGGTCGGCGACCTCGTCGACATCGACGCCGGTGGCTGGACCGTGGGCGCGGAGGTCGTCGGCCTGGGGCGCGACTCCAGCCGCTGCATGCCGCTCGGACCGGTCGACGGGCTGCGCATCGGCGCCCCCGCCCGCTCCACCGGCCACCCGCTCACCATCGGTGTGGGCCAGGGGCTGCTCGGGCGCGTGCTCGACGGCCTCGGCCGGCCCATCGACGGCAAGGGCCCGCTGCGCGTCGAGGACTCCGTGCCCGTCACCGCGCAGGCACCCTCCGCGCTGGAGCGCGCCCGCGTCGACCAGCCGCTGTCCCTCGGCGTGCGTGTCCTCGACACCCTCGTCACCGCCGGCCGCGGCCAGCGGCTGGGCCTGTTCGCCGGCTCCGGCGTCGGCAAGTCCTCCCTCCTGTCGATGATCGCCCGCGGCACCGACGCGACCGTCAACGTCATCGGCCTCGTCGGTGAGCGCGGCCGCGAGGTGCGCGAGTTCCTCGAGGACGACCTCGGTCCCGAGGGGCTGGCCCGTTCCGTCGTCATCGTCGCCACCTCCGACGAGCCGCCGGTGGTCCGCCTGCGGGCCGCGTTCACCGCCACCCGCGTCGCCGAGTACTTCCGTGACCAGGGCACCGACGTCGTCCTCATGATGGACTCCCTCACCCGCGCGGCCATGGCCCAGCGCGAGATCGGCCTCTCGGTCGGCGAGCCGCCCGCCACCCGCGGCTACCCGCCGTCCACCTTCTCGATGCTCGCCCAGCTCCTCGAGCGGGCGGGGACCGGCTCGACCGGCTCCGTCACGGGCATCTACACCGTCCTCGTCGACGGCGACGACCACAACGAGCCGATCGCCGACGCGGCCCGGTCCATCCTCGACGGGCACGTCGTCCTGGACCGCAAGCTCGCCGTCACCGGCCACTTCCCCAGCGTGGACGCCATCGCCTCCATCTCGCGCGTCGCCTCCCGGGTGACGACGGCGGAGCAGCGGGCCGCGGCCACCACCCTGCGCTCCGTGCTGGCGGCCCGCCGCCAGGCGCAGGACCTCATCGATGTCGGCGCCTACGTCGCCGGCTCCAACCCCAGGGTCGACGCGGCCGTCGCACACGCCGACGCGATCGACGCCTTCCTCCGCCAGGACGTCGCCGAGACGGTCGGCGCGGAGCAGTCCTGGGCCCACCTGAGCGCGCTCGTCGCGGGAATGGGAGTGATGTGATGAAGCCGTTCCGGCTGCAGAGCGTGGCACGGCTGCGCCAGATGGAGGAGGACCGCGCCACGGCCGCCCTCGTGCAGCGCCGGGAGTTCCGGCGCACCGCCGACTCCCGCACCGCGCAGGCCCTCGCCGCTCTCGACAGCGCGAGGCTGCCCACCCAGGTGGACGTCCTCAGCTGGCAGGCGGCCGTCGCCGCCCGGGCCGCGGCCAGCGCGTCGGCCGTCGAGGCCGCCACGGTGGCCGAGCTCGCCCAGGCCGACGAGCAGGCCGCGCAGGGGGCGTGGTCGACGGCCCGCCGCCGCAGCACGACCATCGCCAAGCTCGCCGACCGTCACCGCCTCGCCGAGCAGGCCGAGGCGAACCACGCCGAGCAGGTCACCCTCGACGAGGTCGCCTCCCAGCGCGTGCGCTCGCGGGAGGCCGCCCGATGAGCATCGCCGCCGTCCAGGCCCGGATGGTCGAGCTGCAGGGCGCGATCAGCGCCGTCAGCCAGCCCGTCCCCACGACCACCACCGCGCAGCCCGTGTCCGACTTCGGTGGCGTGCTCGCCGCCGCGCTCACCAGCGAGGCCGCCACCGGCGCCTCCTCGGCTGCCTCCTCCGTCGCCTCCGCCCTCACCGGCGGGACGACGACGACGGCGGCGGCCCCCGCCGCCGCGGCCGACGCCGCCACCCCGGCCGCACCCGGGACCGGTGACGCCCTCGTGGAGTCGGCCAAGAAGTACCTCGGCGTGCCCTACGTGTGGGGCGGGGAGAGCCTGTCCGAGGGCGGCCTGGACTGCTCCGGGCTCGTCCAGCTCGCGATGAAGGACCTCGGCGTGGACGTGCCTCGCGTGGCCCGCGACCAGATGAAGATCGGCACCGAGGTGCCCTCGATCGACCAGGCCCGGCCCGGTGACCTCGTCGTCACCCGCGGCGGCGGCCACATCGGCATCTACGCCGGTGACAACAAGTGGATCCACGCCCCCTACCCGGGGGAGAAGGTCAAGCTCGCCGAGATGACGACGCCGCCCACGACCATCCGCCGCGTCCTGCCGACGGGGGCCTGATGAGCATCGCCGTCCCCACCGCACCCACCGCGGCCCCCGCGGCCACCGGCCGCCCCGCCGCCGGCCGCAGCGGAAGCGGCAGCGGCGACGCCTTCGCCGCCAGCCTCGCAGCGGTCACCGGCGACGCCGCGGGTGCCGACGCACCCGAGGCCGGGCCCACCGCGCCCCTCGGGGGGGAGAGCGCCGAGGGTGACGCCACCGCTGCGCCCGTGCTCGAGCTGCTGGTCGTCCCCGGCTGGCCCGTCGGCACGGAGCAGCAGCAGGGCACCGAGCCCGCATCCGGACCGGTCCTCGGTGCGGCGCCGACGACCGCACCGGTGCCGGCCGTCGCCCCGGCCCTGACGGACGCGGCCGTCGCGGCCGCGGACCTGCCCGCCGCTCCGGCGACCGCCGGCGAGGCTGCCGAGCCCGCTGCGGGGACGCCCGTGACGCCCGCTGCGCCCGTCGCGGCCGGTGCTCCTGCCGCCGCCCCCGCCGGACCGCAGGCCGAGGTCGACGCTCCCGTGACCTCCGCACCCGTGGCCCCCGCACCCGTGACGGACCCCGAGCCCACCTCGCATCCGGCGCAGGTGGCCCCCGGCGCTCCCGCCGTCGTCACCGCGCCCGCCGAGCCCGCCGGCACCGCCCCGGCACCGGCACCGGCTGCGGTGCCCGCCGTCGTCGCGGCGCCCGTGGCCACCGACCAGGCCCGCACGGCGCCCGAGAGCCCCACGCTGGCCGTCGAGGGCACCGTCCGCGTGGACCAGCCGGCGCGCACGGACGGCGCCGCCCGCGCCGAGCAGCCCGCCGCGCCCGCCCCCGCGGCCCCGCCGCAGCAGCCGCTCGGCACGCAGCTGGCCTCCGCCCTGTCCCGTCTGCGCACCGCCCCCGAGGGCCACCACGTCCTCCACGTGCGCGTCGACCCGGAGGACCTCGGCCCCGTCCGGGTCTCCGCCCACATCGGCGCCGACGGCGTGCGCATCGAGCTGCACGGCATGACCGACGCGGCCAAGGACGCGCTGCGGGGCGCTCTCAGCGACCTGCGCCGCGAGCTGGCCGCCACCGGCCTGCGCGCCGACCTCGACCTCGGCTCCGAGAGCCAGGAGCGCGGCCCCGCCGAGAGGCCCGCCCCCGCGCGGGACGGCGAGCGTCCCGCCACCACGGCTGCTCCGGCACCCACCCCGACCACGCCCGTCCGCCACGGCGGCCTGGACCTCCTCGCCTAAGGAGCACGACCATGCCCATCGACCCCGTCTCCGCGGGCTACACCCCGACCCCCACCAGCCAGGCCGCGTCCGCGCCGCCGGCGAGCGGCCTCAAGAAGGACGACTTCCTCCAGCTGCTCGTCACCTCCCTGCGCTACCAGGACCCCTCCGAGCCGCTCTCGACGAGCGAGCTCATGGCCCAGACGACCCAGCTGTCGACGATGGAGCAGCTCACCGAGCTCACCACGCTCACGCAGGAGGCCTTCCACCTGCAGATGCGCAGCTCGGCGACCGAGCTCGTCGGCAAGGAGGTCAGCTACCTCGACGGTGACGGTGTGCGCCACAGCGGCGTCGTCAGCGCCGTCGACTTCTCCGTCACGCCCCCGGGCGCCGTCGTCGGCGACGCCGTCGTCCCGATGAACCTGCTCGCCACGGTCGGTGCCCTGCCGTCCGCCACCCCGCCCGCCGGCGGGACCCCCACCGACCCCGCCGCCTGACCCGAAGGACACCCGACCATGCTTCGCTCTCTCTTCTCCGGCATCTCCAGCCTCCGCTCGCACCAGACGATGCTCGACGTCACCGGCAACAACATCGCCAACGCCAACACCACGGGCTTCAAGGCCTCCCAGACGCGCTTCGAGGACACGCTGTCCCAGATGCTCACCGCGCCCGGCGCCCCGCAGGCCGGCAACGGTGGCACCAACCCGGCGCAGGTCGGCCTCGGCGTGCGCGTGGCCGGCATCAGCACGAACTTCACGCCCGGCGCCGCGCAGCAGACCGGCCGCAGCCTCGACATGATGATCGACGGCGACGGCTTCTTCGTCGTCAGCTCCGGCGGCGAGCAGCTCTACACCCGCGCCGGCGCCTTCACCCTCGACGGCCTGGGCCGGCTCGTCACCTCCTCCGGCGCCCAGGTCATGGGCTGGGCGGCGGACGCCGACGGCGTCGTCAACGCCAACGGACCGCTCACCAACCTCTCGCTGCCCGTGTCGACGACGATGGGCGCCCGTGCGACGAGCACCGTCACCTTCGCCGGCAACCTGCCCTCCGACGCGGAGACCGGCACGAGCCTGCTGCGCAGCATCGACGTCCACGCCGCCGACGGCACCGCCACCTCCCTGGACGTGCGCTACACGCTGCGCTCCACCACGCCCGGCGCGACGTGGGACGTGCAGGTCCTCGACGGCGACACCCAGCTCGGCGCCGGCACCATCGCCTTCGACGCCCGCGGCGGCCTGCAGAACGTCACGGTCCCGCGCGTGACCGTCGCCGGCGCGCCCATCGACCTCGACATGAGCGGCCTCACCGGCTTCGCCTCCCTCACCACGGTCGAGGCGGCGAGCCAGGACGGTCAGGGCGCCGGCGTCCTGCAGTCCTTCTCGATGAACGCCGACGGCACCCTCATGGGCTCCTTCTCCAACGGCCTCAAGCGGGCCGTGGGCATGGTCGCCGTGGGCAGCTTCGCCAACGCCGAGGGCCTGGAGAAGGTCGGCGGCTCGATGCTCCGGGCAAGCGTCAACTCCGGGGACGTCACCGTGGGGGCCGCCGGTCAGGGTGGCCGCGGGGCGCTGACCGGCGGCGCGCTGGAGATGTCGAACGTCGACCTCTCCCAGGAGTTCACCAACCTCATCATCGCCCAGCGCGGCTTCCAGGCCGGCTCCCGCATCATCACCACCTCCGACGAGCTCCTCCAGGAGCTCGTCAACCTCAAGCGCTGACGCCCGGCGGGCCCGGACCCCTCAAGGTCCGGGCCCGGCGGCCGATAGGCAGTGTGCAGGGCTCATGGAAGGGCCCGAAGCAACCAGGATGGAACCGACCCGTGATCACCGTGACCCGTCTGACCGGACAACCGTTCGCGATCAACCCTGATCTCATCGAACGGATCGAGTGCACTCCCGACACGATCCTCGTGCTCATGGACGGCACGCGCTACCTCGTCGCCGAGACGATGCCTGACGTCGTCGCGATGGTCCAGGAGTACCGCGCGGGAGTCATCTCCCGCGCGCTGCAGCCGCCCGAGGAGCCCCCCGTGGGCCGCCCCGAGCTGCGCCCCGTGGTTCCCCTGCCGACTCGACCCCAGGGGGAATGATGGATCCGGCAACTCTCATCGGGCTCGCCATCGCGTTCGGTGGCGTCTTCTTCCTCATGACCGCCGAGGGGGTCCACCTCTCGGCCATCCTGCTGCCCGGCCCGCTCGCGATCGTGTTCATCGGCAGCCTCGGCGCCGGGATCGCCGGCGGCGCGCTGCGGGACGCGATCCACGCCTTCAAGACGCTGCCCAAGGCCTTCACCGCCAAGGCCCCCAAGCGCGGCGCCACCATCGCCGCCGTCGTCGCCCTGTCCGACCGGGCGCGCCGGGAGGGCCTGCTGGCCCTGGAGGACGCGGCGCAGGACGTCGAGGACGAGTTCCTCCGCGACGGGCTCATGGCCGCCATCGACGGCGCCGACCCCGAGGACCTGCGCACGATGCTCGAGGACCGCATCGACACCAAGCGTGCGCAGGACCGCGTCGCCTCGGGCTTCTTCAACGCGCTGGGCGGCTACGCCCCGACGATCGGGATCATCGGCACGGTCATCTCGCTCGTCCACGTGCTCGAGAACCTCTCCGACCCCAGCACCCTCGGCCCGATGATCGCCGCGGCCTTCGTCGCCACGCTGTGGGGCATCCTCTCGGCGAACCTCGTCTTCCTGCCCATCGGCAGCCGCCTCAAGCGCATCTCCGACCTCGAGTGCGCGCAGATGGAGATCAGCCTCGAGGGGCTCCTCGCCCTCCAGGCGGGCGCCAACCCGCGCACCGTCGGCGAGCGTCTGCGCAGCATGGTCCCGGCCGGCGAGCTGGTCGACGACGCGGGGCAGGCGGCGTGAGCTCCGCGCGCCGCCGCCGCGGCGGACACGAGGAGGAAGAGGAGGAGAACTCCGAGCGCTGGACCGTCAGCTACATGGACATGGTCACCGTCATGATGTGCCTGTTCATCGTGCTCTTCGCCATCAGCCAGGTCGACCAGCAGAAGTTCAGCGAGCTGCGCCAGTCCCTCGCCGCCGGCTTCGGGGACGCGACACCTGCCGTCACCGTCGTCGACGGCTCGAACGGCGTGCTCGACGGCGCCGACTCCCCGTCCGTCGACGTGTCGCCGGTGGACGACGCGGCCGGACTCTCCGCCCTGCCGGGTGACCCCGGGCAGCTGGCGCGGCAGGAGGTCCAGGCCCTCGACGCGGTCCGCGACAGCATCCGCACCGACCTCGAGAAGGAGGGCCTGGAGGACGAGGTCCGCTTCTCCATCACCGAGCGCGGGCTCGTCATCGGGCTCGTCAGCGAGAACACCTTCTTCTCCCCGGCGAGCGCGGCCATGCCGCGGACCTCGCTCGAGGTCGTCGACACCATCGCCGCGACCCTCCGGCCCCTGGACAACGACATCCTCCTCGAGGGGCACGCGAACCCGCTGCCCTACACCGAGCCCTACGACACGAACTGGGAGCTCTCCGCGGACCGGGCGACCAAGGTGCTGCGGCGCATGGTCGAGCACGAGGGGATCGCCCCCACCCGGGTGCGGGCCATCGGCTACGGCGACGCCTACCCGGCCGCCGAGGGCCCCGACGCCCTCGACCTCAACCGGCGCGTCGACGTCGTCGTCCTGAGCAACCAGCCCGAGTCGATCCGCACCCTGCTGCCCCAGGCCGCTCACGACATGGAAGGAGCCTGACATGCCCGAGAAGCGCGTGATCGGGGCCCAGTCCCGCAAGATCGGAGGCGGTCAGGCCGCCCCGGCCCCCGCCGCCCCGGAGCCGGAGGCCGCGCCCCGCCGTGGCCGCGGCCGCCTGATCGTCGTCCTCGCCGCGGTGCTCGCCGTCGTGGCCACCGGAGCCTTCGTGCTCCTGCGCCCGTCCGAGCCGGCCGCGCCCGTCGAGCCGGAGCCCGGCGACACGGTCGCCATCGAGCCGCGCAACATCAACCTCGCCGACGGGCACTACCTGCGGCTCGGCTTCGCGATCGAGCTCGTCGCGGAGGTCGAGGAGGTGGCGACGGCGCAGGCCACGGACATCGCCATCGCGCTCTTCACCGGCCGCACGGTCACCGAGGTCAACGACCCGGAGCGGCGTGAGGAGCTGAAGTCCGAGCTGTCCGAACGGCTCGTCGAGGCCTACGAGGGAGAGGTGCTCGCGGTCTACTTCACCGACTTCGTCACGCAGTGACGCGGCGCGCTGCCGGCGGCTGAGGCCGGGCGCCGGGGCCGACTCCTCAACATCGCCCCGGCGGCGCCGATGGGGACACATGTGACGGTTCCCCACTCTCCCAGTGCTGACGGCACGGTCGTCTACGACTTCCGTCGGCCGATGACACTGGCGCGCGAGCACGCCCGCACCCTCGAGGTGGCGCTCGGCACCTTCGCGCGCCACTGGTCCAACCAGCTGATGGCGCGCCTGCGCGTGCCCACCCAGGTCTCCCTCGAGGCGGTGGGCCTGCAGACGTACGACGAGTACATCAGCCGCCTCCCCCCGACCACGACGCTCGTCGTCTGCGCCGTCGGGCGCAACCGGCGCCCGGCCATCGTCCAGTTCCCGCTGGAGAGCGCCCTCACCTGGGTCGACCAGATGCTCGGCGGCCCCGGCAAGCCGGGCGCGGTCCCCGACCGGGAGCTCACCGAGATCGAGCAGGCGCTCCTCGGGGACCTCATGACCCGGGTGCTGGGCGACCTCACCTACGCCTTCGCGAGCATCGTCGCCGTCGACGTCGACCTGCGCAGCTTCCAGCACTCCCCGCAGGCCCTCCAGCTCATGACGGCGACGACGACCGTCATCACCGCGAGCTTCTCCATCTCCGCCGGCGAGCACCACGCCACGGCGACCCTCATGGCCCCCGCCGAGGGCATCATCACGGCGCTGCGCGAGAAGAGCGCGCCCGACCAGCGCAGCGCCTCCCAGGAAGCCGCCGAGAAGGAGCAGCGCGAGCTCCTCGACCGCGCCGTGCAGAACGCGCCCGTCGAGGTCGCCGTCCGGATGGCCCCCGTGCCCGTCCACCCCCGGGAGGTCGTCAGCCTCGCGGTGGGCGACCTCCTCCCGCTTCACCACCCCCGCTCCCAGCCCATGGACGTCGTGGTCGGTGACCGCGTCCTCGCCCAGGCAGTCGCCGGGACCAACGGGTCCCGCCTCGCCGGGCTGGTCGTCAACGTCAAGGAGAACTTATGAGCACCACCACCGTCGACACCCACTCCGTCGCCGAGGAGCTCGCGCGGCTGCTGCCGTCGTCCCAGCCGCTCGTCGCCCGCCCCGCCGAGCCCGGTGAGCGTCCGGCCCCCGAGGCCGTCGCGGTCGTCGCGAGCTTCGTCGGCCAGGGCAGCGCCGAGCTCGTCGTCGTCGCCGAGGAGGCCGTCGCGGAGGCGATGGCCGGTGCCGCGGCGCTGACCCTCGCCGAGGCGCTGCGCCCCGCCCTCGAGGCGGCCTCCCAGCGGCTCGGCACCGGCGTGCTCAGCGCCGCCGAGGAGCGGCCCGCCGGGGACGCCCTCACCGGCCGCGACGTCCAGCTCTACGCGCTCACCGCCGGCGGCGGCGTCCAGGCCTGGTTCGGCATCCGCACGGTGTCCACCGCCGCCCCGGTGAGCAGCGCCCCGCTGACGCCGGGCAGCATGCGCGTCCTGTACGACGTCGAGCTCACCCTCACCACCGAGATCGGCCGCACCCGCATGCCGCTGCGCGACGTCCTGGCCCTCACCCCCGGGACCGTCCTCGAGCTCGACCGCGCCGCCGGCAGCCCCGCCGACGTCATGGTCAACGGCCGCCTCGTCGCCCGCGGTGACATCGTCGTCGTCGACGAGGACTACGCCGTGCGCATCACCGAGATCGTGTCGGAGACCTCGGCCCAGTGAGCGACACGCTCGAGCTCGCGCTGCGGGTCACGGTCTCGCTGGGACTCGTCCTCGCGCTGCTGTGGTTCCTCGCCCGCCGCCTGGGTGCCGGTGGGGGCGCCGTCCGGCGGCTGCCGATCACCGTCCTCGGCCGGCAGAACCTCGGACGCCGCTCCGGCATCACCGTCGTCGACGTCGCCGGGCGGACCCTCGTCCTCGGCGTCAGCGACACCGAGGTCCGCCTCCTCACCGAGCTCGAGTCCGCCCCCTTCGTCCTCGAGGACGACGGCCCGCAGGGCCCGGAGTCCTCCGTGCCCGCGCCACTGTCCACCCAGCCCTCCGCCCTCGGCGGCTCGGTGCTGTCCCCGGACACGTGGCGCACCTCGTGGCAGGCCCTGCGAAGCCGGGTCCGCCGGTGATCGCCGCGGTCTGCCGCCCGCGTGCGGCCTGGCTGCCTCGCGCCCTGGCGGTCCTCGCCCTCGCCGCGGCCGTGCTCGTCCTCGGTGCGACCCTGGCGCACGGCGCCCCGGCGCCCCCCGAGGACCCGACCGCGCCGGCCGCACCGGCCGAGCCGGGCCTGGGCATCGACGTCGACGTCGCCGGCAGCACCCCCTCGACGTCGATCATCGCGCTCCTCGCCCTCACCCTCCTCGGTGTCGCGCCCTCGCTGCTCCTCATGATGACGAGCTTCACCAAGATCTTCGTCGTCCTGGCCCTCACCCGGAACGCGCTCGGGCTGCAGGGCGTGCCCCCCAACCAGGTGCTCGCCGGGCTCGCGCTGTTCCTCTCGATCTTCATCATGTCCCCCGTCCTGGGTGACGTGAACGGCGCCGCCGTCCAGCCCTACCTCGACGGGCAGATCGACTTCGCCGCCGCCCTCGAGGCGGCCCAGGTGCCGCTGCGGGAGTTCATGGTCGGCCTCACCCGGGAGGAGGACCTCGCGCTGCTCACCCGCGCCGCGGACATGCCCAACCCGGAGAGTCCCGAGACGGTGCCGATGCAGACGCTCATCCCCGCGTTCATGCTCTCCGAGCTGCGCGCCGCCTTCATCATCGGCTTCGTCGTCTTCGTGCCCTTCCTCGTCATTGACCTCGTCGTCGCGTCCGCGCTCATGGCGATGGGCATGATGATGCTGCCGCCCTCGATGATCTCGCTGCCCTTCAAGATCCTGCTCTTCGTCCTCGTCGACGGCTGGGGCCTCATCATCACGCAGCTGGTGGGGAGCTACTAGTGGACACCGCGAACGTCATCGACATCGCCACCCTGGCGCTCGGGCTGGCCGCCAAGCTCGCCGCCCCGCTCCTCGTCACCGCGCTCGTCGTCGGCTTCACCGTCTCCCTGCTCCAGTCGGTGACCCAGATCCAGGAGATCACCCTGAGCTTCGTGCCCAAGGCGATCGGCGTCGCCGTCGCGATCGTCGTGTGCGGCAACTGGATGATCTCCGAGCTGGTCGTCACCACCCACGAGCTCTTCGACCGGATCCCCGGTCTCCTGGGCGGCTGAGGCGTGGACGACGCCGCCCTCGTCGTGCTCCCCGTCATCCTCGCGGCCGTGCGGGTGACCGTCTTCCTCGTCATCGCCCCGCCCTTCAACCACCGCGCGATCCCCGCGACCGTCAAGGCGATGCTCGGGGTGGGCCTCGCGCTCGCGCTGGCCTCCTCGATGACCGTGCCGGTCGAGGTGACCGCCGCGACGCTCATCGCGATGGCGCTGTCGGAGGCCGTCACCGGCGCCGGCCTCGGTGTCCTCGTCTCGCTCATCTTCTCGGCGGTCCAGTCCGCCGGGCGCCTCATCGACATGCTCGGCGGCTTCGAGCTCGGCCAGGCGCTGGACCCGATGACGATGACGAACAGCGGCCCCTTCGGCCGCTTCTACCAGCTCATCGCCGTCGTCCTCCTCTTCGTCTCCGACGGCTACCAGCTCGTCGTCGGCGGACTGGCCCGCAGCTTCGACGCGCTCCCGCTCGGCGCGATGCTCGACCTCGGCGCCCTCGCCGGTCAGCTCGCCGAGGGCGTGAGCCAGCTCTTCCTCGCGGCCATCCAGGTCGCCGGACCGCTCATCGCCGTCCTCTTCCTCGCCGACGTCGGACTGGGCCTGCTCACCCGCGTCGCCCCCGCCCTCAACGCCTTCGCCCTCGGCTTCCCGCTCAAGATCCTCATCACGCTCACCCTCGGCTCCGTCACGCTCGCAGCGCTGCCGGGCGTCGTCGACTGGCTCGCCGACCAGGCGATCCGTGGCATCGGGGAGGTCGTGCGATGAGCCAGACCGGAGGGGAGAAGAGCGAGAAGGCCACCCCGGAGCGGATGAAGAAGGCCCGCAAGGACGGGAGCCTGGGCAAGTCCCAGGACCTCAGCGCGTGGGTCGTCGTCGGGACGGGTGTCCTCACCCTGCCCATGGTGATCACGCGGGGCTCCGACGCCGCCGCGGGCCACGTGCTCGGTCTGCGCGAGGTCATCGCCTCACCCCAGCCGGCGCTCGCCGTGCAGGCGCTGGGGGACGGGCTGCTCAACGCCGCTCTCGCCGTCGCGCCGCTCCTCGCCGTCGCCGCGCTCGCGGCGGTCGTCGCGGGCGTCGCGCAGGGCGGGGTCCACATCTCGACGAAGAAGCTCAAGCCCCGCCTCGAGCAGTTCAACCTCGTCAAGGGGGCCAAGCGGCTCTTCGGTCCGCAGGCGTGGTGGCAGGGCGTCAAGGCCTTCCTCAAGACTCTCGTCGTCGGTGCCGTGATGTACTCCGCCATCGTCGGCCTCATCCCGATCGTCGCGCAGTCCGGCCAGCTGTCGGTCATGCAGATCCTCGGCGAGGTCGGCTCCCGCATCCAGACCCTCCTCACGTGGGGCGTGGCCGCGGGCCTCGCGCTCGCCGCCGTCGACCTCCTCGTCGTCATGCGCCGCAACCGCAAGACGACGCGCATGTCCAAGCAGGAGATCAAGGACGAGCACAAGCGCTCCGAGGGCGACCCGATGGTCAAGGGCCAGCGGCTCGCCAAGGCCCGCGCGATGAGCCGCAACCGCATGCTCGCCGCGGTGGCCGACGCCGACGTCGTCGTCGTCAACCCCACCCACGTGGCCGTCGCGCTGCGCTACGAGCCCGGCAAGGGCGCCCCGCGCGTCGTCGCCAAGGGCCAGGGCCACGTCGCCACCAAGATCCGTGAACGCGCGGCCCAGCACCGGGTCGCCGTCGTCCAGGACATCACCCTGGCCCGCACGCTCAACGCGATGTGCGAGGTCGGCCACGAGGTCCCCGACTACCTCTACGAGGCCGTCGCACGTGTCCTCGCCTTCGTCATGTCCCTGCGCCGTCGTGGCGCCGCCACCGGGACCCACCGCATGCCCCAGCCCAGGAAGGACAGCCGATGAAGAACGGCAAGGTCACCCAGTTCGCCGCCCCGGCCGCCGTCGTCGGGATCATCCTGCTCCTCGTCATCCCGCTGCCGGCGCCGCTGCTCGACGTCCTCATCGCGGTCAACATCGTCGGCGCGATGCTCGTGCTGCTCACGACGATGTACATCAAGAAGCCCCTCGACTTCTCGATCTTCCCGGCGCTCGTGCTCGTCATGACGCTCTTCCGGCTGGGGCTCAACGTCGCCTCCACCCGCCTCGTCCTGCGCGACGGCTACGCGGGTGAGGTCATCAACGCCTTCGGGCACTTCATCGTCGGCGGCTCGATCGTCATCGGGCTCGTCATCTTCCTCATCCTCGTCGTCATCCAGTTCGTCGTCATTACCAACGGCGCCGGGCGAGCGGCGGAGGT
This sequence comes from Oceanitalea stevensii, assembly GCF_014837105.1. Classification (GTDB taxonomy): domain Bacteria; phylum Actinomycetota; class Actinomycetes; order Actinomycetales; family Actinomycetaceae; genus Oceanitalea; species Oceanitalea stevensii. The sequence goes on along the minus strand of NZ_JACSPO010000005.1, from coordinate 49,164 downwards.
CGGGGCGCGCTTCACCCTCGACGCCATGCCGGGCAAGCAGATGGCCATCGACGCCGACCTCAACGCCGGCGCCATCGACGACGACGAGGCCCGCCGCCGCCGCGCGGAGGTGGCCGCCGAGGCCGACTTCTACGGCGCGATGGACGGCTCCGCGAAGTTCGTCAAGGGCGACGCGATCGCCGGCATCATCACGACGGTCATCAACCTCGTCGGCGGGTTCGTCATCGGCATGGTCGAGCTCGGCATGACCGCCGGGGAGGCCATCGAGACCTACTCCCTCCTCACCGTCGGTGACGGCCTCGTCACCCAGATCCCGGCCATCCTCATGTCCGTCGCCACCGGCCTCGTGGTCACGCGGGCCACGTCGGAGTCCGACATGGGCACGACGGCCACCAACCAGATCACCCAGTCGCGTACGGCGCTGACGATCGCCGGAGGCGCCGCCATCGTGCTCGCGCTCGTCCCGGGCATCCCCAAGGTCCCGTTCATCGCCGTCGGCGCGGTCCTCATCGTCCTCGCGCAGCGGATGAAGGCCCAGGAGAACGAGGTCGCCGACGCCGACGCCGCCACCGAGACCGCCGCGGCGCTCCAGCCCGCCGCGGAGACGCCGGAGGCCCTCATCGAGCAGATGCGCGTCCACGCGCTCGAGGTCCTCCTCGCACCGGACCTCGTCGACATGGTCGGCGGCTCCGCCGACCAGGACCTGCTCGGACGGGTCAGGGCGCTGCGCCGCAAGACCGCCCTGGAGATGGGCTACGTGCTGCCCCCGGTCCGGACCCGGGACTCCGTCGACCTGCCCGCCGGCACCTACGCGATCCGCCTCTCCGGCGTCGAGGTCGCGCGCGGCACGGCACCGCGCGGGCGCGTCCTCGCGCTCGGCGAGGGCCTCGAGGGGCTGCCCGGCAGCACCGTCGTCGAGCCGGTGTTCGGGCTGCCCGGCAAGTGGATCCCCACCGAGATGCGGCACAGCGCCGAGATGGCCGGGGCCACCGTCGTCGACCGCGTGTCCGTCCTCATCACCCACCTCTCCTCGGTGGCCTCCACCCACGCCGACCGGCTGCTCGGCCGCGAGGACGTGCGGGTGCTCGTCGAGGGCCTCAAGCAGACCAACCCCTCGGTCGTCGAGGAGCTGGTCCCCGCGATCCTCAGCCTCGGCGAGGTCCAGCGGGTCCTCCAGGGCCTGCTCGCCGAGCAGGTCCCGATCCTCGACCTGGGCCGCATCCTCGAGGCGCTCACGCTGCGGGCGAAGGTGTCCACCGACGCGGAGGGGCTCGTCGAGGCGGCGCGCCAGGCGGTCGCCGACATCATCGTCGACCGCCAGCGCGAGGGTGGGGTCCTGCGCGTCCTCACGCTCGAGCCGGCCACCGAGCAGCTGCTCCTCGAGTCGCTGCGCCCGGGGGAGCAGGGCACCCAGATCTCCCTCGCGCCGGACCGCGTCGAGGGCCTGCTCGCCTCGCTCCGAGGCCAGGTGGAGACCCTCGAGGCGACCGGTCGCCAGGCGGTGCTCGTGTGCTCGCCGGCGATCCGCCCGGCGCTGCGCCGCGTGGCGGGGCTGGCGGTCCCGCGCCTTCCCGTGCTGTCCTACACGGAGGTGACGGGCACGTCGCTGACCATCGAGACCGTGGGAGCCGTGGGTGTCGGACAGGCGATTGCTGCTTGACGGTCCCGACCTGACCGAGCTGCTCGCGCGTGCCGAGGAGCTCGGTGGCCGGGTGGTGCGCGCCCAGCGGCTGCGCAAGGGGCTGCTCATGCGCCAGTGGTACGAGGTGACCGTGGCCGTGCCGGACCCGCAGGTCGCCACGCTCACGCGGCTGCCGACCCGCCGGGCACCGGCGCCGGCCCGGCCGGCGGCCCGTCCGGCGGGCATCGACGACCTCCTCGGTGCCGCCGAGGCGGCCGAGCGGATGGAGTCGGAGGCCAGCCGCGCGGCACGCGCCGCGAGCGCCAGGTCGGCCAAGAGCCGGGGCGGACGGTAGGGTCGAGCGCGTGTTGGTACTGAGCCGCAAGGTCGGCGAGCAGATCGTCATCGGCGAGGACATCGTCCTCACCGTCGTCGATGTGCGCGGCGACACGGTCCGGCTGGGCATTGCCGCCCCGCGCCACGTGACCGTCAACCGCGCCGAGGTGCTCCGCGCCGTCGAGGAGGCCAACCGCGACGCGGCCCGCGCCGACGACGCCGACCTCGACGCGCTGCGGGCGCTGCGTCCGCCCACGTCCGAGGACTGAGCGCCAGGCGGACCCAACCGCTCAACACCAGGCACGTCCTGCCGAAGGTGAGGAGTGTGCGCAGGAAGCGCACGAAGCGCTGCGTGGCACCGGCGGGGATCGTCAGGACGTGCGCTGGTCGGACTCGTTCCGGGCCAGGTCGGTGAGGTCGCCGACGTCACCCTGACGGGTCCTCGGGGACGCCAGGCCGCCCGGACGCAAGGACACCCGCATGGTCGCGTTGGCTCCAGAACACCCGAGCACTCCTCACTGGCACGCCCCCGGGAACGGTTCGGTGCCCGCACCGATGCCGCGGCGGCGCCGCCGCTTCGCCGACACGCCCATCGGCCTCAAGTTCGCCCTGCTCGTCGGGGTGGTCGTCCTCTCCCTCGGCGGGCTCCTCGCCGCGACGGTCGTCGGCAACGGCAGCGTCGAGCGCGCCGCCGCCCGGGTGGCCCTCGAGGAACGCCTCCAGGAGAGCGTGCTGCTGCTGGACACCCGTGCCAGCGAGCTCAAGGTCAGCGCCTACATGGTGCTGGTCCGCGACACCCCCGAGGAGCAGGTCGTTGCCCTCGAGGAGGACACCGCCACGGTCGAGGCCCTCCTCGGTCAGCTGACCGCGCTGCCGCTCGAGGGAGCCCGTGCGGCGGAGGTGGCGGACCTGGAGACCACCTTCCGCGAGTACCTCGTGACGACGGCGGCATTCATCGACGACGCCATCGCCGACCCGGAGGGCACGGCATCGCGCTGGGAGGAGGTCCAGGAGGCCAACGCCCTGACCGACGACGCCGTCGCGGCCGTGGCTGACGGGGCCGCGGCCGCCACCGCCGACGCGGGAGAGGACCTCTCTGACGCGATGGCGACGTCGGAGTCCGTCAGTCTCGTGGTCGCCCTCGTGGGTCTGGCCCTCGTCCTGGGGATCAGCCGGCTCACCCAGCGCTCGGTGACCCGTCCCGTGAGCCGGATGCGCACGGCGCTCCAGGCGATGGCGGCCGGGAACCTCACCGTGCGCGCGGAGATCGACAGCGCCGACGAGGTCGGGCAGATGGCGCAGGCGCTGGACACGGCGCAGACCAACCTCCGCGCACTCGTCGGTGAGGTCTCCGGGACCGCGCAGGCGGTGGCTGCCGCCGCGGAGGAGCTGTCGGCGGGCGGGAGTCAGCTCGGCTCGACCTCGGAGGACACCTCGACGCAGGCGAGCGTGGCCGCGGCCGCGGCCGAGCAGGTGTCGAGCAACGTGCAGACGGTCGCGGCGGGGGCCGAGCAGATGGGAGCCTCCATCCGGGAGATCGCGCAGAGCTCCAACGACGCGGCCCGCGTCGCCAACCAGGCGACCGAGGTGGCGGCGGCCACGAACGCGACGGTGGCCAAGCTGGGAGTGAGCTCCCGGGAGATCGGCGACGTCGTCAAGGTCATCACCTCCATCGCCGAGCAGACCAACCTGCTGGCGCTCAACGCCACGATCGAGGCCGCGCGCGCCGGCGAGGCCGGCAAGGGCTTCGCGGTGGTGGCCGGGGAGGTCAAGGACCTCGCTCAGGAGACGGCCAGGGCCACCGAGGACATCGCCCGGCGGGTGGCGGCGATCCAGGTCGACACCGCCGGCGCGGTGGACGCGATCGAGGACATCTCGCGCATCGTCGGACAGATCAACGACTACCAGCTCACCATCGCCTCGGCGGTGGAGGAGCAGACGGCGACGACCAACGAGATGGCGCGCAGCGTGACCGAGGCCGCGACGGGCTCCGGGGAGATCGCGACGAGCATCACGGGGGTGGCCACCGCCGCGGTGACGACGACCGAGGTCCTCGGCCAGCTCAACGGAGCGGCCGACGAGCTCGCCCGGATGTCAGCCGACCTGCAGGCCCGCGTCGCGCAGTTCACGCACTGAGCCGGAGACGTTCCTCGGGACGGACGTCTCACAACGGCGGCGCCCCTGCCGACGGGTGGGGTGTGCGCAGGATGCGCACGGCCGTCCCGCGTCACCGCGACTGCCCGGCGCCGTGGGCCGAGCCCACGGACCGCCGGTGCCCCTGCAGGACGGCCACGGACCCACAAGGAAGACCGATGTCCACAGAATCCCTCGCCCCCGCCACGAGCCGCAGCTCCCTCCGGGACGCCTCCGTCCGCGTGAAGATCGCTGCTGCCGTGGGCGTCGTCGCCCTCGTCGCCCTCGTCATCGGGGTTCTCGGTATCGCCCAGGTGCGCAACCTGGCCACGGCACAGACCGAGATGTACGAGCAGCGGGTGGAGCCGCTCAACCACCTGTCCGACGCTCGAGCGACCTTCCAGGGCACGCGGGTGCGGGTCAACGCGCTCCCTCTGCGGGATGACAACGAGCTGGAGGCCCAGCTCGTCGAGATCGCCGAGCGTGAGGCGGAGGCCATCGGGTCCCTGGAGGCCTACGGTCACTTCTTCGAGGACCGGGGTGACCTCGACGCCATGATCGCCGGGGTGCAGGCATTCCACGACGAGGTCGGCGGACCGTGGGCCGACGTCGTGCGGACGGGTGATCCCGCCGCCATGAACGCGTACTACAACGAGACGCTCGAGGTCGTCGGAGCGGACACGGCGAACCTGATGGCCGCCGCGGCCGACGACCAGGTCGAGCGCGCCGCCGCGGACCAGAGGGCCGCAGACGCGCGCGCGGCGACCACCCAGACGCTCCTCGTCGTCGTCCTCCTTGTCGGGCTGGCCCTCGGCATCGCCGTCGCCCTCGGCGTCATCCGCCAGATCATGCGGACCGTCGAGACGGTCCGCGCCGCGGTCGAGGCGCTCGGCAACGGCGACCTCACCGCCGAGCCCCAGGTGCGCACCCGCGACGAGCTCGGCCAGATGGCCGAGCACCTCGCCCGCTCGATGCGCCAGCTGCGCGGCACCGTCGGCGCGGTCAACGAGGCCGCCGTGACCATCGCCTCCGGCGCCGAGGAGCTGGCGGCGTCGACCACGCAGGTGGTCGCCGCGTCCGAGGAGACCTCTGCCCAGTCCGGCGTCGTCGCCTCCGCTGCCGAGCAGGTCAGCCAGAACGTCCACACCGTGGCGGCCGGTGCGGAGCAGATGGGCGCCTCGATCCGCGAGATCGCCCAGAGCTCCAGCGAGGCGGCCGCCGTAGCCGCACGAGCCACCACGCAGGCCGCCGTGACGAACGAGACGGTGCAGAAGCTCGGCGCCTCGTCGATCGAGATCGGCAACGTCGTCAAGGTCATCACGACCATCGCCGAGCAGACCAACCTCCTCGCCCTCAACGCGACCATCGAGGCCGCCCGCGCCGGGGAGGCCGGCAAGGGCTTCGCCGTCGTCGCCAGCGAGGTCAAGGACCTCGCCCAGGAGACCGCCAAGGCCACCGACGACATCGCCCGCCGCATCGAGGCGATCCAGCACGACACCGAGGGAGCCGTTGGCGCCATCGGCGAGATCACCGAGATCATCGGACAGATCAACGACTACCAGATGACGATCGCCTCGGCCGTCGAGGAGCAGACCGCGACGACCAACGAGATGTCGCGCAGCGTGACCGAGGCCGCGACCGGGTCGACCGAGATCGCCGGCAACATCACCGGCATCGCCTCCGCCGCGGCGGACAACAGCGCCACGATGACGCAGATGAGCAGCGCGGTCACCGAGCTCGCGACCATCTCCGAGGGGTTGCGCGCCCAGGTGTCCCAGTTCCGCGTCTAAGCCACGCTCCGCCACGGGCGGGTCCGCCACCGGCGGGCCCGCCCGTGGCGCGTTCACGCCGACGTCTCACAATCGCGGCGCGGCCACCGATGGGTAAGGAGTGCGCAGGAAGCGCACGCACGACCGACACGGATGCATGGAGGTCCGCCGGTGGATGGCATGGATGAGATCGTCCACGAGTTCCTCGTCGAGAGCTACGAGAACCTCGACCAGCTCGACCAGGACCTCGTCGCGCTCGAGAGCGCCCCGACCTCGCGTGAGCTGCTGAGCAGCATCTTCCGCACGGTCCACACGATCAAGGGGACGAGCGGGTTCCTCGGCTACGGGAACCTCGAGAGGGTCTCCCACACGGGTGAGAGCCTGCTCGCCGAGCTCCGCGACGGTGCCCGCCGGATGGACCAGGCGACCACCGACGTGCTCCTCGCGCTCGTCGACACCCTGCGCGCGATCCTCGGCTCGATCGAGGACGGCCGCGGCGACGACCACGACGTCGAGCCCACGATCGCGCGGATCGTCGCCGTCCAGGAGGGCCTGACCCCGCCGGAGCCGGCCGCCCCCGCCGAGGCCGAGCCGGTCGCCGACGACGCACCCGCCGAGCCGGCAGCCCCCGCGCCCGCGCCCGCCGCGGAGCCGGCACGGAAGGTCATCGGCAAGCGACGCGCCGCCGAGGCGCCCGCGCCCGCCCCCGTCGCCCCCACCCCCGCCGCGCCGGCCGCCGAGCAGGCGGAGTCCCAGCCCGAGCCCGAGCACCACCGGAACGCCGCCGAGAGCTCCATCCGGGTGGACGTCGAGCTCCTCGACAGCCTCATGCGCCAGGTCGGTGAGCTCGTCCTCGTCCGCAACCAGTTCGACCGCCTCTCCGACCGCGGGGAGGACGCCGAGCTCGCCCGCTCCGCCCAGCGCCTCAGCCTCATCGCCACCGAGCTGCAGGAGGGCGTCATGAAGACGCGCATGCAGCCCATCGAGCACGTGTGGAACAAGATGCCCCGCGTCGTGCGGGACCTCGCCGCCATGCTCGGCCGCAAGGTCTCCCTGTCCATGCTGGGCGGCGAGACCGAGCTCGACCGCTCGCTCCTCGAGGCCGTCAAGGACCCGCTCACCCACCTCGTGCGCAACGCCGTCGACCACGGCATCGAGGCCCCCGCCGAGCGTGTGGCGGCCGGCAAGCCCGAGCAGGGCCAGGTCACGCTGCGCGCCTACCACGCGGGCGGGCAGGTCATCGTCGAGATCGCCGACGACGGCCACGGGATCGACCCCGACGCCGTCGCGGCCAGCGCCGTCCGGAAGGGGGTGCGCACCGAGGAGCAGGTGCGGGCGATGAGCCCGCAGGAGATCTACGAGCTGCTCTTCCTGCCCGGCTTCTCCACCGCCAAGGCCGTGACGAACGTGTCCGGCCGCGGCGTCGGCATGGACGTCGTGCGCACGAAGATCGAGGCGATCGGCGGCTCCGTCGACGTCGACTCCCAGCCGGGAGCCGGCACCACCTGGCGCCTGCGCATCCCGCTCACCCTGGCGATCATGCCGGCGCTCACCGTCACCTGCGGTCCCCGCACCTTCGCCATCGCCCAGACGAACCTCCTCGAGCTCGTGGCCGTCGAGTCCAGCCAGCTCGAGTACGTCGGCACCGCGCCCGTCTACCGGCTGCGTGGTGCGCTCCTGCCCCTCCTCTCCCTCGCCGAGGTCCTCGGCATGGAGCCGGAGGAGCAGTCGTCGCACACCATCGCCGTCCTCCAGGCCGACGAGCAGCGCTTCGGCCTCCTCGTCGACCGGGTGCTCAACAACGAGGAGATCGTCGTCAAGGCGCTGTCCTCGCGGATCAAGCAGATCGGCCTCTACTCGGGCGCGACGGTGCTGGGTGACGGCGACATCGCGCTCATCCTCGACGTCCAGGCCATCGCCCGCCGCGCCCTCATCGGGGAGCTCGGCCAGCTCGTCCGCGCCAGCCGTGCGCCCGAGGTGCGCGCGAGCGGCACCGAGCAGCAGCTGCTCGTCGTCGCCATCGGCGAGGGACGGCGCGTGGCCATCCCGCTCGCCGACGTCACCCGCCTCGAGCGGATGCCCGCCGACCGCCTCGAGCGCGTCGGCAGCCGCGAGGTCGTCCAGTACCGCGGCGACCTGCTGCCCGTCGCCCGCCTCGACCGGGTGCTGGGCGCGATGAGCTACGAGCAGCCCGAGGAGCTCCTCGTCATCGTGCTCACCTCCGGCGGCGTCACCGTCGCCGTCGTCGTCGGCGAGATCGTCGACATCGTCACCGACGACCCCGCCAGCCGCAGCGGGCTCGAGGACACCGGGCTCACCGGCTCGACCGTCATCAAGGACCGCGTGACCGAGCTCCTCGACGTCAGCGACCTGCTCCACGCCGTGGGCATCGCCCCCTTCGACACCTCCGCTCTCGACGAGGACCTGGTGAGGATCTGATGAGCACCCAGTACGTGACCTTCACCCTCGGGGACAACCTCTACGGGATCGGCGTCGGCCAGGTGCAGGAGGTCCTGCCCTACCGCGCCACCGCCAGCGTCCCGCTCGCGCCCGCGGAGGTCGCCGGCCTCGTCAACCTCCGCGGCCAGGTCGTCCTCGCCCTGGACCTGCGCACCCGCCTGGGCCTCGCGTCCCGCGGGACGAGCGAGCCGATGATGGTCGTCGTCAAGCTCGGCGGCGAGCCCGTCTCGCTGCTCGTCGACGCGATCGGCGACGTCGCCGAGGTCGACGACGCCCAGTTCGAGGCCCCGCCCCAGACCCTCACGCCCGAGCTCCGCGAGGTCATCCGCGGTGCCTACAAGCTCGACGGCCGCCTCCTGCTCGCCCTCGACGTCGACGCCGTCACCGCGGCCTGACACTCAACCCCCTTCTCCAGGAGAACCCCATGGCCGTCCTCGCCCCCGAGCGGACGCGTCCGGCACCGGCTCCGTCGCCGGCCCCCGCCCCGCGTCCCACCCCGCCCGCCCCCACCCGCACGTTCCGCATCGGCGACGTCTCGCTGCGCAAGAAGATCGTCGGCAGCTCCCTCGGAGCGGCCGCGCTCGTCCTCGGCATGTCCGGTGTCGCGGTCTGGGGCACGCTCAGCGCCTCCGACTTCGCGGCCGCCACCCTCGAGCACGACGTGCGCTCCGAGCAGGTCATCGGGCAGATGCGCGTGGCCTTCTCCCAGGCGCAGTACCTCGGGACCGCCAGCCTCGTCGCTCCCAGCCCGCAGCTCGCCGAGCAGGTGCTCGAGGAGCGCAGCGCGAACCTCGCCGAGCTCACGGATCTCGCCGGGGAGTACCGGACCGAGCTCGCCCCCGACGCCGAGGCGGTGGCTCTCGTGGCCGACGTCGAGGCCGCGGTCGAGGACTACCTCGCCGCGGCGTCCGCCACGGGCGAGCTGATGACCAGCGGCGCAGGCGCCGCCACGGAGGTCGGCGAGCTCGTCGCCGAGATGGACGCCCAGGCCGCGCTCATCTCCGAGGGCCTCACCGCCGTCGCCGAGATCCACGAGGAGACGGCCGCTGCCGGCCTCGAGCAGATGGAGGCCACGGCGACGACGGCGATCGTCTCCGCCGTCCTGTGGTCGGTCGTCGGGGCGGTCGTCATGATCGTCGGCGGCGTCCTCATCGGCCGCCGCGTCTCCCGCAACGCGCTCGGGCTCGTCCGGACGACGACGGCGATGGCGGCCGGGGACCTCACGACCGCGACCGACATCACCGACCGGGACGAGCTGGGCCAGGTCGCCCAGGCGCTCGACGCGGCGCAGCTCAAGCTGCGTGAGCTCGTCTCCGAGGCGTCCGGCACCGCGCAGGCCGTCGCCGCCGCCGCGGAGCAGCTCTCGGCCAGCGGGGGCTCCCTGCGGGCCGCGACCGAGGGGACCTCCGCGCAGGCCGGCGTCGTCGCCGCCGCGGCCGAGCAGGTCTCCAGCAACGTCCGGACCGTCGCCGCCGGCGCGGACGAGATGGGTGCCTCCATCCGGGAGATCGCGCAGAACGCCGCCGAGGCCGCCCAGGTGGCCGCCGAGGCCACCGACGTCGCGGGGACGACCAACGAGACGGTCGCCAAGCTCGGCACGTCCTCCCGCGAGATCGGTGAGGTCGTCAAGGTCATCACGACCATCGCCGAGCAGACCAACCTCCTCGCGCTCAACGCGACCATCGAGGCCGCGCGGGCCGGGGAGGCCGGCAAGGGTTTCGCCGTCGTCGCCGGGGAGGTCAAGGAGCTCGCGCAGGAGACCGCGCGCGCCACCGAGGACATCGCCCGCCGCGTGGACACCATCCAGGTCGACACGGCCGGGGCGGTCGACGCGATCGCCGAGATCTCCCGGATCATCGGCGCGATCAACGACTACCAGCTGACGATCGCCTCCGCGGTCGAGGAGCAGAACGCCACGACCGACGAGATGTCGCGCAGCATCACCGAGGCCGCCACCGGCTCCGGGGAGATCGCCGGCAACATCACCGCCGTCGCCGCCTCCAGCGCCGCCGCCAACGACACCCTCGTCCAGCTGACGGCCGCGGCCCAGGAGCTCGCGGGCATGTCCGCCAGCCTCCAGAACCGCCTCGCGCAGTTCCGCTTCTGATCGGAGCTCCCATGTCCTCCACCCCCACGTCCCAGCCGCCCGCGCGCCTGCGCCGGACCGGCGTCGGCACCCGGCTCTACGTCGCCTTCGGCGTCGTCGCGCTGTTCGTCCTCATCGCCGCCGGCATCGGCTACGGCGCCGTCTCGCAGCAGCGCGAGCAGTCCGCGGAGCTCGCACGCGCCGAGACGATCGCCCAGCTCGCCGAGGAGGCGCGCTTCCAGATCGCCGACGCGACCGGCTGGCAGGGCCTCTACCTCAGCGACGTGGCGGTCCTCGGCACCGAGGTCGGCCTCGCCCCCGACTCCTTCAACATGGCGGGCATGGCGGACTCACGGCGCGCCGTGGAGGCCTGGCTCGACGAGCTCGACACCGTGGACCTGCGTCCCGCGGAGGAGGAGATCTTCGGCGGGCTGCGCCCGGCGTGGGAGGACTTCTACACCTGGGACGCCCAGGTGGTCGAGTGGCTCGCCCTCGACACGCAGGAGGGCCGTGAGACGGCGCTCGAGTCGATCAACGACGGGGACGCCGGGGCGGCGTACTTCACCGTACTGACGATCGCCGACGAGGCGCAGGCGCTCGCCGAGGAACAGGTCGCCGCGGCCGAGGCCGCCCAGGCCGACAGCCAGGCGACCGCGATCACCCGGCTCGTCATCACCGGCCTCCTCGGCCTCCTCCTCGCCGCGCTCTTCGCCGGGCGCACCACCCGCCTCCTGCTGGGCCGGATCGCCCGGCTGCGGCACGTCGCCGAGCGGCTGCGCGCGGGGGACCTCACCGTGCGCAGCGAGCTCACCCGCACCGACGAGCTCGGCGACGTCGGCGCCGCGCTCGACGAGGGCGTGGCGGCCGTCCGCGACCTCGTGAGCGCGGTGGGGGACTCCGCGGACCGGGTCTCCGGGTCCACCGGGGAGCTGGAGGCGCGCACGCAGCGGGTGGCCGGTGAGGTCGCCCAGACCTCCACCCAGAGCGCGGCCGCCGCGGCGGCCGCCGAGCAGGTCTCCGCCAGCGTGCAGACCGTCGCCGCGGGAGCCGAGCAGATGGGCGCCTCCATCCGGGAGATCGCGCGCACGGCGGGGGAGGCGGCCTCGGTCGCGTCCCGCGCCAGCGCCGTCGCGCAGTCGACGAACCGCACCGTGGGCAAGCTCGGCACCTCCTCCCAGGAGATCGGTGACGTCATCAAGGTCATCACCTCCATCGCCGAGCAGACCAACCTCCTCGCCCTCAACGCGACCATCGAGGCCGCCCGTGCCGGGGAGGCCGGCAAGGGCTTCGCCGTCGTCGCCGGGGAGGTCAAGGAGCTCGCGCAGGAGACCGCGCGCGCCACCGAGGACATCGCCCGCCGGATCGAGACGATCCAGGGCGACGCGGGCGCCGCCGTCGGCGAGATCGACGAGATCGCCCGCATCGTCGGGTCCATCAACGACCTCCAGCTCACCATCGCCTCGGCGGTGGAGGAGCAGACGGCGACGACGAACGAGATGAGCCGCGGGCTTTCCGAGGCCGCCACCGGCTCCGGGGAGATCGCGCAGAACGTCACCGTCCTCGCCTCGGCCGCCGAGTCCCTCGACTCCGTCCTCGGCGGGATGAGCACCGAGGTCGGCGACCTCGCCGGCATGTCGACCGAGCTGCGCGACCGCGTCGCCAGATTCGCCTACTGAGCACCGGCTGTGCCCACACCCACCTGCGTCCCCGCCCCGGTGACGCGCCCGATGACCGAGAGGGGGAACCCCGCATGAGCGTGCGAGTCCTCGTCGTCGACGACTCCGTCGTCATCCGCCGCCTCGTCACGCAGGCGCTGGCCGCCGACCCCACGATCGAGGTCGTCGGCGTCGCCGCCAACGGGCGCCTGGCCCTCGGCAAGGTCGAGCAGCTCGCCCCCGACCTCGTCACCATGGACATCGAGATGCCCGAGCTCGACGGCATCTCCACCGTGCGGGCGCTGCGGGCCGCCGGCCACCGGATGCCGATCATCATGTTCTCCACGCTCACCGAGCGCGGGGCCGCCGCCACCCTGGAGGCCCTGTCGGCCGGTGCGACCGACTACGTCGCCAAGCCCTCCGGTGCGGGCGGCCTGCAGGAGGGCCTGCGGCGGGTGGCCGAGGAGCTGGTCCCCAAGATCCACGCCCTCGTCCCCGGCCGCCGCCGCACCGAGCAGCCCGCGGCGGTCCGGGCCGCGACGACGCCGACGGCGGCACCCACCCCCACCGGCCGCGGACCCGTCCGCCTGCGGGCCCTCACGCCGCGGACCACGCCGGTGCGCGCCGTCGTCCTCGGGTCCTCCACCGGCGGCCCCGCCGCCCTCGCCGGGCTCGTCGGTGGCCTCACCGAGGCACCGCCCGTCCCGGTGGCCATCGTCCAGCACATGCCCGCCGTCTTCACGCGCCAGCTCGCCGACCGGCTCGACCGGATCGGGCCCGCGACGGTCGTCGAGGCGACCGACGGCGAGGCGCTGCTGCCCGGGCACGTCTACATCGCCCCCGGCGGGCGCCACCTCCTCGTGGCCGGCGACCGGGGTGGCCTGCGGGCGCGCCTCACCGACACCGCACCAGTCAACTACAGCCGCCCCTCCGTGGACGTGCTGTTCCGTTCCGCCGTCACCGCGCTGGGCGGGGAGCTGCTCGCCGTCGTCCTCACCGGGATGGGTGCCGACGGCGCGGCCGGGTCCGGCCAGGTCGCCGACGCCGGTGGCACCGTCCTCGTCCAGGACGAGGCGACGTCCGTGGTGTGGGGGATGCCCGGGGCGACTGCCGCCGCCGGGCACGCCCACGCCGTCCTTCCACTACCGGAGATCGCCAGCGCAATGACACGAGCCATGGGGGAGGCACGACGATGAGCGTGTCAGCAGAGACGTTCGGGTACGTCGCGGACCTGGTGCGCACCCACAGCGCCATCCAGCTCGCACCCGGCAAGGAGTACCTCGTCGAGAGCCGGCTGCTGCCGCTCGCGCGCGAGAAGGGCCTCACCGGGCCCGCGGCGGTGGACAGCTACGTGCGCGACGTGCGCCGCAGCCCCGACCGCGGCGAGCTCACGCGCGTTGTCGAGGCCCTCACCACCAACGAGACCTCGTGGTTCCGGGACACCTCGCCGTTCGCGGCGCTGCGACAGCACATCGCCCCGGCGGCCCGCGCGCAGAACCCGGGCACGCTGCGGGTCTGGTCGGCGGCCTGCTCCACCGGCCAGGAGCCCTACAGCATCGCGATGACGCTGCTCGAGACCGGTGAGCGCCGCTTCTCGGTGCTCGCGACCGACCTGTCGACCGCCGTCCTCGCCCAGGCGCAGGCCGGGCAGTACAGCCAGCTCGAGATGAACCGCGGCCTGCCCGCCGCGATGCTCGTGCGCTACTTCGAGCGGGCCGGCGCCGGCTGGGGGGTCAAGGACGAGCTGCGCCGCGCCGTCACCTTCGCGCAGCACAACCTCCTCCAGCCGCCCCCGGCCGGCGGCCCCTTCGACGTCGTCTTCCTCCGCAACGTCCTCATCTACTTCGACGCCGCGACCAAGCGGGACATCCTCTCCCGCACCCGCCGGGCCATGCGGCCGGGCGCTTTCCTCGTGCTCGGTGCCGCCGAGTCCATGGTGGGCATCGACGATGCGTGGGAGCGCGTCCCGACCGCTCAAGGTTCCGTCTACCGAGTGCCAGGAGGCATCTCATGAGAGCTCTCGTCATCGACGACTCGCGCGCGATGCGCCGGATCGTCTCCCGCCTGCTGCAGGACCTCGGGTACACCACCGACGAGGCGGGAGACGGCGCGGAGGCGCTGGCACTCCTCGAGGCGGACAGCGGCTACGACCTCGCCTGCGTGGACTGGAACATGCCCGTCATGGACGGCCTCACCTTCGTCTACGCCGTCCGCCAGCGCCGGGACTGGCGCGGGATCACGCTCATGATGGTGACGACCGAGTCCGAGCACGGCCAGATCGTGCGCGCGCTCGCGGCCGGCGCCCACGAGTACCTCATCAAGCCGTTCACGCCGGACGCCCTCAAGGGCAAGCTCGAGATGCTCGGGCTGCTGCCCGTCGAGGAGATCGCATGACCGCCACGATGGCCGAGCACGTCGTCACGATCGCGCAGGACATGTTCACCGCGATGATCGACGGCGAGCCGGGACTGCTCACCGACCGGGCGGACGACGTCGTCGTCCTCGCCGACCCCGTCCGCGCCTGGGTGGAGATCCAGGGCGAGCCCTCCGTGTGGACGGTCGTGACCACCGGCCGCGACACCGCCGACCGGATCGCCCGCGCCCTGCTCGCCATGGGCCCCACCGAGCCCGTCGCCGTCGAGGACCTGCGCGACGCCCTCGGCGAGATCGCCAACGTCATCGGCGGCAACCTCAAGGGCCTCATGACGGGGAGCAACGCGCTGAGTCTGCCCGTCGTCACCCTCGACGACACCCAGCCGGACGGGGACCTCGTGTGGGAGCGCGCGCTCCAGTGGCACGAGGCGCCCCTCGTCATCTCCGTCTGGGAACCCGACACCACCACCGACGCAAAGGAGGACACGCAGTGAGTCTGCGAGTCATCGTCGCCGACGACAGCAAGGTCATGCGGCAGATCGTCATCCGCACGCTCCGGCAGGCCGGGTACGGCGACTGGGAGGTGACCGAGGCGACCAACGGCGCCGAGGCGCTCGAGCTCGCCCTCGCCCAGCAGCCGGACCTCGTGCTGTCGGACTGGAACATGCCCGAGATGACGGGCATCGAGCTGCTCCGCGGGCTCAACGCCTCCGGCAGCGAGGTCCCGCTCGGCTTCGTCACCTCCGAGGGGTCCCCGCAGATGCGCGAGCTGGCCGAGAGCGAGGGCGCGCTGTTCCTCATCGCCAAGCCCTTCACGCCGGACGCGTTCCGCTCGACCATCGACCCCCTCCTCGCATGAGCGCCACGACCCCGCTCCCGCCGCTCAAGGAGCTGCGCGACCTCTTCACCATGCTCGTGGGACGCGACTGCGAGATCGCCGTCGCCGAGGAGTCCGTCACCCCGGCCACCGAGCCGGGCGTCGTCGTCGGTGTGTACGTCACCGAGTTCCTCCGCGGCGAGGCGCTCGTGGCCGTCGACACCCACCTCGCGGCGGCCCTGGGCGGGGCGATCGCGCTCATCCCGCCGCGCGCCGCCCAGGCGTCCCTCGGCCCGCTGCAGGAGACGCTGCTCGAGAACGTCACCGAGGTCCTCAACGTGACCTCGGCGCTCTTCAACGTCGGCAACGCCCCGCACCTGCGCCTGGAGTCGGTCCACGACTCCGGCGCCGGGCCGCTCCCCGCCGACGTCGCCACCTGGCTGCGCAGCTACGGCCCCCGGCTCGACACGACCGTCGAGGTGCAGGGCTACGGCAGCGGCCTGCTGTCGGTGGTGCTGCGGTAGCCGCTCGGCGCTAGGCGGTCTCGACGGTGACCGGCTCCGGGTACTTCGCCCGGCGCAGGTCACCGGAGGACTGCCGGCGCAGGCGGCGCTGCACCCACGGCAGGGCGTAGGCCCGTGCCCACCGGGCGTTGCCCCGCCAACGGTCGGCGCGCGCCTCCGGCGGCAGGGGAGCGAGCGGGTCGTCCCAGGCCTCGAGGTCCGGGACGAGGCCGAGCCCCACGAGGGCGGCCTGCGCCACCCGCTCGTGTCCCGCCGTCGACAGGTGGATGCGGTCCTCGGCCCACATCCGCCAGTCCTGGATCGCGCGCATCCCCCACAGGTCGAGGACGTGCGCACCGTGCCGGTGGGCGATCGACCACAGGCCGGTGTTGTAGACGGCCACCTTGGACCGGGTGCGCCGGATGACCGGCGCGCCGGCAGGGTCGGAGCCGGTGACGAGGAGGACGTCGCTGCCCGCCGCCCGCAGCCCGGCGACGGCGTCCTCGAGCGACTGCAGGAGCGCGTCGACGTCCGCGCCCGGGCGCAGGATGTCGTTGCCGCCGCCGGTCACGGACACGAGGTCCGGGCGCAGGTCGCGCGCGGTGGGCAGCTGCTCGCTGAGGATCTGCCCGAGCAGCCGGCCCCGGACGGCGAGGTTGGCGTACTCCAGCGGCGCCTGCCCGGCCGCGATCCGGCGCCGCGAGAGCGCCCCCGCGAGGAGGTCGGCCCAGCCGCGGTGGCGGGTGGGGTCGGTGGGGTCGGGGTCGACCATGCCCTCGGTGAGGGAGTCCCCGACGGCGACGTAGCGGCCCCACGGAGGGACGGTGGAGGTGCTCACGTCACGATCCTGCCACCGCCGGCGGGTGGGGCGCCCGGGGGCGGCCCGGGCCGGGCGCGCGGTCAGGGCAGCGTCCAGCGGACCGGGCGGCCGCCCTGCTCCGCGAGGAGCGCGTTGGCGCGGGAAAACGGGCGTGAGCCGAAGAAGCCGCGCGAGGCGGAGAGCGGGCTGGGGTGCGCCGAGGCGACGACGGGCACCTCGCCCAGCAGCGGGCGCAGCGTCTGGGCCTGGTTGCCCCACAGGATCGCCACGAGCGGCGTCCCGCGTCCGGCGAGGGCCCGGATCGCGTGCTCGGTCACCTCCTCCCAGCCCTTGCCCCGGTGGGAGGCGGGCTGGCCGGGCTGCACGGTGAGCACCCGGTTGAGGAGGAGCACGCCGTCCTCCGCCCACGGGGAGAGGTCACCGGTGGACGGCGGGTGGGTGCCGAGGTCGTCGACGAGCTCGCGGAAGACGTTGACGAGGCTGCGCGGGATGGGACGGACGTCGGGCTGGACCGAGAAGGACAGGCCCATCGGGTGGCCGGGGGTGGGGTAGGGGTCCTGGCCGACGACGATGACGCGGACGTCCGCGAAGGGTCGGCTGAAGGCGCGGAGCACGTCCGACCCGGCCGGGAGGTAGCCGCGGCCGGCGGCGACCTCGGCGCGCAGGAAGTCGCCCATGGCGTGGACGCGGTCCTCCACGGGCGCCAGCGCCCGGGCCCAGCCGGGGTCGAGGATGTCGGCGAGGGGAGTCACGCGGGCAGCCTAACCGGGAGGGTCGCCCGGTCGGCGGGGGAGTAATGACATCGCTGTCATTCCCCTCTAGCATGGGGTGGTCGCGGCGCCGAACTCGACGCGCCGGGCAGGAGGAGGAGACATGGACACCGCTTACGCGCTGGGTCCGCAGGCCGCGCTCGGTGACACCGAGCGCGAGATCCTCGCCTTCGAGCGTCAGTGGTGGAAGTACGGCGGCGCCAAGGAGACGGCGATCCGCGAGCTCTTCGGCATGAGCGCCACCCGCTACTACCAGGTGCTCAACTCCCTCATCGACACCGAGGCCGCCCTGGCGACCGACCCCATGCTCGTCAAGCGGCTGCGCCGCATGCGCGACGCCCGCCAGCGCGAGCGTTCCGGGCGCCGCCTGACCCCCTCGAGCTGAGCGTCCCGCCGCGGGGCGCGTCCGCGAACGGTTAGCCTGCTCGCGTGAGTCAGTATCCCGAGGACGAGTTCGACGCCGCCGGCCGCGACCGAGGCCCCCAGGGCGTGCACCGCGAGCCGCGGTCCCTCCTGCGTGCCCTCGCCCCCTTCCTCGCCGTCATCGTCATCGTCCCGCTCCTCGCGTGGGGCGCGGTGAGCCTGCTCGCCGGCAACGACGGTGAGCCCGCGGCCGACCCCGCGCCCGTCGAGACCACCGCCGAGCCGAGTGACGAGGCCACCTCCGAGGAGGAGACCTCCTCCGAGGAGCCCACGGCGGAGGAGACCGAGGAGGAGACGACGCCGGAGGAGGAGACGACCGAGCCCGACGACGAGGCCGTCCTCACGACGTCGATCTCCGTGCTCAACGGCGCCGGGATCAACGGGCTCGCCGGGGACGTCGCCGCACAGCTGGGTGAGGCCGGCTTCACCACGGTGGGCGCGGCCGACTACGGCGCCGGCTCCCCGGAGGTGACGACCCTCTACTACCGGAACGCCGACCTGGCCGCGACGGCCGAGGCCATCGGTGAGCTCCTCGGCGTCGACAACCTCGTCGAGGCGCCCTCGGCCACGCAGAACGTCGAGATCGCCCTCGTGCTGCGCGGGGACTTCGCCGGGCGTTGACCTTCGTCCCACCGGACATTGACCGTGAGTAGACTCACACCTAGGGTGGGGGCCGTTCCTCCACAACGTCGTGGGGATCGCCGGGCCGGCAGTCCCCGTGGCCGCCGGCCCGGCCCACCTCGTCCGGCCGTCCCCGGTGCTTGCACTCTCGGGTGGAGAGTGCCAAGATCGAGTTAGCACTCTCGTGCCGAGAGTGACAACAGACTCGGGCCGCTCAGTGAGGTCCGCGAGCCGGCGGGACGTGACCGCCCGGCGTGCGGGCCGTCCGTCGCGGGCACTGGCCGACCCAGCCACGCTACAAGCGGAGGATCTATCCCCATGGCAAAGATCATTGCCTTTGACGAGGAGGCCCGTCGCGGTATGGAGCGCGGGCTGAACCAGCTCGCCGACACCGTGAAGGTCACGCTCGGCCCCAAGGGCCGCAACGTCGTGCTCGAGAAGAAGTGGGGCGCCCCCACGATCACCAACGACGGCGTGTCCATCGCCAAGGAGATCGAGCTCGAGGAGCCCTTCGAGAAGATCGGCGCCGAGCTGGTCAAGGAGGTCGCGAAGAAGACCGACGACGTCGCCGGTGACGGCACGACGACGGCCACCGTCCTCGCCCAGGCGCTCGTCCGCGAGGGCCTGCGCAACGTGGCCGCCGGCGCGAACCCCATCGCGCTGCGCCGCGGCATCGACACGGCCGTCAAGGCCGTCATCGAGCAGCTCTTCGCCCAGGCGAAGCCGGTCGACTCCAAGGCGCAGATCGCCGCCACCGCCGCGATCTCCGCCGGCGACCCGGCCATCGGCGAGCTCATCGCCGAGGCCATCGACAAGGTGGGCGCCGAGGGCGTCATCACCGTCGAGGAGTCCCAGACCTTCGGCCTGGAGCTCGAGCTCACCGAGGGCATGCGTTTCGACAAGGGCTACATCTCGCCCTACTTCGTCACCGACGCCGAGCGCCAGGAGGCCGTCCTCGAGGACGCCTACGTCCTGCTCGTGGAGTCCAAGATCTCCAACGTCAAGGACCTGCTGCCGCTCCTGGAGAAGGTCATCCAGTCCGGCAAGCCGCTCGTCATCATCTCCGAGGACGTCGAGGGCGAGGCCCTGGCCACGCTCGTCGTCAACAAGATCCGCGGCACCTTCAAGTCCGTCGCCGTCAAGGCCCCGGGCTTCGGCGACCGCCGCAAGGCGATGCTGCAGGACATGGCCATCCTCACCGGTGGTCAGGTCATCTCCGAGACCGTCGGCCTCAAGCTCGAGACCGCCGAGCTCGACCTCCTGGGCCAGGCCCGCAAGGTCGTCGTCACCAAGGACGAGACGACCATCGTCGAGGGCGCCGGCAACCCCGACCAGATCGAGGGCCGCGTCGCGCAGATCCGCGCCGAGATCGAGAACTCCGACTCGGACTACGACCGCGAGAAGCTCCAGGAGCGCCTCGCCAAGCTCGCCGGCGGCGTCGCCGTCCTCAAGGCGGGCGCGGCCACCGAGGTGGAGCTCAAGGAGCGCAAGCACCGCATCGAGGACGCGGTCCGCAACGCCAAGGCCGCCCAGGAGGAGGGCATCGTCGCCGGTGGTGGCGTCGCCCTCATCCAGGCCGCCAAGGACGCCTTCGAGGGCGACCTCGGCCTCACGGGTGACGAGGCGACCGGCGCGAACATCGTCAAGGTGGCCGTCGACGCCCCGCTCAAGCAGATCGCCGTCAACGCCGGCCTCGAGGGCGGCGTCGTGGCGGAGAAGGTCCGCCACCTCCCCGCGGGCCAGGGCCTCAACGCCGCCACCGGCGACTACGAGGACCTCCTGGCGGCCGGGATCGCCGACCCGGTCAAGGTGACGCGCTCCGCCCTGGAGAACGCCGCCTCGATCGCGGGCCTGTTCCTCACCACCGAGGCCATCGTGGCCGACAAGCCGGAGAAGTCGTCCGGCGCCCCGGCCGGTGGCGACGACATGGGCGGCATGGGCGGGTTCTGATCCCACCCGGGGGCTGACCGGCCACGCCGGCCTACCCCCACCCCCTGACAGCACCGACAGCCGGACTCCTCCCAGGAGGAGTCCGGCTGTCGGCGTTCCCGGCGAGCGGGCGGCCGGGGCCGGGCGGCGTGGACAATGGGGCGGGCGGTGCGCCGGCACCGCGAGGACGGAGGCGGAGCGTGGCGGTCCTGCTCGACACCCCGCGCTGGCCCGCGCACGGCACCGTGTGGGCGCACCTCGTCTCCGACACGAGCCTGGCCGAGCTCCACGCCTTCGCAGCCCGGTGTGGCGTCCCCCGGCGCTCCTTCGACCTCGACCACTACGACGTGCCCGCCGCCCGGCACGCCGAGCTCGTCGCGGCCGGTGCGCAGCACGTCGAGGGCCGGGAGCTCGTCCGTCGCCTGCGTGCCAGTGGGCTGCGCGTGCGCGCCACCGAGCGCCCCGCGCGCAGCGAGGTCGCCCGGCGCTGGGCCGAGCTGCTGCCCGGGCACCCCGCGGTGGGGGAGGAGCTCGCCGTCCGCTGGAGCGAGCCGCACCGCGTCTACCACGGCGTGGGCCACCTGCTCGAGGTCCTCGACCGGCTCCGGCTCCTCGCCGACGGCGGGGAGCAGGTGGGCCGCGCCGTCGTCCTGGCGGCGTGGTGCCACGACGCCGTCCATGCCGGCGCCACCCCCGCCGACGAGGAGGCCTCCGCCGCGCTGGCCTCCACGCTCCTCGGCCCGGTCGTCGGCGAGGCCGGGGCGGCCGAGGTGTCCCGTCTCGTCCGAATCACCGCCGACCACGCCCCCGGCCCGGACGACGCCCCGGGCCGGGTGCTGTGCGACGCCGACCTCGGGGTGCTCGGCGGCACGCCCGAGGCCTACCTCCGCTACACCGGGCAGGTGCGCGCCGAGTACCGCCACGTGCCCGAGCCGGACTTCCGGCGCGGGCGCGCGGCCGTGCTCACGCGCCTGCTCGACCGCCCCCGCCTCTACGCCACGCCCACCGGGGCCCGGCTGTGGGAGGCCGCCGCCCGCCGCAACGTCGGCGCCGAGCTCGTCCGGCTGCGCGCCGGCTGAGCGGGTCGCTTCCCCGGAGGAGTCCGACCGTCGGCGGTGAGGGGGTTCCTGGGCAGGACGCCTCCCGGAGAAATCCGGCTGTCGGCGGTGAGGGTGCTGGACGGACTCAGCGGGCGAAGAGCCCGTGCGCGCTGGTCTCGGCGTCCGCGTAGGTGCGGGCCGCCAGGTCCAGGGCCTCGGTGATCTGGGCGAGCGACTGCTCGACCACCTGCTGGGTGGCTCGCCACTCCTGGGCGACACCCGCGAAGCTCTCCGCCGCGGCGCCGCTCCACGTGCTCTGGAGGTCCAGCAGCTGCGTCATCATCCCCGCGACCTCCGCGTGGATGGTGCCCGCACTGGCCCGGGCGCGCGCGGCGGCCGCCTCCACCTCGACACTGTCGACCTCGAAGCGGGTCATCGTCGTCTCCCTCCGTCGGCCGCACCCTCGTGGCGCGGCGCTGAGGACGACGCTAGGAGCGCGGCAGCTTGGGCGGGGGCCGGAACAGCGCACTTGGGGACGGCGGCGCCTCGTCCGGGAGCTGTGCGGCAGCGCGCTCGCGCCGCTTGCGCCGGATCCGGCGCCGCAGCTCGAACTCCGGGTCCCGCTCGATGCCCGACAGCACCGTCCCGCCGTCCTCGGCCTGGTCGGTCTCGTCCGGCCTTGCGGCAGCCGCGGGCGGGGTGTCCGGAGCCGGCGCGGTGGCCGGCGCCTGGGCCGACGGTGCGGGAGGTGCGGTGGGCGCGGGCGCGTCGCGACGGTCCGCAGCCGCCTCACCCCGGCCGGACGCCGCGGCCGGCGGGACAGGCGCGGCGGTGCCGCGGCTCGGCCAGCTGGTCGCGGAACCGTGCCGGGGGGCGCACTCCTCGGCCGGCTGCTCCGTGCCGCCCAGCTGGGTGAGCCGGGCTCGCAGGTGGCTGAGCTCGGCCGTGAGATTCTCCCGGGCCGGCTCCTCCCACGACAGGCTGAAAGGGCTGACGAAGAGCCGCCGCCGCTGCAGCAGCCGGGTGAGGATCGCCAGCCGCGAGGCGACGTAGTCCGTCTCGGGGATGTGGGCGTACTCCTCACGGATCGCCCGGCGGTAGGCGGCGTAGCGCTGCGGCTCGACGGCGAGGGTGCCGAGGTCGGCGTCGCACAGGGCGAGCGCGTCGACGTCGTGCTCGTCGGCGTCGTGCCGGGCAAGGGCCTGGACCAGCCCCTGGACCCGCTCGGTCACCGCGTCCGGGACGCCGAGCGCGGCGAGCTGCTCGCCGGCCAGCGCGGCGCTCGCCACCTCGTCCTCCCCGCCGCGGCGGGCGTAGGCCACCTGGGCCGAGCTGTTGAAGACCGCGCCGTGGTACCAGGCCGCCAGGCGGACGACGTCGGGGACGTGCGTCTCCTCGGCGAGCTCGTCGACCCGGGCGAGGACGTCGATGAGGTGACGCAGGTTGTGGAAGCGGCGCTCCGGCTCCTGCCAGCGCTCCACGAGCTCACGCGCGGTGCGCTGGATCTGCTCGCGCGGAGCGGTCGCACCGACGGCGACAGCACTGCGCACGAACGCGGAGACGAGCCACTGTGGCGCGTCGGCGAGGCTCACCCGGCCCTCCCCTCATCGACTGGCCATCGTAGACCCGTCCGCGGGGCGCGTCAGCCGGGACCTCGGTACGAGTGCCGGCTGGTGGCGATCACGTAGCCTGGCGGAATGCTGGACAACGTGCCCGCGACGGTCCTCACCGTCTCCACCCGGTGCAGCCGGGGGGAGCGCACGGACGAGTCCGGCCCCCTCGCCGTACGGCTGCTCGCCGATCTCGGCTGCGCCGTCGGGCCCGTGCGCGTCGTGCCGGACGGCGAGGAGCCCGTGCGTGAGGCGCTGCGGACCGCGCTCGCCGACGGCGCCCGGGTCGTCCTCACCACCGGAGGCACGGGCGTGAGCCCCACCGACCGCACCCCCGAGGCCACCGGCCCGCTGCTCGAGCGCGAGCTCACCGGGGTCGCCGAGGCCGTACGCCGTCACGGGACCGCACCCGCCGCCGTCCTCAGCCGTGGGCTCGTCGGCACCGTGGGGAGCGCCGTCGTCGTCAACGCGCCGGGCAGCACGGGCGGGGTGAGCGACACGGTCGCCGTCGTCGGCCCGCTCCTGGGCCACATCCTCGACCAGCTGGACGGGGGCGACCACTGATGGGGGACGTCATGCTCACCGCGATGAGCGAGGAGCCGCTGGACCTGGCGGCCCACCTCGCCGCCGTGTCGACCTCCGCCACGGGCGCCGTCGCCACCTTCACCGGGCAGGTCCGCGACCACAGCCCTGACGCCGCGGGGCCCGTCGTCCGGCTCGAGTACAGCGCCCACCCGGACGCCGCACAGGCCCTCGCGCAGATCGCGGCGGAGGTCGTCGCCGCGCACGACGACGTCCGCGTCGCGGTCAGCCACCGCACCGGCGTCCTCGACGTGGGCGACGTCGCGATCCTCGCCTGCGCCGCCAGCTCCCACCGCGACCTCGCCTTCACCGTGTGCCGCGAGCTCGTCGAGCAGGTCAAGGCCCGGCTGCCCGTGTGGAAGAAGCAGGTCCTGGACGACGGCAGCCACACGTGGGTGGGATCGGCATGAGCGTGACGATCTCCCCCGAGCTGCGCCGGCCGCTGGTCGACCGCTTCGGCCGCGTGCACACCGACCTGCGCATCTCCCTCACCGACAAGTGCTCGCTGCGGTGCACGTACTGCATGCCGGCCGAGGGCGTGCCGTGGCTGCACCGCGACTCCATCCTCACGACCGACGAGCTCGTCCGGGTGGCCGAGGTCGCGGCGGCGCTCGGGATCGCCACGGTCCGGCTCACCGGCGGGGAGCCGCTGCTGCGCAAGGACGTCGTCGACGTCGTCGCCCGGCTGGCGCGGGTCGCCGGACCGGCGGGGCCGCTCGAGCTGTCGATGACGACGAACGGGCTGCTGCTGCCCAAGCTGGCGCAGGGCCTGGCGGACGCCGGCCTGCTGCGCGTCAACATCAGTCTCGACACCCTGCGGGCGGACCGCTTCCACGAGCTCACCCGGCGCGACCGCTTCACCGACGTCCTCGACGGCATCGAGGCCGCCCGCGACGCCGGCCTGGCGCCCATCAAGATCAACACCGTCGCGATGCGGGACGTCAACGAGGACGAGATCGTCGACCTCGCCCGCTTCGCCGTCGAGCGGGGTCTGGAGCTGCGCTTCATCGAGCAGATGCCGCTGGACGCCGGGCACGTGTGGTCGCGGGTCAGGATGGTCACCGGTGAGGAGATCCTCGACCGGCTCGCCACGGAGTTCACCCTCACGCCGCTGCCCGGCCGTGCCTCCGCGCCGGCCGAGCGCTTCCTCCTCGACGCCGGGCCCACGAGCGTGGGCGTCATCCGCTCGGTGACCAAGCCCTTCTGCGGGACCTGCGACCGCGTGCGGATCACCGCCGACGGTCAGCTGCGCAACTGCCTGTTCTCCCGGGAGGAGTCCGACCTCCTCACCCCGCTGCGCGGCGGCGGCAGCGACGACGACCTCGCCCGCGTGCTCCACCGCTGCATCACCGGCAAGCTGCCGGGCCACGGGATCAACGACCCCGGCTTCCTCCAGCCCGACCGCCCCATGAGCGCCATCGGCGGCTGACCGCCCCCCACCCCGACCCCCGCACATGGGCGATCCCTGCGATCGGAGAGCGCTTCCTTGTCGCAGGAATCGGTCATATGGGGAGTTCTGGGGGCTCTGGGTCAGCCGCCGGCGAAGGGCGGCAGGACGTCGACGACGTCGCCCGCGGCGACCGGGGCGTCGTCCTCGCTGCGGACGCCGTTGACGAGCACCGAGCACCGCTCGAGCACCCGCCCCAGGCGCTCGCCGTGCCGCTCGGCCAGGGCGGCCCGCAGCTCGCCCACGCTCGCCGGCTCGACCGGCTCCTGCTCGCGTCCGGCCGCCTCGGCGGCTGCCGCGAAGTACCGCACCGTGCTCATCGTGCCTCCTCCGTGCCGGGCCGGCGCCACTCACCCGAGCGGCCACCGGACTTCGCCACCAGCTGGACGTCGGTGATCGTCACCGAGCGGTCCAGCCCCTTGACCATGTCGACGACGTTGAGCGCCGCGACGCTCACCGCCGTCAGCGCCTCCATCTCCACCCCGGTGCGGTCCGCGGTGCGGACGGTCGCGGTGATCGCGACGCCGTCGTCCTCGACCTCGACGTCCACCGTCACGCCGTGCACGCCGATGACGTGGGCGAGCGGCAGCAGCTCGGGGGTGCGCTTGGCGGCCGCGATGCCCGCGACCCGGGCGACGGCGAGGACGTCGCCCTTGGGCACCGTGCCCTTGCGCAGGGTGCGGACCAGCTCGGGGGAGCAGCGCACCCGGCCGGTGGCGGTCGCGGCGCGGACCGTCGGGCTCTTCTCGGTGACGTCGACCATCCGCGCGTGACCGCTGGGGTCGAGGTGGGTGAAGGTCATGGGCCCAGCGTCTCACCGTTCCCCGCCGCGGGGCACGGGACGTTCGACGTGCCCGGCGCTCGCAGCGGCCTCCTACAGTGGGGCCCATGCCACTCCCGCCGCTCGTCCCGCCGGGTCCCCCGCTCGAGCGCGAGCAGGTGCTGCGCTACTCCCGCCACCTGCTGCTCGAGCAGCTCGGGGAGCTCGGGCAGCGCCGGCTGCGGGCGGCGCGGGTGCTCGTCATGGGCGCCGGCGGGCTCGGCTCGCCGATCCTCCACTACCTCGCCGCCGCGGGCGTCGGGCACGTCGGGATCGTCGACGACGACGTCGTCGAGGCCACCAACCTCCAGCGTCAGGTGCTCCACACGACGGCGGACGTCGGGCGGCCCAAGGTCGACTCGGCCGCCGAGCACGTCCGTGCCCTCAACGACGACGTCGCCGTGACCCGCCACCACCTCCGGCTGGACGCGACCAACGCCCGCGAGGTCATCGGCGGCTACGACCTCGTCCTCGACGGCACCGACAACTTCCCCACCCGCTACCTCGTCGCCGACGTCTGCGCGGACCTCGGCCTGCCGCTCGTGTGGGGCTCGATCCTGCGCTTCGACGCGCAGGTCGCGGTCTTCTGGTCCCGCCCGCCCCGGGACGCCGGCTACCCCGCGGTGACGCTGCGCGACCTCTTCCCCGCCCCGCCGCCGCCGGGCGCGACGCCCTCGTGCGGGCAGGCCGGGGTGCTCGGGGCGATGTGCGGCCAGGTCGGCTCCCTCATGGCGGCCGAGGCGGTCAAGCTCGTCACCGGCGTCGGCGAGCCGCTCCTCGGACGGGTGGCCGTCCTCGACGTCCTCGCCGCCCGGTGGAGCGAGCTGCCGCTGCGTCCGCAGCCGCGCCCCCTCGTCCCGTCCTCCCGCGCCGAGCTCGGCTACGACCCGCTCGGGCTGCCCGTCACCGCCCACGCCGCCGCGGTCCTCGCCGCCGAGCCGGAGCCGGCCGCCGACGAGACCGGTCCCACGCTCACCGCCCGCGACCTCGCCGCCCGGCTCGCCGCCCGCGAGCGCGGGGATGACCACTTCGTCCTCCTCGACGTCCGGGAGCCGACCGAGCGGGCCATCGTCCAGATCCCCGGCGCGGTCACCGTCCCGCTCGAGCGGCTCGTCGCCGACCCGCTCGCGGCCGCGGCGGTCGGGGTCGAGCCGGGCACCGCCGTCGTCGTCCACTGCCTGTCGGGCGGGCGCTCGGCGCAGGCCCAGCGCATCCTGCTCGGGGCCGGGTACACCGACGTCACGAACCTCGACGGCGGCGTCCGTGCGTGGGTGGCCGACGTCGACCCGAGCCTGCCGGTCTACTGAGGGGACTGCCCGTGATCACCGTCGAGGAGTACCAGGAGCGCGTGCTCGGCCAGGTCGAGCCGCTGGCCCCGCGGCGCGTGCCGGTCGCGGAGGCCCACGGGCTGCGGCTCGCGCAGGACGTCACCGCGGTGCTCGCGGTGCCGCCCTTCGACAACTCCGCGATGGACGGCTTCGCCGTCCGGGCCGCCGACCTCGCCGGCGCCGCGGAGGACTCGCCCGTGGCACTGCCGGTGGACGGCGACGTCCCCGCCGGCACGACCGAGCCCACGCCCGTGGGCGCGGGACGGGCCGTGCGGATCATGACGGGTGCGCCGCTGCCGCCCGGCGCGGACGCCGTCGTGCCCGTCGAGCTCAGTGACCAGCCGCCCGGCGCCACCGCCCTGCCCGACCGGGTGCTCCTCCGCCGCGCGCCCGCACCCGGTGCGCACGTGCGCCGCCGCGGGGAGGACGTCCGCCCGGGAGACGTCGTCCTCGGCGCCGGGACGGTCCTGGCCGCCACGCACCTGTCCGCCGCCGTCTCCGCGGGGCACGGCGAGCTCGACGTCCACCCGCGCCCGCGGGTCGGCGTGCTCGCCACCGGCGACGAGCTGTGCCCGCCCGGCACCGACCCCGGGCCCGGCCGCATCCCCGACTCCAACAGCCTGCTCGTCGCGGGCCTCGTGCGGGAGGCGGGCGGGCAGCCCGTCCCGCTCGGGTCCGTCGGTGACGACCCCGAGGCGCTGCGCGGGGTCGTCGAGGCGGCGCTGCCCGGCCTCGACGCGCTCGTCACCTCCGGCGGCGTCAGCGTCGGCACCAAGGACGTCGTCAAGGCGGCGCTGACCGACGAGCTCGACTTCACCACCGTGGCGATGCAGCCCGGCAAGCCGCAGGGCTTCGGGCTGCTCGGGGGACGGGTGCCGGTCTTCGCGCTGCCCGGCAACCCGGTGAGCGTCATGGTCTCCTTCCACGTCCACGTGGCCCCCGCCCTGCGGCGGCTGCTCGGGCAGCCCGCGCGCGTGCCGCTCGCCACCGCCCGCGCGGCCGTCGGCTGGCGCTGCCCGCCCGGCCGGCGCCAGTACCTGCCGGTCCTCGTCGACGACGGCCCGGTGCCCTCCGTGCGTCCCGCCACCGCGGGCGGGTCCGGCTCCCACCTCGTCGCCTCCCTCGCGGCCGCGCAGGCGCTCGCCGTCGTCGCGGAGGACGTCGACGCCGTCGCCCCCGGGGACAAGGTCGGGCTGCTCCGGTGGTCCTAGCCCACGACGCCGTCGTGCTGGCCGGGGGGACCGGGCGGCGGCTCGGTGGGGTGCTCAAGCCGCAGGTCGAGGTCGGGGGACGGCGCCTGCTCGACCACGTGCTCGACGCGACGGCGGCGGCGAGCCGCGTCGTCGTCGTCGCGCCCGAGGCGGTGCCCGTGCCCGACGGCGTGACCCGCACCCTGGAGGACCCGCCCCACGGCGGGCCGGTCGCCGGGGTCGTCGCCGGTCTGCGTGCGCTGGGGGAGGGGGAGGCGCTCGTCCTCGTGCTCGCCTGCGACCTGCCGGGGGCCGCGGCCGCCGTGCCGCGCCTGCTCGCCGCGGCGGAGGAACGGGGCACCGACGTGGACGGGGTGGTGCTGAGCGACGACGGGGGGCGCGAGCAGTGGCTGCTGGGGCTCTACGTGCGCTCCGCGCTCGAGGCCGCCGTCGCGTCCGTCGCCGCTGCCGGCGGGGTGCGCGGCGCGCCGGTGCGGGCCCTGGTGGGCCCGCTGCGGCTCCTCGCGGTCCCGGCCGCGGAGGGTGAGGTGCGCGACATCGACACGTGGGCGGACCGCGCCGACTACCTCCGGAGAAATACCGGGAGAAATACCACCGACCACTCGGTCGAATGAACCTTAAAGTCATGCCCGTGGCCCATAACTGAAATGGTGCTCAAGGGGGAGGTCAAGCACCGAGAAACGCGTGCATAATCGGCCCCGGGGCAGGTCGCTCGGCCCGCCCGGACGGGAGGGCACGTGAGCACGGACGACGTCGCAACGAGGCAGGCGGAGGGTGCCGCCCGGTCACCGGGTCTCATGCTCGCGCTGGCCACCGTGGGTTTCCTGGTGAACTTCTGGGCCTGGAACCTCATCGCCCCGCTGGGCAACACCTACGGCGGGGAGCTCGACCTCACCGCCTTCCAGGTCTCGGTCGTCGTCGCCGTGCCGGTCATCGTCGGCTCGCTCGGGCGAATTCCCGTCGGCGCCCTCACCGACCGCTTCGGCGCACGCGTGATGTTCCCGGCCGTCAGCCTCGTGACGATCATCCCGACGCTTTTCGTCGGCTTCGTCGCCAACAGCTTCGCGATGCTCATCATCGGCGGGTTCTTCCTCGGGATCGGCGGCACCGCGTTCGCCGTCGGGGTGCCCTTCGTCAACGCCTGGTACCCGCCGGCGCGCCGCGGCCTGGCCCTGGGGATCTTCGGGATGGGCACGGCGGGCACCGCCGTCGCCGCCTTCACCACCGTCAACATCGCCGACGACTACGGCCGTCCCGCCCCCTACGTGCTCGTCGCCGTCGTCCTCGCCGTGTACGCCGTCGTCGCCTGGGTCGTGCTCCGTGACTCGCCCGCCCGCCCGCCGGCGTCCACCGACTCGATGCTGCGCCGCACGTGGACCACCCTGAAGATCCCTGCCACCCTCCAGCTCTCGCTCATCTACGCGATGGGTTTCGGCGGGTTCGTCGCCTTCAGCGTCTACCTGCCGACCTACCTCATCAACGACTTCGGCCTCGACCGCTCCGACGCGTCCTTCCGCACCGCCGGCTTCATCGTGCTCGCCGTCGTCGCGCGGCCGATCGGCGGCTGGCTGTCCGACCGCTTCCACCCGGTCCCGGTCCTCACCGTGTGCTTCGTCGTCGCCGGAGCGATGGCCGTGCTCGCCGCGCTGCGCCTGGAGCTGCTCCCCGCGGGCACGGTGGCCTTCCTCGCGATGGCCGCCACACTGGGGGCGGCCTCCGGCGCCTGCTTCGCGCTCGTCGCGCGGGTCGCGCCGCCCGGGACGGTCGGCTCGGTGACGGGCATCGTCGGCGCGGCCGGTGGCCTCGGCGGCTTCTTCCCGCCCCTCGTCATGGGCGCCGTCTACGGCGCGACCGACGCCTACACCCTCGGCTTCGCCCTCCTCGCGCTCAGCGCGCTGGGCGTCGCCGCCTTCTGCTGGTGGCCGGTCCGCCGCGCCTCCCGACCGACCACGGAAAGGACCACGCGATGACGACGACGAGACCGGAGAAGCCGCAGACCGCGGCCACCGACGCGCTGCTCAAGCTCGGGACCTTCCTGCGCCGCGGGGAGGCCTCCGAGGACCTGTCCCGCCTCTTCCTCAAGGGCGGGCGGGAGGGCGACTCCTTCTACCGCGACCGCTGGAGCCACGACAAGGTCGTCCGCTCCACCCACGGCGTCAACTGCACCGGCTCCTGCTCGTGGAAGGTGTACGTCAAGGACGGCATCATCACGTGGGAGGCCCAGCAGACCGACTACCCCACCACGGGCCCGGACAAGCCGGAGTACGAGCCCCGCGGCTGCCCGCGCGGCGCCGCCTTCAGCTGGTACACCTACTCGCCCACCCGCGTGCGGTACCCCTACGTGCGCGGGAAGCTCCTGGGCTACTACCGCGAGGCCAAGGCGCGCCTGGGTGACCCCGTGCTCGCGTGGGCCGACGTCGTCGAGGACCCCGAGCGATCACGCAGCTACAAGAAGGCCCGCGGCCGCGGCGGCCTCGTGCGCGCCCAGTGGGAGGAGGTCATGGAGATCATGGCCGCCGCCCACGTCTACACGACCAAGCAGTACGGCCCGGACCGGCTGGCCGGCTTCACCGTCATCCCCGCGATGTCGCAGGTCTCCTACGGCGCCGGCACCCGTTTCCTCTCCCTCATGGGCGGCAACGTGCTGTCCTTCTACGACTGGTACGCCGACCTGCCGATGGCCTCCCCGCAGATCTTCGGGGACCAGACCGACGTGCCCGAGTCCGCCGACTGGTTCGACGCCGGCTACCTCATCATGTGGGGCTCGAACATCCCGGTGACCCGCACCCCGGACGCGCACTTCATGGTCGAGGCGCGCTACCGCGGCCAGAAGGTCGTGGGCATCTCCCCGGACTACGCCGACAACACGAAGTTCGCCGACGAGTGGCTCGCCGTCCACCCCGGCACCGACGGGGCGCTCGCCATGGGCATGGGCCACGTCATCCTGCGCGAGTTCCACGTCGACGACCCCGAGCCGTACTTCACCGACTACGTCACGCGGTACACCGACTCCCCGTTCCTCGTCTCCCTCGAGGAGCGCGACGGCGCCTACGTCCCGGGCAAGTTCCTCACGGCCGCGGACCTGCCCGAGCACGCCGGCACCGAGAACGCGGCCTTCAAGACCGTGATGATGGACGACGACGGCGCCCCCTTCGTCCCGAAGGGCACCCTCGGTGACCGCTTCGGGGACGAGGGCAAGGGCCGCTGGAACCTCGACCTCGAGGGTCACGACCCGCTCCTGTCCGTCCAGGGGGAGGGCGCCGGCGCCGTCGAGGTGCTCCTGCCGCGCTTCGACGTCGCGCCCGGCCAGGAGACCGGCGAGGTCGGCCTCCACGTCGGTGGCACCGGCGTGCTGCGCCGCGGCGTGCCCGTCCGCGAGGTCGGCGGCCGGCTCGTCACGACCGTCTTCGACCTCCTCCTCGCCCAGTACGGCGTGAGCCGCCCGGGCCTGCCGGGGGAGTGGCCCGCGGGCTACGAGGACGCCACCCAGCCCGGCACGCCCGCCTGGGCCGCCGAGCACTCCGGCGTGCCGATCAGCGCCGTCATCCGCATCGGCCGGGAGTTCGCGGACAACGCCCGCCGCTCCAAGGGCCGCTCGATGATCGTCATGGGCGCCGGCACCAACCACTACTTCCACTCCGACACGATCTACCGCGCGATGATCGCCCTCGTCCAGCTCACCGGCTGCCAGGGCGTCAACGGCGGCGGCTGGGCGCACTACGTCGGCCAGGAGAAGGTCCGCCCGATCACCGGCTTCCAGCAGTACGCCTTCGGCCTCGACTGGCAGCGCCCCACCCGCCACATGATCTCGACCGCCTTCTGGTACCTCGGGACCGAGCAGTGGCGCTACGACGGCCTGCCCGCGCAGACGCTCACCTCACCGCTCGCCACCGGCAAGCTCGAGGGGATGACGACGGCGGACACCCTCGTCGAGGCGACCAAGCGCGGCTGGGTGCCGAGCTTCCCCACCTTCAACCGCAACCCCCTCGACCTCACCGACGAGGCGCAGGCCGCGGGCAAGGAGGTCGCCGAGCACATCGTCGACGAGCTGCGCGAGGGACGGCTCAGGTACGCCGTCGAGGACCCCGGCGCCCCGGAGAACTTCCCCCGGGTGCTCACCGTGTGGCGCTCCAACATCCTCGGCTCCTCCGGCAAGGGCAACGAGTACTTCATCAAGCACCTGCTCGGCGCGGAGTCCTCCGTGCGGGGCGAGCAGTCCCCGCCCGGACGCCGGCCCAGCTCGATGGTGTGGCGCGAGGAGGCCGCCGAGGGGAAGCTCGACCTCCTCACGACGATCGACTTCCGCAACACCTCGACGACGATCTACTCCGACATCGTCCTGCCGGCGGCCACCTGGTACGAGAAGCACGACATCTCGACGACGGACATGCACCCCTTCGTCAACTCCTTCAACCCGGCGATCTCCCCGCCCTGGCAGACCCGGACCGACTTCCGGATCTTCCAGGACCTCGCCGGGAAGGTCTCCGAGCTCAGCGTCGGGCACCTCGGGGCCCGGCGCGACGTCATCGCCGCGCCCCTCAACCACGACACCGCCGACGCCCTGGCCACCCCGCACGGCGCCGTCGCCCCGCTGGGGGAGACCCCGCTCGTGCCGGGTGTGACGATGCCCAAGCTCATCACCGTGGAGCGCGACTACACGAAGACCCTGGCGAAGTTCAACGCGCTCGGCCCGCTCACCGACACCCTCGGCATGCAGACCAAGGGGGTGAAGTTCATGCCGGACAAGGAGGTCGCCGACCTCGCCGCCCGCAACGGGCGCGTGGTCTCCGGGATCGCCAAGGGCCGCCCGTCACTGGACAAGGACACCAAGGCGATCGAGATGATCCTCGCCCTGTCCGGCACGACGAACGGGCGCCTGGCCACCCAGGGCTTCGAGGACATGGAGAAGCGCACCGGGACGAGGCTGGCGGACCTCGCCGCGGAGTCGGAGTCCGTGCGGGTGACGTTCACCGACGCCCAGACCCGCCCCACGAGCGTCGTCACCTCCCCGGAGTGGTCCGGCTCGGAGACCGGCGGGCGTCGCTACACCGCCTTCTCGACGAACGTCGAGCGGCTCAAGCCGTGGCACACGCTCACCGGGCGCATGCACTTCTACCTCGACCACGACTGGATGGAGGAGATGGGCGAGACGCTGCCCGTCTACCGCCCCCCGCTGGACATGCACCGCCTCTACGGGGACGCCGTTCCCGGGGACACCACCCCGACCGGTGACCCGGCAGCCGCCGGGCACGCGGAGGTCGCCGTCCGCTACCTCACGCCGCACTCGAAGTGGTCGATCCACTCCGAGTACCAGGACAACCTCTTCATGCTGTCCCTGTCCCGCGGCGGCTCGAACATCTGGATGTCCCCGCAGGACGCCGACAAGATCGGCGTCCGGGACAACGAGTGGATCGAGGCCTACAACCGCAACGGCGTCGTCGTCGCCCGCGCCGTCGTCTCCCACCGCATGCCCGAGGGCACGGTCTACATGCACCACGCGACCGAGCGCGTCGTCGACGTCCCCGTGGCGGAGACCTCCGGGCAGCGCGGCGGCATCCACAACTCCCTCACCCGCGTGCTCATGAAGCCCAGCCACCTCATCGGTGGGTACGCCCAGCTGGCGTACGCGTTCAACTACACCGGGCCCACCGGCAACCAGCGCGACGAGGTGACGGTCATCCGCCGTCGCAGCCAGGAGGTGCAGTACTGATGAAGGTCATGGCGCAGATGTCGATGGTGATGAACCTCGACAAGTGCATCGGCTGCCACACGTGCTCGGTCACGTGCAAGCAGGCGTGGACGAACCGGACCGGCACCGAGTACGTGTGGTTCAACAACGTCGAGACCCGCCCGGGCCTCGGGTACCCCCGCACCTACGAGGACCAGGAGGTCTGGGAGGGCGGCTGGACGCTCAACCGGCGCGGGAAGCTCAAGCTCAAGGCGGGCGGCCGGGCGAAGAAGCTCGCGACGATCTTCTCCAACCCGAAGATGCCGACCATCCACGACTACTACGAGCCGTGGACCTACGAGTACGACATGCTGCTCAACGCGCCCGCGGACTCCCGGCACACGCCCGTGGCTCGCCCGAAGTCGCTGCTCACCGGCGAGAACATCGACATCAAGTGGTCGGCCAACTGGGACGACATGCTCGGCGGCTCGACCGAGACGATGGCCGACGACCCGATCCTCAAGAAGATGAACACGCAGGTGAAGGCCGAGTTCGAAGAGACCTTCATGTTCTACCTGCCGCGCATCTGCGAGCACTGCCTCAACCCCTCGTGCGTCGCCTCCTGCCCGTCCGGCGCGATGTACAAGCGCGCCGAGGACGGCATCGTCCTCGTCGACCAGGACCAGTGCCGCGGCTGGCGCATGTGCGTGACCGGCTGCCCGTACAAGAAGGTCTACTTCAACCACCAGACCGGCAAGGCCGAGAAGTGCACGATGTGCTACCCGCGCATCGAGGCCGGCCTGCCCACCGTGTGCGCGGAGACCTGCGTGGGCCGGCTGCGCTACATCGGCCTGGTCCTCTACGACGCCGACCGCGTCGCCGAGGCCGCCGCGACCCCGAACGAGCACGACCTCCTCGCCGCCCAGCGCAGCGTCTTCCTCGACCCCTTCGACCCGGAGGTCGTCGCCGCGGCCCGCCGCGAGGGGATGCCCGAGGACTGGATCGAGGCGGCGCAGAGCTCCCCGATCTGGAAGCTCATCACCGAGTACGAGGTCGCGCTGCCGCTCCACCCGGAGTACCGCACGCTGCCGATGGTCTGGTACATCCCGCCGCTGAGCCCCGTCGTCGACGTCGTCACCGCCTCCGGCAACGACGGTGAGGACGCCAGGACGCTCCTCACCGCGCTGTCGACGATGCGGATCCCGCTCGAGTACCTCGCCGAGCTCTTCACGGCCGGGGACCCCGCCCCGGTCGAGCGGGTGCTGCGGCGCCTGGCCGCGATGCGGTCCTACATGCGCGACATCAACCTCGGCGAGGAGCCCAACGAGGCGACGGCCGCCGCCGTCGGGATGACGGGCGAGGAGATCGAGGCGATGTACCGCCTGCTCGCCATCGCCAAGTACGAGGATCGCTACGTCATCCCCTCCGCCCACGCCGAGATCAGCCGCGAGCTGGAGGAGATGGCCTGCTCGCTCGACGTCCACGGCGGCCCGGGCATGGGTGGCGGCGGGCCCTTCGGCACCGGCTCGGGACCCGACGTCCCGGCCACCGTGGAGAACTTCCACGCGCTCAAGGACCGGCAGACCTCGCCCCACTCGCCCTCGACGCCGGGGCGCACCAACCTGCTCAACTGGGACGGGCGCGGCGCGAGCGGGCTCTTCCCGCCCCGTGCCGACGAGAGCGAGGACGAGGTGAGCGGCAGCGCGAGCGTCGCCGTCGCCATCGACGACGCCCCCTCCGAGGGCGGGGAGGACCTGCACTCGGGCGACATCGACTCCGGCCCGGCCGTGTACGCCGAGGACCCCTACCCGGCCGGCGACCCCGGCCCGGAGGCCTTCGGCACCGACCGGGTGCGCGACCAGTCGCCCGGTGACGAGCCGCGTCCGGGGGCCACGCGATGAGCGGGTTCATCCGTGCCCCCGAGCTGACACCGCTCAAGCCGGTGCGGGTGAGCGACCGGGAGCGCGCGCTCGCGCACATGGCCGCCTCCATCCTCCTCGACTACCCGACGGCGGAGCGGCTCGCCGCGTACGGCACCGTCCGCGACGCCGTCGAGGACCTGCCGAGCCCGGTCCGCGAGCGGCTGTGGGGCTTCCTCGACCACGCGGCAGCCGTCGGTGACGAGGCGCTCGCGCAGGACTACGTCGCGACCTTCGACCTCAAGCGCAAGTGCTCGATGTACCTGTCCTACTTCCTCACCGGGGACACCCGGAAGCGGGGGACGGCGCTCGTGCGCTTCGTCGAGGCCTACCGGGCCGCCGGCTGGGAGGTCGACCGCCCCGAGCTGCCCGACTTCCTGCCGATCGTCCTGGAGTTCTCCGCCCTGGGCGACGGCGAGATCGCCGGCGGGCTGCTCGGCTCGCACCGGCAGGGCATCGAGGTGCTGCGCTCGGCGCTCACGACGATGTCCAGCCCGTGGGCCACCGTCGTCGAGGCCGTGTGCCTCACCCTGCCGCCGGTCACCGACGAGGTCCGCGACCGGTACCTCGAGCTCATCACGTCCGGGCCGCCGACCGAGATGGTCGGCCTCAACGCGCTGGGGCCCCTCGAGCCCTACTCGCCCGGTGGCGCCGCACAGATGGAGGTCAGGGCATGAACGGGCTCAACACGATCGCGTGGGTGGTCTTCCCCTACGTGTCGATGGCGGTCTTCGTCGTCGGCCTGCTGTGGCGCTACCGCTACGACAAGTTCGGCTGGACCACCCGGTCCTCCGAGCTCTACGAGCACGCGCTGCTGCGGCTCGGCTCGCCGCTGTTCCACTTCGGCATCCTCTTCGTCGCGGCCGGCCACTTCATGGGCCTGCTCATCCCCAAGAGCTGGACCGAGGCCGTGGGGATCGGGCAGGACTTCTACCACTTCATCGCCACGTACATGGGGGCGCTGGCCGGGATCATGACGGTCGTCGGCCTGTCGATCCTCATCTACCGGCGCCGCAAGACCGGGCCGGTGTTCCTCGCGACCACCCGCATGGACAAGTTCATGTACGTCCTGCTGGCCACGCCGATCGTCCTGGGCATGTGGGCCACCGTGCAGAACCAGATCCTCGCCGGCGGTCACGGCTACGACTACCGCGAGACGATCTCGCCGTGGCTGCGCTCGCTGTTCTACTTCCAGCCGCAGCCCGAGCTCATGGCCGACGTCCCCTTCCAGTTCAAGCTCCACATCGTCGCGGCCTTCCTGCTCTTCCTCGTGTGGCCCTTCACCCGCCTGGTGCACGCCTTCTCCGCGCCGGTGGGCTACTCGACGCGTCCGCTCGTCGTCTACCGCTCGCGCGGCTCCGCGGCGCGCGGCACCCGCGAGCCCGGGCGCGGCTGGGAGCCCGTGGGCACCCCGCAGGACCGCAAGCGCCGCCGCACCCCCACGAGCACCGACCTCTGACCCCAGTAACAACTCAGCGCTCGGCGCGGGAGTGAAGGGCGCCAGCGCCCGGCGCGGGAGTGAAGGGCGCCAGCGCCCGGCGGAGGCCCCCTCCCGCCGAGCGCTGAGTTGTTAAGCGGCTCTTCGGACATTTGGTGGGGATCAGGTGTTGAGTCCGCCGGCGGCGAGGAGCATGCGGAGGCGGTAGTTCGTGAGGTTGCGGTAGCCGCGGGCGAGGCGGCGGTGGAGCTCGATGATGCCGTTGATGGCCTCGGTGCCGCCGTTGTTGGAGCGGTCGGTGGTGAAGTAGGCCAAGAACGCCTCCTTCCAGCGGCGTAGCGTCCGTCCGAGACGCGCGATCTCGGGGACCGGGCAGGTGGGGAGGATCGCCAGGATGCGTTCGGCCATCGCGCGCCCAGCAGTCAGGTCGGCGCAGCGGTAGGCGGCGCGCAGGTCCTGGGCGCATCGCCAGGCGAGGTAGACGCCCTGGTGGGCCTCGTCGGCCTCGATCGCTGCCGCGAGGCGGGCGAGTTGGCGGTCGGTGAGGTTCTCCGCGCCGGCGCGCAGGAGCTTCTGGATGCCGTAGAGCGGGTCGCCCTTGCGGCCGCGGTGGCCCAGAGTCTCTTGCTGGACGCGGCGGCGGACCTCATCGACGGCCTGGGTGCCGAGCTTGACGACGTGGAAGGCGTCGAGCACGGCGGTGGCGTCGGCGAGCTCGTCGGCGATGGCGGTCTTGTAGCCGGCGAAGGGGTCCAGCGCGGCGACCTGCACTCCGGCACGGAACTGCGGGGAGCGGTCGGTGAGCCAGTCGGCGTAGGCCCTCTTCGACCGCCCGGGCACCAGGTCCAGTAGCCGGGCGCGGACCTTGCCCTCGGCGTCGCGGGTCAGGTCGACCATGCCGGTGAGCTCCTTCGCGCCGCGACGCCTGGGGTCGACGTGGTGCCAGATGTGCTCATCGACGCCGAGACTGACGACCCCGGCGAAGCGGGACTCATCGGCGGCCAGCTTCACCAGGCGGGGCTTGATCGCGCGCCACAGCGTCTTCCAGTCCACTCCCAGCTGGCGGGCGAGGCCTTCGACGGTGGCGTGCTCGCGACACAGCTGGACGATCGCCCACCCGACTGCGCGGCTCGTCAACGAGGCGCGGGGCGCGACGAGCGCGGGGACCTGCTCGACGAAGGTGCCCTTCGGGCAGTCCGGGTCGGGGCACCGCCACACGCGTTGACGCCAGATCACGCGCACCGGCACGATGCCCGGCACGTCATGCAGCTCGCGCCGCCGTCGTCCGCGGCTGGGCGCCACGACGCCGCAGGTCGGGCAGCCCGTCAGCTGCCAGGGCGTGGAGACCGTGACGGTCAACAGGACGGCGGTGCGCTCGACGCTCTCGACATGAAGGTCGGCGATGCCCAAGAGTGTGTCGCAGCGCGCGCAGGGATCAGTGGTGGGCGCATCGCTACACCCCGTAGCGTTGGTCAACGTCGAGGTCCTCGGAACGAACGGTTGCTTGGTCGCTACCGATCATCGGGGACCTCGACCCCTACCCGCCCTCAGCTACCACCGCGAGTCCTGCTCCCCACCGGATGTCCGAAGAGCCTGTTAAGCCCCCCCCCTCCCGCCGAGCGCTGAGTTGTTACTGGGTCTGTTCACCTCCGGGTCATCGCCCGGTCACACGGTGGGGTTACCGTCCGCTTCGTGTCCATGGAGAAGACGGGGTGACCGGGCGCTACAGTGCGATCAACGGCGCCAGGTCGACGCAGACGGCGCAGATCGGACGGGGGATGCACGGGGGGCTCGACGAGCAGACCGAGCGGGCCCGGGTGCGCACCCGGGCCCGTCGCAAGCGGCTGTCGCGGAACTGGTCGTTGTTCCTGCTCTTCGCCGGGCCGAACATCCTGCTGATCCTCGCGTTCATCTACTACCCGCTGGTCAGCAACATCTACTACTCGACGCTCGACTGGCGGCTCGGCTCACCGCGCGCCACACCGGTCGGGCTGGACAACTACGCCCGCTTCTTCACCTCGCCCTCGGGGCTGGAGGTCTGGCGGGTCACCGGTCTCTTCACCGCCGGGGCGGTCCTCGGCTCGATGGTCCTCGGGCTGCTCATCGCCCTCGTCCTCAACAAGAGGATCCCGGGCCGCACGGCGGCCCGGACCGCCGTCTTCGCGCCCTACGTACTCTCGGGCGTGGGCGTGGCCATGGTGTGGAACTTCATCTTCGACCCGAGCATCGGCGCGTTGCGCCACATCCTGGGCTTCTTCGGGGTCGCGTCCCCGGAGTGGTACCTCGACGAGAGCTGGGCCCTGGTCATGGTCCTCGTCGTCTACGTCTGGAAGAACCTCGGCTACTGCGCCGTCGTCTTCCTCGCCGGCCTCCAGTCGGTGCCCCAGGACCTCATGGAGGCGGCCACCCTCGACCGGGCCGGCCCGGTCCGGCGCTTCTTCTCCATCGTCCTGCCGCTGCTCACGCCGACGGTGTTCTTCCTGCTCGTCACCAACATCATCTTCTCGATGACGAACGCCTTCGACATCCTGCGGACGATGACGCCCACCGGGCACGGCACCAACACGATCATCTTCGAGATCTACCTCCAGTCCTTCGGCGCCTACCAGCGGGCGGGCTACGCCGCGGCCATCGCCGTCGTCCTCTTCTTCACCCTCTTCCTCATCACCGCGGTGCAGCTGCGCTACGTCGAGCGGAAGGTGCACTACCAGTGACCGATCGAACCGTGGTGAGCCCCGTGCCCGGGGCCGGCGGCCTCGCCCCTCGTCCGCGCCGCCGTCGCACGTCCGACCTCGCCAAGGCCTTCGCCCCGCGCAACGTCGCCGACACAATCCTCGCGGGCTACCTGCCGATCCTCATCGCGCTCGTCATCATCGTGCTGCCGCTGGCGTGGATGATCCTGTCGAGCTTCAAGCCCCCGGGCGAGATCGTCACGCTGAGCCCCACGCTCCTGCCGCAGGACCCCACCCTGGACAACTACTCCGCGGTGGCCGCCCGCGTGCCGCTGCTCACCGTGCTCGGCAACAGCGTCGTCGTCACGGTCGTCGGGGCCGGCATCAAGGTGCTCCTCGCGGTGACGACGGCGTACGCGCTCGTGTTCATCCGGGTCCCCGGGGCGAACCTCATCTTCCTCGGGATCCTCGTGGCCCTCATGGTGCCGCCCGAGGTCTCGATGCTGCCGAACTACCTCACCGTCACGGCCCTCGGTGGCCGGAACACGCTGTGGGGCATCATCCTGCCCGGTCTCGGCACCGCCTTCGGCACCTTCCTGCTGCGCCAGCACTTCAAGGCGTTGCCGAAGGAGCTCTTCGAGGCCGCCGAGCTCGACGGCGCGGGCCACGGGCGCAAGCTCTTCCAGATCGCCGTCCCCGTGTCGGTGCCCGCGATCGCCACCGTCGCGCTCGTCACCATCGTCAACGAGTGGAACAACTTCCTGTGGCCGCTCATCATCATCGACTCCCCGGACAAGATGACCCTCCCGGTGGGCCTCAACCTGCTGCAGTCCATCGAGTCGCAGACCGGCAGCTACGGGATCCTCATGGCCGGCGCCGTCATGGTGACCGTCCCCGTCCTCATCATCTTCGCCGCGCTGCAGCGCTACGTCGTCGCCGGCCTCACGCAGGGCGCCGTCAAGTGATGCCCTGCCCTCGTCCACCCCGATCTGAAGGAGAAACGTCATGAGCAAGCCACTTCGCCGCGTCACCCGCGGCGCCGCCGTCCTCGGCGTCGCCGCCCTGGCCCTGACCGCCTGCGGTCCCGACACGAGCGGCGGCGGCGACGCGACCGACGACGCGACGGGGACCGACCTCGAGGGGGTCGAGCCTGCCGACGAGATCACCTTCTGGACCAACCACCCCGGCGGCTCGGCCGACGTGGAGAACGAGCTCATCGCCGAGTTCACGGAGGAGACCGGCATCGCCGTCAACGTCGTGACGTCCGGGGCCAACTACGAGGAGACCTCGACCCGCTTCCAGACGGCGCAGGGCAGCGCGGAGGTCGACGTCGTCGTCCTCTCCGACGCCACCTGGTTCCCCAACTACCTCAACGACGCCCTCACGCCGGTCGACGACCTCCTCGAGGCCGCCGACGTCGACACGTCCGGGTACGTCGCGGCGCTCTACGAGGACTACCTCTACGAGGACAGCCACTACGGGGTGCCCTACGCCCGCTCGACCCCGCTCTTCTACTACAACGTCGACCACTACGAGGAGGCGGGCATCGAGGCCCCGCCGGAGACGTGGGACGAGGTCGCCGAGGTGTCCCGTCAGCTGATGGAGGCCGGGGTCGCCGACACCGCCTTCGCCTTCCCGCCGCAGGACCAGTACCCGGCGTGGTGGATGGCCAACATCGTCTGGGGCTACGGCGGCTCCTGGTCCGACGAGTGGGACTTCTCCCCGGTCGCCTCCCCGGAGACGGTCGAGGCCCTGGAGTTCGCCCAGGGTGCGGTGGGGGACTGGGCCTCGGTCGCCTCGGGCGACCCGGCGGACAACTTCTCCTCCGGTGCGGCCAGCCAGATCGTCCAGTCCACCGGGTCGCTCGGCGGCATCCTCGAGACCGCGAGCTTCGAGGTCGGGACCGCGTTCCTGCCCGGTGGCCCGGCCGCCGAGGGCGAGACGCCCACCGGCGGTGCGGGCCTCATGATCGCCTCGGACAGCACGCCGGAGCGTCAGCTCGCCGCGGCGATGTTCATGGGCCACATGACGAGCCCGGAGTCCACCGCGAAGTTCTCCGCGGCGACCGGGTACGTCCCGGTGCACACGGAGGCCGACATGTCCGAGGTCTATGCCGAGCGGCCGCAGTTCGAGACGGCGGTCGAGCAGCTGGGCCGGGCCCGCGTCCAGGACTTCGCGCGCGTCTTCGTGCCCGGTGGTGACCTCCTGCTCTCCCAGACGCTCCAGCGGATCCTCACCTCCGACGCCGACGTGGCGGAGGAGATGGCGGCCGTCCAGACCGAGCTCGAGAGCCTCTTCGAGTCCGACCTCTCCAGCGAGGTGGAGGGCTGAGCGTCCGTCGCTGACGCCGAGCCGCATCTGCGGCGGTATGCTCCCGATCATGCCGCAGTATCGGATCGGTTCCGCCGCCTCGCTTCTCGGCGTCAGCGACGACACGGTCCGTCGTTGGGTCGACGACGGGCACCTCACCGCCGGCACCGACGACGCCGGACGCAAGGTCCTCGACGGCGCCGAGCTCGCCCGCTACGCCCAGGAGCTCGCCGAGCGGCGCCAGCTCCCGGAGGTCGGCGGGGTCTCCAGCTCGGCCCGCAACCGCTTCACCGGCCTCGTCACCAGGGTCCGGGCCGACGGCGTCATGGCGCAGGTCGACCTCCAGTGCGGACCCTTCCGGGTGGTCTCCCTCATGAGCGCCGAGGCCGTCGAGGAGCTGGGGCTCGAGCCCGGATCGCTCGCCTCCGCCGTCGTCAAGGCGACGACCGTCATCGTGGAAGCACCCCGGGAGACCCGGTGACCCGCGGGCCGGGCCTCGCCGCCGTCGTCGTCGCCGCGCTGGGCCTGGCCGCCTGCGGAGGGGCGGAGGCGGGGGGCGCCGCAGCGCCGGACGAGCGCCTCACCGTCCTCGCCGCGGCGTCCCTCCACGGCGTGTTCGAGGACCTCGGCGAGGTCTTCACCGAGCAGCACCCCGGCGCCGAGGTGACCTTCTCGTTCGCGGGCTCCGCCGACCTCGTCGCGCAGCTCGACGCCGGCGCCCCGGCCGACGTGCTCGCCACCGCGGACGAGACGACGATGACCCGCGCCGTCGCGGACGGGACCGTCGCCGGTGAGCCGCAGGTCTTCGCGCGCAACGTCCTCACGCTCGTCGTCCCGAGCGGGAACCCGGCCGGGGTCGGCGGGCTGGACGACAGCCTCGACGGCGCCGCCCTGGTCGTCTGCGCGCCGCAGGTGCCGTGCGGCGCGGCCACCACTGCGCTCGCCGACCTCCTCGGCGTCTCGCTCTCGCCGGTGAGCGAGGAGGGGAGCGTCGTCGACGTCCTCGGCAAGGTGACGAGCGGGCAGGCGGACGCCGGGCTCGTCTACACGACCGACGCGGCCGCCGCGGGGGACGCCGTCGAGACGATCGCCGTCCCCCGGGCGGACGAGGTCGTCAACCGGTACCCGGTGGCCGTCACCACCGGGGCCGCCAGCCCGGAGCTGGCCGACGCGTGGGTCGAGCTGCTCCTCGGCCCGGAGGGTCGCGAGCTCCTCGGCGACGCCGGGTTCGGCACGCCGTGACCGCCGTCCCGGACCGCCGCCGGGTGGCGCCGCCCGGCGACCACCTCGGTGGCCTTCCGCGCTGGGTGCTCGTGCCCGCCGCCGTCGGCGTCCTGCTCATCGCCCTGCCCGTGGTCGGGATGCTGCTGCGGGTGCCGTGGGCGGAGCTGCCCGCCCTCCTCGGATCGGAGGCCTCGCTCGCCGCGCTCGGCCTCAGCCTGCGGACCTCGGCCGCCGCCACCGCCCTCGCCGTCGTGCTGGGCGTGCCCCTCGCCCTCGTGCTCGCGTGGGGCCGGCTGCCCGGCGCCCGGGTGGTGCGGACCGTGGTCCTCCTGCCGCTCGTCCTGCCGCCCGTGGTCTCCGGGCTCGCCCTGCTCACGACCTTCGGCCGCCGCGGCCTCCTCGGGCAGCGGCTCGAGGTGCTCGGCATCGACATCGCCTTCTCGACGACGGCGGTGGTGCTCGCGCAG
The DNA here is from genome assembly GCF_014837105.1 of Oceanitalea stevensii. Lineage (GTDB taxonomy): Bacteria > Actinomycetota > Actinomycetes > Actinomycetales > Actinomycetaceae > Oceanitalea > Oceanitalea stevensii. The sequence continues at coordinate 5,112 of NZ_JACSPO010000005.1, read as the reverse complement.
ACCTTCGTCGCCCTGCCCTTCCTCGTCATCGCCGTCGAGGGCGCGGCGCGTACGGCCGGGCGTCGGCACGAGGTCGTGGCCGCGACCCTCGGCGCCCGCCCGACCACCGTGCTGCGGCGCGTGACGGTCCCGCTGCTCATGCCCGCCCTCGGCTCGGGGACGGCGCTGGCCTTCGCCCGCTGCCTCGGGGAGTTCGGCGCCACGCTCACCTTCGCCGGCTCCCTCCAGGGCGTCACCCGGACCCTGCCGCTGGAGATCTACCTCCAGCGGGAGACCGACCCCGACGCCGCGATCGCCCTCTCGCTCGTGCTCGTCGTCGTCGCGGCGGGCATCGTGCTGCTCACCCAGCGCCCCCGGCGCGGCGGGGCGGCCTCGTGAGCGCGCCGGCGCTCGCCGTCCGGGCGGCCGTCCCGGAGCGGGACGTGGAGGTCGAGCTCACCGTCCCGGCCGGCCGGGTCCTCGCGCTGCTCGGGCCCAACGGCGCGGGCAAGTCCACGGTGCTCGGGCTCGCGGCGGGCACCGTACGGCCGGGCAGCGGCGAGGTTCGCGTCGCCGGGCGGCGGGTCGCGGGGGAGGGCGCCTGGGTGCCGCCGCACGCGCGCCGCATCTCGCTCCTCGCGCAGGAGCCGCTCCTCCTGCCCCACCTCGACGTCCTCGCCAACGTCGCCTTCGGCCCCCGGGCCCGCGGGGTGGCACGCCGCGCGGCCGACGAGCTGGCGCGAACCCGGCTCGCGGAGGTGGGCGCGGAGGCGCTCGCCGAGCGGCGCGTGCACCGGCTCTCCGGAGGGCAGGCGCAGCGCGTGGCCCTCGCCCGGGCGCTCGCGCCGGACCCGCACCTCCTCCTGCTCGACGAGCCGCTCTCCGCCCTCGACGTCGACGCCGCGGCCCAGCTGCGCCAGGTCCTACGCGCGGCGCTGCGTGGCTCGGGACGGACCGCCGTCGTCGTCACCCACGACCTCCTCGACGTCCTGGCCCTCGCCGACGACGTCGTCGTGCTCGAGGCCGGCCGCGTCGTCGAGCAGGGGACGACGGCGGAGGTGCTCGGCCGGCCGCGGTCCGGCTTCGGCGCGCGGCTCGCGGGGGTCAACCTGCTCCTCGGGGAGCGGGTGGCGGCGGACGCCGTGCGCGCCGGCGACGACGTCGTCCACGGGCTCGCGAGCGCGCAGCCCGCGACGACGTGTCGCGCCGCCGCCGCGTTCTCCCCGCGGGCGGTGGCGGTCCACCGGGCCGCCCCGGGTGGCAGTCCGCGCAACGTGCTGCCGGCCCGGGTGACGGGTCTGGAGCAGCAGGGCGCCCTCGTCCGGGTGCGCGGGGAGACGGCGTCGGGCTCCCGCCTCGCCGCGGACGTGACCCCGGCGTCCCTCAGCGCCCTGCGGATCGGGGTGGGCGACGACGTCGTCCTCGTCGTCAAGGCCGCCGAGGTGGAGATCTACGACGCCTGAGGCCGCGGACGTCCTGGCACGCGCGGCGCCTCCCAGGCGGTGAGGCGGGCGTCGAGCGCCGTCGTCATGGTCGCGAGCTCCTGCCACCGGTCCGGGTCGAGCGTGACGAGCCGCCCCCGGCGGAACAGCACGACCCACCGGTCGAGGATCTCGACCTCCAGACCCAGCGTCGCCCACCGGTCGAACAGCTCCGGCGAGACGACGGCCGCGACGTCCCGCTCGTGACCGGCCGGGCACAGCACGGTGAACCGTGGGTCGAGGCCGGGCACGGAGGGCACGTCCTGGGCCAGCTGCCGCAAGGACGCGAAGGGAGCGGCCGGCCGCCCGAGCCGGCCCCGGCGGAGGACGGCGACGTGCGGCATCGGGACTGGCGTGCGCACCGCGACGTACCCCCACCACTCCGCCGAGCTGCCCCGCGAGGGGCCCCGCCGCACGGCGGCCTGGCCGTACTCGACGTGGCGGCCTCGCGCGTCGACGACGACGTCGCTGATCCACCCGGCCTGCCCGCCGCGCCTGACACGGCCGAACAGGCCGGTCTCGGGGAGGTCGGCAGGCTGCGGATGGCGCGGGTGGTAGGTGAGGCCGTTGGCCGCCGCGAACGCGGCGAGACGACGCGACCGCCGGCCACCGCTCCGCACCAGCAGGGCGAGGAGGAGGCCGACGAGCGCGGCGAGGACGGCGCCGAGGCCCAGCGCTCCCAGCAGGACCGGGTCGGCCAGCGCCGTGAGGACGCCGGTGCCCTGGCGTGCGGCGACCGCGCCCACGACGACGACGACCAGTGCCAGCACGCCGAGGGCGATGAGCAGCGGGAGGCGCGAGCCACCCGGCCGCTGACCGGTGCGCGGCAGGGGCCCGCGCAACGCCGTCGTGTCGAACCCGCCCTGCGTCCGGTGTGTCACCGCGCCATGCAACCACACCGCGCGGCTCCCGCCGGCGAGTCAGCCCGCGGCGGGGAGGGTGATGCGGACGGTCGTGCCGCCGCCGGGGGTGGGGAGCACCCGTGCGGTGCCGCCGTGCGCGGCGACGAGGGCCGAGACGATCGCCAGGCCGAGCCCGGAGCCGCCGGAGGAGCGGGCCCGGGAGTCGTCGAGGCGGTAGAAGCGCTCGAAGACCCGCTCGGCGTGCTCGGGGGAGATGCCCGGCCCGTGGTCGCGGACCTCGACGACGACGTCGCGGCCCTGGCGTCCGGCCGCCACCTCCACGGGGGTGCCGGCCGGGGTGTGCCGCACGACGTTGCCGGTGAGGTTGGACAGCACCTGGCGCAGGGCGTTCTCGTCGCCGAGGACGACCATCGCGTCCGGGCCAGGGATGCCGTCCGCCAGCGGGACGAGCGTCGCGGTGCGCCCGGGGTCGAGGGCGCGCAGGTCGGCGACGGCGTCGTGGGCGAGGACGGCGAGGTCGGCGGGCTCGCGGGCGAGGCGGCGGCCCTCGTCGAGGCGGGCGAGCTGGAGGAGGTCGGTGACGAGCCCGCCCATGCGGCTCGCCTCGCTCTCGATGCGGGCCATCGCCGCGGGCAGCTCCGCCTCGGGGATGGCGCCCATCCGGTAGAGCTCGCCGTAGCCGCGGACCGTGGCGAGCGGGGTGCGCAGCTCGTGGCTCGCGTCGGAGACGAAGCGCCGCATGCGGCTCTCGGAGGCGGCCTGGGCGGCGAAGGCCTGCTCGATCTGAGCGAGCATCGTGTTGAGCGAGTGCGACAGCCGCCCCACCTCGGTGTGCGGGTTCGTCGCGGGCACCCGCTGGGAGAGGTCCCCGGCGGCGATGGCGCCGGCGGTCTGCTCGATCTGCCGCAGCGGACGGAGCGCGCGCTCGACGGCGAACCAGCTGAGGGCGGCCCCGAGCAGGATGATGAGCACGCCCGAGATGACGATCGTCCGGGCCACCTGGTAGGCGGTCTCGTCGGCGCCCTCGAGGGGGAGGGCCACGGTGAGCGTCGTCCCGGTCGGGGCGTCCTGCACGCCGTAGGTGACGGCGCGCCACCGCTGGCCGGGCACGTCGCTGGGCACCGTGTAGGCCTCGCCCAGACGGTCCACCGTCTCGGGGAGCTCGGGCCTGCCGTACCGGGGCACGGTGTACCTGGCCACGATGTCGAGAGGCGTCGCGCCGGGCAGGCGCAGGCTGAGGAAGTAGTCGGACGGCATGACGGAGCCGGCGTCCGGGTTCGCGTCCAGCTCCTCGAGCGTCTCGACGTTGATGTTCCGAGCCGCCGTGGCGATCTGCTCGTCCGTCTGCTGGAGGAGGTAGGCGCGCAGCAGCGTGCCGGTGGTCGCGCCCGCAACGGTGAGTCCCAGCCCGAGCACGACGACGACGATGAGCACGAGCCGGTGGCGGATCGGGACCGCGCTCAGCCGCTCGTGCAGGGTCATCCGGTGGGCTCGCGGAGCATGTACCCGACGCCGCGGCGGGTGTGGATGAGGGGGACGGGCTTCTCGCCGTCGGTGCCGCGGCCGTCGACCTTGCGGCGCAGGTAGGAGATGTAGGACTCGACGATCGCGCCGTCGCCGCCCCAGTCGTACTCCCACACGTGGTCGAGGATCTGCGCCTTCGACAGCACCCGGCCGGCGTTGACCATGAGGTAGCGCAGGAGCTTGAACTCGGTGGGGGACAGCTCGATGACACGGCCGGCGCGGCGGACCTCGTGGGCGTCCTCGTCGAGCTCGAGGTCGGCGTAGCGCAGCACGCCCTCGTCCGGCTCCTGCTGCTGGGTGCGCCGCAGGATCGCCCGGATGCGGGCGACGACCTCCTCGAGGCTGAAGGGCTTGGTCACGTAGTCGTCACCGCCCACGGTGAGGCCGGTGACCTTGTCGGACATGTCGTCGCGGGCGGTGAGGAAGAGGACCGGGGTGTGGTGACCGCGCTCGCGCAGGCGGCGGGTGACGGTGAAGCCGTCCATGTCGGGCAGCATGACGTCGAGGACGATGAGGTCCGGCTCTGCCTCGACGGCGAGGTGGATCGCCTCGTTGCCGTCCGCGGCGGCGACGACCTCGAAGCCCGCGAAGCGCAGCGACGTCGTGAGGAGCTCACGGATGTTCGGCTCGTCGTCGACGACGAGCAGGCGCGCCTGGTCCCCGGTCATGCCCCAAGTCTGCCGTCCTTCCCTGGATCTTTCCTGAAAGCCAAGTGAACGCCCCTCCCCCCTCATCCCGCCGACAGCTGAGTTGTTACGACCCCCATCCCGCCGACAGCTGAGTTGTTACGACCCCTATCCCGCCGAGCGCTGAGTTGTTACGACGCTCATCCCGCCGAGCGCTGAGTTGTTACGACCCCTATCCCGCCGACAGCTGAGTTGTTTCGACGCTCATCCCGCCGAGCGCTGAGTTGTTACGACGCTCATCCCGCCGAGCGCTGAGTTGTTACGCCTGCAGACCCCAGTCCTGGCGGCGGAAGTCGACTGAGATGCCGAGCAGCTCCATGACAGCGCCCTCGAGATGGGGAGAGCGTCCGAGGATGTCCGCAGACGTGGCCGGGAGGACGCGCCAGCGCCAGCGTTTGCGTATGTCTTCCCTCCGCGCTTCGTCGCGCTCGCGGTCGGCGACTGTCCGGAGGTGGTGCTCGGCGCCGTCGTACTCGATTCCAACGAGTGCCTCGGGGATCCCCATGAATCGCCCCGGGTCTGGTGGAGGCTCTCAATCCATGGAGGATGAGAGTCATGGCAGCACCGAGGAAGTACCCC
>NZ_JACSPO010000004.1:78123-232731 GCF_014837105.1 Oceanitalea stevensii | reverse complement strand
TACTCCTGACCGATCGTCTCGACGTACTCGAGCGTCTCGTCGAAGCCCGCCTCACCCACGTCGAAGTGCGAGGACGGGATCTCCAGACCGATCTCCTCGGCCATCGCCCGCACCTGCTCCGCGGTGTAAGGGTTGAGGTTGCCGCCGTAGGGCTCGATGTTCTCCAGCCCGATCTCCGCCAGCCGCGCGAGCACCGTCTGCTGCCCCTCGGCGTTCACCCACGGGATGAGGGAGTACAGACCGATGGAGACCTGGTCCACCGGCACGCGGACCGGCTCGCCGCCCTCGGTGGAGAAGGTGTGGGTCCACTCGGCCGCAGCGCCCTCGGGGAAGGCGAAACCGTCGAGCGGGCGGGCCGTGACGATCACCGTGCCGGCGCCGTCGTACTCGCCGGCCTCGACGACCTCACCGTCGACGACGTACTCGACGCCCTCGACCGCGGGGACCGTGTAGACGTCGTCCTCGGTGCCGTCCTCGTCGGTGAAGGTCACCGGCGCGGGCGTCACCTCGACGACGGCGAGGTCCTTGACCTGGATGTCGCGGTAGAAGACCGTCTCACCGCCGCCGTGGTTCTGGATCCCGATGAAGCCGGCGCTGAGGTCACGGGCCGGGTCGGTGCTCGTGAAGTCGTTGACCAGGACCTCGTTGAGGTAGATCTTGATGTTGTCGCCCTGGACGACGATCTCGTAGCTGTTCCAGCTGCCCACCGGGTTGAGGGCCGCGTCGCGGGCCTCGAGGTCGGCGCCCTGGAAGGTGTAGATCGCACCGGTCGTGCGGTCGTCGGCGTCCGTCGCGTCGATCTGGATCTCGTAGCCCTGGTTCACGGCCACCCACGGGTCGTTGCCCGGGTTGGGGAAGCCGACGAACACACCACCGTTGTCGTCCTTCACGAGCTTCCAGTCGAGCTTGAGGCTGTACTCGCCGAGCTCGTCCTGGTGCCAGAGCAGGCCCATGCCGCCGGTCCCGCGCAGCGAGCAGTCGTCCCAGCGGCCGAAGGACCCGGCGCCGGCGAGCTTCCAGTCGGAGAAGCTCTCGAGCGTGCCGTCGAAGAGGGCGGTGTAGCCCGGCTCCGTCGTCATCGGCTCACAGATGTCGGGCTCGCCGACGGACAGGACGTCGAGGTTGACGTTGCCGTCGTCGCCCTGGTCGTAGCGCAGCGCGATCGTGTTCGCCCCGGCGTCGAGCTCGATGTCACGGGAGGCGGTCGCCCACGTCTTCCAGTCCCCGAGGCGGGGCAGCACCCACGGCCCGACCTTCTCCCCGTTGACGTAGAGGGACATGGTCTTGTCCTTGTCGGACGGGTTGGGGCCGTTGGCGTAGCGCAGGTGGACCGGGTGGGTGCCCGCCTCGTCCACGTTGACGGTGAAGCGCACCTCGGCGCCGACGTTCTGGATGTTCTGGGCGAAGCCGGTGCCGGAGTACCCACTGTGCTCGTCGTGCGTGTTCGCGCCACCGAGGAGGGTGGCCTCCTCCGCCTCGTAGTAGCCACGGTCGGCGGGGCCGACGTAGCCGGGCAGGGAGTTGAGGGTGTACCACGCCTCGGTGCTCCACAGCTCGTCGCCGTTCGCGTCCGTGAAGGGGCGGGGCGAGCGGAAGTGGACGACGTGCCCCGGCTTGAGGCCGTCGATCGCCAGCGTCACGGTCGTGCCGTCCTCGGAGAGGTCGGCACCGGTGACGAGGAGGGACTCCTCGCCCACCTTGGGGCCGCCGTAGGAGGGCGTGGGCACGTAGCGCCACTGGTTGACGTCGTAGGCCTCGGCGAGCCCGTCGACGGTCTCCTCGGAGAGCGGCTGGGTGTACTCGAGCTCGAAGCCGCCGTCGACGACACGGACCTCCTTGATGTCGAAGGTGTCGTCGCCGACGACCTCCAGCTTCTGCAGGCCGTAGCGGAGCTTGCCGGACTCGCCCCAGTTGCCGCCCTCGCCGATGCCGCCGACGTAGATCGAGCCGTCGGGACCGACGATGGTCCGGTTGACGCCGGCCTCGAGGCCCGCGGTGTGGCGGAAGACGGCACCCTGGTACTCGCCGTCGACCTCCTCGAGGAAGGCGCGCTGCAGGCCGCCGTAGGTGACGTCACCGAAGAGCATCTGCCCCGCGAAGGGGCCGTCCGTCAGCTGGAACGGCGCGCTCGGGGAGTTGCCGATCTCGTTCTGCGGCACCCACACGGCGGGCGGGCTCACCGGCTGGTCGTCGAAGGGACCGGCCGGGTTCGTGTAGTGGTTGAAGAAGCGCCCCTCCTTGATGTGGACGAGCTTGGAGCTGGGCAGCCAGTCGCCCTGGTTGTCCATGGCGAAGAGGTCGTCACCGTCGGTGCCACCCCAGCCGATGCCGTTGGGGGTGCGCAGGCCGCCGGCGATGAAGTCGACCTCGCCGCTCTCGCGGTCGATCGAGATCGTCGTGCCACGGTTCTGCGCGGGCTGCGGGTTCGTCGACGCGCCGCCGTTGTTGATGGCGACGGAGAGGTTGACGTAGAAGTTCTCCTCGTCGTGGACGAGGCCGAAGGCGAACTCGTGGAAGTTGCCGCCGTCGGGCCAGGTGGCGAACTTGCCGGTCACCTCCCCCTCGTCGTCCGTGTACTCCGGGTTCCGGACGTACGTCGGGTTCTCCGGGTCCTCGGACTCGGGGTCGGGGACGAGCTCGGTGAGGCCGTCACGCTCGGAGACGAAGATCGAGTCGCCGATGACGTCGACGCCCATGGGGTTGAACAGCCCGTCGTGGACGAGCCGGTAGCTCACGTCCTCGGGCCCGTCGGCGTCCTGGACGCCGTCCATGAGGTAGACCTGGCCGGTGTACGGGTCGGGCTGCCAGCCGCCCGGGCTCACCTGTCCGGCCGTGACGACGACGAGCTCGCCGTCCTCGGTGAAGTCGAGGGCCGAGACGGCGGGGGCGAAGCCCTCGGGGCGCAGGTCGACGAGCTCGTAGTTCGGGTTGACGTCGAACAGGCGCAGGCCGTCACCGGGGGTGTCGGTCGCGCCCTCGCAGAACTTCACGCCCGGGGCCGTGACGCGGACGACGCCGGCCTCGGTGCTGAGCGCGGAGGTCGGGACGACCTCCCACTGGGTGCTGCCCGGCGTCTTCCACGAGAAGGTGAGCCGCTGGCCGAAGCCGCCCTCGTAGTGCTCGATGCGCAGGTCGTGCGTACCGGCGGTGAGGGAGACGGTCGCCTCCACGGACGTCGAGTCCTGGGGGCCGTCGTTCTCGAGGATCAGCTGGTCGTCGAGGTAGACGAGCGCGCCGTCGTCGTTGGTGACGCGGAAGCCGTACTCGCCGTCCGTGGGGACGGTGAGGGTGGCGAGCGCGTGGGTGATGAAGTTGTCGGAGGCGCCGAAGTCGGCGTCGGTGCTCCAGTCGATCGTCGGCATGAGCTTGTCGACGTTCGGAGTGGTAGCCGAGCGGAGGGTGCAGACCCCGCCCGGGTCACTCGCGAGCTGGAAGGTGCGGAGGGTGACGCCTGGCTCCTGGGGAGGGAGGACGTCGGCGGCGGCGGGTGCCGCCATGCCTGCCCCGATGACGGCGGCTGTGGCAAGTGCTGCCACGACCCGGCGCCCGGTGGAGGCTCTCGGCGCGGGGCCGCGAGCGGGCAGGACAGAGGGGATGAGCATCATTACTCCTTCGGTCGTCCACGAAACCTGGCGACACGTCGTCCCTGACGACGCCGCCCGGCAGGTGTGACGCTAGCCCCACTTTTCTAGGCCGTCAACCAACTTCCGATCGCCCAAAAGCAAAAGCCGGGCGTGTTCGAATTGCCCCGATCGAGGCTCTCCCGGCCCGCACGTGACGGTCCGGTGACGCCGGAGCGCGGCTATGCGCGGCGGAGCTCCACGGGGCTCATCTGGCCGATCCCCGCCATGTCGACGGGCGGGAGCGGCACGAGCTGGAACTCCGCAGCCGCCGAGGAGGTCGACAGCCGCTCGCTCGTGGCGGGGTCGGTGATGACGGAGTCCGGCTCGGCGACGTCGGCCAGCCGGGAGGCGAGGTTGACGACCGGCCCGAAGACGTCGCCCGAGCGGGAGATGACCCGGCCCCACACGACCGAGCCGCGCACGGGGAGCAGCCCCGGCCGGGAGCGGATCTCGGTGACGAGGTCGACCGCGACACGGGCGGCCGTGGGGAGGTCGTCGGCGATGAAGAGCACGGCGTCGCCGATGGTCTTGACCACGCGCGCGCCGTGGGAGGTGATGACGTCCCTGGCGGTGAACTCGAAGCCCTGGACGAGCTCCGCCAGCTCCCGGGAGCCGAGGCGGGCGGAGCTGGAGGTGAAGGACACCATGTCGATGAAGCCGAGCGCGCGCGGCAGCGGCAGGGAGTCGCTCGTCGTCTCCTCCACGGACCTGCTCGCGACCTCGGCGTCCATCCGCACGGCGAGTGCTGCGAGCTGCCGGCGCCAGGCGTAGACGAGCTGACCCTCGAACATGCCGGCGATGTCGGCGATGTTGTCGAGGACGACGAGGCGCGCGCCGGTGTCGTCCAGCCGGTGACGGCGGCTCACGTCCTCGACCAGCGCCTCCACCTGCCACAGGGCGAGGCGGTCGGCGAGGTAGCTCTGCGCCCGGAGCAGGGAGACCGCGGTGGCGCGGTCGACGTGGCCGCCGCGGACCAGTGAGTCGATCGACGTCAGCGCCGAGACGTCCCGGTCGGTGAAGGTGACGGCGTCGTCGGCCACGTTCTGGAAGCCCATGGCGCGCCAGAAGAGTCGCGCGGTCGCGAGGTCGACCCCTGTGCGCTCGGCGAGCTCGACCATCGTGAGGCTCGGCGCGCCGCCGACGAGCTCGGCCACGCGCTCCTCGACCGTGGACCGCCCCTGCGGCGCCTCCTCGGAGGGTCGCTCCGCCGGCGCGGTCGTCTCCCCGAGGTCTGCGGCATCCGTCACAGTTCCAGGTTAACGTCCGCCCCGGCCTCCGCCGACCCCGTGTCCGCCCGCACGTGCAGGACGTCCCCTGCCAGCACCCTGTGCAGCACCCCGGCGGCGTCACGCACCGCGAGGCAGCCGTCGGGCTCGAGCGCCTCGGCGCGCCCGTGGAGAACCCGGCCACCCGGCTGCTCGACCCGCACGTCACGGCCCAGGGTGAGGCAGGCGGCGGCCACCTCGGCGAGCAGTCCGGACGCGCACGCGTCACCGTCGTGCTCCTCCCAGCGGCGCACGAGCGGCCCGAGCTCGCGCCCGACGGCGTCGAGCAGGGCCGTGGGCGCGGGCACCGGCAGGCCGGCGAGGGCCATGGATGTCGCCGAGGCCACCGGCAGCGCGCCCGCGTCCTGGGCGAGGTTGACGCCGATCCCGACGACGGCCACCGGGCTGCCGTCGGGTGCAGGCGGGAGGAGCTCGGTGAGGATCCCGCCGAGCTTGCGGGCGGTGCCCCACCCCGCGAGCGCCGGCCCGCCGTCGTCGACGAGGACGTCGTTGGGCCACTTGAGGCCGACGCCGCCGGCCCGGTCCCCGCCACCGGAGCGGACCGCCCGCACGACGGCGAGGCCGGCGAGGAGGGTGAGCCAGGGGACGCGCTCGAGCGGCACCCGCGGGCGCAGCAGCAGCGAGGCGGTGAGCGCGACGCCCGGCGGGGTGAGCCAGCTGCGGCCGGTGCGGCCACGGCCGGCGGTCTGGTGCTCGGCGACGAGCGCGGACAGGTGCGGCCAGGCGGCCGGGTCGGCAGCGACGGCCTCGCGCAGGGCGGTGCTCGTCGAGCCCACCTCGGCCAGCCGGACGACACGCGCGAAGGGCTGCTCGGTCACGCGCCCACCCAACCACAGCGCCGCGGGCCGGGCTTAGCATGGCCGGACCGCCTACCTCTGGAGCCCGTCCATGCCCGCGTCCCGCGCCCGCATCCTCGTGCCCGTCCTGCTCCTCCTCGTCGTCGTGGCGGTGGTCGGCGGGCTCCTTGTCGGCAGCACCGGCGACGAGGACGCCACCCCCTCCGCGGTCCCGGTGACGACGCCGCCGGCCCCCTCCGCCGCCCCCACCGAGTCCACCGCGCCCGCGCCGGCCCCGGACCTCACGAGGCGCCTGGAGGGAGACCCCATGGCCGCGGGACCTGTCGACGCTCCGGTGGGCGTGGTCGTCTTCTCCGACTACAGCTGCCCCTACTGCCAGCGCTGGGTGGTGGAGACGCAGCCGACGGTCCTCGAGTACGTCGAGGAGGGCTCGGTGCGCCTCGAGTGGCGCGACATCAGCATCCTCGGTGAGGACTCCACGCGCGCCGCCGTGGCGGCCGCTGCCGCGGCGGAGCAGGGCCGCTACCAGGAGTTCCACGAGCTGCTCTTCGCCGACATGGACGCCCGCTCCCCCGAGCAGCTCACCGCCATGGCCGAGCAGCTGGGCCTGGACCTCGAGCAGTTCGGCGCCGACCTCACCGACCCCGCCGTCCTCGGCACCGTGCAGCGCAACGTCGACGAGGCGCAGAGCCTGGGCCTGCAGTCCACGCCGAGCTTCGTCGTGGCCGGGACGCCCGTCGTGGGCGCACAGCCGGCGGAGGTCTTCGTCGAGCTCATCGAGGCGGCCCTCGCCCCGTAGCGAGCACCGTTTGTCGGGGCCCCACAACACCGCGTCGCCGAAACGCCGCGTCCAGGCAGCGAGGGTGGTGGCCCGCCACACGTACGCTCGCCGGGTGACCTCCGAACCCACAGACCTCACCGGCACCGCTGCCCGGCTCGCCGATCTCACCGCCCGGAACACCGAGCTCGAGCGCGCCGAGGCCGTGGCGCAGGAGAAGCAGCACGGGCGCGGCAAGAAGAGCGCCCGCGAGCGCATCGAGGGGCTGCTCGACGAGGGCAGCTTCGTCGAGCTGGACGCCTTCGCCACCCACCGCTCGACCAACTTCGGGCTGGACAAGCGCAAGGTGGCCGGTGACGGCGTCGTCGTCGGGTACGGGACGGTCGACGGCCGCCAGGTGTGCATCTACTCCCAGGACTTCTCCGTCTTCGGTGGCAGCCTCGGTGAGGTCCACGGGCAGAAGATCACCAAGGTCATGGACCTCGCCCTGCGCACCGGGGTGCCGCTCATCGGGATCTCCGACGGCGGAGGCGCCCGGATCCAGGAGGGCGTGGCCGCGCTCACCCAGTTCGCCGAGATCTTCCGCCGCAACGTCGCGGCCTCCGGGGTCATCCCGCAGATCTCCCTCATCCTCGGCCCCAGCGCCGGCGGCGCCGTCTACTCCCCCGCCCTCACCGACTTCATCGTCATGGCGGACAAGACGTCGAACATGTTCATCACCGGCCCCGACGTCATCAAGGCGGTCACCGGTGAGGAGGTCGGCTTCGAGGAGCTCGGCGGCGCGGCCACGCACAACGAGCGCTCCGGCGTCGCCCACTACCTCGCCGAGGACGAGGAGGACGCGCTCGACTTCGTCCGTGCCCTGCTCGCCTTCCTCCCCGCCAACAACCTCAGCGAGCCGCCCACCTGGCCGGCGGAGAACGAGCCGCTCGAGGTGACCGACGCCGACGTCGAGCTCGACGCGCTCGTCCCGGACTCCGACAACCAGCCCTACGACATGCGCACCGTCGTCGAGCACGTCGTCGACGACGGCGAGCTCCTCGAGGTGCAGCAGCTCTACGCGCAGAACATCATCACCGCGTTCGGGCACGTCGAGGGTCGTCCCGTCGGGATCATCGCCAACCAGCCGCTGCAGATGGCCGGGACGCTCGACATCAACGCCGCGGAGAAGGCGGCCCGCTTCGTGCGCACCTGCGACGCCTTCAACATCCCCGTCCTCACCTTCGTCGACGTGCCGGGCTTCCTGCCGGGCACCGACCAGGAGTGGAACGGCATCATCCGCCGCGGCGCCAAGCTCATCTACGCCTACGCCGAGGCGACGGTCCCGCTCGTCACCGTCATCACCCGCAAGGCCTACGGCGGGGCGTACATCGTCATGGGCTCCAAGCAGCTCGGCGCGGACGTCAACCTCGCGTGGCCCACCGCCCAGATCGCCGTCATGGGCTCCGGCGGCGCGGTCAACATCCTCCAGCGCGGCGCGCTGAAGAAGGTGGCCGACGAGGGCGGCGACGTCGAGGCGGAGCGGGCGCGGCTCACCGCGGAGTACGAGGACGCGATCGTCAACCCGTGGGACGCGGCCGCGCGCGGCTACGTCGACGCCGTCATCGCCCCGTCCGAGACGCGTGTCCAGGTGGTGCGGGCGCTGCGTGCGCTGGCCACCAAGCGCGCGACGCTGCCGGCGAAGAAGCACGGGAACATCCCGCTGTGAGCAGCGCGACGGGCGAGTCCGGGGACCTCACCGCCGCGCAGCTGCGCGTCGTGCGGGGCGTGCCCGACGACGTCGAGCTCGCGGCCCTCGTCGCGGGGATCGTCGCGGCGCGGGCCGCGGCGGCCGACGCCGCCGGCGCAGCCGCCGCCCGCGTCCCGTCCCCGTGGTCCGACCACGGGCGCCGGCTCGGCCGCCGGCCGGTGGCCGGCCCCGGCGCCTGGCGCTGGTCCCTGCACCCCTGACGCAGCCCGTCCCCACAGCCCGACGCGGGGGACCCGACGTCGGTCACCCCGCCGACGGCGCGTGGCGGGCAGGTCGGCGGAAGATGGTCCAGTACATGAGGCCGATCATGACGCCGCCGCCGACGACGTTGCCCAGGGTCACGGGCAGCAGGTTCCCGAGCAGGACCGCGTCCCACGTCACCGCGGCGTAGTCGCCGGCGAGCTCGGCACCCGCGGTCCCGCGCAGGAGCAGCGCGAGCGGCAGGAGGAACATGTTCGCCACCGAGTGCTCGAACCCGGCGGAGACGAACAGCGCGATGGGCAGGGTGAGGGCGAGGACCTTGTCGGTCGTCGTGCGCCCCGAGTACGCGGCCCACACGGCCACGCACACCATGAGGTTGCACAGCACCCCGAGGACGAAGGCCTCGACGGCGGAGTGCCCGACCTTGCCGACGGCGGTGTCCAGGATCACCCGGCCCCAGGCGCCGTCGGCGGCGTGCCACGTGCCACCGGCGTAGACGAGGGCGACGACGGTGAGGGCACCGAGGAAGTTGCCCGCGTAGACGACCGCCCAGTTGCGCAGCAGCTGCGCCCAGGTGATCCGGCCGCTCGCCCGCGCGGTGAGGGTGAGCGTGGAGGACGTGAACAGCTCGGCGCCGGTGAGGACGACGAGCACGATGCCGGTGGAGAAGACGAGCCCGCCGAGCACCCTGGCCACGCCCCACGGCAGCGCCTGCGCGCCCACCTGGCTCGTCGTCCAGAAGACGAAGGCCAGGGCGATGTAGCCGCCGGCGGTGACGGCGAGGAGGAAGGAGCCGAGCGGGCGGCCGGTGGCCTTGGCGCAGGCGGCGTCCTCCGCCGCCCGGGCCAGCTGCGCCGGGGAGGGGATCCCCGGGGACTCCGACACCGTGCCGGTCATGACTCTCCCGTCCGCGCCGGGGGGCCCGGCGCGTCCCCGATCCTCGCGCGCCGCAGGAGCGCGGACGGGGGCCCTTGGACCCGGGCCACCCGCGAGACGCACACCGGCGAGCCAGGGCGGCGCGGCGCGTCCTTGCCGAGCCGATCACGACGGAGCGGCCGCCCCTCCTTTGGGAGGGCCGGTTGACCTCCTTCCGACGGAGGGTGGGCGCTTCACCCCGGCTCTCACCCCGGCCCCGCGTCGAGCGTGACCTGACTCTCAACCCGTGCGCACGTGTGGCACCGTCCGGACGGCGCGTGTAAAGGAATACGCTCGACCGCGTGACCAATCCCCGCGGCAGCACCGCCCTCGACGCCATCGCCGAGCAGTACGTCGTCCGTCTCGCCGAGCTCGACCCGGTCGCGGCCACCTCCCTGGGGATCCCCGGTCACGACGACGAGCTCCCCGACCTCTCGCCCGACGGTCAGCTGGCGCGGGCCGAGGCCGCGATGGAGTCGGTCGCCCGGGTGGCCGCCACCGACGCCGTCGACGAGGTCGACGCGACGACGAAGGCCGCCATGGCCGAGCGCCTGGGCCTGGAGGTGGAGCTGTACATGGCCGGCGAGCTCGGCCGCGAGCTCAACGTCATCGCGTCCCCGGTCCAGGACCTGCGGGACGTCTTCGACCTCATGCCCACCGACACCGCCGGTGACTGGGAGTGCGTGGCGCGCCGGCTGGCCGCCCTGCCCGAGGCGATGTCCGGCTACCAGGAGTCGCTGCGCGCCTCGGCCGCCGACGGGAAGATCGCCGCACTGCGCCAGGTCGAGGCGTGCATCGTCCAGGCTGAGGAGCTGGCCGCGGAGGGCACCTCCTTCTTCGACACCTTCGTCGACGGCGCCCGGCCGGACGGTACCGAGCCCACCGGCGCTCTCGCCGAGGCGCTGATCGGCGGCGCCGCCGCGGCGCGCCGCGCCTACGGCGAGCTCGCCCAGATGCTGCGTGAGGAGCTCGCGCCGCGTGCCGGCGCGCAGGACGCCGTCGGCCGCGAGCGCTACTCGCTGTGGTCGCGCCACTTCCTCGGCGCCGTCGTCGACCTCGACGAGACCTACGAGTGGGGCCTGGAGGAGCTCGCCCGCGTCACGGCCGAGCAGGAGGCCGTCGCCGCCCGGCTCTACGGGCCGGGCACGAGCCCGGCCGAGGCGATGGCCCGCCTCGACGCCGACCCGAGCCGCCAGCTCCACGGCACCGAGGCGCTGCGGGCCTGGATGCAGGAGACCTCCGACCGCGCGGTGAGCGAGCTCAGCGGCACGCAGTTCGACATCCCGGAGCCGGTCCGCCGCCTCGAGTGCCGCATCGCCCCGACGCAGAGCGGCGGCATCTACTACACCGGCCCGAGCGCCGACTTCTCCCGCCCCGGACGCATGTGGTGGTCCGTGCCCGCGGGCGTCACGGAGTTCAGCACGTGGCGCGAGCTCACGACCGTCTTCCACGAGGGCGTCCCCGGGCACCACCTCCAGATCGGCCAGACCGCCTACCGCTCGGAGCTGCTCAACACCTGGCGCCGCCTCGCGTGCTGGGTGAGCGGCCACGGCGAGGGCTGGGCGCTGTACGCCGAGCGCCTCATGGCCGACCTCGGCTACCTCGACGACCCGGCCGACTACCTCGGCATGCTCGACGGCCAGCGCCTGCGCGCGGCGCGCGTGGTGCTCGACATCGGCGTCCACCTCGGCAAGCCCGCCCCCGCCCAGTGGGGCGGCGGCACCTGGGACGCGCCCAAGGCGTGGGAGTTCCTCAAGGAGAACGCGAACATGGCCGAGGGCTTCCTCGCCTTCGAGCTCGACCGCTACCTCGGCTGGCCCGCCCAGGCGCCGTCCTACAAGGTGGGTCAGCGGCTGTGGGAGCAGCTGCGCGACTCCGCCCGGGACCAGGCCGTCTCGCGTGGGGAGACCTTCGACCTCAAGTCCTTCCACCGGCGGGCGCTCGACGTCGGCTCGGTGGGTCTGGACGTCCTGCGCTCCGCCGTCCTCGGCCGCCCCGAGGCCACCGCCCGCGCCTGACGGCGGGCGCGAGGGCGAGGCTCACGTAGGCTCGTCGCCCGTGAGACTCGTCCTCGGTTCGGCCTCGCCCGCCCGCCTCGCCACCCTCCGCGCCGCCGGCCTCGACCCGGAGGTCCACGTCTCCGCCGTCGACGAGCCGGCCCTCCTGCGCGCGGCGGGCGAGGACGCGACCCCGGCCGACCAGGTGCTGCTCCTCGCCCGCGCCAAGGCGCGGGACGTCGCGCCCACCGAGCGGGACGCCGTCGTCGTGGGGTGCGACTCGATGCTCGAGCTCGACGGCGAGGTGCACGGTAAGCCCGCCGACGCGGCCGAGGCCGTCGCCCGCTGGCGGCGCATGCGCGGCCGCTCCGGCGTCCTCCACACCGGGCACTGGCTCGTCGACACCCGCGAGGCCCCCGCCCCGGAGGTCGGCGCGGTCTCGTCGACCACCGTCCACTTCGCCGACCTCAGCGACGCGGAGATCGACGCCTACGTCGCGACGGGCGAGCCGCTCGTCGTCGCCGGCGCGTTCACCGTCGACGGGCTCGGCGGCCCCTTCGTCACCGGCATCGAGGGCGACCACCACGGCGTCGTCGGCATCAGCCTGCCGCTCCTGCGCACGCTGCTCGCCGAGCTCGGCGTCTCCGTCACCGACCTCTGGGCCCGCTGACACACTCCTCATCCCCCTCCCTCCCGCCCCCTCCGCCTCTCCCCCCTTCCTCTCCCTCCGCCGACAGCTGGATTCCGCGCGGCCCGGTGCGCGGAGGCCGCCCACGGCCCGCTCCCCCGGGGAGTGGGACTTGTACTGTCGGCGGGAGGGCGAGGGACGGGTGATGGTGTGAGCGACCTGCAGTGTGCGGCGACGCTCGTCGTCGTGGACACGGCCGCTGCCGGCGAGGCACTCCGCGCCCGGCGTGCGGCAGCCGTCGTCTCGACGCCCGGCGCGCTCGACACCGCCGCCGACCTCGCCCAGCGGCTCGAGGTCGCCCGCCGGGACCTGCCGGAGGACGCCACCTCGCCCGAGATCCTCGTCCGCGCCCTCGATGACCTCGCCGACGAGTACCGCGGGGAGTGTGTCGCCGTCGTCGTCACGGCGGAAGCGCTCGCCGCTCTGGCCCGGCTCGTGCTCCCTGGCGGAGGCGGTGCTCTCGTCGTCGAGATCGACGGGGACGGTCACCGGTGGGGACCCTGGGCTGCCGGCGGCAGGTGAACCCGGGAATAGCCGGCTGTCGGGGGTAGGTGGGCTCTCGGCGGGACGGGGGACCGGGGCGGGATCCAGCTGTCGACGGGGAGGGTTGAGCGGCGGACGAGGCGCAGGCTGTGCGGGCGCGACAAGCGGACGCACCGGCGCCGCACCCTTGCCGCACTGCGCTTGTAGGGTCGCCACAACCGACCTGGTGGCAACCTGCGGCTGCCGACAGACTTCCCCGGGACGGCGGGTGGTGAATAGGACCGGCGCCGCCTGGCGGCTACCGTGGGTCGGTCCGGGCGCTGGCCCCGGGGTCCTGGCGAACAGATCGGAGCATCCATGACGAGCACCTCTGGAGCGTCGTCCACCCGGCGCCCGCTGACGAAGGTGCTCATCGCCAACCGCGGCGAGATCGCGGTGCGGGTCGCGCGCGCCTGCACGGACGCCGGCATCGCCTCCGTGGCCGTCTACGCCGACTCCGACCGCGACGCCCTGCACGTGCGGCTCAGCGACGAGGCCTTCGGTCTCGGCGGCTCCCGTGCGGCCGAGACCTACCTCGACGCCGGCAAGCTCCTCGACGTCGCCCGCCGCAGCGGCGCGGACGCCGTCCACCCCGGCTACGGCTTCCTCTCCGAGAACGCCGAGTTCGCCCAGCAGGTCCTCGACGCGGGCCTCGTGTGGATCGGCCCGCCGCCCGCGGCCATCCGCGCCCTCGGCGACAAGGTGAGCGCCCGGCACATCGCCAGCGCCGCCGGCGCGCCCCTCGTCGCGGGCACGCCCGACCCCGTCGAGTCCGCGGACGAGGTCCTCGCCTTCGCCGACGAGCACGGGCTGCCGGTCGCCATCAAGGCCGCCCACGGTGGTGGCGGCCGCGGCCTCAAGGTCGCCCGCACCCGCGAGGAGATCCCCGAGCTCTTCGACTCCGCGGTGCGCGAGGCCAAGGCCGCGTTCGGCCGCGGGGAGTGCTTCGTCGAGCGCTTCCTCGACCGTCCCCGCCACGTCGAGACCCAGTGCCTGGCCGACGAGCACGGCACCGTCGTCGTCGTCTCCACCCGTGACTGCTCCCTCCAGCGCCGGCACCAGAAGCTCGTCGAGGAGGCGCCCGCCCCCTTCCTCACCCCCGAGCAGGACGCCCTCCTGCGCGAGGCGTCGACCGCGATCATGCGCGAGGCGGGCTACGTCGGGGCCGGCACCTGTGAGTTCCTCATCGGGGCCGACGGCACCGTCTCCTTCCTCGAGGTCAACACCCGCCTGCAGGTCGAGCACCCGGTGACCGAGGAGGTCACCGGCATCGACCTCGTCCGCGAGCAGCTGCGCGTCGCGGCCGGTGAGCCGCTCGGCTACACCGAGGTGCCCACCCGCGGCCACAGCATCGAGTTCCGCCTCAACGGCGAGAACCCGGCCGCCGGGTTCCTCCCCGCCCCGGGCACCATCTCCTCCCTCACCTGGCCCGGTGGCCCGGGCGTGCGCGTCGACACCGGCGTCTCGGCCGGCGACACCGTCTCCGGGGCCTTCGACTCCATGCTCGCCAAGCTCATCGTCACCGGCGCCGACCGGCAGCAGGCGCTGCAGCGCGCCCGCCGGGCGCTGCGCGAGCTGGAGATCACCGGCATCCCCACGGTCGTGCCCTTCGCGCGCGCCGTCCTGGACGCGCCGGAGTTCGCCGCCGCGGACCCCTCCTCCTTCACCGTCCACACGACGTGGATCGAGTCCGACTTCGCCGAGCGCCTCTCGCAGCTCGGGGCTCCGGAGGCTCCCACCGCGGTCACGCCCGACACCCCCGAGGACGCCACCGAGCGGGTCGTCGTCGAGGTCGGGGGCAAGCGGCTGGAGGTCGTGCTGCCCGCCGGCCTGGGCATCGGCGCCGGCCGCGGAGGCCGCGGTGCGGTCCGCCGTCCCGCCCGCCGCAGCGGCGCACGCGCCGCCGCCGCCTCGAGCAACGGCTCCCTCACCTCCCCCATGCAGGGCACGATCGTCAAGGTCGCCGTCGAGGACGGCGCGACGGTCGCGGCCGGTGAGCTCGTCGTCGTCCTCGAGGCGATGAAGATGGAGCAGCCGCTCGTCGCCCACCGGGCGGGCACGGTGCGCGGCCTCCAGGCCGCCGTCGGCGAGACCGTCTCGGCCGGCACCGTCATCTGCGACATCGACGAGTAGCGCCTACCCGAGCACGAGGGACGGTCCGGCGGTCCGGGCGCCGCTCGCCTCGACGCGTCCGCGCAGCTCACGGTCGGCCGTGACGACGACGACGTCGGCCCCCTCCCGCACGTGCCGCTCGGCCTGGGCAGCGATCTCGTCGTCGCCCTCCCCCGGCGCGTCGACGACGTCGACCCGGCCCACGCCGTCGGCCGGCGGGATCCCGGCGGCTCCCCTCCCGCGTCCCTCGGCGACGAGGACGACGTGCGGGTACCAGGTGTGCCCGGGCAGGCCGAGGCGCTCGGCGGGCAGGCCGGTCGTCGCGAGGGTGAGGAGCTCGTCGCGCAGCCGGGTGGTCGCGGCGGCGCGGTCGCGCCACCAGCCGTCGGGCCGCGAGCCCATCGTGTTGGCGCCGTCGACGACGAGCACGAGCCGGCGCCCGAGCAGCGCGCGCAGCGCCGGGAGCGCGTCCGCGAAGGCCGGGAGCAGCCGGCGCTCCCGCACGGCGGCGCCCTCGACCCACGCCACCCCCAGGCTCTCCGGGTCGCTGACCCGCGGCTCGAGGTCCTCCACCGCCTCCGCGACGACGGTCGTGTAGGACCAGTCCGGGTGCTCGAGGCGGTGGCTCGCGCGCACCGCCACGCCCGACGGCGGGAGGCCCGCCTCCTCCTGGGCCTCGCGCAGCGCCCCCTGGACGTCGGTCTCACCGGGGTCGACCGCGCCGCCCGGCAGACCCCAGGTGCCGCCGTGGTGGCTCCACAGCGCCCGGTGCTGGAGGACGACGGCGTAGTCGTGCGGGCCGGTGGCCGGGTGGCGCAGCGGCCGCCACAGCAGCAGCCCCGCGGCGCCGTGACGGCCCCAGTGCCGGTGCCCGCAGCGGCACTCGACCCAGCCGTCACCGGGCCGGTGCGGCGAGCGCGGGTCCGGCGGGGTCAGCGAGTCGGCCACCGCCCCACCCTGTCCCGCCACACCCGACCTCCGCAATCGGTGGGTCCCTGCGCCGCCCCGCTGCCGGGCACGAGCCGGCGCCTCGGGAGGGCGGCGTGAGGCGGCGCACACGGACGGCGTCCGGGCACGTCGCCGAGCCCTCGTAGGCTGTCCCCCATGACGGCACGTCTCGCACGCGGAACCGGTCTGGCCACGGTCACGGACGAGGGCACGGTCCTCGACGTCTGGTACCCCGACCCCACGGTCGACGGCGCCGAGGGGGCGGGCTCCACGGCCACCACCGCCCTGCCGGTCGCCGAGCGCCGCGACGAGGCCCGCGGCGTCCACAGCCGGGTCGTCACCGCGGAGATCGACCTCGACGCCCCGCCCACGAGCACCGTGGACGCCTACCTGCGCCTGCACCTGCTGTCCCACCGCGTCGTGGCGCCGAACTCCCTCAACCTCGACGGGATCTTCGGCGTGCTGCCCAACGTCGTGTGGACCTCGGCCGGCCCCTGCGCGGTGGAGGGCTTCGACCAGACCCGGGTACGGCTGCGCGCCCGCGACGGCCACCTCACCGTCCACGGCGTCGACAAGTTCCCGCGGATGACCGACTACGTCGTCCCCAGCGGCGTGCGCATCGCCGACTCCTCCCGGGTGCGCCTGGGCGCCCACCTCGCGCCGGGCACCACGGTCATGCACGAGGGCTTCGTCAACTTCAACGCCGGGACGCTGGGCCGCTCGATGGTCGAGGGCCGCATCTCCCAGGGCGTCGTCGTCGGTGACGGCACGGACGTCGGTGGCGGCGCCTCGATCATGGGCACGCTCTCCGGCGGCGGCGAGGAGCGCATCACCCTCGGCCAGCGCTGCCTGCTCGGCGCCAACAGCGGGATCGGGATCTCCCTCGGTGACGACTGCGTCGTCGAGGCCGGCCTGTACGTCACAGCCGGCACGAAGGTGACCGTCCAGACGGCCCCCGGGGACTCCTCCGCCTCGCCCACGGTCGTCCCCGCCCGCGAGCTGTCGGGCCTGCCCAACCTGCTCCTGCGGCGCCACTCCGTGACCGGCGCCGTCGAGGCACTCACCCGGACGGGGACGGGCATCACGCTCAACGACGCCCTCCATGCGTAGCAGGCTGCTGCGCGGCACCGTCGGGGTGCTCGCACTGGTCGTGCTCGCCGTCGGCGCCGTCGCCCTCCTTCTCACGCGGCTGGTGCCGGACCGCGTGAGCGAGACCTGCGCCGTCGTCCTCGACGACGGCACCCGCCACGTCCTGGACGCGGACCAGGCGGACAACGCCGCCCTCATCACCGCCGTCACCGTCCGCCGGGGGCTGCCCGCCCGCGCCGCCACGATCGCGCTCGCGACCGCGGTCCAGGAGTCGAAGCTGCGGAACATCGACTACGGCGACCGTGACTCCCTCGGGCTCTTCCAGCAGCGCCCCTCCCAGGGCTGGGGCACGCCGGAGCAGGTGACCGACCCGGTGTACGCGACCAACGCCTTCCTCGACGGCCTCGTCCAGGTGCCCGGGTACACCGAGCTGCCGATCACCGAGGCCGCCCAGACCGTCCAGCGCTCGGGCTACCCCGAGGCCTACGCCGACCACGAGCCGGAGGGCCGCGCCTTTGCGTCCGCCCTCACCGGGCACTCCCCCGCCTCCCTCACCTGTCACCTGCCCGAGCCCGACGCCGCCGCGTCCCCGGCCGAGGCGGCCAGCGCGCGGCTGGAGCAGGACTTCGGGATCACGGCGACGGCGGCCGACGGCGCCGTGGTCGTCGGGGCCGCCGCACTGCCCGGGGACGCCCCGCAGCGGCTGGCCTGGGCGGTGGCGCACTGGGCGGTGGCGACGGCGGTGGACACCGGCGTGACGACGGTCGAGGTCGCCGGCCAGGTGTGGCAGCGGTCCGACGGCAACGAGGCGGGCTGGGCGCCGGCCGACGGCGGCGGCCCCGACGACGGCGGCGTCCGGATCTCCTAGCGGCACACCCGGGCGCGCAGGGCGGGCGGCGCGACCGCGAGGCACGCGGCGGTGACGGCGAGCGCCCCGAGCACGGTGAGCACCCACCCGCCGTCGACGTGCTGGGAGCTCCAGGCGAGCGCCTTGAGGTGGGTCCCGGGCAGCAACCGGGGCTCGGTCGCGACGACGAGCAGGACCGGCTCGACGAGCACCGACCACCCGAGCACCAGCGCCGCCGCCGCCATGGGCGAGCCCGTCGCGAGGACGAGGACGAGGGAGACGGCGAGGACGAGCGCCCCGAGCACGACCGCCCCGGCGAGCACGGAGCCGACGAGCAGGACCGTCTCCGCGTGGAGCCAGCCGCCCAGCCCGCGGCCCCGCGCGACGAGGATCACCGCGGTGCCGGTGACCGTCCCCGCGGTGGCCGCCCCGGCCAGGGCCGCCCAGCGGCGGGTGGCGTGCAGCCACGCGGCGAGCACGAGCTGGCGCGGTGCCAGGCCGGTGGACAGCTGCACCTGGGCGACACGGCTGCGCAGGTCCCGGCCGACCGACGGGGTGATGAGGAAGACCGCCAGCACCGCGACCTGGGGCGCGAGGAAGCGGGCGACGGCGCTCGCCCCGGCGGGCTCACCGAAGCCGCCCACCGTGTAGGGCAGGCCCGCGCCCTCCGACGGCACGGTGCCGCCCGTGACGGCGGCCAGCCCGGTGACGAGGACGGCCACGAGCAGCCCGAGCACGACGGCACCCGCCACCGCCGGGCGCACGCCCCGGGCCTCCCGCTTGAGCGACTCCGCCGCCCACGCCCGGCGCAGCCCACCGGCCGGAGCGCTCGCGGCAGCGATGGCGCTCATGCGACGACCCCCATGCCGGAGGCGCCCGCCGGCGCCATGAGCGCGCCGAGCCGGTCCGCCAGGCCGGGCACCGCCGGCGGTGCGGGCGGCCCGCCGAGCAGCTCGGCCAGCTCGCCCTCGTGGACGGCGCGGCCCCCGCGGAGCACGATTACCCGGTCGCACACCCGCTCGAGCAGGTGGACGTCGTGGCTGGTGACGACCACGCAGCGCCCCTCCGCCGCGGCGGCACGGATGATCGTGGCGAGGCCGAGGACGGCGACGGGGTCCAGGCCGTTGGTGGGCTCGTCGAGGAGGACGACGTCGGGGTCGCGCAGGAGCACGGTGGCGAGGGACAGGCGCTGGCGCATGCCCATCGACAGCCGCCCCGCGCGCACGGCCGACGCCCCGGCGAGGCCCACCTGCTCCAGGGCCTCGGCGGCCCGCCCAGCCGGCACCCCGGCCGAGGCCGCGACGACCTCGGCGTTGCGCCGGACGCTGTGCCCGTCGAGCAGGGCGGGCCCGTCGATGACGGCGCCGACCCGGTGGACGTAGCGGTGCGGCGCGTCCAGCGGGTGGCCGAGGACGCTCCCGCCTCCCGCCGTCGGGCGCAGGAGGCCGCACAGCACCCGGAGGAGGGTCGACTTGCCCTCCCCGTTGGTCCCGACGAGGCCGGTGACGCGCCCCGGCGGGAAGGAGGCGCTGACGCCGTCGAGCACCCGGCGGGTCCCGCGCGCCGCGACGAGGCCCTCCAGCACGACGCCGCTCATCCCAGCACCGCCTCGGCGAGCGGGCTGAGCAGGCCGACGAAGCTCGAGAGGAAGGTGACGACGACGCTCGCGGTGCGGCCCAGGCCCAGCGCCCGGCGGCAGGCGAGGAACAGCAGGACGGCCGTCCACACGAGGAAGGGGTCGGCCATCTGGACGAGCCAGGACCGCTCGGCGTACCAGTCCGCGCCGGCCACGAGGGTGACGCCGGAGATGACGACCTGCCGCAGCACGAGGGGCAGGATCGCGAAGAGCCAGGCCGTGGTGATGCGGCGGACGCTCGCCTCGGTACCGGCGACCCGCACGGAGAGGCTGAAGACGAGCAGGTGCATGAGGAGGAGCACGAGCTGGAGGACGAGCGCGGCGACCCCCAGGGCCACGGCGATGAAGGGGGCGTTGGGGACGAGCTCGACCGTCTCCGGGTTGCCCGCGAACTCCCGCGCGAGCGCGTCCCCGGCCACGACGCCCGTGAGGAGCGGGGCGAGGGGCAGGACGGCGAGGAGGAGCAGCACGACCGGGCGGGCGGCGCCGTCCCGGTCGAGGGAGGCGAAGAGCCGGGAGGGGGAGCCGAGCACCACGAGCAGCGGTGCCCGGACCGCGGCCGGCGCGGGCGCGGGCGCGGCGGTCATGACGTGTGCTCCAGCACCATGACCCCCGTGGCGACGGCGAGGTAGCCGACGACGACGGCGGACAGCGCCACCCGCATGGCCGTCGAGCGCACGAAGGGCAGGAGGAACAGCAGGCTCACGGCGAGGACGCCCAGGCCGACCGTGATCCCGAGGACGCCGGGGACGAGGAGGATCGCGACGAGCGCGAGGAACGGTGCGGCGCCCACCGGCAGGAGTCGCAGCAGCACGTTGCCCGGTGGCTGCGCTCCCGTGCTGGCGGACCGGTCGAAGAGCGTGTCCATGGGGTCTCCTTGGTCAGATGACGGTCGACTCGAGCGCCGCGGCGGCGACGAGCAGGACGGTTCCCGCGGCGGTCCACGCCGTGGCGGCGAGGACGGCGCGGGTGAGGGCGCGGGCAGGGGCAGCCCCGCGGACGTAGGACCACACCCACACCGCGCCGTGGAGCCCGGCGCCGGTGAAGGCGACGAAGGCCAGCAGCTCGGGCACGAGGTGCGGGACGAGGGCCAGGGTGGCGCCCCACCCGAGGTCGGCGACGTGGGCGCCGAGGACGTAGCCGGAGGCCACCGAGCCGACGGCCGCCACGCCGGCGGCACCGACCCCGAGGGTGAGCCAGCCGAGGACGCCGATCGCCAGCCCGAGGCGCAGGTTGTGGCGCAGGACGTCGAGCCCGCCGAGGTCGGTGCCGCCGGGGGCGACCTGCTCGACCTGGTGCCCGACCGCCCCGGCGACGAGCAGCGGGAGGAGGACGACGACGGCAGCCGTCACGCCCAGCACCGCCTCGCGCTTCCCGGGGGCCGCTCGCGGCGGCGCGGGCACGCTCACCACCTCGTCCGCCCGGCCGGCCCGACGGCGTCGGGCAGCTCGGCCGGCCCGTCGGCGGTGACGGTGCCCCGCTCGACGACGACGCGGCGGCGCGCCACCCCGCGCATGTCCCCCACCGTGTGGGCGACGACGACGACGGCCCCACCGCGCTCGGCCCAGGTGGTGATGAGCCCGCGCAGCAGCTCGGCGGTGTCGCCGTCGAGCCCGTTGAACGGCTCGTCCATGAGGACGAGCTCGGGCTCTCCGACGGTGAGCAGGCCGAGGGAGAGCCGCTGACGTTCCCCGAGGGAGAGGTCGCGGCCGAAGGAGCGGGCCACGTGGTCGAGCCGCAGATGCGCGAGCAGGGCGGCGGCGTCGACGCGGCGCTGCCAGAAGCGGGCGAAGAACTCGACGTGCTCGGTGACGGTGAGGACGTCGTAGAGCACGGGCGCGTCGCCGAGCAGGGCGGCGCGCAGCCCCGGGCGGGTGGTGACGGTGCCGTGGGACGCCGCCACCTCACCGGCGAGGAGCCGGAGCAGGGTGGACTTCCCGGCACCGTTGGGGCCGCTGACGAGGACGACGTCCCCGGCTACGACGGTGAGGTCGACGTCCTGGAGGATGCGCGAGTCGCCGATCTCGACCCCCGCTCCGGTGAGGTGGGCGAGCACCGGGTCAGACCCCGGTGGCGGCGCGTCGGCGTGCTGCAGTCGCACGGGTGTCTCCCTTCACGAGGTTGCGGTGGACCGCCGGGGCCAGTCGGCCGGCGGTGGCGTGCGCGACGGGGACCGCGGCGAGGACCGCGAGCACCGTGAGGGCGACGGGCACGGCCCCGGTCCACACCGAGGCGAGCACGACGAGCGGGGTGGTGGTGGCGACGACGACCGCGGTGACGACCCCGCTCGCCAGCCGCACGGAGGGCTCGAGGTCGGCGATGCCGAGGTCCTTGCGGAAGAGTGCCGGACGGTGCGCGGACCCGACGACGACGCAGACGGCCTCCCCCACGGCCGCGACGACGGCGACCGCGGCCATCGCGCCGAGCGCCGCCCCGGGCCACGGCGCGACGACGTGGACGAGCCCGGCGCAGGCGAGGCCGACGACGGTGAGGATGGTGGCGGCGACGGCGGACTTCGCGGCGAGGTAGCCGCGGTAGGCGGCCGGGTGCCAGCGCAGCAGGCGCAGCGTGGGGCCGTCGGCGTCGGAGGTGAGGAGCGGGGTCAGCGCCTCGGAGGCCATGCCGAGGATGACGACGACGAGCCCGGCGTTGGCCAGGGTGGCGAGATGCCCGAGGAAGGGGTCCGCGGAGGTGGCGGCCACGACCTGCCCGGCGAGGCCGACCCCGACGAGCACGGGCAGGAGGGTGAGGACGTCGTCGAGGAGCTGCCAGGCGGGCAGGCCGCGGCGCAGGAGGAGACGCAGGTCCTTGTCCGCCGTCGCCCGGGCCGGCGTGAGCGGGAAGGGCCGGGTGGTGCGCCACCGGTGCCCGCCGGACAGCCGGCTGCGCACCCGGTGGAGGTTCGCGGGCAGCGCGAGGTGGGCGGCGGCCAGGCCCGCGGCGAGCGCCAGCACGGTCGCGAGACCGCACAGCGCGAGGCCCTCGGGGGTGCGGAGGACGGCCAGGACCGACTCGACGCGCGGGTCGGCGAGGAGGGCGCCGGGCCAGGACGTGAGGTCCCCGCCCTCGCGCCCGGCGGCGAGGAGCACGGGAGCGACGGTGACGGCGAGCGCGGTGAGCGCCACCGGGACGAGCAGCCCGAGCCCGAAGAGTCCCGGGCCGACGAGGACCGGCGGGAGCCGCAGGACGAGGGTGAACAGGAGGCAGGACAGCGTCATGGCGAGTCCGGACGCGGCGACGTACAGCAGACCGGCGCCCCCGAGGGGCACGAGTGCCCGTACCGGCGTGCCCGTGACGAGGGCGGCGACGGCGACGGCGAGCCCGAGGAGGAGGAGACCGGCGGCCTGCGGGACGAGCTGGGTGAGCCAGACCCGCCCGAGGTAGAGGTCGGCGCCGCGCAGGGGCGTCCGGGAGACCAGCCGGAGGTCGGCCTGCTCGTAGGCGGTCACGGCGCCGGCCGGGCTCAGCCCGGTGAGCACCCGGAGCAGCGCGAGGACGAGCAGGAGGGCGGCACCGCCCTCGAGCAGCCGGTCCCGGCCCTCCCCCGCGGCGGGCAGGACGCCCACGAGGAGGAGGCACGTCGCCACGGTGACGGCCACGGCGAGCGTGACCACCAGCGCGACGACGTGCCGGCGCGTGGGCAGGAGCCCGGGCACCCGGACCGTCCAGGCACGCTGACGACGGAGGACGTCCATCCGCCACAGCACCCACGCGTTCCTCATGTCAGCGCCTCAGAAGTTGAGGGCGGCCTTGCGGGCCGCCGTCTTGCCGAGCTGCCGGACGAGCGCGGCGAAGGTGAGACGGATGGTCACGGCCCACGCCCCGAAGCCGAGCGGGACCAGCGCCAGCGACAGCGCCATCGCCCACGGGCTGTTGAAGGCGTTCCAGATGCCGATGGCGGCGGCGCCGCTGATGCCGAGGTGGACCTTGAGGTCCGGGGCGAGCTCCGCCGCCCCGAGGAGGCTACTGGTGCCCAGGGCGGGCGTCAGCAGCAGGATGGCGACGGCGAGCAGCGTGACCGCCCCCGCGACGCCGGCGGCCCGGACGGCGTCCGTGCCGATGGATGAGGTCTTCATGTGCGCACTCCTTCGTGTGGTTCCGGACGGTGTTGTCCGTGGGAACCGACGCTAGGGAGGGCGGCGTCGCCGGCGCGATACCCGATCCGCGACTCCGACCCCGACCTTCGTCGAGAGAGTCAGGCGACGGGGACGACGCAGCGCAGCACCCAGGTGCCGCCCTCGCGGGACCCGGTGACCGTCCCGCCGTGCTCCCCGGCGCGGGCGCTCATGTTGCCCAGCCCGAGCCCGGAGGAGGGCAGGTCCGACACGGCACCGACCGCGTTGCGCAGCTCCAGGCACAGCCGGCCGCCCTCCCGGGTCGCGCGCAGCGCGACCGGCTCACGGGGGTCGGCGTGCTTGACGACGTTCGTCGCCGCCTCCTGGAGGATCCGTCCCAGGGCGACGTCGAGCTCCAGGGGCAGGCCCTCGAGGACGGCGGGGTCGTAGTCGACCTCCGTGCGCAGCCCGAGGGCGTGGAGGTGCTCGCGCACGGCCGCCATGGTCGCCTCCAGGCGCAGCGACTTCTCCCCCGGCCCGGCGAGCTCCTCGGGCGTCTGCAGCACGCGCAGCATCCAGCGCAGCTCGGTGAGGGCCTGGCGGGTGGACTCGGCGATGACACGCAGGGACCTGTCCCGCTGCTGGGCGTCCTCCGACATCGAGACGACGTCCGCGTGCATCGACGCCATCGTCACGTGGTGCGCGACGATGTCGTGCAGCTCCCGGGCGATCCGGTCACGCTCCTCCGCGAGCGAGCGGGCACGCTCCTCCTCGAAGCCCGAGATCCGGTCCGCGGCGGCGGCGCTGCGCTGCGAGAGCGCGGCGTACGCCGCGCCGACGCTCACCGAGGCGACGAGGACGGCCACCGGGACGAAGGCGACGGCACGGGAGTTCTCGTGGGCGAGGAGGACGAGGACGAGCCACAGGAGCGAGGCGGTGACGTAGCCCGCGGCGAAGCGGGGCGTCGCCTTGCCGACGACCACCCCGCTGAGCGCGAGACCGATGATGCCCGTCGGGAGCCACAGCTCGGTGGTGGCGCTGACGAGCATGACGAGCATGACCGCGGCCGCACCGAGGGTGACGCGGTAGGCGACGAGTGCCAGCGAGAGGTAGACGGCGACGACGACGACCGCGTCGAGCGTGCCCTCCCCGTCGGCGAGGACGTCGGCGACGTCGAGGGTGCCGACAACCGCCGCGGCGACGACGACGAGGACGCGCGCCCAGGTGGCGAGCGGCGCACTCGTCCACAGGCCCGCTCGCCGGCTGCCGGCCGGCGGCGGGCGGTACCCCCCGTCCACAGCCCGAGGCTACCGGCCGAGGGGCCGGGGCGGGGCGCCTCAGCAGCGCTTCTTGAGAACCACGCACATGAGGTCGTGGAAGAACCCGTTGGTGCCCCGGCTCTCCTCGGCGACGGCGATCGAGCTGCCGGGGCCGTCGGCCGGGGCGCCCACCGCGGCGGCCGAGGGGCCGGCGACGAGGAGGACGGCGACGAGGGCGGAGACTGCAGTCTTCATGAGAGCTCCTTCGGTGGACCGACGTTGGTCGCGGCAACTGTCTCAGCGGGGCGCCCCGCCGAGCCCTCGACTGTCCGCTACGCCCGCCTTGACCTTCGTCTAGCGGGCGGGCTCACGGCTCGCCCTAGACTGCCCGACATGGAGCACATCCGGGTGCTGATCGTCGACGACCAGCCGCTCATGTCCGAGGCGCTGGCCGTCTTCGTCAACAGCGCCGAGGGCATGGTGTGCGCGGGGGTCGCCCCCAACGGCAAGGTCGGGATCGCCATGGTCGAGTCCCACCGTCCCGACGTCGTCCTCATGGACCTGGAGATGCCGGTCGTCGACGGTGTCGCGGCGATGGAGGTGCTCAGCCGGGAGCACCCGGAGGTCCCCGTCATCGCGATGACGACGTTCAGCGGCCAGGAGCACGTCGTCGCCGCGCTCAAGGCCGGGGCGGCCGGCTACCTCGTCAAGGACATGGGCCCGGCGGACATCACCGCGGCGATCCGCAAGGTCCACGCCGGGGAGGCGGTGCTCGCGCCGTCGATCGCGCTGGCGCTCGTCCGCAGCGTCCGGGAGAGCACGTCCGCCCGCGTCGACGAGTCGGTGCTCGGAACCCTCACCGTGCGGGAGCGCGAGGTCCTCCAGCTCCTCGCCCGGGGCCTCAACAACGCGGAGATCGCCGAGCGCATCCACTTCTCCGAGGCGTCGGTCAAGGCGCACATGACCCAGATCATGAGCAAGCTCGGGGTGCGTGACCGGGTGCAGACCCTCATCCGGGCCTCCCAGCTCGGCCTGGTCGACCTCTCCCTCGAGTCCTGACGACAGCGCCCCGGAGGCCCGTCCGCGAGGGGACCGGGCCGCCGGGGCGGCGTCGTCGTGCGTGGGGTCAGCGGCCGGCGGGGTACTCCCGCTCGGTCTCACCGGTGTAGACCTGGCGCGGGCGCCCGATCTTCGTCGTGGGGTCGGCGATCATCTCGCGGTACTGGGCGATCCACCCGGGCATGCGGCCCATCGCGAAGAGCGGGGTGAACATCTGGGTCGGGAAGCCCATGGCCTTGTAGATGAGGCCGGTGTAGAAGTCGACGTTCGGGTAGAGCTTGCGCTCGATGAAGTAGTCGTCGTTGAGGGCGATCTCCTCCAGGCCCATCGCGATGTCGAGCAGCTCGTCGGACTTGCCGAGCTTCCCGAGCACCTCGTGGGCGGCCTCCTTGACGATGGCCGCGCGCGGGTCGTAGTTCTTGTAGACCCGGTGGCCGAAGCCCATGAGGCGGACGCCGTCCTCCTTGTTCTTCACCTTGCGCATGAACTCCGAGGCGTCGCCGCCGGAGGCCTGGATCGTGGTGAGCATCTCGAGGACGGACTCGTTCGCGCCGCCGTGGAGCGGGCCGGACAGGGCACCGACGCCGGCGGAGACCGCGGAGTAGATGTTGGCGTTCGAGGAGCCCACCATGCGCACGGTCGACGTCGAGCAGTTCTGCTCGTGGTCGGCGTGGAGGATGAGGAGCATGTCCAGCGCCTTGGTGAGCGCCGGGTCGACGTCGTGGTCCTGGTAGGGCAGGTGGAAGGTGAGCCGGTAGAAGTCCTCGACGTAGGACTTCGAGGCGTCCGGGTAGAGCAGCGGCAGGCCCAGGGCGCGCTTGGCGATGTAGGCGATCATCGTCGGCACCTTGGCCATGAGCAGCACGGTGGCGAGCTCGACCTGCTCCTCGTCCCGGGGGTCGAGGGTGTGCTGGTAGTACGTGGCCAGCGCGGAGACGCCGGACTGGAGGATCGCCATCGGGTGCCCGTTGGCCGGGAAGGCGGTGAAGAACGCCTTGAAGTCCTCGTGGAGGAGACGGTGCTTGTGGATGCGCGCCGTGAACGACTCGAGCTCCTCCGCCGTCGGCAGCTCGCCCTTGATGAGGAGGTAGGCCACCTCGAGGAAGGAGGAGCCCTTGGCGAGCTGGTCGATCGGGTAGCCGCGGTAGCGCAGGATGCCGGCGTCACCGTCGATGTAGGTGATCGCCGACGTCGTGGACGCGGTGTTCATGAAGCCGGGGTCGAGCGTGACGAGGCCGGTCTCCTTGAGCAGCGAGGAGATCTTCACCCCGTCGTTGCCCTCGGCCGCCGGCACCCGGTCGAACTCCAGTCGCGTTCCGTCGACCTCGAACGTTGCCGGGGTAGGGGTGGCCTCGGACATGTACTGCCTCCTCAAGGATCGGTACGCCGGGTGCTCGTGGCCCCGGCACCGTCCGCACCGTCGGAGGCGGAGGCCTCATCGGTCCGCACGGTCGTGTTGGGTGGTTCCTCCATGAAGGGTAAGCCATGCCACCCGCTGGACCGGAACCGGGGAGCCGCCGGACTTGTCCGTCACGGCGTGACGCGCGACACCCCGTCTCAGGGCAGCAGCGGCCCCGTCGAGAGCCGCTCGGCGGCCGCCGCGACCCGCTCGTCGCTCGCGGTGAGCGCGATGCGCACGTGCCGGGCGCCGGCGGGGCCGTAGAACTCCCCGGGCGCCGCGAGGATGCCCCGCTCGGCCAGCGCCGCGACGATCGCGCGGCAGTCGGCCTCCCCCGCGGTGGTGGCCCACAGGTAGAGGCCGGCCTCGCTCTCGGGGGCGACGACCAGGCCCGCAGCCGCGCAGGCGGCGAGGAGCACCTCGCGCCGGGCCCGATAGCGCTCGCGCTGGACGGCGACGTGCTCGTCGTCGTCCATGGCGGCGGCGAGGGCGGCCTGGACCGGGCCGGGCATGATCATGCCGGCGTGCTTGCGCAGCTCGAGGAGGCGACGCACGAGGACGGGGTCCCCGGCCGCGAAGGCGGCGCGGTAGCCCGCGAGGTTGGACTGCTTGCTCGCCGAGTACAGGACGAGCAGGCCCTCGTGGCTGTCGCCGCACACGCGCGGGTCGAGGAGGCTCGGCACGCCCTCCGACGCCCACGGCTCGGCCCAGCCGAGCTCGGCGTAGCACTCGTCGCTCGCGACGACGGCGCCGCGCGCCCGCGCCCACTCGACCACCTTGCGCAGGTGCTCGACGCCGAGCACCCGGCCGGTCGGGTTGGACGGGGAGTTGAGCCACACGAGCCGCACCGGGCCGGGCCCGACGGCGGTGGTCGCGTCCGCCGGGAAGGGCTCGGCACCGGCCAGGCGCGCCCCGACGTCGTAGGTGGGGTAGGCGATCTGCGGGTGGACGACGACGTCCCCGGCACCCAGCCCGAGCATGGCGGGCAGCAGCGCCACGAGCTCCTTGGAGCCGATGGTCGGCAGCACCTGCTCGGGGGTCAGCCCGGGCACGCCGCGGCGGCGGGCGAACCAGCCGGCTACCGACTCACGCAGGCGGTCGGTGCCCTGCGTCGTCGGGTAACCGGGTGAGTCGGCCGCGGCGACGAGCGCGTCCTGGACCACCTGGGGGGTGGGGTCCACCGGCGTGCCGACCGAGAGGTCGACGATCCCACCGGCGTGCGCCCGCGCCCGGTCCCGCGCGCCGGCGAGGCTGTCCCACGGGAAGCTCGGCAGCGCGTCGCCGAACAGCGCCACCTCAGGCCTGCGGCGGGAGGGCGGCCACCAGCGGGTGGTCCCTGTCGATGAGGCCCATCTTGGCCGCACCGCCGGGGGAGCCGATGTCGTCGAAGAAGTTGACGTTGGCGCCGTAGAAGGCCGACCACTGCTCGGGGGTGTCGTCCTCGTAGTAGATCGCCTCGACGGGGCACACGGGTTCGCAGGCGCCGCAGTCGACGCACTCGTCGGGGTGGATGTAGAGCATGCGCTTGCCCTCGTAGATGCAGTCCACGGGGCACTCGTCGACACATGCCAGGTCCTTGACGTCCACGCAGGGCTGCGCGATGACGTAGGTCACGGGTTCCCTCCCTCTGCGGCGTCGAGCCGCCGCCTGTCGGTGCGCTCCCAGTATCCCTCATCCGACCGGCCCTGCAGCGCGTCGCCCACCCCCACACGCCGACAGCCGGATTCCTCCCACCCCCACACGCCGACAGCCGGATTCCTCCGCGGAGGAATCCGGCTGTCGGCGAGGGAGGGGGATGGGGTGTCGCCCCACGGCCCGAGGAACCCGGCTGTCGGCGAGGAAAAGGGCGTCGGGGCTGGGGGACAATGGCCGGGTGAGACCTCTGTGGGCGGACTGGCCGGTGGGCACGCGCGTGGTCATCCGGTACCGGCGCGCCGAGGGCGGCTTCTCCGACGCCCTCGGTGACCTCGTGGCGGCCGACGACGACGCCGCCGTCGTCCACACGCGCCGCGGTCCGGTGCGAGTGGCCGCGGCGGACGCGGTCGTCGGCAAGCCGGTGCCGCCGCCCCCGCCGCGGCGCGCGCCCCGCCGCGACTAGCTCAGTCGCCGCTGGGTGCGGAGCCGCACACGACGCGGTCCCACGGGATGTAGCGCGTGGTCCACGAGTTGCTGTCCACCTCGGCGCCGTCGAGGGACACGGTGCGCGACACCGTCACGCTGAAGCCCCGCTCGGGCGAGCTGTTCGGGACGCAGCTGGACGAGGAGTTGTAGACGGTCGAGGGCTGGGTGAAGTTGAACCGGTCGCTCGTGGTGGTCGAGACGTCGAAGTGCTCGGTGCCCCACAGCCGCACGTGGAACTGCCCGCCGGACACCCAGGCCTGGACGAGCGCGCCGTAGGGCGTCGTGTTCGTCCAGCGCAGGTCCACGCTCGGGGTGAAGAGCGTGGCCTCCCGGCCCTCGGGGTAGCGCGGGTAGTGGTGGGAGTGGGTCTGGAACTGGTCGAGCTGCATGCCGGCGAAGAAGGCGGCGTTGAACACCGTGGTCGAGACCTGGGAGAGGCCGCCGCCCATCCCGCTCGTCTCCAGGCCGTCGACGACGACGCCGGATGCTACGAAGCCCCGCTCCGCCGTGATCGGGCCGAGCGCGTCGATGAGGCTGAAGGTCTCCCCCGGCTTGACGAGCGTGTTGGAGATCTTCTCGGCGCCGACGACGAGGTTGCGCGTGCGCTGGGCGTCGTTGTGGAACGGCGTGGAGAACTCGGAGACCACCTCGGTGACCCGCAGGGCCTCGGCGTCGGCGACCGTGAACTCGGGGGCGACCTCGACGAGGCGCGCCTCGGCGGTGCGGTTCGACCCGGAGACGGCGGCCGCGGAAACGGTCTCGACGAGGACCTCCTCGTCGATGTCCATCCCGGTCGCCCCGGGCACGATGGTGGGGCGCCCGCCCTCGAGGACGATGCGGGCGTCGCGGGCCTCGGTGCGCACCTCGGGGTCGAGCTCGAGGACGAGGTCGACGAGCGCCTCGCCGTCGAGCCGGAGCTCGAGGGCGCCGTCGTCCGTGGGCTCGAGGGTCGACACGGAGGTGAGGTGCGCGGGGGTGAGCTCGATGAGCCGGCCGTCGATGTCGACGGCCACCGGCGAGCGGGTGAGCGGGCGGGCGACCTCGTCCATCGCCGTCTGGACGGCCTCGGCGGTGATGGCGGGCGTGACCTCCTCGCCCGGCAGCTCGAGCGGGCGCTCCCCGGTGATCCAGGTGTCGGCGACCAGCTCGACGGCGGCGTCGAGGTCGACGGACGTGCCGGCCACCGGCTCGGTCACCTGCGCCTCGCCGTCGGTGAGGGCGATGGCGCCGTCGACGGGCGCGATGTCGAGGGTCTCGGCGACCCGCTCGACCTCGGCGCGCAGGGCGGCCTCGTCCACCCGGACGACCGGGTCGTGGTCCTCGGTGCCGAAGAGGTGGGCGACGACGCTGCGCGGGTCGAAGGACAGGCCCGAGAGGCGGTCGACGGTGGCGGCGGCGTCCAGCTCGAGGCCGGCGGCGGCCGGGTCGAGGGTCGTCTCGTTCTCGGCGAGGGAGACGGGAACGGGCTCGGTGGCCGTGTCGGCGAGCGCCTCGTCGAGCCGCTCGGTCGCCTCCTGCGCGGTGAGGCCGCCGATGTCGACACCGGCGACCGTCGCGCCGCGCGGGACGCGGTCACCGAGGTACCAGGCCGCGCCGGCGTAGGCGGCGAGCAGCAGGACGAGGACGACGAGGGCGATGATCCACCCGCGGCGACGGCGTCGCGGGCTCTCCTCCTCGAAGTCGACGAGCAGTGAGTCGTCGGTCGACGTGTCCGTTCCCATACGTGTTTCCCTCCGGGATCGCGTCACGGTGCGACGCGCAGATCAAGCGTCCCCGAGCGGCCGCAGCCGCCCGAGGTAGTGGACGAGGGCACCGGTCGCGGTGCGGCCGAGCGAGGCGTCGAGGACCTCGCCCACGACGACGTCGTGGTCGCCGGCGGTGCGGATCCAGTGGGTGCGGCACTCGAGCCAGCCCTGGGCCTGGTCGACGAGCGCGGCGCCGCTGAGCGGCCCGCGGCTGTGGTCGACGCCGACGAGCTGCCCGATCGCGGGGCGTCCGGGGCTGGAGAGGCGGTCGGCGGCGACCTTCGCGTCGGCGTCGAGGATGCTCACCGCCCACGTGTCGACCTCGTCCAGCGCCTCGCGCAGCCGGGCGTCGGTGTGGACGCAGAAGAGGACCATCGGGGGGCGCAGGGACACCGAGGTGAGCGCGGTGGCCGTCATCGCGAGGTCGGTGGTGCCGTGGCGCACGGAGACCGCCGCGACGCCTCCGGCGAGGCGCTGCATGGTCGTGCGGTACCGCTCGACGAGCTCCTCGGTCACGCCCGCCTCCCCCGCGTTCCGTCGCCGAACCAGCGGGCCGGCAGCAGCGCCGCGAGCACACAGGCGATGGGCGCACCGAAGAGCCAGGCGTAGCTGATGGCCTCGTTGGTGACGAGGACGTCGCCGCCGGGTCGGAGGAAGGCCATCGCCTGGGTGACGCCGACGACGGCGAGCGCGGCGAGGAGGAGGCCGCCACCACCCGCGATCGCCCGTGCCGCGACGGCCGCCGCGAGCACGCCGGCCAGCCCGAGGACGATGCCCAGGGGGAGGTCGTTGACGGTGAAGCGGTGGACGACGGTGCCGAGCGCGCCCATGACGAGTCCGGCGAGGAGGGAGACGAGGACGCCGACCGTGCCGCCGCTCGTGACGAGCCGGCCCAGGACGCCGCGGCGCGGTGCGGGGGCGGCGGGGGCATCGCCGGCGGCGACGGCGGGGCCCGCCGGGGCTGCCTGCGGCGCGGAGAGGACGGGTGCGGGGGCGACCGGCGCCGCCGACGGGGCGGGGGTGGCGCCGTCGGCGTTCGCGAGGACCGCGGCCAGCGCGGTGGCGTCGGAGCCGGGGGCGGCGCGCAGGTGGACGCGGTCGAGGACCGGCACGAGCGCCGCGTTGCTCAGCCCGAGGTAGCCGACGAGCCGCCGGCCGTCGATCGGCGCGACGGCCTGGACCTGGGTGCGGTGCTGGCGCAGCGCCGCGAGGACCTGCTCGGCGACGGGCCGCACGTCGAAGGACGCGGTGACCTCCGAGGCGGGCACGGCGAGCGAGGACAGCTCCCCGGCCGGGTCGACCACGGTGAGGACGGTGCCGTCCGGGGCGTGGAGCGGCGCGTGGTGGCCCAGGACGTCGCTGAGCTCGGCGAGCGCCGCGCGCAGGTGGGACTCCTCCTGCGCGGCCCACAGGACGGTGGGCACCTGCCACGGCGCGAGCCCACCGAGCGGCTCGGCGGCGTCGGCGGCGATCTCGACGGCGCGGGCGGTGACCCGGTGCGCCTGGACGTGGTCCGGGTGCCCGTACCCGCCGCCCGGCTCCTCGGTGAGCACCGCCGTCGGGCGCACGTGGCGGACGACGACGGCGAGGAGACCGGCGGCGACGTCGACGTCGAGGGTGCTGAAGGCGTCCGGTCCGGCGTCCTCGGCCGGGCCGGCGAGGCCGGGACGGACCCACCGCATCCCGGAGTCGCGGAAGCGGGCGGGCCGCTGCCCCTCGAGGGTGGGGACCTGGTCGAGGAAGAGGTGGCGGTGCGCGCCGAGCTCGGCGAGGGCGGCGGACAGCTCCGCCTCACGGCGACGGGCGAGCTGCTCGGGGTCGTCGGCGAGGTGGGCGAGGTCCGGCGGGATCACTTCGCCGCGCTCACCGCGCGTGCAGGTGACGACGGAGACGTCGACACCGGCGCGGGCGGCGAGCGCGAGCAGGCCACCCGCACCGATCGTCTCGTCGTCGGGGTGGGCGAAGACGGCGAGCAGCCGGTGCTCGGGTTGCGTCGTCATCATCACCCCATTCTTGCCCAGGCCGCCGTGCGGCCCGGTGTCAGGCGCGGCGCAGGCGGGCCGCCGCCTTGGCGCGCTCGGTCGCGTCGAGGACGACCTTGCGGATCCGGATGGACTCCGGCGTCACCTCGACGCACTCGTCGTTGCCGGCGAACTCGAGCGACTCCTCGAGGGTGAGCTTGCGCGGCGGCACGAGGTTCTCGAAGGTGTCCGAGGAGGCTGCGCGCATGTTCGTCAGCTTCTTCTCCTTGGTGATGTTCACGTCCATGTCGTCGACACGGGAGTTCTCACCGACGACCTGGCCCTCGTAGACGATCGACGTGGGCTCGACGAAGAAGGAGCCGCGCTCCTGGAGGTTGATCATCGCGAAGGGGGTGACCGAACCGGCGCGGTCGGCGACCATCGAGCCGTTGGTGCGCAGCTCGATCGGGCCGTGCCACGGCTCGTAGCCCTCGGCGATCGAGGAGGCGATGCCGGTGCCGCGGGTGTCGGTGAGGAAGCGCGTGCGGAAGCCGATGAGGCCGCGGGCCGGCACGACGAACTCCATGCGCACCCAGCCGGTGCCGTGGTTGGTCATCGTCTCCATGCGGCCCTTGCGCATGGCGAGGAGCTGGGTGACGGCGCCGAGGTACTCCTCGGGGACGTCGATGGTCATGCGCTCCATCGGCTCGTGGACCTTGCCGTCGATGGTCTTGGTGACCACCTGCGGCTTGCCGACGGTGAGCTCGAAGCCCTCGCGGCGCATCTGCTCGACGAGGATCGCCAGCGCGAGCTCGCCACGGCCCTGGACCTCCCAGGCGTCGGGGCGGTCGGTCGGCAGGACCTTGAGGGACACGTTGCCGATGAGCTCGCGGTCGAGGCGGTCCTTGACCTGGCGTGCGGTGACCTTGGCGCCCTTGACCTTGCCGGCCAGCGGGGAGGTGTTGATGCCGATGGTCATCGAGATCGCGGGGTCGTCGACCGTGATGAGCGGCAGCGGGCGCGGGTCCTCGAGGTCGACGAGGGACTCGCCGATCGTGATGTCCTCGATGCCGGCGACGGCGACGATGTCACCGGCGTGGGCGACCTCGGCCGGGACGCGCTCGAGGGCGACCGTCTTGAGGAGCTCGGAGATGCGGACGGGCTTGAGGGTGCCGTCGCGGCGCGCCCAGCCCACGCTCTGGCCCTTGCGGAGCTCGCCGTTGAAGACGCGCAGCAGCGCGAGGCGCCCGAGGAACGGGGAGGCGTCGAGGTTGGTGACGTGCGCCTGGAGGGGCGCGCCCTCCTCGTACGTCGGGGCGGGGATGTTCTGCAGGATGGTCGCGAAGAGCGGCTCGAGATCCGGGCTGTCGGGCAGCTCGCCGTCGAGGGGCTGGTCGAGCGAGGCGCGGCGGGCCTTGGCCGAGGCGTAGACGACGGGGACGTCGAGGACCGAGTCGAGGTCGAGGTCGGGGACCTCGTCGGCGAGGTCGCTGGCCAGGCCCAGGAGCAGGTCGGTGGACTCGGCGACGACCTCGGTGATCCGGGCGTCGGGCCGGTCGACCTTGTTGACGACGATGATGACCGGGAGCTTGGCGGCGAGCGCCTTGCGCAGGACGAAGCGGGTCTGGGGCAGCGGGCCCTCGGACGCGTCGACGAGGAGGACGACGCCGTCGACCATCGACAGGCCGCGCTCGACCTCTCCACCGAAGTCGGC
The DNA here is from genome assembly GCF_014837105.1 of Oceanitalea stevensii. Lineage (GTDB taxonomy): Bacteria > Actinomycetota > Actinomycetes > Actinomycetales > Actinomycetaceae > Oceanitalea > Oceanitalea stevensii. The sequence goes on along the minus strand of NZ_JACSPO010000004.1, from coordinate 198,229 downwards.
GTGGCCGGGGGTGTCGATGACGTTGATGGTCACGCCGTCGGGGGCGCCGTGCGCCGCGGCCGCGGGGCCGGTGTACCGCACGGTGGTGTTCTTCGCGAGAATGGTGATGCCCTTCTCGCGCTCGAGGTCACCGGAGTCCATCGCCCGCTCGTCGACGTGCTGGTGGTCTCCGAAGGCGCCCGACTGCCAGAGCATGGCGTCGACCATGGTGGTCTTGCCGTGGTCGACGTGGGCGACGATCGCGACGTTGCGCAGGTCGGAACGAACGGGCATACGCGGAGCTCCTCCGGTGAAGGGGTGCCCGGGCGGCGCCGGCATCGCTCGAAGAGCGGGAACGGTGCGCCGAGTGACGGGCAGGATTGGCACCCGAGGCCCGAGTGCCGCCGATGAATTCTACAACCGCAGGGCGGTGAAGAGCACCGGGTGTGACCAGCCCCATACCACCCCCTCGCACGTGCCACCCCCTCGCACGCGCGCGCTGACCTCCCCGGTTGTCCTCTCACCTCCCCCCTCCGAGCACGTCTGGCTGAGGTGAACCGGGGAGGTCACGCCCCGGCGCGCTGCTCCACAGGTTGCGTTCCCGCCTCTCCGGTCACCGCAGGGCTGCGAGCCGCCCGAACCGCCCTCCCGCTGTCGGCACGCTCGTGGTCATGGCCGTGATGATCAGCCCGAAGGAGCCCCCGCCCGTGCTGCTCAGCCGTGAGCTCGGGAAGAACGCCGTCCGGCATGCCGTGAGCACCGGGCTCGTGCAGGTGGCCCGCGGGGTCTTCGTCGATCCTCTCGACAAGGACGAACCCCCGTGGCACCAGACGGAGCACCTCGCGCTCGCCCGCGTCGCGGGCGTCGCCCGCCGCACGGTCGCGCGGCCGGTGTTCAGTCACCGGACGGCCGCGCTGCTGCACGGCCTCTGGCTCGTCGATGACGACACGCTGGTGCACACCTCCCAGAAGCGCCTTCCGAGCCGGTCCGTCGCCGGGCGGGTGCGCCACGTGCGGGACCTGCCGGCCGATGACGTCACCGAGGTCAGCGGCCTGCGGGTGACCACGATCGAGCGCACGATCGTGGACTGCGCCAAGTCGATGCACCCACGGCACGCACTCGTCATCGCCGACAGCGGCATGCGCGCACTCGTCGCCCCTCGGCGGGACACTCCCAGCTCGAACGCCAAGCGGACGGCGACGCTCAGGGCACGGCTCCTCGCGATGGTGGAGCAGGGCGACCGGCGCCACCTGCGTCGCGCCCGGGCGGTCGTCACCTGGGCCGACCCGCTCGCGGAATCGCCGTACGAGACGATCCTCCGGTGGGTCGGCGTCTCCAGGGGCCTGCCGCGGCCCGTGCTGCAGCCCCGGTACGAGGTCGAGGGACACGTCTACTACCCCGACGTGCGGTGGCGGCTGCCGGTCACCGAGCACGGCGCCCTCACCGAGACCATCACGCTCCTCGGGGAGTACGACGGCGAGGTGAAGTTCCTGCCCGACGATCCCGACGGGGCCGACGCCCGCCGCCGGCTCTCGGCGCGCGTCATGGCCGAGCGGAGACGTCAGAACAGGCTGGCGAGCCTCCCCGGCACAACGGTCGAGCGCTTCGACCGCACTGACCTCTCCGACGAGGACGCCGTGTTCCGGCGGCTGTGCCGCCCCTTCCCGCCCGGCTGGGTCGCCACCCTGAGCCCCGTGCCGGAGCTCCTCGGCACCTCGCCCCGCCGGTGAGCTACCCGCTTCACCTCACCGCGGCGTGTTCGAAGGAGGGAGCTCTGAGGACAACCGGGGAGGTCAGCGCAACGGCGACACCGCTACGCCGCGGGGTGGCCGTCGCGGAGGGTGACGACCTTGTCGGCGCGTTGCATGAGGACGGGGTCATGGGTGGAGACGACGGCGGCGAGGCCGCGGGCGTGGGTGAGGTCCTGGAGGAGCTCCATGATCGTGGCCGCGGTGCGGGAGTCGAGCTGGCCGGTGGGCTCGTCGGCGATGAGGACCTCCGGCTCGGCGACGAGCGCGCGGGCGATCCCGACGCGCTGCTGCTGGCCCCCGGACAGCTCGTAGGGCCGCTGGCGCACGTGGCCGGAGAGCCCGACGAGCTCGAGGGCGTCCGCCACGCGCTCCTCGCGCTCGGCGGGGTCGACCTCGAGGAGACGCAGCGGGATCTCGACGTTCTCGGCGGCCGAGAGCACGGGGATGAGGCCGAAGGACTGGAAGACGTAGCCGATGCGGGTGCGGCGCACCTCGAGGACGTCCTTCTCCGGCAGGGCCGAGAGCTCGCGGCCGTCACCGAGCAGCACCCGGCCGCTCGTGGGCCGGTCCAGCCCGCCGAGCAGGTTGAGCAGCGTCGTCTTGCCGGAGCCCGACGGTCCGCGCACGACGACGAGCTCGCCGCGCGTCACCTCCATGCTCACGTCCGTGAGCGCGTGGACCTCACCGGCGCCCGTGGTGAAGACCCGGCTCACGGCGTCGGCGGTCAGCAGCGCCTCAGTCATCGTTTCCCTCCCCGCGCAGGTCGCGCCGACGCGGCCGCGCGGCCGACGCCGCCGTGGAGCCGCCCGCCGCGCTCGTCGCGCCTGCGCTCCTCAGCGCGTCCGGGTCGCCGGTCGCACCCACGGTCCCGGCCCGCTCCGCGTCACCCGCCGCACGGCCCGTCCGGGCCTGCTCCGCGTCGCCGCCCGCACCACTCGACCCGCCCGCGCCCGTCGCCCCGGCCGGGTCGGAAGCCGTCCGTCCCGCGCCGTCCGGCCACACGCCGACGTGGTCGGTCTCCAGGGCCAGCCGCACCCGCTCGCGCAGGTCGAGGGCGCTGACGAAGTCCTCCGGCAGCTGGAGGCGCCCGGTGCGGTCGAGCACGGCGAACTCCTCCGCGACGTGCACCTCGGCGCCGGAGTCGTCGCGCTCGGTGCGCCGCAGCACCTCGGTGGAGGTGCGGCCGTCGCGGATCTGGACGGTGCGCCGCACGTGCTCGGACACGGTGGGGTCGTGGGTGACGATGAGGACGGTGACGCCCAGGCGCTCCGACGCCCCGCGCAGCGCCTCGAGGACCTCGGCGCTCGTCGCGTCGTCCAGCTCACCGGTGGGCTCGTCGGCGAGGAGGACGCGCGGGGAGTTGGCCAGCGCGACGGCGATCGCGGTGCGCTGCTGCTCCCCGCCGCTCATCTGCTCGGGCCGGCGGTCACGGCAGTGCTCGATCCCGAGGAGCCCGAGCAGCTCCTCCACCCGCTCCGTACGCGCCTTCGCGCCGGACAACACGAGCGGCACCGCGATGTTCTCCGCGGCAGTGAGGTAGGGCAGGAGGTTGCGGGAGGTCTGCTGCCACACGAAGCCGACCGTGTGCCGCTGGTAGCGCACCCGGTCCGCCCGGCTCATCGCGCCGATGTCCGTGCCGGCGACGACGGCGCTGCCGCCCGTGGGCCGGTCCAGCCCGGACAGGATGCTGAGGAGGGTCGACTTCCCCGAGCCGGACGCCCCGACGATCGCGACGACGTCGCCGCGCTCCACCCGCAGGTCCAGTCCCTGCAGCGCCTGCACCTCCACGCCCTCGGTGGAGAAGATCCGCACGAGCCCGTGGCACAGGATGTCGGGCTCACGGGCCTGCTCGGTCGTCGTCGTCATGCGCACCTCGTCACTGTCGTCCGGCCGGTCGCAGGCGCCATCGTCTCACCGCGCGCGTGCCCACCGTGCCGGTCCGCGTGGCGGGCTACACCGCCGGGGCCCGCCTCGCCCCCTGGGCCGCCGCCGTGAACTCCCGCTCCATCTCCTCGTCGGGCTTGTAGGTGCGCCTGCTGACGACGACCGCGACGAGCAGGTTGGCCAGGAAGCCCGGCACGATCTCGTACAGCGTCGCCCCGAAGATCTCCGGCCCGAACTGCTTCCACAGGATGACCGTCACCGCGCCGGTCACCATGCCCGCGAGCGCGCCCCAGGTGGTGAGCCGGCGCCAGAAGAGGCTGAGGAGGATCGCCGGGCCGAAGGAGGCACCGAAGCCGGCCCACGCGAAGGCGACGAGATTGAGGATGGTGTCGGCGGGGTTGAGCGCGAGGACCGTGGCGATGACCGCCACCGCGAGCACGGCCACGCGCCCGAGGACGACGAGCTGCCGCGGCGAGGCGTCCTTCCTGACGATCCGGTAGAGGTCCTCGACGAAGGCCGAGGAGCACACGATGAGCTGGCTCGAGACGGTGCTCATGATCGCGGCGAGCGCGGCGGCGAAGATCGCCCCGACGAGCAGCGGGTGGAGCAGGGCCTGGGACAGTGCCAGCACGATCTGCTCGGGGTCACTGAGGTCCAGGCCGATCCGGTTGACGTAGGCGATGCCGAGCAGGCCGGTCACCACCGCGCCGACGAGCGAGATGACCATCCAGCTGATCCCGATCCGCCGCGCCCGGCCGGCCGAGAGCGCGTCCCGCATCGCCATGAAGCGCACGATGATGTGGGGCTGGCCGAAGTAGCCCAGGCCCCACGCGAGCGCCGAGACGACGCCCACGACCGACGCCCCGGTGACGCCCTCGCCCGCCAGCGGCGACAGGCGGGCGGGATCGACCTCGCGGATCCCCTCGAGCGCCTCCCCCACCCCGCCGAGCGAGACGAGCACGACGATGGGCACCATGATGAGCGCGACCATCATCATCGTCCCCTGGACGACGTCGGTCAGGGAGGCGCCGAGGAATCCGCCGATGAGCGTGTAGGCCAGCGTGACCCCGGCGACGATGAGCATGCCCGTCCGGTAGGACGTGCCGAAGGCGACCTCGAAGAACACCCCGCCGGCGACCATCATCGACGAGACGTAGAAGGTGAAGAACACGAGGACGATGGCGCCGGAGGCGACCCGCAGCGACCGTGAGGTGTCGTGCAGGCGGTTCTCGAAGAAGCTCGGGATCGTGATCGAGTTCTTCGCCGTCTCCGTGTACGAGCGCAGCCGCGGTGCGACCAGGCGCCAGTTGAGGTAGGCGCCGATGGTGAGCCCGACGGCGATCCAGCCCTCGATGAGCCCGCTGACGTAGATCGCGCCCGGCAGGCCCATCATGAGCCAGCCGGACATGTCGGAGGCGCCGGCGCTGAGCGCCGCCGTCGTGGGCGACAGGCGGCGCCCGCCGAGCATGTAGTCCTCGTGGCCGCTGGTGCGGCGGTAGGCGTAGTAGCCGATCGCGAGCATCGCCACGAAGTACGCGACGAGCGCGATGAGCTGGTAGGTGCGGTCAGACATCGTCGTCTCCTCCCCGAGAGCACTGTCCGCCCAGTGTGGCATGCGCCACAGACACGCCCGTCCCAGCCCGCCGGGTCAGGTCTCCTCGCCCATCCGCAGCTCGCTCGCGACGTCGGCCCGGCTGCTCACCACGGTGGAGACGAGCACCGCCAGCGCCGTGACGAGGAGGATCCCGCCCAGCACCCCGCCGACGACGAGCGGGTCGACGACCAGCCCGGGCTGCTCCTCGCCGCCGGTGAGCGCCCGCAGGTCCATCCTCCCGAGCACGACCCACGGCACGAGGACGCCGAGCAGGCCGCCGGCGAGCACCGACACGACGGCCAGCGGCACGAGCTCCCAGGCGACGATCCCGCGGGCGCCCCGCCGGTCCAGCCCGAGCGTGCGCAGCACCGCGAGCAGCCGCGCACGTGCGGGGGCGCCCACGAGCTGGGTCATGACGACGGCGACGACGACGAGCGCCAGGCTGAGGACGACGGCGACCGTCAGCGCCGCGTTCATCCCCCCGGCCATCGGGGAGGAGAGGAAGCCGCTCGCGTCGCCCGCCGGGTTCTGGGCGAGGGCGACGGGCTCCACCTCGCGGACGCGCTCGAGCACCGCCGTCGGGTCCTCGCCGTCGGCGACGTCGACGAGGGCGATGCGCGGGAGCACGGTCCGCTCGGTGGCTGCGGTGAAGGCGGCGGCGTCGACGACGACGTCCCCGGTGGTGCCCGCGCCGGCCAGCCGCTCGACCGTGCCGACCACCTCGAGCGTGACCCCGTCCCCGACGGCGGCCTGGAGGGTGTCCCCGACGCCCGCCCCGAGCGCCTCGACCGCCTCCGCGGACAGCACGGCCGGGACCGCGTCGCCCGCGGCGGTGGGCAGGTCCGCGGGGAGGCGGTCGATCCCCACGCCGTCGGCCTGGACGTCGCGCACGGCGGCGAGGTCGGCGACGGCGAGGTCCAGCCGCTCCCCCGACACGCTGACGGTGCCGGCGTCGCCGATCGTCGCCACCTCGGCGACCCCCTGCACGCCGGCGATCGCGGCGGCCTGGTCCTCGTCGATGATCGGGCCGGACAGGCGCAGGTCGGCGCCCACCGACTGCCACGCCGTCGCCTGCACACCGGTGCCGATCGTCGAGCCGAGGACGGCGGAGAACATCGCGACGGAGACGCCGATGACGAGCGCGACGGCAGGGACGAGGCCGCCGGAGGGGTCACGGACCGCGCGCGCCGAGCCGAGGAAGGACGTGAGCCCGCGACGGCGGCGCAGCACCCCCGCCAGCGCCCGGACCGGCAGCGGGTACACGCGCAGGACGACGACGCAGGTGGCCGCGGACAGCAGCAGCGGCACCCCGGTGAGGAGGACGTCGGTCTCCCCGGTCCCGGGCACGACGCCGCGCTGGACGAGGAGGACGACGGCGACGGCGGTGAGGGCGAGCAGCACCACCTCGGCGACCCACCGCCAGCGTCCGGACCGGCCGCCGAGGTCCGCGCGCCCCTCCCGCAGACCGCGGGGGGAGGTGCTCGCGGCGAGCATGACGGCGGGCACGACGGCGACGGCGCCGGTGACGGCGAGGTCGGCGGGTGCCGTGCGGCCCGGCAGGACGAGGACGGCGAGCAGCGCGCCGGCCGCGGCCGCCGGCACACCGAGGACGAACCCCTCGAGCGCAAGCATCGCGCGCAGCTGCCACCCCGAGCCGCCGCGCGCGGACAGGAGAGCCAGTCCGGGCCGGCGGCGTGCGACGAGCAGCCGCGCGGCCAGGAGGAGCACGGCGAGGGTCACCCCGAGCGGGCCGGCCGCGATGACCGTGAGCACGGTGGACGTCACCGCCTGCTGCTGCTGGACCCGGTCGAGCACCTCGCCCAGCCCGCTGGCGAAGCGGACCTCCGGCGCCGGGCCGAGCTCGCCGGCCTCGCCCAGCGGCTGGGGCGTCGTGAACCGGACGAGCTGGGCCGCCGCGGCGTCGACGTCGTCGGCCGTCAGCGCCCCGACGGCGACGGGGAACCACATCTGGGTGCGGAAGCTGGCGACGTGGACGGGGAAGCCCGGCGGGAGCCGCCCGTCCCAGGCGGGGTCGAGGTAGGCGGCGGCGGTCGCCGAGGTGCCGATGTTGAGGTCGTCGACGACGTGCGGCTCGACCGAGTACAGGTTGTGGTCCCAGTAGTCCGCGCCGGGGTCGTCGACCTCGTAGGTGCCGGTGAGCAGCGCCGGGACGGTGTTGCCGGCGAAGCGCCGCTCGGTGCCGACCTCCCACTCGAGCACCTCGGCCGCGGGCGCGGACAGGACGAGCTCCAGCGGCCCGCTGGCCGCGATGGCGGCGTCGACGAGCGCGGCCTCCTCGTCCAGGGAGAGGGTCATGCGCTCGGCGTCGGTGAGCCCGGCGAAGGGGTCGACGGGGGCGGGCACCTCGGGCCAGCGACCGTCGGTGAGCGTCACCCGGTCGGCGAGCTGCGGGTCGACGCTGAGGTGGAGCCACTGCCGGCCGATGACCGGGTCGGGCGGGGGCGCGATCTCCGCGGGCTGGCTCTGCAGCGAGAAGCTCGGCTCGCCGAGCAGCGTGCGCAGCGGCTCCGGCTGGGCGGCGCGCAGCTCCTCGAGCGCGACGTGGACGCCCCCGACGTTCTCCTCGACCTCCGGCGGGTAGGGCGTGGAGCCGGGGGGCGGCGGGTCCAGCCGGGGCCACTCCGTGGGCAGGACGCCGACGACGTCGCGGGACAGCGGGCTCGTCGCGGCGATCTCGTGGGTGACCTGGCGGTCGTCGACGCCGGCGAGCAGGCGCGGCCACGCGGTGACGACCCCGGCGACGAGAAGGACGAGGAGCGCGAGCGCGACCGGCACCGCGCGGTGGGCGGTGGCCTGGCGGCGCGCGAGACCGAGGAGACCCCTCACCGCACCTCCTCCCGGTACTCGGCGTCCAGCGCCTGCGCCCGCACCCGGGCACCGAGCACGGCGGCGACGACGCCCAGGCCGCCGACGAGGACGACGAGCACCGCGAGCCCCGGCAGGACGTCGAGCCGCCCGCCGAGGGGCAGCGGGGAGGGCTGGGTCGCGGCGGCCCGGGCGAGGGTGGGCACGAGCAGCACCGAGGCCGCCCAGCCGGCAAGGACGCCGAGGACGACGCCGAGCCCGCCCACGCCGAGCAGCTCGGCCACCCGGGTGCGGGCCTGCACCGCGGGCGGCACGCCGAGCGCGCGCAGCACGACGACCTCGCTGCGACGTTCCCGGGCGAGGGCGAGGACGACGGCGGCCACCCCGGTGAGGGCGAGGAGCGCGGCGCCCGCGGCGACGATCCAGAAGGTGTGGCGCACGGAGCCGGCGGAGTCGGTGAGGTTCTCCCCGGCCACCTCGACGGTGGCCTCCCTGCCGGCGAGCGCGCCGGCCTCCGCGGCCACCTGGGTGGGGTCGGCATCCTCCTCGAGGGTGAGCCAGACCTGGCCGGGGAGCACCGGACGCTCCGCGCGGCCGAGGACGTGGGCGCCGAGCGCGGCGAGGTCGACGAGGACGGCGTCCTCCTCCAGGCCGCCGGGCACTGCGCCGACGACGGTGCGCACCTCGAGGTCGACGGCGGTCCCGCCCAGCACGACGGTGGCCGCGTCCCCCACCTCGAGGTCGGCAGCCGAGGCGAGGGGGGAGGTGACGGCCGCGGGGACCGGCCCCGCACCGCCGTCGGGCAGGAGGCGGACCTCGACGTCGCCCTCGAACGCGCCCCGCGCGCCCACCGTGCCCAGCGGCTCGAGGCCGGGGGTGGCCGGGGCCTGCGCCCAGGGCGCGGTCCCGAGGTCGACGTCGGTGCCGTCGGCGGTGAGGCCGATGACCTCCACGGACAGCTCGTAGCCGAGGGCCGGGCCGGTGGCGGCGAGGTCGAGCGCGGCGAGCCGGTACTCCCCCGCGTCGGGCAGCTCCAGCCGCAGCGTGTGCTCGGTGGGCCCGGGTCCGAGCAGCCCGTCGTCGCCGAAGGGGTCGGCCGGCAGCCGTCCGGCGTCGAGCGCGCTCAGGCCACCGTCCGCGTCGGCCACCCACAGCGTGAGCCCGAGGCCGTGGTCGCCCTCCCGCCGCCGTGCCCGATCCGCGGCGAGCAGCGCGTCGACCTCCTCCTCGGGGACCCCCAGGACCTCGAGGTAGTACTCGCGGTCCGAGGCGACGAGCTCCTCCTCCGCCTCCAGCGCCCCCGGCGGCAGCCCCAGCTGGGCCCGGACGGTGAGGTCGAGCGTCCGCGCCCCGGCCGGCAGCACCACTCCCGACGGCGCGGGCGCGAGGCCGGCGACGGCGCCCCCGGGGACGCGCGCGACCTCCTCGAGCCGCGTGGTGTCCAGGGCCGTGACGACGAGGGGCAGCTCGCCGAAGGTGCCCGTGCCCCGCAGCACGGTCCCCGCGCCCCGGACGCCGGCGATCTCCCGGTAGGGCTGCGCGGAGAGGGCCGCCTGCGGGGCCGGGCCGCCGGCCCCGGCGGGGACGGTGACGCGCACGTCGGTGCCGGTGGCGAGGGCCGCGACGTGGTCGCGCTGCACGGCGGTGGCCCCGGCGAAGGAGGCGGCGACGGTCGTCGTGCCGACGGCCAGGACGACGAGCACGAGCGGCACGGCGTAGGCGCGCACGCGGCGGGAGACCTGGCGGGCGGCGAGGACGCCGGGCAGGCCGCGTCCCCGCTCCCCCGCCCGGGCCGAGGCGCGGGTGAGCGGGCCGAGCAGGGCGAGCGCGAGCACCGCGAGGAAGGCGAGCACCGCCCCGAGGGACACGACGGCGAGGACGTCCGCGCCGCCGTCGTCGATGAGCGGGGTGCCGTGCCGCAGCAGCTGCCAGGCGGAGAGGGCGGCCGCGGCGCCGGTGAGCACGACCGTGCCGGCGGCCGCCGCGCCGCGCAGCCGGCCGGAGCGGTCGGCGACCATCCGGCGGGCGATGCCGCGCGCGTGCAGGCCCGCCACGACCGTCCCGGTGACGACGGTGAGAACGGCGACGACGGCGCCCGTCGCGACGACGACCCCGCGCTGCGCCTCCCCGCCGTCGAGCCGTTCGACGACGACGGCGGCCACGACCGTGCCGACAGCACCACCGACGAGCGCGACAACCGCGAGCTCGGCGGCCGCCCACACCGTGACCTGCCGGGCCGCCGCCCCGCGGGCGACGAGGATCTCGGTCTCCCGGGCGCGGGTCTGCCCGAGGAGCCGCACGACCTGCACGAGGGCGACGACGGAGACGACGCCCAGGAGCGCCACGGGCACGAGGCCCACGGCCGCCGCGGTGGCGGTCGCGTCCGCGAGGCCGTCGACGGTGGCGGCGAGGCCCCCGGTGACGGACAGGCCACGGACGGCGACGGCGTCGTCGTCACCGAGGGCGTACTCGAGCCCCGCGAGGCCGTCGGCGAGGGCGGGGAGGTCCGCCACGGTGAGCGCGTCGGCGCGCGGGTGGACGGTCCAGCGCACGAAGGGCGCGCCGACGGCGTCACGGATCGTCGCGGCGTCGGTGAGGAGCGGGCCGACCGCGCCCTCGGTGTGCGGGTCGGTGAACCACGCGCGCTCGTCCCCGGTGCGCCACGTGCCGGACACGGTGAGCGTCGTGCCGTCGACGACGAGCTCGGTGCCTGCCGTGAGGCCCTCCTCGGCGGCGGCCTCCTCGGGCACGAGGACCTCGCCGGGACCGGGCGCCTCGCCGGCGGTGACGACGACGCCGTCCCCCGCCGGCGGCTCGGCGAGGACGACGCGCAGCTCCTGCCCGCCGGTCCCGGCGCCGACCGGCTCCGTCCACAGAGTCCGCGAGACGTCGGTCGCGGGGCCGAGGCGGGCGGTGACCGTCTCGCGCACGGCGGCGTCCTGCGCCTCCGGGTCGTCCGCGAGCCGGGTCTGCACCTGGACGCCGGCGTCGTGGGGCGCGGCCTCGGTGAGGGTCGCGCGGATCGTGGCGACCCCCGCGGCCCGGGTGTAGCCGGTGCTGCCGGCGAGGATCGCGGCGACGGTGGCGGTGAGGACGAGCAGCGTGAGGAGGGCGCCCCGCTGTGCGCGGCCACGCCGCAGCAGGAGTCGGGGCGCCCTCACGGCCTACTCGCGGGTGGACTCGTCCAGCGGCCCGGCCCCGATCGTGCCCTCGTCGAGCTGGAGCTCGGCGACGCTCTCCCCGAAGGAGGCGAGCAGCGCGTGACGCTCCTCGCGGCGGCGACGCTGCTCCCCGGGCTCGGGCACCGGAGCGGCTGCGAGCAGGCGCTGCGTGTACTCCTGCTGCGGGTTCTGCAGGACGTCCTCGCGGCTGCCCTTCTCGACGATCTTGCCGTTCTGCAGGACGACCACCCGGTGGGCGAGCAGGTCGACGACGGCGAGGTCGTGGGAGACGAAGAGGCAGGCGAAGCGGTAGCGCTGCTGGAGCTCGGTGAACATCGCGAGCACGCTGGCCTGGACGGACACGTCCAGGGCCGAGGTCGGCTCGTCCGCGACGAGCAGCTCGGGCTCGAGGACGAGCGCACGGGCCACCGAGACGCGCTGCCGCTGGCCGCCGGAGAGCTCGTGCGGGTAGCGGTTGTACACGCTGCGGGGCAGCTCGACGGCCTCGAGGAGCTCGTGGACCTTGCGCTCCCGGGACTTCTTGTCGCCGATCTTGTGGACCACCATCGGCTCGGCGATGATGTCGCCGATCGGCAGGCGGGGGTTGAGCGAGGCTGCCGGGTCCTGGAAGATCACGCCGATCCGGCGGCGCAGGGCCTTGGCGTCCTTGCGGCGCAGCGCCCCGAAGTCCTCCCCGAAGAGGCGGATCGTGCCGGAGGCCGCGGGGATGAGCCCGAGCGCGCAGCGGCCGATCGTCGACTTGCCCGAGCCGGACTCGCCCACCAGGCCGACGACCTCGCCCTGGCGCACGGAGAAGGAGACGTCGTCGACGGCGCGGAACGGCGGCTTGCCGGCGCGCTGGTACTCGATGACGAGGTTCTCCATGCGCAGGGCGTGGACCTCGTTCTCCTCCACCGGCGGGGCCTCGACGTGGGCGATGCCCAGCTGGTCCCGGCCGCGGCCCAGGTGGGGCACGGCGTCGAGCAGGCGCTTGGTGTAGGCGTGCTGCGGGTGGTTGAGGACCTGGTCGACGCTGCCCGTCTCGACGAGGTTGCCCTTGAACATCACCGCGACGCGGTCGGCCATGTCGGCGACGACGCCCATGTTGTGGGTGATGAGGAGGATGCCGGTGTTGAGCTTGTCCTTGAGGGAGCGCAGCAGGTCGAGGATGTCGGCCTGGACCGTGACGTCCAGGGCCGTCGTCGGCTCGTCGGCGATGATGACGCGCGGGTCGCAGCTGATCGCGATGGCGATGACCACGCGCTGGCGCTGGCCGCCCGAGAGCTCGTGCGGGTACTGCTTGAGACGCCGCTCGGGCTCGGGGATGCCGACCATCCGCAGCAGCTCGGCCGCGCGCTCGTCCGCGGCCCGCCCGAAGGCGATGCCGTGCAGCTCGAGGGCCTCGGTGAGCTGGGTGCCGATGGTGAGCACCGGGTTGAGGGCCGTCATGGGCTCCTGGAAGACCATGGCGACGTCGTTGCCGCGCATCCGGCGCAGCTCGCGCTCGTCGAGCTCGCCGACGGCACGCTCGCCGACGACGATGCCGCCACCGGTGCGGGCGTTCTTCGGCAGGAGGCCGAGCGCCGTCATCGAGGTGACGGACTTGCCGGAGCCGGACTCGCCCACGAGGGCGACGACCTCACCGGGGTGGACCTCGAGGGAGATGCCCTTGACGGCGTGGACGGAGCCGAACTCGGTCTTGAAGCGGACGTCGAGGTCGGTGAAGGAGAGGACCGGCCCGCTGGACTGCTCGGAGGTGGTGGTCATCAGTCCTTGTTCCTGTTCTGCCGGGGGTCGAACGCGTCGCGCAGACCGTCACCGATGAAGTTCACGCTCAGCGCGATGCCGAGGATGAAGATGCCGGGCCACCAGAACAGCCAGGGCCGCGACGTGAAGGACGCCTGGTAGGTGTTGATGAGGACGCCCAAGGAGGTGTCCGGCGCGTCGACACCGAAGCCGAGGAAGGACAGCGAGGTCTCGAGGAGGATCGCCGCCGCGATCGACAGCGTGGCCGACACGATGATCGTGCCGAGCGTGTTCGGCAGGATGTGCTTGACGATGATGCGCAGCGGCGACGTGCCGACGGCGCGGGCCGCGGCCACGAACTCCCGCTCGCGCAGGGACAGGACCTCACCACGCACGAGGCGGGCCAGGCCCGTCCACGTGACGATGCCGAGCATGAAGGCGAGGGCCCAGATCGACCCGCCGCTGATCTGGCCGAGGACGGCCGCGAGGACGAGCAGCGGGATGACGATGAGGAGGTCGGTGAGGCGCATGAGCACGGCCTCGACCCACCCGCGGAAGTAGCCCGCCGCCGCACCGACCGCCGTGCCGATCACCGTCGAGACGATGCCGACGACGAAGGCGATGATGAGCGACCGCTGCGTGCCGCGCATGACGAGCGCGAAGTAGTCCTTGCCGACGTTGTCCTGCCCGAAGGGCTGGTCACCGATCTGGAAGGGCCACAGGCTCAGCGAGGGGCGGCCGCCGTCGGTGACGGTGCCGGCCATCGTGTAGTCGTGCTTCCACCAGCCCGGGATCGGCCCGAAGCCGATCGAGGTGTAGGCCAGCACGGTGATGAACACGAGCACGGCCAGGGAGACCATCGCACCGCGGTGGCGGAGGAAACGGCGCAGGACGAGCTGCCCCTGGGAGTAGGACTTGTCCGTCTTCCCCTCGAGGTCCTCCTCGACGGAGAGCTGGTCGATGTTCTGCAGCGTGCCGGGGTCGGCGCCCTGCATGCCCGGCTGCGGAACGATGTGCTCCGGCCGGTTGCTCTTCCTGAACCTTCTCATCGCTGCCTCCGGGTCGCGGGGCTGGTACGGGTGCCTGCGTCACTCACTGCGCTCACCGTCGGATCCGGGGGTCGAGGAAGGCGTAGGCGATGTCGGCCAGCATGTTCATCACGACGGCGGCGGTGCCGGTGACGAGGAAGAAGGCCATGACGGGTGCGGGGTCCACCTGGACGAGGCCGGTGCGGAACAGCTCGCCCATGCCCTTCCAGCCGAAGACCGTCTCCGTGAGCACCGCGCCGCCGATGAGGCCGGCGAAGTCGAAGGCGACGATCGTCGTGATCGGGATGAGGGCGTTGCGGAACGCGTGCTTGGTGATGACCACGCGCTCGGACAGACCCTTGGACCGCGCGGTGCGCACGTAGTCCTGCTCGAGGACCTCGAGCATGGACGAGCGCGTGTAGCGGCTGTAGCTGGCGACCGACACGAGGGTGAGGAGGATCGTCGGCAGGAGCAGCTGGGTGCCCTTGTCGAGGAACTCCTGCCAGAAGGTGCCGTCGTAGTTCGGGGTCTCGGCCCCGATCGTCGAGATCGGGCGGCCGTTGCGGACCGAGCCGAGGTAGCCCGCCCAGGCCGACAGCGCCTGGTCGGCGACGATGACGAGGCTCATGACGGTCGCGGTCGCGACCGACACCCAGATCGCCATGGTCCGGGAGTAGCCGCCCCACAGGGCGCCGCTGAGGACGGCGATGACGATCGCGAGGGCGAAGAGCCCGAAGAGCACGCCCCAGGTCGGGTCGGCGAGCTGGGCCGAGAAGACGAAGTAGGAGACGATCCCGGCGCCCACGGTGGTGAGGGCGGCGTACAGGACGTTCTTGTTCCCCAGCCCCGAGCTCAGCATGACGATGAGGAGGGCCGCGCCGATGGAGGCGACGGCGACGACGGCGATGCCGAGTGCCGGCTGGCGGTACCAGTTGACGGCGTCGAAGTAGAACATTGCCGCGAAGACGAAGAGGAAGGTGCCGCCGCCGGTGAGGAGCCGCCGTCGGGCGTCACCACCCAGGGCGCCGGCGATGATGACGGCGAGCACGACGGCCACGACGGCGATCTGCCACAGCGCCATGTCCGGCTCGATGATCCAGTCGTTGAAGCGGATCGCGCCGTACTCCTTGAGGAGCACCGCCGCCCAGAAGACGGGCAGGGAGTACATCATGAACGCGAAGAACGTCACGATGTAGTCGAAGCCGGAGTACTGGCGGATCGCGGTGAGGATGCCGATCGCGATACCGATGACGATGGCGAGCAGCGTCGAGAGGATGACGAGGCGCAGGGTCGCTGCGGCAGCGTTGCCGAGGAGGTCGATGACCGGGATGCCCGCGCGGTTGAGGCCGAGGTCGCAGGAACCGACGACGCACTTGCTCACGCCGGCCAGCCAGGCGCCGTAGCGCTCGTACCAGGGATCGTCCAGGCGCATGTTCGCGGTGCGCATGGCGATGAGGTTGTCGCGGTTGGGGTCGTTCGACTCCCGGAGGTCCGACAGAGGGTCGCCCGAGTTGATGGTGAGGACGAACATCAGGAGGGACCCACCGAGCAGGACGAGGGAGGATATTCCCAGCCTGCGCAGGATGAACTTGATCACGAGCTTTGCCCTTCGGGTCTTCCGGGTGAAGCCCGGACAGCCTAGTCCTTGTCCTTGTGGGACCCGGACCGCCGCCGAGAAATCACGTCAAGGCACCGTACACGCAAGCCGGTGGGGCAGAAGGAGGACCTCCCCCTGCCCCACCGGCAATTCGGCGCGTATCAGGTGATCGGAGTGAGAATCACCTCAGCCGAGGTCACTCAGCGAGCTTCCACTGCTCCGCGTTCCAGGCCACGCCGTTCTGCGTCGCGGTCTGGCGCACGTTCTCCATGCCGGCCGTGTGCGCGATGACACCCGGGTGGGCGAAGATCGGGATGCCGAAGAGCGTGTCCCACAGCTCCTTCTCGATGATCTTGGTCTGCTCGAGGTGGACCGTCTCGTCGAGCGAGGCGGACAGCTCGACCCAGGCCTGGTCGACGGTCTCGTTGGAGTAGCCGCCGTAGTTCTGCGGGTAGTTCGTCGAGTAGATGTTCTGACCCGAGGAGATCTGGCCGGAACCGGCCCACGCGAAGAGCGCGACCTCGTAGTCACCGTTCACGAGCGCGTTGGAGAAGAAGTCCTGCGAGCCGATGTCGGTGACGTTGAAGCCGGCCTGGTCGCAGCTCGACTTGATGAGCTCGATCTCGGAGGTACGGCGCGGGTTGGGCGCCGAGTAGCCGATGCGGACGTCGATCGGCGTCGCGATGCCGGACTCCTCGATGAGGCGGGTGGCCTCCTCGAGGTTGACCTCGTCGTAGCGGCCGTCGTACGAGGCCTCGACGACCTCGTCGTAGGCGGGCTGGAACGGGAAGACCTCGCGGGCGTTCATGACGACCGCCTCGGGGTCGACCGGCTTGATGAGGTTGTCGACGATCTGCTGACGCGGCACGCAGTAGGCGAAGGCCTCGCGCAGCGCCTGGCCGCCCTCGTCGTCCGAGAACACGCCGTTGTTGAAGTTGAAGTCGAGGTGCTCCCAGGTGAGGGTCGAGCCCGTCTGGACCTCGACGGCGTCGCCGAGGCCCTCGAGCTGCGGCAGCGTGTCGACGGTGGCCTGCGGCTCGATGACGTTGAGGTCACCGTTCTGCAGGGCCTGGTTGTGGCCCGAGGCGTCCAGGAAGCGGAAGGTGATCCGCTCGGTCGCCGCGGGGGTGCCCCAGTAGTTGGGGTTCGCCTCGAGGGTGATCGACTGACCAGCGGTCCAGCCACCCTCCATGAACTGGTAGCGGCTGCCGGACGGCGCGATCTCCGGGGCGGGGACCTCACCGGGGCTGGAGAGCCAGCCCTCGTTCCAGAACTGCGCGGCCTCGGTCAGCGTCTCGACGTCCTCGTCGAGGATCGCCTGGACGAGCTCCTCCTCGGTGATCCCGATCTGCTCGGCCACGACGTGGGCCGGGAGCAGGTAGGAGCCGGTGACGAGGCGCCAGTCCGGGTACTTCTCGGCGTACTCGACGGTGAAGGACTTGGCGTCCCAGCTGTCGGCCTGCGGGCCGGTGGGGACGTTCGTCTGGGTGTAGTCCGTGCCCGAGACGTGGTTGAACACCGGGTTCTCCGGGTCCGGGGAGAGCCACGCCGGGTTCTGCGAGACCCACTCGAAGAGGAAGTCCGCGAAGTCGATGGCGTTGCCGTCGGACCACACGGCGTCGTCGACGACCGTGTACTCGATGACGAGCGGGTCGTCGCCCTCGAGGCCGGAGACGGCCTCGGCGGTGCCGAACTCCTCGTTCTCGTAGATGGTGCCGTCGGTGCCGAAGTAGAAGAAGCCCTCCGGACGGATGCGGTCCATGATGACGTTGTTGTACGTGCTGTACGTGTCCGCCGTCAGGGAGTTGTAGCCGGTGAACTCGTCCTGGCCGGTCGAGTAGAAGATGTCGCCCTCGACGGTCTGGACGTCGCCCAGGTCCTCCTTGGCCGTGGAGCTGGCCTCGCCGGAGTCGGTGGTCTCCTCGGTGGCGTTGTCGCCGCCGTCGCCCGTGGTCTCGTCGTCACTGGGGCTGGTGCACGCCGCGAGGACGAGCGAGCCTGCCACCAGCACGGCGGCCGCCTGGGCCGTACGCCTGATCTTCAATGTTCCTCCTGGATGCTGGGACGTGCCCGAGGGCTGCGCCGGGGGTACCCGGTTGTGTGCCGCGGTGCACGCCGAGGTGCCGTCACGGTACACACGGGTCAGTGGTCCATACGACAGACGAAACAACCCGGCAACCGTTTCGTTATGGACTTGAGACAGCCTGTGGGGAAGATCTCACCATGTGGACTCCCTCACGGGGCCCAGGCTCGCCGACGGCGCGGGAGGGACTCGGTCAGGCGCCCGCGGGGAGGTGGCCGAAGCGGTGCCGCGTGCGCGAAACGGCCTGCTCGCGGGTCACCGCGAGCAGCTCGCGGCGGCCGGTGGCCAGGACCGGGCCGGCGAGGACCGTCACCTGCGGCAACCACAGCGCGTCGAGGAGCGCCCCGGCACCGGGGCCGACGACGCGCACCCGCTCGACGCCCTCCTCCAGCACCCGCGCGAGGAACTGCGCCTCCGTCTCGGCCCGCGTGACGTGCCGGCCCAGACGGCGGAGCCCGGCACGGGTCTGCGGACCGCGCAGCGCCCGGAGGGCCGCGCTCGTCACCGGGTCCAGGCTCACGCGCACGTCCGCCCCCACCGCCTCACCGGCGAGGAGGACGCGCAGCAGCTCGACCGGCGCGGCCCCGGGCGCCGTGCGCACCGTCAGCGGCACCGGCCGGTAGCGGAAGGCGTTCGACTCCGCGCGCAGGCCGGTGTGGTCCTGCGCGTGGCGGATCTCGGCCTCCCACGCGGCGGCGTCGGACCCGGCGGCGCTCTCCAGCCAGGTCCGCTCGGCGGCGTCGGGGACGAGGGCGGCGTAGTCGGCGAGCGCCGCGCGCACGGCCGCGGACGGCTCCGCGGTGTGGGCCGGAAGCCCGTCCATCGCCCACTCCCCCAGCTGGGCGACGTAGTTCGGACCGCCGGCCTTCGCGCCGGGGCCGACGGCGGAGGACTTCCACCCGCCGAAGGACTGCCGCTGGACGATGGCGCCGGTGATGTGCCGGTTGACGTAGGCGTTGCCCACCTCGACGCGCTCGAGCCAGTGGTCGATCTCCTCCTCGTCCAGCGAGTGCAGGCCGCCGGTGAGGCCGTAGGCGGTGGCGTTCTGCAGCTCGATGGCCTCGTCGAGGGTCTCGGCGCGCATGATGCCGAGCACCGGCCCGAAGACCTCGGTGAGGTGGAGGAAGGACCCGGGCGCGACACCGTCCTTGAGGCCCGGGGACCACAGCCGCCCGGTGCCGTCGAGCTGTCGGGGTTCCACGAGCCACCGCTCCCCCGGCTCCAGGGTGGTGAGCGCGCGGCGCAGCTTGCCGGTGGGCGGCTCGATGACCGGGCCCATCGTCGCGGCCAGGCCGGTGGGCCAGCCGACGCGCAGGGAGCGGACGGCGTCGACGAGCTGGCGCAGCAGCCGCTCCGAGCGCCCTGCCGAGCCGACGAGGATCGCGATCGACGCCGCGGAGCACTTCTGCCCGGAGTGCCCGAAGGCGCTCTTGACGAGGTCGGCGACGGCGAGGTCGTAGTCCGCGGCGGGCGTGATGACGAGGGCGTTCTTCCCGGACGTCTCACCGAGCACGCGCGGCCCGCCGGGGCGGCCGGTGCGCCAGGAGCAGAAGAGCTCGGCCGTCTCGGCGGCGCCGGTGAGGACGACGGCGTCGACGCCGTCGTGGGCGACGAGCCCCTGGCCCACCTCGTTCTCGTCGGCCCGGACCACCTGGACGACGTCGTCGGGGATCCCCGCCGCGTGGAGGGCGGCGACCGCGGTCTCCGTGCAGCCGGGGACGGCGGGAGCCGGCTTGATGACGACGGCGCTGCCCGCGGCGAGCGCCGCGAGGACGCCGCCGATCGGGATGGCGACGGGGAAGTTCCACGGCGGGGTCACGAGCGTGAGGACGTGCGGGGTGAAGCGCGCGCCGTCGGTGTGGAGGGAGGCGCCACGCTCGAGCTCGAGGGCGCGGTCGGCGTAGTAGCGGGCGAAGTCGACGGCCTCGGAGACCTCGGGGTCGGCCTGCTCGATCGTCTTGCCGCCCTCGGCGACCATGAGCGTGACGAGCTCCCCGCGGCGCGCCTCGAGCTCGTCCGCGGCCCGGCGCAGGAGCGCGGCCCGCTCGGTGGCGGGGCGCGCGGCCCACTCCGGCTGGGCGGCCCTGCCGCGGGCGACGACGGCGTCCACCTCCGCCGTCGTGCGCAGCACCGGGGAGGTGAGCGGGGCGGGACGGGCGCGGACCCGCTCCCGCGCCCAGGCGCGGACCTCGGGCAGTGCGGGGTCGGCGTCGGTCGTGTTGTCGAAGGTCGTGCCCGCCGGCTGCCGGTCGGCGGTGCGCCGACGCTCGGCGGGCACCGTGCCCATCGCCGTGACGGAGGCCCGGAAGCGGGCCTCCTGGTCCGCCATGGACGCCTCGCCGGCGCCGTCGTCGCCGTCGAAGAGGGCCCGGAGGAAGTTCTGCGGCTGCGCGTTCTCCTCCAGGCGGCGCACGAGGTAGGAGACGGCGACGTCGAAGTCCTCGGGGGCGACGACGGGCGTGTAGAGGAGGACGGAGCCGACCGCCTCCTTGACCGCGCGCGCCTGCGACGGGGCCATGCCCTGGAGCATCTCGACGTCGAGCATCCCGGTGACGCCGCGGCGCTGGGCGAGCAGGTGGGCGAGGGCGACGTCGTAGAGGTTGTGGGAGGCCACGCCCAGGCGCAGCGCACCGGTGAGCTCGGGGCGCAGGGACCGCTCGACGAGGCGCAGGTAGTTGGCGTCAACGTCGTCCTTGGTGGCGTAGGGCGCCTGCGCCCAGCCGTGCACCTCGGCCTCGACGCGCTCCATCGAGAGGTTGGCGCCCTTGACCAGACGGACCTTGATGCCGGCGTGGCCGGCCGCGGCGCGCTGCTGGGCGAAGCCGATGAGCCGCTCGAGGGCGGCGACGGAGTCGGGGAGGTAGGCCTGGAGGACGATGCCGGCCTCGAGGCCGGCGAACTCAGGCTCGGACAGGAGCCGGGTGAAGACCTCGAGGGTGAGGTCGAGGTCGCGGTACTCCTCCATGTCGAGGTTGACGAAGGCGTGCGGGCTGCGGGCCGCGGCGGTGCGGTACAGCGGGCGCAGGCGGTCGAGGACCCGCTCGACGGTGCCCGCGGTGTCCCAGGTGGAGATCTGGGAGACGAGGGAGGAGACCTTGATCGAGACGTAGTCGACGTCGTCGCGCTCGAGGAGCGTGCGGGTGCGCTCGGTGCGGGCACGGGCCTCGTCCTCCCCGAGGACCGCCTCGCCGAGGAGGTTGATGTTGAGGCGGAAGCCGTCGCGGCGGGCGCGGGCGAGGTGCTCGGCGAGCGCGGGGTCGTGGGCGTCGACGACGAGGTGGCCGACGAGCTGGCGCAGGCGCCGGCGCGCGAGCGGGACGACGAGCCGAGGGGCGAGCGGGGCGACGAGCGCGCCCGCACCGAGGAGCGTGCGGTCGATCGGCCCGAGGAAGCCGGCGGCACCGGCGGAGATGCGCGACAGCTCTCGGGCGGCGACCTCCTCGTCCTCGGGGCGGGCGACGCGGTCGACGAAGGTGATCGCGAGGTCCAGGCCCTCCGGGTCACTGACCAGGGCGGCGAGCTGGCCGGAGGCGGCCCGCTCCCGGCGCGTCTGCCCCTCCTCGGTGGCCGCGAGCCACGCCTCGGCGAGGGTGACCGCGTCCTCCACGAGGTCGGCCACGTCCGGCGGGGTGGCCGGGCGCTCGTCGGTGGGGGTCGCGGTCGTCATGACGCCTCCTCGGGGATCGCCCGGTGCAAGAGCTTGTCGGTCCTCCCAGGTTCCCACGACCCGCCCACCCGCGGCACACGGCCCACCCCCCTCGCGCCGACAGCGGGATCCCGCCCGCGCGGCTCAGCGCAGGCCGCCCACCTCACTCCCGCCGACAGCGGGATCCCGCCCGCGCGGCTCAGCGCAGGCCGCCCACCTCCCTCGCGCCGACAGCGGGATCCCGCCCACCCGGCTCAGCCGAGGCCGCCCACCTCCCTCCCGCCGACAGCGGGATCCCGCCCACCCGGCTCAGCGCAGGCCGACGAGGAAGGAGACGACGGCGGCGAGAACGACGGTGTTGAAGGTCCAGCCGACGAGCATGTGGCCGGCCAGGGTGCGGCGCATGCGCGCCGACGTCGCCTGGACGTCCGCAGGACCGAAGGCCGCCTGGACGCCGAGGGAGAGGTAGAGGTAGTCCGAGAAGTGACGCTCCTGCGCACCGGGAGTCCCGTCCTCGGGGAAGCGCAGGCCGCCACTGACGGCGTCGAGGCGGGCCGTGTGGACGGCGTAGGCGACGAGGCTGCCGCCCCACGCGAGAATGATCATGACGATGCTCCCGGCGACGAGGAAGCCGGAGTCGCGCATCGACTCCGAGACGATGAGCCAGACCGCGACGACGAGGGAGCCGAGCGCGAGGAGGACCGGCCAGGACGGGCCGTCCCCGCCCACGCCGTCGTCCCGCCACCCCAGCGCGCGGCGCACCCAGGTGGGCCGACGGAGCTGGCGACGGCGTGCCTCGCCGAGGGCGGAGGTGAGCGCGGCCCCGGACAGGCCGGCGAAGGCCAGGAGGGTGAGCGCGGGGTAGGCGAGGAGCAGGACGCCGTACAGGACGAGGACGACCGCGAGCGGCCGCTGGTCGTCGGGGACGTCGAGCACCGGCGTGAGGATGACGAGCAGCGCGGCGACGGCGAGGACCGGGGCGACGAGCCAGCCGCGGGTGAGGTCGTCCGCGAGCAGCCGGGTGCGGCGGGGCAGGTCGAGCGTGCGGTGGGGCACGGGGTCCTCTCGTCACGGTGACGACGCCGGGCGGCGCCGCGCCCGAATCTAGGGCGTCCCCGGGGGGCCGCCCAAAGCGCACGTCCCGCTCAGCCCCGCAGGTGGAGCCGGCAGCGTGCCTCGTAGGCCTCCGTGCCGCCGACGTGCTCGGTGGCGGGGACGGTCGCGTCCCCGACCTCGCCGGCGGCCGTGCGGACGTGGAAGGGGGCGTCGCGCCCGCACACGGCGCAGACGGCGGTGAGCTTCGTGACGTCGTCGGCGATCGCCATGAGCGCGGGCAGCGGCTCGAAGGGGCGACCGTCGAAGGTGACGCACAGCCCGGCGACGACGACGGTCGTCCCCGCGAGGACCAGCGCCTCGACCACGGGGACGAGTCCGTCCCCGAAGAACTGGGCCTCGTCGATCGCGAGGAGGTCCGGCGCGCGCCCCTCGAGGAGCAGCTCGAACGGGCGCACGTCGCTCGCCGCGCGGGAGGGGATGCTGAGCCCGGCGTGGGAGGCCACCCGCCCCGCGCCGTGCCGCTCGTCCCACGAGTGGTTGACGACCTCGACGGCGAGGCCGGCGAGCTGCGCGCGGCGCACCCGCCGCAGCAGCTCCTCGGACTTCCCGGCGAACATCGGCCCGCACACCACCTGGAGCCGTCCCAACTTCTCCTCGCGCATGTGCCGAACCCTAGTGACCGCCCCCGTCCGCGTCAGCGCGCCCGGGGGCGGTGAGGCTCGCGCGCCGCTCGCGGATGTGATCGCGCTCCACGCCGTCGGGGCAGGTCGCGGCGGCCTCGTCGTACGCCGCTGCGGCGAGCGCGACCTCACCGTCGCGGCGCAGCAGCTCGGCGCGCACGAGAGCGACCCGGTGGTGGCCCGGCAGCTGGTCCGCCGCGGCTCGCAGCACGGCGAGCCCGGCCATCGGACCCGACGCCTCGCCGACGGCGACCGCCCGGTTGAGCCGGACCACCGCTGAGCCGGTGAGCTCCTCCAGCCGCGCGTACGTGCGGGCGATCGCCGCCCAGTCGGTCTCGGCGTGGCTCGCCGCGGTGTCGTGGAAGGCGGCGACCAGGGCCTGGAGGCGCAGCTCCTCCGCGAGGCCGCTGGTCGGCGTGAGCGCGGTGAGCCGGCGCAGGCCGGCGTCGATCTCCTCGCGCCGCCAGCGGCTGCGGTCCTGGTCGGCGAGCCGCACCGGACGGCCGGCGGGCGAGGTGCGCGCGTCACGGCGCGCGTGCTGGAGCGTGAGCAGGGCCGCGAGCGCCTCGAGCACGGGCTGGCCGGGGAGCAGCTCGGCAGCCAGGCCGGCGAGGCGCACCGCCTCCCCCGCCTCGGCGACGCGGAGGACGTCCTCTCCCCCGGACGGGGCGTACGCCGCGGTGAAGGCGAGGTAGACCGCCCGCGCGACGTCGTCGAGCCGATCCGGCCACTCGGCCGCGTCCGGCACGGTGAACGGGATCCCCGCCGTCGTGAGCCGCCGCTTCGCGCGGGTGAGCCGGGCCGCCATGGTCGCCTGGGGGACGAGGAAGAGGCGCGCGATGTCCGCGGTCGGCACCCCGAGGACGAACCGGAGCGCGAGCGCCGGCCGGACCTCCTCGGCGAGCGCGGGGTGGGTCGCCATGAGGAGGAGGGCCAGCCGGTCGTCGGTGTCGGCGCCCGGCGGGTCTGGCGCGTCCGCCGGGGACGCGACGTCGTCGTCGACGAGGAGGTGGGCCTTGGCACGGGCGGTTCCCTCCCGGCGCAGCGCGTCGACCACCCGGCGGTGGGCGACGGTCCGCACCCACCCGACCGGGTTGTCCGGCACCCCCTCGACGGGCCAGCGGGAGGCCGCCTCGGCGAAGGCGTCGGCGAGCGCGTCCTCGACGAGGTCCGGGCGTCCGAACCGGTGGATGAGCTGCCCGAGGAGACGGCCCCAGTGGGTCCGCCAGACCTCGTCGAGGACGCCGCGCGGCACGGTCAGTACGGGTCGACGACCGGTGAGAGCTGGATGTCGTACGGGGGCAGCGCGGTGAGCAGCTCGACGAGGACGTCGTGGTCCGGCACCTCGACGAGGTAGAAGCCGCCGAGCCCCTCGAGCACCTCGGCGTAGGGCCCCTCGGTGAGCGTCATCCTCCCTGCGCGAGTCCTCATCACCGTGGCGGCCCCCGGTCCCTGGCCGAGCGCCTCCCCCGCAAGGATCTCCACGCCGTCGCACGCCTCGCACGCGGCGTCGAAGTCCGCGAAGCGCTGCATCGCCGCCGCCTGCTCCTCGGGGCTCAGCGTGCTCCACGGGGGCAGGTCGCCGTCGCCGATCAACATGACCAGGTACTTCATCGTCGTTCCTCTCGTCAGGGACGGCGGAGGCGCCGTCACCATGATGTCGCGCGAGGGGCTCCCGAATCGACACCGCGGGAGGCGGAGATATGTTCGAGGGCGTGAGCACCGACACCGAGACCGTCGTCCGTTCCCTCCTCGACCTACGCACGTGGGTGGCCTTCGACGTCGACGACGCCGGCCGCGTCCTCGCCGGGCACGACGAGCTCGGCACCGTCCAGCTCGTCGAGATCGCGCCGGACGGGACTCGCACGCCCCTCACCGCGCTGCCGAGCCGCTGCTCGGGCCGGTACGTCCCGGGCAGCCGCGCCGTCGTCGTCCAGCACGACACCGACGGGGACGAGCTCATGCAGCTCTCGCTCCTCGACCTCAGCGCTCCGCCCACCGAGCCGGTGGCGCTGGACGGACTCACGCCCCTCGTCCACGACCGCCGCTACATGCACGTGCTCCAGGACGTCACCGCCGGCTCGCTCGTCTTCCACACCAACCGCCGCAACGGCGTCGACATGGACGTCGTCGTCCGCGACCTCGCGACGGGGCAGGAGCGGGTGGTGCACGACGGCGGGGGCTACGTCGCCGCGGCCGCCGTCTCCCACGACCACGGCTCCGTCGCCGTGACCGGCCTCAGCCTGCGGCCCGCCTCGACGCTCGTGCGTGTGTCCGGGCCGCGCGCCGTCGGCGACGGCGCCGTCACCGACCCCGACGAGCACGCCCGTCACTCGCAGGTCGCGTGGACGCCCGGGGACGAGGCGCTGCTCGTCGAGTCCAACCACGAGCGCGAGTTCACCGGCGTCGCCCGCGTGTCCCTCGACGGGCGGGACTGGAGCTGGCTCGTCACCGACGAGGCGCACGACCTGCGGCTGTGGGCCTCCCCGTCCGGACGGGCGATGGTCGTCGGGACCGTGCGTGACGGCGTCGTCACCCTCGCCGTGCACGACGGCGACGGCGCCTTCCGCTGCGACGTCGACCTGCCCGGGGAGGGGGTGCCCGACGTCGTGTGGGCGGCGGACGAGCGGCGCGTCGTCGTCACGCTGTCCACGCCCACCGACCCGTCGAGCCTCCACCTCGTGGACGTGGCGACGGGCGCGTCCACCCCGCTCGCGGCGGTCGAGGTGCCCGGCGACCTGCGCGGGCAGCTCGCCGCGCCCACGGTGCACCGCGTGCCGACGCCCGACGGCGAGGAGGTGCCGCTGTTCCGCTACTCCCCCGCTAGTGCGGACGCCGCGCTCGAGGGCGCGTCGGTGCTGCTCATCCACGGCGGCCCGGAGTCCGCGTCGATGCAGAGCTTCAGCCCGGTGGTCCAGGCGCTCGTCTCGGCCGGGCTCACCGTGCTCGTCCCGAACGTCCGCGGCTCGACGACGTACGGCAAGCGCTGGTACTCCCTCGACGACGTCCGTCTGCGCCTCAGCTCGGTGGCCGACCTCGCCGCCATCCACGAGTGGCTGCCCGCGCAGGGGCTGGACCCGGCGCGCAGCGCGCTGTGGGGCGGCTCCTACGGCGGCTACATGGTGCTGGCGGGTGTGGCGATGCAGCCGGAGCGGTGGGCGGCGGGCGTCGACATCGTCGGGATCAGCTCGCTCGTCACCTTTCTCGAGAACACCTCGCCCTACCGGGTGGCCTACCGGGAGCGTGAGTACGGCAGCCTCGCCGAGGACCGCGACTTCCTCGAGTCCGCATCCCCGATCACCTACCTCGACGACATCGTCGCGCCGCTGTTCGTGATCCACGGTGCCAACGACCCGCGGGTGCCGCTCAGCGAGGCCGAGCAGATCCGCAACGCCCTCGCCGGCCGCGGCGTCGACTGCGAGCTGCGCGTCTACGAGGACGAGGGCCACGGCCTGGCCAAGCGCGAGAACCGCCAGGACGCCTACCCGGCAGCGATCGAGTTCCTCGGGCGGCACCTGGGACGGTGAGCTCGGGCTCGGCCTGCTCGCTCAGGTGTGGAGCACCGGACCCCTGGCGGCGAATACTCCACACCTAAGGCCTCGGGTCAGCCGGCCCCCTCGATCGGCATCCAGATCTCGCAGGTGGCGTGGGTGTCGGTGAGCTCGAGGTAGCGCAGGATCGAGGGGCCGGGACGCAGCCGCCACGGGTTGGAGGGGAACCAGTCGGTCGCCGTCGCCGCGTAGGTCTGCTGCAGGGTGTCCGGGAACGGCCCGCTCGAGTGGAACACCGCCCACGTGCCGGCCTCCACGGGCAGGGAGTCGAGGTCCGTTGGAACCGCCGTCCCGGCGCGCAGGGCGACGGCGTGCAGGTATGTGAGCTCGGCGCCCTCCGGAGCGTCGGGCTCGAGACCCGCCGTGACCGCGAGGATGCCGGCGGGCTCGGTGTCGCCGAGCGACTTGAGCCGTCCATGCTCCTCGGGGGCGATCGACGCGATGTGCGCCTGGATGTGCGGGTTCACCCCCTCGTGGATGAGCGGCACCCGCGCCGCGTGGCCGGCGAGGGTGAAGGCGGGGCGGTCGGTGATCGTGACGTCCATGGGGACGCTCCCTTCGACGCTCAGGCGGAACCGGAGCATGGGTTGTGTGCTGAGCGGACCACCATGGCGGCGCACCTCGGCCGGGCTCGTGCCGTGCACCGCCCGGAATGCTCGTCCGAAGGCCTCGACCGAGCCGTAGCCGTAACGCACGGCCAGCTCGAGCAGGTTCGGCTCGCCGCGCACGAGGTCCGCGGCCGCGAGCGTCATCCGCCGACGCCGCACGTACTCCGACAGCGGCATCCCGGCGAGGGCCGAGAACATCCGGCGCAGGTGGTACTCCGTGGTGCCGTGCTCGCGGGCGAACCGGGTGACGTCGAGCGTCTCGTCGTGGCTCTGCTCGACGAGGTCGACCAGGGCGTTGAGCGTGCCGATCATGGGGTCCTCCTTTCACACACCAGCGTGCGCGCCGGCGCTACGCCCGGACCCGACAATCCTGGCCCGATGCGATCGGCGACCGTCAGGCCGCCACGCTGCTCACCCGCGCGCGACGCGCAACGACCCGCTCGGTAACCCTCTCCAACGGGAGGAAGGCGAACCAGCACACCACCGTGGGCAGGAAGTGGATGCCCATGGCGATGAAGGTGGCGAGGTGGAAGGAGAGGAAGCATCCGATGGCGAGGTAGAGCCACCGCCCTCGGAGGAACAGGACCACCGGGGAGAGGATCTCCAGCGCGAGCGAGCCCCACTGCGCCGCGCGCAGGAGCATCGGGTACGCCAGCGTCCACTCCACGAAGTGGGAGCCGCGCCGCACGATCGCCCAGGTGAGCACCGAGCCGTTGGCCCAGGTGACGAGGCTTCCCGCCCGGGACCACTTGGCGAACACCGAGCCGAAATAGGTGAGGACGGTGGCGATCTGGACGGTCCGCATCGCCCAGCCGGCGGCCTGGGAGAGCCGGTGGTCGCGGTAGTGGGCCACCCCGACCGTCGGCAGCACGAGGGTGGCGATCATGAGCGCCATGTGGTCGTGCTGGACGTAGGAGAAGCCCTGCGAGTTCAGCGCCCACACCCAGAAGGTGAGCGCGGCGCCCCAGCCGGCGAGGCGCTGCGCCCGACCGGCGATGGCGAGCACACAGGAGAGCAGGAGCGCGGCGAGCAGCGCCCAGGACACCGCGGTGCTCAGCGGCGGCAGGTGGACGAGCCGCGCCAGCAGGGTGGGCTGGTAGAGCTCGGGGACGTGGGAGTGCTGGATGACGTCGTCGAAGTTGAACAGGACGTCCCAGATGACGAAGGCGTAGACGAGCGCGCGGAACGCGGCGACCCGGGCCAGCGGGACCGGGCGGGTGAGCCAGCCGACGACGGCGCGCACGTCAGCCCACCTCCGTGGTCGAGTCCCAGCGGAGCAGCTCGACCTCCTCGGGCTCGCCGACGACGTAGCCGTCCTCGAGCCGCTGGACCGAGCGCATGAGGTAGAGCGTCTGGACGGGCTCGCGGTTCGGCTTGAGCGCCGCGTAACCGTCGATGAGCGACTGCATGAGCTCGGGGTTGTCGAGGATCCGCTGCAGCTGGCCCTCGACCTCCGCGCGCGCCACCCCGATCGTCCGGTCGTTCATCGCGATCCGCCGGCCGTCCTCCGTCGCGGTGTCGGCGAGCAGGTAGGTGGACCGGACGGTGCCGTTGAGGTCCCGCGCCGTGGCGAACTGCGAGAGCGTGCCGAGCGGGAAGAGGTCGTTGGTGTCGGCGACCTGCCCGTAGGCGAGCACCCCGAGCGCCGCGACGGTCCCGGCGATCCGCACCGCCACCCCCGTGGCGGACAGCCGGCGGACGTCGGTCTGGTCAGCCTCCGGGCGACGTTGCTTCCGGGGCGACTCCATGACGGGCAGCGTAACGGCGTCGGGCAGCGGCGAGACCCACCGCCGCGGGGCGGGGCGTGTCACTCGCCGCGCCGCGGAGCGGGGACGCCGTTACGGTGACGCGATGGGACCCGCCACGCGCGCCGCAGATGCCCTGATCCGCCTGTACGAGCAGCGCCTGTCCCCGCGGAAGGGGTGGACCTGCGCCCACCTCGTCGCCCACGGAGGCCAGTCGTGCTCGGCAGCGGTGCGTGACGTCGTCGTCAGCCGGGGCGTGGCCCGGAGCGTCGTGCCGACCGTCCTCCGGTTCGTCGCCTGCTACCAGGCGGCGAACATGCTGGCGGCCACCCAGGTGCAGGGGGTGTGCTGCTGCGGCGGCATCCCCATCCCGTTCCGCTTCCGCCGCTGACGGGCCGACGACGGAACCTCAGCCGCGGGGCGCGGTGGTGAGGCCGGCGCGGAGGCGCTCGAGGCCGTAGTCGAAGGCCTCGTCGACGCTCCCGCCGAGCCGGAAGGCCCCGGCGAGCTCCATCTGCAGGAAACCCGTCGCCCAGGCGGTGAAGAGTCGCGCGGCCGGTAGCGCGTCCTCCTCCCCCACGAGCTCCGCTGCAGCACGGAGCACCGGGGCGGACGAGCGCCGCAGCGCGTCCTCCTCGGCGTAGGGCGTGAAGACGAGGCGGAAAGCCTCGGGCCGCTCGTGGGCGAAGGCCCGGTAGGCGTGCGCGAGACCGCGAAGGTCGAGGGCCGCCTCCTCGAGCCGCGCGCCCAGCTCGTCGATGGTGGCAGTGACGACGGCGCTGAGGAGCGCGTCCCGGTCGTGGAAGCGCTTGTACAGCGACGGCGCGCGGACGCCCACCCGCGCGGCGACCGCCTGCATCGTCAGGCCCCCGGGCCCCGCACCCTCCAGGACCTCCTGCGCGGCAGCGACGACCTCCTCGTTCGTCGTCCGGTTGGGCGTGGGCATCGGAATACTCCTCGGCTATTGACGTTAGCCATGACGGCTAACTACCGTAGCCATATTACCTCGGAAGGACCTGTCATGAAGATCGCGCCGCACCTCCACCGTCTCGGCAACGACGTCGTCGCCTCCTACCTCATCGACCTTCCCGAGGGGATCACGCTCGTCGACGCCGGCCTGCCCGGCCACTGGCACGACCTCCTCCGTGAGCTCGAGGCCATCGGGCGTCCGCTCGGCGACGTCCGCGGGCTCGTCCTCACCCACGGCGACAGCGACCACATCGGCTTCGCCGAGCGCCTCCGCGCCGAGACCGGGGCGCCCGTCTTCGTCCACGCCGCCGACGCGCACCGGGCGCGCACCGGAGAGAAGCCGAAGACCCCGATGGGACCGTTCAGGCTCGGGCCGATGCTCGGCTTCCTCGCGTACGGCCTGCGGAAGAACGCGGTCCGCACCCAGCACGTGCGCGAGGTCGTCGAGGTGGCCGACGGCGACGTGCTCGACCTGCCGGGCCGACCCGTCGTCGTCGGGATGCCGGGGCACTCCCCCGGAAGCATCGCCGTCCACGTCCCGGCGGTCGACGCCGTCTTCGTGGGCGACGCGCTCACCACCCGCCACGTCCTCACCGGCCGCACGGGCGCCCAGCCGGCACCCTTCACGGACGAGCCGGAGCAGGCACTGGCGTCCCTCGACCGGCTCGCAGGGCTGCCCGCCTCGTGGGTCCTGCCCGGGCACGGGGCGCCGTGGCAGGGGGCACCGGCCAGCGCTGCCGCCGCGGTCCGCACCGCCTGACGCCCCGGCGGCCGACAGCCAGCCGTGGACGATGCGTAACCGACGCGTTACGCTTCCCGGGTGACCGTGTTCGAGGGGTTGGCCGACGAGACGCGACGCCGCCTGCTCGTCGAGCTGGCCGACGGCGCGCGGTCGGCCGGCGACCTGGCCGCGACCGAGGCGGCGTCCCGTCCGGCGATCAGCCGGCACCTCAAGGTGCTCCGCCAGGCGGGTCTGCTGGAGGTCCGCCAGCACGGACGCCACCGCATCTACACGCTGCGTCCGGCCGGGCTCGCACCCGTCCGGGAGCTGCTGGACCGGCTCGAGGCGGTCGACGAGCCGACCCTCGCACCACCCGTCCCCGAGCGACGGTTGGCAGCCCTCGACCTCGAGGTTCGCAGGACCGTGCGTGAACGTCGCGCGGCGGAGTCAGACCATCCATCCCAGAGGAGCTCATCATGACGACGACACCAGAACCGCGCGGACGGCTCGGCACCGGCCCCCGCGGGCGAGAGGTCCAGATCGAGCGCCAGTTCCGCGCCAGCGCTGAGGACGTGTGGGCGGCGATGACGGAGTCCGACCGCCTCGAGCGGTGGATCGGACGGTGGGAGGGGGACCCTGCCACGGGGAAGGTCACCTTCTTCATGACGGCCGAGGGCGACGACGTCGAGCCGGAGGAGCTGACGATCACCGAGTGCAGCGCGCCCCACCGCTTCGCCGCGGACACGAGCGTCGGGGAGGGGACCTGGCACCTGCGCTTCGAGCTCAGCCAGGACGGTGAGGTCACGACTCTCGTGTTCGCCCAGGCGCTCGGCGACGACCCCCTCGGGAGCGTCGGGCCGGGATGGGAGTACTACGTCGAGCGACTCGCGCGGACCCTGGCGGGCGAGGACGCCGGGGACGTCGACTGGGACGACTACTACCCGGCCATGAGCGCCTACTACGAGGAGCTCGACGGCGCTCCGCGCTAGTCCCCGCTCGGTGCCTCCTGGAGTGCGCGCACCTCGACCCGGGACGACAGCGCCCTGGACGCCTTCGCGGCCCACTCGACGGCGGTGGCCTCGTCGGCGACCTCGATGACCCAGAACCCGCCGAGGTACTCCGGCGCCTCGACGAACGGGCCACTGACCGTCCGCAGCTCCTCGCCGGTGTTGTCCACCGTCGTCGCCGTCGACGGCGGCATGAGGCCGCCGGCGAAGACGAAGGCGCCCGAGGCCGTGAGCTCGTCGATGAACGCCCCGGCGGCCGCCATCGCGGCCTCGAGCTCGGCCGGGTCCATCGTCGCCATCGTCGGCTCCTCGGCGGAGTCGTGAGGCAGGGAGAGCAGGTACTGGGTCATCGGGTTGTCCTTTGCTGGTTCGCCGTCGGCCAGGTGCAGCGTCTCGTGCACTGTGGGTTGTGACCGGCCGACGGCCCGGAACTCATCGGACCGAGCTGCGGCCGGGGCGCCAACGCGGCGGTCAGGTGCGCTTGAGCTCCTCGGCGAGCATGACGATGATGCCGCTCGGGCCGCGCACGTAGGTGAGCCGGTAGAGGTCCTCGTACGTCGCCACCCCGCGGAGCGGGTGGCAGCCGTGCCGCGCCGCCACCTCCAGGGCCTCGTCGAGGTCGTCGACCGCGAAGGCGACCCGGTGCATGCCGATCTCGTTGGGCCGGGTGGGCTCGGTCTCGATGGCCTGCGGGTGGAGGTACTCGAAGAGCTCGAGCCGCGCCTGGCCGTCGGGCGTCTGGAGCATCGCGATCTTCGCGTGGTTGCCGTCCAGCCCGACGGCGGTCTCCGTCCACTCACCGCTGACCGTGTCTCGGCCCAGCACGGTGAGGCCGAGGTCGGTGAAGAACGCGATCGCGGCGTCGAGATCGCGCACGGCGATGCCGACGTTGTCGAGCCTGATGGCCATGCGCCGCACGCTAGCGACGGCGCAGTCCGCGGACAAGGGTCTGGCGGGACCGGGCAGCACTCCCCTACAGCTCGGTGACCTGGCCGGCCTCGACGTGCCACCGCCGGTCGGTCCGCACCGTGGCGAGCATCCGCCGGTCGTGGGTCACCAGCAGCAGAGTCCCGTCGTAGGACTCGAGCGCCTGCTCGAGCTGCTCGATGGCCGGCAGGTCGAGGTGGTTCGTCGGCTCGTCGAGCACGAGGAGGTTGACGCCACGCGCCTGGAGCAGCGCCAGCCCGGCGCGCGTGCGCTCACCCGGTGACAGCTCGTCGACGGGGCGGTTGACGTGATCCGCCTTGAGCCCGAACTTCGCCAGCAGCGTCCGCACCTCTCCTGACGCCATGTCCGGGACGAGCGCCTCGAAGGCCGTCGCGAGGAGCTGGGACCCGGCGAGGACGGCGCGCGCCTGGTCGATCTCACCGATGTGGACGCTGGCCCCCAGGCTCGCCGTCCCCTCGTCCGGCAGCCGGTGGCCGAGCAGGGCGCGGAGCAGGGTCGACTTGCCGGCGCCGTTCGGTCCGGTGATCCCGATCCGCTCCCCCGCGTTCACCTGCAACGACACCGGGCCGAGCGTGAAGGAGCCCTGGCGGAACACCGCCGAGCTGAGCGTCGAGACCACCGACCCGGAGCGCGGCGCCGACCCGATGGTGAGCTGGAGCTGCCACTCCTTGCGAGGCTCCTCGACCTCCTCGAGCCGCGCGATGCGGCTCTCCATCTGGCGGACCTTCTGCGCCTGCTTCTCGCTCGACTCGCTCGACGCCTTGCGCCTGATCTTGTCGTTGTCCGGCGCCTTCCTCATCGCGTTGCGCACGCCCTGGCTCGACCACTCCCGCTGGGTCCTGGCCCGCGAGACGAGGTCGGCCTTCTTCTCGGCGAACTCGTCGTACTTCTCGCGCTGGTGACGGCGGGCGACCTCTCGCTCCTCCAGGTACGCGTCGTAACCGCCGCCGAACACCCGGTTCGTGCCCTGGGCCAGGTCGAGCTCCAGCACCCGCGTCACGCAGCGCGCGAGGAACTCGCGGTCGTGACTGATGACCACCACTCCGCCACGAAGTCCGTGGACGAGGGCTTCGAGTCGTTCGAGACCGTCGAGGTCGAGGTCGTTCGTCGGCTCGTCCAGCAGCACGATGTCGAACCGGGACAGGAGCAGCGCCGCCAGCCCGACACGCGCCGCCTGTCCCCCGGACAGCGAGGTCATGAGCGCCTGCTCGGGCCTGGCCCCGCCGAGGTCCAGGCCGAGCTCGGCGAGCACGACGGGGAGGCGCTCCTCGAGGTCGGCGGCACCGCTGGCCAGCCAGCGGTCCAGCGCCGAGGAGTACGCGTCGGCCGGGTCGACCCCGCTGCCGTCGAGGAGTGACGGGTCGCCGAGTGCCGCCGCCGCGGCGTCCATGGCCCGCGTCGCCTCCGCGCACCCCGTGCGGCGGGCGACGTACTCGGCCACGGTCTCCCCGACGACGCGCTCGTGCTCCTGCGGCAGCCAGCCGACGAAGGCGTCCGCCGGCGACAGCGTGACGGCGCCCGCCTGCGGTTGCTCCCTGCCGGCGAGCAGCTTGAGCAGCGTGGACTTCCCGGCGCCGTTGGCACCGACCACCCCGAGGACGTCACCCGGTGCGACTGTGAGGTCGAGCGAGTCGAAGAGGGTGCGATGGCCGTACCCTCCGGCCAGGCCGTGGGTCACGAGGGTCGCGGTCATCGGCCAATCCTGTCATCGGGGAGGCACTCGGCCCTCACCGCGGCGCGGTGCCGCCGCTCACCAGGCGATTGATCAGCGCGGCGACCTCCTTGGGCCGCTCCTGCGCCCCGAGCTTCAGCTTGATGTCCTTGTCCTGCCTCAGGCGCACCCGCAGCCGACCGAGGAGGAAGAAGGGCACGACCTCCGCGCCGACGACCTCGGCCAAGGGTGCCTCGCGCTTGGCTGGCCAACGCCGCCACGGCTGGTCGATGGTGAGGATGACACGTCGATCAGTGACTAGCAGCAGCGGGAACGTGTCCGCGGACAGCCCGCCCACCGCGACGTCGAGCACCGTCTCCTCCGGATGCAGGAGCCTCTCGGGCAGGATCACGTCGCTCACCGAGAAGCGCTGGCCGCTGTTGCGCGCCATCGCGGCACGGTAGGTCCTCTCCGCGTGGGTGCGTCCGCTCGCGGCCCAGGCCTGCGCCATCGCCCCCTCGACGCTCTCGCCGTGCTGCTCCTGCATCTCGCGCTGCAGCTTGGCTGCAGCCCGCAGCCTCTCTCGCCGTGGCACCATCACTGCCTGACCTCGCGGCCCCGCAGATCGGGAACGGCAGGGAAGCCGGGGAGCTGCCGTGAGGCATCGGCGGGGTTCCCGGTCAGCTCGCGCACCGGCGCGGCGGCGGTGGCTTGGGCCAGCTGGACAGCTCCTGCCGCCGCAGCTGCCCGGGCGATCTGAGCGGTGACCTGCTCCGGCGGCGTGGACCCGGCGCCGGCGAACCAGACCCAGCGACCGTCGACGGAGCGCGCCGGCGGGTCCTGCAACGCCGCGAATCTGGCACGGTGGCGACGCGCGGTCTTCGGCGAGGGGCCGACGAGGTGGACGCCCTGCCGCGTCCAGGCGTTCCGCCGCACAGTCGACTGCGCGGAGCCGCCGGGACCGGTCTCCCTGGCATAACGGCGAGCGCCGGTCACCGGGACCACGCTGCCGGGGACGATCTGGTCGTATCGGAGCACGTAGGATCGCAAGCCGGGGGCGAAGGATCCGATGACCAGGCCGCGCTCGCACACGAGCAGCCGCTCGTTGCCGACGTACAGCAGTGCCACCGCGAGCAAGATCGCGAAGGCCACCGTCGGCGCCACGGCCAGCAGGATGGTCTCCCCGGGATTGATGAGCGTGAGTCCCGAGAACAGCAACCACACCGCCACGAAGATGCCGATCGTCATCGGCGTGGGCTTGTCCCAGTACTCGGCGACGACACCACCGAGCTCGTCACGGTGGCGGCGCGCCTCGGAACGCACGCTCATCGCTTCACCGCCCAGCGGCGGGCCGGATCAACGCGAGTCGCTCGTCGCCATCGTCCGGCCCGACCACCCGGGCGTGTGCGTCCGTCGTCATGTCCCGCCTCGTGCGTCGTCATGTTGCCGTTCAAGGTACGTACCCTGCCGCACGACGCAGCCCGCTACACGTTGAAGCGGAACTCCACGACGTCGCCGTCCTGCATGACGTAGTCCTTGCCCTCGATGCGGACCTGGCCCTTGGCCTTGGCCTCGGCCATCGACCCGGCGGCGACGAGGTCGTCGAAGGAGACGATCTCGGCCTTGATGAAGCCGCGCTGGAAGTCGGTGTGGATGACGCCTGCAGCCTCGGGGGCGGTCGCGCCCTTGGGGATCGTCCAGGCGCGGGTCTCCTTGGGGCCGGCGGTGAGGTAGGTCTGCAGGCCCAGGGTCTCGAAGCCGACGCGGGCCAGCTTGTCCAGGCCCGCCTCCTCCTGGCCGGCGTCGGCGAGCATCTCGGCCGCCTCCTCGGGCTCGAGCTCGACGAGCTCGGACTCGAACTTCGCGTCGAGGAAGATCGCCTCGGCCGGTGCGGCCAGCGCGCGCAGCTCCGCCTGCATGGCGGTGTCCGCGAGCCCCTCGTCGTCGGTGTTGAAGACATAGATGAAGGGCTTGGCGGACAGGAGCTGGAAGGAGGCGACGTGCTCCATGTCGAGCCCCGCCTTCGGCGCGCCGGTGGAGATCGCCGTGCCCTCCTCGAGGAGGGCGAGGACCGCGCGCGCGGTGTCGAGGACGGCGGCGTCGGTCTTCTTGCCACGGACCTCCTTCTCCAGCCGCGGAATCGCCTTCTCCACGGTCTGCAGGTCGGCGAGGACGAGCTCGGTGATGATGGTCTCGATGTCGTCCGCGGGGGCGACCTTGCCCTCGACGTGGACGACGTCCGGGTCGCTGAAGGCGCGGGTGACGAGGCAGATGGCGTCCGCCTCGCGGATGTTGGCGAGGAACTGGTTGCCCAGCCCCTCCCCCTCGGAGGCGCCGCGGACGATGCCGGCGATGTCGACGAAGGAGACCGTCGCGGGGAGGATCTTCTGCGAGCCGAAGATCTCGGCGAGCTGGTCCAGCCGCGGGTCGGGCAGCGGCACGACGCCGACGTTCGGCTCGATCGTCGCGAACGGGTAGTTCGCGGCGAGCACCGTCGCGCGGGTCAGGGCGTTGAAGAGGGTCGACTTGCCGACGTTGGGCAGTCCGGCGATTCCGATGGTGAGGGCCACGGGCAACGAGTCTACGTGCCAGGCAGGCACCGGGCCGGTGGCCTCCCCCACCCCGCGCCTGAAAGTGCTCCGCGCTGCGGACATGTCAGCAGCGCGGAGCAGTTTCAGCCGCGCGGACCGCGGACAGCCGGCTCAGCCGCCGCCGACGGCCACGTCCGCCTCCCGGCGCGGGTCCGCGGCGCCCGTCAGCTCCCCGGTCTCCGGGTCCACCGCGAGCGCGTTGACCGAGCCGAAGGCGTACGCGGAGCGCGGCACCATCTCGACGGCGTAGCCCCGGGCGGCGAGCCCGTCCGCCACCTCCGACGGCGTGCCCTCCTCCAGCCGCATCGTGCGCCCCTCGAGGTGGAAGCGCGGGGCCAGGACGGCCTCCTCCAGCGACTGCCCGTGCCACGCCCAGCGCGCGTACACGCCGGTGAGGATGTTGGGGATGAGCCGGCCTCCGGGCGAGCCGATGACGAGGACCGGCCGTGCGTCGTCGTCGAGCACGATGAGGGGCGCGGACCAGCTCACCGACCTCCTGCGCGGCTCGGGCCGGTTGGCCGGGGAGTCGATCGCGCCGAAGCGCGAGAGCTGGTCGTTGAGGAAGAAGCCCTCCCGGTAGGTCCCGGAGCCGAACCAGTGGGTGAGCGTGTTCGTCATCGACACCGCCGTGCCGGAGGAGTCGACGACGCTGATGTGGGTGGTGTTCTGCGCGTCGTCCGAGGACGTCCGGGAGGCGGCGTCCGGCGCGACCCGCGCCGCGAGCCGCGCGTTGCGCTCCGGGTCGACGAGCTCGGCGACGGGGACGTCGACGAAGGCCGGGTCCCCGAGCACCGTGCCGGCCGACTCGTCGGCCACGGTCCACGCGGCGGAGACGCCCTCGACGAAGGGCACCGAACCGGGCTCCGCCGCGGCCACGTCGAGCGCCTCGGCCACCTGGAGCATCTGGACCACCGGCGCCCCGGGCAGCGGCGGCAGCGCCGCGAGCACCTCGTGGTCGCCGACGGCGCCACGCACCGGCTCCCCGCTCACCACCTCGTAGCCGGCGAGGGACGCGGCGTCGATCCCGGGAACCGACGTGAGCGAGTCCGCGAGCGCCCCCGTGTAGAACGCCTGCGGCCCGTCCGCCGCCAGCGTCCGCATCGTCGCCGCCAGCTCCTCCTGGACGAGCAGGTCCCCCTCCGCGAGCGGACCACCGCCGGACCGGAGGTGCGGCAGATCGGCCGCGATCCCCGGCCCGACGTCCTCCCTCAGCCGTACGGCGAGCATCTGCGAGGCGGGGTGCCCCTCGGCGGCGAGCTCGATCGCCGGGGCGAGGACGTCTGCCCACTCCGCCTGCCCGTGCGCGTCATGAAGGGTGGCCATCCCGGCCACGAAGCCGGGGATGCCGGTGCCGGTGGCCGGCACGATGCCGTCGTCGGCCACGACCTCTCGATAGTCGTAGGTGACGGCCCGCTCCCCGTCGCCCTCCGGCACGACGATGCTCGCCCCACCGCCGCCGATACCGGACGCGTAGGGCTCGACCACGGCGACGGCGAAGGCGGCCGCGACGGCGGCGTCGACCGCGTTCCCGCCCTGCTCGAGGACGCGCATCCCCGCGGCGACGGCGGCCGGGTCGCCGGCGGCCACCCCGTACTGCGGCTCGGGCGTGGGGGTGGGGGTGGGGGTGGGAGTGGGGGTGGGTTCGGGGGCCGTCGTCGTCGGCGGCGCCGTCGTCGGAGCCGTCGTGGCGGGTGACGGCTCGGGATCCGTGCTCGTGCAGGCGACGAGGGCGACGGCGGCGAGTCCGGCGAGAGCGAGGCGTGCGGTGGGTGCTGGCACGGGTTGCCTCCTTGGTCCGGATATCTACGGTAGGAGCAGATCCAGCGGGCGCATCCCGCCGGCGAAGGAGCGGAGGCGGGCATGGCCGACACCGCCGACCCCCTCACGCGGACGGGTGCCTCCTCGGGCAGCCGTCGGCGCGTTCTCGCGGTCGACGCGGCGCGGGCGCTCGCGATCGTCGGCATGGTGTCGGTCAACGTCGGCCCGACGGAGGCCACCGGTCTCGGCGGCTACCTCTACCTGCTGCCCCACGGCCGGGCCTCGGTGCTCTTCGTGCTCCTCGCCGGCATCGGCTTCTCGCTCATGACCCGCCGGGTGCGCGAGTCCGTCACGGGCCGTGGGCAGCTGTGGGCGGTGCTGGGCTGGCGCTGCACCCTCCTCCTCGTGGGCGGGCTCGCCCTGCAGCGGCTGGGCCACGAGGTCAACGTCATCCTCGCCGTCTACGCCCTGCTCTTCGTCCTGGCCGGCGCGCTCGTCCGCGCCCGCGGAGGTGTGCTGCTCCTGGTCGCCG
The DNA here is from genome assembly GCF_014837105.1 of Oceanitalea stevensii. GTDB lineage: Bacteria > Actinomycetota > Actinomycetes > Actinomycetales > Actinomycetaceae > Oceanitalea > Oceanitalea stevensii. Next base: position 159,117 of record NZ_JACSPO010000004.1, on the reverse strand, counting down.
CGCTCGGCGCCCTGGTCGGCCCGGTGCTGTGGTTGGCGCCTCAGGTGAGCGCCGGGACGCCGTTCGACGGTCGACCGCCGCAGCTCGGTGACGGGCCTGTCGAGGTGCTCACCGCCGTCGTCCTCACCGGCCCCTACCCGCTCCTCACGTGGTTCGCCCCCTTCGCGCTGGGGATGTGGCTGGGCCGGCAGGACCTCACCTCGTGGGTCCTGCAGCGGCGGGCGGTGGTGGTCGCGGCCGTCCTCGCCCTCGGGTGCCCGCTCGTCGCCCGCGTCGCGGCGTGGTGGCGCGGCGGTCTGGTCGGGGACACCTCGTGGGAGCTGCTCCTCACCGACGCCCCGCACGGCCAGATGCCGCTGTGGATCGTCGGCGCGACGGCGGTGTCCGTCCTCGTCCTGCTCGGCTGCCTGGCGGTGGAGCGGAGGCTGGGCTCGGGGCGGCTCCGGCCGCTGGCGGTCCTGGGCCAGATGTCGCTCACCTTCTACGTGGTTCACCTGTTCGCCCTCGCGTGGCTGCGTCCCCTCCCCCAGACACTGGCCCAGGGCGTCCTCATCAGCACCGTCATGGTTGTCCTCGCCGCGGTGGGTGCGACCCTGTGGCGTCGCCACCACCGTCGCGGGCCGCTGGAGCTGGCACTCCGGGCGCCGTGGACCTGGCGCACCCGTCCTGCCTGAGCCTGGTGGGCGACCCTCTCGACGATGCGCTCGTCGGTGCGCCGGTTGGTTCCGCTGCGCTCCCCTTCTGCCGGGCGCACAGTGGTGCCAACGGTCGCACAGAGGGGGACGTGCCCCGCCTGACTCCCGTGCGGGCCCCCACCCGCTGTGCCACGGTGGGGGCACCCGTTCGCGCCTCAGGAGGACCGATGCCCGACCTCACCCCTCTCGTCACCTCCCACATGCAGGCCGCCCGCGCCGACGAGCACGGCCGCAGCGCCGAGCTCGTCCTTCGCGACGGCGTGCTGCGCCAGTCGATCCTCGCGCTGCGCGAGGGCGCCGAGCTGGCCGAGCACAACGCGCCGCACGCCGCCAGCCTCCAGGTGCTCGTCGGACGGGTCCGGGTCACCGGCGAGGACGAGCCGGTCCTCACCGCGGGTGAGCTGCACGCGCTCACCCACCACCGGCACGCCGTCGTCGCCCTCGAGGACTCCGTCTTCCTCCTCACCACCGTCACCAGCCAGCCCGGGGAGCCCCCGCAGGACCAGTGACCGGGCACCGGCGGCGCCTGGGATGATGGGCCGGTGCAGCCCGCCATCGTCTTCCGCGCCGCAGCGAGCCGCGGCTACGCCGTCGCCACCTGGGTGGTGGCGGCCGCCGTGTTCGCCGCCTTCGCCGTCAACGGCGGCGCGGGCGAGGTGCTTCGCTACGGCGCCCTGCCGCTCCTGCTGGCCGCCCTCGGCTGGGCCGCGTTCTGGCGCCCGGTGGTGCTCGTCGAGCGCGACGGCGTCCGGGTGGTCAACGTCATCAGCACCACGTGGCTGCCCTGGGCCGCGATCACCGGCGTCCGCACCCGCTGGGGCCTGGAGCTCCTCACCCACGACCAGAAGGTCGGGGCCTGGGCGCTGCCCGCCCGCAGCGCCATCGGCCGCTGGACCAGGGCCAGGCGCGACGTACCTGTCGTGTCCTCCCTGAACCGCCTCGACAGCGTGGAGCAGGGCGGCGCGGACCCCGACGTCGTCGCGGAGATCGTCGAGGAGCACCGCACCGGGCACCTCGCGGGCTCGGCCGCACGACCGGAGCGGCACCTGGAGATCGTCCCGGCCGGGCTCCTCATGGCGACGGCCGGCCTGGCGCTCGTCACGCTCCTGCTCTGACCTCCCCGCCGATGTCAGTGGCCCCTGCCACCCTGGGGGCATGGACACGACGACGGCGATCCTCCTGGCCGTAGCCACCCTCGCCACCGGCCTCGTGCTCGGTCTGCTCCTGGGCCGGGTGCGTGCCGAGGCCGCCACCTCCCGCGCCCGGCAGGAGGCTGCCGCCGCACGGGCACGAGCGGAGGCGCTCGCCGAGGAGTGCGCGGACCTGCGTGAGCGGGCCAGCCGCGACCACGACGTCCTGCGCGCCCTCGCCCCGGTGCGGGCGACCCTCGCGCAGGTCGGGGAGCACGTGGCCGAGCTCGAGCGGGAGCGCACCGAGCAGTACACGGTGCTCGCGGAGCGTCTCCACGCCGCCCAGCGCAGCGACGCCGAGCTGCGCGCCACCACCGCCAGCCTCGCCGGCGCGCTGCGCTCGGGCACGGCCCGCGGCCAGTGGGGCGAGGTCCAGCTGCGCCGCGTCCTCGAGGCCTCCGGCATGCTGCGGCACGTCGACTTCCTCGAGCAGTCCACCGTCGCCTCGCTGCCGGGGGCACGCGCGGGCGCCGGCGCGGGCCGTCCGGACGTCGTCGTGCGGCTGCCCGAGGAGAAGTACCTCGTCATCGACGCCAAGGTGCCCTTCGACGCCTACCTCGAGGCCAGCGCCATCACCGCGGTCGACGACCCCGAGGCGTCCGACCGTCGCGAGCGCCTCCTTGCCGCCCACGCCCGGGCGCTGCGCGGGCACGTCGACGCGCTCGCCTCGCGCCGCTACCACGAGCAGCTCGCGGGAAGCCCGGAGCTCGTCGTCATGTTCGTCCCCTCCGAGGGCCTGCTCGCCGCCGCCCTCGAGGCGGACCCCACGCTGCTCGAGCACGCCCTGCGCCAGGGCGTGGCCCCGACGGCGCCCTCCTCCCTCCTGGCGCTGCTCCGCACGACGGCGACGATCTGGTCCTCCGCCTCGGTCACCGAGGACGCCAAGCGCCTCCTCGAGCTCGGCCGCACGCTGTACGAGCGGCTGGGCACCGTCGCCGGACACGTGGGCCAGCTGGGCCGGACGCTGGAGAGCGCCGTGCAGCACTACAACAAGCTCGTCGGCTCGGTGGAGTCGCGCCTGCTCGTCACCGCCCGCGGCTTCGAGGGTCTGGACGCCGGCGGCCTGGAGGTGCGGGAGGTGGACGCCGACCGTGCCCAGGTGCGCCGCTTCACCGCGAGCGAGCTGACCGACCCGCTCGCCGGCGAGCTCCCCGAGCAACTCCCCCTGGGCCGCTGAGGGCGCGCGGCGCCGCCGCGTGCGGCCGCGGCGGGGCCGCCTGGCGCCTGCGGCTCGCTCCTGCCGCGCCCGGCGCTCACGCCCCGGCTCCGCCGCGCCAGGCCCCCCGGCCCCGGCCCGGCCCGGCCCGGGCCAGCACACTGCGCTGCTGAAACTGCGTGGCGCTGCTGATATATCAGCCGCGCGGATCGGTTTCAGCAGCGGGGTGCGGCGGGGCAGCGCTCAGTCCGGGGCCGCGCCGCCCCGCGCCCCGCCCCCGTTCCCCGCGCCCGGCGCTCGCACCGCGGCCCCGCCGCGCCCGGTCCCGCCGCGCCGGCCTCCGCCCCGCGCAGGCCCGGGCCCCAGCCTCGGCGCCGGCCTGGGCCAGCGCACCGCGCTGCTGAAGCTGCGTGGCGCTGCTGATATATCAGCCGCGCGGATCGGTTTCAGCAGCGGGGTGCGGCGGAGCGGCGCCGAGGTCGAGGTGGGCGCCGGGGATCGCCCCGAGCAGCTCGCGGGTGTAGGGCTGCTGCGGCCGCTCGAAGACCTCGTCCGTCGTCGCCATCTCGACGATGCGTCCCTTCTCCATGACCGCGACCGTGTCGGCGATCTGCCGGACCACCGCGAGGTCGTGGGTGATGAAGAGGTAGGTGAGGCCCAGCTCGGTCTGCAGGTCGCCGAGCAGGGTGAGGATCTGCGCCTGGACGAGCACGTCCAGCGCCGAGACCGCCTCGTCGCAGACGACGAGCGAGGGCTCCAGCGCCAGCGCCCGAGCGATCGCGATGCGCTGCCGCTGTCCTCCGGAGAGCTCCCCCGGGTAGCGGCGCATCGTCGAGCGCGGCAGCGCGACGAGGTCGAGCATCTCCGCGACCCGGGCGGCACGCTCCTTCCGGCTGCCCACGCCGTGCAGCCGCAGCGGTTCCTCGATCGTCCGGAAGATCGAGTACATCGGGTCGAGGGAGCCGTAGGGGTTCTGGAAGATCGGCTGGACCTTGCGGCGGAAGTCGAAGAGCTCGCGCCTGGTCAGCGTCGAGAGGTCGGTCCCCTCGAAGGTCACCCGCCCGGACGTCGGCTCGAGGAGGTTGAGGAGGATGTTGGCGACCGTCGACTTCCCCGAGCCCGACTCCCCCACCAGCGCCATGGTCGCGCCGCGCGGGACGGTGAAGGAGACGTCGTCGACCGCCCGGAAGGTGCTCCCGCCCCCGGGCAGGGCGCCCCGCAGCGAGAACTCCTGGACGAGGTTCTCCGCGACGAGGATGTCCGGCCGCCGGCTGACGTCCCCGTGCGTGAGCTCCTCTCCGCTCTCCTCGCCGCGCTCGTGCGCGCTCTGGATCCGGCGGGAGGTCAGCGACGGCGCGGAGTCCACGAGCCGGCGCGTGTACGGGTGGCGCGGCTCGGCGAGGATCTGCGCCGCCGGCCCCGACTCGACGACGAGGCCGCGGCGCATGACGACGAGGTGCTCGGCCCGCTCGGCCGCGAGCCCGAGGTCGTGGGTGATGAAGAGGACCGCGACGTTCCGCTCCCGGGTGAGACGGCCGAGGTGGTCGAGGATCCGCCGCTGGACGGTGACGTCGAGGGCGGAGGTGAGCTCGTCGGCGATGAGCAGCCGCGGGTTGCCCGCGAGCGCCACCCCGATGAGCGCGCGCTGACGCATGCCCCCGGAGAACTCGTGGGGGTACTGCCGCGAGCGCCGCTCGGCGTCGTCCAGCCCCGCCTCGGCGAGCACCTCGTTGGCCCGCGCCTTGGCGGCCTTCCCCGTGGCGACGCCGTTCGCGGCGAGCGCCTCCCGGACCTGGAAGCCGATCTTCCACACCGGGTTGAGGTTGGTCATCGGGTCCTGCGGGACCATGCCGATCTCCCGGCCGCGCAGCCGCTCCATGTCCTTGCGGCTGGCGCGGGTGATGTCACGGCCCCCGAACAGGATGGACCCGCCGGTCACCTTGCCCGTGCCGGGCAGGAGGTCGATGACGGCGTTCGCGAGCGTCGACTTGCCCGAGCCGGACTCCCCGACGATGGCCACGCTCTGGCCGGGGTAGACGGTGAGGTTCGCGCCGCGCACGGCGGACACGGTGCCCGTGGTGGACCGGAAGCTCACCTCGAGGTCACGGACCTCGAGCAGCGGCTCGTCGGGTCGCTGGTTCTCGCTCACCGGCCACGCACCCTCGGGTCGAGGGCGTCGCGCACGGCGTCGCCCATCATGATGAAGCCGAGCACCGTGAGCGCGAGCGCGCCGGACGGGTAGAACAGCACCCCTGGCCGGCTGCGCAGGGACGCCTGAGCCTGGGAGATGTCCCCGCCCCACGACACGACCGAGGGCGGCAGGCCGACGCCGAGGAAGCTCAGCGTCGCCTCCGCGACGATGAACGTGCCCAGCGCGACCGTCACGTAGACGATGATCGGCGCCGCCGCGTTCGGCAGGATGTGGCGCAGCAGGACGGTGAACCGCCCCGCTCCCAGGGCCCGGGAGGCGGTGACGTAGTCGTTGTTCTTGACGTTCATCACCGCCCCGCGCGCGATGCGGGCGACCGGTGGCCAGCCGAAGACGGCGAGGACGAGCGCCACGGTCCAGATCGTCCGGCTCGCGGTGACCTGCATGAAGACGATCGCGGCCAGGACGAGCGGGATGGCGAAGAAGATGTCGGTGACGCGGGAGAGCAGCGTGTCGAGCCGGCCGCCGAGGAAGCCCGCGAGCGCCCCGACGGTGGTGCCGACGACGAAGACGATCGCCGTCGTCACCACGCCCACCGTCACCGAGGACCGCGCCCCGTAGATGACGCGGGAGTACAGGTCGCAGCCCTGGCGGTCGAAGCCGAAGGGGTGGCCGGCCGACGGGCCCTCGAGGGAGCGGGCGAGCTCGCAGTACCGCGGGTCCTGGGAGGTGAACAGCGAGGGGAACAGCGCCACCGTGCACACGAGGAGGATGAGGGACGCGGAGACCCAGAACAGCGGGCGACGGCGCAGCTTGGACCACGCCTCGCCCCACATCGTCGACGGCGCACCGGAGTCGGCGACGGCGTCGACGGCACCGAGCCCGGCCTCGTCGAGCTCGGCGAAGAAGTGCTCCTGCCCGCGCCGGCCGGCGCGCGCGGAGGGACCGCCCGTGGGAGGGAGCTCAGCCATAGCGGATCCTCGGGTCCAGGGCGGCGTACAGGAGGTCGACGAGCAGGTTGGCGAGGATGTAGACGACGACGAGGACGGTCGTGAGGGAGACGACGGTGACGTTCTCGCCCTGGATGATCGCCCGGAACAGGGTGCCGCCCACCCCGTTGATGTTGAAGATGCCCTCGGTGACGATGGCCCCTCCCATGAGCGAGCCGAGGTCGGCACCGAGGAAGGTGACGACCGGGATGAGCGAGTTGCGCAGGACGTGGACCGAGATCACGCGGTTGCGGCCCAGGCCCTTGGCGCGGGCGGTGCGGACGTAGTCGGCGCTGAGGTTCTCCGCGACCGAGGTCCGCGTCAGCCGCAGCACGTAGGCGAGGGACACCGCACCGAGCACCGCGGCGGGCATGAGCAGGGACCGGAAGTCCGGGTCGCTGCCGGCCGTCACCGGCAGCCACCCGAGCTTGACCCCGACGACGAACTGCAGCACGAAGCCGATGACGAAGGTCGGCACCGCGATGACGAGCAGGCTGAGGACGAGGACCGTCGAGTCGAAGATCCCTCCCCGGCGCAGACCCGCGACCAGGCCGAGCGCCACGCCGAACAGCGCCTCGAAGGCCAGTGCCATGAGCGCCAGCCGGAAGGTCACCGGCAGGGCGTCACGGATGACGTCGAGCACCTCCCGCCCGGAGAAGGTGACGCCGAGGTCGAGGGTGAGGATGCCGCGCAGGAACAGCAGGTACTGGACGATGAAGGGCTCGTCGAGGTTGTACTGCTCCCGGATCTGCTGCTGCACGGCCTCCGGCAGCCCCCGCTCCCCGCCCAGCGCCGCCACCGGGTCCCCCGGCAGCGCGAAGACCATCGCGTAGATGAGCAGCGTGGCGCCGAGGAACACGGGGACGAGCTGGAGCAGCCGCCGCCCGACGTACCTGACCATCCCGTCGTCGCTTCCGGGCGTCAGCCCTTGGTGACCTGGGGCAGCTCGACCTGCCGGTTCCAGGCGAACTCGACGTTGTCCACGGCCTCGGAGTGGCCACCGACCGCGTTCTCCACCCACAGCGGGATGCCGGGCAGGTCCTCGAAGAGGATCGCCTGCGCCTGGGTGACGAGCTCGTTGGCCTGCTCGACGGACTCAGCGGCGTTGATCTGCCGCATGAGGTCGTCGAACTCGGGGTTGGAGTAGAAGGCGTCGTTCGAGCCGGCGCCGGTCGAGTAGATCGGCGCGAGGAAGTTGACGAGCGAGGGGTAGTCGGCCTGCCAGCCCGCGCGGAACACCCCCGAGATCTCCTGGTTGTCACGGGCGTCGAGGAACTCGGAGAACTGCGGGTACGCCTCGAACTCGGCCTCGATGCCCAGGGTGTTGCGGATGGAGTTGGCCACCGCGTCGATCCAGGCCTGGTGGTCGCCGTCGGCGTTGGAGCTGATGGTGAGGGTCCCGTCCCACGGCTCGATCGCCTCGGCCTCGGCCCACAGCTCGGCCGCGCGGTCGGGGTCGTACTGGGCGAGCTCGTTGCCCGGCACGTCCGGGGTGAAGCCCTCGATCGAGGGGACCGTGAAGTCGACCGCCGGCGTCACCGCGCCGGAGAAGATCGTCTCGGCGATCTGCTCCCGGTCGATAGCCAGCGAGATGGCCTGCCGGCGCAGGATGCCGGCCTCGCCCTCGAACTGCGGCAGGTAGGACGGGACGGACAGGGTCTGGTTGAGCGCGGCGGGCTGGTTGACGGCGCGGTCACCCAGCTCCTCCTCGAAGCTCCCCAGGGCCGAGGACGGCATCTCGTCCATGATGTCGAGGTTGCCGGCGATGAGGTCGTTGTAGGCGGTGTCGAGGTTGTCGTAGAAGACGACCCGCACGCCGTCGTTCTGCGCGGGGGTGCCGCCGGTGTAGGACTCGTTGGGGACGACGTCGATCTGGACGTTGTGCTCCCAGGCCCCCTCCTCGGGCAGCTTGTAGGGGCCGTTGCCGACCGGGTTCTCCCCGAAGGCCTCCATGTCCTCGAAGGCCGACTCGGGCAGCGGGTAGAAGGCGGAGTAGCCCAGGCGCTGCGGGAAGTCGAACTCCGGCTGGGACAGGCGCACGGTGAACGTGCGCTCGTCGACGACCTCCAGGCCGGTGAGCTCGGAGTCCTCCTCCGCGGAGTAGCCCTCGATGCTCTCGAAGAAGTAGCTGCTGTTCTGGGCGTTGCTCAGCAGGGCGCCGTAGTTCCACGCGTCGACGAAGCTGTTCGACGTGACGGGGGTGCCGTCGGAGAAGGTCCAGCCCTCGGCGAGGGTGATCGTGAAGGTCTGGTTGTCCTCGGTCTCGATCGACTCGGCGACCTCGTTGACGACGGTGCCGTCGGTCTCGTAGCGGACCAGCCCCGCGAAGAGCAGGTCGAGGATGTCGCCGCCGCCCACCTCGTTGGTGGCCGTGGGGATCAGCGGGTTCTGCGGCTCGGTGCCGTTGATCGACACGACCCCGGCGCCGGCGGCCGGGTCTGCGGAGGTGCCGTCGCCGTCGCCGTCACCGCCGTCGCCCGATCCGGAGCAGGCGGCGAGGAGGAGTGAGGCGGCGAGTGCCGCCGCGGCGGTACGGCTGGCGCGGATCCTGGTCATGAAGAGCCCCCGGGGTCGTGGTCGCTGACACGTGACGCGGGTCACGTTCGTCGCACGATATGCCGGGGAGCCTTCCGATGTGAAGGCTTTGGGCCTCAGGAGGCCTGGCGGGAGCCGAGCAGCTGCTCGCGCACCACCCGGCGCAGCACCTTGCCGAGCTGCGAGCGCGGCAGGTCCTCGAGCACGGTGACGGCGCGCGGCATCGCGTAGGCCGAGATGCGGTCCTCGGCCCAGCGGCGCACCGCCGCGAGGTCGACGCTCGCCCCCGGCTCGAGCACGAGAGCGGCGACGACGCGCTCACCGCGCGGACCGTCGGGGACGCCGACGACGGCGACGTCCCGCACCCCCGGCATCGACCGGACCGCGTCCTCCACCTGGGAGGGGTAGACGTTGAAGCCACCGGTGATGATGAGCTCCTTGCGGCGGTCGGCGAGCGTGACGAAACCGTCCTCGCCGAGCCGGACGAGGTCACCGGTGCGCAGCCACCCGCCGTCGAGCATGACCTCGGCGGTGGCCTCCGGGTTGTCCCAGTAGCCCGCGAAGACCTGCGGCCCGCGGATGAGGAGCTCACCCACCTCCCCGGTGGGGACCTCGACGGTCGGCTCCTCCGGGTCCACGACCCGGATCTCCGTGCCGGGGAAGGGCAGGCCGAGCGCGCCGGGGCGCCGCTGCGGGCTGAGCGGGTTGCCCAGCGCCACGGGCGAGGTCTCGGTCATGCCGTAGCCCTCGATGATGAGGCCGCCGGTGACGCGCTCCCAGTGGGCGGCCACCTCGGGGGCGAGGGACATCGCACCGGAGATCGAGAAGCGCACCGCGCCGAGGTCCACGCCCTTCTCCTCGGCGGCCTCGGCGAGCCGGGCGAACATCGGCGGGACCCCGCCGAAGAAGGTGACCGGCCGGCGGCGCACCGCGGCGAGGACCATGTCCGGGTCGAAGCGCGGGAAGACGAGCTGCGTCGCCCCCAGCCGGACAGCGGTGGTGAGCGAGAGCGTCATCCCGAAGGCGTGGAAGAAGGGCAGGACGGCGGAGAACACCTCGCTGCCGTAGCGCAGCTCGGAGATCCACGTCGCGTTCTGGGTGACGTTGGCGATGAGGTTGCGGTGGGTGAGGACGACGGCCTTGGGCGTGCCGGTCGTGCCGCCCGTGTGGAGGAGGACGGCGGTGTCGAGCGGCTCGGGCCCGGGGGCGCCGGCGGGCAGCGGGGTGGCGCGGCGCAGCTCGCGCTCCCAGCCGAGCACCCCGGCCGGGACGGGCCCCCGCATCTCCGCCCGCTGCGCCCGGGCGGCGGGCACGGGCAGACGGAGGAGGAGGCGCGAGCGGCGCGGCAGCGCGGCGGTGAGGTCGACGGCGAGCACGGTGCGGCCCTGCAGGTCTCCGCCCGGGCACACCTTGGCCAGGGACTTCTCCCACGCGACGACGACGCGCGCCCCGTGCGCGTCGAGCTGGGCCCGGATCTCGGCCGGGGACGCGAGCGGGTTGTGCTCGGCGACGACCGCGCCCAGCCGCAGCGCGGCGTAGAAGGCGACGACGTGCTGCGGGCAGTTGGGCAGCACGAGGGCCACGCGGTCCCCGGCGCGCACGCCTGCCGCGGCGAGCACCGCGGCGGCGCGGTCGACCTGCGCCGCGAGCTCGCCGTACGTCGTCGTCGCGCCGAGGAAGTCCAGGGCGACGTTCCCGGGCACGCGTCCGGCGGCGTCGGCGAGGAGGTCCGGGACGGTCATCTCGGGGACGGTGAAGTCGTCAGTGGCCATGAGTCCTGCTTCGTTCGCGCGGTGCTACGGGTTCAGCCCCTACGCCAACGTAACCTACGGCAGCGTAACCTCGCGCCCCCAGGACCTGCTCAGGACTGGACGGGCAGCGCGCGGCGGCCGCCCCGGCGGGGGCGGTCCGGCTGCTCGCCCGAGGCCTTGAGGTCCGCGCGCAGGTTCTTCGGCAGGGAGAAGATGATGTCCTCCGTCGCCGTGCGCACCTCCTCGACCTCGCCGTAGCCGAGCTGCCCGAGGTAGGTGATGACGTCGCGCACGAGGATCTCCGGCACCGAGGCGCCGGAGGTGATGCCGACCGTCGTCGCCCCCTCGAACCACGAGTCGTCGATCTCCTGGGCCCGGTCCACCCGGTAGGAGGCGCGGGCACCGGCCTCGAGGGCCACCTCGACGAGCCGCACCGAGTTCGAGGAGTTCGCCGAGCCGACGACGATGACGACGTCGCAGTCCGGCGCCATCTTCTTCACGGCGACCTGGCGGTTCTGGGTGGCGTAGCAGATGTCGTCGCTCGGCGGGTCCTGGAGGGCCGGGAAGCGCTCACGGAGCCGGCGGACCGTCTCCATCGTCTCGTCGACCGACAGCGTGGTCTGGGAGAGCCACACGACGTTCTCGGGGTCGCGCACGACGACCTGGTCGACCTCGTCCGGGGAGTTGACGACCTGGATGTGGTCCGGCGCCTCGCCCTGGGTGCCCTCGACCTCCTCGTGGCCGTCGTGGCCGATGAGGAGGATGTCCATGTCGTCGCGCGCGAAGCGCACGGCCTCCTTGTGCACCTTCGTCACGAGCGGGCACGTGGCGTCGATGGTTGCGAGGTTGCGGGCGGCGGCGGCGGCGTGGACGGCCGGCGAGACGCCGTGGGCGGAGAAGACGACGCGGGCGCCCTCGGGCACCTCGTCGGTCTCGTCGACGAAGATCGCGCCGCGCTCGGTGAGCGTCTCGACGACGTACTTGTTGTGGACGATCTCCTTGCGCACGTAGATCGGTGCGCCGTAGTGCTCGAGCGCCTTCTCGACGGCGTCGACGGCGCGGTCCACGCCCGCGCAGTAGCCGCGTGGCGCCGCGAGGAGGATGCGCCGGCCGGGGACGGCGGCGGCTCCAGGCGTGCGCGCAGGCACGGCGTCGGGGAAGGCGGACGCACCGGCGAGGGACTGGACCTCGCGGCGGTCCGGCGCCTGGGCGCCCAGGGAAGCGTCAGAAGGCACGGTAGTCACATCGACAGGCTACGTTGCGGGGACGGGAACGTCTGCCCCCGGTGTCATGCTGTGAGCGATGCGACCCGACCTGGACATCGACGAGTACCGCCCGGCCGACCGCGCCGCGCTCTACGACGTGTGCCTGCGCACCGGGAACCTCGGCGCGGACGCCGGCCCGGACCACGAGGACCCCGAGCTCCTCGGGCACGTCTACCTGGGCCCCTACCTCGAGCTCGAGCCCGCGCTCGCCCTCGTCGTGCGGGGCACAGCGGACCCTGCGCCGCTGGGCTACGTCGTCGCGACGGCGGACACCGTCGCCTTCGAGGCCGCCTGCGAGGAGCGCTGGTGGCCGCCGCTGCGCGCGCACTACCGCGCCCACCCGCCCCGGCCGGGCAGCGCCGACGCACGGCTCGTGCGGATGATCCACGACGGCGTCCGCACCGAGGGCGCGTGGCTCGCCGCGCACCCCGCCCACCTCCACGTCGACCTCCTCGAGCCGGCCCGCGGGGGCGGCGTCGGCCGCGCCCTGCTCACCCGGCTGTTCGCGGCCCTGGAGGAGCGGGGCGTGCCCGGGGTCCACCTGGAGGTCGCGAGCGCCAACGACGGCGCGGTCGCGTTCTACCGGCGGCTCGGCCTCACCGTGGTCGAGGAGCGCCCCGACAGCCTCGTCATGGCACGCCGGCTGGCGCCCGCCGCGGAGGTGGCCTCGTGAGCGCCGCGCCGCTGCCCGAGCGGGCTGCCGCCACCACGCCGGACCAGCCGTGGCCGCTGCGGCTGCTCTCGGCGAAGATCGCCGAGTACGTCGCGCGGATGTCCCCGGTGTGGGTCGAGGGCCAGATCGTCCAGCTCAACCGCCGGCCAGGGGCGGGGATGGCCTTCCTCACCCTGCGTGACGCGGACGTCGACATGTCGATGACGGTGAAGATCTTCGCCCGTGACCTGCCGGAGGTGGCCGAGGGCTCGCGCGTCGTCGTCCACGCCAAGCCGGACTTCTACCAGAAGAACGGCTCGCTCTCGCTGCACGCCCGGGAGGTGCGCGCCGTCGGGCTCGGTGAGCTGCTCGCGCGGATCGAGCACCTCAAGGGGGTGCTCGCGGCGGAGGGCCTGTTCGCCGCCGAGCGCAAGGTCCCGCTGCCCTTCCTGCCCGGGGTCGTGGGCCTCGTGTGCGGCCGCGAGTCCAAGGCCGAGCACGACGTCGTCGTCAACGCCCGCGCCCGCTGGCCCGGGGTGCGCTTCGAGATCCGCGAGGTGGCGGTCCAGGGGCCGGGCACCGTCGCGCAGGTGAGCCGCGCGATCGCCGAGCTCGACGCCGACCCGTCCGTCGACGTCATCGTCGTGGCCCGCGGCGGCGGCTCGGTCGAGGACCTCCTGCCCTTCTCCAACGAGCAGCTCGTGCGGGCCGCCGCGGCGTGCCGCACCCCGCTCGTGTCCGCCATCGGCCATGAGACCGACACCCCGCTGCTCGACCTCGTCGCCGACTACCGCGCCTCCACGCCCACGGCTGCCGCCAAGCGGATCGTGCCCGACGTCGCCGAGGAGCGGCGCGGGCTGCTCGCCGCCTGCCAGCGCCTGCGCGCCTCGGTCGCGGGGCGGCTGCACAGCGAGCAGGTGCGGCTGGACGCGCTGCGCTCCCGCCCGGTCCTCGCCGACCCGACGACGATGGTCACCGTGCGCGCGGAGGAGGTCACCCGCCTCACCGCGTCCGTGCGGCAGGCGACGACGGCGCGCCTCGAGCGGGACGCGGCCGCGGTCGAGTCGCTGCGGGGCCACCTGCGGGCACTGTCGCCGCTCGCCACGCTCGAGCGCGGCTACGCCGTCCTGCGCACGGCCGACGGCGCGGTGGTCCACGACCCCGCGGGGGTGGCGGAGGGCGACCTGCTCGACGCGCGGGTGGCCGGTGGCCGCCTCGAGCTCGAGGTCCGGGCGGGCCACCCGCACCCGTGAGTGTGGGCGGCCCGCGGGCCGTCAGGCGAGCGCCTGGGCCTCCGCCGCGAGGCGTGCCTCCCGCACCTGCGTGAAGGAGGTGCCGTGGTAGGCGGCCGCCATGAGGTCCTTCATGTCCTCGAGCATCGGCATGCGCGGGTTCGCGGGGGCGCACTGGTCCTCGTAGGACCGCATCGCGAGGTCGTCCAGCCCCTCGAGGAAGGCGCGTTCGTCGACGCCCTGCGCCGCGAAGGACGCGGGGATCCCGACCGCGGCCCGCAGCTCCTCCACCGCCCGGGCGTAGGACTCCACCCCCTCCTCTGCGGTCCTGGCCGGCAGCCCCAGGGCCTCGGCGATCTCCCGGAAGCGCTCGGGCGCCACGTAGGACTCGTACTTGGGCCAGCTCGTCAGCTTCGTGGGGACCGTCCCGTTGTAGCGGACGACGTGCGGGAGCAGGGTCGCGTTGGTCCGCCCGTGCACGAGGCCGAAGGTCGAGCCGACCGTGTGCGCCATGGCGTGGACGATGCCGAGGAAGGCGTTGCCGAAGGCCATCCCGGCGATCGTGCCGGCGTTGTGCATCTTCTCCCGTGCCTCGGCGGCCCGTGGGCCGCCGTTCACCGACTCGGCGAGGTTGGCGAAGATGAGACGGATCGCGTGCAGCGCCATCCCGTCGGTGAAGTCGTTGGCGTAGACGGACACGTAGGCCTCGGTCGCGTGGGTGAGGGCGTCGAAGCCGGAGTCCGCGGCGAGCGAGGCGGGCATCTCCCCGGTGAGGGCCGGGTCGATGATCGCGACGGTCGGGGTGAGCGCGTAGTCGGCCAGCGGGTACTTCACCCCCGTCGCCGGGTCGGTGATGACGGCGAAGGGCGTCACCTCCGCGCCGGTGCCCGACGTCGTCGGGATGCACACGAGCTTGGCCTTCTCCCCGAGGGCGGGGAACCTGAAGGCCCGCTTGCGGACGTCGAAGAACTTCTCCCGGATGTCGGTGAAGACGACGTCGGGGTGCTCGTACTGCAGCCACATGACCTTGGCCGCGTCCATCGGTGAGCCGCCGCCGAGCGCGATGATCGTGTCGGGCCGGAACTCGCGCATCGCGCTCGCCCCCCGCTCGACCGTCGTGATGGACGGCTCGGGCTCGACGTCGTCGATGATCTGGAGGGCGACCTTCCCGGGCCGGCGGCCGAGGACGTCCAGGACCCTGTCGACGAAGCCGAGCCGGGTCATCGTCGCGTCGGTGACGACCGTGACGCGCTGGACGTCGGGCATGTCCTCGAGGTACCGGATCGCGTTGGCCTCGAAGTACGTCTTGGCGGGCACCTTGAACCACTGGAGGTTGTTGTTGCGCCGGCCGATCCGCTTGATGTTGAGCAGGTTGGCCGCCGAGACGTTGCCCGAGACGGAGTTCGCGCCGTAGCTGCCGCAGCCGAGGGTGAGGGAGGGCAGGAAGGAGTTGTAGATGTTGCCGATGCCGCCGAGGGACGCCGGGGAGTTCCAGATGACCCGCACGGCCTTGACCCGCGAGCCGAACTCCTCGACGGTGGCACGGTCCTCGGTGTGCACGGCGGCGCTGTGGCCGAGCCCGTCGAGCTCGACCATCTGCTCGGCGAGCGTCATGCCGTGCTCCCGGTCCGCCGCGCGGAGCACGGCGAGCACGGGGCACAGCTTCTCGCGGGTGAGGGGCTCGCGCGGCCCCACCTCGCTGACCTCGGCGAGGATGACCGAGGTGTCGGCGGGCACGGCGAAGCCCGCCTGCTCCGCGATCCACTGCGGGCTGCGACCGACGACGGCCGCGTTGAGCCGCGCCCCGGAGCAGGCCGCCTCCCCCGCCTCCTCGCCGAAGATGAAGCGCTCGAGCATCGCCTTCTCGGCCGGGGTGGCCCGGTAGGCGTGGAGCCGGGCGAACTCGGCGAGCGCGGCGTCGTACACGGTGTCGTCGATGATGACGGCCTGCTCCGAGGCGCACACCATGCCGTTGTCGAAGGCCTTGGACAGGACGATGTCGTTGACCGCCCGGGGCAGCTTGGCGCTCGCCTCGATCCACGCCGGGACGTTGCCCGCGCCCACGCCGAGAGCGGGCTTCCCGCAGGAGTAGGCCGCCTTGACCATCGCGTTGCCCCCGGTCGCGAGGATCATCGCCACGCCCGGGTGGTGCATGAGCTCGCGGGTGGCCTCGACCGAGGGCGCGCTCACCCACTGGATGCAGTGCTCGGGCGCCCCGGCGGCCACCGCGGCGTCACGCACCACCCGTGCGGCGGCCACCGAGGACTCCTGGGCGGAGGGGTGGAAGGCGAAGATGATGGGGTTGCGGGTCTTGAGCGTGATGAGCGCCTTGAAGATCGCCGTCGAGGTCGGGTTCGTCACGGGGGTGATCCCGGCGACGACGCCCACCGGCTCGGCGATCTCGACGATGCCGTTGAGCTCGTCGCGGGCCACGACGCCGACCGTCCGCATGCCCGCCATCGAGTTCGTCACGTGCTCGCACGCGAAGATGTTCTTCACCGCCTTGTCCTCGAAGACGCCGCGGCCGGTCTCGGTCACCGCGAGGCGGGCGAGGACCCCGTGCTGGTTGAGGGCCGCCACCGAGGCCTTCTTGACGATGCGGTCGACGTCCTCCTGGGTGAGGGACTCGTAGGCGGAGGCGGCCCGCGCCGCGCGGGCGACGAGCCGGTCGATCTGCGGGCGTGGGCTGCTGCCCGTGTCGGGCTGTGCTGCGGGGGTCGTGTCGATGCTCACCGTGGGCTCCGTAGTCTCGGACTCGCGTGCTGACCGGGTCCCCGTCGACCCACGTCCCACGCTAGGGACGGGGGCGCGCCGGTCCCAGAGGCGAAGGTCCCGACGGCCGCTCGGGACGCCGTCCGTGCTCTGCCAGAATTGGCCCCATGAGCACCCCTGACGTCGAGTCACTCAGCTACGAGCAGGCCCGGGAGGAGCTGCAGGACGTCGTCCGGCGCCTCGAGACGGGCGCGGCCACGCTCGAGGAGTCGATGCGCCTGTGGGAGCGCGGGGAGGCGCTCGCCGCCCGCTGCCAGCAGTGGCTCGACGGCGCCCGCGAGCGCCTCGCCAAGGCGCAGCAGGCGACGGAGGAGGAGAAGTGAGCGCGCCCCTCCTCGTCCTCGGCGAGAGCCTCATCGACATCGTCGACCGCACCGGTGAGGAGCCGGTCGAGCACGTGGGCGGCAGCCCGGCCAACGTCGCGGTCGGCCTGGCCCGGCTCGGCCACGAGGTCGAGCTGGCCACGTGGTTCGGGCGCGACGAGCGCGGGGACCGGGTGCGTGCCCACCTGGAGCGCGACGGCGTGTCCCTCGCCCCGGGGTCCGACGGCGCCGAGCGCACCTCGACGGCTCTCGCCCGCCTCGACGAGACCGGGGCCGCCGACTACGAGTTCGACATCACCTGCGACCTGCCGGACCTCGCCGGGCGCGCCCCGCGCCTGGTCCACACCGGCTCGATCAGCGCCGTCCTCGAGCCGGCCGCCGCGCGCACCGCCCGCCTGCTCGACGCCGTCGCGGGCACGGCCACCGTCACCTACGACCCCAACGCGCGCCCCGCGATCATGGGCTCCGCCGCCGAGGCTCGGGAGCGGGTCGAGGCGCTCGTCGCGCGCTCCGACGTCGTCAAGGTCTCCGACGAGGACGTCGCGTGGCTCGCGCCCGGTGAGCCCGTCGCCGACGTCGCCCGCGCGTGGCTGGCCCTGGGGCCCGCCGTCGTCGTCGTGACGAGGGGCGGCGAGGGCTCCGAGGCCTACGCGGCCGACGGCCTTGCCGTGAGCGTCCCCGCGCCGCGCACGACCGTCGTCGACACGGTGGGGGCCGGCGACTCCTTCATGGGCGGCATCATCGACGCCCTCGTCCGCGCGGACCTCGTCGGCGCGGACCGTCGCGAGCGCCTGCGCGCCGTCGACGCCGGGACGCTGCGGGGCGTCCTCGAGCGGGCCGCCGCGATCGCCGCGATCACCGTCTCCCGCGCCGGCGCCAACCCGCCCACCGCCGCCGAGCTCGAGTAGCCCCCTCCCCTTTCGCGCCGAGAGCTGAGTTGTTCATCGGAACAACTCAGCTCTCGGCGACCGGGAGGGTGGGGCGACGGTCAGATGACCGGCGGGCCGTCCTCGAGGACCTCGGTGACGAGTGCGGCGATGGCCGAGCGCTCCGAGCGGGTCAGCGTGACGTGTGCGAAGAGCGGGTTGCCCTTGAGCATCTCGACGACCGCCGCGACGCCGTCGTGGCGCCCCACGCGGAGGTTGTCGCGCTGGGCGACGTCGTGGGTGAGGACCACCTTGGAGTTCTGCCCGATGCGGGAGAGCACCGTGAGGAGGACGTTGCGCTCGAGGGACTGCGCCTCGTCGACGACGACGAACGCGTCGTGCAGCGACCGCCCCCGGATGTGGGTGAGGGGCAGCACCTCGAGCATGCCCTGGGCGAGCACCTCGTCCAGGACGTTGCGGTCCACGAGCGCCCCGAGGGTGTCGAAGACGGCCTCCGCCCACGGCCCCATCTTCTCGGCCTCGGTGCCGGGCAGGTAGCCGAGGTCCTGGCCGCCGACGGCGTAGAGCGGGCGGAAGACGACGACCCTGCGGTGCTCGCGCCGTTCGAGGACGGCCTCCAGGCCTGCGCACAGCGCGAGGGCGGACTTGCCGGTGCCGGCGCGGCCGCCGAGGGAGACGATCCCGATGTCCGGGTCGGTGAGGAGGTCGATCGCGACGCGTTGCTCGGCGCTGCGGCCGTGGACCCCGAAGACCTCCCGGTCCCCCCGCACGAGACGCAGGCGGCCGTCCGGCGTCACCCGGCCCAGGGCCGAGCCGCGCCCGGAGTGGAGGACGACGCCCGTGTGGCACAGCTCCTCGGTGAGGTGGTCCGCCAGGGCGAGGCCCGCCGTCTCGAGCTGCTCCTCGCCCCACAGGGTGGCCATCTCCTCGTCGGTGAGGTCCGCCGTCGTCATCCCCGTCCAGCCGGAGGCGACGACCTGCTGGGCGCGGTACTCCTGGGCGGGGATGCCGAGCGCGGAGGCCTTGACCCGCATCGGCAGGTCCTTGGAGACGACGGCCACCTCGTGCCCCTCCGCGGCGAGGTTGGCCGCGACGGACAGGATGCGGGTGTCGTTGTCGCCCAGGCGCAGGCCCGAGGGCAGCACGTCCGGGTCGGAGTGGTTGAGCTCGACGCGCAGCGTGCCGCCGGCGGTGCCGACGGGGACGGGGACGTCGAGGCGGCCGTGGCGTACGCGCAGGTCGTCGAGGAGCCGCAGCGCGGTGCGGGCGAAGTAGCCGAGCTCGGGGTGGTGGCGCTTACCCTCGAGCTCGGTGACGACGACGACCGGCAGCACGACGTCGTGCTCGGCGAAGCGCCCGATGGCGTGGGGGTCGGAGAGCAGGACCGAGGTGTCCAGCACGTAGGTGAGGCGCACGGCGGTCTCGGACAGCTGCGCCTGGGCGAGGTCGGCGAGCGGGTCCGGGTGGGTCAGGGTCATGACGGTTCCCTCCGGCGCACCGGCAGTGGCCGTGCCGGGCGCGGTGAGTAGGGCGAGCGGCCTGCCGGCGGGGCCGGCGGCCCCTGCGAACGTCGCGTCCATCGGTGGGCCTCCCGGAGGGCGGCGGGTGTGCTGCCCGTCACACCTGACGCTAGGCCCGCACGCGCGGCGCGGGCCCGCGACACTCCCGGGGGTGGCCGAAGTTCAGAAAGAGTTCACCCACCCCCACCCCCGCATATGCGGGATTGATGCAGTGGGAATCGGCGACAGACTGCACATATCCCGCATATGCGGGTGTGTGTGTGGGGGGTGTGGGGGGTCAGCGGCCGAGGCGGCGCTCGCGCTGGGTGTAGTCCCGCAGGCCGCGCAGGAAGTCGACGCGGCGGAAGTCGGGCCAGTAGGCCTCGCAGAAGTAGTACTCGCTGTGGACGCTCTGCCACAGGAGGAAGCCGCCCAGCCGCTGCTCGCCGGAGGTGCGGATGACGAGGTCCGGGTCGGGCTGGCCCTTGGTGTAGAGGTGCTCGGCGATGCTCTCGACGCTCAGCGCCTCGGCCGCCTCCTCCAGGCTGAGTCCCTGCCCGGCGTAGGAGTGGAGCAGGGAGCGCACGGCCGCGGTGATCTCGTAGCGCCCGCCGTAGCCGACGGCGACGTTGACGTGCATGCCGCTCACGTGGGCCGTGCGCTCGACGGCGCGGGCCAGCCGCTCGGCGACGGCCTCCGGGAGCAGCTCCAGGGCCCCGACGACGCGCAGCCGCCACCGGCCGGAGTCGGCGAGCGTGTCGACGGCGGTGGCGATGATCTCGAGCAGCTCGGCGACCTCGTCGGCGTCGCGCTGGAGGTTGTCGGTGGACAGCATCCACAGGGTGACGATCTGCACCCCGGCGTCCTCCGACCAGCCGAGCACCTCGGTGATCTTGTCCGCGCCCCTGCGGTGACCGTGGGAGGCGGGGTTGCCCAGCGCCCTGGCCCAGCGGCGGTTGCCGTCGAGGATGACCCCGACGTGCCGCGGGGTGGCGGACCGGTCGAGCCGGCGGGCGAGACGGCGCTCGTACAGTCCGTACAGCAGGCGGTGGGGCCGCATGTCCTGGGGCACTCCTGACGACGGGGCGGGACGACGGGGTCAGGCTACTCCGACGGCGGGCACGCCATGGTGGTCCCGTCCATTACGCTGGCGTAAGTTACGGCAGCGTAGGTTGTCGCTCCCGTCCCAGCAGAAGGAGGTGCCGGTCTTGGCACCCGACACTCCCCCGGCCCGTCGCGCGGCCTCCGAGGTCGCCGGCGCGGCCGAGTCCGTCGCGGAGGCCGTCAAGCCGCGGCTGCGCGGCTGGGTCCACGCCGGCACGGCGCCGCTGGCCCTCGTCGCGAGCGTCGTCCTCGTCGCCCTCGCGCCGCCCGGCGCGGCCACGGTCTCGACGGCGGTGTTCGGCGTCTCCGCCGTCCTCCTCTTCGGCACGAGCGCGGTCTACCACCGCGGCACCTGGTCCCCGCGCGCGGCCGCGCTGCTGCGGCGCCTGGACCACTCGAACATCTTCCTGCTGATCTCCGGCACCTACACCCCGCTGGCGGTGCTCCTGCTGCCGGCCTCCACCGCGCGGGTGCTGCTCACGGTCGTGTGGGTCGGCGCCGTCGCGGGCATCCTCATGCGGGTGCTGTGGCTGGGCGCCCCCCGCTGGATCTACGTGCCGGTCTACGTCGCCCTCGGGTGGGTGGCCGTGTGGTTCCTGCCGGACTTCTCCCGCGCCGGCAGCCCGACGATCATGTGGCTCGTCATCGCCGGCGGCGCCTGCTACACCCTGGGCGCCGTCGTCTACGGCACGAAGCGGCCCAACCCCAGCCCGCGCTGGTTCGGCTTCCACGAGATCTTCCACGTCGGCACGGTGGGCGGCTACTGGTGCCACTACGCCGCCGTCGCGCTCGCCGTCGCCGCCGTCGCCTGACTCAGCGGCCGGGGCCGGCCTCCGGCTCCTCGGTCTCGCTCTCCGTCCGGCGGCGCCCCTCGTGCTCGACCTTGCGCACGTGCTTGGTGAGCGAACGGAAGAGCAGCCACCCGACGAAGGCGAGCACGAAGAAGGCGATGAAGCCGGCGATGCCGGGCGTCACGGTGTAGATCGTCATGTCCGGGTCCGGCGCGGGCGGCGTCGGGGTCTGCGCGCTCAGCACGAGGAGGACCGGCGCGAGGAGGGTGGGGGTCACGCGCTCAGCCTACGCAGCCCCGCGAAGAGGTCGTCCTCGGGGATCTCCACCGGCACGCGGGACTCGGCGAGCTCGAACTGCTCCACCGGCCACACCTCCCGCTCGACGTCCCGGGGCACCTCGAAGAAGAATCCGTCGGGGTCGATCTGCGTGGCGTGGGCCCGCAGCGCCTCGTCGCGGCGGTCGAAGTAGTCCTCGCAGCGCACGCGCGTGGTGACGGTGCGCTGGGGGCGGGTCGCCGCCCGCTCGAGCCAGTCCTCGAAGGGCGAGACGAGCCCGCGCGCGTGCATGGCCTCGGAGATCGCCTGGATCCGGTCGAGGGAGAAGCCGACGTCGTAGTAGAGCTTGGACACCTCCCACGCCGGTCCCGCGTCGGGGAACTGCTCCGGGTCTGCGGCCGCGTGGAAGGCCGCCACGGAGATCTCGTGGGTGCGGATGTGGTCGGGGTGGGGGTAGCCCCCCTCCTCGTTGTACGTCGTCATCACGTGCGGGCGGAAGGTGCGGATCTCCCGCACGAGCGCCTCGACCGGCACCTCGAGCGGCTCCACGGCGAAGCAGCCCTCGGGCAGCGGCGGGAGCGGGTCGCCCTCGGGCAGCCCGGAGTCGACGAAGCCGAGCCACGTGTGCTCGATCCCCAGCGCCTCGGCTGCCGCCGCCATCTCCCGACGGCGGTAGGCCGGCATGTCGGCGAGGATCGACTCGTCGTGGGCCAGCTTGGGGTTGAGGATGTCGCCCCGCTCGCCGCCGGTGCACGTCACCACCCGGACGCGGTGGCCCTCGGCCACGTACCGCGCCATCGTTGCGGCACCCTTGCTCGACTCGTCGTCGGGGTGTGCGTGCACCGCCATGAGGCGCAACTGCTCGCTCACTGTGTTCCTCCTGATCTGGACCGGCACCGATTCTCGCCCGTCGCGGCACCTGGGGGCAACGCACGTGACGTGCGCCATGGACGACAATGGGCGCGTGAGCACCCCTGACGACGAGCAGCGCGCCGCCCTCGAGGAGCGTTACGGAGCAGCGCCCGACGCCGCGACCCGGCGCCGTCGTCGTCTCGTCCTGGCCGTCCTCGCCGTCCTCGCCGTCGTGGCGTTCGTCGTCCTCGCCGTCGTCTCGACCGACGAGGCGGTGCGCACCGAGGACGCCGCCTTCACCGTCGTCGACGACTCCGCCGTCGAGGTCACCTTCGTGGCCCACATGGATCCCGGCACGACGGCGGAGTGCACGGTGCTGGCGCTCAACGGGTCCTTCGCGCAGGTGGGGGTGGCCCGCGTGCCGGTGGGCCCGGCGCAGGAGCGGACCACCCTCGTCACCGCGCGCGTCGCCACGACCGAGCCGGCGACGGGCGCCCGGGTGTCCGGGTGCCGCGAGACGGGCTCCTGAGGCGCGAGAACCGGCGCGTCCGGTGTCCGCCTGACGGGATTTGCTATCCTGGCGCCATCGCCCCGCGCGGTGAGCAGCGCTGCGTCGCCCGTCGCGGCGAGCGTGTGCACCCAAAGCCTCGGCCCGACCAGTGGCCGGGGCTCCTGATTTTTTGTGTTGGATGGAGGAGGAGACGTGGCCGAGACAGCGACCACCTGGCTGACCGCCGAGGCGTACAACCGCCTCAAGGCAGAGCTCGAGCACCTGACGGGGCCCGGCCGCGCCGAGATCACCGAGCGTATCGAGGCGGCTCGCGCCGAGGGTGACCTCAAGGAGAACGGCGGGTACCACGCCGCCCGCGAGGAGCAGGGCAAGATGGAGGGCCGGATCGTCCAGCTCACCGAGCTGCTGCGCAACGCGCAGGTCGGGGAGGCCCCGGCCGACGACGGCGTCGTCGAGTCCGGCATGGTCGTCACGGCCAAGGTCGCCGGTGAGCAGGAGGTCTTCCTCCTCGGCTCCCGTGAGGCCGCCCAGGACGTCGACGTCGAGGTGCTCTCCGAGCGGTCGCCGCTCGGCGCCGCGATCGTCGGCAAGAAGGCCGGCGACTCGGTGACGTACACGGCGCCGAACGGCAAGGAGATCGCCGTCGAGATCGTCAAGGTCAAGCCCTTCACGGGCTGACCGAGCGACACCCGGGAGGGGGGGGGGGGGGGGGGGGGGGGCCCCCCCCCCCCCCCCCCCCCGCTCCTGCGCTCTACTCGACGGACTGGAAGCGGACGCCGTAGCCGGCGTCGCGCAGGGCCGTGACGACCTCGTGGCAGTGTTCGGTGCCCTTCGTCTCCACCTCGACGCCGATCCGCACCTCGGCCACGCCGAGGTCGGCGGCCGTGCGGTCGTGCCGGATGCTCACGACGTTGCTGCCCGTGGCGGCGAGGACACCGAGCAGCCCCGCGAGGGACCCCGGCTGGTCGGGGACGCGGACCTCCATCTGGAGGTAGCGGCCCGCGGCGACGAGGCCGTGCCGCAGGATGCGGTGGAGCACGAGGGTGTCGACGTTGCCCCCGGACAGGACGACGACGACGGGCCCCTCGAGGCCCGCGGCCCCGTCGAGGAGTGCGGCCGCCCCCACCGCGCCGGACGGCTCGACGACGAGCTTGGCCCGCTCGCTGAGGACGAGCAGCGCCCGCGAGATCGCCTCCTCGCTCACCGTGCGGACCTCCGCGACGTGGCGGCGCACGATCCCGAGCGTCAGCTCGCTGGGGAGCGGGACGGCGATGCCGTCGGCGATCGTGCTCATCCGCTCGAGGGGCACCGGTCGCCCGGCGGCGAGCGAGGCCGGGAAGGCCGCCGCCCCGGCCGCCTGGACGCCCACGACCCTCACGTCCGCGCCGCGCGCGTGGACGGCCGCGGCGATCCCGGCGAGGAGTCCCCCTCCGCCGGTGGGCACGAGGATCGTGCGGACGTCCGGCACCTGGTCGAGGATCTCCAGGCCGATCGTCGCCTGGCCCACGACGACGTCGCGGTGGTCGAAGGGCGGGATGAAGACCCGTCCGCTCGCCGCCGCCTCCCGTTGCGCGGCCACCAGCGCACCGGTGATGTCCGCGCCCTCCTGGCGCACCTCGGCGCCGTAGCCGCGGGTGGCCGCGAGCTTGGGCAGGGCGGCGCCGACGGGCATGTAGACGACGGCCGAGATCCCGAGCTCCCGCGCGGCGAGGGCGACGCCCTGCGCGTGGTTCCCGGCGCTGGCGGCGACGACGCCGCGCGCCCGCTCCTCGGCGCTGAGCCGGGACAGGCGCAGGTAGGCGCCGCGCAGCTTGAAGGACCCGGTGCGCTGGAGGTTCTCGCACTTGAGGAGCACCGGCGTGCCGGCGACACCGCTGAGCGCCCCGCTCCTCTCCACCGGGGTGCGGCTGGTGACGCCGCTGAGCAGCGCGGCGGCCTCCTCGACGTCGGCGAGGCTGATCTCGCTCACGTCGACGGCGACCCTCCCGCGCGCTCGTCGTCGTCCTCCGGCTCCCCGACGGTGACGGAGGCGGTGGCGGCGGCGTCGTCGTCGTCCTCGTCGCCCTCGGTCGCAGCGTAGGAGTCGGCGATCGAGCGGAAGAGCGTGCCCGGTGGCCCGCCCGGACGGTGCCAGTCCGTGGCGGCTCGCGGATGCTTGTCGTGGCCGTGGAGGTAGAGGACCACGGTGTTGACGACGGCGGCGATCGGCACGGCGAGCAGCGCGCCGAGGATGCCGGCCACGCTCGTGCCGGCGGTGACGGCGAGCAGCACGGCCACCGGGTGGAGCGAGACGGCGTTGCCCATGAGCCAGGGCTGCAGGACGTTGCCCTCGATCTGCTGCACGAGCAGGACGATGACGAGCATGATGACCGCGGTCTGGACGTCCTGGTCGACGAGCGCGACGAGCACCGCGACGGAGCCGGTGACGAGGGCACCGACGATCGGGATGAACGAGCCGAGGAAGACGAGGATCGTCAGCGGCAGGACGAGGGGCAGACCGAGGATCGCGGCGCCGAGGCCGATGCCGATGGAGTCGGCGAGGGCGACGAGGATCTGCGTGCGGGCGTAGCCACCGAGGGTGATCCAGCCCCGGATGCCGGCCTCGTTGATCCGGCTGCGGGAGCGCGCGGGCGCGAGCCGCACGAACCACTGCCAGATGCGCCGCCCCTCCCGCAGGAAGAAGAAGAGGCAGAAGAGCGAGATGACGCCGCCGGTGACGATCTGCGTCGCCGAGGTCGTCGCCGCGAGCGCCCCGGACACGAGGACGCCGGAGTTGGCCTCCAGCTGCCCGAAGGCCTCGTCCAGCCACGCCTGCACCTGGGCCTCGCCGATGCCCAGCGGGCCGTCGGAGAGCCAGGTGACCAGCTCGCTGAAGCCCTGGGAGGCCTGGTCGGCGAGGTCGGTGAAGCCGGCGACCACCGAGCGGCCGGCCATCGTCAGCAGGCCGACGACGATGGCGAGGGTGCCGAGCAGCGTGACCGTCGCCGCGAGCGTGCGCGGGAGCCGTAGCCGCTTGCGCAGCCACGCCGAGACCGGGTCGAGGAGCACGGCGAGGAGGATCGCGACGACAAAGGCCACGACGACCGTCTTGAACACGATGACGAGGTAGCCGACCAGGGCCGCCGCCGCGGCGATGGCGAGCACCCGCCAGGACCAGGCGGCTGCCGCGCGGACCGGGAGCGGGACGGCGAGCTCGGCGGAGTCGTCCTCACCGAGGCGTGACTCGTGGACCACGCGCGCGACCACCGGCGGCTCCTCGAGGGAGTCGCTGCGGCGGGCGGGGATCAGCCGGGAGAGCCACCCGGGCGGCGCGTTCTCGGACATGGACCCCGCAATCGACGTGGTGGACGAACCGAGCACAGCCTAGAGGACGGGGTTCGGCCTCCCAGGGAATACCCAGGTCGCCGTGGTGTTCTCATTAGGCGCCGGCTGCCGTCCCCCCGCGGCAGTCGGCGTCTCTACTGCTGGAGGTCACATGTTCTTCCGTCCCGAGCCCCGCATGGTCACCGCCGAGGAGGCGCTCCCCGGGCGCCAGGTCCCGGGCTTCACCGTGCCCGAGCGTCACGAGGTCCTCGGCACGCCGCTGCGCGGCCCCTGGCCCGAGGGCACCGAGGTGCTCTACGTCGCGATGGGCTGTTTCTGGGGCGCCGAGCGGATCTTCTGGAAGCTCGACGGCGTCGTGACGACGGCGGCCGGGTACCTGGGCGGCTTCACGCCCAACCCGACCTACGAGGAGGTGTGCACGGGCCGCACCGGGCACACCGAGGGCGTGCTCGTCGCCTACGACCCGGCACGCACCGACCCCGAGCGCCTGCTCAAGACCTTCTGGGAGAACCACGACCCGACGACGCCGAACCGTCAGGGCAACGACGTCGGCACGCAGTACCGCTCGGCGATCTACTGGACGACGCCGGAGCAGCAGCGGGCTGCCGAGCTGACCGCCAAGGCCTTCGGGCGCGTGCTGGCCGACGCCGGCCACGGCCCGGTCGCCACCGAGCTCGCGCCCGCGGGCACCTTCTACTACGCCGAGGACTACCACCAGCAGTACCTGCACAAGAACCCGGGCGGGTACTGCAACCACGGCCCCAACGGCTTCAGCTGCCCCGTGGGCCTGCTGCGCCAGGACCAGGTCCCCTCCCAGCAGGATGTCCTGCCCCCGGCCTGAGCCGGTCCCCCGGCCGCCACACCACACCCACACACGACTGTGCGCCCGTCGGGCCACCATGCTCCCGGTCGACGGGGCGCATGGTGCACCCGGCGGGCGCACAGTCGTGAAGGGGTGGGGTGCGGCTTACTCGACGCCGACGATGTCGACGACGAACACGAGGGTGTCCTCGCCCCCGATGCCCGCCTGCGGGACGCCGCGCGAGCCGTAGCCGTGCTCCGGCGGGATGGACAGCAGGACGCGCGAGCCGATCGCCTTGCCGACGAGGCCGTCGTCCCAGCCGCCGATGACCATGCCCATCCCGATGGGGAAGGAGATGGTCGAGCCCCGGGTGTAGGAGCTGTCGAAGACGCCGCCGTCCCAGACCTGACCGTGGTAGTTGACGACGATGGTGTCGCCCGGCTCGACGGCCGCGCCGTCGCCGGCCTCGAGGACGGCCACCTGCAGGCCGTCGGGCGCCGGGGTGCCCGGGAAGGTGAGGGTCGGCTCGTCGCCGAAGGATCCGGACGCGATGGGAAGGTTTGCGCTCATCCCACCAGCCTACGGGGCGAGCCGCGGCCCGCCCGCGCAGTCGTCCGGCAGGCAGCCGCCCTCGCGGGCCACCTTGGCCTCGACGGCCGCCCACATGGCCCCCAGGCCGCGCGCGAGTGCCCGCAGGTCCTCCGGGTCGAGGGTCTCGAGGATCTCCATGCCCACCCGCCACCCGGCGGCGTCGTGCTCGGCGACGAAGGCCTGCCCCGCGGGGCTCAGCGCCGTGAGCCGCACGCGCCGGTCGGTGGGGTCCTCGCGGCGCTCGACCATGCCCCGCTCGACGAGCCGGTCGACGATGCCGGAGACCGTGGGCATCGAGACGTCGAGGTGCCGGGCGAGCTCGTGTCCGCCCAGCGACCCGTGGCTCGCGAGGAGGGCGACGAGCCTGAGCTGCTGCATGGTGAGCGTCGAGCCCACGATCGGGCCCAGCTGCTCGTGGACGAAGAACTTGGCGACCATCTCACCGGTCGCCCGCACCTCGTCGATGAGGCGATGATGCTCACTCGGGCGTTGCTCGTCCACCGTGTTACCTTACTTAGGGTTTACCTAACAATTAGGCTTGCCCACTACTTTACTCCACGCCGTCAGACGGAGACCTCGTGTCGTCACTCGCCCGGTTCAGCCTTGCCAACCGCGCCCTCGTCGCCCTCGCCACGGTGCTCGCCGTCCTCGGCGGGCTGTGGGCGACGACGACGCTCAAGCAGGAGCTCATCCCGCCCCTGGACCTGCCGGTCGTCGGCGCGGTCACGACCTACCCGGGCGCCTCGCCGGAGGTCGTCGAGCAGCAGGTGAGTGACGTCGTCGAGCAGGCCGCGGGCGTCGTCGCCGGGCTGGAGGGCACGACGTCGACGTCGAGCGCCGGCTCCTCCGTCGTCCTCCTCGAGCTCGCCTACGGCACCGACGTCACCAACGCCCAGCAGGAGTTCCAGGCGGCGATCACGCGGCTCGAGCCGGTCCTCCCGGAGTCGGCCGACACCCAGGTCATCAGCGGCGGGATCGACGACCTCCCGGTCATCCAGCTCGCCGCCGCGACGAGCGGGGACCAGGAGCAGGCCGCCGAGGTGCTGCGCACCGTCGTCGTCCCCGAGCTCGAGCGCCTCGAGGGTGTGCGCGACGTCCAGCTCAGCGGCGTCCAGGACCGCTTCGTCCGCATCGACGTCGACCTCGCCGCCCTCGCGGAGGCCGGGGTCGACCCGACCGCGATCGCCGACGCGCTGCGCGCCAACGGCGCCGTCGTGCCGGGCGGCACGATCACCGAGGACGACCGGACCCTGTCCGTGGAGACCGGCGCCCGCCTCACCTCGGCCGAGGACGTCGCGGCGCTGCCCGTCCCCACCGAGGCCGGTCCCGTCCTCGTCGGCGACGTCGCCGAGGTGAGCGCCGAGCGCGCCGAGGCCACCTCCTTCAACCGCACCGACGGCGACCCGAGCTTCGGCCTGGCCGTCACCAAGACCCCCGACGGCAACACCGTCGACGTCTCCCAGGAGGTCCAGGACCTCCTGCCCGAGTTCGAGGCGGCCCTCGGCGAGGGCACCGAGATCACCGTCGTCTTCGACCAGGCGCCCTTCATCCAGGACTCGATCAAGGACCTCGCCACCGAGGGGCTCCTCGGGCTCGTCTTCGCCGTCGTCGTCATCCTGCTCTTCCTGCGCAAGTGGCGGCCCACCGGCGTGACCGCCCTGTCCATCCCGCTGTCGCTCATCGTCGCCCTCATCGGCCTGCGGACGGTCGGCTACACGCTCAACCTCTTCACGCTCGCCGCCCTCACGGTGTCGGTCGGGCGCGTCGTCGACGACTCCATCGTCGTCATCGAGAACATCAACCGGCACCTGTCCTACGGCAAGCCGCGCCGGGAGGCCATCCTCGACGCCGTGCGGGAGGTCGCCGGGGCCATCACCTCGGCGACGATCGCGACCGCCGCCGTGTTCGTCCCGATCGGTCTCGTCGGCGGCATGGTCGGTGAGCTGTTCCGGCCCTTCGCCTTCACCGCGGCCCTGGCGCTGCTCGCCTCGCTCTTCGTCGCGCTGACGATCGTCCCGGTGCTCGCGTACTGGTTCGTCCGCGGCCCCAGGCCCGGGGAGGACCACGACGCCGTGCGGGCGGCCGCCGAGGAGAAGGAGCGCTCCGGCGCCCTCCAGCGCACCTACGTCGGGACCCTGCGCGCGGCCCTCGCCCGGCCGTGGGTCGCGGTGCTCGTCGCGGTCGCCGTCCTCGGCGGCACGGTGGGCCTGGCCACCCAGCTCGAGACCGAGTTCATCGGCGACACCGGCCAGAACACCCTGACCGTCACGCAGGCGCTGCCGGCGGGCACTTCGCTCGAGGCCGCCGACGCCGCCGCGCAGGAGGTCGAGGAGGTCGTCGCCGGCCTCGACACCGTCGACACCTACCAGGTGACCGGTGGGTCCGGTGACTCCGCCATGGCCTTCTTCGGGGCCGGCGGGGAGACGACCTTCTCCATCACCCTCGACCTCGAGGCCGACGCCGTCGCCGCCGAGGACGAGCTGCGCTCGCGCCTCGAGGAGCTCGACACCGCGGGCGAGCTCACCGTCGCCACGGGCATGGCCGGCTTCTCCGGCAGCCTCGAGGTCGTCGTGAGCGGCGCCGACGGCGAGGACGTCGAGTCCGCCGCCGCGGACGTCCTCGAGGCCGTCGAGGGCATCGAGGGGACGACCGACGTCGCCTCCAACCTCGCCGCCGAGCTGCCGACGCTGCTCGTCGAGGTGGACCGCGAGGCCGCCGCCGCACTCGGGCTGAGCGAGGCGCAGATCGGGCAGACCGTCTCCACCGCCCTCCAGGGCACGACGGTCGCCTCGATCAACACCGAGTACGGGCGCAACGACGTCGTCATGGACGTCGGCGAGACGCCGAGCACCCGCGAGGAGCTCGCCGCGCTGCCGCTCGCCACCCCGCTCGGCCCGGTCCCCCTCTCCGAGGTGGCCGAGGTCCGCGAGGTCGAGCAGCCGGTCTCCATCACCCGCGCCGACGGGCTGCGCAGCGCGACCATCAGCGCGACGTCCACCGCCTCGGACCTCGGCAGCGTGACGAGCGAGCTCCAGGCCGCCGTCGACTCCCTCGAGCTGCCCGACGGCGTGGCCGCCGAGGTGGCCGGCGTCAGCGCCGAGCAGGAGGAGGCCTTCGCCAACCTCGGCCTGGCCCTGGCGCTGTCGATCGCCATCGTCTACCTCGTCATGGTTGCGACCTTCAACTCCCTCGTGCAGCCGCTAATCCTCCTCGTGTCGGTGCCCTTCGCGGCCACCGGCGCCGTCGGGATGCTCGTCGTCACCGGGAGCCCGCTCGACGTGCCGGGCCTCATCGGTGCCCTCATGCTCGTCGGCGTCGTCGTCACCAACGCGATCGTCCTCATCGACCTCATCAACCAGTACCGCAAGCAGGGCATGCCGCTGGAGCAGGGCATCGTCGAGGGTGGCCGCCACAGGCTGGCGCCCATCCTCATGACGGCCGCGGCCACCATCGCCGCGCTCACGCCGATGGCGATCGGTGTGACGGGCGGGAGCGCCTTCATCTCCCAGCCGCTCGCGCTCGTCGTCATCGGTGGTCTCATCACCTCGACGCTGCTCACCCTGCTGCTCGTGCCGGTGCTCTACCTCCTCGTCGAGCGCCGCCTGGAGAAGCAGCGGGCCAAGCGGGCCGAGAAGCAGCCCGACCTCGTCGAGGCAGCGACCGGCTGACCAACGGGACGACGAGAGCCGGGCACCCCGTGGGCCCGGCTCTCGCCGTTCTCAGCCCAGCCGCTCGGCGAGCCAGCCCAGCTGGCGCTCGCGCTGGAACTCCGTGCCGCCCTCGTGCTCGTTGAAGGGGTAGACCTCGATGTCGACCTCCCCGCCCCATGCGTTGGCTGCGGCGTAGACGGTGGACGGCGGGCAGACCGGGTCCATGAGGGCGACGGAGTACAGCGCGGGCGCCTGGGCACGCCGGGCGTGGTTGACGCCGTCGACGTAGGACAGCGTGCGGAAGGCGTCCTCGACGCGGTGCCGGTGCGCGGAGAGGTAGGTGCGCACCTCCGCGAAGGGGCCGGCGGGCGCGAGCTCGACGCCGCGGCGGATGTGGGACAGCCACGGCACGTCCGGCATCGCGGCGGCGACGTCGACGAGCCCGGCGACGGCGGTGGTGATCGCCCCGCCCTGGCTCACGCCGGTGACGGCGACCCGTGCGGGGTCCACGCCCGGCAGCTCGCGCACGGCCTCGACGGCGCGCACGCCGTCGGTGTAGACGCGGCGGTAGTAGTGGTCGTGGGGGTCCTCGATCCCGCGGGTGAGCGTGCCCGGGGCCGCCACGCCCGCGCCGGCCGGGTCCGGGGTTGCCCCGAAGCCGTTCGTGGGGGCGGTGCCCTGCCCACGGGTGTCCATGACGACGTAGGCGTAGCCGGCGGCGGCCCAGGTGAGGCGGGAGTGGGCGAAGCCGCGTCCGCCGCCGTAGCCGATGTACTCGACGACGGCGGGCAGCTGCTCGTCCGCGCGCCCGGCGGGCCGCAGGTACCAGCCCTTGACGCGGTGGCCGCCGAAGCCGGAGAAGGTGAGGTCGTAGGCCTCGATGACGCTGAGGTGGGCGTCCACGGGCACCGCCTCGACGGCGAGGTCGTGGGCGCGGGTCTCGGCCAGTGTCCGGGCCCAGAAGGCGTCGAAGTCGGCCGGCTCCGCGACCTCCGGACGGTAGTGGGGCAGCTCGGCGGCGTCGATGTCGAAGAGGGGCACGGCCGGAAGCCTAGCGCCAGCCCCCGGGAACGCCGAGAGCCGGACCCCTCGGGAGGGATCCGGCTCTCGGAGCGCGGACGGGCTGGGTCAGTCGCCGCCGCGGAGGATGGCGAGGAGACGGAGGAACTCGAGGTAGAGCCACACGAGCGTGACGATGAGACCGAAGGCGGCCGACCACGCGAAGCGCGCCGGCACGCCGTTCTCGACACCGCGCTTGATCGCGTCGAAGTCCATGATGAGGCAGACGGCGGCCAGGCCGACGGCGAAGACGCCGACGATGACGCCGAGCGGGATCCCCATGACCTCGACGCTCGAGCGCAGACCGAAGGCGGAGTCACCGGAGCCGAAGAGCATGATGCCGAGGTTGACCAGCGAGAACAGCGCGTAGCCGACGAGTGCGATGAGGACGAAGCGGGTGAGCTTCGGGGTCACGCGAACCGCACCGCTCGAGAAGAGCAGGAGGGTGGCGACGAAGGTGGCGCCGGTCGCGAGGACGGCCTGGAGGACGATGCCCGGGTAGATGGTCTCGAAGACCATCGAGATGCCACCGAGGAAGAGCCCCTCGGCCGCGGCGTACACGGCGATGAGCGCCGGGCTCGGCTCCCGCTTGAAGGCGTTGACCAGGCCGAGCACGAGACCGATCGCGAGGCCGCCGTAGGTGGCGAGCGGGTTGGCGCCGAGGACGAACCAGTTGAGCGCACCCATCGCGACGACGAGCGCGAGGAGCCCGCCGGTCTTGATGATGACGTCGTCGTAGGTCATCCGGCCCGTCTGGGCGGGGCCGGCGGCCGGCTGCTGGTAGGCCCGCTCGAGCTGCTGCGCCTGGTAGGGGTCAGCGATCGGCGGCTGCTGGTAGGTGGTCCCGCCCTGCGGCGAGTAGCCGGGGTGCGCGGGGTAGCCGTTCGGGGTCGTCGCCCGCTGCTGCCGGCGCTCGCCGAAGTACGGGCTGTTCTCGAAGACTGGATTGCTCACTCAGTGCCTCCTGGTCGCAGCGCGGGCACGTGCCGACGCCATGGTGTGTCAGCGGCCCATCCTATGGGGGTGTCCTCAGGCGGCCCGCACCTGCACAACGTGCGCCGGCCCTGGCGTGTTCCCTGCTCGTGCGCGTGGCGGAGGCGCTGCTCCCCCGCGAGCGGGAGGGCGCCGTGCAGAGATCTCCCCCTTCGGGTCGTCGCGGCGCACCCCCGCTGCCCTCTACGGTGGAGGCCGGACAAGGAGGTACGCATGATCGAAGCCCACGAGCTCACCAAACGGTACGGGGACAAGACCGCCGTCGACCGGGTGAGCTTCACCGTGCGACCGGGCACCGTCACCGGCTTCCTCGGCCCGAACGGGGCCGGGAAGTCGACGACGATGCGCATGGTCGTCGGACTGGACCGCCCCACCTCGGGCACGGTCACCGTCAACGGCCGCCCGTACGCCCAGCACCGCACCCCGCTGCGCGAGGTCGGGGTGCTGCTGGACGCCAAGGCCGTCCACACCGGCCGCTCGGCCTACCAGCACCTGCGCGCCCTCGCCGCCACGCACGGCATCCCGACGGCCCGGGTGCACGAGGTCATCGAGATGACCGGCCTGCAGGCGGTCGCCCGCAAGCGCGTGGGCGGCTTCTCCCTCGGCATGGGCCAGCGGCTGGGCATCGCCGCCGCCATGCTCGGGGACCCGCGCACCCTCATCCTCGACGAGCCCGTCAACGGCCTGGACCCCGAGGGCGTCAAGTGGGTGCGCACGATGGTGCGCCAGCTCGCGGCCGAGGGGCGCACGGTCTTCCTCTCCTCCCACCTCATGAGCGAGATGGCCCAGACCGCCGACCAGCTGCTCGTCATCGGGCGCGGACGCATCATCGCCGCCGGGCCGGTGCAGGAGATCATCGACGCCACCCGCGGCGTCACCGTCCGGGTCCGCTCGCCGCGCGCCGGCGAGCTCGGCGACCTCCTCACCCGGGCCGGCGCCACGCTGCGTCCGGCCGAGCCGGGCCTCATGGAGGTCACCGGCCGGACCGCCGAGGAGATCGGTGACCTCGCCGCCGCGTCCGGGATCCCCCTCCACGAGCTGACGCCCGTCCGTGCCTCCCTCGAGGACGCGTACATGACCCTCACCCAGGACGAGGTGGAGTACCGCTCCGAGCCGCAGCACGGCACCGGTGCCTCCGCCCGCACCGAAGGAGCAGCCCGATGAGCGCCCCCACGTCCGCCCCCGCCCCCACCGTCCCCGTCCGGCCGGTGGGCCTGGGCCGTGTCCTGCGCTCGGAGTGGATCAAGCTCTGGTCGCTGCGCTCGACGTACTGGACGATCGCGCTGACGCTGCTCGCGATGCTCATGCTCGCGCTCCTCATGGCCTTCGCGGCCGGTGCGGTGGCGTCCGAGGGCTCCTTCGCCCCCGACGAGGTCGGGCTGGACGGGCTCACCGTGCTGGGCACGGCCTACGGGATGGCCCAGCTCGTCATCGCGGTCCTCGGGGTGCTCGTCGTCACCGGCGAGTACTCCACCGGGATGATCCGCTCCTCGCTCACCGCGGTGCCCACCCGGCTCCCGGTGCTCGCGGCCAAGGCCGTCCTCGTCGCGGCCGTGTCCTTCGTCGTCGGCGTCGTCGGCATCGCCCTCGCCTACGTGCTCACGATGCCGATGCTCGCCGACGCCGGTGGCGCGGCCGACCTCGGCGACCCCGACACCCTGCGGATGTTCTGGGGCACCGGGCTCTACCTCGCCGCCGTCGGCCTCTTCGGCCTGGCGATCGGCACGCTCGTGCGCCACTCGGCCGGCGCGATCGCCGTCGTCGTCGGGATCCTGCTCATCCTGCCCACCGTCCTCCAGCTCGCGATGAACGGCCTGGACTGGCTCCGCGACATCTACCCCTACCTGCCGACGACGGCGGGCGACCGGATCATCACCGCCGGCGGCCCCGACGAGGCCATGACGGGGATGCCGGGCATGCCCGAGCTGCTCGACCCGTGGGTCGGCTACGGCGTCTTCCTCGCCTACGTCGCCGTGGCCCTGCTCGCCGCCGCCGTGCTCCTGCGCCGCCGCGACGCCTGACCCCCGCCGGCCCGGCCGGCCGACCACCTCGGCCGTCCGGCCGGCCACCTCGGCCGTCCGGCCGACCACCACGGCCGTCCTCGCTGCAGAAACGGAACTGCGCGCCTGATCTATCAGGCGCGCAGTTCCGTTTCAGCAGCGGGGTCCGAGGAGGGTCACTCCTTGGCCGCGGACGGCGAGGGCTGCTTCTTCTGGTTGTTGGTCGCCGCCGCGACGAAGGACGCGCGCGGGCTCTGCAGGGAGCCCAGGGCGACGAGCTCACGCCGGAAGAAGAGCGCGGTGGTCCAGTCGAGGACGATGCGCACCTTGCGGTTGAAGGTCGGCATCGCCCACATGTGGTAGCTGCGGTGCATGAACCAGGCGATCGGGCCGCGGAGCTTGAGCCCGCCGACGTTCGCGACGCCCTTGCCCAGGCCGAGGGACGCGACGGTCCCGATGTTCTTGTGCTTGTAGTCCTCCAGCGGCTCACCGCGCAGGGCCCGCACGAGGTTCTGCGCGAGGTGCTTGGCCTGGCGCACGGCGTGCTGGGCGGTGGGGCCGGTCGTCGCGCCGTGCTCGCCCGTGAGGTCGGGGACCGCGGCGCAGTCGCCCGCGACCCACGCGCCCTCGACCACGCCGTCGTCGTCGACCACCTGGAGGGTCGGCAGCGCGCGGACGCGGCCGCGCTCGTCGAGCGGGAGGTCGGAGCTGCCGAGGACGGGGTTGGCCTTGACGCCGGCGGTCCACACGACGGTGTCCGCCTGGAACTCCTCGCCGGTGGACAGCTTGACGTCCCCGTCGACGCAGGACTCGAGGAAGGTGTTGAGGTGGATCTCGATGCCGCGGGCCCGCAGCTGCTCCAGCGCGTAGCCGCCGAGCTCCTCGCCGACCTCGGGCAGGATGCGGCCGGCGCCCTCGACGAGGACGAAGCGCATGTCCTCGCGGCGGATGCCGTCGAAGTTCTTGGCCGCGGCGCGGGCCATGTCCTCGATCTCACCGAGCGCCTCGACGCCGGCGAAGCCGCCGCCGACGAAGACGAAGGTCAGCTTGCGGCGACGCATCTCCGGGTCCCAGGTGGACGCGGCGACGTCCATCTTGCCGAGCACCTGGTTGCGCAGCGCGGTGGCCTCCTCGACCTGCTTGAAGCCGATGGCGAAGTCGGCGAGGCCGGGGATCGGCAGCGTGCGGGCCACGGCGCCGAGGCCGATGACGAGCTCGTCGTAGGACAGCTCGTAGGGCTCGCCCTCCTCGACCGGCTGGACGACGACGCGGCGCTCGCCGTGGCGGATCTCCGTGACGGCGCCGGTGACGAGCGTGCAGCCGCGCAGCTCGCGGCGCAGGGGCGCGACGACGTGGCGGGGCTCGAGGGAGCCGGCGGCGGCCTCCGGCAGGAAGGGCTGGTAGGTCATGTAGGAGCGCGGGTCGACGATCGCGATCTCGACCTCCTCGCGGCTCATCCGCTTTCGCAGACCGAGGGCGGTGTAGAGGCCGATGTACCCGCCACCGAGGATGAGGATGCGCTTGGTGCGGCGCGGGCGCGGCGTGCTGGCAGGGGCCGTTCCGGTCGAGGCAGTCATGATTCGATCGTAGGTCGGCGATGTCCGGTTCGCGCGGTGCGGGCCGGTATTGTCCCGCATCTCACGCTCCCGGCTACAGGAACTCCTCGACCGAGTCCTCACGCAGGGAGGTGGTGGGACGGACGCCGTTGTCCGTGCCGTCCCGCTCCTCCTGCCGCGTACTCTCGAGTACCGCGGACACGTCCATGGTGATCTCCATTCCTCGGGCCGCCCGCCCGAGCTGGTGAGTCAAGTCTGCGCCGATGCGCGCGGCGCAGCATCCGCCGCGAGGACGGCTGCGCGTGGACCAAAGGACGACTGTGTCCGGACGTTGGTGCCCCCAGCGGGACTCGAACCCGCACTGAGCCGATTTTAAGTCGGCTGCCTCTGCCGATTGGGCTATGGGGGCGACGCCCGAACATCCTAGGCGGGCCCCGGCGTCAGCCCGTCGCCCGGCAGCGTGCCAGGACGTCGTCGAGCATGGCCTCGGTGAGCCGGCCCGTGAAGGTGTTCTGCTGGGACACGTGGTAGGACCCGACGAGCCTCACGGTCCGCCCGCCCGGGGAGGTCACGTCCGCCTCGGCGCCGTGCCCGAAGGCCGGCCGCGGCCGCGGGACCTGCCAGCCGAGCGCGACGAGGGCCGAGAGGGTGGCCTGCCAGGCGATCCCACCCAGGGCGAGCACCGCCGTCGTCGTCGGCTCGAGGAGGGTGATCTCCCGGTGCAGCCAGCCGGCGCAGGCGGCCCGCTCGTCGGGGGTGGGCTTGTTGTCGGGCGGGGCGCAGCGCACGGCCGGGACGATGCGGGCGCCGGTGAGCTCCAGGCCGTCGTCCGCGGCGACGGACGTCGCCTGGTTGGCATAGCCGGCGCGGTGGAGCGCCGCGAAGATCCAGTCACCGGAGCGGTCCCCGGTGAAGAGCCGGCCGGTGCGGTTGGCGCCGTGCGCGGCGGGCGCGAGGCCGACGACGAGCAGGTGGGCGGCCGGGTCACCGAAGCCGGCCGCGGGCCGGCCCCAGTAGGTCTCCTCGGCGAACGCGCGGCGCTTGACGTCGGCGACGTGCTCGCGCCACTCGACCAGGCGCGGGCAGGCGCGGCAGACGGTGGAGCGGGCGTCGAGCGTGAGGAGGTCCCGGCTGCCCGCGGCGAGGCGGCGCACGCCTGCCGCGGAGCGGGCCACCGGGGTCTGCGGGGTGGCGCGGTCACCCGGCCAGCCGCTTCCCGGCGGGACATGACTCATCCCGCCATCATGGACGATCCGCCCTCGCCGGGCAGGTCAGCGCAGGCTGAGCGCGATCCCGTCGAGGATGTCGTGCTCGCTCGTGCGGACCGTCGGCAGGTCGCCGGTGGCGCGCTGGACGGCGCTGACGACCTCGCCCCAGATGAGGGCGCCGGCGCCGATGACGTCGACCCGCCCGGGGTGCATGAAGCCCATCGCCGCCCGCTCCTCCCGGGTGGCGTGGAGCAGCGCCTCGCAGGACGCCAGCACCGCGGGGGTCGGCAGCTCCGCGCCGTCGACGCGGTCGCGGTCGTACTCCGGCAGGCCGAGGGCGTGGGCGGTGACGGTGGTGACCGAGCCGGCGACGCCGACGACGGTGCGCACCTCGGCGAGCGGCACCTCGGCGGCCGCCTCGGCGAGCGCGTCACGGACGTCCTGGCGGGCGGCCTTCACCTGCTTGCCGGTGGGCGGGTCGGCGCGCAGGTGCCGCTCGGTGAGCCGGACGCTGCCCATGTCGAGGGAGACGCCGGCGCGGGGCACGTCGTCCCCGATGACGAGCTCGGTGGAGCCACCGCCGATGTCGACGACGAGGAGCGGGCGCGCCTGCTCGGCGCCGATGACGCTCGCGGCGCCGGCGAAGGACAGCGCGGCCTCCTCCTGGCCGCTGACGACCTCCGGCTCCACCCCGAGGAGCGTGCGGACGCCGTCGACGAAGGTGTGGCGGTTGCCGGCGTCGCGGGTGGCGGAGGTCGCGACGAACCGGGTGGCCTCGACCCGGTGCTCGGCACAGATCTCGGCGTAGCGGCGCACCGCGGTGAGGGTGCGCGAGAGCGCGGCGGGGTCGAGCATGCCGGTGCGGTCCACACCCTGCCCGAGCCGCACGACCTCCATCTGGCGGGCGACCTCGACGAGCGGGCCGCGGCGGGAGACGTCGGCGATGAGGAGACGGATCGAGTTGGTCCCGCAGTCGATGGCGGCGACGCGGGTCATCGCTCGCTCCCCTCGCCGCAGGTGCACCGGTCGGCGCGCCAGCGCGGGCGGATGAGCTCCAGCGCCTCGTCCCCCAGCGGGTTGACGCCGGGGCCGGCGGCGAGGGCGTGGCCGACGAGGACGTGGAGGCACTTGACCCGGGTGGGCATGCCGCCGGCGGAGATGCCGGCGATCTCGGGCACCTCCCCGAGCTCGGCGCGGCGCGCGAGGTAGTCCTCGTGGGCCGCGGTGTACGCGGCGGCGAGCTCCTCGTCCTGCGCCAGGCGCTCGGTCATCTCGCGCATGACGCCCTCCGCCTCGAGGGTGCTTACGGCGCGCACGGCGCCGGGGGCCGTGAGGTAGAACGTCGTGGGGAAGGGGG
This sequence comes from Oceanitalea stevensii, assembly GCF_014837105.1. Classification (GTDB taxonomy): domain Bacteria; phylum Actinomycetota; class Actinomycetes; order Actinomycetales; family Actinomycetaceae; genus Oceanitalea; species Oceanitalea stevensii. The sequence goes on along the minus strand of NZ_JACSPO010000004.1, from coordinate 119,948 downwards.
TGCCGTCGTCCAGGCGCGGCGCGGTGCGCACGACGAGCGGGCGTCCGCACACGCACCGGGCGGCGATGTCGACGACGCCGCGGGGCAGCCGGCCGAGCTGCTCGGCCAGGACCTCGAGGTCCTCGGGCGTCACGGTCGGGGAGACGGGGTGCGCGTCGGTCACCGGGAGATTGTCACCCACGGACCCGCGGGCGACGAAACCCTCAGCCCGCCGGCGCCGGCTTCTCCCCCGGAACAGCCTGGCCGGCCATCGAGACCGACTCCCACAGCGCCAGGTACCAGGGGGCGTCGGCCATCCCGGGCACGCCGGACTGCTCGGGCTCGGCCTCGGCGTCCTCCCCGAGGACGGTCTCGGGGTCCACGACGCGGAAGGTCTGCTCACCGGGCATGACGTAGCCGAGCCGGTCGCGGGCCTGCGCCTGGACGAAGGTCTCGTCCTGCCACTGCTCGAGCTCGAGCTCGAGGGCGGAGTTGCGCTTCTCGGTGGCGACGATGTCCGCGTTCAGCTGGCGCAGCTGCTCCTGCTGCTCCACCGCGTGCCGCAGGGTGGGCGCCAGGACGATGAAGGCGACGAGGATGACGACGAAGAGCCCCAGGCCGCGCAGGGTGATGGTGGGGCTGGTCGCCTCCTCGCCCGGGTCCTGCCGTGCGGCGCGCGCGGCCGGGGCGGCCGGGGAGGGCCGGGTTGCCCCGGTGGGCCGGCTGGGGCCGGTGGGGCGGCTCGGCGCGGCAGGGCGGGCGGGGTCCGCGGGCCCGCCACGGCGCACGCTCGAGGGCCGCACGGAGGAGGGCCGCGCGGCGCCACCGGTACCGCGACGGCCGGTGGGGCGGCGCGCTGTCATGCCTCCATCGTCTCTCACGCTCGGCCCGGCGCCCGGTAGCCCGGGCACGTGAGTCGGACGCCACGCCCCGCAGACGCGGACCGGCCCCGCCCCCGCGGGGGCCCGGGCCCGGCCGGTGTGCGCTGGTGCTCAGGCGCGCGGGAAGGCGGAGCGACCGGCGTAGACGCCGGCCTCGTCGAGCTCCTCCTCGATGCGCAGGAGCTGGTTGTACTTGTTGATGCGCTCGCCGCGGGCGGGCGCGCCGGTCTTGATCTGGCCGGCGTTCACGGCCACGGACAGGTCCGCGATCGTCGTGTCCTCGGTCTCGCCGGAGCGGTGGGAGACCATCGCGGTGAAGCCGTTGCGCTGGGCGAGGGAGACGGCGTCCAGGGTCTCGGTCAGCGTGCCGATCTGGTTGAGCTTGACCAGCAGGGAGTTGGCCGAGCGGAGCTCGATGCCCTTGGCCAGACGCTCGGGGTTGGTGACGAACAGGTCGTCGCCGACGATCTGGGTGCGGGCGCCGATGGAGGCGACGAGCTCGGACCAGGTGCCCCACTCGTCCTCGCTCAACGGGTCCTCGATGGACACGAGGGGGTAGTCGGCGACCAGCTGGGTGTAGTAGGCGACCATCTGCTCGGGCGTCGTGGCCGTGCCCTCGAACTGGTAGGCGCCGTCCTTGAAGAACTCGGTGGCGGCGACGTCCAGGGCCAGGGCGATGTCCTCGCCCGGGGTGAAGCCGGCCTTCTCGATGGCCTCGAGGATGAGGTCGAGGGCGGCGCGGTTGCTCTCGAGGTTGGGGGCGAAGCCACCCTCGTCACCCAGGCCGGTGGCCAGGCCACGGCTCTTGAGGACCGACTTGAGGGAGTGGTAGGTCTCCGCACCCCAGCGCAGCGCCTCCTTGAAGGTGGCGGCGCCGATCGGGGCGACCATGAACTCCTGAATGTCGACGTTGGAGTCCGCGTGGGAGCCGCCGTTGAGGATGTTCATCATCGGGACGGGCAGCACGTGCGCGTTGGGGCCGCCGACGTAGCGGAAGAGGGGAAGGCCGGCGCTCTGGGCGGCGGCGCTGGCGACGGCGAGGGAGACGCCGAGGATGGCGTTGGCGCCGAGCTTGCCCTTGTTGGCGGTGCCGTCGAGCTCGATGAGGGTCTGGTCGATGAGGCGCTGCTCGCTCGCCTCGAGGCCGAGGACCTCGGGGGCGATGTCGTCGACGACGGCGTTCACGGCGTCCTGGACGCCCTTGCCGAGGTAGCGGCCCTTGTCGCCGTCACGGCGCTCGACGGCCTCGAAGGCGCCGGTCGAGGCGCCCGAGGGCACTCCGGCGCGGGCGATCGTACCGTCGTCCAGTGCGACCTCGACCTCCACGGTGGGGTTTCCACGCGAGTCGAGGATCTCGCGTGCTCCTACGGCCTCGATGCTGGCCACGGATGTCTCCTTCATGTCGACGTCTGACTTGTCGGGTCCACGATAGTCCCGCTGCCGCGTGCGCGACCGGGACCTCCGTCAGCTGGGACCCTGCCCGCGGGCGTCCTGGAGCGTGCGCAGGTGGGCGCGCAGGGCGGCCTCGGCGTCGACGCCGGCGTCCTCGGCGCGCAGGACCAGGCCCATGAGCTCGCGTCCCAGCGCGGCCTCCTCGTCGACGACGGCGGGGGTGGAGTCGCCGCAGAGCAGCGCGTCGTCGGCCGTCCCCTCGCGGCGCAGGCGGCGGGTCACCTTCTGCGCGCGGGCGAGGGCGGGCAGGGCGAGCGGGATGCCGGCGAGGACGTCCTCCCCCGTGCGCTCGCGCTTCTTGATCTCGTGCCAGGCGGCCTCGACGTCGGCCGCCGAGCGGACGTCGGCCTCGGCGAAGACGTGCGGGTGACGGCGGACGAGCTTGTCGAGCAGGACCTGGGCGACGTCGTCGAGGTCGAAGGGGTCGCTCGGGTGCTCCTCCGCGACGCGGGCGTGGAAGAGGACCTGGAGGAGGAGGTCACCGAGCTCGCCGCGCAGGGCGTCACGGTCGTCGGACTCGGCCGCCTCGGCGAGCTCGAAGGCCTCCTCGACGGCGTACGGCGCGAGCGAGCGGTGGGTCTGCTCGGCGTCCCAGGGGCAGCCGCCGGGTGAGCGCAGCCGGTCCATGGCCGCGACGACGGCGGCCATGGCGTCCCCGCGGGCGGTCACCCGAGCGGGGTGGCCGGCGGGGTGGTCGTGGCGATCCAGGGCAGGGCCTGCGGGACGATCTGGCCGCTCGGGTCGAACTCGCCGTAGCGCGGGCTGACCTCGACCTCGGCCTCGCTGATGCGCTCGGTGATCGCCTGCGTGGCGGCCGCACCCTCTGGTGCCGCGGCGAGGCGCTGGTTGACGAGGGTCATGCGGGCGACGTCGATGACGCCGCTGCCGTAGCCGTCCTCGGGGGCGGTGAGCCCGGAGACCTCGGCCTGCTGGTCGAGGAGGGCCACGGCCTCGTCCTCGGAGGCGCCCACCCCGTGCTCGGCGCCGACCTCGATGAGGACGGGAGCCACGACGAGGGTGCCGAGCATGGCGACCGAGTCGACCTGCTGGCCGGTGACGGCGGCGAAGTCGGAGACCGCGCGGGCGAGCTCGGCCTCGGTGATGCGCTCCCCGTCCACGACCGCGGCGGCGCCGGGGTGCGCGGAGCAGCCTCCGAGCGCGAGTGCGGTCAGCAGGGTGGCTGCGGCGATGCCGCGGCTCAGCCTCGTCGATGTCACCGTGTTACCTCCCTCGTCCGGCCGGCGGCGCACCGGCCCGCACCATCGTACGGGAGCCGGGGACCGCTCCTGCCCCGCCACGGCGGGGCAGGACGGCTCGTCAGAGGAGGTCGTGGTCGGTGGCGCCGCAGCACTCGCAGAAGTAGTGGCGGGTGCGCGTGGCGCCGCGAGCCTCCGGGCAGTAGACCTCGAGTCCGTCACGGTCGATGTCCTCGGCCGTCCGGGTGGTGGTGCGCTCTGCGGTAGCAGTGGTCATGTCGTCCCCTTCCGTCACTCCCACTGTCACACCGACCACTGACATCGCCCCGGCTGCCACGCCGTCGCCCCGCGCACCGGCCGCGTGCCCCACGCGCCGACAGCCGCCACCCCCTCGCTCAGGAGGTGGCGACCTGCGCGGCAGCGGCGACCGAGGAGGTGAGCACGGCCTCGACGAGCTCCCCCGCCCACACGAGCAGGGCGGCGTCGTGCAGCGGCTTGCCCGCGACCTTCGCCGTCATCGGGAACGGGACGAGGATCGTGCGGACGGCGGGCTTGAGCACGGTGCCCGGGTAGAGGCGCTTGAGGCGCAGCTGAGCCGACTCGGGCAGCTCGACGGGCGCGAAGCGGACGTACTTGCCCTGCGCGGTGATGTCGCTCAGACCGACCGCACGGGCCCGCGTCCGCAGCGCCGCGACCGCGAAGAGCCGCTCGACCTGCTCGGGGACGGGCCCGTAGCGGTCGGCGAGCTCGGTGCGGACGGCGTCGATGGCGGCGTCGTCGTCGGCCGCGGAGATCTTCGCGTAGGCCTCCAGGCGCAGTCGCTCGTGCTCGATGTACTCGTGGGGCACGTGCGCGTCGACCGGCAGCTCGATGCGGACGTCGGCCTTCTCCTGCTCCTTCTCGCCACGGAACTCCGCGACGGCGTCGGCCACCATCCGGATGTACAGGTCGAAGCCGACCCCGGCGATGTGGCCCGACTGCTCCCCGCCGAGGAGGTTGCCCGCGCCGCGGATCTCGAGGTCCTTCATCGCCACCTGGATGCCGGCGCCGAGCTCGGTGTGCGAGGCGATGGTCGTGAGGCGGTCGTGCGCCGTCTCGGTGAGCGGCTTCTCCGGCGGGTAGAGGAAGTAGGCGTAGGCACGGTCGCGGCCACGGCCCACCCGGCCGCGCAGCTGGTGGAGCTGGGACAGGCCGAAGGTGTCGGCGCGGTCGACGAGCAGGGTGTTGGCGTTGGAGATGTCCAGGCCGGTCTCGACGATCGTCGTGCAGACGAGGACGTCGAACTCCTTGTTCCAGAAGTCCTGGATGACCTTCTCCAGCTGGTGCTCGCCCATCTGCCCGTGGGCGACGGCCACCCGCGCCTCCGGCACGAGCTCGGAGATGCGCGAGGCGGCGCGCTGGATCGAGGAGACGCGGTTGTGGACGAAGAAGACCTGCCCCTCGCGGAGCATCTCGCGCCGGATGGCCGCGGCCACCTGCTTCTCCTCGTAGGGGCCGACGTAGGTGAGGATCGGGTGGCGCTCCTCCGGCGGGGTGGCGAGCGTCGACATCTCACGGATGCCGGTGATCGCCATCTCCAGGGTGCGCGGGATGGGCGTCGCGCTCATCGCGAGGACGTCGACGTTCGTGCGCAGCTGCTTGAGCGTCTCCTTGTGCTCGACGCCGAAGCGCTGCTCCTCGTCGACGATGACCAGACCCAGGTCCTTGAAGCGGATCTCCCCGGTGAGGAGGCGGTGGGTGCCGATGACGACGTCGACCTTGCCCGAGGCCAGGTCGTCGCGGGTCGCGGTGGCCTCGGCGTCGCTCTGGAAGCGGGACAGGGCGCGGACCTCGACGGGGAAGCCGGCGTAGCGCTCGGAGAAGGTGTCGAAGTGCTGCTGGACGAGGAGGGTCGTGGGGACGAGGACGGCCACCTGCTTGCCGTCCTGGACGGCCTTGAAGGCGGCCCGGACGGCGATCTCCGTCTTGCCGTAGCCGACGTCGCCGGACAGGAGGCGGTCCATGGGCATCTCCCGCTCCATGTCCCTCTTGACCTCCTCGATGGTGACGAGCTGGTCGGGGGTCTCGACGTAGGGGAAGGCGTCCTCGAGCTCGCGCTGCCAGGGCGTGTCCGGGGCGAAGGCGTGGCCCTTGGTCGAGGCGCGCGCGGCGTAGAGACGGATGAGCTCGGCCGCGATCTCCTTGACCGCCTTGCGGGCGCGGCTCTTGGTCTTGGCCCAGTCACCGCCGCCCATCTTGTTGACGCTCGGGGCCTCCCCGCCGGAGTACTTCGTCACCTGGTCCAGGGAGTCGGTGGGGACGAAGAGCCGGTCCCCCGGCTGGCCCCGCTTGGACGAGGCATACTCGATGACGAGGTACTCGCGGGTGGTGGCGTCCTTGCCGCGGCCCACGGTGCGCTGGATGAGCTCGATGAACCGCCCGACGCCGTGCTGCTCGTGGACGACGTAGTCGCCCGGCCGCAGCGCGAGCGGGTCGACGACGCCGCGCCGCCGCGAGGGCATCTTGCGCATGTCGCGGGTCGAGGTGCCCGCGCGGCCGGTGAGGTCGGACTCGGTGACGACGGCGAGCCGCAGCCCCGGGGCGACGAAGCCGCGCGGGACCGACGCCGTCGTGACGAGGACGACGTCGGCGGGCGGCTCCTCGACGACGTCCTCGACCTGGCGGGCGGGGACGTCGGCGTCGGCGAGCTGCTCAACCATGCGCCGGGCCTGGCCGGGGCCCTGGGTCGTGATGAGGAGCCGCCACCCGTCCCGGGTGAGGGCGCGCAGGTCCGCGAGGGCGCGCGGGACGTCGCCGCGGTAGGGCTCGACGTCGCGGGCGGCGACGGCGGAGGTGTCCTCGTCCGTGGCGCCGTCGTCGTCCGGGGCGTCGGGCATCTCGGCGGAGAGGCTGGTGAGGTCCCACCAGCCGAGGCCGCGACTGCGGGCGAGGTCGTGGGTGTCCTCGAGCGTCGCGAAGGAGGCGCTGCGCAGCTCGACGGGCGTCGTGCCGCCCGCTGCGGCGGAGGCCCAGGCCGCGGCGAGGAACTCCTCGGTGGTCGCCACGAGGTCGTGCGCGCGGCGGCGGATGCGCTCGGGCTCGGACATGAGGACGAGGGCGTCGTCGGGCACGAGGTCGAGGACGGGCTCGAGGCCGTCGACGAGGAGCGGAGCGAGGGACTCCATGCCCTCGACGGCGATGCCCTCGCTGAGCCGCTCGAGCATGTCCGCGGCGCCGGGCATCTCCGCGACGAGCGACTTGGCGCGGGCGCGGACCGCGCCGGTGAGGAGCATCTCGCGGGCCGGCGGCGCCCACAGGCCGTGGTCGGCGACGTCGAGGCTGCGCTGGTCCGCGACGGAGAACCAGCGGATCTCCTCGACGGTGTCGCCCCAGAACTCCACGCGCATCGGGTGGTCCTCGGCCGGCGGGAAGACGTCGAGGATGCCGCCGCGGACGGCGAACTGGCCGCGGGACTCGACCATGTCGACGCGCGAGTAGGCAGCCGCGGACAGGCCGGCGGCGACCTCCTCGAGGCTGCGCTCGTCACCGACCTCGAGCTCGACCGGCTGCAGCTCACCGAGGCCCTTGATGACCGGCTGCAGCAGGGCCCGCACCGGCATGATGAGGACGCGGATCGGGCCGGTGCGCCCGGTGCCGGGGTGCGCGAGGCGGCGGAAGACCGCGATGCGGCGGGCGACGGTGTCGCTGCGCGGGGAGAGCCGCTCGTGCGGGAGGGTCTCCCACGAGGGCAGCACCGCGACGTCGTCGGCGGGGAGGAAGTTGCGGACGGCTGCCGCGGCGTCGTCGGCCTCCCGGCCGGTGGCGGTGACGACGACGACGGGCCGGTCGGTGCGTCCCTCACGCTCGGTGATCGCGGCGACGAGGGCGGCACGCACGCCGAGCGGGATGCTCACGGCCCGCTCGCCCCCCTGCGCGGCCGCGGCGACGGCCTGGGCGAAGGCGGGGTCGGCGAGGAGCGGAGGGATGAGTCCGGTGAGTCGCATGGGTCCTTCGCAGGTGGGCAGCACAGGCGCCCCGCATCCTGGTCCGGAGCGGGGGAACCTGACGATTCTACGGCGGCTGGGCGCGCATCTCCCGGCGAGCGTCCGCTGTTCCGCTGCCGGCCGAGGCGACCTGCGGCACACTGGGCCGATGGCGCGCTACGTCGAGCTTCACCCCCAGGACCCCCAGCCGCGCCGCCTCGCGCAGGTCACCGAGGTGCTGCGCGACGGCGGCCTCATCGCCTACCCGACCGACTCCGGGTACGCGCTCGGTGCGCGGCTGGGCAGCAAGGAGGCCCTCGACCGGATCCGCACGATCCGGCGGCTGGACGACAAGCACCACTTCACGCTCATGTGCGCGACCCTCGCCCAGGCGGGCACCTTCGTCATCCTCGACAACGCCGGCTTCCGGCTGGTGAAGTCGCTGACGCCCGGGCCCTACACCTTCATCGTCAAGGCGACGAAGGAGGTGCCCCGGATGATGCTCCAGCCGAAGAAGCTCACCGTGGGCGTGCGGGTGCCGGACCACCGCGTGGCGCTGGCGATCCTCTCCGAGCTCGGCGAGCCGATGCTCACGTCCACGCTCATCCTGCCGGACACCGCCGAGACGATGTCGGAGGGCTGGGTCGTCAACGACGAGATCGGCCACCTCGTCGACGTCGTCGTCGACGCGCCGGTGTCGTCGGTCGAGCCGACCACCGTCGTCGACCTCACCGGCGGTGCGCCCGAGGTGGCCCGAGCCGGGGCGGGTGACACCTCCCGCTTCGAGTGACCGTCAGGCGGTGTGGAGGCGCAGCTGCGCCTTCTCCAGCCCCTCGGTGACGACCTGCTCGACGGCGTCCGCCGCCTCCTCCAGGGTGACGAGGAGCTCGGGCCGCTCGGCCGGGGAGAAGTCACGCAGGACGAAGTCCGCGGCGTCCATCCGGCCCGGCGGGCGCCCGATGCCCACGCGCAGGCGCACGTAGTCCTTGGTCCCGGTCGAGGCGGAGATGGAGCGCAGGCCGTTGTGCCCGCCCTCGCCGCCGCCGCGCTTGAGGCGCAGCGTGCTCGGCGGGAGGTCGAGCTCGTCGTGGACGACGAGGAGCCGCTCCGGGGGGATGTCGTAGAAGCGCAGGAGCGCGCTGACGGGCTCGCCGGAGAGGTTCATGTAGGTGCCGGGGATGGCGAGGACCACCCGGGGGCCGGGGGCTCCGCCGGGGAGCACGCCGAGGCGCGCGTCGGCCACGTGCGCGCGCGCCTTGTGGCTGGTGAGCGAGCTGCTGGTACGGCGAGCGAGGACGTCGATGACCATGCGACCGACGTTGTGCCGGTTGCCGGCGTACTTCGGCCCGGGGTTGCCGAGCCCGGCGACGAGCCAGGTGTCGTTCATGTCTCTCCCTGCACAGACGTGAGCCCACGTCACGCCCGGCGGTCCGGGCGTGACGTGGGCTCAGGGCATCAGGCCTCGGAGGAGTCCGCGCCGGCGGAGGCGCCGGCCTCGGCGGACGCCTCGTCGGCGGCGATGTCGTCGGCCGACGCACGCGGCGTCGAGACGATGACGACCTCGTGCTCCGGGTCGACGTCGATCGTCGCGCCCTCGGGGCGGGGGATGTCGCTGACGCGGATGATCGCGCCGTCCTCGAGGCCCTCGATGGAGACCTCGACGAGCTCGGGGATGCTCGTGGCGGGGACGGTGACCGTGAGGTGCTGCAGCTCGACCTGGTGGATCGTGCCGGGGGCCGACTCGCCGACGACGTGGACGGGGACCTCGACGGTCACCTTCTCGCCCTTGCGGACGATGACGAGGTCGACGTGGTCGATGGTGCGGCGGACCGGGTCGCGCTGGACGTCCTTGGCGAGGGCGGTCTGCTCCTTGCCGTCGATGACGAGGGTGAGGAGCGCGTTCGCGTTGTCCTTGAGCGCGAGGAAGGTCGCGTGGGACTCGAGCGCGAGGTGCTGGGGGGCCTCGCCGTGCCCGTAGAGGACGGCCGGGATGAGGTTCGCGCGGCGGGTACGGCGGGCGGCGCCCTTGCCGAACTCGGTGCGGATCGTTGCGTTGAGGGTCTGGTTGTCGGCCACGAGGGTCTCCATGTCTGGCGTCGGACGGCGGCAGCACCTGGGCGCGGGAGGACACGCGGCACCCGGAGGCGCCACCGCGTCGATCACGGAGCCGGTGTCCGAACTCCCTCGCCGAGGCAACCTGTCAATGGTACCCGACCCCGGCACCCGCCCGGTAGGCCGCCGGCTGTGCCCCACCGCACCCCGCCGCCCCGAACTGCCCGGCCGCTTCCCCCGCCACCCCCAGCCGCTTCCCCGCTGCTGATCCTGCTTCGCGCTGCTGACTTTTCAGGAGCGGGAAGCGGGATCAGCAGCGGGGATCAGGCCGGACTCGGTCCGGCGGCCCGGATGGAGTCCGGCTCGCGCCAGCAGCCGCGCGTACCGTCCGCGGTCGCTCGCCTCGTCCCACGTCCACCGGACCACGCCGAGGCCCAGACGCCGCAGCCGGTCCTCCCGCTGCTTCTCCCGCCACAGCGCCTGCCGGGCGTCCGACAGGTCACCGGCGATCTCCCGACCGAACCTGACCTTGCCGTCGAACTCCCCGACGAGCCGGAGCTCCGGCCACCAGAAGTCGGTCCGGCCGACGAACCCGTCCGCGTCGTAGACGTCGTGCTGCAGCACGGGGACGGGAAGCCGCAGCTCGATCATCTGGGCGCGGCTGAGCGACTCCCCGACCGACTCCGCCCGCGCATCGGCATGCTCGACCACCGCCCGTGCCCGTCCCGCTCCCCGGTGATAGCCGATCTTCTCGACCTCGGCGAGGAGCTGCTCGCGCGTCACCAGCCCGGTGCGAAGCACGTGGTCCGCACTGGCGAGCCCGGAGGCGAAGCTGCGCGTGCGGGCGAGGTCCACGACGGTCCGTGCTGGGTGTACCACCGCGATCCCCTCCACGGTGACGAGGTCCGGCATCTCCCGCGTACCGTGACGGACGATCCGAGCACTGCTCCGACCCCCGCGGCCGGCCTTCACCATGACGTGCGTACGGTCCGGCCACGGACCGATGATCGGGATCTCGAGCACGACGGCAGCGGACTCGTGCGCAAGCGGTGCTCCGGAGCGCATCGACTCCACCGTGGCGCGGACGACGTACTCGTAGCGCAGCGCAGGTGACGCGGCGCCCAGTGCCTCACGGTCGACGTAGGTGCCGTGCCGCAGCCTGACGACGGACGCCTTCGCCGAGCGGATGTCGACGCCGCGGAGAGCAGCGTCGCGGGTGGGGATGAGGTCGAGCGGCTCCCGGTCCATCCCCGCACCCTGGCCCACGAGGCCCCCTCACACGGGCCGCGCCGACGCGATCTGGGGACGGAGGCGACCGCACGTCCACCTGTGCGGCACCCTCCTCCCGTCTGCGCTGCAGATGCTGATCGGCGCGGCTGATATGTCAGCCGCGCCGATCAGTTCCAGCAGCGGGGTCCGGCGGCGGGCGCCGGGGCGGGCCGGCGGCGGGCGCCGGGGCGGGCCGGGCGCCCGGGCGGCCTGGCGCCGGGCGGGGCCTTAGGCGTTGCCGTCGAAGAGGCTGGTGACCGAGCCGTCGTCGAAGACGGCGCGGATCGCGCGCGCCAGGAGCGGGGCGATGGGCAGCACCGTGAGCTGGGGGAAGTGCTTGCTCGCGTCCAGCGGGAGGGTGTCGGTGATGACGACCTCCCGGGCGCCGCACTCGCTCAGCCGCTGGGCGGCAGGGTCGGAGAGCACGCCGTGGGTGGCGGCGACGATGACGTCGCGCGCCCCGGCCGCCTTGACGACCTTGACGGCCTCGGAGATCGTGCCGCCGGTGTCGATGAGGTCGTCGACGAGCACGCAGGTGCGCCCCTCGACCTCACCGACGACGCGGTTGGCCACCGCCTGGTTGGGCCGGGTGATGTCGCGGGTCTTGTGGACGAAGGCGAGCGGCCCGCCACCGAGCTTCTCTGCCCACTTCTCGGCCACCCGGATGCGGCCGGCGTCCGGGGAGACGACCGTGACGTTGCTCGTGTCGACCCGCGAGCGCACGTAGTCGGTGAGGATCGGCATCGCCCACAGGTGGTCGACCGGTCCGTCGAAGAAGCCCTGCACCTGCGCGGCGTGGAGGTCCACCGACATGAGGCGGTCCGCGCCGGCGGTCTTGAACATGTCGGCGATGAACCGCGCGGAGATCGGCTCGCGGCCCTTGTGCTTCTTGTCCTGCCGCGCGTAGGGGTAGAAGGGCGCGATGACCGTGATGCGCTTGGCCGAGGCGCGCTTGAGCGCGTCGACCATGAGCAGCTGCTCCATGAGCCACTGGTTGATCGGGGCCGTGTGCGACTGGAGCACGAAGGCGTCCGAGCCGCGCACGCTCTCCTCGAAGCGGACGTAGATCTCACCGTTGGCGAAGTCGTAGGCGGTGGTGGGGACGAGCTCGGTGCCGAGCTCCCGCGCCACGGCGTTCGCCAGGGCCGGGTGCGCCCGTCCGGACACAAGGACGAGTCGCTTCTCGCCGCGTGAGGTGATGCCTGTCATCGCTCGGTGCTGCTCCCGGTCGTGTCGGAGGGGGCGTCGCCGTCACGAGGGACGGCGGTGCCGTGGTTGCCGCGGGCCAGCTCGGCCCGTGCCTGGGGGGAGAGCTCCCGCTCCTCGTCGGCCCCGAGCGCCTTGCTCGCGGCCTCCGCGGAGGGCGTGCCGGGCCGGCGCCGCAGCACCCAGCCCTCGATGTTGCGCTGGGTCATGGAGTTGACCGCCAGCGCGCCGGGCGGGACGTCCTTGAGGAGGACGGTGCCGGCACCGGTGTAGGCGCCGTCACCGACGGTCACCGGCGCGACGAACATGTTGTCCGAGCCGGTGCGCGCACCGTTGCCGACCTTCGAGCGGTGCTTGTTCACGCCGTCGTAGTTGACGAAGACGGAGGCGGCGCCGATGTTCGTGCCCTCCCCGATCTCCGCGTCCCCGACGTAGGACAGGTGCGGGACCTTGGAGCCGGCCCCGATCTGCGCGTCCTTGGTCTCGACGAAGGTGCCGATCTTGCCGCCCTCGCCCAGCACGGTGTCCTGGCGCAGGTAGGCGAAGGGGCCGACCGTGGCGCGCGGGCCGACGGTGGCGCTGAAGCCGTGCGTGCGCACGACGGTGGCCTCCGCGCCGACGACGACGTCACGCAGGGTGGTGTCGGGACCGATCTCCGCGCCGTCGTCGACGGTCGTCGTGCCGTGCAGCTGGGTGCCGGGGTGGATGGTGACGTCGCGGCCGAGGCGGACGTCGACGTCGACCCACGTGGTGGCGGGGTCGACGACCGTGACGCCGGCGCGCATCCACTCGGCGACGAGGCGGCGGTTGAGCTCGGTGCCGATCGCCGCGAGCTGGGCGCGGTCGTTGACGCCGGAGACGAGCCACTCGTCCTCGACGACGAGCGCGCGCACCCGCTTGCCGTCGCCGTGGGCGAGGGCGACGACGTCGGTGAGGTAGACCTCGCCCTGGTCGTTGGCGTCGTCGACGCGGGTGAGGGCGTCGCGCAGCACGTCGGCGTCGAAGACGTAGATCGAGGCGTTGATCTCGTCGATCTCGCGCTGCTCGGCGGTGGCGTCGCGCTCCTCGACGACCGCGACGACGTCGCCGCTGTCGTCGCGCACGACGCGCCCGTAGCCGTAGGGGTCGGGCAGGCGGGTGCTGAGGAGGGTGACGGCGTTGCCGTCGGCCTCGTGCGCCGCGAGCATCTGCTGCAGCGTGGCGGAGTCGAGGAGCGGGACGTCACCGGCGGTGACGACGACGGGGCCCTCGAGGCGTCCTCCGCCGGACGCGGCGGCGCCGGACAGGAGCGCCGCACCGGCCTCCTCGAGGCCGTCGAGGACACCGAGGGCGCACTGGACGGCGCGGCCGGTCCCGGGCACGGCGTCCTGGTCGACGACGACGACGCCGGGCAGCTGCTCCCCGGCGTGCGCGGCGACGGTCTCCCGCTCGTGGCGCACGACGACGGCGAGTCGCCGCGGGTCGAGCTCGGCACCGGCGCGGAGCGCGAAGCCGAGAAGGCTGCGGCCGGCGATGCGATGGAGGACCTTGGGGGTCCGGGACCTCATCCGGGTGCCCTCACCTGCGGCAAGGACGATGACGGCGGCTGGCTGGGCACTCACGCGTGTCGGCTCCCTCGTCGGGTCCTGCTCGGGGTGTTCCCCGGGCTTTGTGCGCTCACCACTCTATCCCGGCGCACGGGCGGCCGGACCCCGGTGAGGCTCCCGTCCTGCGGGGTGGCCGGGCGCTCCGCCCCCAGGATTCGAACCCGGACCTCAAGGCACCAAAGGCCTGTGTGCTGCCGTTACACCAGGGCGGACCGCGCCGTGCGCGGCGCAGCGCCTAGTGTGCCAGGCCGTGTGGGCAGCCCGGCCGCCTGTCGGACCCGCCAGGCATGATGGGTGGGTGACCAGTGACCGATCTCGCACGTCCCGCGCCCGGATGACCGCCGGACAGCGCCGGGAGCAGCTGCTCGACGTCAGCCGCGAGCTCTTCGCCGAGAAGGGCTTCGAGGGCACGAGCGTCGAGGAGATCGCGTCCCGCGCGAAGGTCTCCAAGCCCGTCGTCTACGAGCACTTCGGCGGCAAGGAGGGCGTGTACGCCGTCATCGTCGACCGTGAGCTGCAGCAGCTGCTGGCCGCACTGAGCGGTGCGCTCGAGACGGGCGGGCACCCCAAGCGGATCGTCGAGCGGACGGCCCTGGCCCTGCTCGAGTACATCGAGCTCAACACCGACGGCTTCCGCATCCTCGTGCGCGACTCCCCCGTCGCCCAGGCCACCGGCACCTTCTCCTCCCTCATCGGGGACGTCGCCACGCAGGTGGAGCACCTGCTCGCCGAGCAGTTCCGCCGTCGTGGGCTGCCGACGAGCACGGCTCCCATCTACGCCCAGATGCTCGTCGGGATGATCGCGCTCACCGGGCAGTGGTGGCTCGAGGCGCGCCACCCCGACCGGCAGACCGTCGCCGCGCACCTCGTCAACCTCTCGTGGAACGGGCTGGCCGCCCTCGAGAAGAGCCCGCGGCTGACCGGTCTGCCCGACTCCGCCGCGGACTGAAAATCCCGAGGGGGCGTCGGACCCGTCCCCTAGACTCTGGCCCGAACCCGCCCGGCGACCACGGAAGAGGCCATGCCACAGCTCGAGTTCGACCACCTCAACAAGGCGTACGGCACGCTGCGCGCCCTCACCGACCTCACCTTCTCCGTCGACGGCGGGGAGATCTTCGGCTTCGTCGGGTCCAACGGTGCCGGCAAGACGACGGCGATGCGCATCGCCCTCGGCGTGCTCGCCGCCGACTCCGGCGAGGTGCGCTGGAAGGGACAGCCCCTCGACCTCGACATGCGCCGCCGCGTCGGCTACATGCCCGAGGAGCGTGGGCTGTACCCGAAGATGAAGGTCGGTGAGCAGCTCGTCTACCTCGCCCGCCTCCACGGCATGGGCGAGAAGCAGGCCACCGCCGCGATGGAGCAGTGGACCGAGCGCCTGGGCGTCGAGGCGCGTCGCGGCGACGACGTCGAGAAGCTGTCCCTGGGCAACCAGCAGCGGGTGCAGCTCGCGGCCGCGCTCGTCCACGGCCCGGAGATCCTCGTCCTCGACGAGCCCTTCTCCGGCCTCGACCCCGTCGCCGTCGACGTCATGAGCGGCGTCCTGTCCGAGCGGGCCGCCGCCGGCGTCCCCGTCATCTTCTCCTCCCACCAGCTCGACCTCGTCGAGCGCCTGTGCGACCGCGTCGGCATCGTCCGCGCCGGGAAGATGGTCGCCGTCGGCACGAAGGAGGAGCTGCGCCGCACGCCGAACGCGCGCTGGCGCGCCGTCGTCGACGGCGCAGCCGCCGGCTGGGCGCAGACGGTCCCCGGTGCCCGGGTGCTGTCCGACGACGGCCGGGAGGTCGTCGTCGAGCTCACCGGCCACGACGCCGGTGTCGAGCAGCCACTGCTCTCCGCCGCCACCGCCGCCGGGCAGCTCCGCGAGTTCGGGCCGGTCGTGCCCACGCTCGCCGACCTCTTCCGGGGCGTCGTCAGCGAGACCGAGGAGAAGGACGCAGCATGAGCAAGGACAGCACCAGCCGGAACTCCACCCTCGCCAACGTCGGCATGGTCGCGCGTCGTGAGGTCAAGGCCCGCTTCTTCACGAAGTCGAACCTCATCTCGCTGGCCATCATGGTCGTCGTCATCGTCGCCGGGATCCTCGTCCTCGACTACTTCGCCGGCCGTGAGGACGACGGCGCCGCGGACTTCACCGTCGCCGTCGAGAGCGGCGTCGCCGAGCTCGAGCCCCAGCTGACCGCCGCGGGCACGGCCCTGGGCACGACGGTCGAGGTCGAGGAGCTGACCCGCGAGGAGGCCGAGCCTCGGCTGACCGAGGACCTCGACGCCTTCCTCGGCGGGGACCCGGCGCGCCCGGAGATGCTCGTCGACGACGAGGCGGACCAGCAGCTCCTCGCCCTCGTCACGAGCGCCGTCCAGGCGCACGTCCTCGCCGACCAGGTGAGCGAGCTCGGCGGGGACCCGCAGGCCTTCAACGAGGCCCTGGCGATGGCCGGCCCGCAGGTGGCGAGCGTCGACGCGGAGGACGACGCCGACCAGTTCGGCCCCCAGTACCTCGTCGCGGTCCTCGCGATCTCCCTCCTGCTCTTCGCCCTCATCGGCTCCGGCTCGCTCATCGCGATGGGCGTCGTCGAGGAGAAGACCTCGCGCGTCGTCGAGATCCTCCTCGCGACGATCCGCCCCTCGGAGCTGCTCGCCGGCAAGATCCTCGGCATCGGCATCGTCAGCCTCGTCCAGGTCGTCGTGCTCAGCGCCGCCGCGGCGGTGCCCGCGATGGCGACCGGGCTGCTCGAGGGCTTCGAGATCGACCTCGGCGGGACGATGCTCCTCGTCCTCCTGTGGTTCTTCCTCGGCTTCGCCGTGTTCGCGCTGCTCTTCGGCGGCTTCGCGGCGCTCATCTCGCGTCAGGAGGAGATCGGCGCCGTGACGACGCCGCTCATGTTCCTCATGTTCGTGCCGTACTACCTCGCGATGTTCATGGTGACGTCGGACCCCGACAGCACCCCGGTGCGCATCCTGTCCCAGATCCCGTTCTTCTCCCCGTTCATGATGCCGGTGCGCAACGTGTTCGGCGGGGTCGAGACGTGGGAGCTGCTCCTGTCCATCGGCATCGCCCTCGTGACGATCCCGGTGCTCGTGTGGCTGGCGGCGCGGGTCTACCGCCGCGGCGTGCTCCACACCGGTGGCCGGATGAAGCTCACCGACGCCCTGCGCGGCTGACGCCTTCCCCAGTCACCGAGAGCCGGACTCCTCCCCGCGAGGAGTCCGGCTCTCGCGTTCTCCCCCTCCGGCTCGGGGGCGCGCGGCGTGGGACCTGCGCCTGCACCCGTTTATCTCGATGTCGAGTAATCTCGGGGCATGCTCCAGGGCCAGGACGAGGTCGACCGCATCGTTGCGGCGTGGGGGCGGGAGCGCCCCGACCTCGACCCCCGGCCGCTGCACGTCTTCTCCCGGGTCTCGCGCCTCTCGCGCCGCCTCGACCTCGCCCGCCGCCGGGTCTTCATCGACCACGCCCTCGAGGGCTGGGAGTTCGACGTCCTGTCCGCGCTGCGGCGCGCCGGTGAGCCGTACGAGCTGACGGCCGGCCGGCTGCTCAACGAGACGCTCGTGTCCTCGGGGACGATGACGAACCGCATCGACCGGATGGTGGCCCACGGCTACGTCGTCCGCGCCGTCGGCACCACGGACCGCCGCGTCGTGCTCGTCCGCCTCACCCCGCGGGGCAAGGAGACGGTCGACGCCGCGATGGCCGACCTCCTCCACTCCGAGCAGGAGCTGCTGTCCGAGCTGGAGCCCGCCGAGGCGGAGCAGCTCACCAGCCTCCTGCGCCGGCTCCTGCTGCCGCTGGACTCCTAGCCGCCCGGGCCCGCCGGGGCGGGCGTGACGTTGTGGTTGTAGCGGAAGACGTTGTCCGGGTCGTAGGTCCGCTTGACCTCCCGCAGCCGCTCGAGGACCGCACCGGGGTACGCCGCGGCGACGTCGTCCGCCGTCGTCTCCGACATGAAGTTCACGTACCCCGCGCCGACCAGGCCGAGCGACCTCGCCGTGGCGTCGGCCCACGCCTGTGCGGCGGGAAGGGCGGTGAGGTCCGGCGTGGGCGCGGCGACGGAGGCCATGACGGCGTGGTGCCGGTGCGCGAACGCGGTCGCGTCCACCGGGACGCGGGCGATCGCCCCGCCCATGGGGCGGAGGTTGACGGCGGTGAACGTCGTCGCGGTCGTCACCGCGTCGAGGACGGTGGCGGCCCACTGCTCGTCGAGGCGGTCGGTGAAGCCCGTGCGCATCGCCGGGTGCAGCGGCTGCGGGGACGGGGGCGGCCCCTGGAGGATGTCGGTGTACGCGCGGGGGCCGATGTCCTCGACGAGGGGCTCGCCCAGCGCGCGGAGGGGCGCGAGCGCGGAGTCCGCCTCCGCCTCCGGGCCCGACCAGCACACGAGGACGAGCATGATCGGTCTGCCGTGCAGCGACGGCGGGAGGAACGGCGCGGGCGGCGCGACGAGGAGGTTGATCATCGCGCTGAGCCCGTCGGCGGCGTCGAGGACCGCCTGGTTGGCGGCGGCGAGTCGCTCGGGGGTCGGCTCGAGGACGAGCATCCCGCCGGTGACGGCCGTCGGCCGGAGCCGGAGGGTGAGGCCCGTGACGACGCCGAAGTTGCCGCCCCCGCCCCTGAGCGCCCAGAAGAGGTCCTGGTGGTGCTCCGCGTCCGCGGTGACGACGCTCCCGTCGGCGAGCACGACCTCGGCGGCGAGGACGTTGTCGACCGTGAGCCCGTCGCGCCGGCTGAGGAACCCGATGCCGCCGCCGAGGGCGATGCCCGCGACACCGACGGTCCCGGTGTCCCCGAAGCCGGTGGCGAGCCCGTGCTCACCCGCTGCGCGGCTGTAGGCACCGGCGGTGGCACCGCCGCCGGCGTGGCCGACGAGCGCGTCCGGGTCGATCGAGACGGAGTCGAGGCCCCGCACGTCGAGGACGAGGCCGCCGGGGCCGGCGCTGTGGTGGGCGTAGCTGTGGCCGCCGCTGCGGACGGCCACGGAGAGGCCCACGTCGCGGGCTCCGCGGACGGCGGCGACGACGTCGGCCGTCGTGCTCACCTGCGCGACGGCGGCGGGAGGGTCACCGAGGGCGGCGAACTCCCGGGCGGTGAGCTCGGCGAAGCCGTCGGCGTCGGGGCGCAGGAGCCGGCCAGGGAGGGCCTGCTCCAGGTTCGCAAGGGATGTCATCGTCGGCCTCACTTCCGGAAACGGTCGGAGGCAAGGAGGCTAGGACGCCGGCCGGGCACGTCCTAGCTCTTTTTCGAGCCGGCTACCCCACCTGCTCGGAGAGCTCGAGCCAGCGCTCCTCCTGCTCGGCGACCTGCGCCTCGAGGGCGCGCAGCTCCTCACCGAGGGCGGACAGCCCGCCGTAGTCGTTCGGGTCGTGGGCGGCCATCCTTGCGTGCAGCCGCTCGACCTGGGCGGCGAGCTTCTCCATCCGCCGCTCGGCCGCGGCCATCTCCTTGCGGGTGGCCCGCAGCTCGGCGCTGCGCGGCTGGTCCCTGGGGGCCGTCCCCGTCGTGGCGGAGACGGCCCCGTCCTGCTCCCGACGGCGCAGCTCGAGGTACTCGTCCACGCCCCCCGGCACGTGGCGCATCCGCCCGTCCATGACGGCGTACTGCTGGTCGGTGACCCGCTCGAGGAGGTAGCGGTCGTGGGAGACGACGATGAGCGTGCCCGGCCAGGAGTCGAGGAGGTCCTCCATCGCGGCGAGCATGTCGGTGTCGACGTCGTTGGTCGGCTCGTCGAGGATGAGGACGTTGGGCTCGGAGAGCAGGATGAGGAGCAGCTGGAGACGGCGCTTCTGGCCACCGGACAGCTCCCCCACCCGGGCGGACAGGTGCTCCCGGGCGAAGCCGAGCCGCTCGAGCAGCTGCGCCGGCGTCATCTCCTTGCCGTCGACGACGTAGCTCGTGCGGGTGCGGGCGAGCACCTCGCGGACCCGGTCACCGGCGATCTCCTGCAGCTCGGTGAACTGCTGGTCGAGCATCGCCAGCCGCACCGTCTTGCCGCGCTTGACGCGCCCGGAGGTCGGCTCGAGCGTGCCGGCGACGAGCGCGAGGAGGGTGGACTTCCCGGCGCCGTTGGCGCCGAGGATGCCGGTGCGCTCGCCCGGGGCGATGCGCCACTCGACGTCACGCAGCACCTCCCGGCCGTCGAAGGACACCGAGGCGTCGAGGAGGTCGACGACGTCCTTGCCGAGCCGGGCGGTGGCGAGGCGGGACAGCTCGGTGCGGTCCCGCAGCGGCGGCACGTCCGAGATGAGCTGGTTCGCGGCGTCGATGCGGAACTTCGGCTTGGAGGTGCGCGCCGGGGCGCCGCGACGCAGCCAGGCGAGCTCCTTGCGCATGAGGTTCTGCCGCTTGCCCTCGATGACGGCGGCCTGGCGGTCGCGCTCCACGCGCTGCAGGACGTAGGCCGCGTAGCCACCCTCGAAGGGCTCGACGACCCGGTCGTGGACCTCCCACGTCATCGTCGCGACCTCGTCGAGGAACCAGCGGTCGTGGGTGACGACGAGGAGGCCGCCCGCGTTCGCGGACCAGCGGCGCTTGAGGTGGGCGGCGAGCCAGCTGATCCCCTCGACGTCCAGGTGGTTGGTGGGCTCGTCGAGGGCGATGACGTCCCACTCCCCCACGAGGAGGGTGGCGAGGGCGACGCGGCGCCGCTGGCCGCCGCTCAGCGTGCCGACGGTGGCGTCCCAGGGCAGGTCGGAGACGAGACCGTCGATGACGTCGCGCACCCCGGCGTCGCCTGCCCACTCGTGCTCGGGACGGTCCCCGACGATCGTGTGGCCCACGGTGAGCGCCGGGTCGAGGGTGTCGCTCTGGTCGAGCACGCCCATCCGCACGCCGCCGCGGCGGGTGACCCGTCCGCCGTCTGGCTCGATGCGTCCCGAGAGCATGCCGAGGAGGCTCGACTTGCCGTCACCGTTGCGACCGACGATCCCGATCCGGTCCCCCTCGTCGACGCCGAGGCTGACCGAGTCGAAGACGACGCGCGTCGGGTACTCCAGGTGCAGGGCCTCGGCCCCGAGAAGATGTGCCACCCGTCAAGGGTAGGTGCCCGCTGCGGCCTCTCCGCCTCAGGCCCCGGTGAGCGCCTCGCGCTTCCGGTAGCTACGGGCGAGGCGGCTGACGACGACGGCGGCGATGACCATCGAGATGCCCGAGCCGACGAGCACCGCGAGGGTGCCCTCGTCCGCGACCGCCGGCTCGTCGGCGTAGGCGAGCTCGTTCATGAGGAGCGAGACGGTGAAGCCGATGCCACCGAGGGCTCCCGCCGCCAGCAGCTCCTGCCCGCCGAGGGTGGTGCCGCCCGCCCGGACGAACCGGGCACCCAGCCAGCCGCCGAGCATGATCCCGACGATCTTGCCGACCGGCAGCGCGAGGACGATGCCCCAGAACGCCGGGGACAGCGCGCTGAGCGGGACGGAGGGGATGACGACGAGCGCGGCCGAGAAGGCGAAGACCGGCAGGACGACGCCGTTGGAGAAGGGCTCGAGGGCGTGCCGGGTCCGGTCGGCGGGGCGGGCCGCCATGACGAGGCCGAGGGCCACGCCGGCGATCGTCGCGTGCACCCCGGACAGGACGACGAGGCCCCAGGTGACGAGGGCGACGACGACCATGAGGAGGACGACGACGCCGTGTCCCCGGCCGCCGAGCCGCCGGCTGAGGACCGCGAAGACGACCGTGCCGGCCGCCGCCGCGGCGATGAGGCCGAGGCTCGGGTCGGTGGTGAAGAACACGGCGATGATGAGGATCGCGATGATGTCGTCGAGGATCGCGAGGGCGAGGAGGAAGACCCGCAGCCGGGTGGGCAGCCCGCGGCCGAAGACGGCGAGGATGCCGAGCGCGAAGGCGATGTCGGTGGCCGTGGGGATGGGCCAGCCGTCCTCGAGGCCCGAGCCGGCGGCGACGAGCAGGAAGACGGCGATCGGGACGACCACGCCGCCGATCGCGGCGATGGCCGGCCGCATGGCCTTGGACGGGCTGTTGAGCTCACCGGCGGTGAGCTCGTGGCGCAGCTCGATGGCGACGACGAAGAAGAAGACGGCGAGCAGACCGTCGCTGATCCAGTGGCCGACGCTCAGGCTGATGGCGGTGCCGGGCACGGAGACGTAGGTGTCCTGGAGCTCGCTGAGCGAGGGACCGAGGGGGGAGTTGGCGGCGAGCAGTCCGAGGACGGCCGCGATCAGCAGGAGAAGCGCTCCGGCGCGGGGCGAACGGAGGGCAGCGGTGACGGAGGGCATGAGGTCCTGTCGTGAGGTCGGGCAAGTGAGGAGCGGTCCACCGACCGCCCGCCGACCAGACTTCCCGGCACGCCGCGGACCACCCTACCCGGGACCGGTCCGCCCGTCGCGCGAGGTCTAGGTGCCGGACACCTGCTCGAGGACGCGGGCGCCGGGGACGGGGCCGGTGACGACGAGGACCTCGCGGGCCACCTCGGCCTCCTGGACCACGGCGGCCACCGAGCGGGCGTGCCGCTCGTCGATGGCCAGCGCAGCGACCGTGGGGCCCGACCCGGACAGGACCGCGGCCAGCGCGCCGGCGCGGTCGGCCGCGGCGATGACGTCACCGAGCTCGGGGCGCAGGTCGAGGGCGACCTCCTCGAGGTCGTTGGTGAGGTGGCGGGCGAGCTCGAGCGGGTCCCCGCCCCGCAGCGCCACGAGCAGCGCGTCGTCCAGGTGGGGCGGTGGCGCGTGGGTGCCGCCGTCGTCGTCGAAGGCCGCGAAGACCTCGGGGGTGGACAGCCCCTCGTCCTGGACGGCGAGCACCCAGTGGTAGCTGCCGCCGACCATGGCGGAGGTGAGGACGTCGCCGCGGCCGGAGCCGATCGCGGTGAGGCCGGTGAGCGCGAAGGGCACGTCGGCGCCGAGCCGGCGGGCGAGCTCGACGAGCTGCCCCCGGTCCAGCCCGGCGTCCCACAGCTGGTCGCAGGCGAGGAGCGCGGCGGCGGCGTCGGCCGAGCCGCCGCCCATGCCGCCGGCCACGGGCACCTGCTTGACGATGTGGAGGTGGGCGCCGGCGGTGATGCCCGTGTGCTCCTGGAGCAGCCGGGCCGCACGCAGCGCGAGGTTGGAGCCGTCGGTCGGGACGCGGTCGGCGTCGCGGCCCTCGACCGTGAGGCTCAGCGAGTCGGCCGGCGAGGCGATGACGTCCTCGTGGAGGCTGACGGCCTGGAAGACGGTGGCCAGGGGGTGGTAGCCGTCCTCGTCCGGGGGACCGACCCGCAGGGCGAGGTTGATCTTCCCGGGGGCGCGCACGCAGACGGCGCCGGGCGGGTGGTTCATGCGTCCGGTCCCCGGTGCTCGGCGATGCGGGCGAAGTCGGTGATGCCGAGGCGCTCCCCGCGCAGCGTCGGGTCCAGCCCGGCGGCGGTGACGGCGGCCGCGGCGCGCTCGGCGGACCCGGCCCAGGCCGCGAGGGCCGAGCGCAGCGTCTTGCGGCGCTGGCTGAAGGCGGCGTCGACGACGGCGAAGACCTCCTCGCGGCTCGCCGTGCTCGACGGCGGGTCGCGCCGCTCGATGCGGACGAGCGCGGAGTCGACGTTGGGAACCGGCCAGAAGACGGTGCGCCCGATCGTCGCCGAGCGCTGCGCGCGGGCGTACCAGGCGGCCTTGGCCGAGGGGACGCCGTACGTGCGCGAGCCGGGGGGCGCGGCCAGCCGGTCGGCGACCTCGGCCTGCACCATGACGAGCCCCGTGCGCAGGCTGGGCAGCCGCTCGAGCAGGGTGAGCAGGACCGGGACGGCGACGTTGTACGGCAGGTTGGCCACGAGGGCGCCGGGCTGAGCGGGGCCCTCACCGGGGAAGGCGGGCAGCTCGGTGACGTCCATGGCGTCGGACCGCACGACGAGCAGCCGGTCGGCCGCCTCGGGCAGCCGGGCGGCCACCGTGACGGGCAGGGCCTCGGCGAGCACCGGGTCGATCTCGATCGCGACGACGCGGGCCCCCGTCTCGAGGAGGGCGAGGGTGAGGGAGCCGAGCCCGGGGCCGACCTCGACGACGACGTCCTCGGCCGTGATCCCGGCGGTGCGCACGATCTTGCGGACCGTGCCGGGGTCGATGACGAAGTTCTGGCCCAGGGTCTTGGTGGGCCGGATCCCGAGGGCGCCGGACAGGGCGCGGACGTCGGCGGGCCCGAGCAGGGGGTCGGCCGGCGTGGGGGCGGGGTCGTGGCTCACGGCGTCGAGCCTATCGGGCGCGGGCGAGGCCGCCGCCGCAGGCGGGAACGACCTCGCGCCGACAGCTCGGCGCTCCTGCGGGCGGGCAGGGGCCGTGCTGTCGGCGCGAGGGAGTGGTGCTGGTGTCAGCGCAGGCCGAGCTTGGCGGAGCAGGCGGGCCACTGGCCCCAGCCCGAGCGGGCCTGGAGCATCTGCGCGCGCTTGGTCTGCTCGGCCGGGGAGGCCTCCGAGGGCAGCCCGGAGCCGCCGACGGCCTGCCAGGTCCCCACCGAGAACTGGTAGAGGCCGTGGTAGAGCCCGTTGCTGCTCACGATGGACGGGTTGCCGCCGGACTCGCACTGGGCCAGCGAGGCCCACACGCCGCTGGACGGCGCGCCGCCGGAGCCGGACTCGTCGGAGCTGCTCGAGCCGCTGCTGCTGCTGGAGCCGCCGGAGCTGGAGCCGCCGGAGCTGCTGCTGCCGCTGCTCGAGCTGCGGGAGGGAGCGGCGGGCGCCGGGGCGACCGGGCGCTCCTTGGTGCCGACGGCGACGACCTCGTCGACGGGCTGGACGACGGTGACGTAGTTGCTGGCCTCGGAGACGCGCTCCTCACCGTTCACCTGGACGGCGAGGCTGGCACGCACGCGGCGCCCCTCGGCGCCCTCCTGCACGACCCGGCGCTCACCGACGTAGAGCGAGTCGTCCTCGCGCTCGGTGGTCTCGAAGGGCACGGTCTGCGCGTCGGTCTCGAGCGCGTGGCTGCCGCGGGTGACGGTGACCTGGACGACGCCGCCCTCACCGGTCCCGACGACGACGCCGTCGAGCTTGCCGACCGTCACGCCCGCGAGCGCGAGGACGTCGTCGAGGTGCGCCTCCCCCTCGGGGGTCACGGTGAGGGTCTCGCCGTCGGCGACGACCTCGACCGGGGCACCGTCGACGAGCGGCATGTCGAGCGCCTCGCGGCCGCCGTCGCGGGAGCGGGAGGCGGCGACGGTGATCTGCCGGCCGGCCTCGCCGAAGGACTGGATCGCCTCGCCGGTGGTCTCGGCGGTGGTCCACATGGCCCGCTGCTCACCGTCGACGTCCACCCGGATCTGCCGGGCGCTGCGGACGACGACCAGCATGCCGTCGTCGAGCGTCGCGTCGAGCTCCGGGCCGACGGCGTCGTGCTCACCGACGGCGACGTCGTGCTCGTCGAGGAGTCCCTCGACCGAGCCGGCAAAGGTGGACACCGTCTGCTCGACGCCGTCGACGTCGAGCTCAATCGTCTTGTGGGCCGCGGCGACGGCCACGCCGCCACCGGTCACGAGGGCGGCGGCACCGACCGTGGCGATCACGGCGCGGAGGCGGCGACGCCGGGGGGCGGCGTCGGCGGGGGTGGAGGGGGTCTGGTCGGACGTGTCGTGAGAGAGCACGGACTTCCTAGGGTTGCGCGTCCCGGCACAGACGAGGCCGGTCGCCCGGGGGCGGCCTGCCCGACACGGCTCGAGCGCCGCGGGAGGGGTCTGATCCGGCTGTATGCATCACCTGTCGGCAACACGGGACCGTGATGGTCCGCAGGCGACTGTAATCGAATCGTGACGTGGCGGTCTACGTGAGGTCACTCACCACGTGCTAACCCGCGGCTCAGTACCAGCCGTGGGAGTTGCTGTGGCCCAGGGCGCCGCACGGGGTGCCGTACCGGCCGCTGATGTAGCCCAGGCCCCAGGTGATCTGGGTGGCGGGGTTGGTGCGCCAGTCGGAGCCGGCCGAGGCCATCTTCGAGCCGGGCAGCGACTGCGGGATGCCGTAGGCGCCGGAGCTGGGGTTCTCGGCGGTGTGGTTCCAGCCCGACTCACGCTGCCACAGCGTCTCGAGGCAGCTGTACTGGTCGGTGCCCCAGCCGCGTGCGGCGACCATCTCGGCGGCGATCGCCTTGGGGCTGCCGCCGGTCGGCGCGGCCGCGGGCGGCACCGAGGCGGAGGAGGAGCCGCTCGAGGACGGCACGGCGGGCTCGGGCTCCGGCTCCGGCTCGGCGGTGCCGACCCGGACGACCTCGTCGACACGCTCGGAGACGACGGCGCGGGCGACGACCTCGCGGCCCGTCTCCTCACCGCCGGTCGTGGTGATGCGGTAGGTCGTGGCGGTGACGCCGTCGACCCCCTCGGTGACGACCTCGCGCTCGCCGCGCGGGAGGGAGTCGTCCTCCTCCTCGACGGTCTCGTGCTTGTCGGTGTCGGTGACGTGCTCGTCGACGACGTCGACCGTCGTCACCTCCACCGTCAGGCCGGCGGAGACGGGCGTGGCCAGGGGCGCGGAGACGACGTCGTCCTGGTCGACGAGGACGCCCGCGCTGGTGAGGAGCTCGGCGACGGTCGCGGCCTGCGTCGTCAGCTGCTGCGCCTCGCCGTCGATGACGAGCTCCACGGCCACACCCTCGAGCGGGGTGCGGGCCTCGAAGCGCGAGGCGGCGAGGCCGGCGACGGCCCGGTCGACCGACACGGGCTCGACGGCGGCGCCGGCCATGACGACGGGGTCGGTGGCGCCGGCGTCGGGCGCGGTGGTGCCGGCGAAGGCGACGGTGCCTCCGGCGATGACGGCGAGGACGGCGGCGTGCAGACCGCGCCGGGCGACGGTGCGGACGTGGTTCACGGGCGTCGCCACCTCGCGGTGGCGCGCGCGCCTGACGGCATCTGACACAGCATGGTCCTGTCTGGAGGGAGGGCACCCGGCTCGTCGGGACGGACCGGGTGGTGACTGACCTGCGGTAGACCGTAACCGATTCGTGACCTGATGGGAAAGGCCGGCGGATCCGCATGCTGTGCGGAAAGATACCCCTGTGACTGGTGTGACTGGAGTGACTGAAGGGGTCGACTACCAGGTGCCGTAGACCGCCTCGGTGTTCGCCGTGAGCCGGTGGCACATCTCCGCGAGGTCGGTGCCGGTCTCCTCCGCCAGGCGCCGCACGGTGAGCGGCAGGACGTAGGGGGCGTTCGGGCGACCCCGGTAGGGGGCCGGGGTGAGGTAGGGCGCGTCGGTCTCCACGAGGAGCAGCTCGAGGGGCACCTCGCGCACGGCGGCCCGCAGGGTGTCGTTGGCCTTGAAGGTCACCGGCCCGGCGACCGACACGTACCAGCCGTGCTCGGCGCACGCGCGGGCCAGGCCGACGTCACCGGAGAAGCAGTGGAAGACGGTCCGCTCGGGGGCTCCGTCGGCGAGAAGGATCTCGACGACGTCCTCGTGCGCCTCACGGTCGTGGATCTGCAGCGCCAGACCGAGCTCCTTGGCGAGGGCGACGTGCTGGCGGAAGGCGGTCCGCTGCACCTGCCGGGCCTGCTCGCCGCCGCGGAAGAAGTCGAGACCGGTCTCCCCGATGGCCCGCACCCGCTCGTGGCGGGCGAGCTCGGCGACCCGGGCGACGGCGTCGTCCAGGGACGTCTCGTGCCGGGGCGCGACGGCGGGGTCCAGACCGTCGGGGGCCACCTCACGGATGCCGGCGTGGAGCGGCGCCTCGTTGGGGTGGATGGCGAGCGCGGCGACCACCTCGGGGTGCTCCTCGGCGAGCGCGACGCTGCCGGCGAGGGTGTCGAGGTCGCAGCCCACCTGGACCATCCGGGTGACGCCCACGGACGCGGCCCGCTCGAGCTGCTCGGCGAGGGTCAGCGGCGCGCTGCCCTCGCGCACGCCCGGGTCCTCCTCGGCTCCCACGGGAAGGTGGGTGTGGTTGTCGACGACGGCGGCGGGCAGCGCCTCGGGCAGCGGCGGCCAGCCGCGCTCGCGCGGGCTCACTGCGCGTCGACGCCGAGGCGGGCGAGCTCCTCCTCGACGACCGAGTCGTCGAGCTTGGTGAAGACGGGCACCGGCTTGGCGACCGGTGCGCCCACCTGGACAGGGCGCCGGCCCCAGGCGGGGACGCCGGTGTAGTCACCGGTGATGACGGGGTAGCCCGGCCCGCCGTCGAGGTCCTCGACCTCCTCGATCCGCGGGAGCGGGGCGACGTCACCGGTGCCGCCGATGACGGCGTCGACGGTGTTGGCGCTGTGCGGGAGGAAGGGGCTGAGCATGACGTTGAGGTCGCTCACCGCCTGCGCGGCGACGTGGAGGATGGTGGCCCGGCGCTCCTGCTGGGACTCGTCCTTGAGCTTGTAGGGCTCCATGTCGGTGATGTACTTGTTCGCCTCGCCCACCAGGCGCATGACCTCGGAGATCGCGGCGCGCTGGCGGTGGCGGGAGATGAGGTCCCCGACCGTGGCGAAGCCGGCCTCGACCTGGTCGAGCAGGGCGCGGTCCGGCTCGGTGAGCTCACCGGCGGGCGGCACCTGGCCGATGTTCTTGTGGATCATCGAGGCCGTGCGGTTGACGAGGTTGCCCCAGCCGGCGACGAGCTCACCGTTGGTGCGGCGCACGAACTCCGCCCAGGTGAAGTCGCTGTCCTGGTTCTCCGGCCCGGCGACGGAGATGAAGTAGCGCAGCGCGTCGGGCTGGTAGCGCTCGAGGACGTCGCGCACGAAGATGACGACGCCGCGCGAGGAGGAGAACTTCTTGCCCTCCATCGTGAGGAACTCGCTCGAGACGACCTCGGTGGGCAGGTTGAGGACGCCGTACTCCCCGGGCTCGCCGCCGCGCTGGCCCTCGCCGTTGTGGGCGAGGAGCTCGGCGGGCCAGATCTGGGAGTGGAAGACGATGTTGTCCTTGCCCATGAAGTAGTAGGACAGCGCCTCGGGGTCGTTCCACCAGCGGCGCCACGCGTCCGGGTCACCGCTGCGGCGGGCCCACTCGACCGAGGCGGACAGGTAGCCGATGACGGCGTCGAACCACACGTACAGCCGCTTGGTGGGCTGGTCGCGCCAGCCGTCCAGCGGCACCGGGATGCCCCAGTCGATGTCGCGGGTCATCGCGCGCGGACGGATCTCGGCGAGGATGTTCTTGGAGAAGCGGATGACGTTGGGACGCCACGTGCCCGAGGCCTCGCGCCCGTCGAGCCACTCCCCCAGCGCCTCGGCCAGCGCGGGCAGGTCGAGGAAGAAGTGCTGGGTCTGGACGAACTGCGGCGTCTCGCCGTTGATCCGCGAGCGCGGGTCGATGAGGTCGGTGGGGTCGAGCTGGTTGCCGCAGTTGTCGCACTGGTCGCCGCGGGCGCCGGTGTAGCCGCAGATGGGGCAGGTGCCCTCGATGTAGCGGTCGGGCAGGGTGCGGCCGGTGGACGGGGAGATCGCGCTCTGGGTGGTCTGCTCGACCATGTAGCCGTTCTCGTGGACGGCGCGGAACATCTCCTGGACGACGGCGTAGTGGTTGCGCGTCGTCGTGCGGGTGAACAGGTCGTAGGACAGGCCGAGCGCGACGAGGTCCTCGACGATGAGGCGGTTGTTGCGGTCGGCGAGCTCCCGGGCGGAGACGCCTGCGGCGTCGGCCGCGACGAGGATCGGGGTGCCGTGCTCGTCGGTGCCGGACACCATGAGGACGTCGTGGCCCGCCATGCGCATGTAGCGACTGAAGACGTCGGAGGGAACGCCGAAGCCGGCCACGTGCCCGATGTGACGGGGGCCGCTGGCGTAGGGCCAGGCCACCGCCGAGAGGATGCTCGTCATGGGCCCAGCCTAGTTGCCCGCCTCGCGCGTCCCCGCACCCCGCCGGCGCGGTCCCGTTCCCCACCGCCGACGGCTGACGGGTTCCCGGACGGCACTAGCGGCAGGAACCGGTCGTGCACGACGATGGGCGCGTCGTTGCTGACGGGGGAGGTCGCAGTGGACGGGCGGGTCGAGTGGCGGGTGTTCAGCCCGAGACAGCGCCGCGCCCGGCAGGCCTTCCTCGTCGTCATGCTCGTGCTCTTCGCGGTGAGCTTCACCTTCGACATCGACGGCGCCACCCGCGTCGTGTGGGCTCTCCTCGTGCTCAGCTCCCTCGGGATGGTCGTCACCGGCCGTGCGGGGACGGTCGCCGATACCGACGGCGTCGAGGTGTGCGACGGGCTCAGGACCCGGCGCGTCCCGTGGGCCGCCGTCGAGGACGTCCGGGCGGTGCGGAGCCAGTGGGAGGACCCGAAGGTCGAGATCCACCTGACCGACGGCGCCACGCGGACGCTCCCCAGTGTCGGGGCCGACGCCGTGTCCCAGCTCGAGCAGCTGCGGGCGACGGGCATGGGGTAGCCGGCGGCCCGTCAGCGCGAGGGCGTGATCTCCACACCCGCCTCGCGCAGCTGCGCCCGGGCGAGCTCCCCCTGCTCCGCGGTGACGGGCGCGGTGAGGTCGCTGAGCACCCGCGCGGACATGCCCGCCCGCACGGCGTCGAGCGCCGTCTCCTTGACGCAGTGGGACTCGGCGAGCCCGACGACGTCGACCGCGTCCACGCCGTCGAGCAGCTGGGCGAGGGTGCGCCCCTCACCGTCGGTGCCCTCGAAGCCCGAGTACGCGGCGGCGTACTGGCCCTTCTTCACCGAGGCGTCCGGGGCGAGGTCCGCGAGCGCCGGGTGGAGCTCGGCCTCCGCCGTCCCGGCCACGCCGTGCGGCGGCCACGTGTCGACGTAGTCCGGCTCCTCGGGCGGGGTGGCGAAGTGGCGGCCGGGGTCGATGTGCCAGTCCTGCGTCGTCACGACGAGCGCGTACCGGTCACGGTGGGCGGCGGCGTACGCGGCGACGGCCTGGGCGACGGCGTTGCCTCCCGCCACCGGGAGCGCACCGCCCTCGCAGAAGGTGGGCTGGACGTCGACGACGAGCAGGGCACGACGCTCGGACATAGGGCCTCCTCACACGCGGTGGACGGTCCCATCGTTCCACGGCCGCGATTCCCGTGACCGCCGCGCCGTCCGGTCGTAGAGTTGGGCCATGGCCGACGACGACGCGCGCCACAGCTGGACCATGGCCGGGATCCACACGGCCGTGGAGATCGACGGCGGGGTCCTCGTGGGTGACGACGGCTCGGCCTGCGCCGGCCAGGCCCTGCGCTACGCCGCCGCGGAGGCGGCTCGTCGCGGCACCGACCTGCACGTCGTGCGTGCGTGGAGCATCCCGACGGCGGCGCGGCCTCCCGACGCCCCCTTCGGGACGACGCCCTCGATCGTCGAGATGCAGGACGCGACGCTCGCCGAGACCCGCGGCCGCGCCGAGAAGGCCGCCGCGGAGCACCCCGGCGTCACCGTGCACGCGTACACGGCGTTCGCGAAGGCCGGCCGAGCCCTGGTGTCGGCGGCGGCCGGCGCGGACGTCCTCGTCGTCGGCTCCAAGGGGCGGTCCAAGATCGCGGACATGCTCGTCGGCTCGACGGCCGCGTCGTGCATCCGCGAGGCGAAGGTCCCCGTCGTCATCGTCCGCTGAGGTCAGCGCCGGCGACAGGTGTGCGGTCCCTCGGGCGTAACAAGTGAGCTCTCGGCGAGGCGGTCCAATCCCCCCCCGCGGCGAGAGCTGAGTTGTTACCGCCCCCACGCACCCCCTCCCCCACGCGGCGAGAGCTGAGTTGTGACCGCCCCACGCAGCCCCCTCCCCCACGCGGCGAGAGCTGAGTTGTTACCGGCCCCGTGCGGCGAGCTGAGCTGTTACTGGCGGGCGTCGAGGGCGGCCTGGTAGAGGTCGCGCTTGCTCAGGCCGGTCTCGGCGGCGACGGCGGCGGCGGCGTCCTTGAGGCGCTCGCCCGCGGCGGCCCGGGCGACGACGTCCCCGACGTGGTCCTCCAGCCGTGCCTCCCGCAGCTCCGCACCGGCCACGACGACCGTCACCTCGCCCCGCACTCCCCCGGCGGCCCACTCGGCGAGCTCGGCGAGCGTCCCGCGCCGCACCTCCTCGAAGGTCTTTGTCAGCTCGCGGCACACGGCGGCGCGGCGCTCGGCGCCGAACGCTCGCGCCATCGCCTCGAGCGTCTCGCCCACCCGGTGCGGGGAGTCGAAGAGGACCATCGTGCGGCGCTCGTCCGCCAGCGCCCCGAACACCCGGTCACGCTCGCCCGGCCGGCGCGGGGCGAAACCCTCGAAGCTGAACCGGTCGGTCGCCAGCCCGGAGACCGCGAGCGCCGTGAGGACGGCGCTGGGCCCGGGCAGCACGCTCACCGGCACCTCCGCCGCGACGGCGGCGTCGACGAGCCGGTAGCCGGGGTCGGACACCGAGGGCATGCCGGCGTCGGACACGACGAGCACCCGTCGCCCGGCGCGCGCCTCCTCCACCAGGCGCGGGGCCCGCTCACGCTCGTTGTGCTCGTGGAAGCTGAGCATCTCCCCGCCCACCCACACGCCCAGGCGCTTGGCCAGGGCGAGCATGCGGCGCGTGTCCTCGGCGGCGACGACGTCGGCCTCGGCGAGCGCGCGCACGAGGCGTGGCGGCGCGTCCCCGGCGTCGCCGATCGGGGTGGCGGCCAGGACGATCTGCCCACCCTCCCCGCGCCAGGGCGAGCCGCCGACGGCGGAGGTCGCGTCGTCGTCGTCCGTCACGGCGTCGTCGTTCTCGGGCCCCTCGACCGGCTCAGTCATCCGTCCAGTGTGGCCCACCCGCCACGACCTAGACTCACCCCCGTGACAGCGCCGCATGACGACACCGACGGCCCGGGCCCGGTCGCCACCGCGGAGGCGGCGCCCGAGCGGACGGACCACCGCAGCGCGGCGGAGATCGAGACGGACCTCGCCTCCCGCCTGCTGCGCCCCGGGCCCACCGACCGGCTGTGGGGCTGGCTCGGCCCGCTCGTCGTCACCGCCCTCGCCGCGGTGCTGCGCCTGGTCAACCTCAACCACCCGACACGGCTCATGTTCGACGAGACGTACTACGTCAAGCAGGCCTACTCCCTGCTCACCCTCGGCTACGAGGGCGAGTGGGACGGGGAGAACGAGGACGTCAACGCCCGCTTCCGGGAGGGCGACTTCTCCGACCTCACCGCGGACCCGGACTACGTCGTCCACCCGCAGATCGGCAAGTGGCTCATCGCGATCGGGCTGCGCCTGTTCGGTGCGGACAACGGCGCGGGCTGGCGCTTCTCCGCGGCGGTCGCCGGGGCGCTCACCGTGCTGATCGTCGCGCGCATCGGCCGCCGGCTCACCGGCTCCACGCTCCTCGGCAGCGCCGCGGGGCTCCTCCTCGCCGTCGACGGTCTCCACCTCACCGGCTCGCGCATCGGGCTGCTCGACGTCTTCCTCGGGCTCTTCGTCGTCGCCGCGCTCGGGGCGGTGCTCCTCGACCGGGAGCAGTCCCGCCGGCGCCTCGCCCACGCCGCGGCCGCGGACCTCGCCGCGCGCGGGGACGGGCGCCTGTCCGACCCGTGGGGCCCGCGCACCGGCATCCGCTGGTGGCTCGTCCTCGCGGGCGTGCTCCTCGGGCTCGGCGGCGGGGTCAAGTGGTCGGCGATCTACGCGCTCGCCGTCTTCGGGATCCTCGTCGTCGTGTGGGACCTGTGCGCCCGCCGCGCCGTCGGGGCACGGCTCTGGTTCGGCGCGGGCGTCTTCCGCGGCGGCGTGCCCGCCTTCCTCGCCCTCGTCCCGGTCGCGCTGCTCACCTACGTCGCCGGGTGGGCGTCGTGGTTCGCGAACACCGGCGCCTACCTGCGCACGTGGGCCGCGGACGAGATCGCCGAGACGGGGACCGTCGTGCGCTCGTGGCTGCCCGACCCGCTCAACTCCCTGTGGGAGTACCACCTGCGCGCCTGGGACTTCCACAACGGCCTCGACTCCGAGCACTCCTACGAGGCCCACCCCGCCGGGTGGCTGCTCCAGCTGCGGCCCACCTCCTTCTACTGGGAGAGCCCCGCCCCCGGCGACTGCGGCGCCGACCGCTGCGTCCAGGCGATCTCCTCGGTCGGCAACCCCGTCGTGTGGTGGCTCGGGCTCCTCGCGCTCGTCGCGATCCTGTGGATGGCGATCGCCCGCCGCGACTGGCGCGCCTGGGTGGTCCTCGCCGGCTACGCGGCCGTCTACGTCCCGTGGCTCGCCTACGCCCACCGCACGATCTTCACCTTCTACGCCATCGCGCTGGCCCCGTACGTCGCCCTCGCCGTCGTCGTCGCCGTCGCGTGGGTGGGCGGGCTGCTCCCGCCGCTCCACGGACCCGCCCGCCGCCCCGGCGAGGTGCCCGTCGACGACGACGACGGCCCCCTCCCGGCCGCGCCGCCCGCCGACGACTCGTGGCTGACCCGACCCGCCACCGCGCCCGCGCCCGTCGCCACGGCCGTCGCCGTGGCTGACGACGACGACGCTCCCGAGCCTGCCCGCAGCACCCGGCTCGGGCACGTGCTGCTCGCCGTCGTCTGCCTCGCGGCGGTCGCCGCCCTCGTGTGGTTCTGGCCGGTGTGGACCGGCCAGACCCTGTCCTACGACATGTGGCGCGCGCGCATGTGGCTCGGTTCCTGGATCTGATCTCACGTTCCGCCCGTCCGTAGCGTCTACGGGGTGATGATGACCAACCCGCCCTTCGAGCACGTCGTGGCCCGCCACGGCGCGACGGTGCTGCGCGTGTGCCGCGCCGTCGTCGGCCCCGACGACGCCGACGACGCGTGGTCGGAGACCTTCCTCGCCGCGCTGCGCGCCTACCCGGACCTGGGCCCAGGGGCGAACCTCGAGGCGTGGCTCGTGACGATCGCCCACCGCAAGGCCGTCGACCAGCTGCGTGCCCGGGCGCGTCGGCCGGTGCCCGTCCCGGCACTGCCCGAGCGGCCGGCGCCCGGCGGTGAGCCGGGGGACGCCGCGGAGGTGTGGGCCGCCGTCGCCGCGCTGCCCGAGAAGCAGCGCCTGGCCGTGGCCTACCACCACCTCGCCGGCCTGCCCTACGCCGAGGTCGCGGCGATCGTCGGCGGCACCGCCGACGCCGCCCGCCGCGCCGCCGCCGACGGTATGACCACCCTGCGCCGCCGCTACGGCGCCCCCAGCCGAGGAGACCACCGATGAGTGCCCTGTTCCCGGACGCCGAGCCCGCCGACCTCGAGCGCCTGCACGCCCGCCTCGCCGACGACGCCGCCCGCGAGGGGGTCCTGGACGTCGCCTACCGCACGGTCGACTCCCCCGTGGGCCCGCTGCTGCTCGCCGCCACCCCGCGCGGCCTCGTCCGCGTCGCCTACGGCTTCGAGGACCACGAGCAGGTCGTCGCCGACCTCGCCCAGCGGGTGGGGCCCCGCGTCCTGCACGCCCCCGCCCTCCTCGACGAGGCCGCCCGGCAGCTGGAGGAGTACTTCGCCCGCGCCCGGACCCGGTTCGAGCTCGACGTCGACCTCGCGCTCTCCCGCGGCTTCCGCCGCACCGTCCTCGAGTACCTCCGGACGATCGACTACGGGCAGACCGAGAGCTACACCGAGGTCGCCGGCCACGTCGGCAACCCGCGGGCGGTGCGCGCCGTCGGCTCGGCCTGCGCGACGAACCCGCTGCCGATCGTCGTGCCCTGCCACCGGGTGCTGCGCAGCGACGGCGGCGTGGGCGGCTACCTCGGCGGGCTGCCCGCCAAGGAGCTGCTGCTCGAGCTCGAACGTGCGGCCTGAGCCGGCCGTGGGAGGCTCAGGCGTGGCCACGACGATCAACTGGGCAGGCAACCACGTCTACGCGGGCGCGCTGGTGAGGCCCGCGTCCCTCACGGAGGTGTCCGACGCCGTCGCGGGTGCCGAGCACGTGCGCGTGCTCGGCACCCGGCACACCTTCAACGACCTCGCCGACTCCGAGGGCCTCCTCGTCAGCCTCGACCGGCTCGCCTACCGCCACCCGCGGCTCCTCACCGACGGCGAGGCGAGCGGCCCCGAGCCCGAGCTCGACGCGCTGACCGGCCGGGTGCGCGTCGCCGCGGCCACCCGGTACGCGGACCTCGCGCTCTTTCTCGAGGAGCGTGGCCGCACCCTCGTCAACTTCGCCTCGCTGCCGCACATCGGGGTGGCCGGCGCGGTGGCGACGGCGACGCACGGCTCCGGTGTCGGCAACTCGGTGCTCGCGGCCGCCGTCACGCGGCTCGAGCTCGTCACCGCCGACGGCTCGCTGCGCACCCTGGACCGCGAGGTCGACGGCGACGCCTTCGACGCCGCGACCGTCTCCCTCGGCGCCCTCGGGATCGTCCACGCCGTGACGCTCGAGACCGTCCCGGCCTTCGAGGTCGCCCAGACCGTCTACGGACCGGTCGGCTTCGCGGCGCTCGCCGACGCCTTCGACGAGGTGAGCGACCTCGGCTACTCGGTCAGCTGCTTCACCACCCTGCGGACGGAGGAGTTCGAGACCGTGTGGGTCAAGCGGACGACGGCGCAGGGCCCGGCGCCCGCGGACGTGCTCGGCGGGCCCGCGCTCACCGCGGAGGCGCACCCGATCCCGGGCATCGACCCGGGCAACGCGACGGCGCAGCAGGGCGTGCCCGGCCCGGCGAGCGACCGGCTGCCGCACTTCCGCGCGGACCAGCTGCCCAGCGCGGGCGCGGAGATCCAGTGCGAGTACCTCCTGCCGCGGCACAGCGCGCGGCTGGCGCTGCGGGCGCTCGCGGGGCTCGCCGAGCCGCTGGCCGGGCTCGTGCAGGTGTGCGAGGTCCGCTCGATCGCGGCCGACACCGCGTGGATGAGCCCGATGTACGCCCAGCCCTGCGTGGCGGTCCACTTCACGCTCGTGCGGGACGTCGAGCGGGTGGGCGCGGCACTGCCGGTCATCGACGAGGCGCTCGGTGCGCTGGGCGGACGCCCGCACTGGGGCAAGGAGTTCCGCGCCGACCCCGAGCGGGTGCGCGGTCTCTACCCCCGGCGCGAGGACTTCCTCGACGTCGTCCGCCTGCACGACCCGCAGCGCAAGTTCAGCAACGCCTTCGTCCGCACCTGGGTCGGCTGAGCCGCCCTCACGCGTCTGGTTCGCACGTCCGGTACTCCCGGGAGCGCCCGGACGTGCGTCGAGGCGACCGGGAGTGCGTCCCAGACGAGAGGGTGGGCGGCGGCGGGGGCGCGCGGGGGCCGGGGGCCGCTCTACTCGGCGGCCACCACGGCCCAGCCGTGCGGCGGCAGGACGACCGTCCGTCCGCCGTCGTCCATGGTGCCGGTGCCCGCGAGCACGGTGACGGGACCGTCCCCCGCGGCCGGGACGCCCGCGGGCAGGCCCCAGCGCACGCCGTCGTCGTCGGTGCTGAGGAGGACCACGAGCGCCTCGTCCCCGCCGCGGACGACGTAGACGAGCAGCGGGTCGGACACGTGGAGCACCTCGAGGTCGGCGCGGTGCAGCCACGGGTGGCGGCGCCGCAGGCCGACGAGCTCCTGGTGGCGCTCGTAGACGGGCCGGCCGAGCGGGCTGAGCTCCACGGGCGAGGCGGGGAAGGCCGGCCGCACGGCGTCGTCGCCGCCCGCGCGGTCCTCCTTGACGCCGGTGAATCCGTGCTCGTCCCCGGCGTAGACCGAGGGCGTGCCGGGGACGGTGAACAGGACCGCGAGCGCGTGGTCGAGGTGGCGCGGGTCGGTGAGGCGGCTGGCGACGCGGGTGACGTCGTGGTTGCCGACGAAGGTCTGCGGGACGAAGTCGCGGGTGAAGTCCGCGTGGCGGCGCAGCGCGTGCTCGAGCTCCCAGGCATTGCGGTCGTTGAGGGAGCTCCACACCGCCTTCCACAGCTCGTACTGGGTGACGGCGTCCATCCCCGACTCGGTGACGATCGCCGCGTAGTCGCCGTGGATGACCTCCCCGACGACGTAGGCCTGCGGGTGACGCTCGCGCACGCGGTCGAGGACGGGCCTCCAGAAGGACGGCGGGACGGCGTAGGCCGCGTCCAGGCGCCACCCGTCCGCGCCGCGATCGAGCCAGTACGTCATCACGCGCTCGACGTACTCGGCGACGGCGGGCTCGGCGTGGTTGAGCGCGACGAGCGCGGAGTGGCCCTCGAAGTCCTCGTGCGTGGGGGTGCCGCCGCCGTCGGGCGCGTCGGGGTCCGGCCACCGGAGGTGGAACCAGCGCGCGGCGGGCGAGGCCGGGCCCTCCGCGAGCGCCCGCTGGAACATCGCGAAGTCCTGGCCGACGTGGTTGAAGACGCCGTCGAGGACCACGCGCAGGCCGCGCGCGTGGGCGGCCTCGAAGAGCGCGACGAGGTCGGCCTCGTCACCCAGTCGCGGGTCGACGCGCAGGTGGTCGGTGGTGTCGTAGCCGTGGGTGACGGAGTCGAAGACCGGACCGAGGAGCACCGCGGAGGCACCGAGCTCGACGGCGTGGTCCAGCCACGGCACGAGGGCCGGCAGCCGGTGGGAGACCTCCCCCGCATGCTCGGCGCGGGTGGGCTCGGCACCCAGGAAACCCAGGGGGTACAGGTGCCACAGCACCGCGTGCTCCACCCAGTCCGGCTCGGTCACAGCTCAGCTCCTTCTGTCGTCCCCACGCCGATCCTGCCCACACTCGGCCCCGGTGTGCACGGCGCGGGGCGGAAATTCCGCTCCCCGCCCTCCCGCCCCCCTCCTGGCGCCGAGCGCTGAGTTGTTCCTCAGTAACAACTCAGCGCTCGGCGCAAGAGCGGGGTAACAACTCAGCGCTCGGCGCAAAGAGCGGGGGTAACAACTCAGCGCTCGGCGCGGGAAGGGTGGGACGTCAGGCGGGGTGGGGGCGGCCGTAGGACTCGAGGAGGCGCAGCCAGACCTCGCTCATCGTCGGGAACGCGGGCACCGCGTGCCACAGCCGGTCGAGCGGCACCTCGCCGACCACGGCGATGCTCGCGGAGTGCAGCAGCTCGGCCACCTCCGCCCCCACGAAGGTCATGCCGGCGATGACGCCCCGCTCCTCGTCCACGACCATCCGCACCTGCCCCGTGTAGCCGTCGGCGTGGATCGCCGCCCCCGACACGGCGCCGAGGTCGTGGTCGACCACCCGCACGCGGAGCCCGGCCTCCTCCGCGGCGGCGGCCGTCATCCCGACCATGGCGACCTGCGGGTCGGCGAAGACGACCTGCGCGGGAGCGAGGTGGTCCGCCGTCGCGGCGTGCACCCCCCACCGCCCGTCGTCGACGGGACGGCCGTGCGCCCGCGCGGCGATGACGTCACCGGCCGCGCGAGCCTGGTACTTGCCCTGGTGGGTGAGCGGGCTGCGGTGGTTGGCGTCCCCGACGGCGTAGAGCCACTCGACCGGCTCGCCCTCGCCGTCGAGCACCCGCAGCGTCTCGTCGACGGGCAGCCAGCCGCCCTCGAGGCCGACGGACTCGAGGCCGAGGTCGGGCTGGGGCTCGCGCCCGGTGGCGACGAGGACCTGCGACACGCGCACGGTGCTGCCGTCGTCGCACTCGACCACGCGCTCGTCCCCGTCCACCCGGACGGAGGTCGCCGAGACACCGAGGCGCAGGTCGACACCGCGCTCCTCGAGCGCCGCGCCGACGCGCTCACCGGCGAAGGGCTCGTAGCCGGAGAGCAGGGTGCTGCGCACGAGCACCGTCACCCGGGCCCCGAGGTCGGCGAAGCCGCCGGCCAGCTCGGCCGCCACGACGCCGCCGCCGATGACGAGGAGGCTCTCGGGGACCTCCTGCGTCTCCAGGGCCTCGCGGTTCGTCCACGGCCGAGCGTCGCGAAGGCCGGGGATGTCGGGGACCACCGGCCGGGAGCCGGTGCACACCGCGACGGCGTGCCGCGCGACGAGCACGCGCTCCCCGCCGTCGGGCCCGGTGACGGTGACCTGCCGTGTCCCGCTCACCCGCCCGCGGCCGCGGACGAGGTCGATGCCGGCGGACTCGAGCCACTCCACCTGCCCGGCGTCGTCCCAGCCGCTGACGAAGGACGTCCGCCGCTCGAGCACGGCGGACACGTCGAGCCCGCCCGTGACGCCCTGCCGCGCCCCGTCGACGGCGAGCGCCGCGCGCCTCGCCTCGCCGGGCCGCAGCAGCGCCTTGGACGGGATGCAGGCCCAGTAGGAGCACTCCCCGCCCACGAGCCGGTCCTCGACGACGACGGCGCTGAGGCCGCCCTGGACGGCACGGTCGGCGACGTTCTCCCCCACCGGCCCGGCACCGAGGACGATGACGTCGTAGCTCTCGGGCATCTCGAACACCTCTCGACGGTCGGACGGTGTCCTGGGACCCTACGCTCGGCAGGTCAGTCCCGCAGCCGTCCGAGGAGTCCCATGATCGAGTTCCGCGCGGTGACCAAGCGCTTCGGCGACGCCGAGGCGGTCTCCGCCCTCGACCTCGTCATCCCGGCCCGGCAGACCACCGTGCTCGTCGGCTCGTCCGGCTCGGGCAAGACGACCGTCCTGCGGATGGTCAACCGGATGGTCGAGCCCACCTCCGGGACGGTGGAGATCGACGGCACCGACGTCCGCGAGCGCGACCCGGTCCAGCTGCGCCGCGGCATCGGCTACGTCATGCAGAGCGCGGGGCTGCTCCCCCACCGGCGGGTCCTCGACAACGTCATCACCGTGCTGCGGCTCAACAGGGCGCCCAAGGGTGAGGCCCGCGAGCGCGGGCTGGAGCTCATGGACACCGTGGGCCTGGACCGCGCCCTCGCCGAGCGCTACCCGCGCCAGCTCTCCGGCGGGCAGCAGCAGCGCGTCGGGGTGGCCCGGGCGCTGGCCACCGACCCCAACATCCTCCTCATGGACGAGCCCTTCGGCGCCGTCGACCCGATCGTGCGCACCGAGCTGCAGGACGAGCTGCTGCGCCTCCAGGGCGTGCTCGCCAAGACGGTCGTCTTCGTCACCCACGACATCGACGAGGCCTTCCGCCTGGGGGACCGGGTCGTCATCCTCGAGCAGGGCGGGCGGATCGCGCAGCAGGGCACGCCCGCGGAGATCCTCGCGGCCCCCGCCTCGGACTTCGTCGCGAGCTTCATCGGTGCCGACCGCGGCCGACGGCGACTCACCGTCGTCGAGCAGGACGGGCGGCGGCTCGCCGTCGACGCCGACGGACGGCCCGCCGGCGTGCTGGACCGCTGATGGACTGGTTCCTCGCCAACACCGGGCTCGTCGCCGAGCTCGCCGTCCAGCACGCCCGCCTCAGCGTCGTCCCGATCGTCCTCGGGCTCCTCCTGGCGCTGCCGCCCGGCGTGCTCGCGTGGCGGTGGCGACGCGGACGCGGCCCGCTCCTCGCCACCGTCGGCCTGCTCTACACGATCCCCTCCCTCGCCCTGTTCGTCCTCATCCCACCGGTCGTCGGGATCAGCTTCCTCTCCGAGCTCAACGTCGTCATCGCGCTCACCGTGTACGCCGTCGCCCTCATGGTCCGCTTCGTCACCGACGCCCTGGACGCCGTCGACCCGGCCGTCCGCTCCGCGGCCACCGCCATGGGCTACTCCGCGTGGGGCCGGTTCTGGGCGGTCGACCTGCCGCTGGCCGGGCCGGTGCTCCTCGCCGGGCTCCGGGTCGTCGCGGTGAGCACGGTGAGCCTCGTGACCGTCGGGGTGCTCGTCGGCACGCGCAGCCTCGGGTACCTCTTCATGGACGGCCTCCAGCGCGGGATCGTCGCCGAGATCGTCACCGGGATCCTCGCGACCGTCGCCGTCGCGCTCGTCTTCGACGTCCTCCTCGTGCTCCTCGGCCGTGTCCTGCTCCCGTGGAACCGCCGCCCGCCCCGGGCGGGCCGCCGGATCCAGCTCACGGCGGGGGGCGCGGGATGAGGCTCTTCGCCGACGCCTGGGCCTGGCTCACGGCCCCGGAGCAGTGGACCGGCACGACCGTCCTCGACCGCGCCGCTGAGCACCTCGTCTACACGCTCCTCGCGCTCGCGGTCTCGGCCGTCATCGCGATCCCGCTCGGCTACCTCGTCGGCCACACGGGACGCGGGCGGCAGCTCGCCGTCGCGCTCGCCGGCGCGGGCCGCGCCCTGCCCTCCCTGGGCCTGCTCACCGTCCTCACCCTGCTCGTCGGGGTGGGGGACGCCGTCCTCGCCGCGACGGTGGTCTTCGTCGTCCTCGCCGTGCCCTCCGTGCTCGCCGGCACCTACGCGGGCGTGGAGAACGTCGACGGCGCGGTGACCGAGTCCGCGCGGGCGATGGGCATGACGCCGTGGCAGGTCCTCACCCGTGTCGAGGCACCGCTCGGGCTGCCGCTCCTCGTGGGCGGGCTGCGCAGCGCGGCCCTCCAGGTGGTCGCCACCGCGGTGCTCGCCGCGTACGTCGGGCTCGGGGGCCTGGGGATCTACGTCCAGCGCGGGATCTCGCTGCGCCGCTACGACGAGATGCTCGGCGGGGCGATCGCCATCGTCGCCCTCGCCGTCGTCGTCGACGCGGTCTTCGCGGTTCTCGCACGAGTCGCGGTGCGCGTTGCGGGCGG
>NZ_JACSPO010000004.1:62581-78113 GCF_014837105.1 Oceanitalea stevensii | reverse complement strand
CGACGACGGCGGACGGCGCCGCCGCCGTCGTCGTCGGCTCCCAGGCCTACTACTCCAACGAGATCGTCGCCGAGATCTACGCCCAGGTGCTCGAGGACGCGGGCGTGGACGTCACCCGCCAGTTCCAGATCGGTCAGCGCGACGTCTACCTCCAGGCCCTCGAGGGCGGGGAGGTGCACGTGCTGCCCGAGTACACCGGCAACCTCCTGCAGTTCTACGTGCCCGACACCGAGGCACGCAGCTCCGAGGACGTCGCCGCGGCCCTGCCGGACGCGCTGCCCGAGGGCCTCACCGTCCTCGACTACGCCGAGGCGCAGGACGCCGACTCCTACAACGTCACCGCGGAGTTCTCCGAGGAGAACGGCATCACGAGTCTCACCGACCTCGCCGGGTTCGGCGGGGAGATCACCGTCGGTGGCAACGCCGAGCTGGAGAGCCGGCCCTACGGCCCCGAGGGGCTGCGGGAGTTCTACGGCGTGGACGTGGAGTTCCTCGCGATCGGTGACAGCGGCGGCCCGCTCACCAAGGACGCGATCCGCGACGGCACCATCACGATGGGCGACATCTACACCGCCGACCC
Organism: Oceanitalea stevensii; assembly: GCF_014837105.1. GTDB lineage: Bacteria > Actinomycetota > Actinomycetes > Actinomycetales > Actinomycetaceae > Oceanitalea > Oceanitalea stevensii. The sequence goes on along the minus strand of NZ_JACSPO010000004.1, from coordinate 77,533 downwards.
GGACCTCGCCTCGGGCGACTTCGTCACCCTCGAGGACCCGGAGAGCATGATCCTCGCGCAGAACGTCGTCCCGCTCGTCGCGGCCGACCGCGCCGAGGAGCTCGCGCCGGTCCTCGACCCGGTGAGCGCCGCCCTCACCACCGAGGAGCTCATCGCGCTCAACGCCCGCAGCGTGGGCGAGCAGCTCGACTCCGCCACCATCGCCACCGACTGGCTCACCGAGCAGGGCCTCCTCGGAGGGGCCTCGTGAGCGCCGCCACCGAGCTCCTCCTCGACGCGTACTCGCGGGTCAAGGAGGCCGTCCACCGGGCCGGGGAGGGCCTGGACGCGGACACCCTCGCCGCCCGCCTGGACCCGGACGCGAACTCCATCGGGTGGCTGCTGTGGCACCTCACCCGGGTGCAGGACGACCACGTCGCCGGCGTCGCCGGCCGGGAGGAGCTGTGGACCGCCGAGGGCTGGGACGCGCGCTTCGACCTGCCCGTGAGCGGCATCGGCTACGGGCACAGCTCCGAGGAGGTCGGCGCGGTCCGCGGCTTCGACGCCGAGCTCGTCCTCGCGTACCACGACGCCGTCCACGAGCAGACGCTGGCGTTCCTGCGCGGGCTGCGCGACGAGGACCTCGACCGCGTCGTCGACGAGGCCTGGGACCCGCCCGTCACCCTCGGGGTGCGCCTCGTCAGCGTCGTCGACGACTGCCTCGAGCACGCCGGCCAGGCGGCCTTCGTCCGCGGCGTGCTCGAGCGGGGCTGAGCTCAGCTCGTCCGAGCGGCTGCCGAGCGGATCACCTCGGCGAGGTCGCGGGGGCGGCTCCACATGGGCCAGTGCCCCGTGGGGAGGTCGACGACGTCGAGGTGCTCGAGGGTGGTGACCTCCGCGAACATGGCATGGCCGTCGCGGGCCAGCTCGAGCACCTGCGCGCCCGGGATCGAGCAGCACACCAGGGTGGTCTCGACGCTGCGGCGGGCGTCGTTCGTGAGCACGACCGGCTGACGGAGCACCGGGCCGGGCTCGGGGACGGCGCGTGCCCGGAACCGCTCGAGCACCTCCGCGCTGAGGCCGTCGAGGCTCGCCTGCTGCGCGAGGAGGTCGAGGGACGGCAGCGGGAGCTCCTCCAGCCCCTCGGGGAGGTCCGGGGCGAAGGCGCTTCCCGTCGCCACGGGACCGGAGTCGACCCACACCACCCGGTGCACGAGCTCGGGGCGGCGGTCGAGGACGAGGCTGACGGGACCGTTGGCCCCGCTGTGCGCGACGATGGTCGCGGGCTCCTCCGCGGACGCGCCGAGGCGAGCGAGGACGTCGAGGACCGCCGCGACCTGGTCCTCGAGCGTCCTCGTCGCGCGCTCCGGGTCGTCGGCGTCGAGACCCGGCAGCGTCATGGCGACGGTGCGGGAGCGGTCGGTGGCCAGGTGGTCCAGGACGTCCTCCCACGCCCACGCGCCCAGCCAGTGGCCGGCGATGAGGATGATGGGCGAGCTGGTCGTCGTCGTCGTTGTCATGCCTCGACGTTCCCAGACGCGGCGGACAGCGGTATGTCACCATCTGTGTCATGAATAGGGGTCGGCGCGCGCGGTGAGACGGGCCGAACGACTCCACGCCGTGTCCGAGATGCTGCGCAGGAGCGGGTCGCGGGGCTGCTCCGCCGAGCGGCTGGCACGGGAGTTCGGCGTCTCCGTGCGCACGGTCAAGAGGGACCTCGCGGCCCTCGACACCAGCGGCGTGCCCGTCTGGTCGCGCCCCGGTCCGGGCGGCGGCTACGGCCTGGCCGCGGGCGCGTCCCTGCCGCCCGTCAGCCTGTCCCCGGCGCAGGCGGTGGCGCTCATGGCGGCGGTGTCCGCCGCCCCCGACGCCCCCTACGCCGACCTTGCCGCAGCCGGGATCCAGAAGGTCCTCGACGTCCTCGATCCCCGGACCCGAGCACAGGCGCAGGAGCTGGCGGGCCGCGTCTGGGTCGACGGGCCGCCCTTGTCCTCACGCGCCGTCAGGTCCGCGCTGGAGGAGGCGATGGCCGAGCAGCGAGCGGTCCGCATCCGCTACACCGCGGGGGACGGGGCCACGACCACCCGAGACGTCGAGCCCGTGCTCTTCGCCTCGAGGAACGGCCAGTGGTACCTCGTGGGGTGGTGCCGGCTGCGTGACGCCATGCGGTGGTTCGTCGTGTCCCGCATCGAGCGCGCCAGCGTCACCAGGGCGGCGTGCAGCGGCCACACCGTCGCGGAGGTCGGGGAGCCGCCGGCGAGCGCCAGGCCCGTGCACGGCCGGGGCGAGTGAGCGACTCACAGGCTTTTCCACACGCCTTGCGCAGCCCGCTCCCTAGACTCGGGGGCATGCGCGCACCGATCACCGAGGACGCCGTCGACGAGCTCGAGTTCTCCACGCCCGACCACCGCCGCGTCGCGGAGCAGCTCGCCGAGTGGGGCGACACCCCCCATCCGCAGGACGAGCTCTCCCCCCGCGAGCTGCTCACCGCGGCCGGGGAGCAGCTCGAGCTCGCCGGGGACCCGGAGGCCGCCGAGGCCGTCTACCGCCGGGCGGCCCGGGCCGAGGGGTTCAGCGAGCTGGACCCGCGCTCCCACCTCATGGCCCTGCGGCTCGAGCGCGGCGACACCGAGGAGGCGCTCGCCCTGGACACCGAGCTGCGCCGGAGCCGCCCGGCGGACGCGGCGACCTACGAGTACATGGCCGACGTGTGGGCCGACCACGGTGACGACCGGCGCGCCCTGGGCTGGGTCTCCCGCGGCATCCGCGTCCACGAGGAGGGAGCGCGGTTCTCGGACACCGACTTCGCGATGCTCTGCCTCATGCGCTGGCGTATCCGCGAGCGCGCGGGCCAGGAGCCGGACGAGTACGACCTCGTCGGCATCGGGATGGACGAGCGGCTCGACCGCACCCAGGAGGAGCACCGGCCGCGCTGACGAGGCCCTGACCACCCCAGGCGTCCTCTGCCCGTCAGGCACCGGCATCCGTCAACGCACATACTGACGACGTGACCCACACCCCCCAGGCTCAGCCGCTCGACCCGACGCGCACCCAGGTGCCGAGCGGCAGCGCTGAGCCCGCCGACCGGCAGCGTGTCGAGCGCGGCGGCCCGCTCCGGACGGCGGTCGTCGTCAACCCGGTCCGGGTGGAGAACCTCGACGAGCTGCGCACCACCATCGAGACGGCCCTCGCCGAGGCGGGCTGGCCGGCCCCGATGTGGCTGGAGACGACCCCGGAGGACCCGGGCGCGGGACAGGCCCGCCAGGCGGTCGACGAGGGCGCGGACGTGGTCTTCGTCAGCGGTGGGGACGGGACCGTCCGCTCGTGCATCGAGGGCCTCGCCGGCACGGAGACCGCGCTCGCGGTGCTGCCGGCCGGCACCGGCAACCTGCTGGCGGCCAACCTCGGTCTTCCTGACGAGCCCACCGAGGGGGTCCGGCTCGCCGTCGACCGCGGCCGCCACCTCCTCGACCTGGGCGAGGTCGAGGGCCAGGCCTTCGCCGTCATGGCCGGTATGGGCTTCGACGCGAAGCTCCTCGACGACGCCTCGACCACCCTCAAGGCCCGCATCGGCTCACCCGCCTACGTCCTCTCCGCGCTCAAGCACCTGCGTGACCGTCCGATGCGCGTGGAGATCCGCGTCGACGACGACCCACCCCTCCGGCGGCGCGCCCGCACCGTCGTCATCGGCAACGTCGGCCGCCTGCAGGGCGGCGTCCGCCTCCTCGCCGACGCCGAGCCCGACAACGGTCAGCTCGACGTCGCCGTCCTCAGCCCCCGCCACCTCTCCGACTGGGTGGCTCTCGCCTGGGGCGTCCTGCGCCGGCGCGACCACGTGCGCCGGATGGAGGTGCTCCGGGGCTCACGCATCACGGTCACCAGCGACCGGGAGCAGCCCTGCGAGCTCGACGGCGACGTCATCGAACCGCGCCGTACCCTCACGGCGACCGTGCGGCCCGGTGCGCTGTGGCTGTGCGTCTACCAGCCCGACCGCAGCCCGGACCTCGCGGAGGGCTCACCGAAGGGGCCGTAGCGCGGCGCCTCTGGGCACCACGGTTAGCGGACCACCTGCATCCGCTGCCAGCTCGCGGCCGTCCAGCCGGCGAAGGCGAGCGCCACGGCGAGCGTGAGGCCGAGCTGGACGACGGTGACGGCGGAGCCCCCGCTCATCGCCCACAGCGCCGGCGCGGCGAGCGGGAGCCACCCACCAGCACCTGCCAGCACGCCCACCTGGGTGACGACCACCAGGCCGATGGCACCACCGACGCCGGCCAGGAGGGAGCGGGTCAGCGTCGCCACCCACGCCACCGGCGTGGCATTGGCACCGGCCAGCACCCCGAGGACCAGCTGACGCCCCAGCGCCGCCCACGTGTCGGCCGACGGCGCGCCGTAGCCGAGCGCCGATCCCAGCACGAGCAGCCCGACGGTGAGGGCGGCGTTGACGCCCACCAGCCAGACCGCGTACACGGCGAGCTTGCCGAGCGCGATGCGGCCGCGCCCACCGGCAGGGCGAAGAGTGCGACGACCGTGCCGTCGGTGAACTCGCGGCCGAACAGCCAGGCGAGGACGACGCCGCTGCCCAGCAGGCCACCGGCGGAGGTGATCTGGGCGGCCGAGGCGAGCAGCCCCGCCCAGTCCAGGGTGGCGCCCACCCCCACCTTGGCCGTGAGCTCGGGGTTCCCGCTGGCCAGTGCCGCGGTGATCCCGCCGAGGAGGACGAGCGTTCCCACCACGAGGGCGAGGGTGGCGATGGTGCCGACCGGTGACCTGACGAGCTTGAGCGCCTCGCTGCGCACTGCCGCACTCATGCCTGCTCCTCCCGCTGCGCGTCGTCCGCGAGGACCTGGGCGAAGAAGAGCCGCTCGAGGGCGGGTGCCGCGGGGTCGAGCTCACCGATGAGGCGGCCGGCGTTGACGACGACGATGCGGTCGGCGATGCGCGCCACCTCGTCCAGGTGGTGACTGCTGACGAGGACCGCTGCGCCGTCCCGCGCACGCCGCACGAGGTACTCACGCAGCACGATGACCGAGGCCGGGTCGAGCGCGTTGGTCGGCTCGTCGAGGATGACGAGCCGCGGGTCGTGCTGGAGCGCCGCGGCGAGCCCGACACGCTGCTTGTTCCCCAGGGACAGGCGGCGGTAGCGGCGGTCGGCGACCGGGCCGAGTCGCCACGCGTCGAGCGCCTCCGCCACGCGGGCCTGCTCGGTGCCCCGCAGCAGCCCCGCGATCCGCAGGTTCTCCCGGACGGTGAGCTCCGGGTAGGCGAGCGGGACCTCGACGAACGCACCGACGTGGCGCCACTGCGTCACGGGCATCGTCGCGAGCGGGTGGCCGAACAGCCGCACCGTGCCCGCCTCGGGCCGCAGCATCCCGAGCGCGAGCCGCATGAGCGTCGTCTTGCCCGCCCCGTTCATCCCGACCAGCGCGACGATCTGCCCCGCGGGGACGTCGAGGGTGACGCCGGCGAGTCCGCGGACGTCCCCGAACCGGCAGCTCACGTCGTCGAGCCGGAGCACGCCGATGCACCTCCGAGCACGTCGAGCGCCTCGTTGAGCGCCTGGTCGAGCCGGCGGTCGCCGCGGCCGGCCCACTCGAGCAGGGCCGCACTCAGGCCGGCGATCACGGCGGCAGCCACCACCCGGGCCGCGTCGCGCTCGACACCGCGGGACACGAGGGAGTCGGCGATGACGGCGGCCGTCGCGGCGCTGTTGCGCTCGAGCGCCCCGTCCAGACTCTGCGCCTCGGCGACGATGCGCAGCCGCTGCCGCAGCACGGGCACCACCTCCTCACTCCGGCCGGCCAACGTCTCCCGGACCGCCTCGACGACGGCCCGCATCGGAGCCTCGTCGGCCGGCCGCGCCACGACCGCCTCCCCGATGAGCGGGTCGAAGGGGTCGTCGAGGACGAGTGCGTCCTTGGTGGCGAAGTGACGGAACAGGCTCATCTCGCTCACCCCGGCCCGGCGGGCGATCTGGGTGACCGTGGTCGCGTCGTAGCCCTGCTCCGCGAACAGCTCCAGCGCCGCGCGCTGCAGGGCGCCGTGCGTGCGTCTCCATCGGTCCACGCTGAAATGTTAGCGACTAACATCAACCCCGGGCAACGACCCGTCCCTCCAGGAGTCGCCGCGACGAGCAGGGAGACGGGTCGGTTGCGCCCGCGAGGTTCTGGGGTTGACTGACATCGTGAGGAGAACGATCCCGACCCTGGTGCTGCTGGTGGCCCTGACTGCGTGCTCGGCCACCATCCCCAGCGACCCTGACGACACCCTGGACCGGGTGACCGGCGGGATCCTGCGGGTAGGGGTCTCCCCCAGTCCGCCGTGGACCGACCTGCCGGACGGGCCCGACGGCGAGCCGGCCGGCACCGAGGTGGAGCTCGTCGAGGAGTTCGCGAGCACGATCGACTCGGAGGTGCAGTGGGCGACGGGCGGTGAGGAGGAGCTCATCGGCCAGCTCGAGCGCGGCGAGCTCGACCTCGTCATCGGTGGTCTCACCGCGAGGTCCCCGTGGGCGGAGAAGGCCGCTCTCACCTACCGGTACACCGAGACCACCGGTCCCGACGGCGCGAAGGAGCTGCACGTCATGGCGGCGCCCATGGGCGAGAACGCGTTCCTCGTCGAGCTCGAGGGCTTCCTCCTGGAGAAGGACCTGTGAGCATCTCGTTCGGGCAGACCGAGCTCCCCGAGGAGCAGGAGGTCCACCTGCGCCGCGCGGTGCGGCTGGCGTGGCTGACCATCGCCTTCCTCGTCACCGCGGTCACCGCCGTCTACCTCGCGATGGGCAGCTCGCAGGCGATGAAGGCGGCGTGGGCCGAGGACCTGCTGTCCTTCATCCCGCCGATCGCCTTCCTCCTCGCCGTGCACCGCACGCGCAAGCGCCCCACGCCCGAGCACCCCTACGGCTACCACCGGGCGGTCGGCATCGGGCACCTCGTCGCGGCGACCGCACTGCTCGCCATGGGCGCCTTCCTCGTCTTCGACTCCGCCTCGGGGCTCGTCAAGGCCGAGCACCCACCGGTCGGGCTCATCGAGATCGGTGGGCAGGTCGTGTGGTCGGGGTGGTTGATGATCGCCGTCCTCGTCTACACGGGCATCCCGCCGGTGCTGCTGGGCCGGGCCAAGATGCCGCTGGCGCAGAGCCTGCACGACCGCGTCCTGTACGCCGACGCCGACATGAACAAGGCCGACTGGATGACCGCGGCCGGCGCGATCATCGGCATCATCGGCATCGGGCTGGGACTGTGGTGGGCCGACGCCGTCGCCGCCCTCTTCATCTCCGGCAGCATCCTCCACGACGGCGTGAGCAACATGCGCGTGGCGATCAGCGCGCTCATGGACGCGCGGGCGGAGACCTACGACGGCCACGACCCGCACCCGCTCGTGGGGCGGATCGACGAGCGTCTCCAGGAGGTGCCCTGGGTGGCGACGGCGCGCTCCCGCGTCCGCGACCAGGGCCACGTCTTCCACGTCGAGTCCTTCGTCGTCCCCGTCGAGGGGCACACGCCGACGCTCGAGGAGCTCACCGACGCACGCCGGGCCGTCGTCGAGCTCGACTGGAAGATCGACGACCTCGTCCTCGTCCCGGTCCCCGAGCTGCCGGAACAGCTGCTGCCGTCCGTGGCTGCGGAGCGCGGCGAGTCCGAGCACCACGACCGCTGACGGCGGACGACGGGCACACCTGTCGCTCTGCAGGGAGTATTCTCCGCGATTGCCACGTAGTGACGTGGCCTTTGCTTAACTTTGGAGGATGCGTTGAGTAAGTCAGCTGTGGCGCCCGAGGATCTCGGGTACGACCACGAGGAGTACATGCTCGAGCCGGTGCCGCCGACCGCCCGTCGTGGCACCTTCGGTCTCGCGATGATCTGGGTCGGTTTCGGTTTCGTCGTCACCGGCCTCGTCGTCGGTGGCCAGCTCGCCGGACAGGGCGGCGCCCCGGGCATGCCCTTCGGCCTCGCGATGTCGACCATCGCGACCGGTGAGCTCATCCTCTTCGCCCTCACCGTGCTGCTCGGCATCCCGGCGATGCGCACCGGCTTCAACCTCGCCCTGCTGTCCCGCTTCTCCTACGGGAGCAAGGGCTTCGCGGTCCCGATGGTCGTCATGGCCCTGCTCACCCTCGGCTGGTTCGCCTCGATCCTCGGCATGATCGCCGACATCTGGGGCGGTCTGCTCGGCAACCCGAGCGGGATCACCGTCATCGACCCGGCGTCGTGGGGCCGTCCCGACGTCGCCCCGGTCAGCCTCGAGGTCGTCCTCAGCTGCCTCGCCTTCGGCGCGCTGTTCACCTGGACCGCCTACCGGGGCATCGCCGCGATCGAGAAGGTCGCGATCCCCGTCGCTCCCTTCGTGCTCGTCGTCTCCCTCGGCGTCGGCGCCGGGATGCTCGCGGACAACGGCGGGTGGGGCGCGATGGTCGAGTCCGCCTCGTCCCAGTCCGGGCTCGGCTTCGGCTCCGGCGTGACGATCGTCATCGGCGCGTGGATCGCCGGCGCGATCATGGGCGCCGACATCATGCGCTACGCGAAGAACGCCGGTGCGGTGCTCATCGGCGCCGGGGCCTGCTTCATCCTCACCAACCCGGTCCTCAACGTCGTCGGGTACATCGGTGCCGTGTCGACCGGCGACTCCAACTTCGTCAACTGGATGTACGACCGCGGGATCCTCCTCGCCATCATCGGCGTCCTCGTGTGGACCACCTCGCTGTGGACGACGAACAACTCCGAGCTGTACTCCAACTCCCTGTACACAGGCCCGGCGCTCAACGCCTTCGGCGTGCGGGTCAAGCGGACGAAGATCGTCCTCGTCGTCGGCGTCCTCGGCACGGTGCTCGGCGCGCTCGCCTTCTACCAGCTGTTCTTCGTCGACTTCATCACCGTGCTCGGCGCCGCCTTCGTCCCGCTCGTCGGACCGATCCTCGCCGACTACTACCTCCTGCGCCGCAACGAGTTCACCGCCGAGTCCTACCGCCGCCAGCCCGCGCTGCGGTGGCCCGGCGTCATCTCCTTCCTCGCCGGCGCGACGCTCGGTCTCCTCTTCCAGTACGCGTGGCCGCTGCCCTTCGGCTTCTCCTCGGGCATCGCGGCGCTCATCATCACCGTGGTCCTCCACATCGTGCTCCACTACGCGCTCCGCGGCCGGACCTCCGGCCCCGTGGAGGACGTGACGGGCGAGCCCGTGAGCACCCCCGCACGCTGACGGACGACAGGAAGGACTCACTCATGGCCAAGGACATCAAGGTCTGCATCGGCGTCCACGTCGACGCGGTGGCCGGCTGGCTCGGCTCCTACGGCGGCCAGGACTCACCCAACGACATCCAGCGCGGCATGTTCGCCGGGGAGGTCGGCGTGCCGCGTCTGCGGCGCATGCTCGAGCAGCGCGGGCTGCCCGCCACGTGGTTCGTGCCCGGGCACTCGATCGAGACCTTCCCACGGGAGATCGCGGACGTCGCGGCTGCCGGGTTCGAGATCGGCTGCCACGGCTACAGCCACGAGAACCCGGTCGCGATGACCGCGCAGCAGGAGGCCGACGTCCTCGGGCGGTCCGTCGAGCTCGTCAAGGACCTCACCGGCAGCGCGCCGCGGGGCTACGTAGCGCCGTGGTGGGAGATGAGCGAGCGCACGGCTCAGCTCCTGCTCGACAACGGGTTCTCGTACGACAACTCCCAGAGCTACGACGACTTCAGCCCGTACTACGCCCGGGTCGGTGACACCTGGACGCACGTCGACTACTCCCAGGACGCCGCCGAGTGGATGAAGCCGCTCGTCAGGGGGCGTGAGGTCGACCTCGTGGAGATCTCCGCGAACTGGTACGTCGACGACCTGCCCCCGATGATGTTCGTCAAGGCGAGCGCGAACTCCCACGGGTTCGTCGCCCCGCAGGTCATCGAGCAGCTGTGGAAGGACCAGTTCGACTGGGTCTACCGCGAGATGGACTACGGCGTCTTCCCCTTCACGATCCACCCCGACGTCTCCGGACGGCCGCAGGTGCTGCTCATGCTCGAGCGCATCTTCGACTACATCTCCGGCCACGACGGCGTGGAGTGGCTGACCTTCGACGAGGTCGCCACCGACTTCCGTCGTCGGGTGCCGTTCTCCGGCTGACCACGCCTGACACCAGCAGGGCCCGCGCTCCTCGGAGCGCGGGCCCTGCTGCGTCTACGCCTCGGTCGGCAGCCCGCGGGCGTTGGGAACGGTGTGCGTCATCCGCAGGCCGGTGACGTCACGCGGCCCGTTGCTGCCGAGGTTGCGGGCCCGCTCGAGCTCCTCCTCCGTCAGGCGCTGGTGAGGCAGCGGCTGGAGGTGACGGACGTCGTCGGCGGTGATGCCCAGCCCCTCGCCCACGCGGCGGCCGAGCTCGTCGTCGCACATGAAGAGGTGCCAGACCATGCGCTCCTGGACGCCGCGGGAGGCCTGGCCGATGTTGTCGACGAAGTTCTTGACGAGGTCGTCCTGCTCCCACTCCTCCATGAGCTGGAAACGCTGACCGGGCTGCTCGTAGTCGTTCGTGCGCTCCAGCTGGGCGCGGGTGAGGCGGCCGCGCAGCTCGGGCCCGACCTCCTCCTCGCGTGCGTGGATGGTGGACTCGCGCAGCCCGCCGTCGTGGGAGGGCTCGTAGTTGATGTGCGGGTTGCCCGTGGGGTCCTGGTAGAAGGCCATCTGCCCGTCACGCTGGTTGGTGCGCACCGGGGCCTTCGGGGAGTTGACCGGGAGCTGGAGGTAGTTCGGACCCACGCGGTAGCGCTGGGTGTCGGAGTAGGAGAAGGTCCGGCCCACGAGCATCTTGTCGTCGGAGAACTCCAGGCCGTCCACGAGCACGCCGGTGCCGAAGGCGATCTGCTCGTTCTGGGTGTGGTGGTCGGTGACGTTCTCGTCGAGCACCATCGTGCCGACCTTCCGCGGCGGGAACTCGTTCTCGGGCCACACCTTGGTGTCGTCGAGCGGGTCGAAGCCCAGCTCGGGGTGCTCGTCGTCGGACATGATCTGCACGAGCAGGTCCCACCTGGGGTAGTCACCGCGGTCGATGGCCTCGTGCAGGTCGAGGGAGGCGTGCCCGGTGTCGTGGGCCTGGATGGCCGCCGCGTCCTCCTCGGTGAGGGAGCGGACGTCCTGGTGGGGCATCCAGTGGTACTTGACGAGGACGCTCTCCCCGTCGGCGTTGACCCACCGGTAGGTGTTGACCCCGAAGCCCTGCTGGTGGCGGTAGGTGGCCGGGATCCCCCGCGGGGAGAAGAGGTTGACGAGCATGTGCATCGACTCGGGCGTCTGCGACATGAAGTCGAAGATGCGGGCCGGGTCCTGGCGGAAGGTCACGGGGTCGGGCTTGAGGGCGTGGATGACGTCGGGGAACTTGATGGCGTCACGGATGAAGAAGACCCCGAGGTTGTTGCCGACGAGGTCCCAGTTGCCGTCCTCGGTGTAGAACTTGATCGCGAAGCCGCGCGGGTCGCGAGACGTCTCGGAGGAGTCCCGCCCGCCGATGACGGTGGAGAAGCGGATCGCGAGCGGCGTCCGCTTGCCGGCCTCCTGGAACAGCTTGGCACGGGTGTACCTCGAGATCGGCTCGTCGCCCCACTGGCCGGTGGCCTCGAAGTAGCCGAAGGCGACCTTGCCCCGGGCGTGCACCACGCGCTCGGGGATCCGCTCCCGGTCGAAGTGGGAGATCTTCTCGAGGAACTGGTAGTTCTCCAGGGTCGCCGGGCCGCGCGAGCCCACCGTGCGGGTCTGCTGGTTGTTGGCCACGGGGTGGCCCTGGCGGGTGGTGAGCTCGTCGCGCTGCTCGTCGTCGGTCATCGCTGATCCCTCTCCGGGGCTCGAGCACCGCCGCGCGGGGTCGCGGGTCGACGCCCGTTCCCCACGGTCCGACTCGCTGCCCCCTGGCTGTACGGACGTGAGGCTCCAGGCTGGCACGCCCGTCGCGGCCCCGCCCGTCGGCCGGGACCCGCTGCCACGGGCTGAGACGCGCCGGGGCGCACCGCTCGCGCGGCCCTCAGTCGCCGGCGGCCTGCTGGTGGTCCCGGCGGGCGTCGCGGTCGAAGATCGCGAGGATGTCGACCGGTCCCCGATCGGCCCCGATCGCGTGCGGGAGCATCGTGGGGAACTCGGCGGCCTGGTCTTCCTCCAGTCGGTAGCGGCGCTCCCCGAGCAGGAGGAGGGCGGTCCCGGACAGGACGACGAGCCACTCCTGGCCGGCGTGGGCACGCACGCGGGCCGGGTCGGGCGGCGCGGTGAGCCGCTGGCGCACGATGCTCAACCCCGGCTGGGCCCGTACCGGCCACCGTCGCCAGCCGTGAGGGTCGACGACGGGACTGACGACGACGTCCTCGACGTCGCTCGCGACGAGCTGGTCGAGGGTCGTGTCCAGCGCTCGGGCCAGGGCGACGAGCTGGTCCAGCGCGAGACGGCGCTGGCCGTTCTCGATGCGGGACAGCGTCGACGCGCTGAGGGTGGCGCGCCGGGCGAGCTCGTCGAGGGACCAGCCGTGCGCGAGCCGTAGCGCGCGGACGCGCTTGCGCACGAGGCCCTCCAGAGCACCAATGTCATGCGTCATACGCATGATGCTATGCCAGGTGCGCAAGCCATGCCTAGCGTGGGAGCACCCGCCCCTCCCTGGGCCCGACACCGAGGAGAACCCCATGTCTGCCGACACCCTTCCCAGCCGCACCGTCGACGTCGTCGTCATCGGCGGTGGAGCCGCCGGGCTGAACGGCGCGCTCATGCTCGCCCGCTCCCGCCGGTCCGTCGTCGTCATCGACGGCGGGACGCCGCGCAACGCTCCCGCCGAGGCCGTCCACGGGCTGCTCGCCCTGGACGGGACGCCGCCCGCCGAGCTCTACCGGCGCGGCCGCGAGGAGGTGCGCGGGTACGGGGGCACCGTCGTCACCGGGACGGTCGCGGCAGCCACCTCCGCGCAGCCGTCCCCCGACGGCGACCCGCGCTTCACCGTCACGCTCACCGACGGCCGCGAGCTCACCGCACGCCGCCTGCTCGTGGCGACCGGGGCACGCGACGTGCTCCCCGACGTCCCCGGCCTGGCGGACCACTGGGGACGCAGCGTCGTCCACTGCCCCTACTGCCACGGCTGGGAGGTGCGCGACCAGCCGATCGGGATCCTCGCCGTCGGGCCGGCGTCCGTGCACCAGGCGCTGCTCTTCCGTCAGCTCACCGACGACCTCGTCTACTTCACCCGCGGCACCGAGCTCGACGGCGACGGGCGGGCCCGGCTCGAGGCGCTGGACGTGCGGGTCGTCGAGGAGCCGGTCACCGAGGTCGTCGCCGACACCGACGGCGCCATCGCGGGGGTCCTCCTCGCCGGCGGCGGCATGGTGGACCGTCGCGTCCTCGCGGTGGGGACCTCGCTCCAGCCCCGCCTGGACGGGCTGGAGGTGCTCGGCCTGCCCGTGGAGGAGCTGCCCGGCGCCATGGGCCGGCGCGTCGTGTCAGGCATGGCGGGCACGACCGAGGTGCCGGGCGTGTGGGTGGCCGGCAACGTCACCGAGCCGATGGCGCAGGTCGGGGCCTCGGCCGCGGCGGGCGCGATGGCCGGGGCGCACATCAACGCCCACCTCGTGATGGCGGACGCCGGTGCGGCCGTCGCGGCACGTGCGGTCGTGGCCTGAGGGACACCCGTCGGGAAGGCAGTCCATCCGCGCCCGTCCGGCTGCCCTCTCGTGCTACCCGAGGCCGAGGCCGGCACCCAGGGTGTCAACCATGACAGACCACGCCCTCACCCGCGCCGAGGCCCGGGAGCCCCGCTCACCAGGGACGGGCTCCAGCACCGGACGCGATCACCGAGGGCTGGCGGGACTCCAGGCGGCCGCCGGCAACCGCGCCGTCTCGGCGCTGCTGAGAGGTGGCGGCGGACCGGCCGCCATTCAGCGCCTGATCGAGGTCACTCACGTCGACTACACGCCCGACGTCAACGAGTACGTCGACTGGCAGGTGAGGACGCCCGAGCTCAAGGAGCACCTGGGGCCCTACCTGGCGGAGAAGGCTGTTCCGGTGCCGCCGGGCAACGCCGTCATCGCCGACGCCAGGAAGCGCCGCACGCTGGCGACCACCCTCAAGGCGGTCACCGACACCGCCCCGAACCTCTCCGCCCCGGACGTGCCCGGGCTCGCACCCCGCGTCAGCGCCCACATCAGGGGCAAGCAGGGGCTGAGCACGGCCGAGCAGGACCGGTTGACGACGGCGGTCCACAGCGCGCTCTCCGCGACGTCGTTCACGATCAAGAAGTCTTCCGGGGACGCCTTCGAGTCGCTCCTCCGGAACGCGACGACGACCTCACAGGCGAAGGGGGCACCGAACGTCATCGCCGTCGGCCAGCTTCCGGGTCCACTCCAAGGGCCCACCACGCTCATCGCCGGGCTGGTCAGGGCGCGGAACCAGGCCCTGATCGCGACGGGGCTCCAGCTCCCCCGCTTCCCGCTCGTCAGGGGGCTGGCGAACCAGGCGTCGATCGGGATGGACTCCATCCGCAGCACTCACACCAACATGTCGGGGTGGTTGCCTGCGTCGGTGCCGCTACTGCCCATGACGTTCGCGAACCTCGAGAACGGCGTCCTCGCCGCGGCTCCGCCGGTGCTCGGTGCACACTTGCAGGCGGGCGACGAGCTCACACCCGTGTCGAGGCATGTCGTGGCGGCACTCATCTTCAGGACACTCGGCGGGGTACCGGCCAGTCGCGCGCGGATGGCGCTGCACTGGGGCGCGTACGCCATGGCGGACGCGGGGCAGCTCTACCCGTACATCGAGTTCGCAGGACCGAGCACCGACGTGAGCAGGTTCGTCTACGACTACGCGACCGGCGCGTTCTACCTGTCGGTGCACTACCAGTGGCACCGCGGCTACAACCCGTTCTTCCAGGTCACCGGTCTGGCGGAGTGGTGAGGGGTCAGGGGACCTGCCGCGCTGCGCACACGCACGACGACGAGCGGCGGGTGGGTGGCGGTTCGGGCACTCACCCGTCCGGGACGCCGTC
>NZ_JACSPO010000004.1:39448-62571 GCF_014837105.1 Oceanitalea stevensii | reverse complement strand
CCCCCCCGGGGGGGGGGGGGCGGGGGGCGGCCCCCCCCCCGTCCGGGACGCCGTCAGACGAGCTGCGGTTCGCGCTCCGTGGCGCCGGTCCCGTCGCCGGCCGCGAGTCCCTCGCGGGAGGCGAGGTAGGACGAGATCGCCAGGCGGTTGACCGCGGAGCGGCTGACGATGCCGACGACCTCTCCGTGCTCGCCGCGCACGACCGGCACCTTCTTGAGGTGCTTGTCGGACAGGACGGCGACGGCGTCGGCGACCGAGGCGGTCTCGTCCACCGTGACGACGTCCGGCGTGGCCAGGCGCACGACAGGCAGGGACACGAGGTCCGCCAGGGCGTCCTCGAGGTCGGCGGACTCACCGGTCGCGAAGGAGTAGATGGTCGTCGAGCTCGGGTGCTCGGCCGAGAGGTAGCGCATGACGTCGCCGTCGGAGAGGAACCCGGCCAGCGAGCCGTCGGTGTGGAGCACCGGCGCGCCGGAGATGCCGCGCTCGGTGAACATCTGCAGGGCCTCGAGCACGTTCTGCTCGGTGCTCAGCGCGTAGACGTCGGTCTTCATGAGGTCGACGACGGTGCGCGCCTGGCCGGTGGTCTCCTCGGCAGCCCGGAGCGTGCGGGCGGCACGCGCTGCCCTGCCTGCGGCGAGGGCGAGGACGATGCCCAGGACCGAGACGAGGGCGACCAGGCCGGCGGCCCCGCGGAAGCCCACGACCGAGGCGTCGAGCAGCTCCGTACCGCCCTCGACGCCGCGCGTCGTCAGCGCGTTGAACACACCGATGGCGAGGGAGGTGCCCAGGCAGCCGGCGACCTGGAAGCTCGTGGCGACCACGGTGACGCCGTGGGGGCTGCTCTCGCGGTCGAGGCTGGACAGCGCGAAGGTCTGCGACGGTCCGATGACCAGCGCGGTCGCGAGCACGGCCGGCACGTACAGCGCGGCGAAGAGCAGCACCGAGTCCTGGCCGGCGGCCACGCCCACCAGCGAGGCGAAGACGGCCATGATCGCGAAGCCGGCAGGGATCATCAGGCGCCCGCCGTGGCGGTCGAACAGCCGCCCCACGATCGGGCCGAGGACGACGGTCAGGAGGATGCCGGGAGCCAGCGCGAGGGAGGCGCCCAGCGGGTCCTGCCCCCTGACCGACTGGAGGAAGATCGGGATGACCACGTTCATGGCGAACACGAAGAACAGGCCGAGCATCGTCATCGAGACGCCGAGGACGAAAGGCGTGCTGCGGAAGGGCCTCAGGTCGAGCAGCGGGTGCTCGACCCGGTTCTGACGCACGACGAACGCCACGAGCGCGAGGACACCGATGACCGCGGCGACCCCGGCCGTGAGTGCTGAGCCGCTGAACGCGGTGGAGATGCCGTAGAGGAGGCCGACGAGGCCGACGGCGACGAGCACGAAGGACAGCACGTCGAGCACGGGGCGGCCGAGCTCGGCGACGTTGCGCAGCAGCACCGCGCCGGTGAGCAGCACGAGGAGGGACAGCGCCCCGAAGACCCACAGGAGGGCGGTCCACGGGACAGCGGAGAGCAGGGCGCCGGACACGACGATCGCCAGCGACGGACCGAGCGTCGTCATCGCCGCCATGACGCCCATGGCCAGGCCGAGCTTCTCGCGCGGGGCCACGGCCAGGGTGATGTTCATGCCGATCGGCGTGAGGAGACCGGTCCCCGCCGCCTGCAGCAGACGGCCGGTGAGCAGGACACCGAAGCTCGGCGCGAGGGCGCCGACCACGGAGCCCACCACGAGGAGCGCCACGGCAGCGACGAACAGTCCCCGGGTCGGGAAGCGGTGGTACAGGACGTTGGCGACGGGGACGAAGACGGCGGCGACCAGCAGGTAGCCCGTGGCCAGCCACTGCACGACGGAGACGTCCACCCCGAAGTCGAGCATGATCGGGGTGAGGGCGACGTTGAGGAAGGTCTCGTTGAAGGTCGCGAGGAAGGCCGCCGCGGCGGCGACGGCGATCATGCCGATGGCGGCGCGCGAGGTGCCCTGCTGGGCGCGGGGGGAGGACAAGATGGTGCTCCTGACGGTGATGACGGGGACACGCGGTCGACCGTGCCGTGTCAGAGGTCCCCGGAGGGCACCTCGCGTGTCGTGTCATCGATGCGTCGTTGCGGCTCGTGAGCCAGTGACGAGGGTACGGGACGAAGGTCCGTCGGCGCCTGGGGCCGGGAGCGAGGTCCTCGTCACCGTCAGCCTGCCACCCGGGAACGCAGAAGGCCGCCGACCCGCACTCTCGTGCGGTTCAGCGGCCTTCACCGGGTGGAGCTAGGGGGATTCGAACCCCCGACCTTCTCATTGCGAACGAGACGCGCTACCAACTGCGCCATAGCCCCATGCTCTGCGAGCACCGCCAACTTTAGCACCGCCGTCGGGAGGGAGTGAACCCGGCCCGGCGTTGACGTGGGTCACAGGATCGGCGGGCCGGGCGACGCCCCGCGCAGTACGTTGAGGGGCGTCCCTGACCCCGACGACGAGGACGCCATGACCTACCACGTGGACTCCGAGGTCGGACGCCTGCACGAGGTGATCCTCCACCGGCCCGGGGTCGAGATGCGCCGTCTCACCCCGCAGAACCGGGAGGAGCTGCTCTTCGACGACGTCCTGTGGGTGGAGCGCGCGGAGGAGGAGCACGACGCCTTCGCCCGGGCGCTGCGCGACCAGGGGGTGTCGGTCCGCTACTTCACCGACCTGCTCCGGGAGACCCTCGCCGTCCCGGCGGCACGGTCCCTCATCGTCGAGCAGACCTTCGGTCCCGCTCTCCTCGGCACCGCCGGCGTCGCGCCCGTCCTCGACATGGTCAACACCCTCGACGACGGCGAGCTCACCACGCTCCTCGTCGGCGGCCTCACCAAGCGTGAGCTGCTCGAGCGGATCGACGAGCCGCGCTCGGTCGCGCTGCACGTCCTGGGATCAGACGAGTTCGTCGTCCCTCCGCTGCCCAACCACCTCTACACGCGCGATGCGTCCGCGTGGGTGTACGACGGCGTGGGCGTGAGCAACATGCGCAAGCGCTCCCGGATACGCGAGTCCCTGCACTACCAGGCGGTCTACCGCTTCCACCCGGACTTCGCCGGCGTGGGCTTCCACCTGTGGAGCGGGGCCGGCGGGCGCACCGGCATCAACGTCGAGGGCGGGGACGTCCTCGTCCTGGGCCGCGGGGCGGTGCTCGTCGGGATGAGCGAGCGGACCACACCCCAGGGGGTGGAGCGGGTGGCCCAGCGGCTCTTCGAGACGGGCTCGGCGACGCAGGTGGTCGCCCTGGCGCTGCCGCACGAGCGGGCCTTCATGCACCTGGACACCGTGATGACGATGGTCGACGACCACACCTTCGTCGAGTACGCCGGACTCGGCGCGCTGCCGTCCTACCGGATCACCCCCGGGGACGCCGACGGCGAGCTCGTCGTCACCGACCACCCGCCCGAGGAGATGCACGCGTCGATCGCCCAGGCGCTGGGCGTGGGCTCCCTGCGCATCCTCACCCCGGCGCAGGACTCCCTCAGCGCCGAGCGCGAGCAGTGGGACGACGCGTGCAACGTCCTGGCGCTCGAGCCCGGCGTCGTCGTCGCCTACGAGCGCAACACGACGACCAACGCCTACCTGCGCTCCCACGGCGTCGAGGTCATCGAGGTGCCCGGCTCCGAGCTGGGCCGCGGCCGCGGCGGGCCGAGGTGCATGAGCTGCCCGACCATCCGCGACGGCATCTGACCTCGTCCCCTGCCACCTCTGGGACGCACCTCCGGTACTCCCGGAGGTGACCGGAGGTGCTCCCAGACGACGGGAGGTGCGTCCCAGGCAGAGGCCGGTGGTGCGGCGGGGGTGGAGCGGCGGGTCAGGCGCCGACGGCGCGGCGGCGGGCGAGGACGGAGTCGAGGTCCAGGCCGCGCGCGGGCACAGCCTCGGCCGCGGGGGCAGCCTCGGGCTCCGGGTCGGCGACGGGCGCGTAGGGCGAGCCGGCGAGCCCGGAGACGACGACCGGCTCGGCGGGTGCAACGGGCTCGGCGGGCGCCTGCGCGACCTCCGGCTCGGGCGCCTCGTACGGGGCGATGTCCCGGCGCGGGGCGGAGGCCTTGAGCGTGTAGGTGGGAACCGGCACCTGGACCGGGGTCCAGCTGCGCGTCGCGGGCTGCTCGGCCCGCGGACCGTCGGCCGCCTCGCTGCCGATGACGACGGCGGCGCGGGCCGCCGTCTCGTCCGCCGCTGGCGACGTCTCGGCGGGCCCGGTCGCCTCGGCGGAGGCCGCACCCTCGGCGGCCTCGGCAGTGGCGGCCGGCTCGGCGGTGGCTGCGGGCTCGGCCGTGGCCTCCTCACGCGCGGCGGACGCACCACCCGTGGCGGGCGGGGAGGTCCGTGCCGCCGCCGTCACGGCCGGACGGGCGGAAGGGGCGGTACGCGTGCGCGGGGCGGGGCGCACCTCGAGCCGGGCCATGGCGGCGCGGTCGGCGGCGTTGCGCCGGGCGGCGACCTTCGCGGCGCGGCGGCCGAGGACGAGGACACCGGCGAGCAGGACCGTGGGCACCACACCGAGCGCGACCGGGAGGCTCCCGAGGCTGAAGCCGAGCCAGCCGCCGACGCTCGCGAGGAGCAGCACGACGGTGAGCACGAGCCGGCGCCTGGCCGCGGCCTTGCGCCGGCTGATCTCGGCGGCGCGCGCCGCGCGCAGCTGAGCCAGTCGCCGCGCCTCGGCGGCGGCCCGCTCGCTGGGGGTGGTGGGCCTGTTCACGGCGGGTGCCTCCGTTCGTCGTCGTGGATCGTGGAGGTACGGCCTGCTCTCCAGCGTGCCGTGGTGCTCCCCGGGCGACGACCGCCTCGCCGTCGCCCCGGTGGTCACCACGCGCAGCGTGCCGGAGAAGCGGTCCTCCACCCGTGCCTCCGCCAGCTGGTGACGGCTCTGCACGAGGTGAGGGACCAGGTACCCGAACAGGATGAGGGCCAGTCCGACGACCACCCACCCCTGAACATCCACAGGCACGAAACTATCCGGGCGGCGCACCACCGTCGGGATCGTCGGCGGCGTGTCTCCCGCGGGTGCGGGTCCACCGCTCCAGCAGGCCCTCGGGCACGTCCTCCGCGACGAGCGCGAAGGTGCGGTGGTCGCGCCAGTCGCCGTCGATGTGGAGGTAGCGCTCGCGCATCCCCTCGTCACGGAAGCCGAGCTTCTCCACCACCCGCAGGCTCGCCGTGTTCTCGGGCCGGATGTTGATCTCGATGCGGTGCAGCCGCAGCACGGTGAAGCAGTAGTCCACGGCGATCGCGACGGCTGTCGGGGTGATCCCGCGCCCGGCGACGTCCTGGCTCACCCAGTAGCCGATGGAGGCCCCGCGCAGCGCCCCGAGGATGATCGAGGACACCGACAGCTGGCCCACGAGCTCGCCGTCGGCCTCGATGACGAAGGTGAGGGCCTCCCCGCGTCTGCCCTGGCGGCGGCTCTGGGCGACGTAGTCCCGGAAGCCCACGGGCGGTGCCGGCACCGGGCTGGTCGCCTCCCACGGGCGCAGCCACTCGACGTTCTGGCGGCGCACGCGCTCCCACGCGGCGCGGTCCCCGTACCGCAGGAGACGCAGCCGGACGCCCTCGTGCTCGAGCATCAGGCGTCCAGCAGCAGGCAGGAGAGCGCGGTGCCCTCGGTGACGTCGGTGAGGTCCTCGGGCACGACGGCCAGCGCGTTGGCACGGGCCAGGGCGCTGAGGAGGAGCATGCTCGGGGAGCCGACGGGCGTGGCGCGGTAGCCCTCGCGCGGCGAGCCGGCGAGCGTGACCCGGACGAACTCGCGCCGTCCGGACGGGGAGTACCAGCCGGTGGTCGCCGTCGCCGTCACCGTGGGGCGGTACAGCTCGGTGTAGCCCGCCATCGACAGGACGGCGGGGCGCAGGAACACCTCGTAGGCGACCTGCGCGGCGACCGGGTCACCCGGCAGCGCGAAGATCGGGGTGCCCTCGCCGATGTGTCCCAGGCCGAGCTGGCGCCCGGGCCACATGGCGACGTTGTCGAAGCGCACCGTCCCGAGCGGGGCGAGCACCTCCTTGACGGTGTCGTTGGAGCCGTGGCTCAGCCCGCCCGTCGTGACGACGAGGTCGGCGCGCACGAGCTGGTCCTCGAGGGTCTCGCGCAGCGGCCCGCGCTGGTCCGGGACGGCGGCCACCCGGTAGGTGGCGGCGCCGGCGTCCTGCAGCGCGGCGGCCAGGGCGTGCCCGTTCGCGTCGTAGACCTGCCCGGCGGCGGCCGACTGGCCCGGCTCGACGAGCTCGTCACCGACCGAGATGACGACGACCCGCGGTCGCGGGTGCACCGTCACGCGGCCGCGCCCGACGGCGGACAGGAGCGCGACCTGCCGGGCGCCCACCCGCTCCCCCGCGGGCAGGACGACCTCACCGGCGCGGACGTCCTGGGCACGCCGGTTGACATTCTCGCCGGCGGCCGCGGCCGTGCGGACCTCGACCTTCGCGGCGCCGCGGTCGGTCTGCTCGACCGGCACGACGGCGTCGGCCTCGACCGGCAGCGGCGCACCCGAGGCGATGCGCACGCAGGCACCGGCGGGCAGGCGGGTGCGCTCGACGCTGCCCGCACGGATCTCGTCGAGCACCCGCAGGGTCACCGGCGACGACGGCGCAGCAGCGGCGACGTCCCCGGCTCGCAGGGCGTAGCCGTCCAGGGACGCGACGTCCGCGAGGGGCAGGTCGCGCGGCGCGAGGACGTCCTCGGCGAGCACGCACCCGACGGCGTCGGCGAGGACCACCTCGAGCGGCGGCTGTGGGCCGACCGCCGCGAGGCAGGCCGCGAGGTGCTCCTGGACGCTCCTCACCGGGGGTGGCTCGCGGCGGGGTCGGAGCTGAGCTCGACGTGCCGGCCCGCGACGAACTGCTCGAGCCAGGCGGAGAAGTCCGGGCCGAGGTCCTCGCGGTCGACGGCGAGCTGGACGACGGCCTTGAGGTAGTCGAGCTTGTCCCCGGTGTCGTAGCGGCGGCCGCGGAAGACGACGCCGTGGACGCCGCCGCCCTCGCTCGCGGGCATCCGGGCGAGGGTCTGCAGGGCGTCGGTCAGCTGGATCTCGTTGCCGCGGCCCGGCTCGGTCCGCTCGAGGACGTCGAAGACCGCCGGGGACAGGACGTAGCGGCCGATGACGGCGAGGTTCGAGGGCGCCTCCTCGACGGGGGGCTTCTCGACGAGCTCGGTGACGGTGACGACGTCGCCGTCGGGGATGCCGGCGAGGGAGACGGGCTCGACGGCGGCGGCGCCGTAGAGGTTGATCTGCGAGGGCTCGACCTCGAGCAGCGCGATGACGGAACCGCCCAGGCGCTGCTGGACGTCGATCATCGTCGGCAGGATCGGGTCGCGGGCGTCGATGAGGTCGTCACCGAGGAGCACCGCGAAGGGCTCGTCGCCCACGTGCTCGCGGCCGCACAGCACGGCGTGGCCCAGGCCCTTGGGCGTGCCCTGGCGGACGGCGTGGATGTCCGCGAGCGCCGTGGGCCGGCGGACCTCGGCGAGCCGGCCCTCGTCGCCCTTGGCCTCCAGGGCCGCCTCGAGCTCGACGTTGCGGTCGAAGTGGTCCTCGATCGCGGACTTGCCCCGGGCGGTGACGAGCAGGACGTCCTCGATGCCGGCGGCCGCCACCTCCTCCACGACGTACTGGATCGCCGGCCGGTCCACCACCGGCAGCATCTCCTTGGCCACGGCCTTGGTGGCGGGCACGAAACGGGTGCCGAGCCCGGCAACCGGGACGACGGCCTTACGAACCGGGGTGACGCTCTGCTCTGTCATGCCCGAAGGCTACCGAGCGCCGGCGAGGTCCGCCGGAGGGAGGCGCGGCACCGCCACACGGCAGCCCGGTCGTGGAACACTAGCCACATGTCGACGGCGATCCGCTTCCCCGAAACGACCGGACTGGAGCTGGAGGACGCCAAGAGCGCCCTGCGCGCGACCGTCCGCTCGTCCCGCGCCGCCCGCTCGCAGCGGCAGCGCGAGGAGGCCGCCGCGAGCTTCGCCGAGCACGGCGTGCAGGCGGTGGGTGATGCCCGCTGCGTCGCCGCCTACGTCTCCGCGTCGACCGAGCCGGACACGAGCATGCTCATCGACGCCCTCCACGAGCGCGGGGTGCGTCTCCTCCTGCCGGTGCTCGGCCCGGGGCTGGCCCGCTGCTGGGGCGAGTACACGAGCCGCGAGGAGCTCGCCCAGCGCGCCCCTGGCCGGCCCCTCGAGCCGGCCGGTGAGGTGTTCCCGCCAGAGGCGCTCGCCGAGGCGGAGGTCGTCATCGCCCCGGCCCTCGCGGTCGACGCCAGCGGCATCCGCCTCGGGCAGGGTGGCGGCTGGTACGACCGTGCGCTGCTCCACCGTGCGCCCGACGCGCCGGTGCTCGCGATGGTCCACGAGGCCGAGCTCATCACCGGCGCCCCGCTGCCGCGCGCCGAGCACGACATCCCGGTGGACGCCGTCATCACCGAGGAGCGCTGGTTCCTCATCGGCGGCTCCCCCTTCGCCCACGGCCCCTCCTGACCCGGCGCGGGTCCCCACCCGTCGCCGGACGGACGGAGGGCGCCGGGAGGCGCCGGACGTCCGGCCGGTCAGCCGGGGTGGCGCAGGGTGCGGGTGCTCGTCGCCGCGTCCTCGACGGCTGTCCGGCTGAAGGGCCAGGGGAAGGTCTCCCCCGCCGCCCACGCGCCGAGCTGGTCGTCGTAGTGGTCGTCGGCCGGGTGGCCGGAGACGCCGGTGAAGTTCACCCACAGGGACCGGTCGAAGTTGGCGAGGTCCACGGCCATCCGCATCGACGGGACGCTCGTGACGCCGTAGTCGCGGCGGCCCTCGACCTCCGCGCTCGCGTCCCAGCCGGTGGCGTTGACGATGCTCGAGCCGCCGCCCACACCCACGGGCCGGGGGTTGGCGAACCACGAGACCACCGCCGGCACGCCCTCACCGAGGACGGGGTGCTGGGGTGCGGCGACGTGGAGCTGGGACCACCGCCAGTCCCCGGGGTCCTTGCCGAGCGTCTGGGTGAGCTCGTTGCGCGCGGAGACGAGCGCCTGCAGGAGGATCTCGTCGCGGCTCTCGACGAGGTTGATGGTGCGCCGGTCGTCCCACCACGCGCTCGTCGGGTCCTCGAGGAGGCGGTCGACGACGACGAGCCAGCGGCTGCCGCCGTCCGGCGCGAGCGTGGCGGGCAGGTCGTCGGCGAAGGTGAGGTCGAGGAGGTTGGCCCACACCGCCGCGAAGTAGGCAGCCGCGGCGGAGTCGCCGTCCTGCTGGTAGCCCTCCTCCTCCCACTCGGCGAGGAGGTCGACGGCCTCCCGGACGAAGCCGTCGGTCACCGTGACGTCGAGCAGAGCGGGGACGAGGGCCTCCGCGTACGGGTTGGCCTCGTCGTTCATCAGCTCGTTCGCCAGGGACGCGTCGATGTTGACGCCTCGCTCGATGTTCTCGGTGAGGCGCTCACGCAGCCGCTGGGAGCGGAAGCCGTAGTCCCAGTCACCGGTGAGGAAGGGGCCCTGGCCGGCGGGCAGCACGGCCTGGTTGGCCGCGACGATGAAGCCCTCCTCGGGGTTGAGGGCGCGCGGCATGTCCGCGGCGGGGACGTAGCCCGCCCAGTCGTAGCGCCCGTCCCAGCCGGGGCGCGGCCAGCTGCCGTCGGAGGGGACCGGGCCGTCGGAGACGTCCTGGCGCACCGGGATGCGGCCGGGGGCCTGGTAGCCGATGTCGCCGTCGGTCGTGGCGAAGACGATGTTCTGCGCCGGCACCTCGAAGAGCGCGGCCGCCGCGGCGACGTCCTCGGCGGTCGCGGCACGGTTGAGCGCGAAGATCGCGTCACCGGTGCGGCCCGGGGTCAGCGCCGTCCACGACATCGCGACGGCGTAGCCGCCGAAGCCGGGGGACGGTGAGCCGTCGGGCACCGGGGAGCTGTTCGCGGCGGCGGTCTCGGGAAGGACCCCGGAGACGATCGGCCCGTGCGCCGTGGACGCGACGGTGAGGGAGTCGTCGGTGCCCCCGTTGACGGCGATGGTCTCGGTGCGCCGGGTGAGCGGGACGCGCTCCCCACCACGGAGGTAGGTGCCGTCGTCGTACACGCGCTCGAGGAAGAAGTCGACGACGTCGGCACCGAGGTTCGTCAGGCCCCACGCGAGCTCGGCGTTGTGCCCGATGATGACGCCGGGCATGCCGGCGAAGTCGAAGCCGGCGACGTCGAAGGTACACAGGGTGGTGAGCTCGCGGCAGTGCAGGCCCACCTGGTGCCAGACGCCGGGGGCGCTGATGCCCAGGTGCGGGTCGTTGGCGAGGATCGGCTGGCCTCCGACCGTGTGCTCGCCGGACACGACGAAGGAGTTCGAGCCGATGCCGTCGCCGTCGCCGAGGAGGCGCGGGGTGGCCTGGACGGCGGCGTAGGCGCTCTCGATGGCGTCGACGGCGCCGGCGGGCGCGGGCCAGGAGGCGTCCTCGACCGTCGCCTCGGGCTCGGTCGCGTCCGGCGGCGGGATGATCGGGAGGTTCTGCGTCTCCGGGTAGGCGGGGTAGAGCTGCGCGACGCGGGCGACGTCGCCCCCGAGCGCACGGACCGCGGTGGCGCGGCCCAGCTCCTGGTCGTTGTTCGCGGCCAGGTCCCAGGCCATCGCCTTGAGCCAGGCGAGGGAGTCGATCGGGGTCCACGGGGCGACCTCACCGAGGTCGGTGACGATGCCGAGGACGGTGTACTCGACGCCGAGCTGGCTCGCCTCGCGCGAGTCGAGGTAGGCGTTGACGCCCTCGGCGTAGGCCTCGAACAGCGCCCGGCTCTCCTCGCTGAGGAGGTCCCACTCCTGCTCGGCGACGCGGCGCCAGCCCAGGGTCCGGATGACCCGGTCCGCGGCCAGCGCGTTCTCGTTCTCACCGACGAGCTCGGACACCCGGCCGGCGGTGACGTGACGCCGGTAGTCCATCTCGAAGAAGCGGTCCTGCGCGTGGACGTAGCCCTGGGCGCGCATGAGATCGGTGTCGGTGTCCGCGTAGATCTGCGGCACCCCCCGCTCGTCGCGCAGGACCTCGACCTCCGAGGAGAGGATCCGCAGGGTGGTCTCACCCCCGTAGTCGGGCAGCGGTCGGCGCACCAGGACGGTCGCGAGCGCCACGCCCGCGACGAGGATGACGACGAGGACGGCCGCGACGACGATCGCCAGGCGCTGCAGAAGGTGGGAGCCACGCACCTGCCGAGGGTATCCGGAACCTCCGACGACGGCGGTGTTCCGCG
The DNA here is from genome assembly GCF_014837105.1 of Oceanitalea stevensii. Taxonomy (GTDB): domain Bacteria; phylum Actinomycetota; class Actinomycetes; order Actinomycetales; family Actinomycetaceae; genus Oceanitalea; species Oceanitalea stevensii. The sequence continues at coordinate 51,360 of NZ_JACSPO010000004.1, read as the reverse complement.
CCGGGGGCTTCTCCCCCGTCACCGGGGAGGCGTCCCCGTCCACAGCCGGCGCCCACGCGACCCGGGCCGGTCCCCGCCCGGTCCTACCGTCGCCCCATGCCCTCCGCGCCGGTGCCACCGTCCCGACGCCGCCGGGTGCGTGCGCGCCGCCTGCTGTGGCGCTGGCGGCACGCCCTGCTGGCTGTGGCCCTCGTGTCCGCGGTGGGGGTGGTGGTGCAGGAGGTCCGGCCCCCGGCGCCTGCGACGGTGGCCGTCGTCGTGCTGGCGCGGGACGTGCCGGCGGGCGCGCCACTGGCCGAGACGGACGTCCGCACGCTGCGGCTGCCGCGGGAGGTGGTTGCGGCCCGGACGCTGCGCGCCCCGGCGGAGGCGGTCGGGCAGCGCCTGGCGGTGGGCCTGCCGGCCGGGTTCCCGCTGGCCACGGAGGTGCTCGTGGGTCCGGGGCTGGCGGCGGGCACCGCCCCGGGCGAGGTCGTCGTGCCCGTGCGGCTCGCGGACGCCGCGGTGGCCCGGACGCTGCGGCCCGGGGACCGGGTGGACCTCCTCGCGGCGTCGGCGGACGCGGCGGCCAGCGAGGGCGGGGCGCAGGTGGTGGCCGCGGGCGCACTCGTCGTGGCCCTCGAGGAGGACGGCGGCGGGGGCCTCCTCGGCGGGGAGGCGCCGACGTCGCTCGTCTTCGTGGCCGTCCCGCGCGGGGCGGCACCGGACGTCGTGGGGGCGAGCGCATGGGCGCCGCTGCGCGTGGTCCTCCCGGGGTAGGGGCCGGCCGCCCGTGGCCCACTCCCGTGAGCGTGATGACGCGCCCCTGGGCGTGCCGTCCAGGTGCGTCGCGGCGGGGCGCCAGGTGGAGGACACGCCGTGGGGCTAGTGTGCGGACCGGCCGGGACGGTCCCGGACCAGGAGTGGGAGGAGCGCGCTGTGCTCAAGGGATTTCGGGACTTCATCACCCGGGGCAACGTCATCGACCTGGCCGTCGCCGTGGTCATCGGGTCGGCCTTCGCGGCCATCGTCGACACCGTGGTGTCGAGCATCATCACGCCGATCGTCAACTCGGTCGGCAGCGCGGACGTGGAGGGGTGGGGCTTCGAGATCATCTCGGGGCGGCCGGACACGCTCGTGAACTTCTCCGCGATCGTCAACGCGGTCGTCGTCTTCCTCATCACCGCGGCCGTCGTCTACTTCGTGTTCGTCATGCCGATGAACACCTTCCAGGAGCGGCGCAAGCGGGGCCAGGAGCCGGAGCCCGAGGCACCGGCCGAGGACGTCATCCTGCTCCAGGAGATCCGCGACCTCCTCAAGGCGCAGGGCACGCGCCCGTAGCGGGCTACTGCCAGTGGGGCGGCTTGTCCCGCAGGTAGCGGGCGTCGTCGGAGCCCTCGGGCAGCTCGCCCCAGGCCGCGTCGGTGTCCTCGGCGGCCCGGCTCGGGAGCACCGGCTCCGCCGCGCGGGGCCGGGGGGCGGCCGGCTGCTCCTCCGGCTCCCGCGGCGTGGGCCGGCGCGCCGGCTCGGTCGGGACGAGCGCGCCCTCCTCGCTCGCTCCCAGCCGCGTGGGTGGGGCCACCACCCGGCGGTGCCCGCCGCGCCGCCCCATCAGCGGCGGCGAGCGGCCACGGTGCGCAGCACCGCGTCCACCTCGAGCCCGCGGCGGGTGATCCCGAGCTCCTCGCGCAGGGCCTCGACGAGGGCGTCCTCGTCGCGCTCGGTGCCGTCGGCGTCGATCCACGCGGCGAGGTCGTCGAGCTCGTCGTCGGAGTAGGCACCGACGGGCAGGCCCGGCGTCACCGGCGGGCGCGGGCCGCGCTCGGCGGGCGCGGGCGCGACCGGCGCGGGCTCGAGCACCTGCTCGGCATCCGCCGGCTCGGCCGTCGGCTCGGCATCTGCCGGCTCGGTGTCCGCGGACTCACCAGGCACCGCGGGGGCATCCGCCGCAGTGGGCACCTCGGCCACGGGCGCCCCGGCGGCCTCCGGCGTGCCGGCGCTCGGCTCGGCCGCCTCGGCGGCCGGCTCCTGCGGCGCGGCGTCCTCGTCCGTGTCCGTCACCTCGAGCGGCAGCGCCGCGGCCGGCGGCCGCACCGGGTCGGCCGCCCGGCGGCGGGAGTCGACGACGTCCAGGGCGAGCGCGACGATCGCCTCGGCCTCCCGCTGCGGGTCGGTGAAGACGGCGGTGGAGAAGGCCATGTGCACCCGCCAGCCGCGGGAGGCGAGCCGCTGCACCCAGTGCCGCTCGCGGCGGCGCAGGTTGGGCTCGGCGACGTACGCGGCGTCGTCGGTGAGGACGGCCACGAGCAGCTCACCGGGCAGGTCTGGGTGCCCGATCGCCAGCGGGATCCGCACCCCGCCCTCGACGCCGTACTGCGGCACGACCGTCAGGCCCAGGCGCCACAGGCGCTCGGCGAGGTCGACGAGGAGCGGGTCGGGTGCCGCGCCCACGGCGTCGACGTCCTGCGCGGGCTGCGGGTCGGCGGCCCAGTCGACGAGGTCGGCGAGGAGGAGCGGGCCGGGCGTGTGGAGCCGGCTGCGGTCGATCTCGCCCGGGCCGATGCAGGAGACGACGACGAGCCGCTCCCGGACGGCGTCGAGCGCGTCGATGAGGCAGGCCTTGCCGTCCGGGCCGCTGACGGCGCCGAAGCTGTGGAGCACCCGGCCGTGCGGGGTCTTGGCGTAGCCGAGGGTGAGGACGACCGTGTCGCGCCGCAGGCCGCCGGCACCGTCCGCGTCCACGACGACGAAGGGCTCCTCGCGGTCCGCGGCGAAGAAGCGGGCCACGGCCGAGGACCCGGAGACGGCGGAGATGACGGCCTCACGCACCCGGTCGGCGTGCCGGGCGTTGAGGGCGACGACGGCGAGCGACTGGTCCGGCGTCGTCAGGGCGTGCTCGATGACGAGGTCGACGACGCGGTCCACCTCCGCCTGGACGCTCTCGACGGCGTCGGCACCGGGGGCCGGCATCCCGAAGCCCTCGACGAGCTCGAGGGTGATACGGCCCGGCGACGGCGGGTCCGGCACGGGCTGGATGACGTCCTCGTAGCCGTGGGAGGCGAGGAAGGCCGCGATCGACTCCTCGCGCTCGGCGCGGTCGGTGGGCAGGGTGAGCACCGGCAGGAGCGGCGCGAGCTCGGAGACGAGCCCGTCGCCGCCGCGGCGGGAGTCCCCGACGAGCACGACCTGGCTGCCGCGGGTGATCGCGCCGACGGCCTGCTCGGTCGGCAGGTGGTGGACGCCGTCGAGGATGACGAGGTCGACGCAGCGCGCGGGCGGCAGGAGCTGGGGCACGAGCACCGGCGGCACCACCCAGCCGGGCCGGATCGCGCCGAGGAGCTCGGGGTGCCGGGCGTAGGTGCGCCGCAGGTCCACGCCGGTGCCCAGCTCGGCCTCGAGCTGCGCGGCCTCGTCGCGGCGGTCGCGGACCAGGGCCCGCAGCCGGCGGACGACGGCGCGGCGGACCGGGCCGGGCAGGGTGCGCACGTGGGCGGCGTCGAGCTCGCGGAAGCGCTCGGCCAGGGCGACGAGGCCGGGGCCGTCGTAGCCGGCGAGCGCGGGGTCGGTGCGCAGGATCTCCTCGAGGACGGAGGTCCACCAGGCGAGGTCGAGCTCCGCGCCGGCGAGGGCGGCGACGACACGGCGCTCGGTGAGGTCGGCGACGAGCTCGCCGAGGCCGAGGCTCTCGAGGTCGGCGAGCACCGCGGAGCGCTCGGGCATGAGGCGGACGGCCTCGCCGTCGCCGCCGAGGGCGGTCATGAGCGCGGCGAGGTCCGCGAGGGGAAGGTCGAGGAGGTCCGGCTTGCCCGCGCCCGCGCCGACGACGTCCTGGAGGGCGAGGACGTCCGTCTCGACGGCGCGCGCGTGGCGGGTCATCTCCGACAGCCCCTCGGGCAGCCGGGGCCAGCCGCCGGTGGGGCAGTGGCGGCGCCACACCTCGCGCTGCTCCTGGACGTGGACGAGCTCGGCGTGGAGGTCGGTCACGGGACGGCCGGGACGCAGGAGGTCCTTGGCCTGCTTGCGCAGCCGGCGCCGGGTGCCCCACGACATCGTGACGCCCTGCTCCTTGCGCCAGGCGCGCGTGGAGGTGGCGACGACCATGTCGGCGGCCGAGCGCTCGAAGACCTGGGGGACGAAGACGTCGAGGGCCGAGCGGACGCCGTCGAGCATCTCGAGCTGCTCGAGCCACTCGCGCAGGGTCCCGGCCTGGGTGAGGCCGGTCTCGGTGGTGGTGCGCTCGGCGTCGGCCAGGACGCGGGGCAGCTCGGCGCCGGAGAGCCGCTGGGTGCGCTCGAGGGCGCGGCGGGCGGCGTCGGCACTCTCGAGCCGGGCGCCGTACCAGGGGGTGTCGTGCGGGCGCAGGTCGAAGGCACCCAGGGACGCGGCGCGGACGAGGCGTTCGCGGGCGTGCTCGCGGCGGTCACCGGCAAGATCGAGAACGGTGTCGGCGGAGAGCCTCACCTCGGTGCGCGGCCCGGGACGGGCGGCCGTGAGCTCGGCGAGGGCGAGCAGCGCGGCGTGCGCCGAGCAGCCCCAGGGCTGACGCGACGTGTGGAGGGCGGTGACGTAGGCGGCGAGCCGCTCCCGCACGGAGACGAGCTCGGCGCGGACGGCACGGACCGTGTCGACCTCGCTGGGCGGCTCCTCGACGGCGAGCCCCGCACGCAGCTCCTGCGGCGCACCGGCCCGCCACCCGGTGTCGGTGGACAGGTCCAGGACGAGCTCGCGCAGACCGAGGCGGTCGAGCTCCTCGACGAGCGCGCGTCCCACGCGCCGCGTCCCGGGCACGTAGAGGACCCGTCGGCCCGAGGCGACGGCGTCGGCGACGACGGCGGCGAGGGTCGCCGGCACGTCGGCCCCGGGGGGCGCGTCGATGAAGACGTCGGTGCCGGCGCTGACGGCGTCGATGACCCGCTGCTGGTCGGGGTCGAGGTCCCCGACGCCGCGCTCGGCCTGGGGCTGGCGGTCGGCGCCCGCCCGCTCGGGCAGGACGCGGTCGAGGGCGGCGCGCGCGTCCTCGTCGCCGGCGAGCGCGGCGACGACGTCGTGGCCGACGAGGTCGTCGTGCATGGCCTCGAGGTCCTCGACGAGCACCTGGCCCGGGTGGACGAAGGGGCCGATGAGGACCCGCTCCTCGAGGGTGAAGTCGGGCAGGTGCTCCTCGCCGAGCAGGGAGATCCGTCCGAGGGTGGAGCGCGGGGAGAAGCCGTCGGAGGTGAGGGCGCCGGCGGCGATGGCGTGGAGGTCGGCGGTCACCCCGCGCGAGCGCAGAGCGCGCACGAGGACGGTGTTGAGGTCCACCGCCGGCTCGAGCTCGAGGTCGAGGTCCGCCACCTGACCGCCGCGCGGCGTCAGGCGCACGGGGCGCAGCAGCACCGGCGCGCGGACGGTACGCGGCTCGGCGGGCGCGGGGGCGGCGTCGTGCGCGGCGGCGTCGTCGGACTCCTCGCCGTCGTCCCCGGTGACGGGCACGGGGGACGGCACCTCGGTCCACGTGGCGATGCCGGCGGCGAGGTAGGTGGGGGCCACGCCGTAGCGCTGGGCGAGCTCGTCGGTGCGGGCGACGACGGTGCGCGCCGAGCGCCGGGCGGCGACGAGCGCGCCGCCCTCACGCACGAGGTTGGACAGCCGGGTGGCGCGGCCGGAGTAGAGCTGGGCGATCCCGGAGGGGTGCGCGGCCGTGAGGTCGATGACGGCCTCACCGAGCATGGCGACGTCCGAGAGGGCACTGGCACCGCTGAGCGCGACGAGACGCTCACGCCACTGCTGGGCGGCGTCCTCGACGGTGCGATCGCGGGCACTGGTGGCGGTGTCGGGCTCGCCGCTCTCGGAGCGGCCGCCGACGACGCCGACGGGACCCGGTCCGCCGCTGCGGCGGGGCCCCGCGGGAGGCCGGGCGAAGAGCGGTGAGGGGGTCATCACCCCACGCTAACCAGCGCCACGCCGCCGGTCCGTGCGACCCGCCGGAGCGGGCGAATTCACCGGGGAATAGAGATAGGGCGTGACGCACACGGGGGGCAGGCGTCACGCCCTATGAGCAGTATCCTGGTCCACCTTTGGTCGGAGCGCAAGACCCAACCTCCGTACAGTTTTGTGTGATCTGCCTCACAGTCGCACGGGCGCGACGCCAGGCCGCGAAGCGGTGCCTCCGGGCAGATTCGAACTGCCGACACCCGCTTTAGGAGAGCGGTGCTCTATCCCCTGAGCTACGGAGGCGGGGCGGACCCAGCGTACTCGGCGGGCCGGGCCGGACGCACATAGGCTCGGGCGCATGGCCAGCCGCACACTCGACCTCCCGCAGGAGTGGGCCTACGCCGTCGTCACGGCCGCCCGTCACCACGGCCACTGGATCCCGCTCACCCGGGTGGACGCACCGGCCCGGGCGCTGCGCGCGGGCGACGAGGTCGTGGGCCGCTCCGCGCTCGTGCTCGTCGACCGGATGCGCGTCACCCACGCCGACGCCCCCCACGAGCTGCGCCTGGTCAAGACGGGGCCGCTGCTGCTCGGTGAGGTCGTCATCACGGTGCGGCCCGACGGCCCCGCGCGCGCCGTCGTCGACTGGGTCGAGGACGGCGTCCACCTGCGCGGCCCGCTCCCACGCCGGCTGACGGCCGCGCTGCTGCGCCCCTCGCTCGAGGCGATGACGACCCTGGCGCTGTGGCGCATCGACCGGTCCGTCCGCCGCCAGCGCCGCCGGCGCACCTGACGCCCTCCCCAGCCCTCACCGGCGCCCCTCGCCCGCACCCGCACCCGCACCCGGCGCCCGTACCCCCGCGCACTCCGCGGCAGAAACTGCTCCGCGCTGTCGATATATCCGCAGCCGGAAGCAGTTTCAGCAGCGGGGTGCGAGCAGGTAGCGCAGCGGGGTGCGAGCGGGCGGCGCAGCGGCGTGCGAGCGGGCGGGCGGCGGAGCGGCGCGCCCGCACCCGGCGCCCGCACCCCCGCGCACTCCGCGGCAGAAACTGCTCCGCGCTGTCGATATATCCGCAGCCGGAAGCAGTTTCTGCAGCGGGGTGCGAGCAGGTAGCGCAGCGGCGGGCGCGGCGGGCGTCAGCTGGCGGGGACGGCGGCGAGCGCCTGGGCGATGTCGGTACGCAGGTCCGCCGGCTCCTCCAGGCCCACGGACAGCCGCACGGTCGCGTCGCTGATGCCCACGCGGGCGCGGCCGTCGGGGCCGAGGCGCCGGTGCGTCGTCGTCGCGGGGTGGGTGACCATCGACTTCGCGTCGCCGAGGTTGTTGGAGATGAGGACGAGGCGCAGGGCGTCGAGGAACGCGAAGGTCTCCTCGCGGCTCGCCGGCCGTCCGCCGACGGCGACGTCGAAGGTGACGACGCTGCCCCCGCCGCTCATCTGCGCGCGGGCGAGCTCCGCCTGCGGGTGGGAGTCGAGGAAGGGGTGACGCACCCGGCCCACCCGCGGCAGCGTCTCCAGCCACCGCGCCAGCCCGAGGGCGGCGTCGCTCTGGGCGCGCATCCGCAGCGGCAGCGTCTCCAGGCCCTTGAGGAGCACCCACGCGTTGAAGGGGCTGAGGGAGGGCCCCGTGGTCCGCAGCACGAGCCGCAGCGGCCCCTCGACGAACTCACGGCTGCCGAGGACGGCGCCGCCCATCGTGCGCCCCTGGCCGTCGATGTGCTTGGTCGCCGAGTAGACGACGACGTCGGCCCCCTGGGGCAGCACGCGCTGCAGCACCGGGGTGGCGAAGACGTTGTCGACGACGACGACGGCGCCCGCCGCGTGGGCGAGTGCGCTCACGCCGGCGACGTCGACGATGTCCTGCATCGGGTTGGACGGTGTCTCGAAGAGCACGACGTCGGCAGGCGTGGCCAGCGCCCGGCGCCAGTCCTCGAGGTCGTGGGCGTCGACGTAGTCGGTGACCACGCCCCAGCCGGCGAGGATGTCCTCGAGGAGGGTGATCGTCGAGCCGAACACGGCCCGGCCCACGACCACCCGCGAGCCGCTGCGCACGAGCGCCGCGAGCGTCGAGAAGACGGCCGACATCCCCGTGGCCGTGGCGGCACAGGCCTCCGCGCCCTCCAGCGCGCGCAGCCGCTCCTCGAAGGTGCGCACCGTGGGGTTCTCGTAGCGGCTGTAGGTGAAGCGGTCCGCCTCGCCCGCGAAGGCGGCCTCGGCGTCGGCCGCGGCCGCGTAGACGAAGCCCTGGGTGAGGAAGAGGGCCTCGGAGGTCTCGTGGAAGCCGGTGCGCTCGTGCCCGGCGTGGACGGCCCGGGTCGCGCTGCCCCACGTGGGGTCCGGGTCGGGGTACCCGCCGGGGCCGGGACAGGCGGGGCGGGTGGTCGACGTCGTCATGGTTCCTCCATCGCGTCCTGGCGGGAGCACCCGTGGGCCGGGTTGCTGCAGCGTCGACGAGCCAGGTCTCTCGGCTGCTCTGGATGGTTCCCGGCGATGCTAACCACGCCGCCGGTGCCCTGGCCCCCACCGCCGGCGCCCGTCCCAGCACCCGGACGACCGGCTGCCCACGCCGCCCCGGGATGAGACTCCTGGGCTCCCCCCTTCGCATGACCGCGCGCCCGACGGATCCTCCCGATGGCGCCCGCGATGGGCACTTCTCCCCATGGTCACGGCCCTGACGGCCCGTGAGGATGAGCGGTGAGGCGCCGGTGGTCACCCGGCGGCAGAACGGGGGGGCACGATGTCCGCGCAGACAGTTCAGCAGGGGCGCCAGAGCCGCAGCCGAGTGGCCCAGTTCCGCCTCGACGTCGCCGAGTGGACGGTGCTGCGCCGCGCCCTCCTCTCCCGCGTCCCCCGAGCGGTGACGCCCGTGGGCTTCGCGCCCGAGGCCTTCGGCCTGGACCCCGACGACCCGCTCACGCCGGTGGAGCGGGCACGTGCCTGGGCGAGCCTCCAGCTGCGCGGCCTGGCCACCCACACGCCCGAGCGGGACGACGTCACCGGCCTCACGCCGTCGTGCGTGCTCGGCATGCTCATGCTGCTCGAGTCCGACGTCCGCGTCGACGTCTCCTCCTGGTCCGGGGACGTCGTCGTCAATGAGGCCGTCGCGTGGAGCGCCGGGCGCACCGCCGCCCTCGCCCGCCGCCGGCGCATGGTGCGCTCGCCGGGAGGGGAGACGGTGCTCGAGCAGGAGCCCGTCGTCGAGATCTCCCTGTCCGCGGCCGGGGGGCTGCTGGCGCAGGTGATGCGGGCGCTGCCCCACCACGTGGGCGGCCGGCCCGCCGACCGCTCCCCCGTGCGCGTCGGCTGGCCCGAGTCGGCCGCCATCGCCCAGGCGCTGCGGCTGGGGCGGGAGGACGTCGCGCTCCACCTGTCGGGCCTTCCCGCCTCGGCCCTGTCCGTGCTCGGCGCCGTCTCCACCGACCTCACCGGAGGGGCCTGCGTCAGCGCGGCCCGCCGGCACGACGACGGCGCCCTGGCCTTCCACGGCGTGTGGCTGTGGACGGAGGCGGACGTCGTCGAGCTCGTCGACGCGACGACGCACGGCGTCACCCTGCGCCGCACCGACCTCATGCGCGTCCGCAACGGCCTGCTCACCGCGCTGACCGGCCTCCTCAACGCCGAGGAGGTGCTGTGACCCTCACGGTCACCGGTGGTGCGGTGGGCGTCCTCGCGCGCGTGGAGGACATGCGGGCCACCGCCGACGTCCTCGACGCCAAGGGCGACGCCGCCCGCGAGCTCGCGCTGCGGGTGGCCGCGGTCGCCACCCACGAGGCGGTCCTGTCCTCCCAGGTGCTCTCCCCGATGACGGGAGGCCGGGTGCTCGCCGAGGTGGCCCAGGCCCAGCTGCCGCCGGAGGGGCTGGCGTGGGTCGCCCTCGAGTACGAGGCCGCCGCCGTCTTCCTGCGCGGCTCGGCCACCGTGTACGAGGAGACCGACGCCGCCCTCGCGCGGCTGGCCGAGGCGGGGCGGGGCGTGACGGGCGTCGTCGTCCTCAACGCGGGGCTCCTCGCGGCCGGCGGGATCGCACTGTCCTCGCTCCTCCTCGACGCGCTGCCGGCGGACGTGGCCGACGCCCTCACGCCGGACGCCTTCGCCGCGTGGGTCGAGGAGGTCGGGCAGGACCCGCTCGACACCGTGCTCGGCGGGCTCTACGACGAGCCGTGGGTCACCGACTCGATCGTCGCCGGGGTGCCGTGGGTCCTCGGCACCGAGGTGCCCCTCGTCCTCAGCGCGATCACCCCGTGGACCTTCCCGCCGGTTCCGCTGAGCTACGAGCAGGTGCTGGCGGGCGTCATCGGCGCCGGCGGCCTCCTGGGCCTCCTCGCGGACGGCACGCCCACCGTGACGCCGGACCCTGCGCCGGACGGCACCGCCGCCGACAGCCTCGCCGCGCTCTTCGGCAACATCGGCCGGCTCGGTGACGGCGACGCCTCGGAGGTGCGGGTCACCGCCGTGCCCGACGGCGCGGGCGGCCACAGCTGGATCGTCGAGATCCCCGGCACCCAGGACTGGGCGCCGGAGTCCGGCAGCAACCCCTCCAACCTCGCGACGAACCTTCACCTCATGGCGGGCCACGACACCGCGATGGAGGCGGCCGTGCTCGAGGCGGTGCACCAGTCGATGAGCGAGGTCGCCGCCCAGCAGGGCGTCCCGCTCAGCGAGCTGCAGTCCCAGCCGGTGACGCTCGCGGGGCACAGCCAGGGCGGGATCGTCGCCGCCGCGCTCGCCGCCGACCCGGGCAACGGCCTGCACGTCACGCAGGTCGTCACCGGCGGCTCGCCGGTGGCCGGCATGGACGTCCCCGACGACGTCGCCGTCCTGTCCATCGAGCACACCCAGGACCCGGTCCCCCGCCTCGACGGCAGCCCCAACCCCGGCAGCCCGGGCTGGACCACCGTCACGCGGGACGTCGACGGCGCCGACGGCGTCACGGCCGGCTCGCCGATCTCCGCCCACGGGGGCGGTGTCTACGCCGACACCGCCGCGCTCGTCAGCGCGCAGGCCGCCGACGACCCCGCCCTCGCCCTCGCACTGCAGGGCCTGGAGACGCAGTTCGCCCAGGTGCGCGACGGTGAGGCGCAGGTCTTCCAGTACGACGTCACCCAGGAGCACCGGTGAGGCGCCTGCTGGCGTGCGGCGCGCTCGCGCTCCTGGTTCTCGTGCCCGCCTGCTCCGACGGCACCGCCACGCCCGCGCCCGCCTCTCCCGACCTCGCCGCCGAGAGCGAGCGGCTCACCACCGCGCTCGCCGCCCTCGACACCGTGACGTCCGCGGAGGCCCGGGTGCGCTCGGGCGCCACGTGGGGGCAGCAGGTGGTCATCGACGCCGCGACGTCGAGCGCGGACCCCGAGGAGCAGCTGGCCGTCCTCGACCGGCTCGTCCACGCGGGGTGGGACACCGCGGCCTTCGTGCCCACCGACGTGAGCACGGTCCTCACCGCGCCCGGCGGCGTCGTCCTCGACGCCCGGGACCTCGGCTTCACCCACCAGGCAGCCGGCCCCACCGGTCTCTACGAGCGCTTCGGGCCGCCCGCCGCCGACCCCGCCTGGCGACCGTGACCGACCGGAAGGAGCACCGTGGGACTGGCTGAGGCACCGGAGGAGCTGCGCGCGCTCGCCGGGCAGATGGACGACGTCGCCGGGCAGGCACGCGAGCTGGGCGCCGACCTCGTCGCCCTCCGCGAGACGATCGGCTGGCGCTCCGCCGCCGCCCAGGAGTACCAGGCGGCACTCCTCGACCACGCCGAGGCGACGGCGCGCGGCGCGGACCGCGTCGACGACGTCGCCCAGGCGCTGCGGGAGCACGCCGACGGCGCGGCGCAGACCCTCGCCGCGATCGAGGCCGCGCGCGACTTCCTCCTGTCCGCCGCCGAGGAGGCCCGCTCGGTCCTCGGCGACCTGTGGGACGGCGTCGTCGACGCGGTGACGGAGGACGCCCGCCGCGTGCTCGACGTCGTCGCGGACGCGCCCCCGTCCGCCGTCGCCGCCGTCCCGATCGGTGGCGGGTCCGGCTCCCTCGCC
>NZ_JACSPO010000004.1:0-39438 GCF_014837105.1 Oceanitalea stevensii | reverse complement strand
CGTCAGGCCGGCTGGCCGGGCTGACGGGCGCGACGGCTCAGGCGCGGATCTCCAGCGTGCAGCACTTGGCCCCGCCGCCGCCCTTGAGCAGCTCGGAGGTGTCGATGCCGATGGGCTCGAAGCCCCGCTCGGCCAGGGCCGCGGCGAGGTTCGTCGCCCGCGGGTTGTGGATGACGTGGCGGCCGTCGCTCACCCCGTTGAGCCCGAGGACGACGGCGTCTGCCTCGGTGGCGATGACGGCGTCGGGGAAGAGCCGCTCCAGCACCCGGCGGCTGCCCTCGCTGAAGGCCTCGGGGTAGTACGCGATCTCCGTGTCCGACAGGACCATGAGCGCGGTGTCGAGGTGGTAGAACCGTGGGTCCACGAGGCGCAGGGTGATGACGGGCTTGCCGATGACCTCCTGCAGCTCGGCGTGCGAGGCGGTGGAGGTGCGGAAGCCCGTGCCGGCGAGGACGTAGTCACCGACGGTGAGGATGTCGCCCTCGCCCTCGTTCGTCTCGGTCGCCAGGTGCACCCGGTAGCCGTGGTCGGCGAACCACTGCGCGTAGGCGGGGCCCTCGGGCATGCGCTGGGGGTAGGTGAACTTCGCGGTGTACATGACGCCGTCGCTCACCAGGCCACCGTTGGCCGCGTAGACCATGTCCGGCAGGCCGTCGATCGGGTCGATGAGCTCGATGCGGTGCCCGAGCCGGACGTAGGTGTCGTGGAGCTCCTGCCACTGGGCGACCGCCAGGTCCGTGTCGGTCGGCACGGTGGGGTGCATCCACGGGTTGATCTCGTAGCTCACGGTGAAGTACGTCGGTCGGCACATGAGGAAGTGCCGAGGCGTGGCGTCGCGGGATGGCCGCACGGCAGCCCCTTTCGTCTCGGGTGTGCTTAGAGCCTAGGCACACCCGGGGTCACCGGCGGCGTGGCACACGTGACCCTCGACACGTCAGCGCCGGCGCCACGGCACGTCGGCCGGGCCCGCCTCCTCCTCGCGCGCGGAACGGGCGGGCACGACCATGACCGGGCAGACGGCGTGGTGGAGCACGGCCTGGCTGGTGGAGCCCATGAGGAGCCCCGCGAAGCCGCCACGGCCGCGGGAGCCGACGACGACGAGGTCGACCGCCGTCGAGAACTCGGCGAGGAGGGCGGCGGCGTTGCCGTCCAGGGCGTGCTGGCTGATGCGGACCTCACGGCCCTCGACGGCGCGGTCGACGGCGACGCTGAGGCCGACCTTGACGTCGGCGAGGACGTCGTCACGGTCGACGGCGGCGGGCAGCCAGGCGAGGGAGCCGGACCCGCCACCGATCGGGACGGCGGCGACGGCGGTGAGGTGGGCGTCCCACAGGGCGGCCTCGTCGACGGCGCGGCGCAGCGCGATGGTCGCCGACTCGGAGCCGTCGACACCCACGACCATCCGGCGCACGGGCGTGAAGCCGGGCTGTCCCTCGGGGGTGCGGGGCACGACGACCGTGGGGCAGTGGGCGTGGGCGGGCAGCGAGGAGGAGACGTTGCCGAGGAGCCGGTCGGCGAAGCCGCCGCCACCGCGGGTGCCGACGACGGCGAGCCCCGCCTGCCGGGAGAGCTCGACGAGCACGCCGGTCGGGTCCCCGAGCTCGAGGGCGCAGGTGACGTCCAGCTCGTCACCGACGCGCTCGACGGCCTCGTCGAGGACGGCCTGGGCACCGGCCTGGATGGCCGAGTCGTCGACGGCCGCGAAGCCGCCGTCGAGGGAGGCGACGGTGAAGGCGGGCACCGCGTAGGCGCACACGACGTGGAGGCGCCAGCCGAGCCGGCGGGCCTCGGCCGCGGCCCAGTCCAGCGCCGCTGTACTCGTCTCGGAACCGTCCACACCGACGATGACGACGTTCTCGCGGGGCATGTCACCCTCCAGGTCGGGAGCCGTTGCCCCCATTGTGCTACCTCGCGCGCGGCGCGGCGGCGCTTCGGCAGGGACGCCGACGGGCCCGCACCGAGTCGGTGCGGGCCCGTCGGGCAAGCGTGCTGGGGCTCAGCCCACCCGGATGAAGGTGGGGGTGCCGCGGCCGACGTCCGAGATCGGACCGGCCTGCAGGGGCTTGGAGGGATTGCGGGCGGCGATGTGCTGGCCGTCGCCCAGGTAGATTCCGATGTGACCGGGCCACCACACGAGGTCACCGGGCTGGGCCTCGGCGGCCGAGACGACGGTGCCGGCGCCGGCCTGCGCGCTGGAGCTGCGCGGGATGCTGATCCCGGCCTGCTGGAAGACGTACCAGGTGAAGCCGGAGCAGTCGAAGCCCGAGGGGCTGGAGCCGCCCCACACGTACGGGGTGCCGACGTAGCGGAAGGCGATGTCGACGATCGCGTTGCCCGAGGCGGCCGGCGCGGGGGCGGCCTGGGTGGCGCTCTCCTCCGCGACGGCGGAGGTGGAGGAGGAGGACGCGGCGGGCGCGCCGCTGCGGGAGGCGGTCTCGGTGGACCGGGCGGCGACGAGGGCCTGCGCCTCGGCGGCGGCAGCAGCCTCGGCGGCGGCCTCCTCCGCGGCGATGTGCTCGGCGATGGGGTCGGAGTCCTCGGCGACCGTGGTCTTCGGCGGCGTCGCGGCCACGGCCACGTCGGCGACCGCGAACTCGACGTCGGCGGGCACGGAGACGGTCGGGTTGACCGTCAGGGCCGTGCGGGCCTGGCTCGAGAGGGCCGAGACGTCGACCTGCGGGAGGGAGGAGCCCTCCGGCGCGGCGACGGCCGTGCTGGCGGCCATCGTCAGGGCCAGGCCCGAGGACGCGGCGACGAGCATGCCGCGGCGGGCTGCCGGGCCGGCGACGGCCTGGCTGAGAGCGGTGAGGGGGGTGGTGGGGCGGCACGCTGCGCGGTGGCGCGCCCCAGGCATAGTTACGGTCACGAACTGCCTCTCCTGTGTTGCCGACGAGGTGAGCTGTCGGGTTCGGATGGGAGTTCACCCGGCCCGTCCTTGCGGACGGGCTTCACCCCTAGGGGCCGACCGGAGCCGACCGCCACTACCTGGTTCCCCCGCCCCTGCCGACGGTCATTCTCTTGGGACCACGGGCGGCGGCAGGGTTGGGCTCCGTCCATGGGCTCATCACTGGAGGGCGTGAGGAGCGAGTCGGACACTACCTGAGCGTCAAGCCAATTGTCACGTTCCGGTTACGACGGCTGTGACCCTCGTGTCGCGACTCACACCTGTGGGGCGACAAGAACCGCGAGATCCCGCGGTTCTCAGGCGTCGACGAAGAGGTGCCGCGTGACGTCCTCAGCGACGTCGAGGACGAGCTCGGAGCCCTCGGCCTGGAGGGAGACGAAGCCGGTGCCGCGCTGGACGCTCAGTCGCGTCCCGGGGCGCACCCCGGCCTCGGAGAAGCGGGCGAGCAGCTCGACGTCCACCTGGAGGGGCTCCCCGATGCGCCGCAGGACGACCTCGGCCTCCGGGGTGCCGACGACCGCGGCCAGCGGCTGCAGCGGCGGGTCGACGGGCGCGAGGCTGTGCTCCCCGAGCTCGGCGAGCCCGGGGATGGGGTTGCCGTAGGGGTCGTGGTGCGGGTGGTCGAGCAGCGCGACGAGGCGGTGCTCGACCTGCTCGCTCATCACGTGCTCCCAGCGGCACGCCTCCTCGTGGACGTACTCCCAGTCCAGCCCGATGACGTCGGTGAGGAGCCGCTCGGCGAGGCGGTGCTTGCGCATGACCTGGGTGGCGCGCTCGAGACCGAGGTCGGACAGGCGGATGCGCCGCGCCTCCTCCAGGTGGAGCAGGCCGTCGCGCTCCATGCGGGCGACCGTCTGGGACACCGTCGGTCCGGAGTGACCGAGGCGCTCGGCGATGCGTGCCCGCATGGGCACCACGCCCTCCTCCTCCAGCTCGTAGACCGTCTTGAGGTACATCTCGGTGGTGTCGATCAGGTCACTCATACGTCACAGCCCATCTGTCGCTCCTCCCCCCGAGGATAGGCCGACCCGCTGACCCCCGTGGCCGTCCTGGGACAGCGGTCCCCCAGATCCCGCACACTTCCCCGCTCCCCCACTCCCCCTTCCTTCCGCCGAGCGCTGAGTTGTTACGGGTAACAACTCAGCGCTCGGCGGAAGGAAGGAGGGGGACGGGAGGGCACCGGGACGGGTGCCTCAGGTCTTCTCCCAGGGCTCGACGGGGCCGGGGACCCGGACGAAGAGGGGGTGGACCTCGACGTCCGTGACGTCCCGGACGAGCGCGTAGCGGTCGGGGCTGCGGGTGGCGAGCTTGGCGAGCAGGTGGGCCCACTCGTAGGCGACCTGCCCCTCGGTCACCGGCAGCGGGGCGACGGCGTCGAGCGCCACGGCCCGGTCGATGCGGGAGCGGTCGAAGCGGTAGCCCCGCTCGTCGGCCTCGACGGCGAGCACGCCGAGGTAGGCGCAGACCGACGCGAGCGGGTCCGCCGTCGCCCGGAAGCGGACGAGCTGGCTGTGGTTCAGGTAGCCCTTGGTGCGCCCCGCGAGCACCGCCTGCGCGAGGAGCGTCTCGCGCCAGCACGCGACGAGCCCCTGCCGGTCGAGGTAGCGCGGGTGGACCGACCAGACCCTCATGCCGTCCCGTCCCTCGCGGGCAGTCCCAGGCGCACCGCCCACCGCGTCCACGGCGGGGCCACCCGCCAGTTGACGGCCAGGGTGCGGAAGGCGCGGCGGAAGCGGCGCCGCAGCTGGCCCAGCCCCACGAGGCTGCGCGCGGAGACGCCGACGACGATCGAGCGGTCCAGCCGCACCCGGCGGCGCGGGCCGAGGGCGAAGGCGAGGTCGAGGTCGTCGTGGAGCTCGGCGTCGTCGTCGTGGACGGCGGCACGCACGGCGAGCCAGCTGGAGCGGCGCACCGCCATGCTCGAGCCCCACAGCGCGTGGTGGCCGAGCGCGAGGTAGCACAGCCCGTAGTAGGCGCCGAGGTAGACGGCGGAGACGAGGCGCCCGGTGCGGGGCAGCTCGTAGAAGCACCCGACGCCGGTGACGGCGTCCCGGCGCGGGTCGGCCATCGCGGCGGTGATGCGCTCGAGCCAGTCGGGGCCGGGCAGGGAGTCGGCGTCGAGGCGGGCGATGAGGTCACCGGACGCGGCGTCGTAACCGGCGGCGGCCGCCATGGGGATCCCTCGCCGCGGCTCGGTGACGACGCGCGCGCCGTGCCGGCGGGCGACGTCCGCCGTCGCGTCACGCGAGCCGTTGTCGACGACGACGACCTCCAGCGGCGGCACCGTCTGGCGTCCCAGGGCGGCGAGGCAGCGCTCGAGGGCGGGTGCGTCGTCCAGGGCGGGGATGACGACGCTCACGCTCAGCGGGCTCACCGCGCCCACCGGGCCACGAGCAGCCCGGCGACGACCGAGCCCAGCCCGCCGGCGGTGAGGTCACCGATCGTGTCGCCGTAGGCGACGTAGACCGACTCGTCGACGTACGTGTATCCGGCCCACTCGGCGATCTCCCACAGCACGCCGAGGGCCACGCCCACGCTCGCCGTCGTGAGCGCGATGCCGGCGCGGCCGGCCCGGGTGGCGGGCCCGGCCAGCAGGCCGCCGCGCAGGAGGACGATGCCCAGGGCGGCGGCGATGAGGCCGTTGACGAGCAGGTGGGCGGGCACGTCCACCCACGGCACCGTCTCGTAGAGCCCGACGGCGCTGGCCCAGCCCGCGGCGATGAGCGCGGCACCCAGCAGCGCCTGGAGGGTGGCGGGCAGGAAGAGCACCCGGGCGAGCGTGACGCCGCCGAGGACGAGGAGGCCGACCGCCGCGGCGACGGGGTCGACGGCGACGGCCGCCGGGATGCCGAGGACGGCGGCCACCGCGACGGCCTGCGCCGCGACCCGCGCGGGGCGCGGTCCGGGCACGGTGAGGAGCACGCCGGCGGGCGTGCTGGGGCGGGGCTGGTGCTCGTCGGCCATCAGCGGGTCCAGGCGATGGCGATGAGGAGCTGGGTGATGAGGAAGCCGGTGCCGAGGTTGAACCAGATGAACCGGCGCCACCCGGCGTTGGCCTCCTCGCAGCGCGCGTCGGGCAGGGAGCGGTAGGGCCAGATCGAGAGGAGGTAGGGCACGACGAGGACGGCGGCCAGCGCGCCCGGCCACCCGGTCCACAGCACGGCCACGCCGGCCGCCGCGTACAGCCCGAGGGACAGGCGGGTGGTGCGGGCGGCCCCGAGCCAGGTCGCCACCGAGGAGATGTCGGCCTCGCGGTCCGCGGTGACGTCCTGGACGGCCCCGAAGGCGTGGGACGCCATCCCCCACAGGAAGAAGGCGACGAGCGCGGCGAGCGCCGCCCCCTCCAGGGCGCCGCCCGCGAGGACGAGCCCGAAGACCGCCGGGCTGACGAAGTGGGTGCTCGAGGTGAGGGAGTCGAGGAAGGGCCGCTCCTTGAACCGCAGCACGGGGGCGGAGTAGGCGATGACGGCGAGCACGCTGACGGTGAGCACCGCCGTCGAGGCCACCGAGCCGAGCAGGACGAGGGCGACGACGAAGGGCAGGTTGCTCAGCACCGACGCCCAGATCGTCGTGCGGTGCCAGCGGCGGTCGAGGACGATCCCCTCGATGCCGCCCTTGCGCGCGTTACGGAGGTCCGACTCGTAGTCGAAGACGTCGTTGACCCCGTACATGAGGAGGTTGTAGGGGATGAGGAAGTACAGCGTGCCGACGACGAGCGCGAGGTCCACGCCGCCGCCCGCCATGAGGTATGCCGCCGCGAAGGGGTAGGCGGTGTTGATCCAGCTGACCGGCCGCGAGGAGCCGAGGAGCTGGCGCAGGGCGCTGGTGGCGGTGGCGGTCATGCCCGCTCCTCCTCGGCCCGGCGGGGTCGCAGCAGCTCCCAGAGCGCGGGCAGGAGCAGCACCGAGGCGAGCGGCCAGGCGAGGTCCTCGACCGGCGCGAGGAGGAGCCGGACCCCGGTGAGCTGGGACTCGTCGTAGCGGAAGAGGTCGGAGGCGATCATCAGGCTGTCGAAGACGACCGTGAGGACGACCAGGGTGGCGAGCGTGATCGCCGTCGCCGCCCACCAGCGCCGGCCCAGCCGCCGCACCCGGGTGGCGACGACGGCGGTGGCGAGGACGGGCACGAGGAAGAGGCCCGCCAGCAGGAGGTAGCTCACTCAGCCCACCTCCGCCGTCGTCGTGCGGCGCGAGCGCAGGAGCAGGAGGACGAGCCCGTGGAGCACCAGGGTGAGGTAGCAGAGGAAGGTGACGAAGACGAGCTCCTCGAGGGGCAGCTCGGGGGCGAGCATGATGCCGGTCATCGCCTCGCTCTCCCCGCGGTGGTAGAAGCCGGAGACGATCGCGGCGACGTCCCACAGGAGGAAGAACGCGACGCCGACGGCGAGGACGAGGGCGCCGCGGCGGGCGTCGGCCCACAGGACGAGCCGGAAGCGGGCGTCGAGCAGGGCCATGCAGCCGAGCGAGACGAGCAGCGCCGCGAGGTAGGCGAGTGCGATCACGAGTCCCACAGTGCCATCTCGGCGTGGACCCGGTCGCGGACGATCTCGGCGCTGATGAGGCACATCGGCAGCCCGATGCCCGGGATGGTGCTCGCCCCGGCGTAGTACAGGCCGCTCACCTTCCGCGAGGCGTTTCCCGGCCGGAAGAAGGCGCTCTGCCGCAGGGTGTGCGCCGGGCCGAGCATGCCCCCGCGCCAGGAGTTGAGGTCCGCGGCGAAGTCGCCGGGCCCGACGGTCCGGCGCACCCGGATGCGCTCGCGCAGGTCCGCGATCCCCGCCCAGGAGGCGAGCTGATCGATGGCGGCGTCGGCGATCTCCTCGACGGCGCGGTCGCCGCCGCCGTCGCGGCCGCCGCGGCCGAGGGACGGGTCGGCGGGGACCGGGACGAGGATGAAGACGTTCTCCGCGTCCTCGGGCGCGACGCCCGGGTCGGTGCGCGAGGGCGTGCACACGTAGGCGGAGGCCGGGCTCGGCACGCGCCCCTCCCTGATGTCGCGGAAGTTGCGGTCCCAGTCCTCGGTGAACAGGAGCGTGTGGTGGGGCAGCTGGGGCAGGCGGCCGTCGATGCCGAGGTAGACGAGCACACCGCCGGGGCCCGGGTCGCGGCGCTGCCACCAGCGGGCGGGCCGCTCGCGCACGGCGGGCGGGAGCAGCTCGGTCTCGACGTGGTGGAGGTCCGTCGCCGCGACGACGACGTCGGCACGCAGGCGGTGCTCGGCGCCGGCGGCGTCGCGGTAGCGGACGCCCGTGACGCGGGACGGCGGGCGGCGCCGGCCGCGGGGGCCGGACTCGGTCGTCACGGCGGTGACCGTGGCCCCGGTGCGGATGGTGACGCCCTGCTGCTCGGCGAGCCCGGCGACGGCCTCGATGAGCCGGGTGAAGCCGCCCTGGGGGTACTGGACCCCGCCGGTGAGGTCGAGGGCGCTCATGAGGTGGTACATGCTCGGCGTGCGGTCGGGCGAGGAGCCGAGGAAGACCGCCGGGTAGCCGAGGATCTGGCGCAGCCGGCGGTCTGTGAAGCTCGCGGCGACGTGCGCCTTGAGCGAGCGACCCAGGAGCGGGAGCAGCCGGTGGGCCTGGCGCGCGACGTCCGGCACTGCCAGGTCCCGCCACGAGGTGAAGCTCGTGTAGAGGAAGTGGCGCAGCGCCATGTCGTAGGTCTCCTGCGCGGTGTCGAGGTACTGCGCCAGGCGGCGCCCGGCCCCGGGCTCGACCCGCTCGAAGGCGGCGAGGTTGGCGTCACGGTCCGGCAGGACGTCCAGCGCCTCGGTGTGCCCCTCGTAGAAGACCCGGTAGGCGGGGTCGAGCGTGACGAGGTCGAGCTGCTCGGCGCTCGAGCTGCCGAGCAGCCCGAAGAACCGGTCGAAGACCTCGGGCATGAGGTACCAGGACGGGCCGGTGTCGAAGCGGAAGCCCTCGGCGCTCCAGCTGCCGGCGCGGCCGCCCACCTCCTCGCGCTGCTCGAGGAGCTCGACGCGGAAGCCGTCGCGGGCGAGCAGGGCCGCCGTCGCGAGCCCCGAGATCCCGCCGCCGACGACGACGGCGGTGGGCGCGCCCGTGCGCGCCGCCCCACCCGGTGCGGTGGTCATCGACGTCCTCCCGTGAGGGTCCCGCGCAGCACGATCCGCGCCTTGACCGGGTCCGGCACCCGCACGCGCTCGGTGCGGATCTGCGCCGCGGGGGTCTCCCGCAGCCGCCGGGACAGCTCGCTGAACAGGCCGTGGGCCACCCGCACGGCGCGGCGGCTGCTCGCGGGCAGCTGGACCAGGGCGCGCTCGGCGGCGGCCAGGTCCGCGTCGATGTCGTCGAGGAGGGCGTCGCGGTGCGCGTCGCTGAAGGCCGCGGGGTCCAACCCCGGGAAGTAGGTGCGTCCCAGTGCGTCGTGGTCCTGGCCGAGGTCGCGCAGGAAGTTCACCTTCTGGAAGGCGGCGCCCAGGCGGCTGGCGCCGGGCGCGAGACGCTCGTAGGTGGCGTCGTCGCCGTCGACGAAGACGCGCAGGCACATGAGCCCGACGACCTCCGCCGAGCCGTGGACGTACTCGGCCAGGCTGGCCTCGTCGTGCGCGTCGACGGACAGGTCCGCGCGCATCGAGGCGAAGAACGGGGTGATGAGCTCGGGGCCGATGCCGTAGCGGCGGGAGGTGCGGGCGAAGGCGTGGACGACGAGGTTGGCGCTGCGGCCGCTGAGCAGTGCCTGCGCGGTGTCCTCCTCGAGGGCGTCGAGCATGGCGCCGCGGTCGGCGGCGGACCACGACTGGTCGGGGTCGTCGACGATCTCGTCGGCCACCCGCACGAGGGCGTAGATGTTGCGCACGTGCTCCCGGTCGCCGGGGGCGAGCAGGCGGCACGCCCACCCGAAGGACGTCGAGTACGTGTCGATGACGACGGCGGCGCTGCGGCTGGCGACGTCGTCGTACCGGGAGGCCGCGGCGGGCCGGCGGGACGGGCGGTTCACGCCGCCCTCGCCCCGCGGGTGACGGCGGTGGCCCACTCGTCCAGGAGCGGGGCCTCGGGCAGGTGCGCGACGGCCTCGCGGGCCTCGCCGGTCAGCTCCTCCGCGAGGCCCTCGACGAAGGCGCGTGCCCCGCACTCCTCGAGGAGGAGACGGACGCGCGCGGCGGCGTCGTCGTCGGCGGTGCCGGAGACCAGGTAGGGGCGGATCTGCGCCCAGGCGGGGGTGGTGCGGGCGTAGGCCATGAGCGGCGTGCACTTGCCCTCGCGCAGGTCCGAGACCGAGCTCTTCCCGGTGGCTGCCTCGTCACCGAACATGCCGTCGAGGTCGTCGCGGATCTGGTAGACGATGCCGAGGAGCCGCGCGAAGCGGGTGAGCGCGGCCTCGTGCTCGGCGTGGGCGCCCGCGAGCACCGCGGCCAGCTGGAGCGGCAGCTCGAAGGAGTACACCGCCGTCTTCTGGTGCTCCATCGTGATGACGGAGGGGACGTCGGCGTCGCCGTCGAGGCTGAGGCGCACGTCGGTGAGCTCGCCGGCAGCGCTGAGGTGCAGCGCCCGGTCCACGAGGTCGAGCATGCGCGCGACGCTGTCCGGGGGCGCCCCGCACAGCGCGATGACGCGGACGGCTCCGGCGAGGGCGAGGTCGCCGGCGAGGATGGCCGCGCTCTGGCCGTAGTGGGTGGCGCGCTCGGCGTCGTGGCCGCGCTCGCGCGCGTCGGCCGCGAACGTGCCGACGACGTTGGGCCTGCCCCGGCGGACCGTGTCGCCGTCGATGACGTCGTCGTGGACGACGAGCGCGGTGTGGAGCAGTTCGAGCGCGGCCCCCACCTGGGCGGCGACGTCCGTCTGCCGCCCGCCCAGCGCGAGGTAGACGCTGTGGAAGAGCATGGGCCGCAGCCGCTTGCCGCCTGCCGAGGCGTCCCGGAGGGCAGCCCACAGCCGGGTGTGCTCCGCGCCCACGAGGTGGCGCGTGCCGTCGGTGAAGAAGCCGGCGAGCGCGGCGTCCACCGGCGCGGTGTCCACCGTCTCGCGCGGTGGGGCGCTCATCCGGAGGCGCTCTCAGGCAGGTGGCCCGCGGCCACGAGACGCTCGACCTGCGCGACCATCCACGGGCTGACGGCCCACGGCGCGACCTCGACGGTCTGCACGGCCTCGCGGGGCTCGACCCACCGGTGCTCGGCGACCTCCTCCGGGTTGGGCTCCGGCTCCTGGGTGGTCGTCGCGACGAAGACGGGACAGATCTCGTTCTCCACGACACCGGACGCGTCGACGGCGCGGTAGCGGAAGTCGGGGACGGCGGGGCGCACGTCGGTGACCTCGAGGCCGAGCTCGTGGCGGGCGTGGCGGGTGATCGCCTCGGCGATGTCCTCCCCCGGCCGCGGGTGCCCGCAGAAGGAGTTGGTCCACACCCCCGGCCACGTCTTCTTGCTCAGCGCCCGGCGGGTGAGCAGCAGCCGGCCGCTCGCGTCGGTGAGGTAGCAGGAGAAGGCGAGGTGGAGGGGCGTCTCCGTGGTGTGCACGGTCGGCCGCGGGGCGGTGCCGATGGCCGTGCCGTCCTCGGCCAGCAGCGTCACCAGGTCCTCGGTCGAGGTGGTCATGTCGTGGTCTCCTGTCTTCCTACTCGTGTCTCAGCTCCCGTGCGCAGCCGCACGACGATCGTGACGACGGCGACGACGGCGGCGGCCGTCACCGCCGCGACAGCGGTGGTGGTCGACTCGGGCGCACCGGAGGTGCGGGCCACGGCGATCCAGCTCAGTCCCCACACGATGGTGGCGGCCGGCGCGAGCCGCCCGCGGCCGACCACGGCGAGGGCCACCCCGACGACGGCGACGGCGGCGAGCACGCCGACCGCCCACCACTCGGGGGCGCCGCCACCGGTGAAGCCGCTGTCGAGCAGCGCGGCGGCGGTGTTGGCGCAGGTCGCCACGCTCACCCAGCCGAGGTAGAGACCCATGGTGCCGTCCGCGACCAGCGCCTCGACCCGGCTGCGCGGCGGGACCGCGAGCAGCCGCTGGAAGGTGAGGGCGAGCACGGCGAGGAGCGCGACGATGACGACGACGCTCAGCCACACCTGGCCGGCCTGCACGGTGAGGATCCAGGCGGCGTTGAGCACGAGGGAGGCGACGACGAGCCAGGCGATCCGGCGGCGGTCGGTGCGGTCCCACCACTGCCACAGCGTGTACAGGCCCAGGCCGCCGTAGATGACGCTCCACACGGAGAACGCCGGGGAGTCGGGGGCCAGGTGGGTGGAGTCGGCGGCGAGCACGCCGCCGGCGGCCTCGGCGATGGGTGTGCCGCCGAAGAGGCCGACCCCGATCAGTGAGCCCACGACGCACACGACGTAGGCGACGGTCACCGCGAGGTGGCGCACGAGCGCCGGACGGTCCTGGCTCATGCGCTGCTCCCCACCGCCGTCGTCTGCTGCGCGGCCGCCGTCGAGTCGTCCTCGTCCTCGGGCACGCGGGCCTTCCAGGGCCACCATACGGTCCGGCCGATGTCGTAGACGAGCCCGGAGACGAGGAGGCTGCGGACGATGAAGGTGTCGATGAGGACACCGACGGCGACGATGAAGGCGAGCTGGACGAGGAAGAGCAGCGGGATGACGACGAGCGCGCCGAAGGTGGCGGCGAGCACGAGGCCGGCGGAGGTGATGACACCACCGGTCATCGTCAGGCCCCGGCGCACGCCGCTGCGGGTGCCGTGCTCGAGCGACTCCTCCCGCACCCTCGTCATGAGGAAGATCGAGTAGTCGATGCTCAGCGCCACGAGGAAGACGAACCCGAAGAGCGGGACGGAGGCGTCCGCGCCCGGGAAGTCGAAGACGTGGTTGAAGAAGATCGCCGACAGTCCCAGCGTGGCCGCGAAGGACAGGACGTTGACCGCGAGGATGACCAGGGGCGCGACGATCGCCCGCAGCAGGATGACGAGCATGACGAAGATGACCGCGAGGACGAGCGGGACGATCGTCCGCAGGTCCTGCTCCGCCGTCTCCTGGGTGTCCAGGCGCTGAGCCGCGGCGCCACCGACGAGCGCGTCGGGGTCGACGTCGCGGACGGTCTGCCGGACCTCACCGGCGACGACCGTGGCCTCCTGGCTCTCCGACGTCGCGGTGGTGGCGGCCTGGATCTCGACGAGGCCGTCGACGACCACGGGGGCGTCGTCCTCGCCGGTGACGACCTGCGCGCTCTCGACCCCCTCGACGCCCTCGACCGCCTCGACGGCGTCCTCGGCGCTGCCCTCGGCGGTGATGATCACGAGCGGCTGCACCTGGCCGGCGCCCTCGAAGTGCTCGACGAGCACGTCCTGGCCCTCGACCGCCTCGGTCGGGTTGAGGAAGACGTCCCCCTCGCCGGTGCCCTCGGCCTGCAGGGTGGGCAGGAAGACGGCGAGCGCGAGGAGGGCGACGGCGGTCGTGCCCCAGATGAGGCGCGGGCGGCGGGCGACCGCGCCGGCGATGCGACCCCACAGGCCCGCGGAGTCCTCCGAGGCCGGGGCGGCGTCGGGGCGGTACTGGGGCCGGCGCGGCCAGAACAGCGCCCGGGAGCGGCTGCCCGCGACGAGGAGCAGCGCCGGCAGGAGGGTGAGCGCGCCGAGGACGGCGGCGGCGATGCCGATCGCACCGACCGGCCCGAGGCTCGCGTTGGAGCCGAGGTCCGACAGGAGCAGGCAGAGCAGCCCGACGATGACGGTGCCGGCGGAGGCCAGGACGGGCGGCACCGAGGCACGCCACGCCTGGGCCATCGCCTGGCGCGGCTCGGCGTTGCGGGTGAGCTCCTCGCGGTAGCGGGCGACGAGGAGCAGGGAGTAGTCGGTGGCCGCGCCGATGACGAGGATCGAGAGGATGCCCTGGCTCTGGCCGTTGAGGAGGAGGGCGCCGCTGCCCGCGAGCGGCTTGATGACGAGGGCGGCGGCGCACAGGGAGAAGACCGCGGTGAGCAGGACGGTGAAGGGCAGGATCGGGGAGCGGTAGACGACGACGAGGATGACGAGCACGACGACGAGCGCGACGAGGAGCAGGACGCCGTCGATGCCTCCGAAGGCGGCACCGAGGTCCGAGACGAAGCCGGCCGGCCCGGTCACCCACGTGTCGAGGTCCGCGCCGGCGAGGGTGTCCGCCGCGAGGGTGCGCACCTCGCTGACGACGACGTTGCCGGTCCGCTCCCCCGTGTCCCCGACGTTCTCCTCGGCCTCGTCACCGTTGATCGAGATGGGGAGCAGCAGGGCCTCGCCGTCCTCGGCGGGGATGACGGGGACGGGCCCCTCGAGGACGTCGCCGAGGACCCGGCCGTCCGCCAGCTCGAGCTCGGGGACCTGCCCGGCGAACTCCTCGGCCGCGGCGAGCTGCTCGGGGGACAGCTCACCGCCGCCGGACGCCGTCGCGACGAGCAGCGCTGGCAGGGGCTGGTCCCCGGCGAACTCCTCGGCGAGCTCGTCGGCGCGCGTGGACTCGGCGCTCGAGGGGAGGAACGCGGCCTGGTCGTTGGTCTGCACCTCCGACAGCGACCCCTGCGCCATGCCGCCCAGCCCGCCGACGGCGAGCCAGGCGAGGAGGACGAGGACGGTGAGGAGCGCGCGCACGACTGCGCCGCGACGACCGTCGGACTTACGGTGGCTGGGGCCGGACTGGCCGCCCTTAACACTAAGCACGCTTAGTAATATGATCGAGTCGCCCGAGGCGCGCAACCGGAAGGACATCGTGACCGACCGAGAGCTGGACCGCTCACCGGGAGCCGGGGCCGCGCGGACCGCGACGGACGGCGTGGCCTTCCCGCCACCCGAGACGTGGCCGACGGGCCGGCTGCTGTCCGCGGCGGCCCGACGCGTCGAGCGCGCCTGGGACACCTACCTCGCCCAGTGGGGGCTCACGCACGCGTCGGTGCCGGTGCTCGTCGTGCTGGCGCGCGGCTCGCTGTCGCAGCGCGAGATCGCCGCGCAGATGCACGTGACCGAGCAGACGATCGGCCGGGTCCTGCGCGGGCTGCAGGCCAGCGGCCACATCACCCGCACCCCTCACGCCGAGGACCGCCGGCGGCACGTCGTCTCCCTCACGGAGGACGGCCGGGACGCGCTCGCGGCGCTCGACCGGGCGCAGTCCGTGGAGGCGCTCATCGGCAGCTCCCTCAGCCCGTCGGAGACCGCCCAGCTGCGGGCCCTGCTCATCCGGATGCTCGCCGACCTCCCCCGGACCGACGACCTGGGCTGAGCCGGGAGCGCCTACCATCGACGAGTGATGGACACCACTCCGCACCGGCCGATCTTCTCCCTCGGCCCCGACGACGAGCCGCTCTACCGCGGCCAGCCCGTGTCGGGGCTCCTCGGCCGCCACATCGAGACGGTGTGGGGCCTGCTCGTCGACGACGTCGAGAACCCCGCCCTGCCGCGCGCCGAGCCCTTCCCGCTGCCCGTGCGGACCGGGGACACCCGGGTCGACGTGCAGAGCGCGATCGCCCAGCTCGCCCCGGTGTGGGGCTTCCGGCCGCTGCTGGACATCACCCCCGCCCGCGCCCGGGACGACCTCGCCCGCGCCTCGGTGCTCGCACTGTCCTTCGTCGCGCAGTCCGCCCGCGGACCCGAGCTGGCGATGGTCCCGCAGCACGAGGTGGAGCAGGGACGTTCGTCCGCGGAGCGCTTTCTCATCCGGTGGCGGGGGGACACCCGCCCGGACCACGCCCGCGCCCTGGACGCGCTGTGGACGATCGTCGCGGAGGACGGCCCCGACTCCCCCTCGACCCTCATCGCCCGGACCGCGGCGAGCACGGGCGCGGACGTCGGCGCCTGCCTCGCCGGGGCGATCTCCGGGGTGAGCGGGCCGCTCGCGGCAGGCGCCGCGGCCCGCGCCCGGCAGGTCGCGGTGCGCGTGCACGACGGTGTGGACCCGGCCACGGCCGTGGACGACGCGCTGCGCGAGCAGGCGATGGTGCCGGGGCTCGTGCCCCGCGAGCGGGACCGGCGCGCGGCCATGCTCCGCGAGGTGTGCCGCCAGCTCGACGTGCGGCTCTTCGCCGCCGGCCGCGCCATCGAGGAGGCCGGCCGCGAGCGGATCGCCGAGGTGACCGGGCGCCCGTCGAGCGCCGACGTCAACTTCTGGGGCGCCCTCCTCCTCGATCACGTCGGCTTCGAGGCGAGGCTCTTCAACGCCCTCATCGTCTGCGGCCGCACCGCCGGCTGGTCCGCCCACATCCTCGAGGCCCAGCGCTCCCTCCACCCCTGACCGCCCACCCGCCCGCTCCCCCGCCCGCCCGCTCCCCCCGACCGCCGACAGCTGACTTGTTACCGACAGCTGATTTGTTCCCGACAGCTGGATCCCGCCCCCTCCCCCGCCCGCGACAGCTGACTTGTTACCGACAGCCAGATCCCGCCCAGCCGTAGCCCGCAGCGCGGCCGCCTCCCTGGACGCGGGACCTTCCCCAGCCGTCCAGGTGGGAGGATCGGGGACCATGACGATCCAGATCCCCGCCGAGCTCCTGCCCGCGGACGGCCGCTTCGGCTGCGGCCCGAGCAAGGTCCGCCCCTCCCACGTCGCGGCGCTCGCCGCCGTCGGCGAGACGCTGCTGGGCACCTCCCACCGGCAGGCGCCGGTGCGCTCGCTCGTCGGCCGGATCCGCGAGGGCGTGGCCGACCTCCTCGGGGCACCGGCGGGCTACGAGGTGGTCCTCGGCAACGGCGGGTCCACCGCCTTCTGGGACGCCGCCAGCCTCGGTCTGGTCCGCGAGCGCGCCGCCCACGCCGCCTTCGGGGAGTTCGGCCAGAAGTTCGCCGCCGTCACCCGCCGCGCGCCCTTCCTCGCCGACCCGCACGTCGAGACCGCCGAGCCCGGCTCGCTCGCGACCCTCGGGCCCGTCGACGGCGTCGACCTCTACGCATGGCCGCAGAACGAGACGTCCACCGGCGTCGTCGCCCCCGTCGAGCGGGTGGCCGACGACGGCGCCCTCGTCTGCGTGGACGCCACCTCCGCCGCGGGTGGGGTGCCGGTCGACCTGAGCCAGACCGACGTCTACTACTTCGCGCCCCAGAAGAGCTTCGGCTCCGACGGCGGGCTCTGGTTCGCCGTCATGTCGCCCGCCGCCCTGGCTCGGGTGGAGGAGATCGCGGCGACCGGCCGGTGGGTCCCGGAGTTCCTCTCCCTGCCCGCCGCGGTGGAGAACTCCCGCAAGGACCAGACGCTCAACACCCCGGCGATCGCCACGCTCGTCCTCATGGCCGAGCAGCTGGACTGGATGCGCGACCAGGGCGGGCTGGAGTGGGCGGCCGGGCGCAGCGCGCAGTCGGCGCAGATCCTCTACGGCTGGGCGGCCGAGCGGGACTGGGCCACGCCCTTCGTCGGCGTGCCCGAGCACCGCTCCCCCGTCGTCGGGACGATCGACCTCGCGGAGCAGATCGACGCGGCGAGGGTCGCCTCGGTGCTGCGGGAGAACGGCGTCGTCGACGTCGAGCCCTACCGCAAGCTCGGCCGCAACCAGCTGCGCGTCGGCATGTTCCCCGCCGTCGACCCGGGGGACGTCCGCGCGCTCACCGCCTGCGTCGACCACGTCGTCGCCGCCCTCTAGCACTCCCCCTTCCGCATATGGGCGATTCTTGCGGCGTCCGCGGGGATCTCGTTGCCGAGATCGCCCATATGCGGGGAGGCGGCATACCTTCGTCAGATGAATTGCGCAACATGAGCGTCACGAAACTCGGCTAAGGTAAGGCTCACCTCACCGGCCGACCATCGAAGGAGCCCACATGAGTGCGCCCTCCATCGCCACTGCCCCGCTCTCCGCGCAGCTGCGCGAGCGCACGCGTGCCGCCCACGAGCGCGCGGAGTCGGTCCCCTTCATCACCGACCTCATGCACGGGCGCCTCGACCGGGACGCCTACGCGGACCTCGCCGCCCAGCAGTACGGCATCTACGTCGCCCTCGAGGCAGCCAGCGCCGAGCTCGTCGGCGCCGCGCGCGGTTCCAGCCTCGTCTTCGCCGACCTCACCCGTACCCCCTCCATCGAGGCGGACCTCGCGTTCCTCCACGGCGAGGACTGGCGCGAGCGCATCGCCGTCCTACCCGCGGCCCGCGCCTACGCCGAGCGCATCGCGCAGGTCGCCGGGGACCTGCCGCGCTACGCCGCGCACGCCTACACCCGCTACCTCGGGGACCTCTCCGGCGGCCAGGCGATCAAGCGGCTCGTACAGCGCCACTACGGCCTGGGCGAGGAGGGCGTGGCCTTCTACACCTTCGCCGGCATCGCCAAGCCCAAGGTCTTCAAGGACACCTACCGCGAGCAGCTCGACGCCCTCGACCTCAGTCCTCTCGAGATCGAGATGGCCGTCGAGGAGGCGACCGTCGCCTTCGAGCTGAGCACGGCCCTCTTCGCCGCCCTCGGCGAGCGGCACCACGCCTGACGTCTTAGACGACGAAGCCCCGCGTGGAGGACCACGCGGGGCTTCGTCGTTCTCGGGTCCGGGCGACGGGGCCGCACCCGGGTGCGGCCCCGTCGGGTCAGGCGCGCTGCCTGCGGCTGGCGAGCACGAGACCGGCGAGCATGACGGTGGCCGCCAGGGCCGCGAGGGCCGCCGCCTCGGCGCCGGTCTGCGCGAGGGCGCCCCCGGCGCCACCGGCGGTGGTGCCGGGGCCCGCGCCGTCGTCGTCGGTGCCCGTGCCGGCGCCTGCGGCCGCGACCGTGAAGGTCGTGTCGGCCACGGACTCGCCGTCGGTCACGAGGTCGACGCGGTGCGAGCCGAGGGCGACGTCCTCAGGCGCGGTCCAGCTCAGCTCGACCGTGCCGTCCTCCCCGACGACCGCCGCGGCGACGTCGAGCTCGCTGAGGTCGAGCTCACCCTCCTCGACCGGGACGCTGAAGGACACCGGGTCGAGCGCCTCGCCCGCCTCGTAGAAGTCGGCGAAGGCGGGCACGCCCGCGTCCGTCAGCCGCGCGGGCACGTCGGTGCCGACGAGACGGCCACCGGTCACCCGGACGGCGTCGAGGTCGAGCTCGGCGAGACGGACGCGCGGATAGTCGACCACACCGTCGCCCTGGAGCGAGCGGCTGGTGACGTCCGCGACGAGGTAGCCCTCGCCACCCTCGATGACGACGGACGGGTCCGTGACCGTCATCTGCAGCTGGGAGGTGCCACCGATCTCGTGGCCGGCGAAAGCCACCTCACCGCCGAAGTGAGCGGTGCCGTCGGTCGCGTCCCCGTTGCCCCGGCCGTCGCCGAAGACGTAGCCGCCGGCGGTCTCGCCGGCCGGTGCCGTGACGGTCACCGAGCCATGGGCGATGCTGCCGGTGATGTAGCTCCGGAAGGACTCCTTGACGCCCCAGGTGAGGCTGCCGGGAGCGCCGGCGGCGTCGATGACGGCGCCCACGCGGGTGCCGGGCTCGAGGCCACGGCCGGTGATGGTCGCGGTGGCACCCTGCACCACCGGGTCCGGTGACACGGTGACCGTCCCACGCGTCGGCGCAGGCTCCTCGCCGGGCTCAGTCGGCTCCTCTCCGGGCTCCCCGGGCTCGGACGGTGCGTCAGGCGCCGCGGCGAGGACGGTGAGGGCGTCGCTCGCGAGCACCGCTCCCGCCTCGTCCCGCAGCACCACGGCGTAACCACCGAGCGGGAAGTCCTCCGGCACGGTCCACGACGTGGTGAAGGAGCCGTCCTCCTCGACCGTGCCGACGGCGATCTCGGTCGGCTCGTCGGTGGGGAGCGCGAGAGCGGCGGGGGCGGCGCCCCCGACGGTGACCGCGACGCTCACCGGGTCCAGGTCGTCCCCGGCGTCGTAGAAGGTGCCGAACGCGGGGACGCCCGCGGTCGTCAGCGTGGCGGCGGCGGCCTCCGCGCTGACCTCGCCGCCCGCGACCGTGAAGGCCTCGGGGTCGAGGGAGGCCAGCACGACGCTCGGGTAGTCGACCGGCTCGCCGGTGCTCGTCGT
Source organism: Oceanitalea stevensii (assembly GCF_014837105.1). Classification (GTDB taxonomy): domain Bacteria; phylum Actinomycetota; class Actinomycetes; order Actinomycetales; family Actinomycetaceae; genus Oceanitalea; species Oceanitalea stevensii. The sequence continues at coordinate 19,683 of NZ_JACSPO010000004.1, read as the reverse complement.
GCCGGCGAACTCGCGGGAGGTCGCGTCGGCGACGAGGACGGCCGAGTCGGGCGTCACCTGGACGCGCAGGTTCTCGAGGAGGATGTCGAGGGCAGGGACGCCCTCGATCTCGTGGCCCTCGAACTGGACACTGCCGGCGAAGCTCACGAGCGCCGTGCCGGCGGCCGGGTCCTGGGAGGCGAGCGTGGCGGGGAAGCGGAAGGTCCCGTCGTCGTTGCGCGTCACGTCCTCACTCGTCGTGATCGTGCCGTGGGCGATCGGGCTGGTGATGTAGGAGCGGAAGGACTCCTTGACTCCCCAGTCGAGGTGGCCGGTGGCCGGTGCGGTGCTCGGCGCGAGCTCGACCCGGACGGCCCCCGCGGGGAGGTTGCTGCCGGTGATGGTGACGTCCTCGCCCTGCTCGACCTGGCTCGGGTCGGCGACGACGGTCGGGGCACCGGGCTCGGGGGTCGGTTCGACGGAGCCGGCGACGAAGGTGACCGGGACGAAGACGTCCTGGCTGCGGTCCGTGACGTCGACCTCGTCGGCGTCGCTGAGCTGGGCGGAGGTGAAGGTCGCGAGGTAGCACTGCATCTGGCTGCAGTCGTCGCCGGTGCCGGTGAACCAGCCGCGGACGGTGATCTCCCGCTCGAAGCGGCCCAGTGCGTCGGTCGTGACGACCTCGTGCTGCAGCCATCCGGTGGGCGGCGGACCGACGGTCACGCCGTCCGCGGTCGGGGTGTCGGAGGTGAAGGCGACCGAGAGCTTTCGGTTCGGGGCGTAGCCCGTGCCCTCGACGGAGACGACCGTGCCGACGGTGATGTCCTCGGTGGGCGTCACCTCGAGCTGCGGCGTGCGCTCCTCGACGACGTCGAGGGGCACCGACAGCTCCTGGTCGGGGTTCTTCACGCCGCCCGCGGCGTAGGTGTAGACACCGAAGCTGCCGTCCTCGGGCCAGCCGGCTGCCGGCTCGGTGACCGTGAGCTCGGCGGTGAAGGAGCCGTCCTCGGCGATGTCGACCCACTGACGACGGATCGCGTCCTGGAAGTTCGGCGGCACCTGGTCGAGCACGTCCTCGGCCAGCGCCCACTGCTGCGAGCCGATGACCCGCGCGGACGAAGGCGCGTTCTGCGAGGGCTGCCACTGCTCGGCGAACTTCCCGAGCACCACGTAGGTGCCCTGCGGCAGGTCCGCGGGGATCGGCACGCCACGACCACCGACGTTCGCGGCCGGGTCGAAGCCCGTGCCCTTGACGACGACGGTGTCACCGTCGGTCAGCTGGGCATCACCCGCGGGGGTGACGCCGTCGGCGGCGAAGACCTCGATCGCCGGCTCCCACTCGACCGTCTCGACGACGTCGAGCGGGACCGCCAGCTCCTGGTCGGGGTTCTTCACGCCGCCCGCGGCGTAGGTGTAGACGCCGAAGGCGCCGTCCTCGGGCCAGCCGGCTGCCGGCTCGGTGACCGTGAGCTCGGCGGTGAAGGAGCCGTCCTCGGCGATGTCGACCCACTGACGACGGATCGCGTCCTGGAAGTTCGGCGGCACCTGGTCGAGCACGTCCTCGGCCAGCGCCCACTGCTGCGAGCCGATGACCCGCGCGGACGAAGGCGCGTTCTGCGAGGGCTGCCACTGCTCGGCGAACTTCCCGAGCACCACGTAGGTGCCCTGCGGCAGGTCCGCGGGGATCGGCACGCCACGACCACCGATGTTCGCGGCCGGGTCGAAGCCCGTGCCCTTGACGACGACGGTGTCACCGTCGGTCAGCTGGGCGTCGCCCACGGGGGTGACGCCGTCGGCGGCGAAGACCTCGATCGCCGGCTCCCACACCGGCTCGGCGGGCTCCTCCACGACGACGAGCGGGACCGAGAGCTCCTGGGCGGGGTTCTTCATTCCGCCGGCGGCGTAGGTGTAGACGCCGAACGTGCCGTCCTCGGACCAGCCGGCCTCACGGTCGGTGATGACGAGCTCGGCCTCGAAGGACCCGTCGGCCTCGATCGCGACCCAGTCCTTGCGGATCGCGCCCTGGAAGGCGGGCGGCACCTGGTCGAGCACGCTCTCGGCGAGGGCCCACTTCTGCGCGCCCACCATGCGGGCGGAGGACGGCGTGCCCTGCGAGGGCTGCCACTGCTCGGCGAACTTGCCGAAGACGACGTAGGTGCCCTGCGGCAGTGTTGCCGGGATCGGGACGCCGCGGCCACCGACGTTCGCGGACGGGTCGAAGCCCGTGCCCTTGACGACGACGGTGTCCCCGTAGGTCACCTCGGCGTCACCGAGCGGCGTCACGCCGTCGGCGGCGAAGACCTCGATCGCCGGCGCGAAGGTCACCGGCTCCTCCGGCTCGACCGGCTCCTCGGGCTCAACCGGCGCAGCGGCGACGGTGAGGGTCGCGGCGGCGGTCACGGCGTCCGGCTCGGTGCCGTTGCTGAAGACGGCGCGCACCTGCAGGCCGCTCTGCTCCGCCGTGACGGCGGGAAGCGTGACGTCCGTGGCCGTGGCGTCCGCGACGTCCTGCCACTCGGCGTCCGCGCCGGGGCGGGTCTGCCACTGGACGGTGGGCTCGGGCGTGCCGGTCGCGGCCGCGCTGAAGACCGCGTCGTCGCCGGCGTCGACCGAGACGTCCTGCGGCTGGAGCGTGACCTGCGGGGCCACGGTCGTGGGAGCGAGCTCGACACTGAAGCTCAGCGGGTCGAGCGCGGCACCCGCGTCGTAGAAGCCACCGAATGCAGGCGCGCCGGCCTCGGTGAGCGTGACAGGAGCACCTGAGACGGACGCGACGCCGTCGCTCACCGTGAGCGGGTTGGCGCTGAGGTCGATCGACCCGAGCTCGACGTCGGCGAACTCGACGCGCTCACCGACCTCGCCATCCATACCGGCGAACTCACGGGCGCTCGCGTCGACGACGAGAACGCCCTCGTCGCCCTCGACACGAACCCGCAGGTCGGAGAAAGCGATGTCGAGGGCACCGTCGTGCGCCGTGAACGCGACGCCGCCGGCGAAGTCGATCTGCGCCGTCGTGCCGTCCACGGTGCCGCCGGTCGCGGGGAACTGGAAGCTGCTGTCCGCGGGGCGGGTAGCCGGGTCCACCACATCGATCTGGCCGTGGGCGAAGGGCATGCCGAGGTAGTTGCGGAAGGACTCCTTCACACCCCACTGGGCGCTGCCGGACTCGACCGTCGCGGCGGGCTCGGCGGCGAGCGCCGTCGTGCCGGTGCCGACGACGACGGCGCCGGCGGCGATCGCCGTCGTCGTGACGACGGCGAGGGTGCGGCGCGCGCGGGCGCGCCAGGTCGTGGTGCTCATCAGGGTCCTGTCTAGGCGTGACGACGACGGAGGCGGAGTGCCGCGACACCGGCGGCGAGGAGGAGCGCGGCGGCGCCGGCGATGATGCCGACGGTGACACCGGTCGTGGCGAGCGAGCCGTCGGGGTCGGCCTCGGCGGCGGCGCCGCCGCCCGAGCCGGAGCCGGCCTCGGTCCCGGAGCCCGCGGCGGGGTCGGCGCCCGCGTCGGACCCGCCGGTGGCGAAGGTCACGGGGATGCGGACGTCCGCGGAGCGGTCACCGCCGCGCGTGTGGTCGGCGCGGGTGCCGATGACGCAGCCGTTGGGGGCGACGGCCGGGTCGAGGCAGTCGGTGAAGGAGTCGGCGGCGGAGACACCGAGGGTCACGGAGAAGGAACCGCGCCCCCCGGACTCGGTGAAGGGCTGGGCAAGGCCCTCGCCGTAGGCGGGCGGGTTGGAGGAGATCCAGGCGGAGGCACCGCCGGCGCCCTCCATGTCGACGCCACCCAGGCAGGGGCCGGGCTGCCGGCCCGCCCCGTTGTCCACGCACAGCGCGACGTAGACGCCCTTGGAGGTGTCGAAGCCGGAGCCGCTCACGGTGACCTGCTGACCGTCCGGGTCGAGACCGCTCGAGGGCTCGACCGTCACCTGCTGGCCGTCGGGCCCGCTGGCAGTCGCGGCGACCGCCGGGGAGGCGACGAGCAGGCCGCCGACGAGCGCGAGGCCGGCAGCCAGCACGGCGGGAAGACGGCGGCGTGCGCGGCCGCCGATCTGGCCGTGGCCAGCAGGTTCAGGGGTCCGTGACATCTCTCTCCTCGTGGCACACTTTGGTTAGGTAAGCCTAACGAGCGATTACGCTACGGGTGCGTCACGTAAATTGTCCACCAGCGCTTCACCGCAGCCGTGCCACCAGCCATTCACGAGGAACCACATGACCCGCCTCCCCGCGCGCCTCGCGCTCGCCGTTGCCGCCACCGCACTGGCCTTGACGGCCTGCGGGGCGCAGCCGACCGAGGAGACGCCCGTGGCGGATGTCACAGCGCCGTCGGTGAGCGGAGCACCCGCCGGCGAGCCGGTCCAGGCCTGCGGCGCCCCGGTCGAGGGCTTCGCCGTCACGCACGACCACAACGGTGAGCCGCTCCCCGAGCGCACCTCGAGCGGTGACGCGAGCCTGCTCACCGAGCCCACCTCCGCCGTCGTGGCCGACGACACCATCGAGCCGGTGGCGACCGCGCCCGCGCAGCAGCTGCCGGTCACCGTCGAGTCCTGCGACGGCGCCGTCGTCGAGGTGGCGGACACGAGCCGGATCCTCGCCGTCGACCTCTACGGCACGCTCGCCGAGATCGTCTTCTCCCTCGGGCTGGGGGACAACGTCATCGGGCGCGACACCTCCACCGGTTTCCCCGAGGCCGCGGACCTGCCCGTCGTCACCCCCGGCGCGCACGACCTCAACGCCGAGGCGATCCTCGCCCTGAACCCGAGCGTCGTCCTCACCGACAAGACCATCGGCCCCACCGACGTCCAGCTCCAGCTGCGTGACGCCGGCATCCCGGTGATCTTCTTCGACGACACCCGCTCGATGGACACGATCCCCACGCACATCCGCGCCGTCGCGGGCGCGCTCGGTGTGCCCGACGCCGGGGAGGAGCTCGTCGCGCGCACCCAGCAGGAGATCACCGCGGCGCTCGACGACGCCCCGACCGGCGCCCAGTCCCCCACCGTCGCCTTCCTCTACCTGCGCGGTGGCATGGTCCAGCTCCTCGGCGGCCCCGGGTCGGGGGCCGACTCCCTCATCCGCGCCATCGGCGCGCGTGACGTCGGCACCGAGGCGGGCCTCGAGCGGCCCTTCACCCAGATCAGCGCCGAGACGATGATCAGCGTCCAGCCCGACGTCCTCCTCCTCATGAGCGCGGGCCTGGAGTCCGTGGGAGGCCCCGAGGGCCTCTCCCTCGTCCCCGGCCTGGCGCAGACGGAGGCCGTCGCCGACGGCCGTGTCGTCGACGTGGACGACACCGTGCTCCTCAGCTTCGGACCGCGCACCGGCCGGGTCGTCACCGCCCTGGCCGAGGCGGTCTACGAGTGACGGCGGTCGTCACCGCGCCCGCCGCCACCACGGCCAGGCGCGGCCGCGGCTGGTGGCTGCTCACCGGGACCGCCCTCGCGCTCGCCGCCGTGTGCGTCGTCGCCGCGGGCGCCGGACAGCTGGCGATCCCCCCGGGTGAGGTCGCCGGCTCGGTGCTCGGCCGGCTCGACGGCGCCCTCGAGTGGCTCCTGGGCGGCATCGGCCTCCACGTCGACCTCCCGCTCGACTCCGTGACCGGCCCCCGCCACCCGCAGGGCGACGCCGCGCTGTGGCAGGTGCGCTTCCCGCGCATCGCGCTCGCCGTCGTCGTCGGGGCGGCGCTCGCGGTGGCCGGCGCCCTCATGCAGGGCGTCTTCGGCAACCCGCTCGCCGAGCCGGCGATCATCGGTGTCTCCCCCGGCGCGGCCGTCGGCGCGAGCCTCGCGATCGTCACCGGGCTCGACGTCCTCGGCACGTGGACGGTGCCGCTCGCGGCCTTCGTCGCCGCGCTCGTCACGACCCTGCTCGTCTACTCCCTGTCCCGCTCCGGCGGGCGCACCGAGGCCATCACCCTCATCCTCACCGGCGTGGCCGTCACCGCGATCGCCTCGGCGGTCGTCGCGTTCAACACCTTCATCGCCAGCCCCACCGCTCGCGAGCAGATCGTCTTCTGGCAGCTCGGCAGCCTCAACGGCGCCCGCTGGCAGGCGGTCGGCGTCGTCACGCCCTTCGTCGTCGTCGGGATCGCCGTGTCCCTCCTCCTCGCCCGCCGGCTGGACCTCCTCTCGCTCGGGGACCGCTCGGCCCGGCACCTCGGGGTCAACGTCGAGCGGCTGCGGGTCGTGGCGATCGTCGTCATCGCGCTCCTCGTCGGGGCGGGTGTCGCCTTCGCGGGCGTCATCGCCTTCGTCGGGCTCGTCGTCCCGCACCTCGTACGGCTCGTCGCCGGGCCCGGCCACCGCCTGCTGCTGCCGGCCAGCGCCCTCGGGGGCGCGCTGCTCCTCACGGTCGCGGACCTCGTCGCGCGCACCGCCGTCCCCTTCGCCGACCTGCCCCTGGGCATGCTCACCTCGGTGGTCGGCGGACCGTTCTTCCTGTGGCTCATGCGCCGCATGCGCAAGACGCAGGGAGGGTGGGCATGAGGCTCCTGCCGCGCCGTCCCCGCCTGCCCGAGCCGTTCGAGCGGGGCGAGACCGCGCTCGCCGTCGACGGCGCCCGCGTCGTCCTCGGCGGCGCCACCATCCTCGACGACGTCAGCCTCAGCGTCCGCGCTGGCGAGGTCGTCGCCCTCGTGGGCCCCAACGGGGCGGGCAAGTCGACGCTCCTCGGGGTGCTCAGCGGGGACGTCGCCGCGGGCGGCACCGTGACGCTCGCCGGCCGTCCGCTCGGCCAGTGGTCGACGACGGAGGCCGCGATGCGCCGCGCCGTCCTCGTCCAGCGCGTCACCCTCACCTTCCCCTTCACCTGCCGGCAGGTGGTGGAGATGGGCCGCTCCCCGTGGTCGCACACCGTGCGCGAGGACGACGACGACGCCGCCGTCGCCCGCGCGATGGAGCTCACCGAGACGACGGCGCTCGCCGACCGCACCTTCAGCTCGCTGTCCGGCGGCGAGCAGGCCCGCGTCTCGCTGGCCCGCGTCCTCGCCCAGTCGGCCGGCGTCGTCCTCCTCGACGAGCCGACCGCCGCCCTCGACCTCCACCACCAGGAGCTCGTCCTGGCCCTGGCGAGGGACCGGGCGGCGGCGGGTGACGCCGTCGTCGTCGTCCTCCACGACCTCAACCTGGCCGCGGGGTACGCGGACAGGGTGGCCGTGCTCGACCGTGGCCGCGTGGCCGCGGTCGGTGCGCCGGCCGAGGTGCTGCAGCCGGACCTGCTGTCCGGCGTCTACCAGCACGCCGTCGAGGTCCTGCCCCACCCCCGCACGGCGGCGCCGATCATCCTCGCCCGGCGCTAGGCCCGCTGCGCGGCGACGAGCTCACGCTCGGTCGCGTCGGCGAGCCGGTCGAGCTCGGCGAGGACCTCGCGGGCTATGGCGGCGTCCGCGGCGCGGCACGTGGCCGCCACCTCGGCGAGCCGGTCGGCGCCCAGCATCGACGCCGTGCCGCCCAGGCTGAGCGAGGCGTCGCGCAGCTCGGGGACCTCGCCAGCGGCGACGGCCTCGTGGAGACGGGCCACCCGGGTGGGCAGCATGTCGACGAAGCGCTCGACCATCCCGACGGCGGCCTCGTGACCGACCTCGTCCTCCAGGCGGGTGAGACGCTCACGGTCGACGACGGGGCCGACGACGACGTCCTCGGCGCGGCGCTCACGCCCGGCGCGGACCACCTGCAGGGCGGCGTAGCAGAAGAGTGCAGCGGCGATGACGGCCGTGCCGATCGCCTTGGTGTGGCCCGACAGCGCGGTCGCGACGTAGCCGGCGGCGGGGACCCAGTAGCGGACCTCGCCGCGGACCTGCGTCTCGGTGACCTCCCACGGGTCGACGACGTCGTTCGCGTCGCCCTGGGTGCGGAAGGAGGGGCCCGCGGGGGTCTCGGCCCGCTCGACGATGCGGTGGGTGACGAGGGTGGGGTCGTCCGGGTAGGGCATGACGGTGATGACGTCCCCCACCTCGAGCGACTCGACGTCGGCGACCGGGGAGATGACGATCTGGCTGCCGGTGGGGATCGTCGGCTCCATCGAGCCGCTGAGGACGGTGAGCGGCGCCCACCCGAGCAGACGCGGGACCAGGATGAGGGCCGCGAGCAGGGCGAGCAGCGCCACGAGCAGCACCCCGGGGAGCACGCGCGTGACCAGCGCGTGCACGATGCCGGGGCGGCGCGCTGCCGGCTCGACGCGGTGCCGGGCGGGGGTGAGGGTGGCGGTCGCGGTGCTCATCGGAGTCTCCTGGTCGCTGCTGGGACGGGTGGGTGCGGGGGGTGGCGCCGGGTCACTCGCCGGCGACGCGCGCCTGGGTGAGGGTGACGTCGAGGCCGCCGAGCGTGACGCTCTGGCCCTGGCCGACGAGGCCGGCGGTCGTCGCGTCGAAGGCGACGGTGACGGCCACGTCGAGGTCCTGGAGCTCGTCGTCGGCGACGACGGTGGTGGAGGCGCCCGCGACGGGGGTGCCGTTGAGGGTCATGGTCGTGCTGGCGGCGAGCCTGGAGAGGAGCTCGGCGTCGCCGGTGAGGCCCTCGAGGTTGTGGGCGACCGTCCCGCGGAGCAGGTCACCCTGCGCGTCGACCGTCATGGTCTCGCGGTAGGTGAGGGCGTCGCCGGGGACGACGAGGTAGCTGCCGTCCTCGACGGCTGCCGTGACGTCGGTGCCGACGACGTTCGTCCAGCGGCCCTCGCCCGCGGCGAGGTCGAGGACACCGGCGGTGATCGCTGTGTCGGTCGCGGCGGCCTCGGAGTCCGACCACTCGGCGAAGGTCGCGCCGCCCGCACCGAGCAGGACGACGCCGGCGGCGGTGGCCGCGACGGCCTTCCACGTGGTGGAGGTGGAGCGGGAGGTGGTGGTGCTGCGGGCCATGGTGGTGTCCTCTCGGGCTGGGTGCCGGTCCGTCCGGCGCTGAGGCAAATATCTGGCGCCGACCTCAGCGGGCCCGCGCGCTCACCCCAGGCCCACCTCAGGACTCCCTCAAGATCTGCTGCCGGGAAGCCGCCGTCCCCTCCGTCCAGCGCGTGGATGTCGGCGCCCTCTGCTTCGATGTGCGCATGGTCACAGTCCGCCGGTCCACCCCTGCCCGCGCGTGCGCACTCGGCGCCGCAGCCGCCCTCGCCGTCTCCGCCCTCGCCGGCGTCCCGGCAGGCGCCGCCACCGACGACTTCCGCGTCCAGCCCTACCTGCAGAGCCCGACGACGGACTCGATGCTCGTCACCTGGTTCTCCTGGGAGGAGGAGCCCGGTGAGCTGCAGCTGGCCGGACGTGAGCCCGTCGCCTCGACCCCGGAGCTGCAGGCCCACCTCGACTGGACCGACAACAACCGGCAGCAGGCGGTGGACCACCCCGAGTGGGGTGACTGGTTCCGCGAGGGGCGCGCCTACCGCCACCAGGTGCGCGTCGAGGGCCTCGAGCCGGGTACCGAGTACGAGTACCTCGTGCGGCAGGGCGACTCGGAGGTGCGCAGCACCTTGACCACCGCCCCGAGCCGGGAGGACTGGGACCACATCAGGTTCACCGCGATGTCGGACTCCGAGACCGAGCCGGCGGGCCGTGTCACCCACCGCGAGTGGGTGCCCGGCGCGGTCGCCGAGGGGAGCGAACGGCCCTCCGCCTCCGACTCGAGGTGGGCGCAGACCTTCGGCTCGGAGGACCGGCAGGGCGAGCGCATCCTGCGGTACGCCCTCACCGAGGACGAGGGGTTCGCGTCCAACATGGGCATCGTCGCCGAACGCGACCCGGACCTCATGCTCTTCGCGGGCGACCTCGTCCAGGGCGGTGGCTTCCAGCCGGCGTGGGACGAGTGGTTCAGGTACCTGAGCGGGGACGTGGGCCAGACGGCCCAGAGCCGCCCGGTCGTCACCGCTCTCGGCAACTGGGAGCCCTTCGGTGCCTCCGACGGCGAGTACACGATCCCGGCCGTGATCGACGGCCGAGCGTCCTACCGCAGCTACTTCACCCCGCCCAGCAACGGGACCCCCGAGCACCAGAGCAACTACCACCGCCTCGACTACGGCCCGCTCACCGTCCTCACCCTCGACTCGACCAAGGGACTGCCGGACGACCACCGCGACAACTACCCGGAGGACGAACGCCTCACCGGGCGGGAGTACACCGGCCCCGGGGCGGACACGCAGTCGAGCTACACCTCCACCGCCTACGAGGCCGGCGGCGGCACGGACCTGTCGCCCTACAACCCGGGCAGCGTGCAGTGGGAGTGGGCGCAGGAGCAGCTCGCCGACGCCCGGGAGCGCGGCCAGGTCGTCGTCGTCCAGTTCCACCACGCCCCCTACTCCTCCGGGGAGCACGGGCTCCCCATGAACCACGAGGAGTCCTCCGGCCAGGGCGGCCCGCCCATGCGGGTGTACAGCGAGATGTTCGAGGAGTACGGCGTGGCCGCCGTGATCTCGGGCCACTCGGAGATGTTCGAGCGCTCCTGGGTCGACGTCGACGGCGACGGCCAGGGCATCCACTACTACGACGTCGGAGTCGCCGGGGACGGTCTGCGCGGCGAGCGGCACGAGAACGGCAACCTCCTGTCCGAGCCGCTGCTCGAGTACAACCCCTACCGCGTATGGTCGGCCGACCAGTCCGAGCCGGAGGTCTGGGACGGGGAGCGGCTCGTGGACGGCGGGAAGCACTACGGGCACCTCGAGGTCAACCTCGAGCGCAGCGAGGAGCCGGGAGTCGCCGCGACGATGACGCTCACCCCCGTCTACTCCTTCCCGCTCCTCGACGACGACCTCGCCGTGCTCGGCACCGAGCGGCGCACCTACGACGACGAGGTCGTCCTCGTCGTCGCCGAGGACGGCACCGTGCTGCCCGACGATCCCGAGCCGACGCCCACCCCGGAACCGACGCCCGAGCCGACGCCCACCCCGGAACCGACACCGTCGCCCGACCCGACGCCGACCCCCAGCGCGCCGGCGTCCGGTGACGGCGGAGGCGGCGCAGGCGTGGACGACACCGCCCGACCCGACCCGTCGGCGGCACCGGCTCCCGGGCGCCTGCCCAGCACGGGTGCGCCGGTCGGCGTCGCCGCCCTCGTGGTGCTCGCACTGCTCGGTGGCGGCCTGGCCCTGCGCCGGCACCGCGGGCGGGGCTGATGCCCACGGGGAGGCATACCCTGGGTGGGTCCTTTTCCTCACGTACGGGAGCAGAACGTGACCCAGCTCGCCCTCGTCATCGCCGGCTCAGAGGCCACCGGCGGTGCAGGCATCCAGGCCGACATCCGGACCTACCAGCAGCTCGGCGTCTACGGGGTCGGGACGATCACCTGCATCGTCTCCTTCGACCCGAAGAACGACTGGGCGCACCGCTTCGTGCCCGTCGCACCGGAGGTGATCGCCGACCAGATCGAGGCCGCCACCGCCACCCACGAGCTCGACGTCGTCAAGATCGGCATGCTCGGCACGCCCGCGACGATCGAGGTCGTCGCCCGCGCGCTGCGCGCCCAGCCGTGGCGCCACGTCGTCCTGGACCCGGTGCTCATCTGCAAGGGCCAGGAGCCCGGCGCCGCGCTCGACACCGACACTGCGCTGCGCGAGCAGGTGCTGCCGCTGGCCACCGTCGTCACCCCGAACATGTTCGAGGCCCGCACGCTGTCCGGCATGGACGAGATCTCCTCGGTCGACGACCTCGTCGAGGCCGCCCGGCGCATCCACGCGCTGGGACCGAAGTACGTCCTCGCCAAGGGCGGGGTCGAGCTGCCCGGGGACGACGCCGTCGACGTCCTGTTCGACGGCGAGGAGGTGACCATCCTGTCCGAGCCCAAGATCGGTGAGGAGCGCGTCTCCGGGGCCGGCTGCACGCTCGCGGCGGCGACCGCCGCCGAGCTGGCCAAGGGCGCGAGCGTCCCCGACGCCGTCCGCACCGCCAAGGCCCTGGTGACCGCGGGCATCCACGCCCGCGTCAGCGCCAGGACGCCCTTCGCCTCGGTCTGGCAGGGCGCCTACACCGCCTGACCCCCACCCCCTCCTCCGCATATGCGGGATTTTCGCAGTCGGCACACGACATCCGACCGCAGATTTCCCGCATATGCGGGAGAGGTCAGGGGCGCGGTCAGGCGAGGCCGGTGGCGTTCTCCGCGTCGGAGGCGCCGAGCCGCGCCTTGGCCTCCTCGCGCGACCGGGCGCGCTCGGTGGGACCGACCATCCGCAGGTGCGGGCGGTGGCGCAGCCGGTAGGTCACCTCGACCTCCCAGTGCCGCTTGACCCAGAAGGCCGCGGCGACGGACACGAGCATCGCGGAGATCGCGCCCACACCGACCGCCCAGCGGGCGTTGAAGGTCTCCCCGATCCACCCGACGACCGGGGCGCCGATCGGCGTCGTGCCGAGGAAGACCATCATGTACAGGCTCATCACCCGGCCCCGGAAGTGCGGGTCGGTGGACATCTGCACGGTGGCGTTCGCGGCGGTCATCATCGTGAGGGACGCGAAGCCCACGGGGATGGTCATGAGGGCGTAGAGCTCGTAGGTCGGCATGAGCGCCATGAGGCCGGAGAAGACGCCGAAGGCGAAGGCCGCCCCGAGGACCAGCCGGACCCGCGGCTGCTTGCGCCGGGCCGCCATGAGCGCCCCGCCGAGCGAGCCGACCGCCATGATCGAGCCGAGGATGCCGTACTCCCCGGCGTCCCGCTGGAAGACCTCACGGACCATGAGGGCGCTCGTCATCTGGAAGTTCAGGCCGAGAGCGCCCACGACACCGACGACGACCATGATCGTGAGGATGTCGGTGCGGCCCCGGACGTAGGCCAGCCCGTCACGGATCTGCCCCTTGCCGCGGGAGGTGTGCGGCAGCTCGTGGAGCTCGTCCTTGCGCATGGCGACGAGCGACAGGATCGTCGCGGCGAAGCTCAGCGCGTTGATGACGAAGATCCAGCCCGGGCCGACGATCGCGATGAGCAGGCCCGAGACACCGGGGCCGATGAGCCGAGCGGCGTTGAAGGACGCGGAGTTGAGGCCCACCGCGTTGGGCAGGCTGGCGGGCGGCACCATCTCGGCGACGAAGGTCTGGCGCACCGGGTTGTCCAGCGCGGTGACGACGCCGAGCATCAGCGCGAAGACGTACACGTGCCACAGCTGCGCGTGACCGCCGAGCACGAGGAGGCCGAGCCCGGCCGCGAGCACCGCGAGCGCGGACTGCGTCGCGATGAGCAGCTTGCGCCGCGGGAGCCGGTCGGCGAGCAGCCCGCCGAAGGGGCTGAGCAGGAGCATGGGGAGGAACTGCAGCCCGGTGACGATGCCGATCGCCAGCCCGGAGTCGTCGGACAGGATCGTGAGGACGAGCCAGTCCTGGGCGATCCGCTGCATCCAGGTGCCGACGTTGGCCACGAGGGCCCCGGCGAACCACAGCCGGTAGTTGAAGAACTTCAGGGAGTCGAAGGTGGACCTCATACGTCGGCCACCTGCCGCAGGATCGCGACGGCCTCCTCCACGGTGGCACGCTCCTCGGCGGTGAGGTGGCGCAGCATCTCCTCCATCCACTCGGTGCGGCGGCGGCGGGTCTCGTCGACGACGGCGACGCCGGCGTCGGTGAGCTCGATGTGCACCTGGCGCCCGTCGGTGGGGTGGGCGGTGCGCACGACGAGCCCGGCCGACTCGAGCGCCGCGATGGTGCGCGTCATGGTCGGTGGCTGGACGCCGTCGCGCTCGGCGAGGGCGCGCGGGGTCGAGGGTCCGTGGTGGGTCAGGCCGGCGAGCACGCAGTACTGGGCCTCGCTCAGCTCCCCCACGACGGCGGCGGAACGAATCTTGCGGGACAGTCGCAGGACCGTCACGCGCAGCTCCGTGGCGAGGTCGGGGTGCTGGCGGGTGCGGCTCGCCGTCGTCGTCGAGGGCGAGGAGTTCGTCATGTGATGATTCTAGATCGTTAGTTCAGCGAACGAAAGAGTTGTCGCGGGTGAGGTCGCCCACGCCGCCGTTCTCACCTGCCAGGACGGCGACGACGACGGCGCCCGGCTCGCGGACAGGCGGCCCTCACCGCGGGCCGGGTGCGAGCATGGGAACGCCCGTCCACGACCCGGAGGTACCCGTGCGTTCCAGCGCCGACCGCATTCTCACCACCCACGCCGGCAGTCTGCCGCGCACCCCCGCGCTCCTCGAGGCCAACGCCGCCCGACAGGCGGGGCAGGGACCGGACGACTTCGCCGGCTTCCTCGCCGGTGAGGTGACCGCCCTCGTCGAGCGGCAGCGGGCCGTCGGCATCGACGTCGTCGGCGACGGCGAGTACGGCAAGGCGATGAGCTCGCCGGTGGACTACGGCGCGTGGTGGTCCTACTCCTTCCAGCGCACCGGGGGCCTGGAGATCATCGACGACGCCTCCTGGGCCACCGCCGACGTCCGGTCCGCCCCCGGCGACACCCGGCTCACCGGCTTCCTCCACCGCCGCGACCGGCAGCTCTTCGCCGAGGCCTACGCGGACCCGACGTCCGGGATCTTCACCGGCGACCCCAAGGCCAGCCCCTTCCCCTCGTGCACCGGGCCGCTCAGCTACACCGGCCAGGACGCGATCGCCGCGGACATCGCCAACCTCAAGGCGGCCCTGGAGCGCACGGGCGCGGAGGAGGGGTTCATCACCGCCCTGTCCCCCGGCAGCGCCTCGCGCATCACCAACCGCCACTACGCGAGCGAGGAGGAGTTCGTCTACGCGTGGGCCGACGTCCTGCGCGAGGAGTACCGCGCGATCATCGACGCCGGGCTCGTCCTCCAGATCGACGACCCCTCGATCGCCGAGAACTTCGACCAGATCACCCCCGAGCCGAGCGTCGAGGACTACGCCGCCTTCACCCGGCTGCGCGTCGAGGCGCTGAACTACGCGCTGCGCGACCTGCCCGAGGACCGCATCCGCTTCCACCTGTGCTGGGGCAGCTGGCACGGCCCGCACACCACCGACATCGCGATGGCCGACATCGTCGCCACCATGCTCCAGATCAACGCCGGCGCCTACTCCTTCGAGGCGGGCAACGTGCGCCACGAGCACGAGTGGAAGGTGTGGCAGGACGTCGAGCTGCCCGAGGGCAAGCTCATCCTGCCGGGCGTCGTGTCCCACGCGACGAACGTCGTCGAGCACCCCGAGCTGGTGGCCGACCGCATCGAGCGCTTCGCGGCCGGGGTGGGCCGCGAGCGCGTCATCGCCTCCACGGACTGCGGGCTGGGCGGGCGGATCCACCCGCAGATCGCCTGGGCCAAGCTCGAGACCCTCGCCGCCGGCGCCGAGCTCGCCACCCGCCGCCTCTGGGGCTGAGTCCCTCAAGCCCCCGGAACGCACTGTGCGCCCCTCCGGCCGCCACGCCCCCGGTAGACCGGGAGCGCGGTGGCCGCGAGGGGCACACAGTGGAGAAGCGGGAGGGCTCAGACGTCGAGGACCTGCTGGATCGGCCCGAGGGCGAAGTAGACGACGAAGAGCGCCGCGACCACCCACATGAGCCAGTGCACCTTGCGGGCCCCGCCCTTGCGCGTCGCCGCGAGGACGACGTAGGCGATGAAGCCGGCGCCGATGCCCACGGTGATCGAGTAGGCGAAGGGCATGAGGACGATCGTGAGGAAGGCCGGGATGGCGATCGCCATGTCCCGCCAGCTGATCTCGGTGACCTGCTGCATCATGAGGAAGCCGACGATGACGAGCGCCGGGGTCGCCGCCTCGTAGGGGACGAACTCGGCGAGCGGCGCGAGGAAGATCGCGAGCAGGAACGCGAGGCCGGTGACGACCGAGGCCAGGCCGGTGCGCGCGCCGTCGCCCACGCCCGCGGCCGACTCGATGAAGCTCGTGTTGGACGAGACGCCCGCCGCGCCGCCCGCGGCGGCCGCGAGGGAGTCGACGACGAGGATCTGGCGGGTGTGCGGCGGGTTGCCGTCCTCGTCGAGGAGCCCACCCTCGGCGCCGATGGCGACCATCGTGCCCATGGTGTCGAAGAAGTCGGCGAGGAGGATCGAGAAGATGAGGAGCAGCGCCGCGACGACGCCGATCTTGCCGAAGGCGCCGAAGAGCGAGAACTGGCCGAGCGTGCCGAAGTCCGGCGCCGCGACGACCGAGCCCTCGATGGCCGGGACCGTGAGGCCCCAGCCGCCGGCAGCGCCCTCCGCCTGCGTGCCGACGTGCGCGACCGCCTCGATGATCCCGGCGAGGACGGTCGCGGTGACGATCCCGATGAGCATCGCGCCGCGCACGCCACGGGCCATGAGGACCATGATGAGGAAGAGGCCGACGACGAAGACGACGGCGGGCCAGCCCACGAGGGAGCCGTCGATGCCGAGCTGGAGCGGGGTGCCGCCGGGGCGGACGATGCCGGCGTTGACGAGGCCGACGAGCGCGATGAACAGGCCGATGCCGACGGAGATCGCGACCTTGAGCTGCTGCGGGACGGCCCGGAACACGGCCTCGCGCAGCCCGGTGAGGACAAGGATGAGGATGAGGATGCCCTCGAGGACGATGAGGCCCATGGCATCGGCCCACGTCATGCCGGGCATGCCGACGACGGTGTAGGCGAGCAGGGCGTTGATGCCCAGTCCTGCGGCGACGGCGAGGGGGAACTTGGCCACCGAGCCCATGAGGATGGACATGAGGCCGGCGACGAGCGCGGTGCCGGCCGCGACCGCGGCCAGGTTCGGCCCGTCGGTCCCGCCGCCGAGGAAGGCGCCGGTGGAGTCGGGGGTGGAGAGGATGAGCGGGTTGAGGACGAGGATGTAGGACATCGCGAAGAAGGTGACGATGCCTCCCCGGATCTCCTGTCCGATCGTCGAGCCGCGCTCGGAGATTCGGAAGTATCGGTCGATCCAGCTGGGGTTCTGCGTGCGCGCCGGCGCCGGTGTGGACATGGGCCGAATGGTGCCAGAACCACGCCCGCCCTCGTCGCCGGTGCTCACTCCTCAGGCGCCGACGACGGCGCGTCCGGTGGCTGCGCGCCGCCCGACCGCGGGAGCACGGTCACCTACCATCGAGCCATGCGCATCCCGGAGACCCGTTCGCAGGACCTGCCGCCGATGCGCGTCAACACGGTGACGATGTTCCTCGTCGGCACGATCGCCTGGGCGGTCGGCCTCGTCGTCGTGCTCGTCCTCGAGGCGACCGGCCGCGAGCTCGACGGCGTGGTGCCCGTCTGCCTCACGGGCATCGTCGTCGGACTCCTCGGCATGCTGTGGGGCGCGAGCCAGCAGCGCCGCGCCGCCCGGCGCCGGCGCTAGCGGCCGGGCGCGGGCGCGGTGCTGCCGCGCTCGACGAGCCGGGTGGGCAGGCGCACGTGGGCGCGGGCGGCGTCGTCGCCGGCGATGAGGCGCACGAGCAGGCCGACGGCCTCGGCGCCCATCTGCTGGATCGGCTGGGCGACGGTCGTGAGGGGCGGCGTGGCGGCGACGGCCTCGGGGACGTCGTCGAAGCCGACGACGGACAGGTCCTGCGGCACGCGCAGACCGACGTCGCGGGCCGCGTCGATCGTCGCGATCGCCATGAGGTCGTTGGCCGCGAAGACGGCGGTGGGCCGGTCGGGCAGGCCGAGGATCTCGTGCGCGGGCCGGTCGGCGGTCTCGCGCCGGTAGCCGCCCACCCGCACGAGCCGCGGGTCGACCGGCAGGCCGGCTGCCGCCATCGCACTGCGGAAGCCCTCCTCGCGCAGTCGCGAGCTCTCCAGGTCGGTGCGCCCGCCGAGGAAGGCGATGCGGCGGTGACCGAGGGCGATGAGGTGCTCGGTGGCGAGGACGGCACCGGCGTCGTTGTCGGCGTCGACGGTCGCGATGCCCGTGGGGCCCTCGTGGGGGTCGATCGCGACGACGGGCACGTCGTCCCGCACCTCGACGACGGTGGGGGTGACGATGACGGCGCCGTCGATGAGGGTGCCGCTGAGCCGCGACAGCGAGCGCCGCTCCCAGCCGACGTCGCTGCCCGCGTGCGCGGTGCCGGAGTAGGCGAGCAGGTCGTACCCGGTGGACGCGACGGCGGCCGAGGCCCCCTTGAGGATCTCGGCGCTGAAGGGCTCGAACTCGGCGACGAGGATGCCGATGACGTTGGTCCGGCTGCTGCGCAGGCTGCGCGCCACGAGCGAGGACTCGTAGCCGAGGCGCGAGATGACCTCCTGCACCCGCTCGCTCGTCGCGGCCGCGACGCCGTACCGGCCGTTGATGACCTTGGACACGGTCGCGACAGAGACGCCGGCACTGCGCGCCACATCCGTGATGGTCACCCGTTCGCTCACCTGGGTGACTCTACCGCTACGAAAACGTTATCGATAACGATTGACACGCGAGCGGAGCCCCTGCCACGCTGGCGCCACCCCCGTCGACGACGACTGAAGGAACACCGACATGCTTCGCAGAAGAGCAGTCAGCATCACTGCGCTCGGCCTCAGCGCCGCGCTTGTCCTCGCCGCCTGCGGTGACAGCGAGGAACCGGACGCCAGCTCGACCGGCGGCGACGGCGACTCGGTCACCCTCACGTGGTGGCACAACTCCAACAACGAGCCCGGCGTCAGCGTCTACGAGCAGGTCGCCGCGGACTTCGAGGCGGACAACCCCGGCGTCACGATCGAGATCACCCCCCTGGCGCACGAGGACATGCTCACCCGCCTCGACGCCGCCTTCCAGACCGGCGACACCCCCGACGTCTACATGGAGCGCGGCGGCGGCGAGCTGGCCGCGCACGTCGAGGCCGGACTGACGAAGGACCTCACCGAGGTCGCTGCCGACACGATCGACAAGCTCGGCTCGTCGGTCGACGGCTGGACCAACGAGGACCGCGTCTACGCCCTGCCCTTCTCCGTGGGCGTCGTGGGCTTCTGGTACAACAAGGACCTCTTCGAGCAGGCCGGGATCACCGAGCCGCCCGCGACGATGGAGGAGTTCAACGCCGCCGTCGACGCGCTCAAGGGAGCCGGCATCGAGCCGATCTCCGTGGGCGCCGGCGACAAGTGGCCCGCCGCGCACTACTGGTACTACTTCGCCCTGCGCCAGTGCAGCCAGGACGTCCTCACCGACGCCGTCACCTCCCGCGACTTCTCCGACCCGTGCTTCGTCGCGGCCGGCGAGGACCTCGAGGCGCTCGTGGCCACGGAGCCCTTCAACACCGGCTTCCTCGCCACCCCGGCCCAGACCGGCCCGACGTCCGCGTCCGGCCTCCTCGCGACCGAGCAGGTCGCCATGGAGCTCGCCGGCCACTGGGAGCCCGGCGTCATGCAGGGCCTCACCGAGGACAACGAGGGCCTGGGCGAGAAGACCGGCTGGTTCCCCTTCCCGTCCGTCGATGGTGGTCAGGGTGACCCGGAGGCCGCCCTCGGTGGCGGCGACGCGTGGGCCTGCGCCGAGGACGCCCCCGACGCCTGCGTCGACTTCATCACCTACCTCCTCAGCGACGAGGTGCAGCAGACCTTCGCCGAGAACGACATGGGCCTGCCGACCAACCCGGCAGCGATCGACTCGGTGTCCGACCCGGCGCTGGCCGACCTCCTCGCCTTCCGTGACGAGGCCCCCTTCGTCCAGCTCTACTTCGACACCGCCTTCGGGGAGAACGTCGGTGGCGCGATGAACGACGAGATCGCCCTCGTCTTCGCCGGCCAGTCCTCCGCACAGGGCATCGTCGACGCCACCCAGGCCGCGGCAGACCTGGGATGAGCGACGTTGCAGACGACGTGACCCCGCCGGGTGCCGCCGCTGCCACGCTGCCGGAGCCCCGTCCCGCCCGCCCGGGCCCCGCCCCGCCCGCGGGGCCGCCCGGAACACGTCCGGCAGGTGGATCGTGC
>NZ_JACSPO010000003.1:196673-264350 GCF_014837105.1 Oceanitalea stevensii | reverse complement strand
GCCCCACGAGAGGGGCCCCGCCGCAGTCCCTCAGAGCACGGCCTGGAGGAAGTCCCTCGTCCGCTGCTCGCGGGGCGCGGAGAACAGCGCGCCGGGCTCGCCGTCCTCGATGATCCGGCCGTGGTCGAACATCATGACCCGGTCGGAGACCTCCTGGGCGAACTGCATCTCGTGGGTGACGATGAGCATGGTGATGTCGGTGGAGCTCGCGACGTCCCGCAGCACGCCGAGCACCTCGCCGACGAGCTCGGGGTCCAGCGCCGAGGTCACCTCGTCGAGGAGGAGGATCTCCGGGTCCATCGCCAGCGCCCGCGCGATGGCGACGCGCTGCTGCTGGCCGCCGGACAGTCGCGTGGGGTGCGCGTCGACCTTGTCGGACAGACCGACGAGCTCGAGCAGCTCGCGCGCCCGGGCGTGCGCCTCCTCCTTGCCGCGGCCCAGCACGTGGATGGGCGCCTCGACGATGTTCTCCACCACGGTCATGTTGGGGAAGAGGTTGAACTGCTGGAAGACCATGCCGATCTTCGTCGAGACCTTGTTGATGTCCTTCTGCTTCTGCCGCACGCGCCTGCCGCCGCGCGGCTCGTAGGTGAAGGGCTGGCCGTCGATGTAGATGTAGCCGTCGGTGAGGTCCTCCAGCGTCATGACCAGGCGCAGGATCGTCGTCTTGCCCGAGCCGCTGGGGCCGATGAGCGTGACGCGCTCGCCCTTGGCCACCTCGAAGTTGAGGTCGTCCAGGACGGTGTTGTCGCCGAAGCGCTTGACGACGTTCTCGAAGCGGATCACCGGGGTGGTGTCAGTAGCGGGCAAGACGGTTCTCCAGTTTCCGGACGAGGATCGAGGTGGGGTAGCTGGCCGCGAGGAAGATCAGCCCCGCGAGGGTGAAGGCCTCGACGTAGCTGAAGGTCCGCGACCCCACGTTCTGCGCGGCGTTGACGAGCTCGGGCACCGTGATGACGAAGAGGAACGGGGTGTCCTTGAACATCGAGATCACCCAGGTGCCGAGCGCCGGGATCGTCGTGCGCAGCGCCTGGGGGATGATGACCCGCGTCCAGGTGCGCTGACGCGGCAGCGACAGGGCGGTCGCCGCCTCCCACTGCCCCGCGGGGACGTTGTCGATGCCCGAGCGGTAGACCTCGGCCATGTACGTGGCGTAGTGGATCCCGAGGACCCCGACCCCGATCCACAGCGGGTCCCACGAGGTGAAGGTGTAGTAGACGAACAGCAGCTGGACGACGAGCGGCGTCATCCGGATGAACTCCATCACCCAGTGCACCGGGCGCGCGACGAACGCCGGCGCCGAGCGGCGGACGAAGGCGATGACGAGCCCGAGGACGGCCGCGATGATCGACCCGAGGACGGTCGCCACCAGGGTCACGCGGAAGAAGGCCTCGAGGAGCTGCGGCAGGGCCGCAGCGGCGTAGTCCCAGTTCCAGATCTCGCCCATGTCAGCTCACCGCCCCGGCCTTGGCGGCGGCGCGTGGCCGGAAGAGGCTCCTCGCCTCGCCGCCCGTCCCGAGGCGCCGCTTGGCACGCGCCTCGGCCCAGTTGGCGACGAGCACGAGCACGTAGGCGATGAGGAAGTACATCACCATGGTCACGCCGTAGGAGAAGAAGGTGTCCTGCGTGCGCTGACGCAGGACGCCGCCGACGAAGGTGATGTCCTGCATGTAGATGACCGAGGCCACGGCGGTGCCCTTGAGCAGCATGATCCCGAGGTTGCTCAACGAGGGGATCATGATGGCCCAGGCCTGGGGCCAGATGACGCGGAACAGCCGGCGCCCGGGCGAGAGGCTGAGCGCGACGCTCGCCTCCCACTGCCCCCGGGGCACGGAGTTCAGGGCGCCCCGGACCACCTCGGCGCCGTAGGCGCCGTAGTTGAGTCCCAGACCCAGGATGCCGGCGACGAGGCCGGCGACCTCGCGGTTGACGAAGAGGTCGGGGAAGAACAGCGGGAGCACGTAGAAGAGCCAGAAGAGCTGGACGAGCAGCGAGGTCCCGCGGAAGAACTCGATGAACACGCGGGCAGCACCGCGCGCCACCACGTTGGGGTGGCGCGCGATGATGCCGAGCGCTGCCGCGAGGACGAAGGCGAGCGCGGAGCCGCCGATGGTCAGCTGGAGGGTGGCGACGATGGCGTCGAGGAAGCGTGGCCACAGCGCGACCAGCGCATCGATGTTGTCACTCATGTGGAGGCGTCGGAGGGCGGCGTCAGCCGATGTCGCCGGCGCAGAGCTGCTCGGTGGTGAAGTCACCGGTCGGGCGCTCGCCCTCGGTGAAGCCCCACTCGCCGACGACGGAGAGGTACTCCTCCTCGCTCGAGACGATCTCGGCGAGCTTCTCGTTGTACGCGTCGCGCAGCTCGGTGTCCTCCGGACGGAAGACGGTGCCGCCGGCGCCGAACTGCTCGACGCCGTCGACGACGGCGACGAAGGTGTCGGTGACCTCGACCGGTGCGTCGGGGTTGTTGTCCTTCATCCAGTTGAGCGAGATCCCGGTGAGCGCGAAGACGTCGGCGCGGCCCCCGGTCACCTGGTCCATGCCGTCCTGGGGGCTGCCGACCTCGGTGGCGTCGATGCCGAGGTCGTCGGCGTAGGTGGCCTCGATGGCGCCCGACATGGCGGCCATCCGCAGACCCTCGTCCTGCGCCTCGACGACGTCCTGCATGTCGTGGACGTCGAAGGGGTTGCCCTCCTGCACCATGAGCGCCGTCGTGTACTGGAACTCCGGGTCGGAGAAGATCGCCTGCTCGCAGCGCTCGGGGAGGATCGACATGCCGGCGGCGACGACGTCGAAGTGGCCGGCGTTGAGTCCGGGGATCAGCTGGTCCCACTGCGACTCGACACCCTCGACGGTGTCGATGCCGAGCTCGCCCCAGATGCGCTCCTGCAGCGCCACCGAGGCGCCGACGAGCTCGTTGTCGTCGTTCTGGAAGCTGTAGGGGGCCTCGCCGGCGAAGGCGACGGTGATCGTGCCGGCCTCCTGGAGGGCCTCGAGCTTGCTCTGCCCCTCGCTCGGCTCGACCGCGCCGTCCTCGCCGTCGCCGTCGCCGCCGCAGGCTGCGAGGCCCAGGGCGAGCGCCGCCGCGGCCGCCGGGATCGCCACCCGTCGTCGGGTAGAAGTCATGGTCATCATGGTCCCTTCGGTTTGCACGAGGCTGGGTCCTACAGGAGCCCCCTCCGGGCCGCAGGGAGCAGCGCACGGAGACGGCCAGTCGCCCCGAGTGGTCATGGTGCCCAGCCACGCTAGGGAAGAGCGGGAGTGACCTCAACCAGCCGGAACGCGCCATCCACCGCCGGCCTGCGCCCGAGCGCACCACCGCGCATTCCGCGCGGTGGTGCGCCGCGACCGCCCTGGACGGAGGGCCTCCGAGACACCCGGACGCACCGAAGGGACGCGTCCCGATCGTTATCGCAACGTGATGTTCTTGACCGACGGATTACCTGCACCAGGCACGAACATTGCCCAGCGGTCAGCGCAGGGCGGGGGCCACCTCGCGCTCGAAGAGCTCGATGCCGCTCGTGTCGTAGGCGGCCTCGGGGAAGTAGAAGATCCCGTAGGTCATGCCCTGCTCCTCCAGCGCACGGAGCTTTTCGACGATCTGCTCGGGCGTCCCGTACGCCGGCAGGTCGCGCACGGAGCCGAGCTCGCGCTGGACGCGCTCCTCGTCCACGCCGGCCGAGCGGAGGCGGTCGGCGAGCTGGTCGAGGCGGTCGCGGACCTCGGCCTCGTCACGGCCGATGGCGACGTTGTAGTTGGCCGAGCGGGTGATGCGTCCGAAGTCGGTGCCGACCTCCCGGCAGTGGCCGGCGAGGATCTCGGACTTGCGGGCGAAGCCCTCGGGCGTGCCGTCGAAGTTCGTGTAGTCGGCGTAGCGGGCGGCGATCTTCAGCGTCACCTTCTCGCCACCGCCGGCGATCCACAGCGGGACGCCGCCCTCCTGGAGGGGGAGGGGACGGCAGATCGCGCCGTCGACCTCGTAGTGCTTGCCCGAGAACGTGGCCCGGCCCTCGCGCCAGGCCTGACGCATGATCTGCACGCCCTCGTCGAGCATCGCCAGGCGCTCCCCGGCGCGCGGGAAGCCGTAGCCGTACGCGCGCCACTCGTGCTCGTACCAGCCGGCGCCGATGCCCATCTCCAGGCGCCCGCCGCTCACGTGGTCGACCGTCGCGGCGACCTTGGCGAGGTACATGGGCGGCCGGTAGGCCATGCACGTGCACATCTGGCCCAGGCGGACCCGCTCGGTGCTGGCGGCGAGGGCCGCCATGAGGGACCACGCCTCGTGGGTGGCCTCCTCGCTCGGCACCGGGGTGGTGTGGAAGTGGTCGTAGACCCACACCGACTCCCACAGGCCGGCGTCGGCACGGCGGGCGAGGTCACGCATGAGCGGCCACTGCTGGGCGTCATCGATGCCGACGAGGTCGAACCGCCAGCCCTGGGGAAGGAACATTCCGAGTCGCATGGTCGAGAAGAGTACGGCCAGGTCACAGCGTGGTCACGCCGGGCGCGCTCCACCCGCCCCGCCTGACCTCGTGCGTACCCTGGAGCCCGTGAGCACCAGGGAGAAGCCGGCGCGCGTCGCCGAGGAGCGCGTGTGGACCATCCCCAACGCCATCAGCTTCCTCCGCCTTGCGCTCATTCCCGTGTTCGCGTGGCTCATCGTGGCCGAGCACGACGCCGCGGCGGTCGTCGTCGTCGCCGTCGCCGGCTTCACGGACTGGGCCGACGGCTTCATCGCCCGGCGCTTCAACCAGGCCAGCCGCCTCGGCCAGATGCTCGACCCGGCCGCCGACCGCCTCTACATCCTCGTCACCCTCATCGGGCTGGCCTACCGCGACATCATCCCGTGGTGGCTGGTCGCCGTCATCGTCGCCCGCGAGCTCGTCCTCGCCGGGACGATCCCGGTACTCCTGCGGCACGGGTACGGCACGCTGCCGGTCCACATGGCCGGCAAGGCGGGCACCTTCTGCCTCATGTACGCCTTCCCGCTGCTCCTCGTCGCCTCCGCGCCCGGCGCTCTCGGCACCGCGGCCTCGACGGCGGGCTGGGCGATCGCGCTGTGGGGTGTGGGCCTGTACTGGTTCGCCTGCCTGCTCTACCTCGAGCAGGTCGCGTGGATCGTGCGCCGTGACCGCCGGGCGGCGAGCCCGGCGTGAGGCAGCAGCCCGGTCGTCCCGACCAGTCGATGACCCTCCTGCGGGAGGTCGTCGAGCGGCCGCTCGACCCGGGCTACGCCGCTGCCGCCCAGCGACGCGCGGACGGCACGGCGCCGCGGCTGCCCTGGTGGCGCAAGGGCATCGTCCTCGCCGTGGCCGCGGCGCTCGGGCTCGGAGCGGTGTGGGCGGCCCGTGAGCTGCGCGCCCCGACCGACGGCGCCGGTGACGCACGGGCGCTGCTCCTCGAGCAGGTCGAGGACGGCGCTGCGCGCGGGGAGCAGCTGCGCGCCGACAACGCCGCCCTCGTCGAGCAGATCGACCGCCTGCAGGGGGAGTCGCTGCGCGGCAGCGACCCCGAGTTCCTCGAGGAGGTCCAGCTGCTCACCCTCAACGCCGGCAGCGCCCGCGTCCGTGGCCCGGGCCTGCGGATCACCCTCGACGACTCCCGCGACGCCCAGGCCGGTGAGCCGGGAGCGGAGCTGGGACGCGTCCAGGACCTCGACCTCCAGGTGCTCGCCAACGCCCTGTGGTCGGCGGGGGCCGAGGCGGTGGCGATCAACGGGCACCGGCTCTCCGGGCTGAGCGCGATCCGCTCCGCCGGCCCGGCGATCCTCGTCGACCTCGTCCCGCTCGCCCGGCCCTACGTCGTCGAGGCCGTGGGCAACCCCGGCGACATGAGTGCCCGGCTCACGCGGAGCACCGGCGGCACGCACCTGGGGACGCTGCGCGACTCCTTCGGCATCTCGGTGAGCATCGAGGAGGCCGACGAGCTCGTCCTGCCGGGCACGACGGCGCGCACGCTGCGCCACGCCGAGCCGCTCGAGGGGCAGACTGGCCGGGAGGACCGATGATGGGGCGTCACGGGGGACCGTGCCACGTGCAGGTGTCGAGGGAGGATCGCTGAGTGTTCGCTGTCATCGGGCTCGTCATCGGCGTCGTCGTCGGGATCGCCGTGGAGCCGACCGTGCCGGCGGTGCTGCAGCCCTACCTGCCGATCGCCGTCGTCGCCGCCCTCGACGCCCTCTTCGGGGGCCTGCGTGCCTACCTGGACGGCGTCTTCGACGACCGCGTCTTCGTCGTGTCCTTCCTCTTCAACGTCCTCATCGCCGCGCTGCTCGTCTTCCTCGGTGACCAGCTAGGGGTCGGCGCCCAGATGACGACCGCGGTCGTCGTCGTCCTCGGCATCCGCATCTTCTCCAACGCGGCCTCGATCCGCCGGCACATCTTCAAGGCATGACACGCGACGCGGAGAGGACGGCGGCCGGCGGGGGAGCGGGGCGGCTGCGGCACCTGCTCCTGGGCCGGCACCCCACGTGGGTGCACGTGCTCATCGTGCTGCTCTGCGCGGCCGTGGGCTTCGCGCTGGCCGTCCAGGTCCGCCAGACCCAGGAGGACACCTACGCGACCATGCGCCAGGACGACATCGTCCGGCTCCTGGACGAGCTCAGCGTGCGCAACCGCGAGCTGACCGAGGAGGGCATGGAGCTGCGCCGCGAGCTCGGGGAGCTCGAGTCCGGCTCCAGCTCGCGAGCGGCGGCCCAGGAGGCGGCCGCCCAGCAGGCCCGGGTCCAGGGCATCCTCGCCGGGGCCCTGCCTGTCACCGGACCGGGCGTGGAGATCGCGGTCCACGACCCCTCCGGCGCCGTCAGCGCACCCGTGTTCGTCACCGTGCTCGAGGAGCTGCGCAACGCGGGCGCGGAGGCCATCGAGCTCAACGACCAGCGGATCACCGCCTCGAGCTGGCTCGGCACACGGCCCGGGGGACTGGTCGTCAGCGGTGTCGACATCAGCGCCCCCTACGTGTGGCGCGCCATCGGCGACCCCCAGACCCTCGCCGTCGCCCTCGACATCCCCGGCGGTGCGCTCGCCTCGATCCGGGCGGCCGGGGCGGCCGCCGAGGTCACCCAGCACGACGACCTCGCCATCACGTCCGTGCAGGCCCTGTCCGAGCCGGAGTGGGCCACCCCCGCACCCGTCGAGGACCGCTGAGACACCCACCCGGGACCCGGTGTCTGTCACACCGGCCCCATGGGGAACTATGGTGGTGTCCAGCGCCGGGTGACGAACCCGGTGGTACCGCCGAGGGGAGTACACGACATGGGAATCGAGCCCGAGCCGCAGGACTTGTCGAGCACGACCGCCCGCTTCGGGGCGATCGGTGCGAGCGACGAGACCGCGGAGCGCTCCGACGTCCCCCCGCCGGACCGCGCCGCGATCGACGGGCTGCCCCCGGGTCACGCGCTCCTCATCGTCCAGCGCGGGCCGACGGCGGGCGCCCGCTTCCTCCTCGACACCGACCGCACCCTCGCCGGGCGGCACCCCACCGCTGACATCTTCCTCGACGACGTCACGGTCTCGCGCCGGCACGCGGAGTTCCTCGCCCACGAGGGCGGCTACGTCGTGCGCGACGTCGGCTCGCTCAACGGCACCTACGTCAACCGGGAGCGCATCGACTCCGCCGTGCTCAACGCCGGCGACGAGGTCCAGATCGGCAAGTACCGGCTCACCTACCACCCCAGCCCGCACCACGGGGACGCGCCGGCCTCGTGAGCTCGACCGCCCGCCGCGCCACCGAGTCCCACCCCGAGGAGCCGCAGGAGCAGCCGCGGCCGTGGCCCCCGGGTGCCTCCACCGACCCCACGATGAGCATCGGCGCCGTGCTCGCGGCCCTGCAGCCGGAGTTCCCCGCCGTGCGCATCTCCAAGCTCCGCTTCCTCGAGGAGCAGGGCCTGGTGAGCCCGAGCCGCAGCGGCTCCGGCTACCGCATGTACAGTCAGGCCGACGTCGAGCGGCTGCGCTTCGCGCTCACCGCGCAGCGTGACTCCTTCCTGCCGCTGCGCGTCATCCGCGACCAGCTCGAGGACCTCGACGCCGGGCGCCCCGTGGAGTCGGTACCCGGCACTCGCGTCGTGGCCCGCGACGGCGAGCTCGTCCGTCCGCGGCCCTCGGCGCGGGTGCGGGCGCAGGAGATCGCCGACCTCACCGGGGTGAGCCTCGCCGAGATCGACGAGATCGCGGACGCCGGACTCATCGTCCCCGACGCGCGCGGACGCTACCCGGGCCGCGCCGTCGACGTCGTCCAGCACGCCGCCGCACTCGCGCGCCAGGGGATCAGCCCGCGCCACCTGCGCACGGTGCGCACGGCCGCCGAGCGGCAGGCCGACACGATCGAGCAGGTCGTGGCCCCGGTGCGCGCCCAGCGCTCGGGCGCCGGGCGGGAGCGTGCCGCGGCGCGCGCGCAGGAACTCGCGGAGCTGTACGGGCGGCTGCACGCCGAGCTGCTCCGCGCGGCCGTCGACGACCTCGGCTGAGGCGTGCACCCCGCGCGCGGGGGCGCATTTCGCGCGCACCGCCGCCGCGATGGCCGTACCGTTGCGACATGCGAGAGATGGACGTGCTCGGCGTCCGGGTGAGCATCCCGGAGAACGAGGTCGTCGTCGTCCTGGCCGTCCGCGACGAGGGTCGGGTGGTGCTGCCCATCGTCATCGGGCCGCGCGAGGGTGCGTCCATCGCCACGGCGCAGGCGGGCATCGTGCCCGAGCGCCCCCAGACCCACGACCTGTTCATCTCCCTCCTCGACGCCACGGGCGTGCGGCTGGAGCAGGTGCGCGTCACCAGCCTCGAGGAGGGCACCTTCCACGCCGAGCTCGTCCTGTCCTCGGGGCAGCACGTCGACTCCCGGCCCTCCGACGCCATCGCCCTCGCGCTGCGTGCCCGGTGCCCGGTGCTGTGCGACGAGGGGGTGCTCACAGCGGCCGGCGTGGTCATGGACGCGGAGGACGAGGCCGAGGTCGTGGCCGACTTCCAGGCCTTTCTCGAGAACGTCGAACCGGAGGACTTCGAACCCTGAGAAGGGGCCGTGGTGAGGTGCACCTCAACCTTCACTTGAGACTGAGACACGCTGGTTCGACACGCCGATCGCGGCTCGCCGCGCATGTCGTTGACGGGGGTCCCCCCGAGTCATAGCGTGGGGGTCATCAGGGCCGGAGCACACCTCGTGCGCGGCGTGGACGAACGGGAGTGCACGTGAGCGGCAGCGACGCGACGGCCGGCGCAGCGAGCGGGGTGCCCCAGCGGGCGCAGGGGATGCTTTTCGGCGACTCCCTTCCCGACCTCGACACCGAGACCGGTTACCGCGGGCCCACGGCCTGCCGGGCGGCAGGGATCACCTACCGTCAGCTGGACTACTGGGCACGGACGGGCCTCGTCGAGCCGAGCATCCGCAACGCCAGCGGCTCCGGGTCCCAGCGCCTCTACAGCTTCCGCGACATCCTCGTCCTCAAGGTCGTCAAGCGCCTGCTCGACACCGGCGTCTCGCTCCAGCAGATCCGCTCCGCGGTCCACCACCTGCACGAGCGCGGGGTGGACGACCTCGCCGGCATCACGCTGATGAGCGACGGCGCCAGCGTCTACGAGTGCACGAGCGCCGACGAGGTCATCGACCTCGTCCAGGGCGGTCAGGGCGTCTTCGGTATCGCCGTCGGCCGCGTGTGGCGCGAGGTCGAGGGCTCGCTCGCCGAGCTCCCGACGGAGCGTGCCGAGCGCGCCGGCACCCAGGTCGAGGACGAGCTGTCCCAGCGCCGCCGCGCGCGCGACGCCGGCTGACACACGCGGACGACGAGGGGCCCGGGACCACCCGGGCCCCTCGTCGCGTTGCCAGGAGGGCCGGGACCGCGGGGAGAAGTCCCCATGCCGCACTGTGATCAGCGGTCGGGGGAGGGGGCCGCTCTCTCCTACTATCGGACCATGAGCAATCCCATCGCCGGTTGGTACCCGGACCCCTCAGGTGACCAGAGCAAGCTTCGCTACTGGGACGGCACGTCCTGGACCGAGCACTTCGCGCCCGCCCAGGGCGCCGCGCAGCAGGCGGGGGACCCCGGCACGAGCGGCGGCGTGCAGCCGACGGGGCAGCCGACGGCGGCGGACTCGTACGGTGCGCAGCCCACGGAGCAGCTTCCCGCTCAGGGGGCCGAGCACCCGTCTGCCCAGCCGACCGAGCAGCTCCCGGCCCAGGGGGCCGAGTACCCGACGGCCCAGCCGACCGAGCAGTTCCCCGCCCAGGCCGGCGAGCAGCCGGGCCAGCAGACCTCCGTCTACCCGGTCGGTCAGTACGGCGAGCAGCAGCCCTTCGGGCAGCAGCCGGGCCAGCAGGCGTACGGCCAGCAGCCGTACGGGCAGCAGCAGGCGCAGCCGGGCTACGGCCAGCAGGACTACGGCCAGCAGCAGCAGCCCTACGGGCAGTACCCGGCGGGCCAGCAGCCCTACGGCCAGTCGCCCTACGCAACCGGCCCCAACGCCTACGGCCAGCAGCCGGGCGCCGACGACGGCGGCTCGGGCAAGGGCCTGGTCATCGGCATCATCATCGCCGCGGTCGTCCTCATCGGTGTCGCGGTGACCGCCGTCGTCCTTCTCCTCGGTGGCGGCGACGACGCCGAGCCCACGACGCGGCCCACCCCGACGAGCACGACGGCGGAGCCCACGCAGGACCCGACGACCGGCGACGCCACCGAGGACCCCACTGACGACACCACCGGCGACGCCCCCACCGGCGGCGCCGTGAGCGGCGGCGAGCTCGAGCTCGGCGCCTCGGTCGGCGGCGCCATCGCGTCGGGGGAGACCTGGACCGGCACGATCGTCGTCGACGAGGCGACCCCCGTCGTCGTCGACGTCGTCGCCGACAGCGGTGACCTCACCGTGTCGCTCACCGGCGGGGCCGTCGACGTCTCGAACGACGACCGTCGCTACTTCCAGGCCAGCGGCGAGGCGAGCTCTCTCGACCCCGCCGTCGGCGCCTACCTGGAGCCGGGGGAGTACGAGGTCGCCGTGTCGGCGTACAGCGGCAGCGTCGAGGCCGACTTCACCGTGACGACGACGGTGCCGGAGATCGTGACGCCGGGTGACTCGATCGCCGTCGACCTCGCCGAGGGTGAGGTGTGGCTGGGCGCGCTCGAGCTGAGCGACCGGAGCACCGTGGTGCTCGACTCCGTCGCCGAGGACGGGGACGGCATGCTCGGCGTCTTCACCTCCTCGGGGTCGCTCGAGGGCGCGGACGACAGCAGTGAGGGCGCCGGTGGCATCACCGACCCGTACCTCGAGCTCGAGCTGCCGGCCGGTGTCCACGTCATCAGCTTCAGCGGCTACCGCGCGGAGGCGCTCACCTCGGAGCTGTCGATCACCGTCGAGTAGTCAGCCGTTCCAGACGACGCCCCCGGGAGGTCTCCTCCCGGGGGCGTCGTGCGCTCTGTGTCCCTGCTGCCGACGGCGCCCGGGGCGCGGGCGGCAGCAGCCGTGCCCGACCCGTCCGGTGCATGATGGGCCGATGACGACGCCACCCGAGCCAGAGCTCCTCGCCACGCTCCGCACCCTGCGGCAGTCGCGCCGGTTCCTCCCGACGCCCGTCGCGCGCGACGACCTCGATCGCATCCTCGAGGTCGCCCGGTGGACGGGCAGCGCGAAGAACACGCAGCCGTGGCACCTCGTGGTCGTGACCGACAGCGCCCTCAACACCGAGCTCGCGGGCTACGGAGCCTTCGCCGGCTTCCTCGACGGCGTGGCGGCCTCCATCGTCGTGGCGGTCGAGGGGGAGGGGCGCTCCGTCGCCTACGACGACGGTCGGCTGGCCGAGCGCGTCATGCTCGCTGCCGCCGCGCTCGGCATCGGCAGCGGGACGGCGTGGTTCAGCAGCCCTGCTGGGCGGCAGCAGGTGCGCGAGCTCCTCGGCCTGCCCGGACACCTCGAGCCGTGGTCGGCGATCGGCCTCGGCTACACCGACACGGGCCAGGCGCAGGCGACCCCGCAGATGTCGGGTCGCAAGCCGCTCGAGGAGATGACGAGCTGGAACCGGTACGGCCGGCCCCCCGAGACACGAGCGACGTGACGCTCCGTACACGCCCGCCGTCGACGAGCTGAACGCCGGCGGGGGAGCCGTGCTGGGATGATGGCGGGATGAGTGCCCTCGCGTTCGACCTCGACCAGCTCCGCAGGTACCCCGACGTGGAAGCCCCCGATCTCGTCGCCGTCGACGCCACCGACCGGCTGGTGCTCGACGAAGCCGCGACGGCGCTTGCCGCGGCCGGCCCGGGGGAGGTCGTCGTGGTCGGCGACCGGTACGGTGCGCTCACGCTCGGCGCGATCGCCCTGCACGGGGCGCGCGACGTGCGGGTGCACCAGGACGTCATCGTCCACGAGCGCGCCCTCGAGGCCAACGCCGAGCGGGTGGGCCTCGCCGGGACCTACCGGTCGCTGGGCCTCGTCCCGGAGCTCGTGACCGGCGCGCGGGTCGTCCTGCTGCAGCTGCCCCGCGGGCTCGCCGCGCTCGAGGAGATCGCCGAGCTCGTCGCCGCCCACGCAGCACCCGACGTCGTCGTCGTCGCGGGCGGGCGCCTCAAGCACATGTCGCGCAGCATGAACGAGGTCCTGGGTCAGCACTTCGCCGACGTCTCCGCGTCCCTCGCCCGACAGAAGTCACGCTGCCTCGTCGCGCGGCAGCCGACCTCGCTCGGGACCTTCCCGTCCTTCCCGCGCAAGCACTTCGACGAGCAGCACGGCGTGTGGATCGCTGCACACGGTGCCGCCTTCGCCGGCCCGTCCCTCGACCTCGGGACGCGCTACCTGCTGACGTTCCTGGGGGAGATGAGCCCCCTGGCGCGCGACGCCATCGATCTCGGCTGTGGCACCGGGGTGCTCGCCGCACAGCTCGCCGCCGCCCGCCCGGACCTCAAGGTCGTCGCGACCGACACGTCCCGCGCGGCCGTGCGCTCCACGCGCGTGACGCTCGAGGCGAACTCGCTCGGCGAGCGCGTCCAGGTGGTGCGGGAGGACGGGCTCGAGAGCCAGCCGCCCGTGTCGGCCGACCTCATCGTGTGCAACCCGCCCTTCCACGTCGGTGCCAGCGTGCAGCCCGACGTCGCGATCGAGCTGTTCAAGGGGGCCGCCCGGGTGCTCCGTCCCGGCGGTGAGCTGTGGACGGTGTTCAACTCCCGGCTCGGTCATGCCGGCGCACTGCGCCGGATCGTGGGGTCCACCAAGGTGATGGGCGACAACGGCAAGTTCACCGTGACGCGCTCGATCAAGCAGCCGACCCGAGGGGAGAGCGGCGCGGCGCCTCAGTAGGCGCCGGAGCCGGGGCGTCCTCTGCGGAGCCAGGGTGGAATGACATAATGTACATTATCGGCGATACACCCAAGACGGTCAGCCGGGCTGTCTGGCAGCGGTGACCGTCCACAGCACGATGACGACCGCCTCGTCGTCGGCTGGGTCCTCGAGACAGCGCTCGGCCTGCTCGGGATAGCTGGCGACGAACGGTTCCTCCCCGCCGCCCGCCTCCAGCTCGTCGCCGATGCGGACGGCGCGGCCTCGATCGTCCAGGATGCTGCCGTCGTCGTCGAGCCTGGTGCCGGCAGGCCAGATGACGACGGTGGCGACCTCGTCGTGCGGGCCGGCGAGCCCCAGACACCCCTTCTCGTTGACACCCAGCGTGCCGAACCACGCAGCATCGCCCCCGCCGACGTCCATGCCCTGGATCAGTGCCACGTGGCCGGCGGCCTCGGCGGTGCGCACGCCGCCCACTGCGCCACAGGACGCCAGGAGAAGCACGGCGCCGACGGAGACCAGCGTGCGCCGCCGTCGGACTTCACTCACTCGAGCGTCTCGTGAACGTCAGGTGGGTGACGCCGCTGGACGTCGAGACCACGTCGATGTCATAACTGTGCTCCAGCCCCTCCAGACCGTCCCACAGCAAGGCGCCGCGCCCGAGGACGATGGGCACCTGGACGAGGTGGATGTGGTCGACGAGGCCCGCGGCGATGAACTCTCGCGCGACGGTCGCCCCGCCACCGATACGGACGTCGAGGCCGCCGGCGGCCCGACGTGCGACGTCGAGCGCCTCCGCCGGTGAGGCGTCGAGGAAGTGGAAGGTCGTGCCGCCCGCCATCTCGATCGGCGCGCGCGGGCGGTGGGTGAGCACGATGACCGAGGTGTGGAACGGGGGCTCGCTCCCCCACCAGCCCCGCCAGTCGGCGTCGTCCTGCCAGCCGGGTGGCCCGAACTTGCCCGCCCCCATGATCTCCGCACCGATGCCCGGCTCGTGCCAACGAGCCATCGCGTCGTCGACCCCGGCACTGCCCGTCGGTGCGCCCACCAGCCTGGCCCCGAAGCTGGTGGCGAACATCCACTCGTGGAGCCGCTCCCCCGCGTGCCCCATCGGGGTCTCGAGACTCTGCACCTCCCCCGCGACATAACCGTCGAGTGAGATCGACAGGTTGTGGATCCGGGTCCTGGACATCGCTACCTCCTCCGGCCGACTGTGCGGTGGTGCTGACCGCCGGCGCGTGCCGAAGTCATCGGCCAGGCACGACATCGGGCTCGGGCCGGGTCCAGTTCTCCTTGCCCGGCCACAGGAACCCGGCGACCGTCGGCGACGTCGCGAAGGCCACCACCGCCGTCGCCACGACGAACACGGTCTCGTCACTCACCGTGACCTCGAGGTACTGGCCGGAGACGACGAGCTGCATGACCACCTGGAACGCGAGGTGCCACCCGACCGTGGCCCACACCGAGCCGGAGATCAGCCGGATGCACCCGACGACGACCCCCATCCCGAGGAACAGGACCAGACGCTCGAGGAGGACGCCCCATCCCTCGGTGATCACCCACAGCGCCGTGCCGAACAGCATGAAGAGGAGTGCCTGGACGAGGACGGCGAGCCAGGGCGCCATGGCGGCGGTGAGGTTGCGGTAGACGTACCCGCGGAAGAGCAGCTCCTCCGGGAACGCCTCGTAGACGAGGACCAGGACGACGAGCAGGAGCACGGCGCCGACGGTCTCGGCGAGCGTCGCGTCGATCTCGATCCGCAG
Source organism: Oceanitalea stevensii (assembly GCF_014837105.1). Classification (GTDB taxonomy): domain Bacteria; phylum Actinomycetota; class Actinomycetes; order Actinomycetales; family Actinomycetaceae; genus Oceanitalea; species Oceanitalea stevensii. The sequence goes on along the minus strand of NZ_JACSPO010000003.1, from coordinate 249,340 downwards.
CCACCCGGCCGCCAGGGCGACCGCCAGCCCGACCGCCGCCGGCACCAACCAGCTCAGGGCCCCGGAGACCAGATCACGGACCGCGCGCCGCCCACCGGACAGCCCCAGCGTCCCGACGGGGCGCCTGTCCAGCAGGCGCCGCGCCGCCACGACGAGGACACCGGCGACGATCAGCGCCGCCACGGCACTGACGGCGTGCCTCGCCAGTGAGAGCCCCTCGCCCCACACCCGAGTGGTCAGGGCCGCGATGCCCAGCCAGCCCAGGAGGGCACCCGTGACGACGACGGCCAACCGAGCCGCGACGGGCAGACGCACGGCCTCCGACACCTGACCGCGATCGGGATGGGTCATCTCTCGACGCTATGCCAGCCGCTCCGTTCCCCGCAGCCGTTTTCCTCGAGTCCTCCCGCGCGGCGCGGTGGACCCGTCGACGGCGAGGTCGGCGACCGCGTCAGGTGCGACGTCGGTGGTGAAGTGGGAGGCCTGGGGTGTACCGCTCCCCCGGCCGGTCCTACCGTGGTGCCATGCGTCTGGAGAACATCGTGCTCGACGCCGTCGACCCGGGCCGGGTCGGCCGGTTCTGGGAGGCCGTCCTCGGGGGCGAGCGGCTCAGTGACGGGCCGGAGGGGTTCGAGACCCGGCTCCCGATCCCCGACGGCCCGGTCATCGACCTGTGCGTCCAGCCGGTCCCCGAGCCACCGGCCGAGCCGCTGCGACTGCACCTCGACCTGCTCGGCGGGGACCGCCAGCTCGAGCTCGTCGACAGGTTCCTCGAGCTCGGTGCCCGGCACCTCGACATCGGGCAGGGCGACGTGCCGTGGGTCGTCCTCGCCGATCCCGAGGGCAACCCGTTCTGCGTCATGGAGCACCGGGACGTCTACAGCGACACCGGGCCGATCGCGGCTCTCCCCCTCGACTCCGCCGACCCCGAGCGCGACCTCGAGTTCTGGTCGTGGCTCACCGGCTGGACCAGGGCCGACGGCGTCGCGCCCTGCTCGCTGCGGCACCCGTCCCGTCGCGGTCCGCTCCTCGAGCTGTGCACCGAGCCGGCCCCCAAGGGCGGCGCGAAGAACCGGGTCCATCTCGATGTCCGCCTCGAGCCCGGTGACGACGCCGACGACGTCGCCGCGGGCATCGTCGCGCGTGGCGGACGGGAGCTCGACCCGGGCTGGGGTGACCTGCCGTGGCGGGTGTACGCCGACCCGTCCGGCAACGAGCTGTGCGTACTGCCCGCAGCTCCCCCCTCCCCTCCCCCCGGTCCGTAGCCGGCGAGCACCGGCACCAGCTCGTCGTGCCGATCTTCCCGTCCGACTTCACCTGGGAGGACGGGGCCGGCACGCTCTCTGGGCTCAACCACACGTTCTCGGCAGGTGACTCCGTGTCACTGGGAGCGGATACAGCGAGAATCCTCCGTCGGTCGCTGAGCACCTTCCGGATGGCTGTGAAGGCGACCAGTACTTCATCGTGCACTCGGCGTGAGAATGAGCGCCCTCGTCGGCCAACACCGCGCCACCTTCCAGGAATCGGGCACCCGGCGCGCACTCCTTTCCAACGCCCCCTCCTGCGGACGTACGGTTACGTGCATGATCACGCCGGTGCGCCCGATCCTGATGGCCATTGGTGTCCTCGCAGCTGCGTCGGCTTGTACCAGTGCGAGCGTGGCAGTCGAGCGCGTCCAGTGGTCGGTGAGCGAAGACGCCAGCGGGCACCAGCTCTCTCTTCTGGTGTACGCGGGAGGAAGCACATGCGTCGACTACGACAGAGTTGACGTCGACGAGGGCGGCGAGGTCGTGGAAATCAGGGCGTATCTGCGCGTGGACAAGAACAGCCCCTGCAGTGAGGACCTCCGGATCGAGGAAGTCGCCGTAGAGCTGACTGAGCCCCTTGGGGACCGCAGCCTCGTGGGGTGTGCTGGACCGGACACGATCTGGCCCGAATGGAGCTTCGGGGATGCCACGGACTGCGCAGCACCTTCGAGCTGGGCGAAGCAGACCCTCGAGCGCGACTCACACAGTCCGGCATGATCGCGGGATCGTCACATTCGACGGAACTTGCCCGGCGGCCCGAGCGTTAGTGGTTCGACACCGGACGAGGGAGCACACGTGGGTAGGCAAGAAGCACATGGGACGGCGGGCGACGCCGTCCTCAACGGCGTGCTGACCGGCGTCTGGTACGCGCTGCCCGACGTCGTCGCGTCGCGTCGAGCACGCGGGTGGCTCAAGGTGGCGGTGATCGTCGGGGGTGCGGCGTGGGCCGCGCGAGCCGCTCGGGTGGCCGACGGCGGCACCCCGGACGCCGCCGAGGGAGGCGGGAAGGCGCCAGCAGCAGAGGCGGTGCCCACCGCCCTCGTGGCACGCATGGCGACCGCGCCCGTGATCGACGCGCAGGCACTCGGGCTGGGTGACACCCCACCGAACCGGGCTCGGCCGGTCAGGGCGGTGGCCGGCGTGGCGTTGGCCGCGCTGGGTGTCGGCGCGTCGGTGGCAGGCGAGCGCGCGATCCACCGGTGGGGCGAGCGGCTGACGGCACGCGGTGTGCGGTACGCACACACCCGGATCGGGCTGGTGGCCGGTGGCGTGACCGGCCTGAGCACCTGGGCGTTGGCGCGTGACTGACTACTGAGGGGTCGTCATCGCGCCGGCGGGGTCGGCGCGGAGACCCGTCCGCGCGCCCGTCACGGGATCCCTGGAGGGATGCCGTTCCGACGACCGCTGACACTGGCGGGCGTAGTGTTCCGCGCATGGACGTCGTGGCCTGGCTGCTCGACTCGGACCCCGCACTGCGCTGGCAGGTGTTTTCCGACCTCACCGACGCACCGGAGGACGAGGTGAGCGCGGAGCGCGCCCGGGTCGCGACGACCGGCTGGGGCGCGCAGCTCCTCGCCGAGCAGGCCGACGACGGTCGCTGGGACGGCGGCACCTACCGCCCCGGGTGGGTGGACGAGTCGCGTCCGTTCTTCGACGCGTGGACGGCCACCCACTTCGCCCTCCAGCAGCTCGCCGACCTCGGCCTGGACCCGCGCAGCCGACAGGCCGGACGCGCCCTCACCCTGGTACGCGAGCACGTGCGCTGGGAGCACGAGGGCGAGCCCTTCCTCGACGGCGAGGTCGAGCCCTGCATCAACGGCGTCGCGCTGCGCACGGCCGCGTACTTCGAGCAGGACGCCTCCCCCATGGTCTCCACCCTGCTGGCCGGCCGCCTGCCGGACGGCGGGTGGAACTGCTGGGCCGAGCACGGTGCCTCGGTCTCCTCCTTCCACTCCACCATCTGCGTCGTCGAGGGCCTGCTCGCGTGGGAGCGTGCCGGCCACGACGATCCCGACGTCCGCGAGGCCCGGCTCGCGGGCGAGGAGTACCTGCTCGAGCGCGGCCTGTTCCGTCGTCGCTCCGACGGCGCCGTCGCCGACCCGCGGATGACGATGCTGTCCTACCCCGTGCGCTGGTACCACGACGTCCTGCGCGGCCTCGAGCACTTCCGGCTGGCCGACCGCCGCGACCCTCGCCTCGCGGAGGCGGTCGAGCTCGTCCGGGGCAAGGCGGACGAGCGAGGGCTGTGGACGCTGGAGCTGCACCACGAGGGACCCACCCTCCTCGACCTCGGCGAGGGCGAGGGCTTCCCCAGCCGGTGGGTGACCCTCCGGGCCCTGCGCGTGCTGCGCTGGTGGGACGCGGCCTGAGTCGCCACAGGGTGGCCACGAGTGCGACGAGCGGAGTGACGTCCTGGCTGAGCGCTCGCATCACCTGGCTGCCACCACACGGCGCAGGACCACCTCCCGCGGTGTTCGCCAAGTCGGAGACGCGCAGCCGTGGCGAGCTCGGCGCCCGCCCCCACCCGCTGGGGACGCCCTGAGGCCTCGCCGGAGGGTGATCCCCGCGTGCCCCGCGCGCACGGCAACGCGGACCAGGGTGGGATCAGGGTGCTCCCCGATGCCCGGGCACCGGCGGCGGCCCTAGCGTGGACGCCATGAGCACCTTCTTCGACAGCATCCGCCGCACCGGCTTCCGGCGCGGCCCCCAGCGCATCCTCGGCGGCGTCTGCGGTGGGGTCGCCGCCCGCCTCGGCGCCAACGTCATGATCGTGCGCCTGCTCCTCCTGCTCGCGTTCCTGCTGCCGGGCATCGGGTGGGTGCTCTACGTCGCGCTGTGGGCCCTGCTCCCCTGGCAGGACGGCAGCATCCCGCTCGAGCGGGTCCTCTCCCGCTGACGCGGCTGGCGCGCCGCTGCCCTCGGACGGCGGGGTTGACCGCCTCTGTACGGTGAGGCGCACCGGGCGCGCGCCGGCGCTCCCGCGGAGAGGAGCAGCGATGTCCTTCCAGGCCTACCTCGACGCCGTCGAGACCAAGACCGGCCTCACGCCGCGCCAGCTGCTGGAGCAGGCCAACGACCGGGGCTTCGGCCCGGACACCAAGGCCACGCCGATCGTCGAGTGGCTGCGCGACGAGCACGGGCTCGGACGAGGCCACGCCATGGCGATGGTCCACGTCATCACCAAGGGCGAGCGCATCAGCGCCACGCACGTCGGCTCCGGCGGCTCCCACGCCGACGCCTCCGACCGCCTGTGGCTCGACGGCAAGGACACCCGGCCCGACGACTCGTGAGCCCGGCGCCCCGGTCAGGGGTTGAGGAACAGCGCGGCCGTCGTCAGCACCGCGAGGACGGCCAGCACCCGGACCGCGCGGCTCCGAGCACCTGCCGGCCGCGCCGCGCCGAGCGCGGCGGCCACGGCCAGGCTGAGCGGCACGAGCCACCAGCCGAGGAACCCGTAGGCGTCCCACGGCCAGTGCGAGACCTCGCCGATGTCCCGCAGCTGCGGGAGGAACGCGAGCACGACCCCGATCGGGACGGGGACAGCGAACACGAGCATGAGCCAGGTCAGCGCGCTGCTGCTGGCGGTGGGGACTGCGGGGCTGGGGGCAGGCGTTGCCACGAGCGGGCCTTCCGTGAACGTCGTCGTCATCCGGTCCCCCGGGGGCAACGCTACCGGTCGCGGGCTCGTGCCGTCAGCCCTCCGCAGCGCCGACGCCGTCGAACGGCGTGATGAGTGCGAGGCCGGCCTCGGTGCCCTCGATCCCGAAGTCCGAGTCGCTGAGGTAGAGCCGGAGACGGCCCGCGCCGTCCAGGGGGTCACCGTCGGGGTACGCGCCTCCTGCCTCGCACGAGCGCGGGGTGGCGGCGACGTCGATGGTGGTTCCCGGCTCGGCCGTCCCCTTGAGGACGCGGTCGACCTCCACGCGCCACACCGTCGCGGTCACCCCGAACATGGCCCGCTCCCCCACCCGCTCGAGCGGCCGGCCCTCCACGACGACGTTGGCCAGCTCGGTCCGGGCGGCGTCGTCGTCGGCGGGTGCCCAGGAGATGCAGGCGCCCTGTGCGGCCGGGACACCGCAGCCGGCAGCGACGAGCAGCGCGATCAGCGCGGCCCAGGTCCCGGGCCTCTGTCGGCGGCGTCGCTCCATACCTGTCTGTGTCGCCGCGGTCGCTCTCCTTGCACGCCTCAGCAGTCCAGCTGCACCAGGGGGGACTCGTCCGTCGTGCTGCCCGTGGGGATCCCGGAGGCGGCCGAGGAGACCGGGTCCACGAACGGTGCCCCCCGGACGTGGTTGTCGGTGGTGGACGCCATACTGGCGCGACACAACGACTGAAGGGACCACACCGCCGTGACGACCGAACGAACCTTCTCGACCTACCGGATGGCTCGGACCGCCGCAGCGCTGGCGGTTGGAGCGCTCCTGGCCGGCGGGCTCGCCGTGCCCGCCTCTGCCTCCGGCTCGACCACCGTGCCGACCGCCCAGCCCGGTATCCCCGCCGATGACGGCTCGAGCACGAGGGACATCGACGACGGCGGTATCGGCGGCACCGGCAACGAGTTCCACCTCGCGGACTTCTTCGGCAACACGCAGTACTCGTTCCGCTACGGGAACCCGGGCGGCCGCTTCTACGTCGGCGACTGGGACTGGGACAGCTTCGACTCCTTGGCCTACCGGATCGGCAGCACGTTCTACATCCGCAACAGCTACACCGCTGGGCGCCCCCACGAGGTCCTCTCCTACGGCCGGCCCGGGGACCGGATCTACGTCGGCGACTGGGACGGGGACGGCAAGGACACCCTCGCCGTTCGCCGCGGAGTGGAGTACCACATCAAGAACTCCCTCACGGGTGGGCCCGCGGACGCCGTCGTCTACTACGGCCGCGCCGGCGACGACGTCCTCGTCGGCGACTGGGACGGGGACGGCAAGGACACGTTCGCGGTCCGGCGGGGAAACACCTACCACATCAGCAACACCTTCGACGGTGGGGACGCCGACAAGGTGGTCACCTACGGCCGCGCCGGGGACGAGGTCTACGTCGGGGACTGGGGCGGCGGCCCGTGGGGTCCCGACGGCATCTCCACGCTGGCAGTCCGGCGTGGCAAGACCTACTACTTCAAGGACCGCATCGCGGGAGGCGACGCCGACCACGTGGTGACGTACGGACGCGAGTCGGACACCACGGTGGTCGGCAACTGGTACGGCGCCGGCGTGGACGACAGCCTCACCCCTGACACCCTCGGCATCCGCCGCCCCTGAGTGGGCACGAGAAGGCCCCCGCCGTGTGTCACGGCGGGGGCCTTCTCGTGCGATCAGCCGCCGACGTACGCGGCGAGGTGCTCGCCGGTGAGGGTGGCCCGGCCAGCGACGAGGTCGGCGGGCGTGCCCTCGAAGACCACCCGTCCGCCGTCGTTCCCGGCGCCCGGGCCGAGGTCGACGAGCCAGTCGGCGTGGGCCATGACGGCCTGGTGGTGCTCGATGACGACGACCGTGCGGCCGGAGTCGACGAGGCGGTCGAGCAGCGCGAGCAGCTGCTGGACGTCGGCGAGGTGCAGGCCGGTCGTCGGCTCGTCGAGGACGAGGACGGACCCCTTCTCCCCCATGTGGACGGCGAGCTTGAGCCGCTGGCGCTCCCCGCCGGAGAGCGTGGTGAGCGGCTGGCCGAGGGTGAGGTAGCCGAGGCCGACGTCAGCGAGGCGCTCGAGGATGGCGTGCGCGGCCGGGGTGCGGGACTCGCCGTCGGCGAAGAAGGCCTCCGCCTCGGCGACGGGCATCTCGAGCACCTCGGCGATGTTCCGCCCCCCGAGGGTGTACTCGAGCACCGCCGCCTGGAAGCGCCGGCCCTCGCACTCCTCGCAGGTGGTGGTGACGGTGTCCATGAACCCGAGCTCGGTGAAGATGACCCCGGCGCCGTTGCACACGGGGCACGCCCCCTCGGAGTTCGCGCTGAACAGCGCGGGCTTGACGCCGTTGGCCTTGGCGAAGGCCTTGCGCACCGGCTCGAGCAGGCCGGTGTAGGTGGCCGGGTTGGAGCGGCGCGAGCCCTTGATCTGGCCCTGGTCCACGACGATGACGCCCTCGCGTCCCCCGAGGTTCCCGTGGATGAGGGAGCTCTTGCCGGAGCCGGCCACGCCGGTGACGACGGTGAGGACCCCGGTGGGGATGTCGACGTCGACCCCGGTGAGGTTGTTCTGTCGCGCGCCGCGGATCTCCAGGGCGCCGGTGCGCTCGCGGACGGTGTCCTTGAGGTGCACCCGGTCGTCGAGGTGGCGGCCGGTGAGCGTGCCGCTCGACCGCAGACCCTCGAGGCTGCCCTCGTAGACGATCTCCCCGCCGCCGGTGCCGGCCCCCGGACCGAGGTCGACGACGTGGTCGGCGATGGCGATCGTCTCCGGCTTGTGCTCGACGACGAGGACGGTGTTGCCCTTGTCGCGCAGCTGCGTGAGCAGGGCGTTCATCCGCTCGATGTCGTGAGGGTGCAGCCCGACCGTGGGCTCGTCGAAGACGTAGGTGACGTCGGTGAGGGAGGAGCCGAGGTGACGGATCATCTTGACGCGCTGGGCCTCGCCGCCGGACAGCGTGCCCGAGGGGCGTTCGAGGGACAGGTACCCCAGGCCGATCCCGACGAAGGAGTCGAGCAGGTGGCGCAGGTTGTCGAGCAGCGGGCCGACGGAGGGCTCGTCGAGCCCCCGCACCCACTCGGCGAGGTCACTGATCTGCATCGCGCAGGCGTCGGCGATGCTGACGCCGCGGATCGTCGACTCGCGGGCGTGGGGGGCCAGCCGCGTGCCCTCGCAGTCGGGGCAGGTCTGGTAGACGACGGCGCGGTCGACGAAGGCCCGGATGTGCGGCTGCATCGCGTCGCGGTCCTTGGCGAGCATCGACTTCTTGATCTTCGGGACGAGGCCCTCGTAGGTCATGTTCGCCCCGCCGACGGGGACCTTGACGGGCTCCTTGTAGAGGAAGTCGTGCAGCTCACGCTTGGTGTAGTCGCGGATCGGCTTGTCCGGCTTGAGGAAGCCGGACTCCATGAAGAGCTTGACGTACCAGCCGTCGGCGACGTACCCCGGGACGGTGATCGCGCCCTCGGCGAGGGACTTGGACTCGTCGTAGAGCTGGGCGAGGTCGATGTCGGTGACCGCGCCGCGTCCCTCGCAGCGGGGGCACATGCCGCCGAGCTGGTTGAAGGTCGCCTTGACGGCCTTCTTCCCGCCGACGGAGATGGCTCCCTGCGAGGTGACGGACGGGACGTTGAAGGAGTAGGCGTTCGGGGACCCGACGTGCGGCTCACCGAGCCGGCTGAAGAGCATGCGCAGGAACGCGTTCGCGTCGGTCACCGTGCCGACGGTGGAGCGCGGGTTCGCGCCGAGCCGCTCCTGGTCGACGATGATCGCCGTCGTCAGGCCCTCGAGGACGTCGACGTCGGGGCGTGCCTGGGTGGGCATGAAGCCCTGGAGGAAGGTGCTGTAGGTCTCGTTGATGAGCCGTCGCGACTCCGCGGCCACGGTGTCGAAGACGAGTGAGCTCTTGCCCGAGCCGGAGACCCCGGTGAACACCGTGAGCCGCCGCTTGGGGATGTCGACGTCGACGTCCTGGAGGTTGTTCTCCCGGGCGCCGCGCACGCGGATGAGGTCGTGAGTGTCGGCCTGCGTCGCGGGGGCCGTCGAGGTGTCGGTCGTCGTCATCCGGGTCTCCGTTGGTGTGTCGTCAGCTCTGCTGGAGCCGGACGGTGTTGCCGGCCGGGTCGCGGAACGCGCAGTCCCGCACGCCCCAGTCCTGGTCGGTGGGCTCCTGCATGATCTCGACGTCGGCGGCCTGGGCCCGCTCGAAGGCGGCGTCGAGGTCCGGGGTGGCGAGGAGGACGCTGGCGAAGGTGCCCTTGGCCATCATCTCCGCGATGGTCTGCTGCTCGTCCTCGGTGATGTTGGGGTCCGCCGTCGGCGGGTAGAGGACGATCGAGGTGCCGGGCTGGCTGGGCGCGCCGATGGTGATCCAGCGCATGGCGCCCTGGCCGACGTCCTGGCGGACCTCGAAGCCGAGCGCGTCCCGGTAGAAGGCGAGCGAGGCCTCCGGGTCGGTGGTGGGCAGGAAGCTGGCGTGAATGGTGATGTCCATGGCGGTCACGCTAGGGGCACGGCAGCGACGCGGGCTTCTTGATTCCTGACCGGTCTGGTGACGCGCTTGGAGACGCACGGCGGGATCCCGCCGGGCAGGTCCGAGGCGCGCTCGCGGTACGCGCTGGGCGGCACCCCGACGAGCTCCCGGAAGCGCGTGCTGAACGTCCCCAGGGAGGAGAAGCCGACGGCGAAGCAGATCTCGGTGACGCTCAGCTCGCCCCGGCGCAGCAGCGTCATCGCGCGCTCGATGCGGCGGGTCATGAGGTAGGAGTAGGGCGGCTCGCCGTAGGCGCGACGGAACTCCCGGCTCAGGTGCCCGGCGGACATGTGGACGCCGCGAGCGAGGGCGGGGACGTCGAGGGGCTGCGCGTACTCGCGGTCGATCCGGTCGCGGACACGGCGGAGCAGCGCGAGGTCCTGCAGGCGCTGCTCGGCGGCGGTGTCCACGGCGCCGATCGTGCCACGTCCGGCCCGGCGTGCCTAGGCCCCGCCGCCCGTTCCGCGTGCCGCCCGCTCCCGCGCACGGGCCACCGCCTCCCGCTCCCGCTTGAGGGCCTCTCGCAGCCGGCGCTCGCCCTCGCGGACCGCCTTCTCCGCCTCGCGGCGCGCGGCTCTGGCCTCCCGCACCTTCGGGTCCTTGGGGAAGCCCTCGGCCGGGGCGCCAGCCGGCTCCTCGGGAGACTGCCTGGGGGCGTCGTCGGCCCGCGAGTCGACGTAGAGCGCGACGCCGTCGAGCAGGCGCTCGAGCCCGAAGGCGAAGGGGTCGCTGTCGTCCGTGAGCACCCCGCTGTCGAGTGCGACGCGCAGGCTCGGGAAGGCCTCCGCGGTCACCAGGGTGCCGAGCACCTGGGCCATGACGCGGTCCAGGTCGTCAGGGGTGACCCCGTCCGCAGCGGCTCGGGCGTCGTAGCCGCGCTGGACGCTCGCGGTCCAGCGGACCTGGCCCATGACGAGGAGCAGGACGGCGGTGCGTTCCAGCCAGCTGAGCGGCGTGTCCGCGAGGGTGCCCAGTCCCGCGTCGAACCAGGCGGCGTTCCCCGGGGTCCCGGGGACACCGGCGATCGGAAGGTCGAGCAGCCACGGGTGGGCCTCGTACACGGCGAGGACCTCGCGGTGGTACGCGGCCAGGCGGGCACGCCAGTCCCCTGCCTCCGACAGGCTCAGCGGCGGGAGGCCCAGGGCCGTGTCCCCCATGACCATGAGGAGCTCGTCCTTGTTGGTGACGTAGCGGTACAGCGACATCGTCGTGAACCCGAGGCGGCTCGCCACTGCCGTCATCGACACGGCCCCCAACCCGTCGGCGTCGGCGATCTCGATCGCTGCCTCGACGATGCGCTCGATGCTCAGCTCGCGCTTGGGACCACGCTGGGGGTGGGCGGCCACGCCCCACGCCAGTGCCACGCCACGTGGCAGCGGCACGTCCTCGGGCTCCGTGTCCATTCGCCCAGCCTAACCGTGTAGGGGGTAGACACCTCTGTGTATGCCATCTACTGTTTAGGCCATACACACCACTGAGACGGGAGATCACCATGGACCCGACGATCCTCGTCCGCGGCGTACGGAAGTCCTTCGGAGCCCTGGAGGTCCTCACCGGGGTGGACCTCACCGTCGACCCCGGCATGGTCCATGCGCTGCTCGGGCCGAACGGCGCCGGCAAGACGACGCTGGTCAACATCCTCGCCACCCTCGTCCGGCCGGACGCCGGTACCGTCACGGTCGCCGGGGCGGACCCGGTCCGCGACCCCGTCGCGGTCCGCCGCAGGATCGCCCTCACCGGCCAGGCGGCCGCCGTCGACGAGCTCCTCACGGCGACGGAGAACATCCGGATGATGGCCGCCCTCCAGGGGCTGGGACGCCGCGCGGCGCGCCTTCGCAGCCGCGAGCTCATCGAGAGCTTCGGGCTCGGCCCGGCCGCCTCCCGCCAGGTGCGGACCTACTCGGGCGGCATGCGGCGGCGCCTCGACCTCGCACTGAGCCTCGTGGTGGCGGTGCCCGTCGTCTTCCTCGACGAGCCGACCACCGGGCTCGACCCGAGCAGCCGCCGTGAGCTGTGGGACGTCATCCGCTCGCTGCGGGAGGGCGGGGCGACGGTCCTGCTCACGACGCAGAACCTCGAGGAGGCCGACGAGCTCGCCGACCGGGTCTCCATCCTGCGTGAGGGCGCCATCGTCGCCGAGGGCACACCGGCCGAGCTCAAGCGGGCGGTCGGCCAGGACGTCGTGGAGCTACGGGGGCCGGGCGGCGAGGTCCTCCACGCCGAGCCGACGGACGGCAGCCCCGCCGGGCTGCGGGACGCGCTCGACACCATCGACGCCCTCGGGCTGCGCGGCGAGCTCCACCTGCGCCGCCCGAGCCTCGACGACGTCTTCTTCGCCATGACCGAGGCCGCGCCCGGTTCCCCCGCTCTCACCGGAAGGACGCCCGCATGACCGTCCTCAGCACCGCCCCTCCCGCCCGTCCCCTCAGGCTCGGCACCGAGGAGGCCGTCTTCATCGGCCGCAGCCTGAGGCACAGCACGCGCAACGTCGAGTCGCTCCTCATGGCCGTGCTGCTGCCCGTGCTGCTCATGCTGCTGTTCGTCTACGTCTTCGGCGGCGCCCTGGACCCGGGCGGCGGGTACGTCGACTACGTCGTGCCGGGGATCATCCTGCTCTGTGCCGGCTACGGCGCAGCCTCCACCGCCGTCGACGTCGCCGGGGACGCTGCCTCCGGGATCATGGACCGCTTCCGCACGCTGCCGATGCGCAGCTGGGCCGTCGTCACCGGGCACGTCGTCGCCAGCCTGCTCCGCAACCTGCTGGCCACCGGGATCGTCGTCGGGGTAGCGGTGCTCGTCGGGTTCCGGCCGACCGCGAACGCGGCCGAGTGGCTGGTGGCCGTGCTCGTCGTCGCGGTCTACGTCCTGGCGATCACCTACCTGTTCGCCGCGATCGGGCTGGCCACCGGCAGTCCGGAGGCCGCGACGGGCTACGGCTTCGTCCTGCTCTTCCTGCCCTACCTGTCCACTGCCTTCGTCGGCGCCGACTCCTTGCCGACCTGGCTGCGCGGCTTCGCGGAGCACCAGCCCATCACGCCCGTGATCGAGACCCTCCGTGGCCTGCTCATGGGCGCCAACGCGGGCAGCGCACCCGTGCTCGCCGCCGCATGGCTGGCGGGCATCCTGCTCGGGGCGGTCCTCTGGGCAGCCGTCCAGTTCCGGCGGCGCGCGGGGCGGCGGTGAGAGGCATGCCCCGTCGGGCGGCGCCCGGCTACGTGCCGGGCAGCCGGCGCAGGCGCTGCGCCTCGACCTCGTAGCGCGAGGCGCGGCCGGCCCCGGTCGCGAAGAACCGGCGTCGCAGCGCGCCCTCGACCGCGACGACGCTCCCCTCCCCCACCCGCCCCGCGACCCGGCGGGTGCGCCCGCTCCAGCAGGCGACGTCGATGGTGTCGACACGAGCTCGCCCCTCGCCGGCGTCCGGGCGCGGGACGACGAGCCGGAAGGTCGACAGCCGGTCCCCGCTCGGCAGCTCCCGCTCCTCGACCTCCCCGCTCACCCGGCCGACGAGGCTGACGGCGTTGTGCCCCACCTGGTCACTGGTCATCGTGTGCTCCTCTCCGCCCCCAGCATGGGACGACCGCGCGACACTGCCGGCCCTCGCGACGGTCACCGGTGGACGAGCACCGCGACCGGGGCGCTGGGGAGCGCTCGTCGTTGCTCCACAGCGCGGTCACCGGTCCGGCCGTCCCCAGCCCCGCCGGTGGAGCCGGCCGCAGGTCGCCGCCTCCTGGGAGCGTCAGTCCCATGACCACAGACCACACACTGGCACCGGACACGTGGGCCTCCGCCCTCGACAGCACCGGGACGGAGGACGAGGCGTGGCTGCACGCCGGAGGGATCGTCCTGGGTGACGACGACGCCGTCGCCTGCGCGGCGGGCGCGGTCCGTGCGGCAGCAGGCGGCGACGGGTTGTCGATGTGGCTCATCGCCCTCGACGAGGACGGCCGGTCCACGGGCCTGGTCGTCGAGCTCGCCGGGCTCGCCGACGCTCCCCCGCCGGGTGAGGTGCTCACCGTGCTCACGCGGATGAGCCGCGCGATGGACCGGGTGAGCCCACTCGGTTCCCTCGTCGTCGCCCTCGCCTCGCCCGGCGGCGGGGACCGGGTCGCGCGCGAGGTCCGCTGGGGCGACGCCGTCGCCGACGCCGCGCGCTCCGGCGTCCTGCCCGTGCGTGCGGTCGTCGCCGTCGGTGCGCACCGGGCCCGCCTGCTGCACGCGGCGGTCCGCAGATGAGCGTCAGGCCGGCAAGCTGCCAGTTCAGCCCGCGGCGGGGCCGGGGGCCGCCTCGTCGATCGCGAGGAGCGTGTCCGCGTCGGGCTCCCACAGGCCGGCGGAGACGTTCTGCTCCACCTGCTCGGGCGAGCGCGCACCGGCGATGACGCTCGCGACACCGGGCTGGGCCGAGAGGCCACCCATGGCGAGGGTGAGGAGCGGGACGCCGGCCTGCTGAGCGACGGCCTCCAGCGCCTCGATGCGGTCGAAGTCGGCGCTCGCGAGGCGCTCGGGCCGCTGCTCGAGGCGGCTGCCCGCCGGGGCCGGCTCGCCGCGCCGGTACTTGCCGGTGAGGAGGCCGGAGGCGAGCGGCCAGTACGGCAGGATGCCGGCACCGACGTGCGCGGCCGCCGGGACCACCTCGGCCTCGATCTCGCGGGACAGCAGCGAGTAGGCGTTCTGTACCGAGATGAAGGGAGCCAGACCGCCCGTGCGCGCCGTCCAGTCCGCGTCGACGAGCTCCCAGCCGGTGACGTTCGAGCAGCCCGTGTAGAGGACCTTGCCCTCGCGCACGAGCTCGTCCAGTGCGCCGAGGGTCTCCTCCAGCGGGGTGACGGGATCGAGGCGGTGGACCTGGTAGAGGTCGATGTGGTCGGTGCGCAGGCGGCGCAGCGAGCCCTCGACGGCCCGGCGGATGTACCGGCGCGAGCCGCGCACGCCGTAGTCGTCGCCGTTGAGCCCCCGGGTGTCCATCCCGAACTTCGTCGCGACGACGACGTCCTCGCGTCGGCCCGCCAGGGCGGCGCCGAGGAGCTCCTCGCCCTGGCCCGGCTCACCGCCGTAGACGTCGGCGGTGTCGAACAGGGTGATACCGGCCTCAATGGCTGCGCTCACCACGCGCTGCACCTCGTCCGGCGGTAAGGTCGCTCCGAAACTGTTGCACCCCAGGCCGACAGCGGACACCACGAGGCCGCTGGAACCCAGCTGGCGATACGTCATCTCGGTCACACCGGGACCCTACCCGGCGAAGGTCTGCGGGACCTTCACAGGACGTTCACCACGACCGTGGAACAACTCGACACCATCGTTCGTTGGGCCCAGTAGAAGCTTTCACACCGGCGCGTCTCGCACGCGCCCGAGAGGAGACGCGTCATGGCAGATCGATCACTGCGCGGAGTCGGGATCGGCGCGAAGAGCCTCGAGAGCGAGGTGGGCGTCCAGTACGCCGAGCGTACCGAGGCCCACTACGAGTGCCCCAACGGCCACACCATCGTCCTGCCCTTCGCGGCCGAGGCCGAGATGCCCGCCCTGTGGGAGTGCCGCTGCGGCGAGGAGGCGCTCCTGCGCGACGCCACCCGCCCCGAGCCGACCAAGCCGGTCAAGAAGCCGCGTACCCACTGGGACATGCTGCTCGAGCGTCGCACCATCCCCGAGCTCGAGGAGCTGCTCACCGAGCGGCTGGAGCTGCTGCGCAGCGGTCAGCTGCGTCGGCGCAGCGCCTGACGCACGAGGCACGACGACGAGGGCCCGCAGGCACAGCCTGCGGGCCCTCTCGCGCGTCCTGGTGGCTCAGCGGCGCCGGACGAGCGCGAGCAGCTGGCGGGTGCGGTGCGACAGCCCCCACACGGTCGTGCGGACCAGCGCCTCGGTGATGATCGAGCGGCTCATCTTCGACACGCCCTCCGCCCGCTCGACGAAGCTGATCGGCACCTCGGCCACCCGCCCGCCCGCGCGGTGCACCCGCCAGGTCATGTCGACCTGGAAGCAGTAGCCCTGCGACTCGATCTCCCCCAGCGGGAGCGCCCCGAGCACGTCCGCCCGGAAGACCCGAAAACCGGCGGTGGCGTCGCGCACCGGCAGGCCCAGCGCGAGCCGGACGTAGGTGTTGGCGCCCCGCGAGAGGAGCTCGCGGTGGCGGGGCCAGTTGACGACCTCTCCCCCGGGCACCCACCGGGAGCCGATGACGAGCTCGGGCGCGTCCGGACGCTGCGCGCGGGCGAGGAGGTCGGGCAGCTGCTCGGGCCGGTGCGAGCCGTCGGCGTCCATCTCGACGACGAGCTCGTAGCCCCGCTCGAGCGCCCACTGGAAGCCGGCCACGTACGCACGTCCCAGTCCCTGCTTGCCCGGGCGGTGCAGGACGTGGACGCGGTCGTCACGGGCCGCTGCCGCGTCGGCGACCGCGCCGGTGCCGTCGGGGCTGTTGTCGTCGGCGACGAGGATGTCGGCGTCCGGGACGGCCTGCCGGGTGCGCTCCAGCGCGGCAGGGAGCGACTCACGCTCGTTGTAGGTCGGGATGATGACGAGAGTCCTCATGCGGTCCTCCTCGGACGTCGGGACCGCTGACGAACGGTGGTGGCCAGGCCCGCCGCAGCGGCGACGGCCGCGAGGGCGGCGGCGGCGAGCGTGGGCCACACGCCCAGCCGGTCGGCGACCGTCAGCGAGGTGCGTAGCGGCAGGTCGGCGACGAAGCGGTCGGCGGTGAACAGCCCCGAGGACTGGGTGACGACCCCGTTGGGCGAGATGATCCCGCTGGCCCCCACGGTGGAGATCTGAACGGTCGACCGGCCGTGCTCCACCGCGCGGAAGACCGACATCGCCAGCTGCTGGGTGGACTCCTGGGTGTAGCCGAAGGAGGCGTTGTTCGTCGGCACGACGATGAGCTCGCCTCCGGCCAGGACCGCGTCCCGCATGAGCCCGCCGTAGGCGACCTCGAAGCAGATCCCGACGGCGAGGTCGACGACGCGCTCGAGCCGCGGGCTGTCCAGCTCGATGATCCCGACCTCCTCGCCGGGGAGCATGTCGGTGGACACGAGGTCGACGGCGTCGGTCACCTTCCGCGCGAGGTCGCGCAGCGGGATGTACTCGGCGAACGGGGCGGGGTGCTGCTTGGCGTAGACGTCCACCTGCCCCTCGCCCGGCACCCAGAGGATCGCCTCGTTGTACCGGTAGTCCTCCCCGTAGCGCTGCCCGCCCACGAGGATCGGCGCGTCGACGGCGGCCGCCGCGCGGTCGACGAGGCGGCCGGCCTCTGCGTCCTCGCGCGGGTCGATGTCGGTGGAGTTCTCGGGCCACAGGACGACGTCCAGCTCACCGGGCTCGACGTCCTCGAGGAGCGCCTCGGTCCCGGTGACGTGGCGCTCGAGGACGTCCCGGCGCACCGCGAACGCGTCCAGTCCTGGCCCGGGGACGTTGCCCTGGACCGCACCGACGCGCAGCGTGCCGCTCTCGGCGCGCGTGTCGACGGGCACGACGAGGCCGACGGCGACGATCGCGGCCGCCGCGACGAGCGCCCCGCTGGCGCGTCCCACCCGCGCGCGGCGCAGGTGGCTCAGGGCGAGGGCGAGCAGCGCCCCGATGACGACGACGGCGCCGGAGACGAGCGGCTCCCCGCCGAGGGACGCCAGGCGCAGCAGCGGCCCGTTCGTCTGGGAGAAGGCGAGCTTGCCCCACGGCATGCCGCCGAAGGGCACCAGGCCGCGGGCCGCCTCGGTCGCGACCCAGAGGCACGCGACGACGACGACGCCGAGTGCCGGGTGCCGGGCCACCGGTCCCCAGCGGGCCGCCAGCACCCACCCGGCGGCGAAGACGGCGACGAAGAGCGCCTCGGCCACGCCGAGCAGCACCCACGGCACCGCACCGGCGGCCTCCTCGGCCCACCACAGGTGGATGAGGAAGAACACCGCTCCCCACACCCAGCCGTAGCAGAGCGCGCGCGGCACCGTGGCGCCGCGCAGCGCGAGGAGGAGCAGGGCGATGCCGACCGCGGCGAGGGGCCACCAGGAGCGCCCCGGGAAGGCGGCCTCGGTCGCCAGGGCCCCGAGGACGCTGAGGAGCACGGCGACGCGACGGGAGGGCAGGGGCACCAGACAAGGATAGGTGTCCGAGAGGCCGGTCCTGACCCCACCGTCGGGGCCTCGGGGGGACGGACGTGACCGACCCGCGTGTCCTTCGGACCGACGCTGCGGGGGCAGCTGTCGTTATCTACTGAACACGCGGGCCTGGCCACTGTCCGCCGCGGCGCTCGTCCCGGTCGGCGCGATGGCCACCGGTGCGGGCGGGCGGTACGAGAGACGAAACTAGCGCCCGGCGCCCACCGCATCAAGCCCACGAAACCGCAGGTCAGCGGCATGCACGCAGGTCAGCACCGGTGCTTGTCGGGCCCCGTGATCTCCCCGTGACCGGCGTGTCGCGGCGTGTCGTGGGATGTCTCACGGACCCGCGCCGGTCAGCGCGCTCGCCGTCTCAGACGCTGGACCACGCGACGACACCGCGGCGGACGAGCTCGATGGCACGCCGGGCCGTCCGGCGTCCCTCGGCGTCCGGCGCGGCGGTGGCGAGCTGGTCGAGGACGTCGAGGATCTGCTTGCACCACCGCACGAAGTCCCCGGCCCCGATCTCCGTCCCGTCCAGGACCGTGTCGAGCGGCGCGCCCTTGGCCCACGCGTGGACGATGGAGACGATCCCGGCGTCGACCGGCTCGGAGGACGGCACGCCGTGCTGGGACTCCCGCTCGGCGAGCTCGTCCGAGACCCGCACGGTCTGCCGCACGGCGTCCCCTAGCGCACCGCCGCCGGCGCCCGTGGGGGCGCTGAGGGCGTCGTTGCGGGCGCTGTAGACGACGGTGGAGACGACGGCGGCGAGCTGGGCGGCGTCGAGGCCCGCCCACAGGCCGCGGCGCAGGCACTCGGCGAGGACGAGGTCCTTCTCCGCGTACAGGCGCGCGAGCCAGCGGCCGTTGTCGGTGACGGCCATGCCGCCCTCACCGTCCGGCTCGAGGTAGCCGAGCTCGGTGAGGAGCGCGCAGACCTTGTCGAAGTCGCGGGCGATCGAGGACGTCCGGGTCTCGATGCGCTGGAGCAGGCGCTGGTGCTCGGCGTCCAGGGCCACCCACCGGTTGGCCCAGCGGGCGTGCTCCTCACGGTCGCTGCACCCGTGGCACGGGTGGGCGCGCAGCTGGCGGCGCAGCTCGTCGATCTGCTCACCGATGTCGGCGCCCGCCTGACCGGCGCGGGAGGTGACCGCGGCGGGCGGCGCCGACTGGACGGCGCTGCGCAGCCGCGCGGCGAGGTCGCGGCGCTGGCCGGCGTCCCGCAGGTTGGCGTGCTTGGGGACGGGGACGGTGGCAACGGTCGTGGCGCCGTGGGGCAGCTCGGTGCTCGTGAGCGTGCGGACGCGCGGCTCGGGGGTGAGGACCCGGAGCACCGGGGAGTCGAGGCGGTCGGCGTCCACGTCCAGGACGAGCGCCCACAGGGTGCGCCGGCCGCGGCGGTACTCGAGGACGTCGCCGCGCCGGACGGCCGCCAGGGAGGCGTGGACGGCACGCTGCGCGGCGCGCGAGCGCTCCCGCGACCGGTCCTTCTCGAGCTCGCTGATCCGCTGGCGCAGCCGCGCGTACTCGGTGAAGTCACCGAGGTGGCACGTCATCGCGGTGGCGTACCCGGCCAGCGCCTCCTCGTTGCGCCGCGCCTGCCGCGCCAGCCCGACGACGCCGCGGTCGGCCTGGAACTGGGCGAAGGAGCTCTCGAGGGTCTCGCGGGCCTGCGGGTAGGCGAGCGTCCCGAGGAGGTTGACGGCCATGTTGTACGTCGGGTGGAAGCTCGAGCGCAGCGGGTAGGTGCGGCGCGACGCGAGGCCCGCCAGCGCGGCGGGGTCGACGTCCTCGCCGTAGAGCACGATGGCGTGCCCCTCGACGTCGATGCCGCGGCGCCCGGCCCGGCCGGTCAGCTGGGTGTACTCCCCCGGCGTGAGGGCGGCGTGGGCGGTGCCGTTCCACTTGTCGAGCCGCTCGAGGACGACGGAGCGCGCCGGCATGTTGATCCCGAGCGCCAGCGTCTCGGTCGCGTAGACGACCTTGACCAGCCCCGCGGTGAAGAGCGCCTCGACGGTCTCCTTGAACACCGGCAGGAGGCCGGCGTGGTGGGCGGCGACCCCGCGCTGCAGGGCCTGGGACCACGCGTGGTAGCCGACGACGGCGAGGTCCTCCGGCGGCAGCGCCGCGCACCGCTCCTCGATGACCTGGGCGATGGCGCGGGCCTCGGCGGCGTTCGTCAGACGCACACGCGAGCGCAGCGTCTGCTCGACGGCGGCCTCGCAGCCCGCGCGGGAGAAGACGAAGACGATGGCGGGCAGCAGCCCGGCCTCGTCGAGGCGCTCGACGACGACCGGCCGGGGCGCGGGGCGCACGTGGCCGATCCGCGCGGGCGGGCGGGCCCGGCCGCCCCGCGGGTCGCGGCGGCGCCCGGGCGGCGCGGAGCCGGTGCGGGCGGCTCGCCGCACCGCCTCGGCGAGGTCGGGGTTGATGGGCGGGTTGGGCCCGGGGTCGGTGGGGTCCACCCGGGCGCTGTAGAGGTCGAGGACACGGTCGCGCACCATGACGTGCTGCCACAGCGGGACCGGCCGGTGCTCGGAGACGACGACGGCGGTGTCCCCGCGGACCATGGTGAGCCAGTCGCCGAACTCCTCGGCGTTGGAGACCGTGGCCGAGAGGGAGACGAGGAGGACGTCGTCGGCGAGGTGGAGGATGACCTCCTCCCACACCGGCCCGCGGAAGCGGTCGGCGAGGTAGTGGACCTCGTCCATGACGACGTAGCCGAGGTCCGCGAGGGTCGGCGAGCCCGCGTAGAGCATGTTGCGCAGCACCTCGGTGGTCATGACGACGACGTCCGCCTCGCCGTTGATCGTCGTGTCACCGGTGAGGAGACCGACCCGGCTCTCGCCGTGCGCGGCGACGAGGTCGAGGTACTTCTGGTTGCTCAGCGCCTTGATGGGCGTGGTGTAGAAGGTCTTGCGCCCGGTCCGCAGCCCGAGGTGGACGGCGAACTCCCCCACGACGGTCTTGCCCGCACCCGTAGGCGCGGCGACGAGGACGCTGCGCCCCTCCTCGAGCTGCTCGCAGGCCTCCCGTTGGAAGTCGTCGAGCTGGAAGCCGATCCCGGCGGCGAACGCGGCGAGCTCGCTGCGCTCGGCACGGGCTCGGCGGCGCGCGGCGGCGTAGCGCTCGGCGGGGCTCGGCTCGGTGGAGGTGTCCGTCCCCTCGACCGCAGTCTCGGGCCGGCGCTTGCGTCGTGGGCTCACGCCTCGACTCTAGGCGCCAGCACCGACAGTGCACGCGGGTGGACGTCGCACTGGAGGGGCAGCGCGGTGAGCGGCTCGCCGTCGACGATCGCCACCGGCGGGTTGGCCCCCAGCGCGGTGAAGGGCTCGATGCGCACGCTGCGCGCCCGCCGCACCCTCACCGCGGGGTGGTCGACGTGCCGCCCCGAGAACAGGAGCGGGAAGAGGCGCACGACGGCGGGACGCGAGAGCCCGCTCGCGGTGACGAGGTCGAGCAGGCCGTCGTCGGGCACCGCTCCGGGCGCCACCTTCATCCCGCCGCCGAAGAGCGGGGTGTTGGAGACCGTGACGAGCGTGGCCTCCTGCTCCCACGTCTCGCCGTCGGCGGTGATCCGGAAGCCGTAGGGGCGGAAGGCCGAGAGCTCGGAGAAGATCGCCCGGACGTAGCGACCGCCGTCGCGGGGCCAGCGCAGACGGGAGGCGTGGTGGGCGACGGCGGCGTCCAGGCCCGCGCACAGCGAGCTCACGTACCAGCGGCTCGTCGGCTGGCCGGGGGTGCTGACGGCGACGGCGTCGACCTGCCTCGCGCCGTCGTCGTCGGTGAGGGCGCGGCGCAGGACGGCGAGGGCGGCGGGCACGTCGTGGACCGGGAGGCCGAGCGCCCCGGCGATGTCGTTGCCGCTGCCGACGGCGACGATCCCGAGCGGCACGCCCGTCCCGGCGAGGACGTTCGCGCCGAGGTTGACCATCCCGTCCCCGCCGACGACGACGACGGCGTCCAGCCCGTCGGCGAGGGCTGCGCGGGCGCGGGACAGGGCGTCGGCGTAGTCGCGGCCGGTGAGGTCGAGGGGCTCGTGGCCGGCCTCGCCCAGCCCGGCGAGGACCTCCTCCCGCGACCGGGCGGCCCGGCCGCGTCCTGCCGTGGGGTTGGTGACGACGCCGATGCGCCGGCTCACGAGTCCGGCTCGAGGAGCTCGGCCTCGTGGGCTGCCTGCCGGCGCGCGGCGCGGCGGTCGTGGAGCGCGGCGATGCCGACGGCCCCGAAGTACAGGGCGCACATGGGCACGGCCAGCGCGATCATCGTCCACGGGTCCGGGGTGGGGCTGGCGATGCCGGCGAAGACGAAGACGAGGAGCACCGCCCAGCGCCACCCGGCGAGGAGCGCGCGCGCCGACACGAGCCCGATCGCGTTGAGGAGCACCATGACGAGCGGGACGAGGAAGGCGATGGCGAAGGCGAGGACCACCCGCATGACGAAGCGGACGTAGTCCGTCGCGGGCATGTAGTTGAGCGCGCCCTCGGGGGTGAACTGGGTGAGGACCTTGATCGCGTTCGGCAGGACGAGCCACGCGAGCGCGGCGCCGCCGAGGAAGAGCGGCACCCCGGCGACGACGAACAGGAGGCTGCGGCGCTTCTCGCTGCGGGTGAGGCCGGGGGCGATGTAGGCCCACACCTGGTAGAGCCACCACGGGCTGGCGAGGAACGTCGCCACCCACAGCGAGACCCGGACCTGCATGTCGAAGGCGGCGGCCGGGGTGGTGAAGGTGAGTGCCGCGTTGAGCCCGGCGTCGTCGACGGCGAGGACGGGGGCCTGGATGGCGTCGAAGACGGGTTCGTAGAGGAACCAGCCCACGACGGTCATGACGGCGATCCCCGCGAGGGCGAGCAGCACGCGGCGACGCAGCTCGCGCAGGTGCTCGACGAGCCGCATGCGGCCCTCGGGGTTGCGGGCGCGCCCCGTCCTCAGCGCCACGGAGTCCTCGTCCTGCGGCGGGTGCTAGCGGCCCGTCCCACCCGGTGGCGTGGTGCCGGGGTCGTCCGCGGAGGGCGGCGCCGTCGTCGGGTTGGGCGTGGTGCTCGGGGAGGTCGGGCCACCGGACACGGGGCCGGAGGGCGGCGGCGTGGAGTCGTCCTCACGCAGCTCGGTGACCTCCTTCTTGAAGATCTTGAGGGACTTGCCGATGCTGCTCGCCACGTCCGGGAGCCGCTTCGCGCCGAACAGGATGACGATGATGAGGACGATGATGAGGATCTGCCACATTGAGGGGGGTCGCATGACGTGCCTTCGCGTCGGGTCCGGGGACTTCGAGTCTACGCCGCGGCCTCAGCGCAGCCCGACCCGGCGCCACCGGGTCATGGCCTGCGTCGCCCGGTCGGCACGCCGCTCGCGGCGGGCGCGCAGGTTGGCCTGCCGGCGGTGGCGGGCCTCGGCGACCTCGGCGGGCGGGACGAGGTAGGCCGGGACGATCGGCGCGGGCGGCTCGGTGCCGGTCACCGCCGCGAGCCGCTCGCTCAGCTGCTCGAGGCCGCGCAGCTCGGTGAGCAGCGTCTTGCCGCGGCGCCACAGGCCCAGGCCGATGACGGCGTACAGGGCCAGCGCCGCGAGCACGAGGACGAGCCAGAGCCACCAGGTCATGAGCCCGAGGATATGTCGTCGTAGGCGGCCAGGGCGTCCGCCGCGTGGCGCGCGACCGCCGCGGCGAGCTCGGGAGGGGCGACGGCGCGCACCTCGGCACCGAGCCCGAGGACGACGTTCGCCAGCCACGCCGGGTCCGCCACCCGCAGGCGCACCCGCATCCCGCCGTCGGGCAGGTCCTCGTGGTCGACGACGGGCACCCGCTCGGCCAGCCAGCGCGCGCGGGGGGCGAGCTCGAGCTCGGCGAGGAGGTCGTCGTCGTCGAGCTCGGGCTCGGTGCTGCGGCCGGTGGCCTCCGGGGCGTGGACGGCAGGGGTCTCGAGGACCTCCGCGGCGAGCACCCGGTCGAGGCGGAAGTGCCGCAGCCCGTCGACCCGGTGGCACCAGGCACGCAGGTACCAGCGGCTCCCGTCCCAGACGAGCTCGAGGGGGTCGACGTCGCGCTCGGTGACGACGTCGGACGCCGAGACGTAACGGAGGTGGAGCCGGCGGCCGGCCGCGAGGGCCTGGCGGACCGGGGCCAGGGCGGCGGTCGCGTCGCTCACGTGGACGTCGACGGCCTGGGCGGCGCGGGCGGCCTCCCCCGCCGCGGCGGTGAGCTTGGCGGTGGTGCTGCGCAGGACGTCGTCGTCGATGCCGCCGTCGGCGCTCAGCGCCTCCAGGGGCTTGAGCGCGACGAGCAGAGCCAGCGCCTCGTGGGCGCCGAGGCGCAGCGGGCGGTCCATGCCGCGCGGGTTGGTCAGCGTGAGGACCTGCCGGTCGTACTCGTCGGCGGCAAAGTCGATGAGGTCGTCGGGCAGGTAGCCGGGCGTGCCGGTCACCCACAGGAGGTTGACGTCGGCGAGGACCTGGCGCTCGCTCACCGCGAAGTGGGCGGCGACGTCGGCGACGGGCACCCCGGGGTTCTCCCCGAGGTAGGCGATGAGGGCGAGCAGACGCGTGAGGCGCTCCCCGGTGGTCTCAGGCACGGGCGGCCTCCCCCAGGGCGGCAACGGCGCGCAGACGCGCGAGGACCGCCTCGCGCAGGGCGGGCGGCTCGAGGACCAGGACGGCGGGCCCGTAGGCGGCGATCTCGGCGGCGAGGGAGAAGTCGTCGTCGGTCTCCACGACGACGACGTCGCGTCCGTCGCGCTCGCCGCGCTCCTCGACGGCGCGGGCACGCAGCGCGGCGCCACGCTCGGGCAGGACGGCGAGGACGGCACGCGCGCCGCCGCTGCCGGCGAGGATCGCCTGGGCGTCGTGCTCGGGGACCTCGAAGGCGCCGGCCGGTCCGGTGGCCCTGACGGCGCCGACGACGCGGGAGAGGCGGAAGACGCGGGGGGCGTCACGGTCGAGGTCGTGGCCGATGAGGTACCAGCCGCGGTCGCGGCTCACCAGGCGCCACGGCTGGACGCGGCGGGTGGTCTCCTCGCCGGTCGAGGCGGCCCGGTAGGTGAAGGAGACGGCCTGCCGGGCGCCGATCGCGTCCAGGAGCGGTCCGAGGGCCGTCTCGGCGGGCTGCACGCGCAGCGCGACGCCGATGTGGGAGTCGGGGTCCGCGCCGGCGGCGACGGCGCGCAGCTTGGTGAGGCCGCGGTGGGCGGAGCCGTGGAGGTGGGCGTCCTGCCAGACCGTCGCGGCCAGGGACAGCACGCCGATCTCCGCGGCGGTGAAGGTGACCTCGGGCAGCGAGTAGCCGGCCGTGTCGAGGCGGTAGCCGACGGCGTCCTCGTGGACGGGGTCGACGTCGGTGACGATCGGGACGCCGAGGTGGCGCAGGAGGTCCTTGTCGCGCTCGAACATCCGCTCGAAGGCGACGTCGTTCGTCGCGTCGAGGTAGCCGTTGACGGACGCGCGGATGTCGGCCTTGGTCAGCCGGCCCGGGGCGTGCCGGAGCGCGATGAGGAGGTCGAGCAGCCGCTCGGCCGGGTCCACGCGAGTCACGGTGCCCACCGTACTTGCTGCCACGCCGCTTCCCCGGCACGCGCCCCGCGCGCGCCTCTCCCCCCAGCGCCCCCTCCCCCTGTCGCCCCCTCCCCCTGTCGCCGAGCGCTGAGTTGTTCCTCCGCGCCCCCGACGTCCGCCGCCGCGCGCCCGATCCCCAGCGCCCCGTCCCCCAGCGCCCCCCTCCAGTCGCCGAGCGCTGACGTGTTCCTCAGCGGTCCCGGCGTCCGCGGCCCGGCGACGGTAGCGTGCACGGGTGATCTCCTGGCGTGACGGTGTGGTGAGGGCGGTGCGCGGCTCGTGGGCCGGCGCCGTCGAGCTCGAGGTGGACCTCGACCGGCCGGCCGGGGACCGCACCTCCGTGCGCGCCCTCGCCTACACCGGCCTGGTCGGTGAGCCCGAGGTCGGGGACCGCGTGACGCTCACCGTCTCCGCGCTCGTCCGCGGGCTCGGCACCGGCGGTTACGCGATGGTCGTCGCCATCCCCGACCGCCTGCCCGCCGACCCGCCGCCCGGGCCCGGCCACGTCGTCAAGGCCCGCTACACGCCGCTGCAGCCGATGCTCCTCGGGGTGGACGAGCAGGAGTCGCCCTGGCACGAGCAGATGCGCGAGGCCGACGACCTGGGCGGGCTCGCCGTCGTCGTCGCCGACCTGCACTCCGCCCTGCCCGCCGTCCTCGCGGGGGTACGGGCCGCCGGGGCCGGGCGCCGGGTCGCCTACGTGATGACCGACGGTGGGGCGCTGCCGCTGGCCTTCTCCCGCTCCGTCGCGCAGCTGCGCGACGCGGGCTGGCTGACCTCGACGATCACGGCCGGGCAGGCCTTCGGCGGGGACCTCGAGGCCGTCAACGTCCACACCGCGCTGCTCGCTGCACGGCACGTCGTGGGCGCCGACGTCGTCGTCGTCACCCAGGGGCCGGGCAACCTCGGGACCGGGACGCGGTGGGGCTTCTCCGGCGTCGCGGCCGGCGAGGCCGTCAACGCGGCGGCGGTCCTGGGCGGTCGCCCGGTGGCGGCGCTCCGCGTGTCCGAGGCCGACCCGCGCGACCGGCACCGTGGCGTCTCCCACCACTCGACCACCGCCTACGGGCGGGTGGCGCTGCGCCCGGCCGACGTCGTCGTGCCCGTCGCCGACGGCGAGCTGTGGTCGCGGGTGCGCGAGCAGGCGGCCACCCTGTGCGAGCCGGTCGGCCTCCACCGGCTCGTCGAGGTGCCGGTGGCGGGGCTGCGAGAGGCGCTCGAGGACTCCCCCGTGCGCCTGTCGACGATGGGCCGCGGGCTCGACCAGGACGAGGCCGCCTTCATCGCCTCCGCCGCGGCCGGTGCCCACGCCGCGACGCTCACCGCCTGACCGCCCCCGCCGGCGACACCTGGCCGCGGGCGCGCGGGACCGGTCAGCCGGGCTGGTCGGACTCGTGGAGCTGGACGAGCGCGGCAAGGCGGCCGACCTCGCGGCGCGCGTACTCGCCGTCGGCCGACTGGATCGCCATGACCGGCAGCGTCGTGCCGTCGGACAGGTCGAGCTGCGCCCAGGCGCTGTTCACCCCGAAGCGCACCTCCACGACCTGCTCCCACTCCAGGCGGCGGACCTTGATGAAGTTGCGGACGGTGAGGCCGTCGTCGTCGGGCACGGCGCGGACGGCCGCCTGCCGGAAGCACAACCACGCGAGCACGACGGCGGTGGCGAGGGTCCCGACGACGTCGGCCCACGACATGTCGAGGTCGTTGGCGGCCATGACCGCGAAGAGCGCGGGCGGCCCGAGCACGGTGAGGACGAACAGGACCGAGGCCACCCACCGCGCCGCCCGCGGGCGGAACGGACGGAGCAGCTCGGCCGAGAGGTTCACAGCCGAGACGCGTGGATGGACGTGACGATGATCGCCCGCGCCCCGACCTCGTACAGCTCGTCCATCACGCGGTTGGCCTCCTCGCGCAGCACCATGGCGCGGACCGCGCGCCAGTTGCCGTCGTGCAGCGGGGAGACGGTGGGCGACTCGAGACCGGGGGTGACCGCGACGGCCTTCTCCACGTGCTCGACCGGCACGTCGTAGTCCATGAGGACGTAGCGGCGCGCGACGAGGACGCCCTGCAGGCGGCGGTCGAGGACGGCGACGGCGGCGTCGGCGGGACGGCTCGCGGGACGGATGAGCACGGCCTCGGACTGGAGGATCGGGTCGCCGAAGACCTCGAGCCCGGCCGCGCGCAGCGTGGAGCCGGTCTCGACGACGTCCGCGACGGCGTCGGCGATGCCGAGCTGGACCGAGGACTCCACGGCGCCGTCGAGGTGGACGACGCTCGCCTCGATGCCGCGCTCGGCGAGGTAGTTGCCCACGAGGACGTCGTAGCTCGTCGCCACCCGCGCGCCCGCGAGCTCCTCGACGGAGCGGATGGTGCCGGCGGGCGCCGCGAAGCGGAACGTGGAGCGGGCGAAGCCGAGCGGCCGGTGCTCGACGGCGGAGGTGCCGGAGTCGAGGAGGAGGTCGCGGCCGGTGATGCCGACGTCCACGGTGCCGGTGCCGACGTAGACGGCGATGTCGCGGGGACGGAGGAAGAAGAACTCGACCCCGTTGGCGGGGTCGGGCAGGACGAGCTCGCGGTCACGGCGGCGGCGGTAGCCGGCCTCCGCGAGCATCTGGGTGGCGGGCTCGGACAGCGAGCCCTTGTTCGGGACGGCGATGCGCAGCACGGGGATATGTCTCCGGGTCGGGTCGGTCAGAGCTTGCGGTAGACGTCCTCGAGGCTGATGCCGCGAGCGACCATCATGACCTGGACGTGGTAGAGCAGCTGGGAGATCTCCAGGGCGGTGGCGTCCTCGCCCTCGTACTCGGCTGCCATCCACACCTCGGCCGCCTCCTCGACGATCTTCTTGCCGATCGCATGGACGCCGGCGTCCAGCTGGGCGACGGTCCCGGAGTTCTCGGGCCGCGTGTCCGCCTTGTGCTTGAGCTCGGCATACAGGTCGTCGAAGGTCTTCACGCCCCTCAGGATAGGCCCCCGCCGCGGCGCACCCGGGACGGCGTCCACGCTCAGCCGAGCGTCCGGACGGCGTCCGCGGCGTCGACGTCGCCCTCGAGCAGGCCCTGCTCGGCCATGAAGGTGACCATCGCCTCCCAGCGCGCGGGGTCGCTCGTGCCGGTGGCGCTGCCGTACAGCGGGACGGTCGCCTCGACGGTGGCGATCGCGGCCTCGCGCGCGGCCGGGTCGGCCAGGCCGGGGACGTGCTCGGCAGCGACCTCGACGGCGCCGGCCGGGTCCTCGACGACGTCCCTCACCCCGCGCATGGTGGCCTCGACGACGGCGGCCGTCGCGGCGTCGTCGGCAATGTCCTCGTGGGCGCCGATACCGATGCCGACGAGCGGGACGTCACCGAGCGGGATCGTGCGCACGTCCACGCCCGCCTGCGCGAACCGGACGGCGTCGTTGTTGGCGAAGCCCATGACGGCGTCGACGTGGCCGGCGCTGAGCGCGGCCTGCTGGGTGTAGCCGATGGACTCGACGGTGACGTCCTCCTCGCTCAGGCCGGCGTCGCTGAGGAGGGCGAGGAGACCGAAGTACGTCTCACCGAAGGGGCCGGGGATGCCGACGGAGTGGCCGGCGAGGTCCGCGGCGGTGGTGATGTCGGAGTCGGCGGGCACGATGAGGACGACGGGGTACTCCTCGTAGAGCGTCGCGACGTTGACCACCGGGACGCCGGCCGAGCGCGCCTGGAGCATCTCGTCCCCGCCGGCGACGACGAGGTCCTCCTCCCCCGCCTCGAGCGCGCCGAGGAGCGACTCGGAGGCGCCGTGGTGGCGCAGGGTGACGTCGACGCCCGCGTCCTCGTAGTAGCCGCGCGCCTCGGCGACGTAGAAGGGCGCGAACTGGACGTCGGGCGTGTAGGTGAGGCCGATGACGAGCTCGTCGGAGCCGGTGGTGGGCGCCTCGGGCGTCGGCGGCTCGGCGCAGGCGGCGAGGGCCAGGGTCGCGGCGGTGAGGGCGAGGGCGGTGCGGCGGCGGGTCACGAGGTGCTCCTGAGGGCGGGGCGGGCGGCACGGCGGGAGCCGAACCGGGTGCGGACGGTGGGGCGGTCGTCGACGGCGAGGCGCTCGACGACGCGCAGGGCGGCGTACATGACGACGGCGAGGAGGGCGAGGACGGCGAGGGTCGCGAAGAGGCCGGTGGTGTCGGCGGAGTTCGCCTGGACCGACAGGACCATGCCCAGGCCGCGGCCACCCATGACGAACTCCCCGACGACGGCGCCGGTCACCGAGAGGGTGAAGCCGTTGCGCAGGCCGGTGAGCAGGCTGGGCAGGGACATCGGGACCTCGATGTGGCGCAGCATCGACCAGCCGTGGGCGCCGTCGAGGCGGGCGGCGTCGACGACCTCGAGGTCCAGGGTGCGCAGGCCGAGGATCGTCGCGAGGAGGATCGGGAAGAAGACGAGCAGGGCGCAGAGCAGGACGATCGGCAGCAGCCCGTACCCGACCCAGATGACGAGGAGCGGGGCGAGGGCGACCGCGGGCAGGGCCTGCGAGGCCGCGACGTAGGGCTGCAGACCGGCGGCGGCCCACCGGTTGCGGGCGATGAGGTAGCCGAGCGGGAAGGCGACGGCGGCACCGAGGACGCTGCCGAGCAGCGCCTCCACGAAGGTGATCCACGTGTAGGCGAGGAGCTGGCCCGCGGTGAGCTCGGTCCACAACCGCGCGGCGACGGCGCTGGGTGCGGGGAGGAAGAACGGGGAGACCACCCCGGCGCGGGTGACCGCCTCCCACACGAGGAGGACGAGGACGCCGAGGACGAGCGGCGTGAGCCACACGACGCGGCGGGCGCGGCGGTGGGCCGCGAGCGTGCGCGCGAGCGGTGCCTGCTCCATGTCGTCCCTCCCGGTTCACTGACGGTGTGATCCGGGGTCGACGAACGCGCGAGCGTCCGCGGCGCCTCGCCGACGGGTCGGCAAAGACGCCCGTGCATCCTCCCATCCGGACTTTCACCGTCGGTCCTGGAGTTCCACCAGGTCAACCACCTCGGAAGGTGGGTCGCGGACTGTCACCGCCGGTTCGGAATCTCACCGACCCCGGAGCACGTTCTTGCAGCATCAAGCATGCCACAGGCCGGTTTGTTCCCGGGCACGTGTCGGGACTGTGCCACGAGCAGGGCCGGGAGGGCGCGGCGCGGCGGGCGACACGCTCGGTGTGCGGCCGGTGGCGGCTCGGTTGTGGCACGGACCGGCCGCGCCGGTTGGGCGGGCGGTGGGTGCGCTCTACGCGCACACAGGCGGCCGCCGACGCGCACCACCGGAGCGGTGGCCGCTACACGTCGGTCAGCGGGCTGCTGCTGCGAGCTCGCGGAGGGCCGTGACCTCGGCGTTCGGGTCCTCGGCACCGTAGACGGCGGAGCCGGCGACGAAGGTGTCCGCACCGGCGCGCGCGGCGGTGGCGATGGTGTCGCGCGAGATTCCGCCGTCGACCTGGAGCCAGATGTCCCGACCGGAGGCGTCGATCGCCTCCCGGGCGGCGGCGATCTTGCTGACGGTCGACTCGAGGAAGCGCTGGCCGCCGAAGCCGGGCTCGACCGTCATGACGAGGAGCATGTCGAGCTCCTCGAGGTAGTCGAGGTACGGCGCGATGTCGGTCGTCGGCCGGACGGCGATGGCCGCGCGGGCGCCGGCGGCGCGGATCTCACGGGCGAGCCGGATCGGGGCCACCGAGGCCTCGGCGTGGAAGGTGACCGACGCGCAGCCTGCCTCTGCGTAGCCGCGGGCCCAGCGGTCCGCGTCCTCGATCATGAGGTGCGCGTCGACCGGGACGGCACTCGCCGCGACGATCCGCTCGACCACCGGCAGCCCTAGCGTGAGGTTGGGGACGAAGTGGTTGTCCATGACGTCCACGTGCACGAGGTCGGCGCCAGAGATGCGCCCGAGCTCCCCCGTGAGGTCGGCGAAGTCGGCGTTGAGGATGCTGGGAGTGATGCGTACGGCCACGGTCCGAGCCTACCCATGCGGGTGCAGCCGGGTCCTCCCGTCCCGTCGATCGACGCCCGAGCGGTTCGCCTGTGATGCACCACCCGCTTGCCTGGGCGCTCGCGGCGGCTCGGGTCGGATGTCGGTGGTCGCTGGGACGATGTGACCAGGCGCACATCAAGGGTGGGAGGGGTGAGCACAGTGGCTGCGGAGAAGGCACCGGTCCCCCGCCCTCACTCGAACGCGGCCTGGCGGCGCCGCTGGCGCGATGGCACTCGCCCTTTCGTCGTCAGCGCCGAATGTCAGTGGTCGCTGGGACGATGTGACCAGCAGCACGTCAAGGCCTCGTAGGGGGTGAGGACAGTGGTCGGGGAGATCGGCGACGGAGCAGGTTCCTCACCCGGGCGTGGCTCGGGCGCGGGGCTGGCTGCAGACCCCGTGGACGCGCTGGCCTCAGTCCTGGAGTCGGTATCGGGGCTCGAGGGAACCCGCTGGCACGAGGTCGACGGTCACCGCCTGCAGGAAGCGCTGGCGCTGGTGGAGCAGATCGAGCGGCGGCTGGGCGGGGTCCGTTCAGCGCAGCTGGCGACGATCGAGGCGAACGGGTTGTGGGCGCTGGACGGGCAACGGACCTTCGCCGCGTGGCTGCGCACGCAGACCGATGCGACGCCGGCCGCCGCCTCGCGGCAGGTGCGCCAGGCTCGTGCGCTGCGTGACCTGCTGCCCAAGGCGCGCGTGGCGCTGTCGGAGGGGCGGATCAGCGAGGAGCACGTGGGTGTGCTGGTGCGTGGGGCGCTGACGACGAACCGGCTGCGTGCGCAGCTGTCCGACAGTGAGCTCGGTGAGGGGTTCCTGGTCGAGCAGGCCGAGCGGATGGACGCGGGGTCCTTCGCCAAGCTCGTGGGGACCTGGGCGATCGCCTCGGACCCCGAGGCCGCCGACCGGGCGTGGCGGGAGGACGGCGCCAAGGAGCAGCTGACCCTGTCGCGGACCATGGACGGGTATCACCTCAACGGGTGGCTCGATGAGCTCTCCGGCCAGAGCGTGGACACGGCGCTACGGGCCCATATGGGCCGCAAGGCGAAGGGCGATGAGCGCGCCCCGGCCCAGCGGCGGGCGGCGGCGTTGACGTCGTTGGCGCGGCAGTCACTGGATGCCGGTGAGCAGGGCAAGGGTGCCCGTATCCGGCCTCACGTGACTGTCACCGCGGACATCGAGACCCTGCGGGCGCTGGCCGCCGCGACCGGCTCACCCCGCCCGCCCGTGACAGCCAGTGGGCGGGAGCACGAGCCGGGCGGTGAGCTGGGGTTCTGGGAAGAGGCCCTGTGCACCGCACCGGGTGGGCCGCGCGATCCCGGTCAGCCCGGCGGTGACACCTTCCAGCCGTCCGTGCCCGGCGGGCCCCGCGATCCCGGCCAGTCCGGCGGCGACCCCTTCCAGCTGTCACCGGAGGCACGGGCGTGGATGGACGCGTGGCAGCCCGGTGACACCCACGTCATCGCCACCGCCATCGACCCCAGGGCCATGACCGGCATCGAGCCGGCGACCCTGGAGGACGGAACCCCGGTCCCGCCGGCGATGCTGGCAAGGCTCGTGTGCGAGTCCTCGCTGTCGCGGGTGGTGTTCGGACCGGACTCCACGGTGCTGGACGTGGGGCGTGAGCAGCGGATCTTCCCGGCCCACATGGTCCGCGCGGTCGTCGCCCGGGACAAGACGTGCCAGTACCCCGACTGCGACCAGCCACCCGGGGTCGGGGAGATCCACCACTCCCTGCAGTGGTACCGCGACGGCGGAGCCACCTGCGTGGAGCACGGCATCCTGCTGTGCTGGCACCACCACGACTGGGTCCACGCCTACGGCATCACCATCGTCCGCGCCGCAGGGCGCTGGTACTTCTACTCCCGCCACGGCCAGCTCATCACCGCCAAGCACGAACAGACCTAGAAACGCCAGGGGACAGCCCTGCCCACCGGCCGGTGAACGAGCGGCCAAGCGCCGCGCGAACCGAGGCGTGGCCGAGCAGAGGTGCCGATGGCGCGGGCATGCCGCAGTGCCCGGCAGGCGCGAGGTCGAGCGCCGCCCGGCCCAGGTGCCGCCGAGGAGACTTCCGGCGGTCAGGCGTCCTTGCGCAGCAGCGAGAGGAACATCGCGTCCGTGCCGTGCAGGTGGGGCCACAGCTGGACATCCGGCCCCTCGCCGAGGTCGGGCACGTCGGTACCTGTCGCCGCGGTCAGTGCCGCGCGAGCGTCGAGGCGCGTGATGTCCTCACGTCCGCGCAGGACGTCCTCGACCACGGCACTCGTCTCCGCCAGGTGCGGGGAGCACGTGACGTAGGCGACCACTCCCCCGGGCCGCACCGCCTCGAGCGCCGAGCCGAGCAGCTCGCGCTGGAGCGACGTGAGGCCGGGCAGGTCGCTCGGCTGACGGCGCCAGCGCGACTCCGGACGGCGCCGCAGCGCACCCAGACCCGTGCACGGCGCGTCGACGAGCACCCGGTCGTACACGCCCGGTTCGGCCTCGCCGATCTCCCGGCCGTCGCCGGTGCGGACGTCGACGCTGTCGCGCAGCGCGGCCGTGGACTGGCGGACCAGACGGGCGCGGTGGGGGGCGACCTCGTTGGCGAGCAGGTGGACCTCGCGCTCAGCGGCGATGGCGCCGAGGAGGGCCGACTTGCCACCCGGTCCGGCGCACAGGTCGAGCCAACGGCTCTCCTGCTCACCGTCCGGCCCGGGGAGCGTCTCGGCCGCGGCGAGGGCGAGAGCGACGAGCTGGCTGCCCTCGTCCTGGACCCCGGCCAGAGCGTCGCGCACGGCAGGCAGGGAGGCGGGGTCGCCCCCGGCGAGGCGAAGCGCGGTGGGCGCCCAGCTACCGGGCGTGCCGCGCTCCCCCAGCGTCCGCGTCACCTGCTCGGCGAGCTCCTCCGGGGAGACGAGTCCGGGACGGGCCACGAGCGTCACCGCGGGCGGGGCGTTGTCGGCCCGCAGCAGCTCGGCGAGCTCCTCGGTGGGCCGGTCGGCGGCGCGGAGCGAGGAGCGCAGGGCCCGCACCACCCACGCGGGGTGGGACTCGACGGCCACGAGGTACGCGCCGTCGTCGGGGATCTCCTCGCGGAGCTGGGCGAGCCAGGTGTCGAGGTCCTGGCGCCCGACGGCGCGGAGCACCGCGTTGGCGAAACCGCTCGCGCCGGTGCCGACGCGGGCCCGCACGAGGTTGACCGTCTGCGACACGGCGGCGTGCGAGGGCACGCGCATGCCGAGGATCTGGTGGGCGCCCATGCGCAGGAGGTCGAGGACGGGCGGGTCGAGCTGGTCGAGGGGGCGGCCGTTGGTGCAGCGCGCGAGGATCGCGTCGTAGCGGCCGCGCAGGCGGAGCGTGCCGTAGACGAGCTCGGTGGCGAAGGCGGCGTCGCGGCCGGTCAGGCCGCGCTCACGCAGCATCTTGGGCAGCGCGAGGTTGGCGTAGGCGTCGCTCGTCGCGACCGCCTCGAGGGTGTCGGCGGCCGCGGTGCGGGCCTCGTCAGCCGCCTCCCGACGGCGCGGGCCGGTGGGGCGCCCCCCGCCGCGGCGGGGACGGGAGCCCGGGTGCTGCTCGCTCATGCTGCCTCCCCGCCGAGACGCGCGTCCTCGGGCAACCGGGCGCCGCGCGCCCAGTCGGCCGCGGCCATCCACGAGCGACCAGCCGGGGCGACGTGCCCGAGCTCGACGGCGCCGTTCCCGGTGCCGACGAGCACCTCCGTCTTCCCCGCGCGCACCGCGCCGGGGGCCAGGTCGGTGACGTCGGCACGCACCGTGACGGGACCGAGCTTGAGCCGGGAGCCGTCGGGCGCCGTCGTCCACGGTCCGGGCGCGGGGGTGGTGCCGCGGACGAGACGGTCCACCGCGACGGCCGGCGCGGCCCAGTCGACCCGCGCGTCGGTAACCTCCAGGCGCGGAGCGTGGCTCACGCCGTCGGCCGGCTGGGGGACGGGGACGGCGCTGCCGGACTCGAGCGCGTCGAGGGTGGCGAGGAGGAGCGGGGCGCCGGACTCGGCGAGGCGGGCGAGAAGGTCACCGGAGGTGTCGCCCGGGCGCACCGTCTCGGTGAGGGTGCCGAGCACCGGGCCGGTGTCCAGGCCCTCCTCGATGCGGAAGGTCGTGGCGCCGGTGACGTCGTCGCCGGCGATGACGGCGTGCTGGACCGGTGCGGCGCCGCGCCACGCGGGCAGCAGCGAGAAGTGGAGGTTGACCCACCCGTGGCGCGGGACGTCGAGCAGGGCCGGCGGGATGAGGGCGCCGTAGGCGACGACGGGCGCGGCGTCGACGCCGAGGGCGGCGATCTCCTCCTGGACCTCGGGGTCGCGCAGGGTGCGCGGCGTGAGGACGGGGATGTCGTGCTCGCGGGCCCACGCCGCCACCGGGCTCGGGTGGAGGGTGCGGCCGCGCCCACGGCGGGCGTCGGGCCGGGTGAGGACGGCGACCACCTCGTGCGCGGAGTCCGCGAGGGCACGCAGGGACGGGAGGGCGACCTCGGGGGTGCCGGCGAAGAGGAGGCGCATGGTCCAGCAGTCTAGGCGCCCGGCGGGAGCGTCAGACCGGCAGGCCGAGCTCGCGGAGGTCGGCGCGCAGCTGCTCGGCCCCGGTGAAGTGGCGCGCCACGAGGCCGGCGCCGGAGGCGGCGTCGACGTTGCGCAGGGAGTCGTCGGTGAAGACCGTGAGCGGCGGGTCGAGCTTGAAGCGCTGGATGAGAAGGTCGTAGATCGCCGGGTCCGGCTTGGCCACGCCCACCTCGCCGGAGACGAGGACGCCCTCGAGCCGGTTGATGACCGGGGCGGAGCGGGCGGCCTCGTGGAAGTTCTCGGCCGACCAGTTCGTCAGGCCGAGCACCCGGATGTCGGCGGCGATGAGCTCCTCGACGATCTCGGTGGTGCCGGGGACCGGGCCTCCGAGGGAGCGGGCGAAGTTCGTCACGTAGTGGTCGAAGTCGTCGGCGCGGTGGGGGTGGCTGCGCTCGAGG
This sequence comes from Oceanitalea stevensii, assembly GCF_014837105.1. Taxonomy (GTDB): domain Bacteria; phylum Actinomycetota; class Actinomycetes; order Actinomycetales; family Actinomycetaceae; genus Oceanitalea; species Oceanitalea stevensii. Next base: position 213,346 of record NZ_JACSPO010000003.1, on the reverse strand, counting down.
GCGGCGCGGGCGTCGGCGAAGCTGCGTCCGGCGTCCTGCTCGTGGTTGAAGCCGGGGAAGTCGATCTCGTCGTGGAAGGCGTCGAACTCCTCGCGGGTCCAGCGCCCGGCGAAGGCCTCGTACGGGTCCCACCTCACGAGCACCTGGCCGAGGTCGAACACGACGGTGGTGATGGGGCCGGTGAGCGGGACGGAGGACTGCATCGCGGATCGCCTTCCTGTAGGAGTCGCCTCGACACTAGACGACGGCGCCATTCGGCGCGGCGCGGCGCCCGGGGCGAGGATGGAGGCCATGTCGACCGACCGCAGCGCGCCCGCCGTCCCCGCCGCCGCCACGTGGCGCGCCAAGGTGCCGGGCCTCGCGCTGGCGGTGGTGCTGGCGATGGTGGCGACGGCGATCGGCACCACGGTGCCCGTCATCGGCAGCCCGGTGAGCGGCGTCGTCCTCGGGGTACTCGCCGGCGTCCTCGTCCGACGGCGGACGGACGCCTCGTCCGTCGCGGCCCTCTCCCCCGGGCTCAAGCTGGCGAGCAAGCTCGTCCTGCAGGTCGCCGTCGTCCTCCTCGGGGCGCGGCTGTCGCTGGCGCAGGTCGCGCAGGTGGGCGTCGACTCGCTGCCGGTCATGCTCGGCACGGTGGTCGTCTGCCTCGTCGCGGCCGCCACCCTGGGCCGGCTGCTCGGCATCGACGGCGAGCTCCGCGTCCTCATCGGGACCGGCACGGCGATCTGCGGCGCCTCGGCCATCGCGGCCGTCACCCCGGTGGTCCGGGCCTCCGGCAGCAACGTCGCCTACGCCCTGTCGACCGTGTTCGCCTTCAACATCGCCGCCGTCCTCCTCTTCCCGCCACTCGGGCAGCTGCTCGGGATGAGCGAGGAGGCCTTCGGGCTCTTCGCGGGCACGGCGGTCAACGACACCTCGTCCGTCGTCGCCGCGGCGACGACCTTCGGCTCCGTGGCCGCTGACCACGCCGTGGTCGTCAAGCTCGTGCGGACGCTGCTCATCATCCCCATCGTCATCGGACTCGCACTCCTCGTCGCGCGCCGCGACCGGCGGGCCGCGGGGGACGACGCCGGACCCCGGCCGGCGGTGTGGCGGCTCGTGCCGTGGTTCCTCGTCGGCTTCCTGCTGCTGGCGACGCTCAACAGCATCGGGCTGGTGCCCGAGACGTGGCACGACCCGCTCGCGACGGCAGCGACCTTCCTCATCACCGTGGCGCTGACGGCGATCGGTCTGTCGACCGACGTGCCGGCGCTCCGCGCCGCTGGGCTGAAGCCGCTCGCCTTCGGTGGGATCCTCTGGCTGCTGGTCACCCTGAGCGCGCTCGGTCTCATGGCGCTGACCGGCGCCCTCTGACCGGAGCGTATCCAGCCAGGCCGACCCGGGGTCTCAGGTCGAGCAGCTCCGCGCCCGTGCGGAGGACTCAGTGCGGTGACCGGAGGTCCGCGAAGGCTGGGGTGGCCCGGCAGCAGAGCCCGGCCCGTCGGGGACCGGCACCGCGACGACACCCGGGTGGTCGGTACCCACGAAGTCCGAGGCCAGAAGCGCCACGGCCGGCGCAGTGCGCAGGCAGCGCCGCGTCGACGCGGCGGTGGCACAAGGATCGCCACGGACGGTCAGGACGTCTCGTCCTCCTCGTACCCGATGAGCCAGTGCACGCCGAACCGGTCGACGACCTGCCCGTCGGTGGCCCCCCACGGACGCTCCTGGAGGTCGTCGACCACCCGGCCGCCCTCGGCGAGCCTCCGGAACCACTCGTGCAGGGTGGCCGGAGGGGCCGCTCCGAGCAGCGAGAACATCAGTCCCTCGCTGTGGAACGCGGACTGGTCGCCCGTGGCGTCGGCGGCGTACAGGGTGACCGGCCCGTCGGAGAGCACCCCGTGGGCGATCGCCCCGGGAGGGCCGTCCGTGCGCCCGAAGTCCTCCAGCGTGTGCAGCCGTGCCGAGCATCCGAAGACCCCGGCGTAGAAGGTCAGCGCCTCCCGGGCGGTGCCCGGAAGGAAGATGTACGGCACCGGTGCTGTCATGTCCGGCAGCGTAGTCCGGCCCACCGTGACAGCTGCGGCCCGTGGCCGCCCGTCACAGCTCGGTGGGATCGACCTGGATGCGGACGGAGTCCGGCTCCTTGTGGGCGCTACGCACGGCGGCGGCCTGCGCCAGCGCCCTGGTGAGCCGGCTGCCCTGGCCGAGGTCGCTGCGCACGAGCGCCTGGACCTCCTCCTCCGAGAACGGCACGGGTCCGAGCACCTCGACGCCGTCGGGCCGCTCGAGGTGGCGCAGCAGGCCCGCGACGGCGCGGGCGCTACCGCGGACCGAGGCCATGCGGCTGGCGGGCGGGAGGTGGAGCTCGTGCCGCTCGGCGAGCTCGCGCTCGGCGAAGCCGGCCGGGTCCCACCGCACGAGCGCCTGGCCGGGAATGGGCGCGGGATCGCCGAGGAGCATGACCCGACCCCCCTCCGACGCCGGCCGCACCAGGGCGGCCGCCGCCAGCCAGCGGCGCAGCGCCTCGGACGGCGCGGCGAGGTCCTGACGGCCCGACACGGCGGCGGCGTCGAGCAGCAGCGCGCCCTGGTAGCCGCCCCGGGCGACCGGCTCGGCACCAGGCGTGGCGACGACGACGCGCGCCTTCTCGTCCACCTCCCGCACGACCCCGTGGTCGGCACGCGCGCCGGACAGCACGACCGGCACCTTGGGGAAGGCGCGACCGAGCTCCTCGGCGGTGCGCGCCGAGCCGACGCGGCTCGCGCGCATGGCGGAGCTCCCGCAGGTGGGGCAGGCCCAGGTGCGGTCCGGGCGCCCGCACCAGCGGCACGAGGGCACGCTCGTGCGCCCGCCGAGCTGCAGCGGGCCGTGGCACTCACGGCAGCGTGCAGGCTCGCGGCAGCCCTGGCAGGCGACGACGGGCAGGTAGCCGGAGCGCGGCACCTGGACGAGGACCGGCCCCTTCTCCAGCGCCTTGCGCACGAGCTCCCACGCCGGGCGCGGGATCCGGGCGGCCGCCGCCGGCCCCTCGCGGGCGAGGTCGATTTCCCCCGGCGCCTCGATCCGCGGGGTGCGCTCGCGCACCGTGGCGCGCGAGGCGGTGACGGAGGCGGCCCAGCCGGTGGCGACGAGCAGCCCCGCCTCCACGCTCCGCGTCCACCCGCCGAGCAGCAGCGCGGCGCCCTCCTGGGCGGCGCGCAGCGTGAGCACCTCGCGGGCGTGCGGGTAGGGCGCGCGAGGCTCGGCGAGGAGGTCGTCGCCGTCGTCCCAGCACACGAGCAGGCCCACGCGCCGGACGGGCGCGAAGGCCGCTGCCCGTGTGCCGACGACGACGCGCGCCTGTCCCGTGAGCAGCCGGACGAAGGCGCGGTACCGGCGCGAGGGGCCGTGGTCGGCCTGCAGCGACACGACCGGCTCCCCCGGCAGGGCGGCGGTGAGCGCCGCCTCGACGACCTCGGCCTCGTGGGCCGAGGGCACGACGACGACGACCCCGCGCCCGGAGGCGAGCGTGGCGGCAGCGGCCTCGGCGATCGAGGCGAGCCGGTCGGGCACGCCCGGCCCGTGCGCCGGCAGGGCCGACCACACCGCGCGGGGCGACTCCCCCGCCGCCAGCCGCCGCACGTAGGCGGCACCCCCGACGTAGTGGTCCCACGCCGTCCCGGGCAGGTGCGCGGCCGTGGTGCCGGTGCGGTCGGCAGCCGTGCCCTCCAGCACGGCCTTCTCGGTGGTGGCGTGCCGCGGGGGCACCGCGAGCCGGACGACGTCCATGAGGGAGCCGGCGTAGCGGTCCGCCACCGCCCGGCACAGCGCGGCGATCTCCGGGGTGAGGACCGGCAGCGCGGACACCACGCGCCGCAGCGGCATGAGCGTGCCGTGGTGGTCGGTGGTGGCGGCGCGCTCGAGGACGTACCCGGTGCGGTCCTTGCCGGCGAAACGCACCGAGACGCGGGTGCCGGGCTGGGCGGCGGCGTCCTGCTCCGGCGTCACGCGGTAGTCGAAGGGACGGTCAAGGTGCGGCAGCGACATGTCGACCGCCACCCGCGCGACGGGCAGCTCGACACCCGCCGCCTCGGCGCCGGAGACCGTGCGCACGGCGACGGTCTGCTCGAGCAGGGCGGGCTGGTGCACCGGTCTCACCTCCGCTCCCATCTCACCACGGGCCACCGACACCGCGGTGGTCGTCCACAGGCAGCGCGCGGCCCGGCGCCCGAGGAACCCTCAGCCGACGGCGCGGCGCAGCTCCTCGACGCGGTCGGTGCGCTCCCAGGTGAAGCTCGGCAGCTCGCGTCCGAAGTGCCCGTAGGCGCTGGTGTCGCGGTAGATCGGTCGCAGCAGGTCGAGCGCGTCGACGATCGCGGCGGGGCGCAGGTCGAAGACCTCGCTGATCGCCGCGTTGATCCTCTCGACGGCGACCGTCTCGGTCCCGAAGGTCTCGACGTACAGCCCCACGGGGTGGGCCTTGCCGATGGCGTAGGCGACGTGGACCTCGCAGCGGCGCGCGAGACCGGCGGCGACGACGTTCTTCGCGACCCAGCGGGTGGCGTAGGACGCGGAGCGGTCCACCTTCGACGGGTCCTTGCCGGAGAAGGCTCCCCCGCCGTGACGGGCCATGCCCCCGTAGGTGTCGACGATGATCTTGCGACCGGTGAGCCCGGCGTCGCCCATGGGCCCGCCGACGACGAACTTGCCGGTCGGGTTGACGTAGAGGGTGTGCCCGGCCGTGTCGAGATCACCGGCGTGCTCGGCGAGCACGGGCGCGACGACCTCCGCGGCGACGGCGGAGCGCAGCCACTCGGCGGTGACGTCGGCGTCGTGCTGGGTGGAGACGACGAGGGAGTCGAGCGCGACGGGACGGTCGCCGTCGTAGGCGATGGTCACCTGGGTCTTGCCGTCCGGGCGCAGGCCGGGGACGATCCCCTCCTTGCGCACGTGCGTGAGCCGCTCGGCGAGGCGGTGCGCGAGCCAGATCGGCAGCGGCATGAGCTGGGGTGTGTCGTCACTCGCGTAGCCGACCATGAAGCCCTGGTCGCCGGCGCCCTGCGCGTCGTACCGGTCGCGGCTCTCGCCGGCGCGGTCCTCCCACGAGGTGTCCACGCCGGTGGCGATGTCCGGGGACTGCTGGCCGATCGACACCTGCACGCCGCAGGACTTCCCGTCGAAGCCGATGGCGGAGGAGGTGTAGCCGATCGCGTTGACCTCGGCGCGCACGAGCTGCGGGATCTCGACGTAGGCGGAGGTCGTCACCTCACCGGCGACGGTCACCAGCCCGGTCGTCACGAGCGTCTCGACGGCGACCCGCGCGCGCGGGTCCTCCCGGAGGATCGCGTCGAGGATGGAGTCGGAGATCCGGTCGCACACCTTGTCGGGGTGCCCCTCGGTCACCGACTCGGAGGTGAACAGACGCAGGTTGGGCTTGGAGGTCACCGGTCGATCCTAGTTCAGCGCAGACGCGGCACAACGAGGTCCCACAGCCCGCGCGCGACGTCGTCCTTGCTGCCGGCGGCCTCGCCGACCACCTCGCCCGCGCCGTCGAGCACGGTGACGGCGTTGGCGACGGCGCCGAAGCCGCGGCCCTGGCCGACGGCGTTGACGGCGAGCAGGTCCGCGCCCTTGCGCCGGGCCTTGGCACGCCCGAGCTCGAGCACCTCGTCGGCGTCACCGGTCTCGGCGGCGAAGCCGACGACGACGAGCCGCTCCCGCTCACGGTGGGCGACGGTCGCGAGGATGTCGGGGTTCTCGACGAGCTCGACCGCCTGCGGGGCTGAGCCGTCCTTCTTGATCTTGCGCTCCGCCGTCGTCGCGGGGCGGAAGTCGGCGACGGCGGCGGCCATGACAAGCACGTCGGCGTCGGCGGTCGCGGTGTCCACGGCGTCGGCGAGCTCACGCGTGGTCTCGACCTCGACGACGTCGACGGCGGGGTGCTGGGCGGCACGGCGGGCGGCCTCGTCGATCGAGGCGGCGAGCAAGGTCACCCGGGCGCCGCGGCAGGCGGCCTCGCGGGCGATCGCGGCGCCCTGCCGGCCCGAGGAGCGGTTGCCGAGGAAACGGACCGGGTCGAGCGGCTCGCGGGTGCCGCCGGCGCTGACGACGACGGTGCGACCGGCGAGGTCCTGCGGCGCGAGCAGCGCGAGGGCGGCCGCGGTGATGGCCTCCGGCTCGGGCAGCCGGCCAGGGCCGGTGTCCGAGCCGGTGAGCCGCCCGGAGTCGGGCTCGAGGACCGTGACGCCGCGGGCACGCAGGGTGGCGACGTTCGCGACGGTCGCCGGGTGCTGCCACATCTCCGTGTGCATCGCCGGGGCGAGCAGCACGGGGGCGGTGACGGTGAGGAGCGTCGTCGTCAGCAGGTCGTCCGCCCGGCCGGTGGCGGCCCGCGAGAGCAGGTCCGCGGTGGCGGGGGCGACGACGACGAGGTCGGCGCTGCGACCGAGGGCGACGTGGTCGACCCCGGTGGCGCCCTCGAAGACGCTCGTCGTCACCGGCTCACCGGACAGCGCCTCCCAGGTGGGCCGCCCGACGAACTCGAGGGCGGCCTCGGTGGGGACGACCCGGACGCGGTGCCCTGCCTCGCGCAGCGCGCGCAGGACGAAGACCGCCTTGTAGGCGGCGATCCCCCCGGTGACGCCGAGGAGGACGCGCAGCCCGGTCGCCCCCGGCACGCTCACTCCTGGGTCGGGTTGACCGTCAGCAGTCCCTCGTTGATCTCGCGCAGCGCGATCGACAGGGGCTTGTCGGTCTGGCCGTGCGGGACGAGCGGGCCGACGAACTCGAGCAGCCCCTCCTGGAGCTGGGAGTTGTAGGCGTTGATCTGACGGGCGCGCTTGGCGCCGTAGATGACGAGGGCGTACTTGGAGTCCGCCGCCTCGAGCAGCTTGTCGATCGGGGGGTTGGTGATGCCAACGGGCTGGGCAACGGTTCCGGACATGCTCACCTCACGTGTTCGTTTCGGGGCGCGCCTGCACCGGGTGCGGGCACGCGCAACGTCCGAGTCTACTCGGTCGGCAGGCCCATGAGGGAGACGAGCTCGTCCGTGGCGCGTGTCACGACGTCGTTGACGACGATGTCGTCGAACTCGTCGGCGTGCGCGAGCTCCTCACGGGCGGTGCGCAGGCGACGCTCGCGCTCCTCCGGGCCCTCGGTGCCGCGGCCCACGAGCCGGCGCTCGAGCTCCTCGAAGGAGGGCGGGGCGAGGAAGACGAAGTGGGCGTTGGGCATCGTCTTGCGCACCTGGCGGGCGCCCTGGAGGTCGATCTCCAGGAGCGCGGGCTCGCCGCTGCGCAGCTGCTCCTCGACGGGGCCGCGCGGGGTGCCGTAGCGGTTCTGGCCGTGGACGACGGCCCACTCGAGGAGCTCGCCGTCGGCGATCATCCGCTCGAACTCCTCCGCGGAGACGAAGTGGTAGTGCACGCCGTCGACCTCACCGGGCCGGGGCGCACGGGTGGTGGCAGAGACCGACAGCCACACCCGGGGGTAGCGGCGGCGGATGTCGGCGGAGACGGTGCCCTTGCCGACGGCGGTGGGCCCGGCGAGGACGGTGAGGCGGGCCTCGGAGGCGGGAGTGGTGGTCGGCACGGTCACCCGAACCGCTCGACGAGGGACTCGACCTGGTTGTGGCCCAGGCCGCGCACGCGGCGGGCCTCGGAGATGCCGACCTCGGCCATGATCGCCCGGCTCTTCACCTTGCCGACGCCGGGGAGGGACTCGAGGAGCTCGACGACGCGCATCTTGCCGAGGGCCTCGTCGTCGGCGGCGTCGGCGATGACCTGGGAGAGGGAGGTCTGGGAGTACTTGAGGCGGTTCTTCACCTCGGCCCGACGGGTGCGGGCGGCCGCTGCCTTGGCCAGCGCGGCGGCGCGTTGCTCGGGGGTCAAGGAGGGCAGAGCCACGTTCATCACCTCGGGGACGGGGACACGGGAGGGGCTGAGGGCAAGGTACCCAGCGACCAGCTCAGTGTGCCAGTACCCGCAAGGCCCCAGAGCCCGCCCGGCCGGGGCGGCGGCGTCGTCCTCACCACACTTCGCGTCATCGCGCCACCGGAGCGCGCCGACCTCCCCGGTCGTCCTCTCACCTCCCCGGCTCGCGCGGGCTGTGGTGAGGAGAAGCGGGGAGGTCGGCGACGGCGTCGCTCAGGCGACCGCGACGACGGCGCCCGCCAGTCGCCGGGCTACGACGCCGGAAGGGGCAGGTCGGGGCGAGCGCGCCGCCGGGCGACGGCGGTGGGGCGGTCAGCCGGCAAGTGCGGTGCGGACCTCGGCGACGGCCTGCTCGGCGGCGGCCACGAGGCCGTCCGGACCCGCGGCGAGAACCGCGCGAGAGGTGCTGGCGAGCACCGCCTGCTCCGCTCCCGCGAAGACCTCCGTGACCTCGGCACGTCCGGCGCCCTGCGCGCCGAAACCGGGGGCGAGCAGCGGGGCCCGGGAGCCGGCGAGGTCGATGCCGAGCTCGCGCGCGGCGGCGCCGATGGTGGCGCCGACGACGAGCCCCACGGAGCCGAGCCCGGTGGGTGCCGGGCCGCTCGCGTTGAGCACGCCCACGCCGTCGACGATCCCGGCGGCCACCGCGCGCCCGTCGGCGCCGACGGCGTGCTGCACCGAGGCTCCCTCCGGGTTGGAGGTGAGGGCAAGGACGAACACTCCCCTGCCGGTGGCGTGGGCGAGCTCGACGGCGGGCGCGAGGGAACCGAGCCCGAGGTACGGGGACAGGGTGATCGCGTCCGCGGCCAGGGGCGCGCCGTCGGCGAGGTACGCGTGGGCGTAGCCGGCCATGGTCGAGCCGATGTCCCCGCGCTTGACGTCGAGGACGCTCAGCGTGCCGGTGTCCCGGCAGGCCGCCAGGACGTCCTCGAGGACGGCGACGCCCGCCGAGCCGTGCCGCTCGAACAGCGCCGACTGCGGCTTGAGCGCCGCCACCCGCCCCCCGAGCACCTCGACGACGCACATCGCGAACGTGCGCAGACCCGTCACGTCGTCGGGCAGCCCCCACGCGTCCAGCAGGCCGGGGTGGGGGTCGATGCCGACGCACACCGGTCCGTGCTCGGCCATCGCCGCGGCGAGCCGGGTGCCGAAGGGCACCGGCTCGGCCGGAGGAATCCGGCTGTCGGCGGGAGGGGTGGGATTGCCGGCCGGAGGAATCCGGCTCTCGGCGGAGGGGGGTGCGGGGGTCACCGGGCGGCCCGGGCGGCGTCGTGCTCCTGGAGGGAGGTGACGGTCATCGGGCCGAGGCCGGCGGCCTCGATGGCCTGGACCGCGGCGGAGAGCTCCTGGACGGTCGTGATGATCGGCTTGTCGGCCGCCGTCGTCGCCGTGCGGATCTCGTAGCCGTCGGCGCGGGCGCCCTGGCCGGAGGGGGTGTTGACGACCATGTCGACCTGGCCGGTCTCGATGAGGTCGACGATCGTCGGCTCGCCGTCGGGGCCGCGCCCGTCGGAGGCCTTGCGCACCAGCCGCGCGGGGATGCCGTTGCGGCGCAGCACCGAGGCGGTGCCGCTCGTCGCGAGGATCTCGAAGCCGAGGCTCTGCAGGCGTGCGACCGGGATGGCCAGCGCCCGCTTGTCGCGGTCCGCGACGGACACGAAGACGGTGCCCGTGGTCGGCAGCCCGCCGTAGGCGGCCGCCTGCGACTTGGCGAAGGCCCGGGGGAAGTCGACGTCGTAGCCCATGACCTCGCCGGTCGAGCGCATCTCCGGGCCGAGCACGGTGTCGACGACGGAGCCCGCGCGGGTGGCGAAGCGCTTGAAGGGCAGCACCGCCTCCTTGACGGCGATCGGCGCGTCGAGGTCGAGGCGCGTCGCGTCGTGCTCGGGCAGGATCCCCCGCTCGCGCAGCTCGGCGATCGTCGCCCCGGCCATGACGAGCGAGGCGGCCTTGGCCAGCGGCACGCCGGTGGCCTTGGCGACGAAGGGCACCGTGCGCGAGGCGCGCGGGTTGGCCTCGATGACGTAGAGGACGTCGGAGACGAGCGCGAACTGGATGTTGATGAGCCCGCGCACGCCCACGCCGTCGGCGATGGCGCGGGTGGACTCGGCGATCCGGGCGATCTCCCGCTCGGAGATCGTCACCGGCGGCAGCACGCAGGCGGAGTCGCCGGAGTGGATGCCGGCCTCCTCGATGTGCTCCATGACGCCGCCGAGGAAGAGCTCGGTGCCGTCGTAGATGGCGTCGACGTCGATCTCGGTCGCGTCGTCGAGGAAGCGGTCGATGAGGAGTGGGCCGGTGGTCGCGCCGATGCCGGCACGCTCCGCGTAGTCACGCAGCTGCTCGACGTCGTAGACGATCTCCATCCCGCGCCCACCGAGCACGTACGAGGGGCGCACGAGCACCGGGTAGCCGATGCCCTCGGCCACCACCTCGGCCTGCGCGAGCGTCGTCGCGGTGCCGAAGGCGGGGGCGGGCAGGCCGGCGGCGGCGAGGACGGCGCCGAAGCGGCCGCGGTCCTCGGCGGCGTCGATGGCCTCGGGCGGGGTGCCGAGGATCGGCACGCCGGCGTCGGCGAGGCGCTGGGCCAGGCCGAGCGGGGTCTGGCCACCGAGCTGGACGACGACGCCGGCCACCGGGCCGACGGCGAGCTCGGCGTGGTAGACCTCGAGGACGTCCTCGAAGGTGAGCGGCTCGAAGTAGAGCCGGTCGGAGATGTCGTAGTCGGTGGAGACCGTCTCCGGGTTGCAGTTGACCATGACGGTCTCGAACTGCTCGGCCAGCGCCATGGTGGCGTGGACGCACGAGTAGTCGAACTCGATGCCCTGGCCGATCCGGTTCGGTCCCGAGCCGAGGATGATGACGGCGGGACGCTCGCGCGGCTCGACCTCCGTCTCCTCGTCGTAGGAGGAGTAGTGGTAGGGGGTCTGGGCGGCGAACTCCGCGGCGCAGGTGTCGACCGTCTTGTAGACGGGGCGCAGTCCGTAGGCGTGGCGCACCTCGCGGACGGTGTCCTCCGACAGGCCGCGCAGCTGGCCGACCTGGACGTCGGAGAAGCCGTGGCGCTTGGCCTCGGCGAGCAGCTCGGGGGTGAGCGCCGGCGCCTCGCGCAGCTCGGCGGCCACCTCGTCGAGGAGCACCATCTGGTCGAGGAACCACGGGTCGATGGAGGTGGCCTCGAAGAGCTGCTCGACGGTCGCGCCACCACGGATGGCCTGCTGCACCTGGACGAGGCGCTCCGTCGTGGGGACCCGCACGGTCTCGAGGAGCGCGGCGGTCTGCTCGGCGTCGGGTGCCTCGCCCTGCCAGTGGAAGACGCTGCCCTTGGCGTCGATCGAGCGCATCGCCTTCTGGAGGGCCTCGGTGTAGCTGCGGCCCAGCGCCATCGCCTCGCCCACCGACTTCATGGTGGTGGTGAGGACGGGGTCGGCGGCGGGGAACTTCTCGAAGGCGAAGCGCGGGACCTTGACGACGACGTAGTCCAGCGCCGGCTCGAAGGAGGCCGGGGTGGTCTTCGTGATGTCGTTGGGGATCTCCTCGAGCGTGTAGCCCACGGCCAGGCGCGCGGCGATCTTGGCGATCGGGAAGCCGGTGGCCTTGGAGGCCAGCGCGGAGGAGCGCGAGACGCGCGGGTTCATCTCGATGACGACGATGCGGCCGGTGTCCGGCTCGACGGCGAACTGGACGTTGCAGCCACCGGTGTCCACGCCCACGGCGCGGATGATCGCGATGCCGATGTCGCGCATCTTCTGGAACTCGCGGTCGGTGAGCGTCATCGCCGGGGCGACGGTGATCGAGTCACCGGTGTGGACGCCCACGGGGTCGACGTTCTCGATCGAGCACACGACGATGACGTTGTCGGCCTTGTCGCGGATGAGCTCGAGCTCGAACTCCTTCCACCCGAGGATCGACTCCTCGAGGAGGACCTCGGTGGTCGGCGAGTAGTGCAGGCCGGCACCGGCGATCCGCTCGAGGTCCTCGGGGTTGTACGCGAGGCCCGAGCCGAGGCCACCCATGGTGAAGGACGGGCGCACGACGAGCGGGTAGCCCAGCTCCTCCGCGGCGGCGTAGCACTCCTCCATCGAGTGGCAGATCGTCGAGCGCGCCGAGCTGGCCCCGCACTGCTCGACGATCTCCTTGAAGGCCTGACGGTCCTCCGCCGCGTGGATGGAGGCGACGGACGCGCCGATGAGCTCGACGTCGTACTCGGCCAGCACCCCGGCCTCGTCCAGCGCGATCGCGGTGTTGAGGGCCGTCTGCCCACCGAGGGTGGGCAGGAGTGCGTCGGGGCGCTCCTTGGCGATGATCGTCGCGACGACCTCGGGGGTGATCGGCTCGACGTAGGTGGCGTCGGCGATCTCCGGGTCGGTCATGATCGTCGCCGGGTTGGAGTTGACGAGGATGACGCGCAGGCCCTCCTCGCGCAGCACCCGGCAGGCCTGGGTGCCGGAGTAGTCGAACTCGGCGGCCTGCCCGATGACGATCGGCCCGGAGCCGATGACGAGAACGGAACGCAGGTCGGTACGACGCGGCATCAGGCGTCCTCTCCGGTCGTCTGGGAGCGCGCCTGCCGCCGGGCGGCGACGAGCTCGAGGAAGCGGTCGAACAGGTGGGCGGCGTCGTGCGGGCCGGCGGCCGCCTCGGGGTGGTACTGGACGGAGAACGCGGGGATGTCCAGGGCGCGCAGGCCCTCGACGACGCCGTCGTTGAGGCTGATGTGGGAGACCTCCACGCGGCCGAAGCGGCCGTCGTCGTAGGGCGCGAGGCTCTCCTCCCCCACGGGCACGTCGACGGCGAAGCCGTGGTTGTGCGCGGTGATCTCGACCTTGCCGGTGGCGCGGTCGAGCACGGGCTGGTTGACGCCGCGGTGGCCGTAGTCGAGCTTGTACGTGCCGTAGCCGAGGGCGCGGCCGAGGAGCTGGTTGCCGAAGCAGATCCCGAAGAAGGGGAGCCCCTGGGCCAGGACCCCGCGCAGCACCTCGACCTCGTGGTCCGCGCTGCCCGGGTCGCCCGGGCCGTTGGAGAAGAAGACGCCGTCGGGCTCGAGGGCGACGATCTCCGCGAGGGTGGTCTGCTGCGGGACGACGTGCACGCGCGCGCCGCGCTCGGCGAGCTGGGCGGGGGTGCGCGCCTTGATCCCGAGGTCGACGGCGACGATCTCGGCGAGCGGCTCCTTGCCGGCGAACTCGCCGGTGGGCTCGACGACGTAGCGCTCCTGGGTGGAGACCTCACCGGCGAGCGCGGCGCCGCTCATCGCGGGCGCCTGGCGGACGAGGTCGACGAGGACGCTGATCGCGGAGGAGTCGCGCCCCATCGCACCGGCGGGCAGCGCGGAGCCGGAGAAGATGCCGGCGCGCATGACGCCACGGTCGCGCAGGTGGCGGGTGAGGGCGCGGGTGTCGAGGTGGCAGATGCCGACGACGCCCTGCTCGCGCAGCTCGTCCTCGAACTCGCGGGTCGAGCGCCAGCTCGAGGCGCGCCGCGCCGGCTCGCGCACGACGAGCCCGGCCACCCAGATGCGGGTGGACTCCGGGTCCTCGTCGTTGGCGCCCGTGTTGCCGATGTGCGGGGCGGTCATCGTGACGATCTGCCGGTGGTAGGACGGGTCGGTGACCGTCTCCTGGTAGCCGGTCATCGCCGTCGCGAAGACGATCTCCCCGACCGTGCGGCCCTCGGCGGCGTAGGCCTGCCCGGACAGGACGTAGCCGTCCTCGAGGACGAGCAGGGCGTCCTCACGCTGGTTCCTCAACGGGTTCCTCCTGTGGTGCTGGCGACGGGCTGGGCGTCGAGCACGGTCGCACGCCCGCGGAGGAACGTGGCCACGACGCGCCCTGGAAGGGTACGGCCCTGGAACGGGGTGTTGCGGCTGGTGGTCGCCTGGTGGGCGCCGTCGACGACGACGCGGGCGGCCGGGTCCACAAGGGTGAGGTTGGCGGGCTCCCCGACGGCGATGGGTCGCCCGTGCCCCTCGACGCGCCCGATCCGGGCGGGTGTCGTCGACAGCACGCGCGCGACGCCGGCCCAGTCGAGCAGGCCGGGCTCGACCATCGTCTCGACGACGACGGGCAGCGCGGTCTCCAGGCCGGTCATGCCGAAGGCGGCGTCGGCCCACTCGCAGTCCTTCGCCTCCACGGGGTGGGGGGCGTGGTCGGTGGCGACGATGTCGATCGTCCCGTCGGCCAGCGCGGCGCGCAGGGCGAGGACGTCCTCCTGCGTGCGCAGCGGCGGGTTGACCTTGTAGACCGGGTTGTAGCTGCGGGCGAGCTCGTCGGTGAGGAGCAGGTGGTGGGGGGTCACCTCGGCGGTGACGTCGATGCCGCGGGCCTTGGCCCAGCGGACGATCTCGACGGACCCGGCGGTCGACAGGTGGCAGATGTGCACCCGGGAGCCGACGTGCTCGGCGAGGAGGACGTCACGGGCGATGATCGCCTCCTCCGCGACGGCCGGCCAGCCGGTGAGCCCGAGCTCGGAGGACACGACGCCCTCGTTCATCTGGGCGCCCGCGGTGAGGCGGGGCTCCTGGGCGTGCTGGGCGATGACGCCGTCGAAGGCCTTGACGTACTCCAGCGCCCGGCGCATGAGGACCGGGTCCCACACGCACAGGCCGTCGTCGGAGAAGACCCGCACGCGGGCCTGGGAGGCGGCCATGGCGCCGAGCTCGGCGAGCTGCTCGCCCTTGAGCCCGACCGTGACGGCGCCGACGGGCAGGACGTCGGCCCAGCCGGCCTCGCGGCCCAGCCGCCACACCTGCTCGACGACGCCGGCGGTGTCGGCGACGGGCTGGGTGTTGGCCATCGCGTGGACGGCGGTGAAGCCGCCGAGCGCGGCGGCGCGGGTGCCGGACCACACGGTCTCGGCGTCCTCGCGGCCGGGCTCGCGCAGGTGGGTGTGGAGGTCGACGAGCCCGGGCAGGGCGACGAGACCGTCCGCGTCGACGACGTGGGCGTCGCTGCCCGCCTGGGCGGCGGCGTCGGCGCCGGTGGCGGTGATGACGCCGTCGGCGAGGAGGAGGTCGGTGGGCTCGGCGCCCAGGGGCGCGGCGCCCCGGATGAGGTGGCTGGTCACGCGGGTGCTCCCTGCGTCGTCGTGGGCGCCGGCGCGCCGGCGAGGAGGTGGTAGAGGACCGCCATGCGCACGGAGACGCCGTTGGCGACCTGCTCGACGATCGTCGAGCGGGGGCTGTCGGCGGCCTCGGCGGAGATCTCCAGGCCGCGGTTCATCGGGCCGGGGTGCATGACGATCGCGTGCTCGGGCAGGCGCGCGAGGCGGGCACCGGTGAGGCCGTAACGGCGGTGGTACTCCTGCGGGGAGGGGAAGAACCCGCCGCCGGAGCTCGACATCCGCTCCCGCTGGACGCGCAGCATCATGACGGCGTCCGGGCCGGTGGCGAGGGCGGCGTCGAGGTCGTACTCGACCTCCGCCGGCCAGGCGTGGGCGCCCACCGGGACCAGGGTGGGCGGGGCGACGAGCGTGACCTGCGCACCGAGCGTCGTGAGGAGGTCGACGTTCGAGCGCGCCACCCGCGAGTGGAGGACGTCGCCCACGACGACCACGCGCAGACCGGTGAGGTCGCGGCCGCGGGAGTCGCCGTCGTCGGCCGCGAGGTGGCGACGGACCGTGTACGCGTCCAGGAGCGCCTGGGTGGGGTGCTGGTGGGTGCCGTCGCCGGCGTTGACGACGGGCACGTCGATCCAGCCGGAGTGGGCCAGCCGGTGCGGGGCACCGGAGGCGCTGTGGCGGATGACGACGGCGTCCGCGCCCATGGCCTGGAGGGTCTGGGCGGTGTCCTTGAGGGACTCGCCCTTGGAGACGCTCGAGCCCTTGGCGGCGAAGTTGATGACGTCGGCCGAGAGCCGCTTGGCGGCGGCCTCGAAGGAGATCCGGGTGCGGGTGGAGTCCTCGAAGAAGAGGTTGACGACGGTGCGGCCACGCAGCGTGGGGAGCTTGCGGATCTCCCGGGACTGGGTGACGGCCATCTCCTCGGCGGTGTCGAGGAGCGCGACGGCCGCGTCCCGGTCGAGGTCGGCGGCGGAGAGCAGGTGCCTCATCGCTCCTCCCCCTCGGCCGGCTTGACGATGGTGACGGCGTCATCGCCGCCGTCGACGTCCGCGAGGGTGACCTGCACCCGCTCGTGACGCGAGGTCGGCAGGTTCTTGCCGACGTAGTCCGCGCGGATGGGCAGCTCGCGGTGCCCGCGGTCGACGAGGACGGCGAGCTGGACCCGGGCCGGGCGGCCGAGGTCGTTGATGGCGTCGAGGGCAGCGCGGATCGTGCGCCCGGAGTAGAGGACGTCGTCGACGAGGACGACGGTGGCGCCGTCGATCCCGCCGGGCGGCACCTCGGTGCGCAGGAGCGTGCGGGTGGGCTGGGAGCGCAGGTCGTCGCGGTACATCGTGACGTCGAGCGTGCCGAGCTCCGCGCTGCCGCCGGCGGCGAGCACGCGCTCGTGCAGCCGCTGGGCGAGCGGGGCGCCGCGCGTGGGGATGCCGAGGAGGACGAGACGGTCCTCCGGGTCGGTGCGCTCGAGGATCTCGTGGGAGATGCGGGTCAACGCCCGGGTGATCTCCGGGGGACCGAGCACGGGTACGACAGGGCCGAGAGACATCTGGCTTGCTCCTTCCCCGCCTCACAGGACGGGTCTTTAAAGGACGGGCAGATCGCGGCCCATGCTAGCGGCGCCGCTCCCCCGCCCCGCCGCGTGTCTCACGCCAGACCGCAGGTGCGACCCACCTCACAGACAAGCGGGCCCTCAACCCAGCGCCGACAGCTGGATCCCGCCCACCC
>NZ_JACSPO010000003.1:0-196573 GCF_014837105.1 Oceanitalea stevensii | reverse complement strand
CGACGCGCCGACAGCCGGATCCCGCCCACCCCGACGCGCCGACAGCCGGATCCCGCCCACCCCGACGCGCCGACAGCCGGATCCCGCCCACCCCGACGCGCCGACAGCTCACTTGTTACCCCGCGTCCTCCAGGCCGGCGCCCAGGAGCTCGAGCGCGCGCGTCGTCGTCGCGTCGAGGATCTCCTGCGGGTCGCCGTCGAAGTGGTGCTCCTCGCAGGTCGTGCCCGCGGGCGTGTGGATCGCGATGAACACCGTGCCCACCGGCTGGTCCTCCTGGCGGTCCGGCCCGCCGACGCCGGTGACCCCGACGGCGCAGTCCGCCCCCAGCACACGCGCGGCACCCTCGGCCATCGCCCGGGCGCACTCCTCGCTGATGACGGGGATGTCGGGGACGCCGAGCGCCTTCTGCTTGGCCTCGACCGTGTAGGTGACGGCCCCGCCGGAGAACCAGCTGCCGGCGTTGGGTGCGGCGCCGAGGTGGACGGCGATCTGTCCGCTCGTGAGGGACTCGGCGGTGGCGACGGTGACGCCGCGCTCGCTCGCGCGCTCGGAGACGGTCTTGGCGAGCTGCTCGGCGTCGCCGGCCATGTGGGGGGAGGTAGCCATGGGGCGATTCTCACGGGGGCGGGCCGCTGCGGCATCCGCTGGCCCGGGATGCGCCCCGTGGCCTCGACCACGATCATGGCGGCACCCGACCAGTGCTGGAGGATGACATGTCCAACACCCGAAGCCCCGCACCGCGGCGCGGGACCCACCAGTGGCTCGCGCTCCTCATCGGAGCGGTCTACCTCGTCGTCGGCATCGCCGGCTTCGCCGTCACCGGATTCGACGGCTGGACCGAGCACGACCACAGCCAGACCTTGCTCGGCTTCGCCATCAACCCCGCGCACAACGTCGTCCACCTCCTCATCGGGCTCCTCGGCGTCGTCCTGTGGCGTACGGCGAGCGGTGCCCGCACCTTCGGCTGGCTGCTCGTCATCGGCTACGGCGCCGCCTTCGTCTACGGCCTGTTCGTCGTCGACAACGCGGACGCGAACTTCCTCAACATCAACTGGGCCGACAACTGGCTGCACCTCGCCTCTGTCATCGGTGGTCTGCTCGTGGCCCTGCTCCCCTACCGCACCGCCGCGACGGGGGCCGACCGTTGAGCGAGTCCCTCGGAGCCCGCCTGGCGGCCGTCATCGAGAAGGATGAGCGACTGGACGGCCTGGTCTCCCGCCTGTCCGGCCCGGCACAGCAGCTCATTGCCTCGCCGGGGCGCCGTGACCTCCTGCTCGGCAAGCAGCTCGGGCACGCGCTGCACCCCATCCTCACCGACCTGCCGATCGGGCTGTGGACCAGCTCGGTGGTCCTCGACCTCACGATGCCGACCTCGCGCGACGCCGCCCGCCGGCTCGTGGGCCTGGGCGTCCTCGCGGCCGTCCCGACGGCGGTGACGGGCTGGGCCGAGTGGGCGCGGACGGGCAAGCGCGAGGACCGGCGCACCGGCGTCGTGCACGCGGCCGCGAACGGTGCCGCCGCCGTGATGTTCGCCAGCTCCTGGCTGGCGCGGCGCTCGGGGCGCGAGAAGGCGGGGCTGACGCTGAGCACGCTCGGCACCCTCGCGATGGGCGCGGGTGGCGCCCTCGGCGGTCACCTCGCGATCGGACGCAAGGTGGGCAGCACCTTCAGCTGACGCGGGACGCCTCAGCCCTCGCCGCGGCGGTCCTCGGCGGGGGCCGGCGTCGCGTCGTCGTCGCCGTCGCCGGTGGTGGCGTCGTCGTCGTCGCCCTCGGCGCTTGTGGCGTCGTCGTTCTCGACGGCGTCGGTCCCCTCCTCAGCGGGAGCGTGGCCGGGGAGCCAGATCTCCTCCTCCTGCCCGCGGGTACGCCGCCCGATGCGGACGAAGATCGCCAGGGCGAGGAGGAAGACGAGGACGGAGGTCCACACGTTGAGGCGCACACCAAGCACGGTCTCGGCGGTGTCGATGCGCAGGTACTCGATCCACACGCGGCCGAGCGTGTAGAGCATGACGTAGAGCCACATGACGCGGCCGTGGCGCAGGCGGAAGCGGCGCTCGGCCCACAGGAGCACGCCGACCATCGCGAGGTTCCACACCATCTCGTAGAGGAAGGTGGGGTGGAAGAGGAGGTTGGGGTCGGTGTAGCCGGCCACGCGGTGGGCGGCGTCGATCTCCAGGCCCCACGGCAGGGTGGTGGGCGCGCCGTAGAGCTCCTGGTTGAAGTAGTTGCCCAGGCGGCCGATCGCCTGCGCGACGAGGAGGCCGGGGGCCAGGGCGTCGGCGAAGGGCGCCAGACGCAGGCCGCGGCGACGCATCGCGATGGCTGCCCCGACGGCGCCGCCGGCGATCGCACCCCAGATCCCCAAGCCGCCGTTCCAGATCTCGATGATCCGGGCGGGGTTCCCGTTCTCGCCGAAGTAGGCGTCCGGGGAGGAGATGACGTGGTAGATCCGGGCGCCGACGATCCCGAAGAGCACCATCCACAGCGCGACGTCGATGGCGGTGTCGCGCGGACCGCCCTTGGCGGTGTAGCGGCGGTCCAGGATCCACCAGGCGGCGACGATGCCGAGCCCGATGGCGAGGGCGTAGGCCCGCAGCGGGAACGGCCCGAGGAACCACTCGGCCTGGGAGGGGCTCGGGATCGATGCGGGGAGGATCAGCACCCGGGCAGCGTAACGTGCCCGGCTTGGGCCGATTCCCGACGCCGTGGGCTGGGTGTCGCGAACAGCTCAGCGGTCAGCGGCGGGGGTGGGTAACAAGTCAGCTGTCGGCGCCGGAGGGGTCACCGCGGGGCGGGCGAGATCCAGCTGTCGGCGCGGGAGGAGGGCGCTGACGGGGCGGGGACGGGTAGCAAGTCAGCTGTCGGCGCGGGAGGAGGGCGCTGACGGGGCGAGGACGGGTAACAAGTCAGCTGTCGGCGCCGGAAGAGGGCGCTGACGGGGCGGGGGTGGGTAACAGGTCAGCTGTCGGCGCCGGAGGGGGGCGGCGGGGACGGGCGGGATCCAGCTGTCGGCGCGGGAGCCGGGGGCCGGGGGGCGGGTTAGCGGCGGACGCCGGCGGCGAGGTCCTCGACGAGGGTGCCGAGGGCCGAGAGGGCCGCCTTCTCGTCGGGGTCCTGCAGGGTGCGCACGAGCGCGGAGCCGACGATGACGCCGTCGGCGTACTCGGCGACCTCCGCGGCCTGCTCCCCCGTCGAGACGCCCAGGCCCACGCAGACCCGCTGCGCGCCGGCGGCGCGGGTGCGGGCAACCAGCTCGCGGGCGTGGGTGTCCACGGCGGACCGCACCCCGGTGACGCCCATGGTCGAGGCCGCGTAGACGAAGCCGCGGGAGGCCTCGGCCGTCATCGCCAGACGCTCGTCCGTGGAGCTGGGGGCGACGAGGAAGACCTTGTCGAGGTCGTGCTCGTCGGCGGCCGCGACCCAGTGGCCGGCCTCGTCGGGGATGAGGTCGGGCGTGATGAGCCCGGCGCCACCCGCGCTGGCGAGGTCGCGCGCGAAGCGCTCGACGCCGTAGCGCAGCACCGGGTTGTAGTACGTCATGACGAGGACGGCGGCGCCGGTCTCGGCGACCTCCTCGACGGCGCGCAGCACGTCGGTGATCCGCGTGCCCTGCGCCAGCGCCTGGGTGGTCGCGTGCTGGATGACCTCCCCGTCCATGCCCGGGTCGGAGTAGGGCAGCCCGAGCTCGACGACGTCGGCCCCGGCGGCGACGGCGGTCCGTGCGGCGGCGACCGACCGGTCGACGGTCGGGAAGCCCACGGGCAGGTAGATGACCAGGCCCTTGCGGTCCTCGGCGAGGGCGGCGTCGATGGCCGCGGCGGAGCCGCGGCGGGAGGTCGTCTGCTGGTCCATCAGTTCTCCACGCTGCCCGTCGCCTCGTAGCCGGCGCCGTCCACGGAGCCGGTCTTCGCCTCGTCCTGCGGCTTCGCTGCCGACTCGTCGTCGAGCAGCCCGAACCACGCCGCCGCCGTCTCCACGTCCTTGTCCCCGCGACCGGAGAGGTTGACGAGGATGGTGGGGGCGGGCTCGCCGGCGTCCGCCGCGGCCTTGCCGATCTGGATGGCCCCGGCCAGCGCGTGCGCGCTCTCGATGGCCGGGATGATGCCCTCGGTGCGGCACAGCAGGCGGAAGGCCTCCATCGCGGAGGCGTCGTCGATGGGGACGTAGTCGGCGCGGCCGGCCTCGGCGAGCCACGCGTGCTCAGGGCCCACGCCGGGGTAGTCGAGCCCGGCGGAGATCGAGTGCGACTCCACCGTCTGCCCGTCCTCGTCCTGGAGGAGGAAGGTGTGCGCGCCGTGGAGCACGCCGGGCGTGCCGGCGGTGATGGAGGAGGCGTGACGGCCCGTCTCCACGCCGTCACCGGCCGCCTCGCAGCCGACCAGGCGCACGCCGTCGTCGTCGAGGAAGGCGTTGAAGATGCCGATGGCGTTGGACCCGCCACCGACGCAGGCGACGACGGCGTCGGGCAGGGAGCCGGTGAGCTCGAGCACCTGCTCCCGCGCCTCCTCGCCGATGATCTTCTGCAGGTCGCGGACCAGCCCCGGGAAGGGGTGGGGCCCGGCGGCGGTGCCGAAGACGTAGTTCGTCGTCTCGACGTTCGTCACCCAGTCGCGGAAGGCCTCGTTGATGGCGTCCTTGAGGGTGCGCGAGCCGCTGGAGACGGGCACGACGGTGGTGCCGAGCAGCTCCATGCGCGCGACGTTGAGCGCCTGGCGGCGCACGTCCTCCTCGCCCATGTAGATGACGCACTCCAGGCCGAGCAGCGCCGCCGCGGTGGCGGTCGCGACACCGTGCTGGCCGGCACCGGTCTCGGCGATGACGCGCTTCTTGCCGAGCTTGCGGGTGAGCAGCGCCTGCCCGAGGACGTTGTTGATCTTGTGGGACCCGGTGTGGTTGAGGTCCTCGCGCTTGAGGATGACCCGCGCGCCGCCGGCATGCTGGGCGAAGCGCGGCACCTCGGTGATGATGCTCGGGCGCCCGGTGTAGGTGCGGTGCAGCTCGTTCAGCTCCGCCTGGAAGGCCGGGTCCTCGCGCAGCTCGCGCCACGCGACGTCGAGCTCGTCGAGCGCGGCGACCAACGCCTCGGCGACGAAGCGTCCGCCGAAGCGACCGAAGTAGGGCCCCTCGGCCTGGCTCAGGCTCACTTGCGCACCGACCGGAGGGCCGGGTGGGCGCCGGCGGCGACCATGTCGGCCACGGCCTGGCGGGGGGTGCCCTGGGTGACGAGCGCCTCGCCGACGAGGACGACGTCCGCACCGGCGCGGGCGTAGTCGAGGACGTCGTGGGGGCCGCGGACGCCGGACTCGGCAACCCGGATCAGGCCCTCGGGGACGACGTCGACGACGTTGCCGAAGACGGAGCGGTCGACCTCGAGGGTGTGGAGGTTGCGGGCGTTGATCCCGACCACCTGCGCGCCGGCGTCGACCGCGCGCCTGGCCTCCTCGCGGTCGTGCGCCTCGACGAGGGCGGTCATCCCGAGGGAGTGGACGCGCTCGACGAGCGAGGTGAGCACCGTCTGCTCGAGGGCCGCGACGATGAGGAGGACGAGGTCCGCGCCGTAGGCCCGGGCCTCCCACACCTGGTAGGGCGTAACGACGAAGTCCTTGCGCAGGACGGGCACGTCCACCCGGGCGCGCACGGCGGCGAGGTCCTCGAGGGAGCCGCCGAAGCGGCGGCGCTCGGTGAGGACGGAGATGGCGCTGGCGCCCCCGGCCTCGTAGTCCACGGCCAGCCCGGCGGGGTCGGCGATGTCGGCGAGTGCGCCCTTGGAGGGGCTGGAGCGCTTGACCTCGGCGATGACCGTGACGGCCGCCTCGCCGCCGCGCAGCGCCGCGACTGCGTCCTTGGCGCCCGGCTGCTGCTGGGCACGCTCCTTGAGCGCGTCGAGCGGCACGCGCGCCTCACGCTCGGCAAGGTCCTCACGAACCCCGGCAACGATGTCTTCCAGGACCGTCACGGTGTCTCCCTCCCCTGGTTCCAACCTTCATCGTAGGTGCCACGGGACACTCGCCAGCCCACCGTCCGGCTGGCGGGCGGGTGCTACACGCCGACGACCATGCCGACGACGGCGAGCAGCCACAGCAGCGACCCGACGGTCCCGAGCAGGGCTCATCGCAGATGAGGGTGTAGAGGTAGTGGGCGCGTCGGTCGCTGGGTAGAGGTCGAGGTCTTCCGATGATGGAGGTTCCTACGCCAGCCACCCGAAAGACCTCGACATGCTCGACGCTACCTTCACGCGCCCTGACCTGACCACGTTCGCCCGCCTGGACGACCTCGGCTTGGAGGTCATCGGCCAGCTGCTCGAGCCCGACCGCGCGGTGCTCGCCTGCCGAGTCACTGCGGCCGACGAGTGGTGTCGACGGTGCGGCTGCGAGGGCGTGCCGCGCGACACCGTCACCCGGCAGCTGGCGCACGAGCCGCTGGGCTGGCGCCCCACCACGCTGCTGATCACCGTGCGCCGCTACCGGTGCACCGGGTGCGGGCACGTGTGGCGTCAGGACACCACCGCAGCGGCCGAGCCGCGGGCGGCGATCTCCCGCGGCGGGCTGCGCTGGGCCCTGGAGGCGATCGTGTGCCAGCACCTGACGGTCGCGCGCGTGGCCGAGGGCCTGGGCGTGTCGTGGAACACCGCGAACGCCGCGGTCCTGGCCGAGGGCAGGCGCCTGCTCCTCAGCGATCCGGACCGGTTCGACGGCGTGAGGGTCGTGGGCGTCGATGAGCACGTGTGGCGCCACACCCGCCGCGGGGACAAGTACGTCACCGTCATCATCGACCTCACCCCGATCCGCGAGGGAACTGGCCCTTCGCGGCTGCTGGACATGGTCCCGGGCCGATCCAAGCAAGCCTTCAAGCAGTGGCTGAAGGATCGCGGCGAGACCTGGCGCCAGGGCGTGGAGGTGGTGGCGATGGACGGCTTCACCGGGTTCAAGACCGCCACCACCGAGGAACTGCCCGAGGCCATGGCGGTGATGGATCCCTTCCACGTCGTGCGCCTGGCCGGCGACGCGATGGACCGCTGCCGCCGCCGCGTCCAGCAAGAGCTCCACGGCCACCGAGGACGGGCTGCCGATCCGCTCTACCGCGCTCTTCGCACCCTGCACACCGGCGCCGAGCTGCTCACCGAGAAGCAGCAGTCCCGGCTCAAGGCGCTGTTCGCCGTCGAGGAGCACGTCCAGGTCGAGGCCACCTGGGGCGTCTACCAGCAGATGATCACCGCCTACCGCGCCCCGGACCGCGCGACCGGCCGAGCACTCATGACCGAACTCATCACCTCACTGAGCGCCGGCGTTCCCGCCGCGCTCAGCGAACTCCGAACCCTGGGACGCACCCTGAAGAAACGCGCCACCGACGTCCTGGCCTACTTCGACCGCCCCGGCACGAGCAACGGCCCCACCGAAGCGATCAACGGACGACTCGAGCACCTACGCGGCTCCGCCCTCGGCTTCCGCAACCTCACCAACTACATCGCCAGATCACTGCTCGAGACCGGCGGCTTCAGGCACCGACTACACCCTCAATTGTGAAGAGCCCCGAGCAGGATGCCCGCCACCGCCTGGGGCCGGTTGGTCGCCCGTCCGCCGGACGCGGCGAGGACGCCGTTGACGCCGAGGACGACGGCGGTGATGCTCACGACCGTCCCGAGGAGGACGACGGCGGTCGCCGCCGGCGCGAGCAGCGCGAGAAGTCCGAGGACGCCCAGGGTGAGCGACCAGGTGCCGTGGCGGTTGCCCTCCGTGGAGGGCTCGCTCACGAGTACCAGTTGTGCTCGCCGCCCTGCGGCGGGTTCTCCCGGTTCCGCGGCTGCCCCATCCCCATGACGCTGAGGACCCCGCTGACGACGAGCGCGAGCACGAGGAGCGCGGCGCCGACGGCGAGCACCCACATCTCCCACATGATCATGCCCACGGCGACGACCACCGCACCCAGGCACACGCCCCAGAACATCACCCAGCCGGCGACGGTCTTGCCCTCGTTGTGGAACGGGGCGACCGGCGGCAGGTCGTAGTCGCGGCTCGTGCCGTCTTGCACCATGGTTCGCGTCCTCTCAAACGGTCGTGGTCTGCGGGCCAGCCTATCGGTGCTCGGGCTCGGTCGGGTCCTCGCCCCGCCCGAGCGCGTCCCAGTCGTCCATCGCGCGGACCCGCTCGTCCCGCGCCGCGGTGTCCGGCGTGGGACGGGGACGCTCCCCCACCGCGGGTGCGCGCTCGAAGCGCCGCCCGCCCGCCGTCGCCGTCCTCGCGGCGCGCAGGACGAGGACGGCGGAGGCCGCGACGAGCACGCCCGCCACGACCGCGAGGTAGGGCCAGAGGGTGGTGGAGGGCTCGGCTGAGATCTCGCGCACACCGCTGACCGCGGCGGCGGCCGCGAGGAGCGGGGGCCGGGGGTCGAGGAGGAAGCCGACCGACGCGGCGGCGAGCAGCGCACCGAGGGCGACGAGCGCGACGGCGCACAGCCGGCTCACCCACCGGCCCCCGAGCGCCACGGCCAGGGCGGTCGCGAGGACGGCCAGGCCGGTGGCGGTGGTGGCGGGCGCGGCGTCCCCGCCGGTGACGGTGACGGTCTGCTCGGCGAGCACCGTGGGCACCGTCGCGCTCGCCCACGGCAGCAGCGCCAGGCCGAAGGTGACGGCTCCGAGGACGAGGACGACGACGACGGCGCGTCCCCGGCTCACCGGGGGCCGGCCCCGCGTCGTGCCCTCCGCCGTCGTCATCCCTGCTCCGCGAGGGGCTGCAGGGCCGAGGCGACCTGGACGGCCCGGAGGGCGGCGGCGGCCTTGTTGCGGGACTCCTCGTACTCGAGCTCCGGCACGGAGTCGGCGACGATCCCGGCCCCGGCCTGGACGCTCGCGACGCCGTCGCGGATGTAGGCCGTGCGGATCGCGATGGCCATGTCGGCGTCGCCGGCAAAGTCGAGGTAGCCGATCGTGCCGCCGTAGATGCCGCGGCGGGCGGGCTCGAGGTCGTCGATCAGCTCGATGGCACGCGGCTTGGGCGCGCCGGAGAGCGTGCCCGCGGGGAAGGTCGCGACGAGGCTGTCCAACGCCGTCGACGTCTCGCGCAGACGGCCGGTCACCGTGGAGGAGATGTGCATGATGTGGCTGTAGCGCTTGACCTCCATGAGCTCGACGACCTCCACGGTGGTGGGCTCGCAGACCTTGACGAGGTCGTTGCGGGCGAGGTCGACGAGCATGATGTGCTCCGAGCGCTCCTTCGGGTCGGCGAGGAGCTCCTCCGCCAGCGCGTGGTCCTCCTCCGCGTGCGCGCCGCGCGGGCGGGAGCCGGCGATCGGGAAGGTGACGACGGTGCCGTCGGTGACCTTGACGAGCGTCTCGGGGCTCGAGCCGACGACGGCGAAGCTTGCTGATCGCCCCTCGGCCGGCTCGTCGGGCAGCTCGAGGTAGTACATGTACGGGCTGGGGTTGATCGTCCGCAGCGCCCGGTAGACCTCGAGCGGGGCGGCCGGGGAGTCGACGTCCACGCGCTGGGACAGGACGAGCTGGAAGACCTCCCCGTCCCGGATCGCCTGCTTGGCCGCCTGGACCCCGCTCTCGAAGTCCTCGCGGGTGGTCCGGTAGCGCAGCTCCGCGGTTTCCTGCGCGTCGGGCGCGGTGACGGCGGCGTGGCTGGTGACGGGCTCCAGGAGCGCGGCCTGCATGGCGTCGAGCCGGGCGACGGCGTCGGCGTGAGCCTGGTCGACCCGCTCGTCGGTGTCGTCGAAGTTGACGGCGTTGGCGATGAGCCAGACGGAGCCGTCGGAGTGGTCGACGGCGGCGAGGTCGGTGGCGAGGCACAGCGCGACCTCGGGGGCGTCGAGCTCGGTGGGCGCGTTGGCGCGCAGCCGCGGCTCCCACTGGCGCAGGACGTCCCAGCCGAGCGAGCCGACGAGCCCGCCGGTGAGCGGCGGCAGGCCGGGCAGGGCCGGGGTGTGCAGGACGCGCAGCGTCTCGCGCAGGACGTCGAGGACCGGGCCCTCGGTGGGCACGCCCACCGGGACCTCACCGAGCCAGGACGCGCGGCCGCCGCGGGACAGCAGGGTGGCGTGGGACCGGACGCCGACGAAGGACCACCGGGTCCAGGCGCCGTGCTCGGCGGACTCGAGGATGAAGGTGCCGGGTCGGCCGGCGGCGAGCTGGCGGTACAGGCCCACGGGCGTGACGTCGTCGGCGAGGAGCCGGCGGACGACCGGGATGACGCGGCGGTCGGTGGCGAGCTCGCGGAAGGTGGGCAGGTCCGGCGAGGTCGTGCCCCACTCGGGGGCGCTCACGCCGGGTCCCCCGCGGCGGTGTCGCCGACGACAGCGCCGAGGTCGCCGCCCGCCTCGAAGCACGTGCGGGTGCCGGTGTGGCACGCCGGACCGACCTGCTCCACGCGTACGAGCAGCGCGTCGCCGTCGCAGTCGAGCGCGACGGAGCGCACGTGCTGGACGTTGCCGGAGGTGTCGCCCTTGCGCCAGTACTCCTGGCGGGAGCGCGACCAGTAGGTGGCGCGGCCGGTGGTGAGGGTGCGGGCGAGGGCCTCGTCGTCCATCCACCCGACCATGAGGACCTGGTCGGTGGAGTCGTCCTGGACGACGGCGCAGACGAGACCGGTGCTGTCGCGCTTGAGCCGGGCGGCGATGGTGGGATCGAGGCTGGACACCCGTCGATCTTGCCAGACAAGGACGTCTCACCGGGCGGGACGGGGTGGGGCGCGGGTCTCAGTGGCCGGTGCGCGCGGGTGGCCGGGGCGGGCGCTTCCTAGCGTCCGAGGACCAGCACCGACCACAGGGAGAGCACGATGACCACGACCACCGCCACCACGCCGACCACCGACCCGACGCCCCGGCTCGCGTCCTTCACCGCGACCGGCCGCTCGGCCGGCTCGCTGTCCACCGCCGTCTCGGCCCGCCAGTTCGGCTTCGTCGTCGCCGAGCCGCCCTCGCTGGGTGGCACCGACGAGGGCGCCAACCCGATCGAGTACGTCCTCGGCGCGCTCGACGGGTGCGTGACGGTCGTCGTCGAGACGGTGGCCGCCGAGCTGGGGATCGCCGTCGACGGCGTCGCCACCGAGGCGACCGGGACCCTGGACATCCGCGGCTTCGCCGGCACCGCCGACGTCTCCCCGCACTTCCAGACGCTCACCCTCACCATCACGCTGACGACCGCCGTCCCCGAGGAGGAGCTCGGCGAGCTCAAGGCCCAGGTCCTGCGCCGCTGCCCGCTGTTCAACCTCGTCCGCGACGCGGGCGTGCCGATCGAGGAGACCTGGGTCGTCCAGGCCGCCTGACGTCGGCAGGGTCAGCGGGTCTGGCGGACCCAGCTCGCGTGCATCCGGGCGTAGACACCGCCGCGGGCGACGAGCTCGCGGTGGTGCCCGACCTCGACGACGTGCCCCGCGTCCACGACGACGACGAGGTCCGCCGCCTCCGCCGTCGAGAGCCGGTGCGCAATCGCCACGGACGTGCGGCCCGCCTGCAGGCGCGACAGCGCCCGACTGATGCGGCCCTCCGTCGCGGGGTCGACGGCGGAGGTCGCCTCGTCCAGGACGAGCAGGTCCGCGTCGGCCAGGTAGGCCCGCGCGATGGCGACGAGCTGCCGCTCCCCGGCCGACAGCGACTCCCCGCGCTGCCCGACGTGCGTGTCGAGACCGTCGGTGAGGGTGGCGAGCCAGTCGGTGAGCCCGAGCTCGGAGACGGCGGCCTCGACCTCCGCGCGGGGGTGGGGCGTGCGCCCGTAGGCGATGTTCTCGGCGATCGTGCTGTCGAAGAGGAACCCCTCCTGCGGGACGAGCACCACCCGGCTGCGGAGCGTGGCGAGGGGCAGCTCGCGCAGGTCGGTGCCGTCGAGCAGCACCTGGCCGTCCGTGGGGTCCATGAGCCGGGTGAGGAGCTTGCCGAGGGTCGTCTTGCCCGAGCCGGTCTCCCCGACCATCGCCACCGAGGTGCCCGGCGGGATGGTGAGGCTGATGCCGTGGAGCACCTCCGGGCCGCCGGGGTAGGCGAAGCGGATGTCGCGGAACTCGACGGACGCCGCCCGACCGCCGTCGGCGTCCCGGCCGGCGGGCGAGATCCGGCTGTCGGCGGGGGTGGGGGTTCCGCCGGGGGTGGGGGCTGCCGGGTCGGTGATCTCGAGGGGGGTCTCGAGGACGGCGATGACGCGGCGCCAGCCGGCGACGGCGTTCTGCAGCTCGTTGAGCATCTCGGTCGCGTTCTGGACCGGCCCGGTGAACATCTGGACGAGGAAGAGGAACGCGAGCAGCTGCCCGAGCGTGAGGTGCCCGTTCAGCGCGAGGAAGGTCCCGGTCACCACGGTGGCGCCGAGCGCCAGCGCGGAGAAGGCCATGCCGGTGGAGAAGGCGAGGGCCGTGAAGGTCTGCGCCTTGATCGCGTCGGCCCGGTGGTCCTGGACGGCGTCGTCGATGCGGCGCTGGGTCCGCTCGGAGGCACCGTAGGCCCGGATCGTCTCGGCGCCGACGATCGACTCGGAGATCGCCCCGAGCATGACGCCCACCTTGACCCGCACCGCGCCGTAAGCGCGGGAGATGATCCGCTGCGCCCGGGGGGCCAGGACGAACATCGGCGTGAAGCACAGCCACACGACGAGCGCGAGCAGCGGGGAGTACACGAGCATCGCGACCGTCGCCATGAGCAGCTGGCCGATGTTGAGGATGAGCTGGAGCCCGCCGAACTGGACGAAGCGGGAGACGGTGTCGACGTCGCTGGTGACGCGCGAGACGAGCGAGCCGCGCCGCTCGGCGTTCTGCGTGAGCACCGAGAGGTCGTGGACGTGGCGGAAGGTGCGCGTACGCAGCTGGGCCAGGCCGCGCTCGCTCGCCCGGAAGAGCCGGATGTTGACGGCGGAGCTGGCGAGCCCGGCGAGGAGGATGAACGCGAGGGCGAGCAGCGCCACGCGCACGACGACGGGCACGTCCGGTCCGTCGTCGGCCATGATCGCGTTGTCGGTGACCTGCTGGATGACGACGGGCACGACGACGCGGCCCGCGGTCGCCACCACCGCCAGCGCGAGGGTCCACCCGATGCCCTGGAGCATCGCCGGGGACAGCTGCAGGCCGCGGCGGACGGTCGCGACGACGCCCAGCTCGGAGGACGCGGAGATCGTCGAGCTCATCGGGCCTCCTCCTGCTCGGCGCTGCGGCGGGCGTAGCTCGAGGCGAGCTCGACGTAGCCGGGGTCGCGGGCCATGAGCTCCTCGTGGGTGCCGACGTCGACCACCCGGCCGCGCTCGAGGTGGACCACCTCGTCGGCCAGTGCGATCGTCGCGGTGCGGTAGGCGACGAGCAGGACGCTCACCCCGCTGCCGGCGCCGAGGCCGGCGAGGATCTCCTGCTCGACGACGGGGTCGACGGCGCTCGTCGCGTCGTCCAGGACGAGCAGGCGGGGGCGGCGCACGAGGGCGCGCGCGATGGCGAGACGCTGACGCTGGCCGCCGGAGAGGGTGGCGCCGCGCTCCCCCACGACCGTGTCGAGGCCGGCGGGCAGCGCGCGGACGAAGCCCTCGGCGCGGGCGGTGCGCAGCGCGGCCCACACCTCCTCGTCGGTGACGTCGCCGGCATCGTCGAGGGCGACGTTGCCGCGGATGGTGTCGTCGAAGACGAA
Organism: Oceanitalea stevensii; assembly: GCF_014837105.1. GTDB lineage: Bacteria > Actinomycetota > Actinomycetes > Actinomycetales > Actinomycetaceae > Oceanitalea > Oceanitalea stevensii. The sequence goes on along the minus strand of NZ_JACSPO010000003.1, from coordinate 182,977 downwards.
CGTCGACTGGCTGACGAGGGCCACCTGGCGGGTGCGCTCGGCGTGGCTGAGCTCGCGGACGTCGACGCCGTCGAGCAGCACGCGCCCGGCGGTGGGGTCCACGAGGCGGGCGACGAGGGTGGTGAGCGTGGACTTGCCCGAGCCGGTGGGGCCGACGACGGCGACGGTCCGGCCCGCGGGCACCCGCAGGCTCACGTCGCGCAGCAGGGCGACGGTCCCGCCGCTGTCGGGACCGGCCTGCTCGCCCATCTCGCCCGGGACGAGACGTGCGGGCACCTCGAGGGTGACGTCCTCGACGTCGAGCGTGAGCCCGCCCTGCCCGTCCAGCCGCCCGCCGCCCTCGGGCATCGAGCCCGTCGCGTCGACGACGTAGGAGAGGCGGTCGTGGCCCACGGTCGAGCGGGGCAGCTCGGCGAGGACGAAGCCGATGGCGCGCACCGGGAAGGTCATGAGCGTGAGGAGGTAGGCGATCATCACGAGGTCGCCGGTGTCGGCCGCGCCACGGGAGACCTGCCCGGCGCCGACGGCCACGACGGCGAGGGTGGCCACCGAGGGCAGGAACTCGATGATGGGGTCGAAGACCGCACGGACCTTGCCCATCTCGATGTTCGCGTCCTGCAGCCGCTTGGTGACCGCGGAGAAGCGCTCTTCCTCGACCGCCTCGGTACCGAGGGACTTGACGAGCAGGGAGGCCTCGAAGGACTCGTGGGCGACGTCGGAGACCTCGGCCCGCAGCCGCTGGGAGGCGGCCACGCGCGGGGACATCTGCCGCCGGAAGACCGCGTTGACGAGGACGACGACGGGCAGCACGGACACGCCGATCACGCCCATGAGCGGGTCGGCGACGAGCATCGCGCCGCCCGCGACGACGAGCATGACGGCGACACCGATGGCGAAGGGCAGCGGCATGAAGACGCCCGAGGCCGCCTCGGCGTCGGCGTTCGCGTTGGACAGGAGTCGGCCGGCGGGGTGGCGGCGGTGCCAGGCCATCGGCAGCCGCAGGTACTGGCGGGTGACGCGCAGCCGGTGCGCGGCCTGGATCTCGTAGACGGCGGCGCCGGCCCACACGCGCCGCCCGGCGACCGCGGCGGCGGTGACGAGACCGACGAGGAGCAGCCCGAGGCCGGCGAGCCAGATGTGGGAGGTGGGCACGTCGTCGCCGGTGAGGGCGGGGGTGATGACGCGGTCGGTCACCTGGCCGAGCAGCAGGCCCGACCCGACGGTGCCGAGCCCGTAGAGCACCGAGCTGGCGACGGCGAGGGTCGAGGTGCGCGGGGAGTCGCGCATGCCGCGGCCCATGAGGGTGAGCGAGCGGCGCAGCGTCCCGCCGGGCAGGCGGTAGGGCCGCGGTCCGGGGCCGGGCTCGAAGCGCCGCGTCCGGGTGGTGGTCTCCGGCACGGCGGTCTGCTCCTCAGGTCACACGGCGATCGGGCCAGGAAGGCCGCGGACAATCCTCGCACAGCGCCCCTCGGCGCACCCTCTGGGGCTCAGAGCTGGTCGAGCAGCCGCTCGCGGCGACTCTCGTACTCCTCGTCGCTGATCGCTCCGGACGCGTGGAGCGCCGCCAGCGCCTGCACCCGGGCCACCGTGTCCCCGGCGGTGCGCTGCCGCAGTGCGCGCATCGCGGCGGTGGCGACGAGCGTGACGGCGACGAGGACCGCGACGAGGACGAGGGACCACACCGCGTCATAGGTCGCGGGCAGGAGGGCGTTCTCACCGACGGTGGACATGGGGCCAGGGTATCGACGCGGGAGGCCGAGCGCGCCCGTTCCGCTACTCCGTCGACGTGTCGAGGACCAGGTCGGCCGCTGCGCGCGCGTCCCGCTCGGCGAGCAGCGCGCTCTCCTGGGCGGCCCAGGTCGACCACTGGTCCAGCCAGGTGCCGTCGTCGCGGGCCATGGCGCGGTGGTGGCGCTCGTGCTCGGGCGCATCGAGCCACACGAGCGCGTCGACGTAGGGCGCGCAGGGCAGCGAGCCGGCGCCACACCCCTCGAGGACGACGACGGCGGTGGGCTCCACCCGCACCGTCCCGCCCAGCTCCCCGCGCACCCAGTCGTAGCGGCGGTAGGTGCCGGCGCGTCCGGCGCGCAGCTCGGCGAGCACGCCGGTGGCGATCTCCTCCACGCCCTCCCGCAGCCCCTGCCAGCCGCGGTAGGCGTCCTCGAGGGCGAGGACCTGCGCGCCGGGCACCCGCTCGGCGACGGCGGCGGCGAGGCCGGTCTTGCCCGAGCCGGACCGGCCGTCGACGGCCAGGACGAAGGGCCGTTCGGGCGTCGGGCTCGCCGGGAGCAGGGCGAGGACGCACTCGAGGGGGGTCACCCCGCGAACGGTACCGGCCGGCGCCGGGCGCGGGCGGATACGCTCTGCGCAGCCGTGATTCTGGAGGAACGATGAGTGTGGCCGTGCGCGTGATCCCCTGCCTGGACGTCGACGCAGGACGCGTCGTCAAGGGCGTGAAGTTCGAGAACCTGCGGGACGCGGGTGACCCCGTCGAGCTGGCGCGCCGCTACGACGCCGAGGGCGCCGACGAGATCACCTTCCTCGACGTGTCCGCCTCGACCGAGGACCGCGCGACGACTCTCGACGTCGTCTCGCGCACCGCCGAGGAGATCTTCGTCCCGCTGACCGTGGGCGGCGGGGTGCGCGCGGTGGAGGACGTCGACCGTCTGCTCCGGGCCGGCGCGGACAAGGTGGGCATCAACACGGCCGCCGTCGCCCGCCCCGAGCTGCTCAGCGAGGTCGCCGAGCGCTTCGGGCGACAGGTCATCGTCCTGTCCGTGGACGCGCGCCGCTGCCGCGACGGCGCGACCACGCCGTCGGGCTACGAGGTCACCACCCACGGCGGGCGCCGCGGCACCGGGATCGACGCCGTCGCGTGGGCCGTCGAGGCCGCCGAGCGGGGCGCCGGGGAGATCCTCCTCAACTCCATCGACGCGGACGGCACCGAGGACGGCTTCGACATCGAGATGCTCACGGCCGTCCGCGGCCGGGTGAACGTGCCGCTCATCGCCTCCGGCGGCGCCGGCAGCGCCGCGCACTTCACCGAGGCCGCGCAGGCGGGGGCCGACGCGGTGCTCGCCGCCTCGGTGTTCCACTTCGGCACGCTCACGGTGCACGACGTCAAGGCCGCCATGCGCGACGCGGGCGTGGCGGTGCGCTGACCGCGCCCTGCACCTAGCGTGAGACCCGGCCCTCGGAGGCCACCCTCGAACGGACGGAGTACCCACGTGTCACGTGCCAGGTGGAGCGAGGCGGAGCGCCAGGCGCTGGCCGCGACCTTCCGGGAGGTCGGGCCGGGCGCACCGACCCTGTGCGAGGGCTGGCGCAGTGAGGACCTGCTCGCCCACCTCGTCCTGCGCGAGACCCGGCCCTGGGTCATCGCCCTCGACATGACGAGGAAGCCGGCGCCCAGCGAGGAGCCGCGCCAGTCGCAGGTGTCGCGCGCGGCGAGCACGCCGGGCGGCTACGCGGCGCTCGTCGACGAGCTCCTCGGCACCGACGGCCTCCGCCCCACCCGCTTCCTCGGGGACGCCGCCAACCTCATCGAGTTCGTCGTCCACCACGAGGACCTGCGCCGTGCCGGGGACTCCCCGCGTCCGCCCCGCCGGCTCCCGGAGGAGATGCGCGACGCCGTGTGGAAGCAGCTGGCACTCATGGGCCGGATGGCGGCGCGGAAGTCGCCGGTGGGGGTGGTCCTCGTGAGCACATCCGGTCCGCGTGCCGTGGTGAAGCGCGGCGCCGACTCGGTGGCCGTCGTCGGCGACCCGGTGGACCTCGCGCTGTACCTCATGGGCCGTGGTGAGCGCGCCGAGGTGGAGGTCCAGGGCCGGCCGGACGTCGTCGCCGCGTTCACCTCCGCGATGGGCTGAGGTCCCGCGCTCACTTCCGTGCTCGGTCCCGGTCTGATCGGGCATGAGCATGACGACGAGAGTGCTGAGCGTGTCGGTCCCGGTGGCCGACCAGGACGCTGCCCTGCGGTTCTACACCGAGGTGCTCGGCTGCGAGCTGGTCGCGGACGTCGAGGTCTGGCCCGGGGCGAGGTACGTCGAGGTGGTGCCGCCGGGCTCGACGGTCGCCCTCGTCCTGCTGCCGCCCGACAGCGAGATCCCCGTGGCCGTGCGGCTCGGCACGCCCGACGCCGCCGCGGCGCACGCGAGGATCCGCGAGGCCGGGGTGACGCTCCACAACGAGGAGCTCGTCCGGATGGACGGCGTGCCGCCCATGTTCTCCTTCACCGACCCGGACGGCAACGGTCTCGTCTACCTGGAGGACGACAGCGCGCCGGACGCGGGACCGTCATGACCGTCAGGGCCTGCTGAGCGACGGACGGCTTAGGCTGGCGCCACCCGAGCAGGAGGCGCAGATGAGCGACGTGACCGTGGACGACGTGATGGCCGAGCTGGCGACCCTCGAGGACCCCCGGGTGCGCGAGGCCAACGCGCGGCGCGGTGACGACCACGGCGTCAACCTCGGCCAGCTGCGCGCCGTCGCCAAGCGGCTCAAGACCCAGCCGGACCTGGCGCGGGCACTGTGGCGGACGGACGACACGGCCGCGCGGCTGCTCGCTGTCCTCGTGAGCCGGCCCAAGGCCTACGGGCGGGACGAGCTCGACACGATGCTCCGCGAGGCACGCAGCCCCAAGGTCCACGACTGGCTGGTGTCCTACGTCGTGCGCAAGAGCCCTCACGTCGAGGACCTGCGCCGGGCCTGGCTCGAGGACCCCGACCCGGTGGTGGCGAGCGCGGGCTGGGCACTGACGACCCACCGCGTGACCAAGCAGCCCGACGGGCTGGACCTCCCGGGCCTCCTCGACGTCATCGAGCGCGAGATGAAGGACGCACCGGCCCGGCTGCAGTGGGCGATGAACGAGTGCCTCGCGCAGATCGGTATCACGCACGCCGAGCACAGGGCGCGCGCCGTGGCGATCGGTGAGCGGCTGCGGGTGCTCGAGGACTACCCCACTCCCCCGAACTGCACCTCGCCCTACGCCCCCGTGTGGATCGCCGAGATCGTCCGCCGGCAGGGCACCGCGTAGACGTGGAGGAGACCGGCGGCCCCGGCGGGTGGACGCTGAGCGTCTCCAAGACCCGCGCGCTAGCTCGAGTCCTCGGTGAGCCTCGCCTGACCCGCCGTGGCAGGGTACGGACATGGACGACGACGACCAGCCCGAGGCGACCGACAACCGGATGGCGATCGGCATCGCCCTCGGCCTGCCCGTGGGTGTCGTGCTCTCCCTGCTCCTGGACAACTGGGCGCTGATCGGCGTGGGCGTCGCCTTCGGTGCCGCCTTCGGAGCGATCCCGGCGAACGCCTGGTCCAAGGGCGGCGACGATCCCGCGGATCCCGACGAGAGCCGGGACTGACCCGCCACCGGCGGACCGGCGTGCCCGGCCGCTAGGGTGTCGGCATGGGGCGGCGCGAGGCGGAGCTGACGGACCCGGCATGGACCGGCGTCGAGGCTCTCGGCACCGCCCAGCAGCGCACGTGGGTGCTCGTCGTCCGGGTCGCCGCGGCCATCTCGATCGTCGTGGGATGGGTCGCTCTCTACCAGACACCCGCACACCGGACGGTCGACGACCTCCTCGCTGCACTCGACGCCGGAGAGGTCACCCAGGTGACGGTCGAACGGCCCGAGACCGCCGGCATCGGCAGCGGCAGCTACCCGGTGAGGTGGGAGGGCGAGGGCCGGCCGGGCTACGCCTACTACGACTACTCCACGGAGACGGGCCCGCGCGTGGACGAGGGTGCCGAGATCATCCGCGCCGCCGAGAGCTCGGGAGCCCGGGTCGAGGTCATGGGCTACAACCCGATCGGCGGGACCACGTGGAACCTCCACGGGATCGGGGCCCTCGTGGCCCTCTTCCTCCTCGTCGGCGGGAGGGCGCCACGCCTCGCCACGCGGTGGGCGTGGTTCTGGCTGCTCTGGTCCGTGCCGCCCGCCGCGCTGGTGTTCGTGCTCGTCGAGCCGGTCCCGCTGTGGAGGAGCGGCGCCCTGCCGGCCACGCGCAGGCTCACCGGCGGCTGGGCCTTCCTCCTCGCCCTCATGCTGGGGAACACGCTGCCGCAGCTGGTGCCCCTCTACGGGGAGCTGTTCCCCGACACGCCGTAGCCTTCCGCTCGTGGCACCTCCTCCGCTCCTGCGCCCTCTGCGACAGACCGATGCCCCCGCCGTCCTCGACGCCTTCACCTCGAGCGTGGACATGGCCCGGCAGGGGGACGTCACGACCCTCGCGGGCGCGGAGGCGTACGTCGCGCGCCATGCCACACAGCCCGTGTTCGCCGTCGTGGCGGACGACCGGCTCGTGGGGGCCGTCGGCATCATGCTGGACGAGGCGAACCACAACGGGTGGTTCTGGTACTGGATGCACGCCGGTTGGCGTGGGCGTGGCTGGACCGCCGCGGCCGCGGCGACGGTCGCGGACTGGGCGCTGGGTCCCGGGGGCTGCGAACGGCTCGAGCTGGGACACCGGGTGAACAACCCCGCCTCCGGCCGGGTGGCCGCAGCGGCCGGCTTCGTCCTCGAGGGACGGGAGCGGGCGAAGTTCCTCGTCGACGGCGAGCGGGTCGACGTCCTCATCTACGGCCGGCTGCGCTCCGACCCGGTGCCGGAGGGCCGCCGCCTCGCCCTGACAGCGCCGGTGCCGAGTCAGCCCCGGACGATGTCCGCGACGTAGCGCGACACGGGCCCGAACCAGTCGGGCCACTCCTCGTCCTTGTCGGGCGCGAGGAGGTGGTCGGCCACCGCACGGAACAGCAGGGCCCGCACGAGCAGCTGCGGGAAGTCCTCGTCCTCATCGGCGCGGACCCGCTCGAGCAGGTGGAGCCCCGCGCCGCGGAAGACGAGGGCGTCAGCCACCACGATCGCGGTCGCGTACGACGGTGGTCGCCAGTACGGGGTGAGGTCGAGCACGAGCGGCGCCAGCTCCGGGTGGAGGTGGACGTTGTCCGTGAGGTCCCCGTGGACGAGCTGGGCCTGCTGCGCCACCGGCTGTCGCGCCTCGAGGAGGGTGCGGACGTGGGGCAGGCGACCGTCGTCGTCGTCCACGTCCTGCTCGCCCCAGGCGACTCGGTCGGCCACCGCCCACGGGTGGTCGCGGCCGTCGAGGAACGCGGGCCGCGGGTGGCGGGCCAGGTGGTCGTGGAGGACGCGGCCGGCGGCGATGACGTCCTCGTACTGGTCGGCGCGCGGGGGTGCGCCCGGCTCGTAACGCCACGCCGTCCAGCCGCCGACGACGAGCCCGCCGTCCGCGGACGGCACGGGCGGTGCCACGCGCAGGCCGGCAGCGCCGTCGAGCTCGGCGAGCACGGCCGCCCGCCACCGCAGCTCCTCCTCCGGCACGTCCAGGGGCTTGAGCACGACGTCGCCCGACCGCCACGCGCGGTGCTGCCCACCCGGCAGCGGCTCGGGCGACGCGGTCGCGCCGAAGGCGGCGAGCACGTCAGGGGGCGGTGGTCGATCCACGTCGTCCTCCGATCGATGGCAGGCCGGTCACAGCCTGCCGTGCCGGGACGCCGCAGGCACGGCCTTTGCGATTCAGGCTCCGGACGGGACGAGTGTGTTGCCGCCATGGAGCACGCCGTCCCGATCCTCCCGAGCCGCGACCTCGGCGAGACGCTCGCCTTCTACGCGGCGCTCGGCTTCGAGAGCCTCGGCGAGGAGGGCTGGGACTACCTCATCCTCGGGCGCGGCACCGTCCGCCTCCACTTCGCCCACCAGCCCGACGTCGACCCGCTCTCCTCGGCCGGCAGCTGCTACGTCTACGTCGAGGACGCCGACGCCCTGTACCGCGCGTGGGCACCGCTCATCCAGGCAGACCCCGCCACCGGGAGCCGGGTCGTCCCGCCGACGTCCACCGAGCACGGCATGCGCGAGATGGCAGTCGTCGACCGCAGCGGCAACCTGCTCCGGATCGGCAGCCCGCTCGACGCAGGAGGAGCCGGCTAGTCGGTCGCCTCGTCCCGCTCCTCGACGTCGGAGGCGGCGAGGATGTCGACGGCGAAGACGAGCGTCTGCGTCCCGTTGCCCAGCTCCGGGGGGACGACGACGAGCACGCGGGAGCCGACCGTCTGGTCGACGAGCCCGTCGCGCAGGCCGGTGAAGGTGTCGTTGACGAGGATCGTGCGCGGGACCTGGCCGTCGGCCCAGGTGGAGTCGTAGATGTCCCCGCCGGGCCAGGTGACGGCCTGGTACTGCACGGTGATCGCCTGCCCGGGTGCCACCTGGTGGCCGTCACCGCGGATGACGGTGTCGACCTCGAGCGCGGCGGGCGGGTCGGCGTCGGGCAGGGTGATGGTGACGCCGTCGTTGTCCTGCACGACGGCGGGCATCCCCTCCTCCGGCTCGAGCTCCTCGCCCTGCGCGACCGTGTGGAGGACGTCGATGACGAGGACGAGCATCCGCTCGCCGTCGTCGCTGCTCACCGGCTGGGTGACGAGGAGGCGGCTGCCCTCGGGGGTGCCGACGAGGAGCGGGTGGACGTCCTCGCCGACCTGCTCGGGGGTGAGGAGCAGGGTGCGGGCGGTGCCGGTGCCGCGGTCGGGAAGCGGCTCGCCGGTGTCGCCGTCGTAGGCGCTCAGGGCGATGAGCGCGGGCCCGCCGTCGCGCAGCTCGCGCCCCTCCCCATCGACGAGCACCTCGGTGTCCTCCTCCGTCAGCTCCAGCGGCGCCTCGAAGCTCACGACGGGTGGGCGGCCGAAGGCGCCGGTCACGGCGATGGTCGGCGGCTCCTCGACAGGGGCCTCGGGCTCCTCCGAGCAGCCGGCGAGGACGAGGACGGCGAGGAGGGCGGCGACGAACGCGCGCACGCGGAGCACCTCAGGCCCCCATCGCCGCGATGAGGGCGGCCACCCGCTCGTCGCTGCTCGCGAACGGGTCCTTGCAGAGCACGGTCTGCTGGGACGCGTCATTGAGCTTGAGGTGCACCCAGTCGACGGTGTGGTCGCGGCGGCGCTCCTGCGCGGCGGCGACGAAGTCCCCGCGCAGCTTCGCGCGGGTGGTCTGCGGCGGCGTGGTCCGCGCCGTCTCGATCTCCTCGTCCGTGGCCACGCGCGCCATGAGGCCGCGGGCTCGCAGCTTCTCGGCCAGGCCGTCCGTGGGCGAGATGTCGTGGTAGGCGAGGAGGAGCCGCTCGACGCGCACGTCGGCGAGCCCCGCGCCGCTGCTCGTGCGGTAGCGCTCGACGAGGCGCTCCTTGATGGCCCAGTCGAGCTCGGTGTCGACGAGCGAGTGGTCGCCGGTGCGCAGGGCGCGCAGGCCGCGCTCCCACAGCTCGAGGACCTGCTGCTCCACGGGGCGCAGGGTCATGCCGGAGGTGTGGGCGAGCACCCGCTCGAGGTACTCCTCCTGCATCTCCAGGGCGCTGCGGCGGCGACCGGAGACGAGCTCGAGCGGGGTGGTCGCGGTGAGGTCGCGCGAGACGTCGCGGATCGCGCGCATCGGGTCGGTGAGGAGGAGGTCGTCCACCCGCTTGCCGGACTCGACGAGGTCGAGGAGCAGGGCCGTCATGCCGAGCTTGAGGAGCGTCGTCGTCTCGGCGACCGAGGAGTCACCGGAGATGACGTGGAGACGGCGGTAGAGGTCGGGATCGCCGTGCGGCTCGTCGCGGGAGTTGATGATCGGGCGGGACCGGGTGGTCGCCGAGCTCATCGCGTCCCACAGGTGCTCCGAGCGCTGGGAGAAGCAGTACGTCGCCCCTCCCGTGGTCTGGCGCACAGCACCGGCCCCGGTGAGGATCTGGCGGGTGACGAAGAAGGGGACCAGCTGATCGACGGTCCGCTGGAAGTCGCGGCGCCGGCGCAGCAAGTAGTTCTCGTGGCAGCCGAAGGCGTTGCCCTCGGAGTCGACGTTGTTCTTCAGCAGGTGGACGCGCCCGCCGATGCCGTCCTCGGCCAGCCGCGCGGTGGCGTCCTCGGCGAGGTCGTTGAGGATCGCCTCACCGGCACGGTCCTGGACGACGACGTCGCGCACGTCGTCGCACTCCGCCGTCGCGTACTCGGGGTGCGAGCCGACGTCGAGGTAGAGCCGGCCGCCGTTGCGGAGGAAGACGTTGGACGAGCGGCCCCACTCGACGACCTTGCGGAAGAGGTACCGCGCGGCCTCGTCGGCACCGATCGGCGGGCCGCTCTCCGGACGGCGCGCGCCGTCGACGGTGATCCCGTACTCGGTCTCGACGCCGACGATGCGGGGAGCGAGGCTCACTGCCCGCCCTTCTGCACGAACCCGCGCACGAAGGACTCGGCATTCGTCTCGAGGACGGAGTCGATCTCCCCGAGGAGGTCGTCGAGCTCGGCGCTCTGCGCCTGCGCGCTCGCCCCGGTGGGTGCGGGCAGCGGCGGCGGCGTCGGCTCCTCCGGCTCGCGCTCGCTGCGGCGCTGCTGCTCCTGACGGGCCATGGTGTGCCTCCTTCTCGACTACCAGTCGATCCTAGTTCGCATCGGCAGCGGTGCGAGCAGCGGGACCGTCGCGCGGACGGGACGCGGCCGCTCGGGGACCGTGGTCGCCGACGACCTCACCCTCGGGAGCTCCCGGGGGCGCCCTGCGGTGGCAGGATGCCGCCCATGTCGATCCACCTGTGCGTCCTGCTGTGGGAACGGCCCGGACGGGACCGCGACCTCGTCCGTTTCGAGGACGAGGTGCTGGCGCTGCTGCCCGAGCACGGTGGCCGCCTCGTGTCGCGGCACGTCGTCAGCGACCGGGAGGACGGTGACCCGCTCGAGGTGCAGATGATCGAGATGCCGAGCGAGGACGCGCTCGACGGGTACATGCGGGCCCCGGAGAGGCAGCGGCTCGCGGACGTTCACGACAGGGACGCGGTCGTCGCGCGGACCCAGCTGCTGCGCGTCGAGCCCCACCGCTAGGTCGCGGCTCACCTCAGCGCGGCGCGGACGACGAGCTCGACGACGGGCCGGACGTCGGCGTCGTCGTGGCGGGCGACGCGGTGCAGGATCAGCCCTTCGGCACACGCCATGATGGCTCGGGCGGACGCGCCGGCATCGCTCGCGCCGAGGGTGCCCAGCGCCTCCTTCAGCGCCGCTTCGAGGACCGCCCGGCCCTCCCCGAGGGTCTGGCGCAGCGCCGGGTCATGGCTGGCCTCCATGAAGAGGGTGAGCCTCGCCGTGGTCTGGACCCGCTGGTCCTCGGTCGTGCGGACGAGGAGTGCGACGAGCGCCTCGATGAGGTCCTCCGCCGACCGCGGGGCGAACGTGGCGCCCATCCCCGCGAGCTCCCGCTCGAGAATCGCCTCGGCGACCGCGCTGATCAGCGCGCCACGCGTCCGGAAGTAGTTCGACGTCGACCCCGGGGGCAGCTGCGCCCGCTCGTCGATCCGGCGGTGCGTCAGCGCCTTGAGCCCCTGGGTGCCCACCAGCTCGATGGCGGCGCCCAGCGCTCGGTCACGGGACGACGTCATCTCGCCACTATAGGAGTAGTGACACCAGCGCACTACGGACGTAGTATGAGCGCCACCGGGCGACTCGTTCCTCCAGGGAGGCGGTCATCATGCCGTCAGTACTCGTCACCGGAGCCGGCCGCGGCATCGGGGAGGCCATCACGGTCCGCCTCGCACGTGCCGGGTGGACCGTCATCGCCGGCGTCCGGGACGCCGCGGGCCGAGACCGCCTCGGGGCGGTCGACGGCCGGGTCACGCCGGTCCAGCTCGACATCACTGACGAGGCGCACGTCGCCGCGCTGGCCGACCAGCTGCCGGAGCAGCTGGACGCGCTGGTCAACAACGCCGGCATCGGCGTGCTGGGCCCCGTCGAGGCCGTCACCATCGCCGACCTCCGCCGTCAGTTCGAGGTCAACCTCTTCGGGCAGGTGGCCGTCACCCAGGCGGCGCTCCCCCGGATCCGCGCCGCGGGCGGCCGGATCGTCGTCATCTCCTCGACCGGCGGCCGGGCCCCGGTGACGATGGAAGGTGCCTACTGCGCGTCCAAGGCCGCGCTCGAGGCACTCGCGGACGTGCTTCGGGTCGAGCTCCGGCCCTGGCACATCGCTGTCTCCGTCGTCGAGCCGGGCCCCACCGACACCGGCCCGTGGCGCGAGATCCAGTCGATGCTCGCCGCCATGGAGGACGGCATGACGAGCGCCCACCGCGAGCTGTACGCCCGGCACATCAGCGGCATGCTCAAGCTCGTCGGCACGCTCCAGACGCGGACCGTCCCGCCCGACGTCGTCGCCCGGGTCGTCGAGCGAGCGCTCACCGCCCGACGCCCCCGCGCCCGTTACACGGCCGGGGCACAGGCGACGGCGATGGTCACCATGAACGCGGTCCTGCCCACGCGGGTCAACGACGCCGTCGGCGCACGCCTCCTCGGCCTGCGCTAGCCGCTGCCGCCGCGGCGGCGCGCCGACACCTGCTACTCCCGACGCCGCCACGAGCGCCGGTCTGTGCCTCGCCGGAGCGCGAGGCGGGCCGTGCGTGAGACGTGGGCGGGACGCGCGGCAAGCGAACGAAGGCGGTCGGCTGACTGCGCCATGAGGATGTCACGGGTGTGCACCCTGCCTGGGCCGGTCGCGCGTGCCTTGCGCGGCTGACGCTGCATCCGGAGCCGGGCACGGTCCTCCAGCTGCATCGGGCCCAGCACCTGGTCGACCGCGGAGAGGATCGAGCCGCGCAGCAGCCAGAGGCTGGTCTCCTCGCGCGGGTCGACCAGGAGCAGCTCGGTGAGGACGGCCCGCGCCTCGCCCGCGACGCCCAGCGTCTCCGTCAGGTGCCGCTCGACCTCTGCCTCAGAGCTCTCCGCCTCGGCCTCGATGAGCGCGCCGAAGGCGTCGAGGCAGTCCGCGACATGACCGAGCAGGACAGCGAACGCGGGGCGGACCTGCTCGCCGTAGCCGTCGTCGGGCGTCTCGTGCTCAGGAGCCTCGGTGAACATGGTCGCGAAGAGGGCGCGAATCGCGAGCAAGGAGCGTTCGAGGGAGTCGAGGCCCGCCCGCAGGACCGGTTCGACCTCAGGGGCGCCGATCGCTCGGGGGTTGAGCCGGCGCAGGTCGGTGACCGTGGTGATCGCCGCCTCCGCGCGCTCCACGGTCCCGGCGATGACACGTGCCTCGTCCAGCCAGGCACCCACCGCGCCCTTGGTGACCGGCCTCTCGTTCATCGATGATGCCGCTGCCCGCAGGCATGCAGCCTGCCTGCTCGCCACGTTGCGCACGTCGGTCACCGCGGCCCGGACGGGAACGGGCGGTGGCAGCAGCAGGTTGAACGCCATCCCCACGCCCGCACCGATGAGGGTGGTGAACACGCGGGTCTCCGCCGCGATCTCCTGTCCCCCGCTGCCCAGGATGAGCATCGCGCTGATCGCTGTCTCCAGCCTCTGGTCGCCCAGACGCAGGACCGCAGCCAGCAGCAGCGCCAGGGCGACCGCCGCACCAAGGGTCCACCAGCTCAGGCCCACCCACGAGGACAGCGTGACCGCAACGAGCACGCCGGTGAGGACGGCTCCCACGCGGACCACGCCCATCTGCAGACTCGCCGCCGCCGACGCCTGCACCACCAGGAGAGCGGTGAGCGCACCCGTCAGGTCGACGGGCCCCTCGATCAGCCCCACCGTCAGCAGGTAGGCGACGACCGAGGCCGTTGTCAGCCGGGCCACCCACACCAGGAGCGGTCGAACCGGCCGGGGCAGCAACCAGGACGCCGCCAGCAGCCCTCGACCGGGGCGGAACCGGCGCAGCGTCACGCGCCGCTTGCGAGCAGACTCGGGCAAGGCAACTCCCACGACGCTGGTCGGAGGGAGCCAGCGTACAAGCCGACGGTGGCCTGGCGCCTCACTCCCACCCACGAACGCTGAGCGGGCGAGGGGCGGGAGGCGTCAGCCGTGGCGGCGGCGCAGCTCCTCGAGGAGCGTCGCGACGTCGGCGCTGGCGTCCAGCGCCTCCCCCACGTGCTCGCGGCTGCCCCGCGCCGGCTCGGCCATCGGCAGGCGCACGAGGTGCTCCTCACCGGGCACGTCGAGGACCACCGACTCCCAGCCGGCCGCCGCGACGCCGGCGCCGTAGCGGCGGATCGTCTCCCCGCGGAACCACGCACGGGTGTCCACCGGTGCGGCGTGGACGGCCTCGGCGACCTCGTCCGCGCTGACGAGGATCTCGACGGCGCCGGACGCGGCGAGGCGCTGGTAGATGCTGCGCTCGGGGCGCACGTCGGACCACTGGAGGTCGAGCGCGGCGAGGCGCGGGTCGTCCCAGCCGATGCCGTCGCGCCGGCGCATGCCCTCGAGCAGCCGGAGCTTCGCGACCCACTCGACCTCCGCGGCGCAGGACATCGGGTCCTTCCCCAGCCGGGTGAGGAGGGAGTCCCAGCGGTCGAGGACGGCGCGAGTCTCTGCGTCGACGTCGTCACCGAGGGCGTCACGGATGACGTCGAGGTAGACCCGCTGGATCTCCAACGCCGTCATCTGCCGCCCGTCGGCGAGCGTGAGCCGGTGGGTGAGGGTCGTGTCGTGGCTGACCAGCCGCGTCTCCGCCACGGCGTCGTCCAGCGCCATCGCGTCCAGGGCCAGCGGCACGGCGTCCTGCTCGAGCAGCCACAGCACGAGTGAGGTGGTGGCGAGCTTGAGCCAGGTCGCCACCTCGAGGAGGTTGGCGTCCCCGACGATGACGTGCAGGCGCCGGTAGCGGGCGGCGTCGGCGTGCGGCTCGTCGCGGGTGTTGATGATCGGCCGGTTGAAGGTCGTCTCGAGGCCGACGTCGTTCTCGATGTAGTCCGCGCGCTGGGAGAGCTGGAAGCCGGGCACCTCCGAGCGCTGCCCCAGCCCCACCCGGCCCGCGCCCGTGAACACCTGGCGGGTGACGAGGAAGGGCGTGAGGTAGCGGACGACGTCCCCGAAGGGCACGTCGCGGTCCATGAGGTAGTTCTCGTGGGTCCCGTAGGACTGGCCCTTGCCGTCGACGTTGTTCTTGTACAGCGCGACGTCCGGCATCGCGGGCTCGGCGGCCAGCGCGGCGGCGGCGCGGCGCATGACCTCCTCCCCCGCCCGGTCCCACCGCACCGCGTCGCGCGGGCCGGTGACCTCGGGGCTGGAGTACTCCGGGTGGGCGTGGTCGACGTACAGCCGCGCACCGTTGGTGAGCACGAGCGACGTCGCCGCGGAGGCCGGCTCGTCCACGCCCGGGCGACGGCGGTGGAAGCGTCCCAGCGTCGCGGCGCGCTCGGCCGGGGAGTCGGTGAGCTGGTCGGGGTGCGCCGCGGCGCGGTCGAGGCGGAAGCCGCGCGCGTCGGCGAGCGGGTCCTCCCCCTCGTAGTCCCACCGCGCCGTCGCGCCCTCGCCCACCGTCTGCGCGTACGCGACGACGACGGCGGCCGACAGGGCCATCGGGTTGGCCATCGGCTGGCCGGGCTGCAGGACCCCGTACTCGGTCTCGATGCCCATCATCCGGTGCACGGTCATCGGCCCGCTCCGCTCACAGGTAGTCGCGGGTCTCCACGACCCGCGTGGGCTCGGCGCCGTCGGTCATGCCCGACATCCCGAGGGTGCGCATGAAGACGATCCGCTCGCCCTTCTTGCCGGCCACCCGCGCCCAGTCGTCGGGGTTGGTCGTCGAGGGCAGGTCCTCGTTCTCGCGCATCTCGGCGGAGTAGCCGGCGAGGAGGTGCGCGGTGCGCAGACCGCGCTCGCCGGTGGCGATGAGGTCCTTGATCGCCGCCTTCTTCGCGCGGTCGACGATGTTGGCCATCATCGCGCCGGAGGCGAAGTCCTTGAAGTACAGGACCTCCTTGTCCCCGCTCGCGTAGGTGACCTCGAGGAAGCGGTTGTCGTGCGTGGTGGCGTACAGGCGCTCGACGACGGCCTCGCCCATCGCGGCGACCGCGGCGGCGGCGTCGCCGTGGCGCTCGATCTCCTCGGGGTGGATCGGGAGGTCGGGGGTGAGGTACTTGGCGAGGATCTGCCGGGCGCCGTCGGCGTCGGGGCGCTCGATCTTGATCTTCACGTCGAGGCGGCCGGGGCGCAGGATCGCGGGGTCGATCATGTCCTCGCGGTTGGAGGCGCCGATGATGACGACGTTCTCGAGCTTCTCCACGCCGTCGATCTCGCTGAGCAGCTGGGGCACGATCGTCGTCTCGACGTCGCTGGACACGCCGGTGCCGCGGGTGCGGAACAGGGAGTCCATCTCGTCGAAGAAGACGACGACGGGCAGCCCGAGGGCGGCCTTCTCCCGGGCACGGGCGAAGATGACGCGGATCTGGCGCTCGGTCTCCCCGACGTACTTGTTGAGGAGCTCGGGGCCCTTGACGTTGATGAAGTAGCTGCCGGGGCGGTGCCCGTCGGCCTGGCCGGCGGCGTCGGCGAGGGAGGTGGCCACCGCCTTGGCGATGAGGGTCTTGCCGCACCCGGGCGGGCCGTACAGCAGGACGCCCTTGGGCGGCTTGAGGCCGTGCTCGCGGTAGAGCTCGGGGTGGAGGAAGGGCAGCTCGACGGCGTCGCGGATCTGTTCGATCTGGGTGCCGAGGCCACCGATGTCGCCGTAGTCGACGTCCGGCGTCTCCTCGAGGAGCAGGTCCTCGACCTCCGAGCGCTCGACGTGCTCGAGCGCGAAGCCGCTGCGCAGGTCGGCGAGGACGGTGTCCCCCACCCGTACGCCCGCGGCGACCAGGGGTGCCGAGAGGCGCAGCACGCGCTCGTCGTCGGAGCGGGCGACGACGAGGACGCGGGTGTCGTCGACGACCTCCTTGATCGCGACGAGCTCGCCGGTGTCCTCGAAGCCGCCCGCCTGGACGGCGACGAGCGACTCGTTGAGGCGCACGTGCTGCCCAGGACGCAGCGCACCCAGCGGCAGGGAGGGTGCGGCGGCCACGCGCAGGCGGCGGCCGGAGGACAGCACCTCGAGCTCACGCTCGGTGACGTGGACCGACAGGACGGTGGCGATGCTGGCGGGCGGGCGGGAGAGGGCGTCGAGCTGCTCCTGCATGGTGGCGAGCTGGTCGCGCGCGCCCTGGAGCGCCGTGGCGAGCCGCTCGTTCTTCGTCGCGAGGCTGATCGCCTGCTGCTCCAGCTCGCGCACGCGGTTCGCGCGGAAGTCGTCCATCCCAGCCTCGGCCATGTCGGCCCCTTCCCTGCTCGGTACGGCCCCCACGGTAGGTCACCCACCGTGGGGGCCGCAGGCGCGGGTCAGAGGGTGGGCGGCGCGGCCTCGTCCTGGCCGAGGTCCTCGACCGGTGCGGTGTCCCCGGGCTGCCCGGAGGCCCGCAGCTGCTCGGCGCGGTCCTGGTCGCGGCGCACGCGGCGCAGCTTCTTGTCCGAGACGGTGCGCTCGCCCAGGTCCTCGGCCCAGTCCTCCTCCACCGGGTAGGAGCCCTTGGCGGGGCGGCGCTTGCGCAGCGGAGGCGTGACGCCCGGGGCCATCCGCCGCGTGGTGACGAGGAAGCCGGTGTGGCCGATCATCCGGTGGTCCGGGCGCACGGCCAGGCCCTCGAGGTGCCAGCCGCGCAGGAGCGTCTCCCACGCGCGCGGCTCGGTGAACTGCTCGGTGGCCTTGGCGTCCTCGACGAAGCGGGAGAGCTGGGTGGTCGTGGCGACGTAGGCGATGAGGACGCCGCCCGGCGCGAGCGCGTCGGCCGCGACGGCGAGGTTCTCCCACGGGGCGAGCATGTCGAGGACGATGCGGTCCACCGACCCGGGCTCGACGGCGGTGGGCAGGACGTCGGCGAGGTCACCGATGACGACCTCCCACGCGGGGTGGTCCTCCCCGAACCAGGCCCGCGCGTTGGACTGGGCGATGTCGGCGAAGTCGGCGCGCCGCTCGATGGACAGCAGCCGCCCCTGCGGGCCCACGGCCTGGAGCAGGGACATGCTCAGCGCACCGGAGCCGACGCCCGCCTCGACGACCCGCGCCCCGGGGAAGATGTCGGCCATCGCGACGATCTGCGACGCGTCCTTGGGGTAGATGACGGCGGCGCCGCGCGGCATCGACAGGACGTGGTCGGCCAGCAGCGGGCGCAGCACGAGGTACTCGACCCCGCCGGTGGTGGCGACGACGACGCCCTCGTCCCCGCCGATGATCGCGTCGTGGCGCAGGTAGCCGCGGTGCGTCTGGAAGGTGGCCTGGGGGTCGAGGGTGATCGTGTGCAGGCGGCCCTTCGGGTCGGTCAGCTGCACCCGCTCCCCGATCATGAGGGGTCCGCGACGGCGTGCGGGGCCGAGCGGGCGGTCGGTGGCGGGTTCGGAAGTCACGGTCGACGAGTCTACGGGCCGTGACCGGAGGGCCTTCCGGGCGGTCAGGCGGTCTGCTGCTCGGGGAAGCGGAGCCGGCTGCGTTCGCGCGCCTTGGCGGCCTCGACCTCCCGGTCCTTGGGCGGGGCGTGGGTGACGAGCGAGTCGAGGAGCTCGCGGGTGGCGGCGGCGACGTGCTCCACCGCGTGCTCGAAGGCCTCGGCGTTGGCCTGCGAGGGCTTGGTCATGCCGGCGACCTTCCGCACGTACTGCAGGGCGGCGGCGTGGACCTCGTCGTCCGTGGCGGGCGGCGCGTAGTTGTGCAGGGGGTGGATGTTGCGGCACATGCCTCCAGGGTGGCACCGCGCGGGTCCACCGGGAAGACCTCAGGCGCCTCCTCTCCCGGCGGGTCCGCCGTCCTCGTCCAGGCGCCGCACGAGGCGCGGCCCGGCGACCTGCCGGTAGGAGCCGTCGAGCAGCTCGGCGACCTCCTGCCAGTCGACCTCCTCCGGCGCGGCGGCAGCGAGGTCGATCCCCACCCAGCCGAAGGGCCCGTAGTACGCGGGCACGAAGGCGCGCGGGTCCTCCTGGAGGGCGGCGAGCTCCTCCTCC
Organism: Oceanitalea stevensii; assembly: GCF_014837105.1. Lineage (GTDB taxonomy): Bacteria > Actinomycetota > Actinomycetes > Actinomycetales > Actinomycetaceae > Oceanitalea > Oceanitalea stevensii. The sequence continues at coordinate 164,212 of NZ_JACSPO010000003.1, read as the reverse complement.
CCGTCCGGGACCACGATGAGACCGTGCTCGTACTGCCGGCGGGTGCCGGCCGGCCCCTTCGTGCCGCCGCCGTAGATCGCAAACATCTTGCGCGCCCGGAAGGTGGGCCGCCCGAAGGTCTCGACCTCCGTGGCGGCGGGGAAGCCGAGCGCGAGGGGACGCAGCCGGGCGAGGTAGGGATCGTCGTCGTCGTACATCCGCGGGTGCGGCACTGTCACCACCTCCTCATGACGGGAGAGTAGGACCGGCCACCGACATCGCGGGCCGGTTCACCGCGGGGCGTGGCGCAGGGCCTCCTCGAGGCGGTCGACGGTGAGGACGCCGACGATCCCGGCCGGCCCGTCGGCGAGGACGACGACGGGGCTCGTGCGGGCGGCCCGGGCGGCGGCGCCCACGCCGTCGGCCCCCAGGAGCTCGGTGACGACGCTCTCGGCCGGGAGCACGGACGCGACGGCCGACAGCGGCGTCGTCGGGCGGGCGTGCGGCGGGACCTGGGAGAGGACCGAGGGGTCGACGAGCCCACTGACCCGCCCGCCGTCGTCGAGCAGGACGATGCGCCGCTGTCTGACCGTGTCGGCGGCCGCGACGGGGGCGGAGGCGGGCAGGGCGAGGGCGGGCTCGGCGATGAGACGCAGGTCGATGTGCGCGGCGTTGCGGCGGGCGCGCGCGAGGTTGACGGCCTGGCTGGAGGCGGTCCACAGGTAGCCGGCGAGCAGCACCACCCACAGGACGGTGAAGATCGTCGGGCGCAGACCCACCATGAGGGGGCGTCCCAGCCCGACGACGACGACGAGGACGGCGACGACGCGCCCGCCCCAGCCGGCGACGCTCGTCCCGGTGAGGCGGTCCCCCGTCACCTTCCAGACGATCGCCTCGAGGATGCGGCCGCCGTCGAGCGGGTAGCCGGGCAGGAGGTTGAAGATCGCGACGACGGCGTTGCTCAGCGCGGCGATCTGCCACACGACGGAGGCGAGCGGGGAGTCCACCTGGAGGACAGCGATCCACGAGAGGCCCGCGAGGACCGCGTTGGCGAGGGGACCGACGACGGAGACGAGCGCGGAGGCGCCGGGGCTGCGCATGTCGGAGGTGAACTGGGTGTGCCCGCCCCACAGCGTGAGGACGTACTCGCGCGGCGGCGAGCCGACGGCGTGGCCGGCCATGCCGTGGGCGAGCTCGTGGGCGAGCACGCCGAGCAGGAGCATGAGCGGGACGCTGGCGGCCGCCAGCACGGTGGCTGCGGTCCCGGCGCCCGGGACGACGCGGGTGATCGTCGGCGCGACGAGCGCGCCGAGGACGATCGCCATGACGAACCAGGACGGGGCGAAGACGACCGGGACGCGGCGGACGTGCCCGATCACCCAGCCCGAGGATGTGCGCTGCCCCAGCCGTGCCATTCCTGCACCTTATGTCCCCACGCGACCTTCCCCACAGCGTGGGCGGGGCTTCCCGGCCGTGTCGGACCCTCGACATACAGTGGCGCCATGGCAGTGAGCAGCACCGAGTCCCCCGCCCAGGCCGCCCCCGCGGCGGAGCCGGCGGCGCTGCGCCCGGTGGCCCTGTCGCCCTCGCGCGCCAAGGACTTCATGCAGTGCCCCCTGCTCTTCCGCTTCCGGCTGGTCGACCGTCTGCCCGAGCCGCCGAGCCCCGCCGCGGTCAAGGGCACCCTCGTCCACAGCGTCCTCGAGCGGCTCTACGACCTGCCCGCCGCGCAGCGGGACCCGGCCGCCGGCGTCGAGCTCCTCGCCCCGGCGTGGGAGGAGCTGCGCGCCGAGCGGCCCGAGGTCGAGGAGATGTTCGGGACGCCGGAGGAGCTCCAGGCGTGGCTCGTCTCGGCGCGCGAGCTCGTCGAGCGGTACTTCCAGGTGGAGAACCCGCAGCGGCTGGAGCCGGCGGAGCGGGAGAAGCTCCTCGAGGTCGAGCTCGGCTCGGGCATCATGCTGCGCGGCTTCGTCGACCGGATGGACGTCGCGCCGAACGGCGCGGTGCGGGTGGTCGACTACAAGACCGGCCGCTCCCCGCGGCCGCAGTACGCCGCGGACGCCCTGTTCCAGATGCGCTTCTACGGCCTCATGCTGTGGCGCCTCACCGGCACCCCGCCGCGGCGCCTCCAGCTCGTCTACCTGGCCGACGGTCAGGTCCTCACGCTCGACCCCACCGAGAACGAGCTCCTCGCCACCGAGGACCAGGTCGAGTCGATCTGGGGTGCCATCACCCGCGCCGCGCAGACCGGTGACTTCCGCCCGCGCGTCTCGCGGCTGTGCGACTGGTGCAGCTTCCGGGACAAGTGCCCGTCCTTCGGCGGCACGCCCCCGCAGCCGCCCGAGGAGGGCATGGACCGCCTGCTCGCCGCCGTCGGGCGGACGGCGGCCGGCGCGACGGCCGTCCCTGCCGGCGCGGGCGCGACGACGGCGTAGCGCCGCCGCCGCGAGCCGCCGCTCAGGCCTGCGGCAGGTCCATCGTCGCGGGGTCCCAGCCGGTGCGCTCACCGGCGTCGAGGGCGTCGATCGCCGCGAGCTGGTCCTCGTCGAGCTCGAAGCCGAAGAGGTCGATGTTCTGCTGGATCCGCTCGGGCGTGGCCGACTTGGGGATGACGATGCGCCCACGCTGCAGGTGCCACCGCAGCACCACCTGGGCGGGCGTGACACCGAGGCCCTTCGCCGTGCGCGTGACCTCCGGCTTGTCCAGCGCGGCGCCCCGGCCCAGCGGCGAGTACGCCTCCACGGCGATGCCGGCCCGCTCGGACGCCTCGGTCACGGCGCGGTTCTGGAACCCGGGGTGCACCTCGACCTGGTTGACGGCAGGGAGCACGTCGGTCTCCGCACCCAGCCGCTCCAGGTGCTCGGGCAGGAAGTTGGAGACGCCGATCGCCCGGACGGCGCCGTCGGCGTGGAGCTTCTCGAGGGCGCGCCAGGTCTCGACGTAGCGGTCCTGGCTCGGCACCGGCCAGTGGATGAGGTAGAGGTCGACGACGTCGAGCCCGAGCGCGCGGCTGGAGGCGTCGAAGGCGGCGAGGGTCTCCTCCAGGCCGTGGTCCTTGTTGCGGACCTTGGTCGTGACGAAGACGTCCTCACGGGGCAGTCCGACCGCACGCAGCGCGGCTCCCACGCCCTCCTCGTTGCGGTACGCCGCAGCGGTGTCGATGTGGCGGTAGCCCGCCTCGAGGGCGGTCTCGACGGCCCGCTGCGTCTCCTCGGACGGCACCTGGAACACGCCGAAGCCGACCTGGGGGATCTGGACGCCGTTGTCGAGGGTGAGGGCGGGAACGGTCATGGGTCCTCCTGGACTGTCGGGGAGCGGATCTCAGGCCACGACGGTGGCACGCCCCGTCAGTGTCGGCCCCGCGAGTGTCCTCGGCATGCCGGGACCAGGTCCGGAACGCTCTCGGCGCGGAGCGCCTCAGCTCGTCGAAAACCGTCCCTCTCCTCACCCCTCGCCCATAGCCTTGGCCCACTTCCCCGGGGTCGCGAGGACGACGGGGCCTCGTGAGGGGGTCGGGCATGGACAGAAGGCACTGGTTGGTGGCCGTTGGTGCTGCATCCGTCGTCGTCGTCGGCGCAGGTGCCGCGATCGCGGTGGGAGGCGGTGACGTTCCCCGCGATCTCTCTCGCGATGTCCCGCGCGACGATGACTTCGTTTTCATGGACGACCTTTCCCCGGAGGAGCAGGTCGCCTACCGCCGCATCGAGATCGAGAACCTCATGATCCAGGGTGGCGAGCCGTACACCCAGGAGGACGTCGACAGGGAGCTGGCCGCGTTGCTCGAGGCCGAGCGAATGTTCCCGCAGGGGGTACACGACATCCCGCTCCCAGAGGTTCCGAACATCCCCCTCGAGGACACCGGCGACGCCGACATCACCAACATCATCGTCGACGACGGCCGGTGAGACGCGCGACCGCTGCTACCGGACGAGCGGCTCGCCGGACGCGACGGTCGCGAGCTCGCTGAGAGTGAGCCCCTCGAGCGTCCTCAGCATGCTGAGCCCGGGCTCCGGCGCGATCTCGACCATGAGCGGCACCGCGATCGTCGCGGCGCCCGAGGCCAGCGCCGAGGCGACGCCCGGCACGGAGTCCTCGACGGCCACGCACTCGCGGATGTCGACGCCGAGCATGTCGGCGGCCCGCAGGTAGGGCTCGGGGTGCGGCTTGCTGTGGGTGACCTCGTCCCCGGTGACGACGGCGGAGAAGGTGCCGGCCGGCAGCATCTCGATGACGGCCTCGGCCATCGACCGGTAGGACATCGTCACGAGCGCGCAGGGCACGCCGGCCTCGACCAGGGCCGTGAGGATCTCGCGGGCACCGGGCCGCCACGGCGGGCCGTCGGTGCGGATGTGCTGGGTGACGCGGCGGACGAGCTCGGCCGCGACCTCGTCGTCGGTGCCCGGCACCCCCAGCTCACGGAGCTTCGCCGCGGTGTGGGTGATCGGCTTGCCGACCATCGCCAGGCCCTGCTCGTGGGTCCAGGTCCCACCGTGCTCCGCGGCCAGCGCGGTCTCGGTGGCGATCCAGTACGGCTCGGTGTCCACGAGGGTGCCGTCCATGTCCCACAGGACGGCGGCCGGGAGCCGCAGCGCGTGCTCGGGGCGTGCGGACGTGGCTGAGTTCGCGAGGGTCAAGCGAGGCTCCATCGGTCAGCGACGGCACCACGACCGACCGGTCGTCGGCGCTGCGTCGCACGGCAGGTCTTCGTCCAGGCTACCTGGGCTGACCATGTCGGCCAGGAGGCCGGGCCACATCGCATGAGCGCACGGATGTGGGGCTCAGGCTCGGTGGAGCTCGGCACGCCACGACGGGCGCCCGTCGGCGACGATCTCCTCGACCGCGACGGTCGTGAGTCCCTGCGTCCCGAAGGACTCGAGCTCGGCCCGGGTCAGCGGCCAGGGCGGGCCCTCGTCGTCGGGCTCCTCCACGGCGGCCTGGACGACGAAGAGGGTGCCGCCCGGCGCGACGAGCGAACGCACGCCGTCGACCATCGGGCGGCGGACGTCGCGACTCACCGCCTGGACGGTGTAGATCTCCACGACAAGGTCGAAGGCGCCGGCCCAGGCGGGCGGCAGGTCGAGGAGGTCGGCGACGGCGTACGTCACCGGCGAGCCGACGTTCCTCGTCCGCGCGGCGGCGACGGCGGACGGGGAGACGTCGAAGGCCGTCGTCGCGTACCCGAGCCGCGCGAGGTGCTCGGCGTCCGCCCCCAGGCCACAGCCCACGACGACGGCGGCGCGGCCGGGACCGTCAGGCGGCCTCGCCCAGGAGGCGAGGGCGGGGTGTGGATCGGTCCGGTCCCACGGCGTCGTCACCTCCCCGCGCCGCGCGGCTGACCAGAGCCGCTCGAACCAGGCCGTCGGGTGGGCGGGGTCGGCGTTGCCGAGCAGGTCCGCCTCTCCCTGCCACGCGCGTCGGTCGGACATCCCAGTCTCCCGAGGGTCAGTGCGGAACGGGCGTGCCCGTGGGAACACTGTCCCGGAGGCCTGCGGCCCGGACAAGACCCCAGCACGCGCGCGTGGACGGACCGTGCACCACCCCTGCCCTGCCGCGCGCATAGGCTGAGGGGATGACCGAGCAGCCCGAGCCCAGCACGGCGCCCGAGAAGGACGCCGAGCGCACCCCTGCCATCCTCCTCGCCGCGTTCGAGGGCTGGAACGACGCCGGCTCCTCCGCGAGCCAGACGCTGCAGGTGGTCGCCGAGGCGTGGGGCGCGCACGACGTGCACGACCTCGACCCGCAGGACTTCCACGACTTCCAGGTCAACCGCCCGATGAGCGTGCGTGACGAGGACGGCGTGCGCGTCCTCAAGTGGCCGACGACGACGATCTCCGTGGCCCGCACCCCGGTGGCCGGCCGCACGGTGGTGCTCGTCCAGGGCATCGAGCCGTCCTTCCGCTGGCTCGACTTCTGCGAGGAGATCCTCGACATCGCCGAGGAGTGGAAGGTCGGCAGCGTCGTGAGCATCGGCGCCCTCCTCGCCGACGTCCCGCACACCCGGCCGGTCCCCTGCCAGGTGACGAGCGACGACCCCGGCGTCCAGGCCCTCCTCGGCGTGGAGAGCTCGGAGTACGAGGGGGCCGCCGGCATCGTCAGCGTCCTCGCCCAGCTCGCCCAGGAGCGCGGGATGCACGCGATGTCGCTGTGGGCCGCCGTGCCCCACTACGTCGCCCAGCCGCCGTCCCCGAAGGCCACGCTCGCGCTCCTCGGTGCGCTGGAGGAGCTCGTCGGCGAGCCCCTCCCCCTCGGTGACCTCGTCGAGGAGGCGCGCGCCTGGCAGGCGGGCGTCGACGAGCTGGCCGAGCAGGACCCGGAGGTCGCCGAGTACGTCCGCCAGCTCGAGGAGGCCAAGGACACGGCCGAGCTCCCCGAGGCCACCGGCGAGGCGATCGCCCGCGAGTTCGAGCGCTACCTGCGCCGCAGGGAGGACAAGGGCGGGGGCACCCCTCCCCCGCCCGTGCGCTGAGCTGCCGCCAGCTCGGCGTTGACCACGCCGCCGGCCAGCGTGACGATGCTGCTCAGCCACAGCCACACCACCCCGGCGAGCACGAGCCCGATCGTCTGCGCCGCGGCGGTCACCGCCGCGCCCTCGACGTTCTCGCCGCCCGGCGCGCCAGGACCTGCGAGACGGAGGTAGGCGCTAAAGCCGACCGACACGAGCACGAGCCCCACCGTGCCGACGGCCGCGCCCGGCAGGCAGCGCCGCCACGTCGTCGTGATGTTCGGGCCGTAGCGGTAGACGATGGTGAGGTACGTCGTCGTCACGACCGCCAGCGCGGGCCAGCGCAGCACCGACCAGGACACCTGGAAGAAGGCGCCGAGCCCGAGCTGGTCGGCGATCTGCTGCCCGTCGCCGAGCAGCGGGCCGATGACGACGAGCGCGAGGATGACGAGCAGCGTGAAGACGGCGCCCAGCGCGAGGGCGATGCCGAGCGCGTACTGGCCGACGAGGCCGCGCCGCTCGGGCACCCGGTAGGCGTCGTCCAGCGCCCGGATCGCCGCGCGGAACATGCGGCTGGCGAGCCACAGGGCCACGAGCACGCTCCCGAGGGCGACGCCGGCGCGCTCCTCGCGCAGCAGCCCCTCGATGAGCGGGGCGAGCACGTCGGAGGCCACCTGCTCGGCGAAGACGGTGGAGACGGCGTCGACGAGGGAGTCCTCGATCCGCGTCACGGCCTCGGCGCCGACGAGCCGCTCGAGGAAGCCGAGGCTCGCCCCCAGCGCGGTGAGGAGCGGCACGAGGGAGATGAGCCCGTAGTACGTCATCTCCGCGGCGAGCCCGGTCACCCGCACGTCGATCGCGCGCGTCGACGCGCCGACGACGACGGCGAGCAGGTTGGTCCCGCGCGGCCCGACGTGGTGCCGCCCGGCCCAGGCCTCGGCCCGTTCGGCCAGGGTCGGTCCCTCGGCCGACCGTTCGTGCAGCGGCGCGAGCCAGCGCCCGTTGACGACCGAGCCGAGTGCGACGAGGGCGGCCGTGCCGGCCGCGGCGGGCACGAGCACCCACCATCCGCCACCGCCGGCGAGCAGCGGCAGGCCGGCGACAGCCGCGCCGAGGAGGGCGAGGATCGTCGTTGACGCCGTGCTCAGCCGCGCGCGGATCGCGTCCAGCTGGCGCGCGAGCACCGCGCCGCCCAGCCCGACGAGGAGGACCGCGACGGGCAGCACGGGATCAGGGGGTGACGGCCACGCCGAGGAGGGCGTCGACGGTCCGGGCGGCGAGCGCGGGGCCGCGGTCGGGGCCGGTGTGGGCGGCGCCGTCGTCGTACTCGGACGCCGCCACCCACGCGTCGACGGCGTGGAGGGCGGTGGGCGCGTCGAGGTCGTTGGCGAGGGCCGTGCGGACCTGCTCGAGCATCCCGGTGGCGTCGAAGCCGCGCTCGGCGCTCATCGCCCGGCGCCACAGCGCCAGGCGCTCGGTGGCGGTCTCGAGCTGGGCGTGGGTGTACTCCCAGTCCTCGCGGTAGTGGTGGGCGAGCATGACCAGACGCACGGCCATCGGGTCCACGCCCGAGGCGACGAGCTGGGAGACGAGGACGAGGTTGCCCAACGACTTGCTGATCTTGGCGCCGTCGTAGGCGACCATGCCGCCGTGCGCGTGGACGCCCACGGCGCTGTCGCGGCCGGTGAGCATCCGCAGGTGGGACTCGCTGCACGCGTGGTGCGGGAAGACGAGGTCGCTGCCGCCGGCCTGGACCTCGACGGGGACCCCGAGGTACTCCCGGACGATGCTCGCGCACTCGATGTGCCAGCCGGGACGGCCGGCGCCCAGGCTCGCACCGTCCCACTGCGGCTCGCCTGGACGGGCGGTGCGCCACAGCAGCGGGTCGAGGGGCTGACGCTTGCCGGCGCGGTCGGGGTCACCGCCGCGCTCGGCGAAGAACTCGGCCATCTCGGCGGCGCCCAGGCCGCTCTCGGTGGCGAAGAGCGGGTCGGCTGCGGTGTCGGCGTAGACGTCGCCCACGCCGTGGCCCTGCGCGTCGGGCTGCTCCACGCGGTAGGCGGCGCCGCTCGCGAGCAGCTGCTTCACGGCGTCGACGACGAGCGGGATCGTCTCGACCGCGCCGACGTAGTGGGCCGGCGGGACGATGCGCAGCGCCGTCATGTCGCCGCGGAAGAGCTCGGTCTGCTCGGCGGCGAGGTCACGCCAGTCGACGCCGGTGGCCGTGGCCCGCTCGAGGAGCGGGTCGTCGACGTCCGTGACGTTCTGCACGTACCGGACCTCGCGCCCCGCGTCGCGCCAGGCGCGGACGAGGAGGTCGAAGGCGAGGTAGGTGTTCGCGTGCCCCATGTGCGTCGAGTCGTAGGGGGTGATCCCGCAGACGTAGAGGCTCGCGGGTCCCTCCGCCGCCGTCGCGACGAGCTCACCGCTGCCGGAGTCGGTGAGGTGGACCTGGTGGCCACGTCCGGGGAGATCGGGAAGGTCAGGGGCGGGCCAGGAGTGCACGAGGGGCAGCCTAACCGTCAGCGCGCGGCGGCCACGACTCGGACGAGGTTGCGCCACGGGTCCTCGACCTCGAGGGTGCGACCGTCGTCACGGAAGGACCACTTCCGGGAGCGCAGCCGGTCGGTGAGCGCACCGATGTCCTCGGCGTCGGGCACGACGATGTCGACGACGCCCAGCCCGAGCGCGGGGACCCGCGGGCCTGCACCGGCGCTGTTCCAGGTGTTCATCGCCATGTGGTGGTGGTAGCCGCCGGCCGAGACGAACAGGGCGCTGGGCATCTCGAAGGTCGGTTCGAAGCCGAGCGTGTCGACGTAGAACTGCTTCGCCGTCGTCGTGTCCCCCACCTGGAGGTGCACGTGCCCGACGACGGCGGGGTCCGCCGTCGCCGTGGACAGGCGGCCGGCGTCGAGGTGCTCGCCGAGGTAGGCGTTGGGGTCCAGGGCGATGGTGTCCATCGCCACCTGGCCGTCGGTCCAGCGCCACGTGTCGCGGGGGCGGTCGAGGTAGAGCTCGATGCCGTTGCCCTCGGGGTCGGTGAAGTAGAAGGCCTCGGAGACGAGGTGGTCCGAGCTCCCGACGAAGCTCTGCGGGGCCAGGCGCGCGAGGGAGGCGACGGCGGAGGCGAGGGCGGCGGGGTCCTCGAAGAGGATCGCGGTGTGGAACAGGCCGGCGTCGCGGCGGCTGCCGCGCGGCAGGCTGGGGTCGTGACGGAGCACGACGATGGGGCGCGTGCCGCGGCCGAGCACGGTCTCGTTGCCCTCCGCGCTGATGACGGTGAGGGCCAGACCCTCGACGTAGTAGCGGGTGAGCAGGTCGAGGTCACCGACGAGCAGGGTGACGGGACCCATCTCTGTGTCGGCGGCGAGCAGGTCGCGGTTGGCGGCTGCACGCGTGTTGGTGCCGGGCAGGGAGGGCGTCGCGGTGTTCTTCATGCCCCCATCATAGTTGATGCGTCAACTATTGGCGGGAGAGGTCGGTCACGTCGCCCGTCCGAGCCCCTACTCGGCGCCGGCCGCGGCCCCCAGCGGGTCGAGGACGCCGGCGGCCACGCCCGCGACGACGAGGGCCGCCAGGACGATCCGGTAGACGACGAAGGGCATGTAGGAGTACGTCGAGACGATCTTGAGGAAGGCGATGATGACGAGGAAGCCGACGCCGAAGGCGACGACGGTGGCGATCGCCGTCGCCCCGGCTCCGGGTGCGCCCGGGGCGGGGTCGGCGCCGAGCAGCTGGTAGAAGCCCGAGCCGAAGACGGCCGGGATCGCCAGGAGGAAGGAGTAGCGCGCAGCGGCCTCACGCGTGTAGCCGAGCAGCAGCCCCATGGTGATCGTGCCGCCGGAGCGCGAGACCCCGGGCACGAGGGCGAGGGACTGCGCGAGACCGAAGAGCAGGCCGTCGCGCAGGGTGAGCTCGCGCAGCTCCTTGCGCTTGCGGCCCAGCCGGTCGGCAACGCCGAGGAGGATCGCGAAGCCCGCGAGCATGGCGGCGGTGATGTAGAGGTGGCGCAGCGAGGTCTCGATCGCGTCCTGGAAGAGCAGGCCGAAGACGACGATCGGCACCGAGCCGATGATGATGTACCAGCCCATCCGGGCGTCGGGGTCGTTGCGCGGCACCGTGCCGCGCCACGGGCCCACCGGCAAGGCCCCGAACCAGGCGCGGATGATGCGCCAGATGTCCTTGCGGAAGTAGATGAGCACCGCCGTCTCGGTGCCGAGCTGCGTGATCGCCGTGAAGGCCGCCCCGGGATCACCCCCACCGGGCACCAGGTCCCCCACGATGCGCAGGTGCGCACTGGAGGAGATGGGGAGGAACTCCGTGAGTCCCTGGACCACGCCGAGCACGATTGCTTCCCACCACGTCACGAGGGATCACCTTACGTGCCGCGGGCGCCGGTAGCGTGAGCGCATGGAACTTCGTAGGGCCGGGCGCAGCGGGCTGCTCGTGTCGTCACTCGGGCTGGGCACGTTGACCTGGGGGCGGGACACCGACGAGCACGAGGCGGCCGAACAGCTCTCGCTGTTCCTCGACGCCGGCGGCACGCTCATCGACACCGCCGCGTCCTACGGCGACGGCGCTGCCGAGGCCCTACTCGGGAGCCTCCTCGCGGAGGTGGACCGCCGCGACGTCGTCCTGTGCTCCAAGGCGGGCGTGCGGCGCACCTCACGCGGCAACCGGCTCGACGCCTCGCGCACCACGCTCCTGGACACCCTCGACGAGACGCTCGCCGCCCTGGGCACCGACCACCTCGACCTGTGGCTCGTCCAGTCCCACGACCCCGAGGTCCCCGTCGAGGAAACGCTCTCGGCGCTGCGGCACGCCGTCGCGACCGGGCGCACCCGGTACGCCGGCCTGTCGAACCACCCCGCCTGGTACCTCGGCTACGCCGCCGCGAGCCTGGACGCGGACGCGACCGGGCTGGCCGCCGTCGAGGTCGAGTACTCGCTCCTCGAGCGCGGCGTCGAGCACGAGGTGCTCCCTGGCGCGGAGGCGCTGGGGACGGGGGTGCTCGCGTGGTCGCCGCTGGGCCGCGGGGTGCTCACGGGCAAGTACCGCAGCACGATCCCGGCGGACTCGCGTGCGGCGTCGCCGCACCTGCGCGGCTTCGTCGAGCCCTACCTCACCGACCGCTCACGCGGCATCGTCGAGGCCGTCGCGACGGCGGCCGACGGGCTGGGACGCACGCCGCTGGAGGTCGCCCTCGCCTGGGTGCGTGACGCGCCGGGGGTGAGCTCGGCGATCGTCGGGGCGCGGACCGCCACGCAGCTGCGCGGGGTGCTCGCGGGCACCGACCTCGAGCTGCCCGGCGCGATCCGCCGGGCGCTCGACGACGTCAGTGCCGAGTGAGCCCTACTCCTCCTCGGCCTCGTCGAGGCTGAAGTCCTCGAGGTCGTCGTCCTCGTCGAGGTCGTCGTCGTCGTCGCCGTACGCCTCGAGGGGAACCTCGACCTGGTAGGCGGTGTACAGGGCGTCGTCGTAGGTGAAGAACGCGTCCTCCACCGTGGCGGCGGCGTCCTCGATGGCGGGGGACTCAGGGTCCTGCGCACTGCTGGCGAGCTCGAAGTGCGCTTCGAGCGCGGCGATGAAGCGATCCAGAGCGGCGCGCGGGTCGATTGACATGGGATGACCGTATCGCGCCTGGTAGGAATGGGCACAGCCCGCCCGGGCGGCGGTGACGATGGGAGACAATGGGTTACGACATGGTCTGGTACACCCCTGAAACTTCGCCGCGTCCCGATGTCCGCAGCGCCTCCCAGTACGAGTTCCGCGTGCTGTCGCTGCCGCCGACAGCCAGCCGCTCGCAGGTGCGGCAGCTCCTCACCGAGGAGGCCGAGTACGGCCGCTGGGAGCTCGCCCGCACCCGCCTCTACATCGGCGGCAGCCGCAAGGTGTGGCTGCGCCGCAAGATCATCAAGGTCCGCAGCACCCTGTAGCCGCGTCAGGCGGTGCGCAGCAGCCGCTCGAGCACGCGCACGCCGAAGCGCAGGGCGTCCACCGGCACGCGCTCGTCCACGCCGTGGAACATCCCGGCGAAGTCGAGCTCGGGCGGGAGCTGGAGCGGCGCGAAGCCGTAACCGGTGATGCCCAGGCGCGCGAGGGACTTGTTGTCGGTGCCGCCGGAGAGCATGTACGGCAGGACGACGGCGCCCGGGTCCTCGGCGTCGATGGCCGCGACCATGTGGTCGACGAGCTCGCCCTCGAAGGGCACCTCGAGCGCGCGGTCGCCGTGGATCGGCTCGATGCGCACGCCCGGCCCGGCGAGCTCGCTGAGCGTCGCGCGCACCGCCTCCTCCTCCCCGGGCAGGAAGCGGACGTCGACGGCCGCCTCCGCGCTTCCGGGGATGACGTTCGCCTTGTACCCGGCGCTCAGCTGGGTGGGGTTCGCGCCGGTGCGCAGCGTGGCCCCGACGAACTTCTGCGCCGGACCGAGCGCCCGGACGAGGCGGTCGATGCCCTCGGGGTCCTCGGGGTCGAAAGTGGTGCCGGTGAGGTCGGCGACGCCGCTGAGCAGCTGGCGCACCGTGCCGGTGAGGTGCAGGGGCCAGGAGTGCGCGCCGATCCGGGCGACGGCGCCGGCGAGCCGGGTGACGGCGTTGTCGGTGTTGACCTGGGAGCCGTGGCCCGCGGTGCCCCCGGCGATCAGCTTGAGCCAGGCGATGCCCTTCTCCGCGGTCTGGAGGAGGTAGACGCGGCGGCCGTCGATCTCCACCGAGTAGCCACCCACCTCGCTGATCGCCTCGGTGGCCCCCTCGAAGAGCTCGGGGCGGTGGTCGACGAGCCAGCGCGCGCCCTTGGCGCCGCCGGCCTCCTCGTCGGCGAAGAGGGCGACGACGACGTCGCGCCGGGGCCGCCAGCCGGTGCGGGCCATGTCGCGGACGACCGCGAGGATCATCGCGTCCATGTCCTTCATGTCGACGGCGCCGCGGCCCCAGATCATGCCGTCGCGCACCTCGGCCCCGAAGGGGTCGACCTGCCAGTCCTCGGCCTGCGCGGGGACGACGTCGGTGTGTCCGTGGAGGACGAGGGCGGGCAGGGAGGGGTCGGTGCCCTCGATGCGCAGGACGACCGACGCGCGGCCGGGCTCGGACTCGATGAGCTCGGGCTCCCAGCCGACCTCGGTGAGGAGCTCGGCGACGTACTCCGCGGCCTTCCGCTCCCCCGGCCCCGAGCCGTCGCCGTAGTTCGACGTGTCGATCCGGATGAGCCGCCGGCAGATCTCGACGACCTCGTCAGTGGGAGCGGGAGCAGTCATGCCCCGACCCTAACGCGGGTACCGGACCCACCCCCTCTCGCGCCGAGCGCTGAGTTGTGACGGGCGTCCCCTCGCGCCGAGCGCTGAGTTGTTACGGCGTCCTCGCGCCGAGCGCCGAGTTGTTACGGGCGTCGCCTCCTCCTGCGCCGAGCGCTGAGTTGTTACGGGTAACAACTCAGCGCTCGGCGCACGAGTGAGTGAGGGCGCGGGCGAGATCCAGCTGTCGGCGTGAGAAGGAAGGCGACGGCGGTCAGGTGGTGAGGCCGCGACGCTCGAGGAGCGGGCGGATGTCGGCGTCGCGACCGCGGAGCTCCCGGTAGAAGCTCAGCGGGTCGGCGCTGTGGCCGCGCGACAGGAGCACCTCGCGGAAGCGCTGGCCGGCGGCGCGACCGGGCAGGCCGCCGTCGTCCTTGGGTGCGTCCGCCTCGAACCACCGCACGGTGTCGGCGTCGAGGACCTCGCTCCAGATGTAGGAGTAGTAGCCCGCGTCGTAGCCGCCGCCGAAGGTGTGGTTGAAGTAGGTCGAGCGGTAGCGCGGCGGCACGAGCCGCACCGACGCGCCGGCGCGCTCCAGCGCCCGGGTGGAGAAGTCCTCGACATCCGCAGGGTCGGTGGGGACGTCGTCGGGGCCCACCTGGTGCCAGGCCTGGTCGAGGAGCGCGGCGCCGAGGTACTCGGTGGTCGCAAAGCCCTCGCCGTACTGGGCGGAGGCGAGCAGCGCGTCGAGCAGCTCGGTGGGCATGGGCTCGCCGGTCTCGTGGTGGCGGGCGTAGCGGGCCAGCACCTCCGGGTCGCGCGCCCACATCTCGTTGACCTGGGAGGGGTACTCGACGAAGTCGCGGGGCACGTTGGCGCCGGACAGCGAGGGGTGGTGGACGTCGGAGAAGAGCCCGTGCAGGGCGTGACCGAACTCGTGGAACGCAGTGATGACCTCGTCCCAGGTGAGCAGCGTGGGCTCCCCCGGCGCCGGGCGGGTGATGTTGAGGTTGTTGACGACGACGGGGCGCTGGCCGAGCAGGTGGGACTGGTCGACGAGGTTGTGCATCCACGCCCCGCCCCGCTTGCCCTCCCGGGCGTAGTAGTCCCCGACGAAGAGGCCCAGCGGGCTGCCGTCCTCCTCGGTCACCTCCCACACCCGCACGCCGTCGGCGTAGCCGGCCAGCCCGGGCCGCTCGGTGAGCGTGATCCCGAAGAGCCGGTGGGCGGCGTGGAAGACGCCGTCGCGCAGGACGCGCTCGAGCTCGAGGTAGGGGCGCAGGACGGAGTCGTCGATGCTGAAGCGCTCCTGGCGCACCTTCTCGGCGAGGAAGGACCAGTCCCAGGGCTCGACCGGCGCGCCGTGGGCCCGGGCCAGCTCCTCGGCCTCCGCCGCGGCGTTGGCGACGGCGGGCGGGGCGAGGCGCGCGAGCATCTCGTTGACGGCGGCGGTGGTGCCGGCCGTGCCGTCCTCGGCGACGTAGGCGGCGTGGTGCTCGTAGCCGAGCAGCCGGGCGCGCTCGGCGCGCAGCCGCGTGATCTCGAGGAGCGTCGCGCGCGTGTCGCTGGCCTCGTCGACGCCGGTGCCGCGCAGCGCGGAGGCGGTGAAGAGCTCCTCGCGCAGGGCGCGCTCCTCGGCCTGCGCGAGCAGGGCCTGCTGGGTCGGCAGCTGGAGGGTGATGAGGTGGCCCTCGCGGCCGCGGTCGGCGGCGGCCTGGGCGAGGCCGGCGACGGTGCCCTCGTCCAGTCCGGCGAGGCGGGAGGCGTCGGTGACGTGGACGGCGCCCGCGTCCATCGCCTTGACCACGCGCTGGGAGAACTCCGTCTCCAGGGTGGTGAGGCGCGAGTTGAGCTCGCGCAGGCGGGTCTGGCTCTCGTCGTCGAGCTGGACGCCGGCGCGGACGAAGTCCTTGCGGTAGGTCCGGAGCAGCCACGCGGTCTCGGCGTCGAGGTCCTGCGCGGTGAGCGCCTCGAGCCGGTCGAAGATCCGGCGGTCGAGGTAGAGGGCGTCCCAGTGCGCCGACTGGAGCGGGGCGAGCTCGGCCTCGAGCTCGCGCAGCTCGTCGTTCGCGCAGGAGGAGACGAGGGTGCTGAGGACCGGACCCACGCGGCGCAGCAGGCTGCCGGACAGCTCGAGCGCCTCGAGGGTGTTGGCGACGTCGGGCTCGGCCGGGTCGGAGGCGATGGCCTCCCACTCGGCCCGCTGCTCCGCGAGCCCGGCGAGCATGGCGGGACGCAGGTGCTCGTGGCGTACGGCGGCGAAGTCGGGAAGCTCGAAGGGCAGGTCCGAAGGGCCCGCGAAGGGGTTGTCCGCGGCGAGGGTGGTGTCGGTCATGGGGCCATTGTCTCCCTGCCCGCAGGCCGCGCGGGCTGCAGGAGGAAGTCGCAGCGAGCGGCACCGGTCGCCAGGGTGCCGGCCCGGGTGAGGCGCACGCTGCGTGGCATCTGCTCGAGGACCACCTGATCGCCGTAGCAGAACACCCCCGTCAGCTCGGGGGCGCCGTAGTGACGCAGCACCCGGAGGTAGAAGCAGGAGGTGACGTCGAACCGCAGGCCGGCGTCGTCGTCCTTGCCCCAGCCGATGGTGAACCCCGCCGGCGGGAACGCACGCGGGACCAGCCACCGCGTCACGCGGCGCAGCCGCCCGAAGGGCACACCGACCCGGTCGAGGAGACGGACGACCCGCAGCACCGGCAGCAGCTGCGCCGTCATGAGGTCGCGCACCACTCCCCTGGCCACCGCGGCGTCACCGCGCTCACGGCTCAGCACCCGGTAGGCCGCGAGGTCCGGGAGGATCGCCTGCCGGACGTGGAAGCGCAGCGCCCGGCTGCCCTCAGCCCACGGTGGACGCGTCGCAAGGAGCGCGCCGTACTCGGCGTCGACCGCCCGGGCGAGCTCGCGGCCACGCGCGCCGTACCGGGCGACGAGGGCGCGGCGCCACCAGCGGCGTCGCGGCACGTGAACTGATGAGGGCACAGGGGGCTCCCCTCGCCGACGGGACGCCGGCCGCGGGACGGTGCGGCCGCCTGCGGCCAGGCTACGTCTCGGGCACATCTGGCCGTTCCGGGACCGCGGGCGGCCGCCTATCCGGGCGGGCCACGCCGGCACGGCAGGAGTACCGTCGAGGTGTCGGGCTCGTGCGGGACGGGAGATCCACGGCATGCGAGCGATCATCGGCAGGTCCCTGGTAGTCCTGGGGCTCCTCACGGCCACGACGGCCGTCGGTGGCCCGCCCGTCCCAGCCGACGGCGCGCCCGCAGCTCCGTCGATCAGCGCGGGCGGTCTGCACACCTGTGCGGTGACGGCTGCCGGCGCCGCCACGTGCTGGGGACTCAACGAGGACGGGCAGGTCGGTGACGGCACGACCCGCGACCGTCACGAGCCGAGCGACGTCGTCGGGCGGGCCACCGGGACCGCCGCCGTCACCGCCGGCGACAGGCACACGTGCGCCCTCGCCGACGACGGCGGCGTGCAGTGCTGGGGCGGCAACGAGACCGGGGAGCTCGGCACCGGCGTCACCGGGTACGGCACCGGCTCCACCGTGCCGGTGGACGTGGTCGGGCTGGGCGAGGGTGTCGCCGCCGTCAGTTCCGGCCACGGGTTCACCTGCGTGGTCACCGTCGACGGCGGGGCGCAGTGCTGGGGCAGCAACAGCCGCGGACAGCTGGGCAACGGGGTCGACGTCGAGATCCCCGCAAACCCGAGCTCCCCCGTCCCGGGGGACGTCGTCGGGCTCGACCGCGGGGTGGCGGCCCTCAGCACCGGCCAGGCCCACGCCTGCGCCCTGACCGACGGCGGCGCGGTGCTGTGCTGGGGCGGCAACGCGGACGGCCAGCTGGGCGACGGCGGCACCGACGGATCCTCGGTGCCCGTGCACGTCGTCGGGCTCGACCGAGGCGTCGCCGCGGTCAGCGCCGGCGGTCAGCACACGTGCGCCCTCACGGAGGACGGCGCGGTGCTGTGCTGGGGACGCAACGGTGAGGGTCAGCTCGGGACCGGCAGCAGGAGCAGCAGCAACGTCCCGGTGCCGGTGACGGGGCTCGACGGCGGGATCACCGCCACCAGCGCCGGGCAGCACCACACGTGCGCGCTGACGGACGCGGGCGACGTCGTCTGCTGGGGGTCGAACACCTTCGGCGAGCTGGGCAACGGCTACGAGGACCAGGACCCCAGCGAGACCCCGGAGGACCATGTGCTGACCCCCGTGCCGGTGCTCGGGCTGGACGGTGACGTTGCGGCCGTCAGCGCGGGCGGCGGCCACACGGTCGCGCTCACCACGTCGGGTGAGGTGTGGGCGTGGGGGGACAGCTACTACGGCCAGCTGGGCGACCGCACGCTGCAGAACCGCAACGTGCCGAGCCGGGTGCACGCGCTCGACCTCGACGGGCCCCTCGTGGCGACCCCCGGGCGAGGCGGGCAGTGCGTCGCAGCCGGCGCCACCGTGGCCCTCACGGTGGCCGGTGCCACCGGGCAGGACGTCGTTCTCTCGGCGACGTCCTCGGATGAGTCCGTCGTCCCCGCCCGGAGCATCAGGTTCGGCGGTGAGGACGCGAACCGGACGGTCTCCCTGAGCGTCTCCCCCGGCGCAGGGGTACGAGAAGCGACGGTGGAGGTGACCGCCGAGGCGCCGTCGGGGACGTCCACACTCACCGTGAGCGTCCGCGCGGGCGCGAGCGGCCCGGACGCCCTCAGGGGCACGCCCGGCGCGGACCTCCTGCTGGGCGGGCGCGGGGACGACACCCTCACCGGGCGTGACGGCGCGGACACGCTGTGCGGCGGCCTCGGCGACGACCGGATCGTGGGCGGCGGCGGGGAGGACACCCTGGTCGGTGGCGACGGTCGCGACGACCTCCGCGGAGGCGACGACGGCGACCTCGTGGCCGGCGGCGACGGGGACGACGTCCTGCGCGGCCAGGACGGTGAGGACACACTCGCCGCCGGCAACGGTGACGACGACCTCCGGGCTGGCGACGGGAACGACGTGCTGCGCGGCGAGAGAGGGCGTGACCGGCTCGCGGGCAACGACGGCGACGACCACCTCGACGGCGGGCGCCACGACGACGAGCTCCGGGGCGGGAACGGCAACGACCAGCTGGGCGGCGGCCCGGGCGAGGACGGTCTCGACGGCGGTCGCGGCGCCGACGTCCTCTACGGCGACACGGGCGCGGACCACTTCCGTGGCGGCCCCGGCGTCGACGCCGCCTACGACTTCGGCACGGAGGAGGGCGACACCAAGGACCGGACGGTCGAGAACACCTGAGACCGGTCAGGAGGTCGTGGCGTCGCTGCCCGTGAGGCGGTCGGCCGCCCGTCGCGCGAGGACGGCGGCCACGTCCGGGGGCCGGTAGCCGGCCGCCTTGAGGACCTTCCCGTCCGCCCGCAGCAGCGGACGGCCGTCCGCGCCGAGCTTGGACAGGTTGGCGGCGTGGACCTCGGCGAGCACCTCGGGCAGCGGGACCCCGCACTCCTGGGCCATGCCGTAGAGGACGTAGACGAGGTCGGCCAGCGCGTCGGCGGCCGCCACGGTGTCGCGGGAACCGTCGTCGGCGGCGACGGCGCGGGTGAAGGCCGCCTCCATCTCCTGTCCCGCCGCGTCGCCGTAGACGGCGGTGACGAGCTCGGCGAGCTCCTCGGCGACGAGCGCCATGCGCAGGTGGACGCGGTCGCGGTCGACCGACGGCGCGTCGTCGGCGACCGGGACGCCGAAGTGCGCGTGGAACTGGCGCACGAGCGCGTCCGGGTCGCGCGGGTCCGCGGGGACGACGCCCGCAACCGGCCCGTCCCACGGGTGGGCGGGCTCGCGCGGGTCCTCGCGCAGGAGCGTGCCGATCCACTGGTCCACGCGGCGCTCGCCGTGCATGCCCATCCCCCGCACCTGGCCCTCGCGGCGGAAGCCGTGGCGCCACACCACCTTCCAGGACGGCCAGTTGCCGACGTCGGCGCGCCACTCCACCCGCTCCATCCCGAGCGGGCCGAAGGCCGCGTCGAGGACGAGACCGACGGCCCGGTCCATGAGGCCCAGGCCGCGGCCCTCGGGGGCGAGCCAGTAGCCGATCTCCCCCGAGCCCTCGGTCCGCGTCACCCCGACCATGCCGACGAGCCGACCGCCGTGGCGCAGCGCCCAGGTGTGGTTGTCCCCGCGCGCCCACCCGTCGATGACGAAGCGCTCGACGAAGCCCACCGCGTGCTCACGGTGGTAGGGCGAGGGGACGGTGGTCCAGCGCTGCACCTCGGGGTCCTGACAGGCCTCGGTGATGCGGTCGACGTCCGCGAGGGTGGGCGCCTCGAGCGTGAGCTCGCCGTCGTGCAGGGTGAAGGGCTCCATGACCGCGCAGGCTACGCGACGGCGTGTCGGTGCCCGGCCCTGATTTGCTTGGCGGCCGCCTGAGCCCGGCACCGGATGCGGCCGGGCAGCGTGGGTCGAAGGATGGGGGCATGGACATCGACACGAACGCCATGAAGGACTTCCCCGAGCAGAGCCAGCCCTGGCCGGGGTGGACGAACCGTCTTGACCCCGTGCCCGACCACGGCGAGACGAGCTACGTCGGCCGTGGGCGGCTCGAGGGCAAGCGTGCCCTCATCACCGGCGGTGACTCCGGCATCGGGCGCGCGACGGCGATCGCCTTCGCCAAGGAGGGCGCCGACGTCGCGATCTCCTACCTCGAGCAGGAGCAGGAGGACGCGGAGGAGACGAAGAAGCACGTCGAGGCCGCCGGGCGACGCTGCGTGCTCATCCCCACCGACCAGCGCACCGAGGAGGCGAACATCGCCCTCGCGCGCGCGGCGGTCGAGGGACTCGGCGGGATCGACGTCCTCGTCAACAACGCGGGCTACCAGATGGCCCAGGACTCCCTCGCCGACATCAGCGACGAGCAGCTGCGCCAGACCTTCGAGACGAACATCTTCGCGATCTTCTGGCTGACCAAGGCCCTGCTCGACGACCTCAAGCCGGGCGCGAGCGTCATCAACTGCACGTCGATCCAGGCCTTCCAGCCCTCGGAGACGCTGCTCGACTACGCCTCGACGAAGGCCGCGATTAACAACCTCACCGTCAACCTCGCCGCCGAGCTCGGCCCCAAGGGTATCCGGGTCAACGCCGTGGCGCCGGGCCCGGTCTGGACCCCGCTCCAGCCGGCCACCAAGCCCGCGGAGTCGATGCCGGAGTTCGGCAAGAACGCACCGCTCGGCCGGGCCGGCCACCCGATCGAGGTCGCCACGGCCTTCGTCTTCCTCGCCACCGACGACGCGAGCTACGTCTCCGGCACCGTCCTCGGTGTCACGGGCGGCAAGCCCGTCTTCTGACATGACCCGCACCGCGAGGACGACGACGGCGGGACTGCTCGCCGTCGTCGTCCTCGCGGCGTGCGGGGGCGGGGAAGACAAGGAGCAGGCCACCGCCCCGCCACCCAGCCCGACGACGACGGCGCCGACGCCGACGCCGACGACCGAGCCGACGACGACGGAGCCCGCTCCCCAGGAGCCGGAGGTGCTCGCCACCGGGCTCGACGTGCCCTGGGGCCTGGCGTTCCTGCCCGACGGCACCGCCCTGGTCACCGAACGGGACACGGCGCGGGTCCTCGAGCTGGTCGCCGGGCAGGAGCCGCGCGAGCTGGCGACCGTGCCCGGGGTGGCCGCGGAGAACGAGACCGGCCTGCTCGGGATCGCCGTCTCGCCGGACTTTGCCGACAACGGCCACGTCTTCGTCTACCTCACCACCGCGACCGACAACCGGGTGCTGCGGATGGTGCACGACGGCGAGCAGCTCGCGCCCGACGTCGTCGTCCTCGAGGGGATCCCGCGCGAGACGTACCACTCGGGCGGGCGCCTCGAGTTCGGACCGGACGGCTTCCTCTACGTCGCGACCGGGGACGCCGCGGTCCCCTCGACGTCCCAGGACCCGGGCTCGCTCGGCGGGAAGGTCCTGCGGGTCGACGAGGACGGTGAGCCGGCGCCCGGCAACCCGGACCCGGGCTCGCCAGTGTGGTCGTTGGGGCACCGCAACGTCCAGGGTCTGGGCTGGGGCGCCGAGGGGCGGATGTACGCCTCGGAGTTCGGGCAGGACACCTGGGACGAGCTCAACGCGATCGAGCCGGGCGCCAACTACGGCTGGCCGGAGGTCGAGGGGACCGCGGGCGCCGCGGACTACGTCGACCCGCTCGTCACGTGGCGGCCGGCCGACGCCTCCCCCAGCGGCCTCGCCGTCACCGAGGACGCGGTGTACGTCGCCGCGCTGCGCGGGGAGTCGCTGTGGCGCGTGCCGCTGGAGGCCGACGGCGCGGCGGGCGAGCCGCAGCGGCTGCTCGAGAGTGAGTACGGGCGGCTGCGGACCGTGACGGTCGCGCCGGACGGGCGGCTGTGGCTCCTCACGTCCAACACCTTCCGCGGGGAGCCGGGTCCGGAGGACGACCGCGTCGTCGCCGTCGACGAGGAGTGGCTCGCGTCCCAGGGGTGACTATGGTGGCGCGGTGGACCGGCACCTGGCGCAGGCGCGCAGCGACCTCGAACGTCTCGTCGCGAGGGGCGCGGCGGGCGATCTGGGGCAGCCTCCCGAGGTCCACCGCGTCGACGCCGTCGCCCGCGCCGAGTACCGGCCGGCGGCCGTGCTCCTTCTCTTCACCCCGACCCTCGCGCGGCCCGACGTCTTCCCCGGGCTCGACCTCTACCTCGTCCAGCGCTCCCCGCTGCTGCGCCACCACCCCGGGCAGATCGCGCTGCCCGGCGGTCGCGCCGACGACGGCGACGCCGGGCCGGCTGCCACCGCCCTGCGGGAGACCCACGAGGAGATCGGCCTCGCGCCCGAGCGCGTCGAGGTCATCGGCACGCTGCCGCAGGTGGCCGTGCCCATCAGCCGCTTCCTCGTCACGCCCGTGGTCGGGTGGGCGACTGACCCCGGCGGGCTCGAGGACGTCGAGGTGGGCGAGGTGCTCCACACGCTGCGGCTGCCGGTCAGCGACCTCCTCGACCCCGCCGGGCGCTCCACGGTGACGATCCACGGGCACGGCAGCGCCGGGTTCGCCGTCCAGGGCGGCTGGGTGTGGGGCTTCACCGGCAACCTCCTCGACGGCGTCTTCGACGAGCTCGGCTGGACGCGCCCGTGGGACCGCTCACGCGAGTACGCGATGTCGATGGCCGAGGCCCGCGGCGACACGCTCCCGCCGGCGACGCCGGAGGGTTGAGCTCAGCGCACGAAACGCGGACCGGCGGCCGGGTCGGCCCGGACGGCGAGGGCGTCGGCGATGCGCGTGGCCGACGTCGGCGCGAGCGGCCGCGGCAGCGCGTCGAGCGGGAACCAGCCGACGGCGAGAGACTCGTCGTCGGCGACGTGCGCCTCCCCGGACACGTACTCGCAGAGGAATGCGAGGGAGAGGTACTGGGCCCGGTCGCCGTTGGGGTAGGTGACGACGTCGCCGCTGTCGACCGAGGCGAGCGCGAGGACGCGGGCGACGACGCCCGTCTCCTCGAGCACCTCGCGCACGGCGGCGCGGGCGGGCTGCTCACCAGGGTCGAGGATGCCGCTGATGGCGGCCCACATGCCGTTGTCGGTGCGCCGCCCGAGGAGCACCCGGTCCCCGTCGAGGACGACGGCGGTGACGCCGGAGAGCCACAGCGGTGCCGTCCCGACGTGGGCACGCAGGGCGGTGACGAAGTCCGGGACGGGCACGGGGCCAGTGTGCCAGTGTGCCAGCCCTCAGAAGAGGGCGGCCTGCATGACGGCGTCCGGGGCCTGAGCCGGCGCCTCCGGCTCCCGTGGCTGCTGGGTGCGCAGCCCGGCGCCGCGGGAGAGGCCGTGGCGGCGCAGCAGCGGCGCCACCCGCTCGGCCAGCCACGTGCGGTACGCGTCCGGGGCGTAGGCCCCGCGCCCGTACAGGCGCTGGTACTCGGGCACGAGCGCTGGCCGGTGCGTCTGGAGCCACTGCAGGTACCAGTCCTTGACGCCCGGGCGCAGGTGGGCGGCCATGACCGAGGCCGAGGTGGCGCCGGCATCGGCGATGGCGGCGAGGAGCGCGTCGAGGTGCTCGCGGGAGTCGGTGACCCAGGGCAGGACCGGGGCGACCATGACGTGGCAGTCCAGCCCGGTCTCGCGGATGGCGCGGACGAGGTCGAGGCGGGCACGCGGGCTGGGCGTGCCCGGCTCGAGGAGGTGCTGGAGGTCGGGGTCGAGGACGGCGAGGGAGATGCCGAGCGACACGGGCACGTGGGCGGCGCCCTCCCCCAGCAGCGGCAGGTCGCGGCGCAGGAGGGTGCCCTTGGTGAGGACCGACAGCGGCGTGCCGGACTCGACGAGCGCGCCGATGATCCCGGGCATGAGCCGGTAGCGGCCCTCGGCGCGCTGGTAGGGGTCGGTGTTCGTGCCCAGCGCCACCTGCTCCCGCCCCCAGGAGGGCTTGCTCAGATCCCGGGCGAGCACCTCGGGGGCGTTGACCTTGACGACGATCTGGCTGTCGAAGTCCGCGCCGGCGTCCATGTCGAGGTAGGTGTGGGTGGAGCGGGCGTAGCAGTACACGCAGGCGTGGCTGCAGCCGCGGAAGGGGTTGACCGTCCAGCGGAAGGGCATCCGCGAGGCGGCGGGCACCTTGTTGAGGACCGAGCGCGCCGTCACCTCGTGGAAGACGATGCCGGCGAACTCGGGCGTGCGGACGGTGCGGACCAGGCCCGCCATCTTCTGCAGCCCGGGGAGCGCGGCGCCGTCCTCCGTGCCGATCTGCTGCCCGTCCCACCTCATGGACATAGTCGAACACGTGTACGAGTCGACGTCAACCACTCGCACAGGCGCGGATTGACGACTTGATAGAGTCGTCAAGCCACCGCCCGCCTCGACCTGGAGGACACGTGCTCGACCGCGCCATAGACACGCCCGTCTACGTCATGAAGGCGGAGCTCTTCAAGGCACTCGGGCACCCGGTCCGGATCAGGGCCCTCGAGCTCCTGAGCGACGGCGACCGGCCGGTGAGCACCCTGCTCGCGGAGATCGGCATCGAGGCCTCCCACCTGTCGCAGCACCTGGCGGTCCTGCGCCGTGCCGGGGTGGTGGCCAAGTCCCGGCAGGGCAACACCGTCACCTACACGCTCGTCGACGACTCGCTCGCCACCATGCTCGACGCCGCACGCACCTTCCTCCTCGGATCGCACGGCCGGACCACCGAGGCCCTCGGCTCGAACGGGCAGGCACGATGAGCGGCCCCACTCCCCTCGCCCCGCGCCCGACCTGGCGCTCGGCCCTCGGCCACGTCGCCTCCCTCACGCTCCCCCGCCGCTCGGACTACACGGGCCTGTCGCGCTCCTGGCGCGGGGACCTCGTCGCCGGCGTGACGGTGGGCGTCGTCGCGCTCCCGCTGGCGCTGGGCTTCGGCGTCGCGTCCGGCGTCGGCCCTGCGGCCGGGCTCATCACCGCGATCGTCGCCGGCTTCGTCGCCGCCGTCCTCGGCGGCTCCCACCTGCAGGTGTCCGGACCGACCGGCGCGATGACCGTCGTCCTCATCCCCGTGGTGGCGCGCTACGGGACGGAGGCGGTCTTCGCGCTGTCGATCCTCGCCGGCGTCCTCGTCATCGTCATGGGGCTCGTGGGGATGGGGCGCCTCGTGTCCGTCATCCCGTGGCCGGTGGTCGAGGGCTTCACCCTCGGCATCGGCGTCATCATCTTCCTCCAGCAGGTCCCCCTCGCCCTGGACACCGCGCGCCCCCAGGTGGAGAACGCGACGGCGGCGGCCGTGGAGACCCTGCGCGTCACCGACTGGGCGCGCGCCGTGACTCCCCTAGCCGTGACCGGCGGCGTCGTCGTCCTCATGGTCCTGCTCACCCGGCTGCGGCGGTCGCTGCCGGCCTCGCTCATCGCCGTCGCCGTCGCCACTGTCGTCGCCGAGCTCGTCTCCCTCGACGTCGAGCGGATCGGTGCGCTGCCCGACGCGCTGCCCTCCTTCCAGGTGCCCGCCTGGGACTCCTCCGCACTGGCGGCCATGCTCCCCTCGGCCATGGCGATCGCCGCCCTCGCGGCGCTGGAGAGCCTGCTCTCGGCGCGGGTGGCGGACGGCATGGTCGAGACCGTGCCGGACACCGACGCCAACCGCGAGCTCGTCGGTCAGGGCATGGCGAACGTCGCCAGCGGCCTCTTCGGCGGCATGCCCGCGACCGGCGCGATCGCCCGCACCGCCGTCAACGTCCGTGCCGGTGCGCGCACCCGCGTGGCCGGCGCGAGCCACGCCGTCGTGCTCGTCCTCATCGTCCTGGCACTCACGCCGGTGGTCGCGCTCATCCCGATGTCCGCCCTGGCCGGTGTCCTCATCGTCACGGCGTTCCGGATGATCGACCTGCGCACGGGCCGCGCGATCCTGCGGGCTACCCGGGCCGACGCCGTCGTCTACCTCTCGACCGTCGTCGTGACGATCGTCTTCGACCTCATCGTCGCGGTCCAGGTCGGCGTCGCGGTCGCCGCCCTGCTCGCGCTGCGGGCGATGGCGCGCGTCTCGGGCCTCACCCGGTGCGATCTCCCGCCGGACCTCGCCCCGGAGGAGGAGGACGCGCTCCTCGACGAGCACGTCGCCGTCTACCACTTCCGCGGTGCGCTCTTCTTCGGCGGGACGAAGCGCTTCCTCGACGAGATGACGGCGGTCAAGGACGTGCGCGTCGTCGTCCTCGCGCTGCGGGAGGTCCGCGTCATGGACGCCTCCGGTGCCCATGCGCTCGGCGAGATCATCACCGATCTGCGCCGCCGCGGGATCACCGTGCTGCTCAAGGGCCTGGACGCGCAGCAGCTGCGGATGTCGGCCGCCGTCGGCGTCCTCGACGCGCTCGGGGACGAGGGCCACTACTTCGACGACCTGCCGGCCGCCGTCGCCCACGCGCGCAACCACGTGCGCTTCGAGGTGCGCGGCGGCGCCGTGCTCGAGTGCGGCACGGGCGCCGCCGCGCGGGCTCGCTAGCCGCGGGGCAGCTTCTCCACGATCTCACCGAGCTCGCGGCGCGGGCCGGTGAAGAAGGGGACCTCCTCGCGGACGTGGCGGCGGGCCTCGGTGGCGCGCAGGTCACGCATGAGGTCGACGATGCGGCCGAGGTCGTCGGCCTCGAAGCCGAGCAGCCACTCGTAGTCACCCAGCGCGAAGGCCGCGATCGTGTTGGCGCGCACGTCGCCGTAGTCGCGGGCCGCCAGGCCGTGGTCACGGAGCATGGTGCTGCGCTCCTCCGGGGGCAGCAGGTACCACTCGTAGCTGCGGACGAAGGGGTAGACACAGAGGAAGCCGCGCGGCTCCTCGCCCATGATGAAGGAGGGCAGGTGCCCGCGGTTGAACTCCGCCGGGCGGTGGGTGCCCACCTGGGACCACACCGGCTCCAGCGCACCGCCGAGGTTGCTCGCGAGGAGCCGGTGGTAGGCCTCCTGCACGGCCTCGACGTCCTCGGCCCACCACCACACCATGAGGTCGGCGTCGGCCCGGAAGCCCGCGACGTCGTACCAGCCGCGCACGGTCAGGCCCGGGACGTCCGCCAGGTCCGCGAGGACGTCGCGGACGAGGCCGGCGCGCACGTCGTCCTCCTCGGGCAGCGGCTGGATCGCCCGGAACACGGAGTACATGACGTAGGCGGACTGGGGCTGGGCGGAGCTCACGGGCTCTTCCTCCTGGTGTGGTGGGACAGGGTCAGTCGGCGGTGCCGGCGAGGACCGGGATGCCGGTGACCTCACCGTGGCGCATCCGGCAGCTGCCGGGAGGGGCGACGTCGGGGAAGGCCGGGAGCTGCCCGCGCACGGTCACCTGCGGCTCCTCGCCCCGCTCGCGCGCGGCGCGCTCGAGGACGAGGTCGACGAGCCCGGAGACGAAGACCGGCGCGATGCCCGCCGTCGCGGCGCGGGCCGCGTCCATGCCGAGCTCGCGGGCCGTCTCCATCGCCTCGGTGTCCAGGTCCCAGGCCACCTCCATGTGGTCGGAGATGAAGCCGATCGGGGCGATGACGACGCGCGTGACACCGTCCTCGGCGAGCTGGGCGAGGTGGTCGTTGACGTCCGGCTCGAGCCACGGCGTACGCGGGTCGCCCGAGCGCGAGCAGTAGGACAGGGAGGAGGTGACGCTCAGGCCGCGCTCGCGCAGGGTGGCGTCGATGGCAGCCCGGACGTCCTCGTGCTGCTCGCGGTAGCCGGGGCCGGTGGCGGCCGACGCGTCCTGCATGGTGTCGGGGATCGAGTGGGTGACGTAGGCGATGTGGACGCCCTCGCCCGCGGGCAGCTGCTCCACGGCCGCGAGGACGGCATCGGTGTTGGCGTCGACAAAGCCCGGGTCGTTGAAGAAGGGGCGCAGGACATCGATCTCGAGGCCCTCGGCGTCGACGCCGAGCTCGCTCACAGCCGCGGCGAGGTGCTCGCGGTACTGGCGGCTGCCGGAGTAGGAGGCGTAGGCGCTCGTGACGAGGACGAGGATGCGACGGGCACCGAAGGCGACGGCGTCCCGGAGGGTGTCGACGGTGTAGGGGTGCCAGTTGCGGTTGCCCCACAGGACCGGGAGCTCGACGCCCCGCTCGCGCAGCTCGGCCGCGAGGGCAGCGCGCAGGGCGAGGTTCTGCTCGTTGATCGGGCTCTTGCCGTCGAAGGCGAAGTAGTGCTCACCGACCTCCTCGAGCCGCTCGTCGGGGATCCCCTTGCCGCGCACGACGTTGCGCAGGAAGGGCACGACGTCCTCCGTCCTGTTCGGACCACCGAAGGAGCACAGCAGGAGGGCGTCGTAGGGCGCAGCGGGGTGGGACATGGTGGCGGGCTCCTCGGGACGGCGTCGCAAACGGGCTCACCGTAACATCAGATGAAGTCGCACCACGGTGGCCGAGCACGCCGACTGAGGTGTCCGCCATGACGCGTGCCGTGGAGGGGTGCGCCGCGGCTCGCCGGCTGAGCGGTCACCCCTTCCTATACTCGCGGGATGGTCACCAGCAGCGGCACCGAGCGCGCCCGGAACACGCTGGCCTACCTGCGCCGGCAGATCACCACCGGCGCGTGGGAGGTCGGCTCGCGCATCCCGATCGAGCCGGAGCTCGCCGAGACCCTCGGCGTGGGCCGCTCGACGATTCGCGAGGCCGTCCGCTCGCTCGCGAGCATCGGCATGCTCGAGACGCTGCCGGGACGCGGCACCTTCGTCCGCTCCAGCGCACCGACGAGTGCGGTGCTCTCGGAGTTCCTCACGGCCTACACGCTCGAGGAGCTGCTCAGCTACCGCCGCGCGCTGGAGGTGGAGGCCGCCCAGCAGGCGGCGCTGCACCGGACGCCCGAGGACATCGCGGCGCTCGAGGCCTCGGTCGCGCAGTCGCTGCGCGGCGGGCAGTGCCCGGCCGTCGGACCGCGGGACACGAGCGTGGAGCTCGCCTCCCGCTTCCACTACCTCCTCTTCGACGCCGCGAAGAACCGGCTGCTCGCCTCGCTGTACGCCGGGATCACCGAGAAGCTCTCGGCGCCGGGGCACGTCGAGCGCCTCACCCACGGGAGTGACGCGCAGACCATGCAGGTGGAGCACGAGCGCATCGTCGACGCCGTCCGGCGCGGTGACTTCATCGACGCGGTGCACGCCATGGCCGACCACATGGACAACGACCTCGTCATCATCACGCCCGACGACGAGATCATCCCGCCGCTGCAGCGCTCGCCGGTGGACGTCGAGCGGATCGCGGCGGCTCGCGCCCAGGAGCGCGAGCGCGCCTGACGTCCCTCAGTCCGCGGCGGTGAAGAAGACGGTGTTGCCGCCCCAGCCGGTGCTGAGCGTCCACAGACCGTCGGCGCCCTCGGGGACGGCGACGCAGACGTTGCCCTCGGCGACGCCGCCCTCGTAGAGCTCGTCGACGTCCATGAGGTCACCGGGGATGACGCCGCAGCTGTCGGTGTAGGTGCGGGCGTCGCTCCCGACGAACTGGACGGACAGGTCCATCCACGGCAGCCCGGTCTCGTCGCCGAGGTAGGTGGCGGTCACCGGGACGAGGTAGAACTCGGTGCCCTCGGCCGGCGCCTCGTTGAACTGGTTCTCCGCCTGGATCTCCGACCAGCCTTCGCGGGGCTCGCCGAGCGTCACCTCCCACTCGCCGTCGGTGACGGGGGTGCCGACGGGGTAGGGGTTCGAGCGGGTGCCCTCCTCGTCGTCCGCAGGGGCTCCCTCGGCGGCCTCGTCGTCCGCGGCCTCGGTCGCGCCGTCCTCGGCCGGCTCGGCGCTCGGCTCCTCGGTCCGGGCGATGGGGGTGGGGGTCGCAGCCGGGGCGTCGTCGTCGCCCGCGCTCCCGATGCCGATGCCAACGGCGAGGCCGAGCACGCCGGTGGTCGTGGCGATCGCCGCGACCTGCCAGCCCTTCAGACCGCGCCGCGGCGGTTGCGGGGCACCGGGGAAGGACGGCTGGTACCCGGGGCCGCCGACCGGGTCCCCGTACGACGGGACCGGTGCGGCACCGTAGGGAGGAGGCACCGAACCCGGCGGCGGGACCGGGGCGTAAGGGTTGGTCGGGTGGCCCTCGGGGGGTGTGGTCACGATGTCTCCTCGCCGCTCGGTCGGTCTCCCCGGTCCCATCGGCCCGACGGGACCGGATGTGAGGGATCGCTCAGTTCCAGGCTCAGGCGACACGGTGGAGGTCGAGGAGGTAGCGCTCGGCGGCACTGTCCCGGTCGGTGTCCGCCGGCTCTCGCTCGTCCGGTGGGGGTTGGCCGGGGAGGGCAGGCGCCCTGGAGCGGTAGCGGTGCCCGGTGGGGCTGGTGGTCTCGACGACGTGGCCGCTCTCACCGTCGGGCGGTCCGGCGCGGGTGCGCCAGCCGGGCGCCTGCTTGTCGTAGTTGCAAGCCTCGCAGTAGCCCTCGAGGCCGCCCGCCTCGGTCTTCCCGCCCTCACTCCACGGGACGACGTGGTCGACGTGCCGGACGGGCGCATCGCACCACGGGGTGCGGCACGTCTGGTCGCGGGCGGCGACGAAGCGGGCGAGGCCGGGTGGGACGGTGCGCCGGCGTGAGTCCATCTGGACGAGCTGCCCGGTGGTCGGTGAGGTGAAGAGGCGGCGCAGCCACACCCGGGTGGACCGGCTGACGCCGTGAAGGCCCGGCGTCCCGAGCCGGCGGGCCACCAGGCGCCGCGCCCAGCCGCCCGGCACGGTCCCGTACCCGGGGATGTGGGCGGGCTCGTCGTCGCCGGCGAGGAGGGTGCGCTCGGTCATGACGACTTGCACCTCGACCGGGACGGCGTCTGCCGTCTCCTGGCCGGTGACCCGCTCGACGAGGGTGTCGGCCATGACCTGCCCCCTGCTGCGGGGGTCCCCCTGGGCGCGCGCGGAGTCTGCGGCCTTGGTGAGTGCAGCGAGAACCGCCACCCCCTGCGCGACGGGCAGCAGTCCGGTCAGGTAGCTCATCGTGTCCGGGGCGGGCCGCAGGCTCACGCAGCGCTCCCCCTCGGCCTTGCGGGCCCGGCGCACCACAGAGGCGGCGTCGAGGCGGTAGGCGACCTTCTTGGCCCGGGCCACCAGCTGCCGGTCACCGAGTCCCTCGAGCTGCGCCGGGTCCCCTGCCATCTCGGCGTCGAAGGCGGTGCGGTCCGGGACGGACAGGCAGGCCGACTCACGGACGAGCAGGGTGGCTCGCCACTCGCTGAGCAGCCCCTCCTGCAGGGCCCGGTAGGTGTGCGGCATCTCGACGACGAGCGCCTTGGCCAGCCCGAGGAGCCGCCCGCCACGGTGCGGGGACTCGCGGCGTGCCAACGCGACCTGCGCACCGATCCCAGCGCCGCGCCGGGACAGCGGCACACCGGCCCGCGCCTGCGCCGCGCGCTGTGAGGCGTCGAGGTCCACCGACAGCCGCGCCTGCGCCGCGCACGCCGCCGACTTCAGCTCCTCCAGCGCCCGGAGCTGGTCGACGCGCTCCGCGTCGGAGAGCGACCGGCCGACCTCGGCGAGCGTCGTGCGCCAGGACTCGAGCACCGCCACGGTGAGCGGGCCCGCCGGCACGCTGCCGGCGGCGGAGGCGACCCTCCCACCGCCCGGTGCCGCACCGTCGTCGTCCATGTGATCGACGTTACAGACGGGGTCTGACATTCGAGCGCGGCGGGCACGGACCCCACGGTCAACCGCGGTCCGGCGACAGCCGTGGCGCATTCTCGGAGACGGGCAGGCCGGCCACGGCCACGACCGCGTCCTCGTCCGCGGGAGCTCCGGCCCTCGTACGAGGGATCGGCAGGTGGCTGGGAGCCGGCGGCGCGACGATGCAGCCCGTCTCCCCGTCGCCGAACACGTGCAGGGACTGCGGAACCCGGTGCCACAGCCAGGCCAGGTGGGCGCACATGACGGCGTCGACCTCGTCCTCGACCCGGTCCAGGTGCATGGGCCGCGTGGCCTCTTCGACCGCCAGCCGGACCTCGCGCCACCGGGCGTTCCCGGACAGCCCGAGCACCGCGATGCCCTCCATCCGCTCCAGCAGCTCGACCAGCGCCGCCCGCCGCGCGAGCACCGGACCGCTCTTGTACTTGAGGATCCGGCCGAGCCCGAACAGCCCCACCATCGCGGCGTGCGGGTACACCTCGACCGCCGCGGGACGCTCCGCGCTCCCCCGGTGCGAGGGGTCGGTCACCCACCCGTGCTGCTCGGCCAGGGTCCACGCACGCGGCGGGTCGAAGTACGGGATCGAGCGGTTGCTCGCGTGGCAGCTCGCGTCGTAGCGGCCGTAGGCCTTGCCCACCTGCTTCTCGCACTCACGCATGCCCGTGGCGTTGGTGACGACGAGCGGCGCGTCGATCGCGACGGTGACGACAGGAAAGGACAGGGCACCGAGCCAGTCGTCGATCTCCGCGTCGCTCACCGCGCTCCCGGACGAGACGAGCGCACCGGCGTCGCCCACCGCCGCCAGGCCGGTGCGACGACGGGTGCTCCAGGCCAGGTCGATGCCGATGTACACGTGACGAACCGTACCGAGCAGCCTCGCGGCCACCGACGTATCGTCGAACGATGAGCACCACCGCTCCCACCAGCCACGTCCTCGGTGACCGCTACGCCCGCGAGCTGCCCGAGCTGGCCGTCCCGTGGCAGGCAGCGGGCGTGCCGACCCCCACGCTGCTCCTCCTCAACGAGACGCTCGCCGCCGAGCTCGGGCTCGACCCCGAGGCGCTGCGGACCCCCGACGGCATGGGCCTGCTCGTCGGCACCACCGTGCCCGACGGCGCCACCCCCGTCGCCATGGCCTACGCGGGCCACCAGTTCGGCTCCTACTCCCCCCGCCTCGGCGACGGCCGTGCCCTCCTGCTCGGCGAGCTCACCGACACGAGCGGCACGGTCCGCGACCTCCACCTCAAGGGCTCGGGCCCCACGCCCTTCGCCCGCGGCGGTGACGGTCTGGCCGCCGTCGGCCCGATGCTGCGCGAGTACGTCGTCAGCGAGGCGATGCACGCGCTGGGTGTGCCGACCACCCGCTCCCTCGCCGTCGTCGCCACCGGCGCCTCGGTGCGGCGCGAGACGCTGCTGCCGGGCGCGGTCCTCGCCCGCGTCGCCGCCAGCCACCTGCGCGTGGGCACCTTCCAGTACGCGCGCGCCACCGGCGACCTCGAGCTGCTGCGGCGCCTCGCCGACCACGCGATCGCCCGCCACCACCCGCACGCCGCCACGGCGGACAACCCCTACCTCGCGCTCCTCGAGGCGGTCCTCGACGCACAGGCCTCGCTCGTGGCGCAGTGGATGCTCGTCGGCTTCGTCCACGGCGTGATGAACACCGACAACATGACGATCTCCGGGGAAACCATCGACTACGGGCCGTGCGCCTTCATGGAGGCCGTCGACCCGGACACCGTCTTCAGCTCCATCGACGCCCGCGGACGCTACGCCTACGGCAACCAGCCGGTCATCGCGCAGTGGAACCTCGCCCGCCTCGCCGAGGCGCTCCTCCCCCTCGTGCACACCGACGAGGACGAGGCCGTGCGGGTCCTCACCGACCTCGTCAACACCTTCCCCGCCCGGTACAGCGCCGCGTGGACGGCCGGCATGCGGGCCAAGCTCGGGCTCTCGGAGGACGACGACGGCGCGGACCGGCTGGTCGCCGACGTCACCGCACTCCTCGTCGCCGCCCGTCCCGACCACACGACGTTCTTCCGTGCCCTCACCTTCGCGGCGCACGGGGACACGGCCGCGGTGCGCGCGCTGCCCGGCTTCGACGCCCGGCTCGGCCGGTGGCTCGAGCAGTGGCGGGCGGTGGACCCCGACCCCGCGCTCATGGAGCGCCACAACCCCGTCTACATCCCGCGCAACCACCTCCTCGAGGAGGCGCTCGACGCCGCCACCGCCGGGGACCTCGGCCCGGTGCGCGAGCTGCTCGACGTCGTCACGCGGCCCTACGAGGAGCGGCCCGGCCTGGAGCGCTACACCCTCCCGGCGCCTCCCGAGACGCCGTTCGTCACCTACTGCGGCACCTGACGGCCCGGACGGGGACGTGGAGGTCTGGGTGCTCGCTGCCGTGCTGGGCGCCGTCGTGCTCGGCGCGGTGCTCCAGCGCACGAGCGGCATGGGCACCGGCCTCGTCGTCTCCCCCACCTTCGTGCTGCTCATCGGCCCGGTGGCCGGGGTGGTCCTCACCAACATCACGACGGTCGT
The DNA here is from genome assembly GCF_014837105.1 of Oceanitalea stevensii. GTDB lineage: Bacteria > Actinomycetota > Actinomycetes > Actinomycetales > Actinomycetaceae > Oceanitalea > Oceanitalea stevensii. Next base: position 130,001 of record NZ_JACSPO010000003.1, on the reverse strand, counting down.
CTCGGCGCTCGCCCTCACCGTGGTCATGCGCGCCGACATCGACTGGCCGCGCTTCCTCCGCATCGCCCCGACGATCGTCGTCGGCTCGGTGCCGGCGGCGCTGCTCGTCCGCGCCGCCGACGCCGGCTGGCTGGAGGTGGTCATCGGTGCCGCGCTCCTCGTCGCCCTCGCCCCGATGGCGCTGTCCTGGCAGCTGCCCGACCTCGGCCGCGCCGCGGCACCCGTCGCAGGGCTCACCGGTGGCTTCCTCAACACCGCGGTGGGCGTCGGCGGGCCCGCCGTCCTCATCTACGCCCAGGCCACCAGCTGGCCGCAGCGGGCCTTCGCCGCCACGCTCCAACCGATCTTCCTCACCATGGGTCTGGTCTCGCTGCTGACGAAGACGGTGACCGGCGCCGCCGCGGGCGGGCTGCCCGGGTGGCCGCTCGTCGTCGCCGCGGTCGCCGCCGTGCCGGTGGGCGTCCTCGTCGGGGGCCGGGTGGCCCGCCACGTGCCCGCGGCGACGGCGCGACGGGTCGCCGTCGCCGTCGTCGTCCTCGGGGCGACGGCGACCCTCGTCCGCGGGGTCCTCGCCGTCACCTGACGCAACTCGCCCGGGCAAGATCACCACCGATGTCTGTGACCCGTGGCACAGTGGCGCCCAGCCACCTGCCGCACGACGTCCCGGGGAGATCACATGGACCAGCTCGGCGCCGACCTCAGCGAGTTCTTCGGAGAGGTCTCCGGAGTGGTCTGGGGCCCCTTCGTCCTCATCCCGCTGCTCTTCGGCGTCGGTCTCTTCCTCTCGATCCGACTGCGCGGCCTGCAGTTCCGCAAGCTCGGCGCCGCGCTCCGCCTCGGCATCATCAAGCGCCGCGACGTGGGCGCCGACGACGGCGACGTCTCCCAGTTCCAGGCGCTCACCACCGCCCTGGCCGCGACCGTCGGGACCGGCAACATCGTCGGCGTCGCCACGGCCATCGCCATCGGTGGCCCCGGGGCGCTCTTCTGGATGTGGATCACCGGCCTCGTGGGCATGGCCTCGAAGTACACCGAGGCCTTCCTGGGCGTCTACTACCGCCGCACCGACGCGGCCGGGGAGAAGTCCGGTGGCCCGCAGTACTACCTCGAGCGCGGCATCCGCGGCCCGCTGGGCAAGGTGCTCGGCCTCGCGTTCACCGTCGCCGCCATCATCGCCTCCTTCGGCATCGGCAACATGACCCAGGGCAACTCGGTGGCGAGCAACCTCGACCGCTCCTTCGGCGTCCCGCCGTGGGTCACGGGCGTCGTGCTCAGCGTCTTCGCGCTCATCGTCCTCGTCGGGGGCATCAAGTCGATCGGGCGCGTCACGGCCGGCTTCGTGCCGATCATGATCGTCTCCTACGTCCTCGGTGCGCTGTTCATCCTCATCGTCAACGTCACCGACCTGCCCGCCGCGATCGCCCTCATCTTCACCGACGCGTTCAGCGGTACCGCCGCCACCGGCGGCTTCGTGGGCTCGACGATCATCATCGCCGTCCAGATGGGCGCCGCCCGCGGCATGTTCTCCAACGAGTCCGGCATGGGGTCGGCCGCGATCGCGGCAGCGGCGGCCAAGACCTCCCACCCCGTGCGCCAGGCGCTCGTGTCGATGACCCAGACCTTCATCGACACGATCGTCGTCGTCACCTTCACGGGCCTGGTCATCGTCACGACCGGGGTGTGGGACACCGGTGAGGACGGCGCGGCCACGATGACGGGCGAGGCCTTCTCCCACGGCTTGCCCGGCGACTGGGGCCACTACATCGTGACGGTCGCCCTGGCGATGTTCGCCTTCTCGACGGTGCTCGGCTGGGCCTACTACGGGGAGCGCTGCATCGAGCGGCTCGTCGGGCGCCGCGGCGTCATGCCCTACCGCGTGGTCTTCTCCCTCGTCGTCTACGTCGGCTGCACCGTGTCCCTCGAGGCGGTGTGGAACTTCTCCGACGTCATGAACGGCCTCATGGCCATCCCCAACCTCATCGGCCTCGTCATCCTCTCCGGCCTGGTGGTGCGGGAGACGAAGAACTACCTCGCCAACGACCCGGCGCTCACCGCCACCACCGAGGAGGTCCGGGTCTTCTCCCCGCACCCCTTCGCCGGCGAGGTCGCCACCCGGTGACCGGGCGTGGGACGAGGTGGACACCGCTGCTGCGCGCTGTCTACGCTCGGGCCACAACCCCCGGGGAGCGCCAGCAGGCGCTGAGAGTGCGGAAGGTCCGCAGACCCGTCAACCTGATCCGGTTCGTACCGGCGTAGGGAGCAGGGCACCCGCCGACATGTCGTCGGTGGGGCTTCGAGGTACCCCTGGGGCCTGAGAGGGCCCAGATGAGCACCACCCAGCAGACCGCCACCACCCACGACACCGCCCGTGTGCCAAGCCCGCAGGAGCACGGCATCGGGGCGCGCGTGAGCATCCACCCCCACTGCGACGACTTCGTCGAGGTGATCGTCGGGGCGCTCGACGACGTCGAAACGGCCGGCCTCACCGACGGCCTGACGATCGAGACCGACGAGGTCAGCACCTACGTGGGTGTCCGTGAGACTCCCGCCGAGGAGCGCCTGGCGCGCTACCTCACCGGAGTGATCGCGGCAGCCACCCGCCGCAGCGACGGCGGGCACGTCGTCGCCCACATCCTGCTCTCACGGGGCTGCCCGTGCGTGCGCAGCTGCGACGTCACCACCACCGAGCTGCCGAGCGCGGCGCCGGTGGACGTCGAGGCGACGGGGATCCCCGCCGTCGCGCACTGGGCGCTGTACCCGCTGCTGGAGGGCACGTCGGACGGTGCCGACCACATGCCGCTCATCAAGGCCGCCATCGAGGCCGCCCAGCGGCGCGGGACGGCCACCTCCGCCACGCACTACGCCACGCGCCTCAACGGGGATGTGGCCGAGGTGCTGGCCACCGCCATCAGTGCGTGGGCCCTGGTCGGCACCGAGATCCCCCACGTCGTCTCGCACCTCACCGTGTCGGTCGGCTCCCCGACCGCGGGGGCGGCCCAGTGAGCGGCGCGCTGCCGGCACCGAGCCGTGCCCGCGCCCCGTTCTGGGAGCTCAAGGACCTCATGCTCATGGTCGTCCTCGGGGTGGTCTTCGGCTTCGTGTACTGGGTCCTCGTCCAGGCGTGGAACGGGCTGGCGATCCTCATGGGGCCGGCCGGCGACCTCGCCCAGCACGTCCTCTTCGGGGGCTGGCTGATCGTCGCGCCCATCGTCCTCGCGATCGTCCGACGTCCGGGCGCCGGCGTGGCGGCCGAGGTCATCGCCTCGGTCGTCGAGGTGGTCTTCCTCGGCTCCCCGGTCGGCCCGAGCCTGGTGATCGCCGCGGCGATCCAGGGCGCGGGCAGCGAGCTCGCATTCGCCCTGACCCGGTACCGCCGGTTCGGGTGGGCGGTCTTCGCGGCCTCCGGGCTGTTCGGCGCCGGTCTCGTCTTCTTCTACGTCGCGTTCTCCGCCGGCTGGTACGGCCAGGACGTCTTCGCCCTGCGTCTGGTGCTCCAGCTCCTCTCCGGCGCCGTGCTCGGCGGGCTGCTCGCCAAGGTGGTCGTCGACGCCCTCGCGCGGACCGGCGTCGTCGACAACTTCGCGATCGGGCGGGAGGCGAGCGCCCGTGCCTGAGCACCCCGCCGACCCGGTGGTGCTCGACGGCGTGTCCGTCACGGTCCCGCGCCGTGCGGCCCCGGTCCTCAGCGACATCGACCTGCGGCTGCGAGCCGGCGAGCACCTCCTGCTGCTCGGGCCGTCGGGCTCGGGCAAGTCGACCGTCCTGCACTGCCTCACCGGCGTCGTGCCGCACACCGTGGCGGCGCGGCTGGACGGTGAGGTGACCGTCGCCGGCACCCGCACGACCGACGCGGCCGTCGTGGAGCTGTCCCGCCACGTCGCGGTCGTCGCCCAGGACCCGGCCGCGGCGGTCTGCCTGCCGACGGTCGACCAGGAGCTGGCCCTGCCCCTGGAGAACCGCGCGACCGACCCGGCGGAGATCGGGCCGCGGCTCGACTCCGCGCTCGCGGCCGTGGGCGCCGTGCACCTGCGGGAGCGGGTCACCGGCGAGCTCTCCGGCGGGGAGGCGCAGCGGGTGGCGCTGGCGGCAGCCCTCGTCACCGATCCCGACGTCCTGCTCCTCGACGAGCCGACCTCGATGCTCGACCCGGCCGGGGTGGCGGACGTGCGGCGCGCCCTCGGCGCGGCGTGGACCCGGCCGGGCACGACAGTCGTCCTCGTGGAGCACCGGCTCGACGAGCTCGCCGGTGACGGCGGGGCGGGTGCGCTGCCGGGGCGCGCCGTCGTGCTCGACGAGGGCGGACGCGTCCTCGCCGACGGCGCCACCGGGCAGATCCTGCGCGAGCACGCGGGAGCGCTGCTGAGAGCGGGGTGCTGGCTCCCGCTGGACGCCGAGCTGCGCGCCCTCAGCGGGGGCGACGGCGGTCTCGCCTCCCCGGCGGCCCAGGACCTGCTCCGACAGCTCGCGCAGGCACCCGACGGCGGGGTGCCGGCCGACCCACCGGTCGGCGACGTCGTGCTCCGCACGCGTGGGCTCGCCGTCTCGCGGCACCCCCCGCTCCGCCGACGGCGCCGCGCGCCCGGACCCGCCGGCCCGCCCCCGCCGCTGGCCGGCATCGACCTCGAGCTGCGCGCCGGCGAGGTGGTCGCGCTGCTCGGCCGCAACGGGGTGGGCAAGACCTCCTTGCTCCTCACGCTCGCCGGTCTCCTGGCGCCGGCGGCCGGGAGCGTGGAGGGCGAGCGGGCGGGGATGGTGTTCCAGAACGCCGAGCACCAGTTCGTCGCGCACACCGTCGCCGAGGAGGTCGCCCACGGCCTCACCGGCGCGGTGGACGAGGTGGACGAGGTGGTGCGCCGGCAGCTGCGCGCGCACCGCCTCGAGCACCTCGCCGCGCAGAGCCCCTTCCGGCTCTCCGGCGGGGAGAAGCGCCGCCTCAGCCTCGCGGCGATGCTCGCCCACGAGCGGCCCTGCCTCCTCGCCGACGAGCCGACGCTCGGTCTGGACCGCCGGGACACCATCGCGACGACGACGGCGCTGCGGGCCGCTGCCGACGGGGGCCGCGCCGTCGTCGTCTCGAGCCACGACCTGCGGACCGTGGTGACGGTGGCGGACCGCGTCGTCGTCCTCGGCGACGGCGGCGTGGTCGCCGACGGCCCCACGGTCCCCGTGCTCGGGGACGCCGAGGTCCGGCGCCGCGGCGGCCTCACCCTGCCGCCGCTGGTCGCCTGGTTGCTGGAGGAGGTCGGCGAGCCGGCGGCGGTCCGCCGCGCCCTGCTCGCCCTCGACGCCGCGGTGGGGGCGCCGTCCCCGCGCACCGAGGCCGTGCGATGAGCGCGGCCGCTCCCCCGCTCGACCGGCGCAACCCGACGGTCAAGCTCGGGATCGTCTTCGTCGTCTCACTCGTGGTGATGTTCGTCCTCGACCCGCTGACGCCGGCCGTCCTCTACCTGCTCGCCGTCATCGGTGTCGCGACGACGACGAGCGCGACGCCCCGGACGCTGCTGCTCGCGCACGTGCCCTTCGCGGCCTTCGCCCTCGGGGTCCTCGTCGTCAACGTGCTCAGCCGTCCCGGTGAGGTGCTGTGGCAGGCGGGGGTGCTGCGGGTGACGGCCGAGGGCCTGTCGGTGGGTGGCGCGCTGGCGATCCGCACCCTGCTCATCGGGGTGCTCGCGGCCGGCTTCCTCCTGTCGACCGACGCCGTGGCCCTCATGCACAGCCTGCGGCAGAACGCCCGGCTCAGCCCCCGGGTCGCCTACGCCGTGCTCGCCGGGTACCGCCTGCTCCAGGACATGCCCCGCGAGTGGTCGACCATCCAGCACGCCCACGCCGTACGGGCGCCGCTCGGACGCGGCGGCCGCCCACCACGCGGCCCACGCCACGTGGGCCGCGTGATCTTCACGCTGCTCGTCGTCACCGTGCGGCGCGGGGAGCGGATGGCGCAGTCACTGGAGTCGCGCGGTCTCGGGCTCAGTCCCCGCACGACGTGGCGGCCGGTCACCGTCACCCGCGCCGACTGGGCGCTGGCGGCCGGCGTGCTCGGCGTCGTCGGCGCCGTCCTGCTCGCCAGCGCGTGGCTGGGGGTGCTGCGCGGCCCGGCCGCCCTGCTCGGCTGAGGTCAGGGCCGGTGGACCCCGAGCGTGTCGGTGCCGTCGCCGTTCCAGTCCCCGACGAGGACGACGTCGTTGCGCCGCCCGTAGTTGAGGACGAGGTCCGCCGGCCCGCCGGTGATGCGGTTCTTCACGTGGTAGGCGATGCCGCGCCGGACGGCGAAGGTGTCCACGCCGTCGCCGTCCCAGTCGCCCACGAGGACGCGGTCGCCGGCGCGGCCGTAGGTGATGACCGTGTCGGCCGGCCCGCCGGTGATGCGGTTCTTCACGTGGAAGACGTTCTGGCGGCGCACCGCGAAAGTGTCCTCGCCGTCGGTGTCCCAGTCCCCCACGAGCACCTCGTCGCCGGTGCGCCCGTAGACGAAGACGTGGTCTGCGTCGCCGGAGGAGACCGTGTTCTTCACGTGGAAGGTCTTGCCACGGCGCACCGCGAAGGTGTCGGTGCCGTCGCCGTCCCAGTCGCCCACGAGCACCTCGTCGTTCGCGCGGCCGTACTGGACCACCGACTGGAGGGAGCCGGCGGCGTTGCGGCCGTAGACGTAGAAGGTGTTGCCCTTGCGGATGGCGAGCGTGTCGGTGCCGTCACCGTCCCAGTCGCCGACGAAGACCTCCGAGCGCTTGTCCCCGAGGGCGAAGTGGACGCTCGACCACGGGGTCCAGTCGTTGTTGAGGTAGACCATGGCGGTGTGCTTGAGCGGGTCCGTGATCGTCGCGGGCGGCGCGGGCTTGGCCGGGGTCGTCGGCGCGGGGGTCGGCGTCGGCTTCGGGGCCGGGGCGGGGGTGGCGGAGTCGACGCGCTGGTCGGCGGCCCGGGCCAGCCAGCCCATGCGGGAGTAGATGTCGTTGCCGGGGCAGGCGGTGGCGGAGACGTCGCGGTGGGCGAAGACCCGGCCCAGGGTCTGGCCCTTGGGACGCGCCGAGGTGCCCGGCGAGACCATGCCGGAGCTCGCCGTCGCCGTGAGGCCCGCGCGTCCGAACTGCCACGCGAGGATGTCGGCCATGGCGTTCATCGCGGCGCTCGGGACGCCGACCTTGGTGTAGTCGCCCATGACACTGAGCCCCACGGTGCCCGTGTTGAACGGGGCCGCGTGCGCGCCAACGGGCATCTTCCCGGTGGGCGAGGCCAGCGAGCCGCTCCGGCCCTCGTAGATCCGTCCCCACTTGTCGATAAGGAAGTTGTAGCCGATGTCGCCCCACCCACGGGTGATGGCGTGGTAGCTGTAGATGCCCCGGACGATGCTGGGGCTCTGGGCCTGGGTGTAGTTGTTGGTGCCCGCCGTGTGGTGGATGACGGTGGCGCGCAGGTCGGCGTAGGAGGGGCGCCACGTCATCTGTGACTCGTTCGCCCCCCAGCCGGCGCGGCTGGTGATCGAGGGCCGAGGGACGGACACGGCGGCACGTGTGGTGGTCGCGGCCTGCGCGACGGTGGCCTGGGCGGCCGGGGCCGCGGAGGCGCGCGCGGGCTGCTGCTGGAAGGGCAGGGCCGCCGGCACGGGTGCGAGCGGGTCCGTGGCCGGTGCGAGCTCGGCGACGGGGGCGTCCTCCTCGAGCACGACCTCCTCCTCCCCCGGCCACTCGGGCGTGAGGCTGAGCCGCACGTTCGCGGGCAGCCGCTGCGCGTCCCCGGTGATCTGCACCTGGACGGCCTCGGCACCCGCGGCGATGTAGGGCTCCGTCCCTCCGGTGGCGCCCGGCTCGTCGGCCGCGCTCTCGACCTCGAGCTGGGCCCAGTCCTGCCACGCGCCACCCTCCATCACGCGGATGAAGACGGCGGCGTCCTGCGGGAGGGCGTCCGCGCCGTCCCAGGTGACGCCCGCGACGTAGAACTCGTCGGTAGCGATGGGGGCGGTGAGGACGGCGACGCCGTCGGGGTTTGGCACCGACTGCGCGCGCATGGAGCGGGTGCTCTGCTGGAGCGGCTGCAGGCCCTCGTCGGCGAGGCCCGTGAGGCCGCCGTCCGCGGAGGTCAGGGCGACGACGGTGACCGGCTCCTCCTGGCTGGTGGCGCCGGCCGCGGCGGGGATCGTGCCCGCCAGGACCAGTGAAGTGACGACGAGCGTGGGGCGGACAGCCCTGAACAGTGGCATGGAAAGACGAACTTCCGGGTTGCGGGAGGTGGTGAGCGCACGGAGGCGTCCCCAGCAGTATCGGCAGGTGTCGACCATGTTTTAAGAGTCGGCGGCTGTCACATCCGTCACACCAGTCACACCCGAGCGCGGGCCCCGTCACCCCGCCGGGTCACTAACCTGTGCCGATGGACCTTCTCGTGCTGGTCATCGTCCTCATGCTCGGCGCCATCGTGCTCGTGGGCGTCGGGGAGAAGCTGCGGCTGCCGTGGCCGGCACTCATGGTCGTCATGGCCACGCTCGTGGGCCTCGTCCCCGCGTGGCGCGAGGTGTCCATCGACCCGCACCTCATCCTGCCGCTCTTCCTGCCGCCGCTCCTGTACGCCACGGCGCAGCGCACGTCCTGGTCACTGCTGCGCGGCCGGTGGCGCGCCGTCGTCGGGCTGGCCCTCGTGCTGACGACGATCACGATCGCCGCCGTCGCGGGGACCGCGCTCGCCGTCGTGCCGGGGATGACGGTCGCGGCGGCGATCGCGATCGGTGCCGCCGTCGCGCCGCCCGACCCGGTGGCGGTCGAGGCGATCGCCGGGCCGGTGGGCATCCCCCGGCGGCTCACCACGACGCTCCAGAGCGAGGGGCTGTTCAACGACGCCGTCGCGATCGTCGTCTTCACCGCGGCCATCGGCGCGACGCAGACCGGCCGACCCTTCGGTGTCGACGTCCTCGGTGAGTTCGCCCTGGGACTCGTCCTCGCCGTCGTCATCGGTCTCGCGGCTGCGACGGCCGGCGGATGGCTGTCGGACCACGTCGCCGACGTCGCCGGGCGCAACGCCATCACGCTCGTCCTGCCCTTCGCGGTCTACATCCTCGCCGAGGAGCTGCACGCGTCCGGTGTGGTCGCCGTCGTCGTGGCGGCGGTCCAGACCGCCAGCAGGCGGGGCGGCGACGACGTCGAGGACCGGCTCACCGGACGGGCGTTCTGGGACGTCGTCGAGCTGCTCGTCACGGGGGTGGCCTTCGGCCTCATCGGGGTCGAGCTGTACCAGGTGGTCGCCGAGGCCGGCCCCGAGCTCGGTCGCATGGTCGGTCACGCGGCGATCGTCTGCGCGGTCGTCGTCGGGGTCCGGGCGCTGTGGCTGCTCCTGCTGCTCGCCCTCCACCGCCGGGCGCGCGACCCGTGGGTGGCGCCGCGGACCTGGCAGGAGTCCCTCATCCTCACCTGGGGCGGGATGCGCGGTCTGGCCACCCTCGCCCTCGCGCTCGCCATCCCCACGGTCGGGGCAGACGGACCACTGGAGTCCCGCCCCGAGATCCTCGTCATCGCTGCCGCCGTCGTCCTCGTCACGCTCGTCCTGCCGGCCCTCACCCTGCCGACCCTGGTGCGGGTGCTCGGTGTGCAGGGTGCCCACGAGGCGGAGCAGCGGGCCGAGCGTGAGCTCATCGCGCGAGCCAGCCGGGCGGCCGTGGCACACCTGCGGGCGCAGAGCCGGTCCGGGGAGCTGCCCGAGGAGGCGGCGGCGCGGATCGAGCAGGCGCTCGGTCAGCTCGACGACGCCGTCGCCGGGGAGCTCCCGCACGAGTACAGCGACCGGATCAAGGAGTTCCGGAAGCGGCGCAAGGTCGCCACGGCGCTCCAGGCCGACGCCTTCCGCGTGGCGCGTGACGAGGTCGTGCGCGCGCGCAACGAGGCCGGCGTCGACCCCGAGGTCGCCGACCGGGTGCTGCGTGAGCTCGACCTGCGCAGCCGCCGCTGACGGGTCCGGCGCGTCGCCGAAAGTCGCCCCCCGCGCTCCCGCGGGAGCGCTACCCTCGCCGCACGACACTCATCGAGGAGACGGGGACATCGGTATGAGTGACCGGAGCACCATCCTGCGTGACGCCGCGGACCACGTCGTCTGCGCCACCTGCGCCGTCGAGCACGGACGGGGACCGCTGCCCGACGTGTGCGTCATCTGCGACGACGAGCGGCAGTGGGTGCCGCGCAGCGGTCAGGCATGGACCACCGTGGGCCGGCTCCTCGAGGCCGGGCACCGGACAGTGGTCGAGGAGCTCGAGCCGGGGCTGCTCGGGATCGGGACCGAGCCCTCGGTCGGCATCGGGCAGACCGGCAAGCTCGTCGTCACCGACCACGGCAACGTCCTGTTCGACGTCCCCGGCCTCATCGACGACGGCGCCGTGGCGGCCATCGAGTCCCGCGGTGGACTCGCGGCCATCGTCGCGAGCCACCCACACATGTACGGCGTGCAGTCGCTGTACAGCCGCGCCTTCGCCGACGCGCCGATCCTCGTCGCCCGCGCCGACGCGTCCTTCCTCCCCCTCCACGCGCCGGCGGTGCGGCTGTGGGACGAGGCCCACGACGTCCTGCCGGGCGTCCGTCTCGAGCAGATCGGTGGCCACTTCCCCGGCAGCACGGTCGCGCTGTTCACCGGCGCCGACGGGAGTGGCGTCCTGCTCTCGGGCGACGGCATCTTCCCCGGCCCCGAGGGACGGACCGTCAGCTTCCTGCGCAGCTACCCCAACCGCATCCCGCTGTCTGCGGCCGTCGTCCGGCGGATCGCCGACCAGGTGGCGCAGCTCGACTTCGACCGGCTCTACAACAACTTCCGCGGGGTCGTCCCCGCGGGAGCCGGTGAGGTGGTCGAGCGCTCTGCGCAGCGGTACGTCGAGTGGGTCAGCGGCGAGCACGACGACCTGACCTGAGGGGCCGCCCGGCGCCTGGCCCGATGGCCCGTCGTCGCGCACGCCGCATGCAGAAAGGCCCGCTGGATCAGAGATCCTGCGGGCCTTGCCTGTGTCCGAGGGGGGACTTGAACCCCCACGCCCTAATACGGGCACTAGCACCTCAAGCTAGCGCGTCTACCTATTCCGCCACCCGGACGAGTGGTGTCCTCCAGCAACCGCGGCCGCTGGCGACGTCCCAAAAGATAGCACGGCCGCGAGGGCCGTTTCGAACCCGGGCGGCCGTTCCGGGCGGAGTGTGGCGAGCGCCACGACCGGCGACCTGCGCGCCCCCACCGAGGGTTGGCCGTGTCGTCGGGCTGAGGGGCGCGCGGTGCGCCACACTGGGCACGTCGAGCACACGAGGAGGCCGCCCGGATGAGGCTTTTCGGCAAGGTCCGCACCCGCCGACCGGAGCCAGGTGGCCCGCCCGCGAGCGGCCGCGCACCGTCGCCGGTCGACCGGAGCCTGGCACGTGCCGCACGGATGCCTCGCGCGTCGTCGTCGGCGGCGCGGGTGTCGGTGCGCCGCATGCCGGAACGGGCGATGCACGCCGAGCGCGACCCCTTCGACGTCCCCAGGTGGCTGCGCCGCTACGGCCTCATGGCGTGGCTGCTCATCGGGATCGTCATCGTCGTGGCGATGGCCGTCTTCGCGACGACGCGCATCCAGGCGGTGTTCATCGCCGTCTTCGTGGCTCTCGTCATCACCTCCGTCCTCTACCCGGTGGTGAGCGCTCTCGCTCGCGTGATGCCACGCGCCCTGGCCACCGCCGTCGCCATGCTGGGCTCACTGGCCGTCGTCGCCGGCATCTTCACCTACGTCATCACCTCGGTGGCCGGGCAGTGGGAGGACCTCGCCGACCAGTTCGGCCAGGGCATCGACGACATCTTCGAGTTCCTCGAGACGGGGCCGCTGCCCATCCACTTCACCCAGGCCGAGATCTACGACTGGATCAACGGGCTCGTCGCGGAGGCCCAGGACTACGTGTCGCAGAACGCCGGCACGCTCGCCGGCCAGGTGCTGAGCAACGCCGGCGCCGTCGCCCTCATCTTCACCGTGCTCGCGCTGAGCATCTTCGTCACGGTGTTCTTCCTCCTGCGCGGCGGGGACATGTGGCGCTGGTTCATCAACCAGCTGCCGGCCCGGTCCCGGGAGAACGTCCACCGGGCCGCGAGCTCGGGCTGGTACACCTTCGCCGGCTACGCGCGCGGCACGGTCATCATCGCCTTCGCCGACGGCGTGCTCGCCTTCATCCTCCTCGCCATCGTCGGGGTGCCGCTCGCCGCCCCCCTCGCGGTGCTCGTCTTCATCGGCGCCTTCATCCCGCTCATCGGGGCCCCGGCCGCGATGGTCATCGCGGCCGTCGTCGCGCTGGCCGCCGGCGGCATCGTCGACGCGCTCGTCGTGACGATCGGCATCGCGCTCATCGGGCAGATCGAGGGCCACCTCCTCCAGCCGCTCGTCATGGGCCGGCAGGTCTCGCTGCACCCGGTCGTCGTCGCGCTCGGCGTCACGGCGGGCACCTTCCTGGCGGGCCTGCTCGGCGCCATCATCGCCATCCCGATCCTGGCCGTCCTCTGGGCGGTCTACTCCGCGCTGCACGAACCCGACCCGCCCGTCGAGGGCGACATGCCCGACCCTCGCGGCATCGCCGAGGGCGTCCAGCGCCGTCGCCAGCGGCACAACGAGCGCGGCGCCGACGACGAGGTCGCCGAGGGCCGGCCGAGCGTCGGCGGCGTGCGGGGCTGACTCAGCGGAAGTCGCGGGAGCGCGAGGCCACCCGGAGCGGGAGGTCGCGCACGTGGTCGGCGACGAGGTTGAGCACGCCGTCGCCCCGCTCCACCGTCCCGCGCACCACGAGTGCCGCGCTCGTGCGGGCGACCTGCCGGTAGCGCGCCCACAGCCCGGGGCTGCACACGACGTTGAGCAGGCCCGTCTCGTCCTCCAGGGACAGGAAGGTGACGCCGCCCGCCGTCCCGGGCCGCTGCCGGTGGGTGACGACGCCGGCCACCTCCACCCTGCTGCCCACCTCGGCGGTGGCCAGCCCGCCGATGCTCGCGATCCCCTGGGCGGTGAGCTCGGGGCGCAGGAACTGGGTGGGGAAGCTGTCGGTGGACACCCCGGTGGCCCACACGTCGGCGACGGCGGTCTCCAGCTCGTCCATCCCCGGCAGCATCGGGGCCTCGAACCCGACGGCGGTGTGCGGCAGGGTGGCGTGCTCCCCCGCCAGCACCCCCGCGGCCCACAGCGCCGCACGCCGCTCCAGGCCGAAGCAGTCCAGCGCGCCGGCCGTGGCCAGGGCCTCGAGCTGGGCGGCGGTGAGCCGCACCCGCCGGGCGAGGTCGGCGATGTCGGCGAAGGGTCCGTTCGCGTCCCGCTCGGCCACGACCCGCTCGGCGGTCCTCTCCCCGATGCCGCGGACCGGGGCCAGCCCCAGCCGGACGGCCAGGTGCGGGTGCGGGTCGACCAGCCGCCGCCCACTGCCCACGTCCCGTGGCACGTCCTCGGGCGGGCGTGATCCAGCTGTCGGCGCGGGGCCCGCCCCCTCCTCACCGAGAGCTGAGTTGTTACTCCGCTCGACCACGGCCTGGGCCTGGGAGGTCTGCACGTCCGCCCGCAGCACCCGGACGCCGTGGCGGCGGGCGTCGGCGACAAGCGTCTGCGGGGAGTAGAAGCCCATCGGCTGCGCGGCGAGGAGCGCCGCGTAGAAGGCCTCGGGGTGGTGGACCTTGAGCCACGCGCTGGCGTAGACGAGGTAGGCGAAGGAGAAGGCGTGGGACTCGGGGAAGCCGAAGTCCGCGAAGGCCTTGAGCTTGTCGTAGATCTGGTCCGCGACGGCGCCGGTGACGCCCTTGCGGGCCATGCCCTCGAGGAGCCGCCCGCGCAGCGCCTCCATCCGCTCGGTGGAGCGCTTGGAGCCCATCGCCTTGCGCAGCTGGTCGGCCTCCCCCGGGCTGAAGTCCGCGACGTCGATGGCGATCTGCATGAGCTGCTCCTGGAACAGCGGCACGCCGAGGGTCTTGGACAGCGCCGGCTCGAGCAGCGGGTGGAGGTAGGTGACCTTCTCCCGGCCCCGGCGGCGGTTGATGTACGGGTTGACCGAGTCGCCCTGGATCGGGCCGGGGCGGATGAGCGCGACCTCGACGACGATGTCGTAGAAGTTCCGCGGCCGCAGGCGCGGCAGGGTGGCCATCTGGGCGCGGGACTCGACCTGGAACAGGCCGACGGTGTCCGCCGCGCACAGGAGGTCGTAGACGCGGGGGTCCTCCTGCGGCAGGGAGTGCAGGCCCACCGGCGGGGTGCCGGGCGCCGCGTGCGCGTTGACCTCGGCGAAGGCCAGGCGCAGGGCGGTGAGCATGCCCAGGCCGAGGAGGTCGAACTTCACCAGGCCGGCGTCGGCGCAGTCGTCCTTGTCCCACTGCAGGACGGTGCGCCCGGGCATCGTGGCCCACTCCACCGGGCAGACCTCGACGACGGGACGGTCGCACAGCACCATCCCCCCGGAGTGGATGCCCAGGTGGCGGGGCAGGCGCAGCATCTGCTCGGCGATGTCGACGACGTCGTCGGGGATGCCGGCGACGTCGTCGGCGGGTGAGGGGCCGCGACCGTCACGGGCGCCGCGTGCGTCGCCGCCGTCGTCGGGGTTGCGCAGGCTGCGCCACCGCTCGATCGACTTGCTCCACGCGTCCTGCTGCCCGAGGTCGTAGCCGAGGGCACGGGCGGCGTCGCGGACCGCCGAGCGGGGCCGGTAGGAGATGACGTTGGCGACCTGCGCGGCGTGGGTGCGCCCGTAGCGCTCGTAGACGAACTGGATGACCTCCTCGCGGCGTCCGGACTCGATGTCGAGGTCGATGTCGGGCGGGCCGGAGCGGCCCGGGGAGAGGAAGCGCTCGAAGAGCAGCCGGTGCTGGACGGCGTCGACGGCGGTGATCCCCAGCGCGAAGCACACCGCGGAGTTGGCCGCCGAGCCGCGGCCCTGGCACAGGATGCCCTGCTCGCGGCAGAAGTCGACGATCTCGTGGACGATGAGGAAGTAGCCGGGGAAGTCGAGGTCGATGATGACCTGCAGCTCGTGCTCGATCATCGCGTAGGCGCCGGGGATGCGTTCGGCCCCGCGCGGCCCGTAGCGCTCGGCCGCGCCGCGGTAGGTGAGCTCGCGCAGCCAGGTGGCCTCGGTGTGCCCGGCCGGGACCGGGTGCGGCGGCAGGTTGGGGGCCACGAGCGCGAGGTCGAAGGCGCACTCGGCGCCGAGGTCCGCGGCCGTCGTCACCGCCTGCGGGTGCCGCGCGTGGATCGCGGCCATCTCCGCCGCCGAGCGCAGGTGGGCGGCGGTGGGCGGGCGCCAACCGTCGATCTCCTCCAGGGTGGCGCGGGCGCGGACCGCGGCGAGGACGTCGGCGAGCGGCTGGTCGGCGGGGCGGGCACAGTGGACGGCGCCGGTGGCGACGAGCGGCAGGCGCGCCGCGGCGGCGAGCTCGGCGAGGGCGTCGTTGCGGGCGGAGTCGAGCGGGTCCCCGGTGTCGGTGATCTCGACGGCGACGTTGTCCCGCCCGAAGAGCGAGGTGAGCTCGTCGAGGGCGGCGCGCGCGGCCCCCGGTCCGCCGGTCTCCAGGGCGCGGCGCACCGCACCCTTGCGGCAGCCGGTGAGGACGAGCCACTGCCCGTCCGCGGCCTCCGCGAGCGCCGGCAGGCGGTAGTCGCTGCGGCCCTTCTCCCCCGTGGCGAGGTGCGCCTCGGCGATGGCGCGGGACAGGCTGCGGTAGCCCTGCGGTCCCCGGGCCAGGGCGAGGAGGTGGTTGCCGGGCGGGTCCATCTGGCCGGTGGCGCGCTCGGCGGAGCCGAGGGTGAGCTCGGCACCGATGACGGCGGGCAGCCCGATCCGGCGGGCGGCCTCGGCGAAGCGGACGACGCCGTAGAGGCCGTCGTGGTCGGTGACGGCCAGGGCCGACAGCCCGAGGCGGTGCGCCTCGACCGCGAGCTCCTCGGGCTGGTTGGCGCCGTCGAGGAAGCTGAAGGCCGAGTGCGCGTGCAGCTCGGCGTAGCGCGGGGTCACCTCAGCCTCCTGTCGTACATGTGTTCGATTCTAGGCCGTGCTCGCGGGTGCCCCCAACCCGTGCCGCGGAGTACCGTCGACTCATGAGCACCGACGACGTCGTCGACCGCGACCTGCCCCGCCTGACCGAGGCCGACCGGGATACCCTCCTGTCGCCGGAGCTGGAGACGCTCCGCCTCGCCGGCACCGGGGGTGACGGCCTCGGCGTGCCGGTCCTCGAGACCTGGCAGGAGGTGCCCGTCCCCGGCAGCGAGCATCTCGACCTGGCCGCCCCGTACGACGGCAGCGACTGACAGGACACCCGAGGGCGCAGATGGACGACGACGGCGACGCGCGGGTCCGGGAGGTGATGGCGGCCCTTGACCGGCGCACGTTCCTCCCGCCGGACCAGCACCGCTTCGCCGACGCCGACCAGCCCCTGAGCATCGGCCACCACGCCACCTGCTCCCAGCCGAGCACCGTGGCGCGGATGCTCACCCTGCTCGACGCGCGCCCCGGGCACCGCGTGCTCGACGTCGGCTCAGGGTCCGGGTGGACGACGGCGATCCTCGCCCGGCTCGTGGCGCCGGACGGCGAGGTGCGCGGCGTCGAGCTCGAGCCGGCACTCGTGGAGACGGGGCGCGCGAACCTCGCGGCCGCCGGTGTCGCGGCAGCCATCGAGCCGGCCGTCCCCGGCGCGCTCGGCCTGCCCGGCCACGCCCCCTTCGACCGGGTCCTCGTGTCCGCCGAGGCGCGCCGCCTCCCCCGCGCCCTGGTCGACCAGCTCGCCGACGGCGGGCGCATGGTCGTCCCCGTCCGCGGCGAGCTCGTCGTCGTCGACCGCTCCGGTGACGAGGTGACGACGCGCGCCTTCGGCAGCTACCGCTTCGTCCCGCTGCGCAGGCCCTAGGACGCGGCGAGGCCCGCACCCCGGCGCGCGGGGGGCGGGCCTCAGTGCGTCCCACCCGGTCAGGGGGTGCGGCGCACGCCCAGGGTGTCGGTGCCGTTGCCGTCCCAGTCACCGACGAGGACCGCGTCACCGGCGCGGCCGTAGGTGAGGACGCGGTCGGCGTCCCCGCCCGTCAGGGAGTTCCTCACGTGGTACGTCGCCCCCCGGCGGACCGCGAAGGTGTCGCGGCCGTCGCCGTCCCAGTCGCCCGCCAGGGTCACGTCACCCGCGCGGCCGTAGGTGAGCACGACGTCGGCGTCGCCACCGGCGATGACGTTCCGCACGTGGTACCGCGCGCCGCGGCGGACGGCCAGCGTGTCGGAACCGTCGCCGTCCCAGTCGGCGACGACGACCTCGTCGCCCGCGCGGCCGTACCGGACCACGACGTCCGCCTCGCCCGACGCCATCGTGTTGCGGACGTGGTACTCCGCCCCGCGACGCACCGCGAAGGTGTCGCGCCCGTCGCCGTCCCAGTCGCCGACGAGGACCGTGTCCCCTGGCCGGCCGTAGACGACGACGCGCTCGGCGTCCCCGCCCCGGGCGGCGTTGTTGACGTAGAACCGGTTCCCGCGGCGCACCGTGAGGGTGTCCGTGCCGTCACCGTCCCAGTCGCCCACGAGGACCTCGTCGGTGTGCCGGCCGTACTGGAAGGCGACGTCGGCCCGCCCGTCCCAGTTGTTGTTGAGGAAGAAGCCGTACCGCTGAGCGCCGGGCTGAGGCTCGGGCTCGGGCTCCGGCTCGGGGAGCAGGGCGAGGGCGGCCATCGCCTGGCGCAGCACGGCCGCCTGCGCCGCGTCGTCGACGTCGGAGCCGCTCACCTGGGCGACGACGAGCTCGAGCTGCTCGACGGCGAGGTCCAGCTCGCCGTCGTCGGCGTGCCGCAGGGCCTGTCCGGCCGCGGTGGCGAGCTCGTTGGCGAGCGCCTCGGGGATCCGGCCCTCCGTGGCGAGGTCGCCCACGAGGTAGGCCAGGTCGGAGTACCACGCCTGGTCGACGGCGACGTCGGCCGGCACGTACCCCTGCTCCACCGCGTGCTCGGTCGCGACGGCGACCCGCTCGGCGTACGCCTCGGGCGTGGGGTAGAGCTCGCCGAGCACGTCCTCGGCCAGCGGCGTCGAGCTGCCGTCGAGGAAGCAGAAACCGGGACCGGAGTTGACGCCGCTGTTGACGCGCACGGGCACGTCCTGCGCGGCCAGGCGGATGCCGCCCTGGGCGAGGCCGAGCTCGTCACGGACGATCTCGCCCTCGTCGTCCAGCTCGATCGGCTCCGCGGTCGGCGGCTGGACGCCGTGGGCGACCCACGCGACGGTGTGGTCGTACACGGCGGCCTGCACCTGGTGCTGGGGCACCCGCGAGAGGGAGGGCAGGTCGCAGGTCTGCGGGAGGTCCGGGTGCCCACCGGGCAGCGTGCCGATGTCGCGCAGGCGCAGCGGCCCGTAGTCGGTGATGAGCTTCCAGTCACCGTGCGAGGCGCCCGCCACCTCCCAGGTGCGCAGGACGTCCGAGTCGGGCTGGCGCTCGGCTGCCCCGAGGAGGTTGATCGCGACGTCACCCTCGGAGTTCAGCTTGAACAGCGGGGTGTCGAGGTCCGTGCGCACCTGTCCCCCGCCGCCGTGGAGGACGACCGCGTCCACGACGTCGGCGAGCGGGTGGATGCTGTTGTAGTAGGTGTGCAGGCGGCCCGCGGACTGCGAGTGGCCCGTGGCGATGACGTACTCCGGGTCGAGCGGTCCGAGCGGGTCGGTGCCGGCCGGGTCGCGCAGCGCCTTCACGGCCTGGCTGAAGACGTCGTAGGACAGGGAGTCGTCCTCGACGGTTCCGCCGTCGGTGAGGTCGAGCGTCCCGTAGCGCTCCGGGCTCCACGCCTTGAGCCCGGTGGCCGAGTGCACGCCGGCACGCTGGGCGGAGACACCCACCCACGTGTAGCCCTCGCGCATGAGGTGCTCGTGCGTCTGGAACCAGTCGACCTCCTGGTCCCACTGGTTGGAGACGTTGAGCCACTCGGCGACGACGACGCCGTTGGAGTCGGCCTCCTCCGCCGGGCGGCGGACGACGAGGCGCGTGGTGTACGGGTGACCGGTGCTGGTGACGACGGCGTCGGACAGCCCCTGCGTGGCGTACCGGGTGGCCTCGCCGGAGACGAGGAACTCCTCCTCGACGTAGCCGGCGGCGTCCAGGTCGACGTCGGTGGCGAGAAAGGGGTAGCCGTGCGCGGGGTCCCCGACCTCGCTGGTCGCGGGGACCGGCCCCGTGACGGTGGGCGCGGGGACGTTCTCGCCGGCGGCCTGGGAGTCGAACCCCTCGGGGCCCGGTGGTGCGGCGGCGGCGGACGGACCGAGCAGGGCGGGGATGGTGAGGGCGGATGCGGCGACGAGCGCCGTGAGTGTGCGCGCCATGGGTGCTCCCGGGATCGACGGTGGCCGGGTGGCCAGGCCTGAGTACGGACGCTCCAGAACCTAGGAGGGGGTTCTGGTGGTGTCAATGGTTCAGTTCCGGCCGAAAGGAGTACCGTCTGCCCATGGCCGATCTCCGGGACGCCACCTCGCGCGCCGTCACCGCCCTGCGCTCGTTCGGGCCGATGACCCGCGCGGAGCTCGCCCGGCGCACCGGGCTGCCGAAGTCGACCGTCTCGGGCGTCGTCGCCGCCCTCCTGACGGCGGGGACCATCCACGAGACCGGTCAGGCGACCCGGGCCCTGCCCGAGGGACGGCGCGCCGAACGAGGGCGCGGGCGGCCCGGGACGCTCCTCGCCCTCGACGCCGGGCGCGGTGAGGTCGTGGGGGTCGAGTTCGGCGCCTCCCACGTCCGGGCACGGGTGGTGGACGCCGGGCACGGCCACGGACCGGGCGCGGTGCGGCGCCTCCCGCTGGCGTACGGCGCCGGCGACGCCCTGGACGCGACGCTCGACCTCGTGCGCGAGCTCAGCGGCCGGGAGGACGCCGCCCCGCTGCTCGGTGTGGGGCTCGCCCTGGCGCTGGGGCTCGGACCGGCGGCGACGCCGGCCCCGACCGGGCCGCAGGGCATGCGTCAGGGGTGGGAGGACCTCGACCTCCCGGCGGCGCTCGCCGAGGCCCTCCGGGCGCCGGTGGTGGCGGACAACGACGCGAACTGCGCGGCGCGCGGGGAGCTCCTGTGGGGTGCGGCCCGCCCTTACGACGACCTCGTCCTGCTCAAGTTGCACGCCGGCGTCGGCGGAGCCGTGGTCATCGACCGTCAGGTGCAGACCGGCCGCCGCGGGGGCGCCGGGGAGTTCGGGCACGTGCCCGTCGACCCGCGCGGACCGCTGTGCCGGTGCGGGGGCCGGGGGTGCCTGGAGGTCTACGCCGGGGTCCCCGCCGTGCTCGAGGCGCTGACGGTCCGGCACGGGGGACTGCCGACCCCGCGCGAGGTGCTCGGGGCCGCGGCCGCCGGTGACCCGGCGTGCCGCCGCGCGCTGCGGGACGCCGGGGAGGCGACGGGGCAGGTGGCGGCCTGGCTGTGCAACGCGCTCAACCCGCAGGCGATCGTACTGACCGGGGCCCTCGCCGGGGCCGGTGAGCTGCTCGCCGGCCCGGTGCGCGAGTCGGTGGCGCGCACCGCGCTGCCGCTCAACGCCGACGTCGACGTGGTCGTCGGGACGCTGGGCCGCGACGCCGGCCCGCTGGGAGCCGCGGCGCTGGCCCTCGCCTCCCTGCCGGTCTGAGCCTCGGTCAGTCGTACAGGCCCTCCACCCACCACTGGCCCGACTCGAGGGCGAGGAGCTGGGCGACGCCGTCGGACAGGGCCACCTGGAGCCAGGCACGGCGGCGCCCCTTGCCCCACCAGCGCTCCCACATCGGCCACGGGCCGGCCCAGCCGACCACCTCGCGGCTGCCGTCGTCGTCGACCACCCGCGCGGGCTCCCCGCTGAGCCGCACGCGTCCGTCCACCGTCACCGGGGCGCCCGCGGCGTCGAGGACGACGACGGCGCGCCGCTCGTCCAGGAGGGTGGCCGGGGCGGGGTCGGGCAGCCGGCCGGGCCAGGGGGCGTCGGGACGCAGGACGGGCACGGGGTCGTCACCCCAGGCGACCAGCCGCACCCGGGTGCGCGGGTCGCGCCCGCCCTGGAGGACGGGCACGAGCACGCCCTCGGCACCGAGGAGGCCCTGGACGCGCAGCGCGGCCCGCTCGGCCTGCACCTCCCCGCGCCCGCGGCGCCCCCACAGGCCGTCGCTCACGACCCCGGCGGGGCTGATCTCCTGGGCGAGCAGCTCGAGGTGGACGAGGGGCGCGCTGGGCGGGCGGGCGCTGCGGCCCGAGAGCCAGCCGTCCAGCTGCCAGCGCACGCGGTCGGTGAGGTCGGCGGGGCTGGGGGCGACGTCCAGGCGCCAGGTGCGGGCCAGCTCGGTGCCGTCCTCGGTGCGGGCGAGCACCTGGACGCGCCCGCACACGACGCCGCGGCGCTGCAGCCGCTCGGCGAGCTCCTCGGCCAGGGCGCGGGCGGCGAAGGCGGCGACGTCGGAGCGGGCGGCGGGCGGGTCGAGGTCGGTGCGCACGGTGACGTCCTGCTCCGGGCGGCGGGGCGCGGGCACGGAGACGTCCCCGCCGCGGGCGAGGCGGTGGGCGAGCAGCCCGAGGGTGCCGAAGCGGGCGGCGACGTCACCGGGGGCCAGGGCCGCGAGCGCCCCGAGGGTGCGCAGCCCGAGCCGGCGCAGAAGGTCGGTGAGCTCGCCCAGCTCGGCGCGCCGCTCCCGGGTGGTGGCGGCGAGCTCGAGGCGGCGCACGTCCTGCGGGGCGAGGAAGGCCGGCCCCTGCCCGGGCGGCACGACGATCCCGGCCCGCGAGGCGAGGAGGGCGGCGAGCAGGCCGTCGGCCACCCCCACCTGGCACTCGGCGCCGGTGTCCTCCGCGACTGCCCCGACGAGCAGCTCGGCCAGCGCGTCCTCTCCCCCGGCGTGACGGGCCGGCCCGCGGGCGGCCATGAGGAGCACCCCGGGACGGGCGACCTCGACGCCGGCGACGACGTCCTCGACCGCCTGGACGAGCGGCTCGAAGGCGCGGGCGTCACGGTTCTCGTCCGCGGCCAGCAGGACGAGCTCGGGGCACAGGCCCTGGGCGGTGCGCCGCCGCATGCCCTGCCGCACGCCCTCCGCGCGGGCGGCCGCCGAGCAGACGAGGACGCCGCGGGAGTCGTGGACGGCGACCGGCTCGTGGCTGCCGACGACACCCTCGGCGACGGCGGCGGCCACCGGCCAGTCCGGCACCCACAGCACCGCCCGGCGCAGGGCCGACACCCCGGCCTGCGCCGGGTCCGCGGTGGGCGCCGTCATCAGGACACCGCCCGCAGGCGGGAGCCGGTACCGGCCGCCACCACCTCGGGGGCCGGAGCCGCGACCTCGCGACCGCCGTCGGCCACGACGTCCAGGCCCGTGGAGGTGAGGCGCACCCGGACCCGGCCGGCGACGCCGCTGCGGCCGCGGCCGTGCACGGTCATCTCCCCCGCCTCCACCCGCCCCCAGCCACGCCCGAGCCCGCCGGTGCGGGCCTCCCCCGCCCGGAGCACGACGTCGGCGCCCGGCCAGTGCGCCGTGCTCAGCAGCACGGCCCCGCGGGTGCGCAGCCGCGCCGACAGCAGCCGCCGGTCGCGCGCGCTCAGGGCGCGGCAGTCCCCGACGGCCAGGACGTCGACGCCGTCGACGAGGGCACCGACGACGGAGGCCGCCTCCGGCCCCGGCCTGGGCACGAGGAGGCTGCGGCCCAGGTGCAGCCCGGCGTCGGCCGCGGCCTGCAGCCCGATGTCCGGCAGGGCCGCGAGCGCGACCCAGCCCTCCCCCTGGGCGGCGGCCAGCAGGGTGAGGAGCAGGGAGGAGGAGCCGCCGACCTGGACGACGCTGCCCCGGCGCAGCCCGGCGGGCGGGAAGAAGCCGGCCAGTGCCGAGGGGACCGGCAGGTGGTCCGCGCCCGCGGCGGTGCGCGCCCCGGCTCGCGACGGGACGGGAGCGGGGGCGGCGGGCCCCTCGGGAGCCGGCACGGTGCCGGGAGCCGGCACGGCGTCGGGAGCCGGCACCGCGGGGAGGCGGGAGGCGACGGGACGGCGGGAGGAGGCGTCGTCGTCGGCAAGAACCGCCAGCCGCGTCCGCAGGCCGGCCGCCGCCTCGGCCCGTTCCAGGGCCCGGCGCGCGGTCGCCATGCGCTCTGCCGGGGTCATCGCCACCTCCACAGTCTATCGAACAGTTGTTCGATGATGACAGGTGGGACCGACATCGTCGGCGTGCCCGTCGCGGCATCCCGCGCCCCCACGCCGTAGGTTGAGAGTGAACCCACACCAAGGAGGCCTCGATGGACCTGCAGCGCCCCGTTGCACCCGCACCCTACGACCTGCTGCCCCCCGTGCCGTCCTTCACGGTGACGAGCACCGACATCACCGACGGGCAGCCCCTGGACCGGATGTTCGCCGCCGACGGCGAGAACGTCTCGCCGCAGCTCGCGTGGTCCGGCTTCCCCGAGGAGACGCAGAGCTTCCTCGTCAGCTGCTTCGACCCCGACGCCCCCACGCCGGCCGGCTACTGGCACTGGACCGTCGTCGACCTGCCCGCCGACCTCACCGAGCTCGAGCAGGGCTGGGGCGAGAGCGACCTCATGCTCCCCGGCGCGGCCTACCACGTGCGCAACGACGCCGGCACCCACGACTTCACCGGTGCGGCCCCGCCCGCCGGGGACCGCCCGCACCGCTACGTCTTCGCCGTCCACGCCCTCGACACCGACTCCCTCGAGCTCGACCCCGACGACAGCCCGACGAAGGTGGCCTTCACGGCCCTCTTCCACACCATCGCCAGGGCCGTCATCACCCCCACCTACCAGAAGTGAGCGAGCCGACGACGACGGCGGACGGCTCGGTCCGGTACGGCACCCTCACCTGGGTGCCGGCCCTGCAGCGCCCGGACCTGCTCGCCGAGCCCGTGCGCGCCGCGCTCGAGGCGCTCGAGCAGGCCGACCGGGTGCACGTCGCCGAGATCGACCCCGAGCTCGCCGACACCGCGGCGATGACCGAGGCCTACGAGCTGCCGCTGGAGGCCTCGGTCAACTGCGTCCTCGTCGCGGGCAAGCGCGCCGGCGAGGAGCGGGTGGCCGCCTGCGCGGTCCGCGCGACCACCCGGGCGGACGTCAACTCCACCGTGCGGCGCCTGCTCGACGTCCGCAAGGCCTCCTTCTGGCCGACCGACCGCGCCGTGGAGGCCTCGGGGATGGAGTACGGCGGCATCACGCCCGTCGGCCTGCCCGCCGGGTGGCGGCTGCTCGTGGACGCCGCGGTCGCCGGCGGGCCGGTGATCGTCGGCAGCGGCGTGCGCCGGTCCAAGCTGCTGCTGCCCGGCGAGGTGCTCCTCGCGCTGCCCGGCGCCGAGCCGGTCGAGGGGCTGGGCCTGGCCGCCGAGCCGTGAGCACCGCCCCCTCCTCCCGCCCTGTGCCGTCGCGTCTCCTGCGTCACGCGCGGGTGGCGACCGGCGCCCTGTTCTTCACGAACGGGGCGCTGTTCTCCAACCTGCTGCCGCGCTACCCCGCGATCAAGTCCGGGCTGGACCTCACGAACACCGAGTTCGGGCTCGTCGTCATCGCCTTCCCCGTCGGCGCGATCATCTCCGGACTCGCCGCCGCGGCGGCGATCCGCCGCTGCGGGGCGGCGAACGTCGCCGTCGCCGGCACGGTCCTCACCGCGGCCGGGCTCGTCGCCGTCGGCTGGGCGCCGGCGCTGTGGCTGATCGTCGCCGCCCTGTTCGTCGCGGGCTCGGCCGACTCGATCACCGACGTCGGGCAGAACAGCCATGGGATCGCCGTCCAGCGCGGCTACGGCCGCTCGATCATCAATTCCTTCCACGCGGTGTGGAGCGCCGGGGCGGTGACCGGCGGCCTCATGGGCACGGCGGCGGCCGCAAACGAGGTGCCGCTCGGGGTGCACCTCACGGTCTCGGGCGTGCTCTGGGTGCTCGTCGCACTCGTCGCCCGCCGCTTCACGCTCCCGGCCGGGATGTCGGTGGGGCCGCCGCTCGTCGAGGAGCACCACGCCACTGCCGGCGGCGCCGTGCCGGCGTGGCTGCGCCGCCCGCCCGTGTTCCTCGCCGCGCTCGTCCTCATCGCGATGAGCGGGACGATGGTCGAGGACGCCGGGAGCACGTGGTCCGCGGTCTTCCTCACCCAGGAGCTCGACGCCGGTCCCGCCCTGGCGGGCCTGGGCTTCGTCGCGATGGTCGGTGCCCAGCTCGTGGGCCGGGTGCTCGGGGACCCGATGACCGACCGCCTCGGTCAGCGGGCCGTCGCCCGGTTCGGCGCCGTCCTCATCCTCGTCGGCATGGGGCTGGTCGTGGTCGGGCCGTCCGCCGTCGTCGTCATCGTCGGGTTCGCGCTGGCCGGCTTCGGTTCCGCCACGCTCGTCCCCGCCGCCATGAACGCGGCCGACGACATGCCCGGCATGCGGGCCGGGAGCGCCCTCACCATTGTCTCCTGGCTCATGCGGGTGGCCTTCGTCGTCTCCCCGCCGCTCGTCGGGGCGATCGGTGACGCGCTCGGTCTGCGGGCGGGTCTGGCCGTCGTGCCGGTCCTCGCCGTGGGGACGCTGCTGCTCGCCGGGGTGCTGCGGGGCCGGGAGCGCTGAGGCTCAGGCGGGCGGGAGCCGGCGCTGGTCGCCGTCCTGCTCGACGAGCGCGGTGAAGATCTGGGCGAAGAGCTCCTCGACGCGGGCCTCGATGGCGGCGGCGTCGGTGGTCTGACCCTTGCGGTCGTGCAGGGCCATGAGCTGGATCGCGCCGTCGAGCTTGTCGGCCTGGGCCAGCCAGCCCTCGGCGCGGGTGACCTCCTCGGGGCTCGATGCCGTGGCGAGGGCGCGCTGGGCCTGCCCGCGCAGGACGTCCACGGAGCGGCGCAGCCCCTCGGGACGGGAGCGGGAGGCGCGGGCCTTGGTGAGGCTGTCGAGGATCCTCTGCGCCTGCCGGGCCAGCTCGGGGTTCTCGCGCAGCATGGCGGCCCCCTTCTTCACCACGGGGTAGACCACCGGCCCGAACTTCGCCGCGGTCTTGAGGATCGTCGTCACCTTGCCCATGTGTCCTGCTCCTTCCGTCTGCCCCGAGGTTATGTCCTCGGCCGTGCCTCCCGCGCGCCGGTGGGAGGATGTCCCGGTGTTCCATGTCATCTTCCACGAGCCGAAGATCCCGCCGAACACCGGCAACGCCATCCGGATGGTCGCGTGCACCGGGGCGACGCTCCACCTCGTCGAGCCGCTCGGCTACGAGCTGACCGACGCGCACCTGCGCCGCGCGGGGCTGGACTACCACGACCTCGCGCGCGTGGTCGTCCACCCCGACATCGACGCCGCCCTGGCGGCCGTCGCGCCGGGCCGCGTGTACGCCTTCACGGGGCACGCGACGGTGGGCTTCTCCGAGATCCGCTACGAGCCCGGCGACGCCCTGCTCTTCGGGACCGAGACGACTGGCCTGCCCGCCGAGCTGCTCGCGGACCCGCGCGTCACGGAGCGGGTGCGCATCCCGATGGTGCCCGGCGTGCGGTCGATGAACCTGTCGAACTCCGCGGCGATCGGCGTCTACGAGGCATGGCGCCAGCAGGGGTACGCCGGAGCGTGAGAAGGCGTTGCCCGTGCCGGGGGCGTGTGTTGTGATGCACACGCCCGAGCGCTGCGCGCTCACGCCAGCACCGACGGAGGACGCACGACGATGACCGCGACCAGCACCGACGAGACGCAGACCCCCTCGGCCGCCCTCCGTGCCCGCCAGCGCCCGCTCAAGGACGCCTACAAGCAGGACCCGGCCGGCGCGCTCGTCACGAGCACCGCGACGGCGCGGGTCGACCAGGGTGCGCTGACCGCCACCGTCCCGACGTGGGCGGGGGACGTCGTCGCCGGCCTCCACCCGGCCACCGGCGGTGACGGCAGCCAGGCGTGCTCGGCGGACATCGTCCTCCAGGCGCTCGTCGCCTGCGCCGGCGTCACCCTGTCCTCCGTCGCGACGGCGATGGGCGTCCAGCTGCGCTCGGCCTCGGTCACGGCCAACGGCACGTGGGACGCCCGCGGCACCCTCGGGGTCGACCGCGAGGCGCCGGTCGGGCTCAGCTCCGTGGAGGTGCTCGTCGACCTCGACACGGACGCCGACGACGCCACCGTCGCCAAGCTGCTCGAGCTCACCGAGCGCTACTGCGTCGTCGCGCGCACGCTCACCGCTCCCCCGCCGGTCACCGTCCGCCGCGCCTGACGGCGGCGCTACTCGAGGTCGAAGCGGTCGCGCGCCGCCTCGATCTCCTCCTCGTGCGCGGCCGACCAGGCGAGCAGCGCGTCGACCGGTTCGCGCACGGTCTTGCCCAGGGGCGTCATCGCGTACTCGACGGCGACGGGCCGGGTGGCCAGCACCGTGCGGCTGACGAGCCCGTTGCGCTCCAGGCGCCGCAGCGTGGCGGTGAGCGACTTCTGGGTCACGCCCGGGACGGCGCGCCGGAGGTCGTTGAAGCGGCTGGGCCCCTCGCACAGCTCACTGAGCACGTGGAGGCTCCACCGGTCGAGCACCTGACCGACGAGCTCGCGGTGCGAGGCGCTGACCTGCGCGGACAGTGACGCGGTATCGCTCATGAAACCTGGTCTCGTTGAGGTGCTCGCCGGGCGGCCGGTAGGAAGGGGATGCCCCCTTCCGCCACACCCTAGAGGAGTCCCCATGACCGTCCACCGCCTCAGCCCCGCGGGCCTCGCCCGCGACACCCCGTACCACCACGTCGCCGTCGCCACCGGTACCCGGCACGTCCACGTCGCCGGCCAGGTGGGTCAGGACCCCGACGGTGTCCTCGCCGAGGGTCTCGCCGGCCAGACGGCCCAGGCCCTGCGGAACGTCGCCGTCGGACTGCGCGCCGGCGGGGCGACCTTCCACGACGTCGTGCGGCTCACCGTCTATGTCACCGACTGGGAGGTGGAGCGGATCGCGGACTTCATGGCGGGCGTGGAGGCGGTGGCCGAGGAGGTCGGCCTGTCGCTGCCGATGCCGGCGGCGTCGCTCATCGGGGTGAGCACGCTGTACACGCCGGAGATCCTCGTCGAGGTCGAGGCGACCGCCGTCGTCGACTGACGCCGCTCAGGCGGTGACGTCGATCGACGCGAAGGGGTCCCGCGCGCACTGCATCGTCGGGTCGATCTCGCAGATCGTCTCGGCTCCCGTGAGGTCGACGGACACCTCGACGACGCCGGGCGGCACGTCGTCCGGGAGGCGCACGGTGCCGACCGCCCCACCGTCCGCACCGGGCTCGAGCACGCCGAGGGTCGCCGTGTACGGCCCGTCGGCCGAACCCTCGGCGGTCCGCTCGGACGTCAGCCGGATCTCGTAGCGCGCGCGGTCCGGCAGGCGCTGCTCGCAGCCGTCGACTACGGCGGCCCCGGCCACCTCGACGCGCAGCTCGTCGCCGGGCCCGACGGCAGCGGGCGCGAGGACCGGCTCGGCCGGCCCGCAGTACGCCGTCGTCGGCCCGGTATCGACACAGCCCGCAAGCCCCACCGCGGCGAGCAGCAGGGCGGCCGCCGTCGGCCGGGTCCGTGTGGGCACCTCACCACGGTAGCGGTGAGGGCGCCCGCCGGGGCGCGGTCGGCTACCGCGTCGCGTAGAAGACGACGGCGGCGGAGGCGGCGACGTTGAGGGAGTCGACTCCTGCAGCCATCGGGATGCGGACGACGCGGTCGGCCATCTGGAGGACCCGCGGGGCGAGGCCGTGGCCCTCGGGGCCGAAGACGAAGGCCGAGCGCTCGTGGCCCTCGGCCACGTACTCGTCGAGGCTGATCGAGTCGTCGCTCAGCGCCAGCGCGGCGACGGTGTAGCCAAGACGCTGGGCCTCCTCGATGGCGCCGGGCCACGAGTCCAGGCGGGTCCACGGCACCTGGAACACCGTGCCCATGGACACCCGGACGGAGCGGCGGTACAGCGGGTCGGCGGAGGTGGGCGTCATGAGCACGGCGTCCACCCCGAGCGCCGCGGCGCTCCGGAAGGCGGCGCCGAGGTTCGTGTGGTCGACCATGCCGTCGAAGACCGCCACCCGGCGGGCGCCGGCCACGACGTCCGCGACCTCGCGCAGCGGCGGGCGGTGCATCGCCGCCAGCGCGCCGCGGTGGAGGTGGAAGCCGGTGATCGCCTCGAGCACCGGCTCCTCGGCGACGAACACCGGCACGTCCGATCCGCCGTCGTCGGCGCCGCAGGCCCCGGTGATGACAGGCGCCATCGTCCCGAGCCACTTCTCCGCCATGAGGAAGGAGCGGGGACGGTGGCCCGCCCGGATCGCCCGCGTGATGACGTTGGTGCTCTCGGCCATGTACAGGCCGCGCTCGGTCTCCAGGCGCCGGCGCAGCGCGAGGTCGGTGAGGCCGGTGTAGTCGAGGAGGCGGTCGTCGGTGGGGTCGGTGATGCGGATGAGCGGCACCGGACCATTCTGCCGTGCGCGATCCAGCTGTCGGCGCACGGGGGTGGGGGTGCGCGATCCAGCTGTCGGCGCAAGGGGGTGGGCGTACGGGATCCAGCTGTCGGCGCACGGGGGTGGGGGGGTGCGGGATCCAGCTGTCGGCGCGAGGCGGTACCGGGGTGCCTCTACTCCTCGGCGAGGGCGGGGGCGGCGAACTGGCTGCGGTAGAGGCGGGCGTAGGCGCCGTCGGCGTCCAGGAGCTCCTCGTGGGTGCCCTGCTCGACGATGTCGCCGTGCTCCATGACGAGGATGACGTCCGCGTCACGGATGGTGCTCAGCCGGTGGGCGATGACGAAGGACGTGCGGCCGCTGCGCAGCCGGGTCATCGCCTGCTGGACGAGCATCTCGGTGCGGGTGTCGACCGAGCTCGTCGCCTCGTCGAGGATGAGGAGCTGCGGCTCGGCGAGGAAGGCGCGCGCGATGGTGATGAGCTGCTTCTCGCCGGCGGAGACGCCGCCCCCCTCCTCGTCGATGACGGTGTCGTAGCCGTCCGGCAGGCTCTGGACGAAGCGGTCGACGCTCGCCGCCTCGGCCGCCCGGTGCACGTCCTCCTCGGTGGCGCCGTCGCGGCCGAAGGCGATGTTCTCCGCGATCGTGCCCTCGAAGAGCCACGTGTCCTGCAGGACCATGCCGATCGGCTCGCGCAGGTCGTGGCGGGTCATCTCACGGGTGTCGACGCCGTCGATGAGGATGCGGCCGGAGTCGATCTCGTAGAACCGCATGAGGAGGTTGACGAGGGTGGTCTTCCCCGCCCCGGTGGGCCCGACGACGGCGACCGTCTGCCCCGGCTGGACGTCGAGGTCCAGGTGGGTGATGAGCGGACGCTCGGGGTCGTAGCTGAAGGCGATGTCCTGCAGGCGCACCGCGCCGCGCACCTGGGCGGGCCGCTTGCCCGGATCGGGGTCGGGCGACTGCTCGGCGGCGTCCATGATGTCGAAGATCCGCTCCGCGGAGGCCACACCGGACTGGACGAGGTTCGCCATCGACGCGAGCTGCGCCAGCGGCTGGGTGAACTGCCGCGAGTACTGGATGAAGGCCTGCACGGAGCCGAGGCTGAGGTCGCCCGAGGCGACCCGCAGCCCACCGACGACGGCGACGAGCACGTAGTTGAGGTTCCCGACGAACCCCATGACCGGCATGATCGTGCCGGAGATGAACTGGGAGCGGAAGCTCGCGCGGAAGAGCCGCTCGTTGTCCTCGTCGAAGCCCTCGCGCACGGCGTCCTGCGCGTTGAAGGCGGTGACGAGCTCGTGGCCGGTGAAGGCCTCCTCGACCTTCCCGCCGAGGTCACCGGTGGACTTCCACTGCGCCACGAAGTGCGGCTGCGCGCGCTTGGCGATGGTGGCCGTGGCCCACGCGGAGACCGGCACGGTGACGAGGGCGATGAGGGCGAGCTGCCAGGACAGGACGAACATCATGACGAGCACCCCGACGACCGTGACGATCGAGGTGACCACCTGGGAGAGCGTCTGCTGGAGGGTCTGGGAGACGTTGTCGATGTCGTTGGTGACGCGGGACAGGACGTCGCCGCGCGCCCGCGAGTCGAGCTCGCGCAGGGGCAGGCGGTCGATCTTGGCCTGGACGTCGCGGCGCAGCTGGAAGGCGGTGCGCTGGACGATGCCGGCGAGCATCCGCCCCTGGATCCAGAGGAACACCGCCGAGCCGATGTAGACGGCGAGGACGAGCATGGCCATGCGACCGAGCGCGTCGAAGTCGATGCCCTGCCCGGGCACGACGTTCTCCATGCCGCCGACCATCTGGGCGACCTGGTCCTGCCCCGACGCGCGCAGCGCCGCGACCGCCTGCTCGAGCGTGGAGCCCGGCGGCAGCATCCGGCCGACGACCCCGTTGAAGACAATGTCGGTGGCGCGCCCGAGCAGCGTGGGTCCGAGCACCTGGAGCCCGACGGCCACGACCGCCAGGACGAGCACGACGACCAGCCGCACCCGCTCCGGCGCCATGGCGCGGAGCAGCCGCTTCAGCGAGGCGCCGAAGTTGGCCGACTTCTCGCCCGGGGGAAGGCCCGGGCCTGGACGGTGGTGGCTCATGCCGCCTCCTGCGCGCTCAGCTGGGACAGCACGATCTCCTGGTAGGTGGGGTTGTCCTCCATGAGGCCGGCGTGGGTGCCGCGGCCCACCACCCGGCCCTCGTCGAGGACGACGATCTCGTCGGCGTCGCGGATGGTCGCCACCCGCTGGGCGACGATGAGGATGGCGGCGCCCGCGGTGGCCCCCGGCAGCCCGGCCCGCAGGCGGGCGTCGGTGGCGTAGTCGAGCGCCGAGAAGGAGTCGTCGAAGACGTAGAGGTCCGCCGGCTTGAGGAGCGCGCGGGCGATCGCCAGGCGCTGCCGCTGCCCGCCGGAGAAGTTCGAGCCGCCCTGCTCCACCCTGGCGTCCAGGCCCAGCCCGGTGACGAACTCACTCGCCTGGGCCGCCTCGAGCGCGGTCCACAGCTCCGCGTCGGTCGCCTCGGGCCGCGCGAAGCGCAGCGTCGAGGCGATGGTGCCGGAGAAGAGGTAGGCCCGCTGCGGCACGACGGAGACGCGCGCCCGCAGGTCCGCGGGCTCGAGCTCGCGCACGTCCACTCCTCCGGCTCGCACGACGCCACCGGTGGCGTCGACGAGCCGCGGCAGGAGGTTGACGAGCGTGGACTTGCCCGAGCCGGTGGAGCCGACGATCGCCGTCGTGCGTCCCGGTTCCAGGCGCAGCGAGACGTCGTGGAGCACCGGGGCGGCCGCGCCCGCGTAGCCGAAGCTCACGCCGTCGAGCTCGATGACGGTGCGCCCGGCGGGCAGCCGGCGGGGCCGCGACGGGGCGACGATCGCGGGCTCGGTGCCGAGGACCGCCTCGATGCGGTCGGCGGACACCGCGGCGCGCGGCACCATCATGAACATCATCGAGGCCATGAGGACCGACATGAGGATCTGCATGAGGTAGTTGAGGAAGGCGACCAGCGAGCCGACCTCCATCGCCCCGGAGTCGATGCGCCCGGCGCCGAACCACACGACCGCCACCGACGAGGCGTTGATGACCACCTGGACGGCGGGGAACATCAGCGCCATGAGGTAGCCGACGGTCAGGCTCGTGCCCATGAGCTCGCTGTTGGCGCGGGCGAAGCGCTGCCGCTCGCTCGGCTGGCGGTTGAAGGCGCGGATGACCCGCACACCGGAGATCTGCTCGCGCATGACGAGGTTGATCCGGTCGATGCGGCCCTGGATGAGCTTGAACAGCGGCCCCATGCGCAGCGCGATGACGACGATGAGCCCGAGCAGCACCGGGACGACGACGAGCAGCAGCGACGAGAGCCCCACGTCCTGGCGCAGCGCCATCACCACGCCGCCGACCATCATGATCGGCGCCATGACGATGACGGTGAAGGTCATGAGGGTGACCATCTGGACCTGCTGGACGTCGTTCGTCGAGCGGGTGATGAGCGAGGGGGCGCCGAAGCGGCCGGCCTCGGCCACCGAGAAGCGCTGCACCCGGCTGAAGACGGCGCGGCGAAGGTCGCGGCCCACGCTCGTCGCGGCACGCGCACCGAGGTAGACCGCGCTGATCGCGCAGGCGACCTGGACGGCGCTGATGAGGAGCATGAGCGCGCCCACGCGCATGATGTAGCCGGTGTCCCCCACGACGACGCCGTTGTCGATGATGTCGGCGTTGAGGCTGGGCAGCGACAGCGCGGCGAGCGTCTGGACGAACTGGAGCAGCACGACCACCAGGACGTCGCGGCGGTACGGGCGCAGGTGGCGCCGCAGCAGGGTGAGGAGCATGTCAGCCTTTCACTTCGCCGCCGGTGGGTCGGCTCCGTCAGGGTAAGACGCCCCACCGACATCCCCCGACCGATTTCGCTGAGGGCGGGCACGGACGATGACGCCGACGCCGTCCGGCCCGCGTTGCGTCGCCCTTTCCCCACCTGCGCCACCCGCCGGAAAGTGCGACCCGTGACCGGGAAGGACGACCCAAGGTGCAGGGACGCGGGCATGACGACGGCGCCCCCCCCCCCGGGGGGGGGGGGGCCCCCGTCGTCGTCGCTGGCTACTGCTGGGGCCAGTCGGGATCCTGCTCCGGCTGCGCCGTGGTGGGCGGGCCGGCCGTGGGGCCGGGCTGGTTCGCGCTCGGCGGCGGCGGCTGACGGTGCGAGCCCGGCGCCGGCGGCGGGGGCGTGGGCGCGCCCGCGGGCGGGGCGAAGCGCGACTGGTCGGCGGCACGGCGGCCGCCGGCCTGCGGCTCGTCCTCCGCCGGCCGCTGGCCGCGCTCGGCGGAGTCGGAGAAGGGACGGCCGGAGCGCTCCCCGGCGGCGTTCGCCTCCGACGTGGCCTGCTGCGCCTCGCTGCGGGCCTGGGCCAGCGCCTCGTCCGGGTCCTGGAGGTTCGTCTCTGCCAGGCCCGAGGCCATCGAGCTGTCGTGCGGGCCGAAGTCGACCTGCGGGGCCGGGCCGTCGTCGTCGTCGGGACCGCCGAGCGGCCCTCCCCCGCCGAAGCCCTTGGAGATCGCACCCAGGGCGGCGGTGAACTCGGTGGGGATGACGAAGAACTTGCTCGACTCCTTGTTCGCCAGCTCCGGCAGCATCTGCAGGTACTGGTAGGCGAGGAGCTTGGGGTCGGGCTTGCCGCGGTGGATGGCGTCGAAGACCTGGAGGATGGCGCGGGACTCACCCTGCGCCTTGAGGATCGCGGACTGCGCCTCGCCCTCGGCACGGAGGATCGCGGCCTGCTTCTCACCCTCGGCGGTGAGGATCTGGGACTGCTTGACGCCCTCGGCGGTGAGGATGGCGGCGCGGCGGTCCCGCTCGGCGCGCATCTGCTGCTCCATCGAGCCCTGGACGCTCTGCGGCGGGTCGATCGCCTTGAGCTCCACCCGGTTGACGCGGATGCCCCAGCGGCCGGTCGCCTCGTCGAGCACCCCGCGCAGCTGGCCGTTGATCTGGTCGCGGCTGGTGAGGGTCTGCTCGAGGTCCATCGAGCCGATGACGTTGCGCAGCGTCGTCACCGTCAGCTGCTCGATACCGGTGATGTAGTTGGCGATCTCGTAGGTCGCGGCCTTGGGGTCGGTCACCTGGAAGTAGATGACGGTGTCGATCGACACGACGAGGTTGTCGGACGTGATGACCGGCTGCGGCGGGAAGGAGACGACCTGCTCGCGGAGGTCGACACCGGCGCGGACGCGGTCGACGAACGGGATGAGGAAGTGCAGGCCCGCGTACATCACGGTGTTGAACTTGCCCAGCCGCTCGACGATGAGCGCGACGGCCTGCGGGACGATCCGCACCGCCCGCCAGATCGCGATGATGACGAAGAGGGCGAGCAGGACGAGCACGACGGTGAGCACGAGGCTCCCGGTGTTGTCGTTCACATGGCTCCTTCGGGGTAGGTGACGGGCAGGGGCGCGACGACGGCGGTCGCCCCGTCGATCCGGACCACCTGGACGGTGGTGCCCGTGGGCAGCAGGCTGCCGGGCTCGGCGGCGCGGGCGGTCCACACCTCACCGGCGAGCTTGACGCGCCCGGCGCGGTCGGTGCAGTCGACGAGGACCTCGGCGCTGCGGCCGACGTGCGCCGCGACGTTGGTGAGCGTGTCAGGGGTGGAGCGCTTGAGGTAGCCCAGCGCCCACGGGCGCACGACGGCCAGGAGCACGACGGAGACGACGGCGAAGGTGAGGATCTGGGCCCACAGCGGCGCCCCGAGCATCGCGACGCCACCGGCCGCCAGCGCACCGCCGGCGAACATGAGGAAGATGAGGTCGACGGTGAGCATCTCGACCACACCGAGGACGAGTGCTCCGCCCAACCACCACAACCACGCCATCGTCGTCCCTCCTCCGCCCCGATCCTAGCGACCGCGTCCGGCCGCGCGGGCGGTCCAGCGCCCGCGGTGCCGCTCGACCTCGAGGTCGAGGCCGAAGGCGCGCGACAGGTGCTGGGGGGTGAGGACCTCCTCCAGCGGGCCGGCCGCCTCGACGTGTCCCTCGCGCAGGAGCAGCCCGTGGGTGAAGCCCTCGGGGATCTCCTCGACGTGGTGGGTGACGAGCACGATGACGGGCGAGCGGCGGTCGGTGGCGAGCTCCCCGAGGGCGGCCATGAGCTCCTCGCGGCCCCCGAGGTCCAGGCCCGCGGCCGGCTCGTCGAGGAGGAGCAGCTCGGGGTCGGTCATGAGGGCTCGCGCGATCTGGACGCGCTTGCGCTCCCCCTCGCTGAGGGTGCCGAAGTTCCGGTCGGTGAGCTGCTCGACCCCGAAGGCGGCGAGCAGGTCCCGGGCGCGGGAGGTGTCGTAGTCGTCGTAGGACTCGCGCCAGCGGCCGGTGACGCCGTAGGAGGCGGTGAGGACGACGTCGAGCACGCGCTCGTGGCCGGGGATGCGGTCGGCGAGGGCGGCCGAGGCCAGGCCGATCCGGGTGCGCAGCTCGGAGGTGTCGACCGCGCCGAGGCGGTCCCCGAGGACACGGACCGTGCCCTCGCTGGGGAAGAGCCGACCGGCGGCCATCTGGAGCACGGTCGTCTTGCCGGCGCCGTTGGGGCCGAGCACCACCCAGCGCTCGCCGTCGTTGACCGACCAGCCCACGCCGTCGAGGATCGTCTTCGACCCGCGTCGCAGGGTCACGTCGGCAATCTCCAGCACATCGCTCATGGACCGACCCTATCCGTCACCAGGGCCGCGAGCCGTCTACGGTGGGGGCGTGCCCGAACTCGTTCTTCCTCATGCCGTGCTCGGGGCGCTGTGGCTCCCGTCCGTCGTCGCCGCCGGTCCGTCCGGGAGCGGCGAGGGGAGCGACGTCGTCGATGCCGCCCTGCGTGCCGTCGCCGGGGACGAGACGCACGTCGTCCTCCGTCCCGACGGCGAGGTCCGCTCGCTGCGTCAGATGACCGGACGCCTCGTGGGCGAGGAGCTGACGGACGTCGGCGCCGTGCTCCCCGCGCCCGGGCACGTCGCCGGGCTGCCGGGGGTGGCGCTCCTCGACGCCGTCGACGCCGGCCAGTGCCTCCTCATCCGCTCCGAGGGCGGCTCGTGGGCCGTCGTGCCGCAGGTCGAGTCCTTCGGCAGCGAGCTCGAGCCCGGCACCCTCGTGCGCTGGGTGCTCCACCCCTTCCCCTTCGCCGAGCGTCCCGTCCCCACGCTGCTCGGGCTGACCGGCTCGCTGCGGCAGGCCCGCCAGGAGATCGTCCGGGCACTCGTGACGGCCGGGGACGCGCTCGAGCAGCTCGACCTCGCCGGCTGGCGGCCGGACGTCGCCCGCGAGGCGGCGCACCTCCTGCGTGAGGACGTCTCCAGCGACCTCCTGCCCCCGGGCCTGGAGCCCGTGCGGGTGGAGGTGCTCACCCGCGCGGCGCGGCTGCTCGCCGTCGTCCAGCTCGCGCTCGAGGACGACGGCGGTGCGGTCGTGGCCCGGCAGGGTGCGGCGCGCGCGGAGGTGCTGCGCGAGCTCGAGCACACCGCCCGCCGAGCGCTGGCCGCCGCGAGCGTCAGCCACGTCTCCGGCGGTGTCGCCCGCGCCCGCTGAGGCCGGCCCCGTCAGGAGCCGGCGAGGACCTGCTCGTAGAACGCCATCGTGCGGTCGGCGATCGACTCCCAGGAGAAGTGCTCCTCGGCGCGGCGACGCCCGGCGGCGCCCATCTCGGCGGCACGGGTCTCGTCGGTGACGACGGCGGTGAGCGCGGCGGCGAGGTCGGCCTCGAAGCGCGCGGGGTCCACCGGCGTGCCGGTCCCGTCGGTGACCTGGTCGATGGGGACGAGGGTGCCGGTGACGCCGTCATCGACGACCTCGGGGATCCCACCGGTGGCCGAGCCGACGACGGGCAGGCCCACGGCCATCGCCTCGAGGTTGACGATGCCGAGGGGCTCGTAGACCGAGGGGCACACGAAGACGGTGCAGGCCGTGAGCACGGC
Source organism: Oceanitalea stevensii (assembly GCF_014837105.1). Classification (GTDB taxonomy): domain Bacteria; phylum Actinomycetota; class Actinomycetes; order Actinomycetales; family Actinomycetaceae; genus Oceanitalea; species Oceanitalea stevensii. The sequence goes on along the minus strand of NZ_JACSPO010000003.1, from coordinate 92,800 downwards.
GATGAGGTCGGCACGCGAGAGCATCTGCTCGATCCACACCACGCCCCCGCGGGTGGCCTTGAGCTCCTCGACACCGGCCTGAACCTCGGCCATGAGCGCCGGGGTGTCCGGGGCGCCGGCGCACAGGACGAGCTGGACGTCCTCGGGCAGCGCGCGGGCCGCGCGCAGCAGGTGCGGCAGGCCCTTCTGCCGGGTGATGCGCCCGACGAAGACGACGGCGGGGCGCGTCGGGTCGATGCCGTGCGAGCGGGCCACCTGCTCGGCGCGCTCGGACTCCTCCCCGGCGGGCCGCTGCCAGCCGGCGAGGTCGATGCCGTTGTGGATGACGGTGACCTTCGCGGGGTCGACGGCGGGGTAGCTGCGCAGGATGTCCTCGCGCATCCCGCCGCTCACCGCGACGACGCCCGCGGCGCCCTCGTAGGCCGTGCGCTCGGCCCAGGAGGACAGCGCGTACCCGCCACCGAGCTGCTCGGCCTTCCACGGCCGCAGCGGCTCCAGGGAGTGGGCGGACAGGACGTGGGGGACGTCGTGGAGCAGCCCGCCGAGGTGGCCCGCGAGGTTCGCGTACCAGGTGTGGGAGTGGACGATGTCGGTCCCCCGGACGGCGTCGGCCATCGCGAGGTCGACGCCGAAGGTCTGCAGGGCGGCGTTCGTGCCCGCGAGCTCGGCGACGGCGGAGTAGCCGCGCACGCCCTCCTCCCCCTCCCGGGGGCCGTCGAAGCAGTGGACCCGGACGTCGGCGCGGCTGCGCAGCACCCGGGCCAGCTCGGCGACGTGGACGCCCGCACCGCCGTACACGTGGGGCGGGTACTCCCTGGTGAGCATGTCGACACGCATGCTGGACCCTCCTCCGGGACCGACGAATAGCCTGCAGGACCATCTAAGCAGCCCTAGAGTCAGCGTCATGTCACCTCGGCGCACCCATCAACCCAGAGTCCTTGCCATCGTGCTCGCCGGCGGCGAGGGGAAACGGCTCATGCCGCTCACCGAGGAGCGCGCCAAGCCGGCCGTTCCCTTCGGCGGGATCTACCGGCTCATCGACTTCGCCCTGTCGAACATCGTCAACTCCGGCTACCTGCGCGTCGTCGTGCTCACGCAGTACAAGTCCCACAGCCTGGACCGCCACATCGCCAAGACGTGGCGCCTGTCCACGCACCTGGGCAACTACGTCGCACCCGTCCCCGCACAGCAGCGGATCGGCAAGCACTGGTTCCTCGGCAGCGCCGACGCCATCTACCAGTCGCTCAACCTCATCGACGACGAGCAGCCCGACATCGTCGTCATCGTCGGCGCGGACAACATCTACCGCATGGACTTCTCCCAGATGGTCGACCAGCACATCGACTCCGGCGCCGCGATGACCGTCGCGGGGATCCGGCAGCCGATCTCGCTGGCCGACCAGCTCGGCGTCATCGACGTCGACCCCGCCGACCCCAAGCGCATCCGCGCGTTCCTCGAGAAGCCCGCGAAGGCGCAGGGCCTGCCCGACGCCCCCGACGAGGTGCTCGCCTCCATGGGCAACTACGTCCTGTCGACCGACGCGCTCATCGAGGCGCTGCGGGTGGACGCCGAGGACCCGGACTCCAAGCACGACATGGGCGGCAGCCTCGTGCCGTGGTTCGTCGACCGCGGCCAGGCCGGCGTCTACGACTTCAAGGACAACGAGGTGCCCGGTGCCTCGGACCGCGACCGCGGCTACTGGCGCGACGTCGGCACGATCGACGCCTACTACGACTCCCACCAGGACCTCATCTCGGTCTCCCCGGTCTTCAACCTCTACAACCAGGAGTGGCCGCTGTTCACGGGCATGCCGAGCATGCCGCCGGCGAAGTTCGTCTACGGGCACCGGGAGCGGCTGGGGCACGCGCTCGACTCGCTCGTGTCCCCCGGCGTCATCGTCTCCGGCGGTGAGGTCGTGGGCTCGGTCATCTCCCCGAACACGAAGATCAACTCGTGGTCCTCGGTCCGGGACTCGGTGATCTTCGACAACGTCGACATCGGCCGCAACGCCGTCGTCGAGCGGGCGATCATCGACAAGAACGTCCGCATCGCCGACGGCGCGCACGTGGGCGTGGACCTCGAGCACGACATGGAGCGCGGCTTCGTCGTCACGGAGTCCGGCATCACGGTCGTGCCGAAGGGGGCCACGGTCCGGCGCTGAGCGCCCCCGCACCGCCGCTCGAGTCGCCCTTCCCGATCATCCGTCGCCCGTCCCGGCGCTCGGGCATGAACGGAGAGGGCGACCCGTCGTCGTGCCCCCGTAACCTGGCCCGGTGATCCGCATCGGCCTCGTCTCCGCCCGCCCGGTCCCGCCCGCGCTCCTCCAGCACGCTAGCGAGCTGCTCTCCGCCGTCGCCGACGACGTCGTCACCGCCGACACGTCCCGGCCCGGCTGGTCCGGGGTGACCGTGGAGGGGGTCGCGCGGCCCGGCGCGGCGGCGGACGTCGACGTCGCCCTCACGGCCGAGCTCCGCGGCCCGGCGACCGCGCTGGGGGTGGACGTCGCGGTGACCGCCGGTCCGCTCGCCGCCGACGGCGTGGGCCTGCTCGTCATGGACGTCGACTCCACCCTCATCACCGCGGAGGTCATCGAGCTGCTCGCCGAGCACGCCGGCACCCGCGAGCAGGTGGCCGAGGTGACGGAGCGTGCGATGCGCGGGGAGCTGGACTTCGCCGCCAGCCTGCGCGAGCGGGTCGCGACCCTGGCCGGGCTGGACGCCGGGGTGGTGGACGCGGTGCGCGAGGCCGTCGAGCTGTCCGCCGGCGCCCGCGAGCTCGTCGCGGCGGTCCACGAGCGCGGGGGGAAGGTCGCCCTCGTCTCGGGCGGCTTCCTCGAGGTCGTGGGGCCGATCGCCGAGGACCTGCGCATCGACCACCTCACCGCCAACCGGCTCGAGGTGGAGGACGGGCGGCTCACCGGCCGCACGACCGGACCGGTCGTCGACCGCGCCGCCAAGGAGCGCCACCTGCGGGCGTGGGCCGCCGAGGACGGCGTCCCGCTGGAGCGGGTGGTGGCCGTCGGCGACGGCGCCAACGACCTCGACATGCTCGGTGCCGCCGGGCTGGGCGTGGCGTACTGCGCCAAGCCGGTGGTCCAGGAGCAGGCCCGTGCGGCCGTCACCTTCCCGCGGCTGGACGCGGTGCTGGGCCTGCTCGGCCGCTGAGCCGGGCCGCCGGCGCCCTCAGGGCGTGCGCCTCCGCAGCGTCACGGCGCCGAGCACGAGGACACCGGCGATGACCCCGACGAGGACCCCGACCTCCAGCCACAGGTCGGGGCTGGACCGGGTGGAGATCTCGTTCATCGCGTCGACGGCGTAGGACAGCGGCAGGAGGTTCGACACGTACTCCAGCGCGCGCGGCAGCTCCTCGCGGGGCACGAGCAGACCGCACAGGAGGAACTGCGGCAGGATGACCGCCGGCATGAACTGCACCGCCTGGAACTCCGTGTGGGCGAAGGCCGAGACGAACAGACCGAGCGCGACGCCGAGCACCGCGCCCAGCACAGCGAGGCCGATGAGTGCCCACCAGGGCCCGGCGACCTCCAGGCCGAGCGGCCCGAGCGCCAGCCCGGTGGTGACGAGCCCCTGGACGACGGCGACGAGCCCGAAGGCCAGCGCGTAGCCGAGGATGAAGGACAGCTTGCCCGTCGGCAGCGTGAGCAGGCGCTCCAAGGTGCCCGAGCGCCGCTCGCGCAGTGTCGTCACCGAGGTGATGAGGAACATGATGATCACCGGGAACAGGGCGAGCAGCGCCGGCCCGATGCGCTGGAAGACCGGCCCTCCGTCGTACACCCACCAGAGCAGGGAGATGAGGACGCCGGGGACGACGACGATCATCGCGATGGTCCGCGGGTCGTGCCGCAGCTGCTGCAGCACGCGGACGGCGGTGGCCGTCATGGCCCGGCCTCCCCGGTGACGAGGGCGAGGAAGGCCCCCTCCGCCGTCGTCCGTCCCGTCCGCTCGAGGAGCGCCTCCGGGGTGGCCTGGGCGAGCACGCGGCCAGAGCGCAGCAGGACGAGCTCGTCGCAGCGGGTGGCCTCGTCCATGACGTGGGAGGAGACGAGGAGCGTGGTGCCGCCCGCGGCGAGGCCGCGGAACATCGTCCACAGCGACTCGCGCAGCACCGGGTCGAGCCCGACGGTCGGCTCGTCGAGCACGAGCAGCTCGGGCCGCCCGAGCAGCGCGGCACCGAGCGAGACCCGGGACGTCTCGCCGCCGGACAGGGTGTGGACCAGCTGGTCGCGGCGCCGCGCGAGGTCGACGTCGTCGAGCACCTCCTCGACGCGGTCACGCCCCACGCCCAGGACGCGGGCGAAGTACCGGAGGTTCTCACCGACGGTGAGGTCCTCGTACACGCTCGGTGACTGGGACACGTACCCCACCCGACGGCGCAGCCCCCGGCTCCCGGCCGCCTCCCCGAGCACCTCCACCGTCCCGCGGTGGACGAGCTGGACCCCGAGGATCGCCCGGAGCAGGGTCGTCTTGCCCGACCCGGACGGACCGAGCAGCCCGGTGACGCGGCCCGGTGCCACCCGCAGGTCGACGCCGTCGAGCGCCGTCGTCGACCCGCGCCGCACGTGCAGGCCGTCGGTGAGGACCGCCGGACGCGCTCGGTCCACCCCACCTGCGCCTGCCACGCTGGCCATGGGCCCACCGTAGCGAGGCGGCCCGCCCCCGGACAGGGGCCGCCGGTGCGTCCGGCCCCTGACCCGAGGTCCGCGACACGCGCGCGACACACCGGGACAGGTGACGATCAAGCGGCCGTCGCCCCGACTTCCGATCAGGTCAGCAGCAGGCGCTCAGAGCTCGGGGCGGACGATGGTGACGAGGCGGGCGGTCGAGCGGTCGAGCTCGGCCCACGGCACCGGCACCTCGAGGACCGCGGCGTTGGCGGTGCTCATCCCGAGGGACACCATCTCCGCCAGGGTGCTGCGCTCCCCGTCGAGCAGGTGCGCGAGGGAGGACATCGTCGGCTCGTGCCCGACGACGAGGACGCTCCGGACCTCCTCCGGCAGCTCGGCGAGGACGGCGAGGACGTCGCGCGGCCCGGCCTGGTAGAGCTCGTCCCGGACGTCGGCCGCGGGAGCGGCGTCCCAGCCCGACGCGACGATCTTGTACGTCTCGGTGGTCCGCAGCGCGCTCGACACGAGCGCCCGGTCCAGCCCGCCCACCTGGGCCGCGAGGATCGGCCCGAGGGAGGCCCCCTGGCGCCGGCCGTGGGCGGACAGCGGCCGCTGCTCGTCGCCCAGGCCGTTCTCCGGCTCGGCCTGGGCGTGACGCAGCAGCACGAGGGTGCGAGGGGTCACCTACTGCCCCATCGCGTGGACGCCGCCGTCGACGTGGACGATCTCCGCCGTCGTCGCCGGGAACCAGTCCGAGCACAGGGCCACGACGGCGCGGGCGGCCGGCTCGGCGTCCTTGACGTCCCAGCCGAGCGGCGCGCGCTCGGCCCAGACGCTCTCCATCTGCTCGAAGCCCGGGATGGAGGTGGCGGCCGTCGTGCGGATCGGGCCGGCGGAGACGAGGTTGACGCGGATGCCCTCCGGGCCGAGGTCGCGGGCCAGGTAGCGCGCGGTGGACTCGAAGGCGGCCTTGGCCACGCCCATCCAGTCGTAGACCGGCCACGCGAAGGACGCGTCGAAGGTGAGCCCGACGATCCCGGCGCCCTGGGTGAGCAGCGGCTGGGTCGCCACGGCGAGCGACTTGAGCGAGAAGGCCGAGACCTCCATCGCCGTCGCGACGTCGGCCCACTCCCCCGCGAGAAAGTTGCCGCCCATGACGGACTGGGGCGCGAAGCCGATCGAGTGGACCACGCCGTCGAGGTGGTCGGCGTGCTCACGCACGCGGTCGGCGAGGGCGGTGAGGTCCTCGGGGTTCGTCACGTCCAGCTCCACGACGGGTGCCTCGACCGGCAGCCGCCGGGCGGTGACCTGCGTGAGGCGCAGCTGGCGCCCGAAGGAGGTGAGGATGACCGTGGCGCCCTCCTCCTGAGCGAGGCGCGCCACGTGGAAGGCGATCGAGTTGTCCTTGAGGACGCCGGTGACCAGGAGGGTCTTGCCGTCGAGAAGTCCCATTGCTGTCTCCTGTCGCGAGGGTGAGGTCAGTGGCCCATGCCGAGTCCGCCGTCGACGGGGATGACGGCCCCGGTGACGTAGGCGGCGGCGGGCGAGGCGAGGTACTGGACGGCGCCGACGATGTCGGAGACGTCCCCGAAGCGGCCGGCGGGGATCGCGGTGCGCAGCTTGTCCTGCTGCGCCTCCGGCAGCGCGCGCGTCATGTCCGTGTCGATGAACCCGGGGGCGATGACGTTCGCGGTGATCCCGCGGGAGCCGAGCTCGCGCGTGATGGACCGGGCCATCCCGATGAGGCCGGACTTGGTGGCCGAGTAGTTGACCTGCCCGGCGTTGCCGTACATGCCGACGACGGAGCCCATGAGGATGATGCGGCCACCGCGCTTGCGGATCATGCCCTTGGACACGCGCCGCACGCAGCGGAAGACGCCGGTGAGGTTGACGTCGAGGACCTCCTCGAACTCCTCGTCGCTCATCCGCATGAGGAGCTGGTCGCGGGTCATGCCGGCGTTGGCGACGAGCACCTCGACGGGCCCGTGGGCCGCCTCGATCTCGCCGATCGCGGCGTCGACGGCGGCGGTGTCGCGCATGTCACCGCGCACGCCGAGGACGCCCTCGGGCAGCTCCCCACCGCGGTGGATCGTCGCCACCTTGTCGCCCGCGGCGACGAAGGCCTCGGCGACGGCGCGGCCGATCCCCCGGCTCGCGCCGGTGACGAGCACGCTGCGTGCGTCGGTGTCGTTCACGATGTCCTCCTGTGATGTTCGTCCGGGGGAACGGTATCCGACGGCAGCCGCCACGCGCGGGAGGCGTCCGGGAACTACCCTTGCTCGGTGAGCAGGAAACAGCGTGTTCACGCGATCACCTCGGTGGGGCGACCGCTGAGCGAGGATGTCCACGGCCGGGCCGTCCGCTACGTCATCTCGATGGCCATCCGGTCCGCGTGCCTCGTGGGGATCCTCTTCACCGACGGCTGGCTGCGCTGGGTCATGGTCGCCGGCGCGGTCCTCCTGCCGTACTTCGCCGTCGTCCTGGCCAACGCGGGCAGGGAGCACCCGACCCCAGCGGATACGCTGATGGAGCTCCAGCTCCCCGAGATCGAGGCGCCTCCCTCCGAGCAGCGCCCGACCTACCCGCCCATCGACCTGAGAGGTGGCTACCTGAGGTGACCCTGGCCGACGAGTCCGCGCCCGCCGAGCAGGTCTGCAGCGCCAAGGGCTGCCGCCAGACCGCCGCGTGGGGACTGCTGTGGAACAACCCCCGGCTGCACACCGAGGAGCGCCGCAAGACGTGGCTCGCCTGCGAGGAGCACCGCACGCACCTGGAGACCTTCCTCGGGTCGCGCTCGTTCCTGCGTGAGGTCGTGCCGGTCGCCGACCTATGAGCCGGTACCGCTTCCTGCTCTCCCGCCGGTGGGTCGGTCTCGCCGCCGTCTTCCTCGTCATCGCGGTGGCCTGCGTCTTCCTCGGTGCGTGGCAGTGGAGCCGGCACGAGGACCGGTCGGCCGCCAACGCCCTCGTCAACGGCAACTACGACAGCGCCCCGCAGCCCATCGAGGAGGTCGTCGAGGACACCGTGCCGGACGACCTCGTGTGGCGCCGGGTCGTCGTCGAGGGCAGGTACACCGGGGAGCAGGTGGTCGTGCGCAACCGTCCCGTGGACGGCAGCGCCGCCGCGCGCGTCCTCGCCGTCCTCGAGGTGGAGGAGGACGACGACGGCGGCCGGCTCGTCGTCGTCGACCGCGGGTGGGTGCCGCTCGGGGAGGGCGACCCGCAGCTGCCCGACTCCCCCGCCGGTGACGTGACGCTCGAGGGGCGCCTGCGTGCGGCCGAGGGCACCGACGAGCGGACGGCGCCCGCCGGCCAGGTGTACCGGATCGAGCCGGCCACCGTGGTCGAGGCGGCCGGCGTCGCGGGCGGTGAGCTGTTCGACGGGTACCTCCTGGCCACCGCCGAGGACGGCGCGCCGGCCGCCGGCCTGGAGCCCTTCCCCCGCCCGGACACGAGCCCGGGCAACCACCTGTCCTACGCCTTCCAGTGGTGGGTCTTCGCGCTCGGCGCGATCGTCGGCTACGTCGTCCTCGCGCGCCGCGAGGCGGCCGAGCTGGTGGGCGCGCCGCAGCGCCCCGCCGAGCCCGCGCGGTCGCCGCGGCGCCGCTCGGACGCCGACGAGGAGGACGCCCTCATCGACGCCCAGCTCCAGGACCAGTAGCCCGCCCCACGTGGCCGAGCGCTGAGTTGCTACCTATTCCCTTATCGCCGAGCGCTGAGTTGTTACCCGTCCCGCCGTCGAGCGCTGACTTGTTACCAGCCCCCGCCGCCGAGCGCTGAGTTGTTCCTCAGGCCAGGGCGATGAGCTCGCGGTAGGAGTCGTTCCACAGGTCCTCGTCGCCGTCGGGCAGGAGGAGGACGCGGTCAGGCTCGAGCGCCTCGACGGCGCCCTCGTCGTGGGTGACGAGGACGACGGCGCCGGTGAAGGTGCGCAGCGCCCCGAGGATCTCCTCCCGGGAGGCCGGGTCGAGGTTGTTCGTCGGCTCGTCGAGGAGCAGCACGTTGGCCGAGGACACGACGAGCACGGCCAGCGCGAGGCGGGTCTTCTCGCCGCCGGACAGCACCTTGGCGGGCTTCTCGGCGTCGTCCCCGGAGAAGAGGAAGGAGCCGAGGACCGAGCGCACCTGCGTGTCGGTGAGGTCCGGCGCGGCGGAACGGAGGTTCTCCACGACGGTCCGCTCGACGTCGAGGGTCTCGTGCTCCTGGGCGTAGTACCCGACCTTGAGCCCGTGACCCGGGACGACCTCCCCGGTGTCCGGCTCCTCGACGCCGCCGAGCATGCGCAGCAGCGTCGTCTTGCCCGCGCCGTTGAGGCCGAGGACGACGACCTTCGCGCCGCGGTCGATGGCGAGGTTGACGTCGGTGAAGACCTCGAGCGAGCCGTAGGACTTCGACAGGCCCTCCGCGGTGAGCGGGACCCGGCCGCAGGGCGCGGGGTCGGGGAAGCGCAGGTGGGCGACCTTGTCGGCGCGACGCGTGTCCTCCAGCCCGGCGACCATCCTCTCGGCGCGGCGGATCATGTTCTGGGCGGCAACGGCCTTGGTGGCCTTGGCGCGCATCTTGTCGGCCTGGGCGAGGAGCACCGAGGCCTTCTTCTCGGCGTTCTGGCGCTCCTTGCGACGGCGGCGCTCGTCCTGCTCACGCTGCTTGAGGTAGGCGTCCCAGCCGAGGTTGTAGACGTCCAGCTCGCCGCGGTTGGCGTCGAGGTGGAAGACGGTGTTGACCGTCGCGCGGAGCAGCTCGACGTCGTGGGAGATGACGATGAGGCCGCCGGAGAAGGTGGAGAGGTACTCGCGCAGCCACACGATCGAGTCGTGGTCGAGGTGGTTGGTCGGCTCGTCGAGCAGGAGCGTCTCGGCGCCGGAGAAGAGGATGCGGGCGAGCTCGACGCGGCGGCGCTGACCACCGGACAGGGTGTGGAGCGGCTGGTCGAGGACCCGGGTGGGCAGGCCGAGGTTGGAGGTGAGGCGCGCGGCCTCGGACTCCGCGGCCCAGCCGCCCTGGGCGTCGAACTCCGCGTCGAGGCGGGAGTAGCGCTCCATCGCCTTGACCTGGGCGTCACCGGTCTTGGTGCCCATGTCCGACTCGGCCTTGCGGATGCGGCGCAGGATGCCGTCGATGCCGCGGGCGGAGAACACGCGGTCCCGCGCGAGGACGTCCATGTCGCCGGTGCGCGGGTCCTGCGGGAGGTAGCCGATCTCGCCGGTGCGGGTGATCGTGCCGGTGTGCTGGACGACGCCGGAGGTCGCGTCCTCACCGGCGAGCAGCTTGGTGAGGGTGGTCTTGCCGGCGCCGTTGCGCCCGACCAGCCCGATCCGCATCCCGGTGTCGACGCGGAACGTCGCCTCGTGGAGCAGCTCGCGTGCGCCGATGCGCATCGAGACGTCGTGGGCGGTGATCACAGGCAGACCTCAAAGCATGGTGGGGGTGTGGGGTGCCGGCGGCAGGGCCGCGCGGCGCCATCCAGTCTACGGCCGCCCCGCCAGTCCTTTCCCAGGAGATGTGTCTCAGGGCGTCGCGACGGCGAAGGTGTCGCAGGCCGGGAGGGTGCCCTGCTCGTAGCCCGTGGTGAACCAGCGGGTGCGCTGCTCGGCGGAGCCGTGGGTCCACGTGTGGGGCTCGACGTCCCGGCCGCTCGTCTCCTGGATGCGGTCGTCGCCGACGGCGGCCGCGGCCTCGAGGGCCGACGTCACCTCGTCGCGGGTCGGCTGCTGGAGGAAGGTCTCACCGGAGTCGGGGTCGACGGTGCCGGCCGCCTGTCCGACGAACATCCCGGCGAAGCAGTCGGCCTGGAGCTCGGTACGCACGGCATCGCCGGAGGGGCCGGTGTCGGTGCGGTCGGCCTGGTCCATGATCCCGAGGGCGTGCTGGGCGTGGTGGCCCCACTCGTGGGCGACGATGTAGATCTGCGCCAGCGGCGCGTTGCGCGCGCCGAGCTGGGTCTCGAGCTGGTCGAAGAAGCCGAGGTCGAGGTAGACCGAGGAGTCGGCCGGGCAGTAGAAGGGGCCGACGGCGGCGGTGGCCGACCCGCAGCCGGTTCCGACAGAACCGGTGAAGATCTCGAAGCCGGGCATGGCGTACTGCTCCCCCACCTCCGCCATCGCGCCGTCCCAGTAGACGTCGAGGGCGTCCGCGGTGAGGACCATGCGGCACTCGGTGTGCTCGTTGGCGTCCGCGCCTGTCTGGCAGTGGCTGAGGTCCACGCCCGCGCCGCCGCTGCCCGTGTCGGTGCCACCGCCGCCGAGCAGGCCGGCGGGGTTCTGCCCCGTGAGGAGCATGATCGCCAGGACGAGCAGCAACCCTCCCCCGCCGATCCCGCCGCCGATCGCCATGCCGCGCCGTCCGCCGGACGTGCGGACCCGCCGCGAGTCGGCCCGGACTCCCTCGTTGAACGTCATGACTCGATCTTGCGACGAGAGCTCTCACCGTGCGCGCGGTGAGCTCCGCGGTTCACCTCACCAGAACCTGCGCGGACGAGGGAGCTCGGAGGAGAACCGGGGAGGTCAGCGGTGGAGGCAGACGTCGAGAGCCGGATTCCTCGGCGGAGCAAGCGGGCTCTCGGCGGATGGGCGCGGTGGGCTCAGACGTTGAAGCCGAGGGCGCGCAGCTGCTCGCGGCCGTCGGGGGTGATCTTCTCCGGGCCCCACGGCGGCATCCAGACCCAGTTGATCCGCATGTCGTTGACGAGGCCGTCGAGGGCCTGGGCGGACTGGTCCTCGATGACGTCGGTCAGCGGGCAGGCCGCCGAGGTGAGCGTCATGTCGATGACCGCGTTGTTGTGCTGGTCCACGGTCACGCCGTAGACGAGCCCGAGGTCGACGACGTTGATGCCGAGCTCGGGGTCGATGACGTCCCTCATCGCCTCCTCGACGTCCGCAGCGGTCGTCGGGGACGGGTTGGTCGTGGTGTCACTCATCGGTCCTCCTCCTGTGTGGCGGGCGCGCTGGTCAGTGCATGGGCGAGGGCGTCACGCAGCGCCATCCACCCGAGCAGGGCGCACTTGATGCGCGCCGGGTACTTCGCCACCCCGGTGAACGCGGTCGCGTCCCCCAGCGTGTCCTGCTTCTCCTCGGGCAGCTCGACCCCGCGGCCGTGCATGAGCTCGCGGAAGGTCTCGTTGATGGTGTCGACCTCGTGGACGGTCTGGCCCACGACGAGGTCGTTGAGCACCGACAGCGAGGCCTGGGAGATCGAGCAGCCCTGACCGACCCAGCCGACCTCGCCGACCCGGGGGCCGTCGTCGCCGTGGGTGAGGCGCACCCGCAGGGTCACCTGGTCCCCGCAGGTGGGGTTCACCTGGAAGGACTCGGCGTCGTAGGGGGCCAGCTCGCCCGCCCCGTGCCGCTCGCGGGCGTGGTCGAGGATGACCTGCTGGTAGAGCTGTTCCATCGGGTCAGCCATGATCGACTCCGAAGAAGTGACGCACCTTGCCGAGCTCCTCGACGAAGACGTCGATCTCCTGCTCGGTGGTGTAGATGGATGCGGACGCGCGGGCCGAGGCGTGGACCCCGAGCCGCTGGTGCACCGGCTGGGCGCAGTGGTGCCCCACGCGGACGGCGACGCCCGCGTTGTCGAGCACCTGGCCGACGTCGTGCGGGTGCACTCCGTCGACGGCGAAGGCGACGACGGCGAGACGGTCCGCCGCGTCCTGCGGGCCGAGGACCCGCACGCCGGGCACCGAGGAGATGCCGGCGAGCAGCCGCTCGGTGAGCGTGTGCTCGTGGGCGGCGACGGCGTCCATCCCCAGCTCGGCGAGGTAGTCGACCGCGGCACGCAGACCGACGGTCTGGGACACCATCTGGGTCCCGGCCTCGAAGCGCTGGGGGGCGTCGGCGTAGGTGGTGCCCTCCATGGTGACGATCTGCACCATCGAGCCGCCGGTGAGGAAGGGCGGCATCGCGGCGAGCAGCTCGCGCCGCCCGTAGAGCGCCCCGACGCCGGTGGGCCCGAGCATCTTGTGGCCGGAGAAGACGGCGAAGTCGACGTCCAGGGCGTGGAGGTCCACGGGAAGGTGGGGCACGCTCTGGCAGGCGTCGAGCAGGACGAGTGCGCCGGCCGCTCGTGCCCTGCGCACGACCTCCGCCACCGGGCTGAGCGCGCCGGTGACGTTGGAGGCGTGAGTGAGGGCGACGAGGCGGGTGCGCTCACCGATGACGTCGAAGGTGCCGGCGTCCAGCCGGCCCTCGTCGGTCAGGCCGATCCAGCGCAGGGTGGCGCCGGTGCGGGCGCACAGCTCCTGCCACGGGACGAGGTTGGCGTGGTGCTCCGCCTCGGTGACGACGATCTCGTCACCGGGACGCAGGGCGAAGAGCTCCACCGCGCGGTCCCCGCCCCGGCCGATGCTCGCGTTGGACATCGCGTACGCCACGAGGTTGATGCCCTCGGTGGCGTTCTTCGTCCACACGATCTCGTCGGTGTCGACACCGACGAAGGCCGCGACGGCCGCCCGGGCCTGCTCGTAGGCCTCGGTCGCCTCCTCGGCGAGCTGGTGCGCGCCGCGGTGGACCGCGGCGTTGCGCTGCTCGTAGAAGTCCTGCTCGGCGTCGATGACGCACTGGGGCTTCTGCGAGGTGGCCGCCGAGTCGAGGTAGACCAGCGGCCGGCCGCTGCGGGTCGTCCTGCCCAGGATCGGGAAGTCGGCGCGCACGGCCGCCAGCTCGGACGCGCTCAACGCGCCCGAGCCGGCAGTGACCGGTGCACTCATCTCTGTCCTTCCGGTGCGGGTCAGACCGCTGCCGTCACGTACTTGTCGTAGCCCTCGGCCTCGAGGCGGTCGGCCAGCTCGGGGCCACCCTCCTCGGCGACGCGGCCGTTGACGAAGACGTGGACGTAGTCGGGCTTGATGTACCGCAGCACCCGCGTGTAGTGGGTGATGAGGAGGAAGCCGGCGTCCGTCTCGGAGTGGACGCGGTTGACGCCCTCGGCGACGATGCGCAGCGCGTCGACGTCGAGGCCGGAGTCGGTCTCGTCGAGGACGGCGAACTTCGGGCGCAGGAGCTCCATCTGGAGGATCTCGTGGCGCTTCTTCTCGCCACCGGAGAAGCCGGAGTTCACGTCGCGCTGGGCGAAGACCGGGTCCATCTTGAGCTTGTCCATGGCCGCGTTGACGTCCTTGACCCAGGTCCGCAGGGCGGGGGCCTCGCCGTCGATGGCGGTCTTGGCGGTGCGGAGGAAGTTCGAGACCGTGACGCCGGGAACCTCGACCGGGTACTGCATGGCGAGGAACAGGCCGGCGCGGGCGCGCTCGTCGACGCTCATCTCGAGGACGTTCTCGCCGTCCAGGAGGATCTCGCCGTCGGTGACCTCGTACTTGGGGTGGCCGGCGATCGCGTAGGCGAGGGTCGACTTGCCCGAGCCGTTGGGGCCCATGATCGCGTGGATCTCACCGCTCTTGATGGTGAGGGTGGCGCCCTTGAGGATCTGCTTCGGGCCGTCGTTGGTCTCGACGTTGACGTGGAGGTTCTTGATCTCAAGCGTGGACATTCAGGTTCTCTTCCTTCAAGTTTCGGCGGGTCAGGCGGTGGCTGCGACGGTCGTGGTGACGTCGACGAGCACGGAGTCGCCCTGGACGGTGACGGGGTAGACGGGCACGGGCTGGGTGGCCGGCAGGCTCAGCGGCTTGCCGGTGCGCAGGTCGAAGCTGGAGCCGTGGAGCCAGCACTCGATCGCGCCGTCCTCCACCTCCCCGTCCGAGAGGCTGACCTGACCGTGGGAGCAGGTGTCGGAGATGGCGTGGTACTGCCCGTCGTTGTCGCGGACGACCGAGACCGGCACGGGCCGGCCGTCGGCGTCCTCGATGTCGACGCGCATCGCCTCACCGGGCTCGAGGTCCCCGGTGTCGCACACGTACTGGGCGCTCATGCCGTGGCGTGCTCCATCGTGCGGTCCAGCTCGGCCTCGATGGCCTCCATGAGGCGCTCGGAGACGAGCGGGACGCCGATCTGCGCGATGAGCTCGGCGAAGAAGCCACGGACGACGAGGCGGCGGGCCTCGGCCTCCGGGATGCCACGGGAGCGCAGGTAGAACAGCTGCTCGTCGTCGAAACGGCCGGTGGCGCTGGCGTGCCCGGCGCCCTCGATCTCACCGGTCTCGATCTCGAGGTTCGGCACGGAGTCCGCGCGCGCGCCCTCGGTGAGGACGAGGTTGCGGTTGAGCTCGTAGGTGTCGGTGCCCTCGGCGGCGGCCCGGATGAGGACGTCGCCGATCCACACGGTGTGGGCGTCCTGCCCCTGCAGCGCACCCTTGTAGGTGACCCGCGAGACGCAGTTCGGTGCGACGTGGTCGACGAAGAGACGGTGCTCCTGGTGCTGGCCCGCGTCGGTGAAGTAGAGACCGAGCATCTCGACGTTCCCGCCCGGCGCGCTGAGCGCGGCGTCGGGGGTCACGCGCACGACGTCGCCGCCGAGGGTGACGACGATGTGCTTGAGGCTGGCGTCCTGGCCGAGGCGGGAGCGGTGCGCCGACAGGTGCAGGGCGCCGTCCTCCCAGTCCTGGACGCTGACGAGCGTGAGGCGGGCGTTGGCCTCGACGTCGATCTCGACGGTCTGGGCCAGCTTCGCGTTGCCGCGGTGGTCCAGGACGACGATCGCCTCGCTGCTCTCCTCGGCGCGCACGAGGAGGTGCTGGGCCGCGACGCCCTCGGCGCCGGTCCCGTTGACCGTGATCATCGTGTGCGAGGCGGCCACGTGGTTCTTCGGCACCGTGACGACGAGGGCCTCGGTGAAGGACGTCCAGGCCGCGGCCGCGGTGCGGTCACCGGGGGCGCCGACCTGGCCGAGACGGGAGTCCTCGCGGCCCACGCGCTCGACGGTGACGCCGTCGCCGGCCTCGATGGTGACGTCCGGGGCCGCGCCGTCGAGCTGGTCGGCGAAGAAGCCCTGGAGGCGGTCGACCGGCGTGAAGCGCCAGTCCTCCTCGCGCCCGTTGGGCACGGGGAAGTCGGACAGCTCGAAGGAGGTGGCGCGGTCGGCGCGGGAGGCCTCCGGGACGGTGCCGCCGCCGTGGGTGTGGGCGGCGTCCGTGGTGGCGCGTGAGTGGTCGGTCTTCATCTGGTTGTTCGTCGTCCCCTTGGTCGTGTCGGTCGTCGCGGTCATCAGCCCACCGCCCCTTCCATCTGCAGCTCGATGAGGCGGTTGAGCTCGAGGGCGTACTCCATGGGCAGCTCACGCGCGATCGGCTCGACGAAGCCACGGACGATCATCGCCATGGCCTCGGGCTCCTCCATGCCGCGCGACATGAGGTAGAAGAGCTGGTCGGCGCTCACCTTCGAGACGGTGGCCTCGTGGCCCATCTCGACGTCGTCGACGCGGACGTCGACGTACGGGTAGGTGTCGGAGCGGGAGATGAGGTCGACGAGCAGCGCGTCGCACAGCACCGTGGACTTGGAGTGTGCGGCGCCCTCGAGGACCTGGACCAGGCCGCGGTAGGAGGCGCGGCCACCGCCGCGGGCCACGGACTTGGAGACGATCGACGACGAGGTGTGCGGCGCCATGTGGACCATCTTCGAGCCGGTGTCCTGGTGCTGGCCCTCGCCGGCAAAGGCGATGGACAGCGTCTCGCCCTTGGCGTGCTCGCCCATGAGGTAGACGGCCGGGTACTTCATCGTCACCTTGGAACCGATGTTGCCGTCGATCCACTCCATGGTGCCGCCCTGCTCGACGGTCGCCCGCTTGGTGACGAGGTTGTAGACGTTGTTCGACCAGTTCTGGATCGTCGTGTAGCGGACGCGGGCGTCCTTCTTGACGATGATCTCGACGACCGCGGAGTGCAGCGAGTCGCTCTGGTAGATCGGGGCGGTGCAGCCCTCGACGTAGTGCACGTAGGAGCCCTCGTCGGCGATGATCAGCGTCCGCTCGAACTGGCCCATGTTCTCGGTGTTGATCCGGAAGTAGGCCTGGAGCGGGATCTCGACGTGGACGCCCTTGGGCACGTAGACGAAGGAGCCACCGGACCACACGGCGGTGTTGAGCGCGGCGAACTTGTTGTCACCGGAAGGGATGACGGTGCCGAAGTACTCCTCGAAGATCTCCGGGTGCTCCTTGAGCGCGGTGTCCGTGTCGAGGAAGAGGACGCCCTGCTGCTCGAGGTCCTCGCGGATCTGGTGGTAGACGACCTCGGACTCGTACTGGGCGGCGACGCCGGAGACGAGACGCTGCTTCTCGGCCTCCGGGATGCCCAGGCGGTCGTAGGTGTTCTTGATGTCCTCGGGCAGGTCCTCCCAGCTGGTGGCCTGCTTCTCGGTCGACCGCACGAAGTACTTGATGTTGTCGAAGTCGATGCCGGAGAGGTCGGCGCCCCAGTTCGGCATGGGCTTCTTGTCGAAGAGGCTCAGCGCGCGCAGGCGGCGCTTGAGCATCCACTCCGGCTCGTCCTTCAGCTCGGAGATGTTGCGCACGACGTCCTGGTTGAGGCCGCGACGCGCGGTTGCACCGGCGTCATCCTTGTCGTGCCACCCGAACCGGTAGTTCCCAATCGAGGCGATCGTCTCGTCCTGGGTCATGGGTGTGTCGGTCGTACTCGTCATCAGATTCCTTCCGTCTCGTCACCGTGCGGTGACGGGGTGGTGCTCGGGCGGCCGGTCGGGACAGTCGTGGGGATGTGGGTGGTGCACACGTGCTCGCCGCCGGCAAGCGTAGCCAGCCGTTGGACGTGGACACCGAGCAGGCGGGAGAACGCGCGTGTCTCGGCGTCGCACAGCTGGTGGTAGGACTCCGCCACGGCGAGCACCGGGCAGTTGCCCTGGCACAGCTGGACCGCCAGGCCGCGCGGGCCGACGGACCGGACCGTCGCGGCGTAGCCGTCCTGGGTGAGGGCACCGGCCAGGGCGCGGGCGCGGTCGGCGACGTCCTCCCCCGCGGCCTCGACGACGGGCGCGTAGCGCTCCTCCAGGCCGCTGACCCGCTGGTTGGCGAAGTGGTCGACGGCGTCGGGCCCCGCGACGTCGCCGATGAACTGCAGCGCGTGGGTGGCGAGGTCGGAGTAGGCCTGGGACAGGCCCGAGCGGCCGGTGTCGGTGGCGACGTAGTAGCGCGCGGGGCGCCCGCGACGGCGCTGGCCCGGGCCGGAGGGCTCGTGGACGACGATGCGCTCGTCGCGCTCGAGGGCGGCGATGTGGCGCCGCACGCCGGCCGGGGTGAGGGCGAGGAGGCGGGCGAGCTCGGCGGCGCTGACAGGGCCGTGCTCGACGACGAGGCGGAGCACACGGTCCTGCGTCGCTGACTCGACGCTGGTCTCGCTCACGGCTCGCTCCTCCTTCTGTCCGGCGGGTGGGAGGCACACCTGAGGTGTGCCGTCACATTAGGGAACAGTCTCGTTGCCGAAATGCTTCCCGGCAAGGAAGGCATACCTCACTGTGGCCCGTCCCACGCTGCTGCGGCGGGGGCCGGAGCGCCCGGAGCGCGCGGTTAGGCTGGGCCGCGTGCTGACGGACTCCCCCGCCCTCCTCGTCGACGGCCTGCGTAAGCGCTACGGCGACCGGGACGTCGTCTCCGGGCTCAGCCTGCGGGCCGCCCGCGGGGAGCTGACCGCCGTCCTCGGGCCCAACGGCGCCGGGAAGACGACGACGATCGAGTGCTGCGAGGGCCTGCGCCGCCCCGACGGCGGACGGGTCGAGGTGCTCGGGCTGGACCGGGCACGCCCTGAGAGCGCCGCCGAGCTGCGCCACCGCGTGGGCGTCATGCTCCAGGAGGGCGGGCTGCCCATGGCGCCGCACGCCGGGGCCGTGCTCCGGCACGTCGCCAGCCTCCACGACCGTCCCGACGCCGCCGGCCCGCTCCTCGAGCGGCTCGGCCTGACCAAGGTCGCCCGCACCCGGGTGCGGCACCTGTCCGGCGGGCAGCGCCAGCGCCTGGCCCTCGCCTGCGCGATCGTCGGGGAGCCCGAGCTCGTCTTCCTCGACGAGCCGACCGCCGGGCTCGACCCGCAGGCACGCCTGGCCGTGTGGGACCTCGTCCGCGAGCTGCGCGAGTCGGGCACCTCGATGGTCCTCACCACCCACCTCATGTCGGAGGTGGAGGAGCTGGCCGACCACGTCGTCGTCGTCGACCGCGGGGCCACCGTCGCCGCCGGCCGCCCCGCCGAGCTGCGTGGCGCGCCGCACGTGCGCATCACTCCCCCGCCCGGGACACCGCCGGCGACGCTCGCGACGGACCTCGCCGCCGAGCTGGCCGGGCACGCCGGACTGAAGACGTCCCCGGAGCGGGGCGACGTCGTCGTGCGGGGTGAGCGGATGGACACGACCGCCCTCGCCGTCGTCGCCCGCGCCCTCGCCGACACCGGCCACGGGACCGCGGAGGTCGCCCTCACCAGGCCCACCCTCGAGGACGCCTTCCTCTCCCTCACCGGCCGCGAGCTGCGGGCGGACGCGGCGTGAGCGCGACCAGCCGCCGGGTCCTCGCGCAGACCCGGTTCGAGACCCTTGCCGTCCTGCGCAACGGGGAGCAGCTGCTGCTCACCCTCCTGCTGCCCGCGATCGCGCTCGTCGCCCTCGCGTCGACCGACCTCGTCCCGCTGCCCGGTCCGCGGGCGCACGCCGCGCTGGGCAGCGCGCTGGCGATGGCCGTGGCCTCGTCCTTCACCTCCCAGGCCATCGCCGTCGCCTTCGACCGGCGCTGGGGGGTGCTGCGCATGCTCGCGACGACGCCGCTCGGGCCGCGGGGGCTGCTCGCCGGGAAGCTCGGCGCGGTGCTCGTCGTCCTCGTCGTCCAGACGGTGCTGCTCGGCGCGATCGGGCTGGCGGTGGGCTGGCAGCCCGAGGGGCTCGACGTCGCTCAGGTGGCCGGCGCAGCCGCGCTCATGGTCGTGGGGACCGGGGTGTTCGTCACCTTCGCCCTGCTCGTCGGCGGCACCCTGCGCCCGGAGGCGGTCCTCGCGATCGCGAACCTGCTCTTCGTGCTCATGGTCGTCGGAGGCGGGCTCGTGCTGCCGCTCGACATTCTCCCCGACGCCGTCGCCACCGTGCTCGCGTTCCTGCCCCCGGGGGCGCTCGGCGAGGCGCTGCGCACGCTCCTCACCGACGGGACGGTGAACCTCGTGGCCCTCGCCGTGCTCGCCGCGTGGGCGGTGCTCGGCGGCGTGCTCGCGACGCGCGCCTTCCGCTGGGACGCCTGAGCTCAGTCCTGCTCGGCGGCGCGGCGCTCGGCGAGCCGGGCCTCCTCCGCGCGCACCCGGTTGAGGGTGACGCGCTCCTCGTTGAGCCACGTGGGCGGCTCGTCGAGCAGGGCCTTGATCTCGTCCGTGGTCAGCGGCTCGGTGACACCGGCGCGGGCGAGGCCGGAGGTCGACACGCCGAGCCGGCGGGCGACCTCCTGGCGCGGGTGCGGGCCGTTGCGGCGCAGCTCGCGCAGCCACTCCGGCGGGTCCGCCTGGAGCGCGTTGAGCTCGTCACGGGAGATCTCGCTCTGCTGGAACTCCTGCGGGGTCGCGGAGAGGAGCACCCCGAGCTTGCGAGCGGCGGTCAGGGGCTTGAGCATCTGCGGCTTGGCCATTGCTGGATCGTATCGGCCGATAGTCTCGACCCGCGCCACCCCACCCGTCCCCCGAGGAGCAGCCATGGCCGAGCCCTTCCGTGTCGGCTTCGCGCCCGGCGTCAGCCCCGGCAAGTGGTTCACCCGGTGGGAGCAGCGGCTTCCCGACTCCCCGCTGGCACCACGGCTGGTCGAGGCCGAGGACCAGCAACGGCTGCTCGCCCAGGGCGAGGTGGACATGTGCTTCGTCCGTCTGCCCCTGGAACGTGACGGGCTCCACCTCATCCCGCTCTACGAGGAGCAGCCGGTGGTCGTGGCGGCCAAGGACCACCCGGTCACCGCCTTCGACGAGGTGGACGTCGCCGACCTCGCCGCCGAGCACCTCCTCCAGGACGCCGACGCGTGCCCCGAGTGGGCCGCCGTCGCCGACGAGGTGCGCGAGGGCCGACGGGTGGAGCCGCCGCCCATGACGGTGGCGCAGGCGGTGGAGGTGGCCGCGAGCGGGGCGGGGATCCTCGTCCTGCCGATGTCCGTGGCGCGCCTGCACCAGCGCAAGGACGTGCGCGCCGTCCCGGTGACGGGTGTGGCGACCACCCGGGTGGGCCTCGCCTGGCGGGCGGACAACGAGGACCCGCGGGTGGAGACCTTCGTCGGCATCGTCCGGGGGCGCACCGAGCGCAGCTCGCGGCAGCCCGACGCGCGCCCGGCCGACAGCAGCGCCCGCCCGGAGGCCAAGCACCCCGGCCCGGGTCGTGGCCGGGGCGCCGGTGGCGGCCGCCGGCGGGGTGGACCCGGGCCGCGCAAGGGCCGTCCGGGCCGCTGAGCCTGACTCTCGCCGCCGGTGCCGCGCGCGCCGGCCGTGGGCTGCACGGCACTCCGCGCCGCGCGCGGTGACCGTGGGCTGCACCAAAGTCCCGGACACGCCGCCGACACGCCGGGACACCTGTCGCGCTGGAGGCCTCCTGCGCGACTTGTGCGCAGATCAGCGTCAGCCACCTGGGTCGAGTGAGGCGAGCCGCGCGCGCAGGTAGGACTGCTCCGCGGCGTTGGCGGTGTGCTCCAGCGCTGCCGCGTACTCCTCGGCCGCCTCCGCGCCCCGACCGAGCCGGCGGAGGAGCTCGGCGCGGACGGCGTGGAAGGGGTGGTAGCCATCGAGTCCCGTGGCCTCGACCAGTTCCAGGGCCGGTGACGCGCCGTGCACCTCCGCGACTGCCACCGCCCGGTTGAGCGCCACGACCGGCGTCGGGCTCAGGGCGAGGAGCTGGTCGTAGAGCGCGAGGATCTGCCACCAGTCGGTGTCCGCGGCCGCGGCGGCGTCGCTGTGGACGGCGGCGATGGCCGCCTGCAGCTGGTAGGGCCCGGGCCGGCCGAGCCGCAGGCACTCCCGGACGAGGTCCTGGCCCTCGGCCACGAGCGCGCGGTCCCAGCGGCTGCGGTCCTGCTCCGGCAGCGGCACGAGCGCGCCGGTGCCGTCGTCCCGCGCCGGCCGCCGGGCCTCGGTGAGCAGCATGAGCGCGAGCAACCCGCGCACCTCCGGCTCCTCGGGCAGGAGTACGAGGAGCAGCCGGCCCAGCCGGACGGCCTCGGCGCAGAGCTCGGCGCGGGCCAGCTCGTCGCCGGACGTCGCGGTGTGGCCCTCGTTGAGGACGAGATAGACGACGGCGAGGACGGGCTCCAGCCGGCCCGGAAGGTCCTCCGCGGCGGGGACGCGGTACGGGATGTGGGCGGCGCGGATCTTGTTCTTGGCACGCACCAGCCGCTGCGCCATCGCGGTCTCCCGGACGAGGAAGGCACGGGCGATCTCCCCCGTGCTCAGCCCGCCGAGCAGCTTGAGCGTGAGCGCCACCTGCGCCTCGCGGGACAGCGCGGGGTGGCAACAGGTGAAGATGAGTCGTAGTCGTTCGTCGGGCACTGGGCCCACCTCCTCGACGTCCTCGGCGGCGTGGAGCAGCGCGGCCTCGGCGAGCTTCACCCGGCCCGCGGTCTCACGCCGCAGCCGGTCGATCGCGCGCCGCCGGGCCGTGGTGACGAGCCACCCGGCCGGGCTGGGTGGCAGGCCCTGCGCCGGCCAGCGCTCGACGGCGGCGGCGAAGGCCTCCTGGGCCGCGTCCTCGGCGAGGTCGATGTCCCCGAAGGCGCGGACCAGGACGGCCACGACGCGGCCGTACTCCGCGCGGAAGACCCGCTCGACGTCCGCCGCGGAGACCATGGCCGTGCCTACTGGAAGGGTCGGACCTCGACGGGCAGGGTGGTCGCCCGCGCCAGGCGCTCGCCCCACGCCAGGGCGGCGTCGAGGTCCTCGACGTCGATGACGGTGAGGCCGCCCAGGTGCTCCTTCGCCTCGGCGAAGGGTCCGTCGGTGGTGACGACGTCCGCCCCCTGCGGCCGCAGCACGGTGGCCGTCGTGGGGGCGTGCAGCCCGCCGTCGAAGACCCACACCCCCTGGCGGTGCATGTCCTCCTTGAGCGCGGTCACCTCACGGATGATCGGCTCGAGGAACTCCGCGTCGGGGAACTCCTCCATCGTCTCGCCGTAGGGCTGGTAGATGCTCAGCAGGTACTGGCTCATCGTGTCTCTCCCCGGTGTGCGGCGCCGGTCCCTCCGGCGCTCTCACCCTCTGGACGAACGGGGACGCCCGGTTTCGACACCCGTGTTGATCCTCAGCGCGCGCTCCGAGCCCGCCATCCACACGCTGAACACGGCGACCCCCGCCTCGAACCAGTGGAGCCGCTCGTCCCAGCGCAGGGACGACGGTGCTCCCGCCGCCCGCCGCAGGAGCAGCAGACCGCCGGCCAGGTTGGCCACGCCCCAGGCCCCGTTGACCGCCGGGGACGACTCCCGTCCCGCGAGCGGGGTGAGGTGACGTCGGCCGGTGACCGCGCTCGCCAGGTGCGGCGCGCTGTTCGCCACGAGCACCCCGCTGAGGAGCGAGGTCCACCGCTGGTTCCCCCTCATGGTGTGCCCAGCCTCTCAGCGGATCCGGACGGAGCGGTCGAACCAGGTGAGGACCTTCTCCGAGCCGAAGGGCCACAGCCGCTCCACGGCTCCTGCAGGCTGCGTGGCGAAGCTCGGCAGGCCGGGCAGCGTGAGCCCCGCGGACACGGTGCGCACGGGGGCGTGCTCGCCCAGGCCGGCGAGCCGGCGGGCGGCGGCGATTCCGTCGTGGAGGTCCCCCAGCTCGTCGACGAGGCCGATGCCGGCGGCGTCCTGCCCGCTCCAGATCCGACCGCGGCCGATCTCGTCCACGCGCTCGTGGCTGAGGCTGCGGCCGGCGGCCACGCGGTCGACGAAACGGGCGTAGACCTCCTCCATCATCTTCTCCGCCCACGCGCGCTGCTCGGCGGTGAAGGGCCGGTGCGGGCTGGCGAACAGCGCGGCCTCCCGTCCGACGGTCTGCGGGTTGAGCCCCTGGCGCTCGTCGAGCTGGGCGAGGACCGGCTTGCCGACGACGACGCCGATGCTCCCGGTGATCGTGTACGGGTCGGCGACGACGTGGTCGGCGTGGGTGAGGACGTAGTAGCCCCCGGACGCGGCGACCTGCCCCATGACGGCGACGACGGGCTTGGCGCACCGCGCGACGGCGCGGCCGATGACGTCGGAGGCGAGCGCGGAGCCGCCCGGGGAGTCGACCCACAGGACGACGGCCTTGACGTGCTCGTCGCGCTCGGCCCGGCGCAGCGCGGTGACGACGGTCTCCGAGCCGGCCGTGGGTCCGGGACCGATCGGCAGCGGCGGGGTGCTCCGCGACCGGCCCGAGACGATGGCGCCGACGACGGGCACGATCGCCACGCCGTCGGCCTTCCTCGCGAGCTTGCGGGCGGAGAGGTCCGGCAGGAGCAGCTCGAGGGCGCGCGGCCAGTGCTGGTCGACGACGGTGACGATCTCGTCGTCGTAGGCGATGCGGCTGACGAGACCGGCGGCGAGCAGCTCCTCCGCGTTCGTGAAGCCGGCGCCGAGGACGGACGCGGGGTCCGCTCCGTCGGCCACGGCGTCGAGCCAGGTCCGCTCGGCGGAGTCGAGGTAGGCGGTGAGCTGCTCGCGCTCGTACTCGTCCATACGGTCCTCGGAGAAGGCCGTGAGCGCGGACTTGTACTCGCGGATGCGCAGGTTCTCGAAGGTGATGCCGTGCTTGGCGAGGAAGGCCCCGAGGAAGACCTGCTCGGCCGCGAAGCCGGGCAGCGAGACCTCGGCGGACTCGGGGACGACGACCTCGCTGGCCCGAGCGGTGACGAGCAGGGTGCGCATCGACACCTGCGGCACGTAGCCGACGACGTGCTTGCGGGCGGCCAGCCGGCCCAGCGCGGCGCCGAGGGCGCGCGCCGTGCTCAGCCCGACCTTCAGCTCGCCGACGCGCACGAGGACGCCGGTGAGCCAGTCGGCCTTGGCGAGCCTGTCCAGGCGCTCGGTGAGCGCCTCGAAGGTGTCGTCGCGCTGGAGGAGCGCCGCGGCCGCGCCCGCCGGCGCGTGCGTGGGGTAGCTGCCGTGGAGGTCGAGGACCACCCAGTCGGGGGCGCTGCCCGCGGCACGGGTGCGGCTGACGGCGAGGCGGAGCTTCTCTGGGATCAAGGCCATAAGGCACCCTAACCGGGGCCTGTGACAGCCGTCACGGACGCCTGCGGGCGGGCACCGGCGACCGGTGCCCGCCCAGGGGCCTCAGACCTTGGCGGGAGCCATGCTCTCGAGCATCGCGCCCATCTTCTTCGTGATCATCTCGGTGGTCCGGCGCGGCATGAGCCGGGAGAGAAGGTCGATCATCCGGGCGTCGCTGCCGATCGTCGCCCGGTAGGAGCCCTTCTCGACGGCGGCGATGATCTGGCGGGCGGCCTCCTGAGCCGTCGTCGTCCGCATCTTCGTGTCGCCCGCCTCGGGGTCACGCTTCGCGCCCACGCCGGAGTTCGCGCTGATGTTCGTCGCGATCGCGCCGGGGAAGACCACCGTGACGGCCACGGGGGTGTCGAGCAGCTCGGCGTACAGGCCCTCGGTGAAGAGCTTGACGGCGGCCTTGCTCGCGCCGTAGACGGACTGGCCGGGGACCGGCGAGAGGCCGCCCATGCTGCCGACGTTGACGATGCACGCGGCGGGCCGCTCGAGCAGGTGGGGCAGGAACGCCTTGCACATGTGGACCACGCCCCAGTAGTTCACCGCCATGACCTTCTCGACCTCCTCGTAGGAGAGGTCGTTGACGGGGACGAAGCGCTGGATGATCCCCGCGACGTTGAGGACGCCGTCCACCTGCCCGTGGGCGGCGATGACGGCCTCGGGCAGCGCCTCGACGGCGTCCCGGTCGGCGAGGTCGACGACGTGGGTGGAGAAGAGGCCGGCGTTGCCCGCGAGCGCCGCAGTCTCGGCGAGAGCGGCCTCGCTGACGTCGACGGCCGCGACTCCCGCGCCGCGGGCCAGCAGGTCGAGGACGACGGCGCGACCGATGCCGTTCCCGCCCCCGGTGACGACGAACACCTTGCCGGCGATCTCCATGTGCCCCAACTCCTCGTGTCGCGGCCCTCCTGGGGCCCCTCCGCTGCCGGTGTCTCCCGGCTGATCCCATCGTGCCCGGGTGAATTGCCCGGAAAGGGGGCCCATGGTCCCGCCTCCCGGCCCGCGGCCGAATTCCGAGGACAGCAGCGGCCCGGGTGGGGCACGCTCGAGCGGATGGAGACCGCACGCATCGTCCTCGCCGCCCTCACCTGCGCCCTGCTCCTCGTCGCCGCGCTGAGCAAGGTGACCGAGCAGCAGTCGATGCGCGACACGGCGGCGCACCTCGGCGTCCCGTGGCCGCGCTACCGGGCCATCGGGTACCTCGAGCTGGCGGCGGTGGCCGGGATCGTCGTCGGGCTGTGGTGGGCGTGGCTCGGGGTCGCGGCGGGTGCGGGCGTGGCGCTCCTCATGGTGGGCGCCGTCGTGTTCCACGCCCGCGCGAAGGACGCGCCGGCGGACATGGTCCCGGCGCTCGCCCTGCTCGTCCTGGCCGCCGGCTACACGCTCACCAGCCTGCGGTAGGCGCTACGCGCTCTGCCACAGGCCGACGACGTTGCCCTCCGAGTCCTTGAAGTACGCGGCGAAGCCCATGTCACCGACCGGAGTGCGGCCCTCGAGGACCTCACCGCCGTGGGACTCCACCCGGGAGAGGTCGGCGTCGATGTCGGTGCTGTCGAGGACGATGACGGTGGCGGTGTTCGACCCGGCCCGGGCAGTCATCCCGCCGCCGATGTAGCCGGGCTCGCTCGCCATGCCGTCCTGCCCCGTGGGGCCGGTCTGCACACCGACGTAGTCGAGCTCGGGCATCTCCTCCACCTGCCAGTGGAAGACGTCGCTGTAGAAGCGCTTGGCACGGTCCTTGTCCTCGAAGGGGATCTCGAAGTGGACCACTCGACCAGTCATGAGAACCTCCGCGTCCGAAGGCCGGCACCGGCGCCGGCGCTGACCCTCCGATCGTAGGACCGTGCGGGCCTGCTGCACAGACCCCACCGAACCACCGACGCGACCGGCCCCGCACGGGGACACTGCTCGCATGGCAGCCGAGCTGGTGCTGGGACCGATGGTCCGCCGCGTCGACGGGACGACGGCCGCGGTGTGGGTGGAGGTGGCCCGCGCGGCCACGGTCACCGTCCGTCTCACCGACGACGGCGGCGCCTGGTCCGCCCCTACCTTCGCCGTCCACGGGCACCACTACGCGCTCGTCGAGGTGGACGGCCTGCCTCGCGACACTCGCGTGCCGTACGAGGTGCTCGTCGACGACGACGTGTGCTGGCCTGCCCCGGCCGCCACCTTCCCCCCGAGCACGCTGGCGGCGCGAGCCGACGACGCACCGGTACGGCTGGCCTTCGGCTCGTGCCGCACGAGCGTCCCGCACGACGACGTCCACCACCTCACCCACGGCGTGGACGCCCTGCGCACCTACGCGCTGGCGCTGGCCGACGGCGAGGCGGGGCAGGCGCCGGACCTCCTCCTGCTCCTCGGTGACCAGGTCTACGCCGACGCGACGTCCGCCGAGATGCGCGAGTTCATCGAGGCGCGGCGGGACATCTCCGCGGAGCCGGGCGACGAGCTCGCGGACTTCGAGGAGTACGCCCACCTCTACCGCCTGGCCTGGGGCGAGCCGGCGCTGCGGTGGCTGCTGTCGTGGCTGCCGAGCCTGATGATCTTCGACGACCACGACGTGCGCGACGACTGGAACACCTCCCTCAGCTGGCGTCGGCAGATGGAGGCGACGAGCTGGTGGCACGGGCGCATCGTCGCCGCGCTGGGCTCCTACTGGGTCTACCAGCACCTGGGGAACATGTCCGCGACCGAGCGGGCCGAGGACCCGCTGTGGGCGGAGCTGCGGCGCCGTCAGGAGGCGGCGCCGGGCACCGAGGTCGACCTCACCGACGCCGTCGACGCCTTCGCCGAGCGGGCCGACCGCGAGCCGGAGAGCTACCGGTGGAGCTACACCCACCCGCTGGGTGGCTCCCGGCTGGTCGTCGTGGACTCGCGGGCGGCGCGGGAGCTGGAGCCGGCCCGCCGGTCGATGCTCGACGACGACGAGACGGCCTGGCTGGACGAGCAGCTGACCGGCGACGTCGAGCACCTCCTCGTGGCGACGTCGCTGCCCTTTCTCCTGCCGATGGGGCTGCACCGCGTGGAGGCGCTGGACGAGGCCCTCGCCGAGGGGAGGCTCGGGCGCCACCTGGCCCGCGCCGCGGAGTGGCTGCGCCAGGAGCTCGACCTCGAGCACTGGGGCGCGTTCAGCCGGTCCTTCACCGCCGTGGCGCAGATGGTCACCGAGGTCGCCGACGGACGGCGCGGCGCGGCGCCGTCGTCGGTGCTCTTCCTCTCCGGTGACGTCCACTTCTCCTACATCACCGAGGTGGACCGCGAGTCCGGCTCCCGGATGCTCCAGCTCGTGTGCTCCCCCATCCGCAACCCGCTCCCCCGGGCGCTGCGGGCCTTCGCGGCGCTCGGCTCCCACGGGGCCCGGCCGCTGGGCGCACTGCTGTCCCGGCTGGCGCGGCTGCCCGAGCCGCCGTGGCGCTGGCACGGGATCGCCGGGCCGTGGTTCGACAACAACCTCGCCGTCCTCGAGGTCGACGGCGAGCAGCTGCGCACCGTCTGGCTCGGTGGGCGGGTGGTCGGCGCGTCGGAGGACCGGCCCGACCTCGTCGCCGTCGCCGACCTCGAGCTCGACGTCCCGCCCGCCGGGACGGCGCACCGCCGGCCGCTCGCCCGGGTGCACCGCGACGGGCGGCGCGGGCTGCTGGCCCGGCTGCGGCGGCGCACCGGCCGCCGTCGCTGAGCCCTAGCGGCGCGGCCGCGGCACGAGGCGCTGGAGCTGGGTGACGTGCTGGGGACCGAGCTCCTCGAGGGAGGTGACCTGGAGGAGCTTCATCGTGCGGCGGACCTGGTCGGCGAGGATGGCGATCGCGCGGTCCACGCCCTGCCGGCCGCCGGCCATCAGCCCGTAGAGGTAGGCGCGGCCGATGAAGGTGAAGCGGGCGCCGAGGGCGACGCTCGCGACGATGTCGGCGCCGTTCATGATGCCGGTGTCGAGGGTGACCTCGAGGTCGCTGCCGACCTCGCGCACCACCTCCGGCAGGAGGTGGAACGGGACGGGCGCGCGGTCGAGCTGGCGCCCGCCGTGGTTGGACAGGACGATGCCGTCCACGCCGAGGTCGGCGAGCCGCTTCGCGTCGGCCACCGTCTGGACGCCCTTGACGACGATCGTGCCCGGCCACATGGCCCGGATGGTCGCGAGGTCCTCGTAGTCGATCGAGGGGTCCATCGCCGAGTCGAGCAGCTCCCCCACGGTCCCGCCGGTGGAGGACAGGGAGGCGAACTCGAGCTTGGGCGTGGTGAGGAAGTCGACCCACCACCACGGTCGCGGCACCGCGTTGGCCACGGTGCGCACGGTGAGCTGAGGCGGGATGGAGAAGCCGTTGCGGGTGTCGCGCAGCCGCGCCCCCGCCACCGGGGTGTCGACCGTGAAGAAGAGGGTGTCGAAGCCGGCCGCCGCAGCCCGCTCGACGAGGCCGTAGGAGATCTCGCGCTGCTTCATCACGTACAGCTGGAACCAGTTGCGCCCGTGGGGGTTGGCCGCCCGGACGTCCTCGATGGACGTCGTGCCCAGGGTCGAGAGGGTGAAGGGGATGCCCGCCGCCCCGGCGGCCGCAGCCCCGGCGCTCTCCCCCTCGGTGTGCATGAGCCGGGTGAAGCCGGTGGGCGCGATCCCGAAGGGCAGGGCCGAGGGCCCGCCGAAGACGGTCGTGCTCGTGTCCACCCGCGAGACGTCGCGCAGGATCGAGGGGTGGAGCTCGATGTCCTGGAAGGCCTGCCGCGCCCGGCGCAGGGACAGCTCCCCCTCCGCGGCGCCGTCGGTGTAGTCGAAGGCGGCCGCGGGGGTGCGTCGCTTGGCGATCGCGCGGAGGTCCTCGATGGTGAGCGCCGCGTCCAGGCGCCGCTTGCGGGCGTCGAGGCTGGGCCGCTTGAACTGGACCAGCTCGAGGATCTCCCGCGGGTTGGGGACCTGCCGCCTGACCATGGACCGACCTCCTCGACGTGACTGCGTGCCCGAGACTACGGCGCCGGGCACCACACCCGCCCCTGCAGGTCGAGCGGCGGATGCTGTCGGTACGGTCGGTGCATGCCTCACAGCTTTCACCGCATGCTCCTCGCCGGGCGCGACGCCGCCGGCCTCGCCGCGGACCTCGCCTCTGCCCTGCCGGCGCTCGAGACCCGCACCGTCCCGCACGGGCCCCTCTCCCCCGAGGACGCCGCCTGGGCCGACAGCTACACCGGCTACACCGTGCCGCCGAACCTCGCGGACTCCGGCGTGCGGTGGGTCCACCTGCCGATGGCGGGTGTCGACCGGGTGGTCGAGGAGCTACGGGGCACGGACGTCGTCCTCACGCGCACGGTCGGCGGCATGCCGGAGGCGATCGGCAGCTACGTCCTGGCCCACCTGCTCGCCGACGCGTGGCACCTGCGGGAGTACGCCGCCCAGCAGGAGCGGGCGCAGTGGCAACCGCTCGAGCCGGTGCGCACGCGGGGCGCCGCCGTTGTCGTCCTCGGCACCGGGGAGATCGGTGCCGGCGTCGCCCGGGTACTGCGCGCCGCCGGGTACCGGACCGTCGGCGTCAACACGCGCGGCACGGCCGCGGACCCCTTCGACGACGTCGCCGCCCTGGCCGACGCCGCCCCGCACCTGGGGTCGTGCGCGGCGCTCGTCAACGCGCTCCCGCTCACCGACGGCACCCGCGGCCTGGTCGACGCGAGCGTGCTCGACCAGCTCGACGGCGCCGTCGTCGTCAACGTCGGCCGTGGCGCGACGCTCGTGGCCGACGACCTGCGGACCGCCCTCGACGCCGGCACGGTCCGCCGCGCCGTGCTCGACGTCCACGAGACGGAGCCGCTCCCGGCCGACGACTGGCGCTGGTCCCACCCGGCGGTCACCGTGACGCCGCACGTGTCGGGGCCGACGCTGCCCGAGGACGTCGTCGAGGCCCTCGTGGCGGCACACGGCGCGCTGGCCGACGGTCGCCGGCCCCCGCACGTCGTCGACCTCGGCCGGGGCTACTGACGGCCGCTCACAGGTCCTTCTCGGCCAGCTCCCGGAACTCCTCGGGCACGCCCGCGCCGCGACCCATCGCGGCGGGCAGGTAGCCGACGGCGGAGCGGCCGAAGCGTTCCCGGGCGGCGTCCACCGAGCGGTCCAGCACCCAGCGCGCGGCCCCGGTCTCCGAGCCCGGGCGCCACGGGTCGGGCGGCGGGAGGGGCAGCTCGAGCTGGATGGCGGCCTGCGACGTCAGCTTGGACACCGAGATGCCGAGGAGAGTGATCTCGGGCCGCTCGCTCTCCTCCTCGTCGATCGCCTGCCACACGAGACGCTCGGCAACCTCGGTGAGGGTGAGCGTGGCCGACACCGGGCCCGGGAGCGTGAGGGCGCGGGTGACCGAACGCATGGCGAGGAAGCGCACCCGCACGGTGACGGTGCGTCCGGCGTGGTCCTTGGCGCGCAGCCGGCCGGCCACCCGCTCGGCGAGGTGGCTGAGGACCTCCCGGACGAGCTCGGGGGTGGCCGGGCGGCGGCCCACGGCGGACTGCGCACCGACGGAGCGGGCGCGGGTGGAGGTGCTCACCCGGCGCGGGTCCTCGTTGTGGGCCAGGCTGTGGAGCGTCCCGCCGGTCGCGTGCCCGAGGTAGCGCTCCATCGCCGAGCGCTCGGTCCGGGCGAGGTCGCCGATGGTGTGGATCCCGCGGTCCGCGAGGCGCTGCTTCGTCACCGGTCCGACACCCCAGATGAGGCCGACGGGCAGCGGGTCCAGGAAGTCGCGCTCGTCGTCGGGCTCGACGACGACGAGCCCGTCCGGCTTGGCCACCTGCGAGGCGATCTTGGCCAGGTGCTTGGTGCGAGCCGCGCCGACCGAGATGGGCAGGCCGACCTCGGTGCGGACCCGCTCGCGGAGCAGCGCCGCGATGGCAGCGGGCGGGCCGAAGAGGTGCGTGGAGCCCGAGACGTCGAGGAAGGCCTCGTCGATGGAGATGCGCTGCACGAGGGGAGTGACGTCGCCGAGGATCGCCATGACGTCGTCGGCGATGGCCTGGTAGCGGTGGAAGGAGCCGCGCACGAAGGTGAGGCCCGGGCACAGCTGCGCCGCCTTCCACCCGGCCATGCCGCCCTGGACGCCGTGCGCCTTGGCCTCGTAGGACGCGGCGAGGACGACGCCCCCGCGGTCGCTGCCGCCCACGGCGATGGGCCGCCCCCGCAGCGCGGGCTGGAGCAGCTGCTCGACCGAGGCGTAGAACGCGTCGAGGTCGGCGTGGAGGATGGTCGGTCCGGTGGTGGACACAGCCTCAGCATACTCGCACGTACGTTCGAATTGCGCGTCGTTGTGAGATCCCGCCACAACCGGCGCAGTTGCCCCTCCGTGCGCGGCGTGTCGCGTGCGGCGCACGGCGTGTCGCGCGCAGGTCTGCGCCCTTTGTGGCGGGATCGGGACGCCCCCTGGACGTCAGACCCGCGGCGGGCCGCTGCGGATGTGCGCGAGGAGGTTCTCCGGCCGCGCCTCCTCCCCCTCCCAGCGCGACTCGATCCACCAGGTCGCCCCGGCGTCGGCGAGGTCGCGGACACGGGCCTCGGCCGCCGCATCGCCCTCGCGCACCACGCCCTCGACGACGACATCGAAGCCCGCTCCCCCGTCCTCGCGCCTCTCGGCCGCGAGCGCCCGAATGTCGGCGACCATCTGTGCCGTCACCGGCTCCCCCGGCCCGCCCATGGGCTGCGGGAGGACACCGTCCCAGCGCAGCGCCCGGTCCATCGACCGCCGCGAGGGCCACGCGCCCACCACCCAGACGGGCACGCGCGGCCGCTGCACCGGCCGCGGCCGGAAGACGAGGTCCTCCACCCTGTGGTGCGTGCCGGTGTAGCTGAAGGGCTCCCCGCGCCAGGCGAGGTCGAGGATGGCGAGCGAGTCGTCGAGGAGCTCGGCGCGGGTACGTCGCTCGGTGGGTGCGCCCGAGACGCGGCTGAACGCGCCGTCGTCGACGGCACCGAGCCCCACCGGCATGACGAGACGCCCGCCGGAGAGGTGGTCCACGGTGATCGCCTCCCGCGCGACCTTCCACGGGTGGCGGCGGGCGAGGGCGAAGACCATCGCGCCGAGCCGGATCCGCGTCGTCGAGACGGCCACCGCCCCGAGCAGCGCCCACGGGTCGAAGGTGTCCATGGTCCCGACGCTGATGCCGTCCCACGTGAAGAAGCCGTCCCAGCCGGCCTCCTCGGCGGCCACCGCCATCTCCAAGACCTGCTCGACGGAACCGAAGGACGCGACGACGCCGTACCTCATGGTCCGACGGTACTCGCGCGGGTCTGGTCAGAACAGGGTCGGCGGAGGATCATGGGTCCATGGGACGCATCGTCGCGCTGCCCGCGCGGGGCGAGGTCGTCGCGGACGTCCGCGGCGGCGGTCGTGCGCTGCGCGTGTCCTGGCACCACGACGACGGCGTGGCCGTCCTCTCCCTGTGGCACGACCACGTGTGCACCGGCACCGTCCGGGTGGCCGCCGAGGACGTCCCGGCCCTGGTCGCCGCCCTCACCGAGGGACTGGCCGGCGGGTACACGAGCAGCGCGGCCCGGGTGAGCCAGGGCGGCTGAGTGTCGGCGCGTCCTGGCACAGTGGGGCGCGTGACCGCACTGCTCCGGATCGAGCTGGACCCCAAGGCCTCCGTCGACGTCGCCGCCTGGCCGGACTCCGTGCCCGCCGTCGCCCACCTGCTCGAGCACGGGCTGGAGATCCCGCCCGGCGTCACCTTCCTCGTCGGGGAGAACGGGGCGGGGAAGTCGACGATCGTCGAGGCGGTCGCCGAGGCGCTCGGCATCCCGGCCGACGGCGGGTCGACCGACCACGTCGGAGGCGCCGCGCGGGGGCGTGCCAGCGACCGCTCCGACCTCGGCGGTCGCCTGCGCCCCGTGTGGCGCGACCGCGCCGCCTGGCGCCGGGGCTTCTTCCTCCGCGCGGAGACGATGCACCGCTTCGTCAGCTACCTCGAGGACGCCTCGGCGCCGGCGGACGGGCCCGCGTCCACCCACCAGCTCCACCAGCTCAGCCACGGCGAGTCCTTCGTCGAGATGCTCACCGGCTCGTGGGTCCGCACGGCCGGCGTCGTCCTCCTCGACGAGCCCGAGTCGGCGCTGTCCTTCACGACGTCCCTCGCGCTCCTCGACGTGCTCGCCCAGCTCGCCGGCGCGGAGCGGCACGTCCTGTGCGCCACGCACTCCCCGATCCTCACCGCCCTGCCCGGTGCCCGCGTCCTCCAGCTCGACGACGCCGGGATCACCCCGGTCGTCTGGGACGAGCTGGAGGTCGTGCGTCACTGGCGCGCCTTCCTCGACGCGCCCGGGCGCTACCTGCGCCACCTCGCGGAGTAGGGCAGCTCAGCCGGCGTGCGGGGTGTCGGGGTGCTCGACCTCGACACCCGCCGGGACGACCGCAACCGTCACCTTCGCCCGGGACAGCACGCCCTGACTCACCGAGCCGAGCATGAGGCCGGCGAAACCACCCAGGCCGCGGCTGGCGACGACGAGCATCTCCACCTCGGCGGACGCCTCGACGAGAGCCGTCTCCGGGTGCTCGCGGACCACGCGGAGCTCGATGTCGACGTCCGGCAGCTCGGCGGCCACCTCCTCGACAGTCCGCCGCGCCTCCTCGGTCGCCCGGGCGACATGCTCGACGAGGGCGCCGTACCAGTTCCCGTCGGGAGCGCCGACGGGGATCTCGACGTACTCCGAGCGGATCGCCCGCACGGACGCACCGCTCGCCGCCGCGTGCTCGGCCGCGAAGAGAAGCGCTTGCGCCGCGGCCGGCGAGCCGTCGACCCCGACGACGACCGAGGTGGCGGCCTTCTCGTCCTTCTCGCGCACGACGACGACGGGGCAGTGGGCGTGCGTCGCCACCTGCTGGGAGACCGAGCCGACGATGACGCCGGTGAGCCGGCCGTGCCCCCGCGAGCCGAGGACCATCATGGCGGCGTGGTCAGACGCCTTGACGAGCTCGGGAGCGGCTCGACCGACGCGGACCTCGGTCGTCACGGCGAGGTCGGGGTGCGCGTCCTGCGCGCTCGCGACCGCGCGCTGACACATCGCCTCGCTCACTCGTGCCGGGGCGTCGGGGTCGTAGGTCCCGACGTACCCGCCGGGCGCGTGGGCGTAGGTGAACGCGTGGACGACGTGGAGCGTCGTGCCCCGGCGCGCCGCCTCGTCCGCCGCCCAGCGGACCGCTTCCTCGCTGACCGGGGACCCGTCGATCGCCACGACGATCGGGAGGGTCAGTGTGCTGTGGTTCGTCATCTTCATCGCCTCCATGTCTCTGTTTCAGGACGGACGCAGGCCGACGGAGAGGACCGTTGGTCCTCCGGGGCCAGGTCACGCAGCTCGCGGACGGCTCAGCGCACGTGCGGGTCGTCGGGGTGCTCGGGCTCCTCGCCACCGGGCACGACGGCGACGGTCGCCCTCGCCCGGGACAGCACGCCCTGGCTCACCGAGCCGAGCATGAGGCCGGCGAAGCCGCCCAGGCCGCGGCTGGCGACGACGAGCAGGCTCGCGTCGGCAGCCTCCTCGACGAGGGCCGCCTCGGGGTGGCGGCGCACGACCTGCAGCTCGATGTCCACGGCCGGGTGCTCGGCCGCGGCCTCCGCCACGGCGCGGCGTGCCGCCTCGGTCGCCTCGGTCGACCTGTCGACGAGGTCGGAGTACCAGTCGCCCGGGGGCGCACCCATCGGCAGCTCGACGTACTCGGCCCGCACGGCCCGGACGGCCGCACCGGTGGCGGCGGCGTGCTCGACGGCGAAGCGCAGCGCACCGGCCGAGGCCGGGGAACCGTCGACGCCGACGACGACGGGCCCACGCTCGGCGGTCCCGCGGACGACGACGACCGGGCAGCCGGCGTACATCGCCACCTGCTGGGACACCGACCCGATGAGCAGGCCCGTGACGCGGCCGTGGCCCCGCGCACCGAGGACGACCATGGTGGCCTCGCGGGAGGCCTTGATGAGCTCCGGGGCCGCCCGGCCCACACGCACCTCGGTGGTGACGGTGAGCCCGGGGAACGCCTCGCGGGCCTGGCGTGCCGCCCGCTCGCACACCGCGCCGCCGATCTCGAGCGGGTCTGCGGTCTCGAGCACCGTGAGGTACCCGCCGACGGCGTGCAGGTGGACGAACGCGTGGACGACGTGGAGCGAGGTGCCCCTGCGGTCCGCCTCGGCCGCCGCCCACAGGACGGCGGCGTCGGCGAGTGCGGAGCCGTCGACCCCCACGACGATCGGACGAGTGGTGTCGGATGAGCTGGTCATGGTCTTCGCCTCCCACCTCCTTGATACCGCGTCGGGTGGTGGGAGAACTGGGACCTTCGGCCCCGTGACCGCTAGGCCGTGGGGCCGGCGTCCTGCTCCCGCCGCGCGGCCAGCGCCGCGCGTGCCTCGCCCATCTCGTCCCACGGGATCGTCTCGGTGTCACGCTCCAGCGTGGCCTCCGGGCCCTTGCCGGCGAGCACGACCGTGTCCTGCGGGCCGGCCTGGCCGACCGCGTGGCGGATCGCCTCACGCCGGTCACCGATGCTCACGTAGTTCGAGCGTCCGGCCTCTCGGGCACCCCGCTCCATCTCGGTGAGGATGTCGGCCAGCGGCGTGTCCCGGTGGTCCTCCTCGGTGAAGACGGCGACGTCGGCCATCCGGGTCGCCACCTCCCCCAGCGGGGCACGCTTGGAGGGGTCCCGCGGGCCACCGGCGGAGCCGATGACCACCCACAGGCGACCCTCGGTGGTGACCCGCACGGTGGCCAGTGCCTTGTCGAGGCTCGGCGGGGTGTGGGCGAAGTCGACGATGACGCGCGGGTCCCCGTCCCGGCGCTCGCACATCTCCATGCGCCCGGGCACGCCGGGGAAGGTGGCCAGCCCGGCGACGAGCTCGGCGAGCGGGACGCCGGCCGCGTGGACCCCCGCCATGGCGGCCAGGGCGTTGGCGACGTTGAAGCGACCGATCATCGGCAGCACGGCCGCGGCGGAGCCGGCCGGGGTGTGCACGGTGAACCGCAGGTCATCCGGGCCCTCAACGACGTCCCCGGCCCACCAGTCGGCGGGCTGCCCCTCGGCGCTGTAGGTGGTGCGGCTGGGGGCCATGGGCAGCAGCTGCGTCGTCCACGGGTCGTCGGCGTTGAGGACGGCGTGCCGGGCGCGCTGGACGAGGAGGGACTTGTCGGCGAAGTACTGCTCCATCGTCCCGTGGAAGTCGAGGTGCTCCCCGGTGAGGTTCGTCCAGATGGCGACGTCGAAGTCGACGCCGCGTACGCGGTCCAGGGCCAGCGCGTGGCTGGAGGCCTCGACGACGGCGTCCGTCGCGGCGTGGTCGACCATCTCGCGCAGGATCTGCTGGACCTGCGGCGCCTCGGGGGTGGTGAAGTGGGTAGGCGGCTGACGCAGCACGCCGTCGGGCAGCTCGTAGCCGATCGTCGAGAGCAGCCCGGTGGGGCGGCCGGCGCTGCGCAGGAGGTGGCGCGCGAGGGCGGACGTCGTCGTCTTGCCGTCGGTGCCGGTGACGCCGAGGACGGTGAGCCCGCGGCTGGGGTGGCCGGCGAGGACCGACGCGGCGTCGGCGAGGGCGGCCCGGGCGCCCGCCACCCGCAGGTACGGGACCGGGCAGGTGACGCCGTCGGGCAGGCCCTCGCCGAGGACGGCGACGGCGCCGCGCTCGACGGCGTCGGCGATGAAGCCGTGGCCGTCGACGCGCGCGCCGCGCACGGCGACGAAGACGTCGCCGGGGCCGGCCCAGTCGGCCTGGTGGGTGGCACCGCGGACCTCGGTCGCGGGGTCTGCCCCTGCGGGCAGCTCGAGGTCAAGCGCGGCAGCCAGGTCACCAAGTCTCATGCGGCCAAGCCTAGGTGCCCCGGGCGGGGGCAGCGGATCAGCTCGCGGTGGCGAGCTCCTGGCCGATCGCGGGACGAACGCCCTCGAGGATCGCGGCGTCGACCATGGCGGTGATCTCGTCCTCGGTCCGGGACAGGACGAGGGCGAGCTCGGTGACGAAGGGGGCGCTCGCGTCGCGCAGCAGCTTCATCTCGCCGAAGGCGAGGCGCTTCTCCTCGTTGCTCCGGGTGAGGTCGCGGATGAGGGCGGCGATGATGAGGATCTCACCGGTGCGCAGGCGGTCGCCGTTGGCCTTGATGCGGCGCGACCAGACGGTCTCCTGCTCGGGGCTCGGCGCGAGGAGGACGTCGAGGATCTCGCGGACACCCGCGAGGTCGACGGCGGGACGGACCCCGACCTCGGCGGCGCGGTTCTCCGGCATCGTGACCTCGAGGTCGGAGTTGTGCACGTCGAGCTGCACGTAGGTCACCTTCTCCTTGCGGATGGTGCGCGTGGAGACCTTCTTGACCGTCGCCGGTCCGTGATGGGGGTGGACGACAACCTGACCAGTGGTGAAATTCAACGCGTGACCCTTCGCTAAAAGAGCGCCACACTCGGTGCCGGCAAATACCTGAATAGGCAGCCGACGACTGTCTCAAACCGCCCTACCGCTGATTTCCCGACATCGTCCGGGCGGTATGAGGACACGGAGGAATTCGCAGCCACATCCAGTGGGAGCGCCCGACCTCCGCGAGCCAGCGCATATCATCATCGCATATCTGGCAACAAATTGCCACCCCGTGGCCTGCCCCACAAATTTCCGCCAAAGCGCAATCGGTGCCGTGTGCCGCCGGCTCACTGACCCTTGACGTTGACGAGCTGCCGCAGCACGTGGTCGACGGAGACGAGGTCGGCGGCGTCGGCCATGACGACGTCGACGTCCTTGTAGGCGTCGGGGATCTCGTCGACGAAGGCGGCGAGGTCGCGGTACTCGATGCCGGCCATCCGCCGTCGCAGGTCGGCCTGGGTGAAGGTGCGTCGCGCCTGCGTGCGGGAGTAGGCGCGACCGGCCCCGTGCGGGGCGGAGCACAGGGACATCTCCTCGCCCTTGCCGGTGACGACGTAGGACGCCGTGCCCATCGAGCCCGGGATGAGCCCGCGTACACCCTCGTGGGCCGCGATGGCGCCCTTGCGCGAGACGAGACGGCGACCGCCGGCGTGCTGCTCGACGGCCGTGTAGTTGTGGTGGCAGTTGACCTCCTCGAGGCGCTGCACGTCCTCGTCGAGGAAGCGGCCCAGCTCCTCGACGACGCGGTCCATCATCACCTCGCGGTTGAGGCGGGCGAACTCCTGGGCCCAGTGGAGGTGGGAGAGGTAGGCGTGGAACTCGGCGTCGTCCTCGGTGAGGTAGGCGAGGTTGCGGTCGGCGAGGTGGTGCCCGCGGCGGTCGGCGACCCGCTGGGCCGCGGTGATGAAGCGGCGGGCGATCTGGTTGCCCACCCCGCGGCTGCCGGAGTGGAGGAAGGTCCACACCCGGCCCTCCTCGTCGGCCGTCACCTCGATGAAGTGGTTCCCGCCGCCCAGCGAACCGAGCTGCAGGCGCCAGTTCTTCGCGTAGGTCTCCGGCGTGACGTTCTCGTCGCGGGCGAGGCGCTCGAGCTCGGTGACGGCCTGCGGCGCGCGGCCCCACACCTTGCGGTTGTAGTTGCCGGGGCTGAGCGGCACCGCGCGCTCGATCGCCTCGCGGAGGACGGCGAGCGGCCTCCCGGCCCCGCGGAGGCGATCGACGGTGAACTGGGTGCGGACGGCGACCATCCCGCAGCCGATGTCCACGCCCACCGCGGCGGGGATGACCGCGCCCACCGTCGGGATGACCGAGCCGACGGTGGCCCCCATGCCGACGTGCGCGTCGGGCATGAGGGCCACGTGCGGGTCGACGATGGGCAGCTCGGCGGTGAGACGGGCCTGGGCCAGGGCCTGCGGGTCGATGATCGAGGCCCAGGAGTACAGCTTGTCCGTGACGCGCTCCATGCCCCGACCATGGCAGGTCAGCGGCGGTCCGGCACGGGCAGGTGCACCGGCAGCCGCGACCGGTCAGACGCGGGCCAGCACCGGGGCGGGGCGCACCTGGTCCTCGAGCAGCGTGGGACGGCAGGCGACGAAGCCGCTGACGAGCAGCACCGCGAGGCTGGCGAAGAGGACGACGAAGGCTCCCGTCCACGACCCGGAGCCGGCGTAGAGCGCACCGACGCCGAAGGGGCCGATGCAGGCGATGGCGTAGCCGCCGCCCTGCATGGCGCCGGACAGCACCGTGGAGCCGGCGGTCGTGCGGGTGCGGGCGTTGACGAGGGTGAGGCACAGCGGGAAGGTGCTCACGCCCAGGCCGAGGAGCACCACCCAGACGACCGCGCCGGCGTCGGGCGAGAGCAGGAGGCCGGCGTAGCCCGCCACCATGGCCGCGGTGCACACGACGACGATGACGAAGGGGTTGCGCAGCCGGATCGCCAGGGGCGGGACGACGAACGCGGCGGGCAGCCCGATGACCGAGAAGAGCGCGACGAGCGCGCCGCCGGACTCGGGGTCGGCGCCCGCGTCGATGAGGATCGCCGGGAGCCAGGTGAAGATCGCGTGGACGTTGAGGCTCGTGATGCCCATCATGAGCACGAGCGACCACAGCAGCGGCGTGCGCCACGCTCCGTGCAGCCGCTGCGGCCCGGTCTCCACCGGCGCCGCGGCGCCGCCCCCGCGTGCGGCCAGGACGACCCAGAGCACGAGGGCGACGGCGGTCGTCGTCGCCCACATCGCGATGGCCCACCGCCACCCGGCGACGAGCGCGACCGGGACGGCGGCGAGGGGGGCGACGAACTGGCCCACCTGGAGGAGCGCGATGTACATCGAGCTCACCGCCTTGAGGTGCGCCGAGAAGTACTTCTTGACGAGCGGGATGACGAGGACGTTGGACGCCCCGACCCCGACGAAGGCGACGACGGTGGAGGCGACGAGCACACCGGTCGACGGCGCCAGCGCCCGCAGCACGATGCCGCCGGTGGTGAAGGCGACGGCGATCGCGATGGTGCGCTCCAGGCCGAGCCGGCGGGCAACGGGTGCCGCGACCAGCCCGAAGACGGCGAAGCAGGCGGTGACGATCGTGCCGAACACGCCGTACAGGGACGGCCCGAAGTCGAGATCGGCACCGATCGTGTCGAGCAGCGGCGTGAACCCGGTGACCGCGGTGCGGAGGTTCAGCGCGGTCAGGACGATTGCCAGGAGGGGCAGCACGCTCGCCCGGGCCTTGTCGCTCATGTCGACCTCAAAGGTAGGATGATGGGATGAATCGGGCAGACACTAGCGCACACCAGGCACCCCTGCGCAAGGCGCCGAGCATGACCGACACCGTGACGGCGCGCTTCCACGAGGCGATCGCCTCCGGCGAGTGGCCCGTCGGCGAGCGGATCCCGGTCGAGGCCGAGCTCATGTCGTGGGTCGGCGCCGGGCGCAACACCGTGCGCGAGGCGGTCCAGTCGCTCGTCCAGGCGGGCCTCGTCCGCCGGGAGCAGGGACGTGGCACCTTCGTCATCGCCCGCTCCGAGCTCGCCACCACCCTCACCCGCCGGGCGACACGCGCCCACCGCCGCGACGGGCTCGAGCTGCGCGCCGCCCTCGACGGCGCAGCGGCCCGGATCGCCGCACAGCGCCGGGAGGCCGCGGACGTCGCCGCGCTGCAGCAGGCCCTCGACGCGCGGGCCCGCGCCTGGGAGCAGGCCGACCACCAGGTCCGCATCGCCGCCGACCTCGCGCTGCACCGCGCCGTCGTCGCCGCCACGCACAACGAGCTGTTCACCGAGCTCTACGACGGGCTCGTCCCGCTCTACGAGGAGGTGCTCGCGGACGACGTCGACGAGGACGAGGACCCGCACGCCGACGAGCACGAGCGGCTCGTCCACGCGATCGTCGACCGGCGACCGGCCGACGCGGAGGCCGCCGTCGTCGACATCCTCGCGCCCCTCATCGACGAGCTCCCCCGCTGACCTGGCAGGCTGCCCCCATGCCTGCCGACCGGCGCCCCACGCGCGAGGAGCTGCTCGCCTCGGCCGACCGCACCCTCCCGCTCGTCGTCGCGCCGGGCCTGCGGGTGCTCTTCTGCGGCATCAACCCGGGGCTCTACTCGGCGTGGTCCGGGCACCACTTCGCGCGGCCGGGCAACCGCTTCTGGCCGGCGCTGCACCGCTCCGGCTTCACGCCGCGCCAGCTCCACCCCTCGGAGCAGGAGGAGCTCCTCTCCCTGGGGCTGGGGGTGACGAACGTCGTCGAGCGCGCGTCGGCGACCGCCGCGGAGCTCTCCCCCGCCGAGCTGCGCGCCGGCGGGGAGCGGCTGCGGGCCGAGGTCGCGGAGCACCGCCCCGCGTGGCTCGCCGTGCTCGGCGTCACCGCCTACCGCACGGCCTTCGACCGGCCCCGCGCGACCTATGGCGAGCAGGACGTGCGCCTGGGCTCGACCCGGGTGTGGGTCCTGCCCAACCCGAGCGGCCTCAACGCCCACTTCACGCCGGCGCGACTGGCGGAGGCCTTCGCCGAGCTGCGCCGCGCCGTCGAGGGGCGCGGCGCAGACCCGGCGTGAGCAGCGCGGTCTAGCCGGACTTGCGGCGGAAGGTGCGCTTGCCTCCGCCGTTCACCTGGCTCCCGTGGACCGCGCCGGTGTTCTGCTGCGCCTGGTGGTTCTGGTGCGCGCGCTCGTTCTTGCGTTCGAGCGCCTGGCGCATCTTCTCCTTGGCCGTCTCGGGCTGCGGTTCCGGCGTCGTGTCAGCCATCGTCCCTCCAGGTGTCTCGTGGGCGAAGCGGTCCTGGCCAGCCTGCCCTGCCGCGGCGCGGATGGCCAGGACTTAACGCGCGCGGCGGAGCTCAGTCCGTCAGCTCGGCCAGCCGCCGACGCGCCTCCTCGACGGTGTGGCGGGCGGCCTCCTCACGGGCCTCGGCGTCCTCCCGCTCCTCGGTGGCCTGCGCCCGCTCCTCGTCCAGCTCCGCGAGCTGCTCCTCCAGCCGCTCGAGCTCGCGGCGCAGCTCCTCGGTGCGGGCGGCGGCCTGGAGCACCTGCGCCTCGATGCGCGAGAGCTCCTCGGCGGCGTCGTCCAGCTCGGTGCGGGCGTGCTCGGCCACACGCTCCCGGGCGCGCAGCTCGCGCTCCGCCCGGCGGACCTCGCGGGCGGTGTCCGCCCGCCCGGGCGTGGGCTCGGGAGCCTTGCGGCGGGTGCGGCCGACCGCCCGGTCCGGCCGGGTCTGCCGGTCCGGCTCCTCGTCGGGCTCAGCACGGCGCGGCCGGCGGCTGATCGCCCGGCGCGGCGGCGTCTGCTCCTCTGGCTCCTCCTCACGCTCGATGCCGCGGGGCCGGCGGCTGATCGCCCGGCGCGGCCTGGCGTCGTCGTCGTCCGCCGCCGGGTCCTTCCTCGCGGGAGCGGCGGGCCGGATGCGCCGCGCCGGGCGGGCCGGAGCCGCGGGCTCCTCCTCCGGCTCGGCGGTCTCGACGGCACCGGCCACCGCGAGCGCGTCCTCGAGGCCACCGCTCGGTTCGAGGGCACGCACCAGCAGCAGGCTGCGCACCGCCCGCTCGGCGTCGCGGTCGATGACGACGGCGGACCACGTCGCCTCCACCTGCTCCTGCGCCGCCCCGGACAGCCCGACGCCACGCTCCTCGGCCAGCCGCGCCGCCGTGCGGGTCACCGCACCGGTGAGCTCACGCCGGCGCCTGCTCAGCGCCCGGAGCTCGGCGGGGTCCGCGGCGACCTGCGCCACCCGCAGCTCGGCGCCGAGCTGGCCGAGAGCGTCGAGGTCCTCCGGGTGCTCCCGGGCGACCGCACCCACCGCCCACGCCGCGACCGAGGCCTTGGGCAGCGCCTTGACGGCCGTCGCCAGCTCCCGGTCGCCGGCCCGGCGCGTCGCGGCGGCACGCGCGTTGCGGGTCGCGATGAACTCGGCCGGCGGGTGGGCGTAGAGCTCCCGCGCGACGGACACCAGCTCGGCGTCGGGGGTCTGGGTCACGGCCGTAGCCTGGCACGGAAGCCCCGGCCCGCGCCCTCCCAGCGGCTCTGCGAGGATCGTCCGGTGACCTCGCTCCTCCTGGCCGGCGCCATCGTCTGCGAGGTGACCGGCTCCCTGTCCCTGCGTGCCGCCGTCGACGACCCCCGCTGGTACGCGCTCGTCGTCGTCGGCTACGTGTCCGCCTTCCTCCTCCTCGCGGCGGTGCTGCGCCGCGGGATGCCGCTCGGCGTCGCCTACGGCATCTGGGGCGCCACCGGGGTGGCGCTCACCGCGGTGCTGTCCGCGGTGATCTTCGGTGAGCCGGTCACGCTCCTCATGGCAGCGGGGATCGTCCTCATCATCGGCGGCGTCCTGCTCGTCGAGGTGGGCTCCCACCGGGCGACCGAGGCGGCGGACGCCTGATGGGCTGGCTGTTCCTCACGGGCTCGATCCTCGCCGAGGTCACCGCCACCCTCTCCCTGCGCGCCAGCGTCGACGGCCGCAGGGCGTGGCTCGCCGTCGTCGGCGTCGGCTACCTCCTCGCGTTCACCCTGCTGTCCCTCACCCTGCAGGCCGGCATCGGGATCGGTGTCGCGTACGGGATCTGGACCGCCGTCGGGGTCGCGCTCACCGCCGTCGCGAGCAAGGTGC
Organism: Oceanitalea stevensii; assembly: GCF_014837105.1. Classification (GTDB taxonomy): domain Bacteria; phylum Actinomycetota; class Actinomycetes; order Actinomycetales; family Actinomycetaceae; genus Oceanitalea; species Oceanitalea stevensii. The sequence goes on along the minus strand of NZ_JACSPO010000003.1, from coordinate 48,687 downwards.
TCTTCGACGAGCCGCTCACGCGGACGATGGTCGGCGGCATCCTCCTCATCGCCGCGGGGGTCCTCCTCGTGGAGCTGGGAGCGCGGTGACGACGACGTACTGGAACCACAACACGGCCTTCCACGGCGAGATCGTCGCGGACGCCCGACGGCGGGGCGGTCGCGTGCTCGACGTCGGGTGCGGGGAGGGACTCCTCCTCGAGCGGCTGGCCGGGGTGGCGGACGAGGCCGTCGGTCTCGAGCCGGACCCGGAGGCCGTCGCCCGCGCACGTGCCCGGGACGCGCCCCGGGCGCGGGTGGTGCAGGCGGGGCTCCTCGACTCCGGGCTGCCGGCGCTCGGGCTCTTCGACACCGTCGCCTGCGTGGCGACCCTCCACCACCTGCCGCTGCGGCCGGCGCTGCGCCGGCTCGGTGAGCTCGTCACGCCGGGCGGACGGCTCGTCGTCGTCGGGCTCGCGGCCAGCGCCTCGGTGGCCGACTGGCTCGTGTCCCTCGCGCAGGTGCTGCCGGTGCGGGTGCTCGACGTCGTGCACCGGGCGCAGGCCGACGTCGGGGTCGCGATGACCGACCCGGTCACCTCGCTCGCCGAGATCCGCGCGGCCGCCGAGGAGGTCCTCCCCGGCGCGCGGGCGCGACGGCGCCTGTACTACCGCTACTCCCTCGTGTGGGACCGGCCCCCGCTCAGCCGCTGACCGTCGGCCCGGCCTCCTCCGGGGTGAGGACGACGACGCAGCGGCGCTCCCGCTCCATCGCCGCGCGGTACTCCTCCCAGTCCTCGTGCTCCCCCGAGACGCGGCGGTAGTAGTCGACGAGGAGGTCCATCGCCTCGGGCAGCGAGACGATCTCCACGGGGCCCGTCAGCTGCACCCACGGCCCGAAGAACCGCTCGCTGAGCTGGCACAGGGACGCGCGGGGCGTGCGCCGGAGGTTGCGGACCTTGACCGCCGTCTCACGGGTGCTGATGAGGACGCGCCCGTCGTCGTCGACCGCTGCCAGGACCGGTGGCTGCTGCGCGTCGCCGCTGCGCCTGCGGGTGGCGAGGATGCCGCGCGGGTTGGCCCGCACGAACTCGAGTGCCGCGCCGGTGTCCACGGCTCAGCCCACGATCTCGGCGCCGGTGGTCTCGGCGTACTCCTCGGGCGAGAGCAGCTCGGACTCCTCCGCCACCTCGACGGCGAAGAGCCAGCCGTCCGCGAAGGGCTCGCGGTTGACGAGCGCGGGGTCGTCGACCGCCTCCTGGTTGACCGCCGTCACCGTGCCGGTGACCGGGGCGTAGAGGTCGGAGACGGACTTCGTCGACTCCACCTCCCCGCAGGTCTCCCCCGCCGTCACCTCCGCGCCGACCTCGGGCAGGTCGAGGTAGACGATGTCTCCGAGGGCGTCGGTCGCCACGGTCGTGATGCCCACGCGGACAGGTGAGACGGAGTCGTCCACCCACTCGTGCTCGGCGGTGTACTTGAGGTCGGGACGGATGGTGGCCATGGCATCTCCTCGGCAGATGGGTCAGGGACGACGGTAGAACGGACGCTCGACGACGGTGAAGGCTTCACGCCGGCCGCGCACGTCGACGTCGAGCGCGGTGCCGACCTCCGCGACGGCGCGGTCGACGACGGCGAGGGCGATCGGGTGGCCCAGGGTGGGGCTGGGCAGGCCGGAGGTGACGACGCCGACCTCCGCGTCCCCCAGCAGGACGGCTGAGCCCTGCCGCGCGGCGCGGCGGCCCTGGCCGGCGAGGCCGACGAGGACCCGCCGTCCGGGCTCGCCCGCCTCGTGGGCCGCTCGGACGCGTTCCAGCGCCGTGCGGCCGACGAAGTCCGCCGTCTTGCGGCGCAGGCCGACGATGCCGCCGAGCCCCACGGTGAAGGGGTCGACGTCGCGGCCCAGCTCGTTGCCGTACAGCGGCAGCGCGGCCTCCAGCCGCAGCGAGTCGCGCGCGGCGAGCCCGGCGGGGACCAGGCCGGCGTCCGCGCCGGCGTCCAGCAGCGCGCGCCACAGGGCGACGGCGTGCTCCCCCGGCACGAGGACCTCGACGCCGTCCTCCCCCGTGTAGCCGGTGCGGGCGAGCAGCACCCGCTGCCCGGCCACGGTGGTTTCACGGGCCCAGTAGTAGCGCAGGTCCCCGACCGGCCCGTCCGCGAGCGCCTCGACGATCCCGAGGGCGCGGGGCCCCTGGACGGCGAGGAGCGCCGTCCCCTCGGTCGCGTCGGTGACCCGTGCGTCGAAGCCCGCCGCGCGCTCGCCGAGCTCGGCGAGGACGGCGGCCGTGTTGGCCGCGTTCGGGACGGTGAGGAACCGGTCCTCCCCCACGCGGTAGACGATGAGGTCGTCGACGATGCCGCCCTCGGACGTGCACAGCAGCGTGTACTTCGCCCGCCCCACCTCGAGGGTGGAGATCGAGCCGACGACGGCGTGGTCGAGGAAGGCGCCGGCCTGCGGCCCGTCGACCCAGACGGTGCCCATGTGGCTGAGGTCGAAGAGCCCCGCCGCCTCGCGCACGGCGCGGTGCTCGGCCAGCTGGGAGCCGTAGTGGAGCGGCATCACCCAGCCGGCGAAGCCGGTCGTCGTCGCCCCCAGCGCCTCGTGCTCAGCGCGCAGGGCGGTCTCCTTGTCGCTCATCGGTCCTCCTCGAAGGCCTCGGGCGGCGGGCACGCGCACACGAGGTTGCGGTCCCCGTAGGCGTTGTCGATGCGGCTCACCGGCGGGAAGTACTTGTCCTGCCGCAGCCCGGGGACCGGGAAGACGGCCTGCTCACGCGGGTAGGCGCGGTCCCAGGCATCGGTGGCGACGTCGGCCGCCGGGTGCGGGGCGCGGCGCACCGGGCTGTCGGCGACGTCGACCTCGCCGTCGAGGATCTGCTGGATCTCCCCGTGGATCGTCACCATCGCCTCGACGAAGCGGTCGAGCTCGGCGAGGTCCTCGCTCTCGGTGGGCTCGACCATGAGGGTGCCGGCCACCGGGAAGGACAGCGTGGGGGCGTGGAAGCCGAAGTCGACGAGCCGCTTGGCCACGTCCTCGGCCGTCACCCCGGAGCGCTTGGTGAGCTCGCGCAGGTCGAGGATGCACTCGTGGGCCACGAGCCCGTCGGCGCCGGTGTAGAGCACGGGGAAGTACGGGTCCAGGGCCTTGGCGACGTAGTTCGCCGCGAGCAGTGCGCTGCGGGTCGCCGCCGCGAGGCCCTCGGCGCCCATGAGCGCGATGTACGCCCAGGAGATGGGCAGCACCCCTGCGGACCCGTACCGGGTGGCCGAGACCGGCACCGCGCCGTCGTCGTCGCCGGCGGCGTCCCCGGGCAGGAAGGGGGCCAGGTGCTCGCGCACGGCGACCGGGCCGACGCCGGGACCACCGCCGCCGTGCGGGATGCAGAAGGTCTTGTGGAGGTTGAGGTGGGAGACGTCCCCGCCGAACTCCCCCGGCTGGGCGAGCCCGATGAGCGCGTTGAGGTTCGCGCCGTCGACGTAGACCTGACCGCCGGCCGCGTGGACCGCCTCGCACACCTCGCGCACCTCGGTGTCGAAGACGCCGTGGGTGGAGGGGTAGGTGAGCATGATCGCGGCGAGCTGCTCCCCGTGCTGCGCGATGCGGGCGTGGAGGTCGGCGGTGTCGATCGAGCCGTCCTCGGCCGTCCTGACGGTGACGACCCTCATCCCGGCCAGCACGGCGGAGGCCGCGTTCGTCCCGTGGGCGGAGGACGGGATGAGGCACACCGTGCGCTCGTCCTCGCCGCGCGAGCGGTGGTAGCCGCGGATGGCGAGGAGACCGGCGAGCTCGCCCTGGGAGCCGGCGTTGGGCTGGACGGAGACGCGGTCGTAGCCCGTGATCTCCGCGAGCCAGCCCTCGAGCTCGGTGACGAGCTCGCGCCAGCCCTCGGTCTGGTGGTCCGGGGCGAGGGGGTGGACGGAGGCGAAGCCGGGCCACAGCATCGCCCGCATCTCGGTGGCGGCGTTGAGCTTCATCGTGCACGAGCCGAGCGGGATCATCGTGCGGTCCAGCGCGAGGTCCCGATCGGCGAGCCGGCGCAGGTAGCGCATCATCTGCGTCTCGGAGCGGTGCGCGTGGAAGGTGGGGTGGGTGAGGAACGCGCTCGTGCGGCGCAGCGGGGCGGGGATCTCGAAGCCGCCGCTGCCCGGCGCGGCCCCGTCGGTGCCGAAGGCGGCGAGGACGGCGGCGAGGTGCTCCGGTGTCGTCGTCTCGTCGCAGGAGATGCCGACCGTGTCCTCGTCGACGAGCCGCAGGTTCACCCCGGCCCGCTCCGCCTCGGCGACGACGACGGCGGCCCGCCCGGGCACACGGACGGTCACGGTGTCGAAGAACGCGTCGTGGACGACCTCGACCCCGCCGGCGGTGAGGCGCAGGGCCAGGGTGCGGGCGGCGCCGTGGGCGTGGCGAGCGATCTCCCGCAGCCCCTCGGGCCCGTGGTAGACGGCGTACATGCCGGCGACGACGGCGAGCAGGGCCTGCGCGGTGCAGATGTTGCTCGTCGCCTTCTCCCGGCGGATGTGCTGCTCGCGCGGCTGGAGGGCCAGGCGCAGGGCGGGGCGGCCCTCGCTGTCCTTGGAGACGCCGACGAGCCGGCCCGGCAGCTGGCGCTCCAGGCCCTCGCGCACCGCCATGAAGGCCGCGTGCGGCCCGCCGTAGAACAGCGGGACGCCGAAGCGCTGGGCGGAGCCGACAGCGACGTCGGCGCCCTGCTCCCCCGGCGGCGTGATGAGGGTGAGGGCGAGGAGGTCGGCCGCGACGGTGACCATCGCGCCGCGCTCCTTCGCCGCCGCGACGAGGCCCGCGTGGTCGCGCAGGCGGCCGGAGGTGCCGGGCTGCTGGAGGACCAGGCCCGTGACGCCGTCGGGAAGGTCGGGCAGGCCGGCGTCGAGGTCGGCGACGACGGCGGCGATCCCCACCGCCTCGGCGCGGGCGCGGACGACGGCGACGGTCTGCGGGTGGAGCTCGGCGTCGAGGACGACGGTGGCGGCCGTGGAGGCCTTGTTCGCGCGCTGCATGAGGAGCACGGCCTCGGCGACGGCGGTGGCCTCGTCGAGGAGGGAGGCGTTCGCGACCGGCAGGCCGGTGAGGTCGGCGACCGCCGTCTGGAAGTTGAGCAGGCCCTCGAGGCGGCCCTGGGAGATCTCCGGCTGGTAGGGGGTGTAGGCGGTGTACCAGGCCGGGGACTCGAGGACGCACCGCTGGATGACGCTGGGGGTGTGGGTGGCGTAGTAGCCCTGGCCGATCATCTGGACGCGCTGGACGTTGCGCCCGGCGAGCTCGCGCAGCCGGTCGAGGACCTGCGCCTCGGTGCGCGCGGCCGGCAGGTCGAGGGCGTGCTGCTGCCGGATGGCGGGCGGCACCGAGTCGAGCAGCGGGCGCCAGTCGGCGTGCCCGAGCGAGTCGAGCATGGCCGCGGTGTCGGCGGCGCGGGGGCCGACATGGCGGTCGGCAAAGGACGGTGAGGACATGGACACGGCTCCGGGGTGGCGGGGAACTGGGTCCTCCCCGCTCTGTCATGGGACCTGAGAGTTTTCGCGAGCCGGGCTCGCCTGCACCGTCGGTGAGCGCTGACGCGCTGCTTTCCAGAGCTGCCTGATCGCGGCGGTACCGGGGCCTGAGAGATTAGCGGGAGGGCTTGCTCCTTCGGCGCCCGCACGGAGCGGGACTCTCCCGCCGCGGGTGGGCGGCGTATCGAGTTGTCCAGGTCACACTACCCGGCGGCGCGGACATCGGTGCCTCACCGGTCCGTGGGACCCTGGGGGAAGACCCCCTTCCCGAGCAAGGATGACGATTGACGCACGCCGCCGCCCCCACCGCCCTCGAGCCGATGCACCCCACGGCCGTCCTCCTCGACCTCGACGGCACGATCAGCGACTCCGGTCCGGTCATCACCGCCTCGATCGCCGAGACCCTCGCGCACTTCGGCTACCCGGCACAGACGCAGGAGGAGCTGCTGCGCTTCGTCGGGCCGCCCATCCGCGACGGCTTCCGCGCCTTCGTCGGCGTCCCGGAGGACCGGCTCACCGCCGTCGTCGAGGACTACCGCGCCCGCTACAACGAGCGGATGCTCCAGGCGCCGGTCTTCCCGGGCATGGCCGAGCTGGTCCGTGAGCTCCACGGCCGGGGCGTGCCGATCGCCCTGGCGACGTCCAAGCGCCAGTCGCTCGCCGTGCCGATCCTCGAGGACGCCGGCCTCGCCCAGTACTTCACCGTCATCCGCGGCGCCTCGGAGGACGAGACCCGTGCGGTCAAGGCCGACATCGTCGAGGACGCGCTCGCCGGGCTCCGCGACCGGGGCGTCGACCTCACGCGCGCCGTCATGGTCGGGGACCGGCACCACGACGTCGACGGCGCGGGCGTGCACGGCCTGCCGACCGTCCTCGTCGCGTGGGGCTACGCCCGGCCCGGCGAGGATGACGGCGCCCACGCCGTCGTCCACGAGGCCGCCGAGCTCGCGCGGCTGCTCTCCTGAGAGACGACTGCGCCCCGTGCCGGCGGCACGGGGCGCAGTGTCACGCGCGGGTCAGGAGCGCGGCAGGCCCTGGCTGCGGTGGATGTCGTCGGACATCCGCACGAGCGCGAAGTAGAACTCGAGCGTCATCCGGAAGAACGCGAGGCTGACGAGCAGCACGACCGGGCCGACGAGCAGGACGAGCACGCCCACGGCCGGCTCCGTCGCGAAGCCGGCAAAGACGAGGAACAGCCAGTACAGCGCCGAGAGGATCATGACGGCGAGGTACACCCAGCTGACGAGCTTGGGGGTGATGAGGGTGTGGAACTTCCAGTCGAAGAGCGCCGCGAAGAAGTTCTTCGGCGTCTCACCGCTCGGGCCCTGCGGGGCGGCCGGGGCGCCGTAGCCCCACTGCTGCTGGCCGGGCTGGGCGGGCTGCTGCCCGTAGGCGGGCGGGGGCGGCGGGACCTGGCCGGGCTGGCCCTGCTGCGGCTGGTAGGGGCTGGGAGGAGGGGTGGACACGATGGAGCCTTTCCGGTCGGGGGTCATCGGGCATCGGCGAGGCTAGCGGAGGCCCTGCGGGTGCCCCGGGACGGCGAGCTCGGGCCCGGTGTGACCCTGGTCACCGGCACCGGATGCGCGCGTCCGAGGGCGTGCCTACCGTCGAGGGGCGGCCACGTCCGTGGCCGGCGGGAGGAGGAGCAGGACGATGGCATCCGAGACGAGCACGACGACCGACCACGACGAGATCCGCCGCTGGGTCGAGGAGCACGACGGGAAGCCCGCGAGCGTCCGCGGCACCGAGGACGGCGACACCGCCGGCATCCTGCGGATCGACTTCCCCGGCGGCGCCGGCACCGACGACCTCGAGCACATCAGCTGGGAGGACTGGTTCGCGAAGTTCGAGGACGAGAAGCTCGCCTTCCTCTACCAGGAGCACAAGGCGAGCGGCGAGGACAGCACGTTCTTCAAGCTCGTCTCCCGCTGACCGGAGGGCACCGACCATGAGCGAGAGCACCCAGTCCGCCCAGCCCGACCCCCGCGAGGAGGGCGTGCAGCCACGCCGCGTCATCGTCACCGGCGCCGACTCCGGCATCGGCAGGGCGAGCGCCGTCGCCCTGGCGGCACCCGGCCGGCACGTCGCCCTCACCTGGCACACCGACGAGGACGGCGCCGAGCGCACCGCCGAGGAGGTCCGCTCCCTCGGCGCGACGGCGCACGTGCGCCGCCTCGACCTCACCGACCCGCAGAGCGGGACCGCGGTGGTCGACGAGCTCGCCGGGGCGATGGGCGGCGTCGACGCCCTCGTCATGTCCTCGGGCACCGGCAGCTCCGAGCTGCTGCTCGACATGGACTACGCCACGTGGCGCGAGGTCGTGTCCGTCGACCTCGACGGCGCGTTCTGCTGCCTCCAGGCAGCGGCGCGGCACATGGTCGCCGGCGGGACGGGCGGGCGGATCGTCGCCATCACGAGCGTCCACGAGCACGCCCCGCGCGTGGGTGCGGCCCCCTACTGCGCGGCCAAGGGCGGGCTCGGGCTGCTCGTCAAGGTCGCGGCCCTGGAGCTCGCCGAGCACGGGATCACGGTCAACGCCGTCGCGCCCGGTGAGATCGCGACCCCGATGACCGGCCAGGAGGACGAGACGGTGATGGAGGGCAAGGAGCGCCCGGGCATCCCCGTGGCCCGGCCCGGTGACGCCCGCGAGATCGCCGCCGTCGTCGCCTTCCTCTGCGGCCCGGAGGCGGGCTACGTCAACGGCGCCTCGTGGGCGGTGGACGGGGGCATGCTCCAGATGGGCCCGCAGGCGGGGTCGCACCTCGAGAGCAACGACTGGCGCCGCCCGTAGGAGCCCCCCCCTTGGCCCCGCTGCTGATACCGGTCCGCGCTGCCGACATGTCCGCAGCGCGGACCGGTATCAGCCGCGCGGATCCGTGGAGACCCGGTGCGCGGACCGGGGGCGCCGCCCTCGCGCGCCCAGTAGCGTCTGCGGGATGGACCTCCCGCTGCTCCCGCCGGTCGCCCCGATGCTCGCGAAGTCCGTCAAGGACGTGCCCGATGGCGAGTACCTCTACGAGCCGAAGTGGGACGGCTTCCGCGCGATCATCTTCAAGGACGGCGACGACGTCGAGATCGGCAGCCGCAACGAGAAGCCGATGACGCGGTACTTCCCCGAGCTCGTCGAGAGCCTGCGCGCGCAGCTGCCCGAGCGCTGCGTCGTCGACGGGGAGATCGTCATCGTCACCGGCGCGCGCCTCGACTTCGAGGCCCTGCTCCAGCGCATCCACCCCGCCGACTCGCGCGTGCGGCTCCTGGCCACCGAGACGCCCGCGTCCTTCGTCGCCTTCGACCTCCTCGCGCTCGGCGACGAGGACCTCACCGGCCTGCCCATGGCGCAGCGGCGCGAGCGGCTGGAGCAGGCGCTCGCCGACTCCCAGGCACCGGTCCACCTCACCCGCGCGACGACGGACACGGCCCTGGCCCGCGAGTGGCTCGACCTCTTCGAGGGCGCCGGGCTCGACGGCGTCGTCTCCAAGCCGCTCGACCTCACCTACCAGCCCAACAAGCGGCTCATGCTCAAGACGAAGCACGAGCGCACCGCCGACTGCGTGCTCGCCGGCTTCCGCTGGCACAAGAGCGGTGACGTCGTCGGCTCCCTCCTCCTCGGCCTGTACGACGACGGCGGGAAGCTCCAGCACGTGGGCGTGGCCTCCTCCTTCACGATGAAGCGCCGGGCCGAGCTGGTCGAGGAGCTCGCGCCGCTGCGCCTGGCCGAGGGCGAGAGCCACCCGTGGGCCGACTGGGAGAACGCCGCCGCGCACGAGAAGAACCGGCTGCCGGGCGCGCAGAGCCGCTGGTCGGCGGGCAAGGACCTGTCCTTCGTGCCGCTGCGGCCCGAGCGGGTCCTCGAGGTCGCCTACGACCACATGGAGGGGACCCGCTTCCGGCACAGCGGGCAGTTCCGCCGCTGGCGGCCCGACCGCGACCCGGAGTCGTGCGGCTACGAGCAGCTCGAGGAGCCGGTGCGCTTCGACCTGGCGGACGTCCTCGCCTGAGCGCCGGGGTCCCGGCTCTCAGCCCGCGCTGGGCACGAGCGGCGCGCCGGTCCGCCGGCCCGCGTCGGGGCGCGGGGCGTCCCCGGCCGCCGCGGCCGCGGCCAGCCGCTCGACCTCCGCGCGCTCGGCGCGGCCCGGTCGCATCGCCAGCAGCGCCCACAGGATGCAGGCGAGGTCGACCGCCTCCTGCAGCCAGGCGCCGACAATCGCGGGCAGCACCCCCGCCGCCGCGACGAGCATGAGCCCGACGGACATCGCGACGCCGATGGCGATGGACTGCCACGCCACGCGCAGGGTCCGCCGGCCGATGTGGACGGCGCGGGCGCTGCGGGAGAGGTCGTCGACCGTGATGACGACGTCGGCGGACTCGCTCGCCGCGCTCGCACCGCGCGCCCCCATCGCCACCCCGACGTCCGCCGCCGCGAGGACGGGCGCGTCGTTGACGCCGTCGCCGACCATCATGACCGGCCGCGGCGCGGCGGCCCGGACGGCATCGACCTTGTCCTGCGGGAGGAGCTCGGCGCGGACGTCGTCGATGCCTGCCTGGCCGGCGATGTGGCGGGCGACGTGCTCGCCGTCGCCGGTGAGCATCATCGTCGTGCGCACCCCGGCACGGTGCAGGGAGGCCATCGTCGCGGGGGTCTCGGCGCGTAGCTCGTCGGCGAGCGCGACGTAGCCCGCGTAGCGTCCGTCGACGCCGACGTGCACCCCCGTGTGCCCCTCGGGCGGGCGGGCCGGCTCGACGCCGGTCTCCCGGGCGACGAAGCGGGCGCTGCCGACGACGACGACGCGCCCGTCCACGACCCCCCGGACGCCGTTCGCCGGGATCTCGGTGACGTCGTCGGCGGTGGGCAGGGCGCCACCGGCGGCGAGGGCCTCCTCGACGACGGCCGCGGCCAGCGGGTGGCCGGAGTACTGCTCGACGGCCGCCGCGAGGGCGAGGAGCTCGTGCCCCTCTCCCGCCTGCGCCTGGACCGACGTGACCCGCGGCTCGCCGTAGGTGAGGGTTCCCGTCTTGTCGAAGGCGACGGTACGGGCCCGGGCGAGCTGCTCGAGCGTGCCGCTGCTCTTGACGATGATCCCGCTGCGGGCCGCGCGGGACATGCCGCCCATGAACGCGACCGGGGCGGCGATGATGAGCGGGCACGGCGTCGCGACGACGAGGACCTCCGCCAGCCGGCTCGGGTCGCCGGAGACGACCCACGCCCCGGCGGCGAGGGCCAGGGCGAGGACGGTGAAGGGCACGGCGACGCGGTCCGCCAGACGCACGAACGGCGCCTTGGACTCCTGCGCCTCCCGGACGAGGGCGACGATGCGCTGGTACTGGGACTCCGCCGCGGCGGCCGTGGCCCGGACCTCGATGGCCTCCCCGCCGTTGACCGCGCCGGAGAGCAGCTGCTCGCCGCGAGCGCGGTCCACCGGGAGCGACTCACCGGTGAGCGAGGACTCGTCGAGGGTCGCGGCGTCCGACTCGAGGACGCCGTCGACGGGCACCACCTCGAAGGGCCGGACGAGCAGCCGGTCACCGACGGCGACCTCCTCGACGGCGACGTCGTCGAGCGCGCCGGCAGCGTCAAGCCGGTGCGCGGTCTGCGGGGCGTTCTCGAGCAGTCCGGTGAGCTCGCGGCGCGCCCGGCCGGCGGCGTAGTCCTCGAGCGCCTCACCGCCGGAGAGCATGAGGCAGACGACGAGCGCGGCCCAGTACTCCCCCACGGACACGGCGGAGCCGATCGCGGTGACCGCGAGGATGTCGATGCCGTAGGTGCCCGAGCGCAGGTCGTCGACCATCCCGCGGGCCTGCAGGAGGGCGACGACGACGGCGAAGGCCGAGACGACCCAGCGGGCCGCGCCGTGCTGCCCGCCGAGCTCGAGCACGCCTCCGAGGATCCCCACCGTGAGTGTCGCGAGGACCACCGGGTACTGACGCAGGCCGTCGAGGATCGTGCGCATACCTCAGTCGTACGCCTGACGGCCGTGCCTGTCCAGCAAGGAAAGGCTGCCCTAAACCGCGGAATCGCGGTGAAAAGTGGGTGTCGAGGTCTCAGTCCGGCTTGCGCGCACGGGAGGGCTGCACCCGCGCCGGCTCGCCCGGCATCTTCGGGTACTCCGGCGGGTAGGGCAGGTCGCTGTGCCCCTCGGCCTCCTGCTTCGCGTAGAGCTCGAGGAGCGGGGTGAGGTCGTGGGCGACGTCGTCGATCTCGGCGTGGAGGTCCCCGAGCTCGGCGAAGCGGGCCGGCATGGTGCGGACGGTGAGGTCGCGGGGGTCGACGTCGGGCAGCTCGTCCCAGGTGAGCGGCGCGGAGACGGGCGCGTGGGCGATGGGCCGGATGCTGTAGGCGCTGGCGATCGTCCGGTCGCGGGCGTTCTGGTTGTAGTCGACGAAGATCGTCTCCCCGCGCTCCTCCTTCCACCAGTTCGTCGTCACCTTCCCGGGCATGCGGCGCTCGAGCTCGCGGCCGAAGGCGATCGCGGCGTGGCGCACCTGCGTGAAGTCCCACTGCGGCTCGATGCGGACGTAGATGTGGACCCCGCGGTTGCCGGAGGTCTTGGGGAAGCCCCGCCAGCCGAGCTCGGCGAGGTACTCGCGGGCGACGGCGGCGACCGCGACCGCGTCGGCGAAGTCGGTACCGGGCTGGGGGTCGAGGTCGATGCGCAGCTCGTCGGGGTGGTCGACGTCCTCGCGCCGCACCGGCCACGGGTGGAAGGTGATGGTCCCGAGGTTCACGGCCCAGGCGACGGCGGCGAGCTCGGTGGGGCACAGCTCGTCGGCGGTGCGGCCGCTCGGGAAGGCGATCTCGACCGTCTCGACCCAGTCCGGCACGCCCTTGGCGGGCACGCGCTTCTGGTAGAACGCGTCACCGTGCGGGTCGCTGCGGGTGGCCCGCTTCATCCCCTCGAGCACGCCCTTGGGCCAGCGCTCGAGGGTGACCGGCCGCTCGCGCAGCGCCCGCAGGATCCCGTCCCCGACGGCGAGGTAGTAGTCGACGACCTCGCGCTTGGTGATCCCCGGCTCGGGGAAGATGACGCGGTCCGAGCTCGTGATGCGCACGGGCCGTCCGGCCACGTCGATCTCGACGGCGGGGCTCTTCGTCGGTGCCATGGCCAGACGCTACCGCCCTGGGCTCCTGCGGCCCACCGTTCGGCCGCGAGTCACGCGGGACCCCCGGGCCCGCCGCCACCCGACCGCCGACGGGCTCGGGGGCGACGGCGTCGCGGACGAGGTTCTCCGGGTGCAACGGCCGACCACGCAGAGAGGCCCGCACTCCACCGAGTGCGGGCCTGCTCGCGGGGGTGACGACCGGCCGCTGGCTGCGGTCAGCGCGTCATCGGGTCACGGGGCGCGGCGGACGCCGAGGGTGTCGGTCCCGTCCCCGTTCCAGTCCCCGACGTAGACCTCGTCACCGCTGCGCCCGTAGGTCTGCACCAGGTCCGGGTCACCACCGGTGAGGCTGTTCTTCACGTGGTAGGTCGCCCCGCGACGCACCGCGAAGGTGTCCACCCGGTCACCGTCCCAGTCACCGGCGAGGACGGTGTCCCCCGCCCGGCCGTACGTGATGACCGCGTCGGCGTCGCCCGCCGTCACGCTGTTCTTCACGTGGTACGTCGCCCCGCGGCGCACGGCCAGGGTGTCCCCGCGCCGTCCGTCCCAGTCCCCCACGACGACGGCGTCATCCGCCTTGCCGTAGCGGACGACGACGTCGGCCGCCCCGCCGCTGATGGTGTTCTTCAGGTGGTACTCGTTGCCGCGCCGCACGGCCAGCGTGTCGATGCCGTCCCCGTCCCAGTCCCCGACGAGGACGACGTCCCCGGCGCGGCCGTAGGTGAAGGTGCGATCGGCGTCGCCGCCGCGCTGGGCGTCGGACACGTGGAACTCCCGGCCGCGGCGCAGGGTGATGGTGTCGGTGCCGTCCCCGTCCCAGTCCCCGATGAGGACCTCGTCGGTGAACCGGCCGTAGCGGAAGACGTGGTCGGCCCACGCGTCCCAGCCGTCGTTGAGGAAGAAGCCCGTGCGCGGGGTCGTCGGCTCACCGGGCTCCTCGGGCTCCTCGGGCATCCCCGGCACCTCGGGCTCCGGCTCCTCCGGCCAGCTCGGGGGGTTCTGGGCGCACGACTCGTCCCACTCGGTCTCCTCGCTGATGCCGGTGCACCGGAACAGCGAGGGGTTGATCTCCTCGGGCGACCGCCACGCCTGGGAGGCGTCCTCGTAGTCGGAGGCGAGGGCGAGGAGCTCCGCCTCGCTCCACGCGGTACCGAGGAAGACGATGTTGACCGGGCGGCGGTTGTTCTCCGCGTAGCCGGCGGGCACGCTCACGGAGGGGTAGCCCGCGCTCGCCCCCGTCCCGGTCGTCGCCGAGGCGGAGACGATCGCCTCGACGTCGGCCTCCTCGAGCACGGAGTCGATCGCCTCCCGCGACTCGCTCACGAGCTGGTCGCGCTGAGCGGTGTACTGCTCGTAGGTCGCCGGGTCCTCGAGGTCGACCTCCTGCGAGGCGAGGAGCAGCGTCTGGCCGAACTTCAGCGCGGCGCCCGCGTGCTCGTTGTTGTACTCGATGATGTCGCTCAAGGTCTTCATCGGGGCGTCCGCGGGCAGCCGGGACAGGTAGGCGTTGAGGTCCCGCTTGTACTCGCTGGTGAGGATGCTCCCGGCGGAAGATCGTCCGACCTGGACCGGCACGAGCGTGGCGCCCTGCTCCTCGAGCGTCTCCAGGGCGGCGGCGTAGACGGGGTCGGTGGACTCGACGTACCCGAGGCGCGCGCCCTCCAGGGCCGTCGTCGACAGCGACTCGGTGAAGTCGACACCGACGCTCGGGTTGTCCGCCGTCGCCGGGTCCTCCGGGTCGACGGTCACCATGCCGGTGAGCAGCGCGGCGGCGTCGTACACGCTGCGCGTCATCGGCCCGGCGGTGTCCTGCGTCGCGGAGATCGGCACGATGCCCGTCCTGCTGATGAGGCCGACGGTCGGCTTGATGCCGACGGTCGAGTTCGCCCGGGCGGGGCTGAGGATGGAGCCGGAGGTCTCGGTGCCGACGGTGACCGTGGCCAGCGCGGCGGCGGCCGCGGAGCCGGAGCCGGCACTGGAGCCGCTGGGGCTCTGGCTGGTGTCGTAGGGGTTGAGCACCTGGCCACCGAGGGAGCTGTACCCGCCCGGCATCCCGCTCGTCATGAAGTTGGCGAACTCGGTGAGGTTGACCTTGCCGAGGATGATGGCGCCGGACTCCTCAAGAGCGGCCGTCACCGGTGCGTCGGTGGCCGGGTAGGAGCTCGCCAGGGCCACCGATCCGGCGGTCGTCGCCATGCCGGCGACGTCGATGAGGTCCTTGAGCAGCACCGGGATGCCGTGGAGCGGCCCGTGCACGGTCCCGGCGGCGCGCTCGGCGTCGCGCTGCGCAGCCTGCTCGAGGGCGGCGGGGTTGATGGACCGCACCGCGTTGAGCGCCGGTCCGTCGATGCTCAGCGCCTCGATACGTTCGAGGTAGGCCCGGGTCAGCTGGACGGAGGTCAGCTCACCGGCGGCGAGCGCGGCCTGGATCTCCTCGATCCCCGCCGTGGCGAGGTCGAGGGGGATCTCCTCGTGGACCGACGTCGCGGCAGCGGCCGGGGTGGGGACGGCGAGGGCTCCCGTGACCGGTACTGCAGCGACGGAGCAGGCAGCGAGCGCGGCTGCTGACACACGCGTGACAGCCCGGCGTCTGCTCCATCGGTGGGACTGCGGTTCGACGCTCATCACACTTCTCCCAGTGTCGTCGGTCGCCACGCGCGACCGTTGACACGGAGCATGGCCAGCGACCGTTTCCGGCGTGTGAGCGCACGTTCCCACCACGTGACGAACTCGCTCCGCCCGACGCCGTCAGCGGTCGTAGGTGGTGCCGGGGACGTCCGGGACGGTGTGCCAGCCGCCGTCGGCAGCCGATGCCACGACCGCCTCCCCCACCGCCGCGGCGGCCCACCCGTCCGCCACGGACGGGGCACGCTGCTCGCCGGTGAGGACCGACCCGAGGAACAGGGCCGCCTCGACCGTCTTGAGGTCGTCGAAACCCATGCTCGTCCCCGCCCCGGGCTGGAAGCGGGCGAACTCGCCGTGCTCCGGGCCGGCCATGACGGTGCGGTAGCCGCCCCGCTCGTCGGCGACCCGCAGCTCGTTGAGCCGCTCGAAGCTCCACCGCACCGAGCCGCGCGTGCCGTAGACCTCGACGACATACTCCGCCCGCGGCCCGTGCGCGACGCGGCTCGCCTCGAGCGTCCCGACGGCGCCGGACCCGAACCGGACAAGCGCGGCGGCGTGGTCCTCGTTCTCCACCGCGCCGAGCTCCTCGCCGACCTCGTGGCCGCCGTGCCCCACGCCGAGCCTGGTCGGCACCGGGCGCTGGTCGATGAAGGTGCTCGTCGTCGCCGTCACCTCGGTGATGCGGCCGACGAGCTGCTGGACGAGGTCCGCGCCGTGGGAGAGCAGGTCCCCGACGACGCCCGCGCCGGCGAGCGCGCGCTCGTAGCGCCAGGTGAGCGGGGCGTCCGGGGAGGCGGCGTAGTCGGCGAGCAGCCAGGCCCGCACGGTGGTGACGCGGCCCAGCGCACCGGAACGGACGAGCCCGCGGGCGTGGGCGATCGCCGGCGCGTGGCGGTAGTTGAAGCCGACGGCGGTGACGAGGTTGCGTGCCGCCGCCGCCCGGGCGATGGCCTCGCTGTCCGCGACCCCGACGCCCATCGGCTTCTCGATCCAGAAGGGCGTGCCGGCGTCGGCCGCGGCGAGCGCGATCTCGCGGTGCAGGTGGTTGGGGGCGCAGATCGAGACGACGTCGACGTCCGGGCGGGCAAGCACCTCCCGCCAGGCGGCGGTCGCCTCGGCGAAGCCGAGATGGTCGACGGCGGCCTCCCTGGCCGCCTCGTGCGGGTCGGCGGCGACGACGAGCCTCGGGTCGACGCGCAGCTCGGGGTACCGCTCGGGGACGGCCCGGTAGCTGCGGGCGTGCAGCCGGCCCATCCAGCCCAGGCCGATGACGCCGATGCCGACGCGTCGTCGCGGTGCTCCCACGTGTTGCCCTCCTCGACACCTCGACGGTGAGGCCCCGTCCCGGGTGGTCGTGCGCCACCCATCCTGCCTGCGCCGTCGCCGTCAGGGAAGGGAGAGCTCCCGCAGCTGCCGACGTGAGGTGATCCCCAGCTTCGCGAAGATGTTGCGCAGGTGCGCCTCGATGGTGCGCGGGCTGAGGAACAGCTGGGCGCCGACCTCCCGCGACGTCGCGCCGGTGGCCACCAGCCGGGCGATGTGCAGCTCGTGGGGCGTGAGCGTGTCGGTCGGCTGGGTGGACCGCTTGCGCGGGTGCTCGCCGGTGGCCTGCAGCTCGCGGCCCGCGCGAGCGGCGAAGGCCTCGGCTCCCATCTCCGACAGGCTCTCGTGGGCGACCCGGAGCTGCTCGCGGGCGTCCTTGCGCCGACCCTCGCGGCGCAGCCACTCGCCGTAGACCAGGCGTGCCCGGGCGGTGTACGCGGCCATCCGGCAGCCCTGGAGGTGGTCGATCGCCTCGCGGTAGTGCTCCTCGGCCCGGGCGCCGGTGCTCGTCAGCGCTCTCGCGCACGCCGCCGTCCCCAGCGCCCACCGGGTGCCGCTCGCCGCGGCGCGGGAGGTGACCTGCTCGACCGCGGACGCGGCCAGCTCGGGTCGGCCCGCACGGGCGCACGCCTCGACGTACTCGGGGAGGCTGGCGCTGCTGAGCGCCAGCTCCGGCGACCCGCAGGCCCGGATCGCGGCCTCCTGCGCAGCCGGATAGTTGCCCAAGCCGTTGTGGAGGACCGCCAGGGCGTACTGCGCCTGGGCGGCGTCCGTGCTCCCGTCGGGGTAGGCAGCGTCCTCGGCGGTGCTGACGGTGAGGGCGGTGGTCGCGGCCTCGTCGCCCCGCCACGCTCCCAGGATGACCCGTGCGTGCGGGAGCTGCACACCACCGGTCGCCTCCGTGACCGCCGACGCCTCGGCGGCCAGCTCGGCCGCCCGGACGAGCTGGCCCATGAGGACCGAGGTGATCGACAGGAGGTTGAGGGCGGTGGGGAGCGTCGCGAGCGCCCCGGTGGCGCGCGCCCGCTGGACGTTGCGGGTGGCCAGGGCGTGGACGAGGTCGTCGTCGAGGAGCCCCACCGCGGTCCGGCCCGCGAGCCAGAGCCAGGCGTCGTCGTGGCGGCCAGGCTCGGAGGCGGTGTGGACGCCGTCCCGGAACGCCTCGAGGGCGTGCCGCAGCTGCGGCACGCCCGTGGCGTACCCCTGCGTCAGCGCCGTCGCGAGACCGTCGAGGAGGAGGTCCACCGGCCGGGCAGGGACCTGGGACGCGGGCGCGATGCGGACCGCCTCGGCGATGCCCACCGCGTCCCCGCCGTTGAGGATCGCCGCGTCGAGCGCGTGCAGGTGGGTCTCGCGGGACAGCGCGGGCTCGAGCGGCGCGAGCATGCGGGCTGCGTGCAGCAGCATGCCCGGCGCCTCACGGTCCCGTCGCAGATGGAACGCGACCTGGGCGCGCAACAGCTCGAGGCGGGCGCGCTCCGAGGCGTCCAGCGGTCCCGCCTCGGCGACCGTCACGAGCGCCAGTGCGGCCTCCGGCGCCCCGGCCTGGTACTTCGCGTGCGCCGCCTCCAGGGCTCGCCGTGCTCGCTGGGCGGGTTCGGGGGACAGCTCGGCGGCCTCCTGGAGGAAGGCGGCGGCGGCGGCCAGCCCGCCGCGGTCGCGTGCTCGGCCCGCCATGCGCTCCACCTCGCCGGCGACCTCCTCGTCGACGCCGAGCACCGCCCGCGCGCGGTGCCAGGCGAGCCGGTCGGGATCACGGGCGGGGTCGGTGGCGGAGGCCAGCGCACCGTGCGCACGACGACGGTCGGAGGGGGTGGCGACGCCGTACACGGCCGAGCGCGCGAGCGGGTGGCGGAACCGCACCCGGCTGTCGATCTCCAGCAGCCCGGCCGCCTCCGCCGACGCGGCGGCGTCGACAGCGATGCCCAGGTGGGCCGCCGCGCGCCACAGCAGGGACACCTCACCCGTGGGCTCGGCCGCCGCGACCAGCAGGAGCTGCTGCGTCTCGGCCGGCAGGCCGCTCGAGCGACGGCGGAAGCTCTCCTCCACACGGTGGGGAACGCCCGCGGGGTCGGGCAGGTCGAAGCCGCCCGCCAGCTGTGCGGGCGGCGCGCTCCGGGGCAGCTCCACCAGCGCCAGCGGGTTGCCCCGCGACTCGGCGAGGATCCGGTCACGGACCCCGGCGTCGAGCGGTGCGTGCACCCCGGAGCTCAGCAGGGCGCGTGCCTCGTCGTCGCTGAGCGCTCCCACGCGCAGCTCGGGCAGGCCGACGAACGCGCGGGCCGCCGGGCCGTCACGCACCGCGACGAGCATGGCCACCCGCTCGGCCGCCAGACGCCGCGCGACGAACGCCAGCACCTGTGCCGACGCCTCGTCGAGCCACTGGGCGTCGTCGACGAGGCACACCAACGGCCTCTCCTCGGCGACCTCGGCGACGAGGTTGAGCACCGCCAGGCCGACGAGGAAGCGGTCCGGGGCGGCACCGGTGTGCTGACCGAACGCCACCTCGAGGGCGGTCCGCTGCGGCGCGGGCAGCGCACCGACCTCGCTCAGCAGGGGCGCACACAGCTGGTGCAGGCCGGCGAAGGCGAACTGTGCCTCCGCCTCCACCCCCACCAGGGTCTCCACCCGGAACTCCGGGCCGGCCGCGGTGCGGGCGTGCTCGAGCAGGGCGGTCTTCCCGATCCCGGCCTCGCCACGGACGACGAGCGTCGCGCTGCGTCCGGACCTCGCCTGCGCGAGGAGCTGCTCGACCGCGTCGCGTTCCGCGCGCCGACCCACGAGGTGCACCAGGTTCGGCCCCCATCCGAGTCCGACTGAGTCCGCCCGCACCGAGCTACGTGTCTCCTACCGACGCGAACACTACCCGTCGAGCCCGTCGGTGCGGGCCGGAACGGTGGCAGGACCGGCCCGACGCCGCAGGTGGACGCGGTGCGGGCCCCGTTCCGGCGCGGTCCGCCGGGGGCTGCGCCAGGCGGCGCGACGGCGGTGGGTACCACCGACGCGAACGCACCAGCGGCGGTGCGAATCTCCAGCTACACCCACCAGACCCAGGAGGTTCACCATCATGGAACACCAGCTCACCGACCGGACGGCCGCGTCGACCACCCGCGGCTCACTCGGGGGTCCCGCACCCGGGCCCGTCGTCGAGGTCGAGGCACTGAACGTCGACTACGGCGACTTCCGCGCGGTCAAGGGCCTGTCCTTCCAGGTGCAGCGCGGAGAGCTGTACGCCCTGCTCGGCACGAACGGGGCGGGCAAGACCTCGGCGCTGGAGGTGATCGAGGGACACCGCACGCCCTCCTCGGGCACGGTGCGGGTGTTCGGCAAGAGCCCCACGGACCGGGCCGCGGTGCGTCCCCGGATGGGGATCATGCTCCAGGAGAGCGGCTTTGCCGCCGACCTCACGGTCGCCGAGTCGGTCCGGCTGATCGGCCGGCTCACCGGCCGCTCGGACACGGTCGAACGGGTGCTCGGCGCCGTCGACCTCACCCGCAAGGCCGACACCCGCGTGGAGCAGCTGTCCGGGGGCGAGAAGCGACGTCTCGACTTCGCCACCGCGGTCTACGGACAGCCCGAGCTCATCATCCTCGACGAGCCCACCACCGGCCTGGACATCCAGTCCCGCGACGCCCTCTGGGACGTCGTCGAAGGGCTCCGGCAGGACGGCTCGACCATCATCCTCACCACTCACTACCTCGAGGAGGCGCAGCAGCGCGCCGACCGCATCGGCCTCATGCACCAGGGCACCTTCCGCCACCAGGGCACCGTCGCCGACCTCACCCGCACCCTGCCGGCGTCGATCAGGTTCACCCTTCCCCCCGGCACCCCGACCCCGCCGCTGGCCACCGCCCCGGCGCACGACGCGGCCTACCAGCTCGAGACCTACCAGCTGCAGCGAGAGCTCAAGCGGCTCCTCGACTGGGCCGACACCAACGGCGTCGAGCTGCTCGACCTGTCGGCCGCACCCACCCGCCTCGACGACGTCTTCCGCGCCATCGACACCGCGCCCGTCCGCTCCTGACCCCGCCACACCGACAAGGACCCACTCATGTTGACCATCGCCCGCAGCGAGCTCATCCAGCTCAGCCGCGACAAGACCGCGCTGTTCACCAGCCTGCTCATGCCGCTGGCCGCCAGCATCTTCTTCATCTACAACCGTGACCTGTTCGCCGGCGCAGGCGCGTACGGCTACATCGCCGTCCTGCTCATCTTCACCCTCGCCGGGTTCAGTCTCTACGCCACCGTGGTGACCACCCTCGCCGCCCGACGGCAGAACCTCTTCCTCAAGCGGCTGCGGTCCACCGCCGCCAGCGACTCGGCCATCGTGTCGGGGCTGGTGCTCCCGATCACCGTCATCTCCCTCGTCCAGGTGAGCCTCATCCTCGTGGCGTTCGCCGTCGTCAGCGATGTGCCGGCCAACGTCGCGCTCCTCGTGGTGGCGATCGCTGCGTCGTTCGCCATGATGCTCGCGCTCGGGATGGCCACCGCCGGGGTGACGAGCTCCTCCGAGCGGGCCCAGATCACCACGCTGCCGGTCAGCCTGGGCATCGTGGCGGTCGCCATCTGGGTCGGTGTCACGGGCGCCGAGGACCTGTCGCTGCTCAAGCGGCTGCTCCCGGGCGGGGCCGCGACCGAGCTGGTCGTCCAGGCCTGGAACGGCGGTACCCCGATCGCCGACTCGCTCCTCCTGCTCGCCCCCACCCTCGCCTGGGTCTGGGTCGCGGTCGCGCTGGCCGTCCGGTTCTTCCGCTGGGAGCCGCGCCGATGAGCGCCGTACCGACCGGTAGCCGGCGGGGGACGCCCGTCCCGGCCGACCGGACGCTGGCGGAGGACCTGCTCCTCGTGCTGTTCCAGCCCGGGTCGGGGACCATCGCCGGCGAGACCACCCTGTCCTACGTGCTCGCCGGCGCGGTCCTCGCCGAGCTCGGGCTGGGCGGGCACGTCCGCGCCGCGGCGGGACGGCTGGGCTCCACGACCGTGTCCGCCGTCCCGCACCGTCCGCCGGCGGACCACCTGCTGCGCGACAGCTGGGAGTACGTCTCCGACAGGGCCCGCGGGGTGCAGACGGTCCTGCCGGCGACCGGACCCACGCTGCGGGAGCCGCTGCTGGACCGTCTGGTGGAGCGCGGTGACCTGCGCCGGAGCACCCGCAGGGCGCTCGGGCTGTTCTCGGTCACGACACTCGAGGAGGGCACCACGGGCCGCCGGCCGGCGCTGCTCGCCGACCTCCGCGCCGTGCTGGTCGACGGCGGGGAGCCGTCCCCGCGTGTCGCCGCGCTCGCCGCCCTGCTCCACGCCAGCGGCGCCCTGCCCCAGCTCCACCCGGACATCCCCTGGACCTCCCCGGTGATCACCCGCGCGGAAGCACTCCAGGACGGCCAGTGGGAGGCCGGTGCGGCGGCCGAGGCGGTGGGCCGGACCGTGATGGCCTACCTCGTCTCCGTCACCGCTGCAGCGTCGCGCCCGTAGCGGGGGCGCTCGCTCAGCCGGGCGGGACGGCCACCCGGCGGCCGCTGGACAACGACTCGATGCCGGCGGCGGCGACGACGGTGGCGCGGTGGCCGTCCTCCGCGGAGGCGCCTGTCGCTCCCCCGCGGCCGGCGGCGGCGACCCAGGCGGCGAGCTCAGCGCGGTAGGCCTCGGCGAAACGCTCCCGGAAGTCCGCCGCCACGACGACGCCGGCCCGGCCGTCGCGTGCCACGTCCAGCCGGGCCGGTGGGCGCAGGCTCACCGCGCCCTCGGTCCCGACGACCTCGCAGCGCACGTCGTACCCGTACCGCACGCTGAGGGACACCTCGACCGTCGCGAGCACCCGTCCGAGCTCGACGACGGCGAGCTGCGGCTCGCGCAGCCCCTCCGACCGCGGGGAGCGCACCTCGATGCCCGTCACCGGCAGCCCGGTGAGCCACGGGAGGATGTCGAGCTCGTGGACCATCGAGTTCCCCACGACGCCCTCGGTCGTCGCGTCCGGGTGCGGGGAGGCGTTGCGGTGGACGCAGTGGACGAGCACCGGCTCACCGACCCGGCCGCCGAGCACGGCCTCCCGCAGCTCGAGGTAGCCGGGGTCGAAGCGGCGCATGAAGCCCACGGTGACCAGCCGCCGCCCGGCCGCCTCCTCCGCCGCCACGACCTGCGCCGTCTCCGCCACGCTGACGCCCAGCGGCTTCTCGCACAGCACGGGCTTGCCGGTCGCGAGGCAGGCGAGGGTGAGCGGCGCGTGCGTGCGGTCCGGCGAGGCGACGACCACGGCGTCGACGTCCGCGTCGGCGACGAGCCCCTCGGCGCTGCCGGCCACCCGGGCCCCCACGGACGCCGCCACCTCCCCCGCCCGGTGCGCGTCGACGTCGTGCACCGCGACCACCTGCGCGCCGGGGACGTGCTCGCTCAGCGCGAGCACGTGCTCGGCGCCCATGGCGCCGAGCCCCACGACCCCGACGCGCAGCGGCTCAGCCTGCGACATCCTCGTCGGCGGCCTGCTCCTCGAGCTGGCTGCCGTACTCCTCGGCGTTCTCCTGGGTGACGACGGTGACGCCGGTGTCGACGCGCTCCTCGATCGTGCCGCCCTCGAGCAGCTCGACCGCCAGCTCCACGCTCGTGCGGCCCATGTCGTAGGAGTTCTGCGCGATGCTCGCGTCCAGCTCCCCGGCCGTCATCGAGGCGACCGCGTCGCTCGTGCCGTCCACGCCGATGACGAGGATGTCCTCCATCGTGACGCCGGCGGACTTGATCGCCTCGAGCGCACCGAGGGCCATGTCGTCGTTCGCGGCGAAGACGATGGAGACGTCGGGGTTGGACTGGAGGATGTCGGCCATGACCGAGCGGCCCTCGGCACGGTCGGAGTTGGCGGCGAGGTCGGCGACCACCTCGATGCCGCTGTCGGCGATCGTTTCCAGCGCGCCGTCGATGCGGGAGTCGGTCGACGGGTTGCCCGGCACGCCGCGGATGACGGCGATGGAGCCGGTGTCCGTCTGCTCGAGGATGTACTCCCCCGCCGTGACACCCGCCTGGTAGTTGTCCGTGCCGACGAAGGTCTCCTTGCCGTCCCAGCCCTCGATGTCGGTGTCCACGAGCAGCACGGGGATGTCCGCGGCGACGGCCTGCTCGAGGATCGGCTGGAGCTGCTCCGCCTGCGTCGGGGCGACGACGAGCGCGTCGACCTGCTGGGTGATCGCGGCACGGACCTTGTCGATCTGCTCCTGGACCTGGGTCTCGGCGGTGGCGCCGGCGAGGGTGACCTCCACGCCCGCGGCCTCCCCGCCGTCCTCCACGCCGCCGGCCACCTGGAGCCAGAACGGCGAGGAGAGCGTCTTGAGGACGACGGCGACGGTGTACTCCTCCCCGCCGTCACCTCCACCGTCGCCGGTCCCGCCCCCGCCGTCGTCCCCGCCGCACGCGGCGAGGACGAGGGAGCCGGTGAGTGCTGCCGCGCCGAGCGCGGCCGTGCGTCGGGTGAGCCTCATTGCTGGTGTCCCTTCGTGGCGGCGCCCTCGGTGGCGCCGACGATCATCGCGACCATGTCCTGCGCCGTCTCCGGGGAGGGACGCGTGCTGCCGACGACGCGGCCCTGCCGCATGACGACGGCGTTGTCGCACACCTGGACGACGTGGTCCATGTTGTGCGAGATGAGGATGATGGAGATCCCGTGCTCCTCGGGCAGCCGCCGGATGACGTCGAGGACGTTGCGGGTCTCCCGCACCCCGAGCGCCGCCGTCGGCTCGTCGAGGATGAGCACCCGGCGGGCGAAGGCCACGGCCCGGGCGACGGCGATGGCCTGGCGCTGCCCGCCGGACATGAGGCCGACGTGCCCCTTGAGGTCGGGCAGGTGGACCTGGAGCGTCCTCAGCCGCTCCTCGACGTCCCGGCGCATCGCCTTGCGGTCGAGCCAGCCGAAGCCGCGCCAGCCGCGCGGCTTCGTCAGCTCCTGCCCGACGTAGAGGTTGGTGGCGACGTCGAGGTTGTCGAAGAGCGCGAGGTCCTGGTAGACCGCCTCGATGCCGTGGTTGCGGGCCCCGGTGGGGCTGGTGACCGCCACCCGCTCGCCGTCGAGGAGGATCTCGCCCTCGTCGAGCTGGTGGACGCCGGTGACGGCCTTGATGAGCGTCGACTTGCCGGCGCCGTTGTCGCCGAGCAGGCCGAGCACCTCCCCGCGGTGGACGGCGAGGTCGACGCCGGCCAGCGCGGTGACCGCGCCGAAGCGCTTGACGGCGCCGCGCACCTCGAGGACCGGCACGGTGCCGGGAGCCCGCTCCGTCGTCGTCGTCATGTGCCCGCCTCCGTCTCCTCGGTCCGGACCACCCGCAGCCGCGTCTCCAGCCGGGAGCGGACGACGTCGAGCTCGACGGCGATGACGACGGCGGTGCCCAGGGCGACGTACTGCCAGCTGCTCTGGACGTTCATGAGGTTGAGGCCGTTCTGGATGACCCCGAGGATGAGCGCGCCGACGAGGGTGCCGACGACGGTGCCGCGGCCGCCGAAGAAGCTCGCCCCGCCGATGATGACGGCGGCGATCGCGGACAGCTCCATGAGGTTGCCGGCCGTGGGGTAGGCGGAGTTCGTCTGGCCGGAGACGACGATCGCGGCGGTTCCCGCGCACATCCCGCTGAACACGTAGACGGAGATGAGCACCCTGTCCACGGGCACGCCCACGCGCCGCGCCGCCTCGCGGTTGCCGCCGATGGCGTAGATCCACTGGCCCCACGTGATGCGGCGCAGCAGGACGTAGACGAGGAGGGCGAGCACGGCGACGAGGACGACGGCGTAGGGCAGGTAGCCGATGCGCCCCGAGCCGATGAGGTTGACGGCGTCGGGCATCCCGGTGATGGGCTGTCCCCCGCTGACGATGAGCGCGACGCCGCGCGCGACCATGAGCATCGCGAGGGTGGGCAGGAAGGGGTGGGGCAGCTTGCCCTTGACGAAGAGCGTGCCGTTGACCCCGCCCGCCAGGCCTCCGGCCAGGATCATCGTCGGGATGACGAGCCAGCCGGAGACGAGGTCGAGCTCCCGGATCCACAGGGCACCGAAGATGCTCGACATCGCGATGACCGAGCCCTGCGACAGGTCGATGCCCGCGGTGACGATGACGAGGAGCTGACCGAGCGCGAGGATCGCGACGACGGACGCCTCCAGGCCGACGTTGCCGAGGTTGACCGGCGAGAGGAACAGCGGGTTGAGCACCGCGAGGACCGCCATGATGATGGCGAGCAGGAGCACCGGCCCGAGCCGCACGACGGTGAGGGCGGCGTGCAGGCCCCGGCTCTGCTGTCCGGGGCGCCCCGAGGCGGGGCCGCCCGGTGGCGCGGCTTCGCGGTCAGCAACGGCCGTCATCGGCAGTCCCCTCGTCGGTCCAGGGGCAGGTGACCGCCCCGTCGCGCCCAGTGTGGTGCCGGCCACACCCACTGTCAAGGATTGTCCGGACAATCCGACATCGCGGCGTGTCGCCGACGGCGGCGGCTACCCGGCGAGCGCGCGCAGGTGCTCGAGCGAGCGGCGCACGTCCTCGAGCGGGCCGGTGCCCTCCGGCGGCTCGCCGGTGAGGACGGTGTCCTGCTCGAGGACGTACCACCCGTCGAAGCCGGCGGCGTCGAGGGCCGCGACGATGGCGGCGAAGTCGACGTCGCCCGTCCCGACCGGGGTGTAGATGCCCTGCCGGACGGCGTCGGTGTAGGTCGTCTCCCCGCGCTGGACGCGCAGGGCGAGGTCCAGGCGCACGTCCTTGACGTGGACGTGGTTGATGCGGGCGGCGTGCTCGGCCGCGAGCGCCACCGGGTCGGTGCCGCCGATGAGGAGGTGGCCGGTGTCGAGGCACAGCGGGACGACGGAGCCCGCGAGGACGCGGCGGACCTCCTCCTCGCGCTCGACCATCGTCCCCACGTGCGGGTGGAGGCTGGCGCGCACGCCCCGGGAGGCGGCGAGCTCGGTGAGACGGTCGAGGTTGCGCAGCAGGGTGGCCCAGCCGGCGTCGTCGAGCTCCGGGCGCTCGTCGTAGCCGTCCTGGCCCGAGGCGGCGGACAGGACGAGGACGTCCCCGCCGGCGGCCTCGAAGCTGTCGAGCTCACGGTCCACCTCGGGGACCGGGTCGTGGTGGGGGTCGTGGAGGACCACGGGGACGAAGGCGCCGACGGCGGCGAGCCCGTAGGGCGTGAGCGCCTGCGCCCGCTCGGCGGGGGCCTCGGGCAGCCAGCCCTGGGGGCCGAACTCCGTCGCGGTGAGGCCGAGCCCGGCCATCTCGGTGAGCACGCGGTCCGGGCTCAGCTGGTGTCCCCAGCCGGGGACCTCGCACACGCCCCAGCTGATGGGCGCTCCGGCGATCCTCATGGGTGGCTCCTCGCGGTGGTCGGCAGCAGGACGCGCTCACCGGTGGTGGCGCTGCGGGTGGCGGCGTCGGCCAGGACGAGGGCGGCGCGGCCGTCCTCGATCGTCGGGGACGGTGCGCGTCCGGTGCGCACGGCGTCCACGAAGTGGCTGAGCTCGTCGCGGTAGGCGGTCGCGTACCGGTCGAGGAAGAAGCCGAGGTAGGGCCCCGCCGCGCCCGCGTGGGTGGCCGACGAGTGGCGCACCGAGCCGGCGGTCTGGTTGAGCGCCTCCAGCGACCCGAGCGGGCCGAAGGCCTCGAGGCGCTGGTCGTAGCCGGTGGCGCAGTGGCGGGAGTTGACGATCGTCGCCACGGCGCCGCTGGCCGCGACGAGCGTCGTGACGGCGCCGTCGAAGTCCTCGAGGTGCGCGTACGCGGGGTCGAGGCGCTGGCCGACGGCGCTCACCTCGACGATGTCCCCGAGGAAGAAGCGCGCGGTGTCGAGGTCGTGGATCGTCATGTCGCGGAAGATGCCCCCGGAGACGGCGACGTACGCGGGCGACGGCGGGGCGGGGTCGCGGCTGACGATCGTCAGCTGCTCGAGCGGCCCGATCTCCCCCTGCTGCACGCGGGCGTGGATCTCGGCGAAGCTCGGGTCGAAGCGGCGGTTGAAGCCGACCATCACCCGGTGCTCGTGACCGGCGATCGCGGCGATGCACTCCTCGACCCGGGCGAGGTCGAGGTCGACGGGCTTCTCGCAGAGCACCGCCTTGCCGGCGCGGACCGCGCCGACGAGGTGCTCCACGTGCAGGGGCGTGGGCGAGCCGATGATGACGGCGTCGACGTCGTCGGCGTCGTAGACCTCGGCGAGGTCGTGGGTGGCGCGCGCGCCGTGCGCGGCGGCGAGCTGCTCGGCGGCGTTGCCGACGGGGTCGTGGATCAGACGCAGCTCTGCGTCGGGGTGGCGCGCGACGGTCGCGGCGTGGACGGCGCCGATGCGGCCCGCGCCGATGACGGCGATCCTCACCATGGGGGTGGGTCCTCTCGAGGTCAGTCGGTGGTGGAGGGGAAGCTCATCGACGCCTGCACGGGACGGTCCACGTGGGGCCAGCGGCTGGTGACGACCTTGTTCCGGGTGTAGAAGCGCACGCCCTCGGGTCCGTGGGCGTGGTGCTCCCCGAAGAGCGAATCCTTCCACCCCCCGAAGGAGTAGTACGCCACCGGGGTGGGGATCGGGACGTTGACGCCGACCATCCCGGCCTGCACCTCGTGGGTGAAGCGGCGGGCGTACTCCCCGGAGGCGGTGAAGATCGCGGCGCCGTTGCCGTAGGGGGAGGAGTTGACGAGCGCGAGGGCCTCCTCGAAGGTGTCCGTGCGCACGACCGTGAGGAGCGGGCCGAAGACCTCCTCGCGGTAGGCCCCGGCGTCCAGGCTCACCCGGTCCAGGACGGTGGGGCCGACGAAGTAGCCCTGCTCGTGGCCCTCGACGGTGAGCCCGCGCCCGTCGACGACCGGCTCGGCGCCGGCCTCGATCGCCTCGGTGGCGTAACGGATGACGCGCTCGCGCGCCTCGGCGGTGATGACCGGGCCCATCGCGACGCCGTCGCGGTCCCCGGGGCCGACGACGATCTGCTCCGCCTCCCGGCGCAGCGCCGCGACGAGGAGGTCCCCGGCCTCCCCGACGGCCACGGCCGCGGGCACCGCCATGCAGCGCTCCCCCGCCGAGCCGAAGGCGCCGGAGGCGATCTGCGCGGCGGCGTACTCGATGTCGCCGTCGGGCATGACGATGGCGTGGTTGTTGGCCCCGCCCAGGGCCTGGACGCGCTTGCCGCGGGCGGCGCCGCGCTCGCGGACGTACCGGGCCACGGGGGTGGAGCCGACGAAGGAGACGGCGGCGATGCCGGGGTGGTCGAGGATCGCGTCGACGGCAGCCTTGTCGCCGTGGACGACGCTGAACACGCCGTCGGGCAGGCCCGCCTCGCGGTAGAGCTCGGCGACGAGGTTCGCGGCGGAGGGATCGCGCTCGGAGGGCTTGAGGATGAAGGCGTTGCCGGTGGCGATCGCGATGGGGTGCATCCACATCGGGACCATGACGGGGAAGTTGAAGGGCGTGATCCCGGCGACGACGCCGAGCGGCTGGCGCAGGGAGTGGACGTCCACGCCGGTGGAGGCGTCGGCGGTGTACTCCCCCTTGCTCGCCTGGTTGATCCCGCACGCGAAGTCGAGGGTCTCCCGACCGCGACCCACCTCCCCGCGCGCGTCGTCGAGCGTCTTGCCGTGCTCGGCCGTGACGAGCCGGGCGAGGTCGTCGGTGTGCCGGACGACGAGCTCGCGCATCCGGAACATGATCTCGGTGCGCCGCGCCAGCGAGGTGGCGCCCCACTCACGCTGCGCCGCGGCGGCCGTCCGCACGGCCTCGTCGACGACGGCGGCGTCCGCGCGCGCGAGGCGGCCGCTCACCTCCCCGGTGGCGGGGTCGTGGACGGGGGTGGCCGCCTCGGTGCCGCCCTCGTAGGGCGCACCGGCGATCCAGTGGTGGATGGTCCTCATCGCTTCCTCTCCTCCCGGCGGGCGGTCACAGGTAGGGCCGCTGGTCGCGCCGGGCACGCTCGTACTCGAGGCGGGCGCGGCGGGTGCTGTCCAGGCGGGCGGTCTCGGCCACGGGCACGTCCCACCAGGCCGACGACGGCGGGTTGGGGCCCTGGAGATCGGTCTCGATGACGATCGCCGTCGTCTCCCGCGCCGCCGCGGCGACGGCGTAGGCCTCGCGGAACTCGGCGACCGACCGCGGCTCGAGGACCTCGATGCCGTAGCTGCGGAGGTTGGCCGCAAGGTCGACGGGGAGCGGCTCGCCGTCGAGCATCCCGGTGCCGGGGTCGCGGCGGCGGTAGGCGGTGGCGAAGCGCTGGGAGCCGTGGGACTCGGAGAGCGCGCCGATCGAGGCCCAGCCGTGGTTCTCGAGGACGACGACGACGATCTTCAGCCCCTCGGCGACGATGGTCGCGAGCTCCTGCGGGGCCATCTGGTAGCTGCCGTCCCCGACGAGGGCGACGACCTCGCTGTCGGGCCGCGCCAGCTTGACCCCCATGGCGGCGGGGATCTCGTAGCCCATGCAGGAGTAGCCGTACTCGAGGTGGTACTGGACGGGGGTGCGGGCCCGCCACAGTGCCTGGAGGTCACCGGGCATGGAGCCGGCGGCGTTGACGAGGACGTCCTCGTCCCCCATGAGCGCGTTGAGTGCGCCGAAGACCTCGGTCTGGGCGGGCAGCGGGCCGTGGCCGCGGTGGTAGCACTCCTCGGTGACGCGGGCCCAGTCCGCGACGAGCCCGGTGACCTCCCGGGAGTAGGCCTCGTCGACGCGGTGTCCTGCGAGCGCCTCGCGCAGCGCGTCCAGCCCGGCGCGCGCGTCGGTGACGACCATCTCGGCGCCGTGCTTCGCGGCGTCGAAGGCCTTGACGTTGAGGTTGACGAAGCGCACGCCGGGGTGGCGGAAGGCGGTGCGCGACGCCGTCGTGAAGTCGGTGTAGCGGGTGCCGACGCCGATGACGACGTCGGCCTCCGCGGCGAGCGCGTTGGCGGCGGCGCTGCCGGTGGACCCCACCCCGCCCGCCGCGCAGGGGTGCTCCCAGCTGAGCGCGCCCTTGCCGGCCTGGGTGTCGACGACGGGGATCCCGGTGGCGTCGGCCAGCGCGGCGAGCGCCGCGCTCGCCTCGGAGTAGACGACCCCGCCGCCGGCGACGAGGAGCGGCCGCCTGGCGCCGCGGATCACGGCGGCGGCGCGCTCGAGCGCCGCCTGCTCGGGGACCGGGCGGGGCACGTGCCACACGCGGCGGGCGAAGAGCTCGGCGGGCCAGTCGTGGGCCTCGGCCTGGACGTCCTGCGGGAGGCAGACGGTGACGGCGCCGGTCTCGGCGGGGTCGGTGAGGACCCGCATCGCGGCCAGCAGGCTGGCGGGCAGCTGCTCGGGGCGGTGGACGCGGTCGAAGAAGCGGGAGACCGGACGGAAGGCGTCGTTGACCGAGACGTCGAGGTGCTGCTCGTTCTCCAGCTGCTGGAGCACGGGGTCGGGGCTGCGGGTGGCGAAGGTGTCGGACGGGAGGAGGAGGACGGGGATGCGGTCGATCGTCGCGAGCGCCGCGCCGGTGACCATGTTCGTCGAGCCGGGCCCGATCGAGGCGACGCAGGCGAGGGTCTGCAGCCGGTTGGCCGTGCGGGCGTAGCCGACCGCCGTGTGGACCATGTTCTGCTCGTTACGCGCCTGGTAGAGGCGCAGGTGCTCCTCGCCCGCCGCCGGGTCGAGCTCGTTCTCCAGGAGGGCCTGGCCCACCCCGGCGACGTTGCCGTGGCCGAAGATCCCCATCACCCCGGCGAACAGGCGCCGCTCCACGCCGTCGCGCTCGGTGTACTGCACGGACAGGAAGCGCACGAGCGCCTGGGCCACGGTGAGGCGCACGGTGCGCGGCGTCGTCGTCTCGGTCATGTCGGGCCCCCCTGCTCGACGGGACGGGTCATGGGCAGGCGCGGGTCGACGTCCTGGTCCTCCCAGGTGCCGCGGACCCAGGTGTGCGCCGGGTCGTCGGTCATCAGCCAGGTGCGGTCCTCCGCGGGGCCGGCCATGACGTTGAGGTAGTAGAGGTCGTAGCCCGGCGCGGCCATCGAGGGGCCGTGGTAGCCGTGCGGGACGAGGACGGCGTCCCCGGAGCGCACCTCGACGAGGAGGTCGAGGGGCCGGCCGGTGGTGCCGTAGGTGCGGTGGTAGGCGACGCCGGGGCCGGAGGGCCCGGGGCGGACCGCGAAGTAGTAGATCTCCTCGAGCTCCCGCTCGACCTCGCTGTGCTCGTCGTGCTTGTGCGGCGGGTAGGAGGACCAGTTCCCACCCGGGGTGAGGACCTCGCACACGAGGAGCCGGTCGGTCCCGAGCCCGCCGGCCATCGCGTAGTCGTTGACCTGGCGGGAGGCCCGCCCGGCCCCGCGCAGCTCGGTCCGCACGCCGTCGGCGCCCTGGTAGGCGACGGGCCGACGGCGGGTGGCGCGCGCCGTCGGGAGCGCAAGGGTCGCACCGCCCACGGAGGTGACGGTGACGGTGGTGCCGACGGGCACGTAGAGGGAGTCGGTGACGGCGGTGAAGACGTCGGGGCGGCCGGCGAGCGGGAAGGTGGCGCCCTCGACCTCGACGGCGCAGGAGCCGGACAGCGGCAGGACGACCATCTCGTCCGGCCCGGTGTCCAGCGTCTCGCCGGCGCCCGGGGCGAGCTCGAGGACCTTGAGGCCGCTGAAGCGCCACCCGGCACGCTCGGGGGTGACGTCGAGGGCGTAGGCGCCGCCGGCGGTGTCGCCGGCGCGCAGGACGAGGTCGCTCACAGGAGTGCCACCGCCCGGTCGACGGCGCCCTCGACGTCGTCGTCGTGGGGGTAGAGGAGGGCGCGGCCGATGACGAGCCCCTCGATGCCGGGCAGCCGCAGCGCCTGCGCCCAGCCGGCGGCGGTGGCCTCGGCGTCCTCGCTCACCTCACCACCGAGGATGAGCGCCGGGAGGGTCGAGGCGGCGGCGACGGCCTCCATGTCCGGCACGAGCGGGAGCTTGAGCCAGGTGCGCGCGGAGGTCCCGCCGAGGCCCGCGGCGATCGCGACCGAGGTGACGACGGCCTCGGTGGTGAGGACGTTGACCGCCCGGCCGTCCTCGCGGCGGGAGAGGAAGGGCTCGACGATCGCGGTGAGGCCGGCGGCGGCGAGCTCGTCGACGGCGCGGGCGGTGCTCTCCACGGTGCGCAGGGAGCCGGGGTCCTCGAGGTCCACGCGCATGAGCACCTTCCCGCCGTCGAGGCCCGACGCCGCGACGGCGCGGGCGGTGTACCCGGTGAAGCGGTCGTCCATCTCGAAGCGCGAGCCGCGCAGGCCGCCGCGGTTCATCGAGCCGTAGACGAGCTTGCCGTCCAGGGCGCCCATGAGCGTGAGGTCCTCGACGACGTCGGCGGTGCCGAGGAAGCCGTGGACGCCCGGGCGGGCCAGGGCCGCGGCGCAGCGCCGGAGCAGCTCGCGCCGGTCCCCCATCGCCATCGCGGAGCTGCCGGCGGCGAGGGAGCCGCGGGCGGGGTGGTCGGCGGCGATGACCATGAGCTTGGTGCCCGGCTCGGGCAGGCGGCCGCGGGGACGGTCCGCCAGCGCCCGGGCGATCCGCCCGGGCTCGTGCAGGCGCACGTGCCGGATCTCCTCAACGCTGAGCACGTGCCCGCCTCTCGACGTCCTGCGGGCGGGCGCCGTGGTCGAGGACCTCGAGCAGCTCCTCCTCGGTGGGCATCGCGGTGGAGCACTCGAGCCGCGCGGCGACGATGGCCCCGGCGGCGCTCGCGGACGCGATGGTGCGGCCCAGGGACCAGCCGGCGAGCAGGCCGTGGCACAGGGAGCCGCCGAAGGCGTCCCCGGCGCCGAGGCCGTTGACCACCTCCGTGGGGGTCGGCGGGACCTCGACGCGCTCCTCGCGGGTCTTGGCCAGCGTCCCGAGCGGCCCCTGCTTGACGACGGCGAGCTCGACGCCCGCCTCGAGCAGCGCGTCCGCGGCGCGGTCCGGGTCGCTCTCCCCGACCGCCACCTCGCACTCCTCCCGGTTCCCGACGGCGACGGTGACTCCCGGCAGGAACTCGCGGACCGCCGTCGTCGTCTCCTCGCGGGAGGACCAGAACATCGGGCGGTAGTCCAGGTCGAGGACGGTGAGCGGGCGGCGGGCGCGCGCCTCCAGGGCGGTGTGGTGGGCGGCGCGGGAGGGCTCCTCGCACAGGCCGGTGACGGTGAACCACATGACCCCGGCGCCACGGACGGCGTCGACGGGCACGTCCTCGGGGCGCACCTGCAGGTCCGGGGCGCTGGGCTCGCGGTAGAAGTAGAGCGGGAAGTGGTCCGGCGGGAAGATCTCGCAGAGCGTGATCGGGGTGTGGAGGGTCGGGTCGGTGACGACGAACGCGTCGCTCACCCCGAGCCGGACCATCTCGCGGCGCACGTAGCGCCCGAAGGGGTCGTCGCCCACGCCCGTGACGGTGGCGGCGCTGCGCCCGAGGCGGGCGGCCGCGACGGCGACGTTGGTGGGGCTGCCCCCGAGGAACTTGCCGAAGGTCGCGACGTCCTCGAGGCCCATCCCCGTCGTCAGGGGGTAGATGTCGACACCGCTGCGTCCGAAGGTGAGGACCTCCGGTGGCGCCGAGCTCGTCATCGCACTCTCCTCATCTCGCGCCGCGCTCCTGTGCGCGGCCCGTGGACGCCTCGATTCTTCCCCAGCCCTCCCGTCCGGTCAACCGTTTGTCGTGACAAACTGATGTCCCGTCCCAGAGCCCTTCCGAGTGGCAAGATGTGTTGTCCCGACAACTCCCCCGTCCCCTGCTCGCCGGCGGCGGAGCTGTTGCGGACAGCCCACCCCACGACCACCTCGTCGCCGATCCAAGGACGGACACATGACGCCGCCGGAGATGTACCGCCCACAGGTGCACCTGGACCGCGCGAGCCCGGTGCCGCTCTACCACCAGATCTCCTCGGTGGTGCAGGAGGCGATCGTCTCGGGCGAGCTGCCGCCGCACACGCGGATCGAGAACGAGCTCGCGCTGGCCGACCGGCTCCAGGTCTCGCGGCCCACCGCGAGGCGGGCCCTGCAGGAGCTCGTCGACAAGGGGATGCTCGTGCGCAAGCGCGGGGTGGGCACGGAGGTGGCGCCCGAGCTCATCCGCCGCTCCGTGGAGCTCACCAGCCTCCACGACGACCTCGCGGCGGCCGGCCGTGAGCCGCGCACCGAGGTCCTCGAGCACGAGCTGCGTCCCGCCGACGACGAGATCGCCGGGCGGCTGCAGATCGAGGTGGGGACCGACGTCGTCGTCGTCCGGCGCCTGCGCTACGCCGACGGCGAGCCGCTCGCCCTCATGACGAACTACGTGCGGGCCGAGCTCGCGCCCTCCCGCGCGGACCTCGAGCGGGCCGGCCTGTACGCCGCCCTGCGTGAGCGGGGGGTGCGGCTGCGGCTGGCCCACCAGACGATCGGCGCCCGGCAGGCCACGGCCGCGGAGGCACGGACCCTCATGGAGCCGGCCCGAGCTGCGGTGCTCACGATGGAGCGGCTGGCGATCGCGGACAGCGACACGGTCGTCGAGTTCGGGCGTCACATCTACCGCGCCTCCCGCTACACCTTCCAGACCACCCTCCTCGCTCGGTAGCCTCGCCCACCTCCTCGCCCCCTCCCCCCCACCGCCGACAGCTGACTTGTTACTGCCGCCGCCCGCCGGGAGCCGCGACCGTCAGGAACAACTCAGCTGTCGGCGACAAGGAGGTGGGGGTGGGACGCCGCGAGGCACCCCTCGCCCACTCCCTCCCCCCCCTCCGCCGACAGCTGACTTGTTACTGCCGCGGCCCACCGAGAGCCGCGATTCTCTGGAACAACTCAGCTGTCGGCGACAAGGAGGTGGGGGTGGGACGCCGCGAGGCACCCCTCGCCCCTCCCCCCACCGCCGACAGCTGAGTTGTTACTGCCGCGGCCCCCGAGAGCCGCGATCCTCTGGAACAACTCAGCTGTCGGCGACAAGGAGGTGGGGGTGTCGCCGGGTGACGCTTCCCTACCGCCGACAGCCAGGAACAACTCAGCTGTCGGCGGTAGGGGGTGGTCAGCGGGTGCGGCGGTGGCGGGTCACGAGGGCCACGGCGCCGCCGGCGAGGGCCAGCAGGACGGCGACGAGGGCCACCGTCCCGACGTCCGCACCGGTCGACGGCAGCGGACCGCCGGCGGCCGGGGGCGTCGTCGGGTCACCCGGCGTCGTCGGCCCGTCGGTCGGGGCCGGTGACGTCGGCTCCTGCGTGGGCTCGTCGGTCGTCGGCTCCTCGGTGGGCTCCTCCGTGGGCTCCTCGGTGGGGATCTCCCCCTCGATCACGGGGAAGTACCACGCGTTGACCCCACCGTCGGCGGCCTGGAAGGACACGAGCACCGAGCCGTCGGCGCGCAGCGCGTCGAGCGCGTCGTCGCCGATCTCCACGGTGAGCGTGTCGGTCCCCGGCGCCACGTCCGTGGCCCCGGCCCCGAGGAGACGGCCGCCCATGTCGGGCGCCCACGGCGCCGCGGCACCATCCTCCTCCGAGCAGGCGGAGAAGCCGAGCTCGTCACCCTCGCAGCTGGACACCCAGACGGGCACCATGCCGAGGTCACCCTGCCACACGAAGGCCCGGACGGTCCCGGCCTCGGTCGCGTCGAGCGACAGCGTGACCGACGGGTTGCCGATCTCGACGTCGGAGACCGTGAGCCCGTGGCTCGCGGGCAGGCCCGAGATCGTCACCCCGCGCACCGCGGACTGGTAGATCGTCTGCGGTGACTCCACGCCCATGAGCGCGGTGTCGGGGATGATCGGGTCGGACGGCTCGGTGGGCCGGTCCGCCGGCGGCTCGTAGCCGTCGAGGTAGGCGTGGCCCCACCGGTAGGGCTCGGACTGCTGGCTGCCGAAGGGCGACCACGCCGTGCGCGTCTCCCCGATGAAGTCCTGGTTGTCCGAGTCGTAGGGCGTGACGTTGAGACCGAGGAACTGCGGGTCGACGTCGTTCGTCGCCGCGTCACCGGTCGGCACCGCGCTCGTCGGGCCGACGGCGGCGGGCAGGTTCTCGAGCGGGATCTTCGTCTCCACGGTGTAGGAGCCGCCCTCGTAGCTGCCGTCCGCGCCGCGGGTCACGGTCACCGCGACCTCCTGGCCCGGGGAGTTCGGCGCCTCCTCGACCGTGTCCGCGAGCGGACCGGAGGAGAAGCCCTGGTGGGCGTCGGCGTCACGGCTCCAGCACGGCCCGTCGGGGCCGTTGCCCGCCGCCCCCGAGGGGTCGTCGGTGAAGGGCATGATCCCGGACTTGAAGGTCGTCGAGGTGTCCCGCGACGTCGCCTGCGGGTCGAGGAGCACCTCGACGGAGTCGACGAGCCAGTGCCCGAAGCAGCGCTCGGGGGTGGCCGCCGCGCTCGCGACGTCGTCGACGACGTGGGCGAGGACGTAGAGGTCGTCGCCGGACCACGCGAGCCGGGCGTAGCTGCCGGCGCCGCAGTCGGTGCCGTCGGGCTCGCACGCCGCGCCCTCCCAGCGGCGGCCGATGTCGATGGGCTCGCCGTAGCCGGCGTCCTCCTCGCCGTCGACGGCGGGTGCGTCAGCGGCCTCGGGGATGACGGTGGTCGGCACGACGTACATCTGGAGCGTCTCGCTGCTCGTCGAGCCGGCCGGGTCGGCCGTCGTCGAGATGGTGAGGTCGGCCGTCACTCCCCCGGCAGCCGCCGGGTCGGTGTGGGTGACGGTGAGCTCGACGGTCGTCTGCTCCCCCGGGGCGAGGTCGGTGTAGGCCACCGAGGCGGGCTCGACGTCGAACGGCGCGGGCGCCGCGAGCGTCACCTCACCGTCCTGCGCGGTGGTCGTGCGGTTGGTGACGACGACGGGCACGGTCACCGACTCCCCGGCGCCGATGCGGCTCACCGCGGAGGACCGGCCCGCGACGTGGGTGAAGCTCTCGGCCCAGTCCTCGTACTCGGCGAAGTTGCCCCAGCGCTCGAAGCGGCCCTCGACGCCCGGGACGATGTCGACGCGGGTGTCGTTGTAGGCGGTGACGCTGCCGTTCGCGAAGCGTGCGGCGAGGCGGTAGCGCCCGGTGGCGGCGTCCTCGGACGGCGTCACCTCGAAGGTCACGCTGGACTCGGCCTCGCTGCTGATCGGTCCGAGCCGCTGCGGCTCGCTGACGTCCCAGCCGGAGGGGACGTCGAGGGTGACGTCGCCGGCGGCGACGGTGCCGGCCCCGGCCTGGCTCTCGACCGTGACGTCGAAGGGGACGCCCGGTGCCTGGAAGTTGTCGGCGATGTCGAAGGAGAAGGTCGAGCCGAGGGGCATGCCGCCCGGGTCGGCGATGACGGAGCCGAAGAGGATCGCGTCGTCGCGGGCGTTCTCGGGCGAGCCGTTCGGCTGGAAGGGCACCTGGGACTCGGCGATGCCGTAGCGCAGGCACTGCGGGTCCCAGATCCCGGTGTGCTTGACGCGCGCCTGGGTGGGGTGCGCGCGGTTGCCCTCACGGCCCACCTGCGCCCACGTCTGCGCGGTCCCCGGCTCCTGGCCCTGGACGTTGCCGGGCAGCCAGGTGTACGGGGAGAGGTAGCCGCTCCACGTCCCGACGACGGTGAAGGGGTTGGTCGGCGCGGGCACGAAGCCGGCGTTGCAGCTCGGCCCGTTCGTGCCGCCCTCGCCCTGGGTGCCGGCGCCGGAGGTGATCATCTTGACCTGCCAGACGTCGACGGCGTCCGGTCCGGTGAGCTGCTCGGGGAAGGCGGTGGGGTCGGCGGCCATCTGCGCGGCCTCCCAGACCACCCGGCCGGCGTACTGGTGGTTGCCGTGCCCGACCGCGAGGGAGGGCGAGAAGCCGGTGAGGATCTCGGGCTGCGTCTGGCGGATGACGTGGACGACCTGGCGCTGGATGCGCTCGGAGCCCCACACCTCCTCGGTGAGGGCGGCGCTGGTGTTGTAGAAGAAGTCGACGGCGTCGATGTTGTAGATGTCGACGGTGCCGGAGCGGTAGTGGGAGGCGCGGTCCTCGTTCTCGCGCCGCAGGCCGAGCGCGGGGCCGGCCTCGTCGCCGACCGAGTTCGACCCGCCCTCGCCGCGGGTGAGCATGATGATCCCGCACTGGACGTCGTACTTGTCGTTCCAGACGCCGCAGGGCGTGGTGAAGCCGGCGTCGTCGTCGGGGTGGGCCCAGATGCCCATGACGTCGATCTTGTTCGGTGAGACCTCGGTGGAGATCGAGGGCTCGTCCACCGTGAGCGGTGGCGTCTCGTCACCCGACGCCGTCGGGACGAACGCCCCCAGTGCCAGCGCCGCGAGCGCTGCGGCGGCTATGCCTCTCTTCACGACTACCTCCTCGTCGAGCAGACGACGTCGTCTGCGCGTGACGCCCATCACTGGACTTTGTGCGGACAACCTAACGACGTGGTGCTCACTTGTGCAAGCACCTGCTCAGTCCTTGACCGCTCCCTCGAGCATGCCGCGGATGAAGTGGCGCTGGAGGAAGAGATAGAGGATCACCATCGGCAGCGCCACGAGGACGGCACCGGCCGCGAGGAGCACGGTGCCCTGCGTGTACTGGCCCTGGAAGAGCGCCAGGCCGAGGGGCGCGGTGCGCAGCTGGGCGTTGGGCGACATGACGAGCGGGATGAGGAACTCGTTCCACGTCCACATGAAGGTGAGCAGGACGAGGGTGACGACGGCGGGCCGCGCCACCGGCAGCAGGACCTGCCACAGGACGCGGTGGTGCCCCGCGCCGTCGAGCCGGGCCGCCTCGATGATCGAGCGGTTGGCCCCGCGGAAGTAGGCCCGCATCCAGAAGGTGCCGAAGGCGACGGACTGGGCGATCTGCGGCAGCGCGATGCCCCAGAGCGTGTTGGTCAGCCCCAGGGCCTGGAAGTCGAAGAAGAGCGGGACGATGATCGCCTCGGCCGGGACCATGATGCCGAGGAGGAAGACGTAGAAGAGCACCTGGGAGCCGGGGAAGACGAAGGCGCCCAGCGCGTAGCCGGCCATGATCGACAGCAGCGCCGCGCTCGTGACGACGATGGCGGCGACGAGGACCGAGTTCGTCATGTACTCGCCGAACTTGCCCTGCTCCCACGCCCTGGCGAAGTTCTCCCAGTGGACCGGGCCGCCGGTCTCGGCGTCCTGCGGCGTCTCCGGGCCGAGCGCGGTGGTGAGGATGGTGGCGATCGGCGCCAGCGCGAAGAGCGCGAAGCCGATGAGGATGACGTAGTTGCCGAGGCGCTCCCCGGTGGAGACCCTCATCGCTCCCGCTCCCCGATGCGGTTGACGAGCAGGTTGATGCCGAAGATGAGGATGGTGAGGACGACGGCGACGGCGGCCGCCGAGCCCACCCGCCCCTCCATGAAGGCACGCCGGTAGACCTCGTAGCTCGGCACCGTCGTC
The DNA here is from genome assembly GCF_014837105.1 of Oceanitalea stevensii. Lineage (GTDB taxonomy): Bacteria > Actinomycetota > Actinomycetes > Actinomycetales > Actinomycetaceae > Oceanitalea > Oceanitalea stevensii. Next base: position 8,916 of record NZ_JACSPO010000003.1, on the reverse strand, counting down.
GACGTGCCGGGCCCGCCGCGGGTGGTGACGTAGACGAGGTCGAAGGTCTTGAGCGCCGCGATGATCGTCAGGGTGAGCGCGACGACGATCTCCGCCCGCACCGACGGCACGGAGATGGCGAAGAACGTGCGGACCGCGCCCGCGCCGTCGAGGGTCGCGGCCTCGTAGAGGTCCTGGGGGACGCGGGCCATGCCGGCCATGAGGAGCACGGTGACCAGGCCGGTGGAGACCCAGGTGCCGACGAAGCCGACGGCGGGCAGCGTCCACGTGAAGTCCCCGAGCCAGGCCCGGGTGAGGGAGCCGAGCCCGACGGCGTCGAGCACGCCGTTGAGCGGGCCGTCCGGTGCGTAGATCTGCCGCCACGCGACGGCGACGACGACCATGGCGATGACCTGCGGGAGGAAGACGACGGTGCGGAAGAACGGCAGGCCGCGCACCTGGGCGCGCACGAGGAGCGCCGCGAGGACGAGGCCGATGCACAGCGGCAGGACCGAGAAGAAGAAGATGAGGACGAGGGCGTGCCAGAAGGACTCGCGCAGCCGCTCGTCGGTGAGGACGTCGACGTAGTTGTCCAGGCCCACGAAGGTGGCCAGGCTCAGCCCGTCCCAGTCGTAGAGGGAGATCTGCACGGCCCGGCCGAGCGGGTAGAGGAGGAAGGCCGCGTAGACGACAAAGGCCGGGGCGAGGAAGAGGTAGGGGGTGAGACCGAAACGGCCCAGCCCCCGCGGGCGACCCTTGCGGGCCGCCCGCGGGACGGGCGCGACGATGCCCCTGGGCTGGGCCGTCATGTCACTCCGCCGAGGCGACGAACTCGCTGTAGTCGGCCTCGAGCGCGGCGAGCAGTCCGTCGACGTCGAGCTGGCCGCCCATGAACGACTGGAGGGACTGGCCCAGGGTGTCGCTCATCGTCGGCGTGCCCCAGTCGAGGTAGGGCACGAGCGCCCCGTCCTCGGTGACCTCGCCGTAGGCGGCGTAGATGTCGGCCTGCAGGCCGGCCTCGGGCATGTGCTCGGCGGTCTCGACGACGGGCATGTTGCCGGTCTCGGCGAGCACGGCCATGGCGTCCTCGCTCGTGATGAAGTCGATGTACGCGGCACCGACGTCGGGGTTCTCGGAGTTCGCGGTCACCGCGAAGGGGATGCCGGTGCCTCCGGTCGTCACCTTGCCGGCGCCTGCCTCGGCGGGCGGCGGGGCGATGAAGCCGGCGTCCTCACCCATGGCGGCCTCGACGTCCGGGCCGATCCACGAGCCGGCCATGAGGTAGACCCCGGCGCCCTCGGTGAAGGACTGCCACACGGCGTCGTAGTCGGCGCCGTTGAAGCCCTCGTTGAAGTAGCCGGCCTCGATCCACGACTGCAGCTCCTCGGCGGCGGCGCGGTTCTCCTCGGTCTCCCAGCTCGCGCCCTCGTTGCCGAAGCCGAGCGCCCGGATCTCCTCGGGGTCCACGTGCGCGCCCTGGATGGGGCCGAAGACGTGGGCGGCGGGCCACTGGTCGAGGTTGCCGAGCAGCATGGGCGTCTCGCCGGCCTCGGCGATGGTGCCGAGCTGCTCGCCGAAGTCGGCCCACGTCTCGGGCAGCTCCAGCCCGAGCTCCTCGAGCTTGGACTTGGAGTAGTAGATGCCGACGACCTCGCCCACCTGCGGCAGGCCCCAGACGGAGCCTTCGCCGAAGGTGACGCCGTCCTCGGAGTACCGGGTGTTCTGCAGCACCGAGTCCGGGAAGCGGTCCTCCCAGCCGTAGGCCTCGGCGTAGGGGTCGAGGTTGAGCAGCTGGCCCGCGGCGACGTACTGGCTCATCTGCGAGCGCGAGTTGTTCACCTGGGTGACGTCGGGGGCGTCCTCGCCCGTGAGCGCCAGCCGCAGGGTGGTGGTGAGGTCGTCGTTGGACTGGGTGACCCGGTCGATCGTGACGTTCGGGTACTCCTCCATGAAGGCGGCGTTGAGCTGCTCGATCTGCTCGTTCTGGCCGCCGCGGACCTCCTGGTCCCACACGACGAGCGTGACGTCACCGAGTTCGGAGATGTCGGTGACGACCTCCTCGCTCGCCGTGGCGCCGTCGGTGGCGGGCTCGGTCTCGTCGTCGTTGCCGCCGCTTCCGGGGGTGCACGCCGCGACGAGCGCGAGAGTCGCCACGGCAGCTGTGACGACGCCGGTGGAGCGGCGGTTTCGTAGTGGGCTCATGGTGCTGATTCTCCTTCGTCGTGGGCGGTGGTGGGTACCGCCCGGTGATCCCCGTTGATACTCGCTCAGAGGTCGGACTCGAGCGCGAAGGTCGCTTCCGCCCGGCGGGTCACGCGGCCGGGCCGGGCCGGTAGCACGTCCGGGAGGAAACGGTAGTGGTCGTGCAGGGCGGTGGCGTCCGGCTCGCCCGCGGTGCGGGCGGCGTCCAGGCGCTGCCACCAGTCGTGGAGGTCCCCGATGCCGGGGGCCGCGAGCGACCCGCCGAACTCCTGGACGGCGAGCCCCGAGCACAGGGCCGCGAAGCGCAGCCGCTGCTCCAGCGGCCACTCCGCCAGGGACCCGCGGGCGAAGGCGGCAAGGAAGACGTCACCCGCGCCCGTGGGGTCGATGGCCGCGACGTCCAGCGCGGGGACGTGGGTCTCCTCCCCCGTCTCGGAGTCGATGGCCACGGCCCCGTCCGCGCCCATCGTCACGACGACGAGCGGCACGCGGTCCGCCAGGGCGCGTGCGGCCGCGCGGGGGTCGTCCGTGCGGGTGTAGGCCATGGCCTCGGCGGCGTTGGGGAGGAAGGCGTAGCAGTCCTCGAGGGCGGCCAGCCGGCTCGCGTCCCACTTCTCCGAGGGGTCCCAGCCGAGGTCCGCGAAGACCCGTGCCCCCGCGGCACGGGCCCGGCGCCACCAGCGCTCCTGGGCCCGCTCGTCGTCGAGGTCGATGATGACGGCGCGCACCGGGGGCGGGTCGCCGATGAGGTCGTCGTAGCTCATCGGGAGCTCGTGGCCGTGGGTGATCATCGACCGGTCGCCGTCGTAGGCGAGGGACACGGTCACCGAGGTGTGGTGGGAGGCGATCCGGGTGGAGCGGGAGAGGTCGATGGCCTCGTCGGAGAGGATGTCCCAGCACCACCGCCCGTAGACGTCGCCGCCGAAACCCGTGGCCAGGCCGGTGGACAGGCCCAGGCGGCTCGTCGCGACGGCGAGGTTGGCGATGCCGCCGGGCAGGGAGCCCATGCCGCTGGCCCACACCTCGGTGCCGGGCCGCGGCGGGGTGGGCAGGCCGGAGAAGACGACGTCGAGGAAGAGCGGTCCGGACAGGAACACGTCCAGCACGCTGCCTTCCGGCGCCTCCGCGGTCTCGTCGGTCACGCCTGCTCCTCCCGGCTTCGGACCCCCTCGTCCGTCGGCCTCTCGTCCGATTCCATGTTCGGACATTCTATGCACACTCCTGCCCGGTTCTGCATGATCCTGCTAATGTCAACTGCGTGCTCACCACGACCCGCCGGGACGCGATCCTGGCCGAGCTGCACGACCACGGTGAGGTCGCCGTCGGGCACCTCGCCGCACGCTTCGGGGTGAGCACGTCGACGATCCGCCGGGACCTCAACCTACTGAGCAAGCAGGGTCGTCTCCAACGTGTCCGCGGTGGCGGCGCCGCCGAGCCCGACGCGCGGCCCTTCGAGGCGGTCGCCGGGGACCGTGCCGCCGGCCGGCAGCGCATCGGCGCGCGGGCCGCCGCGCTCGTGCGGGACGACGACATCGTCGTCCTCGACATCGGCACGACGGTCGCCCAGGTCGCCCGGCACCTGCGCGGGCGCCGCGTCACCGTCGTCACCGCCTCCCTCGCCGTCGTCGACGAGCTGCGGGAGGACCCGGTGGTCGAGCTCGTCGTGCTCGGCGGGGTGCTGCGCCGCTCGTACCACTCCCTCGTCGGCTCCCTCCCCGAGCAGGCGCTGGGCCAGATCACCGCCGACATCGGCTTCCTCGGCACGAGCGGCGTGCGCGACGACGGCAGCGTGCTCGACTCCACGAGCATCGAGGTGCCGGTCAAACGTGCCATCCTCGCGGCGTCCGAGCGGCGCGTCCTCGTCGCCGACGACGACAAGTTCCCGGGGTCCGGTGTGCTCGCGGTCTGCGGGCCCGAGCGCATCACCACCCTCGTCACCAGTCCCACGTCGAGCTCACCCGGGCTCGACGCCCTCAGCTCCAGCGGCACGGAGGTCATCACAGCGTGAAGCTCACGGTCATCGGCGGCGGCGGTTTCCGCGTCCCCCAGATCTTCCAGGCCCTCTCGGCGGGGGACGCGCGGCTGCGCGTGGACGAGCTGTGGCTCTACGACGTCTCCGCCGAGCGGCTCGACGTCGTCGGCAGCGTCCTCGCCCAGCTCGCCCCGTCCCTCGCCCGGCCCCCGCGGGTGCACACGACGACGACGCTCGCCGACGCCCTGACCGGAGCCGACTTCGTCTTCTCCGCGATCCGCATCGGCGGGACGGCGGGACGGATCGTCGACGAGCGGACCGCGCTGCGCCTCGGCGTCCTCGGGCAGGAGACCGTGGGCCCGGGTGGGCTCGCCTACGCGCTGCGCACCGTGCCGCACGCGCTGGGTCTCGCCCAGGAGATCGCCACCCACGCCCCCGACGCGTGGACGATCAACTTCACCAACCCGGCCGGGATCCTCACCGAGGCGATGCGCCGGGTGCTGGGCGACCGCGTCGTGAGCATCTGCGACACCCCGATCGGGCTCATGCGACGTGCCGCGCGCGTGTTCGGCCAGGACCCGCGGCGCGTGGACTTCGACTACGTGGGCCTCAACCACCTCGGCTGGCTGCGCACCCTCATGGTCGACGGGCGTGACGTCCTGCCCGAGCTGCTCGCCTCCGACGAGCGGCTGGACCACATGGAGGAGGCACGCCTCTTCGGCTTCGACTGGGTGCGCGCGATCGGCGCCATCCCCAACGAGTACCTCTTCTACTACTACCGCCACCGCGAGGCGATGGAGCGGATCACCGGCGGGGAGCCCACCCGCGGGGAGTACCTCGACGCCCAGCAGAGCGCCTTCTACCGCGAGGCGGCCGCCGCGCCCGACCGCGCCCTGGAGATCTGGGACGCGACCCGGCACGACCGCGAGTCGAGCTACATGAACGAGTCGCGCCCCGAGGAGGAGCGTCACGGCCGTCGCGCCGAGGACGTCGAGGGCGGCGGCTACCAAGAGGTCGCACTCGACCTCATGACCGGCCTGGCCACCGGTGAGGCCGCGACGATGATCCTCGGGGTCGGCAACGACTCCCTCGGCGAGGGCCGGCTCCTCGTGCCCCAGCTCGACGCCGCCGCGGTCCTCGAGGTGCCGTGCACGGTGGAGCGCGGCGCCGTCCGCCCCCACGCCGTCGCGCCGCTCGACGGGGAGATGGCCGGTCTCATCACGACCGTCAAGGCGAGCGAGCAGCTCGTCCTGCGGGCGCTGGACGAGGGCTCGCGCGAGCTCGCCTGGCGCGCCTTCGCCAACCACCCGCTCGTCGACTCCACCGAGGTGGCCCGCCAGCTGGTCGAGGACTACTGCGCCGCCATGCCCGACGTCGCCGCCCGCCTGCGCTGAGCCTCCGCCCGGCCCGGCCGGGAGAGCCACAGGTGCGTGAGCAGCGCGCCGCCCCACAGGGCGAACAGCGGGTCCCACAGCCAGGCGTGGCCGACCATCGCCGCGCGGTCGTACTCGGCGGGGTCGCGGGTGGCGAGGACGGCGTTGCTCACGACGAGGTTGACCCCTCCGTAGACGAGGAGCCCGGCACCTCCGGCCCAGCTCAGCCCGCGCCACAGCCGCCGGCCGGGGAGCCGGCCCGTGTCCACGGCGACGGGCACGAGCGCTGCGAGGCCCTTGACCAGTGCGATGCCCGCCAGCCCCCAGGCGGCGGTGACGGGTGACGACCGGCGGAGGTCCACCGCCCACTGCCCGACGGTCCCGAGCAGCCACTCCCCGCCGAGCGCCCATGAGGCGCTGAACCCCGCGTGGACCAGCCCGGCGGCGCACGCGACCCAGAGCCACGAGCGCGCGGCTCGGCCGGAGGCTGGCGGGACGGTCACTCGTCGAGCGTGCCGTCCCCGGCGCCCGGTGGCAACGGCCTCCGGACGCGGGTGCTGCGAGCCCCGGCCCACCGGCACCGCTCACGCGGGCGCGAACCGGTACGTCGTCTGCCCGTGCGGGTCCTTGGCGAAGGCGATCACCCGCTCCGGGCGCACGCGCACCACCCACGCGGTGCCGCCCGGCGCGGCGAAACCCTCGCCCTCGACCTCGAAGCGCCACGCCTCCCCGTACTTGGCGAGGAAGGCCGCGGCCACGTCACCGAGGCCCGTGCGGACGCGGGCCGCGTGCCCCTCGACGACGACGTCGGTGCCGCTCGCCCACGTGTTGCGACCCGTCGTCACCGTGACCGCGTCGGCGTACTCGAGGTTGCGCGCCTTCTGCTCGCCCGTGCCGGTGACGACGCACAGGCCCTCGCCGTGCCACACGCCGACCACGGGGGTGACGTGCGGGCGGCCGTCACGGCGCACGGTGGTGAACCAGTAGAGCTCCGCGTCGCGCAGCAGCGCGAGCGTGCGCTCCCAGGGCAGCGGCCCGGCGTCGGGGTCGCTGAAGCGGGCGTCGAAGGTCGTCGTCGGCATGGGTCCTCCTCGGGCGGTGGATGTGGAACTACCGACCGTGCCGGGACCGGGGAGTCATCGCCGCCACGTCAAGGGCTCTGGAGGCGGCAAGCCAGCACTGGGAGGAAGCGCACTGCGCGCGCACGCCGGCCCACCACCACGACCGAGACGATCGGCACCACCTCTCGGGCATCCACTGGGAGCAGCACACACAGCACGGGGGACACCGACCCCGTCGAGGTGAGGGTGGGTGCTGTCGGGCAGGATGGGAGCATGCTGCAGGGTGCGGTCGGTCACGTTCGTTTGGTGAACAGGAGCCGCCGGCAGCTGGTGGAGAAGCGTATGGCTGATCCGCTCCGCCACGACACAGAGGTGGGTGCGTTGCGCGCGCTCGCCGGGAGCGGTCTACCGGTCCCGGCGCTGGTCGAGGTCGCACCCGGGTCGATCCTGATGACATACCTGCCAGGTGAGCGACTCGACCGCCTCGATGCCCAGCGACAGCTGGACGGGCTCACTGCATCCTCAGGCCTGCTCCGGCAGCTTCACCAGATGCCGCTACCTGCGGGGTTGCCGAAGGCCCCTGACGACGAGTTGATCATTCGCCGCTACCGCGATGCCGGCGGCCCACCGCTCCCGCTCCGGATCCCTCCCGCCCACCGCCCGGTGTTCTGCCACGGGGACTGGACGAATGGCAACCTTCTGGTCACCGACACGGAGATCACTGGGGTCGTCGACTGGGAGGCCGCGCACATCGGAGATCCGCTGAGAGAGCTGTCTCGCGCAGCTTGGGGAGCATCGCTCAACGACCCGCGCTCCTTCGATGCACTCGTCGACGGATACGGCGCGGACCGCGCTGACGTCATGGCGTGGACGCCGGTCCATGCCGCCGAACTCTGGCTGTGGTTCGTCGAGGCCGGGCCGCCCGAGTACCTCGCCAGCCTCACCCAACGGCTGACGAACTGGCCGGCGTAGGGGCAACGACGTCCATCCCTACGCGCCGGGCGACAACTGCGACGTGTAGCGCAAGCAGCCCGGCTTGTGGTGACGCCCTTCGGCGTCTAGCACTCGCTCATGCCGATGAGCGGTGTGTTGGTGTTCGTCTCCGTCCGCGTGGTCATACTCGCGGACAGCGGTCGACGGGTTCCCCTCGGGTGGCGTCGGAGGTTTACGGTTGATGCCGAGGCGAGCGAGGGAGCAGGGCGCCGAAGAGTCGGTCGAAAAGGGAGACTGCGGAAGATGCAGGAGATGACGCGAATGCCCTCGGGAGCATCTACGCCGCCTGTGGTTCCTGTTTCGACGATCGTTCCTGAGCTCCCGCCCCTACCGTCTCCGCGCGCGACGGACGACCGCCTGGTCCTCGACTCGGTCACGTACGCGTGTCCGCTCGGCTTTCGCCCGCTCCTCATGGACGTGCATCTGCCGAGCGAACGTGGCGGTCCTGTGCCGTGCGTGGTCTGGATCCACGGCGGCGCGTGGCGGGAGGGTGACCGACGGTTCCCGCCGGGGAACTGGGGGCAGGACGACCACTGGTTCCGGCTGCTGGTCGCGTCGGGTATGGCGGTGGCGACGATCGACTATCGGCTCTCGGGTGAGTCGCGCTATCCCGCGCAGCTCGCAGACGCCCAGGCCGCGATCCGTTTCCTTCGTCACCATGCCGGTCCGCTTGGTATCGACCCGGACCGCATCGGTGTCTCTGGGGAGTCCGCCGGAGGCCACCTCGCGGCTCTCGTCGCACTCACCGGCGGCAGCCCGGTCGCTCCGACCGACCGCAGCGTGGTGGGCCCGAGCAGCGAGGTCGCGGCCGCGGCGCCGATGTATCCCGTGACGGATCTCCTCGCCTTTGGTCCTGATGGCCCGGACGGAACCGGGGAGGAGCCTTGGGCGGGCCCGTACCCGGAGGATCTCCTCCTGGGACTGCGTGCTGCTGACGTGGTCGATGTCGCCCGGGCCGCGTCACCGGTCAGTCACGTGCACCGCGCCGCACCGCCGATGCTCCTCCTGCACGGCATGGAGGACACCCTCGTTCCCCGTGGGCACAGTGAACGTCTTGCTGCCGCACTGGCGCGCGTTGGCGCACCGGTGCGCCTCGAACTCGTATCGGGCGGCGAGCACTGCTTCGCAGGCGTAGACCCATCGCCTGCCCTCCAGTCCGCCGTCGCATTCCTCGTCGAGCACCTGGGCGCCTGACCGATCGGCCCCAGCCGCCGCCGGACACGGTGCATGTCAGCCATCCGCACAAGCCGCGGTGCGCATGAATCGCCCCGGGTCTGGTGGAGGCTCTCAATCCATGGAGGATGAGAGTCATGGCAGCACCGAGGAAGTACCCCGA
>NZ_JACSPO010000031.1 GCF_014837105.1 Oceanitalea stevensii | reverse complement strand
TCGGCCCAGCGGCCGTACATGAAGTGGACGTCGGTGGAGCCGCGCCAGGAGTTCGAGAGGTGGAACTCCGCGGAGCGACGGTCCGGCGCCGGGGGCAGCCCGCCGTCGGTGGTGAACGTGAGCACCCACTCCGCCGTGGCGCCCTCGGCCAGGACGTAGCCGTCCAGGGCGCGGGCGACGACCGTGACGGTGCCCGACGCCGGGTGCGTGCCGGCGGCGGTGACCTCACCGTTGACGAGGTACTCGACCCCGACCACGGAGGGGATCATCACCGTGTCGTTGTCGGCTCCCGGACCGTCCGCGAAGACGACCGCCGCGGGGGTCACCTCGACGAGCTCGGGCTCGCCGCCGTCCGCGGAGAAGGTGTGCGTCCACGAGGCGACAGCGCCCTCGGGGAAGACGAAGCCCTCGGCCGGGCGGGCCGTGACGGTCACCGTGCCGGCGCCGTCGTACTCGCCGGCCTCGACGACCTCACCGTCGACGACGTACTCGACGCCCTCGACCGCG
>NZ_JACSPO010000030.1 GCF_014837105.1 Oceanitalea stevensii | reverse complement strand
GTCTTGGCAGCCGCAGGGGCAGTGGAGGTGGGCCTGGGGTCCGATGAAGCCGAGGGTGAGGGCGGTGTGGCCCATGAGGGCGAGGCTGTCGGCTCGGAGTTGGTCCAGGGTGCGGGGGTCGCCGGTGTTCTTGGCGGCTCTGGCGGAGGCGTCCAGGGCCAGGTCCATGGCGATGGCGTCGGCGGCGGGGAGGCGGGCGGACAGGAGGGCCATGCCGTCGGGCAGGGGACGGGGGTGGTAGACGCAGCGCTTCTGGCGGGCGGTCTTGTGGCGGTCGTCGGCGGAGTCGGGGTCCACGGCGATGACGGCCTTGTCGAGGTCGTCGTTGAGCTGGCGCAGAGTGCGGCCCGGGGCCTTCGGCAGGACTTCCCACTGGGCGGCCATGGCGACCTCGGCGGGCAGGTCCAGCAGCCTGGTGACGATGGCCTGGGCTCGGGGCCAGTCGATGAGACCGCGGTCGAGGAGCTCGCCGGTGGGTTCGAACATGCCACCGAAGGCGCGGCCGCAGG
>NZ_JACSPO010000002.1:75469-300332 GCF_014837105.1 Oceanitalea stevensii | reverse complement strand
ACCAGCTCCGCGCGGACATCCTCTCCCTCATGGGCCACACCGCGCTCGAGCTCGGCTACGTCGGACTGCCGCCAGGCGCCACCGTGGCCACTGAGCAGCCGGTGCCCGACGGACCGGCCGCACCCGAGCCGGCGCCCGACCGGCCAGCGGTACCTGAACGCGACCCCTCGCCGGCACCGAGCGGCCCCTCGGACGACACGATGGTGCCGAGCACCTCAGCGGTCGAGGAGACTTCCGCGGCCGAAGCACCGATGGCGCTCCCAGGCCCGTCCACACCAGCCGCCGAGGAGGGTGGCGCCGGCCGGCTCTCGTCGCCGGGCACCACCGGTCCGGATCCGGCTGCTCCCGACCCACCCGATCACCGGTCCGAGGGGACAGGTGCGCCCATAGTGGGTTCCTCCACCACCGCAGCGCCGCCCGAGCCGCCCGAGCCGCCCGAGCCGCCCGAGCCGCCCGAGCCGCCCGAGCCGCCCGAGCCGCCCGAGGATGCTCCGCCCCCCGGCAGTGCCGGCAGCGTGCCACGCCGTTGGCACATGCCCGTGGGCCACATCGGCGGGCAGCGCGCCCAGATCCGCGTCCTCGTGCCGCTCTCAGTCCTGCTCCCGCCCGACATCGCCAGACAGCTCGGCCTACCGGCGTCGAAGCCGGCCGAAGACACCCGCGCGAAGCCCGCCGGCAGCTCCGGTGCGGAGCTCACCCCGCTGCCCGACGAGGACGCCATGCTCGCCCTCCTCGACCGCGAGCCGGCCGAGGTAGCCACCCTCGAGGGCTACGGGCCCATCTCCCCCGCCGTCGCCCGGGCCGCGGCACTCGGCGGGACGTGGCGACGGATCGTCACCGACCCACTCACCGGCACCGTCCTGGACCACGGACGCACCCGCTACCGGCCACCCGCGGAGCTCGCCGAGCTCATCCGGCTGCGGGACGGCACCTGCGTCCGTGCCGGCTGCACCCACCCCGCCCGCGGCTGCCAGCTGGACCACATCGTCCCGTGGAACGCCGGAGGGACCACCTCCATGCTCGGCCTCGAGGACCTCTGCACCCACGACCACATCCTCAAGACCAGCGGTGCGTTCCGGCTCCGTCGCCTGGGCAGCGGCGCCTACGAGTGGGTGACCCCCAGCGGCCACATCTACCGCCGTCATCCCGGCGGCCGGGTGACCCGCGAGCGCCGCCGCAGGCAGGGCCTACCGGACACGCCGACCTTCTAGGACCGCCGCGGTCAGCCGCGTCAGCCGGAGTCGCGGGCCGCCTGGATCGCGTCGGCGGCGCGGATGAGCCCGAGGTGGCTGAAGGCCTGGGGGAAGTTCCCCGCCAGACGCCCACTCTCCGGGTCGTACTCCTCGGCGAGGAGCCCCAGGTCGCTGGAGTAGCCGACGAGGTGGTCCATCATCCGCTCGGCGTCCTCCACCCGGCCGCTGAGCGCATACTGCTCCACCAACCAGAACGCGCACAGGAGGAAGGGGTACTCCTCCCCCTCCAGGCCGTCCATCCCCACCTCGGTGCGGTAGCGGTGCACCAGCCCGTGCTCGGCGTCGAGGAGGTCCTCCTCGATGCGGGCGACCGTCCCGAGCATGCGCGGGTCGTCGTAGGCGATGTACCCCGTGTGCGGCAGCTGGAGGAGCGAGGCGTCCACCTCGGTGCCGTCGTACGTCTGGGTGTAGGAGCCCAGCTCCGGGTCGAAGCCGTGCTCCTCGATCTCCTCCGCCAGCCGGGCGCGCAGCTCGCGCCACCGCTCGACCGGGCCGTCGTGGCCGTGCTCCTCGACCGCGCGGACACCGCGGTCGAAGGCTGCCCACATCATCACCCGGCCGTGGGTGAAGTAGTGCGCGTCCCCGCGCATCTCCCAGATGCCGTGGTCCTTGCGCTCGATGTTGTTCTCGCAGTAGCGCAGCAGGCTCTTCTGCAGCCCCCACGTGTAGGTGTCCTCGGCGACGCCTGCCTCGCGGAGCTCGTGGAGGGCGATCATCACCTCGCCGACGACGTCGGCCTGGTACTGGTCGGCCGCACCGTTCCCGATCCGCACCGGGCGGGAGTTTTCGTAGCCGGCGAGGTGGTCGAGCTCGAGCTCGGTGAGCTCCCGCTCGCCCCCGAGGCCGTACATGATCTTGATGTCGTCCGCGTCGCCGGCAACGGCGCGCAGCAGCCAGTCCCGCCACAGCGAGGCGCCCTTCGTGAGGCCGTGCGCGATCGCCACCTCGATGGTGAAGGCCGCGTCACGCAGCCAGGTGTAGCGGTAGTCCCAGTTCCGGACCCCTCCGAAGTCCTCCGGCAGGGACGCCGTGGGCGCCGCGACGATCCCGCCCGTGTCGGTGTGGGTGAGGGCGCGCAGCACGAGCAGGGACCGGATGACCATCTGCGTGTGGTCGGTGCGCACCTCGAGCTGGGAGGCCCAGTCGCTCCAGAACTCGATGGCCTCGGCGAGCGCCCGGTCCGCGTCGGGTGGCTCCGGCAGGTCCTCGTAGGAGGGGAACCAGGTGAGGTCCCAGTCGAGGCTCTCGCCCTCAAGCAGGGAGAAGGTCCCCTCGAGCCGGGGCGCACGGGTGCCCTCCTCCTCCCCGTCGCCGTGGGCGCCGGGCTGCACGGAGCCGGCGTCGTCCTGCTCGTCCGCGTCGTCGGGCCAGTGGAGGAGAGGCCCGGTGATGAGGATGCCGTCCGGTCCGGCCAGCGAGAGGAGGGCCGGTGTCCCGCCCTCGAGCTCGACCCGCCGGGTCCACGGCGTCGAGCGCGCGTAGTCGAAGCGCAGGCGCAGGTCGTGCTCGACCTCCACCTCCCCCTCGAGGCACTCCACCCTCCGCACGAGGTCACCCTGGGTGGTGCTCGGCGGCAGGAAGTCGGTGACGCGCGCCCTGCCCGTCGGCGTCTGCCACGTCGTCTCGAGGACGAAGGTCTGCGGCAGATAACGCCGCTCGACCACCTCCCCGTCGACGGCGCGCAGCAGCCAGCGGCCGTCGTCCTCGTCACCGAGCAGCGCGCAGAAGACGGCCGGGGAGTCGAACCGCGGCAGGCACAGCCAGTCGATGCTCCCGTCGCGTGACACGAGCGGGCCGGTGCGGAGGTCGGACAGGAGGGCGTACTGCTCGAGGGGGGTGCTCATCCCGTCCCATTCGATCCGACATCAGCACCGCCCGCATCCGCTCAGCGGCGCAGCACGTCCTTGAGGGCGGCGAGGACCAGGGCGACGGCGGCGTCGTCGGCGTTGGGCCCCATCAGTCCGATACGCCACACGGTGTCCGCGTACCGGCCCGCGCCGGCGCCGATCTCGATCCCGTACCGCTCGAGCAGCTCCCCGCGCACAGCGGCGGCGTCCACGCCGTCGGGGACGATGACGGTGGTGAGCTCGGGCAGCCGGTGCCCCTCCGCGGCGAAGAGCTTCAGCCCCATCTCCTGCAGCCCTTCCTGCAGGCGTCGGCCGGCGCGCTCGTGCCGCGTCCACACTGCCTCGAGGCCCTCGTCGAGGATCCGCCGCAGCCCGCCGTGGAGGCTGGCGACCATCGCCGTCGGCGCGGTGTGGTGGTAGGTGCGAGCCCCGCCAGTGGTGCCACCGACGTACCCGCCGAGGAGCCCGAGGTCGAGGTACCAGGAGCGCGGCGTCTCGACCCGCCGCGCGAAGGCGCGGTCACTGATCGTGAAGGGCGCGAGGCCCGGCGGCACGCCGAGGCACTTCTGGGTGCCGGCGTAGCCGATGTCGACGCCCCACTCGTCGGCGCGCAGCTCGATGCCGCCGATGGAGGTGACGGCGTCGACGAGGAGCAGCGCCTCGCCCTTGAGCCGCCCGAGAGCGGCGACGTCGGAGCGCACCCCCGTGGACGTCTCGGCGTGGACCATCGCGACGATCTTCGGGGCGGGGTGCGCGGCGGCGACGCGCTCGACGTCCACCGGCTGCCCCCACTCGTGCTCCACGCGCACCACCTCGGCGCCGCAGCGCCGGGCCACCTCGCACATCCGCTCACCGAACAGCCCGTTGACGGCGACGACGACGACGTCACCCTCGCTCACCGTGTTGACGAAGGCGGCCTCCATGCCGGCCGAGCCGGTGGCCGACAGCGGCAGCGTGCGCGCGTTCTCGGTCTGCCAGACGTCGCGCAGCATCGCGCAGGTCTCGTCCATGACGCGGATGAACTCCGGGTCGAGGTGCCCGAGCAGCGGCGCGGCGAGTCCCGCCGTCGCCTCGGGGTAGGGGTTGGTGGGGCCGGGACCGAGGAGGTGACGGGTGACGAGAGGCATGGCTCCTGTCTATCCCCGCCGTCACGGCCGCACAAGCACTCGTAGTCTGGACCGACCATGGCACTCGCCGTCTGCCTGCTCCTCGACCCGGCGGACGAACGTGCGCTCGTGCAGCTGTGGCGGCGGGTCGAGGCCGCCGGCGTGCCGAGCATGGCCACCCACACCCACGGCGCGCACCTGCCTCACCTGTCCTACGCGGTGCTCCGGTCCTTCGACGTCGCGGCCGTCCACGACGCCGTCGCGACGCTTCCCGACGGCGGTCCGCTCACCCTCCACCTCAGCGCCGTCGCCACCGCGCCGCGCGGCCGCGTCTGGCTCGTGCCCGCGGCGTCCGCAGAGCTCGTCCGCCGGCAGCGGGCGGTGGTGGAGGCCGTGACCGCGACGGGCGCCGAGCTGCACCGTCACTACGTGCCCGGCCGCTGGCTGCCGCACCTGAGCCTGGTGCCTCGCGCCCGGCTCGTCGACCTGGCGGTGGTCGCGGACGTCGCCTACGCGGTCCTGCCGCTCGAGGTGCAGGCCGCCCGGGCCGCCCTCATCGACAGCGCGACCGGGGAGCGGTGGCCGCTCGGCACGCTCCCCTGAGGGCCGCGCGGCTAGTGTCGGTGACGTGGACAGCGACGACGAGCGCAGCTATCTCAAGGCGATGCTCGTCGTCACGGTCGCCCTGGGAATCGTCACCGCCGTCGTCGCGGTCCTCGTCGCGGTCTTTCCCGGGGACGGCAGGGACGACGAGCCCTCCGCACCCGTGCGACCGAGCGGCACCGAGCGCGTCGAGCAGCGGTAGCCCGCTCAGCCGCCGACGGCGTTGACGGCTGCGGCGAAGACGCGCGGCAGCCGCTGGGCTGCCGGGACGAGCAGCGGCCGGGCGGGGGACGCTCCGACCGTGAGGAGCGTCTGGGTGAGCAGGCGGTGGCGGCGCACGATGCGGCGCCACTCCCGCTCGTAGCCGGCCGGGTCCCCGGCGACGACGGACCGCACCGCCGCCTCCGCCTGGGCGAGCGCCAGGCTGATCCCCTCCCCGGTCAGCGCGTCGACGTAGCCGGAGGCGTCCCCGACGAGGAGCACCCGCCCCTCCACGCGCCGCCGCGAGGCCTGCCGCAGCGGGCCGGCGCCGCGCACGGTGGACGCAGGCTGAGCGCCGGCGAGCCGCTCGAGGAGCTCGGGAAACTCGGCGAGCTGCTCCTCGTAGGGCGCGCGCCGGGAGGTGAGGATCGCGACGCCCACCTCGTCGTCGGCCACCGGCGTCACGTAGGCCTCGCTGCGGGCGGCCCAGTGCACCTCGACGTGGTCGGTCCACGGTGCCAGGCGCACGTGGCGCCGCAGCCCGTAGCGGGCCGGGCCGGGCGTCCGCCCCTCGAGGCCCAGGGCGCGGCGCAGCGGTGAGTGCAGCCCGTCGGCGACGACGACGTAGCCCGCCGCCTCGCCGTCGACGACGACGCCGCCCGGCTGGTTCCGTACCTCGCGGACCCGGCCCTGCTCGATCCGCACGCCGGCGTCGAGCACCGCCTCCCGCAGCGCGCGGTGCAGCTCGGTGCGGCGCACCCCGCGGCCGGCCGGCCCGCGGAAGCGGGTCTCGGCGCTGCGGCCGGGTGCGCAGTAGCGGATCCCGACGATCTCCCGGCCCTCGGGCCGGATGCCGAGCGCCGCGAGGTGGGCGACCCCGGCCGGCATGACCCCCTCCCCGCACGCCTTGTCGACGACGCCGGCCCGCGGCTCCCGCACGACGACGCTCAGCCCCGCCGCCGCAGCGTGCAGTGCCGTGGCCAGCCCGGCCGGGCCGCCACCGGCGACGACGAGGTCCACCTCAGCGACCCGCCGGCACCGCGGTGGCCAGGGCCCGGTTCTCGGTGCGGATCCGCACCGTGAGGAGCGCGGCGTTGGCCACGGTGAAGACGAGGGCGGTGATCCAGGCGTCGTGGACGAGCGGCAGCGCGAAGCCCTCGACGACGACGGCGACGTAGTTCGGGTGGCGCAGCCACCGGTGGCGGTAGGGCCCGCGGGCCACGAGCGGCAGGTCCGGCACGACGATGACGCGGGTGTTCCAGCGCGGCCCGAGCGTCGTGATGCACCACCAGCGCAGCGCCTGTGACCCGAGGGCGAGCGCGAGCATGACCCACCCGACCGCCGGCACGAAGGGCCGATCGGCGACCCACACCTCGACGAGGCAGCCGACGAGCAGGCCGGTGTGGAGGACGACCATGACCGGGTAGTGCCCGGCGCCGCTCTCCGTCCCGCCGCGGGCAAAGGCCCAGCGGGCGTTGCGCTTGGCGACGACGAGCTCGGCGAGCCGCTCGAGCGCGACCGCGCCGATGAGCACGGTGAACAGGACCTGCGACGTCATGTGGCCTCCAGGAGCACCATCTCGAGACTGAACCCCGGGCCCATCGCCATCATGAGCCCGTGGCTGCCGGGTGCGGGGTGCGCGTCGAGCGCCGCCCGGAGGATGTGGAGCACCGACGCCGAGGAGAGGTTGCCGACCGTCCGGAGCGACTCCGTCGTCAGTGCCAGCGCCTCCAGCGGCAGGCCGAGGGTCTCGGCGAGCGCGTCGATGACCTTGGGACCGCCCGGGTGGCACACCCACCAGCCGACGTCGGCGACGGTGAGCCCGTGCTCCGCGAGGAAGGCGACGACGTCGGCCCCCACGTTGTCGCGGACGAGCTCGGGGACCTCGGCGCCCAGGACGATCCGCAGCCCCGTGGAGCGCACGTCCCAGCCCATGACGTCCTGCGTCCCGGGGTAGAGCCGGCTGGCGGCGGCCACGACCCGCGGCAGCCCCGCCGTCGCGACGCCGCTGGAGGTGGCGACGACCGCGCCGGCGCCGTCGCCGAACAGGCCGCTCGCCACGAGGTTCGCCCCCGAGGCGTCCCCCCGCTGGACGGTGAGCGAGCACAGCTCGACGCTGACGAGCGCACCGACCGAGCCCGGCCGGCCGGCCAGCAGGTCGTGCAGGCGCGCGGTCCCCGCGGCGCCGGCCATGCAGCCGAGCCCGACGATCGGCAGCCGCACGACGTCCCGCCGCAGCCCGACCTTCTCGGCGATGCGCGCCTCCAGGGACGGCACGGCCAGGCCGGTGATGGTCGTGGAGACGACGAGGTCGAGCTCCTCCGGGGCCAGCCCCGCGGAGTCGAGGGCCCGGGTGAGCGCCTCCGCACCGAGGTCGACGGCCGCGGCGATGAAGGCGTCGTTGGTCTGCCCGAAGTCGAGGAGCTCGGCGTACTGCTCGAGCGGCAGGGCCACGTGGCGGGCGTCGACGCCGCAGCCCGCGTGGATCCGCCTGATGAGCCGCTCCCCGCGCTCGTCCAGGCCGATGATGTCGACGAGCGCGTCGGTCAGCTCGCCCTGCGAGTAGCGGTACTCGGGCAGCACCGGCTCGACGGCGAGCAGCTCAGTCACAAGCCGAGAGTACGGGCTAGCCTCCACGGGTGCCCGTCATCGCCGCGCTCGCCCGCGCCAGCCACCCGGCGCCGACCGTCGTCGTCACCGCGCTGGCCGTGCTGCTGGCCGTCGGCGCGGGCCACGGGCCGGGCGGCACGCTGCTCGTGGGCCTGGCGGTGCTCACCGGCCAGCTGTCGATCGGCTGGTCCAACGACCTCCTCGACGCCGCCCGTGACCGGGCCGTCGGGCGGGCCGACAAGCCGCTGGCGACGGGGGCGCTGAGCACGCGGGTGGTCGCGGTCGCGCTCGGCCTCACCCTGGCGGCCACCGTCGCCCTCTCCCTCGCGCTCGGGCCGGGCGCAGCGCTGGCGCACCTGCTCCTCGTCGGCGGCGGGTGGGCATACAACCTCGGCCTCAAGTCCACGGTGGTCTCCTGGCTGCCCTACGTCGTCGCCTTCGCGGCGCTGCCGGTGGTGCCGTGGCTGGCGCTGGACCCGCCGGTGCTGCCGCCGTGGTGGATGCCCGCCGTCGGTGGTCTCCTCGGCGCGGGCGCGCACGTCGTCAACGTCCTGCCCGACCTCGCCGACGACGCCGCCACCGGGGTCCGCGGCCTGCCTCACCGGCTCGGGGCACGCGCCTCGGGGGTGCTCGCCGTCGTCGTCCTCCTCACCGGCACGGCCGTCGCCGTGCTGGGGCCGGACGGCCCGGTGCCGGCGTGGGCGTGGGCGGTGCTCGCCGGCGCCGGGGTGCTCGCCGTCGTCTCCCTCGGGCGGCCCGGCCGCGCGCCGTTCTACGCCGCGATGGCCATCGCGCTGGCCAACGTCGTCGTCCTCCTCGTGCGGGCGGCCTAACTCAGCCGCCGACGTCGTGCAGGTGGTGCAGGACGTCGTGGAGGAAGTACTGGCTCAGCGTGCGCACCGTGAAGGGCGAGCCGTTGCTGCGCAGCCCGGCGCGCTCCCACCGCTCCTCACCGACGGAGTCGAAGTCCGCCCCGACGGCGCGCGCGTTCGCGGCCAGCTGCTCCGCGACGGCGGCCGGATCCTGCTCGCCGTACCGGCCCGCGACGGCCGCGGCGTCCTGGTCCCAGTTCGCGAAGGTCGGGTCCTCCTCGGTGAGGATGAGGCGGAGCCGCTCGCGGAACACCGCGCACACGTCCCGCACGTGCGCCGCGTACTCCAGCGGTGACCACGTGCGCTCGTCCGGGCGCCGCGCGACGTCGGGGCGGCGCAGCACCGCCTCCCAGCGCACGACGGCGTCCTCGAGCACCTGCGCCGTCGTCGCCGGGGTGTGGGCGGCTGCCTCGGTGCCGCACTCGGGGCACGGGCGCTCCAGCACCCACGTCCAGTCCTTGGTGTCCGGGTCGATCGCCATGCCCGGCATCGTCCCGCGCGCGGCGCGAGGCGTCCAGTAGCCTCACGGGACCACCGCGGGAGGAGACGACATGAAGGCGCTCGTCGTGTACGAGTCCCACTTCGGCAACACCGGCCGGGTGGCCCGGGCCGTGGCCGAGGGGCTGCGCAGCGGCGCCGACGTCGAGGTGCTCGACGTCGCGGACGCCCCGCCGCTCGGTGAGGTCGACGCCGACCTCCTCGTCATCGGCGCCCCCACCCACGTCCTCGGTCTCAGCCGGCCGGACTCCCGCCGCGAGGCGATGGAGCGCGCCGGGGACGAGGAGGAACCGCGTCCGGGCATCCGCGAGTGGCTCGAGGAGGCCGGCGAGCTCACCGTGCCCGTCGCCGTCTACGACACCCGCACCCACGAGTCGAAGCTGCCCGGCAGCGCCGCCCGCGCCGTCGTGCGGCGGCTGCGGCAGCGTAAGGTGCCGGTGGTGGCACCCCCGGAGCACTTCGCCGTCCACGGCAGCGAGGGGCCGCTGGCCGACGGGGAGGAGGAGCGCGCCACCGAGTGGGGGCGCGAGCTCCTCATCCTCCCCGGCGCCTAGGCGAAGCGCGTTTCCGGGACGTTCGTCAGGGACGGGTCGCGCACGACCGAGTCCCCGAGGATCTCGTCGATCCGGGTGAGCACCTCGGCCGGCAGCTCCACCCCGGAGGCCGCGACGTTCTCGGCGACCTGCTCGGGGCGCGAGGCGCCGATGATCGCGGCGGAGACGCCTGAGTTCTGCAGCACCCAGGCGACGGCGAGCTGCGCCATCGACAGGCCCAGCTCTTCCGCGACGGGACGCAGCTCCTGGACGCGGGTGAGGAGGACGTCGTCGTGCACGTCGCGGTCGATGAACCGGGCGCCGCCGGCGGCGTCGGTGGCCCGCGAGCCCTCCGGCACGGGCTGACCCGGGCGGTACTTGCCGGTGAGGATGCCCTGCGCGACCGGGGAGAAGACGATCTGCCCGATGCCGAGCTCGCGGGAGGCCGGCACGACCTCCTCCTCGATGACCCGCCACAGCATCGAGTACTTCGGCTGGTTCGAGACGAGCTGGAAGCCGAGCTCGCGGGCCAGGGCGTGGCCCTCGCGGAGCTTGTCCGCCGGCCACTCCGAGACGCCGATGTACAGGGCCTTGCCCTGGCGGACGATGTCGGCGAAGGCCTGCATCGTCTCCTCAAGCGGGGTCTCGACGTCGTAGCGGTGGGCCTGGTAGAGGTCGACGTAGTCGGTGCGCAGGCGGCGTAGGGACCCGTCGATGCCGTCGCGGATGTGCTTGCGGGACAGCCCGGTGTCGTTGGGGCCCTTCTTCCCGATGGGGAAGTAGACCTTGGTGAAGATCTCGAGCTCGTGGCGCGGGACGCCGGCGAGCGCGTCGGCCAGCACCTCCTCGGCGCGGGTGTTGGCGTAGGTGTCGGCAGTGTCGAAGCTCGAGATGCCGGCGTCCAGCGCGGCGTGGACGCAGCGCGTGGCGACGTCGTTCTCCACCTGCGACCCGTGCGTGAGCCAGTTGCCGTAGACGATCTCCGAGATCTTGAAACCGCTGTTGCCGAGGTACCTGTACGCGACCATGGCCACAACCTACCCGTGGGTGCCGACACCACACGTCACCCACCGCCTGAGACGGCGTTCTCATATACCGGTCACGTCCAGTACGCTTCGACGACGCGAAAACGTGCCCCTGGAAGGACCTCCCGATGACGCGCACCTCCCTCCGTCTGGCCGGCGCCCTGGCCGCCTCCGCCCTCCTCCTCGCCGCCTGCGGGAACGACGACGGCGGGTCCGAGGACGGCACCGGCTCGGGCGACGACGCCCGCACCTACTCCGTCGGCGTCACGCAGATCGCCGCGCACCCCTCGCTCGACGCCTCCCTCGTCGGCTTCAAGGCCGCCCTCGAGGACGCCGGGCTCGACGTCGAGTACGACGAGGAGAACGCCCAGGGCGACCAGTCCACCGCCATCTCGATCGCGAGCGGCTTCGCCTCCGCCGGGCACGACCTCGTCCTGGCGATCGCCACGCCCACCGCGCAGGCGGCCGCGCAGGCGATCACCGACGTCCCGATCCTCATCACCGCCGTCACCGAGCCGGAGGCCGCGGGCCTCGTCGACAGCTGGGAGGCGCCCGGTGCGAACCTCACCGGCACGAGCGACCTCAACCCGGTCGCCGAGCAGCTCGGGCTGCTCGCCGAGATCGCGCCGGACGCCCAGACCGTCGGCATCGTCTACAGCTCCGGCGAGGTGAACTCCGAGGTGCAGGTCGAGCTGGCCCAGGAGGCCGCCGCCGAGCTCGGCCTGGAGGTCGAGACGGCCGCGATCACCAACTCCGGTGAGGTGCAGCAGGCCGCCGACTCCCTCGACGTCGACGCCTTCTACGTGCCCACCGACAACACCGTCATCCAGTCCTTCGAGGCGCTGCTCCAGGTGGCCGAGTCGAAGTCGATCCCGCTCGTGTCCGCCGACGGCGACACCGTGGAGCGTGGCGCGATCGCCACCTACGGCATCGACTACGAGCAGCTCGGCTACCAGACCGGTGAGATGGCCGTCCGCATCCTGCAGGACGGCGCAGACCCGGCCGAGATGCCCATCGAGACGCTCACCGAGTGGCCGCTCGTCGTCAACCCCGCCGCCGCAGAGCGGATGGGCGTGACGCTGTCCGACGAGCTCGTCGGGCGCGCCGACACCGTCATCGAGTAGCACCCGTGTCCGCACTACCCGCAGCCGTCGAGCTCGGCCTCATCTACGCGGTGATGGCGCTGGGGGTCTACCTGACCTTCCGGATCCTCAACTTCCCCGACCTCACGGTGGACGGCAGCTTCACCACGGGCGCCGCGACCGCCGCCGTCCTCATCACGGGCGGCACCCACCCGGCCCTCGCCACGCTCGCCGCGGGCGCGGCGGGGCTGGGGGCGGGCGTCATCACGGGCCTGCTCCACGCGAAGGGCGGGATCAACCCGCTGCTCGCGGGCATCCTCACCCAGATCGGCCTGTACTCGATCAACCTGCGGATCATGGGCGGGGCCAACGTGCCGCTGCTGCGCGAGGACACGCTCATCACGCCGCTGCGCGAGAACGGCCTGCTCGGCGGGGCCGCGGCGATCGGGATCTTCGCGGCGATCGCACTCCTCGTGAAGCTCGCCCTCGACTGGTTCCTCCACACCGACACCGGCCTGGCCCTGCAGGCCACCGGTGACAACGAGGCGATGATCCGCAGCTTCGGCGTCAACACCGACCGCACGAAGATCCTCGGCCTGGCCGTGTCCAACGGGCTCGTCGGCCTCGCGGGTGCGGGCGTCGCCCAGTACCAGGGCTTCGCCGACATCTCGATGGGGATCGGCCTCATCATCGCCGGCCTCGCCTCTGTCATCCTCGGCCAGGCCGTCTTCGGCTCGCGGGTCATCGTCATCTCGACGCTCGCCGTCGTCCTCGGCTCGATCCTCTACCGGGTGGTGATCCAGCTCGCCCTCCAGGTGCCGTGGCTGGAGGCCAACGACATGAAGCTCGTCTCCGCCGTCCTCGTCGTCACCGCGCTGCTCCTGCCGCGGTGGGGCGTGTTCCGGCGGGTGGGCGCCCTGCGCTCGCTGCGCCGCACGGCAGCGACGACCACGACGCCGGCCGGAGGCCAGTGACGATGCTCGCGATCGACTCGGTCACCAAGACCTTCTTCCCCGGCACCCCGAACGAGCGGGTCGCGCTCGCCGGGATCTCCCTGCGCCTGGCGCCGGGCGAGTTCGCCACCGTCATCGGCTCCAACGGCGCGGGCAAGTCGACGCTCCTCAACACCGTCGCCGGCCGGATCAGCCCCGACTCGGGCACGATCACCGTCGACGGCGACGACGTCACGCGCCTGCCCGACCACCGCCGCGCCGCGCACGTGGGCCGCGTCTTCCAGGACCCGCTCGCCGGCACGGCCCCGGACATGACGATCGAGGAGAACCTCGCGATCGCCTACGCCCGCGGCAAGACGCGCGGCCTGCGGCTGGGGGTCACCCGCACGAAGCGGGACTTCTTCCGCACCGAGCTCACGTCCCTGGAGCTGGGCCTGGAGAACCGGCTCAAGATGAAGGTCGGCCTGCTGTCCGGCGGTCAGCGCCAGGCGCTGTCGCTGCTCATGGCGACCTTCAGCGAGCCGAAGATCCTCCTCCTCGACGAGCACACCGCGGCCCTGGACCCCCAGCGCGCGGACCTCATCACGCGCCTCACCGCCGAGGCCGTCGAGCGCCACCACCTCACCACGCTCATGGTCACCCACAACATGGACCAGGCCCTGCGGGTGGGCACGCGGCTCATCATGATGCACGAGGGCCGGGTGGTCGTCGACATCTCCGGCGAGCGCAAGGAGCGCGCGACGGTCCCGGACCTGCTCAGCGCCTTCGCCCAGGCCGGCGCCGGCCTCGACGACCGCACGCTCCTCCAGTAGCCCTCAGCGCTGCACCCGCCGGCCGGTGACCGTCGTCATCGGCACGGCGACGGGCACGGTGGACGGCAGGTCGGCCCAGACGTCCGCGTCCGGGGCCCCGGGGTTGACGAGCGGGTCGCCGACGAGGTGCGCCCGCCCGGTGACGGTCACCGACCAGCCGGTCCGGGCCTCCTCGTCGAAGTGGCCCGCTGCGAGGGTGATGAGCCGCCCTTCGGCGACGGCGGTGAGCGAGCGGCCGTAGACGCTGTGGACGACGATCTCGGTGCCGTGCACGGCGAAGTTCACCGGCACCATGTGGACGGCGCCGTCGGCACAGTGGGCGAGCCAGGCCACGGACACCTGCTCGAGCAGGCGGCGGCAGGCGCGCGGTCCCAGGACCTCGAGCGACATCTCGACTCCCGTCGGCGGGTTTCCAGCATCCCACCGACCGCTCCCCGGCGGGCCGGGTTGCGCGACGGTGTCAGGCGGGCTCGGTGACGTCGGCGACCTGGGCGCCCAGCGCCGTCACGAGGGCGGCGCCGTCGACCGTCACGGCGACGCCGTGGGCACCGGCCCCGATCGAGACGGTGCCCCGCACCCGCTCGTCGGCGATCACCGGCCAGGCGCGCAGCGCACCGAAGGGCGTGATGGTGCCGCGCTCGTAGCCGGTGACCTCCCGGGCCGTGGCGGCGTCGGGCATCGACACGCGGTTGACCCCGAGCAGCGTCCGGAGCCTGGGCCACGAGATCGTCCGGTCCCCGGGGACGAGCACGAAGAGGTAGTCCTCCTCCGCGCGCCGCACGACGATCGTCTTGACGATCGCCGCGGGCTCGACGCCGCGGGCCGCGGCGGCCTCCTCCAGGCTGCTCACCCGTCCGTGCCGCGTGACGGTGTGAGCCAGGCCGGCGGCCTCCATCGCGGCGACGGCCTCCGCCTCGCCCGGGCCAGCGGTGCTCACGACGCGCTCCGCGCGACCGAGAGCGGGTCGCGCCCGGCCGGCCGCGGGGTGCGGCCCACCGGCTGCGGCGGCGCGGGCAGCAGCGGCTCGCGCCGCTGGACCGGCCGCGTCACCGGCTGCCCGGCGCGCACGAGCACCTCCTCGTCGTAGACCTGCATCGACATCCCCTCCCCGTTCCCGCTCAGCAGCGTGCACGTCACCTCGTCGTGGGTCGCCTCCACCTGGACCGCCATGCCGTGCCAGAGCACGCGGAAGGCCAGTCGCGTCACCGAGGCCGGCAGCGCCGGCGCCACGCACAGCTGGTCCCCGCGCTCCCGCATCCCGCCGAAGCCGTCGACGAGGGCCGTCCACGCCCCGGCCGAGGAGGCGATGTGCAGGCCCTGGTCCGTGTTGCCCTGGAGGTCGCGCAGGTCGACGAGCGCCGCCTCGTGGAGGTAGGCGTGGGCGAGGTCGAGGTGGCCAACCTCCGCGCACATGACGGCCTGCGTGCAGGCCGACAGCGAGGAGTCCCGGACCGTGCGGCGCTCGTAGTAGTCGAGGTTCCACGCCTTGTCCTTGGCGGTGAACTCCTCACCGCACCAGTGCATGGCGAGGACAAGGTCGGCCTGCTTGACCACCTGCTTGCGGTAGAGCTGGAAGTAGGGCGCGTGGAGCATGAGCGGGTAGCGCGTCTCGCCGTCGTGGAAGTCCCACTCCCCGTACCGGGTGAAGCCCTCGCACTGCGGGTGGACGCCGAGCTCGGCGTCGTAGGGGATGTGGACGGCGGCGGCCGCGGCCCGCCACGCCTCCCGCTCGTCGTCGTCCACCCCGAGGGCGACGGCGATGTCCGGGTTGCGCTCGCACGTCGCGTCCG
This sequence comes from Oceanitalea stevensii, assembly GCF_014837105.1. GTDB lineage: Bacteria > Actinomycetota > Actinomycetes > Actinomycetales > Actinomycetaceae > Oceanitalea > Oceanitalea stevensii. Next base: position 285,147 of record NZ_JACSPO010000002.1, on the reverse strand, counting down.
CCGAGCGCAGGTTCCGCGCGGCCATGAGGTTGGTGAAGACGTTGTCGTCGATGACGGCGGTGTACTCGTCGGGGCCGGTGACGCCCTGGACGTGCCACGCGCCGGAGCGGTCGTGGTGGCCCAGCGACATCCACAGGCGGGCCGTCTCGACGAGCACCTCGGCGCCGCACTCACGGTCCAGGCTGTCGTCGCCCGTGGTGAGGCGGTAGTACTCGAAGGCACGCGCGACGACGGCGTTGAGGTGGAAGGCGGCGGTGCCGGCCGGCCAGTACGCCGAGGTCTCCTCCCCCTGGATGGTGCGCCACGGGAAGGCCGCCCCGGCCAGCCCGAGGGTGGCGGCGCGCGCGCGGGCGAGGTCGAGCGTCGAGGCGCGCCAGCGCAGCGCGTCCGCGGCGGCGCCCGGTGCCGTCATGACGAGGACGGGCAGGACGAAGCCCTCGACGTCCCAGAAGGTGTGGCCGTTGTAGCCCGTCCCGGTGAGGGCCTTGGCCCCGATCGCCCGGCCCTCGGCCCGCGCCCCGGCCTGCAGCACCTGGAAGAGGCAGAAGCGCACCGCCTGCTGGAGGATCGGGTCCCCGTCGACCTCGACGTCGGCCGAGCCCCAGAAGTCGTCGAGGTAGGCCCGCTGGTCGCGGACGAGGGAGTCCCACCCGGCGTACCGCGCGCTGGTGAGCGCGGCGGCCACCTGGTCACGCAGCGCGTGCTCGCTGCGGGTGCCCGACCAGCCGTAGGCGACGTTCTTCACCACCCGCAGCCGTTCCCCGGGCTGGAGGACGGTGACGACGGTCGTGCGGGCCCAGTCCTCCCGCGCCTCGTGCTCCACCTCGTACTGGTGCGGGCACTCGATGTCGTGGTCCATCCCGGCGGCGACGAGCAGCCCGCTCGTGCGGGTGCGGTGGAGGAGGATCGCGCCGTCCTGCTCGACGTCCTGGGAGACGGCTGCGAGCGGGTCCTGGAGCGCGGCGGCCACGCGGGGGTCGCCGTCGTCGACCTCCGGGGGTGTCTCGTTGGCGACGAGCTGGGACTGGACGATGACGCGTGCCGGCCCGTCGACGGGCTCCACCTCGTACTCGATGGCGGCGACGGCGCGGTGGGTGAGGGAGACGAGCCGCGTCGAGCGCACGACGACCCGCCGCCCGGCCGGGGAGACCCACTCCGTCTCCCGGCGCAGGGTCCCGGCGCGCAGGTCGAGGACGCGCTCGTGGGAGACGACCTCGCCGTAGCGCATGTCGAAGGGCTCGTCGTCGACGAGCAGACGGATGAGCTTGCCGTTGGTGACGTTGACGATCGTCTGCCCGGACTCGGGGTAGCCGTAGCCGCCCTCGGCGTAGGGCAGCGGGTGGTGCTCGAAGAAGCCGGACAGGTAGGTGCCCTGCTGGTCCACCGGCTCCCCCTCGTCGAGGTTGCCCCGCATCCCGAGGTGGCCGTTGGACAGCGCGAAGAGCGACTCCATCTGCCCGAGCGTCTCGAGGTCCAGGCCGCGCTCGCGCAGGCACCAGGGCTCGACCGGGAGGGTCGGACCCGTCACAGGAGCTCCTCGAGGTCCGCGACGACGACGTCCGCGCCCTGCTCCCGCAGCGCGTCGGCCTGCCCGAGGCGGTCGACGCCGATGACGTAGCCGAAGCCGCCGGCCCTGCCCGCCGCGACGCCCGCGAGCGCGTCCTCGATGACCGCGGCCTCGGGCGGGGTCAGCCCCAGGCGGCGGGTGGCCTCGAGGAAGGTGTCCGGCGCCGGCTTGCCGGGCAGGTCGAGGGCGTGGGCGACCGAGCCGTCGACGAGGACGTCGATGCGGTCCTCGAGGCCCGTGACGTCCAGGACGAGCGCCGCGTTCGCGCTGGAGGAGACGACGGCACACGGCAGTCCCGCCGCGCGCGCGGCGTCGAGGTAGCGCAGCGAGCCGGGGAACACCTCGACGCCCTCGGTCGTGATCAGCTTGAGGACACGCTCGTTCTTGCGGTTGCCGATGCCGTGGAGGGTCTCCCGCTCGGGGCTGTCCGCGGGGGTGCCGTAGGGCAGGGTGATGTCGCGGCTGCCGAGGAAGTCACGCACGCCGTCGACCCGCCGCTTCCCGTCGACGTGGGCGGCGTACTCGGCCACCGGGTCGAAGGGGACGAAGGGCTCGCCCGTGCGGGCGGCGTGGTCCCGGAGGAACTCGTCGAAGGTCTCCGTCCACGCCCTGGCGTGGAGGTCGGCGGTCCGGGTGAGGACGCCGTCGAGGTCGAACAGGAGGGCACGCACGCTGTCGGGTAGGCCGAGCACCACTTCTCCCTTCGCTTGGAGGTCCGCCCCAGCCTTACAGGCTTCGCCCGGACGCGCGCCCCGTCCGAGGAGCCGCATATGGGCGATCTCGGCGTCCTCACGAGCGCGCCGGCCGCAGAAAGCCCGCATATGCGGGGTGTCGTGGTGGGTTACTTCAGGCGCTCGAGGGCCTCGGCGACGTCGACCAGGACGTCGAGGTAGCGGTCCAGCTCCGTGAGGAGCGGCTCGCCGGGGAGCCAGCCGACGACGACGCCCCGCTCCACCCGCAGCGACAGTCCCGTCGGGGCTCGCTCGCCCAGCCACGCGCCGCCCTCGGCGCCCAGCTCCTCGGCGGGGACGCCGTCGGTCATCATCTGCGCGACCGGCACCGCGGCGCGCAGCTCGACGGTGAGGACGTGGGTGACCTCGCGCGGCGGCGCCGTCTCGAGCCGGAAGGACGTCGCCTCCCGGCCGCGGTACTCCCCGGCGACGGCGTCGTCCACCTCCCGCTCCGGTGCCGTGAAGGGCAGGCACTGCCAGCGGCCGAGCACCTCCGGGGCGTCTCCCAGCACCCGCCAGCCACGCGGCGCGGCCCAGATCTCCAGGCGCTCGGTGCGGCGGACGGCGCTGCCGAGCCGCCGGCGCGAGCGGGCCAGCAGCAGCGCCGGCACCGCGACGACCGCCACGAGGAGGAGCAGCATGAGCGTCTCGTTCACCGGGACACCACCGCCACGTGCTCGGCGGCCACGCGCACCCGGGCGGTCTGCGGCACCTCACCGTCCGCCGGCACGCGGACCACGGCCCCCTGACCGTCGGGCAGCGTGACGTCCAGCTCGCGCTCCCCGCGGCGCACCCGCCACCCGCGGACGGGGACCGGCTCGCCGTCGTCGTCGGGCACGAGCGCACGCGGGCCCAGCGCGAGGCGCACCTCGCCGCCCACGCCGCCCGGCTCGTCCACCACCGCGCCCAGCGGCCCGCGCACCTGCCCGTCGACGACGACGGCGTCGACGACCGGTCCGTAGCCGAGGAACCGGGCCACCTCCTCGCTCGCCGGCGCGCGCCACAGCCGCTCGGGCGTGTCGGCCTGCAGGACGCGCCCGCGCGCCATGACGGCGATGCGGGAGGCGACGGTGAAGGCCTCGTCGTGGTCGTGGGTGACGTAGACGGCGGTGGTGCCGGTCGCGTGGATGATGTCGCGCAGCTCGCCGGCGAGGTGCTCGCGCAGCGAGCGGTCCAGGGAGGAGAGCGGCTCGTCGAGCAGGAGCAGCCGCGGGCGCGGTGCCAGCGCGCGGGCGAGGGCCACCCGCTGCTGCTCCCCGCCGGAGAGCGTCGTCACCGGGCGCTCGCCGTAGTCACGCAGGCCCACGAGCCGCAGCAGCTCGGCCACGCGCGCCTCGCGCTCGGCGCGCGGCAGCCCGCCGATGCCGTAGGCGATGTTCCCCGCGACGTCGCGGTGCGGGAAGAGCTGGCCGTCCTGGAACATGAGCCCGAAGCCGCGCCGGTGCACGGGCACGGCCGCGAGGTCGTCCCCGTCCCAGCGCACCTGCCCCGCGGTGAGCGGCTCGAGCCCGGCCACCGCCCGGAGCAGCGAGGACTTCCCGCAGCCGGAGGGGCCGAGCAGCGCGAGCACCTCACCGGCGGGGACGTCGAGGCTGACGTCGTCCACCGCCGTCGGGCCGCCGGGGTAGGTGAGGACCGCCCCGCGGACCTCCAGTCCGTTCACCACGTGCCCATCCTGTCTCCTCGGAGGCGTTCGGCCAGCATCATGACGCCGGCGGTGAGGGCGGCGAGGACGACGGACGCCGCGAGCGCCATCCCGTAGTTCTCCGCGCCGGGGCGGCCGATGAGCCGGAAGATGACGACCGGCAGCGTGGGGCTCTCGGGGCGCGAGAGGAAGGCGGTGGCGCCGAACTCCCCGAGCGAGACCGCGAAGGCGAAGCCCACGGCGAGGCCGAGGCCGCGGACGAGGAAGGGGCCGTCGACGGTCGCGAGCACGCGTCCGGGGGACGCCCCGAGGACGGCCGCCGCCTCCCGCAGCCGGGGGTCGATCGCCCGGAGCACGGGCAGCACCGTCCGCACGACGAGCGGGACCGCGACCACCGCCTGGGCGATCGGCACGATGAGCGCCGAGCCGCGCAGGTCGAGGGGCGGGGAGTCGAGGGTGATGAGGAAGCCGAAGCCGACCGTCACCGCGGACACCCCGAGCGGGAGCATGAAGACGGCGTCGAGCACCCCCAGCGCCCGGCGTCCGCCCGGCGAGCGGGGCCGGCGGGAGACGACGAGCGCGACGAGCGTGCCGACGACGACGGCGATGACGGTCGCGTCCACGGCCGCGCGCAGGGAGTTGAGGGCCGCTTCCCACACGGTGACGGTGAGGGCGTTGGTGCCGCCCGTCGTCGCCAGCCGGCGGAAGTTGTCCAGGCCCCAGCCCTCGGGGGTGCGCAGCGAGCCCGTGAGGAGGTGGGCGAGCGGCAGGACGAGCAGCCCGAGGACGACGACGGCGGTGACGGCTGCCGCGGGCGTGTCCGGTCCCGGCCGCCCGGCCTGGCGCAGCCGCAGCGGGTGGGTGGCGGAGCGGTCGGCGCGCAGGTGGAGGGAGTGGTCGTAGTGCCGGCGGGCGCGGGAGGCGAGGAGCAGGGCGGCGCCGACGACGACGAGCTGGAGGACCGAGAGCACCGCGGCCGCCCGCAGGTCGAGGAACTGGGTGGTCTGGATCCACACCTCGGTCTCGATCGTCCCGTAGCGCAGCCCGCCCATCGTGAGGACGACGCCGAAGGACGTCGCGCAGAAGAGGAAGACGACGGCGCCCGCCGAGACGACCGCCGGGGCGAGGGCGGGCAGGGTCACCGTGCGGAACGCCCGCCACGGGGAGGCACCGAGGCTGCCGGCCGCCTCCTCGGCGCGCGGGTCCAGCCGCTCCCACAGCGCCCCGACCGTGCGCACGACGAGCGCGTAGTTGAAGAACACGAGCGCCGCGACGACCGCCGCGAAGGTCCCGTCGATGCCGAGGAAACCGAGCGGCCCGGTCTCCACGAGGAGGGAGCGGAAGGCGACGCCGACGACGACCGTCGGCAGCACGAAGGGCACCGTGACGAAGCCGCGCACGAGCCGGCGGCCCCGGAAGCGGCAGCGGTAGAGCACGTAGGCCCCCGGGATGCCGAGGAGCAGGGCGAGCGCGGTCGCGGTGAGCGACTGGCCCACCGTGATCCCGATGACCCGCCACGTCCGCCGCCGCGAGAGGACCTCGGTGATGCCCCCAAGGTCCAGGGCGCCGTCGGGCACGAAGCCGCGCGCCACCATCGTCACGACCGGCCACAGGAAGAAGACGGAGAGGAACGCGAGCGGCACCCCGGCCGCGAGCACCCAGGCGAGCGCGGCCGCCGGGCTGCGCCGGGTCAGCCGACGACGATCTCGGTCCACGTCTCGATCCACCGGTCCCGGTTGTCCGTGATGGCCTGCGGCTCCACCTCGTGGGGCGCCGGGCTCACCGGGGCGTGGTCCGCCCACTCCTGGGGCAGCCCGACGCCGTCGAGCACGGGGTACATGAACATGCTGCCCGGGATGTCGGCCTGGACCTCGGGCGAGAGGAGGAAGTCGACGAACTCCTGGGCGCCCTCGACGTTCTCGGCCCCGGCCAGCACGCCGGCGTACTCGGTCTGCCGGAAGCAGGTCTCGAGCAGTGCCCCGGTCCGCGGCTCGGAGCCGTCCGCGGGCACCTCGGCGGCGGGCGAGGAGGAGTAGGACAGGACGAGCGGCCGCGGCCCGGCGCCCTCGGACCCGGAGAAGTCGACGTAGTAGGCGTCGGACCAGCCCTCGACGACCCGCACGCCGTTGGCCCTGAGGTCGCGCCAGTACTGCTCCCACCCGTCCTCCCCGAAGGCGCCGACGGTCGCGAGGAGGAAGGCGAGCCCGGGCGACGACGTCGCGGGGTTCGTCACCACGAGCAGATCGGCGTAGGTGGGGTCGGTGAGGTCCTCGAGCGTCTGCGGCTCGGGGATCCCCTGCTCGCGGAACCACTCGTGGTCGACGTTGACGCACACGTCCCCGAAGTCGACGGCGGTGAGGGAGTCCTCCATCGCCGTCCGGACGGCGTCCGGGGAGCGGTAGGGCTGGAGGACGCCCTCCTCGGCGGCCCGCGCCGCGAAGGAGTTGTCGATGCCGTAGACGACGTCGCCCAGCGGGTTGTCGCGGGTGAGGACGAGCTGGTTGACCAGCGCGCCGCCGTCGCCGGGGGTGATCTGCTCGACGGTGTAGCCGGTGCGCTCCTCGAAGGCGGTGAGGAGCCCCTCGCTGAGGGTGAAGGAGTCGTGGGTGACGACGCGGAGCACGTCCGCGTCCTCGCCCCCTCCCCCGCCCGAGCCGGTGGCGCTGCACGCCGCCAGGGCGAGCGTCGCGACGAGCCCGGCGGCCACCGTGCGGGTGCGGTGCGTGGTCATGCGTCCTCCTCAGGTGCAAGGAGGGGTCCGGGCGCGGGTCACCGCGTCCCGGGGAGAGAATCCCGACTTCCTTCGCCGGTGCTAGCCGGAGCAGGTTCGAGGGTCTGCGGCCTCACCGCACTCTCAGCACCGTCCGGTGCTCCCCTGTCGTTCGCTCACGATGCTACCTCGCGGGCAGGTGTGCGCGGCGCCACGGGCCCCGTTAGGTTTGTCCCCAGCCCTCAAGGATGGAGTGACATGGACATCGGGTGGAAGATCGTCAGCACCGGGTCGGCAGTCCTTGCCGGCCTGCTCGCCAACAAGCTCCTCGACATCGGGTGGAAGGCCGTCACCGGGCACGAGCCGCCCGGTGACGACAACGACGACCCCGCGGTCAGCCTCACCGAGGTCGTCGTGTTCGCCGCGGTCAGCGGCGCCGTCATCGGGCTGAGCCGCCAGCTGGCGCAGGCCGGGGCCGCGAAGTGGTACGGCGGGCCGGTGGAGAAGAAGTCCCCCAACCCCGTCACCGGGCCGTAGCCGCCCCGCGCCTCAGCCGTCCGCGGGCGAGGTGCCGCGCGCGTCGCGGCCCTCGTCCGCGCTGGCGGTGCGCTTCTCCCGCTCGAGCTCGAGCCGGTCGAGCTCGTCGAGCTTCTCGGCCCGCTCGAGGTCCTCGGTGAGCTCGTCGACGACGAGCAGCGAGTGGTCGACCTTGCCGGTGCGGTAGCCGGCCCGGCTCAGCATGTGCGCGGAGATCGGCCCCGTCACCAGCTGGAACGCGACGACGAGCAGCAGGGTGACCCCCGCGGTGACGCTGCGCAGCTCGATCCCCAGGCCGAGCATGAGGAGCATGAGGCCGAGCACCTGCGGCTTGGTCGCCGCGTGCATGCGGGAGAGCAGGTCGGGGAAGCGGACGATGCCGAGGCCCGCGACGAGGGCGAGCAGCGACCCGCCGATGAGCAGGAACCCGGCGACGACGTCGAGGACGGTGTCGGTGGTCATCGGTCCCTCCTGCGGTGTTCCTCGTCGTCGTCGGCCTCGACGGAGACGATGACCGACCCGCTGTCCTCGTCCTCGTCGGCGTCCGGCCCGTCCTCGTGCGCAGCGTCGCGCTGCGAGAGGATGTCCTCGAGCTCGTCCTTGGTGAGGATGCGGCCCTCCTCGGCGGACTCCGCCGCGGCGAACCGGGCGATGGAGACCGAGCCGATGAAGCCGACGAGGGCGAGGACGATGAGCACGGGGACGAGGTCGCCGCGCTTGGTCGCGGCGGCGATGATCGCGACCGTGCCGATGAGGACGGCGGTCGTGACGTCCACCCCGAGGATGCGGTCGAACATGCTCGGCCCGCGCTCGACCCGGGACAGCGCCATGAGGGCAGCGGCCAGCAGGATGACGAAGCAGATGACGTAGACGACGGTCATGACGCCTCCTCCCGACGGGCGTTCATGTCGCGGTCGACGCGGTCCCCGGAGCTGCTGCGCTGCTTGCCGGCACGCGCGGAGCTGCCCGGGGTCAGACCGGCCTCGATGAGCTCCTCGCGGCTGCCGAAGGCGCGCAGGATGCGCTCCTCCTGGTCGAGGACGGCCTGGTGGGCCCGCTCGAGGCCGCCGTGCATGTCGACGTCGAGGATGTGGTGGTAGAGCGTCCCGGTGATGCGGTGCGCCTCGATGACGACGGACCCGGGCACGAGGGACGTCATGCCGGCGACCATCGTGAGGTAGACGTCGTTGTGGCTGCGCAGGCGCACCCGGATGACCGCGCCCCGCGGCGGCTTGCGGCGCACGGCGAGGGCCGCGACCTCGACCGACGCCTTGACGACGTCCCACAGGAAGTAGGCGAGGAGGAGCACGACGCCCCAGGGCCGGAAGCGGCCGTCGAAGGGCGTGCTGGGCAGAGGGAGCACCGCGGTGACGAGGACGGCGAGGAAGGCGCCGATGACGACGTTGGCGAGGCTGAGGTCGCCCCACAGGGCGACCCACACGGCGGTGAGCCACAGGAGGATGCCCCAGTTCGCCCGGGGCCGGAAGCGGCCGCGCGGGCGGTGCTCCTGGGGCTGCTGCTTGGCGATGTGCGGGCTCACGGCACCTCCTCCCGGGTCTCCTGCTCCTCGCTGATCTGGCCCGACTCGCCGTTGCGCTCGGCCTCCTCGGTGAGGTCCGAGGACTGGCCCGAGCCGCGCAGGCCGTCGGGCAGGACGGTGGAGATGTACGGAGTCTGCTGCCGCAGGTCGCGGGCCGCGCGGTCGGTGTAGTCGAACAGCGGCCCGGCCACGACGGTGAAGGCGAGGGACATCGCGACGAGCGCCGCCGTGGGCCCGACCATCGAGCGCGGCGTGGACGTGTCCGGCAGCGGCTCGGGGGCCTCCTGCCAGAAGGCCTGGTTCCACGCCTTGCTCACGGCGTAGAGCGTGAGGAGGCTCGTGACGAGCGCGGCGCCGACGAGCGTCCAGTCCAGCGCGCCGCCACGCTGCGCGCCGGCCTCGATGAGGCCGACCTTGCCGAGGAAGCCGGACATCGGCGGGATCCCGGCGAGGTTCATCGCCGGCACGAAGTACAGGACGGCGAGGAGCGGCGCGACCCGCGCGAGCGAGCCGAGCTTGGCGAGGGACGTCGTGCCGCCCCGGCGCTCGATGAGGCCCGCGACGAGGAAGAGGGCCGTCTGGACGGTGATGTGGTGGACGACGTAGAAGATCGCCGCGGACAGCCCGGCCTCCGTCGACATCGCGATGCCCCACACCATGTAGCCGATGTGGCTGACGAGGGTGAACGACAGGAGCCGTTTGATGTCCTGCTGGGCGACGGCGCCGAGGATCCCGATGACCATCGTGAGGAGCGCGAGGACCATGAGGACGTCGTCGGCCCGGCCGTCGGGGAAGAGCAGCGTCTGGGTCCGGATGATCGCGTAGACGCCCACCTTGGTGAGGAGGCCGGCGAACACGGCGGTGACCGGGGCGGGCGCCGTCGGGTAGGAGTCGGGCAGCCACGCGTGCAGCGGGAAGATGGCCGCCTTGATCCCGAAGGCGACGAGCAGCATGAGCTGGAGGACGAGCTGGGTCCCCGGGTCGATCTCCGAGAGGCGTTGGGACAGCTGCGCGAGGTTGACCGTGCCCGTGGCGGCGTAGACGAGCGCGATCGCCGCGAGGAAGAGGATCGAGGACAGGATCGAGACGACGATGTAGACCGTGCCCGCCCGTACCCGCTCGCGGGACCCGCCGAGGGTGATGAGCACGAAGCTCGAGACGAGGAGGATCTCGAAGCCGACGTAGAGGTTGAAGAGGTCGCCGGTGAGGAAGGCGTTGGAGACGCCCGCGGAGAGGATGAGGTACGTCGGGTGGTAGATCGCCACCGGTGCGCCCTCGTCGCCGTCGGCGTTGCCCTGTGCCAGCGAGTACAGGAGCACCCCGAGGGTGACGGCGACGGAGACGACGAGCAGGAGCGCCGAGAGCCGGTCCGCGACGAGCGCGATGCCCACGGGCGCGGCCCAGCCTCCGATGTCGACGGCCATCGGGCCGTCGTTGACGAGGACGAGCAGCGCGATCGCGACCCCGAGCACGGTGGTGAGCGCGGTGAGCGTGACGATCCGCTGGACGTGCGGGAAGCGGGCGAGCGCGAGCGCCAGCCCCGCTGCGACGAGGGGGATGAGGACGGGCAGCGGCAGGAGAAAGCTCATCGCAGCTCCTCGTCGTCCAGGCCGAGGCCCGGACGGCGGCGCCTGGGGCCGCTGCTGTGGGGCAGGACGAGGGTCTCGTCCCGGGACAGGGCGGCGTCCTCGGCCAGCGAGGTGCCGGCGTCGTCCGTGCTGCGGGCGGGCACCTCGTTGCTCTCCGCGAGCCGCACGATCCGGCGGTCCTCGAGGTCGTCCTGCACCTCGTCGTGGCCGTTGAGCTGCCAGGCGCGGTAGGCGACCGACAGGAGAAACGCGGTGAGCCCGAGGGTGATGACGATGGCGGTGAGGACGAGGGCCTGCGGGAGGGGGTCGCTCATGTTCTCCGGAGCGGTCGTGCCGACGAGCGGGGGCCCACCGGCGCGGCCGCTCGCGACGAGGAACATGATGTTGACCCCGTTGGAGATCATCGAGATGCCGATGATGATGCGCGTGAGGCTGCGCTCGAGGAGGAGGTAGACGCCGGCACCGACGAGGACGGCGATGAGCACGATGAGCGCGAGGCTCGGGGACGTGTCGATCATCGGGGCTCTCCGTCCGTGGGGCGCGGGTTGCCGACCCATCCGGCGGGCGCGGCCTCGGGCGCGGCGTCGTCGGAGGTGACCTCCGGGGAGTCGAAGGGCACGTCGGGGGCGACGTCACCCTCCCGCTCGCCCTGGCGGTCCACCTCGGCACCGAGGGTGCGGAGGATGTCGAGGACGAGACCGACGACGACGAGGTAGACGCCGACGTCGAAGAAGATCGTCGTCACGAGCTTGAGCTCGCCCATCGGGCCCAGGTTCGCCTCGATGAGGGCCGACTGGAGCACGTCCCCGCCGAAGAACAGCGGGATGGCGCCGGCGCCGGCGGAGAGGAACAGGCCCGAGCCGAGGATCCAGCCGGCCTGGACGGGCAGCGCCTCGCCCAGCTCGTAGCGGCCGCCGGCCAGGTAGCGCACGGTGAGCGCGATGCCGGCGATGAGGCCGCCCGCGAAGCCGCCGCCGGGCTGGTTGTGCCCGGCGAAGAGCAGGTAGAGGGAGAAGATCACCATCGTGTGGAAGACGAGGCGGGTGCCGACCTCGAAGATCACCGAGCGCCGCTGCGGCGCGAGGGTCGGGATGGCGCTGAGCCACTGGCGTCCGCGGCCCGCAGTGCCTGCCTCCTCGCCCCGCTCGGTCATCCGGCGGTAGAGGCTGACGTTGCGGTCGGGGACGGGCGTCTCCCACACCCGGGCCTGCCGAGGGTCGCTCAGCTTGGTCGCGCGGTCGATCTTGATCGCCCGCGCGCGGAGGAAGATGAGCGAGGCGACGCCGGTGGCCGCGGCGAGCAGCACCGAGATCTCGCCCATCGTGTCCCAGGCGCGCATGTCGACGAGGGTGACGTTGACGACGTTGCGCCCGTAGCCGTACTCGTAGGCCTCCTCGGCGAAGTCGACGGAGACGGGCACGTGGATCCGGGAGCCGGCGGCGACCATGGTGAGCCCGGCGGCGGTGAGGCCGACGATGGCGCCGAGCGCGGCGCGCCACCAGCGGGAGGCGGCGAGCGGCCGGTTGGAGAAGTAGGCGGGCAGCCGGCGCAGGACGAGGATGAAGACGACGAGCGTGATCGTCTCGACGAGCACCTGGGTGAGCGCGAGGTCCGGGGCGCCGTGGATCTCGTACAGGAGCGCGATCCCGTACCCGGAGACGCCGAGGAGGAGCACGGCCTTCAGCCGGCGCCGGGCGCGGGCGGCGAGGAGGGCCGCCAGGGCGACGACCGCGGCGACCGCGGCCTGCACCCCGCTGTCCCACAGCCGCACGTCCGCAGGCAGGACGCCGTAGGTGATGGCCGCACCGCCGGCGAGGACGACCGTCACGGTGAGGATGGTCGACAGGTAGGCGGGCAGCGAACCGCGCTGGGTGACGGCGGTGACGTCCGCCGCGAAGCGCTCGGTGCCGCGGATGATCCGGCGGTAGACGCCGGCCGCGCCGTCGAACTCCCACAGGGCGCCCTGGAACCGCTCGACCGGTGCCCGCCACAGGAAGACCACGACGCCGACGGCGACGACGAGCAGCGTGAGGTAGAGCGCCGGACCGAAGCCGCCCCAGAGGGTGAGGTGGCCGGGCTCGCCGGGGTAGCTGTCGGCGTGGGGGGCGAGCACCCGCTCGACGCCGCCGGGCAGGAAGCCGACGACGACACCGGCGACGGCGAGCACGGCGGCCGGGGTGACGATGAGCCGCGAGGTGCGCTGCGCCGAGGACAGCTCGACCCCGGGCTTGCTGGCGAAGGCGCCCCACATGAAGCGCATCCCGTACGCGAAGGTGAGGATCGACCCGAGGACGATGAGGACGAGCGCGGCGGTGCCGAAGCCGTCCTCGGTGTGGAGCATCGACTCGAGCGCGGCCTCCTTGGCCACGTAGCCGAGCGTGACGGGCAGCCCCACCATCGACGCCGTCGCCAGCGCCGCGGACGCCGCCGTCAGCGGCATGCGCCGGGCCAGCCCCGTCAGCTCCCGCAGGTCACGGGTGCCCACGGACCAGTCGATGGTCCCGACGACGAGGAAGAGGGAGGCCTTGAACATCGCGTGCGCGGCGAGCAGGGCCAGGCCGGCGAGCGCCGCGGCCCGGTTCCCGAAGCCGACGAGCAGGATGATGAACCCGAGCTGGCTGACGGTACCGAAGGCGAGCAGCAGCTTGAGGTCGTGCTGGCGCAGCGAGCGGTAGCCACCGAGCAGGAGGGTGCCACCGCCGAGGAGCAGCACCGCCCAGCGCCACAGCGGCACGTCGGCGAAACCGGGGGCCAGGCGCGCCACGAGGTAGACACCGGCCTTGACCATCGCGGCGGCGTGCAGGTAGGCGCTGACCGGGGTCGGCGCGGCCATGGCCGACGGCAGCCAGAAGTGGAAGGGCAGCAGCGCCGACTTCGTCACCGCACCGAGCAGGACGAGCGCGACGGCCACCTCGACGATCGCGCCCCCGGGCGGGGACGCGACGAGCGCGCTCAGCGAGTAGCTCCCGCCCTCGACCTCGCCCAGGGCGATGAAGCCGGCGAGCATCGCCAGCCCGCCGAAGGTCGTGAGGACGAGCGCCTGGACCGCCGCACGCCGCGAGCTCTGCCGGTCGTGGTAGTGCCCGATGAGGAGGAAGGAGGTGATGGTGGTGAGCTCCCAGAACACGTACAGGAGCAGCGTGTTGTCGGTCGTCACCAGGCCGAGCATCGAGCCCGCGAAGGCGACGAAGACGCCGGCGAAGCGGCCCAGGCCCTGGGCGGTGGCTGAGAAGTAGGCGGCGCAGTAGACGAGGACGAGAGCACCCACCCCGCCGACGAGCAGCACCATGAGCCAGGACAGGGTGTCGAGCCGGAAGGAGAGGTGGAGGTCGAGCGCCGGCACCCACGAGACGTCGACGACGGGGTGGTCCCCGCGGAGCACGGCGGGGCTGTGCGCCGCCGCCCAGGCCGCCGCGGAGGCGGGGACGAGCGCGAGGACGAGGAAGAAGCGGCGCCCCCACAGGCGCATGCACGCAGGCGCGACCACAGCCACCAGGAGGTGGAGGATCAGCAGCTGCAGCACCGGCGGCTCCGTCGAATGTCGTCGGTCATGAACGTGGTCCACGCCGGCCGTAACCACGCAGGACAACCCCCGGACCGACGCGGCTCGCGCAGCAGGGGGACATCAACACTGTATCAACCGGCCGCTGGCCCCACCCGCAACGAGGAGGAGCCGCTCGTCACACCGACGCGATCGTGAATCGGTTGCGCACAAGCCGCTCGATCCTCGTGCTCACGCGGAACTTCGCGGGTGTCATTCGTTCGGCGCATCGCCCGGTGCAACGTTTCGGGAGGCGCGCTGACGCGATTGAGACCACCCTTGGGAGGTGCCTCGAACGACCACGAGGCCGGATCAGCACCGAAGGGACTGAACCACATGACTGAGGACTTCACCCGCCCCGCGGGAAACCCAGAGGCACTCGGGCAGGACGCCGGAGCCCCGGGACGGCCGCCCGTCGGACCGCCGCCGCCGGTCGCCCCGCCCGCACCGGTGACCCCGCCCCCGCCCGGCGCGCCGGCCCCCGTCAGCACCGGCCCGGCCCACGTGGCCCAGGACGACGACAACGGTGGGGCCAAGGAGGCCGCCAAGGAGGAGGCCTCCAGGCTCGCCGGCAGCGCCAAGGAGCAGGCGGCGAACGTCGCCGGCACCGCCAAGGACGAGGTCAAGCAGGCCGCCGGTGAGGCCAAGCGCCAGGCCCAGCAGCTCTACCGTCAGGGCACCTCCGAGCTCTCCACCCAGGCCGGCACGCAGCAGCAGCGGCTCGCGAGCGGCCTGCGGTCCTTCTCCTCCGAGATGAACCAGATGGCCGACGGCACCGAGGAGCCGGGCGTCGCCACCAACGTGGCCCGGTGGGCCTCGCAGGCGGCCGACGACGCCGGTCGCTGGCTCGAGGACCGCGAGCCCGCCGAGCTGCTCGAGGAGGTGGGTCGCTACGCCCGCCGCAACCCGGGCACCTTCATGCTCATCGCGGCAGGGCTCGGCCTCGCCGCCGGCCGCATCGCCCGCAGCCTCAAGGACATGGGCGACGACGACACCGGCACCTCGGGCGCCACGTCCGCGAGCGTCCACACCTCGGGCCAGTACGGCACGGGCCAGTACGGGACGACCGGGACCACCACGACCCCCGTGGGCTACTCCACCGGCACGAGCCCGCTGAGCGGCACCGCCACTCCCCCGCCGCCCATGCACACCTACGGCACGGACACGAGCACGAGCATCGAGGGCGACCAGCCGGGCGGGCTGCGATGAGCACGCCCCCCGGTCACACTCCCCCCACCGGGGCGCCGGGCGCCAGCCCGTACGTCCCGCCCGCCGGGGCGCCAGGCGCCGGCCCGTACGTTCCCCCGGCCGGGGCACCGGGCGCGAGCCCGTACGTTCCGCCGGCCGGGGCGCCGGGCACCAGCCCGCCGCCCGAGGACGCGAGCCTCGGGGAGCTCATCGGCAACATCAGCGAGGACTTCTCCACGCTCGTGCGCCAGGAGATGGAGCTCGCCAAGGCGGAGATCTCCCAGACCGTGAGCAAGGCGGGCAAGGGCGCTGGCATGTTCGGCGGCGCCGGCCTGGCCGGGTACTTCACCCTGCTCTTCCTCTCCCTGGCCCTGTGGTGGGCGCTGGGGGCGCTCATCGGCGACGGGGACGCCCAGCCGGCACTCGGCTGGTCCGCACTCATCGTCGCGGTCATCTGGGCCGTCGTCGCCGCCGTGCTGGCGGTGACCGGCCGCAAGGAGATCAAGCAGGCCGAGGGCCTGCCCCGCACGCAAGAGACCGTGAAGAAGATCCCGGACGCAGTGAAAGGACAGGACCACTGATGGCGACCAACGATCCCGACGCGATCCGCAGTGACATCGAACGCACCCGCGCCGACCTCAGCCAGAACGTCGACGCGCTGAGCGACAAGGTGAACCCGAGCAACATCGCCCACCGTCAGGGCGACAAGATCCGCGGCGCCGTCACCGACGCCAAGGACAAGGTCTTCGGGAGCGCCACCGACGCGAAGGACAAGGTCTTCGGGGCCGCGTCCGACGCCGCCGGCTCGGTCCGCGACCAGGCCGGCCGCGCCGGCGGCGTGGCGCAGGACGCGCCGCACCGCGTCAAGGACAAGGCGGAAGGCAACCCCCTCGCCGCCGGCCTCATCGCCTTCGGCGCGGGCCTGCTCGCGGCCGGGCTCATCCCCTCCAGCCGCAAGGAGCGCGAGCTCGTGGGCGGGGCGCGTGACAGCGACGCCCTCGCCAAGGCGACCGAGGAGGTGAAGTCGGCCGCCCAGGACACCGCCGAGCAGCTCCGGGAGCCGGCCCAGCAGGCCGTCCAGGACCTCAAGGACACCGCCACGGAGGGCGTCCAGCACGTCCGCGAGGAGGGCACCGGCGCCGCGCAGGACGTGAAGTCCCAGGCGCAGGACTCCGCCGGCACCGTCCGCGACTCCCGCTGACACCCCGCGCACGCGGCGGCCCCCCCCCGGGGGCCGCCGCGTCGTCACGTCTGCGAGAGGGCGACGAGGAAGGCGTCGTCGTCGACGACCTCCCCGCCGACGACGGCGTGCAGCGCCGCCGCGACGCGCTCGACGAGGGCACGCACCTCCTCGCGCTGGCGCCGCAGCGCCAGCGGGGGCCGCGGTCCGAGCGCGAGGGCCGGCTCGTCGGGCCGCCAGCGCACCTCGTAGCTGATGACGCCGCCGCGCGCCCACGGCAGGCCGCGCAGGACGAGCGGGGTGTGCTCGTCACCCGCGACGAGCACCTCGAGCGTCCCACCGGGCACGGGCGCGAGGTGCGCGTAGCCGTCGACCACCTGGGGCTGGGAGAGCACGGCGGCGTCGAGGGCGTCGGCCTCCGCGTGCAGCCAGGCGCGCTCACCCTCGTCGAGGGCGGCGGCCGCGCGCGCCCGGTGGGGGCTGATGTCGGCCCGCTGCCGGTCGACGGGCGGGGCGGGCGCCTCGGGGACGTCGAGCGCCCGCACTCCCGGCAGGACGGGGGCGAGCACGCGGCCGCAGGCCTCGGGCTGCAGCCACACCGTCGTGTGGACGGTGAGGTCGACGGCGGAGGCCGGGTCGGGCACGAGGACCGTGCCCGTCCCCGAGACGCGCAGCGCGCCGGCGAGGCGGCGGGCCTGCGCGAGGAGGTGGTCGAGGACCCGGCGCTCCAGGCCCACCGGCTCCCCCTCGGGGAAGGCGTCGAGCAGCCCGCCGAGGCCGCGCAGCTCCGGCGGGACGGGCGCCCCGCGCTGCACGGGGCAGCGCAGCAGCATGGCGGTGGCCGCCCACGCCGGCAGGTCCAGCGCCGCCCGGACGCGGTCGTCCACGCGCCAGGGCCCGGTCAGCTGGACCTCACCGGTGAGCCGGAGCGTCGAGGGGCCGAGCCAGCCGGCGTCGTCGAAGTGCGAGACGGCGAGCGCCTCGACCTCCTCCGGGTCGACCTCCGCGGACAGGACGAGCAGGTGCCGCGGCTCCGCGAGGGCGCGGTCGAGGGCGGGCAGCTCGTCGGTCATCAGACCAGGGGGATGCGGCTGAAGTTGAGGTGGGAACGGGAGGCGGTGGGCCCGCGCTGCCCCTGGTACCGCGAGCCCTGCGCGCCCGAGCCGTAGGGGTGCTCGGCGGGGCTGGAGAGCTGGAAGAAGCACAGCTGCCCGATCTTCATGCCCGGCCACAGCGTGATGGGCAGCGTCGCCGTGTTCGACAGCTCGAGGGTGACGTGGCCGGTGAAGCCGGGGTCGATGAAGCCGGCCGTGGAGTGCGTGAGCAGGCCCAGGCGCCCGAGGGAGGACTTGCCCTCGAGGCGGGCGGCGACGTCGTCGGGCAGGGTGACGAGCTCGTAGGTCGCGCCGAGCGCGAACTCCCCGGGGTGGAGGACGAAGGGCTCGTCCGGGGCGACCTCGACGAGCCGGGTGAGCTCGGACTGGTCCTGCGCCGGGTCGATGACCGGGTAGCGGTGGTTGTCGAAGAGCCGGAACCACCGGTCGAGCCGCACGTCGATGCTGGCGGGCTGGATCATCGCGGGGTCGTACGGGTCGAGGTGGACCCGCCCGCCGTCGATCTGGGCCCGGATGTCACGGTCGGAGAGAAGCACGCAGCGATTGTGCCTCACGAATGGCGAACGGCCGGTCCCGTCGGGGCCGGCCGTCTGGAGCGGGTGACGGGAATCGAACCCGCGCCGTCAGCTTGGGAAGCTGAAGTTCTACCATTGAACTACACCCGCGTGACAGCGACTGTGCCGCTGCCGGAGACGAGTATAGCCACGGCCCGCGCGGGTTCGGAAACCGCCCTCGACGGCGGCCGGTCCGGCGGGTGGAACTCGGCGGCGTCCCGTAGCGTTGACGAACTGTGAGCATGCAGCAGGACGACCCCCCGCCGGTCCCGACCGTCGACCCCGACGAGACGGACCTCCTCAGCCGCGCCCGCCAGGTGCTGCGCGGCACGACCCCCGGGTCGGGTCTGGACGCCATCCTCGAGCTCGACAGCGACTCCGCCCAGCGGGAGCAGGCACGCCGCCTCCTCGTCGGGGGCGTCGAGGAGCTCACCGGCCTGCGCCTCGGGGAGCTGCAGGCCCTCACCGCCGTCGCCCAGGGCGCCGACCACTACCGCACGGTGGCCCGGCTCACGGGCCAGGCGGACGCCGCGTCCGCGGCCACCGTCGCCGGCCTCGTCAACAAGGGGCTGCTCAGCCGCCACCACCACCCCAACGAGCGCAACGCCGACGCCACGCCCACGCTCGTGCACCTCACGCCCAAGGGTGAGGCCGTCCTCGTCCAGTCCGAGGCGATCCGGATCCGGCTGCTCGACACCGTCGCCCAGACCCTCGGGGACCCCGAGCTCGAGCAGATGCGCATCGCCGCGGACGCGCTGAACCTCGGCGCCTTCCGCGAGCTGCCCCGCCAGATCGGCGGCACGCCGGCCGCGTCCTAGGTCAGCGCACGCCGAGGCCGCGGCCGGTCCGCACGCGGCGGCCGGGCGGCCGGGCGCGGTCAAGGACCGGGGCGAGGATCCGGGCCAGCTCGGGGACGTCCTCGGGGGCGATGGCGTCGAAGACGAGCTCGCGCACGTCGCGGACGTGAGCGGGAGCCGTCTGCTCCACCTTCCCCAGGCCCTCCTCGGTGAGGGTGGCGATGCGGGCCCGCGGGTTGAGGGGGGAGCGCTCGCGCACCACCCAGCCGTGCCGCTCGAGCCGGGTGAGCACGTGGGACAGGCGCGAGAGGGAGCCGGAGGTCAGCTCGGCGAGCTCGCTCAGCTGGAGGGTCCGGTCGTCCTGCTCGGAGAGCATGGCCATGACCATGTACTCGTAGAAGGTGACACCGGCGTGCTGCTGGAGACGGGTGTCGAGGGCACCCTGTAGCGTGGTGACGAGCTCGGAGATGCTCAGCCAGGTCTCCCGCTCGACGGGGGACAGCCAGCGCGGATCACTCATCGGTCTCCACCTCTCATGGTTGATCCTTCAAGTATCGCGTGTCGCCCGCCGCGTGTCAACGGAGCAGCTCCCACAGCCGGCCCGCCGCGACCCAGCTCGACGCGGCGAGGACGACGGCGAAGGTCAGCGCCCACAGCGCCGCCGGCACGCGGGTGAGCCGGGCGAGCACCGCCGGGTCCGAGCCACGGTCAGGCGCGCGGAGCACGGCGCCGAGGTGGCGCCAGGCACCGAGGAGCAGGACGACGCCCGCGGTGAGCAGGGCCAGGCCACGGACGCGCTCGTCCGCCGCCCACCACAGCCATCCCGCGGCGGCGAGCGCCGCGACCATGACGAGGACGGTGTAGACCGAGCGGGAGCGCAGCAGGCCGAGCAGGAGGAGCAGCGCGAGGACGAAGGTCGTCGGGCCCGTCCACCCGCCCGTCCCCGCGAGGACGAGCACGAGGCCCACGAGCGCCGGCGCGGGGTAGCCGGCCCACGTCGTCGCCACCCGCCCCGGGCCGCGCGAGCGGCCCACCGTGACGGTGTGCCCCGACATGTCCGGGCGCAGGACCAGCCCGGTGAACGAGCGCCCGACGAGGACGCCGACGAGCGCGTGCCCGAGCTCGTGGACCACGGTGACGGCCACCCGGAGCAGCCGCCACAGCGGACGCACGCCGACGATGAGCAGGCCGGCCGCGAGCGCCGCCCACACCGCCGCGTCCGGGACGCCGAGCTCGGCCAGCGGCGCACCCGGGCGCAGCCGCTCGAGCACCGCCGTGAGGTCCATCCCGCCATCGTGCCGTGGCCGGCGCGGCAGCGGTAGCGTGCACGGGTGCCCGCCCTCCCCGCCGACAGCTCAGCGCCCGCCTGGGCAGGCCGTCTCGTCGTCGCCGCGGCGATCGTCGACGACGTCGCCCGGCCGGCCCGCCTGCTCGCCGCCCGCCGGTCCGCACCGGCCGAGCTCGCCGGCCGGTGGGAGCTGCCCGGCGGCAAGGTCGAGCCCGAGGAGGACCCGGTCGCGGCGCTGCACCGCGAGCTGCACGAGGAGCTCGGCGTGCGCGTGTCCCTGGGGGCGCCGGTGGCCGGGCCACTCGGCGGGGACTGGCCGATCACGCCCGTCCTGCGCCTGCGCGTGTGGCTCGCGGGGACCCGGTCCGGGGACCCGCAGCCGCTCCTCGACCACGACGAGCTGCGGTGGGTGGGCCCTGCCGACTGGGCCGCGCTGCCCTGGCTCCCCGCGGACCTGCCGGTCGTCGCGGCGCTGGGGCTGCGCTAGGTCACATGCGCCCGCGGCACCACTGCTGCTCCCCGGGCGGGAAACGCTCACCGCAGGTGTCGCCGTACTCCTCGTACTCCGAGCCGACGGGCGACTCGAGGTAGAGGTTGTCGCAGGCCAGCGCGTCCCCGGCCGTGCACGCGTCCCAGAGACGGTCGAGGCCCGGGTCCTCGCCGTAGGCGCGGCCCCCGCCCACGAGCCCGACGAGCGCGGCGACGACGAGGGCGAGCCCGGCGAAGGCGAGCACCGCGAAGACGACGACCGCGACGATCAGCCCCGTCCGGCGGCGCGGGGCGGGCAGCTGGTAGGCGTAGGCGTCCAGGGGCGAGCCGGTGGGCCCCACCGGCGCGGGCTGGTACGGGACGGGGTAGCTGGCCGGGCGGTACGGGTCGGCCGGCGGGCCGTAGCGGACCGCGGGCGGGCCGGAGGGGCCGGCCGGCGGCCTCCAGGGGTCCTGGGGCGCTCCCGTCGGCGGGGGCGGCTGGCTCATCGTGCCGCGTGCTCGTGGACGAGGGCGACGACGTCCCGCAGCCGGGCGACGTCGATCTGTCCGGGCGCGGAGGCCCGGTCGACCGACCCGAAGGTGACGGCGGAGCCGAAGACCTCCCCGCACAGCCGGCTCACCAGGCCCACTGGGCCCATCGCCATCGTCACGACGGGCACGTCGAGCTCCCGGTCCGCCGTGTACGTCGCCTCGAGGAGGGCGATGACGTCGAGCGGGTCCCGCGCCGTCACCGCGATCTTCACGACGTCGGCGCCGGCCGCGGCCATCGCGGCGAGCCGGTCGGCCATCTCCGCGGCGGGCGGGGTGCCGGTGACGTCGTGGCTCGAGACGAGCACGCGCGCGCCGGTCTCCCGGGCGCGGTCGACGAGCCCGGGCAGCACGCTGCCGCGGGCGAGCTCGAGGTCGACGGCGTCCCCCGCGCCGTCGTCGAGGAGCGCCGACACGGCCGCGGCGTACGCGCCGTCGTCGAGGGTGGTCTCACCGCCCTCCTCCGCGCTGCGCACGGTGAGGAGCAGGGGCGTGGCGCCCAGCCGCTCGCGCAGCGCCGCCGGGAGCTCCCGCAGCGGTACGCCGGGACGCGCGGCGAGGAGGTAGTCGGCGCGCCACTCGGCGATGTCGACGCCGGCGGCGGTCACCCGCCCGGCCTCGACGAGGAGCCCCTCGGGGGTCGGCGAGCACAGCGGGGCGGCGACCTTCACGCGCCCCTCGCCCACCGCCACGTCACGCAGCAGCACGACGCCGCTCATCGCCACCCTCTTTCGCTCGGTCCGCAGGAACCCTACCCGCCCGCGCCCGGCGCGGCCGCGGGTGCCCGCGAGCCGCCGTCGTCAGGGGGCGAGGGACGGCACGGCCCGGCCGAAGCGCTGCCGCAGGGCACGGCGGGCGGCGTGCCAGCCGTTCATGCCGTGGACGCCGGGCGCGGGCGGCGCCGAGGACGAGCACAGGTACACGCCGGGGATGCCGAGGGAGTACGGGTCCCAGCGGCCGGTGGGGCCACCGAGGACGCGGCGCATCGTCACGGCGCCACCGGCGATGTCCCCGCCGGCGAGGTTGGCGTTGTGCTCGACCATCCGCGCCGCCGGCACGCTCACGCTGTCGACGACGACGTCCCGGAAGCCGGGCGCGAAGCGCTCGATCTGCCGGGTGATCGCCTCGGTCATGTCGACGTCGGAGCCGGCGGGCACGTGGGCGTAGGTCCACAGCGGCCGCAGCCCGCCCTGCGCACGGCCGGGATCGGCCACGGCGGGGTCGGACAGGAGGACGCTGGGGCGCTCGGGCATGATCCCGCGGGCCACCTTCGTCTCGGCGTCGGTGACCTGCTCGCGGCTGCCGCCGACGTGGACGGTGAAGGCCTCGCCCACCTCGGGGACGGCCCACGGGACGGGTCCGTCGAGGACGAAGTCGACCTTGGCGGCACCGCCGCCGCGCGGGGCCTTGCGCAGGCGGCGGGCGATCTCGGCGGGCATCCTGTCCCCCCAGATGCCGGCGGCCGCGCGGGGCGTCGTGTCGAGGAGATAGGAGCGGGCACGGGGCATGTCGCGCCACGAACGCACGCGCACGTCGGTGCGGACCTCCCCGCCGTGGGCGCGCAGGTCCGCGACGAGCGCGTCGACGATCGCCTGGGAGCCGCCCACGGGGATGCGCCAGCCCACGCCGTGGGCGAGCGTCCCGAGCATGAGCGCGACGCCGGCGGGCGCGAG
Organism: Oceanitalea stevensii; assembly: GCF_014837105.1. Lineage (GTDB taxonomy): Bacteria > Actinomycetota > Actinomycetes > Actinomycetales > Actinomycetaceae > Oceanitalea > Oceanitalea stevensii. The sequence goes on along the minus strand of NZ_JACSPO010000002.1, from coordinate 262,473 downwards.
GTTGGGCAGCGGGGCGATGGCGTGGCCGGCGACGCCGGTGACCATGGCCGGGGCGACGTCGCTGCGGAAGGGCAGGTTCCACAGGTGGGTGCCCTGGGTGAGCACCCGCAGGCCGAAGGCGACGGCGGCGCGCATGCCGCTCACCGAGCGCAGCTCGGGCGGGATGCTGCGCATGTCGCCGAGGGTCGCGCCGACGACGGCCTCCGAGTCGCGCATGAGCGGCGCGAACAGCCGCCGCCACGCCGGGCCGTCGGGCCCCAGGCCGTCGACGGTGCGCTCGAGGTCGCGCCACGCGAGCCCGGCGCGGCCGCCGTCGAGCGGGTGAGCGTAGGACAGCTCGGGGGTGACGAGCTCGACGCCGCGCGACTCGAGGTCGAACTCGGCGAGGAAGGGGCTCGCCGTGGCGAGGGGGTGGACGGCGGAGCAGACGTCGTAGCGCAGCCCGTCCGTCCCCGGCAGGTCGAGGGTGCGCGCCCCGCCGCCGATGGTCGACTCGGCCTCGAGGACGACGACGCCGAGGCCGGCTCGGGCCATCGTCACCGCCGCCGCGAGCCCGTTGGGTCCAGAACCCACGACGACGACGTCGGTCGTCTCCCTCGGTGTCGGCACCACCTCAGTCTGCACCCGGACCCCGCGGTCCTCCACACGTCGGTCGTGCCCGGGCACGGGGACTACCAGTTCTGGCCGCCGCCGAACCCGCCGCCGCCGCGCTCCTGCTGCTCCTGCCGGTCGCGCTCCGCCTCACGGTTGCGCTCCTCGAGCTCGTCGCGGCGGGGGTCGTCGTCCGGCTCGTCGGTGGGGTCCTGCTCCCCCGGGTCGTCGCTCGGCTCGTCGCCGGGGTCGCTCGGCTCGTCGCTGGGCTCGTCGCTCGGGTCCTCGCTGGGCCCGTCGCTCGGCTCGTCGCTCGGGTCCTCGCTCGGCTCGCCCGAGGGCTGGTCCGAGGGCTGCTCCTGCGGCTCCTGCTGGTCCTCGCGGGCCTGCTGCTCCTTGTCCTGCTGACGCTCGGAGCTCTCCTCGTTGTCCTGGGAGCTCGTGCAGGGCGCGATGACCTCCTGCGCCTCGGCGTAGTAGACCTCGGCCATGCCGGGGTCCTCGTCGTCGGTCGCGGCGACGTCCCCCATCGCCTCGATCGCCAGCGACAGGTTGGTCCGCACCCGGCACTCGGGCGACTCCGGGGCCTTGCTGCCCTCGGGTCCACCGGGAAGGGGTCCCGCCTCGGGGACCAGCTCGAGCGCCCTGCGCAGGTCCTCGACCGCGAGGAAGTGCTCCTCGGCCCGGTACTGCGCGGTGCCGCTGTTGAACCACGCCTTCCACTGCTCGGGGAAGCCGGTCCACCGCTGCTGCGCCTGGTACTGCCGCGCCGCCTCCGGGAAGCGCAGCGCGTCGAACTCGCGGGTGCCCAGGGCGGCGCCGAGCACCGTGCCCACGAGCAGGGAGCCGGTGACGAGGAAGGCGAGCACCACCGGGGCGGACCACGCGAGCAGCCGACGGCGCCGGCGCAGGTGGGCGGGCAGCGGCGGGCGCTCGGACTGCGGGACGTCGGCGCTCATGCGGCGCTCCCTCCTCGGCGGGACGCGAAGGGGCGGGGGAAGCGGCGTGCCAGGTACCACGCCTCCCAGGCGAGCAGCGCGGCGAGCACCGCGGCCGCCGGCCAGTAGACGTCCTCGTACACGGACACCTCGCGGCGGCCGTCCTCCGCGGCGATGGTCTCCGCGTCGATCCCGGCCACGAGGCCGGAGACGTCCGTGGGCGCGGTCCGGTGGGTGTAGTCGACGCCGAGCTGCTCGGCCACCCGCCGCAGCTGGGTCTCGTCGATGCGCGAGACGGCGGGCGGGGAGTCGGGCTGGGTCTCGTCGAGGATCCACGGCGCGTCGGTGCCGGGACCGGTCTCCTCGGTGCCGTCGTAGTAGCGCATCTGCCCGCCCTCGGCGGTGCCGTAGCCGAGCACCGCCCCGCCGTCGACGAGCGGGGCCAGCCCCGCGTAGGACTGCGTCTCGCTGTCACCGGTCCCGTCGCCGCGGGTGTTCTCGCCGTCGGACAGGAGGAAGACGAGCCGGACGTTCTCCGGGTTGCGCTCGGCGGCGCCCTCGAGGGCGCTGCTCAGCGCCGGCAGCGGCCGGTCGACGGCGGAGCCCGCCGAGTAGTAGGTGATCTCCTGGACGAGGGTCTCGGCCCACGTGCTCACCGCCCGGGCGTCGGTGGTGAGCGGCAGCTGGCGGGCGGCCTGGGAGTCGAAGGTGATGACCGAGTACCGCGAGCCGGGCATCGCCTCGACGAGCGCCTCGACGTCGTGCCGCACACCGTCCAGCCGGGGGCGTCCGCCGTCGTAGTCCTCCGCCGCCATCGACCCGGTGCGGTCGACGACGAAGAACAGCTCGACGTTCGTGGCGACCGTCGTCGTCGTGCTCGGCACGGCCGGGCCCAGCGCGATCGCCGCGAGCGCGAGGACCATGCCCCCGCGGCGCAGCCACGCGGCGAAGGAGCCGTCCTCGGTCCGGCGGGCCCGCACGGCGGCGAGCACGCAGACGATGACGAGCGGCAGGAAGACGAGGGCGATGACCCACAGCGGCCACACGAGTCGCAGGATCATGACCGCAGCCTCCACGCGGCGAGGACGAGCGCGGCGACGCCGGCGACGGCGATCCACAGGACGGTCTCGGGACGGTCGGTGATGACGACCTCCGGCTCTGCCTCCAGCTCCACGGCCTGCTGGGAGGCGATGTCCGCGATGATCGCGTCGACGGCGCCGGGGTCGTCGGCGTTGTAGACGAGCCCGCCGTGGCCGGTGATCGCCTGCCGGTAGGCCTCCTCGTTCTCCGGGGAGTAGGACTCGTCGGAGGAGGCGAATAGGCCGTAGAGCCGGATGTCGCGCTCGGCGGCGAGGTCGGCGGCCTCCTGGAGGCCGTAGATCGGCTCGCCGAGCACCTGGTTGTCGGTCGCGATGATGATCGAGCGGGAGCGCTCGGTGTCCGTCTCGTCGAAGGCGTAGGCGCAGGTGGCCAGGCCGTCCCCGACGAGCGAGGAGGAGTTGGGGTCCAGCGACATCGTCCCGGCGACGAACTCCTCGAGCCGGTCCAGCGCCTCGGGGGCGTGGACGAGGGCGTCGAGGTCGAAGTCGAGGGCGGTGGCCGCGGCGTCGAGCTCGTCGGTGACGAGCGCGTAGTCGTCGGTGAGCGGGAAGACCGTGCGGGAGGTGGAGTTCCACACCGACAGCGCGATGCGCTCGCCGTCGAAGCTCTCGACCATCTCCGAGAAGGTCTGGACGATCTCGGTGTCGAACTCGATCATCGAGCCGGACACGTCCAGGCACAGGACGATGTCACGGGTCGCGAGGACCTCCGCGCGCACGTCCCGCTCCGCCGGACGCGCGAGCAGCAGCGCGGAGCCGAGGGCCGCGACGATCGCGAAGACGCCCACCCCGCCCAGGGCCACCTGGTACAGCCGCATGCGCCGGCGGTAGGTGGGCAGGCGGCGCAGGTAGGCGGTGTTGGCCACCCACCTCACCGACCGCGTCTCGCGGGAGGTCCGCGGCCGGAACCAGCCGAGGACGGCCGCGAGGACGACGAGCCCGAGGACCACGGGGATGAGCCACGCCATGAGCATCACCACCGGCGGATCACCTCCCGGGCACGCTGCACGGCCGTGTCGGCCTCCGCGTCGCTGCGCCGCGCGAAGGACGGCTCCTCCCACAGGTGGAGGAGGTCCCCGAGCTGCGTCGTCGGGTCGTGATCGGCGATCTCCCCGGCAGTCCACGAGCGCACGTCGCGCCCGATCCGCTCGGAGGCGAAGGAGCGCATGATGCGCGCGAGGTCCAGGTGGAGGCCGCGCACGTCGCGCTCCCCGCTGCGGTAGGCGGCGAGCGCCGCCTCGACGTCCTGCTCGAAGCGCGCGCGGCCGTCCGGGCTCAGCGGCCCGGGCTCGCGGGGGCGGTCCGGACGGCGGGTGGAGAGCAGGACGAAGGCGTACCAGGCGACGACGGCGAGCAGCAGCACGCCGCCGAGGACCGGCACCCACGTCGAGTAGGACTCGGGGGGCAGGAGGGACTCAGCTCCGGACACGTCGCTGCCTCCGGAACAGGTCGAGGAGGGCGTCGACGACGTCGTCGGAGCTGGCGGCGACGACGTGCTCGACGCCGCGGCGCCGCAGCATGTCGCGCACCCGCTTCTTGCGGTTGGCGACGGCGGTGGTCGCCGCGGCGTGCAGGCGACGGTCGCGCTGGAGGAAGGGCGGCAGGACGAGCCCGCCCTCGACGTCGGCCACGGGACCGAGGCCCGGCGTCGTCGGCACGGCGTCGGCCACCGAGATGACCATGACGTCGTGGCGGGTGCGCAGCCGGCGCAGCGCCTCCTCGTCGCTGAGCGCGGGCCGCGCCTCGTCGGTGATGAGGACGACGAGCGTGCGGCGGGTGGCCGAGGTGAGGATCCGGTCGAGGACGCGGGAGAGGTCCGAGACGGGCGCGTCGCGGGTGAGCTCGCGCTCGAGGAGGCGCAGGAGCATCTCCATGTGGCCGGTGCCGCCGCGGGCGGGGACCTGGGTGATCCGGCGCGAGTCCCCCGCCACCAGGCCGACGAGGTCGCCGCGCGAGCGCGCGAGGTAGGCGACGACGTCGGCGGCGAAGAGGGCGATCTCGGACTTGCGCTCCCCGCTCGGGGCGGTGGCCGCCATCGAGCGGCCGGTGTCCACGGCGAGCACCATCGCGAGGTTCGACTCGTGGACGAAGCGGCGGATGACCGGGTGCCCGGTACGGGCGGAGGCCTTCCAGTCGATGTCGCCGACGTCGTCGCCCGGGTGGTACTCGACCATGTCGTCGAAGTCCTGCCCGTGCCCGGTGAAGATCGAGCGGTGGTGCCCGTCGAGCAGGCCGGAGGCACGCCGGACCGTGGGAAGGTCCAGGCGCGCGCGGACCTTCGCCAGGCGGGAGGCGCTCGACATCCGCAGGCCTACGGGGCGGGGACGGCGGCGAAGACGGCGTCGATGAGCGCCTCGGGGGCGACGTTGTTCGCCAGGGCGTCGTAGGTGCGCACGAGCCGGTGGCGCAGGACGCTGTGGCTCAGCGCCTTGACGTCGTCGGGCACGACGTAGGTGCGGCCCTGCTGGAGCGCGTGGGCCTGCGCCACCCGCATGAGCGCGATCGCGCCACGCGGGCTGGCACCCACCCGCACGTGCTGGGAGAACTTCGGCAGCGGGCGCGGGCCGCCGCCGCGCGTGGTGTTGACGATCGCGACGATGTACTGCTTGATCGACGCGTCGACGTACACCTGGGCGGCGAGGCGCTGGAGGAGGACGACGTCGTCCAGGCCGATCGGGTCGCTGCGCAGCGGCGCCTCGAAGGAGCCGGAGCTGATGCCGTCGAGGACGCTGATCTCCTCGGTGGGCGTGGGGTAGGTGAGGACCTCCTTGACGAGGAACCGGTCCATCTGGGCCTCGGGCAGCACGTAGGTGCCCTCCTCCTCGATGGGGTTCTGCGTCGCCAGCACCATGAAGGGCGAGGGCAGCGGGAAGACCTCACCGCCGATGGAGGTCTGCTTCTCCTGCATCGCCTCGAGCATCGCCGACTGCGTCTTGGCGCTGGAGCGGTTGATCTCGTCGAGGAGCACGAGGTTGGCGTGGACCGGCCCCAGCTGGGTGCTGAACTGGCCGGTCGCGTAGTTGAAGATCTGCGTGCCGACGATGTCGTTGGGCATGAGGTCCGGCGTGCACTGGATCCGGTGGAAGGTGCCGGAGACCGAGGAGGCCAGCGTCTGGGCCGCCGTCGTCTTCGCCAGCCCGGGGACCGACTCGAGGAGGATGTGCCCGCCGGCGAGCAGCGTGGACACGAGCGCCGTGCGCAGCGCCTCCTGGCCGATCACCCGCTGGCCGAAGATGGCGTTGACCCGCCCGAGCAGCTCCGCGGAGCGCTGGAGGTCGCCGTGCTCGATCGTGGCCGTGCTGGGCGCCAGCCCCGCGCCGCTCGGTGTCGTCATCGTTCCCCTGTCCTGGGGGCGGCTGCTGCCGCCCGGTTCGCGCCGTGTACCCGCGCGAGTATGCCACCCGAGCCTGGATCTACCCTGGAGAGGTGACCACGCCCGCTCCCGCCTCCCGCCACCGCCCGGCCCTCGCCCTCGTCGGGGCCGCCGTCGCGGCGCTGGTGCTCGCGGTCGCCGGGCTCGTGTTCTCCGGAGCGGCCGAGGCCTCCGCCGTGCTCGACCCGGGTGCCGTCGTCCGCTGGGGCGTGCCGCTCGTCACCGTGGTCGCCGACGGCGCCGCCGCCGTGACGATCGGCGCGCTCGCCATGTGCGCCCTCGTCCTGCCGTACGCCGGACGTGGGGACGAGCGGCGCCGCCCGCGGGTCGCCGTCGACGGCGCGGCGTGGTCGCTGGCGGCCCGGGCCGCCGCCGTCGCCGCGGTCGTGTGGACGCTGGCGAGCGTCGTGCGCATCGTCCTGTCCTACGCGCGCACCTCCGGGCGCGGCCTCGGCGAGCCGACCTTCGGCGCCGAGCTCGCCCAGTTCGTCACCGACATCCCCGTGGGGCGGGCCTACCTCGTCGCCACGCTCATGACCGCCGTGCTCGCCACCGTCTGCGTGGCCGTCTCGACGCCCACGGCGGCCGCCCTGGCCGGCGTCCTCGCCCTCGCCGCCGTCATCCCCATCGCCCTCACCGGCCACGCCGCCGGCGCCGAGGGTCACAACCTCGCCGTCTCGGCGATGTGGCTGCACATCGGCGCGATCAGCGTGTGGGCCGGCGGACTGGCGGTGCTGTGCCTCGTCGCCCGGCGGCTGGGCACCGACCGCGGGCCCGCCGTGCGGCGCTTCTCCACGCTCGCCGGCTGGAGCTTCGCGCTCGTCGGCATCTCGGGCCTCGTCAACGGCGGCGTGCGCGTGGGCAGCCTCGAGGACCTCGTGACCACCGACTACGGGCTGCTGCTCCTGGCCAAGACCGTGATGTTCGTCGTCCTCGGGCTCATCGGCTGGGTGCACCGTCGCGCCACCGTGCCGGCGGCCACGGACCGCCCCGGTGCGTTCTGGCGGCTCGCGGCCGGCGAGGTCGTCCTCATGGGCGCCGTCATCGGTGTCTCCGTGGCGCTCGGCTCCTCGGCCCCGCCCGTCCCGCAGGACCCGGTCAGCCGCCCGAGCCCGACGCAGGAGATCACCGGCTACCCCGCTCCCCCGGAGCCCAGCGCCCTCGCGTGGTTCACGGAGTGGCGCCCCGACGTGCTCTTCGGGCTCCTCGCCCTCGCCGGCATCGGCGTCTACCTCGCCTGGGTGTACCGGCTGCGCCGCCGCGGGGACCACTGGTCCCTGCCGCGCACGGCGTCGTGGGTGGTGGGTCTCGTGCTCTTCGCGTGGGTGACGTCCGGCGGCCCGTCGGTCTACGGCGTCGTCATGTTCAGCGCCCACATGATCCAGCACATGCTGCTCGCGATGGTCGTGCCGATCTTCCTCGTCGTCGGCGCGCCGATCACCCTCGCGGTGCGTGCGCTGCCGGCACGCGACGACGGCTCGCGCGGCCCGCGCGAGTGGCTGCTCGCGACCGTCCACTCCCGCTGGGCACGCTTCTTCGCCCACCCGGGCACCGCGGCGGTGAACTTCGCCGGCTCGATGATCGTCTTCTACTACTCACCGCTCTTCGAGCTGGCGCTGAGCACCCACGTGGGCCACATCGTCATGGTCGTCCACTTCACCGCGGCCGGGTACATGTTCGCAGGCGCCCTCATCGGCGTGGACCCGGGCCCCAGCCGCCCCCGCTACCCGATGCGGCTGCTCCTGCTCTTCGCGACGATGGCCTTCCACGCCTTCTTCGGCGTCTCGGTCATGCAGGCCACCACTCTCTTCGCCGGGGACCACTTCGGCCGCCTCGGGCTGCCCTGGGGCGTGGACGCGCTCGCCGACCAGGAGGCCGGCGGGGCGATCGCGTGGGGGATCGGCGAGCTGCCCACCCTCGCCCTCGCCGTCGCCGTCGCGATCGCGTGGGCCCGCGACGAGGACCGCGTCACCCGCCGTACCGACCGCCAGGCCGACCGCGACGACGACGCCGCGCTGGCGGAGTACAACGCCCAGCTCGCGCGGATGGCCGAGCGGGACGGCGCCGCCCGCTGAGGTCCTAGCCGACCCACTCGCCGAGCTCGACGTCACTGCCCTGGAGGCGCAGCTCGACCGCGTCCCGGCCGACTGCCAGGCGCGTGGGGACCAGACCCTCGGGCAGGCCCGGGATCTCGACGCGCACGTCGCCGAGGAGGTCCTCGACGACTCCGACGAGCTCCCGGGGGACGGTGCCGCCGCCGACCGACACCTCCCCGAGCTCGACGCCGATCGCACCGTCGACGAGGACGGGCTCGAGGACGACGGCGAGCTCGAGGCCGGCCACCTCGACGCCCAGCTGGACGAGGCCGTTCGCGACGTCGACGCGCAGCGGGTCGCCGGGCAGGTCGACGGCGCCCGCGAGCGCCACCTGCAGGGTGGCGGCAGGGATCTCGGCGTTGATCTCGACGGTCTCGGCCGGGTAGGGCTCCTCCGGTGCGACACCACGCAGGGCGACGCGGACGTCGTGCAGCTCGAAGTCCTCGAGGACGAGCGTCGAGGCGGTCCCGCGGACCTCGGAGAGCCGCCCTGCCAGCACCTGGGTGAGGAAGGGGAAGCCGTCGATCTCGACCTCGGCGTCCTGGGCGAGCGTGAGCTCCTCGCGCGCCTCCGCGAGGAGCCGGTCCTCGGTGCGGGCCACGGCCACGCGGTCGACCACCGTGCCGGCGACCGCGAGCACGACGAGCAGGACGAGGACCACGGAGGCGAGGCGGCGCATGGGACAACCGTACGGGCGCCGCAGGGTGGGGCCGGCGCGCGGCGCGGCACGCCGCTGCCTACGGTGAGCCCATGGCCGTGCAGCGACCCGGCGCCCAGGAGTGGGTGCCCTCGGACGGTGACGTCGGCGCCCTGCGCGCGGCGGCGCCCGGCTGCCGGGGCTGCGAGCTGTGGGCCGGTGCCACCCAGGTGGTCTTCTCCGCGGGGGACGCCGGGGCCCGGCTCATGCTCGTCGGCGAGCAGCCGGGCGACCGGGAGGACCGGGAGGGCGAGCCCTTCGTCGGGCCGGCCGGGCGGGTGCTCGCCGACGCCCTCGAGGCGGCGGGCATCGACCGCGCGGACGTCTACCTCACCAACGCCGTCAAGCACTTCCGCTTCGAGGACCGCGGCAAGCGCCGGATCCACAAGAAGCCGGGGGTCGCGCACGTCGAGGCGTGCCAGCCGTGGCTGGCGGCCGAGCGCGCGGCGGTGCGCCCCGCCGTCGTCGTCTGCCTGGGTGCCACCGCGGCCCGCGCGGTCCTCGGCCGCGAGGTGCGGATCGGGGACGTGCGCGGTGAGGTCCTGGGCGAGGAGGACCCGCCCGTGCTCGTGACGACGCACCCCTCGGCGCTGCTGCGCCTGCGCGGGCGCGGCGGCTGGGACGAGGCCTTCGCCGAGCTGGTCGCGGACCTGCGCACCGCCCACGCGGCCGCGAAAGGCTGACGGCCCCGCCCCGCCCCGACCCGCCCCGGCGGACAAGGTGTGGACTTCGCGCCCTCTGAGGTCGCAAAGTCCACACCTAGCGGAGGCGTTCCGCCCCCGACGCACGGGCGGACCATGACGAGGTAAAGGCCACGAAACAGATGTGTGACGTCCCGGTAATGCCCCGTCCGTAACGTCCGGACTCCGGACCGTCCGGAGACTCAGGGGGTAGGACCTATGCATCACCCACGCAGGACGACGACCATGCGGCTCGCGGTCGCGGCGCTCATCCCGGCGGTGGCGCTCACGCTCGTCGCCGTCCCGGCGAGCGCCGCGGAGGAGGCCGACGAGAGCCTCGTGACGGAGGCGACGATCGCCTCCATCCACGAGGCCTTCGCCGAGGGCGACATGTCGTGCACCGACCTCGTGCAGGCCTACATCGACCGCATCGAGACCTACGACGCCGAGACGACCAACTCCGTCCAGGTCGTCAACGACGAGGCGCTCGCCACGGCTGCCGAGCTGGACGCCGCGTACGCCGAGGACGGGCTGAGCGGCCCGCTCCACTGCGTCCCGGTCCTCGTCAAGGACCAGGTGGAGACCGCCGACATGCCGACGACGTACGGGTCCGCGATCTTCTCCGGCTTCGAGTCGGGCCGCGACGCCACGATCGTCACCCGGATGCGGGACGCGGGCGCCGTCATCCTCGCCAAGACGAACATGGGCGAGTACGCGAGCGGCTGGGCCGGCTCGTCCTTCGGCGTGTGCCGCAACCCCTACGACCTCACCCGCGCGGCAAGCAGCTCCTCGTGCGGCACCGGCGCGGCGGTGGCCGCGAACTTCGGGGCCGTCGGGATCGCGGAGGACACCGGAGGCTCCACGCGTGGGCCGGCCGCCTGGAACAACGCCGTCGGCCTGCGCCCGACGACCCCGCTCATCAGCCGCTACGGGATGATGCCGGCCAACCCCAGCTACGACACCCTCGGGCCGCTGACCCGGACGGTGGAGGACGCCGCGATCGTCACGAGCGTCATCGCCGGGCCGGACGCCAACGACCCGCTGACCGCACAGGCGGACGGCCACGTCGCCGAGGACTACGCCGCGGACCTGCGGACCGAGGCCCTCGAGGGCAAGCGCATCGGCGTCATCCGGGAGCCGCAGTCCGGTGACACCGACATCACCGCCCCCGACTACGCCCGCGTCCAGGCCGTCGTCGACGCGGCCTACACCGACATGGAGCACCTGGGCGCCGAGATCGTCGAGGTCGAGGTGCCCGACCTGCGCGCCCTGCTCGCCGCGTACTCGACGGGCGGTGCCGAGACCGAGGCCGCGACCAACGCCTACCTCGCCACGCTCGCCGAGATCGCCGACCCGCCGGTCTCGACCTTCGAGGAGATCGCCACCTCCCCGCTCGTCACCCCGACCCGGCAGGCGAGCCTCCGCGCGCTCCTCGGCCGGACCACCGAGGACCCCGACTACATCGAGGGCGAGCAGATGCGCCAGCAGCTGCGTGACGCCGTCACCGCCGTCATGGAGGACAACGAGCTCGACGCGCTCGCCTACGCCACCTTCGACCACGAGCCGCCCGTCATCCCGGCCGACCAGCTGACCAACCCCGGCGCGATGGCCGGTGTCCGCCAGGGCAGCAACCGCAGCCTGGCGCCGGTCACCGGCTTCCCGGCGCTCGCGGTCCCCGCCGGCTTCACCACCGCCGGCCTGCCGGTCGGCATCGACCTCCTCGGCCTGCCGTGGTCGGAGAAGTCCCTCTTCGAGCTGGCCTACGCCTACGAGCAGGGCACCGGGCACCGCGTCGCACCCGCGGACTTCCCCGCGCTCCCGGGCGAGCCCACCCCCGTCCCCGAGCCGCAGCCCGAGCCGAGCCGCTCGCCCGTCTTCCACCTCAGCAACGACTGGCGCGGCACCACGGCCGTGTCCTTCCCCTACGGCCGGAGCACCGACGAGGTCCTCATCGGCGACTGGGACGGGGACGGCAAGGACTCCGTCACGGTGCGCCGCGGGAACCGGTTCCACGTCTCCAACGCCCCGCGCGGCGGGGACGCCGACGTCGTCCTCACCTACGGGCGACCCGGGGACGTCGTCCTCGTCGGGGACTGGGACGGGGACGGCACGGACACCTTCGCGGTCCGCCGCGGGGCGACCTACCACGTGAAGAGCTCCCTGCGGGGCGGGGACGCCGACTCGGTGTTCCGCTACGGCCGGGAGGCCGACACGGTGCTCGTGGGTGACTGGGACGGCAACGGGACGGACACCTTCGCGGTGCGCCGGGCCGCGACCTACCACGTGAAGAACTCCCTGCGTGGCGGGGACGCCGACACGGTCCTCACCTACGGCCGCGCCAGCGACGTCACCCTCGCGGGTGACTGGGACGGCAACGGGACCGACACCTTCGCCGTCCAGCGCGGGCGGACCTTCCACGTCACCAACACGCTGCGGGGCGGCGCGGCCGAGACCGCGGTGACCTTCGGTCGCGAGGGCGACGAGGTGCACGTCGGTGACTGGGACGGCAACGGGACCGACACCCTCGGCATCCGCCGGACGTCCACCAGCTGACGTCCACCGGACGGGGGCCCGCAGCCGGTCGGCTGCGGGCCTTCGTCCGGCTCAGCCCTCCCAGGCGTGACGCAGGGGGGAGGAGTCGAGGTCCTCGAGGATCGCGGCGACCGAGCGGTAGACCGCCACGGCCCCGGCCTCGCGCAGCTCGGCCTCGCTCACCCCGCCGGTGAGCACGCCGACGCAGGGCACGCCCGCCCGGGCGGCGGCCTCGACGTCCCACACCGTGTCGCCGACGAAGATCGCGCGCTCGGCGGGGACGTCCACGGCGCCGAGCGCCTTCTGGACGAGGTCCGGGTCGGGCTTGGCCTCCTCGACGTCCTGGGCGGAGGTGATGGCGTCGACGTCGTCGGAGATCTCGAGGAGCCGCTCGAGGATCTCCAGCTCCGCGGGGGCGGCGGAGGTGGCGAGGACGACCTTCGCGCCGCGCTCCTTGAGCGCGGCGACGAGCTCGACGACGCCCTCGAAGCGGTGCACCTCGTCCGCGGCCTGCGCGTAGTACTCGGTGTGCTTCTCCTTGGCGGCCTCCCCCAGCTCCTCGACGCGGTCGCCGAGCAGCTCGGCGAGGAGCAGCTCCCCGCCCATGCCGATGGACCGGTGGATGCGCCACGCGTCGACCGGGTGGCCGACCTCGCGGAAGGCCCGCGCCCAGGTGAAGGTGTGGACGTAGTTGGAGTCGGCCAGGGTCCCGTCGATGTCGAGCAGGACGGCACCGGGTGCGTCAGTAGGCATGGACCCGTTGGTACCCCAGCCACGGGCCCGGCGCATCCGCTCGGTTACTCCTCGGCCTCGTCGGCGGCGTCCAGGCGCGTGCTCATGTCGCTGTACCAGGCGAGGGCGTCCATGCCCTCCAGCCCCAGCTCGGCGGCGACGGCGAGGAGCACCTGCTCCCGCTCGGCCTCGAGCGCGTCACCGAGGGTGACGTCGGGCGCGGCGAGCGCCTGCTGCAGCCGCCGGGTGAACCACTCGGCCACCTCCACGGCGACCGGCGAGGCGTGCTGCGTGGCCATGTGCTCGCCCTCGACGAGCACGAGCTCGACCGCCTGCACGGCCCGGCGCATGAGCTCATAGTCCTCCAGCCGGGCGCGCAGGTCCTCCGACACCTCCTGCAGCGCCCGCGCGCGGCTCTCCGCGCGGACGTGGTCGAGCAGGCCGGCGAGGTCCCCCTCCGGCGGCAGGCCCAGCCGCAGCTGCGCGCGGCGCACCTCCCCCAGGCCGGGGATCGCGGCGACGGCGGCGTCGAACACCGGCACCACGGCCTCGACGGCGGCGCGGGCACGCGTGAGGTAGACCTCCCGGACCCCCTCGGTCAGCCGGTCCCACGTGTCGCTGCCGGCCGCCTCCCGCAGGGCGAGGCGCCGCGCGGCCTCGGGGACGGCCTGCTCGACGACGTCGGCGAGAAGGACGGCGGGGTCGTCGGTGCGGTCCTCGCGCGGCTCGGCCGCGAGCTCGGCGCGCAGCCGGTCGCGCTCCTCGCGCAGCCAGTGGATCTGGCGCTGCGCCGCGGACAGGGCGCGCGCCAGCTCGACCTCGACCGAGCCTGCCGGCTCGGCGAGGAGCTCCTCCGGCTCCGGTACGCCGTCGTCGACCGCCACGACCCCACGCTAGCGGGGACGGGCTCGCGGCCCGCACGGGTGGAGCGGCGAGTCGTCTCCCCCTGGGCCTGCTGCGCCGGTCACCGATACTGTGCGAGGCAGCGTCGACGGCGCTGCCCCGGCGGGGGAGCCGGGGTCACGACTCCGAGGGGGCTCCCGTGATCGAAGGTTGGACTCAGACATTGGGGGCCGGGCCGCTGCTGCTCATCGCAGCCGGCGCGATCGCCCTCATCCTCGTCCTCGTCATCGTCTTCAAGCTGCACGCGTTCCTCACGCTCATCCTCGTCTCGCTGCTGACGGCGTTCGTCACGGGGATCCCGGCGGGTGAGATCGTGCCGGCGCTCGTCACGAGCTTCGGCGGCACCCTGGGCAACGTCGCCCTCCTCATCGCGCTGGGGGCGATGCTCGGCAAGCTCATCGAGCACAGCGGGGGCGCCCGGGTGCTCTCCGAGAGAATGGTGAGCATCTTCGGCGAGAAGCGGGCCCCGCTGGGGCTGGGCATCGCGTCCCTCGCGTTCGGCTTCCCGATCTTCTTCGACGCCGGCCTCATCGTCATGCTGCCGATCATCTTCGCCGTGGCCCGCCGGCTCGGGAACAACGTGCTGCTCTACGGCATCCCGGCCGCGACGGCCTTCTCCGTCATGCACGTCTTCGTGCCCCCGCACCCCGGCCCGGTGGCCGCCTCCGAGCTCTACGGCGCCGACGTCGGCCTCGTGCTCATCGTCGCCATCGTGCTCGCCTTCCCGGTCTGGTACCTCTCCGGCTACCTCTGGGGCACCTTCGTCGGCAAGCGGTTCATCCTGCCCGTGCCCGCGCTGTTCGGGTCCACCGACGACGACGAGCAGGTCAACCCGCCCAGCGTCGCGACCGTCGTCGGGATCCTGCTCCTCCCGCTCGTCCTCATCTTCCTCAACACCGGCCTGGACTTCCTCGGCACCGCCGGCGTCGTCGACGAGTCCGAGACCTGGGTCCAGCTGCTCTCCGCGATCGGCACCGCGCCCGTGGCCCTGCTCATCGCCGTGCTCGTCGCCCTCCTCGTGCTCGGTCACCGCCGCGGCGAGAACGGCACCGCGCTGGAGAAGATCGTCGACTCGGCCCTCGGCCCGGTCGCCTCGGTCATCCTCATCACCGGTGCCGGCGGCATGTTCGGCGGGATCCTGCGCCTGTCCGGCATCGGCGACGCGCTCGCCGACGTCCTGGGGGACACCGGCGTGCCGGTCATCCTCGCCGTCTGGCTCATCGCCGTCGTCCTGCGTGTGGCGCAGGGCTCGGCGACCGTCGCCCTCGTGACGGCCGCCGGCCTCATGGCACCCGCCGTCGCCGCCGGCGGCTTCAGCGACATGCAGATCGTCGCGATCACGCTCGCGACGGCGGCCGGCTCGGTCTTCGCCAGCCACGTCAACGACTCCGGGTTCTGGCTCGTCGGCCGGCTCATGGGGATGGACGTCAAGACGACCCTCAAGACGTGGACGGTCCAGCAGACCCTCCAGTCCGTCGTCGGCTTCCTCTTCGCCCTCGCCGTCTTCGCGATCTTCTAGGAGCCGGCGTGTCCAGCCCACTGTTCGACATCACCGGCCGGCTCGCGCTCGTCACCGGCTCCTCCCGCGGCCTGGGCCTCGCGCTGGCCACTGGTCTGGCCCGGCACGGGGCCCGGGTGGTCCTCCACGGACGCAACCGGGAGGCGCTCGCCCGCGCCCGCGAGCAGGTCGCCGCTGCGGGGGACGGCGCGGAGGTCCCCGCCGTCAGCTTCGACGTCACCGACGCCGCAGCGGTGCGCGACGGCGTCACGGCGCTGGTGGCCGAGCAGGGGGTGCCGGACATCCTCGTCAACAACGCCGGCATCCAGCGGCGCGCGCCGTTCAACGACTTCGACCCGCGCGACTGGGACGACGTCGTCGCCGCCAACCTCAGCAGCGCCTTCTACGTCTCCCAGCAGGTCACCCGCGGGATGGCCGAGCGGGGCTCGGGCAAGGTCGTCAACATCGGCTCCGTCCAGTCCCAGCTCGCCCGGCAGACCATCGCGCCCTACTCGGCGACGAAGGGCGGGCTCGTCATGCTCACCAAGGGCATGGCGGCCGACCTCGCCCGCTTCAACATCCAGGTCAACGCCATCTCCCCCGGCTACTTCGCCACCGAGATGAACCGGGCGCTCGTCGAGGACGAGGACTTCACCCGCTGGGTGGTCGACCGCACGCCGGCCCGCCGCTGGGGCCGGGTCGAGGAGCTCGTCGGCACGCTCGTCTACCTGTGCTCGGACGCCGCGAGCTTCGTCTCGGGCCAGAACGTCTTCGTCGACGGCGGCATGACCGCCGTCGTCTAGGAGGGAGCCTCGTGCGCGCGATCGTCATCAGGGGAAGGGAGGACCTCGAGCTCGTCGAGGTGCCCACGCCCGAGCCCGGTCCCGGGCAGGTCCGCCTGCGGATGGCCTACGCCGGCATCTGCGGCTCGGACCTCCACTACTACTACGACGGCGCGAACGGGGCCTTCGTCGTGCGCGAGCCCCTCGTGCCGGGCCACGAGGTCTCCGGGACGGTGGACCTCGACCCCGCCGGGGAGCTCGCCCCGGGCACCCCGGTGACCGTCCACCCCGCCACGTTCGGCGAGGTACGGCCCGGCGTGGAGGACCGCCCGCACCTGTGGCCGGGCGGCGCGTACCTCGGCAGTGCCTCGACCTGGCCGCACACGCAGGGCGGGATGAGCGAGTACCTCCTCGTCGACCGGTCGATGCTGCGGGTCCTGCCCGCGTCGCTGCCCCTGCGGCGCGCCGCCCTCGCCGAGCCGCTCGCCGTCGGGATGCACGGGGTCGCGCTGGCCGGCGGTGTCACGGGCAGGCGGGTCCTCGTCACCGGTGCCGGGCCCATCGGGCTGCTCACCGCTGCCGCCGCCCTCAGCGGGGGCGCCGCCGATGTGACGGCCACCGACGTGCTGCCCGGACCGCTCGGGCGTGCCCGGGCCCTCGGCGTGCACGCCACCGTCGACGTGAGCCGGGAGGAGGTGCCGGCGGAGGCCTACGACGTCGTCCTCGAGTGCTCGGGCGTCCCGGCGTCGATCAACGCCGCCTTCCGCGCGGCCCGCCGGGCCGGGGTGCACGTCCAGCTGGGGATGGTGCCGGACGAGCCGAAGGGCCTCAACCTCGCGCCCGTCATCTCCAAGGAGCTCACCGTCCACGGCTCCTTCCGCTTCCGGGACGAGATCGACGCCGCGGTCGCGCTCCTCGACGCGCAGCCCGGCATCGAGCAGGTCGTCACCCACGAGCTGCCCGCCGACCAGGCGCTGGAGGCCTTCGCCGTCGCCCGCGACTCCGAGGCCTCCGGCAAGGTGCTCGTCTCCCTGTGGCCCGAGTAGCGCGCGGGGTGGCACGGGTCACGTGATAGGACAGGTCCGTGAGCGACACTCCCTTCCACGACCTCGACGACTACATCGCCCTCCCCCGCCTCGGCGGGCTGGCGATCTCCCCCGACGGACGGCGCCTCGTCACCACGGTGAGCGCCCTCGACGAGGACCGCACCCGCTACCAGCCCGCCCTGTGGGAGGTGGACCCGGCCGGCGAGCGCCCGGCCCGCCGCCTCACCCACGGCCCGAGCGGGGAGTCCCAGCCGACCTTCACCGCCGGCGGTGACCTCCTCTTCGTCGCCAAGCGCGGCACCGACGACGACGCGCGTCCCGCCGTGTGGTCCCTGCCCGCCGCCGGCGGCGAGGCGAGCATGGTCGCCGCCCACCCCGGTGGGATCTCGGGCGTGAGCGCGGCCGCGCGGGCCGCCGTCGTCGTCATGGCCGACGCGCTGCCCTCCGCCGGGGACGTCGACGAGGACCACCGTCTGCGCAAGGCGCGCACCGAGCACAAGGTGAGCGCGATCCTCCACAGCGCCTACCCGGTGCGGTACTGGGACCACGACCTCGGTCCGGACCTGCCGCGGCTCTACGCGGCCGAGCCCACCGACGCCGAGCCCGCGGAGGACGCCGCGCCCCGCGGCAGCCACGCGCTGCGCGAGCTCACCCCCACCGCCGGCGCCGCGCTGACCGAGGCGTCCACGGACCTCGCGGCCGACGGCAGCTTCCTCGTCACGACGTGGAACGTGCCCGTGGCGCGCGGCGCGGTGCGCACCCAGCTGTGCCGCGTGGACCTCGCCGACGGCTCCCGCACCGTCCTCGTCGACGACGCCGACGCGGAGGTCGGCGGCCCGCGGGTCAGCCCCGACGGCCGGCTCGTCGCCTACGTGCGCGAGGCGCTCAGCACGGCCGAGCAGGCGCCGCGGATGTGGGTCGAGGTCGTCGACGCCGCCGGGGGCGAGTCCCGCGCCCTCACCCGCGAGTGGGACCGCTGGCCCGCGCAGCTGCGCTGGCTGCCCGACTCCTCCGGCCTGCTCGTCGTCGCCGACGACGACGGCCGCTCGCGCCTCTTCCACGTCGCCCTCGACACCGGCGCCGTCACCCGGCTCACCGACGAGGGCGCGCTCACCGACGTCGTCGTCGCCCCGGACGGGACGGCCGCCTACGCGCTGCGTGCCTCCTACGAGCACCCCGCCGAGGTCGTACGGATCGACCTCGGCGACCTCACCGGCCCGGCGCAGGTCACGGCGCTGCCCGGTCCCGCCGAGCGGCCGGCCCTGCCCGGCACCCTCACCGAGGTGGAGACCACCGCCGCGGACGGCGCGCGGGTGCGGGCCTGGCTCGCGCTGCCCGAGGGCGCGAGCGCCGACGCCCCGGCGCCCCTGCTGCTGTGGATCCACGGCGGGCCGCTGGGCTCGTGGAACTCGTGGTCGTGGCGGTGGAACCCGTGGATCATGGTCGCCCGCGGCTACGCCGTGCTGCTGCCGGACCCGGCGCTGTCGACCGGCTACGGACAGGACTTCGTCCAGCGCGGCTGGGGCGCGTGGGGCGAGGCCCCGTACACCGACCTCATGGCGGTCACCGACGCCGTGGAGGAGCGCGAGGACGTCGACGCCTCCCGCACCGCCGCGATGGGCGGCTCCTTCGGCGGCTACATGGCCAACTGGGTGGCCGGGCACACCGACCGCTTCCGCGCCGTCGTCACCCACGCGAGCCTGTGGGCGCTGGACGCCTTCGGCCCGACGACGGACGCCGCCTGGTACTGGGGCCGGGAGATGTCCCCGGAGATGGCGCTGGCCAACTCCCCGCACCTGCACGTGGGCAACATCCGCACCCCCATGCTCGTCATCCACGGCGACAAGGACTACCGCGTGCCGATCGGCGAGGGCCTGCGGCTCTGGTACGAGCTGCTCTCCCGGTCCGGGCTCCCGGCGGACGAGGACGGCGCGAGCCCGCACCGCTTCCTCTACTTCCCCGACGAGAACCACTGGATCCTCACGCCCCAGAACGCCAAGGTCTGGTACGAGGTCAACCTCGCCTTCCTCGCCGAGCACGTCCTCGGCGAGGCGCCCGGAGACCTGCCCCACACCCTCGGCTGAGGCCTCCGCGGCCCCGGCCCCGAGGACCGGGGCCGCGTAGGCTGCGGGCGTGAACCACGACGACCCGAGCCCGGCGGCGCTCGCCTGCCTGACCACGCTCCTGGACGAGTCGCACCGCTCCACGCCCGACCGGCTCTCCGCCGTCGTCGCCGACGCCGGGCGGGAGCTCGGGTGGGAGCTCAGCGCCCACCTCGTGACCTTCGACCAGCGGCGGCTCGTCCCGCTCGCCGGCGAACCGGGCGAGCTCGGTCTGGACACCCCGGCCGGGCAGGCCTTCCGCACGATGCGCCCGGTCCACGACGGCGACACCTCCTGGGTGCCGCTGCTCGACGGTGTCGAGCGGCTCGGGGTGCTCACCGCCGCCGGCCGGCCGGGAGGTCGGCGACCGTCCGACCACGTCGACGTGCTGCGCTGGGCGTCCCTGCTCATCGGCCACCTCGTGGCCGTGATGACGCCCTACGGGGACGCCATCACCCGGACCCGCGGCGGGGTGGACCGTACCGTCGCGGCCGAGCTGCTGTGGAACCTCCTGCCGCCGCTGACCTACGCCTCGGACGACGTCGTCATCACCGGCCTCCTCGAGCCCAGCGAGCGGGTGGCCGGGGACGCCTTCGACTACGCGGTCCACGGCACGCGCGTCGACCTCGCCCTCTTCGACGGCGCCGGCCACGACCTCACCTCCGGGCTCCTCACCTCGGTGGCGCTCGCCACCTACCGCAACCAGCGACGCCGCGGCGCGGACCTCGGCGACTGCGCCCGCGAGATCGACCGGGTGCTCGCGGAGCAGACCAACTCGGCCGGGTACGCCACCGGCGTGCTCGCCCGGCTGGACACGGCCACCGGGGTGCTCGACTACCTCAACGCCGGCCACCCCCACCCGCTGCTGCTCCGAGGCGGGGAGGTGCTGGAGGTGCTCGACCACTCCGGGCGTCCCCTGTTCGGGCTCGGCGGGCGGGAGGCGACGGTCGGACGCGTCCAGCTGCACCCCGGCGACCAGGTGGTCCTCTACACCGACGGCATCACCGAGGCCCGTGACGACGCCGGGACGTTCTTCGGCCTCCAGCGGCTCATCGGCCTCATCGAGCAGCACGACACCGCGTCCACGCCACCCCCGGAGACGCTGCGCCTCGTGCTCCGAGACGTCCTGGACCACCAGCGCGGACGCCTCCAGGACGACGCCACCCTCCTCAAGCTCCAGTGGGCGCCGGGTGGCGGGGCGGAGCTCCTGCCCGCCTGACGACCCACGGCGGGGCGGTCAGCTCCAGACGAGGCCCATGTCGGGGTTCTCCAGGAGGCGGGCCACGTCCGCCAGCACCCGCGCGCCGAGCTCGCCGTCGACGAGCCGGTGGTCGAAGGACAGCGCGAGCTGGGTGACCCAGCGCGGCTTCACCTTGCCCTTGTGGACCCAGGGCTGCTGGCGGATCGCACCGAGGGCGAGGATCGCCGACTCCCCCGGGTTGAGGATCGGGGTGCCGGTGTCGATCCCGAAGACGCCGACGTTCGTGATCGTCACGGTGCCGTCGGTCATGTCCTTGGGGGTCGTGCGCCCCGCCCGGGCGGTGGCGGTGAGCCCCGCGATCGCCGTCGCCAGCTCGTGCAGGTCCAGGCGGTGGGCGTCCTTGATGTTGGGCACGACGAGGCCACGGGGCGTGGCCGCGGCGATGCCGAGGTTGATGTAGTGCTTGTAGACGATCTCCTGGCTCTCGTCGTCCCACGAGGCGTTGATCTCCGGGTGGCGGCGCACCGCGAGGAGCAGCGCCTTGGCGGCGAGGAGGAGCGGGGTGACGCGGACGTCACCGAAGGCGCGGTCCTCCTTGAGCCGGGCGACGAGCTTCATCGAGCGGCTGACGTCGACCGTGTGGAACACGGTGACGTGCGGGGCGGTGAAGGCCGAGCTCACCATCGCCTCGGCGGTGCGGCGGCGCACCGAGCGCACCGGCACGCGGGTCTGGCGCCCGTTGGCGGACACGACGCCGTCGGCGAGCCACGGTTTGTCGTCGTCCGGGTAGGTCGCCAGCTCCTGGGCCTCCGAGCGCTTCGCGTGGGCCAGGACGTCCTCCCGGGTGACGATCCCGCCGGGGCCCGTCGCCGCGACGGCGGTGAGGTCGACGCCGAGGTCCTTGGCGAGCTTGCGCACCGGCGGCTTCGCGAGCACCGCGGGCGAGACGGCCGCGCGGCCCGCCGCGGGCGCGGCCTGGGCGCGGTCGGGGCGCTCCGCGGGCGGGGTCTGGGGGGCGGGGACGCCCGGGGCGGCCGCGGGGTCCTGGGCCGCCGGCTCGGCGGCGGGAGCGGAGCGGCGGCGACGGCGGGCGGTGGAGCCCTCCTTCGTCCCCGAGCCGACGAGCACGTCACCGCTCGTCGACGACGCGGCGGGGGCGCCGTCGTCGGCGGCCGCACCGCCGGGGTCGACGTCGATGACGACGATCGGCGTGCCCACCGGCACGGTCTCGCCCTCACGGACGAGGAGCTCGGTGACGACACCCGCCCACGGGACGGGCAGCTCGACGAGCGACTTGGCCGTCTCGATCTCGACGATCACCTGGTTGACGTCGACGGTGTCGCCGACGGCGACCCGCCACTCGGCGACGTCGGCCTCGGTGAGGCCCTCACCGACGTCGGGCAGCTTGAACTGCTGGTAGCTCGGCACCGGTCCTCCTAGTACGCCAGGGCGCGGTCGACGGCGTCGAGCACCCGGTCGAGCCCGGGGAGGAACTCCTCCTCGTGCGCCGAGGCCGGGTAGGGCGTGTGGAAGCCGCCGACGCGGAGCACCGGTGCCTGGAGGCTGTAGAAGCACTCCTCGGTGATGCGGGCGGCCAGCTCGGCGCCGGGGCCGAGGAAGGTCGTGGCCTCGTGGGCGACGACGAGGCGGCCGGTGCGGCGCACCGACTCGGCGACGGTGGGCACGTCGAGCGGGGACAGCGAGCGCAGGTCGAGGACCTCGAGCTCCTGGCCGTCGGTGGCCGCCACCTCGGCGGCGCGGAGCAGGGTCTTGACGGTGGGGCCGTAGCCGACGAGCGTCGCGTCGCGGCCGGCGCGCACCACCCGGGCACCGTGCAGGCCGGTCGTCACACCGGTCTCGCTGAGGTCGACGGGCGCCTCGACGTCGACGTCCGCCTTGTCCCAGTACCGGGCCTTGGGCTCGAAGAAGAGCACCGGGTCCGGGGAGGCGATAGCCTGCTGGATCATCGTGAAGGCGTCGCCGCTCGTGGCGGGCGTGACGACCCGCAGCCCGGGGGTGTGCGCGAAGAGCGCCTCGGGGGACTCGCTGTGGTGCTCGATGGAGCCGATCCCGCCGCCGTAGGGCACCCGGATGACGACCGGCACCTCGACGCGGCCGCCGGAGCGGTAGCGGAGCTTGGCCAGCTGCGTGGTGATCTGGTCGAAGCCGGGGAAGATGAAGCCGTCGAACTGGATCTCGCAGACCGGCCGGTAGCCGGCCATCGCCAGGCCGATCGCCGTGCCGACGATGCCGGACTCGGCGAGCGGCGTGTCGACGACGCGCTGGGGGCCGAACTCCGCCTGCAGCCCGTCGGTCACGCGGAACACCCCGCCCAGGGCGCCGATGTCCTCCCCCATGAGCATGACCTTCTCGTCACGCCGCATGGCCGCGCGCAGTCCCGCGTTGACGGCCTTGGCGAGCGGGAGGGGGGTGGCGGTCGTCGTCGCCGTCATCGGTCGGCCTCCGCGAAGGACTGCTGGTAGTCGTCGAACCAGGCGCGCTCGGCCTCGACCTGCGGGTGGGGGGCGCCGTAGACGTGGTCGAACATCGTCTCCGGGCCGGAGGGGGTGAGCGCGCGGCAGTACTCGCGGGTCGACGCGCCGAGCTCGTCGGCGGCGGCCGCGACCTCGGTGAGGAAGTCCTCGTCCGCGTGGCCCTGCTCGGTGAGGTAGGTGCGCAGGCGGGCGATCGGGTCGCGCTCGCGCCAGTAGTCCTCCTCCGCGCTCGTGCGGTAGCGCGTGGGGTCGTCGGCGGTCGTGTGGGCGCCCATCCGGTAGGTGTACGCCTCGATGAGGGTGGGTCCGCCGCCGCTGCGCGCGCGCTCGAGGGCCTCGGCGGTGACGGCGTAGCTCGCAAGGACGTCGTTCCCGTCGACGCGCACGGAGGGGATGCCGACGCCGGCGCCGCGGCGGGCGAGCGGGACGGTGGTCTGGCCGCTCGCAGGCACGGAGATCGCCCACTGGTTGTTCTGGCAGACGAAGACGACCGGGGCCTTCGTCACGGCCGCGAAGACCATGGCCTCGTGGACGTCGCCCTGGGAGGTGGCACCGTCGCCGAAGTAGACGACGACGGCGCGGTCGCGCTCGGGGTCCCCGGTGCCGACGTCGCCGTCGCGCTGGGCGCCCATGGCGTACCCGGTCGCGTGGAGCGTGTGGGAGCCGATGACGAAGGTGTAGAGGTGGAAGTTGTGGGCGGCCGGGTCCCAGCCACCGTGCTCGACGCCGCGGAAGACCCGCAGCAGCTCGCGCATGTCCATGCCGCGCGCGTGGGCGACGGCGTGCTCCCGGTAGGAGGGGAAGGCGAAGTCCTGCGGGCGCATGGCGCGGCCGGAGCCCACCTGCGCGGCCTCCTGGCCCAGGCTCGGGGGCCACAGGCTGAGCTCGCCCTGGCGCTGGAGCGCGGTCGCCTCGGCGTCGAAGCGACGGGCCAGCACCATGTCGCGGTAGAGCCCCCGCAGCTCGGCGGGGCCGAGCCCGGCGACCCACCGGCCGTAACGGCTGTGGTCGAGGCGACGACCCTCCGGGTCGAGAAG
Source organism: Oceanitalea stevensii (assembly GCF_014837105.1). Taxonomy (GTDB): domain Bacteria; phylum Actinomycetota; class Actinomycetes; order Actinomycetales; family Actinomycetaceae; genus Oceanitalea; species Oceanitalea stevensii. The sequence goes on along the minus strand of NZ_JACSPO010000002.1, from coordinate 238,670 downwards.
CTGGACGAGCGTGTCGGGATCTGCCGGGCTGCTCGCCTCAGGCCGCGGTGTCAGTGTGTCCATGGTGGTGACCACCTCCATCGGTCCTGCCCTCCTCTGCGCCCGGGGGTCGGCCCCGAACCTACGCCAGCGTAGGCTACGGAACCGTAACTTACGTTTGTAGGGGGCCTACAGAACCTGGCGCCGGCAGTTGTGAGGGGCCGGGCAGCCCTTGCCGGAAGCGACAACGCTCCCGTCAGAGAGCGCGCGAACGCTCCAGCGCGAGCCAGTCCTCGGCCAGCCGGAGGACGAGGTCGTTGCCCTCGATCTCACCGACGCTCACCCGCACGCCGTCCCCGTCGAAGGCCCGCACCATCGCCCCGCTGCCGGCCGCCTCACGGGCGAAGGAGGCGGAGTGGCGGCGGATGGCGAGCCAGTAGAAGTTCCCGTGGGACTCCGGGACGCTCCAGCCCATCTCGCGCAGGGCGCCGAGCAGACGGCTGCGCTCGGCGACGACACGGTCGCAGCGCTCGGCCACGGCGTCGGCCTCCCGCAGGGCCGCGAGGGCCGCAGCCTGGGCGAGGGCGTTGACGCCGAAGGGGGTGAGGGCCGTCCGCAGCCCGCGCGCGAGGCGCGGCCGGGCGACGGCGTACCCGACCCGCAGGCCGGCGAGGCCGTAGGCCTTGGAGAAGGTGCGCAGGACGAGGACGTTCTTGAACTCGGCCGCGAGCGCCAGCCCGTCCACGGCCGCGTCGTCGCGGACGTACTCGACGTAGGCCTCGTCGAGGACGACGAGGACCTCGCGCGGCACCCGGGCGAGGAAGGCCCGCACCTCGTCCTCGTGGACGACCGTCCCGGTGGGGTTGTTGGGGCTGCACACGAGGACGACGCGGGTGCGCTCGGTGACGGCGTCGGCCATGGCGTCGAGGTCGTGGCTGCCGTCCTCCCGCAGTGGGACCGGGACGCTGCGGGCACCGGCGACCTGGACCGCGATGGGGTAGGCCTCGAAGGACCGCCACGCGTGGACGACCTCGTCGCCGGGGCGGCACGCGGCCTGGAGCACCGTCTCGAGGACGGCGACCGAGCCGTTGCCGACGACCACGCGCTCGGCGTCGACCCCGACGTGCTCGGCGATGGCGGCGGTGAGCGCGGTGGCCGCCATGTCCGGGTAGCGGTTGAGGTCGGCGGCCGCGTCGATGACGGCGCTGAGCACCGCGGAGGACGGCGGGAAGGGGTTCTCGTTGGACGAGAGCTTGTACGCGGACCGTCCCGCCGGCGGGCGCTGGCCGGGGACGTAGGCCGGCAGGGAGTCGATGTCCGAGCGGAAGCGGAACGCTGGAGCCATGCCGCCATGATCGCACTCCCGGCGACGGTCCTGACGTGGCACCATCGCCGCATGCGCTTCCTCGTCCGGCTCGTCGTCAGCTCCGTGGCCATCTGGCTCACCGCCCTGCTCCTCGACGGGGTGTCCCTCACCGAGGCGGAGGGCTGGGACCAGGTGCTCGTCGTCGGCGTCGTCGGCCTCGTCTTCACGCTCGTCAACCTCGTCGTCAAGCCGGTCGCCAAGCTCCTCACGCTGCCGCTGACGATCCTCACCCTCGGCCTGTTCCTCCTCGTCGTCAACGCGCTCATGCTCATGCTCACGAGCTGGCTCACGAGCTTCACCGACTGGGGGCTGTTCGTCGACGGCTTCTGGTGGGCGCTCCTCGCGGCGCTCGTCATCTCGGTCGTCAGCGGCATCCTCAACGCCGTGCTGCCGGGCGAGCGCTGACTCACCCCCTCTCCAGCGTGAAGCGGGTGGCCGTGACGCGGGCGCCCGGGGCACCCGTGACGTCCGCGAGCCGCTCCGCCAGGTGGGCGACCGACCGCTCCCCGGCGTCCACGGCCAGGCGGGCGGTGCGGGTGTACTCGCTGATCGAGTGCGAGTCCGAGGGCGGGACCTCCAGCCGGGTGAGCCCGGTGGTGCCGGTGCCGAGGGAGCGGCTCACCGTGGTGCGCGCGTCCTCCGCGGGGTTGGAGGTGCCGTCGAGCCCGACGAAGGGGTCCTCGAGGTGCTCGAGGTGGAGCACCTCCGTGCCCGCGGGGGTCGGCAGGTGGCCGACGGGCGACCCGGCCGTCACGACCGTGGTGATGGAGTAGCGCAGGCGCACGAGCGGGTCGGCCGCCAGGCGCATGGCCGCGAGGCCACCCTGGCTGAAGCCGACGACGGCGACCGCCTCCCCGGGTCGCACGCCGGCCAGCCGCAGCGCCTCGGCGGCGCCGATCTCGACGTCGCTCACCATGCCGCCGTAGGTCTCGACGTTCGTGAGGTTGTCCACGGGGTTCCGCCCGCCGGGGACCATCGCCTGGGTGCTCGGCAGCAGGAGGACCCACGAGCGCGTGCCGTCCGCGTGCTCGACGCGGCGCACCTCGAGGGTGCCCGGGACGGCGCCGTGGTCCTGGTGGATGGCGTGAAGGCTGTCGACGACGGCGGGCAGGTCCGGCGGGGCCGGGACCTCCCTCGGTGGGGACACCGTGAGCGTGAGGTCGTCGGCGCCGCGGGGACGCCGGCCGGTGAGGGCGTGGAAGGCGGCGACGACCGGGATGACCAGCCGCTGGGCGCCGGTGAGCGCGGCGGGGTCGATCTCGCGGCCGTCGTAGACGAAGGGGCCGGGGACGAGGAACCAGGGGAAGACGTTCTGCCCGTGCTCCCCGAGCTCGCGGACCGCGACGTCCAGGGCGATGCCGTCGGGTGGGAGGTCGTCGTCGCCGTGGACGGCGTTGACGATCTCGCCGAGCGCGTCCACGGCGTGGCCGAACGCGGTGGTCGGCTCCCATCCGGGCAGGCGGCCGACGAGGGTGAGCCGGTCCGCCACGGCGAACACCGCCTCGTGGGGCATGACGAGCATGCGCAGGAACCCGATGAGCGACGGCCCGGGCGGGCGGGCGCGGGCGGCGAGCTCGGCCTCCTCGTACAGGAGCCGGGCGTGGCGCAGCGACAGGAGCAGCTCGAAAACCTCCTCGCCGAGCCGGCGCGCACCCCACCCGCCGTCGAGCGCGTCCTCGACGGCGGACTCGGCCGCGGCAGCGAGCACCGGGGACCAGGTGGCGTCCAGGGCGAGGTCGCGCCGGGCGGCGCTCAGGGTGCTCTCGAGGTGGCCGACCTCCCCGCGCAGCCCGTCGAGGAGCGCGTCGATGGCCAGGAGCTCCCCGACGTCCACCCGGGTGGCCCCCACCCCGCCGCGTACGTGGACGGAGGTGCGGTGGCGGGTGTCGCCCGTGGCGCCGTCGGCGTCGTGGCTGTGGAGGAGCGCGGTCACTGGCCCTCCCAGGCCTCGGCGACGGCAGCGGCGAGCCTCGCCGCCCGGTCCTGCGCCGTCGCGAGCAGGTCACCGAGCCGGTACGCGTGGTGGAGGAGGTCGCCGAGGCGGGCGGCGAACTCGTCGGCGGCCGGGGAGTGCCACTGCTCGGGGTAGGCGGCACGCAGCGTGTCCTCGACGGCAGCGAGGACGCCCGTGGCGCTCACGACGCTCGCGCACCCCTCCCCCGCCCCGCCCCACCCCTCGACGACGACGGGGGTGCAGCTGCTCGTGCTCATCTCGCCCTCCTGCGGCTCGTCCTGCCCCGAAACTAGGGGCGCCGCCCGACGGCGGGCGGGGTCGCCGTCGTCGGCTGGGGACGTGCCGCCCACGTCGCGGGCCTGTTGCGCACCCGGTGGCTCTCCCCGGCGCCCCGGGCGAGAATGCCGTCATGCCCCCCTACACCGTCTCCTTCGTCTGCACCGGCAACATCTGCCGCTCCCCCATGGGCGAGGTCGTCCTCCGCGACCTCCTCGAGCGGGAGGGCCTCGCGGACCGGGTGCGGGTCGTGTCGGCGGGCACCGGGGACTGGCACGTGGGCGGCCCGGCCGACCCGCGCGCGGTGAGCACCCTCAAGCAGTACGGCCTGGACGGCGAGCAGCACCGTGCGCAGCAGTTCGTGCGCGAGAGCTTCGCCGAGGTCGACCTCGTGCTCGCGCTCGACCGCGGCCACGAGCGGGCGCTGCGCACCCTCGCCCCCAGCCCGGAGGACGCGGACAAGGTCCGGCTGCTGCGCAGCTTCGACGAGGACGCCGTCGCCGCCGGCGAGCTCGAGGTGGACGACCCCTACTTCGGCGAGGACGCGGACTTCGTCACCACCTACGAGGAGGTGCTCCCCGCCTGCGAGGGGGTGGTGGCGCACCTGCGGACGCGGCTGGCGCTCGCCGGCTGACCCCCCGGGCGGCCGGTGGACGGTGCAGCGGGCCGCTCGCCGGCTCTGGGAGACTGGGGGCCATGAGCGAGCAGCCCAGCACCACGTCGTCCGCCAGCCTGTCGGCCGGAGCCGCTCCGGGCCGGCACCGCGTCCCCCTCGCGGACCTCGAGCCGCCGATCGCGCTCGGCCCGCTCGACGGGCGCTACCGCGGCGTCGTCGCCCCGCTCGTCGACCACCTCTCCGAGGCGGCCCTCAACCGTGCCCGGCTCGACGTCGAGGTCTCCTGGCTCGTCCACCTCACGACCTCCGGCGCCCTGCCGGGGGCACCGCAGCTGAGCGACGCGGACATCGCCTACCTGCGCGACGTCGTCGACTCCTTCGGGGCGGAGGAGATCGCCGAGCTCGCGGAGATCGAGCGCGAGACGCGGCACGACGTCAAGGCCGTGGAGTACTTCCTCAAGCGGCGGCTGGCCGCGGCCGCCGAGGCCGTCGGGCCGGAGAGCCCGCTGCCCGCCGTCGGGGAGATCGTCCACATCTTCTGCACGAGCGAGGACGTCAACAACCTCTCCTACGCCGTCACCATCCGCGACGCCGTCCGCCAGGTCTGGCTCCCGGCGGCGCTCGCCCTCGTCGGCGACCTCGCCGAGCTCGCCCGCGAGACGGCCGAGGTGCCCATGCTCTCGCGCACCCACGGCCAGACGGCGACGCCGACGACGCTCGGCAAGGAGGTCGCGGTGCTCGCCGCCCGCCTGCGCCGCCAGCTGCGCCGCGTCTCCGCGGCCGAGTTCATGGGCAAGATCAACGGCGCGACGGGCACCTACGGCGCGCACGCCGTCTCGGTCCCGGACACCGACTGGCAGGCCGTCTCGCGCTCCTTCGTCGAGGGCCTCGGGCTCACGTGGAACCCACTGACGACGCAGATCGAGCCGCACGACTGGCAGGCCGAGCTCTACGCCGACATCGCCCGGTTCAACAGGGTCCTGCACAACCTGTGCACGGACGTGTGGACCTACATCTCCCTCGGCTACTTCCGCCAGCGCCTCGCGGCGCAGGGCTCGACCGGCTCCTCGACGATGCCGCACAAGGTCAACCCGATCCGCTTCGAGAACGCCGAGGCGAACCTCGAGATCTCCTCCGCGCTCCTCGACACCCTCGGCGCCACGCTCGTCACCTCCCGCCTCCAGCGCGACCTCACCGACTCGACGACGCAGCGCAACATCGGCGTCGCGCTCGGGCACTCACTCCTCGCCGTCGACAACGTCCGCCGCGGGCTCGCGGGCCTCGACGTCGACGCCGCCGCCATGGAGCGCGACCTCGACGACTCGTGGGAGGTGCTCGGCGAGGCCGTCCAGTCCGCGATGCGTGCCGCGTCCGTCGCGGGCGCCGAGGGCATGGCCGACCCCTACGAGCGGCTCAAGGAGCTCACCCGTGGGCGGCGCGTCGACGCCGAGGGCATGCGCGGCCTCATCGCCGGGCTCGGGCTGCCCCAGGATGTCGAGGAGCGGCTCCTCGCGCTCACGCCGGCCACCTACACGGGCCTGGCGGCCTCACTCGTCGCCCACCTCGACGACCTCGGCTGAGGCTCCCCTCCTTCTCGCCGAGCGCTGAGTTGTTCCTGCGTAACAACTCAGCGCTCGGCGGAGGAGGGGGGTGGGCGTCGGGGGGCCGCGGGGGACCTTGGTCCGTGGGATTCGCCCGAATCGGACCGGACGATGATCGGGTGAACCTCACCGAGACACGGCCGGGCCTGCGGCAGATCCGGCACACCGACGCCTGGATCTTCGGCACCATGCTGCTGTCGGCCTGCCTCAGTCTCACCGCCTCCTTCGTGCTGTCGGTCGACGCGGTCACCCTCGCGGCCGACCCCGAGGCGCAGCTGACGTGCAACATCAGCTCGGTGCTCAGCTGCGGCGCGGTCGGGGTCTCCTCGCAGGCGGCCGTCTTCGGCTTCCCCAACGCCTTCCTCGGCCTGGTCGCCGAGCCGGTGGTCATCACGATCGCCGTCGCCGGGCTGGGCGGGGTCCGCTTCCCGCGCTGGTTCATGTTCTCCGCGCAGGTCGTCTACACGCTCGGGGTCGTCTTCGCCTACTGGCTCTTCTACCAGTCGATGTTCCACATCGGCGCCCTGTGCCCGTGGTGCCTGCTCGTCACGCTCTCGACGACGCTCGTCTTCGCCACGTTGCTGCACTACAACGTGCGCGAGAACAACCTCTTCCTCACCCCTCGCGCCCACGAGCGCGCGCTGTCCTTCATCCGCGCGGGCTGGGACGGCGCGGTCGTCATGGCCTGGGTGGGCGCCGTCGTCGTCGCCATCATCCTCAGGTACGGCGCCGACCTCCTCCCCTGACACTCCCCTCCCCGTGGCGGGAATACCCCTAGGGGGTATACCGTTGACGATGACGGAAGGGAGCATCACATGGCCGGCTACAGCGGCACGAAAGAGGACTACGCCCGGCGCCTGCGGCGCATCGAGGGCCAGGTCCGCGGCATCGCCCGCATGGTCGACGAGGACACGTACTGCATCGACGTCCTCACCCAGATCTCCGCCGTCACCAAGGCGCTCCAGGCGGTCGGCATCGGCCTGGTCGAGGACCACCTCGGCCACTGCGTCGTCGACGCCGCCCGCTCCTCCCACGAGGAGGGCGCCGAGAAGGTCCGCGAGGCGAGCGAGGCCATCGCCCGTCTCGTCCGTTCGTAGTTCCCACCCCACCCAGGAGATCCCATGAGCACCGACCCCTCGCCCGTCGACCGCACCACCGTCCTCGACGTCCAGGGCATGACCTGCGGGCACTGCGTGTCCGCCGTGACGCGTGAGCTGGAGGGCGTCAAGGACGTCTCCAAGGTCAGCGTCATCCTCCGCAACGGCGGGACCTCTGAGGTCACCGTCGTCTCCGACGCCGTCCTCGACGAGGACGCCCTGCGCGCCGCCGTCGACGAGGCCGGCTACGCCGTCACCGCCATCCACACCGACAACTAGGCCACCAGGAGGCCCCCGTGTCGTCCCCCGTCACCACCACACCGTTCGCTGAGATCGACCTCGCCGTCGAGGGGATGACCTGCGCCTCCTGCGTCGCGCGGGTGGAGAAGAAGCTCAACGCAGTTCCCGGCGTCAGCGCCACCGTCAACCTCGCCACCGAGAGCGCGCACGTCACCCTCGACGAGCAGGTGCCCGACGGTGACCTCCTCGGTGCCGTCGAGCGCGCCGGGTACGCCGCCACCGTCACCCGCCGGCGCACCGCCGACGACGACGCCGCCCACCACGGAGGCCACGGCGACGGCGACCACGGCGACGAGCACGCGCTCGCCGGGCACAGCCACGGCGCCGGGGACGACACCTCCTCCCCCGCCGAGCGGCGCCAGGCGGACCTGCGCCGGCGCCTGCGGGTCGCCGGCGCGCTCAGCGTGCCGATCGTCGCGCTGTCGATGGTCCCGCCCCTGCAGTTCCCGGGCTGGCAGTGGGTCGTCGCGCTCCTGTCGCTGCCCGTGGTGACCTGGGCCGCCTGGCCCTTCCACCGCTCGGCGGCCAAGGCCGCCCGGCACGGCGCCTCGACGATGGACACCCTCGTGTCCGTCGGTGTCATCGCGGCCACGCTGTGGTCGCTGTGGGCGCTGCTGCTCGGCGGCGCCGGGGAGATCGGGATGCGGATGGCCCCGCACCTGTTCCCCCGACAGGGCGCCCTGGGCGAGGTCGGCATGCCCGAGCTCTACTTCGAGGTCGCCGCGGTCGTCACGACCTTCCTCCTCGCCGGCCGCTACGCCGAGTCACGCTCCCGCCGCCGGGCCGGGGACGCGCTGCGCGCCCTGCTCTCCCTCGGCGCCAAGGACGTCGCGCGGCTGACCGTGGACGGCGCCGGGCGGCGCACCGAGGAGCGCGTGCCCGTCGAGCAGCTCGCCGCCGGGGACCTGTTCGTCGTCCGCCCCGGGGAGAAGGTCGCCACCGACGGCGTCGTCGTCGAGGGCAGCTCCGCGGTGGACGCCTCGATGCTCACCGGGGAACCGGTGCCCGTCGACGTCGGCCCCGGTGACACCGTGACCGGCGCGACCGTCAACGCCTCCGGGCGCCTGGTCGTGCGGGCCACCCGCGTGGGCGAGGAGACGACGCTGGCCCAGATCGGCCGGCTCGTCACCCGGGCCCAGACCGGCAAGGCCCCGGTCCAGCGGCTCGCGGACCGCATCTCCGCCGTCTTCGTCCCGGTCGTCTTCGTCATCGCGATCGGCACCTTCGCCGTGTGGATGCTCTCCGGCGCCAACCTCCAGGCCGCCTTCACCGCCGCCGTCGCCGTCCTCATCATCGCCTGCCCCTGCGCGCTCGGACTGGCGACCCCCACCGCGCTGCTCGTCGGCTCGGGCCGCGCCTCGCAGCTCGGGATCGTCATCAAGGGCCCGGAGATCCTCGAGTCCACCCGCCGCATCGACACCATGGTGCTCGACAAGACCGGCACGGTGACCGAGGGTCGCATGGAGCTGGCCGACGTCACCGCCACGGACCGCGGCCAGGTGCTGCGGCTCGCGGGCGCGGTCGAGGCGGCCAGCGAGCACCCCATCGCCCAGGCCGTCGCGGCCGGTGCCCGCGCCGAGCTCGGCGACCTCCCCGAGGTCACCGGCTTCACGGGCCACGCCGGGCGCGGGGTCAGCGGCACGGTCGAGGGCCACGAGGTCCTCGTCGGCCGCCCCGCGTGGCTCGCCGAGCGCGGCGTCACCGTGCCCGACGGCGTGGGCCGGGACCACGGCGACGCCGAGCGGACCGGGGCGACCGCCGTCGTCGTCGCCTGGGACGGCACCGCCCGCGGCGTCCTCGCCGTCCGGGACACCGTCAAGCCCACCTCCGCCGAGGCGGTCGCCCGCCTGCGGGAGCTGGGCGTGCGGCCGATGCTCCTCACCGGCGACAACCGGGCCACCGCCGAGGCCGTGGCCCGCGAGGTCGGCATCCCGGCCGAGGACGTCATCGCCGAGGTGCTGCCGGAGGACAAGCTCGACGTCGTCGCCCGCCTCCAGGGCGAGGGCCGGGTCGTCGCGATGGTCGGGGACGGCGTCAACGACGCCGCGGCCCTCGCGCAGGCCGGGCAGCAGGGCCTGGGCCTGGCGATGGGCACCGGCACCGACGTCGCGATCGAGGCCAGCGACATCACGCTCGTCACGGGCGACCTCCGCGCCGCCCCGACGTCGATCGCCGTCTCCCGCGCCACCCTGCGGGTCATCAAGCAGAACCTCTTCTGGGCCTTTGCCTACAACGTCGCCGCGATCCCGCTCGCCGCGCTCGGGCTGCTCAACCCGATGATCGCCGGTGCCGCGATGGCGGCGAGCTCGGTCATCGTCGTCGGCAACTCCCTGCGCCTGCGCCGCGCCGGCTGACCCCGCCCCACCCCACAAGAAGCGCCGACAGCTGAGCTGTTCCAGGAACAACTCAGCTGTCGGCGCTTAGGGGGGAGTGGGTCAGAAGGCGGGGATGATCTCGCCGGCGGGCCAGCGCTCCTCGATGAAGGCGCGGACCTCCTCGGAGTGCAGCGCCTCGTCGAGGGCGAGGATCGCCTCGTTCTCGGCGTCCTCCGCGCGCACGGCGAGGAGGTTGGCGTAGGGGTTGCCCTCGCCGGACTCGAGGAGGATCGCGTCCTCGGCCGGGTTGAGGTCGGCCTCGAGGGCGTAGTTGCCGTTGATGACGGCGGCGTCGAAGTCCTGGAGGCTGCGGACGAGCTGGGCGGCCTCGAGCTCGGCGAGCTCGACGTTCTTCGGGTTGTCCGCGACGTCGAAGATCGTCGGGTCCTCGACGTCCGCGGCCAGGGTGAACAGCCCCTCGGCGGCGAGCAGCTCCAGCGCACGGGCCTGGTTGGCCGGGTCGTTGGGCACGCCCACCTGGGCGCCGTCGGGCAGCTCGTCCAGCGAGGCGACGCTGTCGGAGTAGACGCCGTACGGCTCGATGTGGACGCCCTCGAAGTGGGCGAAGTCGTAGCCCTTCTCCTCCACCTCGGCCTCGAAGTACGGCAGGTGCTGGAAGAAGTTCGCGTCCAGCTCCCCCTCGGCGAGCTGGACGTTGGGCTGGACGTAGTCGGTGTACTCGACGATGTCGAGGGTGAAGCCGGCGTCCTCGGCGAGGTTGTCCTGGACGAACTCGAGGATCTCGGCGTGCGGGGTGGGGCTGGCGCCGACGACGATCGTCGTGACCTCGCCGTCGGCGGCCGGGCTGGCGCCGTCGGTGGTGTCGTCCGCGGCGTCGCCGCAGGCCGCGAGGGTAAGGGCCGCGACGCCGGCGAGGGCCGCGATCCGGGTGGAGGTGCGGAGGGTGGTCATGGGACTTCCTTTCGTGGGGACGCTCAGCGGTGGTCGACGAGTCGCACGACCCGGTCACCGAGCATCTGGACGAGCTGGACGAGGACGATGATGACGACGACGGTCACGACCATGACGTCGGTCTGGAACCGGTTGTAGCCGTGGTTGACGGCGAGGGCGCCGAGGCCCCCGGCGCCCAGCGCGCCGGCCATCGCGGAGTAGCCGACGAGCGTGATGACCGTGACGGTGGCACCACCGACGAGGGCGGGCAGCGCCTCGCGCACGAGGACCCCGCCGACGATCGCGAGCCGGGAGGCGCCGACCATCCGCGCCGCCTCGACCTTCCCCGCGCTCACGTCCCGGACGGCGTTCTCGACGAGCCGCGCGAAGAAGGGCGTGGCGGCGAGCGAGAGCGGCACGACGGCGGAGAGCCACCCGTAGGTGGTGCCGGTGATGAGCCGCGTCAGCGGGAGGATCGCGATCATGAGGATGACGAAGGGGAAGGAGCGCCCGACGTTGACGACGGTCGCGAGCGCCGCGTTGACCGCCCGCGAGGGGCGCAGGCCCCCGGGCGCCGTCGCGACGAGCGCGAGCCCGAGCGGCAGGCCGAGCAGCACCGTGGCGAGCGAGGACAGCCCGGTCATGTAGAGCGTCTCGAGGGTGGCCTCGGGCAGCTGCTCGGTGATGACCCGGTTGCTCAGCGCGTCCTGCAGCCAGCTCACGGCGCCACCTCCTCGACGTGGACGCCCTCGGCGCGCAGCCGGGCGGTGGAGCTCGCGACGGCGGCGGCCGGGACGGTGATGCGCAGGCGGCCCACCCGCGTGCCGGCGAGGGTCTCGATCGTGCCGGAGGCGACGTCGACGTCCTCGCCGAGGGCGGCGACGGCGGCGAGCACCCGGTGCGCGGGCGTCCCCCCGCCGAAGGCGAGCTCGAGGGTGGTGCGGCCGGCTACGCCGGGCTCCGGCGGCAGCGGGACGAGGGAGCGGGCCAGCCGGGAGCCGTGCTCACCGGCCACCTCGGCGATCGGCCCGGTCTGGGCGACCTTCCCGCGGTCGAGGAGCGTGACGGAGTCGCAGACCTCGCGGACCACGGACATCTCGTGGGTGATGATGAGGACGGTCAGCCCCAGGCGGTCGCGCAGCTCGCGGATGAGCCGCAGGATCTGGCGCGTGGTGTCGGAGTCGAGGGCCGAGGTGGGCTCGTCGCACAGGAGCACCGCCGGCTCGGCCGCGAGCGCCCGCGCGATGCCGACGCGCTGCTTCTGCCCGCCGGACAGCTGCGAGGGGTAGGAGTCACCGCGGTCCCCGAGGCCGACGAGCTGGAGCAGCTCGGCCACCCGGACGTCCCGCTCGGCGCGCGACACCCCCGCCACCCGCAGCGGGTAGGCGACGTTCTGCGCCGCCGTCCGGGCGTCGAGGAGGTTGACGTGCTGGAAGACCATGCCGATCCGCCGCCGCTGGCGGCGCAGCTCGCGCTCGCCCAGGCCGGTGAGGGTGACGCCGTCGATGGCGACGGTCCCCGAGCTCGGCTCCTCGAGGGCGGTGAGGCAGCGGATGAGGGTCGACTTGCCCGCGCCGGACTCCCCGACGATCCCGTGGACCTCCCCGCGGGGCACGTGGAGGTCGATGCCGTCCAGTGCGACGACCTCGCGGTCACCGCGGGTGCGGTAGACCTTGCGCAGGTCGCTGAGGCTGATCACGGGGTTCCTCCATCGGTCCTGGCGGGAGCACCCGTTGGAGCGGGTTGCTGCAGCGTCGACGAGCCAGGTCTCTCGGCTGCTCTGGATGGTCCTGCCACGGTAAGTTCGCCGCCTCCCGTGGACGTACCGCTGTCCGCATGGCGAGACGGTCCCCCGGGGCGCTTCGCGCGGCGGCTGCTATAACCGCCCCATGGAGACCACGCGCCGCCGCCTGCGTGCGGAGGTGTGGATCGTCCTGGGCCTGTCGCTCGGGCAGTCGGCCGCCTACGCCGTCGTCAACCTCCTCGCCCGGCTCACCGCCGAGACGCCGCTGCGCGACCAGGCCACCGCGCTCAACCCCTCCCGCTCCCCGCGCCCCTACCTCGACCTCACCTACCAGCTGCTCAGCCTCGGCTTCGCGCTCGTCCCGGTGGCGCTGGCGCTCTACCTCCTCAGCGAGCCCGGCCGCCGTGCCACGTCCCGGATCGGCCTCACGCTCTCCCGCCCGGGGCGGGACCTCGCCGTCGGCGCCGGGCTGGCCGCGCTCATCGGGATCCCCGGTCTGGGCCTGTACGCGCTCGGGCGGGCGCTGGGCGTCACGGTCGAGGTCCAGGCCGCGACCCTCGACGCCGCGTGGTGGGCGGTGCCCGTCCTCATCCTCGCGGCGCTGAAGAACGCCCTGCTCGAGGAGGTCGTCGCGGCCGGCTACCTCATCGAGCGGCTCGAGCAGCTCGGCTGGCGGGCGCCGTCCGTCGTCGCCGCGAGCGCGCTCCTGCGCGGCGCCTACCACCTCTACCAGGGCCCGGGCCCTGGGCTGGCGAACGTCGCGATGGGCGTCGTCTTCGCGGAGTACTACCGCAGACGACGGCGCACCATGCCCCTCGTCGTCGCCCACACCCTCCTCGACGTCGTCGCCTTCGTCGGCTACGCCCTGCTGCCGACCGAGCTCCTCGCGTCCCTCGGTCTCGGCTGAGCGCGGCTCCGGGGGCCGGTCCGGGGCACCGCCTACACTCGGGCGCATGACGGATCGGCCCGGTGAGCGCACCCCCGTGGCCGACAGCCCCACCCGCGGGGCGCCGCGTCGGAAGGTGCTGCTCGTCGACGTGCCCGAGTCGCGCGTCCACCGCCCGCGGGACCTCCTCGAGCTCGTCCTGTCCGTGCTCGGCATCGGCATGGTGCTGCTCCTCGCGGTGTACGCGCACGCGACCGCGATCGGTGTCACCGAGGACGTCCAGTCCGCCGCCGCCCTCGTGCTGCGCGAGATCCTCCTCCTGCCCGTCACGGTCCTCGAGGGTGTCGTCACCTTCTTCCTGCCGCTGTTCGTCGTCGTCATGCAGCTCGTGCGGCGGCGCTGGCGGGCGGTGGCGGAGGCCATCGCGGCCGCCGTCGTGGCCTGGGGCGTGACGACCGGCGCGGTCCTCCTCCTCGACACCTACGGGCCCACCGCGCTGTCCGTGGGCCTGACGATCACCTCCGAGGGCGACGCGGTCATCGCGATGAACCCGCTCGTGGCCGCGCTCGCCGCGCTCCTCACGACGGTCGGGACCCGCGCCCACCGCCCCACCGTGCGCTGGTCGTGGAACCTCCTGTGGGTGGTCCTCGTCCTCACCGTCATCCGCGGCGCGCTCACCCTGCCCGGCGCCGTCGTCACGGTCCTCATCGGCCGCGCGATCGGGCTCGCCGGGCGGTACATCGTCGGCGTCTACAACGAGCGCGCCGAAGGCATCGCGCTGGTCCAGGGGCTGCGGCACGCGGGGGTCGACCCCACCCGCGTCGTGCGGCTGGACAGCGCGGGCGAGGACGTCCAGGCGTGGACCGTGACGACCAGCGCGCCCGTCGGCTACACCGCGCGGCCCGTGGAGCCGCTGGACACGACGGCGGTCCCCAGCTGGCCCGGCTCCTCCGGACGCCCGGCCGACTCGATCGTCCCCGACGTCCTCACCGACCCGCACGCCGTCGTCGCCGCGTCCACGAGCCCCGACGGCGTCACCCTCGACCCCGTGGGCGCCCACCGCGTGTACTCGGTGTGGGACGCCGAGGGCCGCCGCTGGTACGTCACCGTGCTCGACGGCGACCGCCAGGTGGTCGGCTACCTCTCCTCCCTGTGGGCGCGCCTGCGGGTGCGGGGGCTGCACCGGCGGCGGGCCACCACGCTGCGTGACGCCGCCGACCGCGCCGCCCTCCTCGCCTACGCGACCGAGCGCGCCGGGGTCCGCACGGCGCCGCTCACCGGGATGGCCGAGTCCCGCGACTCGGTCCTCATGGTGACCGCGCACATCGGCGGCGCGCGCCGGCTCAGCGACATCCCCGCCGAGGAGGTCGGTGACGAGCTGCTCGACGAGCTGTGGCGCCAGCTGGGCACCGCGCACGCCGCCGGCATCGCCCACCTCGACCTCAGCGCCGACGCCGTCCTCGTCACGACCGGGAGCGAGGTCCTCCTCCTCGACTGGGAGAACGGGGAGATCGCCGCCTCCGAGCTCTCCCGCCGCCTCGACCTCGCCCAGCTCCTCGCGGCCACCGCCGCGCACGTCGGCGAGGACCGTGCCCTGGCCAGCGCCGCGCGCTCGCTGGACAGCGAGGAGCTCGCCTCGGTGGCGCCGCTGCTGCAGCCGGTCGTCCTCACCGCGCACACCCGCGCCGCGGCCGAGCGCCCCCGCGAGCTGCTCAACTCGCTGCGGGCCCGGCTCGTGGACCAGAACCCGGCGGCCGACGTCGAGCCGATGCGGCTGGCCCGGTTCAGCATGCGCACGGTCGTCATGGTGACGATCGCCGTCGTCGCCGTCTGGCTGCTCCTCGGCACGCTGAACTTCGAGCAGGTCGTCGCCGCCACCCGCAACGCCAACCCGTGGTGGCTGCTCGCCACCTTCGCCTTCGGCGTGCTCACCTTCCTCGGCAGCGCCATGGGCCTGGTGGCCTTCGCGCCGGAGAAGCTCGGGCTGTGGCGCACCACCCTCGTCCAGGTGGCCGCCGGCGTCGTCTCGCTCGTCGCGCCCGCCGGGGTGGGGCCGGCGGCCCTCAACCTCCGGTTCCTCAACCGGCAGCGGGTCGCCACCCCGCTCGCCGTCGCCACCGTCGCCCTCGTCCAGGTCTCCCAGTTCGTCACGACGGTCATGCTCCTCGCGACGATGGCCCTGGTCACCGGCAGCGCCGGCACGCTGTCGGTGCCCTCGGGCGCCGTCAACGCGGTGGCGATCACCGCCGTCCTCATCGTCGTCGTCGTCCTCGTCGTGTCGCCCGTGCGCACGTGGCTGTGGGAGAAGCTCGGTCCCACGCTGCGCCAGGTGTGGCCCCGGGTGCTGTGGGTGGTGGGCAGCCCGAGCCGGCTGCTCGTGGGGCTGAGCGGCAACGTCATCATGACGCTCGGCTACGTCGCGGCCTTCGGCTGCGCCCTCGCCGCCTTCGGCTACACCCTGCCGCTGACGACGCTGTCGATCACCTACCTCACGTCCAACACGGTCGGGGCGGCCGTGCCGTCCCCCGGCGGCATCGGCCCGGTGGAGGCGGCGCTCACCGGTGGGCTCACCGTCGCGGGCATCCCCGCCGGCGTCGCCTTCTCCGTCGCGCTCGTCTTCCGGCTGCTCACCTTCTGGATCCGGGTCCCGCTCGGGTGGGCCGCGCTGCGCCACCTCCAGCGCCGGGGAGCGGTGTGACCGCGC
The DNA here is from genome assembly GCF_014837105.1 of Oceanitalea stevensii. Taxonomy (GTDB): domain Bacteria; phylum Actinomycetota; class Actinomycetes; order Actinomycetales; family Actinomycetaceae; genus Oceanitalea; species Oceanitalea stevensii. Next base: position 222,881 of record NZ_JACSPO010000002.1, on the reverse strand, counting down.
CCGTCACCACCACCCGGCGGTCCCGGCTGCGGCAGCCGGAGGCGTGGGTCGTGGCAGCGGCGGGCACCGCGCTGTACGTGCTCGTCGCCGTCCTCCAGTGGCGCCGGCTGGAGGCGCCGTCGTGGGACCTGGCGATCTTCACCCAGCTCGCCAAGGCCTACGCGGGCCTCGACGCGCCGATCGTCCCGATCAAGGGTGACGGCTTCAACCTCCTCGGTGACCACTTCCACCCGATCCTCGTGCTCCTCGGCCCGGTCTACGCCCTCGCGCCCTCCGGGCTCACCCTGCTCGTCGTCCAGGCGCTGCTCGTCGGGGTGTCGGCGTGGCCGCTGACGGCGCTGGCGGTGCGCCGGCTGGGACGGTGGCCCGGCGTCGCGGTCGGTGCCGCCTACCTCCTGTCCCACGGCATCCAGGGCGCGGTGCGCAGCCAGTTCCACGAGATCGCCTTCGCGCTGCCGCTCCTCGCCCTCGGCCTGTGCGCGCTCCTCGAGCGGCGGTGGCGGGCGAGCGTGCTGTGGCTCGCGCCGCTCGTCCTCGTCAAGGAGGACCTCGGGCTGCTCGTCGCCGCGCTCGGCCTCGTCATCTGGTGGCGGGGGGCCCGCCGCGCCGGCCTCGCCCTGGCCGCCTGGGGCGCCGCGTGGTTCGTCCTCGCGACGGCCGTCATCCTGCCGCTCCTCAACCCGCGGGGGCAGTACGACTACACCGACCGGCTCACGGTCGGCGACGCCCTCGGCGACCCGCTCGCCGCCCTCGCCGGGGTCCTGGGCCCCGGGGAGAAGGTCGTCACGGTGCTCCTGCTCGTCCTCGCGGCCGGGATCGTCGGGGTCCGCTCCCCGATCCTCCTCGCCGCCGTGCCGACGCTCGCGTGGCGCTTCCTCGGGGACGTGTCGTTCTACTGGACCTGGGTCTGGCACTACGACGCCGTCCTCATGCCGCTCGCCACCGCCGCGCTGCTCGACGCGCTCGGGCCGCGCCCCGCGGAGCCGGACCGTGACCGGTCGCTGCGCACCGCCGTCGCGCTCGGCGCCGCGGGCCTCGCCGTCGTCCTCACCGCCCCGGACCTGCCCGTCGTGCGGCTGGCGAGCCCGGAGACGTGGCAGGCCTCGCCCCGGACGGAGGCGGCCCGGGAGGTGGTCGGGACGGTGCCGGAGGGTGCCGTCGTCGCCAGCGACATCTCCCTGCTCGCGCGCCTCGTGCCGACGACGACGGCGCTGTGGTCCGGGACGGGCGACAACCCGGTCGCGGACTACTACGTCATCGACCGCGAGGGCGGGACGTGGGGCGGCAACCCGCCGCAGGACGCCGCACGGTACGCCGAGGAGAAGCACCCGGGGACCGACTACGAGCTCGTCCTGGACCGCGAGGGCTACCAGGTGGCGCGCCGCGTCGGCTGAGCCGCCCGCCCGCCCCCGCGCGGGCTCAGCCGAGGAGCGCCCCGGTGGCCGCGGCGCCGAGGGCGGCCGCCGCGACGGTGCCGAGGAGGCTCCCCAGCGCGTACCCCGCCGCCCGCCAGGGACGGCCCCGCTGGAGGAGGCGCACGGCCTCGAGGGACGCCGTCGAGAAGGTCGTGTAGCCGCCGCAGAACCCCGCGAGGGCGACGACGTAGGCCCGCGGGTCCAGGGAGCCGGCGGCGAGCGCACCGACGAGGCAGCCCGCCAGCAGGCTCCCGCTGAGGTTGACGGCGGTCGTCCCGCGCGGCACCCGGTCCGGCCCCGCGGAGGGCAGCAGGGCGTCGAGCACGTAGCGGGCCGCGGCGCCCAGCGCGCCACCGAGGGCGACGAGGAGGATCACCGCGCCGCCCTCCGCGCGCCGACGACGACGCCGGCCCCGCACGCGGCCAGCCCGGCGAGGACCGTGCCGAGCCCGTAGCCGGCGGCGCCCGCCCAGCTGCCCGCGTCGAGCCGGGCGAGGACCTCGACGGCGATCCCGGAGTAGGTGGTGAAGCCGCCCAGCGCGCCGGTGCCGAGGAGGAGCCGCAGCCGGCGGCGGCCCGTGTCGGGGCCACCGCGGGCGAGCCGCTCGAGGAGGAGACCGAGGAGGAAGGCGCCGGCCACGTTGACGGCCAGCGTCACCGCCCACCCGGACGAGCCGCCCGCGCCGACGAGGAGGTGGCGGGCCACGGCGCCCGCCGCTCCGCCGGCGGCGACCGTGCCCACCGAGCGGACGTCCAGCTGCCTCATCAGGGCGATCGTACGGGCGCCCGCCCCGTCCGCGTCCCGCGTCTGCCTAGCATGGGCCCCATGACCACGACCGTTGCCGCTCGCCGTCCCGCCCGCGCCCTCACCCTCGTCCTGCTCGTCCTCCTCGGGACGCTCGGGCTCGGGACGGCGGCTCAGGCGCACGACATGCTCGTCGCCTCCGACCCCGCCGAGGGGGCGGTGCTCGACGCGCCGCCGGAGTCAATCACGCTGAGCTTCAACAACCCGCCGCTCGAGGTGGGCTCGGTGATCACCGTCGTCGACGCCGAGGGCACGACCGTCGCCGAGGGCGAGGGCACCCTCGACGGGGCCGACGTCGTCCTCGCGCTCGACACCGAGCTCCCCGCCGGGCAGCTCGAGGTGCGCTGGCGCGTGGCCTCCAGCGACGGCCACCCGATCGACGGCGTCATCCCCTTCGAGGTCACCGCGCCCGCCGAGCCGACCGAGCCCGCGACCAGCGAGTCCGCCGCCGCCCCGGCCACCACCGAGCCCGCCGAGCCGACGAGCGAGCCCGCGACGAGCGAGCCGGCGCAGACCGCCGAGGAGTCCGGGCCGTCCGGGCTGCCCACCGCCGCCAAGGTGGCCATCGCCGTCGCGGCGCTCGGCGCGGTCGCCGCGATCATCGTCCTCATCGTCCGGCGGCAGCGCACCGACCGCCTGTGAGGAACGTCTCCGGCCGTCCCGACACGGCCGGAGCCGCCGTGCGCGGTGCCTGAGAACCGCTCGAACGCGCGGAAAACCGTGCGGTGAGGCGTCGCCGGCGCCGGCCCGGACCGCCTCGCGCACAGGCTTAACGTGTCTGGCATGACACGTCGACTCATCCTTCCCGCAGTCCTCCTGCTCGGTCTCACCGCCTGCAGCTCCAGCACGTCCGACGACGAGTCCACCCCGGCGGCCTCCGCCTCGCAGAGCCCCGAGCAGGTCACCTGCGAGGGCTTCTACGAGGGCACGGGCACGCCGCTCGCCGAGCGCACCGAGAGCGCGCGCGCCGCCCTGTCCGGTGGCGAGGTCGTGGACGACACCGCCTACACCGAGGTCAACGCCCTCGAGCAGCGCCTCACCGAGCTCGGCCGCAACGCCCCGGCCGACCTCACCTCCCTCCTCGAGGACCTCAAGGCCCCGTTCACCGAGGCCGTCGCGGCCGTCAACGAGGCCCGCGCCGAGGCCGACCCGGAGACCGGCGAGGTCACCTTCCCCGACCTCGCGCAGATCGACGTCGCCGGTTCCGAGGCCGCGCAGGGCGAGATCGACAGCGCCTGCTCCGCCGCTGGCTACGAGGCCTGAGCCGCCTCGTCCGGACGCGCCGCTGCCGCCTCGAGGACGTCCTCCCGCAGCCCGTCGGGCTCGCCGGGGTGGGCGATCGTCCAGGCGGCGGCGGTCGCCGCGTACTCCATCGCGCCGCGCGCGTCACAGCCGCGCGCGAAGACGTAGTGCGCCAGGGTGGCGGCGTAGGTCGCTCCCACCCCCGCCGGCCGCAGGCCCCCGCCCAGGTGCCGCGCCGGTACGTGGATGACCTCCTCCGAGTGGGGCACCATCCCCACGGCGCCGCGCTCCCCGAGCGTGACGACGACGAGCCGGGCGGCCGAGCGGCGCCGCCACGTCCGCACGAGGTGCTCCTCGTCGCGCCCGTCGTGGCTCATGACGAGCAGCTCGGCGGCGAGGTAGGGCTGCTGCTCGAGGAGCGGCGGCTCGCGGACCGTGCCGAGCGCCGCGGCCACGGGCACTCCCGTCGCCTGCGCCGAGGAGATGAGCGCCGCCGTCGGGAGCACGCCGTCGACGATGACCAGCTCGGAGGTCGCCAGCGCCCCGAGGTCGAGGTCGACGTGCGCCGTGGGCGCCTCCCCGAGGTCCCGGCTGATCTGCCGCTGACCGTCGCACTCGAGGACGACGGCGCGCGGTGAGCGGGGCAGCGAACGCGGGCACATCGCCGAGTTGACGCCGTAGCGGTAGGCCGCGACGTCGACGGCCACGCCCTCCGCGTCCTCCCCGAGCGGCGCCGCGAGGTAGACCTCGTCGCCCAGCGCCGCGAGCGTGCGGGCCGCCGTGAAGCCCGACCCGCCGACGGAGGCGGAGATCGGCACGTCGCGCACCGCCCGGTACTCGACCGGGAAGGTGTCGACGGGCAGGGTGACGACGGCATAGGCCATGCCGACGACGACCACTCTCATCGCTTCCTCCCCATACCCGCGACCCTGCGGACCTGCTTCGAGACTAGCCGCAGCACCTGCCCCCGCACCTCGGGCGGAGGGACGATCGGGCAGCCCGGAGGGCGGACCTGGGGGGCACCGGGAGGGGGAGGACCGGCGCCCTCAGGTTCCGCCTTGCGACGCGATCGCCGCGGCCTCCGCCGCCGCCAGCCGCGGGTCGAGGTAGCGCCCACCGCGCACGCGGGGCACGAGTCCGGGGCCGAGCTCGTACAGGAGCGGACGGGCGTTGGGGAGGTTGAGCTCGCGCAGCTCGGCGGCGTCGAGGTCGTCGACGAGCGCGCACAGCGCGCGTAGGGAGTTGCCGTGGGCGACGACGAGCACGTGGCGGCCGGCGCGCAGCGCGTCACCGAGCGTGCCCTCCCACAGCGGGCGCACCCGCTCGACGACGTCGGCCAGCGACTCCGTGGGCGCCAGCGCCTCGGCGGGCAGCCCGGCGAAGGGCGGCAGGGAGCGCCACAGGGCGACGGTGCGCTCGGGCAGCGGGTCGGGGCGGCCGTCGAGGGAGCGGCGCCAGTGGAGGAAGAGCTCGCGGCCGTACCTCTCGGCGACCTCACGCTTGCCGTACCCGCTGAGCGCGCCGTAGCTGCGCTCGTTGAGCCGCCAGTGCCGCGTCACCTCTCCCCCGACCACCCCGGCGACGATGTCCGCGGTGTGCCACGAGCGGACGAGCTCCGAGGCGAGGACGAGGTCGGGCCGCCAACCGGTGGCGCGCAGCCGGGCGGCGGCGTCGTGGCAGGCCTGCTCACCGTGCGGGGTGAGCCCGACGTCCAGCACCCCGGTGAACAGGCCGAGGGCGTTGGCGGCGCTCTCGCCGTGACGGACGAGGACGAGGGACCCGACAGTCATGGGCGACGGCGCGCGGTCAGCTGGGCAGGCCGAGCTGGTTCGTGCCGAACTCGGTGAGGAAGCGCGGCCCGTCCGTCTCGAGCTCGCGGCCGTAGTCCGCGCTCCAGTGGCTGTACGGGCTGGTGGCGAGGGCGTCGTTGGCGAAGCGGGGGTCGTCGGTGACCTCGCTCAGGCAGAAGTCGGGGATGGCGAGGTCCGTGACGGGGCCGCCGCGCTCGCACTCCGCGACGACGAGCGGCTCGTTGCGGCCGAGGAAGGAGTCGACGACCCAGCCGTCGGCGCCGAGCCACAGCGAGTACCGCAGCTTCGCCACGAGGTCGCCACCGAGCCGGACCATCGCCAGGCCGGCGGTGACGTCCAGCTCCCGCTCGGCCTCGTAGCGGGTGCCGCCCACGTAGGGGCCCTTGGCGGTGAGCGCGCAGAAGGTGAAGGTGTCGGCGGCGGCCTCGAGGAGCTCGCGCTCGTCACCCCAGGTGGGCAGCGTCCCGGCCGGCGCCGCGCCCTGCAGCCGGATGCGCAGGGCGTAGCCGTCGGCGGCGAGGAAGTAGCTCTGCACGATGAGCGCCGGGTGCGGCTCCCGCAGGGCCGCGGTGGGCAGCTCGGGGACGAAGAACTTCCGCTCGAACTCGAAGTCGCCGTCGCTCATGCCCTGACCGTAGCGCGCGGCACCCTCCGGGCGCCGCATTTGGCGCGAGGGCGCGGCAGTCGCCTGCCGCGCCCCCGCCCGCGTGCCGTCCGGTCAGCGCGGCGTGATGGTGGCCAGGTCGATGCCGGGCAGGTACCCGGCGTCGCCGCCGTAGGTGGCGGTGAGGATGGTGAGGAAGCGGACCGGCGGCAGCTGCACGGTCGCGCCCCCCTCCTCGTCGAGCTGGACCCGGTCGATGACACGGAAGCCCGCGGTCACCGTCACCGAGCCCGTGGGCACCGGGGCGCCGCCCCGGCCGAGGACCTCGACGCCGACCTGCGGGGAGCTGCCCCTCGGCACCCGGGACTCGGCATCGATGTCGACGCGCGGCAGCGCCGGCAGCACGACGTAGGTCGCGGCGCGGCTCGTCGACCCGGCGACGTCGGCGCTGCCGGCGTACACCGCGGTGAGCCGGTGTCCGCCGGCGGCGAGGTCGCGGGGCAGGGTGACCGTGGCGGTGCCGCGGCTCCCGTCGACGGCGAGCTCCCCGGTGGCGACGACCTCGCCGTCACGGCGGAGCTCGACCGTGCCCGACGGCGCCGCCCCGGTGACGTCGACCGTCACCGTCGCCGTCGTCTCGGTCCCGTACGTCGCGAGGCTGCGCGCGAGGCGCAGCGAGGTCGTCGAGGCGGCCTGCCCCACCTCGACGGTGAAGGGCGCGGACACCGACGCCTCCCACTGCGGGGCGTCCGGCGTGAAGGCGACGCTCAGCGTGCGGGTGCCGGCGCCGAGGGTGACGACGGCGGTGGCCGTGCCGTCCTCGACGGTCGCCGTGGCGAGCTCGGCGTCCCCGTCACGGAAGCTCACGGTGCCGCTCGCCCCGGCCGGCTCCACGGTGGCGGTGAGGGTCACCTCGGAGCCGACGGCGGGCTCGCCGTCGACGGTGAGGGTCGTCGTCGTCGGGACGGCGACGACCTCGGGGACGGTGACGTCCACGACCTGCGCCCGGGCGCCGTCGGCGTTGTGCGAGTGCAGGACGAGCAGCGGGCCCGCGTCCGCGCCGGCCTCCGGCGTGCGGTGGACGGTGACGTCCGTGCCCGAGGGGTCGAAGACGTCGTTGAGCACGCCGCCGCTGGTCCACAGGTCCGGCGCGAAGGGGTCGTAGGTGAAGGGCTCGACACCGTCGACGATGTTGAGGCCGTTCGGGGCGTACTGAGAGAAGGTCCAGACGCTGAAGGTCGGGACGACGCCCGGCCGGAACAGGCTCAGCGGGATCGGGGCGACGAGGACGTTGTTGTCGTAGACCGTCGTGTCGGTGTCGCCCCAGGCGCCGTTGACGGCGCTCTGCGAGTAGGGTTGGCCGGTCCAGTAGTCGTAGGTGTAGGCGATCGTCACGTCGAGCGTGGGGTCGAGCTTCTGGACGGCGGTCTGGATGTCCGGGATGCCGTCACCGGTGACGTCGGTGTCGATGACCGGGACGGTCGTCGTGCCGAGCGTGGGCCACTCGCCCTGGACGGCGATGCCGATGCCGAGGTAGCCGAGTGCCGGGTCGTAGCCGGCCTCCACGAGGCGCGGCGCCGTCGACATCGCGCCGACGTACCGGATGTCACCGGCGGCCACCTGGCTGGGCGAGGTGAGGTCCGCGTCGGCGTCCTCGAGCCGCGGGCTCGTGGCGACGAGCTCGAGCACCGAGGTCAGCGAGGTCCAGCCGCCGGAGTTGACGTGACGCCCGGTCAGCGCCAGCGGCGCGGTCAGCGCGTCCGCCGAGGCGAACTCCACGGGCTGGGCCGCGAGGTCGGAGACGAGACGCGGGGCCGCGTGGACCGGCACGTGCAGGGTGGGCCCGGTGCCCGGGCGCGGCGGCTCGAGGACGAGCTGGCCCGACAGCGCCGCGACGTACTCGCGGGGCACACCGACACCGGAGTCCGCCGACTGCGTGGGGTCGATGTCCCGGGCGAGGGTCGTCGGGTCGGCGGTGAGCGTCACCGTGACCGTCCTGCTCCGGCCCGGCGGGACGGTGACCGACGACGGCGTGGCCGTGATCGTCGCGCCACCGGTGGTCGTCGCCGCCTCGAAGGTGGGACGCAGGACGACGGGGCCGCGGTTCTCGAGGTTCTCCACGGTCACGGTGCGGCGCACGGTGACGGTCTCGGCGCCGACGTCGACGACGCCGAACGCCACCGAGACGCCGTCCGGCGCGCTGGAGTCGTAGGCGATGACGCCGGTACCCACGGCGGCGACCGCGTCGACACGTCCCGCACCAACCCGCTCCGGGCCGTAGACCGGGCCACCGGGACCCGGCTGGGAGTAGACGGGGTTGGTGGCGGTGTTCATGATGCCGGCCTTGACCTCCTGCGGGCTCCAGCCCGGGTTGGCGGCCCGCACGAGGGCGGCGATGCCGGCGACGTGCGGGGAGGCCATCGAGGTGCCGGACAGCGTGTGCGCCATGGTGCCGGCGCCGGCCGCGGCCGAGGAGATCCGGGTGCCGGGTGCCGCGACGTCGGGCTTGACGACGCCGAGCGAGCCGTGGGCGCCGCGCGAGGACCCGGGGTTGAGGAGGTCGGCGACGGACTCGTCGGTGACGAAGGTGGCGTCGCGGTAGGACGGGCCCAGGCGCACGCTCAGCGTGCCGGCCTGGATCTCGGGCAGGAGCAGGTCGGTGGCCGCGGCGGTGAGCTGGGCGCCGGGGGTCTCGGCGTCACCGGCGATGCCGGCGGTGAAGATCGCGTTCTCGGTGCCGATGAGGACGCCGGCGGCTCCGGCGGCCGTCGCGTTCGCCCAGCGGGCGCCGCTGCCGCACGCGCGGGTGTTGTCGTTGTCGTCCCAGTCCAGCCACACGATGGCGCCGGCGATCTGCTCGGCGTACTCGGTGAGGGGCTCGCACCCGTCGACGCCCTCGCCGAGGTGGACGACGGGGCCCTCGGCGTCCTCGCTGCCCGCGTAGGAGACGGTGTTCTGGGCGGCGTGGCGGCCGAGGAGGGACTCGTCCGCGGCTCCGACGACCTCGACGGCGTCGTAGGTCATCGTGTCGGAGACGGAGTTGGCGACGGACAGCGCGGTGCTCGCGTTGCCGGGCGAGCCGCCGATGTCGGTGACGTCACCGGCGTTGCCCGCGGCCATGACCGAGAGGGTGCCGAGGTCGCTGAGCCGGTCGACGAAGAGGTTCTCGGGGTCGTCGACCGGGGCGGCGTCGCCGCCGAGGGAGAGGTTGACGATGTCGAGGCGGTCGCTGAAGTCGAGGTCGCCGTCGGGGTCGGCCGCCCACTCCAGCGCGTTGATCGTCACGCCGGTGGACCCGCCGTAGTCGCCGAAGACCTTGAGGGCGTAGATGCCGGCCTCCGGGGCGGCGCCGGGCCCGACCTTCCAGTCGCTGATGTCCTCGAGGTCGCCATAGTCGCCGCGGAAGGTGTCCCCCTCGGCGGTGACGCCGTAGCCGGCGGCGCTGCCGGCGACGTGCGTGCCGTGGCCGCCGTGGTCGCGGGTGTAGAGGCCGTCGATGGGGTTCGGGTCGGGCTGCGGCACCGTGGTGGAGCCCGGCAGCCGTCCGGAGGCGTCGTAGAGCGTGCCGGCGAAGTCGTAGCCGCCGAGGAGCTTGGCGCCGTCGAAGGTGCCCTCGGGTGCGGGGGCGGTGCCGTCCTCGCCGTAGGCGGCGGCGTAGGCCTCCGCGGTGCCGGGCCCGCCGAAGTCCGCGTGGGTGTAGTCGACGCCGGTGTCGATGATGCCGATCCGGACGCCCTCGCCCGTCTCGCCGTATGACTCCCACACCTCGGCGGCGCGGGTGAAGAGGTCCACGCCCTTGTTCCTCGGCTCCTTGAGCGGGACGAGCGCCACGGAGACGACGTCGTCGGACTCCGCCAGCTCGCGCACCTGGGCGGCGTCGCCGGTGACGATGGTGCCGGCGACGAGCGTGCTCGTCACCGAGACGCGCTGCGGCCCGGCGCTGCGGGCACGGGCACCGGCCTCGGCCGGGACGACGTCCTCGGCGAGGCTCTCGACGTCCTCGACCGCCTCGCCGGCCTCGGAGGTGGAGCCGCCGGACTCGACGACGTCGAGCGCCGAGGGCGCGTCGAGCCGGACGAAGGCGGTGACGGTCCCCTCGGCCGCCCTGAGCGTCTCGCCCACCTTGTCGGGGAGGTCGAGGCTCGGCAGCGGCTCGGGGGACGCGGGGTCGGCGCTCGCGGGGACGGCCCCCAGGACCCCGACCGCGCCGAGGACGAGGGCACTGGTGGCGGCGGTCAACGATCGACGCATCGTCAGTCTCATTTCGTCGTAACCATCCGCGACGACGCCGTCACGGGGGCACCGGGGTGGTGGCGGGGGACACGCTAGCGTCCGCCGCCGACATCGTCACCCAGCTGCCGGTGGGACGGCCGAGCCGTCCTCGCTCGGACGCGGTGTCACGGCGCGCGCACCGCTCGTCGCCCCGGCGGTCGCCACGCAGACGAGCGCGATGCCGACCAGCTCGAGCCACCCGAGCCGCTGGCCGAGGACGAGCCAGCCCGCCAGGGCCGCGATGACGGGGTACAGGCTCATCATCACCGCGAAGCTCCCCGCCGTGACGCGTCGCATCGCGGCCATCTCGAGGGAGTAGGGGATGACCGAGGAGAGCAGCGCGACGGCCGCCCCGAAGGCGAGGACCCGCGGGTCGAGGAGCGCACCTCCCGCGGTTCCCATGCCGAGGGGGACGGCGACGACGGCGCCCACGGCGAGGGCCAGGGCCAGGCCCTGCGCGCCGGTGAAGGCGCGGGCCACCCGCGCTCCGACGGCGACGTAGGCGGCCCACGCGGTGGCCGCACCCAGCGCGAGGAGGACACCGACCGGGTCGAGGCCCGTGACGCTCCCCCCGCCGAGCACGGCCACCCCGACGAGCGCGAGGACCGCCCACAGGACGTTGCGCAGCCGGCGGCCGAGGACGACGTACAGGGTGAGCGGGCCGAGCACCTCCAGCGTCACCGCCGGGCCCAGGGGGATCCGGTCGATCGCGTGGTAGAGCAGGCTGTTCATCGCGACGAGCGCGAGCCCGAAGGCGACGACGAGCGCCCAGTCGCGCCGGGTGCGGCCACGCAGCGAGGGACGCAGGACGGCGAGGAGGATGAGGGCGGCGAAGGCCAGGCGCAGGGCGACGACGCCGGAGGGCCCCGCGGCAGGGAACACGAGAGCGGCCACGGCCGAGCCGAACTGCACCGAGACGGCGGCCCCGAGCACGAGCGGGGCGGCCGGCCCGGGGACGAGGGGACCGCGCGACTCGCTCACCGCTGCACCGTACCCCTCGCCCGTCGCGGCCCCGCGCCGTGGAGGGGCGGGTGTCCGCCGTCGGTCCTACTGTGTGCGCATCGTCGACGAAGGGGGCGCCATGGCCGACCGACCCGCACCCGCGCCCGAGGCCTCGGTCGCCGTCGGGGACCCGTACCGGCTGGATCCCGACGGCGTGCGGGAGCCGCCCACGACCTGGCGGGGGTCGCTGCGCTTCTTCGGCCCCGGGCTCATCGTCTCGGCGTCCATCGTCGGCGCCGGGGAGCTCATCACCGCGACGGCACTGGGGGCCGAGGCCGGCTTCGTCCTCCTGTGGCTCGTGATCTTCTCCACCCTCGTCAAGGTCGCCGTCCAGGTGGAGATGGCCCGCTACTCCATCGTCACCGGGCTGGGCGGGATGGAGGGCTACACGCGGGTCCCGCCGCGGGTGGGCAACATCGGCTGGGTCCTCGTCATGTGGGCCCTCATGGCCATCTCCAAGCTCATCCAGACCGGTGGGCTCATCGGGGGCATGGCGGCCGCGCTGAGCATCCTGCTGCCCATCGGGTCCGGGCCGCTGGAGCCGACGTCGCTCACCGTGTGGGCGGTCGTCGTCACCGTGCTCGCCGTCGTCACGCTGTACTCCAACAGGTACAACCTCATCGAGAAGGTCGCCGTCTTCCTCACGATGACCTTCGTCGTCGTCACCCTCGTCATCGCCCTGGGCCTGCCCGCCACCGAGTACGCCTACTCCGCGGGCGACCTCGGCTCGGGCCTGTCCCTGGCCCTGCCGGCGGGCGCCGTCGGCGTCGCCGTCGCGATGTTCGGGCTCACCGGCGTCGGCTCCGAGGAGATCACGGCCTACACCTACTGGTGCCTGGAGAAGGGGTACGCCCGCTGGTCGGGTCCCAACGACGGCTCGGCCGACTACCGGCGCCGGGCCCGCGGGTGGATCGCCGTCATGCAGCGGGACGCGGTGGTCGCCTGGGTGATCTACACGGTGAGCACGATGTCCTTCTACGTCATGGGCGCCGCCGTGCTGCACCCCCAGGGGCTCGTGCCCGAGGGCAACGACATGATCGAGGTGCTGTCCCAGACCTACGCGAGCGTGCTCGGCGAGTGGGGCCGCATCCTCTACCTCGTCGGTGCCCTGGCGGCGCTCGGCTCGACGATCTGGGCGGCGGTGCCCTCGTGGTCGCGCTCGTGGGCGAACGCGCTGAGCATCGTCGGCGTCTTCGACTGGGGCGACGCCCGGCGGCGCAACCGCTGGATGCGGGTCTTCATCGTCGCGCTGCCCGTGGTCTGGCTGCTCACCTACCTGTGGATCTCCTCGCCCTTCGTCATGATCCTCGTCGGCGGGGTGGCCGGGGGGATCTTCCTCGCGGCCGTCGCCGTGGCCGCCTGGTACCTGCGCTCGCGGTACGTCGAGCCCGAGCTGCGCGGCGGGCGCTTCGCCGCGACGGCGCTCGCGGTGAGCGGCGTGGCGATCCTCCTGCTCGGCGCCTACTCCGCGCTCAGCGCCACCGGGCTCGTCTCCGTCTGAGCCGTCGCCGCCCGGGCCAGGCGCGCGGAGACCGCCCGCAGGTGGTGGCGCAGCGCCTCGGGCGACTCGACGACGAAGTCCGCCTCGAGCTGGGCCAGGGCGGAGGCCAGCCACTGGACGCTGTCACCGTCGAGGAGCAGCCGGCAGCTCGTCGCGTCGACCGGCCGGACCTCACCCTCGCCCGCCCAGCGCCGCATGACCTCGCTGTCGGCCGGCTCGTGGACGAGGACGACGGCCTTGTCCTGCCACAGGTCGCGCACCCGGCCGAGCAGGTAGGAGCCGGCGTCGTCCCCGGGCAGCTGGCGCGGGGTGAAGCGGCGGCCGAGGGGGATGCGCGGGCGGAGCCGGTCGACGCGGAAGGTGCGCCAGTCCTCCCGGTGCACGTCCCAGGCGACGAGGTACCAGCGGCCGCTCCAGGTGACCAGGCCGTAGGGCTCGACCTCGCGCAGCGACTCGGTGCCGTCGCCGCGCACGTAGTCGAAGCGCAGGCACAGGTGGTCGCGGCAGGCGCCGGCCACGGTCATGAGGACCTCCGGCTCGACGAGGGAGGGGCCGGGGAGGTGGACGACGCTCGCCCCCAGCCGCTGCACGCGCGTGCGGAGCCGGGAGGGCAGCACCTGCTCGAGCTTGCCCAGCGCCCGCTGCGCCGCCTCGCCGACGCCGTGGACGTTGCTGCTCGCGGCGGTGGTGAGCGCGATCGCGGCGGCCACCGCCTCGTCGCTGAGGAACTGCAGCGGGGGCAGCCGGCCGCCGTCGCCGAGCCGGTAGCCGCCGCCCTTGCCCTTGACGGCGTGGACCGGGTAGTCGAGCTCACGGAGCTTGTCGACGTCCCGGCGCAGGGTGCGGACGCTGACGCCGAGGCGCTCGGCGAGCTCGCTGCCCGGCCACTCGCGCCGCAGCTGCAGCAGGCTGAGGAGCTCGAGCATGCGCCGTGAGGAGTCCACGTCCTCATCATGGCGGGAGCAGCGGACACTCCGTGTCCGGTACGCCTCCTAGCGTGGGAAGTGCCCGTTTCGCCTGGAGGGACGTCCCATGGACCCGCACCTGCTCGACAGCTTCGCCGCCCACAGCGTCGGCACGACCCTCGACGACTTCACCCGTCGTCAGCGCGTCCCGGCCGACCGTGCTCGCCACTCACCGGCGCGCCGCCGTCGCGCCACCCTGGCGGTGAGCACGACGCTCGGCGTGGCCGCCCCGACCCTCACGGCCGTCGTCCTCGTCAGCCGGTAGCGGTGGTGTCAGCCGGCTCCTTGCGCGAGGCTCCGAGCGCGCGGGCGCCTAAGGTGGCCGCATGGCAGCGCGCGAGCAGCAGCTCATCAACGAGCCCGAGCGCATCCGCGCGCTCTCCCACCCCCTGCGGCTGCGTCTGCTCGACATCCTCGGGGAGCACGGTGAGCTCACCGCCACCCAGTGCGCCGAGCTCACCGGGGAGTCGGTGGCGAGCTGCTCCTTCCACCTGCGCATGCTCGAGAAGTACGGGTTCATCGAGCGCGCCGAGTCCCGCGGCCGGGAGAAGCCGTGGCGGACCGTCTCCCGCGGCGGCTACGCGACGGAGATCGATCCCGCGGTCCCGGGCTCGGTCCAGGCGACGGCCGAGCTGGCCCGCCTCACTTTCCAGCAGCGTGCCCAGGGGCTGTGGGCAGCGGTGGAACGGCTCGGTGAGGAGCCGCCGGAGTGGATCGAGGCGACCCGGCTCATGGGCGGCAGCTTCTGGGCGACAGCCCAGGAGGCCGCCGAGGTGGCCGACCAGATCCAGGAGCTGCTCGGGCGCTTCGAGGAGCGCGACGACCCCGCCCTCCGCCCCGAGGGCGCGCGCCGGGTGCGCGTCATGTCGACGATCCACTCGGAGCAGCCGACCCCCGACGCCTGACGGCGCCACGTCCGCCCCCGCCAGACCCGGCGGGGGCGCTTCCGCCTGCCCACCCACCACTGCGCAACACCTCTTGCACAAGCACCCTTGCGCAAGACATCTTTAGCGTCTACTCTCGGTTCCGACAGCCCGAGAGAAGGACGGACCGATGACCCAGCTCGACACCCCGCAGCGTCGTCGCGGTCCCGCCGCGCTGGGACGGCGCGGCTTCCGGCAGCTCACGGTCGCGTGGGTCTTCACGAACGCGGCCGACAGCGCCCTGTGGCTCATGCTCGCCGTCTGGGTCAAGGACCTCACCGGCTCGGACGGTGCCGCCGCCTCCGTCTTCGTCGCCCTCGGCCTGCCGACCCTCCTCGCCCCCTTCATCGGCCAGCTCGCCGACCGGGTGTCCCGCCGGTCGCTGCTGGCCGCGGGCAACGCGCTCATGGTGCCCGCGGTCCTCGCCCTCGCCCTCGTGCGGGACGCCGACGACGTGTGGCTCGTCTACGCCGTCACCTTCGTCTACGGCGCGATGGGCTACGTCACCGCGTCGGCGCAGTCCGGCCTCGTCCGCGACCTCCTGGACGACGACGAGCTGCCCGGCGGCAACGGCCTCCTCTCGACGGTGGACCAGGCCTTCCGGCTCGTCTCCCCGCTCCTCGGCACCGCGCTGTACGTGGCGGCCGGCCCGCTCGCCGTCATCGCGCTGACCGGGGCGTGCTTCGCGACCACCGCCGCGCTCCTCGCGCGGGTCGAGGTCGTCGAGACACCGCCCGAGCCGTCGACGGACGCCCGCTTCTGGTCCGAGCTGTCCCTGGGCCTGCGCCACCTGCTCGCCACCGCGCCGCTCGGCGCGCTCACCGTGGCCCTTGCGATCGCCACGGGGGCCACCGGCCTCGTCAACGTCGCCGTCTTCCCGCTCATGGAGCAGGGACTGGGCGTGGACCCGGCCCTGCTCGGCGTCTTCGTCAGTCTCCAGGGCGTCGGGGCCGTGGTCGGCGGGCTCACCGCCGCGCGGGTCCTCGGCCGCCTCGGTGAGGCCCGGGCCGTCGCCCTCGGGCTCGCCACCATGGCGCTGGGCATGATGCCCCTGCTCCTCGTCGGCGCCCTCGACGCCCCCGCAGCCGTCACCCTCCCCCTCGCCGCGACGGGCCTGGCCGTCCTCGGGCTGGGCGTGCCGTGGGCGATCGTCGCCTTCATCACCCTGCGTCAGCGGATGACCCCGGCCCGCCTGCAGGGACGGGTGTCCGCGGCGACGAACATCGCACTCAACCTGCCCCAGACGCTCATCACGCTCGCCGCGGCGGCAGTCGTCGGCGTCGTCGACTACCGCGTCCTCGTCGCCGTCACCATCGCCGGCGTCCTCGCCGCCGGTGCGCTCGCCCTGCGCGCCGCCCGCCCGACCCCCTGAGAGGAGGAACCGTCATGGGACCGCACCTGCTCCACGACCTCGCCGCCCACAGCTCGGGGCGCACGATGGCCGACTTCGCCCTCGTCCAGCACCTCGCCCCGAGCCGGCCCCGCAAGCCCCGCACGACCATCGGCTGGCCCGGCCGCCGACGCCGCTGACGAAAATCCGTTGTCCGCCCGTCGCGCCGGCCACCAGGCTGGTGCGACGGCCCTGACGACGCCCTGAGGACACCCAGGGTCGGACCAGGGTCACCCCGGATACCGACGACCGACCCACTCACGATTCCCTGGGACCATGGTGGACCTCATCACCGCGCTGCCCGAGGCCTTCAGCCCCGTGCTCCTCGCCCTCACTGCCCTGCTCGCCCTCGCCGAGTCCGCTCTCGGCCTGGGCGTGCTGGTGCCGGGCGAGCTCGCGGTGCTCGTGCTCGGTGCGGCCGCGCACACCCCCGTCCAGGTGGCCCTCGCCCTCGTCGTCGTCACGCTCGCGGCCTCCGCGGCCGACCACGTCGGCTACGTCGTCGGGCGCCGCTACGGCGCCCAGCTCCGCGGGTCCCGCGTGGTGCGTCGGGTGGGCACCGCGCACTGGGACGGTGCGGCGCGGATGGCCCGACGGCGCGGTGCGACCGCGCTCGTCGTCAGCCGGCTGCTCCCCCTCGTCCGCACGCTCATGCCGGCCGCGGCAGGTGCCGCCCGGATGCGCTACGGCCGCTTCCTCGCCGGCTCGGTCGCGGGCAGCCTCCTGTGGGCAGCCCTGTGGCTCGCCGCCGGCGGGCTGGCCGGCCAGGCACTGCCGGTCGTGGCGACTTCTCTCGGCCGCGCGGGCTGGGTGGTGCTCGCGGCGGTCGTCCTCACCGCCGGGCTGCTCGTGCTCCGCCGCCGGGCCAGGGCCCGCGCCACCGTGCTCGCCGCGCCCGAGCCGTGCCCCGACGAGCAGGTGCGGTCCGAGCGGGTGCTCGAGGGCGTCTGCTGAGCCGTCAGCCGGCCAGCGTGCGCACGAGCAGCAGTCCCGCGCCGCCGTCGGCGGCCCGCCGCGCACCGGTGTCGCGGTAGCCGAGCCGCTCGTAGAGGCGACGGGCGTCCCGGTTGTCCTGCGCGACGACGATCGCGGCCGCCGTGCCCCCGCGCTCACGCACCCGCTGCTCGGCCGCGGCGACGAGCAGGCTCCCGATGCCGTCCCCGCGCCGCGCCGGCACGACCTCGAGCGAGCCGATCTCCGGGACGGGCCCGTGACCGTCCACGGGCACCCCGGTCCACCGGACGACGACGGTCCCCACCGGCTCCTCACCCCGCCAGGCGGCGAGGAAGGCACGGCGGCCGGCGACGGCGTTGGCCAGCTGCTGGGCGTGCGCACCGGTGAGCACGCGCTCGAGCCGTGGCACGTCCCCGGGCGTGACGTCGCGGATCTCCATGCGCGGAGCCACGGCGGCTCGGGTCTCGATGTCCACAGCACCAGTGTGCCGCGGCCCCCTCCACGACCGGCGCAGGGAGCCGGAGTGCCAGGCCGCGGTCCTGCCACTGTGGTGAGCATGGTGGACAGCGAGTCGATGATCCCGTTCGACGAACAGGTCGGCCTGGCCCTGCGTGGCTACCGCCGGGCGCACGGCCTGAGCCAGCGAGCGTTCGCCGACGTGGTGGACGTAGCACCGGCGACGCTCGCCCGCCTCGAACGCTCGGCGCTCTCGTGCTCGCTCGAGACGGTCGTCCGTCTGCTCGCGCAGATCGGCCACTCGCTCGCCGTGGTCGACGCCGACGGACAGCCCGTCACCACGTGGGACGAGACCGACCTCCGTGCCCGGGACCGTTCGGGCCGCCGCTTCCCGGCCAACCGGGAGGTCAGACCGATGCGGGTGCAAGCCGCCGGTGGCCCCCAGTGGTGGCTCCACCACGAGTACTTCGGTACCGGGGAGTGCGGCCCGCAGCCTGAGTGGACCGCCGAGGGCTTCAGCTCCGACGCACGCTTCGGCAGGAAGCCCCGTCCTCGAGCTCCAGGCGAGAAGCCGCGCTGGCTGTGAGTCGTCGCCGCGCTCGGTTCGGGGGTGAAGGGAGCGGAGTGCGGAGACGTTAGATTGCTCCGGCTCGTGGAGCAATCTAACGTCTCCGAGCACGCTCGCCCTCGACTCCCGAGGGCGCACCAAAGGCGCTCGGCGGAGCCGGGCCGCGTGGGCGGAAGGGCAGCGGAGCGACCCGCCTACCGCGTGACGGCGTAGCGGGCGGTCATCGTGTGCCGCTCGCCGGGCGCGAGGGCGATCGCGGCGTCGAGGGCGTTGGCGGTCTCGACGCACACCATCGAGGGCCACTCGTCGTCGCCGTAGTCGGGCATGGCGGCGGCCTTGTCCACCCACGGGTTCCACACGACGGTGTTCGCGGAGCCCTCCTTCTCGATCCCGATCCGGCGGCCGCCGGACTCGTCGACGACGACGGCGGTGCCCGTGCTGTCGTAGACGCGGTCCGTCTCGGCGGTGAAGGTGACGTCACCGCGCTGGGTGACGAGCTCCGGTCCCCCGCCGGCGGCCTTGTCGAGGTAGGTGGCGCCGTCGAGGCCCTGGACCGTCGTCGTCCGGGCGTCGGCGACGGCGAGGTAGGTGTGCAGCGCCTCCTCGAAGGAGATCTCGCCCTCGCCGGTGTTCTCCACGGTCAGGGCCAGGGTGAGCTCGCGGCCGAAGGTGACGGCGTAGGTGGCGGTGAAGGCGTGGGGCCAGTCCTGCGCGGCGGGCACGTCGGCGGCGTCCGCGTCGGTGAGCTCGAGGGTGAGCGTGACCGCGCCGCCGTCGTGCTCCTCGGCGGCGACGAGCCGCCACGGTGCCAGCCGCGCGAAGCCGTGCGGGGGCGGGGCGAGGCCCGGCTCGCGGCCGGTCCCGAACCACGGGAAGCAGATCGGCACGCCGCCGCGGATGGCCTCGCCCGCGGCGAAGCGCGCGGAGCTGCTCACCCACAGGACGGGCTCGGCCCCCGCGGGTGTCCACGCGGTGACGTGCGCGCCGTGGAGGTAGACCTCCCCGGTGACGAGGGCGGTGGCCACCCGCAGGACGGGCAGGCCACCCTCCCCCTCGGCCGCGGTGACGGAGTCGGGCAGCACGATGCTCATGGCCCGACGCTACCGGCGTCCCGCGGCCGCCCGCGCGTCGTGTCAGGAGCTGCCCGCGGGCTCCTCCGTGCAGAAGCCCACGAGCTTGTGGCTGCCGTCGCACAGCGGCTTGATCGTCGAGGCCCCGCAGCGGCACAGCGCCACGGTCCGGCGGGTGCGGGGAATCGCCCGGCCCTCGACGTCGAGGATCGTCACGTCCCCGCGCACGATGAGCGGGCCGTTGGGGTAGGCGGTGATCGTCACGCCCTCGTCGCGGTCCTTCACGCGGCGGCCTCGACGGTGAGCGGGCGGACGAGGGAGGAGGTGCCGGCCTTCCACGCCTGGAGGATGTGGTCGCCCATCGCGCCGTCGACGGCGAGGCACGCGGCCGCGCCGAACATGATGTCGGCGGTGAGCTCGGGACGGTCCTCGGCCAGCGCTCCGGCGAGGTCGCGGGCGGCGATCTGCTCGTGGACGGCGTCGGCCTCGACGTGCTCGTCGAAGTAGTGGGTGACCTCCTCGGGGATGCCGTGGCGGCGCATCCCGTCGGCGTAGAGGCGGCAGGGGATCGAGGCGGTCATCTCGTAGGCGGTGAGGTGCCCGACGATCGCGCCGAGGAAGCGGCGGTTGAGCCCGAACATCGACATGACGTTGAAGGAGGCGAGCGTGATCGCCGGCACGTGGTCGACGTAGGCGCCGTACTCCGCGCTCAGTCCCATCCCCCGCAGGGTGGTGGCGTAGATCGACTGGTGGACGCGGTCGGGGTGGCCACCGCCGTACTCGTCGGCCTGGATCTCCACGAGCGCCGCCTTGGCGCGGCCGGTGAGCCGCGGGATCGCCCAGGTGTGCGGGTCCGCCTCGCGCAGCGTGTAGACGCTGCGCTGGACGAGCATCTCGACGACCTGGTCGCGGCTCGCCCGCTTGGCCACGAACTTGGCCAGCGACGGCCCGCTCGGCTCGGCCGTGAGGGCGAAGAGCGCGTCGGCGACGGCGGAGACGCGCGGCTCCGGGGTGGGCGGCACGGGCACCTGCTCGCGCAGGGCGGCCTCGAAGGCGCCCTCGAGGTCGGTGCGCAGGCGCACGAGCTCGGGGTTCCACTCGTGCTCGGCGCCGAGCTGGTCGAAGGTGCCGTAGCTGAGGGCGTAGAGCAGGAAGAGGCTGAGCTGGATGTCGTCGTCGCGCACCGCGTCGGTGGTGCGGGCGGCCGCGGCACGGCCCAGGTTCTCCAGCGTCTCCGGGTCGGCCCCGCGCAGGAGCACGTCCAGGAGCGTCGCGCTCACCTCACCGCGCGGCGTCACGGGCAGCGCCGGCGCTCCCGTGCCGGTCTCCGTAGGGGCGTACGACATCACGGCACTGGTCAACTGGCGTTCTCCTTCGCGGGCTCCCGGGACCCTCCCCGGTCGCACGAGATTCCCACCGGTCCCACCGGCCCGCACCTCGGACCGTCAGCCCGCGGCGGCGCTCTCCGCCTCCCGGGCGACCGCCGCGGCGTCGAGGTCCGGCCGCCCGCCGAGCCTCGTCACGGTGAGCGCGGCGGCGGCCGAGGCCCACCACCCCGCGGTCTCCGGGTCCGCGCCGTCGAGCAGGGCACGCACCAGCCCGACGACGAAGGCGTCACCGCCGCCCGTCGCGTCGACGGGGTCCTGCCCGAGCCGCGGGAAGACGCGTGCGCCGCCGCGCCAGGCGACGACGTTGCCGGCCTCCCCCGCGCCGAGGGCGACGACGCCGGGCCCGCTCGCCACGAGCTCCCGGGCCGCGTCGAGCACGGCGTCCGTCCCCTCGGGGACGCTGCCGACGTAGGCGGCGAGCTCGTCGTCGTCGGCGCGCAGGACCGAGACCCCGTCCCAGACGTCGGCGAGCGCGTCGGGCTCGTCCGGTGCGCCGTCGAGGACGACGAGGGCGCCGGCCGCGGCACCGAGGCGGACCGTCTCGGCGACGGCGGCGTCGGGCTGCTGGAGGTCGGCGACGACGGCGCGGGCGGCGCCGAGAAGCGGGGCGCCGGCGCGGACGTCCGCCGGGGTGAGCAGCGACCCGGCCGGCACGTGCTCGAGCAGCCGGTGGGTGGAGTCGGCCTCGACGACACCGACGACGAGCGGCGTGGTGCCCCGGCGGACGACGCCGGAGACGTCGATCCCGTCCCGGCGGGCCTGGTCGAGGACGAGGTCGGCGGCGGCGTCCTGCCCCACGACGCCCACCAGAGCGGCGCTCAGCCCGAGCTGCCGGGCGCCGACGGCCTGGTTGGCGGCCCCGCCGAGCGTCTCGATCCGCGTCCCCACCGGCACGGACCCGCTCGCCGGCAGCTCCTCCACGGTCACGACGAGGTCCCGGCAGACCAGCCCCACGACGACGACGTCGACCATCGCTCTCCCCTCGTCCGGCGACGACGCGCCGCCCGTCCCGGCCAGGGTGCGACACCGGGAACGCGTCCGCCAGTGCGGGAGCGCAGGTAGCCTCCGCTCATGCTGCCGCCCCGGCTCGTCGACGCGCTCGCCGGCACCGACGTCCCCGCGCCCGCCGCCGTCCTCGACCTCGCCGCCCTCCGCGCCAACGCCGCCGCCCTGGACGGGCGCGCCGGCGGACTGCCGGTGCGGGTGGCGACGAAGTCGGTGCGCTGCCGCTGGGTGCTCACCGAGCTGGGCGCCGAGCGGCTCATGACCTACTCCGCGGCCGAGTCGGTGTGGCTCGCCCGCCACGGGTGGGACGACGTCCTCCTCGCCTACCCCACGGCGGACGCCGCGACGCTCACCGAGATCACCGCCGACCCCGCGCTGCGCGAGCGCATCACCGTCATGGTCGACCACCCCGCCCACCTCGGGCTGCTCCGGGCCGCCGGCGCCGGCCCGCACCGGCCGGTCAGGGTGTGCCTCGACCTCGACGCGTCGCTGCGGCTGGGCCCGGTGCGCCTCGGGGTGCGCCGCTCATCCGTGCGCACCCCGGCGCAGGCGGCGGCCGCCGCCCGGCGGGTCGCCGCGACCCCCGGCGTCGAGCTCGTCGGGGTCATGTGCTACGACGCGCAGGTGGCTGGGGTGCCCGACGCGTCGCTGCCCGAGCGGGTGGTCAAGGCGGTGTCGACCGCCGAGCTGCGCCGTCGTCGTCCCGCGCTCGTCGCGGCGGTGCGGGAGGTCGTGGACGTCCCGCTCGTCAACGTCGGCGGCACCGGCAGCCTCCACCTCTACGGCCGCTCGGCGGAGGTGACGGAGGTGACCGCCGGGTCGGGCCTCCTCGGCCCCACGCTCTTCGACGGCTACCGCGCCTTCCGGCCGGCGCCGGCGCTGTTCCTCGTCTCCCCGGTGGTCCGCCGGCCGGCCCCGCGGGTGGCGACGGTCTTCTCCACCGGCTTCACCGCCTCCGGCCCGGCGAGCGCCACGCGGCTGCCCTCCCCCGTTCACCCGCCGGGGCTGCGGCTCACGGGCACGGAGGGGGCCGGGGAGGTGCAGACCCCGGTGGTCGGGGACGCGGCCGGCGCGCTCCGCATCGGGGACCTCGTGTGGTTCCGGCCGGCGAAGTCGGGGGAGCAGCTCGAGCGGGTGACGACGGTCCACGTCGTCGACGACGGCGCCCTCGTCGCCTCCGTGCCCACCTACCGCGGTGAGGGGATGAGCTTCGGGTGACGTGGCGCAACTGGTCCGGGACGGTCGCCGTGACCCCGGCGGAGGTCCTCGTCCCCCGGGACACCGCCGAGGTGGCCGCGATCGTCCGGCGCGCCGCGGCCACGGGCCGGCGCGTGACGGCCGTCGGGGCGGGGCACTCCTTCACGCCGGTGGCCGAGGCCCGCGACGTCCAGCTGCGGCTCGACCGGCTCACCGGGATCGTCGCCGTCGAGCCCGAGGGCCGGGTCCGGGTGCGCGCGGGCACCCGGCTGCGCGAGCTCAGCGCCCTGCTGGCGACGCACGGCCTGGCGCTGGAGAACCTCGGCGACATCGACGTCCAGACCCTCGCCGGCGCGCTGTCGACCGGGACGCACGGCACCGGCGCCCGCTTCGGTGGTCTCGCGACCCAGGTGGTGGGCCTGGAGCTGGTCCGCGGGGACGGGGAGGTCGTGCGTCTCGGGGACGGTGCCGGGCCGCCGGTCGAGGCGGCCGTCGTCGGGCTCGGTGCGCTCGGCATCGTCACCGAGGTGACGCTGCGGTGCGTGCCGGCCTTCACGCTGCACGCCGTCGAGGACGTCGCCCCGCTCGACGCGGTCCTCGAGGGGCTGGACGAGCGCGTCGCCGGGCACGACCACTACGAGTTCTACTGGTTCCCCCACACCGAGCGCTGCCTCACCAAGGCGAACACCCGCCACGAGGGTGCCCGCCCGCAGCGCCCGCTGCCGGCGTGGCGGCGGGTGCTGGAGGACGAGGTGCTGACCAACGCGGCCTACGCCGTCGTCAACGAGGCCGGGCGGCTGCGTCCGGCGTGGGTGCCCGGGCTCAACCGGCTCGCGACGCGGGTGCTCTCCCGGCGCGAGTACGACGACGTCTCCCCCCGCGTCTTCGCGACGAGCCGACGGGTGCGCTTCGTCGAGTCGGAGTACGCGGTGCCCCGCGCCGCGCTGCCCGCCGTGCTCGCCGGGCTGCGCGCGTGGGTGGACGGCCGGCCGGGCGCCGCGGTCCAGTTCCCCGTCGAGGTGCGCTTCGCCGCCGCCGACGACGTGTGGCTCTCGACGGCGTACGGGCGGGAGACCGCGTACGTCGCGGTCCACCAGTTCCACCGCTCCCCCGCCCGCGAGTACTTCCGGGCCTTCGAGGCGATCGCGCTCGCGCACGAGGGGCGCCCGCACTGGGGCAAGCTCCACGGCCTCGGCGCCGCCGACCTCGCCGGGCGGTACCCGCGGATGGGCGAGGTCCGCGCGCTGCGCGAGGAGCTGGACCCCGGCCGGGTCTTCGCCAACGGCTACCGCACGCGGGTCCTGGGCCGGTAGAGGCGAGTCTCACAGCCCGCGCGGCCCCGCGGCTGGAATCCTGCGGCCGCCGCGCCCGTTGAGAGGAGTGACAGCAGGACCCGTACCCGGGAGGAGAACCGTGGCCCGCCGCAAGCATGTCGAGTTCGAGGACGACGACGGCACCATGCTGCGCTACGTCCAGCACCCCAACGGTGGTGGGCTCGTCGAGCGCGGCGCGAAGGTGCACCCGACCGCGTGGGTCGCCCCCACCGCCTACGTCGACCCCGGCGCCCGCGTCGGTGCCGAGGCGCACCTCGACGACGGCGCCTGGGTGGACCGCGAGGCCGTCGTCGCCGCCCGTGCCCGGATCGGCAAGAACACGCACGTCGGCCCGGGCGCCGTCGTCGGGCGCGGAGCGCGGCTGCGGGACGGCGCCAAGGTGGCCGGGGACGTGCGCGTGCCCGACTTCGCCGTCGTCGGTCCCGACGCGTTCATCCACGCCGCCTGACCAGACCACCGTGCGGGGCCCGGGGACTGCACGGGCCCCGCACGTCTGTCACGGGGCGATGTCGTGGTTGTCCCGGAAGACGCCGTCCGGGTCGTAGCGGCGCTTGATGGCGCGCAGGCGCTCCAGGTGCGCCGGCGGGTAGGCCTCGCTGAGCCGCTCGGGCCGCGGGTCGGTCTCGAAGCTCGGGTAGAGCCCGACCGTGTGGTGGTGGATCCCGTCCCACACGGCGTCGAGGTTGCGGCGGCTGGACCCGAAGGCGACGACGGAGAAGTTCGCCGAGCGGTGCGCGAAGGCCGTGGCCTCCGGCGCGACGTCCCCGGTCGCGCCGCCCATCGCGCGGATCTGGAAGAAGAAGGTGTGCCCGGAGCGGACCAGCCGCTCCGCGTCGGCCGCGAACCGCGGCGTCACGTGCTCGAGCAGCCCCGAGCGGGTCACCGGCTCGCCCTGGCCCGCGTGCGCGGCCTCGGGCGTCGCGACGACCGCGGCGTAGGGCGCGACCTGGACGGACTGCCCCACGAGCGGGGCGAGCTGCGCGAAGGGCTGGAGCATCGCGAGGATCGTCGCGGGATCGGCGGAGTCGACGACGGTCGTCGTCTGCGCGACGAGCTGCCCGCCCCGCGGGGCGCCCATCATGAGGAAGCTCGTCAGCTCGCGCGGCGCGGCCTCGACGGCGGCGCCCCAGCGGGTGAGGAAGTCGGCGGTGTCGCTCGCGTCGAAGACGAGCTGGGCCACCCCGACGTCACCGACCTCCGCGGCCTGCAGCTCGAAGGCGGTGACGACGCCGACGGTGAAGCCGGCGCCCCGCGCCGCCCAGAACAGGTCGGGGTTCTCCTCCTCGCTCGCGCGGACGACGCTGCCGTCGGCGAGGACCATCTCCACCGCCCGGACGTGGTCGATCGTCAGGCCGTGGGCGCGGCCGAGGAAGCCGATGCCACCGGTGGTCGCGAGGCCACCGACGCCTACGCCGCCGTAGTCGCCCGAGGTGATCGCCCAGCCGTAGGGCTGGAGGGCGGCGGCGACCTCGCCCCAGCGGGCGCCGGGGCCGAGGCGCACGAGCCGCTGGGCGTCGTCGAGCACCTCGATGCCGTTCATCCGGGACAGGTCCAGGACGATGCCGCCGTCGTTGGTGGAGCGGCCGCTGATCCCGTGCCCGGCGCTGCGCAGCGACAGCGGCACCGCCTGGGCGCGGGCGAAGCGCAGCGCCTGGCCCACCTCCCCGGCCGTGCCCGGGCGGAGCACGAGCCCGGGCGAGCCGCCGCGCAGGTAGGTGGAGCGGACGCTCGCGTACCGGGCGTCGCCGGGCTCGACGGCGTGGTCGGCGAGCGCCGCGGGCACGGCGTCGTAGGCGATGCCCGGCCGGCGGGCGGCCCGGACGGCGCTGCTGCGCGTGGGGGCGGGGGCGGTGCCCCGGCGTTCCCGCTCGGCGGTGACGCCCGCGCGCAGCGCGGGGGCGAGCTCGCGGGCGAGGTGCTCGAGCGCTGCGGCGTCGTCGGTCGCGAGGAGGAGGGTGCCGACGCCGTCGCCGACGACGGCCGTGAGGAGCTCCTCGAGGGTGGCGGCGGCGTCGACCGTGAGGACGCGGCGGACCTCCCGCGGGTCGCGGCCGGCGGAGGTGGCGGCGACGTCGACGAGGGCGTTGCCGTCGCGCAGCGCGGCGGGGGTGGTGGCCGTCGGGATCACCCAGCCGTCCGCGGCGCGGCCGACGAGGTCGAGGCCATCGCGTCCGTCGGCCGAGAGCCACACGGGGACCGTGTGCGCCGGTGCGGGGCCGCGCTGGGCTCCGGACAGCCGGTGGTGCTCGCCGCGGTAGGTCAGCGGCGTGGGGGCGGCGGCGTCCCAGGTGCCGCGGACGACGTCGACGACCTCCTCGAGCGCGCCGGCGGGCTCACCGTCGAGGGCGAGGGTGAGGCGTCCGGCGCTGAGGAGGTCGAGGCTGGCGGCGGCCCGGGCGACGACGGCCGGGGGCCGCGCCGTCGTGCCGAGGGGGGCCGGGACCAGGCCGATGCGCCGGGTGCGGCCGGCGACCCAGGACAGGAGCGTCCAGGCCTCGTGGCCGGCGTCGCCGTCCGGGAGGGCGACGAGGTCGAGGCCGAGCTCCTCGGCGCGCACCGCGAGCGCGACCGAGGCCGTGGTCGCGGGGAGGAGGACGCCGAGCTGGAGGGGGTGTCCGTAGTCCATCAGGCGCGCTCCGCCGCGACGAGCTCACGGACGGCGGGGGCGATCTCCCGGCCGAGGACGGCGTAGGCGGAGGGGTTGTCGCCGTCGAGGATGAAGGCGCTGACGCCGTGCTCCAGGGCGAGGGCGGCGAGCTGCTCGGCCCACTGCTCGGGGGGGCCGACGAGGAGGCGCGAGCTGCGCTGGGCGGCGAGCTGCCCGCCGATGTTGAGGAGACGGCGCACCGCGCGCGGGTCGCGGCCGGCGGCCGTGGCGGCCTCGTCGATCGCCGCGTTGCCGTCCGCGAGGTCCTGCAGGCTCTCGAGGTAGGCGAGGGAGGGCAGCCAGCCGTCGGCCTGGCGGCCGACGAGCCGCAGCATGCGCGGCTTGTAGGCACCGACCCAGATGCCGATGTCGTGGGCGGGCGCGGGACCGCGCTTCGCGCCGTCGAGGCGGTGGTGCTCGCCGTCGAGGACGAGGCGCTCACGGGTGCTCGTGTCCCAGACGGCGCGGATGACGTCGATGCCCTCGCTGAGCGCGGTGACGCTCTCGCCGGGCGTGAGTCGGGTGCCGCCCATCGCCTCGATGGCGTCCCAGAAGCCGCCGGCGCCCAGGCCGAGCTCCAGCCGGCCGCCGCTGAGGATGTCGAGGCTGGCGGCGGCCCGGGCCAGCACGGCGGGCGGACGCAGGGGCAGGTTGGCGACGTTCGGGGCGAGCCGGATCGTCTCCGTGCGCGCCGCGACGTAGGACAGCAGCGTCCACGTGTCGAGGAAGGCGGGCTGGTAGGGGTGGTCCTGGAAGGTCGCGAGGTCGAGGCCCGCGGCTTCCGAGGCCTGCGTGAGGGCGACGACCCGTTCGGGTGAGGCGTTGGTCGGCGTGATGAAGGAGCCGAAGAGGAGGTCGTGGCCGTAGTCCGTCATGCCGGGGCAACGCGGCGTCGTCGTCGGCCTATTCCGCCGGGCTCGGACCGCCGTCGGCCGCGCCCGTGCGGGACGCGACGGGTCGGGCTCCAATGGGGGCCATGACCCCACCTGCACCGCGAGTCGGCGTCGTCGTCATCACCCACGACCGGCGGACCGAGCTGGACCGCACCCTGCGCCTGCTGCGCGAGCTGCCCGAGGCGCCGCCGGTCGTCGTCGTCGACAACGGCTCGAGCGACGGGACGGCGCAGGCGGTGCGTCGCGACCACCCGTGGGTGACGCTCCTCGAGAGCCGCCGGAACCTCGGTGCGGTCGGCCGCAACCTCGGCGTCCAGCTCCTCGACACCCCCTACGTCGCCTTCTGCGACGACGACACGTGGTGGGACCCGGGCAGCCTCACGGCCGCGGCGGACGCCCTCGACGCCCACCCGGACGTCGCCGTCCTCACCGCGCGGATCGTCGTCGAGCCCGCCGGGACGGAGGACGCGATCGTCGCCGAGCTGCGCGACTCCCCCGTCGAGGGGCGCCCGGGCCTGCCCGGGCCGGCGCTCGGCAGCTTCCTCGCGGGCGCGTCCGTCGTGCGGCGCACGGCGTTCCTCGGCGTCGGCGGCTTCCACCCCCGCCTGTGGCTCGGCGGGGAGGAGGAGCTCCTCGCCGCGGACCTCGCCGCCGTCGGGTGGGAGCTGTGCTACCTGTCGACCGCCACCGTCCACCACCACGCCTCGACGGCGCGGGACACGACCAAGCGACTGCGGGACGGCGTGCGCAACACCCTGTGGTTCACCTGGCTGCGCCGCCCGCTGCCCGCCGCCCTGCGCCGCACCGCGGTGGTGCTCGGCCAGCTGCGCTCGCGCCCCGCGCTCGAGGGCGTGCTCGCGGCGCTGCGCGGGACGCCCTGGGTGCTCAGTGAGCGGCGGGTGCTGCCCGCGCACGCCGAGGCGCGCTTCCAGGCGCTCGAACGCTCCCAGCGCGAGTCGACCGCCCGCCGCTACGGCTAGCTACTCGAGTACGCACCGACCGTCACCCAGCGGCCCTCGGAAGGGCGCCGCGGTGACCGTCCGTGCGTACTCGGGCGGAAGGGGGGAAGGCGGGATCAGGCGCCCGGGGCCTCGAGGTGCACCGTCTTGAGGACGGTCATCTCGGTGAGCAGGTCCGGGCCGTAGCCGGCGCCGGTGCCGCTGTCGCGGCGCGGGTCGGCCGAGCCGCCCGGCGCGCCACCGAAGACGCCGTTCACCTTGACGGTGCCTACCTCCAGCTCCTCGGCAACGTGCAGCGCGCGGCCGAGGTCCGGGGTGAGGACGGTGGCGGCCAGCCCGTACCGGCTCTCGCCCGCGAGCGCGAGCGCCGTGTCGAAGTCGGGCACGCGGACGATCGCGGCCACCGGCCCGAAGGTCTCCTCCGCGACGGCGTCCGAGTCCGGCGGGCAGCCGTCGAGGACCGTGGGCGGGTAGAAGCTGCCCGGCCGGTCCAGGGCCGCGCCGCCGGTGATGCACCGGGCACCCGCGTCCAGCGCCGCGCGCACGTGCGTGTCGACGACGGCGAGCTGCTCGGCGTCGACGAGGGGACCGAGCGTCGTCGCCGGGTCCGCCGGGTCCCCGACGACGAGGCCGCGGGCGACGTCGGCGAGCTGGGAGACGACGGCGTCGGCGACGTCGTCGTGCACGTACACGCGCTCGACGGACGTGCAGATCTGTCCCGTGTTGGTGAAGGCGCCCGTCGCGATCTGCTCGGCCGCCCACCGCGGCTCGACGCCGGAGTCGACGACGATCGCGTCCGCGCCGCCGTTCTCGAGGAGCACCTTCGCCCCCCGCACCCCGGCGACGGCGGCGATTCGCCGACCGGCCACCGTCGAGCCCACGTGCGCGACCAGGGCCACGCGCTCGTCGGCGACGAGCGCCGCACCGGTCTCGCCGTCGCCGTTGACGACGTTGAGCACCCCGGCGGGCAGCGCGTCGGCGACGAGCCGGGCCATCTCCCAGCCCGGCACGGCCGAGCGCTCCGAGGGCTTGTGGACCACGGTGTTGCCGGTGACGAGCGCGGCCGCGAGCAGGCCCGCCGCCGCGGGGAACGGGTCGTTCCACGGGGTGATGACGGCGACGACGCCGCGCGGCTCACGGCGCACGACGTCCAGCGCACCCGTGGCGCCGGCGAGCGTGCGGCCGGCCGCTCCGAGGCCCGTCGTCGCCGCCTCCTCGAGGAGGTCGGCGGCCACGGTCGCGGACTCCACCGACTGCCCGAGCAGCCGCCCGGTGGCCGCCGTGAGCAGCCCACCGAGGCGCTCGGCGTCGGCCCGGACGGCCGCCGCGGCCGCGCGCAGCGCCGCCGCCCGTTCCGCCGGTGCCGTGCGGCGCCAGGCGGTGCGCGCCTGCCAGGCGGCGTCGACCGCGGCGGTGACCTCCTGCGCCGTCGCGGGCACGAGCGCTGTCACCGTGCCCGAGCCGCTCGGGTCCTCCCGCTGCAGCCGGCGCGGGCCGGTGGCCGGTGCGGTGCGTCCGTCCACGAGGTGGAGAGCGAGCTCCACGGTGCGGGCCGGGGCGGTCTGGGTGGTCGTCACGGACGGGCCTCCTTGTCGACGTGCGAGAAGTGCTTCTCTCGGGCAGCGTGAGCAGCGAATCACCTATAGGTGACTTG
The DNA here is from genome assembly GCF_014837105.1 of Oceanitalea stevensii. Taxonomy (GTDB): domain Bacteria; phylum Actinomycetota; class Actinomycetes; order Actinomycetales; family Actinomycetaceae; genus Oceanitalea; species Oceanitalea stevensii. The sequence continues at coordinate 192,827 of NZ_JACSPO010000002.1, read as the reverse complement.
GACCACTCAGGAGGCGGCATGCGAGTTCTGGGCGTCAACGCGCTGTTCCACGACCCGTCGGCGACCCTCGTCATCGACGGCACGGTGGTGGCGGCAGCCGAGGAGGAGCGCTTCAGCCGGCGCAAGCACGGCAAGCGCCCGGTGCCCTTCTCGGCGTGGGAGCTGCCCGAGCTGTCGATGCGCTGGTGCCTCGAGCAGGCGGGCCTGCAGCCCAAGGACCTCGACGCCGTCGCCTACTCCTTCGACCCCTCCCTCGCGCGGCCCGCGCACGAGATGGGCCTGGACGACCCGTGGGACCACCTGCGCCTCACCTACGCCGAGCGCGCCCCGCAGTTCCTCGCCGCCGCGCTGCCGGGACTGGACCCGGAGAAGGTCGTCTTCGTCCCCCACCACGTCGCGCACGCCGCCTCCGGCGCCCTCGCCTCCCCGCACGCGAGCTCGAGCGTCCTCGTCCTCGACGGCCGCGGCGAGCACGCCTCCCACCTCGCCGGCCGCTACTCCGGCGGCAGGCTCGAGACGCTCGCCGGGCAGCAGCTGCCCCACTCGCTGGGTCTGCTCTACGAGTCGCTCACCGAGCACCTCGGCTTCCTTCGCTCCTCCGACGAGTACAAGGTCATGGCGCTGGCCTCCTACGGCAAGCCGCGGTTCCTCGAGGAGCTGCGCGAGACCATCCACGCCACCGACGACGGCGGATTCCAGGCCCCGGTCCCCGACTGGTCGCGGTGGGTGGAGCCGCGCGTCGACGACGGCACGTGGGGCGGCCCCCACGCCGACCTCGCCTGCTCGGTGCAGGCACGCCTCGAGGAGGTCCTCGTCGACCTCGCCTCCTGGCTGCACGAGCAGACCGGCGACACGGCGCTGACGATGGCGGGCGGCACCGCGCTCAACTGCGTGGCCAACTCCCGCATCTGGCGCGAGACCCCCTTCGAGGACGTGTGGGTCCAGCCCGCCGCCGGCGACGCCGGGACCTCGCTCGGCGCCGCCCTCCAGGTGGCCGCGGACCGCGGGTCCGAGCCGCGCCCGATCGCGGGCGCGGACCTGGGCCGCGCCTGGTCCGACGACGAGCTCGCGCAGTGGCTGACGACGGCGAAGGTCCCCTTCACCACCCCCGACGACCTGCCCGAGCAGGTGGCCGAGGTCCTCGCCGGCAACGGCGTCGTCGCCTGGTTCGACGGCCGCAGCGAGTTCGGGCCGCGCGCGCTCGGCCACCGGTCGCTGCTCGCCCACCCGGGCCTGGAGGAGAACCTCGAACGCATCAACGACGTCAAGGGCCGCGAGCAGTTCCGCCCCGTCGCGCCCATGGTCCTCGCCGACCGTGCCGAGGAGATCTTCACCGACGGCCCCATCCCCAGCCCCTACATGCTCTTCGTCCACTCCGTGCGCCCGGAGTGGCGTGACCGGATCCCGGCCGCCGTCCACGTCGACGGCACCGCGCGCATCCAGACCGTCGACCCGCAGCGCCAGCCGCGCCTGGGCGCGACGATCGCGGCCTTCGCCGGGCGCACCGGCCTGCCCGTCGTCATCAACACGAGTCTCAACACGGCCGGGCGGCCCATGGTCGACGACCCCCGCGACGCGCTCGAGCTCTTCGGCTCCGCGCCGGTCGACCTCCTCGTCCTCGGGCCCCACCTCGTCCGGCGCTCCCAGCTCTTCGACGCCCACGAGGCGGCCGGGGCGGCGGTGACGGACGACGCCGCGGTGGCGGTCGCGTGAGCGACTACACCGTCGTCCTGCCGACCGTCGGCCGACCGTCCCTGCGGGAGGTGCTCACCGACCTGCTCGGCCAGGACGGACCCGCCCCCGCGCGCATCGTCCTCGTCGACGACCGACCGCTGGACCGGACCGAGCCCCTCGACCTGCCCGACGGCGCCGTGCCCGTCGACGTCCTGCGCTCCGGCGGCCGCGGCCCCGCCGCCGCCCGCAACGCGGGCTGGCGGGCCGCCACCACCGAGTGGGTCGCCTTCCTCGACGACGACGTGCGCCTCCCCGCCGGCTGGGCCACCCGGCTGGCCGCGGACCTTGCGGCCGCCGGTCCGCGGGTGGGCGCCACGCAGGGCCGGATCACCGTCCCGCTGCCCGAGCACCGCCGCCCCACCGACTGGGAGCGCAACACCGCGGGGCTGGAGACGGCGCTGTGGGCGACGGCCGACATGGCCTACCGCCGCGCCGCCCTCGCCGCGGTCCACGGCTTCGACGAGCGCTTCCCCCGCGCCTACCGGGAGGACGCCGACCTCGCCCTGCGCGTGACGCAGGCCGGCTGGGAGCTGGTCCGCGGGGAGCGCGAGATCCTCCACCCGGTCCGCCCCGCGGACGACGCCGTGAGCCTGCGCATGCAGGCCGGCTCGGCCTCCGACTCCCTCATGCGCGCGCTGCACGGCCCCACCTGGCGGGAGATCGGCGGGACCGGGCGAGGCCGCTTCCGGTGGCACGTCGCCACCGTGGCCGCCGGGAGCGCCGCCGCGCTCCTCGCGGTGGCCGGTCGTCATCGCGCGGCCACCGTGGCCGCCGCGACGTGGGCGGGGCTCACCGCCGACTTCGCCGCGCGTCGCATCGCGCCCGGGCCCCGCCCGGGCGAGGAGGGCTGGGCCGCGGAGTGGCGCCGCATGGCGTGGACGAGCGTGGCCATCCCGTGGTCCGCGGTGTGGCACCGGCTGCACGGGGCGGTCCGCTTCCGCGACGTGTCCGCGTGGCCACCGCCGGTGCGCGCCGCCCTGCTCGACCGCGACGGCACGATCGTCGAGGACGTCCCCTACAACGGGGACCCGGCCAAAGTCCGCACGGTGGCCGGCGCCGCGGAGTCGCTGCGCCGGCTGCGCGCGGGCGGGCTGCTCATCGGGATGGTGACCAACCAGTCGGGTGTCGCCCGGGGCCTCATCGCGGCCGAGGACGTCGGCCGGGTCAACGAGCGCGTCCAGGACCTCCTCGGCTCCTTCGACGTCGTCGAGCACTGCCCGCACGGCCCCGAGGACGGCTGCACCTGCCGCAAGCCCGGCCCGGGGATGGTGCTGCGCGCCGCGCGTGCGCTGGGCGTCGAGCCGCACGAGTGCGTCGTCGTCGGGGACATCGGCGCCGACGTCGGTGCCGCCCGGGCCGCAGGCGCTCGCGCCGTCCTCGTCCCTACGCCGGTGACCCGCGAGGAGGAGGTCGAGCAGGCCGAGCACGTCGCCGCGGACCTCTCCTCCGCCGTCGACCTCGTCCTCGCGATGGCGGGTGAGGACCAGTGACGACCCTCGCCGTGCGCCTCGACAACGACGGCGACGTCCTCCTCACCGGGCCCGCCGTCCGCGCCCTCGCCGCCCGCGACGATGTCGACCTCCTCGCCTCGCCCACCGGTGCCGCGGCCGCGCGGCTGCTGCCGGGGGTGCGGGACGTGCTCGTCGTCGCGGCCCCGTGGTCCGGCTACCGACCGCCGGCGGTCGACCCCGCAGCGATCGAGGAGCTAGTCGCGACCCTCGCGGGGCGCCGCTACGACCGGGCGGTCATCTTCACCTCCTTCCACCAGAGCCCGCTGCCGATGGCGCTGCTGGCGAAGATGGCGGGGATCGGGCACGTCGCCGCGACGAGCGTCGACTACCCCGGCTCGCTGCTCGACGTCCGCCACCAGCGTCCCGAGGGGCTGCACGAGGTCGAAGCAGCCCTCGACCTCGCCCGCGCCGCCGGGGCGGGGCTCCCGGAGGGCGACGACGGCCGCCTCGCCGTCCGCCGCCCCCTCCCCGACAACCCGTTGACCGCGGAACAGCTCAGCGCTCGGCGACGGGGGGAGGGCCCGGGAGGTCACCCCCTTCGCGCCGACAGCTCAGTGGTTACTGGCGGTGCCCCCCTCGTCCAGGAACAACTCAGCGCTCGGCGACGGGGGGAGGGCCCGGGAGGTCACCCCCTTCGCGCCGACAGCTCAGTTGTTACTGGCGGCGCCCCCCTCGTGGAGGAACAACTCAGCGCTCGGCGACGGGGCGGGTACGTGGTCCTTCATCCGGGGGCGTCGGTGCCGGCGCGGGCGATTGCGCCCGAGCATGCGCGGGCGATCGCGGAGGCACTCGTCGGGGCGGGGTGGGACGTCGTCGTCACGGGCGGGCCCAGGGAGACGCCGCTGCCCGCCAGGCCGGGGGTCCACGACCTCACCGGCCGCACCGACCTGCCCCAGCTCGCAGCGGTGCTCGACGGCGCCGCGTGCGTCGTCGTCGGCAACACCGGCCCCGCGCACCTGGCGGCCGCCGTCGGCACGCCCGTCGTCTCCCTCTTCTCCCCGGTGGTGCCCGCCGAGCGGTGGGCGCCCTACGGGGTGCCGACCATCGTCCTCGGCGACCAGCTCGCCGCGTGCGCCGGCACCCGCGCCCGGGAGTGCCCGGTGCCCGGCCACCCCTGCCTCACCGGCATCCGTCCCCAGCAGGTCGTGGACGCCGTCGCGTCCCTCGTCCCCCAGGAGGTCATGGCGTGAAGGTCGCCGTCTGGCACGTCCACGGGTCCTGGCTGACCCCCTTCGTCACCGGTCCCGACGAGTACCTCATCCCGGTGCTCCCCGACCGCGGGCCCGACGGCCTGGGCCGGGCGCGCACGTGGGACTGGCCCCCGAACGCCCGCGAGCTCAGCCCCGCCCAGCTGCGGGAGGAGGGCTGCGACGTCGTCGTCCTCCAGCGGCCCCACGAGATCGCGCTCTTCGAGGAGTGGACCGGCCTGCGCCCGGGCCGGGACGTGCCCGCCGTCTACGTCGAGCACAACACCCCGAACGGCGACGCCGTGCGCACCCGCCACCCCCTCGCCGACCGCGACGACATTCCGGTCGTCCACGTCACCCACTTCAACGCGCTCGTGTGGGACTGCGGCCGCGCGCCGACGACGGTCATCGACCACGGCGTCCTCGACCCCGGGTACCTGTACGCCGGCGAGGAGGAGCGGGTCGGCGTCGTCGTCAACGAGCCGGTGCGCCGGTGGCGGGTGGCGGGCACCGACGTCGTCCTCGACCTGTCCCGCACCGTCCCGCTGTCCGTGTACGGGATGGGGATGGCCGCGCTCGAGGAGCACGCCCCGCACCTGGCCGGCCACCTGCACGAGGACGTCCGCCAGTCCGAGATGCACCCGCTGCTCGGCCGGCAGCGCGCCTACCTCCACCCCTACCGGTGGACCTCACTCGGGCTCTCGCTCATCGAGGCGATGATGATCGGCCTGCCGGTCCTCGCCCTGGCGACGACGGCGGCCCCCGAGGCCGTCCCCGCGGACGCCGGTGTCGTGTCGGCCAACCCGCGGGTGCTCGAGGAGGCGGCGCTGCGCTGGCTCGCCGACCCCGCCGAGGCGCGGGAGCGCGGGCAGTCCGCCCGCCGCCACGCCACCGAGGCTTTCTCCGCCGTCCGCTTCCTCGCGGACTGGCAGTCGCTGCTGAAGGAGGTCGTCCGATGAGGATCGCGATGGTGTCGGAGCACGCCAGCCCGCTGGCGGCGCTCGGCGGTGAGGACGCCGGCGGGCAGAACGTCCACGTGGCCGCCCTCGCGGCCGCGCTCGCCCGGCGGGGACACGACGTCGCCGTCTACACCCGCCGGGACGACCCCGAGCTGCCCGAGCATGTGGAGATGCTGCCCGGGGTGCGGGTGGTCCACGTCCCCGCCGGTCCGGCGCGCGTGCTGCCCAAGGACCACCTGCTGCCCTACATGCCCGAGCTCGGCCGGTGGCTGGCTCGCCGCTGGGCGGACGGGGAGCGGCCCGACGTCGTCCACTCCCACTTCTGGATGTCCGGGCTGGCCGCCCTCGAGGCGGCCGAGCAGGTGCCCGTGCCGGTCGTCCACACCTTCCACGCCCTCGGCACCGTCAAGCGCCGCCACCAGGGGGCCAAGGACACCAGCCCCGCGGGCCGGGTGGAGGCCGAGACCCGGGTGGCCACCGAGGCGGACCTCGTCGTCGCGACGTGCAGCGACGAGGTCGCCGAGCTCGAGGCGATGGGCGTCGACCGGTCACGGGTGCGCGTCGTGCCGTGCGGGGTGGACGTCCAGCTCTTCAGCCCCGACGGCGAGGTCCACCCCTCGCGCGGCGACCAGCCCTTCCGGCTGCTCTCGCTCGGGCGGCTCGTCGAGCGCAAGGGCGTGGAGACGGTCGTCGCCGCGCTGCCGCTGCTGCCCGACGTCGAGCTGCTCGTCGCCGGCGGTCCGGATCAGTCCCAGATCCGCACCGACCCCGAGGCCCGGCGCCTGCACGCCCTCGCCGAGGAGCTCGGGGTCTCCGACCGGGTGCGTTTCGTCGGCTCCGCGTCACGCACCGAGGTGCCGGCGCTCATCCGCTCGGCGGACATCGTCGTCGCGACACCCTGGTACGAGCCCTTCGGGATCGTGCCGCTCGAGGCGGCCGCCTGCGGGCGCCCGCTCGTGGGCAGCGCCGTCGGCGGGCTGCTCGACTCCGTCGAGGACGGCCGCACCGGTGCCCTCGTCCCCCCGCGCGACCCCGACGCGCTCGCCGCGGCGATCACCCGCCTCCTCGTCGACCCGGACCTGCGGGCCCGCTACGGCGAGGCCGCCCGCGCCCGCGCAGAGGAGCGCTTCAGCTGGGAGCGGGTGGCGGCGGCGACCGAGGCTGCCTACGCCGAGGTCCGCACCGCCCGCACTACGACACCACGGAAGGCGGCGACCGCATGAGCGCCCAGGACTGGATCGACGAGCACCGGGCCGAGCTCGAGACCGCCCTCACCTTCCTCCAGGACCACGCCGGCACCGTGGAGCAGTGGGCCGCCGAGCTCGCCGAGCGGCTGCCCGGCGGCGCGCGCCTGCTCGCGGCGGGCAACGGCGGCAGCGCCGCGGAGGCGCAGCACCTCACCTCCGAGCTCGTCGGCCGCTTCCTCCACGACCGCCGCTCCTTCTCGGCGATCTCGCTGTGCTCGGAGTCCTCGAGCGTGAGCGCGATCGTCAACGACTACGGCGCCGAGGAGATGTTCGCCCGGCAGGTCGAGGGCCACGGACGCCCCGGCGACGTCCTCGTCCTCCTGTCGACCTCCGGCAAGAGCCCCAACGTGCTGCGCGCCGCCGAGCGCGCCCGCGAGCTCGGACTCACCGTCTGGGGACTCACCGGCCCCGTCCCCAACCCGCTCGCCGAGCTGTGCGACGACGCGCTGTGCGTCGACGCCCCCTCGACGGCGGCCGTCCAGGAGGGCCACCTCGTCGCCATCCACGCCCTCTGCGCCGCCCTCGACCGCCACCTCGGGGTGGGGGAGGAATCCGGCTCTCGCGACGTGGGTCCGGAGAATTCCAGCTCTCGGCGGGAGGGGGAGGCGCCTTCGCGCGAATGGCTCGCGACCCCCATTCGCCGACAGCCGGATTCCTCCGCGCCGCACGTCGTCGTCGTCGGGGACGTCGTCCTCGACGCGGACGTCGACGGCGAGGTCACGCGCCTGTCCCCCGACGCCCCCGTCCCGGTTCTCGACGTGAGCACCACCCGCCACAGCCCGGGTGGCGCGGGCCTCGCGGCGCTCCTGTGCACCGGCCGCGTCACCCTCGTCGCGCCCATCGCCGACGACGAGCACGGTGACCGGCTCGTCACCGAGCTCGAGGAGCACCTCACGGTCCTGCGCCTGCCCCACGAGGGCGCCACCCGCCGCAAGACCCGCATCCGCAGCGGCGGCCAGTCCCTCGTCCGCGTCGACGACGGCGGCCCCGGCAGCCCCGGCGACGACCTCCCGCTCGAGGAGGTGGCCCGGGTGCTCGCGAGCGCCGACGCCGTCCTCGTCTCCGACTACGGCGCCGGCACCACCCGCCACCCCGGGCTGCGGCAACTGCTCGCGGACGCCGCCTGCCGCACCCGGCTCGTGTGGGACCCCCACCCGCGTGGCGGCGCCCCGGTGCCCGGCGCGGCCCTCGTCACCCCCAACCTCAGCGAGGCCCGCGCCGCCGTCGAGCGCCCCGACGCGCCCGCCGACGTCGCCGCCGCCGCGCTGCGCACCACGTGGCAGGCCCGGGGGGTGTGCGTGACGGCCGGCCCCGACGGCGCCTTCCTCGCCGCGCACGACGACGAGACGAGCTACGTCCCCGCCGTCGCCACCCACGGGGGCGACCCCTGCGGTGCGGGCGACCGCTTCGCCGCGAGCGCCGCCAGCGCCCTGGCGTCCGGCGCGCTGCTCTCCGAGGCGGTCGAGTCCGCCGTCGCGGACGCCTCGGCCTGGGTGGCGGCGGGCGGGGCCGAGGGCTTCCGCGGCCGCCGCCGGCCCACCGGCGAGCCCGCCCCCGAGGCGCCCACCGAGCGCGGCGGCGTCCTCAAGGCCGAGCCGCACGCCCTGCGCGAGCTGGCCACCCGGCTGCGCGGGGACGGGGCGACGGTCGTCGCGACCGGCGGCTGCTTCGACATCGTCCACGCCGGCCACGTCGCGACGCTGCAGGCGGCGCGCCGGCTCGGTGACCGCCTCGTCGTCCTCATGAACTCCGACGCGTCGGTCACTCGCCTCAAGGGACCGGGCAGACCGGTCGTGCCCGCGGCCGACCGCGCCAAGGTGCTCGAGGCGCTGGACTGCGTGGACGCCGTCGTCGTCCTCGACGCCGACGACCCGCGCGGCACGCTCACCCACCTGCGGCCCGACATCTGGGCCAAGGGCGGGGACTACGGCGGCAGGCCGCTGCCGGAGACGGAGGTCGTGCAGGCGCACGGCGGCCGGGTCGTCCTGCTGCCCTACCTGGGCGGCCGGTCGACGACATCCATCATCAGCCGCTCCGAGCAGGCCGCCCAGGCCGCGGAGCACGCACGGTCAACGGGAGGAGCAGGGTGAAGCTGCGCGAGGTCGGAACTGTCTACGTCACCGGAGGGGCCGGCGGCCTGGGGGCCGCCGTCGTCGAGGCGGTGAGGGCGGCGGGCGGGCGCCCGGCCGTCATCGACCGGGTCGCGCCGTCGGTCGACGTGCCGCACGTCGTGGCGGACCTCAGCGACTGGGACGCGGCGACCGCGGCGGTCGCCTCGCTCGTCGAGCAGGTAGGGCCGCCGACGGCGGTCGTCACGGCGGCGGGAACCGACGCGTGCGGGCCGATCCTCGACATCGACCCCGTGGACTGGCGGCGGGTCATCGACGTCAACCTCCTCGGGACGGTCGCCGTCGTGCGCGCCGCCCTGCCCCACCTCGAGGAGAGCCGCGGGACGGTCGTCACCGTCTCCTCCACGCTCGGCCTCAAGGGCGCCGACGCCGCGACGGCCTACTCCGCCTCGAAGTTCGCGATCCGCGGCTTCTCCCAGGCATTGGCCGCCGAGTACGCCGGGCGGGTGGGCGTCACCTGCCTCGTGCCCGGCGGCATGCGCACGGCTTTCTTCGACGGCCGCGACGAGCGCTTCAAGCCCGGCCCTGACCAGGACCTCAACGACCCGGCCCACACCGCCGGCGCCGTCCTCATGGCGCTGCAGCAGCCGGTGGGCAGCGAGATCCGGGAGATGCTCGTCATGGCCTCCGGCGAGCCGTCGTGGCCCTAGCCGGTCTCGGGCCCGGCGACGTCCTCGTCCTGCGGGCGCTCGGCCTCGGTGACGCGCTCACCGGGGTCGCGGCGCTGCGCGGGGTGCGCCGGGCGTGGCCGGGCCGGCGGGTGGTGCTTGCCGGTCCCGAGGGGATCGGCGGGTGGTTCGTCCGGCTGGGGCTGGTCGACGCCGTCGTCCCCACCGTGGGGCTGGACGAGCCGCTGGCCGTGGGCGGGGCCGGCGGGCACGTGGCCGTCAACCTCCACGGCCGTGGGCCGCAGAGCCACCGGCTGCTCGCGGTCACGGGCCCGTCCCGGCTCGTCGCCTTCGCCAGCCCGGAGGCCGGGCATCCCGCCTCCGCCGGCGACGTCGCACCGGAGTTCCGTGCGGACGAGCACGAGGTGGCGCGCTGGTGCCGCCTGCTCACCGCCGCGGGCGGCGAGTGCGGGCCGGAGGACCTGCGCCTGCCCGTCGAGCCGGCGGAGGGCGTCGCGGACGCCGTCCTCCTCCACCCCGGTGCGGCCTCCGGGTCGCGCCGCTGGCCGGTGGAGCGCTGGCGCGAGCTGGCCCGGCGGCTGAGCGCTGACGGGCACCGGGTGCTCGTCACCGGCTCGGCCGGGGAGGCGGGGCTGTGCGCGGAGGTGGCCGGCGACGTCGGCCGGTCGGTGGCCGGCGAACACGACGTCCCGGGCCTGGCCGCCCTCGTGGCCGGCGCCCGTCTGCTCGTGTGCGGTGACACGGGGGTCGCACACGTCGCGACGGGCGTCGGCACGCCCTCGGTACTCCTCTTCGGCCCCACCCCGCCGACGACGTGGGGCCCGGCCCTCGACACCGAGCGGCACGTCGTCCTGTGGCACGGCGACGGCACGGGCGACCCGCACGCCGCGGAGGTCGACCCGGCCCTCGCCGCGATCACGGTCGACGAGGTGGCGGCCGCGACGTCCGGTCTCCTGGCCCTCCAGCCCTCCCACTGACCTCCCCGGTCTTCCTCCGACCTCCCCCCTCGCAGCGGGGCGTGGTGAGGAGAACCGGGGAGGTCGCACGCGCCGCCGGCACGGCCACCCGCCAGGTCCGAAAACCGCCAGACGGGCTCGGCGCGAGGGGCTGTACTGGACCCATGACACTCACCGGTGACCGCTCGCGCACCGCGCGGCAGGCGCGCCCGGCGTGCGCGGCGGGCGACCCGCTGTTCGCGGAGCGCTACCGGGCGATCGCCGCCCGCGACAGGAGGTTCGACGGCCAGTTCTTCACGGCCGTGTCCTCCACCGGCATCTACTGCCGGCCCTCGTGCCCGGCGCGCACGCCACGGCCGGAGAACGTCACCTTCTACCTCACCTCGGCGGCCGCCCACGCGGCCGGCTTCCGCGCGTGCAAGCGCTGCCTGCCCGAGGCGGCGCCCGGCACGCCCGAGTGGGACCTGCGCCGGGACGTCACCGGCCGGGCCATGCGGCTCATCTCCGACGGCGTCGTCGACCGCGAGGGCGTCGACGGGCTCGCGGCGCGGCTGGGGTACACCCCGCGCCACGTCCACCGGCTCCTCGTCACGGAGCTCGGCGCGGCCCCGCTGGCGCTCGCCCGGGCGCGGCGGGCCCAGACGGCGCGCGCGCTGCTCGTCGGCAGCGACCTGCCGATCGCGGACGTCGCGTTCGCGGCGGGCTTCGCGTCCCTGCGCCAGTTCAACGACACGGTGCGCGAGGTGTTCGCCACCACCCCGCGGGACCTGCGAGCGCGGGCCGGCGCCCCCGGCCCGCCGCGGGCCGCGAGCGGAGGAGGCGCGACGGCGCCGGTCCGGCTGGAGGTCGACCTGCCGGTGCGGCTGCCCTTCGACGCCCGCGGGGTGTTCCGCTTCCTCGCCGCCCGCGCCGTCACCGGCGTGGAGGTGGCCGAGGTGCCCGACGACGGACCGGTGCGCTACGCCCGCACGCTCACGCTGCCCCACGGGCCGGGCGCCGTCGAGCTCGTGGCCACGCCCGAGGGACGGGAGCTGCGGGCGAGGCTCGAGCTCACCTCCCTCGCGGACATCGCCACCGCCGTCGCGCGGGTGCGCCGGATGCTCGACCTCGACGCCGACCCGGTGGCCGTCGACGCGGCCCTGTCCACCGACCCCGCGCTCGCCCCGCTCGTCGAGAGGACGCCGGGGGTCCGGGTGCCGGGCGCGGCGGACCCCGGCGAGCTCCTCGTCCGGGCACTCGTCGGGCAGCAGATCTCCGTCGCCGCCGCGCGCACGCACCTCAGCCGCCTCACCGCCGTGGCGGGCTCCCCCTACGCCTCCGCCGTGCCGGGTCTCGACCGGGTGTTCCCCACCCCGGCGCAGATCGCCCGGCACGTGCCCGCCCCCGTCCCGGGTGCGCCACCCGACCCGGACCGGCCGCTGCGACTGCCGGCCCGGTCCGTGACGGCGGTGCTCACCGCCGCCCGCGCGCTCGCCGACGGGCGGCTCGACCTCCACGTCGGGGCCGCCTCCGACGTCCTGCGGGCGCAGCTGCTCTCCCTGCCCGGGATCGGTCCGTGGACCGCCGCCTACGTCGCCATGCGCGTGCTCGGGGACCCGGACTCCTGGCTCACCGGGGACGTCGCCCTCGTCGCCGGGGCGCGCGCCCTGGGCGTGCTCGAGGAGGGCCTCCCGGCGCCGGCCGCGCACCGGGTCCTCGCCGAGCGCGCCGGCAGCTGGGCCCCGTGGCGCTCCTACGCCGCCCTGCACCTGTGGCAGGCGGCGGGCGCCGCCCGCGCCGGAGGGTCGCGATGAGCGCCGCCCGCTGGGGGACCGTGGCCACCCCCGACGGCGCCTTCACCGTGCTCGCCGACGCCGACAGCGTCCTCGCCTCCGGGTGGACCGACGACGTCGCCTCCCTGCTCCCGCTCGTGCACCCCTCGCTGCGGTCGGCACCCGACCGCGCGGACGGTGACGCGCTGGACCAGGCGCTCACCGCCGTCGTCGCCTACTACGACGGCGACCTCGCGGCCCCGGGCCGGGTGGCGGTCCGTCAGCGGTCGGGCAGCTTCCAGGGCCACGCATGGGAGGTGCTGCGCACGGTCACCGCGGGTGAGCGGATCACCTACACCGAGTACGCGGCACGGGCGGGGCGTCCGGCGGCGGTCCGCGCGGCCGCCGCAGCGTGCGCGGCGAACGCCGCCGCCCTGTTCGTCCCGTGCCACCGCGTGCTGCGCTCGGACGGCAGCCTGGGCGGCTTCCGCTACGGGCTGGCGGTCAAGGCACGCCTGCTCGAGCGCGAGGGGTTCCTCCCGGCCGGGCCGACGCTCTTCTGACCCGGGCTCACGCCGACCTGGCGAGGGCGGCGGCGAACCAGTCGACGGTGCGCTGCAGGCCCTCCTCCCACGAGACCCGCGGCTCCCAGCCCAGCTCGGTCCGGGCCAGCGTCGTGTCGGGACGCCGCACCTCGGGGTCGTCGACCGGCCGCTCGACGAACTCGATGCGTGAGCGTCCGCCCGTGGCGGCGACGACCGCCTCGGCGATCTCGAGCACCGTGCGCTCGTGCGGGTTGCCGATGTTGACCGGCCCGGGGTGGCCGCTGCGGGCGAGGGCGAGGATCCCGGTGACGAGGTCGTCGACGTAGCAGACCGAGCGGGTCTGGCTGCCGTCCCCGGCCACGGTGAGCGGCTCGCCGGCGAGGCCCTGGCGGATGAAGGTGGGGATGGCGCGTCCGTCGTAGGGGCGCATCCGCGGCCCGTAGGTGTTGAAGATCCGCACGATCCCGGTGTCCACGCCGTGGGCGCCGCGGTAGGCGGTGACGAGGGCCTCGGCGTAGCGCTTGGCCTCGTCGTAGACCCCGCGCGGACCGATCGGGTTGACGTGCCCCCAGTAGGTCTCCGGCTGCGGGTGGACCTGCGGGTCGCCGTAGACCTCCGAGGTCGAGGCCTGGACGAACCGGGCCCCCTTGTCCCGCGCCAGCCGCAACGCCCGCTCGGTGCCCACGGACCCCACGCGCAGCGTCTCGATGGGCAGCTCGAGGTAGTCCACGGGCGAGGCGGGCGAGGCGAAGTGGAGGACGAGGTCGACGTCGCCGCGCACGTGCATGTTCTCGGTGACGTCGCAGTGGACGAGCTCGAAGCCGGGCCGCTGCGCCAGGTGGGCGACGTTCCCCGGGGCGCCGGTGAGGAAGTTGTCCAGCGCCACGACCTGCCAGCCGTCGTCGAGCAGGGCCTCGCACAGGTGGCTGCCGAGGAACCCCGCCCCTCCGGTCACGACCGCACGGCCGCTGCGCTGCACTGCCCTCATCGCTGTCCTCCGTCTCGGTGTCCTGGTCTGGTCGGCACGGGTGTACGGCGGAGCATCGCCGCCTGCGCGGCCACCCGGTCCGACACCGGGCGACGACGGCGCAGCGCGGCCGGGAGGTCCGCGAGCGCGTCCCTCGCCCCGGCCCGCTGGACGGCGCCGGCCGCCACCGTCCGCCGGACCCGGGTGAGCGCGTCCCGCCGGGGCAGCCGCATCGCGCCGGTGAGGACCGCGGAGCGGGCGAGCGCACGACGGCGGGCGTCGGCCGGGCCGCGGACGGGCGAGGGGTGGTGGTGGGCGACGACGTCGTCGAGGTAGCTGAGGTGCCAGCCGTGGTCGGCGAGGTCGAGGGCGAGGCGCTCCTCCTCGCCGGGGAAGCGCACGACGTCGTCGAAGCCGCCGGCCTCGCAGAAGGCCTCCACCCGCACGACCGCACCGCAGGCGATGAAGCCGAGGAGCGGGGCACCCGGCACCTCCGGGTCACCGGGCAGCGGCGAGGCGGCCATCTCCGCGCAGGTCGGGTCGAGCCGCTCCTCGGGCCCGACGAGGATGCGTGCCTGGACGAGCCCGAGCCGCGGGTGCGCGGCGAAGTGCGCGGCCGCGGTCGCGAGTGCCCCGGGCGCCCACCACGAGTCGTCGTCGGCGAAGGCGACGACGGGCGTCCGGGCGCGCCGTACGCCGAGGGTGCGCCCGTAGGCGCCGGCGTTGCGGGCCAGGCGGACGACCTCGACGTCCGGGAAGCGCTCGCTGACGGCGTCGGCGCTGCCGTCGGTGGAGGCGTTGTCGACGTAGACGACCGGGGCGCGGTGCCGGGCGAGGGACCGCAGCAGCTCCTCGCGTCGGTTCCGGCTCACGACGACGACGCTCACGCGCTCGTCCTCGACCTCACGCCCCGTGGTGGCCTGCGTCACGCCTTCTCCTCTCGACGTCCCTCAGCATGGGGCGGGTGAGGGAGGCACGCACGCCGAGCGGCTCAGCCCTCCCCGGGGCCGCGGCGCAGCAGCGCCAGGGGCAGGGTGAGGAGGGAGACGCCTGCCGCGACGAGCATGGCCGTGGTGAACGAGCTGCCCGCGGCCACCATCCCGACGACGACGGCGCCCAGTCCCGTCCCGGCGTCGAAGCCGATGTTCCACACCGCGCTGGCCGAGCCGTAGTGCGGGCGGCTCACCGCGCGGAAGGACAGGACGAGCGTGAGGTTCTGCAGGCCGCCGTAGCTGGTCCCGACGAGGGCGGCGCCCAGGAGGAGCGCGACGACGGCGGTGGCCTGCGGGTCGCGCACGGCCCAGGCGACCACCGCCATGCCCGCGCCCGTGAGGAGGACGAGGGGCCACAGGAAGGGCCGGGGTCCGAACCGGTCGGCCAGGGCGCCCACCCGCCAGCGCGCCACGGCGGCCGCCACGGTGAGGAGGAGCAGCGCCACGGTGCTGAGGGCGGCGCTGCTGCTCATCTGGGCCATGAAGGTGATGAGCGCGCCGCCGGCGAGCGTGACGGCGAGGAGGAGGGCCATCGGGCGCAGCAGCCGCAGGTAGGGCGCACGCTCCGTCGCCTCCGGGACGTGCTCGAGCCGCCGTGAGAGGAGGACGGCGGGCACCACACCGAGCGCGGGCAGCACCCCGAGCGCGAAGACCAGGCCGTAGCCGAGCTGCTCGACGACCCACGGCCCGGCGGACAGGAGGAGCACCTGCGGTCCGGCGATCGCCAGCCCGTAGGCGCCGATGGCCGCGCCCCGCCGCTCGGGCTCGACGAGCTCGGCGACGATCGCGCTGCCCGTCACTGTGACGACGCCGAAGCCGAGCCCGCGCACCGCGGAGATCACGAGCACCGGCAGCAGGCCGTCGCTGAGCCCGAGCGCCGCCGACGGCAGCCCGAGCAGCAGCATGCCGGCCACGAGCACCGGCGCCCAGCCCAGGCGCCGCAGCGCGGTGGGCACGACGAGCTGGGTGAGGACCGTGAAGAGCATGAGGACGCCGTTGACCAGCCCCGCCCCGACGGAGCCCGCCCCGCCCTGGACCGCCCACAGCGGGGCGACGGGCAGCAGGGCGGCGTAGCCGGAGAAGGCGAGGACGGTCATCGCGACGAGCAGCGGCATCCCCGGCGCACGCCACACCGAGCCGCTCACGGTCCCGCGCGGGGCCGGTGACGGGGGCTGCACGGAAGGGAAGGGGGACATCCCCGCAAGCTAACCGCGCCGCCGCGTCTCCCCGCTCGCCCGGCCGTGCGGCACCGGGCACAGTGGGACTGTCGCCGAGCGGAAGGACCCACCATGCGGAGCACCGAGACCGGCCGGACCGGGCGCGTGGAGCCCTCGACGTGGGTGGGCCTGGCCCTGGCCGTGCTGGCGATCGCCTTCGTCGTGCAGAACCGCAGGGAGGTGCGCATCGAGCTGTTCTGGCTCAGCGTCGGGGCACCGATGTGGCTGGTGCTGCTCCTCATCTTCCTCGTCGGCTGGGCCGTGGGCGCCCTCGTGCGCCGTCGCCGCGCCCGCCGCTGACGCCGTCCGGTGGCAGGCCGGCCCGGCCGCTGATAGGCAGGACGCCCACCGTCACCGACCTCCAGGAGGACGAGATGAGCCAGGTACAAGAGTCGATCGACGTCGACGTTCCCGTGAGCACCGCCTACAACCAGTGGACCCAGTTCGAGTCCTTCCCCCAGTTCATGGAGGGCGTCGAGTCGATCACCCAGGTGACCGACACCCTCAACCGGTGGGTGACGACCGTGGGTGGTCAGCGGCGCGAGTTCAACACCGAGATCACCGAGCAGCACCCGGACGAGCGGATCGCGTGGCGCAGCGTGGGCGGCGACGTCAAGCAGGCCGGTGTCGTCACCTTCCACCGGCTCAGCGACACGACCACGCGCGTGATGATCCAGATCGACTGGGAGCCGTCCGACGCCAAGGAGAAGGTCGGCTCCGCTCTCGGCTTCGACACCCGTCAGGTCAAGGCGGACGCCGCCCGCTTCAAGGAGTTCATCGAGTCCCGCGGCGTCGAGAGCGGCGCCTGGCGCGGCGACGTCGAGAACCCCAGCTAACCCCCTGCCCCCTATCGCCGACAGCCGGATTCCTCCGGGAGGAATCCGGCTGTCGGCGCATGGGGCCGGGAGCTACGCCGCGTTCACCGCCTCGGTGAGCGCGGCATCGGCGTGGGCGAGCTCCTCGCGGTCGTAGGTGGACGTCGAGACCATGACCTCGTCGGCCCCGGTCCGCTCGGCGAGCGCCGCGAGCGACACCCCGACGGCGGTGGGCGTGCCGTACAGCGCCGAGGACAGGAAGCCCGCGATGGTGGCGCGCTGCTTGTCCGTCGGCTGCCGTCGCCGCACCGCCTCGACGGGCTCCAGCGGCGGGAAGGCCCCGGTGGTCCGCGACTCCGCCATCGCCCACGCCTCGGGGAGCAGGAGGTCACGCGCGTGGGTCGTCGTCCGGGCGACCATGACCTCGAGGCTGATGACGACGTAGGGCTCCGGGCAGGCCTCGGTGGGCCGGAACTCGCGCCGGTAGCGGGCGATCGCGCCGTCGTCCGCGGACAGGGCCGGTCCGCCGACGACGACGGGCAGCCCGGCCCGCGCCGCGACCTCCAGTCCGCTGCCGGTGGCGAGGACGAGGACGGGCGGCGGGTCCGTGACGACCGGCATCGCAGTCACCGGCCCGTGCCCGGTGAGGAAGTCCCGCAGGGCCGCGAGGTCCGCCGCGAAGGCCTCCGGCGCGTACCGCGTGGTACCGAGCGCCTCCCGGACGGGCGCCGTGAAGCCCAGGGACCGCCCCACCCCGAGGTCGATGCGCCCCGGGTGCAGCGCCTCGAGCACGGCGAACTGCTCGGCGACGACGATCGGCCGGTGGTTGGGCAGCATGACACCGCCCGAGCCCACCCGGATGCGGCTCGTCGCGGCCGCCACCGCCGCCGCCAGGACGGCCGGGGCACCGCTCGCGATCCCGGGCACCGCGTGGTGCTCGGCCACCCAGAACCGGTGGTAGCCCAGCTCCTCGGCCCGCTGCGCCCGCCCCACCGTGGCCCGGAGCGCCGCCGCGTGCTCCTCACCGGCGCGGGTTCGGGAGCGGTCGAGGAGGGAGAGGCGCAGGCGGGTCACTCCATCGAGGTTAGGACGGCCGGCCGCCCCCGTCGCGGGATGCCGCCCGCCGCGACGGGCCGCACAGTATGGGGATGGATGATGCCTCCACCGCTC
Source organism: Oceanitalea stevensii (assembly GCF_014837105.1). Lineage (GTDB taxonomy): Bacteria > Actinomycetota > Actinomycetes > Actinomycetales > Actinomycetaceae > Oceanitalea > Oceanitalea stevensii. Next base: position 175,018 of record NZ_JACSPO010000002.1, on the reverse strand, counting down.
CCGAGTCCCGCGACGTCGTCGTCATCGGCGCGGGACCGGCGGGTCTGTCCGCCGCCCTCGTCCTGGGCCGCGCCCGCCGCTCCGTCACGGTCGTGGACGCGGGCAGCCCGCGCAACGCCTGCTCCGCGGCCCTCCACGGGTTCCTCACCCGCGACGGCACCGCGCCGGGCGACTTCCTCGCCGTCGCCCGCCGTGAGGTGAGCGGCTACGGGGTGGAGATCGTCGCGGACGAGGCGATCGCCGTCGTCGTCGAGGACGCCGCGGAGCCGACGCTCCGGGTGGAGCTGGCCGGTGGCCGGCGCCTCCGGGCGCGCCGGGTGGTCGTGGCGAGCGGGATCGTCGACGAGCTGCCCGACGTCGCCGGCCTGGCCGAGCGGTGGGGGTCCGAGGTCCTCCACTGTCCCTACTGCCACGGCTACGAGGTGCGTGACCGGCCGCTCGTCGTCCTCGCGGGCAGCACGGAGGGCGCGGTCAACCAGGCGCTGCTGCTGCGGCAGTGGTCGCAGGACGTCACCGTCGTCACCCACGACGCCGGCCCCGTGGACGACGACGGCGCCCGGTTGCTCGCCGCCCGCGGCGTGCGGGTGGTGCCCGGGCGGGCACGGGAGCTGGTCACCGGGGAGGACGGCACCAGCGCCGTCGTTCTCGACGACGGCACGCGCGTGGCGTGCGGGGCGGTCTTCGTCGCCCCCCGCTTCCGGCTCAACAGCGCCGCCCTGGAGGGGCTCGGGGCGCGGACGGTGACGAGCGACATGGGCACGGCGCTGGAGACCGACGACGAGGGCCGCACCTCGGTGCCGGGCGTGTGGGCGGCGGGGAACGTCGTCGACCTGTCCTGCCAGGTGCTCGGCGCGGCCGAGCTGGGCTCACGGGCGGCGATCGGCATCAACGGCGAGCTCGCGCTCGCCGACGCCCACGCCGCGGCGGGGCTGCTCGAGCCGGCTCAGCGCCGCCAGTAGGCGCAGAAGTCGACCTGCGCCTTGGGCACCCCGGCGCGCTGCGCCCACGCGCGGGCACCCAGCGCGAGCGCGGTCTCGCCGACGGCGTAGACGTAGTCGGTCGGCTCCAGCCGCTCCTCGTGGAGCAGCGCGAGCGCCGCGTCCCCGGGTGCGGCGCCGGGCTCGCGCACGGCCCACCGCACCCGGGTGCTGGCGAAGCTCGGGAGCGGGCGACGGTCCTCAGGGTGGGCGACCTCGATGAGGAACACGGCGTGCTCGTCCACCGGCAGCGAGCGGGCGATCCCCTCGGCGGCGGGCAGCCCGCTCTCGTCGACGACGACGACGGCCTTGCCGGCCACCGGCCCGGTCGCGTAGAAGGTGCCCTGGTCGAGCATCCCGACGACGTCGCCGGGGCGGGCGCCGAGCGCCCAGGCTGCCGCGACGCCGGCGACCTCGCCGGTGGCGGGGTCGGTGTGGACGACGAAGTCGACGTCGATCTCCCAGCCACCGTCCGTGAGCGGGCGGGCCGCGCGGACGGTGTAGTTGCGCACCGAGCCGCGGTCCTCGGGGTCCAGCTCCATCCAGCGGCTGTACCAGCCCTCGGGTCCGCCGTCGGGCAGGACCGGGAGGTCACGGCCGGGGGCGGCGAGGAAGAGCCGGAACCACTGGTCGTAGCCCATGGGGACGAAGGTGCGGGCCAGGGTGTCGTCGGCGCCGGTGAGGACGACCCGCACGAAGCTCGGGCTCACCCGCTCGGTACGCACGACGCGGGCGTAGGTGGAGCGGGCACCGGCCGGCTTGACGGCCTTGGTGCGCTGCAGGACCTGGGTCACGACAGTGCCTCCTCGAGCATGGGCACGATCTGCTCGACCGCGTACTGCTGGGACAGGACCGTGCCGAGGGAGTAGGCCGAGGCGAGGTCCCCGTCGATGACGAGGGCGCGGCCGTCCGCGACGGCGGGGAGCTGCTGGAACATCGGGTCCTCGGTGATCTCGCTCGTCTCGATGAAGATGGGGAAGGCGACGACGAGGTCGGCGTCGAGGGCGTCGAGGCGCTCGGCCGACAGGGAGACGGAGAAGCCCGACGCGTCCGGCTCCATCTCCGCGATCTGCGGGTTCTGCACGAAGCCGAGCTTCTCGAGGAAGTCCACCCGCTCGCTGCCCTCGACGTAGGCGCCCCAGCCCTCGCTCGTGAGGGTGGCCGCGGTGGCGGTGAGCCCCTCCCAGTCCGGGTGGTCGGCGCGGGCCTGGGCGAAGGTGTCCTCGAGGTCGGTGAGGAGCTGCTCGCCCCCCTCCTGCTGGCCGAGCGCCGCGGCGATCATCTCGAGCTGCTGCTCGGTGGTCGTGAGGTAGCTCTCACCGCCCTCGGGCACGCCGATCGTCGGCGCGATCGAGGCGAGGCGGTCGTACCGGGCCTGGTCGCCCGAGCTCTTGACGTCGAGGATGAGGTCCGGCTCGAGGGCGGCGATCGCCTCGAAGGAGGGCTCCATGGTCTCGATGATCTCCGGGGCCTCGTCGTACAGGCCCTGCGCCCACGGGCCTACGCCCTCCCCGCCGAAGCCGAGCCAGTCCGAGGCGCCGACCGGCTGCACGCCCAGGGCCAGCGCCGTCTCGGCGTCGCCCCAGCCGAGCGCGACGACCCGCTCCGGCTCCTCCTCCACGGTGACGTCCCCGAACGTCGTCTCGACGACGACGGGGAAGGCGCCGTCCGTCGTCGCCGGCGCCTGGTCCTCCGGCTCCTGCGAGCCGCCGTCGTCCCCGCACGCGGCGAGGGTGAGGGACAGAAGGAGCGTCGCGGTCACGAGTCGCGCGGCAGGACGGCGTCGGGGCATGGTGGCCTCTCGGAGGAAGTCGCCCGGTGGTCCACCGGGCACGTAGGTGAGGCTAACCTAAGTACTCGTGCGGACCTTGGTCAAGAGCCCGGCAGTGCAGGGCCCCGGTCGGGCCCGGCGCGGACGCACCCGCGCCCTGTGGCTGCTCGCCGCCCTCGCGGTCCTCCTGCTGGCTCTCGTGGCGAGCATGGCCATCGGCTCGCGGGCCATCGCTCCCGCTGACGTCCTCGGCGCGCTGCTCGGCACCAACCCGGACCCGGTCGAGGCGACCGTCGTCCTCGACGGGCGGCTGCCGCGCACCGCGATCGCGCTCGCCGCCGGTGCCGCGCTCGGGGTGGCCGGGGCGCTCATCCAGGCCCTCACCCGCAACCCGCTCGCCGACCCGGGCATCCTCGGCGTCAACGCCGGCGCGGCCTTCGCCGTCGCGATCGCCGTCGGGGTGCTCGGCGTGACGAGCGTGTGGGGCTACCTGTGGTTCGCCTTCGGCGGTGCCTTCGCGGCGGCGGTCCTCGTCTACGCCGTCGGCTCCTCGCTGCGGACCGGTGCCCGCCCGGTGACGCTCACGCTCGCCGGCGTCGCGCTGGGGGCGGTGCTGAGCGGCATCACCTCGGCGATGGTGCTCGCGGACCCGGCGAGCTTCCAGGCGATGCGGGCCTGGGAGTCCGGCTCCCTCGCGGGGCGCGACGCGACGGCGCTCACCGCGCTGGCCCCGTTCCTCGTGGCCGCCCTCGTCCTCGCCCTCGCGCTGGCCCCCTCCCTCAACGCCGTCGCACTCGGGGAGGACCTCGCGCGCGCGCTCGGGGCGCGGCTGCCGCTCGTGCGGGTGCTGTCGGTCCTCGTCATCACCGTGCTGGCGGGCGGGGCGACGGCGATCGCCGGGCCGATCGCCTTCATCGGCCTCATGGTCCCGCACGTGGCGCGGTGGATCGCAGGCCCGGACCAGCGGTGGATCATGGCCTACACGATGGTCCTCGCCCCGATCCTCCTGCTGTCCGCCGACGTCGTCGGGCGCGTCGTCCTGCTGCCCGGGGAGCTGCCCGCCGGGATCGTCACGGCCGTGCTCGGCGCCCCGGTGCTCATCGCGCTCGTGCGCCGCCGCGGGGTGAGCGGGCTGTGAGCGTGTCCACGCCACGGGCGGAGCACCGCGCGCGGACCGTGGGGCTGCCCGGCAGCGCCCGCCGGGTGCCGCGCCGCCAGGTCGCCGTCACCGCCGTGCTCGCCGGGGTCACGGTCCTCCTCGCGCTGCTCGCCCTCGGGCTGGGCGACTACCCGCTCTCACCGGTCGAGGTGGTGCGGGCGGCGCTCGAGCCGGGTGCCGGTTTCGCGCACGAGATCGTCGTCGAGTGGCGTCTGCCGCGGGTGCTCACCGCCGTCGTCTTCGGCGGGGCGCTCGGCGTCTCGGGGGCGATCTTCCAGTCCCTCACCCGCAACCCGCTCGGCTCCCCCGACATCATCGGCTTCGTCACCGGCTCCTACACCGGCGCGCTCGTCGTGCTCACGGTCGCGGGCACCGCCGCCCTGTCCACGACGATCGGTGCGCTGCTGGGCGGGCTGGCCACCGCCGTCGTCGTCTACCTCCTCGCCTACCGCGGCGGGATCCTCGGCTTCCGGCTCATCATCGTCGGTATCGCCGTGACGGCGGCGCTGCACGCCGTCAACACCTACCTCCTGCTGCGGGCCGAGACCGAGGTGGCGATGGCGGCGGCGATCTGGGGCGCCGGGTCGATCTCGCTCGTCGGCTGGGACGAGCTGGTCCCGGCCCTCCTCGCCCTCGCGCTGCTCACGCCGCTCGGGCTGCTCGCCCCCTCCCTGCGCCAGCTCGAGCTCGGCGACGACGCCGCCCGCGCCCACGGCCTGCGCGTGGAGCCGGCGCGGCTGCTGCTCGTCCTCGGCGGCGTGGCGCTCACCGCCGTCGTCACGGCCACCGCCGGCCCCATCGCCTTCGTCGCGCTCGCCGCGCCGCAGATCGCGCGCCGCCTCACCGGCAGCGCCGGCCTGCCCCTCCTCCCGGCGGCCGTGACCGGCTCGTTCGTCATGCTGGGGGCCGACGTCGTCGCCCAGCACGCCCTGCCCGGCGGTGGCGTCCCGGTCGGGATCGTCACGGTGGTGGGCGGCGGCATCTACCTCCTGGCCCTGCTCATGATCGAGGTGCGACGACGGTGACCGACCTTCCCGGCGCGCGGCTCGCCGCCCGCGACCTCACCCTCGCCTACGAGCGGCGGACCGTCTCCACCGACCTCTCGGTCGCCGTCCCCGACGGGTCGTTCACCGCGATCATCGGGCCCAACGCGTGCGGGAAGTCGACCCTGCTGCGGGCCCTGGCGCGCGTCCTGCGGCCCCGGGCCGGGGAGGTCGTGCTCGACGGCCGCGCGCTCGGGGAGTACAGGTCCAAGGAGGTGGCCCGCGTCGTCGGGCTGCTGCCGCAGAGCAGCGAGGCCCCGGACGGCATCACCGTCGCCGACCTCGTCTCCCGCGGCCGCTTCCCGCACCAGCGGCTCGTGCGGCAGTGGACGGCGGAGGACGACGACGCCGTGTGGCAGGCCCTGGAGGCGACCGGCACCGACTCGCTGGCCGACCGTCTCGTCGCCGAGCTCTCCGGCGGGCAGCGGCAGCGGGTGTGGGTGGCGATGGCCCTGGCGCAGCAGGCGGAGATCCTCCTCCTCGACGAGCCGACGACCTTCCTCGACATCGCCCACCAGATCGAGCTCCTCGACCTGTTCACCCAGCTCCACCGGCAGGGACGCACGATCGTCGCCGTCCTCCACGACCTCAACCACGCGGCGCGCTACGCGACGCACCTCGTCGTCATGAAGGACGGGGAGGTGGTGGCGAGCGGTGCGCCGTCGTCGATCATGACGGCGGAGCTCGTCCGGGAGGTCTTCGGCCTGCCCTGCGTCGTCATCGACGACCCCGTCTCGCACACGCCGCTCGTCGTCCCCGCGACGGGCGACTGGGACCGCGGCCCGGGTGGCGGGAAGGCGCCGGATACGGTGAAATAGCGGGCACTTCCGTGGAGGGAGTGGGAGTGCCATGCCGCGTTACGTCATCGGTGCCGATGTCGCGCTCGAGCTCGGCCTCGGGGCGGTCCGGCCGGGCAAGGGGGCGCAGCTGGTGGCGCCGACGCTCCTGCGCTCGGAGCTGCTCTCGCTCCTGTACCGCTGCACCCGCTCGGGGCAGGTGAGCCGCGAGGAGGCGCAGGCGTGCTTCGACCACGTCCGCAGCCTGCGGATCCGCGTGCTGGGCGACCGGGTGCTGCTGCGGGCGGCGTGGGACGTGGCCGAGCGGATGTCGTGGGAGGACACGGGCACGGCGGAGTACGTCGCGCTCACCCGGCTGCAGGCCGACGCCTTCGTCACGCTCGACGAGGAGGTGGCGCGGCAGGCCGCCCAGGAGGTGCGGGTCGCGACCCTCGAGGAGCTGCTCGGCGCCCGCTGAGGTCCTACAGGTGCTCCTCCGCGTCCTCCGCGAGGAGCACACGGAGCCGCGCCTGGTCGGTCTCGTACTGCGCGAAGACCTTGTCCCGCCACGAGCTGGGGCGCTGCGCCGGGGCCTGCTGGTCCACCGTTGTGGTCACGCCGCCACCTCCGTCCGGTCCGCCGGCGGTCTGCCGGTATGTCCAGACCATCGGCCGGACCGGACGGGATGTGAGGAGTGGGGGCTACATGTCCCCGTAGCGCCGCGCGGCGGCGAGCGCCTCCTCGACGACGGCGACCGGCGCGGGCTGCGCGGTCCAGTCGGGGTAGGTGGTCCCGGGGGTCACGTAGACCGTCCCGTAGGCGGCGGTGTCCCGCTGGTAGCGCCAGCCCTCGGCGAGCGGCCCGGCGTCGACGACGTCGTAGCCGATCGAGTCGATGAACGCGGTCACCTGCTCCTTGGCGGCGGCGTCGTCCCCGGCGATCGGGATGGCGGAGCGCTCGGGGCTGCCGGCGGGACGAGGGAGCTCGGCGAGGTGGGCGAAGTTGATGTTGTTGAAGGCCTTGACGACCTTCGACCCGGGCAGGTGCTCCTGGAGCATCTCGCTCACCGTCGTCGACTCGTCGTCGAGCTCGGGGATGTGGCCGTCTCGCTCGTGGTAGTAGTTGTTGGTGTCGATGACGACCTTGCCGCGCAGCGGCTCGACCGGCACCTTCCGGTAGGCGGTGAACGGGACCGTCACGACGACGATCTCGCCGGCCGCGGCCGCCTCCTCCGCCGTCGCCGCCCGGGCGAGCGGGCCGAGCTCCGCGACGAGGTCGGAGAGCGTCTCCGGCCCGCGGCTGTTGCTCAGCACCACCTCGTGCCCCGCGGCGACCGCGAGACGCGCGAGGGCGCTGCCGATGTGTCCACTGCCGATGAGTCCGATCGTTGTCATGGGCGCTGCAACCGGATCGGCGGCGCCGGCATTCCCGGACCCGCCCCGCACCGGTGACGCGGATCTGCGCACAGGTCGCCGCGAGTGCCGCCTGTTCGTCAGGTGTCCCGGCGTGGCGACCGAGTGTCGCGGACCTGTGCGCAGGACAGCGACACGCACCGGGTGGCGCGGTCAGCCAGTGGGCTGCTGACCGATCCGCTCGGCGATGAGCTCGTGGACGAGGGTGAGCGGCTCGCGGGTGGAGGGCACCGCCACGCTACGGCCGTCACGCAGCTCGATTGAGAGGCGGGTGCTCCAGTCGATCCGGCTGGGGATGTCGCCCCTGACGGCAATGATCTCCTCGTACGGGATGCGCCGAGTGCGCACGGCGGAGCGCAGCACGAGCTCGGTGTCGCGCAGCTCGACCCGTTTGGGCCGCAGGAGCGTGAGGACGAAGACCGCGAAGAAGGCGGTGCTCGGCAGCATCGGCAGGAGGCTGCCCGACCGGTGCCTGGTCACGACCCACCACACGACGGCGAACGCGGCGACCACCAGCACCGCCAGCATCACTCCCTCCCAGCGCCGCACCTCCTGGCGCAGGAGGACGCGGGGCCGCTCCTCGCGCGGGTCGCTCGCCATGCCCGCAGCCTGCCAGGCTGTCCCGCACCGTGTCCGCCGCTCGACCGGCTCAGTCGTCGAGCTCGTCGAGCCGGGCGAGGGCCGTCAGCCAGCGCCGACGCCGCTCGTCGTCGTCCTGCTCCCACCACGGGGTGCCGCGCTCGCCCAGGCCGTGCTTGGCGAGGCCGACGCGCTCCCGGGCAGGGGCCGGGTCCTGGCCGGCCTTCCTCAGCGCCCGGACGCCGGAGCGGCCACGGCCGAGGTGGGACAGCAGCCGCTCGGCGACCTCCGGCGGGAGGCTGGGGTCCTGCCGCCGCCACCGGCGCCCGTCGAGGACGAGCCAGCGCTCGTCGTCGGTCGAGGAGTCGCCCTCGGCGCTCCGCGGAGCCGCCCGCGATCCCGTCATGGTCGCCTCCTTGCACCACCCGCCAGTCCTCAGCACCCTAGACACCCGCCGGCTCGGGCGCGCGGCGGCTTCCGCCGAGCAGGGCGCGCAGCCCAGCCTCGATCGGGTGGGACCTGCCGAGGCCGGGGAACGCGGCAAAGCTCGCGTCCAGGGCCCGCACCACCTCGATCCCCCCGTGCCGGCCGAGGAGCTGTCGGGCGACCTCGCCGGCAGGTCCCGGGTTCACGTACCGGGTCCCCGGCCACCGCCAGGCCGCAGCGGCACGCCGCCCGTGCCGGCGCGCGCCGGACACCGAGCCGACGCGGCGGGCCGCCCCGGGGCGGCCCAGCGCGGCCGAGGACGACGGGCCGATGCTCAGCCGCCAGTCGAGCTCCGCGGCGAAGAACTCCAGATGGCGCGCCTTGAGTGCGTGAACCAGCCGCGACAGCTCCGCGAGCCGAGGATCGAGCTCGGCGAGACGACCGTGGAGCAGGCCGGTCGTCGCCGCGTCGAGCCAGCCGGCCGACAGGTGCGCGCTCGTGACGTCCGCGCCGAGAAGGTTGCTGCGCACGGCTCCGACCGTCGGGGCCACCCGCTCGTCCCACACTCGTCGCGCGCGGCCCTGCCGCGAGTCCGGCGGCGGCTGGACGGCGCGCCCGTTGACCGCGAGCACGCCGGCCAGGCGCTCGGTGAGGGCGTGCTGCTCGAAGGTCCACGTGATGAGGAAGGCGGTGACCCGGGCGTCGGCGTGGGTCGGCGTCACGAGGACGTCACGGACCCGGTCGAGGGCGGCCCCCTCGACCGACCAGAGGTAGGCGACGGCGTCGAGGGCGGCCGGCCGGAGCCCGGACGGGCCGGGCGTCCCCGACTCGCGCAGGTCGAGCGGGTCCCGCGTGTACGCCCGCACGTCGAACGCGCTCATGCCGCCACCCTCCCGCGTGCGTCGACAGCGTCCGACACCAGACGCAGCCCGTCCAGGCCGGGCAGCCGGGAGAGGTGCCGGTCGATGGCCTCGACCTCCTTGCGGCCGTCCGGGCCCGAGAACAGGTGGGAGAGGACGAAGTCGACGTCCTCCTCACGTGAGATGCCCGACCCGACGGGCTCCCACGCCGTCCGCAGCGCCAGCCGCACGAGGCGCTGGGCCTTGACGTTGCCCTCGAGCCTCGCCCGGGCCTGCGTCGTGTAGAACGCGATGTGCTTGCTCTCCTGCGCGGCGATGCGGCGCAGCAGCGTCTCGAGCACGGGGTGGGGGGTGAGAGCGGCAAGGCGCTTGTACCCCGCCGCGGTGGACCACTCGTTGAGGGCGCCCCAGGTCATGTGGACCGCGATGAAGTCCTTGCCGACGATGTTCGACAGCACCGACTGCCGCACGGGCGCGAGCCGGTCACGCCAGCCGACCTTGATCCGCCGCGCCTTCACCTCGTCGAACTCGATGGTGATCCCGTGGAGCGCGAGCACGCGGGACAGGGCCTCCCCGTGCCAGAACTCCTCCCGGTTCCAGATCGTCATGAAGGTGCTCACCTCCCCGTCGCGACGTGAGGGGGTCACGAGCATGTCGCGGAGGTAGCACACCGTGTGGAACTCGACGTCGCACATGTACCGCAGCACCCGGAGGGTCTCGGGCGGGAGGGGGTCCCGCCGGAAGGCGTCCAGGTCGAGGTCCTCCCAGCGCAGGGCTTGTGACTCGCGGGCGTAACGGTCGATGTCGAAGGCCATGGCCTCTCCCTCCGGTCGGTCGGGCGGCCGGTGCCACCACGCCCGTGGTTCGGAGCCGGTCACCCGGCGGATGGGTCGGCACACCAGCGGGCGTCACCGCGGGCCGCACCGGATGATGGCGCCCATGACCGCTCTGCTGTGGCTGCGCCGCGACCTGCGCCTGCACGACCTGCCGGCCCTGCTCGCCGCCCACGAGGCGGGCGGGGAGGTGCTGCCCGTGTTCGTCGCGGACCCTGCGCTCCTCGCGTCGGCGGGGACGGTGCGCCTCGCCCACCTCGCCGCCGCCCTGACCGAGCTCGACGAGTCCTACGACGGCGCCGTCGTCGTCCGCGTCGGACGGCCGGAGGAGGAGATCCCCCGGCTCGTGCGCGAGGTCGGCGCCGGCAGCGTCCACGTCAGCCGGGAGACCACCCCGTACGGCCGCGAACGCGACGAGCGGACCGACCGCGCCCTGGGCGAGGTGCCGCTCGTCGCGACCGGCACCCCCTACGCCGTCGGGCCGGGGCTCGTGCGCAAGGCCGACGGCGGATCCTTCCAGGTCTTCACCCCGTTCTCCCGCGCCTGGCGGGAGCACGGCTGGCCACGGCCCGCGCCGCTGCCCGACGGCCTGCGCTGGCACCGCGGCGTCGAGTCCTCACCCCTCCCCTGGGGCGCGGGGTCGGACGTCAGCTGCGGCGAGACGTCGGCACACGCCCGCTGGGAGGAGTTCCTCGAGGAGGACCTCGAGGGATACGGCGACGGCCGCGACCGGCCCGACCTCGACGTCACCTCCCAGATGTCCGTGCACCTCAAGTACGGCACCATCCACCCGCGCACGATGCTCGCCGACATCGCCGCGCACCCGGCCGGGCGCACGGACGGCGCGCAGCGTTTCGTCACCGAGCTGTGCTGGCGCGAGTTCTACGCCGACGTCCTGTGGCACCGGCCGGAGTCCGCCTGGTCGGACCTGCGCGAGGACCTGCGCGGCATGGCGTACGCGGACGTCGACGGCGAGGCCGCGGACCACGTGCGGGCCTGGCAGGAGGGGCGGACGGGCTTCCCCTTCGTCGACGCGGGCATGCGGCAGCTGCTCGCCGAGGGGTGGATGCACAACCGGGTGCGGATGGTCGTCGCGAGCTTCCTCGTCAAGGACCTGCACGTGTGGTGGGGCCACGGGGCGCGGTACTTCCTCGAGCACCTGCGCGACGGCGACATCGCCTCCAACAACCACGGCTGGCAGTGGGTGGCGGGGACGGGCACCGACCCCGCCCCGTACTTCCGCGTCTTCAACCCCGTCACCCAGGGGGAGCGCTTCGACCCCGACGGCGCGTACGTCCGCCGCTACGTGCCGGAGCTGGCCCACGTCCAGGGCCGGGCGGCGCACCAGCCGTGGACCGTGCCGGACGGCCTTGCCCACGGCTATCCCGAGCGCATCGTCGACCACGCCGCGGAGCGGGTCGAGGCGCTGCGCCGCTACGAGGAGGCCAAGGGCAGCCGCTCCGGCAGGTGACATGACCCCACGCGAGATCCACGTGCAGCCCGTAGCGTGGCCCCGACGCCGACACCGCCCGTGAGGGCAGAGGAAAGGACACCGTGACGATGCGCAGCGTGCCCCTGGGACCGACCGACACCCTCGTCCCCAACGTCGTCGCCGGGATGATGCGTATCCGCGACAAGTCCGACGACGAGATCCGCAGCCTCTACCGCGCCGCCCGCGACTCCGGCGTCACCTTCTTCGACCACGCCGACATCTACGGCGGGCAGATGCACGCCTGCGAGGACCGGTTCGGCTCGGCGCTCGACCTGAGCCCGTCGGAGCGCGCGGAGGTCATCCTCCAGACGAAGACCGGCATCGTGCCCGCGGAGGGGTCCTACGACTCCTCCTACGACCACATCGTCTCCTCGGTGGAGGGCTCCCTGCGGGCGCTGCGCACCGACTACGTCGACGTCCTGCTCATCCACCGTCCCGACGCGCTCGTCGAGCCGGAGGAGGTGGCCCGCGCCTTCGACGAGCTCGAGCGGTCCGGCAAGGTCCGCGCGTTCGGGGTCTCCAACCACACGCCCCGCCAGATCGATCTCCTCCGCACGGCCGTGTGTCAGCCGATCGTCGCGAACCAGCTCCAGTTGTCCCTCTCGCACTCCGCGATCGTCACCCAGGGCCTGGCCGCCAACATGACGGTGGACGGCGCCGTCGTCCGCGACGGCGGCGGGGTCCTCGACTACTGCCGCATCCACGGCATCACCGTCCAGGCGTGGTCGCCGTTCCAGAAGCGCGACGGCAGCGGCGTCTTCCTCGGGGCGGAGGACCACCCCGAGCTGAACGCCGAGCTCGACCGCCTCGCGGCACGCTACGACGTCACGCCCCTCGCGATCGCGACGGCGTGGATCACGCGGCACCCCGCCGGCATGCAGGTGGTCCTGGGGACGACGACGCCGGAACGCGTCACGGCCGCGAGCGCCGGGTCCGACATCCCGCTCACACGGGCCGAGTGGTACGGCCTGGTCCGCGCCGCTGGGCACGCCGTTCCCTGACACCGCGACGCTCCCGTTGCGGCCGGGCGGGAGCGGGTCGAGCATGTGAGCCCGGAACCACCGACCGAGCAGGGGGACCGACGTGGCGTACCGATCCGTCGCCGACCAGGACGTCGCCGAGCTGGGTGGGGCGATCAGCGTCCTCGCCCGGCAGAAGAAGGACCACATCACGCTCGACCGCCTCCTCCACGAGCTGAACGGGTCGGCCGGGGAGGCCCAGGCGGCCGTGCTCACACGGATCTACCGCCTCGTCTTCCCCCACGCCTTCGCCGAGGAGTCGGTGCTCTGGCCGGTCATGCGCCGGAGCCTGCCCGACGGGCACGCGCTCACCCTCGAGGTCGAGCAGGAGCACCAGGAGGTCAACGAGCTCGTCACCCGCCTCGAGCAGCTCGACCTGGACGACCCCGCACGTGGGCCGTTGCTCGACCGGCTGACCGCGGTGCTCCGAGAGGACGTCCGGGACGAGGAGGACGAGCTGCTGCCGCGGCTGCAGGCCGTCACCGACCGGCGCACGCTGCGCCGGTTGGGCGTGTACTGGGAGCTCGTCCGGCGCACCGCCCCGACGCGCGCCCACCCGGTCGTGGCGCGCCGCCCGCCCGGCAACGTCCTGGCCGCCCTCCCGCTCACCGTGGTGGACCGGCTGCGCGACCTGCTCGACGTCGCGCGGCGCCACGGACCGGCGGCAGCGGCGGGAGCACTGCGCGGCGCGGACCGCGGGCTCGCCCGCGGCGCCGGCTGGATCGAGCGCATCCCGCTCCTGCGGATCGGGGAGGACCCCTCCACCCGGCGCGCGTGAGCGGTTCCCCGCCGCCCGGCGTCGTTGTGCCCGCGGCTCCGCGCTCGCTATGTTGCCCCCACGACGGCCACGAGGGCGTGACCGCACGACACGGGGATGACCACTCATGCGCAGATGGAGGCGTCCCTCCTCGGCACCCGCCGGGCCACGGTCCGCCCCTGGCCGCTCCGCGGTGCTGCTCCTGGCGTCCTGCCTCGCCCTGATGTCGACCGCGTGCTCACTGGGGGCGTCCAGCGCCCTGACCACGTCCGATGGTGGTACGGGTGAGGTGTGCGCCGTCACCGACACCGAGGGCCTCGCGACGATCGGCTGGGAACAGCTGTCCAACGTGTCGGACGCTCCCGTCGAGGTCCAGCGGATCGACTTCGGGACACCGAGCGTGGAGGTGGTGGAGTGGGCGATGTTCCCCCTGGAGTGGGAGGGCGGCGTCCTCAGGGGCGACCAGATGCCCGTGGACGAGGGCTCACGCACGATCGAGTCAGGCGCCACCGACCTCCTGGTGATGGTGCTGCGCCTGGACTCGACGAAGCCGTCTCCGGTCTCCGCTCCGAACGTCACCTACCTCGACGAAGGAGGCCGAGAAGGGTCGGTCGACCTCACCTGGTCGATCACGCTCATGCCACCGGGCCACGAGTGTGGCACTGCGGGCTGACCACCGATCCGGTCCTCGTCAGGGCCGGACGCCCCCTAGTGCGCCATGTCGTGGAACCGCGAGTAGTGGCCCTGGAACGCCACGGTGATCGTGTCGGTGGGACCGTTACGGTGCTTGGCCACGATGATGTCGGCCTCGCCCGGGCGGGTCTCCTTGTCGTAGGCGTCCTCGCGGTGGAGGAGCATGACCATGTCCGCGTCCTGCTCAAGGGAGCCGGACTCGCGGAGGTCGCTCATCGCCGGCTTCTTGTCGGTGCGCTGCTCGGGGCCACGGTTGAGCTGGGCGACGGCGATGACCGGCACCTCGAGCTCCTTGGCGAGGAGCTTGAGCGCACGGGAGAACTCCGAGACCTCCTGCTGCCGGGACTCCACCCGCTTGCCGGAGGACATGAGCTGGAGGTAGTCGACGACGATGAGGCGCAGGTCGTGGCGCTGCTTGAGGCGCCGCGCCTTGGCGCGGATCTCCATGAGCGACATGTTCGGGCTGTCGTCGATGAACAGCGGCGCCTCGGACACCCGGCTCATCGCCGCGGCCACCTTGGTCCAGTCCTCGTCGCGCATGGTGCCCTTGCGCATGTTCTGCAGCGGCACCCCGGCCTCCGCGGACAGCAGACGCATGGTCAGCTCGGTGCGGCCCATCTCGAGGGAGAAGATCACCGAGGTGAGCCCGTGCTTGATCGACGCCGAGCGGCACATGTCCAGCGACAGCGTACTTTTTCCAATGGCCGGCCGGGCAGCGATGATGATCATCTGGCCGCCGTGCAGGCCGTTCGTGAGCGTGTCGAGGTCGTTGAACCCGGTCGGGACACCGACCATGCCCTCCCCGCGGTTGGCGGCGTTCTCGATCTCCTCCATCGTGAGGTTGATCGTGTCGCGCAGCGGGACGTAGTCCTCGCTCGTGCGCTGCTCGGTGACGGCGTAGACCTCCGCCTGGGCGGAGTTGACGAGCTCGTCGACGTCCCCGCCGTCGGTCGCGTAGCCGAGCTGGGCGATGCGGGTGCCCGCCTCGACGAGACGCCGGAGCACCGCCTGGTCGCGCACGAGCCGGGCGTAGTAGCCGGCGTTGGCCGCGGTGGGCACCGAGGCGATGAGGGTGTGGAGGTAGGCGGCGCCGCCCACCCGGCCCAGCTCGCCGCGCCGCCCGAGCTCGGCGGCCACGGTGACGGCGTCGGCCGGCTCACCGCGGCCGTAGAGGTCGATGATCGCGTCGTAGACGAGCTCGTGCGCGGGCCGGTAGAAGTCCGGTCCCCGCAGCTCCTCGACGACGTCGGCGATGGCGTCCTTGGACAGGAGCATGCCGCCGAGCACGCTCTGCTCCGCGGCGAGGTCCTGCGGCGGCGTGCGGTCGTAGAGCTCGCGCCCACCCCGTCCGGACTCGAGGACCCGGTCGTCCAGATCAGTCATCGTCACCCTCCTGCTCCTGGTCTATCGCGGACCACTGACATGCCCCGGTCCGCGTCGACCCAGACGGGCCGGCGGCGCACCCGAGAGGTGCGCCACGCGCGCGATGACCTGCCCGTGCACCGTACGGTGCACAGGCGCACGGATCCATCCACGGGTGTGGACAACCCTGGGGACAGATGGTGGATAGGGCTGGCCCCTCCGTGCACAGGCGGTGGACAATCATGTGGATAACACCCGTGCAACTCTCCCGAACTCCCGGAATCGCGCGGGTCGGCTCGTGCACACAGTGTGGAAGGAAATTGGTCGGCACATTGGTGGACAACCCACGGCGCGCTGGGGACAGTGGGCGATCCCTCGACCGGCAGATCCTCTCCCTGGCCGTCCCCGCCCTCGGGGCGCTCGTCGCCGAGCCGCTCTTCGTCCTCGTCGACTCCGTCATGGTCGGCCGCCTCGGCACCGCCGAGCTCGCGGGCCTGTCCCTGTCCTCCACCCTCCTCGTCTCCACCGTCGGCGTCTTCGTCTTCCTCGCCTACGCCACCACGGCGGCCACCGCCCGCCGCATCGGTGCGGGTGACCGGGCGGGCGCCGTCACGGCCGGCGTCGACGGCATGTGGCTCGCCCTGGGCCTCGGCGTCCTCACCGCGGCGCTCCTCGGCGCCGGTGCGCCGTGGATCGTCAGTGCCCTCGGCGCGGGGGACGCCGTCACGCCCCACGCCGTCGCCTACCTGCAGTACTCGGCCGGCGGGCTGCCCGGCATGCTCGTCGTCCTCGCGGCCACCGGCACCCTGCGCGGCCTCCTCGACACGCGCACGCCGCTCGTCGTCGCCACGGCGGGGGCCGCCGTCAACGTCGCCCTCAACGCCGTGTTCATCTACGGCCTCGACATGGGCGTGGCCGGGTCCGGGCTCGGCACGGCGATCGCCCAGACGCTCATGGCACTCGCCCTCGCCGTCGTCGTCCTCCGCGGCGCCCGCGGCCTGTCCGTCTCCCTGCGCCCTCGAGCAGCGGGGATCTGGGCCAACGCACGCGCCGGGACACCGCTGCTCGTGCGCACCGTGAGCCTGCGCGTGGCCATCCTCCTCACCGTCGTCACCGCGACCGCCCTGGGGGCCGTGCCGCTCGCCGCCCACCAGGTCGTCAACTCGCTGTGGGGGCTCGCGGCCTTCGCCATGGACGCCCTCGCCATCGCCGCGCAGGCGATGGTCGGTCAGGGGCTCGGCGCGGGCGACACCTCCCGGGTCCGTGCCGTGCTGCGCCGCACGCTGCAGTGGGGGGTCGGCGCGGGCGCCGTCATCGGCGTCGTCATCGCCGGCGGCGGCTGGTGGATCACCACCCTCTTCACCACCGACCCGCAGGTCCGCTCGGCCGCGGCCGTCGCGCTCGTCGTCACCGGACTGCTCATGCCGATGGCCGGGTGGGTGTTCGTGCTCGACGGCGTGCTCATCGGGGCGGGCGACGGCACCTTCCTCGCGTGGGCCGGCGTCGTCACGCTCGTCGTCTACGTCCCACTGCTCGCGGCCGTGTGGGCCTGGGCGCCGCACGACGGCGTGGGCCTGGCCTGGCTGTGGGCGGCCTTCGCGGGGGGCTTCATGGCCGCCCGCGCGCTCACCACGGGGCTGCGCGCCCGCGGCGAGAGGTGGATGGTCCTCGGCGCAGCCTAGGTGTGGCCTTGTGGACCTCAGAGGACGCGGACCCCACACCTGAGCCCGGCAGCCGGGAACGCGCGAGGCGCCGGCCGGCGGTCTCCCACCGGCCGGCGCCTCGAGTACGGCTAGGGCCTGGTCAGGCCTCGACGACCTGGACCGTGAGGTTGGCCTGGACGTCGGCGTGCAGGCGAACCTGCACACGGTGCTCGCCGAGCGACTTGATCGGGTTGGTGACCTCGATCTTGCGCTTGTCGATCGCCGGACCGCCGGCAGCCTTGACCGCGTCGGCGATCTCGCCGGTGGTCACGGAGCCGAACAGGCGGCCGCCGGAGCCGGCGCGCACGGCGACGACGACCGGCTTGGACTGCAGCGAGTCGCGCGCCGCGCGGGCGTCCTCGACCGTGGAGATCTCGCGGGCCTTGCGGGCCTTGCGGATCTGGTCGATCTGCTTCTGCGCGCCCTTGGTCCAGGCGGTCGCCAGGCCACGGGGAACGAGGTAGTTGCGGGCGTAGCCGTCCTTGACCTCGACGACGTCGCCTGCCTCGCCGAGGCCGGTGACCTCGTGGGTGAGAATGAGCTTGGCCATTGTGTGTCTCCCTTAGGTCAGCGAGCGGAGCTCGCGTAGGGCAGCAGGGCCATCTCGCGGGCGTTCTTGACTGCCTTGGCGATGGCGCGCTGCTCCTGGACGGACACACCGGTCACTCGACGCGCACGGATCTTCCCGCGGTCGGAGATGAACTTGCGCAGCAGCGCGGTGTCCTTGTAGTCGATGCCCTCGACCTTGGCCGACTTCAGCGGGTTGGCCTTCTTCTTGCCGGGCTTGCGAAGTACGGGCTTCGCCATGATGTGCTCCTTGGGTTCTTCATGCGCGGCTCACGCCACGCTGTACGTCTGATCAGAAGGGGGGCTCGTCACCGAACGAGCTCGACCCACCCGTGGCCCACGGGTCGTCGGCCTGGCCGCCGGCCGGCTGGCCGAAGCCGCCGCCCTGCTGGCCGCCACCGAAGCCACCGCTCTGCTGGCCACCGAAACCGCCACCCTGCTGGCCGCCGCCGCCACCGCCGCCGAAGCCGCCCCCGCCGCCGCCACCGCGCTGCGTGCGCGTGACCTTGGCCGTGGCGTAGCGGAGGGACGGAGCGACCTCGTCGACCTGCATCTCGACGACGGTGCGCTTCTCGCCCTCACGGGTCTCGAAGGACCGCTGGACGAGGCGCCCCTGGACGATGACGCGGTTGCCCTTGGCGAGCGACTCGGCGACGTTCTCCGCCGCCTCCCGCCACACCGAGCAGCGCATGAACAGCGTCTCGCCGTCCTTCCACTCGTTGGACTGCCGGTCGAACGTCCGCGGCGTCGAGGCCACGGTGAAGCTCGCGACGGCCGCACCGGAGGGGGTGAAGCGCAGCTCGGGGTCAGCCGTGAGGTTGCCCACCACGGTGATGACGGTCTCGCCTGCCATGTCGGTCTCCTCTAGGGGTCAGGGGGTGGTCGGGATGCTCAGTGAGCGTCCGGACGGATGAGCTTGGTGCGCAGGACGGACTCGTTGAGCCCGAGCTGGCGGTCGAGCTCCTGGGCGAGCTCCGGCGTCGCCGTCATGTTGACGACGGCGTAGATGCCCTCGGAACGCTTGTTGATCTCGTAGGCAAGACGACGCTTACCCCAGATGTCGACCTTGTCGACCTGGCCCCCACCGGTCGTGATGACCGAGAGCAGCTTGTCGAGCGACGGGGCGACGGTGCGCTCGTCGACCTCCGGGTCGAGGATGATCATCAGCTCGTACTGGCGCATGCTTATACCCACCTCCTCTGGACTTGGCGGTCACGGACGGTCCGTGACAGGAGGGTGATGCGATTGCGGCTACGGACGGGTACGCAGGTACGCACCGGCCGCGGCCAACGCACCACTCTAACGTACGACGACGTGCTCCCGGAGCGTCATCCACATCACCTTCGGGCGCACAATGGCGCCCATGACCACGCGCGGCTTCACCTCCGACAACGCCTCCGGCGCCCACCCGGCCGTTCTCGCCGCCCTCGCCGCGGCCGCCGAGGGCCACGCGCCGTCCTACGGCGCCGACCCCGTCACCGCGGCCCTCGACGCCCGCGCGCGGGAGGTCTTCGGCCCCGACGCGACGATCCTGCCGGTCTTCAACGGGACGGGCGCCAACGTCGTCGCGCTCGGGGCGATGCTGCAGAAGTGGGACGCCGTCCTCACCTCCGAGCACGCCCACCTCGCCACGGACGAGTCGACCGCTCCCCAGCTCGTCGCCGGCGCCGCCGTGCGCACGCTCCCGGCGCCGGACGGGAAGGTCGACGTCGCGGACGTCGCCGCAGTCCTCGCCGCCGACGACGGCAGCGTCCACCACGCCCGCCCCGCCGCCCTGTCCCTCACCCAGAGCACCGAGCTCGGCACGGTCTACCGGCCCGAGGAGCTCGCCGGCCTCGTCGCGGCCGCGCACGGCCACGGCGCCTCCGTCCACGTCGACGGCGCCCGCCTGGCCAACGCGGCCGCCCGGCTCGGCACCTCCCTCGCCGCGCTCACGACGGCGCATGGCGTGGACGTCGTCTCGTTCGGCGCGACGAAGAACGGGGCGCTGTTCGGGGACGCGATCGTCGTGCTCGACCCGGCGCTCGTGGAGCCGGTCGCCCGGCTGCGCAAGGCCTCCACCCAGCTGGCCTCGAAGATGCGCTTCGTCTCCGCGCAGCTCCTCGCGCTGCTCACCGACGAGCTGTGGCGCACGACGGCGCAGCACGCCAACGACGCCGCCGACCACCTCGCCGCGCTGCTGCGCTCGGAGCTCGGCCTCGAGCCGGTCCACCCGGTGGAGGCCAACGCCGTGTTCCTGCCGGTGCCGCCGGCGGCGGTCGGAGCGGTCACGGCGCAGCTCCCGGTGCTCGCGTGGGACCGGCCCGCGGGCGTGCTGCGGGCGGTGTGCTCCTTCGACACCACCGAGGAGGACGTCCAGGCTCTCGTCAGCGGCTTGGTGCGCATCCTGGGCTGACGCTGCGCCAGGGAGCGTGCCACGAAGCGCCCCGCCCGGAACGTGGCGCACGGCCCACGGCCTGGCGCCCGCCTCTCACGGCCCCGGTGGCGACACCGCACGCGCCCGCGCGCGGCCGGCCCCGGAGACGCCGAGAGCACAGCCCCGGAAGGAGCTGTGCTCTCGTGCGTGCGTGCGTCCGGATCAGCCGCCCGGTGGGCGCTGACCGCCCTGACCGCCGCCGGGGCGGCCGGGCTGGCCGCCGGTGTCGCCGTCGCCCCCACCCCCGGGCGGCCGGGGCGTGGATGGTGCCGTCGGTTCCTGGGTCGGCTCCTCGGTGGGCTCCTCGGTCGGCTCCTCCGTCGTCGGCTCCGGCTCGGGCTCCGGCTCCTCGGTCGTCGGCTCCTCCGTCGTCGGCTCCTCGGTCGGCTCCTCGGTCGTCGGCTCCTCCGTCTCCTCGGGCTCCGGCTCGAACTCCGGCTCGGGGGCGGGCGGCGGCGGCACGTACGTCGGCTCCGGCGGGGCCGGGCGCTCGGGGAACTCCTCCACCGGTTCGCCCTCGAGGACCGTGGCCATGAAGTCGCGCCACATCGTCGTCGGGTAGGTCGAGCCGGTGATCGACGCGTACTCCCCGAAGGGCGTGAGGGACTCCTCGGTCCCGTCCTCGCCCACCTGGTACATCGCCACGACGGTGGCCAGCTGCGGGGTGAAGCCGGCGAACCACGCCGAGCGGCCCTCGTTCGAGGTGCCGGTCTTGCCCGCCGCGGGCCGGCCGAGGTCGTTGGCGCGCACGCCGGTGCCCTCGTTGATCACCGAGGTCATCGCGTAGGTCGCCTCGGCCATGACGTCCGGCTCGAAGACCTCCGTGCCGTTGGAGGTGCCGGCGTAGATGACGTTGCCGTCCGCGTCGGTCACCTCGGCGACGATGTACGGGTTGTGCCGCACCCCCTGCGCGGCGAAGGTCGCGTAGGCGCGGGCGACGTCGATCGGGTGCGGGGACGCCGGGCCGAGGACGTTGGAGGGGACGGGCTCGAGGCCGGCCGTGTCCTCCGGGAGGCCCGCGGCGACGGCGGCCTCGACCGACCGCTCCGGGCCGACCTCCATGTTGAGGAGCGAGTAGGTCGTGTTGACGGACTGCTCGGTCGCCTCGACGAGGTCGATGTAGCCACGGTCGAAGTCGTCGTAGTTGTTGACCGGCTTCTCGAAGCCCTCGATCTCCATCGGCGTGTAGCTCGGGTAGGTCTGGCTCAGGGGGATGCCGTCCTCGAGGGCGGCGACGAGCGTGAACGGCTTGAAGGTCGAGCCCGCCTGGGCCACGTCCTGCGTGGCGGCGTTGCGCGGCTGGGACACGAAGTCCGGCCCGCCGTAGAGCGCGACGATCTGCCCGGACCCGGGGTCGATCGACACGAGCGCCACCCGGTTGCCGTCGGGGCGGTCCTCCGGCAGCGCGTCCACGACCTCGACCGCCGCCTCCTGGGCCTGCGGGTCGATCGTCGTCGTCACCCGCAGGCCGAGGGTGTCGATCTCCTCGTCCGTGAGGCCGGCCTTGTTGACCAGCTCGCGGCGGGCCATGTCGAGGAGGTAGCCGTTGGGCCCGGCGTAGGTGTCGGAGCGCACGTGCTCGACCGTCTCGGGGAAGGTCTGCTCGTCGGCCTCCTCCTGGGTGATCCAGCCGTCGCGGACCATGAACTCCAGGGTGCGTGCCCACCGCTCCTCGGCGCGCTCCGGGTCGATGGCCGGGTCCCACGCGCTCGGCGCGGGGATCACCCCGGCGAGCAGCGCGGACTCGGAGAGGGTGAGCTCGGCGGCCGGCTTGTCGAAGTAGGCCTGCGCCGCGGTCTCGATGCCGTAGGCGTTGCGACCGAAGTAGATGGTGTTGAGGTAGTCGCCGAGGATCTCGTCCTTGGACAGCTCGCGGTCGATCTTGAGCGCGAGGATCGCCTCACGGAACTTGCCGACGTAGCTCGTCGTCGTGCCGATGTAGTAGCGCTCGACGTACTGCTGGGTCAGCGTCGACCCGCCCTGGGTCGGGTTGCCGCGCAGGTTGTTGACGAGCGCGCGGCCGATGGCGATCGGGTCGATGCCGACGTTCTCGTAGAAGCGCCGGTCCTCCGAGGCGACGACGGCGTTGCCCACGTGGGCGGGCAGCGTGCTCGGGTCGATGATCTCGCGGTTGTACTCCGCGAAGCTGCCCATCTCCGTCTCGTCGTCGGCGAAGTAGACGTGCGTGCCCTGCGCCTGGGAGAAGTCGCCCGGCTCGGGGATCTCGGTCGTGACGTAGGCGGCGGCGAAGACGCCGACGACGATCGCGACGCCCGTCACGACGGCGCCCAGCACCACCCGCCAGCTCGGCAGCCAGCGCCGGATCGGCCCCTTGCCCGAGCGTGGGTAGTCGAAGCGGCGCTTGCGGCCCTTCGTCGTGGCGCTGCTCCGGCGTCCCGGCTCCTTTGTGGCCGCCACGCGTCTCCTCCTCGGCTGCGGTGTGCCGGGCATGTGTGCCCGGCGACCCCCAAGTATGCGGTACCGACCCTGCCGCACCCCGGGACGGTGCGCTCGTCCAGGGTGCCTTTCACACGATCCGCCCAGACTCTCCGCGGGTCTCGACGAAGCCCCTCACACGCGACGAGGACGCACCTCCCGGTCGGGTGGTGCGTCCTCGTCGTCGCGGGGTCAGCGCTCGAGCTGGCCCGCGATGAAGGCCTCGACGTCGGCGCGCGCCGTGTCGTCGTTCCGCTGCTCCGGCGGGGACTTCATGAAGTAGCTCGAGGCGGACAGGAGCGGGCCGCCGATGCCACGGTCCAGGGCGATCTTCGCGGCGCGGATCGCGTCGATGATGATGCCCGCGGAGTTCGGGGAGTCCCACACCTCGAGCTTGTACTCGAGGTTGAGCGGCACCTCGCCGAAGGCCTTGCCCTCGAGACGGACGTAGGCCCACTTGCGGTCGTCGAGCCACTGGACGTAGTCGCTGGGGCCGATGTGGACGTTGCGGGCGCTGAGCTCGCCCGTCATGTTCGAGGTGACGGCCTGCGTCTTGGAGATCTTCTTGGACTCGAGGCGGTCGCGCTCGAGCATGTTCTTGAAGTCCATGTTGCCGCCGACGTTGAGCTGGTAGGTGCGCTCCAGGCGCACACCACGGTCCTCGAAGAGCTTGGCGAGCACGCGGTGGGTGATGGTGGCGCCCACCTGGGACTTGATGTCGTCACCGACGATCGGCACGCCCGCGGCCGTGAACTTGTCGGCCCACTCCTTGGTGCCGGCGATGAAGACGGGCAGGGCGTTGACGAAGGCGACGCCGGCGTCGAGGGCGCACTGCGCGTAGAAGCGGGCGGCCTCCTCCGAGCCCACCGGCAGGTAGCAGACGAGGACGTCGACCTGGGCGTCCTTGAGGGCGGCGACGACGTCGACCGGCTCCGCGTCGGACTCGTCGACCATCTCCTGGTAGTACTTGCCCAGGCCGTCGAGGGTGTGGCCGCGCTGGACCGTGACCCCGGTGGCCGGGACGTCGCAGAGCTTGATGGTGTTGTTCTCACTCGCGTTGATCGCCTCGGCGAGGTCGAGGCCGACCTTCTTCGCGTCGACGTCGAAGGCGGCGACGAACTCGACGTCACGCACGTGGTAGTCCCCGAAGGTCACGTGCATGAGGCCGGGGACGGTGGTCTCCGGGTCGGCGTCGGCGTAGAAGCGCACGCCCTGGACCAGGGAGGACGCACAGTTGCCGACGCCCACGATGGCTACGCGGATTGAACTCATTCTTGCTCCTTGTGGGTGGGGGGTGCGGGCGGGTCGCCCGCGGGTCCGGGTGATCGGAGGTCGAGGGCACCGGGGGTGCCCCGTTCGGTGTCGATGAGGTTCTCCAGCCACTCGACCTCGCGCTCGACCTGCTCCAGGCCGTGCCGGGCGAGCTCGGCGGTGTAGGCGTCCATCCGGTCGCGGGTGCGCTGGGTGGACTCGCGCAGCAGGGACAGCCGCTCGACCATCCGCGCGTGGCGCCCCTCGAGGATCCGCAGGCGGGTGCGCGCGTCGGTGGTGGCGAAGAGGGTGAAGCGGACGTCGAAGGCCTCGTCCTCCCACGCGGCGGGGTCCGCCGTCGCGAGGGTCGCGGCCAGGCGTTCCCGGCCCGCAGCGGTGAGCTCGTAGACGATGCGGCCCCGGCGCCCGGCGAGCGGGTGGGGCAGGGAGCCGGTGGGCGCCTCGGCGATGAGGCCGGCCTCGGTGAGGCGGCGCAGCGCGGGGTAGAGGGAGCCGTAGGACAGGGTGCGGAAGGCGCCGAGCTGCGCACTCAGCTGCCGGCGCAGCTCGTAGCCGTGCATGGGCGCGCTGCCGAGCTGGCCGAGGATCGCGAGCTCGAGGACCTCCGCACGGGTGCTCATGCGCTCTCCTCCCCCTCTGACCGGTCGCCGCGATGTATCGCACCGATATATCTCGCCGAGCGTAGCGCACTCGGGAGGCCGGTCGGCCGCGGGATAGCCTGCACCGGTGAGCATCCCCGCCGACCTGCGCACCCTCGCCGTCCACCCCGGCTTCCGGAAGCTCTTCGCCGTCCGGCTCGTCTCCCAGTGCGGTGACGGCATGTTCCAGGTGGGCCTGGCCACCCTGTTCTTCTTCAACCCCGCCAACATGGCCACCGCCTCGGGCGTCGCGGCCGCCTTCGCGGTCCTCCTCCTGCCCTTCACCGTGGTGGGCCCCTTCGCCGGGCCGCTGCTCGACCGGTGGAGCCGCCGTCAGGTGCTGCTCGTCGGCAACGCCGTGCGTGTGGTGCTCGCCCTCCTCCTCGCCGTCCTCATCGGGACCGCGGGCGTGTCCGTGGTCGTCTACGTCCTCGCCCTCGTCACCCTCGGCGTCAACCGCTTCCTCCTCGCGGCGCTCTCGGCGGGCCTCCCGCGCGTCGTCCCGCGCGAGCAGCTCCTCATGGCCAACACGCTGACGCCCACCCTGGGCGCCGTGTCCGCCGTCGCCGGTGGTGGCATCGGGTTCGTCACCGGGCTGCTCGTGCCCACCGCCGCGAAGAACTCCGCCGCGCTCGTCGCCGCGGCGCTCCTCTTCGCCGCCGCGTCGGCCCTCGCCCTGCGGCTGCGCCGGGGCGAGCTCGGCCCCACCGTCCGGCCCCGCACCGGCGTCGCCGTGGCGATCCGGCAGACCGTCTCGGACCTCGCCGACGGCGCGCGCTACCTCGTCCGCCGCGGCACCCCGGGCCTGGGGCTGGGCGTCATGGCGCTCCACCGCTTCCTCTACGGCGTCAACTTCATCGCGCTCATCCTCATCTCCCGCAACCTCCTGTCCGACCCGGCCGACGCCGGAGCCGGGCTGGCCACCTTCGCGCTCCTCGGCGGCATCTCCTTCGCCGGCAACGGCCTCGCCATCGTCCTCACGCCGCTCGCACACGAGCGGATGTCGCCCTCGCGGTGGATCGTCGTGTGCCTCGCGATCGGGGGCCTGAGCCAGGCGCTGCTCGTCACCACCCCGGAGCTCGTCGTCGTCGCCGTCTCGGCGGTGCTCCTCGGCCTGAGCGTCCAGGGCGCGAAGATCGCGGTCGACACGGTCGTCCACCGCGACACCCACGACGACTACCGCGGCCGCGCCTTCTCGCTCTACGACGTCCTGTACAACGCGGCCTTCGTCGCGGCCGCCGCGCTCGGCGCCTGGGCGCTGCCGGACACCGGCTGGTCCCGCGTCGTCTTCGCCGTCCTCGCCGTCGTCTACCTCGCCGTCTCGCTCGGCTACAGCGCGGGGACCCACCGGCTCGCCGACGCTCCGCGCCCGGTCCACGCGAGCGAGCGGGACGGGTCCGCGACCTGAGCCGGGCGGCGACAGGACCGCATGGCGGAGTAGCGTCGCACCCCATGAGCTCTGCCGACCCCTTTGCCGACCTCCTCGCCGCGAACGCCCGCTACGCCGACGACTTCTCGCTCGCGGGTTTCGACGGCGTCGCCCGGGCGGGCGTCGCCGTCGTCACCTGCATGGACTCGCGGATCGACCCGCTCGGGATGATCGGCCTCGTGCCGGGCGACGCGAAGATCCTGCGCAACCCCGGTGGCCGCGTCACCGACCAGGTGCTCGTCGCGCTCGTCCTCGGGACGAACCTTCTCAATGTCGACCGGGTGCTCGTCGTCCACCACACCCGCTGCGCGATGGCCTCCCGCTCGGAGGAGGAGCTGCAGGCCGAGATCGGCCGCCTCCAGGGGCAGGACGCGACGTGGATGTCCCTCGGCGTCATCACCGACCAGGTCCAGTCGATCCGGGCGGAGGTCGCCAAGGTGCGCTCCCACCCGCTCATCCCGGACACCGTCGCCGTCGGCGGCTTCCTCTACGACGTCGACACCGGTCTCCTCGAGCCCGTCGACTGACCGCCGCGGTCCCCGCCCCCGTCCCCGCCTCCCCGCCCCGTCCCCGCCTCCCCGCTCCCTCCGCCGCCTCCCCGCTCCCTCCGCCGCCGACAGCTGAGTTGTTACCCAGCGGACGGTGCCGCCGGGAGTAACAAGTCAGCTGTCGGCGGGAGGGGAGGGGGTGTCCCCGCCGCCTCCGCCGCCGGAGGGGGGCCAGCGGGGGTCGGCGTGCCGTCAGTCCTGGTTGGCGGCCCACCAGGCGAGGAGAGCCTCACGGGCGGCGTCCTCCCCGAGCGGGCCGCGCTCCATGCGCAGGTCGAGGAGGAACCGGTAGGCCCGGCCCACCACCGGGCCCGGGCGCACGCCGAGGATCTCCATGATCTGCTCGCCGTCGAGGTCCGGGCGGATCCGCGCGAGCTCCTCCTCCTCCGCGAGCGCCGCGATGCGCTCCTCGAGGTCGTCGTAGGCCGCCGCGAGGCGCAGGGCCTTGCGACGGTTGCGGGTCGTGCAGTCGGCGCGGGTGAGGCGGTGGAGCCGCTCGAGGAGCGGGCCGGCGTCGGTGACGTAGCGGCGCACGGCGGAGTCGGTCCACTGGCTCTCGCCGTAGCCGTGGAAGCGCAGGTGGAGCTCGACGAGCCGCGAGACGTCCTTGATCGTCTGCTTGTCGAAGCGCAGCGCCTTGAGCCGCTTGGCGGCCATCCGGGCACCGACGAGCTCGTGGTGGTGGAAGCTCACCCCGCCGCCGGGCTCGAAGCGCCGCGTCGCCGGCTTGCCGATGTCGTGGAGCACCGCGGCCAGGCGCAGGACGAGGTCGGGGGCGGGCACGGCGCCGTCGGGGCCGGTCTCCAGCTCGACGGCCTGGTCGAGGACGACGAGCGTGTGCTCGTAGACGTCCTTGTGGCGGCGGTGCTCGTCGACGGTGCGCTGGAGCTCGTCGAGCTCGGGCAGCACGACCGCCGCGACACCCGTGTAGACCATGAGCTCGAGGCCGCGGCGGGGCCGCTCGGACAGGAGCATGCGCTGCAGCTCGCCGTTGACCCGCTCGGGGGAGACGATCGCGAGGCGGTCGGCCATCGCGGACATCGCCGCCATCGTCCCGGCCTCGACGTCGAAGCCCAGCTGGGCGGTGAAGCGCACGGCCCGCATGATGCGTAGCGGGTCGTCGTCGAAGGACTGCTCGGGGTCGACCGGCGTGCGCAGCACCCCGGCCTCGAGGTCCTCCAGCCCGCCGTGCGGGTCGACGAAGGTGAGGGAGGGCAGTGTCACGGCCATCGCGTTGACGGTGAAGTCGCGGCGGGTGAGGTCGCCCTCGAGGGTGTCGCCGTACTCGACGACGGGCTTGCGGGAGTCCGCCTCGTAGGCCTCGGTCCGGTAGGTCGTCACCTCGACGACGACGTCCCCCTTGCGGGCGCCGATCGTCCCGAACTCCTTGCCCACGTCCCAGTGGGCGTCCGCCCAGCGCGCGAGGATCCGCTCGGTGTCGTCGGGGCGGGCGGAGGTCGCGAAGTCGAGGTCGTGGCTCACCGTGCCGAGGAAGGCGTCGCGGACGGGGCCGCCGACGAGCGCGAGCTCGTGCCCGGCGTCGGCGAAGACGGAGCCCAGGTCGAGCACGGCGGGCGGCAGCGCGGTCAGCGCGGCGGCAGCCGTGCGGGCGAGCGAGGACGTCGAGTCGTTGGCGGGCGGCACTTGCCACAGCCTGCCACGCCGACGGCGCCCGGGGCCACGCCGCCGGGGCGGGCGTCCGTCACGTCCTGGGGGCCCGGATGTCGCGCCGTCGTGCGCGGGACGGCCGCATCGCCCAGGTCAGTTGATTATGGTGACCTCATGTCCGCCGTCCCTTCGCCGCGTCGGCGCGTCCCTGCGCCGCCGCGTCCGCGCGCCGCGCCGCCCCGGTCGACGCTGCTGCCGGTGGTGGACGAGACGTCGGCGGGCGGCCTCGTCGTGCGGGTGGAGGACCGGCAGGCGTTCACCGCCGTCATCGCTCGCCGCAACCGGGGCGGGCGCCTGGAGTGGTGCCTGCCCAAGGGGCACCTCGAGGGCGAGGAGACCCCCGAGGAGGCGGCCGTGCGCGAGATCGCGGAGGAGACCGGCATCACCGGGCGGGTGCTGCGCCACCTCGCGACCATCGACTACTGGTTCTCCGGCGACGACCGCCGCGTCCACAAGGTCGTCCACCACTACCTCCTCGAGGCCACGGGCGGGGAGCTGACGATCGAGAACGACCCCGACTGCGAGGCGGAGGACGTCGCGTGGGTCAGCCTCACCGAGGTGGCCTCGCGCCTCGCCTACCCGAACGAGCGGCGCGTGGTCGCCACCGCGAGGGACGTGCTGGCCGGACGCGCATGAACATCACCTGGACAACGTCCGGGGCCGGCCCGCGAGCCGTCGTGCTCCTCGTGCTCGCGGCCCTCCTCTGCCTCGTGCCCACCGCCACCGCGAGCACGACCCCCGGCCCGGACGACACCCCCGTCCCCGCGACCGAGGACCCGACGACGGGCGTCGCCACCTCCGAGGTCAGCGTCACCCTCACCGGCATCAGCCCGGCGGTCCTCCGCCCCGGCGAGGACCTCGTCGTGCGCGGCAGCATCGTCAACGGCACGAGCACGGAGATCGCCGTGCCCGAGCTGCGCCTGCGCGCCCAGCAGAGCGCCCCGATCAGCCGCTCCCTGCTCGAGCGGTGGCTCGACCCGACGTCCCTGTCGGCCACGACGCTCCTCCACGCCGAGCGGCTCGAGGACCCCGTGCCGGCCGGTGCGACGGTCGACTTCACCCTCACCGTCCCCGCGGACGCCGTGCCCTTTGCCGCGACCCACAGCGGCTGGGGGCCGCGCGGCCTCGAGGTCACCGCGCACGACGCCGACGCCCCCGTCCTCTCCGACTTCCCCGCCGTCCGCAGCTTCCTCCTGTGGTGGCCGGACATCGAGGTCGAGACGATGCCGCTCGCCGTCCTCGCCGCGGCTACCCCCACCGCGCCGGAGCGTGCCGCCGCGCAGGAGACCGGCACCCGCCTGGACGTCGTCGCCGCCGAGCGTCTCGAGCCGCTCCTCGACGCGCTGGACCGCCCGGCCGTCGACCTCGCCGTCGACCCCTCCCTCCTCGTCGACGTGCCCGCCGTCGTCGACCTCACGGCCGGTGAGCCGGCCGACGAGGAGGCCACGGAGGAGCCCACGACCCCCGCGACCGCGCCGAAGACGGTCCTGCGCACCACCGTCGGCGACTTCGCCGACGCCCCCGGCCGCGCCGTCCACGCCCTCCTGTGGGCGGACGCCGACGCCGCCGCGCTCACCCACGCGGGCCGCACCGACCTCCTCGACGACGTGACGGCCGCGCGTGACACCGCGCTCGAGGACGTCGGGCTGAGCGCCGGGACGGGCCTGGCGTGGCCCGCGGCGCGGACGCCCGACGCCGACACCGTCACCGCCCTCTCCGAGGCCGGCGCGGCCGCCGTCGTGCTGCCGAGCAGCGGCCTGGCGCTCACCTCCCAGCTCACCTACACCCCGTCCGCACGGGCCGACGTCGCCGTCGACGGCACGACGCTGCCCGCCGTCCTCACCGACGAGCGCCTATCCGCGCTGCTCTCCGGGACGCTGCTGCCCGTGGACCCGGAGCAGGCTCCCGTGGAGCTCGACCCCGTCACCGCGCGCCAGTACCTCCTCGCCGAGACCGCGGTCGTCACCCGCGAGCGCCCGGCGGACCGCCGCGACCTCCTCCTCACCGTGCCCCGCGACTTCACCGGGGACCCCGCGCTCCTCGCCGACCAGCTCACCGCCCTGGCCCAGGCCCCGTGGCTGGAGCGGGTGGGGCTCTCGGAAATGCTCGGGCGCGAGGCCCCGGAGGTCGAGCGCGAGAACCTCCCCGAGACGGTCGTCGAGGACGGTGAGGTCGGCGCCGGCGAGCTCGCGCGCGTGTCCGACGTCCTCACGCAGACCACTGCCTTCGCCGGGGTGCTCGAGGAGCCGGACGCACTCGTCGACCCGGTCCGCACCTCGCTGCTCGAGGTCACCTCGGCGGCGTGGCGGGAGCTGCCGGCCACCCGCGCCGACCTCGTCGCCGCCGCCGAGGAGGCCTCCGAGGTGCGCCGCGGCCTCGTCGCCGCCCGGCCCGGCAGCACCCTCAACCTCATCAACGACACGGCCCACATCCCCGTCGCCGTCACCAACGAGATGTCGCGGCCGGCGACCGTCGTCGTGCGGCTCAGCCCGCGCGACCCGCGGCTCGTCGCCGACGACGAGGTCACCCTCGAGATCCCGGCCCAGCAGTCGGCGACGGCGCAGGTGCCCGTCCACGCCGTCGGCAGCGGCGACGTCGTCGTCGACGTCGTCCTCGCGGCCCCCGACGGCGCGCCCATCGACGAGCCCACCGAGATCCAGGTGCGTGTGCGCGCCGACTGGGAGACCGTGGGCACCGCCGTCGCCGCCGGCCTGCTCGTCATCATGCTCGTCGCCGGGCTCGTGCGGACGGTGCGCCGTGCGCGCCGCCGTGGACGGCTCGGTGAGTCCGAACCCCTTCCGGAGGAGACCACCACGTGAGCGAGGAACGTCGCGGCCTGGCCGGGTCGGCAG
This sequence comes from Oceanitalea stevensii, assembly GCF_014837105.1. Classification (GTDB taxonomy): domain Bacteria; phylum Actinomycetota; class Actinomycetes; order Actinomycetales; family Actinomycetaceae; genus Oceanitalea; species Oceanitalea stevensii. The sequence goes on along the minus strand of NZ_JACSPO010000002.1, from coordinate 144,330 downwards.
CGGTCATGTTCACCGGCACGCTCGTCTCGCGGGTGCTCGGGCTGCTGCGCAACATCGCCCTCATCGGCGCGATCGGCCTCACCGGCGCCGCGAACTCCTTCTCGGTGGCGAACAAGCTCCCGAACGTCGTCTACATGCTCGTCGCGGGCGGTGTCCTCAACGCGATCCTCGTCCCGCAGATCGTCCGCGCGATGAAGCAGCGCGACGGCGGCGACGAGTACGTCAACCGGCTCCTCACCATCGCCGGCGCCGCCCTGCTCGGGCTCACGATCCTCCTCACGGCTGGCGCGGGCGTCCTCGTCACCATCTACGCCTCCGAGCTGGACCCGGCGTGGTTCGACATCGCCGTCGCCTTCGCCCTGTGGTGCGTGCCGCAGCTCTTCTTCTACGGCATGTACACGCTGCTGGGGCAGGTGCTCAACGCACGCGGCAACTTCGGGCCCTACATGTGGGCGCCGGCCCTCAACAACGTCATCGCGCTCATCGGCCTCGTCGCCTACATCGTCATCTTCGGCGGCCGCGCCACGGGCGCCCACGAGGACCCCGCGGCCTGGAGCGGCCTGCGCATCGGCGTCATCGGCGGGACCGCGACGCTCGGCGTCGCCCTCCAGGCCCTCATCCTCATCGTGCCGCTGTACCGCTCCGGCTTCCGCTTCCGCCCGCGGTGGGGGCTGCGAGGCTCGGGCCTGGGCCGGGCGAGCAAGGTCGCGACCTGGGCCTTCGCCAGCCTCCTCGTCGCCCAGCTCGGCTTCATCGCGATCTCCAACCTCGCGGCGGCCGCGGCCGATCGCGGGGAGGGCTTCGCCCCCGGCAACGCGGCCTGGGACAACGCGAACTTCCTCTACCTGCTGCCGCAGTCGCTCATCACCGTCTCGCTCGTCACGGCGCTGTTCACCCGCGTCTCCGGCTACGCCGCCTCCGGTGACACCGCCAAGGTCCGCGACGACCTGTCCCTCGGGCTGCGGACGATCGCGGTGTTCACGGTCTTCGCGGGGGGCGCCCTCGCCGTCCTCGCCCTCCCGCTCGTCCAGGCCGCCTACCCGACGACGACGATCCCGGAGGCAGAGGGCATCGCCCGTGTCGTCGTCGCCCTCCTCGGCGGCATCGCGGCGCTCGGCGCCTTCACGATGATCCAGCGCGTCTACTACGCCTTCGAGGACACGAAGTCCCTCTTCAAGCTGCAGGTCCCGCTCACCGCGCTCGTCATCGTCGGCAGCCTCCTGTCGATGCTGCTGCCCCCGGAGTGGTGGCTCGTGGGTGCCGCGGTCGCCACGGCGGCCTCCAACGTCGTCGGCTCGGTCATCGCCTACCTCGCGCTGCGGCTCAAGCTGCCGAGCCTCGACGGCGGGCGGGTGCTGCGCAGCCACCTGCGGATCGTCCTCGCCGCCACGCCCCCGCTCCTGCTCGGGTGGCTGCTCCTCCACCTCATCGGGCCCGTCTCGACGGCGCAGGCCGACATCGCGCGGGCGTTCCAGTCGCTGCTCAAGGTGGCTCTCGTCGGGACGGTCATGGGGGTGGGCTACCTCCTCCTCCTGCGCCTGCTCAAGGTCTCCGAGCTCGACGTCATCCTCGACCCCGCCCTCCGGGTGCTGCGGAAGGTTGCGGGACGCGTGCCGGGGCTGCGCGGCTGGGCAGGGGCCGGCGGGGCACCCGCACGTACGATGGGGCGCGACGACAGGGGCCCGGGACCGGGACCGGACAGAGGGAGCAGGACGCTGGACGAGCACGCACCGGGCACCGCACCGACGCTGGACCAGGGCACTCTCCTGTCCGGGCGCTACCTCCTCGACCGGGAGACCACGCCCGTGCTGCCCGCCACGGCGCTGTGGCACGGGCGCGACGAGATCCTCGAGCGCGAGGTCCGTGCGCTCGTCCTGCCCTCGACCACCGGCGCCTCCGCCGAGACCCTCGACGCCGCACGGCGCGCCGCCCTCGTCGACGACCCCCGCCTCGAGCGGGTGCTCGACGTCGGCGCCCACGAGGGCCACGCCTTCGTCGTCACCGACGTCGCCAACGGGCCCTCGCTCGCCGAGCTCGCCACGAGCGGGCCGATGGCGCCCGAGCAGGCCCGCGCCGTCGTCGGGGAGGTCGCCAGCGCCCTCGAGGCCGCCCGGCGCCGCGGGGTCCACCACCTCGTCCTCCTGCCCTCCGCCGTCCACGTCACCGCCGACGGCCAGGTCCGCCTCGGTGGCCTCGGCGTGGCCGCGGCCTACCTCGGCGTCGACCACGACCCCCTCTCCGCCGCCCGCGTCGACACCCTCGGCCTGGTCCGGCTGCTCTACCTCGCCCTCACCGGCACCTGGCCCGAGCCCGACGGCGGACCCGAGCTGGCCCGTCAGGTCCCGCCCGCGCCGCTCGTGGGCGGCGTCCCGGTGGCGCCGAGCAGCCTGCGCGACGACGTCCCCGCGGACCTCGACGCGCTGTGCACCCGGACCTTCGCGGGCGAGGGCCCGCGGACCCCGAGCGAGCTCATTCGCGAGCTCGCGCCGTGGCGCGACATCAACGTCGAGGCGCTGACCAGCGACCACCCGGTGTGGCCGCTCGCCGGCTCCCTCGGTGCGGGCGCCGGGGTGGGGGCCGCCGCGGCCGCCGCCGCGCCCTCCGCCACGGCACTGCCCTCCTCGCCCGTCGTGCCCCCCGCGCCCGCCGTGCCCACGCCGGCGCCGGAGGAGGAGCTGGAGCCCGCCGCGGAGGTGCCCGAGCCGGCCCTCGTGGACGAGGCGCCCGCCGTCGAGCCCACCGACGAGGCCGAGCCGGCCGCCGACCTCGAGCCCGCCGCCCCGGCCGCCGCCGCCGAGCCGGCCGTCGAGCTGGCGCCCACGCAGCCCTCCTTCGACGACGTCGTCGCCGACACCCCCGACCAGGCCCGCCAGCCGGCCCTGGACACCACGGACTGGCAGCCGCGCCCCGTGCCGAGCGGGGCCGGCGCCCCCGCGGACTTCACCGCCGTCGTCGCCCCCGAGGACGACGACGCCGCCGCCCCCCACGCCGCCCGCCACCCGCGCGGCTCGGTCGTCACCGCCGCCATCGGCGCGGGCGTCGGCGGGGCGGCAGCGACCGTCGCGGACAGCACCCGCAAGGGCGTGGACGCCGTGCGCCGGCGCGTGTCCGCCGGTGCCGGGAAGGTCTCCGCCGCCGCCGCGGCACGCGCCGCCGAGCGCGAGGCCCGCGCCGAGGAGGAGCTCGCGAAGACCCGTGAGGCGGACGTGCGCGCCGCCCTCGAGCACGGCCGCGTCCCGGCCGACCCGCAGCGCCCCGAGCGCGTCACGGAGGCACCGGAGCAGCCGGCTCAGGACCGCTCGTGGGAGTCGGTCGTCGCCGAGGAGCCGGAGCGTGAGCCGGGCGCCCCCGTCCCCTTCCGCGAGCGACGCCTCGACCCGACGCCGATCGTCCTCGCCGTCGCCCTGGTTGCGCTCCTCATCGGCGCGATCATCGCCTTCCGCACCCTCGTCGCCGAGCCGGAGGACTACGTCGCCCCGCCCGCTGCCACCACCGAGGCCCCGGCCAGCCCGGAGGAGTCCGAGCCCGCCGCGGAGCCCGAGACCTCCGCGGCACCGGAGGAGACGACCCCGCCCGAGCCGCCCGCCGTCGCCTCCCTGGCCCCGCTCGACCCCGAGGGTGACGGCGCGGAGAACCCCGAGCTCACCCCGCAGGCGCTCGACGGCGACGCCGACACCTACTGGCGCTCCCGCTCCTACGTCGACCCCCAGTACGGGATGAAGTCCGGGATCGGTCTGCACGTCGAGCTCGAGGAGGCCACCCTCGTCTCCTCGGTCACCATGGACCTCATGGGCGAGGGCGGCAACGTCGAGATCCGCGCCACCAGCCCCGACGAGCCGACCGAGGGCGAGGTCCTCGCCTCCGGCGAGATGGGCCCGGACACGACGTTCGCCTTCGACGAGCCGGTCGAGACGGACAGCATCGTCCTGTGGTTCACGTCCCTGCCCGTGGCCGACTCCGACGGCCGCAACCGCATCGAGCTCGCCGAGCTCACCGTCGAGTGAGCCCGGAACAAATCCGGGCCTCCGCGCCTTGACCCGAGCAGCACCCCCGAGCGACGAAGGACTCCCATGACGAGCACCACCCCGACCACCCTCCACGAGGTCGTCATCGTCGGTTCCGGCCCCGCCGGCTACACCGCCGCGATCTACGCCGCCCGCGCGAACCTCGCGCCCGTCGTCATCGCCGGAGCCGTCACCGCCGGTGGCGCACTGATGAACACAACCGAGGTCGAGAACTTCCCCGGCTTCCCCGAGGGCGTCATGGGCCCCGAGCTCATGGACAAGATGCAGACCCAGGCCGAGAAGTTCGGCGCCACGGTCATCTACGACGACGCCACCTCCGTCGACCTCACCGGTGAGGTCAAGACCGTGACGACGGCCGAGGGCGACACCTACCGGGCCCGCGCGGTCATCCTCGCCAACGGCTCGGCCTACAAGGAGCTCGGCCTGGAGGGGGAGAAGACCCTCGGCGGGCGCGGCGTCTCCTACTGCGCCACCTGCGACGGCTTCTTCTTCCGCGACCAGCACATCGTCGTCGCCGGCGGTGGGGACTCCGCGATGGAGGAGGCCACCTTCCTCACGAAGTTCGCCTCCAAGGTCACCGTCGTGCACCGCCGTGACGAGCTGCGCGCCTCGAAGATCATGGCCGACCGCGCGATGTCGAACCCGAAGATCGAGTTCGCGTGGAACAGCGAGATCACCGCCATCCACGGCACCGACAAGGTCACCGGTCTCACCCTGCGCGACACCGTCACCGGCGAGGAGCGGCCGCTGGACGCGACCGGCCTGTTCGTCGCGATCGGCCACGTCCCGCGCACCGACATGCTCGTCGGCCAGGTGGAGCTCGACGACAGCGGCTACATCGTCGTCACCTCCCCCTCCACCGCCACGAACGTCCCCGGCGTCTTCGCCTGCGGCGACGCCGTGGACCACACCTACCGCCAGGCCATCACCGCCGCCGGGACCGGCTGCGCCGCGGCCCTGGACGCCGAGCGCTACCTCGCCGCCCTGGGCGAGGCCGCCGAGCCGGCCACCGACGCGTCCCAGACCCCGCAGGGCGCCGTCTCGCTGTGAGGCCGTCCTCCTCCTCGGTGGCGCAGGTGACCGACGACACCTTCGCCACCGAGGTGCTGGGCGCCTCCGGACCCGTGCTCGTCGACTTCTGGGCGTCGTGGTGCCAGCCCTGCCTCAAGCTCGCGCCGGTGCTCTCCGAGCTCGCCGTCGAGTACGGGGACCGGCTGCGCGTCGTCGCCCTGGACGTCGACGAGAACCCCGACACCATGCAGGCCTACGGCATCGTCTCGCTGCCCACCATGATCCTCTTCCGGGACGGTGAGCCGGTGTCCTCGATGGTCGGGGCACGGCCCAAGCCGGCCCTCGCGGCCCAGCTCGCCACGCTCGTTCCCTGAGCGGGTGCGCCGAAGCGCCCCGCGGGCGGCGTAGCCTGGCACACGCGTCGACGAGCGCGCAGGAGGAGGCACCCACATGACGAACCCCGAGCCCCGGACCCCCGGCGGAGGCCGTGAGGCCGCCGGAACACGGCTGGACCCGTGGTTCGACTCCTACGCCGAGCGCGCCCACGGGATGCGTTCCTCGGAGATCCGGGCGCTCTTCGCCGTCGCCAGCCGCCCCGAGGTCGTCTCGCTGGCCGGGGGGATGCCGAACATCTCCGGGCTGCCGATCGACTTCCTCGCCGACATGACGGCCAAGCTGCTCCGTGACCGCGGGCCGGAGGCGCTGCAGTACGGCAGCGGCCAGGGCGAGGTCGCCATGCGTGAGCAGATCGTCGAGGTCATGCGCTACGACCACGTCCACGCCCACCCGGACGACGTCGTCGTCACCACCGGGTCGCAGCAGGCGCTGGACCTCGTGACCGAGGTCTTCATCGACCCGGGTGACGTCGTCGTCGCCGAGGCACCGAGCTACGTCGGGGCACTGGGCGTCTTCCGCGCCTACCAGGCCGACATCGTCCACGTCCCGATGGACGAGCACGGGCTCGTCCCCGAGGAGCTGGAGTCGACCCTGCGGCGCCTGGCCGCCGAGGGACGCCGCGTCAAGATGCTCTACACGGTCCCGAACTTCCACAACCCCGCCGGTGTCACGCTCACGGAGGAGCGGCGCCCGCAGGTCGTGGAGATCTGCCGCCGTCACGGCGTCCTCATCCTCGAGGACAACCCCTACGGCCTGCTCGGCTTCGACGGCGACCCGCTGCCCTCGCTCAAGAGCTACAACCCCGACGGCGTCGTGTACCTCGGCTCCTTCTCCAAGACCTTCGCCCCGGGTTACCGGGTGGGGTGGGCGGCTGCGCCGCACGCGGTCCGCGAGAAGCTCGTGCTGGCCAGCGAGGCGGCCATCCTGTCCCCGTCGCGCTTCAGCCAGCTGTCGATCACCTCCTACCTCGAGGGCTACGACTGGTACGGGCAGGTCAAGCAGTTCCGCGAGGAGTACCGCACCCGCCGCGACGCGATGATGTCGGCGCTCACGGAGTACCTGCCCGAGGCCCGCTGGACCGTCCCCGCCGGCGGCTTCTACACGTGGGTGACCCTGCCGCCGGGTCTGGACGCCAAGGCGATGCTGCCCCGCGCCGTCACCAACCTCGTCGCCTACGTGTCCGGGACCGCGTTCTACGCCGACGGCCAGGGCTCGGACCACATGCGCCTGTCCTTCTGCTACCCGACGCCGGAGCGCATCCGTGAGGGTGTGCGACGCCTGGCTGGCGTGGTGCGGGCCGAGCTCGAGCTCACCGAGATGTTCGGGACGGCCGGGACCCGTGCCCAGGGCGAGCACCTCGTCGACACCCCGAGCCCCGACCAGGCCTGACACAGAGCGGAGCCACCATGACCACTGCCGAGACCGTGCCTGCAGACCTGCGAGTCCTCGTCCTCGCCGGCGGCCTGTCCCACGAGCGCGACGTGTCGCTGCGCTCGGGACGCCGCGTGGCCCAGCTCCTGCGGGACGCCGGCCTCACCGTGGAGGTGCGGGACCTCGACGCCGAGCTGCTGCCCCACCTGCGCGAGAACCGCCCCGACGTCGTCCTCCCGCTCGTCCACGGCTCCACCGGGGAGGACGGCTCCATCCGCGGGCTGCTCGAGCTCCTCGACATCCCCTACGTGGGCAGCACGTCCGGCCCGTGCCGGCTGGCCTCCCGCAAGCCGGTCGCCAAGGCGATCGTCGCGGCCGCCGGCGTCGCCACGCCCGCGTTCGTCACCCTGCCCCGCGGACTGTTCCACGAGATCGGCTCCGCCCCCGTGCTGTCCACAGCCCTCGCCGGGCTCGGGCTGCCGCTCGTGGTCAAGCCGGAGGACGGCGGCTCCGCGCTGGGTGTCACCGTCGTCGAGCGGGCCGAGGACCTGCCCGACGCCATGGTCGCCTGCTTCTCCTACGGCAACTCCGCGCTCGTCGAGCGGGCTGTCGTGGGGACGGAGGTGGCGGTGTCCGTCGTCGAGACGGCGGACGGACCGGTGGCGCTGCCGCCGGTCGAGATCGTCACCGACGGTCCCTACGACTACGACGCCCGCTACAACGCCGGGCGTACCGAGTACTTCGTCCCCGCGCGTCTGGACGCGGCGACCACGCAGGCGGCCTGTGACGCCGCTGTGGCCGCCCACCGGGCGCTCGGGCTGCGTGACCTGTCCCGGACCGACCTCGTCGTCGACGCCGAGGGCACGCCCTGGTTCCTCGACATGAACGTCGCCCCGGGGATGACGGAGACCTCGCTCTACCCCCAGGCGGCGCAGGCCTGGGCCGCTCAGGGCGGGCCGAGCTTCACCGAGCTCCTCGTCGAGCTCGTCCGCGCCGCGGCTGCGCGTTCCTGACACCGCCGGGTCCCCTCCCGGCCTGGGAGGGGACGCGGCACCGGCTCAGGAGGCGGCGTCGTCGAGCCGCGGTCGCTCCACGGACGGGGCGAGCACGTCGAGGATGCGGTTGAGGTCCTCGATGCTGGCGAACTCGATGTTGATCTTGCCCTTGCGCTGGCCCATCCCGATCTTGACCCGGGTGTCGAAGCGGTCCGCCAGGCGCGTGGCGATCTCGTTGAGCTCGGCGGTGTAGGCGCCGGCCCGCGGCCGACGGCGCATCTCCGGTGCCGTCGGCTCGTCACCGAGGGCGACGATCTCCTCGGTGGTCCGGACGCTCAGCCCCTCGGCGACGATGCGCTGGGCCAGCCGCTCCATGGCGGCGGGGTCGGACAGGCCCAGGAGGGCACGGGCGTGGCCGGCCGTGAGGATCCCGGCAGCCACCCTCCGCTGGACGAGCGGGGGCAGCTTGAGCAGGCGCAGCGTGTTGGAGATCTGCGGCCGTGAGCGGGCGATCCGGGAGGCGAGCTCCTCGTGGGTGCAGGAGAAGTCCTCGAGCAGCTGCTGGTAGGCAGCAGCCTCCTCGAGGGGGTTGAGCTGCGCGCGGTGGAGGTTCTCGAGGAGGGCGTCACGCAGGAGGTCGTCGTCCTCGACCTCGCGGATGATGGCCGGGACGGTCGCGTTCCCGGCGAGCTGGGACGCGCGCCAGCGCCGCTCGCCCATGATGAGCTCGTAGCGTGCCTCCTCGCCCTCGGGAAGGGCGCGCACGACGATGGGCTGGAGCACGCCCACCTCGCGGATCGACGCCGCGAGCTCCTCGAGCTCGTCCTCGTCGAAGACCTGCCGCGGCTGCCGCCGGTTGGCGACGACGTCGTCGACCGTGATCTCGGCGAAGGTGGCACCAGGGACCGGGACGAGCGAGTCCTCGGTCGTCGCCTCGGCGGGCGCCACCGGCTCCTCACGAACGACGGGCTGGGCCTCAGGCTCGGGCGGGGCCGCCGGGGCGGGCGTGGCGGCGCTGGGGGAGTCGGCGGTCGCCTTGCGACGGGGGGTGACCGTGTCCTTGGGGATCGAGGCGCGCTTGCGTGACTTGGGAGCCGTCTTCGTGGACGTCGCGCCGGTGGGACCTGCCTTGCGGGTAGGCGCCGAGGGAGTCGCGGCCTCCTGGGACTCGCGTGCGGCTGCGGGCGCGGTCGCCTGGGCCGACCTGGGGCCACGCTCGGTGCGCTGGTCGGGGAAGAAGACGTCCACCGGCCGGCCCTCCGTGGGCGCGTTCGGAATCAGCGCACCGAGACCCTTGCCCAGGCCGCGTCGCTTCTCACTCATGGACATCCTCCGTACGGTGCGCCCCGCTGGGCTGTGCTGATGGGGTGGTGCTCGCGGTCTCGGCGCGCGACGCGATCTCCTGCGCGGCCGCCCGGTAGGCGAGGGCGCCGGTCGAGCCAGGGTCATAGGTGAGGACCGTCTGCCCGTAGGACGGGGCTTCGGAGATCCTCACCGACCTGGGGATCGAGACCTCGAGGGTCTGCTCGGGGAAGTGCGTGTGGACCTCGTCCGCGACCTGTCGCGACAGGTTGGTGCGCTTGTCGAACATCGTGAGCAAGATCGTCGACACATGTAGCGTAGGGTTGAGGTGTCCGCGGATCAGCTCGATGTTGCGCAGCAGCTGGCTCAGCCCCTCGAGCGCGTAGTACTCCGACTGGATCGGGATGAGCACTTCACGCGCAGCAACGAAAGCGTTGACCGTGAGGAGTCCGAGGCTTGGCGGGCAGTCGATGAAGACGTAGTCGTACCGCTCCTCGTCGGTCTGGCTCGCCAGGAGAGCCGTGATCGCGTTCCGTAGACGGTTCTCGCGCGCGACCATGGAGACGAGCTCGATCTCTGCACCGGAGAGGTCGATCGTGGCGGGCGCGCAGAAGAGGCCCTCGACATCGGGACAGGGCTGGACGACCTCGGAGAACGGCACGTCGTCGATGAGCACGTCATAGGTCGACGGTGTCCCCGCGTGGTGGTCGATGCCCAAGGCCGTCGACGCGTTGCCCTGGGGGTCGTTGTCGATGACAAGGACCTGCAGGCCGCCCGTCGCCAGTGCCGCGGCGAGATTCACGGTCGTCGTCGTCTTCCCGACTCCGCCCTTCTGGTTCGCCACGGTGAGGATGCGCGTCTCGCGGGGGCGGGGGAAGGTCTTCCCCTCGAGCGCAATCCGCCTCCGTGCGTCCTCAGCAAGCTGTGCAGCCAGCGGGGTGGAGTCGTCGAAGTGGCCCAGCCCTCCAAGCAGGCTGCGTGTTGCGTGGTCTTGCTGATCGCTCGTCACGGCACCGTTTGCCATGGCGGTCGTGTCGTCCGACTCCGTCACACGTACCCCTCGAATCGCAGTTGTTGCGCCTGTTCGTAGCCTATCCCGCGGCGGCGGGGACTCGGTGCACCGACTCGCGCCGCTGTGGATAGCGGTGTCAGTTTCACGTGAAACGGGCGGGCCTACGCGTCCTCGTGCCCGCTGGTCGCGGCGCAGGTGGCGTGTTCCACGTGAAACACGGCGGCCAAGTATCGGCCTGTGATTGCCGGGCTGTGCGACCCAGCCGGCCCGCCGCAGCAACGCGCTCGCGGCGACTGTGGACGGCCCTGCCCGAGCTTGGCGGGATCACACCGCACTCGCGTTGAACCGCCTTCCTTGGTGCCCGCCACGGCGATCGCGGTCCCCGAGAGCTCAAGGCCTCTGGTGAGCGGGGAGGCTGGCGAGAACCTCCTTAGAGTTCCATGCGACCGCTATTGCGTCTCAGTGTTCGGAAACGAGCACGGACAGGAGCAAAGCGACGCCGACTCCCGGCCGGGTGTGCAGCGTCTGCATGTCAGGCCCTGAGTGGGACGGCCCTCTCCACGAGCGGTCCGTCCGACCGCGAGCGTGTCACGTGAATCCGACCGCAAGAGCGTTACGCGGAACCGTCACAGGGCTCGGCGTGGCCCGCCCGGATCTCGACGTGGCGCGAGTGGTGTGCCCGATCCCTCTGCAGAGCCTTTGAACCTCAGAGCCGCACCGTTTCACGTGAAACAACGGCATGGGCGGACCGTCCCTGGAGCCGACCGCGCCCTCCTAGGGGACGCCCCGAGTTAGGTAGAGGGGTGGTTTCACGTGAAACGAACATTGGGAGTCTCCGAAGCTCAGGGCGGCCGGCGTCCTTCTGCGTGAGTTCATACTGCCGAGGTCGGCGAGTCGATGCCCGTGAAACAACAATCCAGGAAACGACCGTCCTCTGTAAGACCCATACTGCCTGCGCGGCCTCGAGCGCACAGCGTCCCCTCGAGTCGCACCATTGGATTCTTGCTGGGAGAACGCAGGCGGCACTGGACACACTGGGACCCGAATGGGCGCCTCTCCAGGTAGACCGCTCCTCCTCATAGGCAGTTGCGTTCCACGTGAAACACCGGCCACGAGTTGAGGCCCGCGCTCGAACCTCCGGTTGAACGCCACCGACGTAGCCCACAGATCCACGCTGAGCCGAGCCAAATCGCACGCACAGGCAGGATGGGCTGCACACAGAGACGACGGCGAATTGGTTGAGCCCCTGGCGCCTCACAAGAGCGAGAGCGATGCGCGTATCGACAACCGCTGCGGGCGCCCCGAGCGACGATTTGGCATGCGTCGGGCGGTGAGCTCATCCTGCTGGAGGGGCCGCTGCCGGGCGGGTAGTGTAGCAGCAGGGATGGCCCGCGCCGCACCGTTGCACGGCTGCGGAGGCGCCTGGTGCTCTAACAGCAGCGTTCGCCGTCTGGCCGGATGAACCATCCTGATCGGTCCCTCGGCTCCTGCCCTTTGCGCAGCCGACCCGGAGAGAATCGTGGCGCTCGTACGCGCGCGAAGGCCGTCGCTCGCTGCGTCGCGGATCAAGTGCTCCACCGCTTGGAGCCGCTCACCACGCGCGGTCGAGGTCAGTTCGGCATGCGTATCGCGTCGGTTCCGCGAGGGGCGGTTTCACGTGAAACCGCGCTTCGCCCACGCTCGCTGAAGCCGGTGTAGTGGTCAGAAAGACGGAAACGGACGGCCACCGCCACGTCTGGGCCGACTTGCGAGCGTCTCCAGGGCAGCACGTCGCGTCATCTCCGGAGTTCCACACTAGGGACCCATTTCGTGCTCGCCTTCGGTCCCGCGGGCCGCCAGCCTTCGTGTCGCTATGGACGACCGCCTCAAAGCGAGCACCTACGCGCACAACGTCGAAGGCGGCGTCAGATCCCCTGTTAAGAGCGCCACTTGAAGTGCGGGACCTCGGTAGGGGCGCCTACCCGCCGCCGGGATAGCGCCCCGTCACGGTTGTCCTCGCTCTGTTTCACGTGAAACAGAACAGCCAGCACTGGGCAATCGCAACGGCGCGCCGACTGCGGCTCGCAGGTCGTCCCGAAGCGCGCCTCCGTAGCCGCGAAGCCGCCCAGAGCGCGCTGGCGTAGACACCTGACACAACGAGGACTGCGTGGTTCCACGTGAAACGCTCGACGAACGAGCGGACGGGTCGGCCCGCCGCTACAGCGCGCCGTGCCGCTGCCAACCCCCAGCCGCTTCGACGCAGCTCAGCGTACGCGCTGTGCCGTCACGACTCTCGTCGGCTCGTCGGTCCCCGGCACCAGAACCTCGTGAACGGAGGTGTCGGTGAGCTTGTGCTTGCGCAACACCTTCTCCGCCTCGGTTACCTCCAGCGCAGCACGCTCGCCCTTCAGTGCCACGAGCCGACCGCCGGGCGCGATGAGCGGTGCCGCCCACGGGACGAGCTTCTTGAGAGCCGCGACAGCCCGCGCACTCACAGCGTCGTAGCTCGCCGTGCCGTGGAGCTCTTCAGCGCGTGCGCGCACGACCGAGACGTTGCTGAGCGACAGCTCGCGCGCGACGTCCTCGAGCCAGGTGGTGCGCCGCTCCATCGGCTCGATGAGGTGCACATCGAGATCGGGTCGCATGATCGCGACGACGACTCCAGGGAAGCCGGCCCCGGATCCGATGTCGGCGAACCGCACACCTGCGTCCACGAACGGGGCGACCGGGCTCGAGTTGAGCAGGTGCCGAGTCCACAGCCTGGGGAGCTCTCTCGGTCCGATCAGCCCGCGGAGCTCGCCTTCGGCGACGAGCATCGCCGCGAACTGCTCAACCTGTGGCCACGCGTCCCCGAAGACACCGGCCGCCGAAGCCGGGACAGGCTCGACAGGCGCAGCACCCTCGGGAACGTTCATCTACAGGTGACGATTAGACCTGCGAGATGACGACGTGCCGGTTCGGCTCGACGCCCTCGGAGTCGCTGACGAGTCCCGCTGCAGCGACGGCGTCGTGAACGACCTTGCGCTCGAACGGGTTCATCGGCTCGAGCGCCACCTTCGCTGCCCCGGCCTTGACCTTCGTGATAGCTTCCTCGGCAACGGCGGTGAGCTCGGCGCGGCGTCCACGCCGGTGGCCGGCGATGTCGAGCATGAGCCGGCTGCGCTCGCCCGTGCGCGCCTGGACCGCGAGCCTGGTCAGCTCCTGGAGCGCGTCGAGCACCTCGCCGTCCTTGCCCACCAGCCGCTGGAGCTCACGGTCGGACCCGCCCTCGTTGACGATCTCCACCGCGGCTCGGCCGTGGTCGATCGAGAGGTCGATGTCGCCGTCGAGATCTGCGATGTCGAGCAGCTCCTCGAGGTAGTCGGCGGCGATCTCGCCCTCCTCCTCGAGGCGCTTCACGCTCGTCGGCGCGGCGGTGCGCTCAGTGGATGTCGTCTCAGCCGTCGTCGCGCCCTGCTCCGACGTCGTGTCGTCGGTCTGCACGTCTTGCTCGCTCACGGGTTGATCCTTCTCTCTCGGCCCGTCGCCCCGGGCACTGAACAGGTCTCTACTTGCTCGACTTGCCGGGGCCCTTGCCACGGCGCTCGATCTCGGCCCGACGCTGGGCCGCTCGCTTCGCATGGCGCTCGGCAGCGCGCTGCTGGGGTGTCTTACCCTCGCCCGTCGCACCAGCCGGGGTCGGCGTCTCCGTTGTCTCGACCTCGGCAGCGTCGTCCGGGGACGCGGCACTGGCACCCGTCTGCGCCTCGGAGCCCGTGGCACCCGGTGTGCCCGGGCGGCGCTGGCGGTCCTTGCGCTTGGGCTGCACGCGCTGGCCGCGCTGCACCGGCCGCTCCGGCTCCGGCGGCTCGGGGAGGAGCTCCTCCAACGGCACACCCTTGCGGGCGGCCTTCCGCTCGAGCTTCGCGCGCTCACGCTCCTTGAAGCGCTTCTCGGCCTCGGATCCGGCTGCCGGCATCTTGCGGATCGTGTAGAACTGCTGGCCCATCGTCCACAGGTTCGTCGTGAGCCAGTAGATGAGGACACCGATCGGGAAGTACACGCCGGAGAAGGCGAAGATCAGCGGCATCAAGTACATGAGCATGCGCTGCTGCTTGGCCATCGGGTTGTCCAGCGCGCTCTGCGGCATGTTCTTCATCGTCAGCTGCCGCTGCGTGGTGAACGTCGTCACCGACATGAGAACGATGAGCACGGCCGTGAGGATCCGGACGTTGAGCGTCGCTCCCTCACCCAGGAAGGACTGTGACAGTCGCGCCCCGAGCAGCGTCGCGTCGAGGAACTGCGAGGCCGCGGCCTGATCGATCGGCCCCAGCGGCTGCCCGTCGCGGTAGGTGCCGTCGGCGATCTGCGGCATCGAGTAGAGCACCCGGAACAGGGCGAAGAAGATGGGGGACTGCGCGAGGATCGGCAGGCAGGAGGCGAACGGGTTCGTCCCGTGCTTCTGGTACAGCGCCATCATCTCGGACTGCATCTGCTGACGCGACGCAGGGTCGTTCTTGCCCTTGTACTTCTTCTGCAGCTTCTGCAGCTCGGGCTGCAGGACCTGCATGCCGCGAGACGCCTTGATCTGCTTGAAGAACAGCGGGATGAGGAAGATGCGCATGAGGACCGTCAGCCCGACGATCGACAGCGCCCACGTCCACCCGCTCGCCGGGTCGAGGCCGGCGAAGGTCCACAGCTCGTGGAAGAGGTAGAGAATCCACGCGACGACCCACTTGATGGGGTACAGGATCGTGTCAAAGGCACCCATGCGGGTCGTCTCCTAGAAGTCTTCCGGCGCGTCGGTCACACGCGCCCCACCGGCAGCTACACCGAGGGTACGTGGTCGGGCGTCGCGTCTTGACCACGGCATCGGCTCGCCGGCTTGCGGGACGTGGTCGACCCCGCCCCGGCTCCAGGGGTTGCAGCGCAGCAGTCGCCAGACGGCGAGAGCGAGCCCACGCACCGCACCGTGCCGTCGCAAGGACGTCACCGCGTACGCGGAGCACGAGGGGTAGTAGCGGCACGTCGGCCCGAACCAGGGAGAGACGATGAGCTGGTAGCCGCGCACGAGCAGAGCGAGGCCCCGGCCCAGGAGACCGCTCAGGCGGCCACTCATCGTCGCGCTCCCCGTCGGCGCGCACCGCTCAGCGCCGTGTCGAGGTCCGCCCCGAGCGCCGCGCTCGACGCCCCGCGGGCAGCCGGAAGCGCCCGCACGACGAGCTTGTCGCCGTCATGCAGGGCGCTGATCCGGGAGGCGAGCAGTCCGCGCAACCGGCGCTTGACCTGGTTGCGCTCCACCGCGTTGCCGACCGCCTTGGACACGACGAGACCCGCACGCGGCGCGGCCGGTGCGGCATTCTCGGCGGACCGAAGGTGGACGACTAGGCGGCGCGTGCCGCTGCGAGCACCACCGCGCACCGCGTCGGTGAAGTCCTCCGACCGACGCATCCGGTGCTGCGGCGGCAGCACGACTCAGGCCGAGAGCTTCTCGCGGCCCTTGCGACGACGGGCGCCGAGGATGGCGCGCCCGGCGCGCGTGCGCATGCGCAGCCGGAACCCGTGCACCTTGGCACGCTTCCGGTTGTTCGGCTGGTAAGTCCGCTTGCTCACGGCAGTACTCCAAAACGTCGGTTGTCTACGCTGCGGCTGGGCAGCAGATGCGCGGCTGCGCCGCTCCTCCGCACTACAGAAGCGGTGCGCAGGCACCACGGAAGAGCCGTCAGGACGGCTTGGCCACGATACGCGAGCGGGAGAACGCCGGTCAATCCGACCTCCGAGCGCCCGAGTATGCCGTCCCTCACGCCCCTTCTGCACATCTGTGGATATCTATGTGGATCGAGGGGCGAGGTGCGACACTCGTGGCTCTGCCCGCTGCTAGAGAGGACCGCTGTGCCCGAGAACGACGACATCACCGACGTCTGGGCACGTGCCGTGGACATCCTCACCGAGAGTGGGGACATCGGCGGCGCCCAGCGTGCCTTCATCCGGCTCACCCGTCCCCTCGGCGCCGTCGACGGCACCCTCCTCCTCGCGGTCCCCAGCGACTTCGCCAAGGACTTCCTCGAGACGCGCGCCCGGGTCGCCCTCACCGAGGCGCTGACCGAGGCCTTCGGCTCGGCCGTCCGCTTCGCCGTCACCGTCGACCCCACGCTGGAGGAGACGTCACCGCGCGTCCCCAGCGCCGACACCCCCGACGACGCCCCCGCGCCGCCCACCCCCCAGGAGACGCGCGCCGCTGCCCGGCGCGCCTCGGCGGTCGCGGAGGCGGACGCCGCCCGGCTCAACCCGAAGTACACCTTCGAGACCTTCGTCATCGGCTCGAGCAACCGCTTCGCCCACGCGGCCGCGACGGCCGTCGCCGAGTCGCCGGCCCGCGCCTACAACCCGCTGTTCATCTACGGCGGCTCCGGGCTTGGCAAGACCCACCTGCTCCACGCGATCGGGCACTACGCCCGGAGCCTGGACCCCAGTGTCCGCGTGCGCTACGTGAACTCCGAGGAGTTCACCAACGACTTCATCAACTCGATCCGCGACGACAAGGCCGAGGCCTTCCAGCGTCGCTACCGCGAGGTCGACGTCCTCCTCATCGACGACATCCAGTTCCTTCAGGGCAAGGAACAGACGATGGAGGAGTTCTTCCACACCTTCAACACGCTGCACAACGCGAACAAGCAGGTGGTCATCACCTCCGACCTCGCGCCCAAGCAGCTCAACGGCTTCGAGGACCGCATGCGTTCGCGCTTCGAGTGGGGCCTGCTCACCGACGTGCAGCCGCCGGACCTCGAGACCCGGATCGCGATCCTCCGCAAGAAGGCGAACAACGAGAACCTCGAGATCGACGACGCCGTCCTCTCCTACATCGCCTCGCGGATCTCGACGAACATCCGTGAGCTCGAGGGCGCCCTCATCCGGGTCACCGCCTTCGCCAACCTCAACCGTCAGCCGGTCGACGAGTCGCTCGCCGTCATGGTCCTCAAGGACTTCATCACCGACACCGACGGCGAGGACATCACCCCGACGCTGATCATGGGCCAGACGGCGGACTACTTCTCCGTGTCGATCGACGCCCTGTGCAGCGCCGACCGCTCCCGTGTCCTCGTCAACGCCCGCCAGATCGCCATGTACCTGTGCCGTGAGCTGACCGAGCTCTCCCTGCCGAAGATCGGCCAGCTCTTCGGCGGCCGCGACCACACGACGGTCATGCACGCCAACCGCAAGATCCGCGAGCAGATGGCGGAGAAGCGCTCGACCTTCAACCAGGTCACCGAGCTCACCAACCGGATCAAGCAGAAGGCACGCACCGGCGGCTGAGCCGCTCGACCCTTCAGTGACCTGCTCGACGGCGGCACGTCGTCACGCAGGTCACTTCGTGCTGCCCACAGCGGGGTGCGCTACTCGCGGACCACGGCGCTCGCTGCCCTCGCCGTACGGCGGCGCTGGACGAAGGAAATGTGCTCTGCGGCCCAATGCACAGCTGTGGACAAGTCTGTGGATTGACGTGGACAGCGGAAACTTGTCAGTGGACAGACCGTCCCCCGTCGGTGGATGACGCCGAGGGCAATGACAACAATCCACTGCGACGGCTCGTCCTCCACAGGACGACCAGCACCGCCCCACACAGCCCGGCTACCGCGGTGACCTGCACGGACGTGAGATGTCCACAGTGTCCACACCACCGATGACGAAGACGAGACCCCACTTCCAAATCGCTTGTGAATAACAAGATCTGGCCGGGCGATGGCATCCCACTCGCGTCCTGAGCGTCGGTGCACTCGCGTAAGGTTTCCCGTGCGCAGCACCATGCGCTGCGCCGTCACGCTCCGAGAGAGGTCAACAATCGTGAAGCTCAGGGTCGAACGGGACGTCCTTGCCGAGGCCGTCGCCTGGACAGCTCGCTCCCTTCCGGCAAGGCCGCCGGTCCCGGTGCTCGCCGGTGTCCGCCTGGAGGCGAGCAGCGAGGGGTCCCTCACCCTGTCGACCTTCGACTACGACGTCTCGGCCCGCTCCGCGGTCCCCGCGGCGGTCGAGGAGGCCGGTGTCGTCCTCGTCTCGGGCCGCCTCCTCGCCGACATCGCCAAGGCCCTGCCGGCGAAGCCCGTGGACCTCACCCTGGACGGCACCAAGGTCGTGCTCCGCTGCGGCGCCAGCCGTTTCACGCTGCTCACGATGCCGGTGGAGGACTACCCGGCGCTGCCGGCCATGCCCGAGCTCTCCGGCACCATCGACGCCGACGTCCTCACCGAGGCGGTGGCGCAGGTGAGCATCGCCGCGAGCCGCGACGAGACGCTGCCGCTCCTCACCGGCGTCCGCGTCGAGATCGAGGGCGAGAAGCTCACGCTCATGGCGACCGACCGCTACCGCCTGGCCATGCGTGAGCTCAGCTGGCACCCGACTGACCCGTCGATCTCCTCCGTCGCCCTCGTCCGGGCCCGCACGCTGTCCGACGTCGCCAAGTCGCTCACCAGCGCCGGCAGCGTCGACGTCGCCCTCGGGGGCGAGTCCGCCTCGCTCGTCGGCTTCGCTGCCGGTGGCCGGCAGACCACGTCGCTGCTCGTCGAGGGTGACTACCCGCCCGTGCGTCGTCTCTTCCCGGACGAGACGACCACCCACGCCGTCGTCGCCACCGCCGCGCTCGTCGAGGCCGCCCGCCGCGTCTCGCTCGTCGCCGAGCGCAACACCCCCATCCGCCTGAGCTTCTCCGACGGGCAGGTCGTCCTCGAGGCCGGCCAGGGTGAGGACGCGCAGGCCTCGGAGGTCCTCGAGGCCACGCTCGTCGGCGAGGACATCGTCACGGCCTTCAACCCGCACTACCTGCTCGACGGCCTGGGAGCGCTGACGACCGACTTCGTGCGGCTGTCCTTCACCCACCCGAGCAAGCCGGCCGTCATGACCGGTCAGGGCAGCGCCGAGGGGGAGAGCGAGGACGAGTTCCGCTACCTCCTCATGCCCATCCGGTTCGCCGGGTAGCCGCGCTCCGGGTACGTTCGACGCAGCCGTCCACGAGGGGAGCAGACATGCACATCGGCATGGTTGGCCTGGGCAAGATGGGCGGCAACATGCGCCAGCGCATCGAGGCCGCCGGGCACACCGTCACCGGGTACGACACGAACCCGGAGATCAGCGACGTCGCCTCCCTCGCCGAGCTCGCCGAGGCGCTGCCGGCCGGCAGCCGCGTCGTGTGGATCATGGTCCCCGCGGGTGCGCCGACCCTGACGGTCCTCGAGGAGCTGGCCACCCGGCTGGGCGCCGGGGACCTCGTCATCGAGGGCGGCAACTCCTACTACCGCGACGACCAGACCAACGCGGCCATGCTCGCCGAGCGCGGCATCGGCTACATCGACGCCGGTATCTCCGGCGGCGTGTGGGGCCGTGAGTACGGCTACGGCACGATGGTCGGCGGCAGCGCCGAGGACGTCGAGCGCGCGATGCCGATCTTCGACGCCCTGCGCCCCGACGGGCCGCGCGAGGAGGGCTTCGTCCACGCCGGCGGCGTCGGCGCCGGGCACTTCTCCAAGATGGTCCACAACGGCATCGAGTACGGGCTCATGCAGGCCTACGCCGAGGGCTACGAGATCATCGCCTCGCGCTCCGACCTCGTCCCGGACGTCGCGGCCGTGCTCCGCGCGTGGCAGCGCGGCACCGTCGTCCGCTCGTGGCTCCTCGAGCTGCTCGTCGACGCCCTCGAGGGCGACCCGGGCCTCGCGAGCGTCGACGACTACGCCAACGACTCCGGCGAGGGGCGCTGGACCCTCGAGGAAGCCATCGACAACGCCGTGCCCGCCCCGACCATCGCCGCCGCGCTCTTCGCCCGCTTCGCCTCCCGGCAGGAGCAGTCTCCCGCCATGAAGGCGATCGCCGCCCTCCGCGAGGAGTTCGGGGGACACGCGGTCCGTCGCGCCGACGAGCGCTGAGGATGTACGTCTCCAACCTCTCCCTGCACGACTTCCGCTCCTACACCGAGCTGGTCCTCGCGCTAGACCCGGGCGTCACCGCCTTCGTCGGCCACAACGGCCAGGGCAAGACGAACATCGTCGAGGCCGTCGCCTACCTCGGGACCTTCTCCAGCCACCGCGTCGCCTCCGACGCCGCCCTCGTGCGGCACGGGACGGGCGGCGCCGTCGTGCGTGCCAAGGCCAACCGCGGGGGACGCGAGACCCTCGTCGAGCTCGAGATCGTCGCGGGCAAGGCCAACCGGGCGCGTCTCAACCGGGCGCCGGTCAGCCGGACCCGCGACGTCCTGGGCATCGTGCGCAGCGTCGTCTTCGCGCCCGAGGACCTCGAGCTCGTCAAGGGCGACCCCCAGGCGCGCCGCCGCTTCCTCGACGACCTCCTCGTGCTCCTCACCCCGCGGCTGGCCGGCGTCCGCAGCGAGTACGACAAGATCCTGCGCCAGCGCGGTGCGCTCCTCAAGACCGCCGGGGCCGCCCGCCGCCGCGGCTCCAGCCCGGACCTGTCCACCCTCGACGTGTGGGACCGCCACCTCGCCGCGGCGGGCGCGGAGATCACCGCCGCCCGCATCGACCTCCTCCACCGGCTGCGCCCTCAGACGGCGCAGGCCTACGAGCAGGTCAGCGCCGGGCAGGGCGAGGCACACCTCGGCTACCGGTCGGCGCTCCTCGGCCTCGACAGCGAGGGCGAGGCCACCCCCGAGGAGGAGAGCGCGCTCACCGACGTGGCCCAGCTCGAGGAGCGGCTCGTCGAGGCGATGGCCCGGGTCCGGGACAAGGAGATCGACCGCGGCGTGAGCCTCGTCGGCCCGCACCGGGACGACCTCGTCCTCACCCTCGGCGGGCTCCCCGCCAAGGGCTACGCCAGCCACGGGGAGTCGTGGTCCTACGCCCTGGCCCTCCGGCTCGCCTCCTTCGACGTGCTCTCGGACGACGACGACGGCGGACCCGTGCTCATCCTCGACGACGTCTTCGCCGAGCTCGACGTCCGCCGGCGCGAGCGGCTGGCCACCATGGTGGGCGGTGCCGAGCAGGTTCTCATCACGGCGGCCGTCGCCGAGGATGTCCCCGAGTCCCTGCGCGGGACGCGCTTCACCGTCACCAAGGGCGAGGTCACTCGTGAGTGACGAGAAGCAGCAGGAGCCGGAGGAGGAGGCGACGTCGTCGGCCGCGAGCCAGGCCCTGGCCCGTGCTCGCGCCGCTGCGGCGGCGAAGGGGCTGCGGCGCAGCGCCGCCGGGCGCCCCGTCCCCAACAAGCGCCGCTTCCGGCCGGGGCCGGGCTTCGGGGACGTCGGCAGCGGCTCCGGGCCCTCCCGCCGTGACCCGCAGATGCTCGGCCCGATCGTCGACAAGATCCTCACCGAGCGCGGCTGGACCGCACCGGTGAGCCTGGGCGGCGTCGTCGGACGATGGCGCGAGATCGTCGGCGACCAGCTCGCCGACCACTGCGTCGTCGAGACCTTCGACGAGGCCGTGCTCGTCGTCCGGGCCGACTCCACCGCCTGGGCCACGCAGCTGCGCCTCCTCCAGCCCCAGCTCGAGCGCCGACTGGCCGAGGAGGTCGGCGAGGACGTCGTGGAGAAGATCGTCATCCGCGGGCCCGGTGGGCCGAGCTGGACGCGCGGGCCGCGGTCGGTGCGGGGCCGAGGACCGCGCGACACCTACGGCTGAGGCCGCTCGCGAGAGGGCTCGCGGGCGACCAATGACACTGTGGATGAACTTGTGGATATGCGGTGATTCGGGCCCCCACGCAGTAGAATCGGGTGACCCCGCCCGCGGGGTGTCGGCTGGAGTCACACCCCCGGGCAGCTGTGGTGCCAGGTGCACCGTCCCGGACCCGGCGACGATGCGGTACTGCGCCGCGACGAATGACGAGGAGAGCCCCAGACAGTGGCTGACGAGATGCCCCCGAGCCCCGGGACGAGCCAGCAGGACGCCGGCTACGACGCAACGAACATCACCGTTCTCGAGGGCCTCGAGGCCGTCCGCAAGCGGCCGGGCATGTACATCGGCTCCACCGGTGAGCGCGGCCTGCACCACCTCGTCTACGAGGTCGTCGACAACTCCGTCGACGAGGCGCTCGCCGGCCACGCGACCACCATCGACGTGACGATCCTGCCCGACGGCGGCGTGCGCGTCGTCGACGACGGCCGCGGCATCCCGGTGGACATCGTCGAGTCCGAGGGCAAGCCCGCCGTCGAGGTCGTCCTCACCGTCCTGCACGCCGGTGGCAAGTTCGGCGGCGGCGGCTACGCCGTCTCCGGTGGTCTGCACGGTGTGGGCGTCTCCGTCGTCAACGCCCTGTCCACGCGGCTGCACGTCGAGGTGCACCGCGCCGGAGACATCTGGCGCCAGAGCTACCAGGACGGCGTCCCCACCGCACCCCTCGCGCGGGTGGGCAGCACCGAGCGCACCGGCACGACCGTGACGTTCTGGCCCAACGGCGACATCTTCGAGACCACCGACTTCGACTTCGAGACGCTGCGCGCCCGCTTCCAGCAGATGGCGTTCCTCAACAAGGGCCTGCGCCTCACCCTCACCGACGAGCGCGCCGGCGTCACCGACGCGGGCGATGAGGTCACCGGCGACGACGAGGGCACCGCCGACGACGCCCACCCCGGCCGCCGGGAGGTCACCTACCAGTACGAGAACGGGCTGCGTGACTACGTCGCGCACCTCAACTCGGCGAAGAAGGTCGAGCTCGTCAACCCCGAGATCATCGATATCGAGTCCGAGGACACCGGCCGGCAGATCTCCCTCGAGATCGCCATGCAGTGGACGAGCGCGTACTCCGAGTCGGTCCACACCTACGCGAACACCATCAACACCTCCGAGGGTGGCACCCACGAGGAGGGCTTCCGCTCCGCGCTCACCTCCCTCATCAACCGGTACGCCAAGGACAAGGGCCTCCTCAAGGACAAGGACGACAACCTCACCGGGGACGACATCCGTGAGGGACTGACCGCGGTCATCTCGATCAAGCTCGGCGAGCCGCAGTTCGAGGGCCAGACGAAGACCAAGCTCGGCAACACCGAGGCCCGCACCTTCGTCCAGCAGGTCGTCTACAGCCACCTCGGTGACTGGCTCGACGCGCACCCGAACGAGGCCAAGGACGTCATCCGCAAGGCACTCCAGGCCGCGGCGGCGCGGATGGCCGCCCGCAAGGCCCGTGAGGCCACGCGCCGCAAGGGTGCCCTCGAGTCGGCCTCGATGCCCGGAAAGCTCAAGGACTGCTCGAGCCGCGACGCCACAAAGTCCGAGATCTTCATCGTCGAGGGCGACTCCGCCGGCGGCTCCGCCGTCCAGGGCCGCGACCCCGAGCACCAGGCGATCCTGCCGCTGCGCGGGAAGATCCTCAACGTCGAGAAGGCCCGGCTCGACCGCGCCCTGGGCAACCAGGAGATCCAGGCGCTCATCACCGCCTTCGGCACCGGCATCGGCGAGGACTTCGACATCGCCAAGCTGAGGTACCACAAGATCGTCCTCATGGCCGACGCCGACGTCGACGGCCAGCACATCACCACGCTGCTGCTCACCATGCTCTTCCGGTACATGCGCCCCCTCATCGAGGGTGGGCACGTCTACCTCGCCCAGCCGCCGCTCTACCGCCTCAAGTGGACGAACTCGGCGCACGAGTACGTGTACACCGACCGGGAGAAGGACGCCCTCCTCGCCGAGGGCGCGGCCGCCGGCAAGCGGCTGCCCAAGGACAGCGGGATCCAGCGCTACAAGGGCCTCGGCGAGATGAACGAGCAGGAGCTGTGGGACACGACGATGGACCCCGACACCCGCACCCTGCGGCAGGTCACGGTGGGAGAGGCCGCGGCTGCGGACGAGGTCTTCTCCGTGCTCATGGGCGAGGACGTCGAGTCCCGTCGTGAGTTCATCCAGCGCAACGCGCACGACGTGCGCTTCCTGGACATCTAGACCTCCCTGCCCCGCTCTGCCTGCCGAAGGATAGAAGGACGAAGTGACCCAGCCCCCCATCGACCACGTCGAGCAGGTCGACCTCAAGCTCGAGATGCAGCGCTCGTACCTCGACTACGCGATGAGCGTCATCGTCGGGCGAGCGCTGCCGGACGTCCGCGACGGACTCAAGCCGGTCCACCGCCGCGTGCTGTACGCGATGTACGACGGCGGGTACCGCCCCGACGCGTCGTTCAACAAGTGCTCGCGCGTCGTCGGCGAGGTCATGGGGCAGTACCACCCGCACGGTGACACCTCGATCTACGACGCCCTCGTGCGTCTCGTGCAGCCGTGGTCGATGCGCTACCCGCTCATCGCGGGGCAGGGCAACTTCGGCTCCGCGGGCAACCTCGGCGCCGCGGCCCCGCGGTACACCGAGTGCAAGATGGCGCCGCTGGCCATGGAGATGGTCCGCGACATCGACCAGGCCACCGTCGACTTCCACGACAACTACGACGGCAAGAACCAGGAGCCGGACGTCCTGCCGGCCCGGTTCCCCAACCTGCTCGTCAACGGCTCCGAGGGCATCGCCGTCGGCATGGCCACCCGCATCCCGCCGCACAACCTGCGCGAGGTCGCGGCCGGCGTCCAGTGGTTCCTCGACAACCCCGACGCGAGCAAGGAAGAGCTGCTCGAGGCGCTCATGGAGCGCATCAAGGGCCCCGACTTCCCCACCGGCGCGACGATCCTCGGCCGCCGCGGGATCGAGGACGCCTACCGCACCGGCCGCGGCTCCATCACCCAGCGCGCCGTCGTCAACGTCGAGGAGATCCAGGGCCGGCAGTGCCTCGTCGTCACCGAGCTGCCCTACCAGGTCAACCCGGACAACCTCGTGACGAAGATCGCCTCGCTCGTCCACGACGGGCGCCTCCAGGGCATCGCCGACATGCGCGACGAGTCCTCCGGCCGCGCCGGCCAGCGCCTCGTCATCGTGCTCAAGCGTGACGCCGTCGCCAAGGTCGTCCTCAACAACCTGTACAAGCACACCCAGCTGCAGGACAACTTCCCGGCGAACATGCTCGCCCTCGTCGACGGCGTGCCCCGCACGCTGAGCCTGGACGCCTTCATCCGCCACTGGGTGACGCACCAGATCGACGTCGTCGTGCGCCGCACCCGCTTCCTGCTCAACCGGGCCGAGGAGCGCATCCACATCCTGCGCGGCCAGCTCAAGGCCCTCGACATGCTCGACGAGGTCATCGCGCTCATCCGCGCCTCCGAGAGCGGGGACGTCGCACGGGTGGGCCTCATGGACCTCCTCGACATCGACGAGGTCCAGGCCGACGCGATCCTCGCGATGCAGCTGCGCCGCCTCGCGGCCCTCGAGCGCCAGAAGATCATCGACGAGCACAACAAGATCGAGGCGGAGATCCGGGAGTTCAAGGACATCCTCGCCTCCCCGCAGCGCCAGCGGACCATCGTCGCCGAGGAGCTCGGCTCCATCGTCGCGAAGTACGGCGACGAGCGCCGCACCACCGTCGTGCCCTACGAGGGCGACATGTCGATGGAGGACCTCATCCCCGAGGAGGACGTGGTCGTCACGATCACCCGGGGCGGCTACGCCAAGCGCACGCGGACGGACAACTACCGCTCCCAGCGCCGCGGCGGCAAGGGCGTGCGTGGCGCGCAGCTGCGCGAGGACGACATCGTCGAGCACTTCTTCGTCACCACCACCCACCAGTGGCTGCTGTTCTTCACCAACATGGGCCGCGTCTACCGCGCCAAGGGGTACGAGCTGCCCGAGGGGGGCCGCGACTCCAAGGGCCAGCACGTGGCCAACCTCCTGGCCTTCCAGCCCGACGAGCGCATCGCGCAGGTCGTGGCGCTGCGCAGCTACGAGGACGCGGACTACCTCGTCCTCGCCACCCGCTCGGGCCTGGTGAAGAAGACCCGCCTGCAGGAGTACGACACCAACCGCACCGGTGGCATCATCGCGATCAACCTCCGTGAGGACGCCGACGGCGAGCGGGACCGCCTCGTCTCCGCCCAGCTGGTCAACAGCGAGGACGACCTGCTGCTCGTCTCGCGCAAGGGCCAGTCGATCCGCTTCACCGCGACCGACGAGGCGCTGCGGCCGATGGGCCGCTCGACCTCCGGCGTCACCGGCATGAAGTTCCGCGGGGACGACGAGCTGCTCGCCATGGACGTCGTGCGTCCCTGGTACGAGAACGCGGCGTTGTTCGTCGTCACCGAGGGTGGGTACGCCAAGCGCACTGCCGTGGAGGAGTACCGCGTCCAGGGCCGCGGCGGGCTGGGCATCAAGGTGGCCAACCTCGTCGAGGCACGCGGCGACCTCGTCAGCGCGCTGCTCACCAGCCCGGAGGACGAAGTGCTCGTCATCATGGAGCGCGGCAAGATCGTGCGGTCCTCGGTGGCTGAGGTCAGCCTCACGGGCCGTAACACCCAGGGCGTCATCTTCGCCAAGCCCGACAAGGGCGACCGGATCATCGCCGTCGCCCGCAACGCCGAGCGCGACGCCGATGGCGTAGCGTCGACCCCTGACGAGACCGAGGAGCCCGCTGAGGGCGACGATGGAGGAGACGCATGAGCAGCACCACGCCCGGCCAGGGCGGCGCGGGGGACGTGACCCCGCCCGACGGTGAGTCGCCCCGCCCGTCCCAGCAGGACCGTGCCGCGATGCGGACGAGTCTCGCCGAGCGCTTCGCCGCGGCCCGCGGCGTGGAGGAGCACCCCGTGGTGCCCCGTCCCGACGACTCCGCACCGGTGAGCGCCACAGCCACCAGCCAGGTCCGCCCGGGCTCCTCCGGGGTCGCCGGCGGCACGGCCACGGCTCCCCGTTACGGCGCCTCCGCCACGAGCACCTCCGGTCCGGCCACGGCACCCCAGCAGGCGGCCCAGCCGGCCCAGCGCGAGACCCAGGCCTCCGCAGCCACCGGTGAGGCGCGTCCGGCGTCCCGGCCCGCCGCCGGCCCGCGCCGGGTGCGCCTGTCGGTCGCGCGGGTGGACCCGTGGTCGGTGATGAAGCTGTCCTTCCTCCTGTCGATCGCCGTCGGGATCGGCATCGTCGTCGCGGCGGCGGCGATGTGGTTCGTCCTCGACTCGATGCACGTGTTCGCCGACGTCGAGGAGCTGCTCGTCACGCTCGACTCGGAGAACTTCCTGCGGCTCATGGACTACGTCCAGTTCGACCGGGTCATCTCGATGGCCGCGATCATCGCCGTCGTCGACGTCCTCCTCCTCACGGCCCTGTCGACCCTCGGCGCGTTCCTCTACAACATCGTCGCGGCTCTCGTCGGTGGTGTGCACCTGACGCTGACCGACGACTGAACTGTGGCGAACGCGACGTTCCGCGAAGCCCTCACGGGTTTGGGAACGGTCCGCGGGCTGGGGTAGTCTGCTGCGGCACCCCCCGGCCACACGCCGCAGTGCACCGGGCCTATAGCTCAGACGGTTAGAGCGCTTCCCTGATAAGGAAGAGGTCGCTGGTTCGAGTCCAGCTAGGCCCACCCGATCATCACCCGAGGAGGAGACCCGCATGAAGAAGATCCTCGGACTGGCCGCGCTGGCGGGCGCCGGCTACGCCGTCTGGACCAAGGTCAAGGCCGACCGCGAGGAGCGCGAGCTCTGGGCCGAGGTCACCGACAGCTTCGGCGGGAACACCTTCCCCGAGACGGGCACCAGCACCACCGCCTGAGCGCGGGTAGCATTCCCCTGCCGGCTGTGCCGGCGCCGGGGGCCATGGCGCAATTGGTAGCGCACCTGCTTTGCAAGCAGGGGGTTGCGGGTTCGAGTCCCGCTGGCTCCACCACGCGATGACGCGTCCCGGACGGTGGTCTCCGACCCTCTCCGACTTCTGTAAAGTTGACCCTTCAACATTACGGCGCCGTGCGCCGTCAGAGAAGGGAAAATGTCCGTGGTTGTCTACAACGAGCTCATCGCCATCACGGCGGGGGCCGGTCTCCTGGGCTTCGCGAAGTTCCTCCAGCTCCTCATCCGCTCCGAGAGGGTGAACAGCGAGGCGTGGGCGGCATTCTTCGGCGTCACCGGCGGCCTCCTCTTCGCCCTCGGGTTCCACACGACAGTGACGTGGCCCTACGGCGGGGACGGCTTCGAGTACGCCAACATCGCCTTCGGCCAGCCGGCCGCCGGCTTCGGCGCGCTCCTCCTCGTCGCCGCCGTCTACCTGTGGCGCCAGCGCACGCTCTTCGAGGGCGACGTCGAGACTGCGAACGCCCGCGCGCTGGACGCGCTCAAGCCCACGAGCATCTTCGTCGGCGTCCTCGGCCTGGGCATGGCCGTCATCGCCATCTCCTTCGTCCGCTACCAGCTCGGTGCTGCGCCGCCCGAGGAGCCCATCACCGGGCGCTTCGGCCACCTGCCGCTCCTCGAGGCACTGTTCCTCGGTGGGCTGTGGGGAGTCGTCGCCGTCGGCGCGATCCTCTTCGCGATCGCGTTCTGGACCGGCCGCACGCGCCTGCTGCGCTGGGTGGTGTGGGCCTTCGTCATCGGCGGCATCGCCTTCGCCCTCTTCGGTGCGATGAACTTCTACACGCACATCGGCATGTACTACAACATCGCCCACGGCACGATGATCAAGTGGTAGCTCTTCGCTAGCCACGACGTGCAAGACGCCCGGGACCAGCAGGTCCCGGGCGTCTGTGCGCGTGTCTCAGGCGTTGCGGGTCTTGTCCACGTCCGTCTCGCCGCGACCGGCGTCGACCGGGGTGGTCTCGGTGGTGACCGCGCCGGCCGAGGTCTCGGTCTCCTCCACCACGGTGGCAGCGTCGACCGCAGGCTCGCCCTCCTCCAGGGTGTTGGGCACGGAGCTGACCTGGCCGCCGCTCGAGGCGTCGTCGTTCGGGGTCGTCACGGTGGTGTCCTCCCAGTACTCCTCGGCCCACGGGTCGTCCACGGGCTGCGTGCGGCGCCACAGCAGGTAGCCGGTGCCGGCGGCGGCCGTGCCGACGAGGATCCACCCGACCTTCTTGCCGGAGCTCTTCTTCTTGGGCTTGGTCGTCATCGCCTTCTGGGCGGCCTTGCCGGCCTTGGTGGCCTTCTCCGTGACGGTGCCCTTGCCGCCTGCGGCCTCCGCGGCGTCGTGCATCGCCTTCTGCACGCGGGGCAGGTAGTCGTCCACGATCCTGTCGCGGGTGGTGTCGACGACGGGGCGTGCCTTCTCGGCAGCGGCCTCGATCTTGGGGGCGGCGACCTTGACGCCGTCACGCAGCGCCTTGTCGATCTTGGGGGCGGCGACGTCCGTGGCCCAGACCTTGCCCTGCCCGGCGAGGGAAGCGGCGAGCTCGCCGGCCTTGCCGGCCTGCTCGCCGAGGACGTGCCCGAGCTCGACGGCCTGCTGGCGGACCTTGTCCGTGTCGACCTCGCGGATCTTCTGCTTGCGCGACATGTGCTCTCCCTCGTGACTGACAGGTACGTGTGGCTCATCGTCCCACCGCGGGCAGACGAGCGCACCATTCCGGGTGCCGTTTTCTCGCCCTGCGGCGCGTCCGCGACCCCGTCCTGCCCCCACCCTCCCACGTCCTCGCGCCGAGGGCACGACCCGCACCTGCGCGGACCGCGGGGGCCGTGAAAGGATCGGAGGCATGGAAGCAACTGTGCACACGAACCTCGGGGACATCGTCATCGAGCTGTTCCCCAACCACGCCCCCAAGACCGTCGACAACTTCGTCTCCCTCGCCAAGGGCGAGAAAACCTGGACCCACCCCGGGACGGGTGAGGAGACGAACGAGCCGCTGTACAACGGCGTCGTCTTCCACCGCGTCATCCCCAACTTCATGATCCAGGGCGGCGACCCGCTGGGCACCGGCACCGGCGGCCCGGGCTACACCTTCGACGACGAGATCCACCCGGAGCTCGACTTCACCCAGCCGTACATCCTCGCCATGGCGAACGCCGGCAAGATCGGCGGGCGCGGCACCAACGGCTCCCAGTTCTTCATCACGACGGCGCCGACCACCTGGCTCCAGGGCAAGCACACCATCTTCGGGCGGGTCGCCGACGGCGCGAGCCGCGCGGTCGTCGACAAGATCGGCACGACCCCCACCGGGCGCGGCGACCGCCCCGTTGAGGACGTCGTCATCTCCTCGATCACCATCACCGACTGATCGAATGACCGCGAGTCCGTACGGGCAGGCCGGCACCGACGCGGCGCCGGCCTGCCCGCGGCACCCCGACCGGGTCTCCTACGTCAGGTGCCAGCGCTGCAACCGTCCCGTCTGCCCGGAGTGCCAGCGGCCCGCACCGGTGGGGGTGCAGTGCGTGGACTGCGTCGCCAGCGCGCAGGCGGCGATGCCCGCCCGGCGCACGGTCTTCGGTGGGCGCGTCCGCGAGGGGCGCCCGGTCGTGACGATCACGATCATCGTGCTGTGCCTCCTCGCCTACGTCGTCCTGCGGACGGCCGAGGCGCGGACCGCGCTCGTCTTCGTCCCCTTCGCCGGCGAGAGCGAGCCCTACCGGTTCCTCTCCGCGGCGTTCCTCCACGGCGGCTTCCTCCACCTGGCCATCAACATGTACGCCCTGTGGATCGTCGGCTCCGTGCTCGAGCCGGCCCTGGGCCGCTGGCGCTTCGCCGCGCTCTACCTCGTCAGTGCGGTGGCGGGCTCCGTCGGGGTGCTGCTCTTCGCCTCCCCGTACGAGCTCGAGTGGATCACCCCGGTCGTCGGCGCCTCGGGCGCGGTCTTCGGGCTCTTCGGAGCCGTGGGAGTGACGATGCGACGGCTGGGACGGGACACGACGCAGATCCTCGTCCTCATCGCCATCAACACCGTCATCGGGTTCACGATCCCCAACATCGCCTGGCAGGCCCACCTCGGCGGCCTCGTCGTCGGCGCGCTGCTCGCCGCGGCGTACGTCTACGCGCCGCGCAAGCGGCAGACCGCCACGAGCATCGTGGCGACGGTCGTCGTCGCCGCCGTGCTCGTCGCGCTGGCGGTCGCGAAGTACGCGATCAGCTGACTTACACGGATGTAGTTCTCCACAGGGTTGTGCACACCTGTGGACTTACACGGGTGTAGTTCTCCACAGGGTGCTCCACAGCTGTGGGCAACTCCCCGGCCCCGGAATGCGCGGAACGCCGGCTCCCCGAGGGGAACCGGCGCTCCGTGTCGGCTGGCGTCAGCGCCAGCGCAGGGTCATGAGGAACCCGACGAGCAGGACGACAAAGCCGATCCCGAGGTTGAGGTTCCCGATCCCGGGGATCGGGCCGGCGGCCTGCACGATGTAGGTGACCACCACCCACAGCATCCCCACGACCATGAGGACGACGGCGGTAGGTACCCACCAGCGAGGGCTCTCCTTGACCTCGGCGGGCGCGGTCGGGGGCGTGTACGTCGCCTTCTTCTTGCGGCGCTTGGACTCCGGCACTGTCAGCTCTCCTTCGGGTGTTCCGCCCGGCTGGCGGTACCTCGGTTCTGTACGTGGCGTCGCTGCCCTTCCGAGGCGCACGGCACCTCCCCTAGCGTAGTGGTCGGGAACGTCTGTGGGGGCCAACGCGTTGACGAGGAGGTGAGGATGTCCGAGCCAGGTTCCACCGACCGCCGACGCGGGTCCGTCGCCGTCGGTGTCGTCGCCGCCCTCGCCGGCGTCCTCTTCGCGACCAGCGCGACCCTCTTCGAGGACGACGCCGACCGCTCCCCGACGAATCTCGTCGACCTCGCCCGCGTCGAGACCGCGCGGCTGGAGGACAACGAGGCCGAGGTCTCCGCCCTGCGCACGCAGCGGGACGCGCTCGTCGCCGCCCAGCAGCCGCTGGCCGAGCCGGACACCGGGAGCAGCGGGCTCACCGCCCTCGCTGCCGGACGTACGCCCGTGACGGGACCGGGCGTCGTCGTCGAGCTGTGGGACGCTCCCGTGCCCCCCGACCTCACCGCCAGCGGCCTGCACCCGGACGACCTCGTCGTCCACCAGCAGGACCTCGAGGCGGTCATCAACGCCCTGTGGACCGGTGGTGCGGAGGCGATGATGATCCAGGACCAGCGCATCACCTCGACGTCGTCGGTCCGTTGTGTCGGCAACGTGCTGCTCCTGCACGGCCGCCACTACTCCCCGCCCTACCGCATCTCCGCCATCGGTGACCCGGAGGCGCTGCGGGAGGCCGTGGAGACCTCGGCGGAGGTGGCGGTCTACCTCCAGTACGTCGACGCCCTCGGCCTGGGCTGGTCGTTCACGGAGGACGAGGAGATCGAGATGCCGGCCTACACCGGTTCCCTGCGCCTGAACCACGCCCAGGCCGGGTGAACTACGCTCGACCTGGACACTTCGACCGACAAAGGACCCCGTGATGGCCACGCTCGACCAGCTCGAGGAGCTGCCCTGGCAGCAGGACGGCAGCGAGCCGCCGCGCCGCACCCGGCGCCGACGCCAGAAGCGGGGATTCTTCTCCACGCTCGTGGGCGTGATCGGCGAGCTCATGATCACCGCGGGCGTGCTCCTCGGCCTGTTCGTCGTGTGGCAGCTGTGGTGGACCGACGTCGAGGCGCACAGCTACCAGGCGGGCATCCTCGAGGAGTGGGACAAGCGCGAGGACACCGTCGAGGCCCCGCCCCAGGAGGGCGAACGGCGCACCGACCCGCCGCCGATTCCCGACGCCGTCGCCGAGGGTGAGCTGCTCGGCACGATGTACATCCCGCGCCTGGGTGACGACTACCGCGTCACCATCGCCCACGGCGTCGGCCTGGGCGACGTGCTCAACAAGGGCTACATCGGGCACTACCCAGACACCCAGCTGCCCGGCGAGACCGGCAACTTCGCCACGGCGGCGCACCGCCAGTCCTACGGGGCGCCGTACCGGGAGATCGAGCAGATCGTCGTCGGGGACTCCCTCATCGTCGAGACCAACGACGCCTACCTCGTCTACGCGGTGACCGAGACCGAGATCGTCCACCCCTCGCAGGTGGAGGTCATCGCGCCCGTGCCGAACGAGCCGGGCGTCGCCCCGACCGAGCGGATGATCACCCTGACCACCTGCCACCCGCTGTTCTCGGCGGCCGAGCGGTGGATCACCTATGGCGAGTTCCAG
Organism: Oceanitalea stevensii; assembly: GCF_014837105.1. Lineage (GTDB taxonomy): Bacteria > Actinomycetota > Actinomycetes > Actinomycetales > Actinomycetaceae > Oceanitalea > Oceanitalea stevensii. The sequence continues at coordinate 111,352 of NZ_JACSPO010000002.1, read as the reverse complement.
TACTGGATCGACAAGAGCGACGGCAAGCCGGCCGAGCTCCTCGAGGAGGGACGCTGATGTACGGCGCACTGTGGCGGGTCCTGCCGGGGCCCGTGTGGTTCCGGGTCATCCTCGCGCTGCTCCTTGCGGCCGCGGTCGTCTACGCGTGCTTCACCTGGCTCTTCCCGGAGATCGCCCCGTACATGCCCTTCAACGAGACGACGATCGAGGACGGCGCATGAGCCGGCTCCTCGTCGTCGACAACTACGACAGCTTCGTGTGGACGATCGTCGGCTACCTCGAGCAGCTCGGGGCCAGCACCGTCGTCCAGCGCAACGACGCGGTGACCGCCGACCCCCGTGACTTCGACGGCGTCCTCGTCTCCCCCGGCCCGGGCACGCCCAAGGAGGCCGGCGCGAGCCTGGAGGTCATCGAGCGCTGCGCCGAGCACCGCGTGCCGATGCTCGGGGTGTGCCTGGGCCACCAGGCCCTCGGGGAGCTCTACGGGGGGACGGTCACGCACGCCGCCGAGCTCATGCACGGCAAGACCTCCCCGGTGGACCACGACGGCTCCGGCGTCTTCGCCGGCCTGCCCACGCCGTTCACCGCCACCCGGTACCACTCCCTCGCCGTCGACGCCGCGACCGTGCCCGAGGAGCTCGCCGTCACGGCGACGACGGCCGGTGGCGTCGTCATGGGCCTGCAGCACCGCGAGCTGCCGCTCCACGGCGTGCAGTTCCACCCCGAGTCGGTGCTCACCGAGCACGGTCACCGGCTGCTGGCGAACTGGCTGGCCGTCACCGGGGACGCCGAGGCGCCGGCCCGCAGCGAGGGCATGGCCCCGCTCGTCCGCGCCTGACGCGACCCCTGGCACCCCCGCACCACCCACCCCCCGCCGAGTACGCACAAACGGTCACGCGGAGCCCCGGACGGGGGCTGTGCGTGACCGTTTGTGCGTACTCGCGGAAGAGGGGTGGCGGTCAGCGTCCGTTGCCGCGACCCTGGCCGCGGCCGAAGTCGCTGTTGCCGGGACCGTCGGCGGACGTCTCCTCGTCGCTCGGCTCGTCCGACGGCGGCTCCTCCTCGTCACCCGGCGGGGGCTCCTCGGTGGTGGGCTCAGGCGTCGTCGGCTCGGGCTCGGGCGGCTCGACGGCGACGACGAGCTCGATGGTGCTCAGGCGCGGCACCGGGCCGGTGCGGTTCTGGTCCAGGACCGTCCCGGGGTCGAAGTCGCCGGAGGGCTGCTCCGTCTGGGTGACGGAGAGGTTGAGCTCGCGCAGGGTCTCGGTGGCGGACTCGACCGTCTCCCCGGTGAGGTCGGGGACCTCGACGTTGCCGGTGGCGATGTGGAGGACGACCTCGGCGTCCGGCTCGATCGCGACGCCGGCCTCGGGCTCGGTCCGCGCGACGCGGTCCTTCTCGTAGTCCGGGCTGTCGATCGGGGCGTAGGTGATGCGGACCCGGATCCCGAGCTCCTGCTCGGAGAGCTGGTCCTGCGCCTGGCGCTGGCTCAGGCCGGTGACGTCGGGCATCTCGACGGCCTCGGGACCGGCGGAGAAGCGGACGGTGACCGTCTCGCCCTCCTCGGCCGTCTCGCCGACCTCGGGGTCGGAGCTGACGAAGAGGCCCGGCTCGATCTCGGCGGAGAACTCGGGGTCCCCGATGGCGAAGGTCAGGCCCTCCGCCTCCACGGCCTCGCGGGCCTCCGTCTGGTCCATCCCCTCGAGCGGGGGCACGGTGACCGTCGTCGGCGCGGGCGGCTCCTCCTCCCGGTCGTTGGTCAGGAGGAGGTAGGTGACGCCCGCAGCGGCGAGGAGTCCGACGAGCACGAGCAGCCACACCCACCACGGGGAGCGCTTGTTCTCCTCCTCGTCCTCCTCGGGCGCGACGGCGGTGCGCGCGCGCGTGGCCGGCATCGCCTGGGTGGCCTGGCCGGCCCCCATGACGGTGGTGGGCTGGCTCGCGGCGGCCGCGGCGGCGGCCCACGTGCTCGTCGCCGGGGCGCTCACGGCGCCGCCCCGCAGCGCGGCCTCGAGGTCGCTGCGCATCGCGGCGGCGTCGGGGTAGCGGTCCTCGCGGTCCTTGGCCAGCGCCTTGAGGACGATGCGGTCCAGCGCCTCGGGGATGTCGGAGGCCACCTCGCTCGGCGGCTTGGGGATCTCGCGGACGTGCTGGTAGGCCACCGCGACGGCGGAGTCACCGCTGAACGGCGGCTGGCCGGTGAGCAGCTCGTACAGGAGGCAGCCGGTGGAGTAGATGTCCGAGCGGGCGTCGACGACCTCACCGCGCGCCTGCTCCGGGGAGAGGTACTGCGCCGTGCCGACGACGGCGTGGGTCTGGGTCATCGTGGCGGCGGAGTCTGCCATCGCGCGGGCGATGCCGAAGTCCATGACCTTGACCTGGCCCGTGGGCGTGAGCATGACGTTCCCGGGCTTGATGTCCCGGTGGACGATGCCCTCGCGGTGCGAGTACGCCAGCGCGGACAGCACCCCGATGACGATCTCGCTCGCCTCGTCGATCGGCACGGCGGAGCCGTCGGTGAGCAGCGAGCGGACGGTGTGGCCCTCGACGTACTCCATGACGATGTACGGCACGTGGGCGCGCTCGCCCGCGGAGGTGACGACGTCGTCCTCCCCGGTGTCGTAGACGGAGACGATCGCCGGGTGGTTGAGCGAACCGGCGGACTGCGCCTCACGCCGGAAGCGCGCCTGGAAGGTGGGGTCCCGGGCGAGGTCGGAGCGGAGCACCTTGATCGCGACGGTGCGCGAGAGCCGGTTGTCGTAGCCGAGGTAGACCTCGGCCATGCCGCCACGACCGATGAGCTCGCGGATCTCGTAACGTCCGGCGAGCACCTTGGGTACTTCGTCCACCACTAGTGGTTCCTCACTGTCAGTCGATCGGCTCGAGTCTCCGGGCTGCTGCCCGACGGCTGGTCCCCGCCCAGGGCAAGGGTACCGAGGGTCAGCGCGAGCACCGCGGCGAGGGCGAGACCGGCGCCCACGACGGTGAGCCAGAGCCGGTCCGCGGCGAGCTCCGCCCACGTGGGGCGGCGCCACCGGCGCGGCTCGGGCGGGGGTGCGGCGTCGCCGGAGGACCGGGCGACGTCGGGGGTGGGCGAGGGCACGTCGGCGGCGACGAGCTCCCTCATCCGGCGTGCGACGGCCGCGGCGGAGACCGGGCGCTCGGCCGGGTCCTTGGCGAGCATGGCGGTGACGAGCTCACGGACGGGCGGGGGCACGTCGTCGGGCAGCGGCGGAAGGGGGGTCGTCACGTGCGCCATCGCGATGTCGACCTGGTTGTTGCCGGTGAAGGGCCGTCGGCCGGCGAGGGCCTCGTAGGCGATGACGCCGAGGGCGTAGACGTCGCCGGCCGGCCGGGCGGGACGGCCCATGGCGAGCTCGGGCGGCAGGTACTGGGCGGTGCCCATGACCATGCCGGCGGCCGTGAGCGCGGGCTGCCCGGCGCCGAGGGAGATGCCGAAGTCGGTGAGCTTGGCGGTGCCGTCGGCCATGACGAGGATGTTGGACGGCTTGACGTCCCGGTGGACCACCCCGGCCTGGTGGGCGGCGTGCAGGCCCTCGGCGCACTGGGCGAGGACCGGCAGCAGCCGCTGCGGGGACAGGGTGCGGTCCCGCTCGAGCAGCTCCGACAGCGGCTCTCCGGGCACGTACTCCATGACGAGGAAGCCGCCGCCGTCCTGCTCGCCGTAGTCGAGGAGCACGGCGACGTTCGGGTGGACGACGCCGCTCGCGTTGCGGGCCTCGGCGCGCAGCCGCGCGAGGGAGGCGGCGTCCCCGAGGAGGTCCTCGCGCAGCACCTTGGCGGCGACGGTCCTGCCGAGGAGGAGGTCCTGGGCGCGCCACACCTCGCCCATGCCGCCGACGGCTATGCGCTCGGTGAGCTCGTAGCGCTCGCGGAGGAGGTGGCCGGGACGGATGGCCATGGTCAGTCCGTCAGCAGCGCGGCGAGGACCTCGCGCGCGATCGGCGCCGCGGTCGTGCCACCGGAGGCGATGTCGCCCTCGATGCCGCCGTTCTCGACGACGACGGCGACCGCCACCTGCGGGTCGTCGGCCGGCGCGAAGGACGTGAACCACGCGTGCGGGGGCGCGTCGGTGCCGCTCTGCGCCGTGCCGGTCTTGCCGGCGACGGCGATGCCGGGCAGCTGGGCGGCGCTGCCGGTGCCGTTGGCGACGACGCTCGTCATGAGCTCGGTGAGCACGTCGGCCGTCTCCTCGGTGACGGACCGGCGCAGCACGGTGGGCTCGGTGGTGGCGACGACCTCGAGGTCGGCGTTGCGCTCGGTCGCCACGAGGTAGGGCTGCAGCTGCTCCCCGCCGTTGGCGATCGCCTGGGACACCATCGCCATCTGGAGCGGGGTCACCCGGACGCTGAACTGGCCGATCGCGGACATCGCGGTCTGCGCACCGTCCATGTCCGCGGGGAAGGTGGACGGGGTGACGCGCAGCGGGATGCGCAGCTCCTGGCCGAAACCGAAGGCCTCGGCCTGCTCGGCGAGGCGCTCGGGGCCCAGGTCCATGCCGAGCTGGGCGAAGGTCGTGTTGCACGACTGCTCGAGCGTGTACCGCAGCGGGGCGGTGTCCTCGGAGGTGCAGGAGATCCCGCCGGGGTTGTTGACCACCTGGGTGGACAGCGGCAGCTGGAGCTGGGCCGGGGAGGGCACCGGGCTGTCCGCCTCGAGTCCCAGCTCCTCGATCGCCGCGGCGGCGGTGATGACCTTGAAGGAGGAGCCCGGCGCGTAGAGGTCGCCGGCGATGGCGCGGTTGACGAGCGGGTCGGCCGGGTCGGCCAGCAGCGCGTCGTAGGCAGCCTGGGCGGCGGCGGCGTCGTGGGTGGCGAGCTCGTTGGGGTCGAAGCTCGGCTTGGAGACCGAGGCGAGGATCGCGCCGGTGCGCGTGTCGAGGGCGACGACGGAGCCGCGCTGGTCCCCCAGGGCGTCCCAGGCGGCCTGCTGGGCGGCGGGGTCGAGGGTGAGCTCGACAGAACCGCCCTGCGGCTGACGGCCGGTGACGAGGTCCTGGAGGCGCTGGACGACGAGGGAGTCGGCGGTGCCGCCGAGGACGTCGTTGGCGGCCTGCTCCATGCCGGTCATCGAGCTGAGCGCGGCCGCGAAGTAGCCCGTCGTGTGGGCGTAGAGGAGCGGCTCGGCGTAGGCGCGCTGGTAGCCGTAGGCGGTGTCGACCGGCGTGGAGGAGGCGATGGCGTCCCCGGCGACGATGATCGGGCCGCGGTCCTGACCGAACTCGCGGTAGATGGTGCGGACGTTGCGGCCGTCGGCGTTGAGGGACGGCGCCTGGACGAACTGGACGGACGTCGCGGCCACCATGAGCGCGAGGAACATGAGGGCGACGATCGTCATGAGCCGCCGGACGGGGGTGTTCACGAGAGCCTCACCACCTCGGTGGGGTTCGCGTCGTCCCCGGTGGGGCGGAAGCTCACCTCGGCGACGTCGCCGCTCGTGTCGAGCGGGCCGATCGGCAGGTCGCCGCTCATCGGGACCGGGCGTCGCGCGGCGTCGGAGATGCGCAGCAGGAGCGCGACGATCACCCAGTTGACGACGAGCGAGGACCCGCCCTGCGCGAGGAAGGGCATCGTCAGACCGGTGAGCGGGATGAGGCGGGTGACGCCCCCGACGACGACGAAGCACTGGAAGGCGACGACGAAGGACAGGCCCGAGGCGAGCAGGGTCCCGAAGCCGTCGCGCACCCCGATGGCCGCGCGCATGCCGCGCTGGGCCAGGACGAGGTACATGAGGAGGATCGCGAGCAGGCCGGTCAGCCCCAGCTCCTCGCCGAGCGAGGCGATGATGAAGTCGGACTGGGCGTAGGGCACGATGTCCGGCCGGCCCTGGCCCCAGCCGGTGCCCATGAGGCCGCCCGACGCCATCCCGAACAGGCCCTGGACCACCTGGTAGGAGCCGCCGAACTGGCGGGAGTAGATGTCGGGGTCCAGCGCGTTGAGCCACACGTCGAAGCGGTCGCTCACGTGCCCGAGGGTGGTTGCGGCCAGCGCGGCGGCCCCGCCGAAGAGGAGCAGGCCGAGGAGCACCCAGCTCACCCGCTCGGTGGCGACGTAGAGCATGGCGACGAACAGCGCGAAGAACAGCAGTGCCGTGCCGAGGTCCCGCTGGAAGACGAGGACGACGAGCGCCACCGCCCAGGCGAGGAGGATCGGGCCGAGGTCGCGCACCCGGGGCAGCTGCAGGCCCAGCACCCGCCGCCCGGCCAGTGCCAGGGTGTCGCGGTTGGTGACGAGGTAGCCGGCGAAGAAGATGGCGAGGAGCACCTTGGCGAGCTCGGCGGGCTGGAAGGACATCGAGCCGATGGAGATCCAGATGCGGGCGCCGTTGATGGTGCGGCCGAGCCCCGGCAGGAGCGGCAGGAGCAGCATGACGAGGCCGAGGATCATCGACAGGTACGTGTAGCGCCGCAGCAGCCGGTGGTCGCGCAGCGCGATGACCACGGCGACGGCGGCCGCGACCCCGAGCATCGTCCACAGCACCTGGCGGGAGGCGAAGGCGCTGCCCTCGGCGATGTCGATGCGGTGGATCATCGCCAGCCCGATCCCGTTGAGGGCGACGGCGACCGGGAGGATGACGGGGTCGGCGTAGGGGGCGCGCCACCGCAGGACGACGTGGGTCACCAGCGCCAGGACGACGAGCACTCCCACCTGGGTGACGATGTCCGCGGGCGGGGCGCCCTCCGTCGCCAGGCCGACCTGGAGGTAGGCGTACAGGCCGATGGCCAAACCGAGCAGGAGGAGGACGAGCTCGACGCCGCGTCCCCGGCGGCCGGGCTGCTGGCTCACGATGGCCATCAGCCGGCCTCCGCCGTCGGTGCCGGGCTGGGCGAGGTGCTGGGCGACGGTCCGGGCGACGGCGTGGTGGTCGGCGTGGGTGCCGGGTCGACGGCCCGGACCTCGTCGCGCAGCTCGGTGACGCGGTCCTCGGCCTGGTCCAGGGAGGAGACGGTGATCGTCGCCTCGAGGCGGTCGCGCGCGTAGCCGGGCAGCTCGTCCAGGCGCAGGTCGGTGCGCGAGTGGACGGTGGACAGGGACAGCGGCCCCAGCTCCTGGGGGATGCCGCGGTAGATCGCGACGACCTCACCCTCGGGGGCGAGGAAGTACTGGGTCTGGGTCCACCGGTAGCCCAGCCACCCGCCGGCGCCGACGAGCACCAGCACGAGGAGCGTGAGGAGGGTGCGCCCGATCCAGCGTCGCCTGCGGGGCGGCTCCGGCTCGTCGTCGTCGTCCGGGGACGGGGCGGCGGGGGAGAGGGCGGCGGCCCGGCCGGCGGCCCCCGTGGTGCCGCGGGTGCCGCGCAGGCGGTCCGTGGCGGCCGCGCCGACGACCTGCGGGCCCGACGCCGGGACGAGGCCGGCGGGCAGGTCGTCGGAGTCGAGGAAGTCGGCGACGACGCAGGTGACGTTGTCGGGCCCGCCCCCGCGCAGCGCGAGGTCGATGAGCTCCTCGGCGCAGCGACCCGGGTCGGGCACGCGGATGAGGGTGTCGGAGATGGTCTCGGCGCTGACGACGCCGGACAGACCGTCGGAGCACAGCAGCCACCGGTCGCCGACGCGCACCTCGCGGACCGACTCGTCGAGGATGACGTCCCCGTCGGTGTCACCGAGCACGCGCAGGAGCACCGAGCGCTGGGGGTGCCGCTCGGCCTGCTCGGGGCTCAGCCGCCCGGTCTCGACGAGGTGCTGGACGAAGGTGTGGTCGGTGGTGACCTGCGTGAGCTCGCCGTCCCGCAGGAGGTAGGCGCGGGAGTCGCCGATGTGGACCATGGCGATCTTGTTGCCGGAGCGCAGCAGCGCGATGCACGTGGTGCCCAGGCCGGCGAGCTCGGGGTCGGCGTCGGCGCGCTCCTCGAGGTCCGCGTGGGCGGCGGCGACGGCGTCGCGCAGGCTGGGGAGGAGCTCGTCGGCGGGCGGGTGGTCGTCGTCGAGGTGGACGAGGTGGGCCAGGGCGACGGAGGAGGCGATGTCGCCGCCGGCCGGCCCGCCCATGCCGTCGGCGAGGACGAGCAGGTAGGGACCGGCGTAACCGGAGTCCTGATTGCTCGAGCGCACGAGCCCGACGTCGGAGCGGGCGGCGTAGTGGGGAGTCAGGGGCATGGGCTCAGCGCTGCAGCTCGATGACGGTCTGCCCGACGCGCACGGGGGTCCCGGCGGTCAGCTGCACGGGCTGGGTCAGGCGCTGGTCCCCGACGAAGGTGCCGTTGGTCGAGCCGAGGTCCTCCACCCACCAGGCGCCGTCCTGGGGGTAGAAGCGGGCGTGCCGTCCGGAGGAGTAGTCGTCGTCGAGCACGAGCGTGGAGCTGGCGGCGCGGCCGACGACGACGGCCGAGGGGCCCAGCGGCATCGTCGTGCCCGTGAGCGGGCCCTGCGTGACGACGAGACGGGTGGGGGTGGAGCGTGCGGGCCGCCTGGGGGCGGGCGGCGTGGGGCGGCGGCCGCGCTGGGACTCGCCCCGGGAGCGGCGGGTGATCTTCGTGCCGAAGATGTCGCGGCGCAGCACGGCGAGCGCGCCGAGGACGAAGACCCACAGCAGCACGAGGTAGCTCACGCGCAGGAGGGTCACGGCCAGCTCGGTCATGGGTCAGCCGCCTGCCAGGTCGTCGTCGTCGGCGCCGTTCCAGAACATGATCCGGGTGCGGCCGATCGTGATGGTGTTGCCGTCCAGCAGCGTGGCGGCCTGGATCCGGTGCCCCTCGACGAAGGTGCCGTTGGTCGAGCCGAGGTCCGTGGCGACCGTGCCGGCGGGGGTGACGCGGAGCTCGAGGTGACGGCGCGAGACGCCGGTGTCGTCGACGACGACGTCCGCCTCTGTGCCGCGGCCGAGCACCGTGACCGGGCCGGTGAGGAGATAGCGCTGGCCGTCGATGTCGATGATGGGGTGACGGGTGGAGGCCGCCGTCGACGTCGCGGGCGCGGTGGAGCCGCGGCGGGTCGCGGAGGTGACGCTGAGACGGCCGGTGCTCACGGACTCGTCGGTCTCGAAGTGCACCCGGACCGGCCCGACGAAGGCGTAGTGCTGGGAGTCGGCGTGCGAGGTGGCCGCCGCGACCATCTCCTCGGCGAGGGCGTCGGCGCCCCACGCGTCCACGCGCTCGCGGTCGGAGGGGCTCAGGAGCACGGTGAACTCGTTGGGCACGACGGTGCGGTCACGCGACACGGCGGCAGCGCGGTCGTCCATGTCCCGGCGGATCGCACTCGCGATCTCTACCGGCTTGACCTCGCTGCGGAACGCCTTGGCGAACACGTTGTTCACCGCGTTCTCGACCTTCTTCTCGAAGCGATCGAGCGTTCCCATCGGTACACCTCCTCCCACGACCCCTCATGATCGTAACGATTGTGCATCGCGGCTGACGCATTCACGGCGCGATGCGGGGGAGCGGGTGGCCCCGCTGTGAGACGCCTCTCCCTGGGGGCAGCGGCGTCGTCGGGGCCCCGGGCTGCGTGCTAATCTCGTCCACGCTGTACAACGCGCGAGTGGCGGAATAGGCAGACGCGCACGGTTCAGGTCCGTGTGCCCGAAAGGGCGTGGGGGTTCAACTCCCCCCTCGCGCACAGCAGAAGACCCGCAGGATCCCGACGAGAAGTTGGGGCCTGCGGGTCTTTTTCTTGTCTTCGAGTGACGGTCCTCGGCACCGGCTTGTCACCATCACTCCCCCTCTGCGCTGCCCCTCATGGCTCGGTCGTCGTCGGAGCGCCCGCGCGCGACCTCGGGTCCCTGCCCGTGAGTGCGGCGACACCACCCGCAGCAGCAATGGCAACGGGCAGGGGGGAGCTGGCGCCGTACCGCATGAGGTCAGTAGCGCTGAGGAGCATCCCTGTGGGCAGCCCACCTTCGAAGGTGGCAAGGCTGATGGACACGAGGAGCGCCACAACCGCTGCGCCCGCCATCGCCATGGTCGGCCACCAGCGCCCGACCATCACTGCCGCAGCCACAAGAGCGGCGGACGCCAGCACTCCGACGAGTCGCGGAGCCAGGCCGTCACCACCCGAACCGGCTGTCAGCAGGACGAGCTGCGTGGCGAGGAGATAGACCACCACACCGCCGAGCATGCCCAGCACCAGTGTCACGAGCCGCCTCATCCCGTCACCCTAGGGACGGGCGACGCCACCCCGCAGGCGAACGGTGCGGGTCCTCGAAGGACTGGCGAGACGCACCGCGCCTCCACCGCGAGGGAAGTCCGGAACCCGCCGACCCCTCAGGTCCCGGCCGGTTCCGCCGATGGGACTGGGCACGGGAGCGGACCAGCCGTTCCCCGACAGAGCCGCTGAGGGAGTCGGTCGATGAAGCGAAGGCGTCCGTACCTGAGGCCGATCGCCGCCGACTCCGACCTCGGTCCGCTTCCCGCTCGCCGGGAGGTCGCCCCGGACGTCGACGCCCCCGCCGTCCGTGAGGCCGCCACCGGCAGCAGTCTCCCGGTCCTGCGTCGCCACCCCCTGGCGCAGGCCCGGGACGACGAGGAGAGTGCGGGCCTCGCGGCCGCGTGGTCCTCGGCCGGCTGATCGTCCCAACCCCTTGAAAGTGCCTCGAGCGTGCCGATAGGTGCGGTGGGCGCGTGCGCGCCCTCTTCTGCCTGACATCCCTGGGGAGCCCACCGTGATCAGCGCCAGCGCGTGGTCGAGCCGATGGGCTGCCGGCACGGCCGCCTTCCTGCTCGCCGGTGGCGCCGCGCTGCCCGGGGCCGACCTCGAGCCGCTCGAGCCGGGTCCGGACCCCGTCACCGAGGTCCCCGCCGAGGAGGCTCCTACCCCGGCCGAGGACGAGACCCAGGAACCCGGCCCGGACGACCCCGCGGACACCGCCCCGACCGTGCCCCCGGTCGAGGAGCCGGCCACCGACGGGCCTCCGCTCGAGGAGCCCACCACCGACGCACCCCCGGCCGCGGAGACGCCGGTCGACGACGCACCGACTGGCGACGCACCTGAGGAGCCCGAGCACTCCGGGCCGGTCCTCGTCGTCGTGCCCGAGCCGGTGCTCGGCGTCGTCGACGGTGCCCCCGGCTACACGTTGCCGCTCGGGGACGGCGGCTTCACGTGGCTCGTCGACGGCGTCCGCGTCGACGAGCTCGGTGCGGCCGCACGCCTCTCGCCCGACGGCGGCTCGTACGAGCTCAGCGCCGCGGCCCTCGGCAGGGACGCCGCTCAGCTCGTGCTCGCCGTCGTCGCCGACCCCGGCCACGAGCTGCTCGGACCCGACGGCACGACCTCCCCGGTCCGCTCCGTCGTCGACCCGCGTGTCGCGGCCGAGCTCGTCGCGCCCACCTCGCTCGACGGCGAGGGCCGCGAGGACGCCGTCGTCGTCCCCGACGCCGCCACCCAGGTGGTGCGCGACGCCGGAGCCGAGCTTCTCGACGCCGGCACCCATCCGGTGACGGCCGAGTACGTCGACGGCGTGGCCACCGTCGTGCTCACCGTCACCGCGGCCGACGGGCACCGTCTCGAGGTCGACGGCGCACCGGTGGAGACCCTCCCGGGCGCGGGAGGGGCCGTCGAGGTGGTCCTCGTCCTCACCGACGCGCCGCCGACGGCGGTCGAGCCGGCACCGGTCCCCGAGGCGGCGCCGTCACCGGCGGTGCCCGGGACGACCCCCGAGGAGCCGCAGGAGGAGGCGGAGGAGCAGCTCGAGCTCCCCGCCCCGGTGCTCACGGTGGCCGCGGTGGTGCCCGAGCCGGCGGCCGCCGTCGCCACGGACGAGGCGGAGGCCGAGGTGCTCGAGGAGCTCCCCGAGTCCGGGCCCGAGGGGCTGGGACTCATGGTGATGCTCGGCGGGCTCCTGCTCGGCGGCTCGTGGCTCGTCCTCGGGATGCGCGGGGACTGACCCGGCGCGGCACCCGTGCCCCACCTACGATGGTGCGCATGCCTCGCATCGCCACCGCTGACCGCGTGACCCGCGAGGAGCTCCTCGCCTTCGTGCGGGACCGTCACCACCTCGTCCTGCTCACCAGCAGGGCCGACGGCCGCCCCCAGCTCTCGCCCGTCTCCGGCGGCGTCGACTCCGAGGGCAGGATCGTCATCTCGACCTACCCGGACCGCGCGAAGGCGGTCAACCTGCGGCGGAACCCGGCAGCCTCCGTCCTCGTGCTCTCCGACGACTGGGACGACGCGTGGGTCCAGGTCGACGGGACCGCGGAGGTCCTCGACATGCCCTCGCCCGAGGCGGAGGACGCACTCGTCGAGTACTACCGCTGCATCGCGGGCGAGCACCCCGACTGGCAGGAGTACCGCGAGGCGATGCGCCGCCAGGGCAAGTCGCTGCTGCGCATCACGGTCACCGGGTGGGGGCCCGTGGCCACCGGCGGCTTCCCGCCGGACCGCGCGCCCGCCTGAGCACGACCGGCCTCGCCAGCCCCGTCACCATGCGGAAAACGGGCTTTCGCATGCCCGGATGCACGCCGACGGTTTAGCCTTCCTTGACCGATGTTGCTAGTGTCCGTCGCGTTGGTCGGTGCCCGCGCCCCCCGCTCGTAGACGGCGGGAGAGCTTGCCTGGCGCGCTGACCGGGCTTCCTGGCCCGACGTCGGGGAGCCGCACGCGCCGGTGTGCACGGACGCGCGGACGCCCTGCGGGGCCGGTCCGGCGGGCCGTCGCGCCCGTGTGCCTTGAGATCCGCGAGGCCGCCCCGGCCCGCCGAGGAGAGGAAGACCATGAGTCCCGAGGGAACCGCAGGCCAGCTGAGCGCTCCCCTCATCATCGCGCTGCTCGTCCTCTTCTACGGCGGCACGCTGCTCATCACCTTCACGATCAGGAAGAAGAAGGAGAACGCCGACGGGTACATGACGGCCGGCTCGAAGATCGGCTTCGGCGTCTCGGCGGCCTCGATGACGGCGACGTGGATCTGGGCGTCCTCGATGTACGCCTCGGCCACCGCCGGGTACACCTACGGCGTCTCCGGCCCCATCCACTACGGGCTGTGGGGCGCGCTGATGATCCTGTTCATCTACCCCTTCGGGCGGCGCATCCGGACGGTCGCCCCCCGCGCGCACACCCTCGCCGAGGTGATGTACGCCCGCCACGGCCGCTCGAGCCAGCTCATGCTCGCCGGCTCCAACGTCCTGGGCAGCGTCATCAGCCTCACCTCGAACTTCATCGCCGGCGGGGCGCTCGTCGCCATGCTCTCGCCCTTCAGCTTCCAGCAGGGCATCGTCACCATCGCGGGTGGCGTCCTGCTCTACACGCTGTGGTCCGGCTTCCGGGCCTCCGTGCTCACCGACTTCACCCAGGTGATGGCCATGCTCGGGGCCGTCGTCGTCATCATCCCCGTCATCTTCTTCGCCGCCGGCGGTCCGGCGATCTTCACCGAGGGCGCGGCGGCGCACGTGACGCCGCAGCAGCAGAGCTTCTTCTCCTCCGACGCCTTCCTCAACCAGGGCGCTCCGTACATCGCGGCCGTCCTCGCCTACGCGATCGGCAACCAGACGATCGCCCAGCGGCTCTTCGCCGTCCGCGAGGACCTCATCAAGCCGACCTTCGTCACGGCGACCGTCGGCTACGGCGCGACGATCATCGGCATCGGGATGCTCGGCGTCCTCGCCCTGTACCTCGGGGTCGAGCCGGCGGGCGGGGACGTCAACAACCTCATCCCGCAGCTGGCCACCACCTACCTCGGGCCGGTGCTGCTCGCGGTCTTCTTCATCATGATCATCGGTGCGCTGTCCTCCACCGCCGACTCCGACCTCTCGGCGCTGAGCTCGATCATGATGGCCGACGTCTACGGCCAGAACGTCGCCGGCCGGACCGGCGCCAACCCGCGCACCATGCTGCTCGTCGGGCGGGTGACGATGATCGTGGCGACGGCGGCGGGTCTGTACTTCGCCAGCGGGCAGATGAACATCCTCGACCTGCTCGTCTTCGTCGGCGCGCTGTGGGGTGCGCTCGTGTTCCCGGTCATCGCCAGCTTCTACTGGCCCCGGGTCACCAACGCGGCCTTCACCGTCGCGACGCTCAGCGCCATCGCGCTCTTCGTGCCCGTCCGCTTCGAGCTCGTCCCGATGAGCGGCCCGGTCGGTCTCCTCGTCGACGTCCTCGCCGTCATCGGCGTCGGCGTCGTCCTCGGTCTCATGTGCTTCGGCTTCTTCGGGCTGCGCGTGGCGCTCGCGGTCGGGACCGTGGCGACCGTCGTCGTCGCCCCCTTCGGGATCGGCTTCCTCCACGACTACACCGTGCTCAGCGCCTCGCTGGTCGCCTACGCGGTGAGCACGCTCGTGTGCGTGGCGGTGTCCCTGCGCAGCCGGGAGAACTTCGACTTCTCGCTCATCGCCCGCCGTACCGGTGACTTCGACCAGCGTGACGACGCCGTCGACACCCCCGCCCCCACCCCGACCCGCTGAGAGGCAGACATGCTCACCTTCTACGTCCTCATGTGGCCCGCGACCGTGGCGGTCGTGCTCTTCGTGATCGCCCGCGGCTTCTTCCGCGACTGGCGCGAGGCCCGCCGCGAGGGCCGCCAGCTCATCTGATGCCGCGCATGGCCCGCGTGATCCGCGGCGCCAGGGCGAGCAGGACCAGGCCGATGCCGATGGTCACGGCGCCCAGCGTCCCGAAGTAGGCCACCTCGTTGTCCTCGCTGTAGAAGGAGGCGAGCGAGCCGGACAGCGCGGTGCCCAGCGCCACGGACAGGTAGAACAGCGACACCATGAGCACCGGGTAGGCCTTCGGTGCGAGCTTGGTGGACAGGGACAGGCCCACCGGGGAGAGCAGGAGCTCACCGCAGGTCGCGACGAGCATGATGAGCGCGATCCACAGCACCGGCACCGCCGCCGTGCCGGCCATGGGCAGGAAGACGAGGAACGCCGCGCCCATGAGCATGACGCCGAGGCTGAACTTCACCGGCGTCGTCGGCTGGCGGCGTCCGAGCCGGGTCCACAGGGCCGCGAAGACCGGCGCGAGGACGATGATGAAGAAGGGGTTGAAGGACTGTGCCCACGGGATCGGCATCGTCCAGTCGCCGATCAGCGGCAGGGTGAAGTCGCGGTCCAGGCGCGTCTCGGAGTAGATCGTGATGACGGTGAACTGCTGCTGGAACAGCGCCCAGAAGGCCACCGAGCCGACGAACATCGGGATGAAGGAGACCACCCGCGAGTGCTCGTCCCCCTGCACCTTCCGGCTCGTGAGGAGGATGGCGAAGAGCACGACGGCAGCGACGGCGGTGGCGACGACGACGACGTCGGCCAGGTTGCCGGGGGTGAGGAGCCCGGTGAGGACGGCGACGACGAGGACGACGACGGTCCCGACGGCGATCGCCCCGTACCGCCCGTACTGCTCGCGAGGCAGCGGGTCGGGCACGCGGCGCGTGGGGTGGGGCAGGTGGCGGCGGGCCAGGGAGTACTGGACGAGCCCGATGGCCATGCCGACGGCGGCGAGGCCGAAGCCGAGGTGGAAGCCCCAGCTCTCCTGGACCAGGCCGGTGAGGAGCGGGCCGAGCAGTCCGCCGATGTTGATCCCCATGTAGAAGATGGAGAAGCCGGCGTCCCGGCGGGGGTCGTCCTCGGTGTAGAGGGCACCGACGAGGTTGGTGATCGTCGCCTTGAGGCCACCGGAGCCGATCGCGACGAGGATGAGACCGGCGCCGAGACCGGCGACGCCCGGCACGACCGCCAGCGCGACGTGTCCGAGCATGATGAGGACGGCGCTGACGTACATCGTGCGTTCGGAGCCGAGCAGACGGTCGGCCACCCAGCCACCGAGGATGGAGAAGAGGTACACGGACCCGCCGTAGGCGCCGACGATCCCGGCGGCGACCGTCCGGTCGATCCCCAGACCACCCTGGGTGGTCTCGAAGTACATGTAGAGCAGGACGATGCCCTGCATGCCGTAGAAGGAGAACCGCTCCCACAGCTCGACGGAGAAGAGGTTCGCCAGGCCGCGCGGCTGCCCGAGGAAGCCCCCGACCTCACCGGTGCTCCCCGGCGCTGCGGGGGACGTGCTTGCGGTTGCCGGGTCCTCGGAAGCCATGGGAGCCATGCTCCGCCTGTGCCCCGAGCGACGCAATCTGCTCAGGGCGTCTCGGGGGCCCGCGTGGTGAAGGTCATGGAGAAGGTGACGGAGGAGGCGAAGGCCGCGTCGGCACTGCCCGTCGAGGGGACGGCCACCGCGAGGAGCGTGACCGCGGCGAGGGGCCCCCAGGTGCGTCTCCGTCCCGGGGCTGCGTGGGCGGGGGCCCGGTGGCGGCCGTCGACGTCGCGGACCCGGCCGAGCAGGGCGCAGGCAACCAGGCCGAGCACGGTGAGCACCACGTTGACGTAGCGCCCCTGTGCTGCCCAGACGTACGGCAGTCCGACCCAGGGGACGCGCAGGACGCCGACCCCGTGGACCGCCTGCGCCGCGACGGGCAGGGTGTCCGGCGCGGCGTTGGCGTCGCCGCGCAGGACGAGGCCGCCCTCGTCATCGGTGCTGTCGAGGCGGTGGAGGAGCCGGCTGCCCTCCTCGCCGGGGGCATCGGCGAGGAGGACCTGGCCCGGACGCAAGCGGCTCGCGGGGATCTCGCGGGTGACGACGACGTCACCCGTGCGGATCGCCGGCTCCATCGAACCGCTGAGAACGACGGTCGGATGCCAGCCGATGAGGACCGGCAGCACCGTCCAGACAAGGAGTCCGGCCACGGTGGCCAGCACCGACCGCGCGCACAGGGCGACGGTGTGCCGGACCCACCGGTTCGGAGGTGCCTCGCTCACGGCGGGCTCCTTCCCGGTGACCGGACCGGTCAGCGGGTGCTCGTGGCCGCGGCGACGAAGTCGAGGGTGACCTGCTGCCCCTGGACCGAGTTGGGCGCACCTGCGTCGACCCAGTACGTGAACTTGAAGGTTCCCTGCTCGTGGATGTCTCCGCCGGGGACGCGGTAGATCAGGTTGCTGTTGCCACTGCCGTAGTCCCTGGCGAACGCGGCGAGCGTCCCGCGGAAGATCTCCCCCTGAGGGCCCGCGCCGAAGGTCGCACCCTCGTTGCCGACGATGGTGAGATGGATGTAGTCGGCGAGCGTCTTCTCCGTGCCGCTGACCGGCTGGAGCCCGGCGCTGGTCGGGGCAAGGACGTTGAACCCCTCACCGTAGAGCTTCACGTCGGCGTCGAGCGTGCCCTCGTAGGTGGCAGTGATCGTCTGTCCTGCCGGCGCAGCACCAGGGACGAGGTCGGTGGCCTGGAACATTGCCACGCCCTCGCGGTTGTCGGTGATCGTCACGGAGCCCGCGGTCCAGGAGTTGCCACGGTTGGCCGTGGTGTCGGTGAAGGCGGCGTAGGACGCCTGCCAGACGAGCACCGCGCTGATGACGAGACCGAGCGGGACTGCCAGCCACTTGGCGTAGCGCGCGGAACGGGACGTCGAAGTCGTCGTAGCCATTGGGTTCCCTCCATGGGAGTCACCGGGCCGAAGCCCGGGGGTCGCAGATCCATGCGAACGGATGAAGTCTGCGGGGAGGGTTCAGGCCCGGCAAGGGGTCGCACCTGTGACCTTTGTCATCCTTCCGAACGACACATGCAGGCCTCATACTCCTCCCTTCGGAGGAGGTGCTCACTCCAAGGGAGGAGGGTCAGAGCAGCTCGGCGCGGAGCTGGTCGACGGGCTTCGGCGAGAGCAGCGAGGGCGCGACGTCGAGCACGGTGAGGGCCCCGGTCTCGCCCCGCTCGTTGAGCCGGGCCGCCGCGCGGGCGTAGGCGACGAGCACGCTCGCGGTGAACTCGGGGTTGCTCCCCAGCTGGAGCCGGTACTCGACCACCTGGTCGTGGCCGCCGCCCGTTGTGCCGCTGCGGATGACGAAGCCGCCGTGGGGCATGTCCGCGTGCTCGCGCGCGAGCTCCTCGGCGCTGATGACGGTGACGGTGGTGTCGTAGTCGGCGAAGTAGTGCGGCATCGTGACGACGGCCCGCTCCACCTCCGCGGCGTCGGCGCCGTCCTCGAGGACGACGTAGCACTCGCGGGTGTGCTTCTCGCGGGTGGTGAGCTCGGGTCGCGAGCCGCTGCGGACCGCGTCGATCGCCGCCGGTGAGGGGACCGTGTACTGGACGCCGGCAGCGACCCCGGGAACGCGTCGCAGCGCGTCGGAGTGGCCCTGGCTGAGTCCCGGTCCCCAGAAGGTGTAGGTCCCGCCCTCGGGGAGGAGCGCCTCACCGAGCAGCCGGTTGAGGGAGAACATCCCCGGGTCCCAGCCGACCGCGACGATCGAGGTGTTGCCGCCCGCCCGTGCCGCGGCGTCGACGGCTGCGACGTACTCGGGGATCCGGGCGTGGGTGTCGAAGCTGTCGACCGTGGTGAAGTGCGCGGCGAGCTCGGGTCCCTGCTGCGGCAGGTCGTCCTTGGAACCACCGCACAGGACGAGGACGTCCACCTCGTCGCGGTGGTCGAGGAGCTCGTCCCAGGGCAGGACAGGGGTCTGCGGCGTGGGCGGGTCGATCGTCGAGGGGTCGCGGCGGGTGAAGACGGCGTGCAGCGTCATGTCGGCGTTCTGCCCCACGGCGGCGGCCACGCCCCGGCCGAGGTTCCCGTAGCCGGCGATCGCGATGCGTCGCTGTCCCATGGTGCTGCCCTCTCCGTCGGTGGTGGTCCGCACCCACCGTACGCACGGCCACGCGCGCCGTGCGCGTGCGCCCACCTGTCGACGACGCGCGCGAAAGCGCCGTCCCGCGCGGTCGCGAGCCGGTAGCCTCCCCCAAGGCTGGCTCTCGCTGGCCGTCTGCGTCTTCCCCTGGAGCCCTGCATGAGCGACCTCGCGGTCGACACCTCCGCGCTGCGCAAGACCTACCGCCGTCGCGGTGGCGGCAGCGTCGGCGTCGAGAACCTCGACCTCCACGTCCCGGTCGGCGGCGTCCACGGCTTCCTCGGCCCCAACGGCTCGGGGAAGACGACGACGATCCGCATGCTCCTCGGGCTCATCCGCCCCGACTCCGGGACCATGCGGATCTTCGACCAGGAGGTGCCCACGCGGCTGCCGGACGTCATCGGCCGGGTCGGCGCGATCGTCGAGTCGCCCAAGTTCTTCCCCACCTTCACCGCGCGCCGGAACCTCGAGCTGCTCGCCGGTGCCATCGGGGCGCCGGCCGGCCGGGTGGACGAGGTCCTCGAGTCGACGGCGCTGTCCGAGCGGGCCGGGGACCGGTACCGGACCTACTCCCTGGGCATGAAGCAGCGCCTGGCCATCGCCGCCACGCTCCTCAAGTCACCCGACCTGCTCATCTTCGACGAGCCGACCAACGGCCTGGACCCGGGCGGCATCCGGGAGATCCGCGAGACCATGCGCCGCCTCGGCGACGAGGGCCGGACGGTCCTCGTCTCCAGCCACATCCTCGCCGAGGTCGAGCAGGTCGCCGACACCGTCTCCATCATCGGCCGTGGCCGGCTGCTCGCCGAGGGGCGGGTCGCCGACGTCATCGGCTCACGCTCCGAGGCGGGCGCGATCAAGGTCGGGGTCGGGGACCTCACAGCGGCCGAGCAGGTTCTCACCCGCGCCGGACTGCGGGTCCGCGTCGACGGTGGCCTGCTGCGGGTGCGCGGGGTCCAGGACCCGGCGCGGGTCACCGAGCTGCTCGCCCAGCAGGGCCTGTACGTCAACGAGCTGACCGCCGAGCGGGTCGACCTCGAGCGCGTCTTCCTCGACCTCACCGCCGGCCAGGGCCTGGACGAGGGCTCCGGCGGCCGGCACGGCCGAACGCCCAGCCCGACGACGGACGGCGGTGACCCCGCATGATGCGTCTGCTGCGCGTCGAGCTGCGCCGGCTCTTCTCCCGGCAGCTCGTCGTCCTCACGATGCTCGGTGCGCTCGCCGCGTCCCTGCTCGTCCTGTGGGCCGCGTGGGACTCCTCCCAGCCGATGTCCGGCGAGGACCTGGCCATGGCGGAGGAGATGTACGAGCAGGAGCTGGCGTACTGGGAGGAGCACGGCGAGGAGGACAGGGCCCAGTGCCTGGAGGACGAGGCCGCAGAGGCCGAGCGCCTCGGTGAGGACGTGGACTGGGGCTGCGAGGGGATGACCGCCCCGGAGCGCGAGTGGTACGTCTTCACCGCCTCACCGCTTCACGAGACCCTGCCCTCCTCGCTCAGCGCCGCGTCGACCTTCCTCGTGTTCGCGGTCGGTCTCGTCGGGGCGACCTTCACGGCGGCGGAGATCAGCACCGGCGCGATGAGCACCTGGCTGAGCTTCGAGCCGCGGCGCCTGCGGGTGTACGCCTCCAAGCTGGCCGCGGCCGCCATCGGCGTGGTGCCGGTGGCGGTGCTCGCCGTCGCCGTCGTCACTGCCGGCTCGTGGCTCATCGGCGACCACTTCGACCTCGTGTCCGGGATGGGCGCCGCCCAGTGGGCCGACACCGGGTGGATGGCGCTGCGGATCGTGGGCCTCGCGGTCATCGGCGCGCTCGTGGGCGCCGCGCTGGGCATCCTGCTGCGCCACACCGCCGGGGTCCTGGGCGTCGTGGTCGTCGGCTTCATCGGCAGCCAGATGATCCAGGGACTCGTGCCGCGGATGGCGCCCTGGATGCCGGTCATCAACGTCGACGGGTGGGTCCGTCACGGGACGATGTACTACACCGAGGAGTGCACGACCGAGGCCGGCGGCACGATGTGTGACCTCACCGAGCACACGCTGGCCTTCGGGCACAGCGCGGTCTACCTGCTCGTCCTCACCGCCGTCGTCGTCGTCCTCGGCGCCGTCGTCTTCCGTCGCCGCGACGCCGTCTGAGCCCCGACGGTCAGCGGGAGCGGGCGATCTCCTCGGCGAAGCGTTCGAGCGCGCGCTCCCCGACGACGTCCTCCGCGAGCAGGGGCAGCTGCACGAGGGGGACGTGCGGCAGCGCGGCGCGGACGGTGTCGAGGTGCACCTCCTCCTGCGCGTGCCGTCGGGCGAGGAACTCCCCCCGGTCCGCGGGGGAGCGCTTGTTGACCACGAGCGCGCCGACCTCGACGCCGGCGCGCAGCAGCCTCCCGTAGAGCTCGACCGTCTCCAGGGCCGGGAGCCGCTCGGCGGCGAGCACGATGACGAAGGCCGTGCGCTCGCCGTCGGCCAGGAGGTCGCGCAGGGCGGCGAAGCGGGTCCGGCGGCGCAGGAGGATCCGCCGGATCTCCTGGTCGCGGTCCTCCCGGCGGTCCCGCCGCCGGCCGGTGCCGACGATGTCCGCGGCTGCGCCGTCGTCGTCCATGGCCCTCATCGCCGCCCCGAAACGGGCGGAGCGGTCCTGCCGCCGCAGCAGCCCCTCGGTCCACGCCGACATCGTCTCGGGCAGCGTCATGAGGCGGGCGGTGTGCCCGGACGGTGCGGTGTCGAAGACGACGAGGTCGTGCTGTGGCTCCTCGAGCACCTCGGCGATCCGCTCGAGGACGGCGGCCTCGTGCGTCCCGGGGGCGTCCCGCGCGAGCTCGAGGTGCTTGGTCACCTCGCCGGACAGGTGCTCGGGCATGAGGCGGCGCATCGTGTGCCCGACGGCGGCGAGGTGCTCGTCGGTGGTCCTCGCCGGGTCGATCTCCAGCCCGTCGAGCCCGTCGGTGAGGGGGACGACGGTGTCACCGACCGTCCGCTGCCACAGGTGGCCGAGGTTGTGGGCCGGGTCGGTTGACACGACGAGCACCCGCCGCCCCGCCCGTGCCTGCGCGAGGGCGACGGCGGAGGCGACGGCCGTCTTCCCCACCCCGCCCTTCCCGCCGACGAAGAGCACCTGCCGCCGCGCGGCCAGCTCTAGCAGCACGAGAGGTGGTCCAGCGGCGAGCGGTCCATGCCCATGCGGCGGTGCCAGTCGTGGAAGCGGTCGTACATGACGGGCAGCAGCTCCACGGTGTAGTAGCTCGCGGGGTTGGGCACGCCGAGCGCCTCGGCGAGGACGATCATCGTGAAGAGGTCGTCCTCGTCGCGCTGGGCGCGGGCGAAGGTGCGCCGGTACGGGCCGACGTAGAGCTCGCGCAGGCCCGCCGCGAGGCGGGCCCGCGCGGGCGGGCGGGTGGGGTGCTCGGTCATCCGTCGACGCTGGTCTCCACCGCGAGGCTCTCGTCGTCGGTCTCGGCAGGGGACTTGCGTGCCTTCGTCATCGCGATGGTCGCCTCGAGGATCACCCAGATGGCCGCGACGATGATGACGAGGTCGAGGACGAGCAGGAGCCAGTTCTCGCTGGTGTAGAAGGTCCTCACCTGGACGATCGCCGCGAACAGCGACATCGCCATGACGAACACGAGCGGGATGAGCACGGGCAGCACCGGCCGGCGCTTGCGCAGCAGGATGACGGCGACGATCGACAGCGTGAGGCCGGCGAGCAGCTGGTTCGTGGTGCCGAAGAGCGGCCAGATCACCATGCCGCCCGAGCCGTCGGCCCCCGCGCCGAAGGCCAGCCCCATGCCGACGACGAGGACGATCACGGTCGCGACCCCCTTGCCCAGCCGCAGGCCGGCGAGCTCGAGGGACTCCTGGACGACGAAGCGCTGGAGCCGGATGCCGGTGTCCATCGTCGTCGCCGCGAAGAGGACGGCCATGGTGGCGAGGATCGTCGCGCTGAGCGAGGCCGGGATGCCGAGGCCGGCGTTCATGATGTTCCCGCCGCCCTCGACGAAGGCGGTGACCCCGCCCTGGTTGAAGGCGGAGTAGACCGCCTCCCAGTCCGCGAGGGTCCGGTAGCCGGCGGTCGCGGCGATGATCGAGCCGAGCGCCAGCA
Organism: Oceanitalea stevensii; assembly: GCF_014837105.1. Lineage (GTDB taxonomy): Bacteria > Actinomycetota > Actinomycetes > Actinomycetales > Actinomycetaceae > Oceanitalea > Oceanitalea stevensii. The sequence continues at coordinate 88,723 of NZ_JACSPO010000002.1, read as the reverse complement.
GCCCCTCGCCGACGGCGCCGAAGTAGCCGACGAAGCGGGCGTCGGTCTCCTTGTCCAGCTGCTTGGCGCTCGTGCCGGAGGAGACGATGCCGTGGAAGCCGGAGATCGCGCCGCACGCGATCGTGACGAAGAGGAGCGGGACGAGGCTCGGCGTCCCCTCCGGGACGTTGCTGTTGAACGCCGGGGCGACGAAGTCCGGCGAGGCGATGAACACGGAGAGGTAGAGGATCCCGAGCCCGACGAAGAGCTGCAGGCCGTTGATGTAGTCGCGGGGCTGGAGCAGCACCCACACCGGCAGGACGGAGGCGACGCCGGCGTAGAGGAAGAGGACGACGACCCAGAAGGCCTCGGCGGACAGGCCGAGAACCGTGTCGGGAAGGACGACGGGGACGCTGTCCCCCAGCACGATGAGCGCGTAGAGAGCGACGACGCCGATGACGGAGACGGCGACGAGGTGGAGCTTCCACCGGTAGATCGCCTGGCCGACGACGAGCGCGACGAGGATGGCGCCCCAGACCGGGATCACGGAGGTGGGCGTGCTGACGAGCAGGCCGGAGATGACGACGGCGAAGGCCGCGTTGACCATGAGTAGCAGCAGGAAGATGACGACGAGGAAGAGGTTGCGGCCCCGCGCGCCGATGTAGCGGCCGGAGAGGGTGCCGATGGACTGGCCCCTGTTGCGGATCGACGCCCACAGCGCGCCGAGGTCGTGCATGCCCGCGAAGAAGACGGTGCCGAGCGTGACCCAGAGGAAGGCGGGCAGCCAGCCCCAGATGACGGCGACCGCCGGCCCGACGATCGGCGCGGCCCCGGCGACGGAGGTGAAGTGGTGACCCCACAGGACGTACTTGTTCGTCGGCACGTAGTCGACGCCGTCCTGGAGCTCGTGGGCCGGCGTGCGGAAGTGGGCGTTCAGCCGGTAGACCTTGCTGCCGAGGTACTTGGAGTAGAGGAAGTACCCGGCGAGGACCATGGCGATGCCGATGGCGGCGAGCAGCACTGAGTTCACGTCGCTCCGATCTTCGTCGTTGACGACCGGTGGAGCCTGCGGGTGCCCCGCCGCCGGCCGTGATCCAGGTCACCATAGCGGCTGTGGCGGGGCCCCGCGGACACCGCGGGGCAGCGTGGCGTCAGGTGCGCCGACGCCGACGCCGCGGGCGACCCACCTCGGGGGTGCTCGCCTCCTCCTCGAGGAGCCCGTCCTCCTGCAGGGTCTGGGTCACGTGGGCGGTGAACTGCTCCCGACGCAGCCGCAGCTCCGCCTGCAGGGTCTTGTGCCGCTCGACCCGGAACTGCCTGACGAGGGCGAAACACATGACGATCATGACGATGCTGAACGGCAGGGCGATCGAGATCGCGACGCCGCGCAGCGCCGTCAGGCCGCCGGCGAGGACGAGGGCGACCGCCACTGCGCCCTCGAGCACCGCCCACAGCACCCGGCTCCACACGGGCGGCTCGACCTCGCCGCCCGAGGCGAGCATGTCGACGACGAGGGAGCCGGAGTCGGAGGACGTGACGAAGAACAGGACGACGATGAGTATCGCCACCCCGATGACGAGCCCGGCCGCCGGCAGGTCGTCGAGAAGGAAGAACAGCGTGTTCGTCTCGTCGACGACGGCGTTGCCCTCGGCGTCGGTCTGCACCATCCCGCCGCCGCCGAAGAGCTCCCGGTACAGGCCCGAGCCGCCCAGCACGGTGAACCACACGAAGCTGAAGGCCGTCGGCACGAGGAGGACGCCCATGACGAACTCGCGGACGGTGCGCCCCTTGGAGATCCGCGCGATGAACACGCCGACGAAGGGCGCCCAGGAGATCCACCAGCCCCAGTAGAAGGCCGTCCACCAGCTCTGCCACTCGATGCCCTGCTCGCCCGCGAGGGCAGAGGTGCGGAAGCTCAGCGCGATGAGGTTCTGGAAGTAGGCGCCCGAGGCCTGGATGAGCTCGCGGAGCAGGAACATCGTCGGGCCGGTGACGGCGATGAAGATCATGAGTGCCACCGCCATCGACATGTTGATGTTCGACAGCCACTTCATGCCCTTCGTCACGCCGCTGACGACGGAGAAGAGGGCCAGACCGGTGACGATGCCGATGATGATGACGAGGACCATGTTGCTCGGCGTGGAGATGATGTCGAGGAACTCCAGCCCGCCGGCGATCTGCGTGACGCCCAGGCCCAGCGACGTCGCGATGCCGAAGACGGTGCCGACGACCGCGATGACGTCGATGACGTCGCCGAGCCAGCCCTTGGCCCGCTTGCCGAGCACGGGCTCGACGGTCCAGCGGATCGAGATCGGCCGGTTGCGCACGTGGACGGCGTAGGCGATCGCGAGGCCGACGACGACGTAGATCGCCCAGGGGTGCAGCCCCCAGTGGAGGAAGGTGATGACGAGGGAGTCCTGCGCCCCGGCGGCGTCGCCGGCGACGATCCGCGAGGCGCGGTTCGGGATCCCGGCGAAGTGGTTGAGCGGCTCGGCCACCCCCCAGAACACCAGGCCGATGCCCATGCCGGCCGCGAAGAGCATGGTGAGCCAGGACCCGAGCCGGAACTCGGGCCCCTCGTCGTCCTTGCTCAGGCGGATGTCGCCGAAGTGGCTCAGGCCCATCCACAGGGCGAAGACGACGAAGGCGGAGATGAGCGCGGTGTAGTACCACCCGAAGTAGGTGACGATGCCGTTCTGCACCGTCGAGATGGTCTCCCCGACGGCGTCGCCGCCGACGATGGCGAGGACGACGAAGGCGAGGATGAGGACGATCGAGGGCCAGAACACCGGCGGGTGGATCGACTGGTACCAGCGGCGTGGCCCGTCGTCGACGGGCTGCTCCGGTCGTGTCGTGGGTGAGGTTTCGGGCGGCGTGGCCACGGGGGCGTCCTTCCGTCGTCAGGGGTCCTGCGGCGACAGTACCGAGGGGCCGTGGCGGGGGCACGAGGAGGCGTCAGCGCGCGGGGGGCTCCAGCCGGCGGGTCTCCTCGACCACGCGTGCCTCCGCTGCGGCGATCCGGCTGTGGGCGCTCTCCGCCCGGGCGAGCGCGGACGTGAGGCGCCCGGCGACCTCCGTGCCGGCCGGGCCGTGCGCCGCACCGTCGCGGGTGCCGGCCAGGGTGGCGGCGAGGGCCGCCGAGCTCGCCCGCGCCTCCTCGACGGCGGCGGCCAGCTCCTCGGGGGCGTCGGAGCTCAGCTGGAGCCGGGCGAAGTGCAGTGAGGTGCCTGCCCGGGCGACGGCGTCGTCGAGCTCGTGGACGAGGCGGCCGGCGGCCGCGTTGCGCTCGGCCTGGCCCGGGGCGGCGACAGGTCCGAGCCGGCCCGGCTGACTGCTGCTGCGCCGCACGAGGAGCACGACGACCACCGTGACGCCCGCCGCGAGCACGACGATGACGCCGATGACCGGGAGCAGCGCGGACCAGGAGGTGAGCACGTCCCGATCCTACGGTCGGCCCCGCCGCCCACCACCGAAGGCGGAGCGGTCGCGGGTCAGCCGTTGAGGACGGGGGCGGGGACGTCGAGGAGGTCGAGGACGACGTCGGCGGCCAGGGCGGCGACGTCGTCGACGGCGAGGCGGAAGTCGTCACCGGCGGTGGGCCCGCACAGGTCGGACACGCCCCGCACCGCGAGGTAGGGGATGCCGAAGGAGTAGCAGACCTGGGCGATGGCCGTGGTCTCCATGTCCGCCGTGAGCGCTCGCGGGAAGGTCGCCCGGTGCGCGTCGACGGTACGGGCGTCGACGAAGGAGTCACCGGAGATCATCGCGCCGACGAGCACGCCGGGACGGTTCCGCGCGCGGTCGACGAGGGTGTCGACCGCCGGGTACGTGGCGGGCATGCCGGGCATCTGGCCCAGGGCGTAGCCGAAGGCGGTCGCGTCGGCCCCGGCGTAGGCGTGCTCGTCGCCGACGACGACGTCACCCACCCGCACGCCGTCGGCGAGGCCGCCGGCGGACCCGGTCGAGACGACGAGCGGGGTGCGCACGGCGTGGACGGCGAGGGCGGTGGCGGTCGCCGCGTTGACGCCGCCGATGCCCGAGCGGATGAGGAGCAGCTGGCGTCCGCCGATGGTTGCGATGACGGACCGCGCCATCCCGACGTGCCGCTGGTGGGCCAGGCTGTCCGCGCGCTGCTCGTAGGGCGCGATCTCCTCGTCCATGGCGGCGACGACGACGGCGTCGACGGTCGCGATCGGGGCCGTGAGGGGGGCACCGGGGGCGACCGGGACGCCGAAGAGCTCGCTCATGCCTGGACCTGCTCCCACTCGTCGCGCCGGTCGAGGAACTCGCGGGCCGCGTCCTGTGCGCCGCCGAGGTCGTGGCTGGCGCCCCAGCCGCACTGGACCTCGTTGGCGGCGGGCACCTCCGCGGCGCCGAGGACGTCGCGGAGCGTCGCCTCGAGCAGGGGGAGGAAGGCGGGGAGGTCGGTCTCCAGGAGGAGGGCGTAGAAGCCGGTCTGGCAGCCCATGGGCGAGATGTCGACGACGGCGTCGGTGTGGCTGCGCATGTGCTCGGCCATGAGGTGCTCGAGGGAGTGCACGACCGGCATCTCGAGGTGGTCGACGTTCGGCTGGCAGAAGCGGATGTCGAACTTGGTGAGCGTGTCACCGCCCGGCAGGGTCTTGGCGTCCGCCACGCGCACGTAGGGCGCCTTCACGGCTCGGTGGTCGAGGTTGAAGCTCTCGACGTTCATCTTCCTCACGCTTCCCATCATGGGCGATGGGTCTGGGCCTGTCTCCGGCAGGTGCGTGTGGGTTTCGCCACCCGCTCCGGCGCTGACGGCGATCTCGACGGTTGTCCTCAGCTCTGTCCACCACCTGTGGACGACACGCCGAGGACGGGTGTGCACAGGCGGTCGTCACCGGCGATGTCAGTGCTCGGTGGGATGGTGGTGACAGGGCCTGACGAGGCGGCGCGACGGGCTCCACAGGCCGTCCCCAGGAAGAGGAGCGTGATGCACAGAAACCGCGGCGGGCTGTGGATGACACGCCGAAAACACGACTCGCCGACACAACACCTTGGGGTTGTTCCGAAGCCGGACCACTAGGTGTAGTGTCGTGCCCAGTCGTCCAGTGAACTACACGCCTGTCGTTCCACCGCCTCCGCCGGCGGGGAACCGCAACCGAGGGGAGATCCTCCGATGAGCATCACCGTCTTCAGCAAGCCGTCCTGTGTGCAGTGCGACGCCACCTACCGCGCGCTGAACAAGCAGGGGCTGGAGTACGAGGTCGTCGACATCTCCACCGATGCCGAGGCGCTCGAGACCGTCAAGGCGCTCGGCTACCAGCAGGCTCCCGTGGTCTTCGCCGACGGCGACCACTGGTCGGGCTTCCGGCCCGACAAGATCAAGGCGCTGGCGGCGCAGGCCGCCTCCGTCGCGGTCTGACCCACAGACTTCGGCCGGGTCGCCCTCACCCGGCGACCCGGCCGAGACCAGCCGGGCCCCGGCCCGGCGACGCAACCGACTCCCGAGGGGGTGACATGGGAAACCTCGTCTACTTCTCGTCGGCCTCCCAGAACACGCACCGCTTCGTGGAGCGGCTGGGCCTGGAGGCGCACCGCATCCCGCTGCGGCCGACGGAGCCCTTCCTCACCGTGGATGAGGAGTACGTGCTCATCGTGCCGACCTACGGGGGCGGCAACCAGCGCGGGGCAGTGCCCCGCCAGGTCATCAAGTTCCTCAACGACGTCGACAACCGCCGGCTGTGCCGCGCGGTCATCGCGGCAGGGAACACGAACTTCGGCACCGCCTACTGCATCGCCGGCGACATCATCGCCGCGAAGCTCCAGGTGCCCTACCTGTACAGGTTCGAACTACTCGGAACAGCAGAGGACGTCTCGCGCGTCCATGAGGGATTGGGACAGTTTTGGCAGCAACGGTCACTGATATCGGCATGACGCAGGGCGCGGCTCCGGAGCTCGACTACCACGCCCTCAACGCGATGCTCAACCTCTACGACGCCGACGGGAACATCCAGTTCGACGCCGACAGGCAGGCCGTCGACGCGTACTTCCGTCAGCACGTCGAGCCGAGCACCGTCACGTTCCCCAGCGTCGCGGAGCGCCTGCGCTACCTCGTCGAGGAGGGCTACTACGAGAAGGAGGTGCTCGAGCAGTACTCCCCGGAGTTCCTGGACCGGGTCTGGCAGTTCGCCGACTCCCTCGACTTCCGCTTCGAGTCCTTCCTCGGCGCCTTCAAGTACTACACGTCGTACACGCTCAAGAGCTTCGACGGGAAGACCTACCTCGAGCGCTTCGAGGACCGGGTCGTCATGGTGGCCCTCGCGCTCGCGGCCGGGGACGAGCAGGTGGCGCTCGACATCGTCGAGGAGGTCATCTCCGGACGGTTCCAGCCGGCCACGCCGACCTTCCTCAACGCCGGCAAGTCCTCGCGCGGCGAGCTCGTCTCCTGCTTCCTCCTGCGCACCGAGGACAACATGGAGTCGATCGCCCGCGGCATCAACTCCGCGCTCCAGCTCTCCAAGCGTGGCGGTGGGGTCGCCCTCTCGCTGACCAACCTCCGTGAGGCGGGTGCGCCGATCAAGCGCATCCAGAACCAGTCCTCCGGCGTCATCCCCGTGATGAAGCTCCTCGAGGACTCCTTCTCCTACGCCAACCAGCTCGGGGCGCGTCAGGGTGCCGGTGCGGTGTACCTCAACGCCCACCACCCCGACATCATGAAGTTCCTCGACACCAAGCGGGAGAACGCGGACGAGAAGATCCGCATCAAGACCCTCTCGCTCGGCGTCGTCGTCCCCGACGTCACCTTCGAGCTCGCCAAGACGAACGCCGACATGTACCTGTTCTCGCCGTACGACGTCGAGCGGGTCTACGGGGTTCCCTTCTCCGAGATCAGCGTGACGGAGAAGTACGACGAGATGGTCGCCGACGACCGCATCAAGAAGACGTCGATCAAGGCGCGCGACTTCTTCCAGACGATCGCCGAGATCCAGTTCGAGTCCGGCTACCCGTACGTGATGTTCGAGGACACGGTCAACGCCGCGAACCCGATCGACGGCCGGATCAGCATGTCGAACCTGTGCTCGGAGATCCTCCAGGTGTCCACGCCGTCGTCGTTCAACGACGACCTCTCCTACGCGGAGGTCGGCAAGGACATCTCGTGCAACCTCGGCTCGCTCAACATCGCCAAGGCGATGGACTCCCCGGACCTGGGCAAGACGATCAGCACGGCCGTCCGCGCGCTGACTGCGGTCTCCGACCAGACGCACATCACCTCGGTGCCCTCGATCCAGAAGGGCAACGACGAGTCCCACGCCATCGGCCTGGGCCAGATGAACCTCCACGGCTACCTCGCCCGCGAGCGGGTGTACTACGGCTCGGAGGAGGGCATCGACTTCACCAACATCTACTTCTACACGGTGGCCTTCCACGCGATCAGCGCGTCGAACAAGCTGGCGATCGAGCGGGGCCGGTCCTTCGCGGGCTTCGAGCGCTCCGCCTACGCGAGCGGTGAGTTCTTCACCAAGTACACCGAGCAGGAGTGGGTGCCGCAGACCGAGCGGGTGCGTGAGCTCTTCGCCGGCGTCCACATCCCCACGCAGGAGGACTGGCGCGCGCTGGCCGCCTCGGTGAAGGAGCACGGCCTGTACAACCAGAACCTCCAGGCCGTCCCGCCCACCGGCTCGATCTCCTACATCAACAACTCGACCTCCTCGATCCACCCGATCGTGTCGAAGATCGAGATCCGCAAGGAGGGCAAGCTCGGGCGCGTGTACTACCCGGCGCCCTACATGACCAACGACAACCTCGAGTACTACGAGGACGCGTACGAGATCGGTCCCGAGAAGATCATCGACACCTACGCCGCGGCCACGCAGCACGTGGACCAGGGCCTGTCGCTGACGCTCTTCTTCAAGGACACCGTCACCACGCGCGACCTCAACAAGGCGCAGATCTACGCCTGGCGCAAGGGCATCAAGACCCTCTACTACATCCGCCTGCGGCAGATGGCGCTTCAGGGGACGGAAGTGGAAAACTGCGTCAGCTGCACGTTGTAGGTGTGATGCCGTGAACTCGGTTGCGCCCAAGAATGGTGCCGTGGGCTACGTCTACGGTATTCGCAAGGTGGGCGCGACTGAGTACCGGTACATCGGTATGACTCAGTACTCCGTGCGACGGCGGCTTCGTCGACACCTCAGCAATGCACGCCAAGGACGCAAGACGCCGTTCTATGACTGGCTAAGGCGAGAGGGTGCTGAGAACGTCGAGGTCGATCTACTGGAGACGATCACCACGACCCGTGAAGACTTGGGCATGGCGGAGGTGCGCTGGATCTCTGAGCGCCGTGCGGCTGGAGATCGCCTGCTCAACCTGACCGACGGCGGTCTGGGCCCGACCGGAGCCGTGTGGACCGACGAGCAGCGCGAGGCTGCTCGACAGCGCTCCACCGGCCGGCCGGGGACCAGTCGTTTCGGTGCCGCTAACACCTTCTTTGGGAAGAGTCACACTGCCGAGCAGCGCGAGGCGTGGTCACTTTCTCGGCGGGGGATGAATCTTGGAGCGAAGAACCCCAACTTCGGGAGGTTTGGCCCGGACCATCCCTCCTACGGACACGTGATGACTCCGGAGCAGCGTCAGGCGCTGTCGGAGGCTCGTCGTGGAGAGCGGAACCCAAACTATGGGAAAACGCCGAGCGCTGAGGCGCGTGCAAGGGTTTCGGCCGCGCTGAGAGGACGGCCGATGCCCAGCAGCAGACGAAACGCTCATACACGACACCACACCAACAAAGGCAAGGTCAGTGAGACCTGCCAGTACTGCCAAGAGTCGGCGGCGTCCCCGGCCGACTGGAGAGAAGAGAGGGAAGCGCCGTGACTGTGGAGAAGCTCAAGCTCGTCGACCGGGTCCAGGCCATCAACTGGAACCGTGTGCAGGACGAGAAGGACGTCGAGGTCTGGGACCGCCTGACCGGGAACTTCTGGCTGCCCGAGAAGGTGCCGCTGTCCAACGACATCCAGTCGTGGAACACGCTCAACGAGGCCGAGCAGACGATGACCACCCGGGTGTTCACCGGGCTCACGCTGCTCGACACCATCCAGGGCACGGTCGGCGCGGTCAGCCTCATCCCCGACGCCGTCACGCCCCACGAGGAGGCGGTGTACACGAACATTGCCTTCATGGAGTCGGTGCACGCGAAGAGCTACTCCTCGATCTTCTCCACGCTCATCTCGACGCGGGAGATCGACGGCGCCTTCGCGTGGTCGGAGGAGAACGAGCACCTCCAGCGCAAGGCCGCGATCATCATGGAGTACTACCGCGGCGACGACCCCGAGAAGCGCAAGGTCGCCTCGGTGATGCTCGAGTCGTTCCTCTTCTACTCGGGCTTCTACGCCCCGATGTACTGGTCCTCCCGGGCCAAGCTCACCAACACGGCCGACCTCATCCGCCTCATCATCCGCGACGAGGCCGTGCACGGGTACTACATCGGCTACAAGTTCCAGAAGGCCATCGAGACGGCCTCCCCGGAGCGGCGCCAGGAGCTCAAGGACTACACCTTCGAGCTGCTCCTGGAGCTCTACGACAACGAGGAGCAGTACACCGAGGACCTCTACGGTCCCCTCGGCCTCACCGACGACGTCAACGCCTTCCTGCGCTACAACGCGAACAAGGCGCTGATGAACCTCGGCTACGAGGGCCTGTTCCCCAAGGACCAGACCAACGTCAACCCGGCGATCCTCTCCTCGCTGAGCCCCAACGCCGACGAGAACCACGACTTCTTCTCCGGCTCCGGGTCCAGCTACGTCATCGGCAAGGCCGTGGACACCGAGGACGAGGACTGGGACTTTTAGACCCAGCCCGGTCACCGAGAGCTGGACTGCCGCGCGCAGTCCAGCTCTCGGTGTTTCCGGGAGGGGAGCGCGGGACCTTCGGCCGTCGTTCGGGCGCCCCCGGTCCGCAAGAGTGGGGACCACACCGAACATCGGAGGATCCCATGGCTCGCACCTACGTCATCACCGGCGCCGGCTCAGGCATCGGCGCCACGGCCGCGCGACTGCTGCGTGAGGCGGGAGCGACCGTCGTGGGGGTCGACCTGCGCGGCTCGGACGTCACCGCGGACCTCTCGACGCCGGCCGGGCGCCAGGAGGCGGTCGCCGCGGTGCTCGAGGCCACCGGCGGGAGGGTCGACGCGGTGATCGCCTCGGCCGGGGTCTCGCTGCCGAGCGCGCTCACGGTGTCGGTCAACTACTACGGCGTCACCGAGCTCCTCACCGCGCTGCGACCCACGCTGGCGCAGTCCGAGGCCCCCCGGGCCGTCGTCGTCAGCTCGATGTCCTCGCTGCAGCCGAACTGCCCGCCGCTCGTCGAGGCCCTCCTCGGCGCGGACGAGGCCACCGCCCGGGAGATCGCCGAGCAGCTGGCGGCGGACCCGCAGACCGGCAACCTCATCTACGCCTCGTCCAAGCGGGCGATCTCCCGCTGGGTGCGGGCACAGTCCGTCACGGCGGAGTGGGCCGGCGCGGGGATCCCGCTCAACGCCGTCGGGCCGGGCATCGTCACCACGCCGATGACCGAGGAGCTCCTCGCGTCGCCCGAGTCCACCGCCTTCGTCGACGCCGTCGTGCCGATGCCGCTGAACTACCACCAGCCCCCCGAGTCGATCGCCAACCTGTGCATCTGGCTGACGTCCGTGGAGAACAGCCACTGCGCGGGGCAGACCATCTACTGCGACGGAGGCAGCGACGTCGTGCTCCGCGGGGAGGACGCCTGGAGCTGGGCCGACGCGACGGTCGGGGAGTACTTCGGGCAGCTCATGGCCGGCGCCGAGGGCTAGCCTCCCCACCCGACGGCCCGCCGCGTAGCATTCCGGGCGTGCTGCGCCACGACGACCCCCTCCCGCGCCGTCCCCGGCGGGTCCTGGTGGCGGGGGTGTCGGGTGCCGGCAAGACGACGCTCGCGCGGCGGGTCGGCTCCCTCGTCGGTGCCCCGCACACGGAGATCGACGCGCTCTTCCACGGTCCCGGCTGGGTGCCGCGGACGGAGTTCCTCGACGACGTCCGTGCGTTCGCCGCCCAGGACGCCTGGACCACCGAGTGGCAGTACTCCGAGGCCCGTCCGATCCTCGCCGCGCGTGCCGACCTCCTCGTCTGGCTCGACCTGCCCTTCACCACCGTCACCCTTCCCCGCCTGCTGCGCCGCACGGTCGGGCGCCGGGTGCGCCGGGAGGAGCTGTGGAACGGCAACGTGGAGCCACCGCTGTGGACGGTCCTCACCGACCGCGAGCACGTCGTGCGCTGGGCTGTGCACACCCGCGGCAAGCTCCGCGTCCGGGTGCCGCAGCTCGAGGAGCATGCTCCTCACCTCGTCGTCGTCCGCCTCCGCTCGCCGAGGGAGGTCACCCGCTGGGTGGACGGACCGCTCCGGGCAGCGGTCGGGTCTCGTGCGGGTGACCACTGAGGGACCCGGGCGAGCGCGATCCGCGCGATCACGTTCTAAGGGGCTTCTACCGACGCGAAGGGCCTGCCACCGGTGCGAGCCTGAGGGATCTCAGGAGCCGGCGGCAAGCGGACCGTCCGGGCCCTGCACGCACCGCCGTCGCCTCGGTCCACCTGGTTCTCCTGCACACGGAGCTCCGGGACGGATCGACGTGGACGTGGCGGGCTGCGACGGCGGAGAGGAGCCTTCGATGCGTACCCTTGAGCCCGGGATCGACCGGCAGGTCGTCGATGCCGGCCGCGTGAGCAGCCGCGGTGGACCACCCGACAGGGGCGGCGAGGTCCCGGTGGTGAGGACTGACATGGCCATGACGGTCCAGCGAGTCGAGAACGCTGCCGTCGCCGTCGCGATCCTTCTCGCGATGGTGGCCCTCGGGCAGCCGTGGTGGCTGCTCCTCGCCGCCTTCCTCCTCTTCGACCTCTCCGCCGTCGGGTACCTCCGTGGCTCACGTGCCGGTGCAGTCTCGTACAACGCGGTCCACAGCTACGCCGGTCCGGCGATGACGTCGGCGCTGTACCTCGCCCTGCTCGTCGCGGACCACCGGGTGGTCTGGCTCCTCCTCGTCGCGGCGTGCTGGGCCTTCCACGTCGCGGTCGACCGAGCGCTCGGTTACGGACTCAAGCTCGACGAGGGCTTCACCCATACGCATCTCGGCCGGATCGGGCCGCGACCTCGAGTTCGGTGACGCCGTGCGGGTGACGAGCAGGACCGGACCCCACAGCGCGTCGCGCTGTGCCCGGCGAGTCGCCCAGACAGAGGGGGAACGCTCATGACCGCGGTGGACCAGGAGTTCCTGCTGAGCCTGGCTGGGGTGTCCGGCACGCTCCTGGGAACCTTCATCGTCGGGGTGTTCTTCTACATCGACTCCAGCATGCACCGCCGGATGACCGCTTCCCGTGCCACGGACGTGTACCTCCGGTCCGGCACGCGATGGGTCTTCACCGCCTACTCGATCCCGCTGTTCGTCCCGCTCTTCCTGGCGGCGACGGACCGGCTCTGGGGCGCGATCACGTTCGCCGTCCTCGGCACGGTCCTCGTCGTGCTGACCGTCGAGACGGGACGTCGCACGCTGGCCGGTGGCAGGTCCGGGATGTCCCACGCGTTCGTGATCAACGAGTGGGTGACGAGCGCAGCGGTCCTGGCCGCCATGGTCCTGCCCTGGGCGCTCGGCGGGTGGGTTCCGCGACCCGCCGAGTTCGTCCCCTCGCTGCTCCTCCTCCTCGCGTCCGGGTTCGCGAGCACGGCCGCCCTGGTCATGGCTCAGTTCGACGCAGGCGGAGGCGAGGACCCCGACGACGGCGCGGCAGTGCCACAACAACGGAAGGTGTCACCATGAGCACGCAGAGGCAGCGGGTCGCCATCGTCACCGGCGCGGGAAGCACGCAGGGAATCGGTTTCGCAGCGGCACGTCTCCTCGGTGTGCCGGCGGACGTCGGGTGGTGATCACGTCGACGACGAACCGCATCTTCCGGCGAGTCTCGGAGCTGCGGGCCCAGGGCATCGACGCGGAAGGAGTGGTCGCCGACCTCACCGACCAGGGCGGCGTGGACGCCGTCGTCGCGTGCGCACTGGACGCCTTCGGCGGCGTGGACATCCTCGTCAACAACGCCGGGATGACTGCCGTGTCCGGCTCGTACGCCTCGGGGGCGGCCGGCCGGCTCTCCCTGGACCACTGGCACGCCTCCCTGGACCGGAACCTCATGACGACGTTCCTCATGACCCGCGCCGTCGTGCGCCTCATGCAGGCTGCTGGCTACGGCCGGATCGTCAACGTCTCCTCCGTGTCGGGACCCGGGGGGGGGGGGGGGGGGGGGGGCGGGCGGG
>NZ_JACSPO010000002.1:0-75459 GCF_014837105.1 Oceanitalea stevensii | reverse complement strand
CCCCCTCCGGGGGCCACGTCGCGTACCACGCGGCAAAGGCCGGGGTGGTCGGACTGACGCGCTCGACGGCGATCGACACGGCCGCGGCGGGCGTCACGGTGAACGCGGTCGCGCCGGGGTGGATCGACACGGCGTCCGCCTCCGACCACGAGCGGGTGATGGGCGCGGCCACACCCGTCGGCCGGTCCGGCACGGCGGACGAGGTGGCGTACGTGATCGCGTTCCTCGCCGGTGAGGGCGCCAGCACGCCCGCGGCTGCACCGAGGACACCTGCCGACGAGCCGGTGGTCGCCAGCGACCCGCGCCCGTCCTGACCGCCGGCGGTGGCGTCGTCACCGGCGGCGTCGGTCGTCGGCTCGGCCGACGGGGCCGCCTCGGTCGGTGCAGGGGCGGGTGCGCCCTCGGGTGAGAAGGTCCACGTCCACTCGGCTGAGGCACCGTCGTCGAGGACGAAGCCGGGCAGGGCACGCGCCACGACGGTCACCGTGCCGGAACCCGGGTACGTCCCGGCCGCCACGACGGCACCGTCGACGACGTACTCGACGCCGTCGACGGCCGGGACGGTGTACGCGTCGTGCTCCGTCCCGTCCGCGTCGGTGAACTCGACGGCCACCGGCGTCACCGGGGTCGCCTGGCCGACGGAGAAGATCGTGGTCGTGCCGGACACCTCGTTGCCCACCGCGATGAGGGGCAGCCCGTTGCCGGAGTCCGCGGCGGGGATGAAGGTGACGCCCTCCGGCCCGAGGTCGCCGGCCTGGGTGAGCGCGGCCTGCACGGCGTCCGTGCCGGGCTCCGAGTCGACAACGTCCTCCATCGACACGGAGAAGTCACGGTTGTTGAGGTAGGTCACGAAGAACGCGTCGGCGGGGTCGGTGATGTCGTGGACGACGACGCCGCCCACCCGCTCGAGGCCGAGGAAGGCGTAGGTGCGGCCGTCGACCTCACCGATCGCGAGGTTCTCGGGCTCGGGACCCTTGTCCTCGCTGCGGCCCTCGAGGGTGGACTCGCTGTGGCTGGAGTTGAAGAAGTCCGGCACGGCCGCCGCCGTGATGTGCTCGAGCTCGTCACCGGAGTCGAAGACCTGCTCGCCGTCCGTCGTCCAGATGGACAGCGAGCGACCGCCGAAGGCGTGGAGCTCCTCGAAGCAGGACCCGTCGTCCGCCAGGCCGCCGGCGATGCTGACGTTGAGCCGGCCGAGGTGCTCGTCGCCGAGGAAGTCCGCGACGGGGGCGTCCTCACACACAGCCGGCGCCGGCGTCTCGTCCGGGTCGCCGAGGTCCTTGACCCGGACCGACTCGACGTAGTCGCCCCACTCACGGGCGTCACCCTCGTTCGCCGTCACGAGGTAGGTCTGCCCACCGGCCGTGTAGGACGCCATCCCGTCGGGCATGTACATCCCGCGCAGGCCGGGGTAGGTGCGGATGTCGATGGTCGGGGCGTCCTCCGGGTCGCGGTCGGAGGGGTCCAGGCCGTTGCCCTCGACCGAGTGGTCCTTGAGGCCGAGGGGCCAGATGTCGGTGACGGTGGCGGACTCGAGGTCGACCACGGCCACGGCGTTGGCCTCCTGGAGCGCCGCGTAGGCAGTGCGGTCGTCGGCGTCGATCGCGACGTACTCCGGCTCGAGGTTCCGTGAGACGGGCAGGTCCTCTCCGTGAGGGGCCGGGCCGAAGACGCGGACCCCCTCGGGCAGGGCGCGCGTGCCGTCGTCCCAGGCGTGAAAGTCGGCGGTGCGGACGTCGTCCTGCGCGGGCGCGGCGACGGCCGCGGGCAGGGCGACGACGGCGACCGAACCCGCCGGGTCGAGGGTGAAGTCGTCGGCGGGCTCTCCCTCGTTCGCGACGACGGCGTACCGGCCGTCAGCCGTCGTCGTCACCATGTCGGGCAGCGCCCCGACGCGGACGGCTCCGAGCAGGGCGCCGTCGCCGGCGGCGTCGAAGGCGACGAGCCAGCCCGGCTCGGTCTTCGTCGGGTGCTCGACGGCGATGACGCCGAGGCCGTCCGCGCGGACGGCGACCGAGTTGGCGACCGCCCCCTCGGTCACCGTGCTGCCGTCCGCGGCGGTCGTCCCCGGCGTCTGGATCCGGTGGAGGAGGACCGGGTCGGCCGGGTTGGTGAGGTCGAGGACGTCGACGGTCGCGGCAGCCGCATTGACGACGAAGAGCCGCTGGGTCGGGGCGTGGAAGGTGACGATCTCGGCTGCCGACTCGTCGAAGACGCCCGACTCGTAGGTGCCGATCGCGGTGAGCTCGAAGGCGGCGTCGTCCGCGGTGACGGACACGGGGTCGGGGACGATCGCGGCCCCGGCGGTGAGCGCCGGGAGGGTCAGGGCGACGGCCGCCAGGGCTGCGGTCGCGGCCGCGGTGCGGCGCAGGGAGGTGGGCATGGGCGTCCTTCGTCGGTCGGCCGGGGTCGGCCCGACGCTAGGGCCGCGGGGTGACCGCCGGGTGTCCGCAGCGTGAACGCCGGGTGGGTGGCAAGGGGGATCCCTGACCCGGCGGTCGGGGACTCAGGGGGCGGCGGGGGTCGGTCCCCGATCCGCCGGCCGGGTCGTCGCGGCTTGACTGAGGTCGAGAGCCGGGGACCTCCCGGCGGACGAGAGGACGATGATGATCGAGGCGCGGAACCTCACCAAGCGGTACGGCGACAAGGTCGCCGTCGACGACCTCAGCTTCACGATCCCCGGCGGGACCGTCACCGGGTTCCTCGGACCCAACGGCGCCGGCAAGTCGACGACGATGCGCATGATCGTCGGCCTGGACCGGCCCACGTCAGGCTCGGTCACCGTCAACGGGCGCCCCTACCGCCACCACCGCGCCCCGCTGCGCGAGGTCGGCGTCCTGCTCGACGCCAAGGCCATGCACCCCGGGCGCACCGCGCGCTCCCACCTGCGCGCCCTCGCGGCCAGTCACCGCATCCCCGCCTCGCGCGTCGACGAGGTCGTCGAGATGACCGGCCTCACCTCGGTGGCGCACAAGCGGGTGGGCGGCTTCTCCCTCGGCATGGGCCAGCGCCTGGGGATCGCCGTCGCCCTGCTCGGTGACCCCCGCAGCCTCATCCTCGACGAGCCGGTCAACGGCCTGGACCCCGAGGGTGTCACCTGGGTGCGGACCCTGGTCCGCCAGCTCGCTGCGGAGGGCCGCACCGTCCTCATCTCCTCCCACCTCATGAGCGAGATGGCGATGACCGCGGACCACCTCCTCGTCATCGGCCGGGGCCGGATCCTCGCGGCGGGTCCGGTGCAGGACGTCATCGACGCCGCGACCGGCGCCGTCGTCGCCGTGCGCTCGCCCCAGGCCGAGGAGCTCGCCGCCCACCTCCGCGTCGACGGACACAGCGTGGACCTGGCGCAGGACACCCTCCGGGTGCGGGGGGCGACGACGGAGGCCGTCGGAGAGCTCGCCGCCCGCCGCGGGCTCGTCCTCCACGAGCTGTGGCTGCACCGCGCCAGCCTCGAGGAGGCCTACCTCAACCTCACCGGATCCGCGGTCGAGTACCGCGCCACGACGACGGAGACGCCCTCATGACCGCCACAGCCACGCGGGTCCCCAGCACCGCGACCACCCACGACCTCAGCCTCCTCGGCGTGCTCCACGGCGAGTGGGTCAAGCTCCTGTCCCTGCGCTCGACGTGGTGGATGGTGGCCGTCACCGCCGTGACCATGACCCTCCTCGCCGTCGGCGTCGCTCCCACGGCCGACGAGCTCGTGGCGTACGGCGCCGAGACGGGCGCCGAGGCCCACGGGGCCGAGCTCGTCGTCGTCGGCTTCCAGGTCGGCATGGTGACCCTCGCGGTGCTCGGCGCTCTCCTCATGACGGGGGAGTACGGCACGGGGATGGCGCGCTCCACGTTCGCCGCCGTGCCCACCCGGCTGCCGGTGCTCGCGGCGAAGGGGACGGCGCTCGCGGCACTCACGGTCCTCACCACCGCCCTCAGCCTGGTCACGGCGACCCTCGCCTCGGCGCCGGCCCTGTCCGAGCACGGCCTCGTCCCGCGGCTGGACCAGGCGCACACCTGGCAGGCCTTCGGTGGCGTCGCCTTCTTCTTCGTCGCCGTCGCGCTCATCGCGCTCGGGCTGGCCGCCGTCGTGCGGCACACCGCCGGGACCATCACCGCCGTCCTCGGGCTCCTCCTGCTCGTGCCCGGAGTGCTGCAGCTCGTCGCCGTCGACTGGGTGCAGGACCTCGTCAGCCTCATGCCCGTGCCCGCCGCCGTCGCCTTCATCGGGACCTCGGGGCTCATGTGGACCAACGAGCTGCTCAGCCCCTGGCAGGGCGTGGCCGTCGTGACCGGGTACGCCGTCCTCGCCATCGTCGCCGGCGCGGTCGCCCTGCGCCGTCGCGACGTGTGACGCGGCTCCGTGTGCGCGTCGGTGAGGCCGCTGTCACAGTGGTGGGATGGGTGGTGACGGGGAGCTCGTGGCGCGAGCAGCCCGGCACGGCCTCCGGCTCGAGCCGGAGTCGCTGAGCCACAACGACGCCGGGCTCGACTTCCGCGTCGCCTACGCCACCGACGTCCACGGCCGTGACTGGGTGCTCCGCGTCCCGCGGCGGGCCGGCATGCGCGAGACGCTGCGGCAGGAGGAGGCGGCCCTGGCCCTGGCCTCCCGCTACCTCAGCGACATCGCCGTGCCCGAGTGGCGCGTCATGTCCGACGACCTCATCGCCTACCCGCTCCTGCCCGGCCGCCCGGGCCTCACCCTCGCCGGCGACGACGTCACGTGGCACGTCGACCCGGCGTCCGAGCGCTACGCCGCCGAGCTGGGCTCGCTGCTCGCCCTGCTCCACGCCGTCCCGGTCGCCGAGGCGCGCGACGTCGGCGTGGAGGTGCGCAGCCCCGAGCAGGTACGCGAGTCGTGGCGCGCCGACGTCGCGCGGGTGGCGGACGAGTTCGACGTCCACCCGGCGCTCCTCGAGCGGCTGCACTCCTGGCTCGAGGACGACGAGCTGTGGCCGGAGTCCACGGTCTTCACGCACGGGGAGCTCTACCCCGCTCACGTCCTCATCGACCAGGACGAGTCCATCACCGGCGTCCTCGACTGGACCACCGCGCGCGGTGACGACCCGGCCCGGGACTTCATGTACCAGCACGCCTTCGCCCCGCCGGAGGCCTTTATCGCGACGCTGCGCGCCTACACGGCCGCCGGCGGGCGCGACTGGGGGCCGCGGCTCCCCGACCGGTGCGCCGCCCTCATGGCGGCGGGCCCGGTCGGGTACGGGGTCTACGCGCTGACGACCGGCCGGCCCGAGCACCGGGAGGCGGCGCAGGCCCAGCTCGGCGCCGTCTGAGCTACTCCTCCTCGAGCGCCGCGCCGCGGAGCTCGGGCAGGAACAGCGCCCCGATCATCGCGACGACGAACGCGACGCCGAAGGTGGCGAAGGCCAGCCCGGAGCCGCCCGCCGCGAGGAGCAGGGGGACGGTGAGGGGCGCGGCGATGGAGGCGAGCCGGCCGAAGGCCGCCGCGCTGCCGGACCCCGTGCCGCGCAGCGCCGTCGGGTAGACCTCGGGGCTCACCGCGTACAGGGCGCCCCAGGCGCCGAGGTTGAAGGCCGACAGCGCCATGCCCGCGGCGATGATCGCCGGCACGGTGGTCGCCTGTCCGAAGAGGACCGCGGCGACGGCAGAGGCGGCGAGGAAGGTGGCCAGGGTGGAGCGGCGACCCCACTTCTCGATGAGCCAGGCGGCCAGCGCGTACCCGGGCAGCTGGGCCAGGGTGATGATGAGGGTGTACTCGAAGGAGCGCACGAGTGAGAAGCCCTGGTCCACGAGCAGTGAGGGCAGCCAGCTGAAGGCCCCGTAGTAGGCGAAGTTGACTCCGAACCACACGACCCACAGTGCCGCGGTGCGGCGGCGGAAGCGCGAGGACCACAGCTCGCGCCAGTGCGGGGCAGCGGTCTCCTCGGCAACGGTGGGGGAGGGCACCGGCGCCTGGCCGGCGGCGTCCTCGTAGACGCGCACGGCGGCCTCCGCCTCCGCGACGCGTCCCTTGCGCTCGAGGAAGCGCACCGACTCGGGCAGCCGCATGCGGACGTAGATCGCGTACACGGCCGGGACCATCCCGATGACGAAGGCCCACCGCCAGCCGTTCTCGCCGGGGACGACGAAGTAGCCGATGAGGGCCGCCGCGATCCAGCCGACCGCCCAGAACGCCTCGAGGACGACGACGACGCGCCCCCGGATCTGCTTCGGGGCGTACTCGCTGACGAGCGTCGAGGCGACGGGCAGCTCGGCGCCCAGGCCCAGGCCCACGAGGAAGCGGAGCACGATGAGGGCGCCGACGCCGGTGACGAGGGCGGAGGCACCGGTGGCCAGCCCGTAGATGAGCAGGGTGAGCGCGAAGACCTGCCGGCGTCCGATCCGGTCGGCGAGGAGGCCGCCGACGCTCGCGCCGATCGCCATGCCGACGAAGCCGACGGAGAGGATCCAGGACTTCTGGCCGTCGGTCAGCCCCCACTCCTGGCCGAGGGCGGCGATGACGAAGGAGATGAGTCCGACGTCCATCGCGTCCAGGGCCCAGCCGACGCCGGAGCCGCCGAGGAGCTTGCGGTGCGCGCTGGTGAACGGGAGCCGGTCGAGCCGCTCGGCGCGGGTGAGCGACTGCTGGACGGAGGTGTCGGCGGCGGGCCGGACCATGGCGTGCCTTCCCAGGGAGGGGCGGGTGTCGGCGCGAGCGTAGCACTTCGACTCACGGCGAGCATAACCCGGTCAGGCCGGCGGTGCAGCCCGGAGACCGACGGCGAGGAGGTGCCGCTCGGGCGCGCCGTCGAGCCGGTAGCCGGCGTCGAGCTTGTGCGGTCCGGCGTGCTCGCCCTGCTCCTCGATCCACGCCAGGAGGCGGCCGAAGGTGTCGGCGATGGTGCTCGCGGGACCGTCGTGCGGCACCTGCGCCCAGCGACCGCCCGGCACGAGGGAGCCGACGGCGCCGGGGAACGGGACGTCTCCCGCGTCACCGAGCTCGAGGAGCACGCCGACGGTCTCGTGGTAGCGCCCGTCGCCGAGGTCGACGCTGAGCTCGGCGAGGGTGCCGGGGTGCCGGCCCGCGAGGGTGCCGGCCAGCGACCGCCACGCCGCCGGGACGAGGGTGCCGAGGTCCTGGAACCTCGCGAGGACGGGCAGGCCGACGACGAGCGAGGGCGGACGTTCGACGATCTCGATCTCCGTCACGCCGGCACCGTACCGCCCGTCACCGGGCCCGTGGGGTGGATCAGGCCGCCAGGGCCTCGACGACGGCGGGGACGGCGGCGGGCGGCAGCTGGAGGAGCACCCCCGTGGCGACCGTGCCGTGCCAGGCAGCGAGCTGCTCGCGCAGCTGCTCCGGCCGGCCGGCCAGCGCGACGTCGAGGACGAGCTCGGTGGGCACGGCCCGTGCGGCCCCCTCGCGGTCACCGGCGGCCCACAGGCGCGCCACCTCGGCGCACGCGGCCTCGTGGCCGAGCCGCTCGACGGCCTCCCGGTGGAAGTTCGAGCGCTGTGAGCCCATCCCACCGACGTAGAGCGCGAGGTGCGGGCGGAGCAGGTTCACGGCCTCCTCGACGTCGCTCCCGGCAGCCACCGGCAGGCTGACGTTGACCTCGAAGCGGTCCGCGGGCGGCAGGTCGGCAGAGCGGCGCGCGAAGCCCGCGGCGAGCTGCTCCCGGGCCCAGCCGTCCAGGCGGGGGGAGTGGAAGGCGGGCAGCCACCCGTCGGCGATCTCGGCGGCGAGGGCGACGTTCCGTGGTCCCTGCGCCGCGAGGTGGATGGGCAGGTCCGCCCGCAGCGGGTGGAGGGTGGGCCGCAGGGCCTTGCCCTCGCCCGTGGTGCCCTCCCCGTCGAGCGGGAGCCGGTAGTGGCGGCCGTCGACCTCGACCGGCGCCTGGCGCCGCAGCACCTGGCGGACGACGTCGACGTACTCGCGGGTCCGCTCGAGCGGCCGCGGGTAGGGCTGCCCGTACCAGCCCTCGACGACCTGTGGCCCGGAGGCGCCCAGCCCGAGGACGAAGCGGCCCCCGGACAGGTGGTCGAGGGTGAGGGCGGCCATCGCCGTCGCCGTCGGCGTGCGGGCGGAGAGCTGGGCGATGCCGGTGCCCAGCCGCAGGCGCGTCGTGCGCGCGCCCCACCACGCCAGCGGGGTGAGCGCGTCCGAGCCGTAGGCCTCGGCCGTCCACACCGAGTCCAGGCCGGCGGCCTCGGCGAGATCGACGGCGCGCTCCGCCCCGGCCGGGGGGCCGGCGGACCAGTAGCCCAGGTGCAGGCCCACCCGCAGCGGGGGGCGGGGCGCGCCGTCGTCGCTCATGCCGTGGTGCCCACGTGAGCCATGACCTCGGAGGCGATGAGGTCGAGGTGCTCGAGGTCGGTCATGTCCAGGCACTGGAGGTAGACGCGGGTGATGCCCTGCTCGGCGAGGGCGGCGATCCCGTCGACGACCTCCTGCGGCGTCCCGGCCAGGCCGTTGCGGCGCAGCTCCTCCGGCTCGCGGCCGATGGTCGCGGCGCGGCGGGCGACCTCCTGCTCGTCGCTGCCGACGCAGGCGACGAGCGCGACGGAGTAGACGAGCTCGTCCGGGTCGCGGTCCACGGCCTCGCAGGCGGCGCGGACACGGTCCCGCTGGGCGGCGATCCCGCTCTTCTCCGGGAAGGACTGGTTGTACTCGGTGCCGAAGCGCGCGGCCAGGGCCGGGGTGCGGCGCGGCCCGTTGCCGCCGACGACGACGGGCACCCGCTCCTGGACCGGCTTGGGCAGCGCGGGCGAGTCGACGAGCGTGTAGTGCTCGCCGGAGTGGGAGAAGGTCTCACCGACGGGCGTGGACCACAGGCCGGTGACGACCTCGAGCTGCTCGGTGAGCAGGCCGAAGCGCTTCTCGGGGAAGGGGATCCCGTAGGCCTGGTGCTCCTCGGCGAACCAGCCGGTGCCCAGGCCCAGCTCGACCCGGCCCCCGGACATGTCGTCGACCTGGGCGACCTGGATGGCGAGCACGCCGGGGAGGCGGAAGGTCGCGGAGGTGACGAGGGTGCCGAGGCGGATCGTCGAGGTCTCCCGGGCGAGGCCGGCGAGGGTGGTCCAGGCGTCCGTCGGCCCGGGCAGCGGACTGCCGTCGCCCATGCGCAGGTAGTGGTCGGAGCGGAAGAAGGCGGAGAAGCCGAGCTGCTCGGCGCGCTGCGCCATGGCGAGCTGGTCGGCGTAGGAGGCGCCCTGCTGGGGCTCGGTGAAGATGCGAAGGTCCATGTGCACAGCCTGCCAGGCCTGGGCAGGGGAGCACCCGCGGGCTCCTGGCCTGGCCAGGGTGCCGTGGTGGACGAGCCACGGCTCCCGCGGGTGCCGGTGACTGCCGGGATCTCGCCGCCGTCGGCGGAGGGACCGGCAGGTCCGTCCGTGGACTGCTAGCGGGCAGCCACCTCACGCGTCCAAGTAGAGATCATGTCTCGGACCACCTCCTTTCCCGTGTGTCACCAGCGTAGGAAGGGCGCCGGAGCGCTGTCACGCGAATATTGCGCTCAGGACCCGAGTGTCTTCTCGGCGGTCGCCTGGGCGGCCGAGAGGGCCTCGGTCAGTGGCCGCTCACCGCGGAACATCTCCTCGAGGACCGGGCGGATCGCCTCGAGCACCTGCCGGGCGCGGGGGCCGCTCGCGGCCGTGACGACGGCCTCGGGGGCGACGACGGCGGTGGCGTCCACGCCGCGGTCGGACCAGGAGCTGAGGTACAGGTCCTGCGCGCCCGCGGCGGCCGGGACCCCGACGCCGTGGCTGGCCAGCGCGGACTGGCCGTCGGTCGAGGAGAGCCAGCGCAGCACCTCGGCCGTCGCGTCCGGGTCCTCGGTGGCGGCGTTGGCCGCCGCACCCACGCCGTCGACGACGGACACCCGCCCGTCCGGGCCGCTGGGCACGGGAGCCACGCCCCAGCGGAGGCCGGTGGCGCTCGCGAGGTGGCGCATCTCGGCGGAGCTCGCCTGGAACAGGGCGAGGTCCCCGTTCACGAAGAGCTCGCGGTCCGGGGTGGGGACGGGCGAGACGGCGGGCAGCTCGGCGAGGTAGCCGAAGACGTCGCGAGCCTGCGGGCTCGTGAGGGACAGGTCGTCGCCGGACTCGGGGACGCCGCCCAGCTGGGCGAGGTAGGGCAGCCACACGGCGGGGGCGGTGAGGTCGGTGGTGAACCCGTACTGGGCGACGTCGTCGCTGGTGAAGTCCTTGTCGGTGGCCGCCCGGCCCTCCTCGTCCACGGTGAGGGCACGGACCGCCCCGCGCAGCGTGTCGCCGCGGGCAGGCGCGGAGGCGCCGCCGGCGGGCGCCTTCTCCCGCACGGCGTCCGGGTGCCAGGAGAGGGCCGCCGGGTCGACGCCGGCCTCCTCGACGAGGTCGGTGTTGTAGAAGAGCACGGTGGAGTCCCACAGCTGGGGGACGGCCCACAGCCCGTCGTCGCGGGTGTAGAGGCCGGTGACGGCCGGCTCCCAGTCACCGACGTCCTCCCCGAGCGTCTCGCGCAGCTCGAGGACCTCACCGGTGTGGGCGAGGGCGGCGACCGAGTCGCTCGTCGTCCAGAAGACGTCCGCCATCGTGCCGTCGGCGAGGTCGGAGGCGGCGCGGTCGGCGTAGCCGGCCTCGGGCACGACCTCGACCTCGACGTGGATGTCGCGGTGGACGGCGTTGAACGCGTCGAAGGACTCGCGGTAGGCCGCGGCCGCGGCGTCGTCCCACAGGCGGAAGGTCACCGTCGACATGCCGGCCGAGGCGTCGGTGCCGGCGTCGTCGCCCGCGGGCTCGCCGCATGCCGCCACCATCGCGGCGATCGCGAGTGCGGCACCTGCGCGGGCTCGCGCGCGGCGGTCCATGAGGCCCTCCCAGTGCATCGTCCGTGCCCAGGCTACCCGTCTCGCAGGACGTTGCATGACCAGTCCGATACGCGGAGCGGAACGATCCATGACTGTGCCCACACCACCGCCGTCGCCCGCGGCGTGGAAGTTGGTGACATCTCGCGGCCGCTCCTTGGCAGTTCTTGACGCGGACGGGTGTGCTGGGCCACAGTGACTCCAGGCGGGTGGGGGGACCCGCCGCCAACGAGGCGAGGGGGCGTCGTGAGCAGGGAGCGGTCGCCCCGCCACCCACCGTGAAAGGACACGTGATGCTCGTACGACGTCTCAGGCAGTGGAGCCCGGTGCTGGGCGCCGCCGCCGCCGTCGCCCTCGTGGGCGGCTCGATCGGTGCCGCGACGTCGGCGCCGCAGCCCGCGGCCGCGCCGCCGGCCACGCAGGCCCAGCCGTCCGACCAGACGGGCCCGACGGTCGAGCTCGGCGTCGAGCGGCTGCTGTCGGACCCCGACCAGCTCGCCCTCCTCGACGGCAAGCGGGTCGGTCTCATCACCAACCCCACCGGGGTGGACTCCGAGCTCACCCACTCGATGGACCTCCTCATCGCCGGGGAGGACGAGGGCAACTACGAGCTCACCGCGCTCTACGCGCCCGAGCACGGCATCCTCGGCGGGGCGCCCGCCGGCGCGAGCGTCGAGAGCTACGTCGACCCGCGCACCGGGCTCACCGTGTGGTCCCTCTACGGCGCCACGCAGCGGCCGACCGAGGAGATGCTCGAGGACGTCGACGTCCTCC
Organism: Oceanitalea stevensii; assembly: GCF_014837105.1. Lineage (GTDB taxonomy): Bacteria > Actinomycetota > Actinomycetes > Actinomycetales > Actinomycetaceae > Oceanitalea > Oceanitalea stevensii. The sequence goes on along the minus strand of NZ_JACSPO010000002.1, from coordinate 63,889 downwards.
TCTTCGACATCCAGGACATCGGCGCCCGCTTCTACACCTACATCTGGACGATGTACTACGCGATGGACGCCGCCGCGGAGTACGACAAGGAGTTCGTCGTCCTCGACCGGCCCAACCCGCTGGGCGACCGGATGGACGGCCCGGTGCTCGACCCGGCGGTCTCCTCCTTCGTCGGTCTGCGGGAGATTCCGATGCAGCACGGCCTCACGGTCGGTGAGCTCGCCTCGCTGTTCAACGGTGAGTTCCTCGACGAGCCGGTGGAGGACTTCCACGTCGTGCAGATGACCGGCTACGACCCCGACGACTTCGTCACCGGCTACGGGCTGGAGTGGGTGCTGCCCTCGCCGAACATCCCGACGCTCGAGACGGCGTGGGCCTACGCGGGGACCGGCCTCATCGAGTCGCTGGACGCCTCCGAGGGCCGCGGCACGACGACGCCCTTCCTGTGGATCGGCCACGGCGAGATCGACGAGCTCGGGGCCTACGAGCTCGCGGAGGACCTCAACTCCCGCGGCCTCGAGGGCGTGCACTTCCGCCCGATGTTCGCCAACCCGACGACGAGCAAGCAGGCCGGGCGGCTCTCCGGCGGCGTCCAGCTCCACATCACCGACCCCGCCGCCTACGTGCCGGTCCGCACCGGCCTCCACGTGCTCCAGGCCTTCTACGACACCGAGGGCGTGGACTGGCGCGAGGGCACCATCTACCCCAACCAGCAGTGCGAGACCGAGGCCGACACGTGCTGGATCGACCGCCTCACCGGTGACAAGGACGTGCGTCTCCAGCTCGAGGCGGGGGTCGACCCCGACGAGATCATCGCCGGCTGGCAGGACGAGCTGGCCGCCTTCGACGACGTCGCCGACGACTACCGCCTCTACGAGGACGCGACCCTCGCCGGGCTGCAGGCCGCCCTCGAGGGCTACGTCGCCGACGGCGCCGTCGCGGGTCCGATCGTCCGTCAGCTGACGACGGCGCTCGACCAGGCCGAGCGGCACCTCGACGCCGGACGCACCCGGCAGGCGGGCCACGCGCTCGACCGGTTCCTCCAGCACCTGGACGCACCCCAGCGTCCGGACACGGTGAGCGAGGAGGCGGCGGCCGAGCTGCGGGAGCGCGCGGTGGCGCTGCGTGACTCCCTCTGACGGGCGGGGGCGGGCCCGGCACCTCGACGTGGGTGCCGGGCCCCCCCCCCCGCGGCCCGCGGGCCGAGCCGCCCGACCTCACCGCCGTCGCCGCGGCGGCCCGTCCCGGCGGGCTGAGCACGCGGGAGACGGACCGCGCCCGCCTCGCCCACGACGCCTCCCACTACCTGCTGCGCCCCCGCGCGGTGGTGACCGCGACCTCGGTCGAGCAGGTCGCGGCGGTCATGGCCGCCGCCGGCCGCTCCCCGGTCCCCGTGCCGCTCACCTTCCGTGCCGGCGGGACGAGCCTGTCCGGCCAGGCGGTGACCGACGGCGTCCTCGTCGACGTGCGCCGCCACCAGCAGGACGTCGAGGTGCTCGACGACGGCGCCCGCGTGCGCTGCCGCCCCGGCGCTGTCCTGCGACGCGTCAACGCGTCCCTGGCCCGGTACGGCCGTCGCCTGGGCCCGGACCCGGCGAGCGAGATCGCGTGCACGATCGGCGGCGTCGTCGCGAACAACTCCTCCGGCATGACGTCCGGGACGGCGGCCACCGCCTACCGCACCCTCGACTCGATGGTCCTCGCCCTGCCCAGCGGCACGGTCGTCGACACCGCGGCCCCGCACGCCGACGCCCTCCTCGCCGCCCGCGAGCCCGAGCTCCACGCGGGCCTGCTGCGCCTGCGGGACCACGTCCGCTCCCGGCCCTACCTGCGCCGCGCCATCGAGCACCAGTTCTCGATGAAGAACACGATGGGCTACGGGGTCAACGCGCTGCTCGACCACGACTCCGCCGTCGAGATCCTCGCCCACCTCGTCGTCGGCTCGGAGGGCACGCTCGGCTACCTCGCCGAGGTCACCCTGCGCACCGTCCCGCTGCTCCCGCACGCCGCGACGGCGCTGCTCGTCCTCGACTCGATCGGCTCGGCCACCGCCGCGCTGCCCGCCGTCGCCGCGACGGGTGCGGTCGCCGTCGAGCTCATGGACGCCGCGGCCCTGCGCGTGGCCCAGCGCGACCCCCGCGCCGACCCGGTGCTGCGCGAGCTGGTGGTGGACGGGCACACGGCGCTGCTCGTCGAGCTCCAGCACGCCTCCCCGGAGGGCCTGGCCGGTCTCGTCGCCGACGCCGAGCCGCTGCTGGCGGGGACCGCGCCGGTCGTCGCCACGCCGCTGAGCGCCGAGCCGCGCTCGCGGGCGGCGATGTGGCAGGTGCGCAAGGGCCTGTACGCCGCCGTCGCCGGGGCGCGTCCCACCGGGACGACGGCGATGCTCGAGGACGTCGTCGTGCCCGGGCCGGCGCTGTCGGGGACCGTGCGCTCGCTCGAGGGCCTGCTCGCCCGGTACGGCTACGCCGACGCGGTGACCTTCGGGCACGCCAAGGACGCCAACCTCCACTTCATGATCAGCCCCGACCTCGGTGACCCCCGTGCCCGGGACGCCTACGCCGCCTTCAGCGAGGAGCTCGCCGGCCTCGTCCTCGACGCCGGCGGCTCGCTCAAGGCGGAGCACGGCACCGGCCGGATGATGGCGCCCTTCGTGCGCCGCCAGTACGGGGACGAGCTGTACGAGGTCATGCGGGAGATCAAGCGGCTGTGCGACCCGCGCGGGATCCTCGCGCCCGGGGTCGTCATCAGCGAGGACCCGACCATCCACCTGCGCGACCTCAAGCAGTACCCGCAGGTCCACCCCGAGCTCGACCGCTGCGTCGAGTGCGGCTTCTGCGAGCCCGCCTGCCCGTCGCGGCACACGACGACGACGCCGCGGCAGCGCATCGCCCTGCTCCGCGAGGCCGCCGACTCCGGACCGGAGCGGCGCGCCGAGCTCGAGCGCGACTACGACTACGCCGCGGTCCAGACCTGCGCGGCGGACTCCCTGTGCCGGGTGGCCTGTCCCGTCGACATCGACACCGGGGCCGTGATGAAGCAGCGGCGGGCCACGGCCAACGGGCCGGTCGCCCAGGCCGTCGGACGCCGGCTCGCGCAGGCGTGGGGGCCGGCGACGGCGGTGCTCCGGGGAACGCTCGCGGTCGCCGACCACGTGCCCGGGCCGGTCCTGGGGACGGCGACGCGCGCCGCCCGCGCCGTCGTCGGCCAGGGCGGGCGCGACCTCTTCCCGCAGGTCGACGAGCACCTCCCCGGCCCCGGCCAGCCCCGCACCAACCTCCCTCTCTCCCCGCAGGCAAGAAGTTCCTCGCCGAGCGCTGAGTTGTTACCCGGACAGCACGACGCCGTCTTCTTCCCCGCCTGCATCGGCTCGCTCTTCGCGGCGGAGGGCGGCGGGCCGGGGGTCTCGGCCGCGTTCGCGGCCCTCTGCGAGCGGGCAGGTGTGCGCCTGGCCGTCCCCGAGGGCATCGACGGCCTGTGCTGCGGGACGGTGTGGGAGTCCAAGGGCCTGGTCGACGGCGCCGCGGTGATGGCGCGTCGGGTCGCGGAGTCCGTGTGGTCGCTGACCGACGGTGGCCGCCTGCCCCTCGTGTGCGACGCGACCAGCTGCACCCACGGGCTGGGCTCGATCGGCGCCCGGCTCACCGGCGCGGCGGCCGAGCGGTGGGCCCAGGTCCGCGTGGTCGACGCCGTCACCTTCACCCGCGAACACCTGCTCGGGCGGCTCGAGGTGCCCGAGGCCGGCCTGCTCGACCGGCTCGCCGTCCACCCCACCTGCTCCTCCGTCCACCTCGGCGCGGTGGAGGACCTCACCGCCGTGGCCGCTGCCGTGGCCCGCGAGGTGACGGTCCCGGTCGAGTGGGGCTGCTGCGGCACGGCGGGGGACCGCGGGATGCTCCACCCGGAGCTGCCGGCCGGCGCGACCGAGCGGGAGGCGGCCGAGCTGGCCGCCGTCGAGCGCGAGAACGGCCGCTTCGACGCCTACGCCTCGTGCAACCGGACCTGCGAGATGGGCATGAGCGCCGCGACAGGCCGCCCCTACCGCCACGTCCTCGAGCTGCTCGAGGAGGCCACGCGGTAGCCCCGCGAATGTCCGACCCATCCGGGCGCCCGTGTGCTCCGAACCCCAGGTGACAGCGCAGGACCACCCTGGAGGAATGACATGAGCACGCTCCGCCCGACCCGTACCTCGGCCGCCGTTGCGGCCGCACTCGCGCTGACCCTGAGCCTTGCTGCCTGCGGCGCCGACACCGAGGACACCGGGAGCACGCCCACCCAGCAGGAGACGACCACGATGGCGCCGGAGGAGACCGACGCCATGGAGGGCGGCGACATGAGCGCCGTCATGCCCATGGGCACCGGCGACCCCTTCGCCGACGCCCGCACGGCCGCCCAGCACATGCCCGAGACCGCCGCGACGCTGGCGGCCGGCTTCGCCGCCGCGCTCGACATCCCGGGGGAGGTGGACTCCGACGCCGCCGCGCTGCGGGCCACGATGACCTCCCTGCTGCAGGAGCACGTCTACCTCGCCGGGATCGCCGTGGCGACGGGCTACACGACCGGGCTCGACTCCCCGGAGTTCGAGGCCGCCGCGGCGACGCTCGACGTCAACTCCGTCGCGCTCGCCGACGCCGTCGGCTCCCTCGCCGGTGACGAGCAGCGCGACGCCTTCCTCGCCCTGTGGCGTGAGCACATCGGCTACTTCGTCGACTACGCGGCCGCCGCCGCGGAGGGTGACGACGCCGGCAAGGAGGCCGCCCTCGAGGACCTGCAGGCCTACACGCAGGACGCCGGCGCCTTCTTCGAGGAGGTGAGCGGAGGCGAGCTCCCCGCCGCGGACATCGCCGCCTCGCTCGAGATGCACGTGTCGACGCTCAGCGCCGCCATCGACGACCTCGCGGCGGGCAGCCCCGAGGCCTACGCCTCGCTGCGCGAGGCCGCCGGTCACGTCGGCGAGGGTGCGGCCGTCATCTCCGCCGGCCTGGCCACGGCGACCGAGATGTCCGGCGACCCCGCGGACGAGGCGTCGACCCTGCGCGCGGACATGACCGCGCTGCTCCAGGAGCACGTGTACCTCGCCGGTGTCACCGTCTTCACCGCCTACACCACCGAGGGCGGGACCGAGTCGGACGCCTTCATGGCTGCCGCCGAGGTGCTCGACGCCAACACCGTCGCGCTCGCCGACGCCGTCGGCTCGCTCGCCGGCCCCGAGCAGGGCGAGGCCTTCATCGGCCTCTGGCGTGAGCACATCGGCTACTTCGTCGACTACGCCGTCGCCATCTCCACGGGCGACACGGAGGCCGCCGACATGGCGCTGACCGAGCTCGACGCCTACCGCGGCGAGGCCGGTGCCTTCTTCGAGGAGATCTCCGGTGGCGAGCTGCCCGCCGACGCCGTCGCCGAGGGGCTGGCCATGCACGTCCAGACCCTCGCCGGTGCGATCGACTCGCTCAACGCCGCACTCGTCCAGGGCTCCTGAGGACCGGCCCGGGCGGCGGTCGGCCGGCCGACCGCCGGCCGGGCGCGTCGTCCGGCACACTTGGCCGATGAGCTCCTTCGGTCCCGGACGTGCCGGCACGCCGGCACCCCCCGGGCCGCCGGACCTCGCCGGGCTCATGGTGAAGGTCGCACGCGGGGACCGGGAGGCCTTCACCCTCCTGTACGACGCGACCGCCCCGGCCGTCTACGGCACGGCACGGCGCGTCCTGCGCGACCCCGACCTCGCGGCCGAGGTCACCCAGGAGGTCATGGTCGAGGTGTGGCGCACCGCCACCCGCTTCGACCCGGAGCGCGGCAGTGCCCGGGCCTGGGTGACGACCATCGGCCACCGCCGCGCCGTCGACCGCGTGCGGGCGGTGCAGGCCCAGCGCACCCGCGACGACCTCGCCGCCCAGCGCGAGTACTCACCCCCCTTCGACGACGTCCAGGAGAGCGTGGAGCGCGACGTGGAGCAGACCCGGGTGCGCGAGTGCCTCGAGAGCCTCAGCGACCTCCAGCGCGACGCCGTCGTCCGCGCCTTCTACCGCGGACGCACGTACCGCGAGGTGGCCGAGGACCTCAGCGTCGCGCTCCCCACCGTGAAGTCCCGGATCCGCGACGGCCTCACCCGGCTCCGCCTCTGCCTGGGGGTGGACGAGCATGCGTGAGGACGAGCTGCGGGAGCTGCTGCCCGCCTGGGCGCTGGACGCGGTCACCCCCGAGGAGGCCGCCGCCGTCGACCGTGCCGTGGCCGCGGACCCGGCGCTCGCCGAGGAGGCGCGTGCGCTCCGCGAGGTCGCTGCCCTCCTCGCGGTGGGCGCGAGCGAGACCCCGCCCGCCGCCCTCCGTGCCGACGTCCTCGACCGCATCGGCCGCACCCCTCAGGACGGCACCGGGGCCCGCACCCCTCAGGACGGCACCGGGACCGACGAGGACGACGGCGTCGTCGTCGACCTCGCGCGCGTCCGTGCGCGACGCCGCGACCGGTGGCTCGTCGCGGCCGTGCTGCTCGCGGCGGCAGCGGTACCCGGCGTCATCGCGGTCCAGCAGCACGAGCGCGCCACGCAGGCCGAGGAGCAGCTGACGACCGTGGCCGAGGCGCTCGCCGAGCCGGGGGCCCAGCTCCTCGCCGCGGACGTCGCCGGCGGGGGGCGTGCCGTCGCCGTCGTCGGCTCCGACACCTCGGTGTTCTCGGCCCGCGACCTGCCCTCGCTCACGAGCGAGGAGGTCTACCAGCTGTGGGTCGTCGACGACGGCGGCGCTCGCTCCGCCGGGGTCCTCACCGTGGCCGCCGGTCAGGCCAGCGCCGAGCTCGCCGACCTCCCGGACGGGGCGACGATCGCGATGACGGTCGAGCCGGCGGGCGGGTCGGTCCAGCCCACGAGCGACCCCGTGGTCGCGCTCGCGGCGTCCGGCTGAGTCCGCCCCCGGGGCGCCGCAGGGACGTCGCGTACAGTGAATGAGCCGCACTGACGCCTCAGAGGAGATCCGTGACCGACCGTCCTGTCCGCCGCCGGAAGCCCCAGACCGTGCTCGAGGTGATCCGCCGCGAACAGCTGACGCCCCACATGGTCCGGCTCTACCTCGGCGGGCCGAACTTCTCCTCCTTCGAGGACAGCGCGTTCGCCGACCGCTACGTCAAGATCTTCTTCGTCAAGCCCGAGCTCGGCCTCGAGCCGCCCTATGACGTCGCCGCCCTGCGTGAGCACCTGGCGCCCGAGGACCTCCCGGTGACCCGCACCTACACGGTGCGCAAGGTGAACGCCGCGGAGCAGTGGCTGGCGATCGACTTCGTCGTCCACGGCGCGGAGGGCCTCGCCGGCCCGTGGGCCGAGCGCGTCCAGCCGGGCGAGCGCGTCGTCCTCTCCGGGCCCGGGGGCGCCTTCACCCCCGACCCGACGGCGGACTGGCACCTCTTCCTGGGCGACGAGTCCTCCCTGCCCGCGATCGCCGCGTCCCTCGAGGTGCTGCCCGCGGAGGCGGTGGGTACCGCGCTCATCGAGGTCGGTGGGCCGCAGGACGAGCTGCCCCTGCGCGCCCCCGCGGGCCTCGAGGTGCGCTGGCTGCACCGCGGCACCGCCCCGGCCGGCACGACGACGATCCTCGCCGACGCCGCGGCGGCCCTGCCCTGGCGCGAGGGCCGCGTCTGCGCCTTCGCCCACGGCGAGCGCGAGGCGGTCAAGGCGCTGCGCGACGTGCTCTTCTCCCACCGGGAGCTCGAGCGCTCGCAGGTGTCGATCTCCGGGTACTGGGCCTACGGCCGCACCGAGGACCGGTTCCAGGCCGAGAAGCGCGAGCCCGTGGGGAAGATCTTCACCGACTGACGCCCGCTCCCGCCTCTTGCCAGGCGCGCGGCGGCGGTTACGGGGTGGCATGGTGCCGAGACGTTAGATTGCTCCGCCTGGTGGATCAATCTAACGTCCCGCGCTCAGCGCCCCCTGCGCCTCCGCCCCGGTTCAGTACAGGGTCAGGAACGGCTTGGCGGGACGCAGGTCACTGGCGAGCGCGCGGCGGGCGAGCGTCTCCGCGCCGTCGAGCGACGTGCCGCGCGGCGGTTCGAGGACGACGTCGGGACGCCGCGCCGCGAGCTCCTCGCGCATCGCCTCGAGCACCACGGCCGCCCCGAAGATCCCCCCGGTCCACGAGGCGAGCGGCGGCACCGGCGGGCGGAGCGCGGCGACGAGGCTGCGGGCGAGCTCGCGGCCGGCGAGCCGGAGCAGCGCGCGACACACGCCGTCGTCGCCCGCGGCGAGGGCGACGACGTCGGGGACGACGGAGGCGAGCACCCCGGCCCGGTCCTCGCGCGTGTAGATCTGCCGCGGCCACGACTCGGGCACGCCGAGCCGGGCGACGGTGGCGGCGAGGAGCGCGGCGGCGTCGGACCGGCGCCCGTCGTGCTGCTCGAGCGCGGTCTGCAGCGCCTGCATGCCGATCCACGAGCCGGAGCCAGCGTCGCCGAGGACGTGGCCCCAGCCGTCGACCTTGCGCCAGCAGTCGGCGAGGTCGGTGCCCAGCGCCGTCGAGCCGGTGCCGGTGAGGACGACGGCGCCGGCCCGACCGCCGAGCGCCCCGACGGCGGAGGTGACGGCGTCGGAGGCGACGACGGTGCGCACATCGCCGACGGCGGTGCGGACGGCGTCGAGCACCACCTGCGGGCCGTCGGAGAGGGTGAGGATCCCGCTGGAGCCGACGCACACGGCGTCGACGTCCCCGGCGCGCACGTCCAGCGCCTCGACGAGCGCGGTGACGAGCGGCGCGGCGACGAGCCCGCCCGCGCTCACCCGCAGGCGCTCGCCGCTCGCCTCCCGCGCGCCACCCGGGCCGGCCAGGCGCGCGCGGGAGCCGGAGCCGCCGAGGTCGACGGCGAGGATCGTGCTCACGCCGCTACTTTCCCATCCCCGCCGTCAGGCCGGCGATGATCTGCCTGGTCGCCACGAGGAACAGGAAGATGAGCGGCACGGTGGCGATGACGAGCCCGGCGAAGAGCGTGGACCAGTCGGTCTGGTACTCCCCGAAGAAGCTCGTCAGGCCCACCGGCAGCGTGTACTTGTCCTGGTTGCGGATGAGGATGAGCGGGTAGAAGAAGTCGTTCCAGATCGGCACGAAGCGGAAGACGACCACCGTGGCGATCGCCGGCCGCACGAGCGGGGCCATGACGCTCCAGAACATCCGGAACGGCCCGGCGCCGTCGAGCCGCGCCGCCTCCTCCAGCTCCCCGGGCAGCTGCCGGAAGAACGTCGTGAGCACGAAGATCGAGAACGGCACGCTCACCGCCGCGTAGACCATGACGAGGCCGATCCGCGTCGAGACGAGCCCGAAGGAGTCGAGCAGGTAGAAGATCGGCACGATCATGAGGAAGACCGGCATCATGAGGCCCGAGACGAAGACCGCCTCGATGACCGACATGAGCCGCCCCTTGGCGCGGGCCAGGGCGTAAGCGGCGAGCAGCGACACCGCCGTCGCGATGAGCACCGAGGAGACGGTGACGATGATCGAGTTGAGGAAGTACGTCGAGAAGGACGCCTCGATCCACGCCCGCTGGTAGCTGGTGAAGTCCGGCTGCAGCGGGAGGCCGAGGGGCTGGGTGGCCAGCTCCCGGTTCGTCCGCAGCGAGTTCAGCAGCATGATGAGCAGCGGCACGACGGCGACGGCGGCGTAGAGCCACAGCGCCGTCGTCGTCATCGCCGCGGCCCAGCCCCGGTCTCGGCGTCCGCGGCGCGGACGCTGCTCGGTGGGGTCGGTGACGACGGGCGGCAGACCGTCGGGACGGCGCGTCGCGGGGGCGGCGGTCACTGGCCCAGCCTCCTCTCGGTGCGACGGAACCACCGGGTGAAGACCGTCGAGAGCACGAAGATGAACAGGAAGAGCAGGATCGCGATCGCCGAGGACGTGCCGATGGCGTTGGACGATCCGGACTCGAAGGCGGTCCGGTAGAAGACGAGTGACAGGACGTCGGTCGCCCCCGCCGGCGCGCCGGTGGACCCACCCAGGGCGTAGGGGATCGGGAAGGCTTCCATCGAGAAGATGAAGGTGAGGACGCTGACCGTGCCGATGACCGGCGTCATGAGCGGCAGCGTGATCGCGAAGAACCGCTGCGGGCCGGACGCGCCGTCGAGCTCGGCGGCCTCGTCCAGCTCGGGCGCCAGCCCGCCGAGGGCCGCCCCGTAGAGGAGGAGCGGGAAGCCCACCCACTGCCACGCGGTGACGAGGACGACCACCCACAGGGCGGTGCCCGGCGTCCCGAGCCACGGCAGCGCGAGGGAGTCCAGGCCCACCGCCTTGAGGGCGGCGTTGACCGGGCCGAACAGCGGGGAGAGCAGCAGCGACCACAGGTAGCCGACGACGAGCGGGCTCACGAGGTAGGGCATCGTGAACAGCACCTGGAAGAAGCGCCGGAAGCGGGCGCGGCGGTGCAGGATCACGGCGAAGAGCAGGCCCACCGAGTTCTGGACGACCATCGCGCCGAGGAACAGCAGGAGGTTGTGCCCGAAGGCCCGCGGCAGCGTGGAGCGGTAGGGCTCGGAGGTGAAGAGGTTGACGAAGTTCGCCAGCCCCACGAAGTCCTCCTGGCTGGTGCCGCGCCACGAGTACATCGAGTAGGTCACCGCGGTGACCATCGGGTAGAGCACGAAGATGGCGAACAGCACCGCCGCGGGGGCGATGAACAGGAGCGCGACCCGGGTGGGCAGCGCCGCCGTCGTCAGCCGACGACGACGGCGCTGCCCCGGCTCCACGGCAGCCGTCTGTGCGGGGGTGGTCGTCACTGGCCCGGGGTGAACCACTCTGCGAGGCCGTCGTTGACGTCCTGCGCGACCTGCGCCGGGTCCTTGTCACCGAGGAAGAGCTCCTGGACGCCCGCGCCGAGGAGGTCGGTGCCGCTCGGGTCGCCGTAGCGGAAGTTGACGAGCTGCAGGTAGGGGGCGGGGTTCTCCTGGTACAGGTCCCACATCTCCTGCATGAGCGGGTCCTCGAAGGTGACGCCGGGGACGGGGGAGAACTGCTTGAGGTCGTTGGCGACCATCTGCCCGAACTCCTGGGTGGCGAGCCACTTGATGAGCGTCTCGGCCTCCTCCGGGTGGGTGCTGTTGGCGCTCAGGCCCCAGTTGCCGTCGGCGTAGGCCGGGGTGACGGGGTGGTCGAGGGCCGAGTTCGGCGGCGGCGGCACCTGGAAGACGCCGAGCTCCATCTCGGGGTTCTCCGCCTGGAAGAAGGCGAGCTCGAAGGAGCCACCGGGGAACATCGCGGCCTGCTCGGTCGTGAAGAGCACCTGGGACTCGGTGTAGCTGACGCCGACGACGTTCTCCGGCATGTACTCCTGGACGTCGACGACGGTCTGCAGGGAGTCGACGTAGGCCTGGTCGGTGAGGTCGGTGAGGTCGGTGTCCCCGGCGAGGACGGCCTCCTCGAACTCCGCGCCGCCGTACTGGGCCGAGCCGAGGATGTCGTGGACGATCGGCATCATCCACGCGTCCAGGCCGCCGACGGACATCGGGGTGACGCCCGCCTCGGCGAGGGTCTCGTTGACCTCGACGAACTCCTCCCACGTCGTCGGCTCCTCGAGGCCGTGCTCCTCGAAGATCGCGGTGTTGTAGTACATCTGCAGGGTCTGGGAGGCGAAGGGCACGCCGTAGGTCTGCCCGTCCTCACGGCCGAGGGCGCCGGCGAGGATCGTCTCGTCGAACTCGCTCACCTCGGGGACGATGTCGTCCAGCGCCACGAGGTTGCCGCCCTCGACGAGCGGCTGGAGCAGGCCGTAGCTGCGCACCTGCGCGACGTCGGGTCCGTCGCTGCCAGTGAGGCCGGTCTGCAGGATCTGGTTGTACTCGGTGTTGACGAAGGCCTGGAAGTCGACCGTGATGCAGGGGTTCTGCTCCTCGAAGACGTCGAAGATCGTCTCGTAGGCGTCGGCGTCCTCGGTGCGCCAGGACCACACGCGCAGGCTGACGTCCTCGGCGCACTCCCCGCCGTCGGCCGTCTGCTCGGAGCCGGCGTCCTGGTCGTCGGGGTCGGGAGCGTCCGACGACGGCGCGCACGCGGCGAGGAGGAGGAGACTGGAGACCGCTGTCGCGGCAAAAATGCGGCGTTGCATCATGGTTCCCTTCGTGACGGGCTGCTGGGGGTCGGTGCGGACAGGGACTGCACGGCCGTGCGGACGACGCCGTCGGCGGCCGTGAGCGCGGTGCGTGCGGCAGAGGGGTCGGTGCCGGCGAGGGCCATGACGAGCGCGACCTTGAGGTCACCGCCCGCCTCCTCGAGCGCGGCCTCGCAGGCGGGGCGCTCCAGGCCGGTGGCCTGGGTGAGGATCGTGACGGTGCGGGCCCGGAGCTTCTCGTTGGTCGCGACCATCGAGACCATGAGGTTGGACCAGGTGCGCCCGAGCCGCACCATGAGCGCGGTCGAGAAGCTGTGCAGGACGAGCTTCTGCGCGGTCGCCGACTTCATCCGGGTGGAGCCGGTCAGGGCCTCGGGGCCGGTCTCGAGGACGATGGGGACCTCCACGTCGTCGAGCAGGGCGGCGCGCGGGTTGGAGGTGACGAGGGCGGTGAGGGCGCCGCGCTCGCGGGCGTGGGCGAGCGCGCCCGCCACGTACGGGGTGCGGCCGGACGCCGCGAGTCCGACGACGACGTCGCGCTCACGCACGTCGGCGACGGCGTCGGCCCCCGCGCTGCGGTCGTCCTCGACGTTCTCCGCCGCGCGCACGATGGCGGGCGGGCCGCCGGCGAGGTGGGCGGTGACGACCCCCTCCTCGAGCCGGAAGGTCGGCAGCAGCTCGGCGGCGTCGATGACCCCGAGGCGCCCGCTCGTGCCGGCACCGACGTAGTGGACGGTGCCACCGGCGCGCACCCGCTCGGCGGCGCCGTCGACGAGGCGCGCGAGCTCGGGGAGTGCGGCGGCGACGGCGTCGGGGACGAGCTGGTCCTCGGTGTTGATGAGGGTGAGCAGCTCGAGGGTGCCGACGACGTCGAGGTCGACGGTGCGGGGGTTGCGCTCCTCGGTGGGCGAGTCGACGGTGACACCCCAGCGGGTGCCCTCTCCTGGCGACATCGCGACTCCTGTTCGGTGGTGCTCCCGGCTCTGGGCCCGTGACAGTCTTGCTCCCGAGGACGATGCCGCCTCGTCGGGGGGATGTCAAGGAGTTACGCCCTAGTACAATTCGTGCAAAGTTAGTTTCATCGACAAGGATGGACATCATGGTCGAGTCCGCCCCGCCCGACGGCGCCGCCCTCGTCAGCCGCATCGGCGCGCTGCTCCCTGAGCTGCGCCCCGCCGAGCGGCGCGTGGGGGAGGCGGTCGTCGCCGACCCCACGTCCGTGGCGCGAGAGTCCATCACGGCCCTCGCCGAGCGCTGCCGCACGTCCGCGCCGACGGTCGTGCGCTTCGCCAAGCGGATGGGCTTCTCCGGCTACCCGCAGCTGCGGCTGGCGCTGGCCAAGGCGGCCGGCATCGAGGAGGGACGCACCGCCCGCGGCCCGATCTCAGGCACGCTCGACGCGGACGACACCCTCGAGCAGGTGGTCGCGAAGATCGGCTACGCCGACGCGCGCGCCGTCGAGGACACGACCGCGATGCTCGACATCCCCGCCCTCGAGGCCGCGGTGGACGCGCTCGTCGGGGCGCGGCGCATCGACATCATCGGGGTCGGCGCCAGTGGCGTCACCGCGATGGACCTGTGCCAGAAGCTCTCCCGCCTCGGCCTCAGCGCCGTCGACCACCACGACCGCCACGCCGCCCTCACGGCCGTGTCGTTGCGGGGTCCCGGCGACGTCGTCATCGCCGTCTCCCACTCCGGCAGCACGCCCGACGCGATCGCCCCCACGCGCCTGGCCACCGAGCAGGGGGCCACGACGATCGCGATCACCAACCACCCCGGCTCCAAGCTCGCGCAGACCGCCGACATCGCGCTCGTGACGACCACCCGGGAGACGACCTTCCGCTCGGGCGCGATGGCGAGCCGGATCGCCCAGCTCGTCGTCGTCGACTGCGTCTTCGTCGGGGTGGCGATGCGGGACATGCCGGCCACCCGCTCCGCCCTCGACGCCAGCTTCAAGGCCGTCGCCGACCTGTAGTTCCTGGGGAGCGCACGGCCGCCGAGAGCCGGACTCCTCCGCCCTCCCCCTTGCGCCGACAGCTGACTTCGTCACCGCGTGGCGGACCGGCCCAGGGCCAGCAACAGGTGGCAACTCCTTTGCCCGTCGGCTGACGTGGACGACCGTGAGTGGTGGGGGCCGCAGCACACCTGCAGTCGGCCTCCACCCCCGCGCGCGCCCCGGACCCACCCCGTCCGGGGTCGCGTCGCTGTGCCAATAGACGACGTCGTCCTGGAGGTCCTTTCCCCATGAACACCCCGTCCCGACCGGCCCGCGGCCTCCTCGCCGCGGCCTGCGTCGGCACCCTCGCCCTCGGCCTCGCCGCACCTGCCGGTGCCGCCACCGAGGACCCTGTCGCCCCGACGCTCACCGCGGTCCCCGCCGTCGAGGGGCCCGTCCCGGAGACCGACGACAGCTACCTCTGGTCGACGATGGAGCGGGCGCGCGTGCCCTTCGACGTCGCCGACCTCGGCTACGTCGAGGAGGAGTTCTTCCTCTCCGGGACCGCGAACGTGTACGACCACGAGGGCGAGGACGTCGTCGTCGTCGAGGAGGGCGTCGAGTACGTCAACCACATCCTCGTGCGCCGGCCCGCCGACGCCGCAGACGCCTCCGGCGTCGTCCTCGTCGACATCCTCAACGCCTCGAACGGCTTCCCGGGCGAGGACCACTGGCGCCGCATGTGGCAGTGGGCCATGGACGAGGGGCACACGGTCATCGGCCTCACCTCCAAGCCGATCCAGATCGACGCCCTGCACAACTTCGACCCGGAGCGCTACGGGGACCTCAGCTGGGACGTCGACCCCGACGTCGAGCGCGAGCCGATCGTGGCCGACCCCGCCAACCCCGGCGCCTTCGACCCGTTCATGGTCGTCGAGGGCGCGGAGGAAGGGCTCGTCTGGGACATCACGACACAGCTCGGCGTGCTCCTCGGCAGCGACCGGGCCGGCAGCATCCTCGGTGGGCAGACAGCGGAGACCGCGCTGCTCATGGGTCAGTCCCAGTCGGGCGTCTACCTCAACACCTACACGACGCACTTCCACGCGGCCCAGGCCGCCGCGAACGGTGGCTCCGTGTGGGACGGGTACCTCAACTCCGTCGGCCCGATCATGGAGCGCCCCCTGCTGCAGGGCGACTCCGACGGCTTCGTGACCGTCCCCGGCGCCGAGCCGGGCTTCGACGTCCCCTTCATCACGGTGACCTCCGAGGGCGACGTCTCGCTCTTCGGCGGGCCCGCGGTGCTCGCGCCCACGGATCTGCCCGAGAACCGGTACCACTGGCAGGTCCCCGGCACCCCGCACACCGACCTCCTGTCCACGGTCATCCCCGCCGACGAGGAGATCGCCAAGGCAGGCCGCACATGGAACACCCAGGTCCACGACCCGGAGTTCCGCGCGGCCCTCAACCTCTACCCGCTCGAGCCGGCGATCATCGCCGCCGCGCAGGCTCTCATCGACGCCCACCAGGACGGCACCGCGCCGGCGCCCTCGGCCTGGTTCGACCAGGCGGACGGCGAGCTCGTGCGTGACGACGCCGGGAACGTCACCGGTGGCGTGCGGTACGGCCTCCTCGAGTACCCGCTGGGCCAGTACCTCGGTGCCGCCGCCCCCGGCGCGGTCTACGGGTCGATGCAGCTGATGTCGGCGGAGGAGTTCACCGCGGCGTACGGCACGCGGGCCGAGTACCTCGCCCTCGTGAGCGAGCTCGACGCCGGGCAGGTCGAGGCCGGCTACCTCACCGAGTACGGTGCGGAGTACTTCCTCGACGTCGCCGAGACGCTCCTCGACCGCATCGGCGTGCCCGCCGACGTCGTCCCGGAGCCCACGCCCGAACCCGAGCCGACCATCGAGCCGGAGCCGGAGCCGGAGCCGGAGCCGGAGCCGGAGCCGGAGCCGACGACGGAGCCCGCACCCACGGCAACGACCACCGGGGACGACCGGGTCGCTCCCGCCCGGGACGGTGAGCTCGCGCGGACCGGCGTCTCGGTCGCCGGGCTGGCCGCGCTGGCTGGGGCACTCGTCCTGAGCGCCGCCGCTGTCCTGGGCCTGCGCCGCTGGGTCGCGCGGGCCTAGCCGTCGCGCCGCAGCCACGGGCGGGTCCCAGGAGGGCCCGCCCGTGGCGTCGCAGGCAGCGTGCGTCCACCTGACCGGCAGACGAACCCGCGGACCCGACGGCGCGGGGCAGGGGCCGCCCGCTACCGTTCGGCCATGGACTCAGTGCGGTGGGGCATCATCGGCGTCGGGAACGTCACGGAGGTCAAGAGCGGACCGGGCTTCCAGCAGGCCGAGCGCTCCTCGCTCGTCGCCGTCATGCGCCGCGACGGTGAGAAGGCCGCCGACTACGCCCGCCGCCACGGCGTCCCGCGCTGGTACGACGACGCCGACGCCCTCATCCACGACGACGAGGTCGACGCCGTCTACGTCGCTACCCCGCCCGACTCCCACCGCGACTACGCGGTCCGCGTCCTCGAGGCGGGCAAGCCCGTCTACGTCGAGAAGCCGATGGCCCGCACCACCGCCGAGTGCGAGGACATGGTCGCCGCCGCCGAGCGCACCGGCCTCCCGCTGTTCGTCGCGTACTACCGCCGCGCCATGCCGCGCTTCGTCACGGTCAAGCAGCTGCTCGACGACGGCGTCATCGGCACCGTCCACGCCGTCGCCGTCCACGCCTCCAAGCCGGCCGTCATCGACGACGGCGCGGACGCGCCCTGGCGGGTGCGCCCGGAGGTGAGCGGTGGCGGGCACTTCGTCGACCTCGCGTCCCACACCCTCGACCTCCTCGACCACCTCCTCGGGCCGGTCGCGACGGTGACCGGGCACGCCACGCGCTTCGGCCGGGCGACGCTGGCGGAGGACGTCGTCAGCGCGTCCTTCCAGCTGGAGTCCGGGGCGCTGGGCTCGGGGCTGTGGAGCTACGGCACCCAGGAGGAGCGCGACGAGGTCCGCATCCTCGGCTCGGCCGGGTCGCTGCAGTTCTCCACCTTCGGCCAGGAGCCGATCCTCCTCACCACCGCCGAGGGTGAGCGCCGCATCGAGGCGCCCTACCCGGCCACCGTCCAGCTGCCGCTCATCCAGGCGGTGGTGGACGAGCTGACCGGCCACGGCGCGTGTCCGAGCACCGGGTCGAGTGCGCTGCGCACCGCCCGGGTCGTCGACGCCCTGCTCGCCGACTACCGCGCCGCGAACGGCATCGCGCTGCCCTGAGGCGTCAGCGTGCGCCGAGCGCGCGCAGCCGCTCCGTGAGGCCGAGCCGCACGGTGGGCCACTCCCGGTCGATGATCGAGAAGACGACGACGTCGCGGACGGTGCCGTCGCGCCACACGTCGTGGTTGCGCAGCACGCCGTCCTGCTTCGCGCCGAGCGCGGCGATCGCGCGGCGGGAGCGGTGGTTGTGCCAGTGGGTACGCAGCTCGACGGCGATGCACCCGAGCGTCTCGAAGGCGTGCGTGAGCTGGAGCAGCTTCGCCTCGGCGTTGACCCCGGTGCCCTGGGCGCTCGCCGCGATCCACGTCGAGCCGATCTCCAGCCGGCGGTTCTCCTCGCGGATGTTGAGGAAGGTCGTCACGCCGAGGGCGGCGCCGTCTGCGTTGCGGCGGACCACCCACGGCACCACGCGACCGGCGGCGTGCTGGGCCAGCCGGGCCGCGACGTCGTCGTGCATGGCCTCGGGGGAGGGGACGCGGGTGTACCAGAGCTCGTGGAGGCGCCCGTCCTGCACGGCCGTGGCCAGCTCGTCCGCGTGGTCGAGGCGCAGCGGCTCGAGCGTGACGAGGGTGCCGACGAGGGTGGGGGCCGCAGCGAAGCTCACACCGCGCATCCTAGGGACCCGACGACGGTTGCGGACCTCACGGAAGCAAGCGGCAGCCCGGCGCGTTGACGGAGACATGCCCCCTGTCCTCCTCGACCAGCCCCAGCGTGCCGTGGGCCGCGACGAGACCGCGCACGCGGCCGACGTCGTCGTCATCGGCGCGGGTCAGGCGGGCCTGTCCGCGGCCTACCACCTGCAGCGACGCGGCTACCGGTCCGCGCTGGAGACGGGTACGCGCAGCTTCGTCGTCCTCGACGGCGAGGACGGGCCGGGCGGGGCGTGGCGCCACCGCTGGGACTCGCTGCGGATGGCGACCGTCAACGGCATCCACGACCTGCCGGGGATGGAGCAGGCACCACCGGACGCGCAGGAGCCGTCGAACACCGCGCTGCCCCGGTACTTCGCCGAGTACGAGGAGCGCTTCGAGCTGCCGGTCGTGCGGCCGGCGCGCGTGGAGTCGGTCGAGCGGGCCGACGACGACCCGCGCGGCCCGCTGCGCGTGCGCACTAACCGCGGCACCTGGACCGCCGGCGCCGTCGTCAACGCCACCGGCACCTGGCAGCGCCCGTACTGGCCGTACTACCCGGGACGCGAGACCTTCCTCGGCCGTCAGCTCCACACCGCGGACTACGTCAGCGCCGAGGAGTTCCGGAGGCAGCACGTGGTCGTCGTCGGCGGCGGGATCTCGGCCGTCCAGCTCCTCGACGAGCTCTCGCAGGTCACCTCGACGACGTGGGTCACCCGCCGTGAGCCCGCGTGGCGGGAGGGCCCCTTCGGACCCGACGAGGGCCGCGAGGCGGTCGCCCGGGTCGAGGAGCGGGTGCGGGCAGGGCTTCCGCCCCGGTCGGTGGTGAGCGTGACCGGCCTGCTGTGGACACCGGCGCTGCGGGCGGCCGCGCGGCGCGGTGCGCTGGACCGCCGACCCATGTTCGAGCGGATCGTGCCCGACGGCGTGCGCTGGGCGGACGGCACCGAGCAGGCCGCCGACGTCATCCTGTGGGCGACCGGCTTCCGTGCCCAGCTCGAGCACCTCGCGCCGCTGCGGCTGCGTGGCCGCGGCGGCGGGATCGTCATGGACGGCACGCGCGTGGCCGCCGAGCCGCGCGTGCACCTCGTCGGGTACGGGCCGTCGTCGTCGACGATCGGTGCCAACCGCGCCGGTCGCGACGCCGTCCGGGAGATCGACGCCCTGCTCGCCCAGGACTAGCCGGAGGAATCCAACTCTCGGCGAGGGCTCCTACCCCCTCACGCCGAGAGCCGGATCCCTCGGGAGGAATCCGGCTCTCGGCGGGTGGGGTCCCGCAGCTCTCGGCGGGGAGGGGGGTCAGCTCAGGCGGCGCAGGCCGAGCGTGTCGCGGCGGTCGCCGTTCCAGTCGCCGACGAGCACCTCGTCGCTCGCGCGCCCGAAGGTGACGACGCGGTCGGCGTCGCCGCCGCTGATCGAGTTCTTCAGGTGGTAGACGTTGCCGCGGCGCACGCCGAAGGTGTCGCGCCGGTCGCCGTTCCAGTCGCCGACGATGACGTCGTCACCGGCCCGGCCGTAGGTGATGACGGCGTCGGCGTCGCCACCGGTGAGGGAGTTCTTCACGTGGTACACCGAGCCGCGGCGCACGGCCAGCGTGTCGCGGCCGTCACCGTTCCAGTCGCCCACGAGGACGTCGTCGTTCGCGTGCCCGTAGGTGATGACGCGCTGCGCCGGGCCCGAACGGTTGTCGTTGCGGATGTGGTACTCGCGGCCGCGGCGCACCGCGATGGAGTCGCGCCCGTCGCCGTCCCAGTCACCGATGAGGATGACGTCGTTCGCCCGGCCGTAGGGGAAGGAGTAGTCCGCGTCGCCGCCGCGCAGGGTGTTGCTCACGTGGAAGGTCTTGCCGCGGCGCAGCGTGATGGTGTCGGTGCGGTTGCCGTCCCAGTCGCCGATGAGGACCTGGTCCCCGTCACGGCCGTACTGGAAGACGATCTCCGCCTCGGCGCCGAGAGTGTTGGACAGGAAGAAGCCCGTCGGCGGCGGGGTGACCCGCCACCACTCGCTGAACAGGTCGAAGCGGGCGTTGGTCAGGGTGCGGTTGCCGGTGTCGCACTCGACCCGGGCTTCGGTGATCCGGCCACCGAAGGCGCCGTTGCCGTCCCGCTTGGTGATGACGAGGTTGCGCAGGCGTCCGTTGCTCGGGCAATAGGCCTCGACGGTGCTCACGCTGAGCCGGTCGGTCCAGGTGGTGCGGGTGTCACCGGGGGCGGTACCGGTGTAGGGGTCTCGCTTGGCGACGAGGTAGGGGCGGGTGCTCGCCTTGGACCATCCGCCGTTCGTCGAGGAGAACTGGGTGAAGGCAACGGAGCCGCCGTACGTGCGTACCTCGCCCGAGGTCTCGGCGACCGCGGTGTTGGTGCTCGCGAACTCCTGCGGCGTGACGACCGCGCCGGCGCGGTTCACGACCGCGCGGCCGCGGTACACCTGGCAGCTCGTCGTGTCGCAGGTCAGTCCGGCGCTGTTGCCGGCGATCTCGGCGAGCACGTAGCTTCGGGCGGCGACCGCCTGCGCCTTGAGCGCGTCCATCTCCCAGTACGACGGGCTCTCGTGCGGGACGACGCCACGCAGGTACTGCTCCAGCGCCACGTGGTTGCGCACGTCGAAGAGCGTGCTGTTCTCCCGGACGAGCTGGATCGTCCCGCGGTACCAGGTGCCGCGGGAGGAGCTGGAGCCGACGACCGCTCCGAGGTTGTCGTTGTCGGAGTTGCGGGCGGTGACGGTGAGCTCGGGTGCCGTGAAGGCGTGGACCGGGCCGGCGCTGCCGTTCGCCCGCGTGTGGCGGACCCAGAACCGGTTGTCGTCCGCGCGGTCGACGGTGACGTACCCGCCCGCGTAGGTGCGGGTGGTGTTGCCCGCGCCCGCGACCTGGAGACGGTTCGCTCCCTGCGGCGCCCACAGGGTCACCGAGCCCGTGTCCTGGTGGGCCATGAGGCGGACCTGCAGCGTGCTGTTGCCGACGGAGCCGACGGAGGTCCCGGGGTAGTAGAACCCGAGGATCTGGCGGTGGGTCAGGCCCTGCAGGGCCGCGCCCTGCGCGCCCCACTGGGACATGCCGATGCCGTGGCCCCAGCCGCGGCCCTGGATCTCCCAGGAGCCGGAGCCCGGGCGCGGGTAGGTCTCGGCCGCGGAGGCCGCGGTCGGGAGGCCGACCACCACCCCGAGCGTGAGAGCCGCCGCCAGGGCGGAAGCGAGCAGGTGACGGACGGAACGCATGGCGGCCTCGGCAGGTTCAGGTGCGGGAAGTACTCCCGATGAGGGTAGTTCGCCGCGTATGTCCCCGTCAGTCCCCTGGGGCCACCGATCGCCCGCTCCCGGCTGGGATCGCGACGGCCTGGGCCGCGGGAGAAACTTGGAGACCGACGAGACGGAAGGCAGACCCATGGGTTTCCTTGACAAGCTGCTCGGCCGGCAGGCACCGGCACAGCGTGGCGGGTATCAGGCCCCGTACCCGGGCCAGTCCTACGAGCAGGCGGCTCCGCCGCCCTCCGGGCAGCCTCAGGCGAGTGAGGACGACCGGGCGGTCGCGCGCTACCAGTACCTGCTGCGTACCGCTCCGCCGGAGCGGATCGAGCAGGTCCACGCGGAGGCGTTCGCCGCGCTGAGTCCCGAGCAGCGCCAGCAGGTGCTCGACCGCCTGTCCTCCGACCTGCCCCCGGGCGAGGCGCCGCGCTCGGACAACCCGCAGGAGATGGCGCGCGCCGCCACCCGCGCGGAGATGCAGCAGCCCGGGTACATGCAGCGCTCCCTCGGTGGGGGCGGCATGGGCATGGGCGGCGTGCTCGCGGGGTCGTTGCTCGGTTCGGTCGCCGGCGTGGTCGTCGGCTCGGCCATCGCGCAGTCTCTCTTCGGCGGCTTCGACCAGTCCCCCGAGGCGGCGGCCGTCGGGGAGGGCTCCGGTGACGTCGGCGGTGACGTCGGCGCCGAGGACGCGTCCGGCGCCGAGGAGGCGTCCGGCGCGGAGGGCGGGGACGCCTCGGGCGGCATGGACGGCGGTGACGCCGGGGGCGGCTTCTTCGGCGGCGACGGCGGCGACTTCGGCGGTGACTTCGGAGGCTTCGGCGACTTTTGAGCCTCTCGGCGCCGGCCGGCCCGGACGGAGCCTGAAGGATGGCCCCCCGGGGCAGTTCAGGTGCCTCGGGGGACCATCTGTCAGGCGACGGGGCGGCGGATCAGCGGACCGCCGTCGTCGCCGTCTGGCTGGCGCCGACCCTCGCCATGTGGCGGGCGGCGCGCATCCCGAACACCGCCGCAGGACCGATCGTGGAACCGGGACCCGGGTAGGTGCGGCCCATGACCGAGGCGGAGCTGTTGCCGGCCGAGTACAGGCCCTCGATGACCGAGCCGTCCTCGCGCAGCGCGCGCCCGTCGGCGTCGGTGAGGACCCCGCCCTTGGTGCCCAGGTCCCCGACGACGAGCTTGAAGGCCGTGAAGGGGCCCTTCTCGATGGGGCCGAGGTTGGGGTTGGGGCGCACGGTCGGGTCGCTGTAGTAGCGGTCGTAGGCCGAGTTGCCGCGGCCGAAGTCACCGTCGACGCCGGAGCGCGCGAAGCCGTTGAAGCGCGCGACCGTCGCGGCGAAGCGGCCCTTGTCCACGCCGAGCTTCTCGGCGAGCTCCTCGAGGGTGTCCGCCTTGACCATGATCCCGGCCTCCTGCATCTTCTTGTTCGCCCGGGGGTCCATGGCGTAGGTGCGCAGGTAGCGGCGGGCGTGGCGGACGTCGGAGACCATCCAGTACGGGCCGTCCTTGTCGTGCTCGAGCATGTGGTGCCCGAGGTCGACGTAGGACTCCGACTCGTTGGCGAACCGCTCCCCCGTGGAGTCGACGATGATCGAGTACGGCATGGACCGCTCGCCGACGATGAAGGACGGCGAGCCGCCGGGCAGTGCCTCGATCGAGGCGCCCCACCAGGCGTCGTCCATGAGCTCGAGCGCCGCGCCGTGGCGCGCGGCGATGTCGATCGCCCCGCCGAGGTTGCCCGGTGCGCCGGAGGGGGCGCCGTCGATGCCGTGGTGCTTGCGGCGCCACTCGACGTTCTGGTCGAAGCCGCCGGCGGCGAGCATGACGCCGTGCGTCGCGCCGATCGTCAGCGCCTTGCCCTCGCGCGTGGTGCGGACGCCGACGACGCGGTCGTCCTCGATGACGAGGTCCTCGAGCGGGGCGCCCAGCCACAGGTCGGTGCCGAGCTTCTGGACGACGACGTCGAGGAAAGCCGCCGTCCAGCCGGACCCGATCCCCGCGAGCTTCTTGCCCGTCACGACGCCGCCGAGCGCGCGGAAGACGAACTGCGCCCCGCGGACGAACCCGGCGGGCGTGGACCAGGCGCGGCCGAGCAGCCACACGTCGTCGGTCTTGGCCGGCAGCGGGATGGGCGACTGGTTCGTCTTCCACCAGTCCCCGATGCGCTTGACGTCGAAGGGCTTGACCTCAAGGCCGCGGCCGATCTTGCCGCCGGGCAGCTCGGGGTAGTAGTCGGCGTAGTCCGGGGCCCGGACGAGCTCGACGCCGTACTTCATCGCGGTGTCGACGAAGTCCGCGACGCCGTCGACGAAGGCCTCCTTGCGCTCGCGGCTGGTGGCCCGGCCCGCGTCACCGATCGTCGCCTCGAGGTACGCCAGAGCCTCCTCGCGTGAGTCGCCCGCACGGTCGCGCTTCATGAGCGGGTTGTTGGGCAGCCACATGCCGCCACCGGACATCGCGGTGTTGCCGCCCCACTTCGCCGTGCTCTCCAGCACGAGGACGCGCAGGCCCTTGTCGGCCGCTCCCATCGCCGTCGCCATCCCCGCGGCGCCGCTGCCGACGACGACGACGTCGTACGTGTGGTCAAAGGTGGACATCTCTGCTCCCTCCAGTCGGGACAGGACACCGGACACAATTGTCCGGTTCCTATGATGCGAGCATGGCGCTTTCGGCCCGCGGGGGCAACAGAGGCCCGGCAGCGGCCGCCGACAACCGGCGTGCGCTGCTCCGGGCAGCACGGCGCCTGTTCGCCGACAAGGGGTACAACGTCCCCCTGAGCGCGATCGCCCGTGAGGCCGGGGTGGGACAGGCGGTGCTCTACCGGCACTTCCCGCGACGGCTGGACCTTGCCTTCGCCGTCTTCGAGGAGAACTTCGCCGAGCTCGAGTCCCTCGCCGCACGGACCGGACCGGACGCCTTCGAGCGCTTCTTCGAGCGCCTCGTCGAGCTCATGGTCGAGTCGGTCGGCTTCATCGAGATGGTCGTCGGTGCGCGGGGCGTCGTCGAGGACTACGACGGCGACGAGCGGCTGGCCCAGCTCCTCGCCGTGCCGCTGGGTCGCAGCCAGGAGGCGGGGCGCGTGGCGGCGCGCGTGACGGTCGACGACGTCGGGCTCGCGCTCCGGATGATCTACGGCGTCGCCGCCACCGCCCGCGGGGGCGCGGGGCGCCGGGCGGACGTCGAGCGGGTGCGCGACCTCGTCCTCACCCGCTGGCGCGCCTGAGCGCGTTCGTCTGGGTCGCACCTCCCGTCATCTCGACCGCGCCAGAAAGCGCTGCTCGATACCGGAGGGGCGACCCAGACGACGGGCGGGCGGGGTCAGGCGGTGGCGAGGAGCTTGCGGATGCGCTTCTCGCTCACCTTGACCGGAGTGCCCAGCTGCTGGGCGAAGAGACTGACGCGCAGCTCCTCGATCAGCCAGCGGACCTCCTCCAGTGTCTCGGCGCGCGAGGGGTCGGCGGTCGCGTGACGGGCGGCGGACGCCGCGGCCTCGTACTCCTCCTCCAGCTCGCCCACGCGCCAGGCGAGGTTGGCGTCCTGGTGGACGTTGTCCTTCGCGCGCTCCACCCGCCGGCGCGCGGCCCGCAGGTAGCGGGGGAGGTGGACGAGGCGGTCGGGCGGGGTGCGTGAGACGAAGCCGGGGTAGATGATCCGGCCGGCCTGGTCGCGCACGTCGGTGAGGGTGTTGAGGAGGAACATCGAGGTCGCGTCCTTGACCGCGGCCTCGAGCTCGCGCTGCGCCTCGAGCGCCGCCACCACGTGGCCCACCACCCGGTACACCCGCTCCTCGAGGCCCGTGCGGACGGCGTCGCGCAGCTGTCCGTAGCGCTCGGCGTCCATCGGCTCGCGGCCACCGTTCGCCGCGACCCACTCGTCGGCCAGCGCGGTGACGGCGGCGAGCTGCACGTCAGCCACGAGCGACTCGGTGTCCCGGTAGGGGCTGGCGGCGAGCGTGAGCGCCTCGCGGCCGGTCCAGCGCGACGTCACGCGCCCGCTCGCCAGCGCCGTCTCCTGGAGGAGCAGCCGCCGCACGCCGCGCCGGTGCTCCCCGGACTGCTCGCGGGAGTCGGCGAGGACGAGGAGGTCCACCCGCGGCGGCTTCCCGCGCTCGGCGGCCACCTCCACGAGCGCCGGGTACCCGCGCACGAGGAGCCCCTGCAGGCCGGTCGACTCGACCTGCGCCGGGACCGTGCCCACGGCAGGCCACCCGGTGAGCCCGTGCTCCTCCGCCAGCGCCGGTGCGGACGGGCGTGCCCCCGCGGCGGGTGCGGTGCCCGACGACGCGGCCTGCGCCGTCGTCGTCGTCCTTCCGCCGCCGGACTGTCCGCGGGCCTCCTCCATCGCCAGCTGGACGGCGCCCTTGACGGCGCTGCGCACGGCGGCCTGGGTCTGGGCGGCAAGGCGCCGCTGGAGCATGGGCAGGGAGGTGCTCTC
Source organism: Oceanitalea stevensii (assembly GCF_014837105.1). Lineage (GTDB taxonomy): Bacteria > Actinomycetota > Actinomycetes > Actinomycetales > Actinomycetaceae > Oceanitalea > Oceanitalea stevensii. Next base: position 38,317 of record NZ_JACSPO010000002.1, on the reverse strand, counting down.
GCCGAGCACCTTGCCCGTGTCGTCCACGACGCGGAAGGTGAGGCGCAGGTGGGAGGGCAGCTTCTCCTCGTCCCACGCGTCGTCCGGGATCGTCACGTCCCGCGCCATGGCGACGGCGGCGGTGAAGGCCTCCCGGAAGGACGGCGCCCCGAAGGGAGCGGGCGCGACCTCCGACCACGGCGGCAGCAGCGCGAGCACCTCGCGGGCGACGTCGGGGGCCGGGACGAGCTGGACGCGCACCTTCTTGGGCAGCGCGCGGATCGTCGCGACGGCGAGGTCGGGCAGCAGGCCGGGCACGAGCCAGTCGAAGCCGTCGGGACGCAGCCGCCCGAGCACGCTGACGGGGACGTGGACGGTGACGCCGTCGGCCGCCGTCCCCGGCTCGAACTGGTAGGTGAGGGGCAGGGTGAGGTCCCCCTGCTTCCACGTGTCGGGGAAGTCGCCGGAGGAGACGTCCGGCTCCCCTCCGAAGAGCAGCTCCCGGGTGAAGTCGAGCAGCTCCGGCTCCTCGTGGCGGTGCTTCTTCCACCAGGAGTCGAAGTGCCGGGCGCTGACGACGGAGTCGGGCAGGCGCTCGTCGTAGAAGTCGTAGATGCCGTTCTCGTCGATGACGAGGTCCCGGCGCCGGGTGCGGTTCTCCAGCTCCTCGGCCTCGGCGAGGAGGTCGCGGTTGCGCGCCCAGAACTTGTGGTGGGTGCGCCACTCGCCCTGGACGAGCGCGTGCCGGATGAACAGCTCCCGGGCGAGGGCGCGGGCGGAGGCGGTGCCGACGCTGGAGAGCGGCACGGTGCGGTCGGCGACGAGCGTCATCCCGTAGAGGAGGACCTTCTCGTGGACCATCGCGGCGCCCTGCCGGGTGGACCAGTACGGCTCGGAGTGGACCTTCTTCGTCAGGTGCGCGGCGGCCGGCTCCACCCACGAGGGCTGGATCCGCGCGGCGGTGCGCGCGAAGAGCCGCGAGGTCTCGACGAGCTCGGCGGCCATCACCCAGTCGTAGGCCTTCTTCGCCAGGCCGGACCCGGGCCACACGACGAAGCGCGTCCCGCGCGCCCCGGCGTACTCCCGGCGCCGCTCGTCGTAGCTGCCGAGGTTGGACAGCAGACCGACGAGGAGGGACTGGTGGATCGCGTCGGCGCTCGCGGCGTCGGAGGACTGCCCGACGGCGACGGCGGCCGCCGCGGGGTCCTCACCGACGTCGTCCGCGTGGGGCAGGGCGAGCGGGCGCATGGTGAGGCCGAGCGGCTTGGCGAGCTGGCGCAGCTGGCTGACGACGTCCTGCCACTCCCGCACCCGCAGGTAGTTGAGGAACTCCGCCCGGCACAGCCGCCGGAAGGCCGAGCCGGACAGGTCGCGCTGCTGGGTGCGCAGGTAGCGCCACAGGTTGAGGTAGGCGAGGAAGTCGGAGGTGGGGTCGGTGAAGCGGCGGTGCTTGGCGTCCGCGGCCTGCTGGTGCTCGGCTGGCCGCTCGCGCACGTCCTGGACCGACAGCGCCGCGACGATGACCATGACCTCGGCCGCGCAGCCGTTCTCCTGCGCGGCGAGCAGCATGCGGCCCAGGCGCGGGTCGATGGGCAGGCGGGCGAGCTGCCGGCCCACGGGCGTGAGCCGGTGGCGTCCGGCGCCGCCGGGACGGGCGTCGTCGTCGGCGCCCTCGAGCGCACCGATCTCGACGAGGAGCTGGACGCCGTCGCGCACGGCCCGGGTGTCGGGCTGGTCGACGAAGGGGAAGTCCTCGACGTCACCGAGGCCGAGCGCCGCCATCTGGAGGATGACGGAGGCCAGGGAGGTACGCAGGATCTCCGGCTCGGTGAACTCCGGCCGCGACTCGTAGTCGGTGCGCGAGTAGAGCCGGATCGCGATGCCGTCGGCGACGCGGCCGCAGCGCCCCGAGCGCTGGTTCGCGCTCGCCTGGGAGATCGCCTCGATCGGCAGCCGCTGCACCTTGGTGCGGTTGGAGTAGCGGGAGATGCGCGCCGTGCCCGGGTCGACGACGTAGCGGATCCCGGGCACCGTCAGCGAGGTCTCGGCGACGTTCGTCGCGAGCACCACGCGCTGGTGGCGGTGCGGCTCGAAGACACGGTGCTGCTCGGCGGCGGACAGGCGCGCGTAGAGCGGGACGACCTCGACGACGCCGGGCTGGCCGGCGCTCGCCCGGCCCGCGTACCGCGGCCCGAGGTGCTCGGCGAGGGCGACGTCGGTGTCCCGGATCTCCCGCTCGCCGGAGAGGAAGACGAGGATGTCGCCCGGTCCCTCGGCGAGGAGCTCGTCGACGGCGCGGCAGATCGCCGTGGGCTGGTCGAGTTCCTCCTCGCGGACGGCGGGCGCGTCGTCGTCCTCGCCGTCGTCGGTGTCGGGGACGAGCGGGTGGTAGCGGACCTCGACGGGGTAGGTGCGCCCGGAGACCTCGACGACGGGGGCCGGGACGCGCTCGCCGTCGTCGCCGTCGCGGCCGAAGTGGGCGGCGAACCGGGCGGAGTCGATGGTCGCGGAGGTGATGACGACCTTGAGGTCCGGGCGGCGGGGCAGCAGCCGGGCGAGGTAGCCGAGGATGAAGTCGATGTTGAGGGACCGCTCGTGCGCCTCGTCGACGATGATCGTGTCGTAGCGCCGCAGCATCGGGTCGCGCTGGATCTCCGCGAGGAGGATGCCGTCGGTCATGAGCTTGACGAGGGTCGTGGGACCGACCTCGTCGGTGAAGCGCACCTGGTAGCCGACTGCGCCGCCGAGCTGGACGTCGAGCTCCTCGGCGATGCGCTCGGCGACGGTGCGCGCCGCGATGCGGCGCGGCTGGGTGTGCCCGATGGTGCCGGTGACGCCGCGGCCCAGCTCGAGGCAGATCTTCGGCAGCTGCGTCGTCTTCCCCGAGCCGGTCTCACCGGAGACGATGACGACCTGGTGGTCGCGGATCGCGGCGGCGATCTCCTCGCGGCGCGCGGAGACGGGCAGCTGCTCGGGGTAGGTGATGGTCGGGACGGCGGCGCGACGCGCCTCGAGCTGCTCGGGGGAGTAGCCGCGGTGCTCGGCCGGACGGCGGCCTCCCTGGCGGCGACGGCGGCCCCCGCGTCCGCCGTCGTCGGCTCGCCGGGACGGCCTTTCGCCGTCGGCGTGCTGCGCGGCGCCCCGCTCCGTGGTCACGGTCGACCATTCTCTCCGATCCTCACCGCGGTGGGCACCTCGTTTCCTCCCGGTGAACGGCGTGGGCGCCAGCGGGGGAGGGGTTGTGGGCAGTGTGTGAGGACGCGCGCGGTTCCGTCGGCGGGGCCCGCTCGCGGGGGACAATGGTCGGGTGTTGAAGCTTCTCGGCTGGGTGCTCACCCTCGCCCTGGCCGCGGCGGCCGTGCTCACGCTGGATCCCGCGCGGCTCGGGCTCTCGACGTCCATCCCGGTGACGCAGGCGATCGCCATGCGTCCCTACCTCGTGGCCGGCTTCGTCGTGCTCGGCGGCGTGCTGCTGCTCGGCGTCCTCCTCGCCGCGCTGCTCGGGCGCCGGTGGCCGCGCCGGACGGCGCTGGCCGTGGTCCTGCTCGCCGTGGGCGCCGGCCACGCCGGGGTGCTCTGGCACCGCGGCCTCGGCGACGAGCCGCTGCCCGCGGCACAGGACGGCGCCGTCACGGTCCTCACCCTCAACACCCTGGGTGGCGGCTCGAGCCCCGAGCAGGTGGCCGACGCCGCCGACGACGCGGGCGCCGACGTCCTCGTCCTCCCGGAGACCTCCGCCGACAGCGCACGGGCGATCGCCGAGGGGCTCACCGAGCGCAGCGGCACCGCCTTCCAGCTCTTCGTCGAGCGCACCGGGGCGTGGGACTCGAGCTCGACCGCGCTCCTCGTGAGCGAGGAGCTGGGTGAGTACGCGCAGGCACCGGCCCCGACGACGGCGCACGGGGCGGTCCGCGCGGAGCCTGTCGACGGCTCGGGGCCGGTCCTCGTGGGCGTCCACCCGATGAGCCCGCACGCGCCCGGGCCGGCGATGGAGCGGTGGCGCACCGACCTCGAGGCGGTCACCGAGCCGTGCCGCAGCGAGCCGGGCGTCGTCGTCGCCGGGGACTTCAACGCGACCCTCGACCACGCCCCGATGCGGGACATCGGCTCCTGCGTCGACGCGTCCGCCGAGGCCGGCGTCGGGGGTGTGGCGACCTGGCCCGCGCACCTGCCGCGGCTCGTGGGTGCCCACATCGACCACGTCCTCGTGGACGGTGACGTCTACACGGTGGACGCCGCCGCGGTCCTCGAGGTCGGCGCGAGCGACCACCGCGCCGTCGTCGCCCGGATCTCCCTGAAGTAGCCCGCCGGCCGCCGACCTACTCGCCGAGGATGACGGCGTACCAGGCGCCGTGGTGCTCGGCGCCGTAGGCGTCCACGCGGATGGCGTTCGCGTCGGCACCGTCGACGTCCGCGGTGTACTCCCCGTCCGCGCACGACACCGCGTGCTCGACGCTGGTCGTCCGGGTCCCGCCACCCGTCTTGTGAACCACGTCGACGACGAAGATCAGCTCGTCGTCGCCGAAGCAGGAGAGGCGGACGCCCGCGACCTGCGTGGCTGCCTCGAGGTCCATGGTGATGCCGTCCCCCGGCTGCGGGGGCCCGTCGTCAGGACCGACACGGCTCGACATCTCTCCCAGTCCGCCCTCGACGGCGTGCTCCTGGGCGTTCATCCACTCGTTGACCTCGGACGCGTCGACGTCGTCGCCCGAGCAGCCCGCGACGAGCGCGCCGAGGAGCACGACACCTGCGGCGCTCGCCGTCGCTCTTCCCATGGCGACACGCTAGTGGGCAGCGTGCTCCGCCGTCGTGAACTCCCCGGTTCACCTCTCCCGGAGGTGCGGGGAGGAGGGAGGCGGGAGGACGTGCGGGGAGGTCAGCGTGGTCGACGAGCGCGGCGGGTCAGCGCCGCGGCTGGGACTCGCCGAGGACCGCGACGCGGACGGCGCCCACGACGTCCTCCCCGAAGACCTCGACCCGGACGCTCTGCGCCTCGGGGAACGCGAGCGGCTCCTCGTGGGGGCCGTCCTCGCACGTGACGGTCACGTCGGTGGCCGGCTCGTCCGCGCCCGGCACCTCGACGGAGACGCGGAGCGGCTCGTCGCCGAGGCACTCGACCCGCAGTCCCGAGACCCCCGCGAGCTGGCCGACGGACATGCTGGCCACCGGTTCGTCGGGCTCACCCTGCCGCCGGAGGTCGGTGGACATCGCCCCCACGACGCCGTCCTCGACGGTCGTGGGTCGGCTCTCGAGCCACTCCTCGATCTCGGCGTCACCCGGTCCGGCCGCGGCGCAGCTCGTCGCCAGCCCTCCGAGCAGGACGAGGGCGGCGGCGCGGACGGTCGTGCGTCTCCCCATCCAGCCACGCTAGCGCGGCGCTCGGTCCCCATCGCCGGTCATGCGGGTGGCGAGCCGGCCGAGGGCGGCTCGCCAGAAGTCCTTCGAGGCCGCCACGGCGGCCGGGTCGGGGAGGCGGCCGTGCTGGACCGCCACCCGGACCTTGCCCGCGGCGGTCGGCGTGAGCTCGACGGCCACCCGGGCGCCGTCGTCGTCCATGAGCCGCGCACGCTTGGGTGGGCTCGCGCTGGCCAGCTGCCACCCCGGGAGCCACGCCGCGCGCAGGGTGTCCTCGGCCAGGTGGGCGAAGAGCTCCTCGGCGGGCAGGCCCACCCTCCGCGAGACGTTGGCGTCGAAGGTGCCGTCCGGCCGCTGCCCCGGCTGCCGCATCCCGCGCGCCTGCTCGTAGCCCACGGTGAGGCTCTGCGCCCACCAGCCGTCGACGCCGTGCTCGGAGACGAGCCACGCGGCGATCTGCTGGTGCGCCCATTCGTCCGCCCCGGCGGCGTCGAGCGCGGCGAACCACTCCTCGCGGGGCCGGCCGGTGGCACGGGCCACCTTGTCCGCGCCGATGACCTCGTCGTGCCGTCTGGTGGCCATGGGCCCACGCTAGCGCTCGGCCGGGGCCGGACAGGGCGACGCACCCTCGCCCGCGTCCGGGGAGGGTGCGCACCGGGCAGGGTCAGCGGCGCACGCGGCTCCCGGGGCCGCCCTCGCTGATGTCACCGTCGACCTTGGCGCCGCGGTAGACGTAGAGGTTGCCGTTGTCGCGCTCGTAGACGTTGCCGTCCACGCGCGCGGTGCCGTAGAGGAAGAGGTGGCCGCGGCCGGACTCCTTGACGTTGCCGTCCACCGTCCCGGCGACGTACACGGCGCCGTCGTGCAGCTCCTCGACGTTCCCGTCGACCGAACCACCGCGGTAGACGTGCACCAGGCCGGTACTGCTCTCCTTGACGTTGCCGTCGACGTCGCCGTGGACCTGCACGGTGCCCGCGCCGGTCTCCTCGACGTTGCCGTCGACCTCGCCGGTGGCGGCGATGACGACGGAACCGGTCCCGACCTGGCGGAGGTTGCCCTCGACGGTCCCGCGGATGGTGACCGTGCCGTTGCGGACGGTGAGGTCGCCGTCGATCGTGCGCCCGGCGGCGAGCGTGAAGCTCCCGCTGCGGGTGACGTCGTCGGCCTGGGCCGCGGACGGGACGGCGACGAGCATGAGCCCGGCGGCGGTGCCGGCGGCAAGGGTGCGTCGGATGTTCATGGCGATGTCCTGTTCTCGAGGTCCTCCGGGCCGTCCCGGTGGATCGTCACCAGTTCAGCCTCGGCACGTGAGGTCACCGTGAGGAAGCGGTGAGAGCCGTCTCATCGACGGGGCCCGGACGGGGCTCGGGTCTCGCATCCCGGATGAGCCTTGCCCGTGCCGTGACCACGCCGCGACGATCCACTCACCATCCAGAGCGGCCGAGAGTCCTGGCTCGACGACGCCGCAGCAACCCCCCGTCACACGGGTGCGGGTGCTTCCGCCAGGCCCGATGGGAGAGACCTCTTGAGCACCGCTAGCCTCGTGACCGTGCCGCGTGGACGACCGACGGTCTCATTCGAGCTGTACCCACCACGCACGCCCGCCAGCGAGGCGACGGCGTGGGAGACGGTCGAGCGTCTGGCCGCCGCGGCCCCGGACTTCTTCTCGGTCACCTACGGCGCCTCCGGCTCCACCCGCGACTCCTCACGCGCCCTCGTGCGCCGCATCCTCGCCGAGACGAGCGTCGCGCCGATCGCCCACCTCACCTGCGTCGGCTCCACCCGCGCCGAGCTCGTGCAGTTCGTCGACGAGCTCATCGACGACGGCGTCCGCGACTTCCTCGCGCTGCGCGGCGACCCACCGGCCGACCAGCCGACGTGGGTGCCGCAGCCCGACGGCGTCAACACCACCGCCGAGCTCGTCGCGCTCATCCGGGCGGCGGAGCTGGCGCGCTTCGGCACCACCGGGGTGCTGAGCGTCGCCGTCGCCGCCTACCCCGCCGGCGTGAGCCACACCCGCACGCAGGACGTCGTCGCCCTGCGTGACAAGCAGGCGGCCGGCGCGGACTTCGCCATCACGCAGGTCTTCTACGACGTCGCCGCCTACGTCGGGCTGGTCGAGGAGGCCCGCGCCGCCGGGGTGGTGCTCCCGCTCGTCGCCGGCATCATCCCGATGACCGACCCTCGGCGGCTGCGCCGGCTGGCCCAGCTCACCGGCGTCCCGGTCCCCGAGGTGCTGCTCGACCGCCTCACCGCGGCCGCCGACGACGAGGAGCGCCACCGCATCGGCATCGACGCGACCGTCGCGCTGGTGGAGGACGTCGTCTCCGCCGGCGCCCCCGGCCTGCACCTGTTCACGTTCAACCAGTACCGGCCGGCCCTCGACGTCGTCGAGCGCCTCCGCCGCCCGCTGTCCACCACGAGCCCGAGGACGATCTCATGACCGACCGCACCGCGCCCCAGCTGCCCGCCGCCACCATTCTCGGCTACCCGCGGATCGGGCCACGGCGCGAGCTCAAGCGGGCGGTGGAGTCCTTCTGGGCCGGCCGCAGCGAGCTCGACGACCTCCAGATCGCCGCGGCCGACCTGCGCCGTCGCCAGCGGGGCCGCCTCGTCGACCTCGGCCTCGCCCCGGACGACGCCTCCATCCCGTGCGACTTCACCTTCTACGACCAGGTGCTCGACACCGCCGTCACCCTCGGCGCCGTCCCGCCCCGGTTCGCGCACCTCCTCGACGACGACGGCGCCCTCGACCTGCCCGGGTACTTCACCGTGGCCCGGGGCGAGGGGGAGCGGCCGCCGCTGGAGATGACGAAGTGGTTCGACACGAACTACCACTACCTCGTCCCCGAGATCAGCCCGCAGACCCGGTTCCGGCTGTCCGACGACCGCGTCGAGCGGCTCTTCCTCGAGGCGGCGGCCGAGGGCGTGACCACCCGCCCCGTCGTCGTCGGGCCGGTGACCTTCCTCCTGCTGAGCAAGGCCGTGGCCGCGGAGGACCCGGGCGACGGCGCCGCACCCGCGGCCGCGCCGCCGGAGGGCTTCACGCCGCTCGACCGCCTCGAGGACGTCCTGCCCGCCTACGTCGACCTGCTCCACGCGCTGGGTGGCGTCGGGGCGCCGTGGCTGCAGCTCGAGGAGCCGGCGCTCGCTGTCGACTGGGGGGTGCCCCGCGAGCGGGTGCTCGCCGCCGTCGAGCGCGCCTACACCGTGCTGGCGGCCGAGACGACGCGGCCCGAGCGGCCCGCCCTCTTCGTGCCGGTCGCCTACGGGCCCGCGGAGGACGCGCTGCCCGTCCTGGCCCGGGCCGGCGTCGAGGCCGTGGGCCTCGACCTCGTCCGCGGTGGGGTGCCGTCCGGTGAGGTGCTCTCCCAGCTGGGCGACGCCGTCGTCGTGGCGGGGGCGGTCGACGGACGCAACGTGTGGCGGACCGACCTGGACGCCGCGCTCGAGCGCCTGCAGGAGCTCGAGGCGGGACTGCCCGCCGGCGCCGCGCGTGACGGCGGCCTGTGCGTGGCCACCTCGACGTCCCTGCAGCACGTGCCCTACGACGTCGGCGCGGAGACGCGGCTCGACCCGCAGCTGAGCAGCTGGCTCGCTTTCGCCGACCAGAAGGTCGAGGAGGTCCTCGCGCTCGCGACGGCCCTCACCCAGGGCCGTGACGCCGCGAAGGGCGCCTTCGCGGCCGCCGCGGACCGCCGTCGCAGCCGCCTCGAGCACCCGGGCGTGCGGCGGGCGGACGTCCGCGACCGCGTCGCCGCGCTCACCGACGCGGACCGCAGCCGCGCCCCCTTCGCCGAGCGTGCGGCCGCGCAGGCCGAGGTCCTCGACCTCCCGCCCCTGCCGACGACGACGATCGGCTCCTTCCCGCAGACCGTCGAGATCCGCCGTGCGCGGGCCGCGTACGGCCGCGGCGAGCTGAGCGCCGAGGAGTACACGGCCGCGATGCGCGAGGAGATCGAGCGCGTCGTACGGCTCCAGGAGGACCTGGGCCTGGACGTCCTCGTCCACGGGGAGCCCGAGCGCAACGACATGGTCCAGTACTTCGCCGAGAACCTCGAGGGCTTCGCGGTCACCGAGAACGGGTGGGTGCAGTCCTACGGGACCCGCTGCACGCGGCCCTCGATCCTCTGGGGTGACGTCGCGCGGCCCGCGCCGATCACCGTCGAGTGGTCCCGGCACGCCGCCTCGCTCACCGACAAGCCCGTCAAGGGCATGCTCACCGGCCCGGTGACGATCCTCGCGTGGTCCTTCGTGCGCGACGACCAGCCGCTGGCGGACACCGCGGCGCAGGTGGCGCTCGCGCTGCGCGACGAGGTCGCCGACCTCGAGGCCGCGGGGATCGGTGTCATCCAGGTCGACGAGCCCGCGCTGCGCGAGCTCCTGCCGCTGCGCGCGGAGCACCACGCGGCGTACCTCGAGTGGTCGGTGGGCGCCTTCCGGCTGGCGACGGCGGTCGCCGCCCCCGCCACCCAGGTGCACACCCACCTGTGCTACTCGGAGTTCGGCGAGGTCATCGGTGCGATCGACGCGCTGGACGCGGACGTCACGAGCATCGAGGCCGCGCGCTCCCGGATGGAGGTGCTGCCCGAGCTGCAGGCCGCCGGCTTCGCCCGCGGCGTGGGGCCGGGCGTCTACGACATCCACTCCCCGCGCGTGCCGAGCGAGGAGGAGGTGGCCGAGCTCGTGGCGCTCGCGGCCGAGTCGGTGCCCCCGCAGCTGCTGTGGGTCAACCCCGACTGCGGCCTCAAGACCCGCGGCTACGACGAGGTCGAGCCCAGCCTGCGCCACCTCGTGGCGGCGGCGCAGAAGGTGCGGGCCCAGCTCGGCTGAGCGCTCTGAACAACTCGCACATATGCGGGATTTCTGCAGTCCGACCTGGCTTCGGGCAGCAGAAATCCCGCATATGACCGGAGGGGGAGGGGGTCAGCCGAGGCGCTCGGTGGTGATCTCGAAGCCTGCGGCGACCAGGCGGTCCGCGAGGACCGTGCCGAGCGCCGTGGCCGGGGTGAGGACCCCGCCGCCACCCGGCAGGTGCGACTCGTCGTAGGCCAGGGCGAGCGCGGACTCCCCGATCATCACCGACGTCGCCGCGTAGCCCGGGTCCCCCTGCGCGGCGACGACGGTGCGGTACCTGGCCCCCGTCGTCGTGCGGGCGACCACCTCCATGCGGAAGTAGCCGTTCCGGCGCGTCTCCTCGTCCGGGCCGTCACCGGGGGAGGGGAGCACGCGGTCGGCGACCCAGCGGGTGGGCGGGAAGGCCATGACGCCCGCGGCGGCACCGGTGGCGAGGGACAGGGCCTGGGCCCGCCGTCGTCCACGAGGGCCGGGACCGAGGTCGACGACCTCCCGGTAGCGGAAGTCGCGGCCGTAGCTCCAGCCGCTGAGCGCGTTGCTGCGGTGGACGATGCGGCTGTTGAAGGCGGCCATGGGGAAGGTCGTCACCCACGTGCCGGTCTGGGCGTCGCGGAAGGGCTGCGACGGCGTGTGCTGGTCGACGTCGGGCGCGTCGGCCCGGTCCGGGACGAGCGCGTACGGGTCGGTGAGGATGCGCCGGTTGTCGGGGTCGCGGCCGGCGTCCACCTGGATCCGCATCGAGTCGATCGTGCCGCCGCTGACCCCGCCCGAGGCCGAGCGGACCGCGAGCGTGGTGGCGAGCAGCTCGCCCGCGCCGTCGGCCCGTGCCCGCTCGGCGGTGAGGAAGGCGCCGAGGTCGGAGGGGACGGAGTCGAAGCCGCACGAGTGGACGATGCGGGAGCCGGTGCGCCGCGCGGTGTCGTGCAGCCACTGGGAGGTCTCGTGGATGAAGAGGACCTCACCGGCGAGGTCGGCGTAGTGGGTGCCGGCCTCCGCGCAGGCGCGTGCCAGCGGCATGCCGTGGCGGCTGTAGGGGCCGACCGTCGTGACGACGACGCGGGTGGAGGCGGCGAGCTCGGCCAGCGCGGCGTCGTCCTCGGCGCCGGCGACGACCACCGGCCACGCCGCCGCGGCGGGGCCCAGACCGTCGCGCACCTGCTCCAGCCGCTCACGGGAGCGGCCGGCGAGCCCCACCCGGGTGCCCGGCGCGTGCTCCGCGAGGTACTCGGCGACGAGCCGTCCGACGAATCCGCTGGCGCCGTAGACGACGACGTCCAGCGCCCGGTCAACCGAAGGCGCAGTCATCACTCGAGGCTAGGCGCCACCCACGGCTCCGCAATCGGTGGGGGCGCCGGGCCTCGGGACCAGGGCGGCTCAGGCGTAGATCATGCCCATCGCGCGGCGGACCTCGTCCAGCGTCGCCTCGGCGACGGCGTTGGCGCGCTCGTTGCCCTGGTCGAGCACCTGGCGCAGGTAGCCCGGGTCCGCGACGAGCTCGGCGCGGCGGGCGCGGATGGGCGCGAAGTGCTCGTTGACGGCCTCGGTGACCACGCGCTTGAGGGTGCCGCCACCGCCGTCGCCGATCTCCGCCGCGACGTCGTGCGGGTCGCGGCCGCTGGCGAGCGCGGCGAGCAGGACGAGGTTGGAGACCTCCGGGCGCCCGGCCGGGTCGTAGGTGATGTGCCGGTCGGCGTCGGTGACGGCCTTCTTCAGCCGCTTCGCGGTGGTGTCGGCGTCCATCCCGAGCTCGATGGTGTTGCCCTTGGACTTGCTCATCTTCTGGCCGTCGGTGCCGAGGAGGTTCGTCGCCGCGGACAGCAGCGCCTCCGGCTGGGGGAACACCGGCCGGCCGGCCTCGGCGCGGCCGTAGCGCTCGTCGAAGCGGCGCGCGATGATTCGCGTCTGCTCGAGGTGCGGCAGCTGGTCCTTGCCGACCGGGACGAGGTTGGCCTTGCAGAAGAGGATGTCGGCCGCCTGGTGCACCGGGTAGGTGAGGAGCAGCCCGGACATCGGGCGCCCGCCGGTGGCCTCGTACTCCGACTTCACCGTGGGGTTGCGGCGCAGCTCGGAGTCGGTGACGAGGGAGAGGAAGGGCAGCATGAGCTGGTTGAGCGCCGGCACGGAGGAGTGGGTGAAGATCGTCGTGCGTGCCGGGTCCAGGCCGACGGCGAGGTAGTCCGCGACGAGCGAGAGCACCCGGTCCTCGATCTCCCCGACCGCGTCACGATCGGTGATGACCTGGTAGTCCGCGACGAGCACCCACGTCTGCACGCCCCGGTCCTGCAGCGCCACCCGGTTGGCCAGCGTGCCGAAGTAGTGGCCCAGGTGGAGGTTGCCGGTGGGCCGGTCGCCGGTCAGCATGCGGAACTTCGAGGGGTTGGCGTCGATCTCCGCCTCGATCGCGCGGGAGCGGGCCCGCGTGCGGTCGAGGGAGGCGTCGGACGTGGACTCCGCCAGCGCGTCCGAGACGGCGGCGTCAGTGGCGGCGATCTGCTCGGTACTCACCCGGCGATCCTAGTCGTCCCCGGAACGCGCGCGGCGGCGGGTCCGACCATAGGGTGGTGCCCCACACATCACTATGGAGGTGGACGTTCATGGGCAAGCTCTCGTTCTTCGTCGGGGCAGGTCTCGGCTACGTGCTCGGTGCACGGGCAGGCCGTCAGCAGTTCGAGAAGATCAAGTCCGCGAGCCAGCAGGTGTGGGACAACCCCCGCGTGCAGTCCAGCGTGCACAAGGTCGAGGAGAAGGTCAGCGAGGTGGCCAAGGACAAGGCCTCCGCCGTGACCGACAAGGTCACCGACACCGTCAAGAGCCGGATGGGTGGGTCCTCGGGCTCCTCCGGGTCCTCCGGGTCCTCCGGCTCGAGCAACGGTGACGCCTCGCAGACCGGCGTCGGCGGCTCCATGCGCCCCACTCCGCCGCAGCCCGAGCTCTGAACCGCCTCTCCACCGCCCTCGTCGGCTTCGGCCACGCGGGGCGGGTCTTCCACGGCCCGCTCATCGCCGACGACGCCCGGTACAGCCTCGACGTCGTCGTCACCTCGGACCCCGGCCGGGCGGCCGACGCCGCGCGCCTGCACCCGCGGGCGCGCGTCGTCGCCGACCTCGCCGAGGCGCTCGCGGCACGGCCCGATGTCCTCGTCGTGGCGAGCCCGCCGGCCACGCACGTCCCGGTCGCGACGGCCGCGCTGGACGCGGGCTGCGCCGTCGTCGTCGACAAGCCGCTGGGCCCGGACCCGACGCAGGCGCGCGAGCTCCTCGACCGCGCCGAGCGGCTCGGCCGCCCGCTCACCGTGTTCCACAACCGCCGCTGGGACAGCGAGTTCCTCACGGTCCGGCGGCTGCTCGCGGAGGGCGCGCTCGGTGAGGTCCGGCGTCTGGAGTCGCGCCTGGAGCGGTGGAAGACGGCCGAGACTAAGCCGTGGAAGGCCGCCGCCACGTGGCGGGAGGGCGGCGGGGTGCTCTTCGACCTCGGCTCCCACCTCGTCGACCAGGCGGTGACGCTCCTCGGCCCGGTCACCGACGTCCACGCCGAGCTCGCCAGCGTCCGCAGCCGGGCGGACGACGACGTCTTCCTCTCCCTCTCCCACGCGGGCGGCGCCCGCTCCCACCTCTGGGTGAGCACGACGACGGCGCACCCCGGCCCGCGGCTGCGCGTGGTGGGCACGGACGCGACCTTCGTCATGGCGGCGGGGGACGTGCAGGAGGCGCAGCTGGCCGGTGGGATGCGCCCGTCCGCACCCGGCTACGGGCGCGGTGAGGACGCGCGGCTTGTCACGGCTGACGGGTCCCGCCCGGTGCCGAGCGAGCCCGGGCGCTACCAGGACTTCTATGCGCTGCTGGCGTCCGCGCTCCTCGACGGGGCGCCGCTCCCGGTGGACCCCCGCGACGCGCTCGCCGTCGTCGAGCTCGTCGAGGGTGTCCACCGCAGCAGGTGAGGGCCGGGCCGTGACCGGTCAGGCCGGCTGGACCTGCGGGGTCGCGGCACCCGTGGTGCTGCGCGTGACCGGCGCGCCCACGGCGTCGTCGCGGCGCCGGAGCAGTCGCGCCGCGTTGAGGATGACGGCGAGCACGGAGGCCTGGTGGACGAGCATGCCCACCGCCATGGTGACGCCGCCCGTGAGGACGCCGGCGAGGAGCAGGCCGACCGTCGCCAGCGCGACGCCGATGTTCTGCCGCATGACGGAGACGGTCCGCCGGGCGAGGCCGATGGCCTGCGGCACCCTGAGCAGGTCGTCGTTCATGAGGGCGATGTCGGCCGTCTCGACGGCGACGCCCGTGCCGGCGGCTCCCATCGCGATCCCGATCTCCGCGGTGGCCAGGGCCGGGGCGTCGTTGACGCCGTCGCCGATCATCGCGACCACGTGCCCGCCGGCTTGCAGCTCCTCGATGGCCGCGAGCTTGTCCTCGGGCAGCAGCTGGGCCCGGACGTCGACCACCCCGACCTCCGCGGCCACCGCCTCGGCGACGCGGCGGTTGTCGCCGGTGAGCATGACGACCCGGGTGACGCCAGCGTCGTGGAGGCGGGTGACCATCTCCCGCGCGTCCCTCCGGACGCGGTCGGCCACCGCGACGACGCCGACGACCTCGCCGTCGAGGGCGACGACCATCGGGGTGCGGCCGAGTCCGGCGAGGCGGTCGACCTCGGCGGCGGCTCCGCCGTCGTCGCTGATCCCCTCGGCGAGGAGCAGGGGCAGGTTGCCGACCGCGACGCGGCGGCCGTCGAGCGTGGCGACGACGCCCTTGCCCGGCACGGGATCGGTGTGCTCGGGAAGTCCGCCGACGGGGAGGCCCTCGGCGACGGCCGCCTCGATCACCGGTCGGGCGAGCGGGTGCTCGGACCCGGCCTCGGCGCGCGCGGCCCAGGTGAGGACGTCGGCCCGGTCCAGGCCCGCGGCGAGCACCACGACGTCGGTCAGGTGCGGCCGGCCCTCGGTGAGGGTGCCGGTCTTGTCGAGCGCGACGGTGTCGATGCGTGCGCTCGCCTCGAGATGCTCGCCGCCCTTGATGAGGATGCCGTCCCTCGCGCCGCGGCCGATGCCCGCGACGATCGCCACAGGGATCGAGATGACCAGGGCGCCGGGGCACCCGATGACCAGGAGGGTGAGGGCGAGGACGACGTCCCCGCTGACCAGCGCGGCGACCAGAGCCAGCACGATGATCGCCGGGGTGTACCAGGCGGAGAACCTCTCCAGGAACGTCTGGGCCCGCGCCTTGGCGTCCTGTGCCTCCTCGACACGGTGGATGATGCGGGCCAGCGTCGTGTCGGCGCCCACGCCGGTGGCACGCACCGTGAGGAAGCCGCCGCTGGAGACGGTGCCGGCGAACACCCGGTCGCCCTCCGTCTTCTCCACGGGCACGGACTCCCCGGTGATGGACGCCTCGACGAGCGCCGCGGCGCCTCCGGTCACGACGCCGTCGACCGGCACCTTCGCACCGTTCTTGACGAGGACGGTCTCGCCCGTCGCCACCTGCACCGAGGGCACCTCGACCTGCACCCCGTCACGGAGCACGACCGCGACGTCGGGGGCGACGGCGACGAGCTCCGCGAGGGCCGCGCGGGTCCTGGTCATGGTGCGGGCCTCGAGCGCGTGGCCGACGGAGAAGAGGAAGGTCACCGCGGCCGCCTCCCACACCTCACCGATGACGAGCGCGCCGGTCGCGGCGACCGAGACGAGCAGGTCGATGGCGATGGTGCGGTGGCGCAGCGCCCGCACGGCCTTGACGAGGATCGGCAGCCCGGCGACGACCGCCGCGGCGGTCATCAGCACGTGCGAGGCGGTGAGCGCGGCCGTGGTGCCGCCGCCGCCCGCGTGGCTGCTGGAGAAGGGGTTGACGCCGGCCGAGAAGGAGGTGAAGGCGGCGGCGGCGATGAGCGCGCCCGCGGCGGCCGGGGCCGCCCAGGGGGCGCGTGTCCAGCTGGTCGAGCTCATGGGGGACCTTTCGCGACGTGAGGGGAAGGCCGGGCCAGGGGGCCCGGCCGTCGGGGGGACGGCGGTCAGAAGGCCGACAGGGCGGCCTTGTAGCCGGCCCTGCCGATCGCGGTGACGATCTCGTCGGTGGTGACGACCTCCGGGAGGTGGTCGACCTCGACGCGGCCGGAGGCGAACTTCACCGACACTCCGGTGACGCCGGGCAGGCGCCCGACCTGCTTCTCGATCGCGGCGACACAGCTCGGGCAGCTGAAGCCCTCGGCGCGGAAGACGGAGCGGGTGGCGGCGGTCGTGGTCATGGTGTGGTCCTTTCCTCGCCGTGAGGGCGTCTCCCTCGCGGTGATCCCAACGTAGGAAGGCCTGGCGGAAGAGAACATGACGGCCGTCAATCAGCCGCAACGTCTCCTCGGGACGGGGGCGCTCGCGGCCCGATAGCCTGCGGCGGGAGGCACGAGCACGGGTCGCAGCAGTGGTCGGAGGGAGGAGCGACATGTCGCCACAGGACGCCGCACCGGTGCGTACCGAGTCCGGACGGCGGACGATCCCGCTGCGCGAGGTCACGCTGCCGCACCGGTGCCCGTGGCCGGTCCGCAGGCACGTGCTGACCCGGGCGCCCTACTTCCGGGGCCTGAGCGAGGACGCCGTCGAGCGCATCGACCGGCGCATGCGGACCACCACGTGGCCGGCGGGACGCACTCTCTACCGGGCCGGGGACCCGGCGACCGCCCTCTACGTCGTCGCCGAGGGGCGCGTGAAGCTCTCCCAGGTGACCGCCGGTGGGACGGAGACGGTGGCCGACATCCTCGTCCCCGGCGAGCTCTTCGGGGCGATGGGGACGCTCGGGGAGCCGTACCACTCGCACACGGCGACGGCGCTCGTCGGGTCCTGCACGCTCCGCATCGACCAGGACGACTTCCGTGAGGTGCTCCTCGAGCACCCCGGTGTCGCCCTGCGGGTGCTCGACGACGTCGCGGCCCGTCTGGTCCGGGCGCACTCCGACATCGGCGGGCAGACGACGGACACCGTCCCCCAGCGCGTCGCGACCGCCCTGCTGCGCCTGGCCGACAAGGTCGGGGAGGAGCGTGACGACGGAACGGTCATGCTCGAGGTCCCGCTCTCCCGCGCGGACCTCGCGGGCCTGGCGCGCTCGACGCCGGAGTCCGTGTCGCGGGTGATGAGCCGGTGGAAGAAGGAGGGCGTCGTGGACTCGGGACGCCGCTGGACCGCGCTGCTCGACAGGCGCCGTCTGGAGGCGGAGGCCGCGGGCGACACCCCGCGGCCCGACGGCGTGTGAGGGCACCCGAACACCCGCCGTCAGGGAAGGCGGGCCTCGTTTCCCCACGGGCCGGAAGCCTGTGACGCTTGTGCCGTGAGCCCGACCGACCGTCCCGAGCCGACCCGTGCGCAGGTGCGCCGCTGGCGGCGCTACCTCGCCGACGAGCGCGCCGAGGCCGCCGTCTACCGCGACCTCGCCCGCCGCCGCGAGGGCGAGGAGCGCGCGATCCTCCTCGAGCTCGCCGAGGCCGAGCGCCGCCACGAGGAGCACTGGCGCGAGCTGCTCGGGCACCACGTCGGCCACCCGAAGCGCGGGGCCGTGCGCACCCGCGTGCTCGGCTGGCTCGCCCGCCGCTTCGGGGGCGTGTTCGTCCTGGCCCTCGCGCAGCGCGCCGAGGCACGGTCCTCCTACGCCGGCGACGACGACGCGACGTCGGCGATGGTGGCCGACGAGCAGATCCACGGGGAGGTCGTGCGCTCGCTGGCCACCCGCGGCCGCAGCCGCATGTCCGGGATGTTCCGCGCCGGCGTCTTCGGCGCCAACGACGGCCTCGTCTCCAACCTCGCCCTCGTCCTGGGCATCGGGGCGACCGGGGTGTCGGCGCAGACGGTCCTCTTCACCGGCCTCGCCGGGCTGCTCGCCGGCGCGCTGTCGATGGCGGCGGGGGAGTACGTCTCGGTGCGCTCGCAGCGCGAGCTGCTCGAGGCGTCCATCCCCGACCCGCGCGCGCAGGAGGCCATCCCCCACCTCGACGTCGACGCCAACGAGCTGGCCCTCGTCTACCGCGCCCGCGGCATGAGCGCCGACGCCGCCGAGGAGCGGGCCCGGGAGGTCCTGTCGGCCACCGGGCCGGGGCGCGCCGAGGACGCCGAGCCGGACTACGAGGAGATCGGCACGGGCGTGAGCGCCGCCGTCTCCAGCTTCTGCTTCTTCGCCTCCGGCGCGCTGCTGCCCGTGCTGCCGTGGATCTTCGGGCTCTCCGGGACGGCGGCGGTCGTGGCCGCCGCCGTCATCGTGGGTGCGGCGCTGCTGCTCACCGGCGCCGTGGTCGGCGTGCTGTCCGGTGCCCCGCCGCTGCGGCGCGCCCTGCGCCAGCTCGCCATCGGCTACGGCGCCGCCTCGGTCACCTACGTCCTCGGCCTGGCTTTCGGCACGACGGTGAGCTGACCGTCGCGCCCTCCCGGCGTTGGGTGTGGACTTTCGGCCTCTGAGGGCGAACAGCCCACACCTGAGACGAGGCGGCGGTGCGGGACGCCGAGTTGACGATTCGATTCGTCGTTCTTTCGCAGGATGCTCCGGCCTGCGGCGCAGGGCTAGCGTGGTTGGTTGCCAGAGAAAGCGCTTACCAACGAAGGAGCGTGACGATGACGTCATTACGGCAACCCACGAGACGCCGGGCGGTGACGGCGGCGGCGACGGGGATGGCGATGTGCGCGACGCTGCTCGCGGCACCAGCCGGCGCACAGACCGAGGAGCCCGGTTTCACCGAGCTCCACACCTTCGAGGGCTACACGACCGGCGCCCTCAACGGCCAGGACGGGTGGACCTCCACCGGTGCTGCCTCCGTGATCCTGGACCCCGTCAACCAGAACAACCGGGCCCTGGAGCTCAGCGGCCCCAACCAGCGGGCCTCCCGCGCGGTGGCCGCGATCGAGGACGGTGAGACCGGCACGGTCTTCTTCCGGATCCGGCGCGACGGCAGCGTCGACACCTCGTTCGGCATCACGGACAACGACAACCCCTCCGACTTCGCCCACAGCCGGGCCTACGTCAACAACCAGAACAGCGACCGCCTCCTCGTGCGAGACGGCGGCGCTTTCGCCACGGCCGGCACCTGGGCCGAGGACGTGTGGCAGTGCGTCTGGCTCGTCGCCGACAACGAGACCGACGAGGTCGCCGTCTACAGCCAGGGCGGCCCCTACGAGGAGCAGACCCGCCTGCCCGAGGGGGCCGAGGAGACCTTCGGCTTCCGGGCCGCCGTCGACGGCGCCCTCGACCGCTTCTTCTGGATCAACGGCTCGCCCAACACGGGCCGGATCATGCTCGACGACGTCGCCGTCGACACGACCGGCGCGAACCTCGAGGTCGCCACCGGCAACGCCGCCGACTGCGAGGTCACCGACGAGGCCGCCCAGCCCCTCCTCAACCCGCTGCCCGACCCGAAGATGTCGACGATCGGCATCGAGGTCGAGGAGCTGGCCCAGCTGCCCGAGTCGCAGACGACCCCGGCCACCCAGGACCAGCGCCTCATCCGGCACAACCGCATCACCCACCTCGACGAGGTGCCGGACGGCTCCGGCCGTCTCGCGGTCCCGGACATGAACGACATCCTCTACATGGTCGACAAGGACTCCGGCGAGCACACCGCCTACCTCAACGTCCGCCAGCAGTTCGTCGACAACTTCCACAACCACGCGGGCCTCGGCACCGGCTTCGGCTTCGTCGAGTTCCACCCGGAGTTCGCCGAGAACGGCATCTTCTACACCGTCCACACCGAGGCCGGCTCCGCCCTCACCGAGGACACCCCGGACTTCCCGGGCTTCGGCACCACCGGCTTCCACAGCGTCATCACCGAGTGGACCGCCACGGATCCGAGCGCCGAGACCTTCGAGGGCACGAGCCGCGAGATGATGCGCGTGCCGTTCGGCGGGCGCGTCCACACCGTCCAGCAGATCGCCTTCAACTGGACCGCCGAGCCCGGCGACGCCGACTACGGCAACCTCTACATCCTCGTCGGCGACGGCGGCAACGGCGTGGGCAACAACAACCCGCAGGACCTGTCCACCCCGCAGGGCAAGATCTTCCGCATCGACCCGATGGGTGACGACAGCGCCAACGGCGAGTACGGCATCCCCGAGGACAACCCGTTCCTCGACGAGGACGGCGCGCTGCCGGAGATCTACGCCGTCGGCATGCGCGACCCGCACCGCATCAGCTGGGACACCGAGACCGGGAAGATGTACCTCGGTCACATCGGTGAGTGGCAGGTCGAGTCGATCTACGAGGTCCAGCCGGGTGACAACTTCGGCTGGTCCGTGCGCGAGGGACCCTTCCTCGCCGAGAACCGGCAGATCTTCCCGCTGCCGGAGAACGACGCCGAGCTCGGCTTCACCTACCCCGTCGCCGCCTACGACCACAACCGCGACCCCGGCCAGACCGGTGACGCCGGCGTGGCCGTCAACGGCGGGTACGTCTACCGCGGCGAGATCGAGGCGCTCCAGGGCAAGTACCTGTTCACGGACATCGTCCGCGGCTGGGTGCTGTCGACCGAGGCCGACGAGATGGTCCGCAACGACGGCGACATCGAGGACCTCGCCACCATCGAGCAGCTCCGTGTCTTCCACGACGGCGAGGAGACCACCTTCCAGGAGCTCGTCGGGCACCAGCGGGTGGACCTGCGCTTCGGCGCGGACGCCGACGGCGAGCTCTACCTCATCTCCAAGGCCGACGGTCGCGTCTGGGAGGTCACCGGCGCGGTCGAGCTGCCGCCGAACAACCTCGTCGCGCGCTACACCTTCGACAACCCGGTCGAGGGGAACCCGGCCTGGGAGGACGACCAGGGCTTCTCCGGCACCGACATCGAGCTCATCAACGGTGGCGCGCTCCAGCGCGTGGCCGACGCCGCCTACCCCGGCGCCGGTCGGGCGCTGCAGACCCAGCAGCTCAACCCCACGGTCCGCGGCAACAACGACTGGAAGGCCGGCGTCTACGACCCCGCCGGCGTCGACTCCCTCGACGCCTTCGCCGGGGCCGAGGCGATCACCGTCATGGGCTGGTTCAAGCGCACCGGTGAGCTGCCCGCCCTCAACAGCGAGTCCGCCAACCCGGACGACCGCTTCAACGCCATCGGGCTCACCGGCGTCCTGTCGGGCAACTCCGACGGCCACGGCGTGCGTGCCCTCCTCGAGGTCATCCAGGTGGGCAACGAGCTCAAGCTCGTCGCGCTCGGCCGCCGCCTCGACGACGGCAGCTCGTGGACCTTCGCGGCCGACAAGCCGTGGGACGAGATCCTCGCCCAGAACACCTGGGTGCACCTCGCCGCGAGCTTCGACTACGTCAACGGCGAGATGAAGCTCTACATGAACGGTGAGGAGCTCGAGGGCGAGTACACCGCGGCGAACCCGTGGGGCTCGGGCCCGACGTCGGACACGGTGCCCGCGGGCATCAAGATCGGCGGCAGCTTCCCGCAGAACACCGCGGAGCGGAACCCGTTCAACGGGCGCATGGACGACCTCATGTTCCTCGACATGGTCCCCACCGCGGAGCAGATGCAGCACCTGTACGCGACGTACGGCGTCGAGCCGGTCGAGCCGCCGCCCACGCCGTCGTGCACCTTCGAGGAGTCCGAGACCGACCTCATGGCCGAGGAGAACTGGGCCCCGCGGACGCCCTCGAAGTGGGACTTCCCGGGTGACCAGATCGTGCTCACCGAGGTCGGGGACAACCCGAACGACGGCATCCGTCGTCCCTTCGAGTACGCGATCCTCGACGGCCGGGAGTACGAGTCGGTGCAGATCGACGCCGAGGTCCGCCTCGACGCCCCGTCGTCGGTGAACAACCGGGACATCATCATCGTCTTCGGCTGGCAGTCCGACACCGAGTACTACTACGCGCACATCTCGCAGGACAACACGATCTACGCGCACAACGGCATCTTCAAGGTGAACAACAAGGACCGGGAGCGCATCGACCACCAGTGGGACCCCGACAGCTCGATCGGCGCGCCCCCCGCCATCACCGACGAGGAGTGGCACGACGTCCGCGTCGTCCACTGCGCCGGCAGCGGCGAGATCGCCGTGTGGGTCGACGGCCACGACACCCCGCTCATGACGGCGACCGACACGACCTTCGACTCCGGTCAGATCGGCTTCGGCTCCTTCGACAACACCGGGCGGATGCGCGACCTCGTCGTCTCCGTCCCGGCCGCGCCGCAGGAGGACGTCGCCACGACGACGTCGCTGAGCCTGTCCCGCCAGCTCGCCACCTACGGCGCGGAGACGACGGCGCGGGTGACCGTCGCCGCCGACTCCGGGACGCCGTCGGGAACGGTGGAGATCCACGCCGACGGCGAGGTCGTCGCCACCGGTGAGCTCGGGCCCGACGGACGGGCGTCGGTGGCGCTGCCGCGGGACCTGCCCGCGGGCGGGCACCGCCTCACGGCCGTGTTCCCCGGCAGTGACGGCTTCACCGAGTCGGCCAGCCGCGCCGTCACCTACGTCGTCCTGCCCGCCCTCTCGCGGGTGGACATCGACGTGGACTCGACGGTCCCCCGGGGCAGCACCCCGGACGTCACCATCGACGTGTCCGGACGGGACGGCGCGCCGACCCCCACGGGCACGGTCACGGTGACCGCCGGGTTCCGCGTCGTCGGGACGGTGCCGGTCGGTGAGGACGGCAGCGCCGAGGTGCAGCTGCCGCCGGTGCGGGGGCTGACCCTGCTCACGGCGACGTACAGCGGTGACCACGGCTACCTGCCGGGTCTGGACATCGACACCGTCTGGGGTCGCTGACCGTCCGCAGTCACACGGCCGAGGCCCTGCACCGGTACGGTGCAGGGCCCCGCCACGGGTCGGGGGCGGGGCCTCGGTCCTGCCTCCAGGACCTTCCTGCGGGAAGCGCTTTCTGCTACGGTTCGACTGGCATCGCAGCACCACCGACGGGCTGCGACTCAGTGACGAGACGACCGCGCGCGAGCGCGGGAGACGAAGGAGACCGGCGATGTCCGAGACGCTCGACCAGCTTGCCGCCAGCCGACTCGTGCCCGTCGTCGTGCTCGACGACGCCGCGCACGCCCGCCCGCTGGCCGGTGCGCTCGCCGAGGGCGGGCTGCCCGTCGCCGAGGTGACCTTCCGGACGGCGGCCGCCGCCGCGGCGATCGCGGAGATGGCCAAGGACGGCCGCGTCCTCGTCGGCGCCGGCACCGTCCTCACCCCCGCGCAGGT
The DNA here is from genome assembly GCF_014837105.1 of Oceanitalea stevensii. Lineage (GTDB taxonomy): Bacteria > Actinomycetota > Actinomycetes > Actinomycetales > Actinomycetaceae > Oceanitalea > Oceanitalea stevensii. The sequence continues at coordinate 14,976 of NZ_JACSPO010000002.1, read as the reverse complement.
GGACGAGGCCGTCGACGCCGGAGCCCGCTACGTCGTGTCGCCCGGCTTCTCCCGTGCCGTCGTCGAGCGCTGCGCCGCGCGTGGCGTGCTCGCCCTGCCGGGCGCCGTCACCGCCACGGAGGTCCAAGCGGCGCTCGAGGCCGGCATCACGACCGTCAAGTTCTTCCCCGCCGAGACCTCCGGCGGTGCCGCGGCGATCAAGGCGCTGTCCGCGCCCTTCGGTGGCGTGCGCTTCGTGCCCACCGGCGGCATCGGGCCGGCGAACCTCGCCGAGTACCTGGCCCTGCCCGCGGTCGCGGCGGTCGGGGGCAGCTGGATGGTGCCCCGCGACGCGATCGCCGCCGGCCGTTTCGACGACGTCGCCGCCATGGTCGCCGACGCCGTCGCCCTGACCCGCTGACCGTCGTCGGCCCCACCCGATCAAGGAGAACCCGTTGAGTCTGCAGATCCGTGACGCCGCCGAGTGCCGCTACGACGTGCTGTCCCTCGGTGAGGTGATGCTCCGGCTGGACCCGGGCGAGGGACGCATCCGCACCGCGCGCAGCTTCCGCGCGTGGGAGGGCGGCGGCGAGTACAACGTCGCCCGCGGCCTGCGCCGCGCCTTCGGGCTGCGCGCCGGGGTGCTGACCGCCCTCGTCGACAACGAGGTCGGCCGACTGGTGGAGGACTTCATCCTCACCGGCGGCGTGGACCCCTCCCTCATCCACTGGGTGCCCTCCGACGGCATCGGGCGCAGCGTGCGCAACGGCCTGAACTTCACCGAGCGCGGGTTCGGGGTGCGCGGCGCGGTGGGCGTGTCCGACCGTGGGCACACCGCCGCCTCCCAGCTGCGTCCCGAGGACGTCGACTGGGACCACGTCTTCGGCGAGCTCGGGGTGCGGTGGCTGCACACCGGCGGCATCTTCGCCGCCCTGTCCGACAGCTCCGCGGAGGTCGTGCTCGCCGCCGTCCAGGCCGCGAAGAGGCACGGCACGGTCGTGTCCTACGACCTCAACTACCGGCCCTCGCTGTGGAAGGACATCGGCGGGCAGGCCCGCGCGCAGGAGGTCAACCGGGAGATCGCCCACCACATCGATGTGATGATCGGCAACGAGGAGGACTTCACCGCCTCCCTCGGCTTCGAGGTCGAGGGCGTGGACGAGAACCTCACCGACCTCGACGTCGCGAGCTTCCGCGCCATGATCGAGAACGTCCAGGCGGCCTACCCGAACTTCGAGGTCATCGGCACGACGATGCGCAGCGTCCACACCGCGACGGTCAACGACTGGGGCGCGATCGCCTGGTCCAAGGACGAGGGCTTCGCCCAGGCCACCCACCGGGAGCGCCTGGAGATCCTCGACCGCGTGGGCGGCGGGGACTCCTTCGCCTCCGGCCTCATCTACGGTCTGCTGACGGGAGAACCCGTGGCGACCGCAGTAGAGTACGGCGCGGCGCACGGAGCGCTGGCCATGACGACCCCGGGTGACACCTCGATGGTCACCAAGGCGGAGGTCCTCAAGCTCGCTGCCGGTGGCAGCGCACGAGTGCAGCGCTGACGGCACCGAAGGAGCCTCGGATGACACCCACACGCACCGGCGTCGCGGGGAACGGGCGGGCGGCGACGCTGAGCGACGTCGCCCGTGAGGCCGGCGTCTCCCTCGCCACCGCCTCCCGCGCCATCAACGGCAGCACGAACCGCTCCGTGCGGGCCGACCTGCGTGAGCGCGTCCTCGACGCCGCCGAGCGGCTCCACTACTCCCCGAACGCCAACGCGCAGGCGATGGCACGCGGGCGGACGGCGACGCTGGGCCTCATCGTCCATGACATCGCCGACCCGTTCTTCTCCACGATCGCGGCCGGTGTCACCGAGGCCGCCGACACCGCGGGCCTCGCCGTCACGCTGGCGAACACCCAGCACGACGCCGAGCGCGAGGTCGGCTTCATCCAGACCCTGCAGAACCTGCGGGCGCGCTCGATCATCGTCGTCGGCGGCCGCCAGGACGACGAGGAGGGCAACCGGCGCCTGCGCGAGGCCCTGGCCGCCTACCAGGAGCGGGGGGGAGCGGCGGCGATGGTCGGCCAGCCGATCCTCGGCGTCAAGGCGGTGCACGTGGACAACCTCGGCGCGTCCGCGGCCCTGGCCCGCGCGCTGCACGGGCAGGGCTACCGGCGCTTCGCCGTCCTCGGCGGACCCGAACGGCACCTCACCGCCGCCGAGCGGCGCGGGGGCTTCTGCGAGGCGCTCGCCGAGCTCGGTACGCCGGTGGCCGAGGAGGCGATCATCCCCTCGCCCTTCGTCCGCGACGGCGGGCACGACGCGATGGTCGAGCTCATGCGCCGCGACCTCGACGTCGAGGTCGTCTTCGCCGTCAACGACGTCATGGCCCTCGGCGCGATGACGGCGGCCCGCGAGGCGGGCCTGGTCCTGCCCCGTGACATGGCCTTCGCCGGCTTCGACGACATCTTCGCGCTGCGCGACGTCACCCCCACGCTGAGCACGGTGCGGATCGACATGGTCGACATCGGCCGCCAGGCCACGGCCCTGGCGCTGGGCGACCGGGATGCTCCCGACCTCGTCACCGTCACCGGCGAGGTCGTCCTGCGCGAGTCCACGCCCGGGCTCCGGTAGCACGGAGGCGGTGGCCCCCGGAGGGGCCACCGCCTCGCGCGACGGGTTCGGGTGCGGGTCAGACCGTGACGGACTGCCGTGCGGCGGTGAGCACCTGCTCGAAGAGGCCACGGACGTCGTCGGTCGGCGCCGCCTCGAGGATCTCGCCCTCGGGCGTGAGGTCCTGGCCGAAGCTCAGGCCCGGGCCGGGCAGGGTGACGGCCTTGACGCGGTCGAGGACCTCGCCGAGCTGGCGGGCGGCACCGGCGGCGGCGCCCCAGCCGTAGCCGACGACGCCGACGGGCAGGCCGTTCCACTCCGCGTGCAGGGAGTCGATGGCGTTCTTGAGGATCGCCGGGTAGCCGGCGTTGTACTCCGGGACCGTGATGACGAGGCCGTCGTAGGCGCGGATGCGCTCGGACCAGGCGACGGTGCTGGCGAGGGAGTAGTTGCCGGTGGCGGGCTGCTCGGGCTCGGCGAGGAAGGGCAGGTCGACCTCGGCGAGGTCGATGACGTCGACCTCGGTGCCCTCCGGTGCGAGGGAGGCGACCCACTGGGCCACCTTGTCGCCGATGCGCGTGGGGCGGGAGGAGCTGACGATGACGCCGATCTTGTGTGTGGTCATGCCCCCGTCAATGGATGAATCTTCAACGTTGTTCCCGAGATCGTCGACATGTGGCCATGCTCACGCTCTTGACAGGCACGACGACGCCTGACTAAGTTGGAAAGCGCATTCCCTAGTCTTCCGCCACACCGGCACGTCTCATTGGAGAGCACATGACCACGCGTACGCTGCGGATCGCGATGAACGGCATCACCGGCCGGATGGGGTACCGCCAGCACCTCGTCCGCTCGATCCTCCCGATCCGTGACGAGGGCGGCTTCCTCCTCGAGGACGGCACCCGGGTGCAGGTGGAGCCGGTCCTCGTCGGGCGGCGCGAGGGCGCGGTCCGTGAGATCGCCGAGCGCCACGGCGTCGAGCACTGGACCACCGACGTCGACTCGGTGATGAACGACCCGAGCATCGACATCTACTTCGACGCCCAGCTCACCTCGCTGCGCAAGGCCACCCTCACCGCCGCGATGAAGGCCGGCAAGCACATCTACACCGAGAAGCCCACGGCCGAGTCGCTCGAGGAGGCCGTCGAGCTCGCCCGCCTGGGCCAGGAGACCGGCGTGACCGCCGGCGTCGTCCACGACAAGCTCTACCTGCCCGGCCTGGTCAAGCTCCGCCGTCTCGTCGACCAGGGCTTCTTCGGCCGCATCCTGTCCCTGCGCGGCGAGTTCGGGTACTGGGTCTTCGAGGGCGACGTCCAGCCCGCCCAGCGCCCGAGCTGGAACTACCGCAAGGAGGACGGCGGCGGCATGGTCGTCGACATGTTCTGCCACTGGAACTACGTGCTCGAGGGCATCCTCGGCAAGGTCGACGCCGTCACCGCCAAGGCCGTCACCCACATCCCCACCCGCTGGGACGAGCAGGGCAAGGAGTACACCGCCACCGCCGACGACGCCGCGTACGGGATCTTCGAGGTCACCACGCCGGGCGGGGACCCCGTCGTCGCCCAGATCAACTCCTCCTGGGCGGTGCGCGTCTTCCGTGACGAGCTCGTCGAGTTCCAGGTCGACGGCACGCGCGGCTCGGCCGTCGCCGGCCTGCGCAACTGCGTCGCCCAGGAGCGCGCCCACACGCCCAAGCCGGTGTGGAACCCCGACCTGCCCGTCACCGAGCCCTTCCGCGACCAGTGGCTCGAGGTGCCGAACAACGCCGACCTCGACAACGGCTTCAAGCTGCAGTGGGAGGAGTTCCTCCGCGACGTCGTCGCCGAGCGTCCGCACCGCTACGGCCTGCTCTCCGCCGCCCGCGGCGTCCAGCTCGCCGAGCTCGGCCTGCGGTCCTCCGCCGAGGGGCGGCGCCTGGAGATCCCGGAGCTCACCCTGTGAGCGCGGACCTCTCCCGGCTCTCCCTCAACACCGCGACGACCAAGGCCCTCACCCTCGAGGAGGCCGTGGACGTCGCGGCCCGTGCCGGCCTCGGCGCGGTCGGGCTGTGGCGCGACCGGGTGGCCGAGGTGGGCCTCGAGCGCGCCGCCGCCGTGGTCCGGGAGGCGGGCCTGCGGGTCTCCTCGCTGTGCCGCGGCGGCTTCCTCACCGCGGTCGACGCCGACGGGCAGCGGGCGGCGCTGGAGGACAACCGTGCCGCGATCGTCGAGGCGGCGACCCTGGGGACGCGCGAGCTCGTCATGGTGGTCGGCGGGCTGCCCGCGTGCCCCGAGCCGGGGCGCGCTGCGCTGCCGGACGGGGACCGCGACCTCGTCGCGACGCGCCAGCGGGTGGCCGACCGGATCGGCGAGCTCGTGCCGTTCGCGGCCGAGCACGACGTGCGGCTCGTCCTCGAGCCGATGAACCCGATCTTCGCCGCCGACCGTGGCGTGCTGTCCACGCTCGAGCAGTCGCTCGACCTCGCCGCGGACTTCCCCGCGGAGTCGGTGGGCGTGGTCGTGGACACCTACCACGTGTGGTGGGACCCGAAGCTGGAGTCGCAGATCGCCCGCGCCGGCGCCGAGGGGCGGCTGGCGGGCTACCAGGTGTGCGACTGGGTGCTGCCGCTGGCCGACGACTCCCTGCTCTCCCGCGGGTACATGGGCGACGGCTACGTCGACTTCGCCACGATCACCCGCTGGGTGGCCGAGGCCGGCTACGCCGGCGACGTCGAGGTGGAGATCTTCAACCAGGCGGTCTGGGACACCCCCGGCGACGAGGTCGTCGCCACCATGGCCGACCGCTACCAGCGCCTCGTGCACCCCTACCTGTAGGGGCGCGCCGTCGCCGCACCCTCCTCACGATCGTGTGGGTTTCGGGTTCCCAGGGAGTCCGAAACCCACACGGTCTGCAGAGCGGCGTCAGCGCACCCGGCATCCGGGCCGTCCGCACCTGCGCGGCTGGCCTTCCCAACCGCCGAGGCGGAGTGCATCGACGACCTGCTGGGCCGTGCGGCACGGGGTCCCCACGACGTGCGTCCACCGGTACCGCAGCGTCACCTCCCTGGAGGCGAGCAGTGCTGCGTTGTCGCGCCACGTGTCCTTGTCGGTGCGCCCGCCCGGGTGTGCCAGCTTGCCGTCGAGCTCGATCCGCACCTGCCACCTGCGGTAGCGGCAGTCCGCGCGGATCCGGGACCCCGCGAGCTGCTCGCGCACCTGGAGCTCCGACACCGGGAGCCCGTGGTCGACCTCGACGTCACGGTGGTAGTGCCGTTCGAGGGGCGACTCCATGCCCGCCGTGGCGTCGGTGAGGATGTCGAGGAGCAGCTCCCGACGGCGGACTCGTGACCGCCCGGCGACGGCAGCTCTGATCTCGGCCGGCTCAGCGACACGGAGGGCGCGCGTGAGCACGCCGACGACGTCGTCCTCCGTCTTTGCGCGGCAGGCGAGGTCGACGGCGGTCTCTGCTGCGGTCATCACCGCGATCCGGCCCTCCCAGACGGCGGGGACCGAACGGCGGCGGTGGATCCGCAGCCCGCGCTGGGCGACCACCGTCCTGCGGGCGGGCACGCTGATCTCCACCGTGTTCGACACTCGCTGGGCACGGGTGGCCTCGCTCTCGAACCACCAGTCCCCGGCCGTGGCGTGAGAGAGCGCTGCTCCCTTGCCCGCGTACGCCAGGGCGGCGACGACCCGGGTGTCCCACGTCGGGTGACCGGCGTGGGTGATGTAGACGCCTGGGTAGGCCCGGCGCCAGATGCGGTGATCGACCTGGGAGCGGATCCACGTGACGGAGACGCCGATCTCCTCGAGCTGGGAGCGTGTGAGGACGAACCAGTGCTGTCCTGCCATGCGGTTGATCCGCCGACGGTCGGGCGCCATGGTGGCAGCGTCCACCAGGGGACGGCCGCCTCGGCGCGGACGCCGGTGACGCCGTTGACGTGAGGCACGCCGGACGGGCCTGTGGAGCGGTCCCCGCCCTGCCCTGGAAAGACCGTGTGGGTTTCGCGCTCTCAGAGGACGCGAAACCCACACGATGTCGAGGGGGGCGCGGCTGCGCCGCGGCGCGGGGCGCGGGTCAGTGGATGTTCTGGTGCTCGCGGTACTCGCGCCAGACGTTCTCGAAGAAGTCGTCCGTCTCCGGGATGGGCCGGCGGGGGCGCCAGGTGATGTCCACGTCGCCGGCCTCGCTCGGCGACACAGGGTCCGCGGCGCGGTGCGGGGTCCACGAGACCTCCTGGACCTCGTCGTCGAGCGCCCCGCCGTCGAGGGTGAAGCGGAACAGCTCGGGCAGGTCCAGCTCTCGCGCCGCATCCGGCCCGTAGCCCACCAGGGGCAGTGAGCCGGCGGGGTCGGTGTAGAGCACCGAGCCGCGCGAGCGGCCGCCGTGGTCCACGTAGTCGGCCATCGCCGTGAGGTATACCTGCGCCGTCGTGAGGATGTCGCGCACGAGGAAGGCGCGGTTGACGGCCCGGCGCGAGCCGGCGTCGGCCACGACCAGCTCGCGGTAGGTCCCGAGCCACTCCTCGACCTGCTCGAGCGCCTCGGCGATTGACTGGCGTGAGCGCACCGGGCCGGCCTTGGCGCTCATCAGCTCCCCGACGTCGCGGAGCAGGTCGCCGGTGTTGTCCTCCCGGCCCGCTGCCGCCCGCTCCGTCGCGGCAGCCACCAGCTCGGCGGCCTCGCGCAGCGGTCGCTCGGCCGCGGCGGCGAACTCCGCCTCCCCGAGCGGGGCGCCGGACCGCCGGGCCGCGATGAACTGCGCCGCCCGGGTGGCGCCCACCTGGCCGCTGTTGAGCGCCGCGCCGCCGGGCCGGTAGACCCCGTGCGCACCGCCGGCCTCGCCCACCGGGAAGAAGCCGGGCAGGTTCGACTGCCACCACGCGTCCACGAGCAGGCCGCCGTTGTTGTGCTGCGCGCACACGTCCACCTCGAGCATCTCCTGCTCGAGGTCCACGTAGGGGTTCTTGTTCAGGTAGAACTCGTAGGCGGGCAGGTTCATGTGCTTGAGGCGCTCGATCGGCGTCCCGAACAGCACGCCGGCCTTCTCGAGGTACTCGTAGGCCTCCGGGTCGAGGGCCGAGGGGTCGAAGTCCTCACGCACCGGGTTGCGCCGGAAGTCGAGGAAGACCCGTCGGCCGCGCAGCACGGTCTCGCGGTAGACGAGCAGGTCGATGAGCGAGGAGCCGTCGCGGGCCTTGCGGACGTCGAAGGGCCACTGGTAGCCCTTGAGGAAGACGAGCGACATCAGCCGGCCGTAGTCGGGGATCGCCTCGGTGAGGAACTCCCGCTCGTCGCCGCCGTCCTGGTCGGTCGAGACGAAGCGCGGCACCACCTGCATGTACGTGCCCGACACGTTCCACCGCGGCTTGGTCGAGGCGAGCCCGAACTGCCACTCGGTGACGTTCTTCCCGCCGATCCCCGCGCGGTAGGCGGCGCCCGAGGCACCCCACTGCCCGTTGGGGAAGACCCGGGTGGCGTACAGCCCGGCCGGCCCGCCCGTCGCGTAGACGACGTTGGTGCACCGCACGAGCAGGTAGGGGCTGCGCTCGCCGTCGTGAGGGACGTCGGTGCGCAGGAGCAGCAGGCCGGCGACGGCGCCGTCGTGGGTGAGGACGTCGACGACGCGGCACTCGGGGAAGATCCGGGTGCCGTTGGCGTTGACCCGCTTCTCCAGCTGCTCGACCATCGTCCGCGAGGTGTAGGGCCCCACGGAGGTGGCCCGCTGGCGCGGGTCGTGGTCGGTCTTGTAGCCGATGAACTCCCCGTAGCGGTTCTGCGGGAACGGCACCCCGAGGTCGGCGAGGTGGAGGAAGGCGCGCGCGGACAGCGCGGCCTCGGCCAGGGCGTTGTCCCCGTCCATCGCACCACCCGCGAAGAGCGTCTGCGCCATCTCCCGCACGGAGTCACCGCTGTCGCCCGAGAGCGTGAGCTTGTAGTACGTCTGCTTGTCCGAGCCCGCGTTGCGGCTGGCACCGGCACCGATCTTGTCGGTGACCATGACGACGTCGTCCTGGCCGAGCTCGACGAGTCGCTCGGCGGCGCAGTACCCGGCCGAGCCGGTGCCGACGACGACGGTGTTCGCGGTGACGACGGGCACCTCCCGTCCGGCGATCTGCAGGGTCTGGGGCTCGTGGCTGGTCACGGGGACGCTCCTCGTCACAGGGTCGGGATGTGCATGCCGCCGTCGACGTTGATGACGTCGCCGGTGGAGTAGGGCATCTGGCCGGCGACGAGCTGCGCGACGGCGCCGCCGACGTCGGAGGCCCGGCCCCAGCGCGGGATCGGTGCGCCGCCGCCGGCGAAGAAGGCGTCGTACTTCTCCGTGACGCCCGCCGTCATGTCGGTCGCGATGATCCCGGGGCGGATCTCGTAGACGAGGATCCCCTCGGGGGCGAGCCGCGCCGCCCACAGCTGGGTGGACATCGCCATGCCCGCCTTGGACAGGCAGTACTCGCCGCGGTTGGTCGAGACGGTGACGGCGGAGGTCGAGGAGACGTTGACGATCGTGCCGACAGGCTCGTCCGGCAGCCCGGCCATCTCGCCGCGGCGCTCGACCATCGTGCGGGCGACGAGCTGGGTGAGGAAGTAGGGGCCGCGCAGGTTGATGTCCATGACGCGGTCGTAGCTCTCCGGGGTCGCGACGAGGATGTCGTCACGGACCGTCGGGGCCACGCCGGCGTTGTTGACGAGGACGTCGATGCGTCCCCACTGCTCGAGGGTGGCCGCGACGTAGCGCTCGTGGTCGGCGAGCTCGGCGACCGAGCCGCGGACGTAGATCACCTCGCCGCGCTCGCGGAGCTCGGCCATGAGCTCGGCCGGCTCCTCGCGGGTCGCGAGGATCGCGACGGCGTACCCCTCGTCGAGCAGCCGGGTGGTGATGCCCAGCCCGATGCCCCGGTTCCCCCCGGTCACCATCGCTACCTTCGGCACGTCTCATCCTCTCCGTCGAGTGTGGGGCGGCCAGCGCCGCCCGGCCATCATGGCCCACCGCGGGCGCGAATGGCAAGCGCTTTCCGGAAGCGGAGGAGTGCTGCCCCGGCGCACCCGAGCGCCCGCAGGCAGAGACGCATCCGCGCGGGAGCTGTCGCCGCGACTGGGGCGGAGGCATGGCAACTTGCCAGCGGCGCGTTGACGGTCCCGGCGGCGCTGCCTACCGTCGCTCGGACGCGCGAAAGCGCTTTCTGTCATCGGCGACGCGGAGGTTGGCATGTGGACGCTCTCGGGGTTCTCTGACGAGATCTCACCGGACTTCCAGGAGCAGTGCGCGGTCGCCTCGCGCCTGGGCCTGCGCTACATCGAGCTCCGCAGCGCGTGGGGCACCAACGTCCTCGACCTCGACGACGACCAGCTCGCCACCGCCGCCCGCATGCTCGCCGACCACGGGCTGCAGGTCTCGAGCATCGGCTCCCCGATCGGCAAGGTCCACCTCGACGACGACGCCGCGGCGCACCTCGGGCGCATGCGTCGCGCCGCGCACGTGGCCCAGACCCTCGGGGCCCCCTACATCCGGATCTTCTCCTTCTTCATGCGGCCGGGCACCGACCCGGACACCTGCCGCGACGAGGTGGTCGACCGGCTGGGGGAGCTGGTCGACGTCGTCGCCGGCAGCGACGTCACCCTCGTCCACGAGAACGAGAAGGAGATCTTCGGCGACGTGCCCCGCCGCTGCGCCGACATGGCGCGCGCCCTCGACTCTCCCCACTTCGGGCTCGCGTGGGACCCGGCCAACTACGTCCAGGTAGGCGTGCGCCCCTTCACCGAGGCCTACGAGCTCCTGCGCCCGCACACCCGCTACGTCCAGATCAAGGACGCGCTGCGCGGCAGCGGCACCGTGGTCAAGGCCGGGGAGGGCGACGGCGAGATCGCGCAGACCCTGAGCGCGCTGCGCGCCGACGGCTACGACGGCTTCTTCTCCCTCGAGCCGCACCTGGCCGCCGGACACAGCATGGGCGGCTTCTCCGGCCCCGAGCTCTTCGGTGAGGCGCTGCGTGCCTTCACCGACCTGCTCGACGCCGAGGGCGTCGCCTACCGCTGAGCCCGGCGACTCAGACCGCGGGCGCCGCCAGCGGTCGTCCGGTGCGCGCCACCGGCCGACCGGGGCTGCGCGGCGTGAGCGGGACCGGCGCCCGCCGGGCCGACTCCCGTGCCGCCCAGGCGCGCGCGGCCTCCGAGCGCTGGACCGACGTCGACGTGCGCACCGACAGCCGCGTGGGCAGCGGGCCGCTGCGCTCGACGAGCGAGCTCTCGCCGGTGATCCGCGAGATGAGGAGCCGGGAGCCGACGGCGCCCTGCTCGCGGCGGGGGGTGGCCACGCTCGTGAGCCCCGGCGCCACGAGGGCCGCGACGATCGTGTTGTCGAAGCCGATGACGCTGACGTCCGAGGGCACGCTCACCCCCGAGCGTCCCAGGCCCTTGATGAGCCCGGCGGCGAGCTGGTCGTTGAAGGCAATGACGGCGGAGGCTGGGCGCAGGACGAACTGCTCCGCCGCACGCAGGCCCCCGGCGAGGGTGGGCAGGAAGGGGCCGAGGCGGCGCGCCTTGATGCCGAGCTCCTCCGCCACCCGGCGCAGCGCCAGCCAGCGCACGCCCGAGGCCCACGAGGCCTCCGGGCCGGCGAGGTACACGATCCGCTCGTGCCCCAGCCCGGCGAGGTGCTCGACGGCGGTGCGCATCCCGGCGTCGTCGTCGGTGATGACGGACGGGATCGAGGTGACCGTCCGGCTCAGCAGCACGACGGGCTTGCTCTGCGCGATGACGCGCAGCGCCGAGTCGGGCAGGCGGGAGCTCACCATGATGATCCCGTCCACTCCCGGCAGGGAGCGCTCGATCGACATGCGCTCCAGGCGCGCGGACTCCTGGAAGTCGGAGAGCTGCACCGTGTAGTCCAGGGACATCGCCGTCTCCTGGGCGCCGCGGGCGATCTCGGCGAACACCGGGTTGGTGAGGTCGGGGACCGACAGCAGCAGGATCTTCTTGCCGCCGGTCGCCTGTGAGCCCACCGGGGTGGGCCGTGAGCTGCGGTAGCCCAGCTCCTGGGCCACCCGGGTGATGCGCTCGGCGGTCTCGGGGTTGATGCGTCCCGGCCGCGACAGCGCGCGGGACACGGTGGACGGGGCGACTCCGCACGCGGCGGCGACGTCGTGGATGGTGACTCGACGCTCTGGCGTCGATGAGACCTCTGGTCTCGCAGTCATGGTGCCCCCTGGCTCTCGACGGTGAGATGACGGCCACCGTAGCCCGGCGGTAAGCGCTTTACAAGGGTCGCCGGGCGGGGGACCGCTGTGCCGAGACAACCGCGTTTTCCGCGCGTTGCCAAGCAAAGGTCGGCAAAGGACGGCAAAGCGTTGACCATGTGTGCCCGCGTGCCTTGGCTGGGCCCACACGCCTGCCGGTCCTGGCGGGCGTCCACTGCAGGCGCCCAGTGCCGGGCGCGCCGTGCCCGGGCTGACCACCGGGCCGGCGGCCCGGCCGGGGCGTCGAGCTGCACGAGGGAGTGTCAATGTCTGCACCACCACGCCGAGCTCTGACGGGGGTCGCGCTGAGCGCCGTCCTCGCCGCCGGAGCCATCGTCCCGGCCGTTATCGCTACCGCCCACAACGGCGAGGACCACTCGCTGGACGCGAGCCAGGACCTCTTCGACAAGGTTCCACTCGTCACCGAGGGCCTCGCCGACCCCTTCGAGCTGGACATCGCCGACGACGGCCGAGTCATCTACGTCCAGCGCACCGGCGAGATCAAGGTCATCAACCAGGAGACCCTGGCGGTGACCACCGCGCTGGACTTCGACTACGGCCTCGAGCACCTCACCCAGTCCGACGGCCTGCTCGGTCTCGCCCTGGACAACGACTTCACCGAGAACGGGTGGCTGTACCTCCAGTACAGCGACAAGACCGTCCCCGAGATGCACGTCTCGCGCTTCACCATGGGTGCGGACGGCACCATCGACCTCGCGTCCGAGGCGCGACTGTTCAGCTACCAGATCTGGCGCGGTGAGGGCCGGGCCAACTCCCACATGGCCGGCTCGCTCGCAATGGGTCCGGACGGCAACCTCTACATCGCCACCGGTGACAACACCGACCCCTTCGAGCAGTCCGGCTTCACCCCGATCGACGAGCGCCCCGGCCGCCGCGCCTGGGACGCCCAGGGGACCTCCGGCAACACCAACGACCTCCGCGGCAAGGTCCTGCGGATCACGCCGCAGGACGACGGCACCTACACCATCCCCGAGGGCAACCTCTTCGCACCCGGCACGGAGAAGACCCGGCCGGAGATCTACGGCATGGGCTTCCGCAATGCGTTCCGCATCACCATCGACCCGGAGACGAACGCCGTCCTCGTCGGTGACTACGGCCCGGACGCCCGCGTCGCGAACCCCGCCCGAGGTCCCGAGGGCATGGTCGAGTACATCCGCATGACGGAGCCCGCGAACCACGGCTGGCCGTACTGCCACGGCGACAACCAGCCCTACGTCGACTACGACTACGCCACCGGTGAGTCCGGCGCGCTCTTCGACTGCGACAACCTCGTCAACGACTCGCCGAACAACACCGGCCTCACCGAGCTGCCCCCCGCCGTCGCCCCCCAGATCGCCTACGGCTACGGCGAGTCCGCGGAGTGGCCCGAGCTCGAGGTGGGCGGCGCTGCCCCCATGGCCGGCCCGGTCTACCGCTACGACCCCGAGGTCGACGCCATCGGTCAGTTCCCCGAGAGCTACGACGGCAAGTGGTTCGTGTACGAGTACGCGCGCAACTACTTCAAGACGCTGACGGTCGACGAGGAGTCGAACACGATCACCGCCATCGAGCCGTTCATGGCGTCGAACGACCCGGAGGTCGACAGCTTCCTGGCGCCCTTCGACGCCGAGTTCGGCCCGGACGGCTCGCTGTACGTCATCGAGTTCGGCCGTGGCCGCGGCGCGGGCCGTGGCAGCTCGAACGAGGGCGCCGGCATCTACCGCATCGACTACGCGGCCGAGGGCCGTCGTCCGGTCGCGGAGATCTCCTCGGACGTCGACTCGGGTCACGCACCGCTCACGGTCTCCTTCTCCAGCGCGGGCAGCCACAGCCCCGACGGCCACGAGATCACCTACGAGTGGGACTTCGAGAACGACGGCGTGGTGGACTCCACGGAGGCCAACCCCACGCACACCTACGCGGAGAACGGCTCCTTCGACGCCCGCCTGACGGTCACCGACAGCGAGGGCAACACCGGCGTGACGGTCGCCGCGATCACGGTCGGCAACACCCGCCCCGAGGTCGCCTTCGAGCACCCGCAGGAGGGTGGCTTCGCCGAGCTGGCCGACACGATCGACTACGTCGTCGACGTCAACGACGCCGAGGACGGCTCCTCGGCCGACGGTGCCATCAACTGTGAGGATGTGACGGTCGAGGCCCAGCTCGGTCACGACGAGCACGCACACCCGCTGGACAACTACAGCGGTTGCGAGGGCGCGCTCTTCCTCGACCCGGCCGACCACGGCGTGGGCCAGAACGTCTACCCGGTGCTCAGCGCCAGCTACCTCGACCAGGGCGAGGGCGACGCCCCGGCCCTCGGCGGCCAGGACATCATCCAGCTCCAGGTCCGCGACAAGGAGGCCGAGTTCCAGCACGCCGACGCCTCCGGGGTCGAGGTCGTCACCCGTGACGGCGCACGCGGCGGTCAGCTCGTCACGAGCATCGACGACGGCGACTACATCGGTTACGGACCGGTCAACCTGCAGGGCATCGAGGCCCTGACCCTGGGCGTCCTGCCGGGCGCCTACGACGGGCAGATCGACGTGCGGACGGGCAGCCCCGACGGGCCGCTCCTCGGCTCCGTCAGGGTGCTCCCCGCCGACGGTGGAGCGGTCACGCCCCACATCGAGATCTCCGACGCCCCGGCCGACACGACGACGCTGTACCTCGTGTTCTCCAGCGACGAGCAGCCCGCCGACGCCACCGAGGGCATCCTCGAGCTCGACTGGCTGATCTTCGACGGCCGTGGCGTCGCCAACGGCGTCGCGCCGGTCGTCGACGTCACGGTGACCGACGGGGACGGCGACCTGGAGTTCGTCTTCGACGGCTCCGCCACCGTCCCCGACGGTCGCGAGATGGTCTCGCTCGAGTGGGACTTCGGTGACGGGACCAGGGCGTCCGGCGCCCAGGCGACGCACACCTACGAGCGGGCCGGCTCCTACACCGCGCGTCTCATCGCCATCGACAGCGAGGGCACGCGGGACTGGACGTCGTTCGTCGTCATCCCCACCATCCCGGGTGGCGGCGGTGACGACGACGGCGACACCGCCGGCATCCCCATCACGGCCACCGTGCCCGAGCTCGGTGACAACGGCGAGGGTGCGCTGACGATGTCGGTCGCGGACTTCGGTGAGGTGGTGGACCTGGGTCGGGCGTTGAACTCCGGTGACCGGTT
>NZ_JACSPO010000029.1 GCF_014837105.1 Oceanitalea stevensii | reverse complement strand
GGCGGGGACGCCGACGTGGTCCTCACCTACGGCCGGCCCGGTGACGTCATCCTCGTGGGTGACTGGGACGGGGACGGCACCGACACCTTCGCGGTCCGCCGCGGCAACACCTACCACGTGAAGAACTCCATGCGGGGTGGGGACGCGGACGCGGTCTTCCACTACGGCCGGGAGAACGACGCGGTCATGGTCGGTGACTGGGACGGCAACGGGACGGACACCTTCGCGGTGCGCCGCGCCGCGACGTACCACGTGAAGAACTCGCTCCGTGGTGGGGACGCCGACACGGTGTTCACCTACGGCCGCGCCGCCGACATCACCCTCGCCGGTGACTGGGACGGTGACGGTCGGGACACCTTCACGGTGCGCCGCGGCGCCACCTACCACGTGAGCAACTCGCTGCGTGGCGGGGCCCCGGACACCGTGGTGACCTTCGGTCGCGCCGGTGACGAGGTCCACGTGGGTGACTGGGACGGCAACGGCACCGACACCCTCGGTGTCCGTCGCCCGGTCGGCCCGGCGCCCGTCGCCAAGGAGGTGCGGTCCGCCGCCAAG
>NZ_JACSPO010000028.1 GCF_014837105.1 Oceanitalea stevensii | reverse complement strand
CCGTCCTCGCACTTCGACGTGGGTGAGGCGGGCTTCGACGAGACGCTCGAGTACGTCGAGACGATCGGTCAGGAGTACGTGGGGTCTGGTGGCTTCCCCGCCCCGGGTATCGGCAGCTACGAGAACACCCTGGCCACGGCGGCGGCGATGAACCGCTTGGGCGAGCGTTCGGTGGAGGCCGGGGTCGGGAAGTTCTTCGGCCACAACCACGACCGTGAGTTCACCACCGTGTACGAGCACGAGGGTGAGCAGATGTCGGCGTGGGAGATCCTCGTGGCGGAGACCAACCCCGAGTACGTGACCTTCCAGGTGGACGTGGCCTGGGCTGCGCACGCGGGTGTTGACGTGCCTGCGCTCCTGGAGGAGCACGGGGACCGGATCGAGCTGCTCCACATCAAGGATGCGACGGGTCTGGGTGGCAGCATCGCCTTCACCAACCTCGGTGAGGGTGACGTGCCGCTGCAGGAGATCCTGGCCGCGGCGCAGGAGCACGCGGACATCGCGTACTACGTCATGGAGTACGACGTCGCGCCGCAGGGCGAGGACTTCGTCGAGACGGGCTTTGAGTACCTCACCGGTCAGGAGGCCGGGGCGGAGGGCTCGCGTCCGGTCGAGGTGACGGCGGCCGAGGTGACGTTCTCCGACGAGGACGGCACCGAGGACGACATGTACACGGTCCCGTGGGACGTGGGCGTGGAGTACCTCGTCGACGGTGAGGTCGTGGAGGCCGGTGAGCGTGCCGGTACCGGCACGGTCACGGTGACGGCACGGGCCCTGGCGGGCTTCGTCCTCGCCGACGGGACCACCGAGTGGACCCACACCTTC
>NZ_JACSPO010000027.1 GCF_014837105.1 Oceanitalea stevensii | reverse complement strand
GCCTGGCGGCAGTCCGACGTAGCCGAGCTCGAGCGCGGTGTGGCCCATGAGGGAGAGGATGTCCGCGCGGAGCTGGTCGAGGGTGCGGGTGTCGCCACCGGCCTGCGCGGAACGGGCGGCTGCCTCGAGCGCGAGGTCGATGGCCGCGGCGTCGGTGGCCGGCACGACGGCGCGGATGGAGGCCATGCCGTCGGGCAGCTGGCGAGGGTGCTCGACCCGTCGCTTGGCGCGGGCCTTGGCGTGGAAGAGGTCGGCGTCGTCGTGGCTGACGGCGATGACGGCCTTCTTGATGGCCTCGACGAGCTGGCTGTGGGTCTGGGTCCCGGCGTCGTCGATGACGGAGTCCTGGACGAGGACGGCGATCTCGACCGGGTAGTCCTCGAGCATCGAGACGATCGTCGTGGCCTTGCGGGAGTCGATGTGTCCCACGGCCAGTGCCTGACCGGTGAGGGCGAAGACGCTCTCGAAGGCGCGGGCGTTGGTCACGATGCGTTGCGCGCAGAAGCGGCTCAGCCCGAGGCGGGGAGCGAGCTCGTCCGCGGCCATGTTCCCGGCCTTCACGTGCGAGGGCAGGGCGCCGCTGCCGTTCATGAGCGGCCGCCGGGAGAGCTCGCCGGCCACCCGGGTGAGCTTGGCGGTGGCCCACGCGGCGATGCGCTGGTAGCCGGCGGCCATCTCCACGAGGTAGTACTCGTCCACCTCGCGGGGGTCGACGTCCTCGAGCTCGGCGAGGAGCTGGCCGTCGGGTGCCATGCCCGCGAGGGCCTCGGCCGACACCGGCTGGACCGACTCGAAGCTCGGCTGCTCGATGGTGACCATCGACGATGCAGGCTTGTCCCCGCCGTCGAGGAACACATCGGCGGCGTCCTCCTCCTGGGCCCACAGCTCCTCCAGACGGCGCGGGGAGTGCTCGCCGACCGGCTCGTAGGTGCTCGGGTCCTCGAGCCAGGCAGCGTGCGGGTCGAAGTCGTCGACGCTGCTCACCGACCCCACCCCCTCTGCGGGTTCCGACTGCTCTGCCGTCCTGCTCCAAGGCTATGACCGACCACTGACATCCGAGC
>NZ_JACSPO010000026.1 GCF_014837105.1 Oceanitalea stevensii | reverse complement strand
TGAATCGCCCCGGGTCTGGTGGAGGCTCTCAATCCATGGAGGATGAGAGTCATGGCAGCACCGAGGAAGTACCCCGACGAGTTGCGTGAGCGTGCCACGAGGATGGCCGTGGAGCTCCGGCAGGACCCCGCTACGAAGCAGGGCGCGATCCAGCGCGTGGCTGAGCAGCTTGGCATGCATCCGGAGACCCTGCGCGGCTGGGTCCGGCAGGCCGAGATCGACGGCGGTGTCCGGCCCGGCACCACGACCGCTGAGGCCGAGCGGATCGCCAAGCTCGAGCAGGAGAACCGCGAGCTGCGGCGCGCGAACCACATCTTGAAGACGTCGGCGGCTTTCTTTGCGGCGGAGCTCGACCGCCCCACCAGCAAGTAGTCGCCTACATCGACGCCCACCGCCACGACATCGTGGATGGGCGCGAGGTCGGGGTCGAGTCGATCTGCACCGTGCTGAAGAAGGCCGGCGTTCAGATCGCCCCGAGTGGCTACTACGCATCGAAGACCAGGGCGCCGTCGGCGCGCGCGATCCGCGACGCCGAGCTGGTCACCGACATCAAGGTCGCCCACAAGGCCAACCTGGGTGTCTACGGAGCGAGGAAGATCCACGCCGAGCTCAACCGCGAAGGCGTGAAGGTCGCCAGGTGCACCGTCGAACGCCTGATGCGGCAAGAGGGTCTGCGGGGGATCTCGCGGGAGAAGACCCGCAAGACCACCATCGGCGATGGCGGCGAGACCGAGCGGCCTGAGGACCTGGTGAACCGGAAGTTCGTCGCGACCGGCCCCAACCAGCTCTGGGTCGCGGACCTGACCTACGTGCGCACGCACGCGGGCTGGACCTACGCGGCGTTCGTGCTTGACGTGTTCAGTCGAATGATCGTCGGCTGGCAGGTGTCGACGTCGTTGCGCACCGACCTGGCGCTGGACGCTTTGGACATGGGCTTGTGGAACCGGCAGCGCGCGGGCCGCGACGTCACCGGACTGGTCCATCACAGCGATCGCGGAGTCCAGTATCGAGCGATTCGCTATACCGAGCGGCTCGCCGAGGCCGAAGCCGTCGCCTCGGTCGGGAGCCGCGGTGACTCCTATGACAACGCGATGGCCGAGGCGCTGAACTCGCTGTTCAAGGCCGAGTGCATCCGCAACCCGATCATGCGCCCGAAGGGCGGTTGGAAGAACGTGACCGACGTCGAGATCGCCGTCGCCGAGTACGTCGACTGGTTCAACCACAGGCGCCTGCACGGCGAGATCGGACTCGTCCCGCCGGCCGAGTTCGAGGCCAACCACTGGGCCGGCGTCACACCCGAGCACTACCCTGAAACACCTGTCCCGACCGGGGCTGGTTCCACGTAACCGAGCCTCTACGAAACCCGGGGCGATTCA
>NZ_JACSPO010000025.1 GCF_014837105.1 Oceanitalea stevensii | reverse complement strand
GTCGATCCACTGATCTTCAGGAAGAAGAGGAACACCACCATGGCTATGTCCGTGCAGAACAACGTGTCGGCGATGAACGCGTACCGCAACCTCACCAACACGCAGAACGACCTGGGCTCCTCCCTCGAGAAGCTGTCCAGCGGTTTCCGTATCAACCGTGCGGCCGACGACGCCGCGGGTCTGGCGATCTCCGAGGGCCTGCGCTCGCAGATCGGTGGCCTCAACGTCGCCGTCCGTAACGCTCAGGACGGTATCTCCGTCGTCCAGACCGCTGAGGGTGCCCTCAACGAGTCCCACGCCATCCTCCAGCGGATGCGTGACCTGTCCGTCCAGGCCGCCAACACCGGTTCGCTCAGCGACACCGCCAAGGGCAACATCCAGAGCGAGCTCGACCAGCTCGCCGAGGGCCTGGACAGCATCGCCGAGCAGACCCAGTTCAACGGCACCAAGCTGCTCGACGGCACGTACAACGGCACCTTCCAGGTGGGCGCCAACGAGGGCGAGACGATCTCCGTCGTCATCGGCCACGGCGCGGGTGCCGCCGGCGCCAAGACCGGCATGGACTCCGCCGGGCTCGGCGTCGGGGCCCTCGACATCGACGCTGTCGGGACGACTCTCGACCCGGCCGTGCCCGGCAGCGGAACCGGTGCCGAGCAGGCGATCAAGCTCATCGACACGGCGATCGAGACCGTCTCGACGGTGCGTTCGGACCTGGGTGCGAAGCAGAACCGTCTGGACCACACGATCAACAACCTGCAGGTCTCGGTCGAGAACCTCACCGCGTCGGAGTCCCGGATCCGGGACACCGACATGGCCAACGAGATGGTCAGCTACACCAGCTCGAACATCCTCCAGCAGGCTGGCACCTCCATGCTGGCCCAGGCCAACCAGATGCCGCAGTCGATCCTCTCGCTGCTGCGCTGACCGCCACCGGGCCCGGCCCGGTAGCACCGCACTGACCGGCGGCCCGTCCCACCAGGACGGGCCGCCGTTCGCGTTCGATCTCGGGTCGCAAACTCCTCAACTCGGCTCGGGGCTGGCCGATGAGACCTGATGACCGCCCATGGATGGGTAGTCGATCCACTGATCTTCAGGAAGAAGAGGAACACCACCATGGCTATGTCCGTGCAGAACAACGTGTCGGCGATGAACGCGTACCGCAACCTCACCAACACGCAGAACGACCTGGGCTCCTCCCTCGAGAAGCTGTCCAGCGGTTTCCGTATCAACCGTGCGGCCGACGACGCCGCGGGTCTGGCGATCTCCGAGGGCCTGCGCTCGCAGATCGGTGGCCTCAACGTCGCCGTCCGTAACGCTCAGGACGGTATCTCCGTCGTCCAGACCGCTGAGGGTGCCCTCAACGAGTCCCACGCCATCCTCCAGCGGATGCGTGACCTGTCCGTCCAGGCCGCCAACACCGGTTCGCTCAGCGACACCGCCAAGGGCAACATCCAGAGCGAGCTCGACCAGCTCGCCGAGGGCCTG
>NZ_JACSPO010000024.1 GCF_014837105.1 Oceanitalea stevensii | reverse complement strand
TGTGGACTCGCCATCCCCGGGACCGGCCGCCCAGCCTCTCGGCCTAGCGTCCGTGCCTCCCTGGGGGGCAACGAGGTGAAACATTACGGGGCCGGCAGCCAGCCGTCAAACCGCGGGAACGAGAGCTCTTGGCGGGCTCAAATCGCGCGTTGACCTGCACTTATGCGCGCCCGTCGAACATGAGGCAGCCGCTTGCACGCGGATCTTGGTGCTGTGCGGTCGTTCACACGACCTACCCGCGAGTCGCTGGGCGCTGCCGGGCTCACGGTGTGCACTGGTCAGGATGCACGTGCTCCAGCGCCCGTGCCGCCGGGACGTCCTGCGGCGTGCCCCAGTGTCGTCGGACCCCGGCATGGTCGGCCGTGGGTGAGTCAGCCCGGCACCCGGGCCTCGTCGATCGCGGCGCGGGGGCGGTACGCCCTCCACGGGCGGCGCCAGTGTCGCGCCGGTGCACCAACCTCGCTGGCGGAGTGACCGGTGGCGCGGCTGGCTGGCCCCCCTCGGCCGGCGAACCCGACGGCGAGGCAGCCGTCCAGTGAGGCGGTGTCGAGGACGCGGTGGCCACACCGCGAAGCCGAACCGGGTGGAGACGGTTGCACCGGCCAAGGACGCGGTCCCGCCCACAGCGCCGGTGGGTCTGAGTCCATCGACCCCCGCCGCGTACCGGGAGCGGACCCTCGAGGTGTCCGTCGCCTGCGCAGGAAGACTGGCGGGCACGCCCGCCGCTACCTCGACAGCTCACTCTCTGCTCCTCCCCCATCGCCCGATACCCCTCCGGCACCCCGTGACAGTGGGCGGCGGTGATGTCGGCGGCTACGCGTCATGCGCGAGCTCCCCTCGAGCGTCGTGTGTGACGGTGCTCGCGCGCGCCGCACCGTACTTGGGGATGGCGAGGACGCAGAGCGATCGACCGGCTCCGTGTCGGCCGTGCCGCGCTCACGGATGCGACCGCCGCCGCAGCGACGGTCGGGAGTCCCTCGCCAGGAGGCCCCGCATCACACGCAGAGCACGAGTGGGCCGCGCAGTGAGCCGGCCTCCCGAACCGCTGGCCAGCCCCTCACGTCCGGCGGCGCACAGAAGCCTCAGCCGCTCCGCCCGGCGGAGCCGTCGCGTGCGGGATCACTTACGGGCAGAAGCACAGCGGGCGGACGAGGGACATCGAGCCGGCGCGGGAGCACACGAGAGAGACGGCTCAACGAACCGCTGTGGCAGGTGGCGTGCAGCGTCGTCCGGGCGTCGCCACACTGGAACTCGCAGCTGGCCGCGGACGCGATGAGATGCCTGGCCCCAGGCCGTCCCCGCGCTCGCCCGCGCCGGTCCCCTGTACGGCCTCCGGGGGCTCCTCGAGCGTTCACCGCTCCAGCGTTGCTCTCCTCCGTCCGACCGACGCACGTGCCCTCGGGGACGAGGACTCATCAGCGAGTGGGGACGCGAGTGCAGCACCCCGGTGGCGAACCGACTCGAGTCACGCGGCCGAGGGAAGGCCCGCCCCCTTCGAGACGGGTACTGCTGAGCCTGGGCCCGAGAACCCGCTGAGGGCGTCGTCGTCGACGAGCTCTGCCCGAAAGGGAAGCCGCGACGCGCTGTCCGGAGAGAGAAGCCCGCCGGCGGACGTCCTCGGGTTCCCGACGCCGGCACCGCAGCGCCCCGTCAGACCACGGTTCGTCTGGCTCCTCCGTTGGTGGTGACGGAGGAGGAGCTGGTGTGGTTGGTGGAGCGGTTGGAGGCGGCGTTGATGGT
>NZ_JACSPO010000023.1 GCF_014837105.1 Oceanitalea stevensii | reverse complement strand
TGCGGCCCTTACGGGAATGGGTGTTCGGCGGTGTCCTACTCTCCCACGTAGTCTCCCACGCAGTACCATCGGCGCTGAGGGGCTTAGCTTCCGGGTTCGGAATGGGACCGGGCGTTTCCCCCTCGCTATGACCGCCGTAACTCTGTGGAGTTGTCCGACCGCTTCCTCACGTGTGTGAGGGGTGGGTGGCTCCAGAACCGTACAGTGGACGCGTCAACATTGATCTTTGTGTTGTGGTGAAGTTGTTGGCCAATTAGTACCGGTCAGCTCCACGGGTCTTTAGTCCCCGCTTCCACGTCCGGCCTATCAACCCAGTGTTCTGCTGGGGGCCTTCCCACCTCGAGGGTGGTGGAAACCTCATCTTGAAGCAGGCTTCCCGCTTAGATGCTTTCAGCGGTTATCCCTTCCGAACGTAGCCAACCAGCCGTGCTCCTGGCGGAACAACTGGCACACCAGAGGTTCGTCCGTCCCGGTCCTCTCGTACTAGGGACAGGCCTTCTCAAGTTTCCTGCGCGCGCAGCGGATAGGGACCGAACTGTCTCACGACGTTCTAAACCCAGCTCGCGTACCGCTTTAATGGGCGAACAGCCCAACCCTTGGGACCTACTCCAGCCCCAGGATGCGACGAGCCGACATCGAGGTGCCAAACCATGCCGTCGATATGGACTCTTGGGCAAGATCAGCCTGTTATCCCCGGGGTACCTTTTATCCGTTGAGCGACGGCGCTTCCACAAGCCACCGCCGGATCACTAGTTCCGACTTTCGTCCCTGCTCGACCTGTCAGTCTCACAGTCAAGCTCCCTTGTGCACTTACACTCGCCACCTGATTGCCAACCAGGCTGAGGGAACCTTTGAGCGCCTCCGTTACATTTTGGGAGGCAACCGCCCCAGTTAAACTACCCACCAGGCACTGTCCCTGATCCGGATTACGGACCGAGGTTAGATGTCCAGAACGACCAGAGTGGTATTTCAACGATGACTCCACAACCACTGGCGTGGCTGCTTCACAGTCTCCCACCTATCCTACACAAGCCGTCCCGAACACCAATACCAAGCTATAGTAAAGGTCCCGGGGTCTTTCCGTCCTGCTGCGCGTAACGAGCATCTTTACTCGTAATGCAATTTCGCCGAGTTCACGGTTGAGACAGCGGAGAAGTCGTTACGCCATTCGTGCAGGTCGGAACTTACCCGACAAGGAATTTCGCTACCTTAGGATGGTTATAGTTACCACCGCCGTTTACTGGGGCTTAAATTCTGAGCTTCGCCCAACCGAAGTTGAGCTGACCCGTCCTCTTAACCTTCCAGCACCGGGCAGGCGTCAGTCCGTATACATCGTCTTGCGACTTCGCACGGACCTGTGTTTTTAGTAAACAGTCGCTTCTCCCTGGTCTCTGCGGCCCTCAAAGGCTAGCCAGCAAGTGGCTTCACCCCTCAGGCCCCCCTTCTCCCGAAGTTACGGGGGCATTTTGCCGAGTTCCTTAACCATGATTATCTCGATCGCCTTGGTATACTCTACCTGACCACCTGAGTCGGTTTAGGGTACGGGCGGCTAACACCTCGCGTCGAGGCTTTTCTTGGCAGCATAGGATCACCCTGCTTCCCGCGTTCGCGGTCACCATCGGGTCTGAGGCTGTGTGAGGCCCGGATTTGCCTGGACCTCGCCCTGCTCCCTTGGACGTGCATAGCCATTAAGCACGCGGAGGCTACCTGTCTGCGTCACCCCTGTTAATACGCTTACCTACTACCGGTTCGGGTTCCGCGCGCGGCCCACACGCACCCCGAAGGGTGACGAGTGGGCGTTGGGCGGTTAGCATCACCGGGCTCGGTATGGGCGGTGTTTCGCCGGTACGGGAATATCAACCCGTTGTCCATCGACTACGCCTGTCGGCCTCGCCTTAGGTCCCGACTTACCCAGGGCGGATTAACCTGGCCCTGGAACCCTTGGTCATTCGGCGGACGGGTTTCTCACCCGTCTTTCGCTACTCATGCCTGCATTCTCACTCGTGTGGGATCCACCACTGGGTCACCCCGCAGCTTCACCTCCCACACGACGCTCCCCTACCCATCAACACCCCTGAACACACTCCACGAGGGAGGCGCTGGGGACATGTGCTGATGCCACGGCTTCGGCGGTGTGCTTGAGCCCCGCTGAATTGTCGGCGCAGAATCACTTGACCAGTGAGCTATTACGCACTCTTTCAAGGGTGGCTGCTTCTAAGCCAACCTCCTGGTTGTCTGTGCAACTCCACATCCTTTCCCACTTAGCACACGCTTAGGGGCCTTAGCCGGTGGTCTGGGCTGTTTCCCTCTCGACTACGAAGCTTATCCCCCGCAGTCTCACTGCTGCGCTTACACTTACCGGCATTCGGAGTTTGGCTGACGTCAGTAACCTGTTGGGGCCCATCGGCCATCCAGTAGCTCTACCTCCGGCAAGAAACACGCAACGCTGCACCTAAATGCATTTCGGGGAGAACCAGCTATCACGAAGTTTGATTGGCCTTTCACCCCTACCCACAGGTCATCCCCTCAGTTTTCAACCTAAGTGGGTTCGGTCCTCCACGCGGTCTTACCCGCGCTTCAACCTGCCCATGGGTAGATCACTTCGCTTCGGGTCTAGAGCACGCGACTGAGTCGCCCTATTCGGACTCGCTTTCGCTACGGCTTCCCCACACGGGTTAACCTCGCCACGTACCACTAACTCGCAGGCTCATTCTTCAAAAGGCACGCCGTCACCCCAGCTAAGGAGGCTCCGACGGGTTGTAAGCATCCGGTTTCAGGTACTATTTCACTCCCCTCCCGGGGTACTTTTCACCTTTCCCTCACGGTACTTGTCCGCTATCGGTCACTAGGTAGTATTTAGGCTTAGCAAGTGGTCTTGCCAGATTCACACGGGATTTCACGGGCCCCGTGCTACTCGGGATCCCCACCGGGAGGTGATGCCATTTCGTCTACAGGGGTCTCACCTACTGTGCCCGGCCTTCCCAGACCGTTCGACTATGACAACACTTTTTTACTCCCTACCCAGCCGGCAGGCTGAGTGAGCGGGTCCCACGACCCCGAAGGTGCAACGACTGCCGTCTTTAACACACCCCCGGTTTAGCCTCATCCGCTTTCGCTCGCCACTACTCACGGAATATCTCTTCCTGTGGGTACTGAGATGTTTCACTTCCCCACGTTCCCTCCACACGCCCTATACATTCAGGCGCGGGTAACTGGGCATGACCCCAGCTGGGTTTCCCCATTCGGACATCCTCGGATCACGGTTCGTTAGCCAACTCCCCGAGGCTTATCGCAGGCCACCACGTCCTTCTTCGGCTCCTAGTGCCAAGGCATCCACCGAATGCTCTTAAAAACTTGACCACAAAAGATCAAAGATGCTCGCGTCCACTGTACAGTTCTCAAGCAACCCACCGACCAACCCCAGACCCCACACACATCGGCGTGAGGCCCAGCAGAAGGCGGCCACCAGAAGAAACACACCCCACCACACCCGCAAACGGGGGTGGCTGTGGCCTGTGTCCTCAGGACCCAACAGCATGCCAAGCCTTGATGTTCCACCCATGAGCAACCACCAGACACACATGCGGTGTCCGCGTGGCCACCTGACACCACCGATGAACCCCGACGAAGCGGGCGATGATGTGGTGAGCTCCTTAGAAAGGAGGTGATCCAGCCGCACCTTCCGGTACGGCTACCTTGTTACGACTTCGTCCTAATCGCCAGTCCCACCTTCGACAGCTCCCTCCCACAAGGGGTTGGGCCACCGGCTTCGGGTGTTACCGACTTTCATGACGTGACGGGCGGTGTGTACAAGGCCCGAGAACGTATTCACCGCAGCGTTGCTGATCTGCGATTACTAGCGACTCCGACTTCATGGGGTCGAGTTGCAGACCCCAATCCGAACTGAGACCGGCTTTTTGGGATTCGCTCCACCTCGCGGTATCGCAGCCCTTTGTACCGGCCATTGTAGCATGCGTGAAGCCCAAGACATAAGGGGCATGATGATTTGACGTCATCCCCACCTTCCTCCGAGTTGACCCCGGCAGTCTCCTATGAGTCCCCACCATTACGTGCTGGCAACACAGGACAAGGGTTGCGCTCGTTGCGGGACTTAACCCAACATCTCACGACACGAGCTGACGACAACCATGCACCACCTGTACACCGACCTTACGGGGAGCACATCTCTGCACTTTTCCGGTGTATGTCAAGCCTTGGTAAGGTTCTTCGCGTTGCATCGAATTAATCCGCATGCTCCGCCGCTTGTGCGGGCCCCCGTCAATTCCTTTGAGTTTTAGCCTTGCGGCCGTACTCCCCAGGCGGGGCACTTAATGCGTTAGCTGCGGCACGGAACCCGTGGAATGGATCCCACACCTAGTGCCCAACGTTTACGGCATGGACTACCAGGGTATCTAATCCTGTTCGCTCCCCATGCTTTCGCTCCTCAGCGTCAGTAACGGCCCAGAGACCTGCCTTCGCCATCGGTGTTCCTCCTGATATCTGCGCATTCCACCGCTACACCAGGAATTCCAGTCTCCCCTACCGCACTCTAGTCTGCCCGTACCCACTGCAGGCGCAAGGTTAAGCCTTGCGTTTTCACAGCAGACGCGACAAACCGCCTACGAGCTCTTTACGCCCAATAATTCCGGACAACGCTTGCGCCCTACGTATTACCGCGGCTGCTGGCACGTAGTTAGCCGGCGCTTCTTCTGCAGGTACCGTCACTCCGAAGAGCTTCTTCCCTACTGAAAGAGGTTTACAACCCGAAGGCCGTCATCCCTCACGCGGCGTCGCTGCATCAGGCTTTCGCCCATTGTGCAATATTCCCCACTGCTGCCTCCCGTAGGAGTCTGGGCCGTGTCTCAGTCCCAGTGTGGCCGGTCACCCTCTCAGGCCGGCTACCCGTCGTCGCCTTGGTAGGCCATCACCCCACCAACAAGCTGATAGGCCGCGAGCCCATCCCCAACCGATAAATCTTTCCACACACACCCATGCAGGCACGTGTCATATCCGGTATTAGCCACGATTTCTCGAAGTTATCCCGAAGTCAGGGGCAGGTTACTCACGTGTTACTCACCCGTTCGCCACTAATCCGCCCAGCAAGCTGGGCTTCATCGTTCGACTTGCATGTGTTAAGCACGCCGCCAGCGTTCGTCCTGAGCCAGGATCAAACTCTCCGTAAATGTCTATCGCCACCCCCGAAGAGGTAACAACCATACGAAGAAACACCCACCA
>NZ_JACSPO010000022.1 GCF_014837105.1 Oceanitalea stevensii | reverse complement strand
CCGTTGCCGTCCCAGTCACCCACGAGCACCGTGTCGGCCTCCCGGCCGTAGCGGAACACCGAGTCGGCGTCCCCGCCACGCAGGGAGTTCTTCACGTGGTACTCGTTGCCACGGCGCACCGCGAAGGTGTCCGTCCCGTCCCCGTTCCAGTCACCCACGAGGATGACGTCACCGGGCCGGCCGTAGGTGAGGACCACGTCGGCGTCCCCGCCCTGCTGGGCGTTGGACACGTGGAACACGTTCCCGCGGCGCACCGCGATCGTGTCCGTCCCGTTGCCGTCCCAGTCACCGATGAGCACCTCGTCGACCCAGCGGCCGTAGGGGAAGCGCGCGTCGGTGGTGCCGGTCCAGCTGTTGGACAGGTGGAACTCCGCTCCGCGACGGTCGGGCTGCGGCTGCTGCGGCCCTGCGGTGGAGAAGGTGAAGGACCACTCGGCCACCGCGCCGTCGGCGAGCACGAAGCCCTCCGTCGCACGCGCGGTCACCTCGACGGTCCCGTCGCCGGCGTAGGTCCCGGCGTCCAGGACCTCACCGTCGACCAGGTACTCCACACCCTCGACCGCGGGGATCGTGAACGTGTCGTTCGCGAAGCCCGACCGGTCGGTGAAGGTGACCGCCTGCGGCGTCACCTCGACCGGCTCCGGCTCCCCACCGTCGGTGGAGAAGGTGAAGGTCCACTCGGCCGTGGCGCCCTCGACGAGCACGAAGCCCTCGAGTGCACGCGCCGTGACCGTGACGGTCCCGGTGCCCGGGTACTCACCCGCGGGGACGACGTCGCCGTCGACGAGGTACTCCACGCCCGCGACCGCGGGGATGGTGTACGTGTCGTCCTCGGTGCCGTCCTCGTCGGAGGCGGTGACCGGGGCGGGCGTCACGACGACGGGCTCCGGCTCCCCACCGGTGGTGGTGAAGGTGAAGGTCCACTCGGCAGTGGCGCCCTCGGCGAGCACGAAGCCCTCCGCGGCGCGTGCCGTGACGGTGACCGTCCCGGTGCCGTCGTAGCTACCGGCCTCGACGACGTCGCCGTCGACCAGGTACTCCACGCCCTCTACCGCGGGGATCGTGAACGTGTCGTCCTCGGTCCCGGCCGCGTCGGTGAAGACGACGGCCTGCGGCGTCACCACGACGGGCTCCGGCTGCTCGTCCCCGTCGACCCGGAAGTAGTCGAAGGTGACGGTCTGGTTGTCCGTCGAGGCGGTGCCGAGCGCGAAGAGCCCGACCTTGCCGCTGGCTGCGACAGGGGCGTTGGCGACCGACGCGAACGTCGTCCACGTCTCGCCGTCGGCGGAGTAGGAGCCGGTGAAGTCGTTGCCGACCTTCTCCAGGCGCAGGTGCCAGACCGCCTGCTGCACGGTCGCGGCAGGCTGCGGGCTCTGGATGGCTCCGCCGACCTCGCTGAGGACCTCGAGACCGAGCGTGAGCGCGCTCCCGGGGTTGTTGCGGGCCGAGATGTCGAACTTGACGTAGTTGTCGTCGTCGACGTAGGCGATCAGACCGCCCTGCTCGTACTGGCGGGTGAGCGTCGAGGCGTCGACCAGGGTCTCCACCGTCCAGTCACCCTCGCCGAGGTCCTGCACGACGAAGTTGCCCGGCGTGCCGTTGTCGGTGCCGTAGATGTCACCGGTGGTGGCGTCGAGCTCGAGGTGACCGTCCACGACCCGCATGTGCTCCGGGTCGGGGCGGACGACGTCCCAGCGGCAGCCGTCGAGGGCGGAGCCGTCGAACTCGTCGCTCGGGTCGACCGGCGGCACGGAGTCGTCCGGCACGATCTGGAAGTAGTCGAACTCCACGTCGACCGGGGCCTGCGACCGGCCGGCGCCCTGGAGGGCGAACAGACCGATCTTCGGGTTCTCGATGCCCTCGAGGGACTTCGTCTCCGACATGTCGGTGAAGTCGGTCCCGTTCGAGCTGTACGAGGCGGTGAGGTTCTCACCGTCGCTGACGAAGCGCACCCACACCGTGCTCGGGTAGTCGGCGCCCAGCGCAGGGCTCATCGACGCGGCAACCTCGTTGGGGGCGCCGGCCTCCTCGCGGATGAACTGGAAGACCCGGCTGGCGGGGTCCGACCCGGACGTGCTGCGTCCGGAGAGGACCATCTTGGCGTAGTTGTCGGCGTCGCCGTAGATGAGGAGGCCGCCCTGCTGGTAGGCCTCCGCACCGTTGAGCGTGAGCCGGCTGGTCGCCGTGAAGGGCCCGTCGGGCAGGTCCTGCAGGACGATGTTCGGCACGTTGCCGTTGTCGGTCCCGTAGATGTCCGTCGCCGACGTCGGGATGACGAGAGCGCCGTCCTCCACCCGGAGGTCCTGGTTCACACGCAGCGAACCGTCCCAGCGGTCGGTGTCGAGCGCATCGCCGTCGAAGCCGTCGGAACGACCGTCGAGGCACTGCAGGCCCGGCGCGGTGACGGACACCTCGACGGACTCCGTCGTCTGGGCCCCGCGGGCGTCGGTCACCGTCACGGTCGCGGTGTAGCGGCCGGGTGCGGTGTAGGTGTGCGAGGCCTGAGCCGTGTCGGCCGTGGTCCCGTCACCGAAGTCCCACGCGTAGGTGAGCGGCGTGTCGTCGTCGGGGTCGGTCGCCGTGGCGGTGAAGCTCACGGCCAGCGGTGCCGTGCCCGTGGTCTCGGTCGTCGTGACCTCGACCTGCGGGCTCGCGTTGTCCGTGACGCCCCGTCCGATGAACTCGACCCAGTTGATGTTGGCCTGGCCGCTCGTCGTGACGAAGTAGAGCGGACCGGACTCGGTGGTGACGTCGTCGGGCAGCTCGACGTCGTAGCTGGCCCACTGCTGCCAACCACCCACCGGGACGGTGACCGAACCGATCGACGGCCCGTCCGGCGAGCCGGTACGGATGTCGACGGTGCCCCCGGGCTCCGACGCGCCGCGGACGCGGATCGAGTCGATGCCGGTGAGGTTGGTCGGGTCGAAGGAGAACCAGTCGTCGACCTCGGCGAAGCCGACGTTCTGGCCACCGCCGGTGTCCGTGGTGTCCTCGAGCTGGACGCCGGCGTCACCCGAGCTGGTCGACCCCTCGAGGCGACCGGTCTCGGCGAAGTACTCGGCCTCCTTGCGCTTGGGCTGGAGGATGAGCACCTCCTGCGTGGTGAGCGAGTCGACGCCCTCGGCGCCCTGGTCGGTGTACGTCACGGTGATGACACCGAAGATGTTCGCGCCGATGTGGCCGGTGTCCCCGTTGACCGGGATCGCGCCCTCGCAGCCGCGGTACTGGTTGTACGGGTGGGCGTGCTCGTCGTGGCCGAGGGCCGGCTGGACGATGACGTCCTGGCAGTCGATCTCCCCGTCCTCGGGGTCGGTGACCGTCACCTTGTACTCGATGACGTCACCGAAGTTGAAGAAGCCACCGTTGGGGGGCGTCTCGACGGTGATCGTCGGCGCGGTGTTGCCCGCCGCGATGAGGACCGTGGCCACGGTCTCGACCCCGTCCGCGTTCGTCACGGTGAGCCGGGCCGTGTAGTTGCCGGCCTCCGTGTAGGTGTGGGTCGGGTTGGCCTCGGTCGACGTCTCACCGTCGCCGAAGTCCCACGCGTAGGTGATCGCGCCGCCCTCGGGGTCACGCGACCCCGCGGAGCTGAAGGTCACCTCGAGGGGCAGCGGCCCGCTCGTGACGTCGGCCTCGGCGCGCGCGATCGGCGCCCGCTGGCCCGCCAGGTAGTCGATGCGGTAGACGCCGGAGTCGGCGTTGTTGCCACCGAAGCCCGAGCCCCACTCGATGATGTACAGCGCGCCGTCGGCGCCCCACTCGAGGGCGTGCGGACGGGCGAAGGAGAAGCTCGAGAGGATCCGGTTGATGTCGATGAGCTCGCTGGAGTCGTCGGACATCTGGAAGCTGAAGAGCTTGCCGGTGTTCCACTCGGCGAAGGCGGCCTTGCCGTCGAAGTAGGCGGGCCACTTGCGGGTGGAGGCGAGCTCCTCGTCGTAGACGTAGACGCTGCCGGCCATCGGAGCGCCACCACCGGAACCGATCTCCGGGGCGTTGTTCCGCTGGTTGTTGTTCTGGTACCAGACCGTCGCCGGCACGACCGGCGGCAGCTGGGTGAGCCCGGTGTTGTTGGGCGAGTCGTTCGTCGGGCCGCCCGCGCAGTCGAAGGCCGGGCCGGACTGCTGGGTCGCGAAGTTGTAGTCGCGGTAGCCCTCCCTGTCACCGACGCAGTGGGGCCAGCCGTAGTTGCCGGGCTCCTGCACGATGTTCCACTCGACCATGCCGGCCGGTCCCCGGTTCGGGTTGGTCGAGCCGGAGTCGGGGCCGTAGTCGGCGACGAGCAGCGTGTCGGTGCGCGGGTCGAGGCCGATCTTGAAGGGGTTGCGGAAGCCCATCGCGAAGATCTCGGGACGGGTCAGCTCGGTCCCCGCCGGGAAGAGGTTGCCCTCGGGGATCGTGACCGTGCCGTCGTCCTGCGGGGTGATCCGCAGGATCTTGCCGCGCAGGTCGTTGGTGTTGCCCGAGGTCCGCTGCGCGTCCCAGGCCTCACGGCCGGGTCGCTCGTCGATCGGGCTGAAGCCGTCGGACGCGAAGGGGTTGGTGTTGTCACCCGTCGCGATGTAGAGGTTGCCCTCACCGTCGAACTGGAGAGCACCACCGGCGTGGCAGCACTCGTCGCGCTGCACCTCGACCTCGAGGAGGACCTCCTCGCTGTCAAGGTCGAGGGTGTTCTCCTCGAGCGTGAAGCGGGAGACCCGGTCGGAGGACGAACCGGTCGGCGAGTAGTAGAAGTAGATCCAGCCGTTGTCCTCGAAGTCGGGGTCGAGCTCGATGCCGAGGAGGCCGAACTCCTGGACCTGCGTCACGGGGATCGTGCCGGCGGTCACCGTGCCACCGTTCTGCTGAACGATCTGCACACGGCCGTCGCGCTCGATGTAGATCGTGCGCCCGTCCGGCGCCGGCTCCAGGTCCATCGGGTTCTGGGTGTTGAGGTCGAGGGCGACCTTGTCGAAGCTCTCGTCGAGGGTGGCGGAGCAGTCGGCGTCGACGACCCCGGCCGCGGTGCGCAGGCCCTCGAGGATGTGCTCGCGGAACTCCGGCTCCTGGAAGGAGGCGTCGGTGTGCCCGCCGCCCGTGTACCAGGCGCGTCCGCCGTCGTAGTCCTGGCACCAGGCGATCGGGTGGTCCGGCGCCATCGCGCCGCTGCCGGCGTCGTAGGTCGACTCGTCGAGGGAGGCGAGGACGTGGACGTCACCGCGCGGGTTGGTCCGGAACGAGTACCACTCGTCCGTCCGCTCCCACTCGGCGGGCAGGTGCTCGGTGGAGGGGTGCGCCGGGTCCTCGACGATGACGGTCGCCTCGGGCGTCCCGGGCGGGTGGCTGGCGAAGTAGGCGCCGACGAGCTCGCCGTACCAGGGCCACTCGTACTCGGTGTCGCTCGCCGCGTGGATGCCGGCGTAGCCGCCGCCGTTCTGGATGTACTCCTCGAAGGCGGTCTGCTGCGACGCGTTGAGGACGTCACCGGTGGTGGAGAGCCACACGACGACGTCGTACTGGGCGAGGTTCTCGGCGGTGAACGCGCCGGCGTCCTCCGTGGCCGTGACCTCGAAGTTGTTCTCCTCGCCGAGCTCCTCGATCGCCGCGATGCCCGCGGGGATCGAGCCGTGGCGGAAGGCAGCGGTCTTGCTGAAGACGAGAGCGCTGAA
This sequence comes from Oceanitalea stevensii, assembly GCF_014837105.1. Taxonomy (GTDB): domain Bacteria; phylum Actinomycetota; class Actinomycetes; order Actinomycetales; family Actinomycetaceae; genus Oceanitalea; species Oceanitalea stevensii. The sequence continues at coordinate 1,473 of NZ_JACSPO010000022.1, read as the reverse complement.
CGCCTCGTCCTCCGGCGGGGGTGTGGTGTCGGCGCTGGCGCCGCTCATCGCGAGCGGGAGCACCAGGGCACTGGCGAGCACGGTGCTCGCGCCCCGGGCCCACCACCGCCCGGACATGGGTCGTCTGACCACGTTTCCTCCTCGAAACTGTGTGTCTGAAAAGCACGTGCCACGAACCAGCGTTGGCCGCGGCGATAGCCGTCCTCGAGGGATCGCCTCGCGGGTGGACGGCAGAGGGGTAAGTCGGTCGTGCGTGCTCGCAGCGTAGGGCGCTTTTTGGGTACCCGTCAACCAAAAGGGGAAAATGGGGTGCCGGCACGCGAGAGGGCCCGTAGCCGGTGATCGGCTACGGGCCCTCCCAGGTGGTGGGTCAGCTCAGCTTGGCGACCGAGCGCACCTCCTTCGCCCCGGTGGCGGCGGGCGCCTGAGGCGCGGCACCGACGGGCCGGCGGATACCGAGGGTGTCGGTCCCGTTGCCGTCCCAGTCACCCACGTGGACCTCGTCGCCGGCGCGTCCGAAGGTCACCACGCGGTCCGCGTCCCCGCCACGCAGGGAGTTGTTCACGTGGTACGTGGCCCCGCGGCGCACCGCGAAGGTGTCCCGGCCGTCACCGTCCCAGTCACCGGCGAGCACGACGTCGCCCGCCCGACCGTAGGTGAACACCACGTCGGCGTCCCCGCCACGCAGGGAGTTCTTCACGTGGTAGGTCGCCCCGCGGCGGACCGCGAAGGTGTCCGACCCGTTGCCGTCCCAGTCGCCGACCAGCACCTGGTCAGCGGCCCGGCCGTAACGGAACACCGAGTCCGCGTCCCCGCCACGCAGCGAGTTCTTCACGTGGTACTCGTTGCCACGGCGCACCGCGAAGGTGTCCGTCCCGTCCCCGTCCCAGTCACCCACGAGGATGACGTCACCGGGCCGGCCGTAGGTGAGGACCACGTCGGCGTCCCCGCCCTGCTGGGCGTTGGACACGTGGAACACGTTCCCGCGGCGCACCGCGATCGTGTCCGTCCCGTCCCCGTCCCAGTCACCGATGAGCACCTCGTCGGTCCAGCGGCCGTACATGAAGTGGACGTCCGTCGAGCCCCGCCACGTGTTGGACAGGTGGAACTCGGCCGTGCGGCGGTCCGGCTGCGGCTGCCCGCCGGCGGTGGAGAAGGTGAAGGACCACTCCGCCTGCGCGCCGTCGGCGAGCACGAAGCCCTCCGTCGCACGCGCGGTCACCTCGACGGTGCCCTCACCCGGGTAGGTCCCGGCGTCGAGGACCTCACCGTCGACGACGTACTCGACGCCGTCGACCGCGGGGATCGTGAACGTGTCGTTCGCGAAGCCCGACCGGTCGGTGAAGCTCACCGGCAGCGGGGTCACCTCGACCGGGTCCGGCTCCTCACCGTCGGTGAAGGTGTGGGTCCACTCGGTGGTCCCGTCGGCGAGGACGAAGCCCGCCAGGGCCCGTGCCGTCACCGTGACCGTGC
>NZ_JACSPO010000021.1 GCF_014837105.1 Oceanitalea stevensii | reverse complement strand
GGGGGGGCCGGGCGCGGCGCGCCGCGTCGGCGAGGGTGTCGAGGTCCCACTCACCGTCGGCGGCCGCGGCGAGCACCTGGACGCCGTCGGCCCGCAGGGCGCCGACCGTCGCCGCGAGGTCCTCCACGGGGACCACCGGCAGGTGGAACAGCGAGCCGGCGGTCGAGCGCACGGCCTTGGGGTTGAAAGGCTCCACGCTGCCGGGGCCCAGCACGACGGCGTCGGCCCCCGCTGCGTCCGCGGCGCGGACGATGGTGCCGAGGTTGCCCGGGTCGGCCGCCCACGGCAGGACCGCCACGAGGCGCAGCCCGCGGCCCGGCAGCGACGCCGCCTCGGTGTGGACGACGGCGAGGACGCCCTGGGCGTCCCCGCTCATCGCCGCGAGCACCTCGGGGGTGGAGAGGTGGACGTGGGCCACCGCCCCGCGGGCGGCGGCGAGGATCTCCGGGTACCGGTCGGCGGCGTCCTCGGTGAGGTAGAGGTCGCGCACCCGCTCAGGGGCGTGGCGCACGGCCTCCCGCACGCCCTGCGGTCCCTCGACGAGGAACTGGCCGTGGCGCAGACGCGCCGAACGCCCGGACAGCCGCTTGACCATCCGCACCCGATCGGATCGGGGGTTGGTCAGCAGGTCCGGGCGTTCGGTCATGAGGAACGTCAGGCGGCAGGCGCGTTGACGTCCTCGGGCAGGTTGGCCTTGGCCACCTCGACGAGCTGGGCGAAAGCCGCCGCGTCGTTCACCGCGAGCTCGGCGAGCATACGACGGTCCACCTCGACACCCGCGGCCTTGAGGCCCTGGATGAAGCGGTTGTAGGTCATGCCCTCGGAGCGGACCGCAGCGTTGATGCGCTGGATCCACAGCCGCCGGAAGTCACCCTTGCGGGCCTTGCGGTCGCGGTAGTTGTAGGTCAGGGAGTGAGTGACCTGCTCCTTGGCCTTGCGGTACAGACGCGAGCGCTGGCCGCGGTAACCGCTGGCGCGCTCGAGTGTCGTCCGGCGCTTCTTATGGGCGTTGACCGCCCGCTTGACGCGTGCCACGTCGTTTCTCCTTCAGTATGGGGCGGCTTGTTACTTGCCGAGAAGCTTCTTGATCCCGGGGGCGTCCGCCGGAGCGACCGCCTTGTCCATGGCCAGGCGGCGGGTCCGCTGGCTGGACTTGCCCTCGAGGAGGTGCCGGCGGTTCGCCTGCTCACGCATGAGCTTGCCGCTGCCGGTGACCCGGAAGCGCTTCTTGGCACCGGAGTGCGTCTTGTTCTTCGGCATCGTCTTCCTCATTCGGGCCGCGCCGGGGCACGGCCGTGTCTGCCGGCTCGCGCCGGTACCTGGCTTTGACGTAGCGGCTGCTACGCCTCCTGCGTGGCCTCGTCCGGGGCCTGGGTGGCCTCGTCGTTGACCGGGGTGTTCTCGGCGGCCTGCGGGGCGTCGCCCTGGGCAGCCTGGTCGGCCTCCCGCTTGTCGCGGGCGCGGCGCTGGTCGCTGCGGCCGCCCTGCTTCTTCTTGTGCGGGCCGATGACCATCGTCATGTTGCGCCCGTCGAGACGGGGCGAGCTCTCGATGGAGCCGAGGTCGCTGACGTCCTCGGCGAGACGCTGCAGCAGCCGCATCCCCATCTCCGGGCGCGACTGCTCGCGGCCACGGAACATGATCATGACCTTGACCTTGTCGCCGCCCTCGAGGAACCGCACGACGTGACCCTTCTTGGTCGCGTAGTCGTGCGGGTCGATCTTGAGGCGGAACCGGATCTCCTTGAGCGCGGTGTTGACCTGGTTGCGACGGGCGTCGCGCGCCTTCTGGGCCGACTCGTACTTGAACTTGCCGTAGTCCATGAGCTTGGCCACGGGCGGACGCGCATCGGGTGCGACCTCCACGAGGTCGAGATCGGCCTCCTGGGCCAGACGCAGGGCGTCCTCCACACGGACAACGCCCACCTGCTCGCCGCCGGGTCCGACAAGGCGGACCTCCGGCACACGGATGCGGTCGTTGATACGGGGCTCGCTGATGTGCTGCTCCTCCTGCTCGTCGCTGTCTGCGAACGAAGAAGGCCTCCGTCCACAGGTGCGTACGGAGGCCTCACAGGGGTCGCTGCACGGTGTCACCCGTGCCGAGGGTTACCCCTCAGCGACCTTTGGACCCGGACTCTGTCGCTCTTGCGAGACTGTCGAGACAAGGTGGGAGAATCTCCGCTTGCACACCGGAACACGCGTTCCGGTCGGTCAGTCTGAGAGACTAGCACGCATGAGCAGCCGGACGCACAGGGACCAGGGCCCCGAGACAGCCCCGGTCCCCAGCGTACCCGCGGAGTTCCCGGCCGTTGTGGGCCAGGAGGAGCAGGACGGTGCGCGAGATCACGGCCGTCGCCGGTGGGTCGTGCCCGTGCTCGCCGTCGCGCTCGTCCTCTCCCTCGCCGCGGCCGGCTACCTGCTCGCCCTCGCACGTGCCTGGGAGGACCGGGCGGGGACGCTCGAGGAGACCGCCCGGGACCTGGGCGGCGAGCTCGGCCAGGCGCGCGCCGACCTCGAGGAGTCGCGCAGCACCCTCGCGCTCGTGGAGAGCCAGCTCGAGGTCGCCCAGGGGCAGATCCACGAGCTCGCCGACGCCGTCGCCCAGACGGGCGACGACCGCGAGGTGCAGCGGCAGGTGGCCGAGTACCAGGCCCAGCTCTCGGCGAACGCGGCTGCCGTGGCGGGGGCGATGGACGAGTGCATCGCCGGCCAGGAGGACCTCATCACGCACCTGGAGGAGGCGGCCCGGCCCACGCCGTCGCCCACGCCGTCGGCCTCGGCCTCGGCCGGCGAGGACGCCGATGCCGACGCGGACGACGAGGAGCCCGAGGCGCCGGAGGTCGACGTCGCCGCGCTGCGCGAGGAGGTGGCGGGCCGCTGCGCCCTCGCGGAGGAGGCTCACACGAGCCTGCAGGAGAGGCTGGACGACCAGTGAGGACCGCGCGCCGCGCCGCCCTCGGGCTCGCCACGCTCGCCGTCCTCGCGGGCTGCGGCGTCGTGCCCGCGATGCCCGGCGACCTGCCCGACGACTTCGTCCCCGACGTCGAGGCGCCCCACCTCGCCGACCCCGGCGCCCTGTCCCCCGACGGCGTGGACGCGGCCGAGCGGATGGCGGTCCGCATCCGCAACGTCGGGTGCGGGGAGCTGACGACCGGGTCGGGCTTCGCCCTCGACGAGCGCACCGTCATCACCAACCGGCACGTCGTCGACGACGCCGACCGCCTCCAGGTGACGACCTACGACGGCCGGGAGATCGACGCGGTCTCCGCGGGCGTCGCCGACGTCGCCGACCTCGCCCTCCTGCGCACCGCCGAGCCCCTCACCACGGTGCCGGGCCTCGCGGAGGTCGACGCTGCCGTCGGCGACGAGATCACCGTCGTCGGCTACCCGCGCGGTGGCCAGCTGACGACGGCGGCCGGCTCGGTGCTCGGCTACGAGCTCGACACGCTCGGCTCGGACCTCGGCATGGTCGGCCGGTCCAACGCGCGCGTGGACCACGGGTCCTCGGGCAGCGCGGTCCTCGGCAGCGACGGACAGGTCGTCGGCGTCGTCTACGCGATGGACGTGTGGGGCAACAGCTACCTCGTGCCGGTGAGCACGCTCCACGACCTCCTCGCCGAGGAGGCCTTCGAGCCGATCACCTCGTGCCGGGACTCCGCCGGGGACTGAGCCTCAGCCGGCGACGGCCATCGGGTACAGCTCGAGGGAGTCGACCCGGTCGGTGAAGACGGGGTCGGCACTCAGCGCCTCCTGGGCGCGGGTGACGGCGTCCATCATCTGCTCGCGGCTGAGGCCCGGCGCCAGGGCGAGCAGGGCCCGCAGCTCGCTGCGCTCCCCCCGCTCGAGGCGGACCGCGGTGAGCTCGGTGATCCCGCGCAGCGCGTCGACGGCCACCTGGGTGAGCTCGGGGTCGCGCCACGACGGCAGCCACGGCTCGTTGTGGACGATCGACCACACGGCGGGCCGCCCGAGGAGCACCGTCACCGGTCCGGCGGCGTCCAGGACGAGCATCGAGTCGGCGTCGGACACGGCCGCCAGGGCGGCGCGCACCCCCTCGACCGGGACGGGCCGGGCGGTCGCGTCCCACGCCTGCATCGCCTCGACCGAGCTGAAGACGGGCAGCGCCGCCCGCCCGTCGGGGGTGCGCACGGAGACCATGGCGGCGGAGGCGCAGGCGTCGGTCTGCGGGTCCCCCGAGCCGTGCTTCGTGTGCCCGGCGACGGAGCCGTCCTCCTCGAGCCCGGGGTGGGCGTGGGCGACGACCGGCACGATGACCCGCGCCGTGCGCAGGACGTCGGCGACGGCGACGAGCCGCTCCGCCTCGTCGGCGGCGCCGAGCGCCTCGACGAGCTCGGCGGGCGCCGTCCCGTCGTCACCGGAGAAGGGGTTCGCCTTGAGGGTGCGGCCGGCCCACGGCTGGCCGGCGGAGTCCGCCTGGCCGCCGGGCATCATCGCGGGGGGAAGCGGGCTCACGGACGCCCCGCGACGTCCAGCGCCTCGGGAAGGGTGAAGGCACCGGCGTACAGGGCCTTGCCGACGATGGCCCCCTCGACGCCCGCGTCGACGAGCGTGCGCAGGGCGGCGATGTCCTCGAGGGAGGAGACGCCGCCGGAGGCGACGACGGGGGCCTCGGTCCGCTCGCACACCTCACGCAGGAGGTCGAGGTTCGGGCCGGTGAGCATGCCGTCCTTCTTGACGTCGGTGAGGACGTAGCGCGCGCAGCCGTCGGCGTCCAGGCGCGCGAGCACGTCCCACAGGTCCCCGCCCTCGCGGGTCCAGCCGCGGGCGGCGAGGGTCGTGCCGCGCACGTCCAGGCCGACGGCGATGCGGTCGCCGTGGCGGGCGATGGCCTTGGCGGTCCACTCGGGGTTCTCGAGCGCCGCGGTGCCGAGGTTGACGCGGCGGGCGCCGGTGTCCAGGGCGCGCGCGAGGCTCTCGTCGTCGCGGATGCCGCCGGAGAGCTCGACGGCGACGTCGAGCTCGTCGACCATCCGGGCGAGCAGCTCGGCGTTGGAGCCGCGCCCGAAGGCGGCGTCGAGGTCGACGAGGTGGATCCACTCCGCGCCCTGCTCGGCCCACGCGCGGGCCGCCTCCCCCGGGTCGCCGTAGGAGGTCTCGGAGCCGGCCTCGCCCTGGACGAGGCGGACGGCCTGCCCGTCGACGACGTCGACGGCAGGGAGCAGCTCAAGGCGGCGGGACATGCACATTCTCCTCGGTCGGCGCGACGCGCGGCGCGTCAGCGCAGGGTGCTCAGCCAGTTGCGGAGCAGCTGGATGCCGGCCTCGCCGGACTTCTCGGGGTGGAACTGGGTGGCCGACAGCGCGCCGTTCTCGACGGCGGCGACGAAGGGGGTGCCGTGCTCGGCCCACGTGACGAGGGGGCGCTCGAGCGGCGAGCCGGACTCGAAGTCCGACGTCGGGTCCTCCTGGACGGCGTAGGAGTGGACGAAGTAGAAGCGCTCGTCCTCCAGCCCGTCGAACAGGGTGCTGCCCTCGGGCGCACGGACGGGCGACCAGCCCATGTGGGGGACGATCGGGGCGGCGAGCCGGTCGACGGTGCCGGGCCACTGGTCCAGGCCGGACGCGTGCTCCCCGTGCTCCTTGCCCGCGGCGAACATCACCTGCATGCCGACGCAGATGCCCAGGACGGGGCGTCCGCCGGCGAGGCGGCGCTCGATCATGCGGGGTCCGCCGACCTCGCGCAGCTGGCGCATGACGGCGGCGAAGGCCCCGACACCGGGGACGACGAGGCCGTCCGCCTCGGCGACGACGTCGGGGTCCGAGGTGAGCTCGACGTGGGCCCCGGCACGCTCGATCGCCCGGACGGCCGAGCGGACGTTGCCCGAGCCGTGGTCGAGGACGACGACGTTCGGCTGGCTGGTCACCGCAGGAGTCTACGCGCTCAGGGCCGGGGCTTGCGCAGGCCCTTGGCGAACATCCGCGCTGCCTTCCAGCGCGGGAGGTCGCCCGAGCGTGCGTGGCCGGGCACGTCGGTCACCCGGACGCGGCCGAGGACGAGGTCCTCCACGACGTCGTCGGCGCCGGCGAGGACGAGCCCCACGGCGACGTCCTCCCCGCGCTCCCCGCCGGCGTACCGGCGGGCGGTGAGCTGCCCGGACAGGCCGCGCTCGAAGCCGGCGTCCTGGGCGAGGGAGGCGGTGATGAGCACGACGCCGGCCTTGGTGAGCCGGGACAGGGTGCGGGCCACCTCGTCGGCGGCGGCGGGCACCTCCTCACCGGTGGCGCCGAGGAGCTCGCCGATGTCCCAGTCGTCCGACGGCGGCGCCTCCGGGGCGGGCTCGAGCTCGACGACGGCGACGGCACCGGAGCGTGAGGGCACGACGTGGACGTCGACGTCCTGCATGGCGCACAGCCCCGCGAGCGCCGACGCGGACGCGACCGGCGTGAGGACGACGGCGACCGCCGGGATCTCGCTCACAGTGCTCCCTTGGTCGAGGGGATCCCCTCGACGCGCGGGTCGGGTGCGACGGCGAGGCGCAGCGCCCGCGCGACGGCCTTGAACTGCGCCTCGACGATGTGGTGCGGGTCGCGGCCGGCGAGGACGCGCACGTGCATGGCGATGGCCGCGTGGTGGGCGATCGACTCGAGGACGTGGCGGGTGAGCGAGCCGGTGAAGTGGCCGCCGATGAGGTGGTACTCCTGCCCGGCGGGCTCGCCGCTGTGGACGAGGTAGGGCCGCCCGGAGACGTCGACGACGGCCTGCGCCAGCGCCTCGTCCAGCGGGACGAGCGCGTCACCGAAGCGGGAGATGCCCCGCTTGTCCCCCAGCGCCACCTTGAGCGCCTCGCCCAGGGTGATGGCGACGTCCTCGACGGTGTGGTGGGCGTCGATGTGGGTGTCGCCCGTCGCGCGGACGGTGAGGTCGATGAGGGAGTGCTTGCCCAGCGCGGTGAGCATGTGGTCGTAGAAGGGCACCGTCGTCGAGATGTCGGTCCGGCCGGTGCCGTCCAGGTCGAGCTCGACGACGACGCTCGACTCCGAGGTCGTGCGCTCCAGTCGCGCGGTTCGCGTCCCAGTCACAGCCCGAGCACCTCCTGTAGGGCCACCCGGAAGGCGGCCATCTCCGCAGCGGTACCGATCGATACCCGCAACCATCCTGGCGGACCGACGACCCTGATGAGAACTCCGCGGTCCAGCAGCCCCTGCCACACCCTCTCACGGTCCTCGAGGTGGCCGAAGAGGACGAAGTTCGCGTCGGAGTCCGCGACCGTGAGGCCCTGCTCGCGCAGCCACGTCACCGTGCGGTCGCGCTCGGCGCGCAGCTCGGCGATCTGCGCCATGAGGGCGCCGCGGTGGCGCAGCGCGGCCCGCGCGACGGCCTGGGTGACGGCGGACAGGTGGTACGGCAGGCGCACGACCCGCAGGACGTCGACGAGCTCGGGCGCCGCCGCGAGGTAGCCGACGCGGGCGCCGGCGAGGCCGAAGGCCTTGGACATCGTCCGGCTCACGGCCAGGTGCGGGTAGCGGTCGAGCAGCGCCAGGGCGCTTGGGGTGCCCTCGCGACGGAACTCGGCGTAGGCCTCGTCGACGACGACGACGCTCGCCGTGGGGGCGCCGTCGGCACCCGCCGGCCCGGTCGTGAGCGCCGCCTCGGCGACGGCCTCGATCGTCGCGAGCGGCAGCGCGGTGCCGGTGGGGTTGTTGGGGCTGGCGAGGAGCACGACGGCGGGGCGGTGCTCGCGCAGCTGGGCGACGGCGTGCTCCGGGTCGAGGGTGAAGTCCGCCTCGCGGCGGCCGGTCACCCACGCCGTCATCGTGTCGCGGGCGTACTCGGGGTACATCGAGTACGTGGGCGCGAAGGACAGCGCGGTGCGGCCCGGGCCCCCGAAGGCCTGGAGGAGGTGGAGCATGACCTCGTTGGAGCCGTTGGCGGCCCACACGTTCTCGGCGCCCAGGCCGGTGGCGCCGGACTCGACACCGAGGTAGTCGGCGAGGTCGGCGCGCAGCGCGAGGAAGTCGCGGTCCGGGTAACGGTTGAGCCCGGAGCCCACCTCCGCGACGGCGGCGGCGAGGTCGGCGACGACCTCCGCCGACGGCGGGTGGGGGTTCTCGTTGACGTTGAGGAGCACCGGGACGTCGAGCTGCGGGGCCCCGTAGGGGGTCAGGCCCGCCAGGTCCGGACGCACCGGGAGAGAGGTGGGAGGCACCGGAGCAGTCTACGGCGCCCGGCCGCGGCACCGGCCGGGGGTCTCGCGTGCCGGGAGCCGCCGTCAGTAGTAGACGGCCAGCGCGCCGTTGGGCCCGTCGATGACCTGGACGGGGGTGTCGAAGACCCGCGTGAGGACCGTGTCGGTCATGATCGACTCGCAGGTGCCGAACTCGGCGACCTTCCCGTCCTTGACCGCGCAGATGTAGTCCGCGTAGTGGCTGGCGAAGTTGATGTCGTGGAGGACGACGACGATCGTGCGGCCCAGCTCGGCCGCGGCCCGGCGCAGGTGCTTCATCATCTGCACGGAGTGGCGCATGTCGAGGTTGTTGAGCGGCTCGTCGAGGAGGACGAACTCGGTGTCCTGGCACAGCACCATGGCGACGTAGGCGCGCTGGCGCTGCCCGCCGGAGAGCTGGTCGAGGTAGCGGTCCTCCAGGTCCCCCAGCTCGAGGAAGTCGATGGCCTGGCTGACGAGCTCCTCGTCGACGGCGGTGAGGCGTCCCTTGGAGTAGGGGAAGCGGCCGAAGGCGACGAGCTGGCGCACGGTGAGCCGGGTGATGAAGTGGTTCTCCTGGCGCAGCACCGAGACGATCTTGGCGAGGTCCTTGGAGGCGGTGCTCGTCACGTCGTAGCCGGCGATCTCGATGGTGCCGGCGTCCAGGCCGAGCAGCCGCCCGATCATCGTGAGGAGCGTCGACTTGCCCGCCCCGTTGGGGCCGATGAGGGCGGTGATGCCGCCGGCCGGGATGGTGAGGTCGACGGGGCCGATGACGACCTCGCTGCTGTAGTCCTTCCGGACATCGCTCAGGGTGATCACAGGCGTCCCTTCCGCAGGATGACGACGAGGAAGACGGTGCCGCCGACGAGCTCGATGATGATCGAGACGACGCCCTGGGCGTAGAAGACGTGGTTCATGACGAAGTACGCGCCGGCGAGGACGACGAAGCCGACGAGCACGGCCACCGGGAAGACGTGGCGGTGGTCGTGGGTGTCGGCGAACTGGTAGGCGAGGGTCGCCACGAGGAAGCCGAAGAAGGTCATCGGCCCGACGAGCGCGGTCGAGACGGCCATGAGGACGGCGACGAGGAGCAGCACCTTGACGAGCTCGCCGCGGTGGCTCAGGCCCAGCGACGTCGTCGCGTCCTTGCCCAGGGCCAGCACGTTGAGCCGCCGGGCCCGCGCCCACAGGAGCCCGCCGGCCACGAGGACGAGCGGGACGGCCACCGGCAGGTAGGAGGCGTCGGCCTTGGTCACCGAGCCGAAGAGGCGCGCGGTGAGGACGTCGAACTCGCTCGGCGTGAGCAGCCGCTGCATGAAGGTCGACACCGAGCCCAGGCCGCCGCCGATGACGATCCCGATGAGGAGCATCACGTGGAGGTTCCCGTGCTTGCCGGACAGCAGCCAGCCGTACAGGGCCACGGCCAGGCCCACCATGAGCCCGATCTGGAGGACGAACTGCGGCAGGCCGGTGAGCGCGACGATGCCGGCGGCGCCGAGGAAGTAGACGGCGGCGGTCTGGACCGCGACGTAGAGGGACTCGAAGCCCATGATCGAGGGCGTGATGATGCGGTTGTTCGTCACCGTCTGGAAGCTCACGGTGGCGATCGCCTGGCAGAAGGCGACGATCGCCATGACGAGGACGTTCTTCAGCCGCAGCTGGGCGATGCGCCAGAAGCCGTCGGAGCCGGCGGGCATGGGGTTGTCCCACGCGACCAGTCCGGCCGCGAGCGCGAGCGCGAGGACGGCGAGGGTGACGACGACGGCCACGTAGCGCCGTCGGGAGCGGGTGGTGGGCAGCGGCCCCGAGGAGCGCCGGCGGGGCGCGGCGGCGGGCAGCGGGGGCGTCGTCCGGGGCGTGGTCCGCGTCGTCGCGGGCAGGAGGCTAACCACGACGACGCTGCCGGAGGATGAGGAGGACGAAGACGGCGGCGCCGAGGACGCCGAGGATGAGGGACACGGGCACCTCGAAGGGCATGATGATCGTCCGGCCGACGAGGTCGCAGGCGGCGACGATGCCGATGCCGAGGAGGCAGACCCACGGCAGGTTGCTGCGCAGGTCGTCCCCGCGGACGAGCGAGACGATGTTGGGGACGATGAGGCCGAGGAAGGGCAGGTTGCCGACGACGACGGTCACCACGCCCGTCGCTACGGCGATGAGGCCGGTGCCGAGCAGGATGACCTTGTTGTAGTCGAGGCCGACGTTGGTGGCGACCTCCTTGCCCAGGCCCGCGACGGTGAAGCGGTCCGCGGCGATGAAGACGACGACGACGACCACCGCGACGATCCACAGCGGCTCGTACTGGCCGCGCAGGACCGAGGTGAAGCTGCCCGCGAACCACACGCCGAGGTTCTGGAGCATGTCGGTCTGCAGGGCGATGAAGGTCGACACCGAGCCGACGACGGCGCCGAGCATGATCCCGACGATCGGCACGATGAGCGAGGAGCGCAGCGAGACGCGGCTGAGGAAGAGGAAGAAGAGCATCGTGCCGATGAAGGAGGCGACGATGGCCCCGCCCATCCGGGCGGCGATGCTCGCGCCCGGGACGAGGATGGTGACCGCGAGCAGACCCAGGCCCGCCCACTCGGTGGTGCCCGTCGTCGTCGGCTCGACGAAGCGGTTCTGGGTGAGGAGCTGCATGACGAGCCCCGACATCGCCATCGCGGCCCCGGCGAGGACGAGGGCGATGGTCCGCGGGACGCGCGTGATGGCGAACATCTGCGCGCCGTCCTCGGACCCGACGACGTCGTAGACGCCGGTGAAGAGGGACAGGACGAGGAGCGCGCCGACGACGGCGACGCCGACGAGGAGCCGCCAGTCGAGCAGGCGGCCCTCGGGCCGGGTGCGGGGCCCGGCGGCAGTGGTCGTCATCGTCATCCTCGTCGTGGGGTGGTGGGGGGGGGGGGGCGGGGGGG
>NZ_JACSPO010000020.1 GCF_014837105.1 Oceanitalea stevensii | reverse complement strand
GTGCGCGCCCGAGGCGCGACGACGCCCGCCGGCCGAGGGGGCAGGCGGGCGTCGTCGTGAGCACGGGCGGTCAGGCGCCGGCGACCTCGGCGACCGCGAGGTTGCGCCGGCCCCGGCGCAGGAGCACCCAGCGTCCGGCGAGCAGGTCCTCCGGCGCGAGCACGTGGTCCTCGTCGCTGAGCTTGACGTTGTTGAGGTAGGCACCGCCCTCGGCGATGGTCCGGCGCGCGGCGGAGCGCCCGTTCGCCAGGCCGGTCGCCACGAGGAGGTCGACGAGGTTGGACTCCCCCACCACCGCCTCCCCGCGAGGCAGCTCCGCCACCGCGTGCCCGAGCGTCTCGGGATCCAGGTCCCGCAGCTCCCCACGTCCGAACAGGGCGCTCGAGGCCCGCTCCACCCGCTCGGTCGCCTCGGCCCCGTGGACCAGGGTGGTGACGTCCTGCGCGAGGGCCCGCTGCCCCTCCCGCGCCTGCGGCCGCTCGGCCACCGCGGTGACGAGCTCGGCGATCTCCTCCCGGCTGCGGAAGGTGAAGATCTTGAGGAACCGCTCGACGTCGCCGTCGTCGGTGTTGAGCCAGAACTGGTAGAAGGCGTACGGGCTCATCATGTCCGGCGCGAGCCACACCGCCCCGCCCTCGCTCTTGCCGAACTTCGTGCCGTCGGCCTTGGTGATGAGCGGGGTGGTCATCGCCTGGACACCCGTGGCGTCGGCCTTGCGGATGAGCTCGACGCCGGACAGCAGGTTGCCCCACTGGTCGTTGCCGCCCGTCTGCAGGGTGCAGCCGTAGCGGCGGTGCAGCTCCCGGAAGTCCATGCCCTGGAGGATCTGGTAGCTGAACTCCGTGAAGGAGATGCCCTCGTCGCTGGCCAGCCGCCGGGCGACGGTGTCCTTGGCGAGCATCGTGCCCAGCCGGTAGTGCTTGCCGATCTCCCGGAGGAAGTCGATGGCGCTGAGCTCGCTCGTCCAGTCGAGGTTGTTGACCATCCGCGCGGCGTTCTCGCCCTCGAAGTCGAGGAACGGCTCGATCTGCCGGCGCAGGCGCTCGGTCCACTGCCCCACGACCTCACGGTCGTTGAGCGTGCGCTCCCCCGACATGCGCGGGTCCCCGATGAGCCCGGTGGCCCCGCCGACGAGCGCGATCGGCCGGTGGCCGGCGCGCTGGAGGTGGCGCAGGAGGATGAGCTGGACGAGGTGCCCGTGGTGGAGGCTGGGCGCCGTCGGGTCGAAGCCGCAGTAGTAGGTGACCGGTCCCGCGGCGAGGGCGGCGCCGATGGCGTCGCGGTCGGTGGCCTGGGCGATGAGCCCGCGCCACTCCAGCTCCTCGAGGATGTCACTCACGTCTGCGTACCTTCCTGGTCGGTCGGGACCGGTCCGGCCCCGGGACTAGTGTGCCCCGTCCGCCGCGTCGGCTCGTCCGCCGTCCGCGGGGCGACGACGACGGCGCACCCCGGCTCGGTAGGTCGAGACGGTGGGGTCGCCGGGGAGCCAGAAGCGCCACGGGAAGGTCTCGCCGTCACCGCCCGGGCCGGAGACGCCGACCCGCGGCCCGGTGGCGACCTCCTCCGCCGCGTCGGCGGGGGCGAGGAGCTCTGCCCGGCCGCCGGGAGCGAGCACCACCCCGTTGTCCGGGCCCGCCAGGCCCAGGGCCTGGGCCATGCGGGCCGGCCCGCGGGCGAGGTCGACGTCCTTCTTCGCGGCCGGGCGGCGGGAGCGCGCCAGCTCGACGCCGTCGACCACCTCCCCCGCGCGCAGCAGGACGGCGCTGGCCCGCCCGTCCTCCCCGCACACGACGTTGGCGCACCAGTGCATGCCGTAGGTGAAGTAGACGTACAGCCGCCCGGGCGGGCCGAACATCACCTCGGTGCGCGGGGTGAGGCCCCGGTAGGCGTGGGAGCCCGGGTCGTTGCCGCCGTCGTAGGCCTCGACCTCGGTGAGCCGGACGGTCACCGCCCCTGCGTCGTCACGCACCGTGAGGTGCGCGCCGAGCAGGAGCGGTGCCACGTCCAGCGATCCCCGGGTGAGGTCGAGCATCAGGCGCTCTCGTCACCCGTCCACGCGCGCAGCTGGGCGAGAGCGGCACGGGCCGACTCCAGCTGCTCGGCGACCCGGTCCGGCGCGGTGCCCCCGCGCCCGTTGCGGGAGGCCACGGAGCCCTCGACGCTGAGCACCGCACGCACCTCGGGGGTGAGGTGCGGGGAGATCGCCGCGAGCTCGTCGTCGGTGAGGTCCCACAGCTCGGTCCCGGCGTTCTCGCAGGCCTGGACGCACGCACCGGCGATCTCGTGCGCGTCACGGAAGGCGACGCCCTGGCGCACCAGCCACTCGGCGATGTCGGTGGCCAGCGAGAAGCCCTGCGGGGCAAGCTCGGCCATCCGGGCCGTGTCGAAGGTGAGCGTGGCGACCATGCCCGAGACGGCCGGGAGGAGCACCGAGAGGGTGTCGACGCCGTCGAACACGGGCTCCTTGTCCTCCTGGAGGTCCCGGTTGTAGGCGAGCGGCAGGCCCTTGAGCGTGGCGAGCAGACCGGTGAGGTTGCCGATGAGGCGCCCGGCCTTGCCGCGCGCGAGCTCGGCGACGTCGGGGTTCTTCTTCTGCGGCATGATCGAGGAGCCGGTGGAGAAGGCGTCGTCGAGGCGGACGAAGCCGAACTCCTTGGTGGCCCACACGATGACGTCCTCGCTGATCCGCGAGAGGTCCACGCCCACCATCGCGACGACGAAGGCGAACTCGGCGACGACGTCGCGCGAGGCGGTGCCGTCGATGGAGTTCTCCACCGAGTCGGTGAAGCCGAGGTCCGCCGCCACCGCCCGCGGGTCCAGCCCGAGGGACGAGCCGGCGAGGGCGCCGGAGCCGTACGGCGAGACCGCGGCGCGGCGGTCCCAGTCCACCCAGCGCCGGACGTCGCGCAGCAGCGGCCACGCGTGGGCGAGCAGGTGGTGGGCCAGCAGCACCGGCTGGGCGTGCTGGAGGTGGGTGCGTCCGGGCATGACCGCGCCCGGGTGCGCCGCAGCCTGGTCGACGAGCGCGCCGACGACGTCGAGCACTCCCCCGGCCAGCAGCCGTGCCTGCTCGCGCAGGAAGGAGCGCACGAGCGTGGCGATCTGGTCGTTGCGCGAGCGCCCGGCGCGGAGCTTGCCGCCCAGCGCGGGGCCGGCACGCTCGATGAGGCCGCGCTCGAGGGCGGTGTGGACGTCCTCGTCGTCGGGCTGGGGTGCGAAGGCGCCGGAGACGACGTCGGCCTCGAGGCGGTCCAGCGCCTCGAGCATCCCGGTGAGCTCGGCGTCGTCGAGCAGGCCCGCCGCCGCCAGCGCCCGGGCGTGCGCCCGGGAGCCGGCGATGTCGTGGCGGGCCAGGCGCCAGTCGAAGTGCGTCGAACGGGACAGCTCGGTGAGCGCGTCAGCCGGCCCGCCGGCGAAGCGCCCGCCCCACAGGCTCAGCGGTGCCTCAGCCATTGCTCGACTCCAGCGAGCCGGAACCGAGGTCCACGGCGTTGCCGAAGGCGGCGTCGCGGGCGGCGGCGAGCTTGGCGGTCAGGCCGTAGATCTCGATGAAGCCCTTGGCGTTGGACTGGTCGAAGGTGTCGCCCGAGTCGTAGGTGGCGAGGTTGAAGTCGTACAGGCTCGTGTCGCTGCGGCGGCCGGTGACGACGGCGCGGCCCCCGTGGAGGAGCAGGCGGATCTCGCCGGTGACGTAGCGCTGGGTGTCGTCGATGAAGGTGTCGAGGGAGCGCTTGAGCGGGGAGAACCACTGGCCGTCGTAGACGAGCTCGGTCCAGCGCTGGTCCACGCCCTTCTTGAAGCGCGCCTGCTCGCGCTCGACGGTGACGTTCTCGAGCTCCTGGTGGGCCGTGATGAGCGCGATCGCGCCGGGGGCCTCGTAGACCTCGCGGGACTTGATGCCGACGAGGCGGTCCTCGACGATGTCGATGCGGCCCACGCCCTGGGCGCCGGCGCGGCGGTTGAGCTCCTGGATCGCCTGGAGCGGGGTGACGGGCACGCCGTCGATGGCGACCGGGACGCCCTCCTTGAAGGTGATGACGACCTCGTCGGGCACCGGCGGGAAGGCCGGGTCGTCGGTGTAGCTGTAGACGTCCTTGGTGGGCGCGTTCCAGATGTCCTCGAGGAAGCCGGTCTCGATGGCCCGGCCCCACACGTTCTGGTCGATGGAGAACGGGTTGTTCTTCGTCGTCTCGATCGGCAGGTTGTGCTTCTCGGCGTACCCGATGGCGACGTCGCGGGTGAGGGCGAGGTCGCGGACCGGCGCGAGGCACTTGAGGTCGGGCGCGAGGGAGGTGATGCCGACCTCGAAGCGGACCTGGTCGTTGCCCTTGCCGGTGCAGCCGTGGGCCACGGTCGTGGCCCCGAACTGACGGGCGGCGCGGGCGAGGTGCTTGACGATGACCGGGCGCGAGAGCGCCGAGACCACAGGGTAGCGGTCCTGGTAGAGGGCGTTGGCCTTGAGCGCCGGCATGCAGTACTCGGTGGCGAACTCGTCACGGGCGTCGGCGACGTAGGCCTCGACGGCGCCGCAGTCGAGGGCGCGCTGACGGATGACGTCGAGGTCCTCCCCGCCCTGACCGACGTCGACGGCCACGGCGATGACCTCGGCGCCGGTCTGCTCGCCGATCCAGCCGATGGCCACGGAGGTGTCCAGCCCGCCGGAGTAGGCGAGCACCACCCGCTCCTTGCCGGAGGTCGGGGTGGTCGCGGGGATGGTGCTGTCAGTCATGCGTGGTCTCTTTCCATGGATGGTGCGGGAGTACGGTCGGCCGCCGTGCGGGCCGGGCCAGGGGTGGTCGGGGCCGCGAGGGCGAGGAGACGGTCGGCGAGCTCGGCGCCGCCCTCCTCGTCGCGGGCGATGACGAGGACGGTGTCGTCCCCGGCGATGGTGCCGAGGACACCGGGCAGGACCGCGGTGTCGACGGCGGAGGCGAGCAGCTGGGCGGCGCCGGCGGGGGTGCGGAGCACGACGAGCGCGCCGGACCGGTCCGCCGAGACGAGCAGCTCGGCGCACCAGCGCGCCAGGCGCGCGGCGCTGTGCCCCTGCTCGGGTGCGACGGGCGGGGCCATCGCGCCGGCCGCGCCCTCCTGCGGCAGGGCGTACACCTGCCGACCGTCGGGCAGGGTGATCTTCCCGGCGCGCAGCTCGACGAGGTCGCGCGACAGCGTCGCCTGGGTCACCTGGACGCCGTGGGCGGCCAGCTGGGCGCTCAGCTCGCTCTGGGAGGAGATGCGCTCGTGGGTGAGCAGGCGCGCGATGAGGGCGTGGCGCGCCGGCCGGGTGACGGGCATGCTCACGGCGTCGCCCCGAGGAGGTGGACGAGGACGGCCTTCTGCGCGTGGCGGCGGTTCTCCGCCTCGTCCCAGATGACCGACTGCGGCCCGTCGACGACCTCCGCCGTCGCCTCCATCCCCCGGTACACGGGCAGGCAGTGGAGGAAGACGGCGTCCGCGCCGCGCGCCATGAGGCGCTCGTCGACGCGGTAGGGGACGAAGGGCGAGGTGCGGTCCCCGGCCTCGTCCTCCTGGCCCATCGACACCCACGTGTCGGTGGCGACGGCGGTGACGCCGTCGACGGCCTCGTCGGCGTCGCTCGTCACGAGCACGCTGCCGCCGGTCTCGGCCGCGATGGCGCGGGCGCGCTCGACGACGGCGGGGTCGGGCGCGTAGTCGGTGGGCGCCCCGATCCGCACGTCCATGCCGGCGGTGACACCGCCGAGCAGGTAGGAGTGCGCCATGTTGTTGGCGCCGTCACCGAGGTAGGCGAGGGAGCGGCCGGCGAGGGCGGGGCCGTCGGCAGCCAGGCCGCCGCGGTGCTCGGCGACCGTCTGGAGGTCGGCGAGGATCTGGCAGGGGTGGAACTCGTCGGTGAGGGCGTTGACGACCGGCACGGCGCTGACGGCCGCGGCCCGGTCGAGCCCGGACTGGGCGAAGGTGCGCCACACGATGGCGGCGACCTGCCGGTCGAGGACGCGGACCGTGTCTTCCACCGACTCCCCGCGGCCCACCTGGGTGGACGCGGAGTCGAGGACGAGCGGGAAGCCGCCGAGCTCGTGGATCCCGACGGAGAAGGACACCCGGGTGCGGGTGGAGGCCTTGTCGAAGAGCACCGCCACGGAGCGGCCCTCGAAGGGGCGCGGGGCGACCGTGCCGGCCTTGAGCTCGAGGGCGAGCTGGAGCACGGAGCGCTGGGCGTCGACGGACAGGTCGTCATCGCGCAGGAAATGGGCGGTCATGCGGCACCTCCGGCGGTGTCGAGGACGGCGGGCAGGTCGGCGAGGAAGCCGGCGGCCTGCTCGTGGCTGAGGACGAAGGGCGGGGCGAGGCGGACGGCGTCGGGCGCGACCGGGTTGACGATGTAGCCGGCCGCGAGCGCCGCCTGCGCCACCTGGGGCGCGAGCGCCTCGGTGAGCATGATCGCCAGGAGCAGGCCCTCGCCGCGGACGCCCGCGACGAGCGGGTGGCCGAGCGCGGTGACGCCCTCGCTCAGCTGGCGGCCGCGCTCGGTGACAGCGGTGAGCAGCCCGTCGCGCTCGATGACGTGCATGGTCGCCAGCGCGGCGGCGGAGGCGACGGGGTTCCCGCCGAAGGTGCTGCCGTGCTGGCCGGGGCCGAGCAGCGTGGCGGCGTGCTCGCCGAGGGCGACGACGGCGCCGATCGGCAGCCCTCCCGCGAGCCCCTTGGCGAGGACGACGACGTCGGGCACGACCCCGCCGCCGACGTGGTCGTGGTGGTGGGCCATCCACCGCCCGGTCCGGCCCATGCCGGTCTGGACCTCGTCGAGGATGAGCAGCGCGCCGTGCCGGGAGGTGAGCTCGCGAGCCGCGGCGAGGTAGCCGGGAGGCAGCGGACGCACGCCCGCCTCCCCCTGCAGCGGCTCGAGGACCAGGGCGGCGACGTCGTCGTCCATGGCGGCGGCCAGCGCGTCGACGTCACCGAAGGGCAGGTGCTCGACGCCGCCGGGCAGCGGCATGAACGGCTCGCGGTAGGCGGCCTTGTGGGTGAGGGCGAGCGCGCCCATGGTCCGGCCGTGGAAGGCGCCCTCGAGGGCGAGGATCCGCGGGCGGCTGCCCTCACCGTGGCGGCGGGCCAGCTTGAAGGCGGCCTCCATCGCCTCGGTGCCGGAGTTGGCGAGGAACACGCGCGACCCGGCCGGCGCGCCACCGGGCGTGACGACCTCGAGCAGCCGCTCGGCGAGGTGCACCTGGGTGGGCGTGGCGAAGAAGTTCGACACGTGGCCCAGCGTCCCGAGCTGCGCGGAGACCGCGGAGACGAGGGTGGGGTGCGCGTGGCCCAGGGAGTTGACGGCGATGCCGGCGAGGAGGTCGAGGTAGCGGCCGCCGTCGGCGTCCCACACCCACGCCCCCTCCCCGCGCACGAGGACGCGCTGGGGCGGGCCGAAGGTGTTCATCAGGGCGCCGGTGTAGCGCTCGGCCCACACGGCGGCCGGCTGCTGGGTCTCGGGGACGATGTCGCTCACGGTGCCTCCGGGTGGGTGGACTGAGTGGCCCAGTCGGGCAGGACGAGGGTGCCCACGCCCTCGTCGGTGAAGATCTCGAGGAGCATCGAGTGCGGCTGGCGGCCGTCGATGATGTGCGCCTGCGGCACCCCGCCCCTCACCGCGCGCAGGCAGGCCTCCATCTTGGGGACCATGCCGGACTCGAGGTCGGGGAGCATGACGCTGAGCTCGCTCGCGGCGATGCGCCGCACGATCGAGGAGCGGTCGGGCCAGGAGCGGTACAGGCCCTCGACGTCGGTGAGGACGAGGAGCTTGCGCGCCCCGAGCGCGACGGCGAGCGCCGCGGCCGCGGTGTCCGCGTTGACGTTGAGCACCTGGGAGGGGTCGGTGATGTCCGGCGCGATCGTCGAGATCACCGGGATGCGGCCGGCGGCGAGGAGGTCCTCGACGGCGGAGGGGTGGACCTCG
Source organism: Oceanitalea stevensii (assembly GCF_014837105.1). GTDB lineage: Bacteria > Actinomycetota > Actinomycetes > Actinomycetales > Actinomycetaceae > Oceanitalea > Oceanitalea stevensii. The sequence goes on along the minus strand of NZ_JACSPO010000020.1, from coordinate 4,358 downwards.
ACGACGTCGCCGACGAGGCCGACGTCGACCGGCTCGCCGTCGACGACGGCGGTGCGGCGCTCGGCGCGCAGCAGCCCGCCGTCCTCGCCGGAGATGCCGACGGCGTGGGCGGTGTCGACGTTGAGGAGGGAGACGAGGTCGCGCTGCACCTGGCCGGTGAGGACCATCCGGACGACGGCCATCGCCTCGGGGGTGGTGACGCGCAGGCCGCCGCGGAACTCCGAGGCGATCTGGAGGCGGTCGAGCATGGCGGAGATCTGCGGGCCACCGCCGTGGACGACGACCGGCTGCATGCCGACCTGGTGGAGGAAGAGGACGTCCGCGGCGAAGGCGCGCTGGAGGTTCTCGTCGACCATCGCGTTGCCGCCGTACTTGATGACGACGCGCGTGCCGGCGAAGCGGCGCAGCCAGGGCAGGGCCTGGAGGAGGACCTCGGCCTTCTGGTCCGGGCGCAGGCTGTCGGGGAGCTCGGTCATGTCGAGTAGGCGCTGTTCTCGTGGACGTAGTCGTGGGTGAGGTCGTTGGTCCACACGGTGACGGGCGGGGCGTCCCCGGCGTGGAGGGCGATCTCGACGTGCACCTCGCGGCTCGCCGCGAGGTCGACGAGCGAGCGGTCCTCCCCCACGCCCCCGGCCCGGCAGACCTGGACACCGTTGATGGTGACGTCGAGGAGCAGCGGGTCGTAGGGGGCGACGTCCTCGGGGACGGTGCCGGCGGCGGCGATGATGCGGCCCCAGTTGGGGTCGTTGCCGAACATCGCGGCCTTGAAGAGGTTGGAGCGGGTGACGGCGCGGGCGACGGCGAGCGCCGCCGTCTCGCTCGTCGCGCCGGTCACGGTGACGGCGACGTCGTGGCTGGCTCCCTCGGCGTCAGCGATGAGCTGGCGGGCCAGCTGCTGGGTGGCGGCGGTGAGCGCCTTCTGGAAGGCGGCAGGGTCCGGGCGGACGCCGCTGGCGCCGGAGGCGAGGAGGATGACGGTGTCGTTGGTCGACATCGCGCCGTCGGAGTCGACCCGGTCGAAGCTCAGCCGGGTGGCCTCGCGGAGCATGGCATCGGCCTGGGCGGCGTCGAGCTCGGCGTCGGTGGTGAGGACGCAGAGCATTGTCGCGAGCGCCGGGGCAAGCATGCCCGCGCCCTTGGCCATGCCGCCCACCGACCAGCCCTCGCCCTGCACGTGGACGGTCTTGGCGACGGTGTCGGTCGTCATGATCGCCTCGGCGGCGTCCGGGCCGCCGTCCGCCGAGAGCGCTGCGGCCGCCGCGTCGATGCCGGCGGTGAGGGCGGGCATGTCGAGCCGCTCGCCGATGAGGCCGGTGGAGCAGACGAGGACGTCGCCGCTGGAGACGTCGAGGCGCTCGGCGACGTGCTCGGCGGTGGCGTGGGTGTCGGCGAAGCCCTCCGGTCCGGTGCACGCGTTGGCGCCGCCGGAGTTGAGGACGACGGCGCGGGCGATCCCGTCGCCGACGGCGGTGCGGGACCACACGACCGGGGCGGCGACGACGCGGTTGGTGGTGAAGACGGCGGCGGCGACGGCGACGGGGCCGTCGTTGACGACGAGCGCGACGTCCTTGCCGCCGGAGCTCTTGAGGCCGGCGGGGACGCCGGCGGCCCGGAAGCCCTGGGGGGCGGTGACGCTCACGGGGCGACTCCCACGGTGGTCAGGCCCAGCTGCTCGGGCAGGCCGAGCGCGAGGTTCATGGACTGGACGGCGGCACCGGCGGTGCCCTTGACGAGGTTGTCGATCGCGCAGACGGCGACGACGCGGCCGGCGCGCTCGTCGACGGTCACCTGCACGTGGGCGGTGTTCGCGCCGAGGGTGGCCGCCGTGGTGGGCCACTGCCCCTCGGGCAGCAGGCGGACGAAGGTCTCCCCCGCGTAGGCGTCCTCCCACGCGGCCCGGACCTCCGCCGTCGTCGTGCCCGGCGTGAGTGGCGCGGTGACGGTGGCGAGGATGCCGCGCGCCATGGGCACGAGGGTGGGGGTGAAGGACAGGCGCACGTCGCCCGCGCCGGCGCGGCGCAGGTTCTGCTCGATCTCGGGCACGTGGCGGTGGCTGCCGCCGACGGCGTAGGGCGTCGCGGTGCCGAGGCCCTCGGAGGCGAGCAGGTGCGGCTTGAGGGACTTGCCCGCCCCGGAGTAGCCGTTGGCGAGGACGGCGACGACGTCGGTCGGGTCGACGACGCCGGCGCTGACGCCGGGCTGGAGGGCGAGGGTGACGGCGGTGACGTTGCAGCCGGGCACAGCCACGGTGCGGGCCTCGCGCAGGATCCGACGCTGCGCGGCGGCGGTGCCGCTCTCCCCCGCGTGCCGCAGCTCGGGCATGCCGTAGGGCCAGGCGCCGGCGAAGGTGCCGCCGTAGAAGTGGTCCCAGTCGGCGACGTGCTCGAGGCGGTGGTCGGCGCCGCAGTCGAGGAGCAGCGGCGTGGGGCCGTCGAGCGCGGCGAGCGCGTCGGTCAGCTCGCCGGAGGCGCCGTGCGGCAGCGCGAGGACGACGACGTCGTGCCCGGCCAGGCGCGTGGGGTCGGTGGGCTCGATGAGCCGGTCGGCGAGCGGCAGGAGGTGGGGCTGGTGCTGCCCGAGGAGGTCACCGGCGCTAGCGTTCGCGGTGAGCGCGCCGATCTCGACCTCAGGGTGGGCGAGGAGGAGGCGCAGGACCTCACCCCCGGCATACCCACTGGCCCCGGCCACGGCTACAGATACAGTCACCCGCATAACTATACACAGGGGTGAATGGAGCGCCACATGGCCCTCCGAGGCGATGGGCCCGACACGAGGTGTCCGCCTCGTGTGCGGGACCGAGTGATCAGGCTCGTGCGTGCTGCAGCCGACGAACGAGCACGTAGATCCTGCAGCCTAGGCACAACCCAGTGGTCGCCCTGAGGACGGACCCGGCAGCAGCGACGGCGGTGAGGCTGTTGCCCGCGTCGTCCACGCCGATGAGGAAGGCGAGCAGCGCCAGAGCGGTGAGCACGAGACCGATGAACTGAGCGAAGCGCGCCGGGCGGGCGTCCTCCAGCGCGGGTGCGGCTCCGAGACGGGGCCAGATGACACGGGCGAAGAACTGTGCCCACACGGACCAGTGCATGCTCACGAATGCGGTGAAGGCGAACATCGCAGCCTGTGAGGCGAGCAGCCCCAGCGCCAGGGGGCGAACAGCCTCAACGGTGAGCAGCACGATGACGAGAACGCCGGCCGTCGCCGCGGCGGCGAATCGAAGAGCACGCGGATCGACATGGCCGCGCAGTGGACACGAGGTGATGCCAATACCTGCCACGATGGCGCTCCTGAGGGTGCGGGCCGCTGGCGACTGGCCGCCCTGCCCGGCGAGCTCCAGCTGCATCCCGCCGCGCACGTCTTCATCGATGGCTGCGTGTGAGCTCAATTTACACCCGCCGGATCTGGCCCATGAGGGACGTACAGCCTCGCCAAGTTAGCGGCCGGCCGCGCCACCGCATGTGGCCGGCTCGGGCGCCGGCCTGCCCGACACCGCCAGAGAGTGCCTCTCGGTCTCGGTGCTCAAGTGCCTGCTCCTCGTCGCACGCTTCCTCTCACGACAACCGGCTCCTCGCCTAGCCCCTACTGTTGAACCGTGAAGAAGCGCCCGAACCTCACGTATCTGATCATCGCCTTCACTTTCGGCGTCGTCGGTATCTCGGGACTCGCCTCGGGACGGAGCGAGCTGCTGGCCTTCCTGGTACTGGCGGCCGCGTCCCTCATCATCGGCACGGACGGCGTACGAGTCGAAAGGCCCGCAAGGATCGCTAAGTGGCATTGGGCCGTGCACCGCTCGCCGGAGCGTGACTCGTCACTACCTATCGTGTGCATCCTTGGACAGTCGGCCCACCGCAGACACTGCGCCGCTCATCCCCCATGACGACGGGACGATCCGGTGCGGGAAGTCAGGAACACTCGCTGATCGAACGATGGACTCAGGATCGCGACGGGCAAGCGGCAAAGCCCGCTTCCGGTTATTCGAGGATCGGCCTACGGGACCGAACTGGTTGAGCCTAAGGGTTAGAGGAACGTGCCGTTCATCGCCATGTCGGTGAGAGCTCCGGCGACTCGGGTCGTGGCTGTGGTCGCGGCGACGTTACCCAACTTCCTTACGGGCTGCCCGTAACCTCCCGGTTCTCCGAACAATCTCACCTGAGCCGGGCTCTCCCTGCTCGACCACCTCACGCAGTTCGACTAGGGCCGATTCTGCCTCGGCGCGTTTGTCGTTGGGTGGGGCGCTCGAGATGGCTTGCCGAACCTGGACCAGCAATGCGAGTACGACAGTTATGAATCGCCCCGGGTTTCGTAGAGGCTCGGTTACGTGGAACCAGCCCCGGTCGGGACAGGTGTTTCAGGGTAGTGCT
>NZ_JACSPO010000001.1:1283097-1311955 GCF_014837105.1 Oceanitalea stevensii | reverse complement strand
CGACCCCACCCCCTCTGCGGGTTCCGACTGCTCTGCCGTCCTGCTCCAAGGCTATGACCGACCACTGACATCCGAGCCCGCCCCCTCGGCTCCGACGGTGGACAGCGCTCGGTGCAAGGCGGAGCGGTCTCCGGCCAGGCCCGTGACTGGCGGCCCGAGACGTCGCTGCCCCAGCGGATGCGACCTCGCCGCCCCGTCCGCAGACTTGGACAGGCCCAGTCAGACGCAGCGAAGGAGACACGCATGGCCTCCGAGGACGCCGACACCACCCGCACCGACCAGCTCACCTTCCAGAACCCCGTCACGCGCTTCCCGGAGATCACGCCCCCGGAGCAGGAGCAGTCGGAGCCAGGTCTGCAGGCCGACATGACGCCGCAGCCGGACATCGGCGAGCACTCCTATCGCGGCACCGGCCGCCTGGTGGGCCGCAGGGCCCTCATCACCGGCGGCGACTCCGGCATCGGCGCGGCCGTGGCGGTGGCCTTCGCCCGTGAGGGCGCGGACGTCGCCATCAACTACCTCGCCGCCGAGGAGGAGGATGCGCAGAAGGTCGCGCGCATCATCACCGAGACCGGTCGCAAGGCGGTGCTCGTCCCCGGCGACCTCACCGACGCGACCGTGTGCAGCGACATCGTCGAGCGGACCGTCGCGGAGCTCGGCGGCCTCGACATCCTCGTCAACAACGCGGCCAAGCAGGTCGCCAACGAGAGCCTCCAGGACACGCCGGACGAGCAGATCGTCGAGACCTTCGAGACGAACATCCTCGCGATGTTCCGCGTGACGAAGGCCGCGCTGCGCCACCTGGAGCCTGGCTCCACGATCATCAACACCACCTCGGTGGTGGCCTACCAGCCGCCGCCGCCGCTCCTGGACTACGCCTCGACGAAGGCGGCGATCAACACCTTCTCCAAGGGCCTGGCCCAGGAGCTCGCGCCCAAGGGCATCCGCGTCAACGCGGTGGCCCCGGGCCCGATCTGGACGCCGCTGCAGCCCTCCTACGGCCAGCCGATCGAGGACCTGCCCGAGTTCGGCAAGAGCACCCCGCTCGGCCGCGCCGGCCAGCCCACGGAGCTCGCGCCCGCCTACGTCTTCCTCGCCTCCCCGGAGTCGAGCTACGTCATCGGGGAGACGCTCGCCGTCACCGGTGGCATGCCCACCCCCTGACCGTCGGATGAGCGCACCGCACCTCGAGGTCCACCCGTGGGAGGTCCGCGAGCCCTGCGTGGACCCGGGCAGGTTCGGCGTCGCCGAGGCGCTGTTCAGCCTGTCCAACGGGTACCTCGGGGTGCGGGGCACGCTCGACGAGGCCGACCCCTGCGTCGCGCGCGCCAGCTTCCTCTCCGGGGTCTTCGAGACCCATCCGCTCGCCTACCCCGAGGGCGGGTACGGGCACCCGCAGGAGGGGCAGGCGATCGTCGCCGTCGCCGACGGCACCCCGCTCCGGCTCACCGTCGACGGCGCCGCCCTCGACGTCCGCGAGATCGAGCCGGAGGCCCACGAGCGCCGTCTCGACCTGCGTGCCGGGACCCTGGACCGGCGGATGCGGTGGCGCTCGACGTCGGGGACGACGCTCGAGCTGCGCACCCGCCGCCTCGTCTCCCTCACCGAGCGCTCGGTCCTCGCCGTCCGGTACGAGCTGCGCGCGCTCGACGGGCCGGCCCACGTCGTCGTGCGCTCCGAGCTCACCCTCGGGGTGTGCCCACCGGAGATCCACAGCGACGACCCCCGCGTGTCGGCCGCGCTCGAGGACCCCTTCGAGGTCCTCACCGCCCAGGCGGCGCATGAGGGCGGGAGCCTCGCGCTGCGGACCCGGCGGACCGGGATCGGTGTCGGTGCCGCCGTCGACCACGACGTCGACGGCGCCACGGCCGTCGAGTCCGAGGCGGGTGAGGACCGCGTCGTCACGACCGTCGTCGCCGACCTCGAGCCCGGGCAGGAGCTGCGGCTCACCAAGACCGTCGGCTACGCGTGGTCGCACGACCTGCCCGCCGACTCCCTCGTCGAGCGGGCGGTCGCCGCCGTCCGTGCCGGGGAGGAGCTCGGCTGGGACGGCCTGCTCGCCGACCAGCGCCGCGCCCTCGACGACTTCTGGGAGCGGGCCGACGTCGAGGTCGACGGCGACCCGGAGCTCCAGCAGGCGCTGCGGTTCGACCTCTTCCAGCTGTACTGCTCCGCGGCGCAGACCTCCCACGCCCCCGTCGGCGCCAAGGGCCTCACGGGCGCCGGGTACAACGGCCACACCTTCTGGGACGTCGAGGGGTTCGTCCTGCCGGTGCTCACCTTCCTCGCGCCCGACGCCGCCGCCGAGCTGCTCCGCTGGCGCGCCTCCACCCTCGACGCCGCCCGGGAACGCGCGGAGGTGCTCGACTGGCGCGGCGCCACCTTCGCGTGGCGCACCATCGACGGGCACGAGACCTCGGCGTACTGGCCGGCGAGCACGGCCGCCGTCCACGTCAACGCGGCCGTCTCCCGCGCCTTCTGGCTGTACTCGAACATCACCGGCCGGTCGCTGGACGAGCTCGGCGGCCGGGAGGTCCTCGTCGAGACCGCCCGGTTGTGGATCTCGATCGGGCACGAGGACGCCGACGGCGGCTGGCACCTGTTCGGGGTGACCGGACCCGACGAGTACACCGGCGTCGTCGACGACAACGTCTTCACCAACCTCATGGCCCGCCGCAACCTCGTCCGGGCCGCCGAGGCCTGCGAGTCGGCGCCCGAGCGCGCCCGCGAGCTGGGCGTGACGGCCGAGGAGGTCGCCACGTGGCGCGCCACCGCCGACGCCGTCCACCTCCCCTGGGACGAGCACCGCGGCGTCCACCCGGCGAACACCGGCTTCACCACCTACCGGGAGTGGCGCTTCGCCGACAAGCGCGACTCCTACCCGGTGGAGGAGCACCAGCACTACGCGAAGTTCTACCGCCGCCAGGTGGTCAAGCAGGCCGACCTCGAGCTCGCCCTGTGGTGGTCCCGCGACGAGTTCACCGACGAGGAGGCCGCGGCGGACCTCGAGTACTACGAGGCCCGCACGGTGCGTGACTCCTCGCTGTCCGCCTCCGCTCAGGCCGTCGCCTGCGCGCTGGCGGGCCACCCGGACCTCGCCCTGCGCTACCTGCGTGAGGCCGCCCTCGTCGACCTCCGCGACATCCACGAGGACACCGCCGAGGGCCTGCACATGGCGTCGATGGGCGGCGCCTGGCTCGCGCTGGTCGCCGGTCTCGGGGGGCTGCGCGACAACCGCGAGGAGCTCGAGCTCGCCCCGCTCCTGCCGGGCGCGCTCACCCGGACCCGTGTCCACCTCACCTGGCGCGGGCGTCTCCTGCGCGTGGAGACGACGGCGGCCGGCACGACGCTCACGCTGCTGGACGGACCGGGTCCGCTCGCCGTCGTCGTCGACGGCGTGCGGCGCGAGCTGGGGGAGGAGCCGGTGACCGTGCCGCTGCGCGACCCGGCACCGCTGCGCCCCGAACCCACCCAGCCCGAGGGCCGCGCGCCGAGCGTCTGACCCCCGGGCGATACTGGCGAGGACATGTCCCCACAGACCTCACCCCGCCCAGCCCTGCCCCGGGAGATCTGGGTGCTCGCGGGCGCCGCCCTCCTCATCGCCCTCGGCTACGGCCTCGTCGCACCCGTCCTGCCGCAGTTCGCGCGCTCCTTCGACGTGTCCGTCGCGGCCGCGTCCTTCGTCGTCAGCGCGTTCTCGCTGTGCCGGCTGCTCTTCGCGCCCGCGGGCGGCGCGCTCATCGCCCGGCTCGGGGAGCGGCGCATCTACCTGTCCGGGCTGCTTGTCGTCGCGCTCTCGAGCGTGGCCACCGCGCTGGCGCAGGACTACGTCCAGCTGCTCATCTTCCGGGGGCTCGGCGGCATCGGGTCGACGATGTTCACGGTCTCGGCGATGGGCCTCATCGTCCGGCTCGCGCCGCCGACGGCGCGCGGGCGGGCGTCCTCGCTCTACGCGACCGCCTTCCTGCTGGGCAACATCGCGGGTCCGGTCGTCGGTGGCCTGCTCGCCGAGCTGGGCCTGCGGGTGCCGTTCATGGTCTACGCGGTCGCGCTCGTGCTCGCGGCCGGGGTCGTGTGGCGCCTGCTGCCGGAGACCGGTGGGCGGGGTGCGGCCCGGGCGGGGAGCACGAGCGCCGAGCCGCCCATGCTCTTCGGGGAGGCCCTGCGCGACAGCGCCTTCCGGGCCGCGCTCGTCTCCGGCTTCGCCAACGGCTGGTCGAACTTCGGGGTGCGAGTCGCCCTGCTGCCGCTCTTCGCCGCGGCGGCGCTCGACGCCGGCCCGTGGGCGGCCGGTGCGGCGCTCGCCGTCTTCGCGGTCGGCAACGCGCTCGCGCTCAACCTCGCGGGCCGCCTGGCCGACGTCCGCGGCCGGCGGCCGCTCATCATGGTCGGCCTGCTCGTCAACGGCGTCTTCACCGCCGTGCTCGGCCTGTCCGGGAACATCGTCGTCGTGCTCACCGTCTCCGTGCTCGCGGGCGTCGGCGCCGGCCTGCTCAACCCGGCCCAGCAGGCGACGGTGGCCGACGTCGTCGGCAGCGAGCGCAGCGGAGGGAAGGTGCTCGCGGGCTTCCAGATGGCGCAGGACGCCGGCGCGATCCTCGGCCCGGTGCTGGCCGGGGCGCTCGCCGACCGCTACGGCTACGACGTCGCCTTCGCCGTCTCCGGCGCCATCACCCTGCTCGCCGGCCTCGCCTGGCTCGGGGCGCGCGAGACGCTCGCCGGCGCCCGTCCCTCGGCGTCGTCCTAGGCGCCTGCTGCGGCTGACGGGTGCGGCGAGAGCCTCCCCGGCGGGGATGCAGGGGAGGGGGAGACGGGCCAACCTGGAGCCGACCCGGACAGGACCGACGGAAGGCAGCACGTGGCGCGACCTCCTGGCATGGCGCGAGGCCTGCGGATCGCGGCCGTGCGCTACCGCTTTGAGGAGAGCCTCTTCCTCCTGCCGGCGCTCGTCATGCTCGGCGGGATCGTGCTCGCCGTCGTCGCCTCGACCGTCGACGACGCGGTCGGGCACGACGCTGACGTGCCCGTCACGCTCGCCATGAGTGCCAACGCCGCCACCTGGCTGCTCGCCACGGTCGCCGGCGCCATGATCACGACCGTCGGCGTGGTCTTCTCCCTCACGGTGGTGAGCCTCCAGCTCGCCAGCGACCAGTTCTCCCCGCGGGTCATGCGGTCCTTCATCCGCGACCGGCTGAGCCAGGTCGTCATCGGCCTGCTCGTCGGCACCTTCTTCTACTGCGTCCTCGTGCTGCCGAACATCAGCGGCGAGGCGACCGACCCCGCTCCGCGGATCTCCCTGACGATCGCCGTCGTCCTCACGCTCGTCACGGTCGTCGGCATCATCGTCCACCTCGACCACCTCGCCCGCGGCCTGCAGGTCGGCAACGTCGTCCGCAAGATCGGCGACGAGGGCGAGGCGATCGTCGCGGCCGCCGGACGGCTACCCCCGGGCCTGGAGGAGGTCGACCCGCACGGGCTGTCCGCGCCGGACGACGCCGCGGTCGTCCTCTGCCCGAGGAACGGCTGGGTCAGCCAGGTGGACGCCGGGCTGCTGCTCCGGGCCGCACCCTCGGGCACCACCGTGCGGCTCGAGACGCGTGTCGGGGCCTACGTCCACAGCGGGGAGCCGCTCCTCACCGCCTGGCCCCCGCCGCCCGAGCGGGCCCGCGAGGCGATGGCGGCCGCGATCGAGGTCGCTGACGCGCGCACCATGCTTCAGGACGTCGACTTCGCGATCCGGCAGCTCGTCGACATCGGCCTGCGGGCCCTGAGCCCCGCCGTCAACGACCCGACGACCGCCGTCGAGGTCGTCCTGCGCGTCGGCAGCCTGATGCGGACCGTCCTCACCGCTCCGGTGGCGCCGACGGCGGTGCGCGACGGCGAGGGGCGGGTGCTCGTCCAGCCGTGGAACCTCAACCACGAGGAGCTCGTCGAGCACGCCTTCGACCAGCTGCGCCAGACCTCGGTGGACCAGCCGCACGTGGTCGCCACCATTCTGCGGGTGCTGCGCATGCTCGTCACCCTCGTGCGCGAGGAGGGCCGGCCGGAGCTCGCGGACGCACTGGAGCATCAGATGCGGCTCCTGCTCGACGCGGTGGACGACCGGCCCGGGCTCCATCCCGAGGACCTGCGCCTGCTCCAGGAGCTGCGCTCGGACGACACGGACCCGGCCGACCACAGCAGGTAGCGGGCCTGTCCGGTGAGCGGGGACGTGGGGGACCACCTACCGTGGTGCCCACGCGGCACAGCGGTGCGCGTCGGATCGAGGATGTCCTCAGGCAAGAGGTGCAGATGGTCGAGCCCTACGGGCCGTGCCCGCCTGCGCCGTCTCCGGAGGCATCCGGCCCGGTGCTGGGCTCGTGGCCGTTCATGCGGGCCGCGGAGCTGGCCGGGCTGCGCCGCTCGATGGCCGAGGCGGTGGACGACGGAGCCGGTCCCCCGGCACGGGCGGAGCAGCTGCTCCTGCTCGTCACGTGCGAGCTCGCGACGAACGCCCTCCGGCACGGAGCGGGACCGGGCGTCGTCACCCTGTCCCAGCACGGCCGGAGCTGGCTCGTCGACGTGCGCGACCGGGCCGGTGGCACGACCCCCGCCCACCGGCCGACGGACGACGGCCGTGCCGGTGGGCACGGCCTGCGGATCCTGGACCGGGCGACGACCGAGTGGGGCTGGTACCCCGAACCGGGCCGCGAGGCCAAGCACGTGTGGGCAGTGGTGCCGACGGGCCGGACGAAGGAGGGCCACCGGTGAGGGAGACCCCCGAGGAGGTCGCCGCGCTGCAGGAGCTCATGGACGCGTCCTACGGTCGCAGCACGAGCCACCTGCGCGAGATCGTCAGCGGCGCGCACCGCCTCACCGCCGAGCAGGTTCTCGAGCAGCTGACCGGCATGAAGGTCCTCAGCCTCGCGACCGTCACCGCCTCGGGTGAGCCCCGGGTCAGCGCCGTGGACGGCCACCTCCTCCACGGCAGGTGGACCTTCGGCACCGACGGCAGGGCGGCGAAGGCACGGCACCTCGCCGCGCGTCCCGCGGTCAGCGCCGCGCACGTGGACGGGGAGCGCCTCGGCGTCTTCTGCCACGGCCGCGCGGTCCGCCTCACCCCGCAGGACCCGCTGTGGGCCGAGACGATCGAGCACTGGACCGCGCACTATGGCACGGACCCCACGACGTGGGGCGAGGACATCCGGATGTTCCGCATCGAGCCGACGTGGCTCGTGGGCTACGGCGACCTCGCGGAGTAGCGCCTCAGACGTGGTCGGCGGCGGCCACGCAGAACTGGTTGCCCTGCGGGTCGGCGAGGGTCACCCAGCGGAAGCTCTCGTCCCCGCGCCGCGCCACGAGCGTCGCGCCCGCCCCGAGCAGCCGGTCCACCTCGGCGTCGAGGTCCTGGGCCGTGAGGTCGAGGTGGATCCGGTTCTTCCCGGGGGTGGGGTCCTCGATCTTCTGGAAGGCCAGCAGCACGGGCAGCGTGCCGCCGGTGACCATGACGAACCACCCGTCGTTGCGCTCGACCACCTCACCGCCGGTCTGCTCCGCCCACCACGTGGCCAGGGAGTCGGCGTCGGTCGTGTCGAAGGTCACCATGCTCAGAGTCATCGCCATGACCGGCACCGTAGTGCCGCAGCACCTCTCCGGTCAGCCCCTGGAGTCCCGTTCCCCGGATGACCACCGGGTGACGGGTCTACTGTGCCGCTCATGACGACGACGACGGAGCGCGTCCTTCCCGCGGGGACGGGCCGGGGGAAGCGGCGCCTCCTCGTGCTCCTGCCGGCGGTCGCGCTCGTCCTCGGCGCCGCGCTGTGGTGGTGGACCCACCCGCGAGCCTTCGCCGACTACGGCGCGGGCCTGGGAGCCGTGACGGAGGTGGGCGAGGCCACGTACTTCGGCCTCGCGAGCCCGCCACGCAACCTCGAGATCCTCGCCGCCCGGCCGCTGGTGGTCGCCGGCAGCGCGGACGCCGCGGTGACCGCCGTGGTGTGCGTGGCTGAGGACGCCCGCAGCGGGGTGGGGATCGTCGACAGCGAGATGGTCGCCGAGAGCTGCCGCTCCCTGCGCGAGCCGGCGGGTCCGGTCACCCCTGACGACAAGCTTCTCGTCGAGGTGCGCGGTGCGTCCGCGGGGACGGTCGCCGTCGATGGCGTCGCGGTCATCTACCGCGACGGCGTACGTCGGGGGACCGAGGTGCTCGACTTCGACATCACGGTGGGTGTCGGGCTCGGGATCACGATCGAGGAGCTGGAGTGGTGACCGGCTACGCGGCGCTCCTGCGCGGGATCATGCCCTCCAACCCGGCCATGAGGAACGAGCGGCTGCGCTCCGTCTTCGAGGAGCTGGGGCTCGAACGTGTCGCCTCCGTCCTCGCGAGCGGGAACATCGTCTTCCACGCCCCCGCGCAGGACACGGCCGCCCTGGAGGAGCGCATCCAGGACGCCCTGCACGAGCGCCTCGGCATCCCCGGCGGGACGCTCGTGCGGACCGGCGAGGAGCTGCGCGCCCTCCTTGACTCGGACCCCTTCCCCGGTCTCACCCACGGACGCGGCACGTACCTCACCGCCGTCTTCCTCAAGCACCGGCCCGCGGAGCCGGTCGAGCTGCCGGAGGAGCCCGACCCGCGCACCCGGGTGGTCGGCTACGACCCGGCCGCCCGCGTCCTCCTCGCCGTCATCGACAACAGCGACCCGGGCAGGACGCCGGACTTCATGGCGTGGGTGGGCCGGACCTACGGCAAGGACGTCACGGTCCGCACCTGGCTCACGGTCCAGCGCATCGCGAGGAAGCTCGAGGCCTGACCCCTTCCCGTCGCGCGCCCGGCGGGCCACCATGGGAGGAGGACCGGCGAGGTGGCCGGCCGCTCACGAGGAGGGGAGGTGAGAGCCATGTCGGCTGCTCCTGGTGACCGGGTCATCGTCCGCGCGCTGCACGGGGCGGACCGCGACGGGGAGGTGGTCGCCGTGCACGGCGCGGACGGAGGACCGCCGTACGTCGTGCGCTGGTCGCGCTCGGGTGAGGAGTCGCTGTTCTTCCCGGGGCCCGGAACGGTGATCGAGCCCGCCACGCGGGCGGGCGCGGGCTGAGGTGCGGTGGCCCGGCAGTGCCGGACCACCGGCCGGCGCCGGTGCGCCGCGGCTCACCAGCGGCGCGCGAGGCGCCTCTCGACGAGCCCGAGCAGGCTGTCGGTCACCTTGCCGAGCACGGCCAGCGCGATGATCGCGAGGAGGATCCGGTCCACCCGGCCGTTGTTCTGGGAGTCGGTGAGGAGGAAGCCCAGGCCCATCGAGGACGCGATGAGCTCGGCGGCGACGAGGAAGAGCCACGCCTGGGCCAGCGCCAGGCGCAGCCCGGCGACCACCGACGGCGTCACCGCGGGCAGCTGCACCCGCGTCAGCAGGCGCACCCCGCGGTACCCGTAGGCCCGGCCCACCTCGACGAGGTGCGGGTCGACGTGCCGCAGCGCGGAGGCCACCGTCGTGTAGACGGGGAAGAAGGCGCCGATGGCGATGAGGGTGACCTTGGAGTCCTCGTTGATGCCGATCCACAGGATGAGCAGCGGGACCCACGCGAGGGACGGGACGGCCCGGACCGCGCCGACCGTCCCCGCCAGCAGCGTGTCGGCCCAGCGCGACAGGCCCACGAGCGCCCCGACGGCCAGGCCGGCCACCGCCCCGACGGCGAAGCCGAGGACCACCCGCTGGGTGGAGATCGCCACGTGCGTCCACAGCGTCCCGTCGGCGGCCAGCTCCGTCCCCGCCGCCCACACCGCGGCGGGCGAGGGCAGCTGGTAGGAGGCGAAGACGCCGGTGACGGCGGTGAGGAGGTGCCACAGGCCGAGCAGCGCGAGCGGGACGGCGACGACGGCGAGGTGACGCCAGCGGGAGGGTGCGGTCTGCGCGGGGGCGGGCTCCGTCGTCGTCGGTGCGTCGTGGGCGGCGGCCCGGGGGAGGGTGAGGGCGGCCATGTCAGGACCCGGCCTCGGTGATGGTCGTGGCGTCGGCCTTGCGGGCCCAGGTGTCGTCGATGAGCTCCTCGAGCGCCCTGTCGATCTGCTCCTGCGTGGAGACGTCACCGGTCTCGACGAAGATCGGCCCGACCACCTCGAGGACGGCGCGCTGCGCGTCCCCGGGGACGGCGTCGATGCTGAGGTTGGTGCGCTCGAGGACGACGCGCTCGGCGACGGCCGGCTCGATGCCCGCGACCTCGGCGAGGATCTCCACCGTCTCCTCGGGGTTCTCCGCCGCCCACTCGCGGGCCTTCTCGTAGGCGTCGACGACCACCTGGGCGAGGTCGGGGGACTCCTCGAGGAAGTCCTCGGTGGCGTTGAGGAAGCCGTAGGTGTTGAAGTCGACGTTGCGGTAGACCAGCCGGGAGCCGGAGTTGATCTCCGTGTCCGCCATGATCGGGTCCAGCCCGGCCCACGCGTCGACGGAGCCGTTCTCCAGGGCCACCCGGCCGTCGGCGTGCTGGAGGTTCTGGACCTCGACGTCGGCGAGCCCCACCCCGTGCTCCTCGAGGCTCTGGAGGAGGAAGAAGTACGGGTCGGTGCCGCGGGTGGCGGCGACCGAGCGGCCGGCGAGGTCCTCCACGGAGTCGATGTCGGAGTCCGCGGCGACGACGATCGCCGACCACTCCGGCTGGTCGTACAGCGCGATGGTGTGGATCGGCGACTCGTTGGCGCGGGCGAGCAGCGCGGCCGAGCCGGCCGTGGACCCGACGTCGACGGCGCCCGAGCGCAGCAGCTCGTTGGCCTTGTTCGAGCCGGCGGACTGCACCCACTCCACCGTGACGTCCGGGCCGAGGGTGGCCTCGAGCCAGCCCTGCTCGCGGATGATGAGGCTCAGCGGGTTGTAGGTGGCGAAGTCGACGGTGAGCGTGTCGGCGCTCCAGTCGCCAGACCCGCCGGCGCCGGCGGCGACGGCGGAGCCCTCACCGGCCACGCAGCCGGACAGGAGGAGGACGCCGACGGCGGAGAGGGCGGCGTAGGTGGGGGTGCGGGTCATGGGCGTGCCTTCCGGGTGGGGTGGGGCTCAGGCGTGGTGGGTGTCGACGCCGAGGCCGTCGAGCAGCCCGGCGCGCAGGTGGGCGAGCTCGGCGCTGGCGCGGTCGCGCGGACGGGCGCCGGGGACGGTGACGACGGTCTGGACCGTGCTCGCCCCGCCCGGGCCGGGCCCGAGGAGGACGACGCGGTCGGCCAGGTAGAGGGCCTCCTCGACGTCGTGGGTCACGAGGAGCACGGTGGTGGGCTCGGCGGCGTGGAGCTCGAGGAGGAGGTCCTGCATGTTGAGCCTGGTGAGGGCGTCCAGGGCGCCGAACGGCTCGTCGAGGAGCAGGACGCCGGGGCGGCGCGCCAGGGCGCGGGCGAGGGAGGCGCGCTGCGCCATCCCACCGGAGACCTGGCGCGGGCGGTCCTCGGCGCGGTCGCCGAGGCCGACGAGCGTGAGGAGCTCGGCCACCCGCTCCGCCCCCGCGGCCCGGTCGGTGCCGCGGGGCAGCCCGAGCGCGACGTTCTGGCGCAGGCTGCGCCACGGCAGCAGGCGAGGCTCCTGGAAGGCGAAGGCGCAGCGCGGGTCCGCACCGCGGACCGGCTCGCCGGCGATGGTGATCCGGCCGCCCGTGGGGGAGTCGAGCCCGCAGACCTGGCGCAGGAGCGTGGACTTCCCGCACCCGGAGGCGCCGAGCAGGGCGACGATCTCCCCGGCGCCGACCGACAGGTCGATCCCGGTGAGCACGGTGCGCGGCGCCTGCCCCGCACGCCGCGGCGCGAAGGTGCGGGCGACGCCGGTCAGCTCGACGGCGTGGGCGCGGTGCTCGCGGACGGCGGTGGTGCTCATGGGGGCTCCTCAGGGGTGGACGCCTCGACGCTAGGAGCGGGCCGGACGGGCGACAACGGTCCGGCCGGGGCCGTCCCACAGTCCGGTATGCCGGACGCCTTCGTCTCACTCCTCGGCCAGCCCGTGGCCCGACGCCCAGCGGGGACCGGGCGGCGAGGGGCGTGCCATCATCGGCACCGTGGACGCGGAGCAGCAGACGGTGCGGCTGGTGCCGAGCCGGCACGAGGAGTGGCGCCTGCGGTACACCGAGGCGGCGGCCCGCCTCGCGGTCCTGCTCCCCGGCGCCCACCTCGAGCACATCGGCTCCACCGCGGTTCCGGGCCTGCCGGCCAAGGACGTCGTCGACGTCCTCGTCGGCGTGGACGCCGCAGACGTGGTGGAGGTGGCGCACCTGCTCCGCGACGCGGGCCTCGACCTCGAGGGCGCGCTCGTCCACCACTGCTGGCTCAGCGCACCGGACCGGCGCGCGCGGACCGTCGTCGTCCACGTCGTCGAGCACGGCGGGCGCGCGTGGACGAGACGGCTGACGTTCCGGGACCTGCTGCGGCGCGACGCCGACGCGCGCCAGCGCTACCTCCGGGTCAAGGAGGCCGCCGCACGCGACTCCGTCGGCTGGGACGACTACACGCAGGCCAAGACGCAGGTGGTGGCGGACCTCCTCAGCCGGGCGTAGTCAGCCCAGCGCGTCGAGGTCCCGCACGGCGAAGCGGTGGTGCTCCCACTCCTCCTCGAGGACCGTGCGCAGGCAGGAGAGCACCGTCTCCTCGTGCTCCGGGGCGTGCGGGTTCCGCCGCGGTGCGGCCAGCTCCTCGGCGGTGACGCCGTCCAGGTACGCACGTACCAGCGCCTGCCGGTCGGCGCGCGCCTCGAGGACCGCCTCGAACGAGGGCTCCTCGGCGGAGAACTCCGAGCCGTCGAACGCGGCGGTGCCGTCGCCGTCGTCGTCGTCCGGCAGTCCGACGGGGTGGAAGGGCCGCTCCTGCCCGAGGACCGTCCTGCCGAGCCACAGGTCGGTGGCCATGACGAGGTGCCGCAGGGTCTGGGCGAAGGACCACTCGCCGTCGACCGACCGGTCGACCGTGCCGGCGGGCATCCGGCCGGCCCGCGCGACCGTGGCCGCCCAGGACTCCTCGAGGGCAGCCCACGCACGCCGCAGCCCCTCCGGGTCCGCGGCCCGGCGCAGCTCGCGCCCAGGGAAGCGGCGGTCGAGCTCGGCGTCGACCAGCGGCACGACGTCGACGCCGTTGACGAGGAAGGTGCCGTCCTCCTCGAGCAGCCACGGCGAGTCGACCTCCATCCCGGCGACGTCGCTGCCGCGCACGACGACGCCGGCCAGGTCGCAGCCGACGAAGCGCGACTCCCGCAGGCTCCGCGCGCGGAAGGTCCGTCCGCGCAGGCTCTCGGGCTCGGTGCCGTCCACGTCCCCACCCTGGCACGCGGGCGCGTCCGCGGGAAGTGTCCAGGACCACGCCGTCCCGGCGGGTGCGCGCAGGGACGCGGGTCTACATTCACACCGGCCCACCGTCCGCCTGAAGGAGTTCGCCGTGCCCGAGCCCACCAGCAGGTTCGTGCGCTACCGCTGGTGGGGGCTCCTCGCCATCAGCCTCGGCGTCGCCCTCATCATCATGGACTCGACGATCGTCTCGGTCGCCGTGCCCGCGATCGTCGAGGACCTCGGGATCTCGAGCACGGAGATCCAGTGGGTGCAGGAGATCTACACGCTGCTCTTCGCCGCGCTCCTCCTCACCTGGGGGCGTCTGGCGGACCGCTACGGCCGACGCCGGATCATGCTCACCGGCGTGGTCCTCTTCGTCGTCGCGAGCGTCCTGTGCGCCTTCGCGCCGAGCGGCGCGCTGCTCATCGCCGGCCGTGCCCTCCAGGGCCTGGGCGGCTCGATGATCCTGCCGACGACGCTCGCCCTCCTCAACGCCAACTTCCACGGCCGCGAGCGCGGCATCGCCTTCGCGGTGTGGGGCTCGACCATCGGCGGCATGGCGGCCTTCGGGCCGCTGGCCGGCGGCTGGCTCACGGAGAACGCGAGCTGGCGCTGGGCCTTCGGGATCAACGTGCCCTTCGGCATCCTCATCGTCGCGGGCCTCCTCCTCTTCGTCGCCGAGTCCCGCGAGCTGCGCGACGGACCGCTCCAGCGGCTCGACCTCGTCGGCGCCCTGCTGTCCGTCGTCGGCTTCGGCGCGCTCGTCCTCGGCCTCATCGAGGGACGCAGCTACGGGTGGTGGACGGCTGCGGAGGGGGCACCCTTCGCCCTCGGGTCCCTGTCCCCGGTCCCGCTCGCCTTCGCCGTGGCCGTCGTCGCGCTCCTCGCCTTCCTCCAGTGGGAGCGCGCCCGTGCCCGAGCCGGCAAGGGCGTCATCCTCGACCTGTCCCTCTTCCGCATCCCCTCCTTCGCCAACGGCAACATCACGGCCCTCATCGTGAGCTTCGGGGAGTTCGGGCTCATCCTCTCCCTGCCGCTGTGGTTCCAGAACGTCCTCGGCTTCACCGCCTTCGAGGCCGGGCTCGCGCTCGTGCCGCTCGCGGTGGGGTCCTTCCTCGCCAGCGGCGCGGTGGCGGGGCTCTCGCGCCGGCTCGCGCCCGTCGTCGTCGTCCGGATCGGGCTGGGGCTGGAGATCACCGCGATCGCCGCCCTCGCGCTGCTCATCCGGCCCGACAGCAGCGCGTGGCTCACCTCCCCGGTCCTCTTCGTCTACGGCCTGGGCGTGGGCCTGGCGACGGCGCAGCTGACGAGCGTCGTCCTGGCCGACGTGCCGGTCGAGCGCAGCGGGCAGGGCTCGGCCACCCAGAGCACCGCCCGGCAGACCGGGTCCGCGCTCGGTATCGCCGTCCTCGGCACCGCCTTCTTCACCACGCTGCGCACCGGCACGGAGAGCCGCCTGGCCGACGCCGTCGCCGCCGACCCCGGCATCGTGCCGCTCGTCGACTCGGTGAGCGCGAGCTCCGGCGGGAGCATCGCCCGGCTCGCCGCCGACCCCGAGACGGCGTTCATCGCCGACGCCGCGCGGGCCGCCATGACCGACGGCGCCGCGATCGCGGGCTGGGTCGCGGCGGGCGCGCTCGTCGTCGGCCTCGTCTCGAGCCTGCGCATCCGTGCGGCGGCGACCTCCGAGACGGCTCCGGCCGCGGCTCACGAGACGGCCTAGCGACGGCGCCGTAAGGTCGCGGGGTGCACTTCACCGAGTACGACACCCGGCTGGCCGCCTACGCGGTCATCGTCAACGACGCTGACGAGATCCTGCTGACCTGGTTCAACGGCGGCGACGGCGGGAGGCCGAGCTGGTCGCTCCCGGGCGGCGGCGTCGAGTACGACGAGGCCGTCGAGGACGCGGTGGTGCGCGAGGCGTACGAGGAGACCGGCTACGCCGTCGAGCTCGGGCCGCTCCTGGCCATCCACCACCACAACGCGCCGGCCGGCGGGCCCTTCCCCCGCGCCTACCGGTCCCAGCGCTTCCTCTTCCACGCCCGCGTCGTCGGCGGGCAGCTCGGCACCACCGAGGTGGGCGGGACGACCGACTTCGCACGGTGGGTGCCGCTCGCCGAGTTCCCGCTTCCGGAGCGGACGGCGGAGATCGTCGGGCTCGCGGTGCGGCGGCTGGGGCGGCGCTGACGGGTCAGTCCCCGAGGGCCCCCGGCTCGAGCGGCGGGCGTCCCCGCCGGTAGAAGGCCCAGGTGAGGAGCCACAGCACCAGCCCGATCGCGATGAGCCCGCCGGCGATCTGGTACTCGATCGTGTCCTGCGCCCACGGCCCGACGAGAAAGGCGCAGGTGACCGCCCCGATGTAGGGCAGCACCCGGGGCGCGTGGAAGTGCTCGCGGTCCACCGGCCGGCGCCGGAGCACGATCGCCGCGACGTTGACCACCGTGAAGACCGCCAGCAGGAGCAGCGCCGTCGTGCCGCCCAGGGCCGTGATGGTCCCCTCCCCGGCCACCTGGGTGACGCCCCAGACGAGCCCGAAGGTGAGGAGCGTGGTGAAGACGATCGCCGCCCACGGTGAGCGGCGGCCGGGCAGCACCCTGCCCAGCAGCGGCGGCAGCACCTCGTGCTGGGCCATCCCGTAGATGAGGCGGCTGGCCATCATGAGGTTGATGAGCGCGGTGTTGGCGACGGCGAAGATCGACAGGAACGGGTAGACGGTGTCGACGGGAAGGTCCGGGGCGCCCCGGCGGACCACCTCGAGCAGCGGCGTCGTGCTCTCCGAGAGCTGACCGACGGGCACGACCGCGACGGCGGTGACCGACACGAGCACGTAGATGAACGCCGTGAGGCCCAGGCCGGTGAGCATGACCCGCGGGAAGATCCGGACCGGGTCCTTGGTCTCCTCGGCCATGTTGACGGAGTCCTCGAAGCCCACCATCGAGAAGAAGGCCAGCGCCGTCGCGGAGGTCAGGGCGAGGAAGACGGTCTTGTCCTCGCTGGTCTCGAAGACCATCGCGCGGCCGAGGTCGACGTTCCCCTGCGACATCGCCCAGAAGCCGATGAGGATGACGATGAGCAGCCCGGTGAGCTCGACGAGCGTGAGGACGACGTTGAAGGCCAGCGACTCTGCCGCGCCGCGCAGGTTGATGAGGGCGAGCAGGGTGATGAAGGCCAACGCGATCACCGTGACGGCGCCCGGGCCCCAGTCCAGGCCGAATCCGATGATGACGTTCTCCGCGAGGAACTTCGCGGCCGTCGACGCCGAGGTGAGGCCCGAGCTCAGCACCGCGAAGGTGACGAGGAAGGTGAGGACGTGGACGCCGAAGGCCTTGTGCGTGTAGAGCGCCGCGCCCGCCGCCTGCGGGTACTTCGTCACGAGCTCGAGGTAGGAGAAGGCGGTGACGGTGGCGACGGCGAAGGCGAGGAGGATCGCCGCCCAGCCGGCTCCGCCCACCTCACCGGCGACCTCACCGGTGAGGGCGTAGACGCCCGTCCCGAGGATGTCGCCGACGATGAAGAGGAGCAGCAGCTTGGGGCCGATGGCCCGCTTGAGGTCCGGCTCGGTGTCGGCCGACGTCGAGGTGCTCATCCCACGTCCCTCCGGGCTCCGGCTCGTCCCCGCGGGACGGCTCGTGCGGGAAGGGTCGTCCCCGTCGCCAGGCCCCGCAACCCGGGGGCTGCGGGGCCGGGCGGCCGTCAGTGGCGACCGGTGCGCATGGCGTCGCGCACGAGGTCGTGGATGTCGGTGTTGTCGCGCACGCCGACCATCGCGTCGGCGCCGGGTCCCTCGGCGCTCGCCGGGGTGGCCGCGCCGGTGTGCCCTCCGGTGGTCCAGTCGACCATGAAGGTGAGGTCCGTCCCTGCGAGCGTGAACGGCCCCTCCTCGGCCTGCTCGCCCTCCCCGGACTCGTCGCCGTCGTCGACGAGCTCGATCGCCAGCCCGCCGGTCTCGTGGTCCCCGACGACGACGATGAGCGTGTCCCGGTGCCGCGCGGCGAAGTCCCGCGCCAGGGCGACGGTCTCGTCCAGCGCCTGGCCGGAGTCGATGACCTCCTGACCGTGGCCGTGGTGGGCCATCTCGTCGATGCCCTCCTCCTCGATGACGAGGAAGAACCCGTCACGGTCCCGCGACAGGATGTCCAGGGCCTTGTCCGCCATGTCGTGCAGCGGCACGGACGGCTCGTAGAGCGGGGCCGCCGGGCCGACGTGCTCGAACATCTCCTCGTTCGCGAACAGGCCGAGGAGCTTGCCCCGGTCGGGTGCATCGGCGAGCTCCTCGGCGGTGCTGACGTACCGGTAGCGCAGCTCCTCGGCGCGCTCGACGAGGTTCCCGGCGGTGCCCTTGCTGGCCTCGGTCGGGTCCGTCTCCGGGTTGTCGGGCCAGCGGCCCTCGTCGCCGGCCGGGTACCACCAGTCCTCCCCACCGCCGAGGATGACCTCCACGCCGGTCTCCTCCAGGTACTGGCGGGCAATCTCGCTCTGGTTGCCGCGGTCGGCCACGTGCGAGCCGAAGGCCGCGGGCGTCGCGTCGGTGACCTGGGACGTGGTGACCAGACCGGTCGACTTGCCGGCCCGCTCCGCCCGCTCGAGCAGGGTCCGGACCGGGTCGCCGTCGAGGTCGACGGCGATGGCGCCGTTGTAGGACCGCACCCCGGTGGAGAAGGCGGTGGCCCCGGCCGCGGAGTCGGTGACGACCTCCTCCGGGTCGGCGGGGTCGGTCTGCGCCCAGCCCTGGTAGCGCAGCTGGTTCATCTCCAGCTCGCCCTCGCGGCCGACGGTCGCGAGGCGGATGAGCTCGCGGTGGGCGATCCCCATGCCGTCCCCGACGATGAAGATGACGTTCTTCGCGCGGTCACGGTCGCGGCCGCGCTCGTGGTGCTTGTCGTCGCGGTCGGGCCCGCCCCGGTCTCCCCAGCCCGGGAAGCCGGCCCCCACGCCGCCTGCCAGGACAAGGGCCAGTGCCGCGCCGGCCACTCTCGTACCTCGTGTACGCATCATTGCCACACCCCCGGAGTCGCACCGCTCTCACGGTCACGCCCCCTGTGGTCATGACCGGGGCGGCTCCGGGGCCACCGTACGCCCGGCGCGGCCACCGCGCAGGTGCGGCGCCCGGCGCCACGGGCGGGGCCTCAGGGGCAGCCGTGGCCGTCGTCGAGGCGCACGAGCAGCTGGTCCGTCTGCGGGGAGGAGGCGAGCATCTCGCGCGCCCCGTCACCGAGCGGGTGCAGCGTGAGCTCGGTGCCGTCGGCGACGTCCCAGGGCGCCTCACCGTCGGCGGGTCGCCACAGCGAGCCGTCGAGCGGTCCGAGGACAGGGGTGTCGCACGACGGGTCGGCGCGGTAGACGTACCGCACCGACCGGTCCGCCGGGAGGTCGTCCCCGTCCACCACCAGCGGCGGCTCCTGCGGTCCTGGCGGAGCGGTGTGCACCTCGTCGTCCGACACGGTGCTGCCGGGGGAGTCGAGGCCGACGTCCACCACGGTGCGTTCCTCCGGCTCTCCGGGGTACGGGTCCCTGGCCTCGAGCTGGACGTGGAACGGTCCGTCCGGCAGCACGTCGCGAGCCACGGCGACGACGAAGGCGTGCGGGTTCGCGTCGTCGGGGCAGGCGGCAGGCTCCCCCGGGAGCGTGAGCTCGGCGTGGAGAAGGTCCTCGACGACGACGACGCCGTCCAGACGAACCGGGCAGCCGGTGCCGTAGACGGCCCCGAACCACACGGCGACCTCCCGCTCCCAGTCCACCGCGGGGGGCTTGCCGTCCAGGCCGGCCGACCGCCACAGCGCGTCCAGCTGGTCGTCGGTGGTGGCGACGCCCGTCCGGTAGGGCTCGCCCGTCAGCCCCTCCCCGAGCAGCCGCCAGCCCTCGCCAGCCGTTACCTGGACCGGCTCCACCGGAGCCGACTCGGTGCCGGCCGGGTCGGTGCCGGCCGTCCCGCAGGCGCCGAGCAGCAGCAGACCGCCCGCCAGGACCGCCGCGCCCCTCGCCGCACGTCGTCGTCGCGTCTGCCGCACCCGCGCCACCTCCTGACCCCAGTGTGCTCGCGCTCCACCCCGGGGACTGCCGTTTCCGCCTCCCTCCTCCCCGAGGAGGAGGGACCTGCCGGCGCGATCTCGTCGCCGCGGACGATCTGCCCCGGCTGCGCCGCTCCTAGCGTCGAGGGTGTCGCCGGCAGCAGCGCTCGGCGGGAACAGGAGCAGAGCCATGATCGAGGTGACACACCTGACGAAGCGCTACGGCGCGACGACGGCGGTGGACGACCTGAGCTTCACCGTGCGGCCCGGCACGGTCACCGGCTTCCTCGGCCCCAACGGTGCCGGGAAGACGACGACGATCCGCGCCGTCGTCGGGCTCGAGCGGCCGACGTCCGGGTCCGCCACGGTGGGCGGGCAGCGGTACGCCGAGCTGCGCGCGCCGCTGCAGGAGGTCGGCACGATGCTCGACGGGCGGGGCGCCCACCCGGGCCGGACGGCCGTCGGGCACCTCATGGGCCTGGCATGGACCCACGGGATCGGCCGGGCGCGGGTGGACCAGGTCATCGGCCTGGCCGGACTCGAGTCCGTGGCCCGCCGCCGCGTCGGCACCTTCTCCCTGGGCATGGGGCAGCGCCTCGGCGTCGCCGCCGCCCTGCTCGGGGACCCCGGCATCCTCATCCTCGACGAGCCCGTCAACGGCCTCGACCCCGACGGCGTGCTGTGGATCCGCCACCTGCTGCGGTCCCTGGCCGCCGAGGGGCGCACCGTCCTGCTGTCCTCGCACCTCATGAGCGAGCTGGCCGAGACCGCGAGCCGGGTCGTCGTCATCGGCCAGGGCCGCCTGCTCGCCGACGAGGACCTCCAGACCCTCGTGGCCGCGACGGCCCGCGCCGGGGTGGTGCGCGTGCGCGCGACCGACGCGGCCACGCTGGCCCGCGCGCTCCAACGCCGGGGGATGCCGGTGACCCTGGAGGAGGACGGCGTGCTCGAGGTCGCCGGCACCGACGCCGCCGCCGTGGGCGTGCTCGCGGCCGGTCTCGGCGTCACCCTCCTCGAGCTGTCCACGGTGTCCGGCACGCTCGAGGACGCCTACCTCGGCCTCACGGCCGGTGCCGTGCAGTACCGGGCGGAGGCGGCCCGATGAGCGCCGTCGCCGACCTCCCCGCACCCGTCGGTCTGCCGGCACGGCCGGGCGCCACCTTCGGCCGGGTCCTCGCCGCCGAGTGGTCCAAGGCCTGGGGGCTGCGCTCCACCCGCTGGACGGTCGCCGTCATGGTGCTGCTCACCGTCGGGCTGTCCTACCTCGGCGGCAGTGATGCCGCGGTGGGGCCCGACGGCTACGGCAGCGTGGCGTACTTCGTCACGAGCAGCCTCGTGGTGACGCAGTTCCCGATCCTCCTCCTCGGGGTGCTGCTCGGCAGCGGGGAGCTGTCCAGCCGCAGCGCCGGGCCGACCTTCGTCGCCGTCCCGGCCCGCACGCCGGTCGTCGTCGCCAAGGCCCTCGTCACGGCGGCGATCGCCGCCCTGACCGCGGCCGCGACCCTCGGCCTGTCCGCCGCGGCCGTCCTCGCGACCCCGCTCGGCGCGGGGCTGTCGACCGCCCTCACCGCGGAGACGACGCGGATGTGGGTCGGTACCGGGGTCTACCTCGTCGCCGCGACCGTGTTCTGCTTCGGCCTGGGGATGCTCCTGCGACGGAGCGTGAGCGCCGTCGCCGTCGCCTTCGTCGTCTTCATCCTGGACATCGCGATGATCGCCGCGCCCGACGGCCTCGCGCGGGTCGGCAGCCTGCTGCCCGGCCACGCGGCGTCGCTCGTCTCCTCGACCGACGGGTTCGTCGACCTCCTCCGCGACATCGGCCAGCTGCCGGTCGGTCCCTGGGGGAGCGTCGCCGTCACCGGGGCGTGGGCGGTCCTCGCGGTGCTCGGGGCCGTCGTCGCGGTGCGGGCGCGCGATGTCTGAGCGGGCGGCGCCG
This sequence comes from Oceanitalea stevensii, assembly GCF_014837105.1. Lineage (GTDB taxonomy): Bacteria > Actinomycetota > Actinomycetes > Actinomycetales > Actinomycetaceae > Oceanitalea > Oceanitalea stevensii. Next base: position 1,290,751 of record NZ_JACSPO010000001.1, on the reverse strand, counting down.
GGCCCGGTCACGTGGACGGCGCCCACCCCCGTGGGCCTGCCCGCCCGGCCCGGGGTCTCCTTCCCGCGGGTGCTGCGGGCCGAGCTGGGCAAGGCCCTGACACTCCCCTCCACCCGGTGGGGCGCCCTCGTGGCGGTCCTCGTCCACGCGGCGGTCGCGTGCACCGTCGCGTACAACGCGCGCTACGGGGCCGAGCCGCCGGCCCTGCTCGGCCTCCTCACCCTCGGCCTCGTCGCCACCCAGCTCCCGGTGCTCGTCCTCGGCGTCCTCGTCAGCGCCGCGGAGTACCCCGGCGGCGCGGCGCGCTCGACCTTCCTCGCCGTCCCGCGCCGGCTGCCCGTGCTCGCCGCCCAGGCACTCGTCGCCGCGGGCCTCGCAGCACTGGTGGCCGTCGCCGCGCTGGTCGTCACGTTCCTGGCGGTCCTGCCGTTCCGCGCCGACGTCGCGATGGGCCTCGATGCCACGGACCCGCAGACGCAGCGCATCCTCGGCGGCCTGGTGCTCTACGTCGTCGCGGTCGCACTCCTCGGCGTCGCCCTCGGCACCCTCGCGCGCACACCCGCCGCCGGGCTGGTGGCCGGGGTGGGGCTCGTCTTCCTCCTCGAGCGGCTCGCGCCGCTCGTCGGGACCCCGTGGCTCGTGGCGGCCCTCCCCGGGTGGGCCGGCCGGCTCGTCGTGGCCCCGGACGCCGGTGCCGCCGCCCAGGCCGCCGAGGCCGGCGTGGCGCTCACCCCGTGGGCGGGCCTCGGCGTCATGGCCGCGTGGGCGCTCGTGCTCCTCTCCGCCGCCGCGGTCCGGCTGCGTCGCAGCGATGTCTGAGGCGGCGCGGGGCGGGGAGGCGGGCTGGCACACTCGGGGCGTGACAGTCGACCGGGCCCGGGCGTGGGTCGAGCGGGTGCGACAGACCCTCGCCCAGCGCCCGGACCTCGCGGACCGGGTCGTCTGGACGGGCTACCTCGCGGCGGTCCTGCTGGCGACCGTCGTGTACCTGCTCCCCAGCGTCATCTGGTTCTCCCACCCGCCCGGCTCCCAGGGCGCGCTGACCGTCGCCGCGACGACGGCGGTCGCCGGGCTGCTCGGGGTGCCGGCCCTGCGTCGGCGACGGCGGCACCCGGTCCGGGCCGTGCTGTGGACGGCGGCGCTCGCGGTGCTCAGCCTGGCGGTCGTGGGGGCCGCGGGCGCCACGGTGCTCGGCACGGCGCTGGCCGTCTACGCGCTCGCCGCGACCTGGCCGCCCGTGCGGACGTGGCCGGCCGTCCTCGGCGCCGTCGTCGCGGTCAGCGGCGCCACGCTGTTCGGGCTCAGCGTGGACCTGTGGGGCGTCGTCATCGGCCTGTCCTCGCTGACCCGCGGCGCACCGGACTTCCCCCCGGGCCCGCTCACCGAGGAGGAGTGGAGCGGCATGGGCCGGGCGTTCCTCGCGGGCCAGGACACGCGCGTCTTCGAGGCCACCCTCTGCGCCCTGCTGCTGGTCACCGCCGTCGTGGCCGGTCTCAACGTGCGGAGCAGACGTCAGCGCGAGGCCGCGGCGCGGGCCCAGGAGGAGGCGCAGGTGCGCGAGCACCGGCAGGACCTCCTCATGGCCCGCAGCGCCGAGCGCACCACGATCGCCCGCGAGGTCCACGACGTCGTCGCCCACAGCATCTCGGTCATGGTGGCCCTGGCCGACGGCGCCGGCGCCGTCGCGTCCCGGTCGCCGGACCAGGCGCAGGAGGCGATGCGGGAGGTCTCCGCGACCGGCCGCAGCGCCCTCGCCGACATGAGGCGGGTGCTCGCCGCGCTGGAGGAGGCCGCACCGGACCCCGGCGACGAGACGGCCGACCTCGCCGCCGTGGTCGACCGGTTCCGCGCGGCCGGCCTGCCGGTGACGGCCACCGGCCTCGACGTCCACGTCACCGGCCCGGTCGCCCTCGCGGTGCGCCGGATCGTCGGTGAGGCGCTCACCAACGCCCTGCGGCACGCCCCGGGGACGCCGCGGGTGGTGCTCACGGTCCTCCGCACGGCCGACGCGGTGGAGATCGAGGTGCTCGACGACGGCCCGCGCGGCGGGGCGCCCGAGGTGCCGACGCAGGGGAGCGGGCGCGGCCTGGTCGGCGTCCGGGAGCGGGCGGCGATCCTCGGCGGACGGGCCGAGGCCGGGCCGCGACCCGGTGGCGGCTGGCGGGTGGCCGTCACCCTGCCGGTGGACGGGAGGCAGCGATGACGACGATCCTGCTCGTCGACGACCACGCCCTGCTCCGCAAGGGCTTCCGCATGGTGCTCGAGGCCGAGCCGGACCTCACGGTCGTCGGTGAGGCCGCGGACGGCGTCGTCGCCGTCCGGCAGGTCGCCTCGCTCGCCCCCGACGTCGTCCTCATGGACGTGCGGATGCCCGGGGGTGACGGGATCGAGGCCACGCGCCGCATCGTCGCCGCCCACCCCGGGACGCGGGTGCTCGTGCTCACGACCTTCGACCTCGACGAGTACGCCTTCGGGGCGCTGCGCGCGGGTGCCAGCGGCTTCCTCCTCAAGAACGCCGAGCCCGCCGAGCTCGTCCGCGCGGTCCGGGCGGTCGCCTCCGGCGACGCCGTCGTCGCGCCGCGGATCACCCAGCTCCTCCTCGAGCGGTTCTCGGGCCAGCTGCCGCTGCGTCCCGAGGAGGAGGCGTCCGGGCGGGGCGACCCGCGGCTGGAGGCGTTGACGCCCCGGGAGCTGGAGGTGCTGCGTCTCGTGGCCACGGGGCTGTCCAACCTCGAGATCGCCGAGGCTCTCCACCTGTCCACGACGACGGTCAAGACCCACACCGGCAACCTGCTCGCCAAGCTCGCGCTGCGCGACCGGGTGCAGCTGGTGGTCTTCGCCTACGAGAGCGGACTGGTCCGCGCCGGTGCGTGACACCGTCGGGAATGAATCCTGAACCTGTGAGGTTGAGCCACATAGACTCAAGTTCGCACCCGCCGAGTTGACATGACGGCGAGGACGCGCAGACTTGAGTGTGGACGACTCAAGGGCCGGAACCTCCCGACCCGCGCACTAGGACAGGAGAACGACACATGGCACGAGCGGTCGGAATCGACCTGGGCACCACCAACTCCGTGGTGTCCGTCCTCGAGGGTGGCGAGCCCACCGTCATCGCGAACGCCGAGGGTGCTCGCACGACGCCGTCGGTGGTCGCCTTCAGCAAGTCCGGCGAGGTGCTCGTCGGTGAGGTCGCCAAGCGTCAGGCGGTGACCAACGTCGACCGGACCATCACCTCGGTCAAGCGTCACATGGGCACCGACTGGACCACCTCGATCGACGACAAGAACTACACCGCGCAGGAGATCTCCGCGCGCGTCCTCGGCAAGCTCAAGCGCGACGCCGAGCAGTACCTGGGCGAGACGGTGACCGACGCGGTCATCACGGTCCCCGCCTACTTCAACGACGCCGAGCGTCAGGCGACGAAGGACGCCGGCCAGATCGCCGGCCTCAACGTCACCCGCATCGTCAACGAGCCCACCGCCGCCGCCCTGGCCTACGGCCTCGAGCGCGGCAAGGAGGACGAGCTCATCCTCGTCTTCGACCTCGGTGGCGGCACCTTCGACGTCTCCCTCCTGGAGATCGGCAAGGACGACGACGACTTCTCCACCATCCAGGTGCGCGCCACGAACGGTGACAACCGCCTCGGTGGTGACGACTGGGACCAGCGGGTCGTCGACTGGCTCGTCACCCAGGTGAAGAACAAGGACGGCATCGACCTGTCCAAGGACAAGATCGCCCTCCAGCGTCTGCGCGAGGCGGCCGAGCAGGCCAAGAAGGAGCTCTCCTCGACGACGAGCACCAACATCTCGCTGCAGTACCTGTCGATGAGCGAGAACGGCCCCATCCACCTGGACGAGAAGCTCACCCGGGCCCAGTTCCAGGAGATGACCAAGGACCTCCTCGACCGCACCAAGGCCCCCTTCCAGGCCGTCATCAACGACGCCGGGATCAAGGTCGCGGACATCGACCACGTCGTCCTCGTCGGTGGCTCCACCCGTATGCCCGCCGTCACGGACCTCGTCAAGGAGCTGACCGGCGGCAAGGAGCCCAACAAGGGCGTCAACCCGGACGAGGTCGTCGCCGTCGGCGCGGCCCTCCAGGCCGGCGTCATCCAGGGTGACCGCAAGGACATCCTCCTCATCGACGTCACGCCGCTGTCCCTCGGCATCGAGACCAAGGGCGGGGTGATGACCAAGCTCATCGAGCGCAACACCGCCATCCCGACCAAGCGCTCGGAGGTGTTCTCCACCGCCGAGGACAACCAGCCCAGCGTCCTCATCCAGGTCTTCCAGGGTGAGCGCGAGTTCGCCCGGGACAACAAGCCGCTGGGCACCTTCGAGCTCACCGGGATCGCCCCGGCGCCCCGCGGCATGCCGCAGATCGAGGTCACCTTCGACATCGACGCCAACGGCATCGTCCACGTGTCCGCCAAGGACCGCGGCACGGGCCAGGAGCAGTCGATGACCATCACCGGCGGCTCGGCCCTGCCCAAGGACGAGATCGACCGCATGGTCAAGGAGGCCGAGGCGCACGCCGCCGAGGACAAGCAGCGCCGCGAGGAGGCCGAGGCCCGCAACACCGCCGAGCAGCTCGTCTACTCGACCGAGAAGCTCCTGACGGACAACGCGGACAAGCTCCCCGAGGACGTCTCCAGCGAGGTCCGCTCCGCCGTCGACGACCTCAAGAAGGCGCTCGAGGGCGACGACGTCGCCGAGATCACCGCCAAGCAGCAGGCGCTGACGACCGTCTCGCAGAAGATCGGCGAGGCCCTCTACGCCCAGCAGCAGAGCGCCCCGCAGGACGCTCCCGCCGCCGGTGAGGCGCCCTCCGGCACGGACGAGGACGTCGTCGACGCCGAGATCGTGGACGAGGACGAGAACAAGTGACCGAGGAGAACCCCCAGGCCCAGGGCCCGCCCGAGGGCGGCGAGGTCAAGCCCGTCGTGCGCGACAAGCGCCGCATCGACCCGGAGACCGGGAAGGTGCGCGAGCCCGCCCCGGACGCGCCGGACGAGGCGCCCGCCGAGCAGCCCGAGCAGCCGCAGGACGGCGCCCTCGCCGCAGCCAAGGCGGAGGCCGCCGACCTCAGCGACCAGCTCGCCCGCCGCAACGCCGACCTGTACAACCTCCAGCAGGAGTACAACGGCTACGTGCGGCGCTCCAAGGCCGCTGCCTCCGAGCAGCGCGCCGCGGGGCAGGCGGAGGTGGTCGAGGCGCTCCTCGGCGTCCTCGACGAGATCGAGCTGGCGCGTCAGCACGGCGACCTCACCGGGCCGCTGGGCGCGACCGCCGAGAAGCTCGAGTCCACGCTGGCGCAGCGCTTCGGTGTCGAGCGCTTCGGCGCCCCCGCAGAGGAGTTCGACCCCGAGCTGCACGACGCGCTCATGAGCACGCCGGACCCGGAGGCGACGTCCACGACGATCGCCCAGGTCATGCAGCCCGGCTACCGGATGGGCGAGAAGGTGCTGCGCGCCGCGCGCGTGGCCGTGACCAGCCCCGAGTAGCAGGTACGCACGGTGCCGGCCGCGCCCCGCGCGCGGCCGGCACCGCCCCACGACACGACGACGAGGAGGTGAGGCCCGGTGACCGGCCAGGACTGGATCGAGAAGGACTTCTACAAGACGCTCGGCGTCTCCAAGGACGCCGACGACGCGACGATCAAGAAGGCGTACCGCAAGCTCGCCCGGGACCTCCACCCCGACCGCAACCCCGGTGACGCCTCCGCCGAGGGGCGCTTCAAGGAGGTCGGCGAGGCCTACTCGGTCCTCTCCGACCCCGAGCAGCGCAAGCAGTACGACGCGATCCGCGCGATGGCCGGGGGCGGCGCGCGCTTCTCCGCCGGCACCGGCGGACCCTCCGGCGCAGCCGGCTTCGAGGACCTCTTCGGCGGGATGTTCGGCGGTGGGGGCAGCGGTGGTGGCCGCACCCGCTTCTCCACCGGGGGCGGCGGCTTCGAAGACATCCTCCAGGACATGTTCTCCGGCGGCGGAGGCGGTGGCGGGGGCTTCGGCTCGCGCCGCACGACGCAGCGCGGCGGGGACATCACGACGAGCGCGACCCTGCCCTTCCGCAACGCGGTCGAGGGTTCCACGGTCCAGCTCACCACCAACGGCCGCTCGATGAACGTGCGGATCCCCGCCGGTGTCAGCGACGGCCAGAAGATCCGCCTGCGCGGCAAGGGGCAGGCCGGCCGCGGCGGCGGTGAGCCCGGCGACATGGTCGTCACCGTCCACGTCGAGCCGCACCCCGTCTTCACCATGGACGGCCTCAACCTCAAGGTCACCGTGCCGGTGACCTTCGCCGAGGCCGCACTCGGCGCGACCATCGACGTGCCCACCCTCTCCGGGGAGACGGTGCGGCTCAAGGTGCCCGCCGGAACGCCGTCGGGACGCACGCTGCGGGTCAAGGGCCGCGGCATCGACACCCCCAAGGGGACCGGTGACCTGCTCGTCACCGTCCAGGTGGCCGTCCCCACCCACCTGCCGGCGGACGCCCGCAAGGCCGTCGAGGCCTTCGCGGCCGCCACCAGCGGCGAGGACCCGCGCGCCGACCTCAGGGCCCGCGCGGCACGCTGACCCACGTGAGGAGGACGTGATGGACATCGACGACGACGCACCCCTCTACGTCATCTCCGTGGCCGCCGAGCTCGCGGGGATGCACCCGCAGACGCTGCGCCAGTACGACCGCCTCGGCATCGTCACCCCCCAGCGCGCCCGCGGGCGCGGACGGCGTTACTCGCGGCGGGACGTCGACTCGCTGCGCGAGGTCCAGCGCCTCTCCCAGGACGAGGGGATCAACCTCGCCGGGATCCGCCGGATCATCGAGCTCGAGCGCGAGCTCGCCCGGACCCGGGACGAGCTCCGGCGGCTGCGCGCCTTCACGACGGCCCGCGTGTTCGCCGCCGACCCGTCCGGTGAGGTGAGCGAGCTCGCGCCGGGCCGGCGCCCGCGCCGCTCCGGCGGCGCCCTCGTCATCTGGCGCCCGCCCTACCGCGGCTGAGCCGCCGCCCCGGACCTGGTCAGGGCGGCCTGCCGGGAGGACACTGGGCCCGAGGGGCTCGGGAGGGCGCCATGACCGGTGGGACAGTGGCACGCCTGCGGATCGGCGACGCCGACGACGTCGAGAGCGCCGCCCGTGCGCTCGCGTCCGGCGCCTTCGTCGTCCACGCGTTCGCCAACCTCTACGCGCTCACCACGCGCGGCGACGAGCCGACGGTCCGCGCCGCGAACGCCTTCAAGGGCCGCCGGCCGGGACAGGTGGGGAGCGTGACGACGACGCCCGCTCGCCTCACCGGCCTCGTCGACCTCACGCGCCTGCCCGGCGGCCTGCGTGCGGACGACGTCCTCGGCGCGGTCGACGAGCTGCTCTGCCTGGGCCCCCTGGGGTTCCGGGCCCCCGCCGCCGCCCACCTCCCCGAGCACCTCACCGCCGGTGACGACGCCGGCCGGTGGGTCCAGGTGATCGTGCCCGGCTACCGGTGCCCGTCCAACAGGTTCCTCGCGGGCAGCCTGCGGCTGTGCGCCACCGACCACCTCCACATCACCTCGGCGAACCGCTCGCACCACCTCACCGGGGCCGAGGAGGAGCCGCCCCACTACCGGGCGTCCGCCGTCCGCGCGGCGCTCGGCGCGGCCCCGCGGGGGGGGGGGGGGGGG
>NZ_JACSPO010000001.1:749661-1283087 GCF_014837105.1 Oceanitalea stevensii | reverse complement strand
CCCGCGGGGCGGCGGGCCCGCCCACGACGACGAGGACGCCGCCCTGCTGCGGTACCCGCAGCACGCCCCGATGTCGACGACGGTGCTGGGCCTGCGCCCCGGGCTGCCCGGGCGGACGCTCACCCTGGAGCGGCTCGGGTCCCTCCCGGCGGACGAGGTCGCCACCGTCCTCGCCCGCCACGGGCTCACCCTCGTCGTCCCGACCGGCCTGCGCCCGCTCACCCGGCGCGTCTACTGACCGGGCCGGTGGCCACCGCCGGGAGCAGCGCTCTCCGTGCCGCTGCCGAGCTGCCTCGACCGTCCGGACCGCTCACCTGGCATGCTGGTGCTGTCCACCGACGTGAGAAGGAGCCGAGATGACCGCGAACGACGGCGGACCTGACGAGCCGCGCTACGGCCGGCGCCTGCCCGAGGGGCAGCGACCTCCGTCCTACGGCGAGGGTGACGCCGGGCAGCAGGCCGGCTACGGCCAGCAGGGCGGCGGGTACGGCCAGCAGTCGGGCGGCTACGGCCAGCAGGGCCAGCAGCCCGGCTACGGCCAGCAGGGCGGCCAGCCCGGGGCGTACGGCCAGCCCGGGCACGGCCAGCAGCCCGGCCAGCCCGGGGCGTACGGCCAGCCCGGGTACGGCCAGCAGCCCGGTTACGGCCAGCCGGGATACGGCCAGCCCGGCGGGTACGGCTACGGGCCCGGCCCGAGCGGACCGCAGCCCAGGCGCACCGGCCCGATCGTCATGATCGTCCTGTCGGCGATCGCCATGGTCGCCGCACCGATCATCGGCTTCTTCATCGGCATCGCGTCGGTCCTCGACTCGGTCGAGCGCGTCGCGGGTGGTGCCCAGGTCACCAACGGCCGGTCCACCGACCTGCAGGCCGACACCGACTACGTCATCTACTTCGGCACCTCGTCGGCCGACCCCAGCCAGATCGAGTGCACGGTCACCGGGCCCGGGGGGCAGACCATCGCCACGGCTCCGGACAGCCTCGGCCTCGACGTCCCCGACTCCGCCATCGGCCTCGGCTTCACGACGGCGCAGGCCGGCAGCCACACCTTCGACTGCGACCTGCCGCAGGACGCCAGCTCGACCCTCACCATCGGTCCGCCGCTCGACGTCTCCGACCTCACGAGCGTCGGCATCGCCGTCCTCGTCGGTCTGGCGATCGGCTTCGTCGCCTTCATCCTCCTCATCATCGGCATCGTCTGGCTCGTGCGCGTCAACAAGCGCATCCGCACCGGCCAGTACTGACCCGCGAACGACGCAGCCGGCCCCCGCTCGTGCGGGGGGCCGGCTGCGTCGTCCTGGAGCGTCTCAGCCGCCCAGGCGCTGCCAGAGGAACTCGTGGGCCAGGGCCTGCATGAACGCCGCCTGCGCGTTCGTCGCGGCGCCGCCGTGGCCGCCCTCGATGTTCTCGTAGTACGTGACGTCCTTGCCCGCCTCGGCCATGAGCGCCATCATCTTGCGCGCGTGGCCGGGGTGGACGCGGTCGTCTCGCGTGGACGTCGTGAAGAGGACGGGCGGGTGCCCGTCGGCCGGGTCGAAGCGGTGGTAGGCCGAGAAGGTCCTGATGAACTCCCACTGCTCCGGGTCGTCCGGGTCGCCGTACTCGGCCATCCACGAGGCACCCGCGAGCAGGTGGCTGTAGCGCTTCATGTCGAGCAGCGGGACCTGGCAGACGATCGCCCCGAAGAGCTCGGGGTAGCCGGTGATCATGTTGCCCATGAGCAGGCCGCCGTTGGAGCCGCCCTGCGCGCCGAGGTGCGCGGGGTCGGTGACGCCGCGTGCCACGAGGTCACGCGCCACGGCGGCGAAGTCCTCGTAGGCGCGGTGGCGCTTCTCCTTGAGCGCCGCCTGGTGCCAGCGCGGCCCGTACTCCCCGCCGCCGCGGATGTTGGCGACGACGTAGGCCCCGCCCCGCGCGAGCCAGGCCCGGCCCACGGTCGCCGAGTACGCGGGCAGCCGGGGGATCTCGAAGCCGCCGTACCCGGACAGGAGCGTCGGGAGCGGGCGCACCACCTCGTTGTCGGCCACGGGCGTGGGGGACACCTGGAAGTACGGCACCCGGGTGCCGTCGTCGGACACGGCGAAGTGCTGCTCGACGTGCAGGCCCTCGGTGTCGAAGAAGGCCGGCAGCGCCTTGAGCGGCTCGAGGCCGACGACGGCGCCGTCCGCGTCGAGGTCCAGCCGGGCGAGCGTCGTCGGGGTGAGGAAGCCGGTGACGGTGAGCCACAGGGCGTCGGACTCGTCGGAGTCGACGGCGCCGACGGCGATCGTCGCCAGCCGCGGCGCCTCCCAGCCGGCCGCGGCGCCGGCGAGGTCGAGCGGGCGCCGCTGCCAGGTGCCGTCGGCGGGGGTGAGGACCTCGAGCCGGTTCGTCACGTCGTCGAGGACGTTGAGGACGAGGTGGTGACGGGTCCACGTCGCCCCGACCAGCGCCGTCGACTCCGTCGGCTCGTAGAGGACCGCGAAGTCACGGCTCCCGGCGAGGAAGTCGTCCAGGCGGATGGCGAGGAGCCCACCGCCGGGCAGGACGCGGCCCTCGACCTCCCAGTCCTCGCGCAGCTCGACGGTGAGCCACTCGCGGTGGAGGTCGGGCTCCGCGGAGCGCGGGACGTCGACACGGGTGAGCTCCCCGTCCTCGAGGAGGTACATGTCGGAGTCGTAGAAGGCGCGCGCCCGCCACACGACGTCCCGCTCGAAGCCGGGGGTGAAGTCGTGGCCGGCGCCGATCGACATGTCGGTGTGCTCGCCGGCGAAGACCTCCGGCGCGTCCGCCAGCGCCGTGCCGCGCTCCCAGCGGCGCACGGTGCGCGGGTAGCCGGAGGGCGTCATCGAGCCCTCCCCGACGTCCGTGTAGGCGTAGACGACGTCCCCGGTGGTGTCGGCCCAGCGCAGGGCGCCCTTGGACTCCTCGCGGACGAAGCCGTCCTCGACGAAGGTCTTCGTCACGAGGTCGAACTCGCGGGTGACGTCGGCGTCGGCGCCGCCGCGGGACAGCGCGACCAGGGCCCGCTCGTAGGCGGGGCGCAGCACCTGCGCGCCGTGCCACACCCAGCTGACGCCCTCCTCGGCGGCGAGGGCGTCGACGTCGAGGAGCACCTCCCACTCCGGCTCGGCGGTGCGGTAGGACTCCCAGGTGGTGCGCCGCCACAGCCCGCGCTCGTGCTCGGCGTCGGTCCAGAAGTTGTACAGGTGCTCGCCGCGCTGGACGACGGCGGGGATCTTGTCCGTCGAGTCGAGGACCTCGAGGATCTCCTCACGCAGCCGCGTGAAGCGCTCGGTCTCCAGGGCGCTGACCGCCCGCTCGTTGTGGGCGCGGACCCAGTCGAGCGCGGCGTCGCTCTCGACGTCCTCGAGCCAGGCGTGGGGGTCGGTGGGGGAGTCTGCAGTCATGGGCACATCCCATCACGCGCGCCGACGGCCGGGCCCCGCGAGGGAGCCCGGCCGCCCACGGGTCACTCGTTGCCGATCTTCTTGTCCGCGGCGTCCTGCGCGCTGTCGATCTTGTCGCCGTGCTTGCCGCCGGTCTTGGCGTCGGCGGCGTCGCCGGCCTTGTCGAGCGCGGCGTCGCTCTTCTGCTCGTCGCCCATGGCGTCCTTGGCCTTGTCAGCGATACCCATGCTCAGTCCCCTCTCTGCTGCGCCGCCGGGTTGCGGCTGGTGCTACGACAGTGCGCCCGCCCGCCGCTGCCCGCAACGGGAGGGCGTCCCCGCGCGGGCGCTGCGACGACGGGCCGGTGGTGGACCGGCCTGCGGCTCGGGCTCGGCCGTGTCGATAGCCTCGGGTGATGAGTGACATCCACGAGCTCAGCGCCCTCGACCTCGCCGCCGCCGTCCGCCGCGGTGAGCTCGACCCGCGCGACGTCGTCGAGCACACCCTCGAGCGGGCCGGACGGCTGGGTCCGGCCGTCGGTGCCTTCGCCCACCTCACCCCCGACCTCGCCCGCGAGCAGGCCGCCGCCGCGTCGCGCCGGCTCAGCGACGGCGGAGAGCTGCCGCCCTTCCTCGGCGTCCCGGTCCCGGTCAAGGACCTCGCGATGGTCGCCGGCCAGCCCTTCGAGGCCGGCAGCGCGGCCCTGCGCGGCTACGTCGCCCCCGCGGACGACGGCGTGACGGTGCGCCTGCGCGAGGCCGGCACCCTCATGGTCGGCAAGACGACGACGCCGGAGCTCGGCCTGCCGTCCTACACCGAGCCCGACGTCGCGGCCCCCGCCCGCAGCCCGTGGGACCCGCGCCGCAGCGCGGGCGGCTCCTCCGGCGGGGCGGCGGCCGCCGTGGCCGCCGGCATCGTCCCCGCCGCGCACGCGAGCGACGGCGGCGGCTCGATCCGCATCCCGGCCGCCGCCTGCGGGCTCGTCGGGCTCAAGGCGAGCCGCGGGCGGGTCTCGAAGGGGCCGCTCGGGGTCGACGGCGCCGGCCTCACCGTCGACGGCGTCGTCACCCGCACGGTGCGGGACACCGCCGCCTTCCTCGACGTCCTGTCCGAGCCGTGGCCGGGGGACCACTACCTCCTCCCCGGGCCGCGCTCCTCCTTCCTCGCGGCCTGCGGGCACCGGCCGCGCGAGCTGCGCATCGGCGTGCTCACCCGGCCCATCAACGTCCACGAGGCGCCGGTGCACGAGACGTCCCTCGCCGCCGTCGACCGGGCCGTGCGGCTGCTCGAGGAGATGGGGCACGCGGTGACGACCACCCAGGTGCCCTTCAGCCCCGAGGAGTGGGAGCACTTCAACCCGCTGTGGGCCGTGGGGGCGCTGTCCGCGCCGGTGCCGCCCGAGGCCGAGGCGCTCCTCGTGCCCCTCACCCGGTGGATGCGCGAGCAGGGGCGGCAGTACTCCGGGGTCGACTACGCGGCCGCCGTCGCCGCGGTCCAGCGCCTGGCCCGCTCGGCGGCCCAGGTGTGGCGCGACCTCGACGTCGTCCTCACCCCGGCGCTCGCGACCCCTGCCCCGTTCATCGGTGGCATGCGCGACGACGCCGACCCGGCGGCGGACTTCGAGGCGCAGAAGGCCTTCACGCCGTGGACGAGCCCGTGGAACATGCTCGGGGCCCCGGCGATCACCATCCCGCTGCACCGTGCCGAGGTCGACGGCGTCACGCTGCCGGTCGGCGTCCAGCTCGGGGCCACCCGGCTCGGGGACGAGGAGCTGCTCCTCGGCCTGGCGGCGGCGCTGGAGGAGGCCGACCCCTGGCCCACGAGCCCGGTCGAGCCGGCCTGACGCGTCAGTCCGGCGGCTCCACCGGGGGCGGGCCGGGGGACTCGCTGGGCGGCTCGACCGACGGCGAGCTCGGCGGCGCGGTGGGCGGCTGCCCGGGAGGCGGCGGGTCCGCCAGCGGCGCCGCGGGCTCCTGCGAGGGCACGGGCTCACCGGGCGGGACGGCGGGCCCGCCGGGACCGGGGCCCGGGGGAGGGAGTGTCGACATGATCGTGGCTCCTTTGGTCGGTGCTCGTGCGTCCGAGCGTGCGCCCGGCAGCGGCCCACCGCATCTCGTCACGACCGTGACGCGGTGCGGAACAGACTTGAGCGGAATAGACTCAACCCTGCGGCGTTGACCTCAGTGGAACCTGAACTCACCCGGAGGATTCGATGGACAAGCTGACCACCAAGTCGCAGGAGGCGATCGCCTCCGCCATGCGCTCGGCCGCGACGGCCGGCAACCCCCAGCTCGAGCCCGTCCACGTGCTCGTCGCGCTGCTCGAGCAGCCCGGCGGCGTCGCGCCCGCTCTCGTCGACGCCGTCGGCGCCAACCGCGCCGCCATCGTCGAGCGCGCCACGGCCGCGGCCGCCGCCCTGCCCGGTGCCTCCGGGTCCTCCGTGGCCCAGCCCTCCCCGTCGCGCCCGATGATGACCGTCATCACCCAGGCCGGGGAGGAGGCGACCGCCCTCGGGGACGAGTTCGTCTCCACCGAGCACCTCCTCCTCGCCCTCGCCCGCAGCGAGAGCCCCGCCGGGCAGGTCCTGCGCGACCTCGGCGCCGACCGGGACGCGCTCCTCGACGCGCTGCCCACGGTCCGCGGCTCCGGCCGCGTCACCAGCGCCGACCCCGAGGGCACGTACAAGGCCCTGGAGCAGTACGGCCAGGACCTCACCGCCGCTGCCCGCGACGGGCGCCTGGACCCCGTCATCGGCCGCGACGCCGAGATCCGCCGGGTCGTCCAGGTGCTCTCCCGCCGCACGAAGAACAACCCTGTCCTCATCGGCGAGCCCGGCGTCGGCAAGACCGCCGTCGTCGAGGGGCTGGCCCAGCGCATCGTCAACGGGGACGTCCCCGAGTCGCTGCGCGACAAGCGCCTCATCGCCCTCGACCTCGGCTCGATGGTCGCCGGCGCGAAGTACCGCGGCGAGTTCGAGGAGCGCCTCAAGGCGGTCCTCCAGGAGATCAAGGACTCCGACGGCGAGGTCGTCACCTTCATCGACGAGCTCCACACCGTCGTCGGCGCCGGTGCCGCCGAGGGCGCGATGGACGCCGGCAACATGCTCAAGCCCATGCTCGCCCGCGGCGAGCTGCGGATGGTCGGCGCCACGACCCTCGACGAGTTCCGCGAGCACATCGAGAAGGACCCCGCCCTCGAGCGCCGCTTCCAGCAGGTCTTCGTCGGCGAGCCCTCCGTCGAGGACACCGTCGCGATCCTGCGCGGCATCGCGCCCAAGTACGAGGCGCACCACCAGGTGACGATCTCCGACGGCGCGCTCGTCGCCGCCGCGACCCTCTCCGACCGCTACATCAGTGGGCGCCAGCTGCCCGACAAGGCCATCGACCTCGTCGACGAGGCCGCCTCCCGCCTGCGCATGGAGCTCGACTCCTCCCCCGAGGAGGTCGACGCGCTGCGCCGCGCCGTCGAGCGGCTGCGGATGGAGGAGGCCTACCTCGTCGAGTCCGCCGACGCCGACGACCCCGCCTCCCGGGACCGCCTCGAGCGGCTGCGCGCCGAGCTCGCCGACCGCTCCGAGGAGCTCGCCGCCCTCACCGCCCGGTGGGAGGCGGAGAAGGCCGGCCACAACCGCATCGGTGACCTCAAGCAGCGCCTGGACTCCCTGCGCACGGAGGCCGACCGCGCCGAGCGCGAGGGCCGCTACGAGGACGCCGGACGCCTGCGCTACGGCGACATCCCGGCCGTGGAGCGGGAGATCCGCGAGGCCGAGGCCGCCGAGGCCACCCAGCCCGCCGAGACCCCGATGATCGCCGACCGCGTCTCCGCGGACGAGGTCGCCGAGGTCGTCGCCGCCTGGACCGGCATCCCCGTCGGCCGGCTCCTCGAGGGGGAGACCGACAAGCTCCTGCGCATGGAGGACGTCCTCGGGCAGCGGCTCATCGGCCAGCGCACCGCCGTCCAGGCCGTGTCCGACGCCGTGCGGCGCTCCCGGGCAGGCCTGTCCGACCCCGACCGGCCCACCGGCTCCTTCCTCTTCCTCGGCCCCACCGGCGTCGGCAAGACCGAGCTGGCCAAGTCCCTTGCCGACTTCCTCTTCGACGACGAGCGCGCCATCGTGCGCATCGACATGAGCGAGTACTCCGAGAAGCACTCCGTCTCGCGGCTCGTCGGCGCCCCTCCCGGGTACGTCGGCTACGAGGCGGGCGGCCAGCTCACCGAGGCGGTGCGCCGCCGGCCGTACTCCGTCGTCCTCCTCGACGAGGTCGAGAAGGCCCACCCGGAGGTCTTCGACATCCTCCTCCAGGTGCTCGACGACGGCCGGCTCACCGACGGCCAGGGCCGCACGGTGGACTTCCGCAACGTCATCCTCGTCCTCACCTCCAACCTCGGCTCGCAGTTCCTCGTCGACCAGACGATGCCCGAGGAGGCCAAGCGTGAGGCCGTGATGAGCGCGGTGCGGGCGGCCTTCAAGCCCGAGTTCCTCAACCGGCTCGACGACGTCGTCCTCTTCGACGCCCTGAGCCTCGAGGAGCTCGGTGCGATCGTCGAGCTCCAGGTCGCGCGGCTGCGTGACCGGCTCGCCGAGCGCCGCATCACCCTGGAGGTGACGACGGCGGCCGCCGAGTGGCTTGCCTTCGAGGGCTACGACCCGGCCTACGGCGCGCGTCCGCTGCGCCGGCTCGTCCAGCGCGAGATCGGCGACCAGCTCGCCCGTCTCATGCTCGGCGGGGAGGTGGCCGACGGCGCGACCGTGGCCGTCGACCGCGGCACCGAGGGCGGCCTCGTCCTCACCGTGGACGCCGACACGACCGCCGTCGCCCCCCTCTGACGGAACAGCTCAGCTCTCGCCGAGGACGACCCCCCTCGCGGCGAGAGCTGAGCTCTTCCAGGGGCTGGGGGCAGCGGGTCCGTCCACAGGTGGCACCCTGGGAGGCATGAGTGCTTTCGACCAGGTGGAGCTGCCGGACTTCCCGCACGCGGTCGTCGTCACCGACGCGAGCGGGACGCGACTGACCCACGGGGAGGCCGGACAGTCCTTCCCGTGGGCGTCGGTGACCAAGCTGCTGACGACGGCGGCCACGCTCGTCGCCGTCTCCCGCCACCTCGTCGACCTCGAGGAGCCCGCGGGCCCGGAGGGGGCGACGGTGCGCCACCTGCTCGCCCACGCCTCGGGCGTGGCGATGGACTCCGACGACACCCTCAGCGCTCCCGGCCGCCGGCGGATCTACAGCAACCGCGGCATGGAGCTCGTCGCGGACCACGTCGCCGAGGCGACGGGCACCGACTTCGCCGACTGGCTGGAGGACACGGTGCTCCTCCCGCTGGGCCTGAGCACCGTCGTGCTCGAGGGCTCCCCGGCCCACGGCGCTCGCGGCAGCGCCGAGGACCTCGCCGCCTTCGGCCGTGAGCTCCTCGCCCCTGAGGTCCTGGACCCCGAGCTCCTCGCCGAGGCCACCACCGTCCAGCTGCCGGGCCTGCCCGGCGTGCTGCCCGGCTTCGGGCGCCAGGACCCCAACGACTGGGGCCTGGGCTTCGAGATCCGCGGCACGAAGTCGCCGCACTGGACCGGCAGCAGCAACGCACCGGAGACCTTCGGGCACTTCGGCCAGTCCGGCAGCTTCCTGTGGGTCGACCCGCGGGCCGGCCTGGCCACGGCCTTCCTCGGCGCCGAGCGCTTCGGGGAGTGGGCGGCCCAGCTGTGGCCCGGGCTGTCCGACGCCGTTCTCACCGACCTGCGCTGACGTTAGCCTGCTGCCATGCCAGACGCTCCTGACGTCGTCGGCCTCGTCCTGAGCGGTGGCGGGGCGCGGGCCAGCTTCCAGATCGGCGCCCTCCGCTACCTCTACGACCGGGCGGGCATCTGCCCCTCGGTCATCACCGGCACCTCGGCGGGCTCGATCCTCGCGGCCGTCCTCGCGCAGTCGGCCGAGCAGGACGGCCAGCGTGCCGCGCTCGCCCGCCTCGAGGAGCTGTGGCGCGCGATGAGCGACTCCTCGGACATGTTCGAGGAGCTGCCGTGGTTCAGCCGGCTGCGCGAGCGCGGCCCGGTGTGGGCCGAGGCCCTCGAGCGGCGCAAGCGGCGCCAGGGCGCGCTCGGCCGGTCCTTCAAGCGGGTGGCCGTCCTGCGGGACGAGATCTCCACCGCCGCCGAGCGGGTCGTCCGCACGGCCAACGGCGAGGGGCGCCGGGCCGAGCAGCCCGAGGAGCCGGTGGTGGAGCACGCCGACCACCCGCCCGTGGAGCACCCGCCCGTCCCGACCCAGCCGAGCCGCCTCACCCCGGGCGGCGAGCCCGCCGAGGAGCAGGCGGCGAGCACCGAGCGGCGTCCCGCGGACGCGCCCGTCTCCGGGCCGGGCCGCTTCCTCGAGTCGATCGACATGCTCCGGACCATGGGTCGCGCGAGCGGCGACCTCGAGACGATCGTCGAGGGCGCCCGCCGCGAGCGCTCGGTGTACCGCCCGGGCCCCCTCGTCGACCACCTCGTCGATCCCGAGGTCTTCCGCCCCGACGCCGTCGCGGCGTCCGGCGTCACCCTGCGCGTCGCCGTCGTCGGGCTCGAGAGCGGCGAGCTGCGCTACGTCACCGAGGACGGCACGCTCGTCGACCGCGACAACCGTCCCCTCGGCGACGGTCCCGTCGACCTCGTCGAGGCGATCCGCGCGTCCTGCGCCATCCCCATGGTCTTCCCGCCGGTGCGGCTCGGTGAGGAGAACTACGTCGACGGCGGGGTGCGGGAGTCGCTGCCCGCGGAGGTCGCGATCACCCACCTCGGCGTCGACACCTGCTACGCCGTCGTCGCCGGACCGTCCGGGCTGCGCCGCGAGGAGTCCTACGACGACAAGGACATGCTCGGCATCCTCATGCGGACGACGACGGCGATCATGACCGACGAGGTGCAGCGCGACGAGGTGGTCCAGGCCCGGGCGGCGGGCGCCGTCGTCATCGAGCCGGAGTTCGACGTCCACGACACCCTCACCATCGAGCCCGGCCTCGTCGCGCTCGCGATCGACTACGGCTACCTGCGCGCGGCCGAGGCCGTCCTCGGCGCGAGCGACGAGGAGCAGGCCGTCACCCGCGAGCTCGTCCTCCTGCGCCGTCGCATCTGGCACGCCGAGGAGGAGGCCTTCGGCGAGGACGTGGCGGAGTCGGCCCGCCTGGAGCGGGTCGCCGAGATCGCCGGCCTCAAGTACACCCTGCGCGACCTCCTGCGCCGCGTGCCCGCCGAGCGCCTGCCCGAGGGCGCCGAGGAGTGGTGGCGCACCTGGGAGCACCACCGGACCGAGATCACCGTCGCGCCGGGCTGGGTGCCACCGCGCCCCTGAGCGCGCTCAGTCCAGGTCGACGACGACGGGCACGTGGTCGCTGGCCCCCTTGCCCTTGCGCTCGTTGCGGTCGACGTGGGCGCCCGTCACCCGGGCGGCGAGCGCGGGGGAGGCGTGGACGAGGTCGATCCGCATGCCCTCGTTGCGGGGGAAGCGCAGGCGCTGGTAGTCCCAGTAGGTGTAGGCGCCGGGGGTGTGCTCGCGGGTGACCTCGGTGAGACCGGCCTCGCCCAGGGCGGCGAGCGACGCGCGCTCGGCCGGGGAGACGTGGGTGGCGCCGACGAAGGCCGCCGGGTCCCACACGTCCTCGTCGCGCGGGGCGACGTTCCAGTCCCCGACGAGCGCGACCTGGGCGGCGGGGTCGGCCGTGAGCCAGCCGTGGGCGGCGTCGCGCAGGGCCGAGAGCCAGTCGAGCTTGTACTGGTAGTGCGGGTCGTCCAGGGTGCGGCCGTTGGGGACGTACAGGCTCCACACCCGCACGCCGTCGACCGTGGCGCCCAGGGCGCGGGCCTCGGCGGCGGCGGGCTCACCCCAGGTCGGCATGCCCGGGAAGCCGGGCTCGACATCCTCCACGGGCAGCCGGGAGACGACGGCGACGCCGTTCCACTGGCTCAGGCCGTGGTGGGCGACGTGGTACCCAGCGGCCTCGAAGGGCAGGAACGGGAACTGGTCGTCGCGGCACTTGGTCTCCTGGAGGGCCAGCACGTCCGTCCCCGAGCGCTCGAGAAAGGCGAGGACCCGGTCGACCCGGGTGCGGACGGAGTTGACGTTCCACGTGGCCAGGCGCATGCGCTCGAGGCTACCGGCCGGCCGGTACCCTGCAGCCGTGACCTCCCCCAACGACTCCCTGCGCAGCCGGCTCGCCCAGTACGTCCGCGACCTCGCCGTCATCCACGGCGAGGTGACGCTCGCCAGCGGCCGCACCTCCGACCACTACGTCGACATGCGGCGCGTCACCCTCCACCACGCGGCCGCGCCGCTCGTGGGGCACGTCGTCCTCGACCTCCTCGAGGAGGCCGGTCTCGGCCCCGACGAGGTCGACGCCGTCGGCGGGCTCACCATGGGCGCCGACCCGGTCGCCACCGCGGTCCTCCACGCCGCCGCCTCCCGCGGCCTCGCCGTCGACGCCTTCGTCGTCCGCAAGGAGGCCAAGGCGCACGGCCTGCAGCGCCGCGTCGAGGGCCCGGACGTCGCCGGCCGCCGCGTCGTCGCCGTCGAGGACACCTCGACCACCGGGGGCAGCCTGCTCACCGCCATCGAGGCGCTGCGCGAGGCGGGCGCCGAGGTCGTCGGGGCCGCAGTCGTCGTCGACCGGGACACCGGGGCACGCGAGCGCGTCGAGGCGGCGGGCGTGCGGTACCTGGCCGCCCTCGGCCTGGAGGACCTCGGGCTCACCCCCCGCTGAGATCGCCGGGTCGGCGGCGCGCTCCTGTGACAGGCTGAGCGCGTGGAGATGCTCGTCGTGCTCGCCGTCCTGGCCGTCATCGTCGTCGTCGTTGCCGTCTGGGCGATCGCGACCTACAACGGCCTGGTCCGCCTGCGGAACCTCGTCCAGGAGGCCTGGCGGCAGATCGACGTCGAGCTCCACCGCCGCCACTCGCTCGTGCCCAACCTCGTCGAGACGGTCAAGGGCTACGCCGCCCAGGAGCGGGAGGTCTTCGACGAGGTCACCCGCGCCCGCGCGGCCGCCGCCGGCGGCGGGCTGGGGCCCGCCAAGCAGGCGGTCAGCGAGAACGCCCTCAGCGGCGCGCTGAGCCGGCTCTTCGCCGTCGCCGAGGCCTACCCGGAGCTGCGCTCCTCGGAGAACTTCGCCGACCTCCAGGCCGAGCTCACCAACACCGAGGACCGCATCGCCGCGGGCCGCCGCTTCTACAACGCCAACGTGCGCCAGCTCAACACGAAGATCGAGACCTTCCCGCCGAACATCGTCGCGAACATGTTCTCCTTCCGGCGCGCGGAGTACTTCGAGGCCAACGACCCCGCGGTCCGCGCCGTCCCCTCGGTCCACTTCACGGCCGGGGAGGCGCCCGGCTCCGCCGCGTCCGTCGACGGCGGCCCCTCCTTCGGTGGTCAGCGCGGGGGCTACGACCCTCACCGCGACGCCTGAGGTGAGCGAGGAGGAGGTCGGCGTCGGGCCCTGGCCCGGCGGGCCGGAGGCCTGGCCCCGGGACCCCCGGCTCGACCCCGAGCTGCTCGCCGAGGGGGACCGGCGCAACGTCGTCGACGAGTACCGCTACTGGCGGCTGGAGGCGATCGTCGAAGACATCGACGCCCGCCGCCACCCCCTCCACGTCGCGATCGAGAACCTCGGGCACGACTTCAACATCGGCTCGGTCGTCCGCACGGCCAACGCCTTCGCCGTCGCCGCCGTCCACATCGTCGGGCGACGGCGGTGGAACCGGCGTGGCGCGATGGTCACCGACCGCTACCAGCACCTGCACCACCACGACGACGTCGCCGGCCTCCTCGCGTGGGCGCAGGGCCAGGGGCTGGCGGTCATCGGCGTCGACAACGTCCCGGGATCGCTGCCGCTCGAGCACCGGCCGCTGCCGGAGCGTGCGGTCCTGCTGTTCGGCCAGGAGTCCGGCGGGCTGTCCGCCGAGGCGCGGGCCGCCTGCACCGAGATCGTCCACATCACCCAGTACGGCTCCACCCGGTCCCTCAACGTCGGGGCCGCGGCCGCGGTGGCGATGTACTCGTGGATCCTGCAGCACGGGCCGCAGGTCGGACGTCCCGACCCGGCCGACTCCGGGCGTGACACAATCTAGGCGTATCGCTGCGTCTATCCACAGGAGGCATTCAGTGCCCATCGCAACCCCCGAGTCCTACAACGAGATGCTCGACCGGGCGAAGGCGGGCAAGTTCGCCTACCCGGCCATCAACATCACCTCGTCCCAGACCGTGACCGCGGCGATCCGCGGCTTCGCCGAGGCCGAGAGCGACGGCATCATCCAGGTCTCCGTCGGCGGTGGCGAGTACGCCTCCGGCTCGACCATCAAGGACCGCGTCACCGGTACCCGCGCCCTGGCCGCCTACGCCCACGAGGTCGCCAAGAACTACGGCGTCACCATCGCGCTGCACACCGACCACTGCGTCAAGGAGAACCTCGACTCCTGGGTGAAGCCGCTGCTCGCCATGGAGGCCGAGGAGGTCGCCGCCGGCAAGAACCCGATGTTCCAGTCGCACATGTTCGACGGCTCCACCGTCCCGCTGGACGAGAACCTCGTCATCGCCGAGGAGCTCCTCGAGCTCTCCCAGAAGGCGCGCACGATCCTCGAGATCGAGGTCGGCGTCGTCGGTGGCGAGGAGGACGGCCACGAGGCCGAGATCAACGAGAAGCTCTACACCACCCCCGAGGACGGCCTGGCCACCGTGCGCGCGCTCGGCGCCGGCGAGAAGGGCCGGTACCTCACGGCGCTGACCTTCGGCAACGTCCACGGCGTGTACAAGCCCGGTGCGGTCAAGCTGCGCCCGGAGATCCTCGGTGAGATCCAGCGTGTCGTCGGCCAGGAGATCGGCAAGGAGTCGCCCTTCGACCTCGTCTTCCACGGCGGGTCCGGCTCGACGGCCGAGGAGATCGCCCTCGCCGTCGACAACGGCGTCATCAAGATGAACGTCGACACCGACACCCAGTACGCGTTCACCCGCCCGGTCGTGGAGCACATGTTCCGCAACTACGACGGCGTGCTCAAGATCGACGGCGACGTCGGCAACAAGAAGGCCTACGACCCCCGCGCCTGGGGCAAGGCCGCGGAGGCCGGCATGGCCGCCCGCATCGTCGAGGCCTGCCAGCAGCTGCGCTCGGCCGGCACGAAGATGGCCTGACGCCAGACCGACTGACGCACGAAGGGCCCGCTGGCAGCAGCCGGCGGGCCCTTCGTCGTCCTGCTGGTGCTCAGGCGGCGTCGTCACCCGGAGGAGGGTCGGCCGGCTCGGGGAAGCCGGGGTCCTCCTCGACGATCGTCACGACGTCGCCCAGGCGCGTGATGTCGAGCAGGAACCGGACGACGTCCGGAGGCTTGATCATCGTGAGCGGGCCGGGCGTGCGGTGGGCGAGCCGCGCGAGGAGCGCGACGCCCGAGGAGTCCATGAAGGTGACGTGGCGGGCGTCGATCTCCACGGGGTTGCGGGAGGACTCGGCCTCGGAGACCGCCTCGGTGAGCTCGCTGCTGAGAGCAACGTCGATCTCACCGGACAGGACGAGCCGGGTGCGCCCCTGTGCCACCATGACCGACGCCGTGCCGGTCTCGGGGCCGCGGCCGCTTGTCGAACTGTCGTCGCGCACAGGCTCTCCTTCTGCTGGTCCGGCGGTTCGCGCCGGAACGTCCTCCACGGCATCCTAGGAGACTCAGGACGATCGGAGAGCCAACATGACCGGACCGGACAGCGGCGTGCCCGCACCGGTGGACTCCCCGACCCCTCCTCACGGCACCGTCCGCATGCGCCCGGCCCGGCCCGCCGAGCCCCCGCGCGAGCTGCCCGAGGCGCTCGCCGTCCGCTCCGAGCACCTGCTCGAGGCGCTGCCCGACCCGACCTACGTCGTCGACATCGACCTGTCCACGCGCCCTGCCGGCTCCCGCGTCGTGTGGGTGAGCTCCTCGCTCGCGGAGATGACCGGCTACTCGGTCGCCGAGCTGCGCGAGTCCGCCCCCCGGCTCGTCGCCACCCACGGGCGGGACACGAGCGCGCTGCTGGAGGCGCTCGCGGCGGGGCTGCCCGTCTCCGTCGTGCGGTCCGTGCCGCGCAGTGACGGCACCTCCTACCGCGCCACCGTGTCCTTCAGCCCGCTCGGGGCAGGCGCCGGCGGCTGGCACCGCTGGCTGGTCACGGTGCGCGACGCCACCGAGGAGCTCGCCTCCGCCGTCCTCGCCGAGGAGCGCGCCGCCGCCGAGGAGCGCGCTCAGCGTGGCCTGAGCCTCGTCGCACGGGTCTCCGACATCCTCGCCGACGTCGACTCCACGACCGCGCTCACCGAGATCGGTGCCCTGCTCGTGCGGCGCATCGTCCCGTGGGCCGCCTTCTACGCCGACGGCACGCAGCTGCAGAAGGTCACCGACCTCGCCGGCATCTCCTACCACCGCCGCGACCTGCGCCGCCAGGCCCGGCTGCGCGGGGACATCCCCGACCCCGTCGTCGGGCTCTTCCTCGACACCCGCATGCAGACGGTCGTCGTCGACCCGCGCGAGCCGGCCGAGGAGGGCACCCTCACCGGGGAGCTCCTCGCGCTCGTCGCCCAGGACGACACCGCGCCCGACGACGGGCCGCTGTGGCTGCTGCCCGTCCTCGGCCGCAAGGCCGTCCTCGCCGTCCTCGCCGTCCGCCCGCCGGACCGGGAGACCGACGAGCAGGCGCTGCCGACCGGGGAGCTGACCACCGTCCTCGAGCTCGTCGCCCGCCGCGTGGGCATGGCGATGGACAACCTCCAGCTCTACGACCGCGAGCACCGCCTCGCCGAGACGCTCCAGCGCGCCATGCTCCCCGAGCAGAGCCACGTCGAGGGCGTGGACGTGTGGAGCTACTACGCGCCCAGCTCCGAGCACGCCCAGGTGGGCGGGGACTGGTACGACGTCCTCGACATGGGTGAGGGACGTGTCGGTGTCGTCGTGGGCGACGTCGTCGGGCACGACGTCGAGGCGGCGGCGGCGATGGGCCAGCTCCGGTCCGTCGTGCGCGCCTACGCCGCCGAGTTCGTCGAGCCGGGCAAGGTCCTGGGCCGCGTCGACCGGCTGGTGGCGAGCATGCGGATCGCCCGTCCCGCCTCCTTCGTCTACGCCACGCTCCACCCCCGGCCGAGCGGGGAGACCTGGGACGTGGCCTACTCCCGCGCCGGGCACCTGCCGATCGTCCAGGTGAGCGGCGGGCGGGCCACCCAGCTCGAGGGCGCCAACGGCCCACTCGTCGGCTTCGGCGGCCGGCCGCGGCACACCGGGCACGCGGTCGCCCGCCCCGGGGACGTCCTCGTCTTCTACACCGACGGCCTCGTCGAGCGCCGCGACCGCTCCATGCGCGACGGCGTCGCCGCCCTCGTCGCGGCCGCCGAGAAGATCGACGCGCCCGACGCCGCCGGGATCGGGGAGGAGCTGCTCCAGGAGCTCGCCGACGCGCCCGAGGACGACATCGCCGTCGTCGTCCTCCGCGTGCCCGACCCCGCCTCCGACCCCACCCACACGTGGTCCGGGCCCCGGGAGCGGCGCTGGCAGATGCCGATGGACCCCAAGACGATCGCGCGGGCCCGGCACGCCGTGCTCCGCGCCTGCGAGGCCTGGGACGTCGAGGACACAGCCGCCGCGGAGCTCGTCGCCTCCGAGCTCGTCGCCAACGCCGTCATGCACGGGTGGGGCCGGGTGGACCTGCGCCTGCGCGACACCGGTGACGGCCTGCGCATCGAGGTCGAGGACGCCAACCCCAGCCCGCCGGTGGTCCGCGAGGGCCGCGTGGGCCGGGTGGGCGGCTTCGGGCTCCACATCATCTCCCGGCTCGCCGAGTGGGGCTGGCGCCCCACCCCGGCCGGCAAGGTCGTGTGGGCGCGCGTGCGCGCCAAGGAGCCCTGGGCCCAGCGCTCGGAGCAGCAGGAGGGCTAGGAGGCCCGGCGCTCGCAGCGGTGCTCGGTGTCGATCCGGAAGCTGCCCAGCGCGCCGCAGATCTCGAGGACGAAGAGCTCGCGGTCGTCGCAGCCGCGCAGCACGGCCGCGCCGCCGCGCTTGCCCGCGGCGTCGGCGAGCGCGATGAGGAACGCCGCGCCGGTGGAGTCCATGAAGGTGACGTCGCACATGTCGATGACGAGGAGCTGGCGGCGCAGCCCGCTCACCCGGGCCGTCGCCTCCGGGAACTGACCGCGTTCGGCAAGGTCGAGATCCCCGCTGATCGTCACCGTCGTCGTGGTCGATGACGCCGCGATCTCGATCATGCTGCTCCCTCTGGCCGCCGCTCGTGCGCGTGCGGCGGTGCCCGGTCCGTTAACTCGTCGAGCCTAGGCGGGTGAGCCGCCGGGTGCACCTCGAACCGCCGGAGGGGAGCGTTGGGTAACCTGTCCCGGGAGCCGATCGGCGCCCGCCTCCAGCGAAAGGGATCACCATGCCAGCGGTCGTCGTCGTCGGAGCCCAGTGGGGCGACGAGGGCAAGGGGAAGGCCACCGACCAGCTCAGCTCCCAGGTCGACTACGTCGTCAAGTTCAACGGGGGCAACAACGCGGGGCACACGGTCGTCGTCGGCGAGGAGAAGTACGCCCTCCACCTGCTGCCCTCCGGCATCCTCAGCCCGGGGTGCACGCCGGTCATCGGCAACGGCGTGGTCGTCGACCTCGAGGTGCTCTTCGCCGAGCTCGAGGGGCTCAGCGCCCGTGGCGTGGACGTCTCCAGGCTCCTCGTCTCCTCCAGCGCCCACCTCATCCCGTCCTACAACCGGACCCTGGACAAGGTGACCGAGCGCTTCCTCGGCAAGCGCCAGATCGGCACCACCGGCCGCGGCATCGGCCCCACCTACGCCGACAAGATGGCGCGCGTGGGCATCCGGGTCCAGGACATCTTCGACGAGAAGATCCTGCGGCAGAAGGTCGAGGGCGCGCTGGTCCAGAAGAACCAGCTGCTCCTCAAGGTCTACAACCGCCGCGCCGTCGACGTCGACGAGGTCACCGACGAGCTGCTCGCCTACGCCGAGCGGCTGCGCCCGATGGTCGCCGACACCTCCCTCGTCCTCAACCAGGCCCTCGACGAGGGCCGCACGGTGGTCTTCGAGGCCGGCCAGGCCGCGATGCTCGACGTCGACCACGGCACCTACCCCTTCGTCACCTCCTCCTCCGCCACCGCCGGTGGCGCCTGCACCGGCAGCGGCGTGGGCCCCACGCGCATCGACCGCGTCGTCGGCGTCGTCAAGGCCTACACGACCCGCGTCGGCGAGGGACCCTTCCCCACCGAGCTCAACGACGACGCCGGTGAGCGCCTGCGCCGGGTGGGCGGGGAGTACGGCACGACGACGGGACGTCCCCGCCGCTGCGGCTGGTACGACGCCGTCGTCGCCCGCTTCGCCAGCCGGGTCAACGGGCTCACCGACCTCGTCCTCACCAAGCTCGACGTCCTCACCGGCCTGGAGAAGATCCCGGTGTGCGTGGCCTACGAGGTCGACGGCCGCCGGATGGACGACATGCCGCCCAACCAGACCGACTTCCACCACGCCCGGCCGGTCTACGAGGAGCTCGACGGCTGGAGCGAGGACATCAGCGGCGCGCGCGAGTTCTCCGACCTGCCGGACGCCGCCCAGCGTTACGTCCTCGCGCTGGAGGAGATGTCCGGAGCGCGCATCTCCTCGATCGGCGTCGGCCCCGACCGGGCCGCGACGATCGTGCGCCACTCCCTGCTCGACTGACCGCGCCGGCGCCCCCGCCCGGGAACGGGCGGGGGCGTGGGCCGATGGTCCCGTTGGCACGGAGATCCCCGTGCTTAACCTGGCCTCTCGCCAACGAGAGGGGACGGCCATGGCTGTCGACGACATCACGATCACGAGCCGGCCGGGCACGGGTGGGGGCTGCGCCTGCGGCGGGCACGACGACGCGGTCCCGGCGCTCGACGTCCGCCAGGTCCCGCACGCCATCCGCCACGCGACGGTGTTCGGTGCGCTGACCGCGATCGCGCCGGGCTTCTCCCTGGACCTCGTCGCCCCGCACGACCCGCTGCCGCTGCTCGCGCAGATCGAGGAGCGCCAGCCCGGCGCCTTCGCCGTCACCTACCTCGTCGAGGGCCCCGAGGACTGGACTGTGCGGCTGACCCGCCAGCAGCCCTGACATGCCACAACCCGCCGACAGCTGAGTTGTTCCAGTAACAACTCAGCTGTCGGCGGGTTGTGGCATGTCAGGGTGGCGGTTCTAGCGCTGCTGGCCCTCGTCGGTCTGCTCCGGCGGCTCGGGCGACGGCGCGAAGGGCGAGCCCTCCGGGCGGTCGACCGGCGTGTCCGCGGCGGCCGTCGTGAACGGGGCCGGCGCGGCCGGGGGCTCCTGGCCGGGGTAGCCGGGGCCGGGGTCGGCCGGGACCTGGTCGGTCGGGCCGAAGCCACCGACCGGCTGGCCCGCACCGGGCTGCGCGGGGAAGCCGGGGCCGGGCTCGTTGGGCACCTGGCCGGGCTGGCCGTAGGCGGCCGCGGGGCCGCCGTACGGGGCGTCGGCGGCGCCGGACTTGCCGCCCTTCTTGCGCGAGACGAGGAAGATGAGCGCGGCGATCGCGAGGAGCGCGACGACGGCGAGGACGATCCACACGGCGGTGGACACGCCACCCGCGCTGCCGCCGCCGTTGCCGGCGGCCTCGCCGGTGGCGCTGCCGCCGGCGGCGAAGGCCTCGATGCCGCTCCACGTCACGGTGTTGCCGTCGATCTCGCCGTCGGCCTCGATGACCTCACCGGGGAAGGTGACGGAGATGGCGACCTGGGGCTCCATGCCGGCCGGCATGTCCTCGAGGCTGCTCGTGTCACCCATGCCGGTCTCGTCACCGTCGAAGGAGAAGACGTAGGTGTCGTCGACCCGCTCGATGGTCATGCCCTCACCGGTCATCGAGTCGATCGGGGCGCCGGTGGCGGAGATGCGGCAGCCGATGTTGCCGTCCTCGTCCTCGATGTCCTCGACGACGAACTCGGTGTCCTCGGGGGCGTCGCCCATCTCGGACTCCAGCTCGGAGCAGTCCATGTCCTCGCGGGTGGCCATGCCGGTGAGGTCGCCGACCTCCATGGCGACGTCGAGGGTGTCGTCCTCGTTGATCGTCAGCCCCATGTCCAGGCGGAAGCAGCCGGCCAGGACGAGCAGGAGGGGCAGGAGGAGAAGCGCCGACAGGCCGCGGCGGACCCGGGACGTGGTGCGGTGTGATGTCATGCCGCGAACCCTACCGGTCACGTGTCTCGGACAGGGGGCGGTGCCGGGCGCCGCCGATGGGGACAACTCCCCGGCCGGGTCTGGCCAGTGGACGCCTGGCGCTTCCGGCCGCCGAGGTCGGTAGGCTCCTGGCACGTGAAGATCCTCGTCGTCGGGTCCGGTGCGCGCGAGCACGCCATCACCCGCGCCCTGACCACCGAGTCCACGCCCCACGAGGTCCTCGTCGCCCCCGGGAACCCGGGAACGGCGCAGGTCGCGACCAACGTCGCGGTCGACCCGCTCGACCCGCAGGCGGTGGCGGCCCTCGCCGTCGAGCGCGGTGTCGACCTCGTCGTCGTCGGTCCCGAGGCGCCGCTCGTCGCCGGCGTCGCGGACGCCGTCCGGGCCGCCGGGGTCCCGTGCTTCGGCCCCGACGCCGCCGCGGCCCGCCTCGAGGGCTCCAAGGCCTTCGCCAAGGAGGTCATGGCCGCCGCCGAGGTGCCCACCGCGATGGCCTATGTCTGCACGACCGCCGAGGAGGTCGAGGAGGCACTCGACGCCTTCGGTGCGCCCTACGTCGTCAAGGACGACGGCCTCGCCGCCGGCAAGGGCGTCGTCGTCACCGAGGACCGGGAGGCAGCACTCGCCCATGCACGTGCCTGCCTCGCGCGCACGGTCACCCCCGGCGGGGAGCGTCCCGCCGTCGTCGTCGAGGAGTACCTCGACGGTCCGGAGGTCTCCCTCTTCTGCGTCTGCGACGGCACGGACGCCGTCCCGCTCGCCCCCGCGCAGGACTTCAAGCGCCTCGGCGACGGCGACGCCGGCCCCAACACCGGCGGGATGGGCGCCTACAGCCCGCTGCCGTGGGCGCCGGAGAACCTCGTCGACGAGGTGATGGCGCGCGTCGCGCGGCCGGTCGTGCGCGAGATGGCCCGCCGCGGCACCCCCTTCACCGGTGTCCTCTACGTCGGCCTGGCCCTCACCTCCCGCGGGGTGCGGGTCATCGAGTTCAACGCCCGCTTCGGGGACCCCGAGACGCAGGTCGTCCTCGCGCGTCTCGGCTCCTCCCTGGCTCAGCTGCTCCGCGCCGCCGCCACCGGCACCCTCGCCGAGGCGCCCCGCCCCACGTGGCGCGACGCGTCGGCCGTCACCGTCGTCCTCGCCTCCCACGGCTACCCCGGGGTGTCCCGCACCGGCGACGTCGTCGAGGGCGTCGCCGCGGCCGAGGAGCTGCCCGGCGTCCACGTCCTCCAGGCCGGCTGTGCGACGTCCGAGGACGGCGCCCTCGTGAGTGCCGGCGGCCGGGTGCTGTCCGTCGTCGGGGTCGGGGCCGACCAGGAGGAGGCCCGCGCCCGCGCCTACGCGGGCCTCGAACGCATCACCCTCGACGGCTCCCAGCACCGCACCGACATCGCGCGGGCCCGCTCGTGACCGCGCCCGTGCTGCCCGGCTGGGAGCACACCTACTCCGGCAAGGTCCGCGACCTGTACCGGCCGGCCGAGCCGCACCCGGCGGGTGACGTCGTGCTCGTCGTCGCCTCCGACCGCATCAGCGCCTACGACCACGTCCTGCCGACGCCCATCCCCGGGAAGGGGGAGGTGCTCACCCGCCTCAGCCTGTGGTGGTTCGAGCAGCTCGCCGACATCGTCCCCAACCACGTCGTCTCCCTCGACGTCCCCGAGGCCGTCGCCGGCCGGGCGATGGTGTGCCGGCGGCTGGAGATGTTCCCCGTCGAGTGCGTGGCGCGCGGGTACCTCACCGGCTCCGGCCTCGTCGAGTACCGCGAGGGCCAGGCCGTGTGCGGCGTGCCGCTGCCCCCGGGCCTGGGCGAGGCCTCCCGGCTGCCCGAGCCGATGTTCACCCCCGCCCGCAAGGCCGAGCTCGGTGACCACGACGAGAACATCACCTTCGAGGCGGTCGCCGCCCTCCTCGGCGCGGAGCGCGCGGAGGAGCTGCGCGACCTCACGCTGCGGATCTACTCCCGCGCCGCGGACGTCGCCGCCCGCAGCGGGATCATCGTCGCCGACACCAAGCTCGAGTTCGGGCTCGGCCCGGGCGGGGAGGTCGTCCTCGGGGACGAGGTCCTCACGCCGGACTCCTCACGCTTCTGGCCGGCGGACGGCTACGCCCCCGGGCGGGTGCAGCCCAGCTTCGACAAGCAGTTCGTCCGGGACTGGCTCACCTCCCCGGAGTCCGGCTGGGACCGCGTCTCGCCCCCGCCGCCACTTCCCGACGACGTCGTCGAGCGCACCCGCGAGCGTTACCTCGAGGCCGCCGACCGCCTCGTCGGGTGACGTTCGACGCGAACCCTGCCGACGCGGATGATCCGTGCAAGACTGTGAGAGCAGTAACACCTCCTCCGCGACGACAGCTCGCGAATTAGTACCGAAGGCGCGAACGTATGGCAGCAGACACCAGTGTCCCCACGACGGCGCGGGGAACCGCCCGAGAGCGTCAGGTCAGTGACTTCACTGCCCTGACCAAGCGGGTCCAGGAAGCGGGCCTCATGCGGCGCGCCTACGGCTACTACTGGACCAAGCTCATCGGCTCACTGGTGCTGGGCGTCGGCCTCGCCGTGGCCTTCGTCCTCATCGGGGACACCTGGTGGCAGATGGTGACGGCCGTGGCCCTCGCCCTGCTCATGACGCAGATCGCCTTCCTCGGCCACGACGCCGCGCACCGGCAGATCTTCGTGTCGGGCAAGTGGAACGAGTGGGTCTCCCTCATCGTCATCAACCTCTTCGTGGGCATGGGCCAGGCCTGGTGGCAGCGCAAGCACACCAAGCACCACGCCGCCCCGAACACGCTCCACAAGGACCCGGACATCGACCCGGGCGTGCTCGCCTTCAGCCAGTACGCGGTCGAGCAGCGCAAGACCCGCCTCACGAAGTGGCTCGCCACCAAGCAGGGCTTCTTCTTCTACCCGCTGCTCCTGCTCGAGGGCATCAACCTCCACGTCCACGGCATCAAGCGCGCGGTGAGCCGCGAGGGCCTCAAGCGCCGCTGGGTGGAGCTCGGCTTCATCCTCGTCCGGCTCGTCAGCTTCTTCGCCCTCGTCTTCCTCGTCCTGTCCCCGGGCAAGGCGCTCGCCTTCATCGGCGTGCAGCTCGCGGTCTTCGGCCTGTACATGGGCCTGTCCTTCGCGCCCAACCACATCGGCATGCCGGTCGTGCCGTCGGACGTCAAGATCGACTTCCTGCGCCGCCAGGTCCTCATGAGCCGCAACATCTCCGGCGGGCGCGCCATGGACACCTTCATGGGCGGGCTCAACTTCCAGGTGGAGCACCACCTGTTCCCGTCGATGGCCCGGCCCAACCTGCGCAAGGTCGCCCCGATGGTCCGGGAGTACTGCCAGGACCTCGGCGTGCGGTACACCGAGACCTCCCTCGTGCAGTCCTACCGGGCCGTCTACAACTACCTCAACACGGTGGGACGCGGCGGCCTGGACGTGTGGGCCTGTCCACTGGCTGCGCAGTACCGGGTCTGACCCCGGCACCCGGGTAGACTCGACGGCGGCCCGAAAACCCCGAGCAGGAGTCACCATGGGACGCATCGTCGTCGAGGTCATGCCCAAGCCCGAGATTCTCGACCCGCAGGGCAAGGCGGTAGCCGGCGCGCTGCCCCGGCTCGGACTGGACGGTTTCGTCGCGGTCCGGCAGGGCAAGCGCTTCGAGCTGGAGGTCGAGGGCGAGGTCGATGACGCCGCGCTCGACCAGGCCCGCCGTGCCGCCGAGCTGCTGCTGTCCAACCCGGTCATCGAGGACGTCGTCCGCGTCGCCGCGGCCGACGACGCCCGGAGCGCCTGATGCACCGCCTCGACGTCCCCGAGCCCCAGCCGCGGGCCGAGGGTGCGCGCGTCGGCGTCGTCACCTTCCCCGGCTCCCTCGACGAGCGAGACGCCCAGCGGGCGGTGCGCCTGGCTGGCGGTGAGCCGGTGGCGCTGTGGCACGCCGACGAGGACCTCCGTGGGGTCGACGCCGTCGTCCTGCCCGGTGGCTTCTCCTACGGCGACTACCTGCGCTGCGGGGCGATCGCGAGCTTCGCGCCGGTCATGACGGCCGTCGTCGAGGCGGCCGGCCGCGGCCTGCCGGTGCTCGGCATCTGCAACGGCTTCCAGATCCTCTGCGAGGCGCACCTGCTGCCCGGCGCGCTCATCCGCAACGAGGCCCAGCGCTTCGTGTGCCGCGACCAGCAGCTGCGCGTGGAGAACAACGACACCGCCTGGACCACCGGCTACTCCGTGGGCGAGACGATCACCATCCCGCTGAAGAACGGCGAGGGCGGCTTCGTCGCGGACGAGCGCACCCTCGCCGAGCTCGAGGGGGAGGGTCGTGTCGTCTTCCGCTACGAGGGCCACAACCCCAACGGCTCGCTCCACGACATCGCCGGCATCAGCAACGCGGCGGGCAACGTCGTGGGCCTCATGCCGCACCCGGAGCACGCCGTCGAGCCGGGCTTCGGCCCCGACTCCGGCGGTGGCACCGACGGCCTGGCGATCTTCGCCTCCGTCCTCGGGGTCCTCGTCAGCGCCTGAGTCAGGCGAGGACCGACTCCAGCGGCGTGTGCTCCATCCCGTGCGCCTCGGCCACCGGGGCGGACACGAGCGCGCCGTCGTGGGTGGCCAGGCCCAGGGCCAGGGCGCGATCGGCCCGCATCGCCTCGCGCCAGCCGCTGTTCGCCAGCGCGAGCGCGTAGGGGACGGTGACGTTGGTCAGCGCGTAGGTGGAGGTGTGGGACACGGCGCCGGGCATGTTGCTCACGCAGTAGAAGACCGTGTCGTGCACCCGGTAGGTCGGGTCGGAGTGGGTGGTGGGCCGCGAGTCGGCGAAGCAGCCGCCCTGGTCCACGGAGATGTCGACGACGACGGACCCCGGCCTCATCGTCGCGATCTGCTCGTTCGTCACGAGGCGGGGCGTGCGCGCCCCCGGGAGCAGCACGGCACCGATGACGAGGTCCGCCTCGGTGATGGCCCGCTCGATCTCGTAGGCGTTGGACATGACGGTCTGGCAGCGGCCCTGGTACAGGGCGTCGGCCTGCCGCAGCCGGCTCACGTCGCGGTCCATGAGGACGACGTCCGCGTGCATCCCCACCGCCATCGCGGCGGCGTTCATCCCGGCCACGCCCGCGCCGATGACGACGACCCGCGCCGAGTACACCCCTGACACCCCGCCCAGCAGCACCCCGCGGCCGCCCTGGGCGCTCATCAGGCTGTGGGCGCCCACCTGCGGCGCGAGCCGGCCGGCGATCTCGCTCATCGGCGCGAGGAGGGGCAGGGAGCGGTCGGGCAGCTCGACGGTCTCGTAGGCGACGGACGTGACGCGGCGACGCACGAGCTCCTCGGTGAGCGCGCGGTCGGCCGCGAGGTGGAGGTAGGTGAACAGCGTCTGCCCCTCGCGGAGCAGGGGGTACTCCTCGGGGACCGGCTCCTTGACCTTGAGCACGAGCTCGCCGAAGCCCCACGTGGTGGCCGCGTCGGGCAGCACCGTGGCGCCCGCCGCGGTGAAGTCGGCGTCGGCGATCGACGTCGACGTCCCGGCACCGGTCTCCACGCCGACCTCGTGCCCGTGGCGGACGAGCTCGTGCACCCCCGAGGGGGTGATGGCCACGCGGCCCTCGGAGTCCATGACCTCTCGCGGCACTGCGATCCTCATGCGGGCATCCTCGCAGGTCCGCCGCGGACGGGCGCCCGTTCACCCGGCGGTCATCCGGCGGCCATCTGTCCACAGGTTGTGTCCACAGGGTTGTGCACATACACACAGGGAGCGCCCGCAGCCTGTGGACGGAGCTGTGGAGGCTCCTTCGAGGGCGGACCCCGCCGTGTGAGAGACTTGTGGCGACAACTTCACAGCCTTCGATTCGCGGCGGGAGAGACCCGCGCAGGCGGGCGCCGAAGGAGCAACCTCCCCGGAAACTCTCAGGCCCCCATACCGCCACGGCGAGGCACCTCTGGAAAGCAGCCCTCAGGGGCTCACCGACGGGGAAGTGCGGGCACCACGCCCGCAGAAAACTCTCAGGTCCGATGACAGAGCGGGGAACGGTCCCTGCTCACGCGCGCCCTCGCGCGCTCGTCATCCCGAGGAGTCCCGTTGGCCCTGGCTGTCGACATCCCCCTGCGCGCCCCCGCGCCCACCCCCCGCCCCGCCGTCCCGCGGATGCGCCGCCGGCTCGGCGTCCTCGCGATCATCGCCTCGGCCAGCGCGATGGGCCTGGCCGGCGTCTTCGGGCGGCTCGCCTCCCCGCCGGGGGCCGTCATCGGCGAGACGCTCACGCTCGGGCGGATGGCCGTGGGCGCGCTGGGGATGGTCGTCATCCTCGCCGCCGGGCGCCGCCTGTCGGTGCTGCGCCGCACCCGCGTCTCGCGGTCGGTCGTCCTCGGGGGCGTCTTCCTCGGCCTGTCCCTGGCCACCTACCTCTCGGCGACGGTCCTCACCGTGCTCTCCCGCGCCGTCGCCCTCCACTACCTCGGGCCGGTCATCGCGACCGTCCTCGCGCGCGTCATCCTCAAGGAGCGCGCCCGGGGCGTCGAGCTCGCCTCCCTCGGCCTCAGCTTCGCCGGGATGATGCTCGCCACCGGCCTGGTCGACACCCCCGCCGTCCCGACGGGCGACCAGCTCCTCGGCGACGTCCTCGCCGCCGTGTCCGGCGTGCTCTACGGCGCGGCCCTGCTGTGCTACCGCTACCGGGCCGACATGCCGGCGGACGTCCGCAACTTCTGGAACTTCACCTTCGGTGCCCTCGGCGCCGCCGGGATGGTCGCCGTCACGCGCCCGGACATGTCGGGGATGACCGTGGAGAACTGGGTGTGGGCGGCCGTCTTCTTCGTCGTGTGCGGCTTCCTCGCGCTCGGGCTGCTCGTCGTTGCAGGCATGCACCTGCGCTCGGTGGAGCTCTCGGCGCTGTCCTACTGGGAGGTCGTCGTCGCCATGCTCCTCGGGGCCGCGGTGTACGCCGAGGCGGTCTCGCCGCTCGCCTGGGTCGGCGCGGGCCTCATCGTCGTCGCGATGGTCGTCGCGCTCGGGCGGCGCCGGCCCGTCGGGACCGGCGCCGCACCGTCAGGTGCGCGGGGTGACCGTCCCGCTGAGGTGGAGACGGCCTGACCTCGGGTGGTGACCGGCGTAGCGCACGCCCTCGCCGGCCGGGTCGACGCTCAGCGCGACCTTCCCCGGCAGCAGCACCGGTTTCGCGAACTCCACCTCCCAGGTGAAGGCGTCACCGCGGAAGCGGGCGAGCTGGGCCAGCGCCCGGGAGGCGGTGTACATCCCGTGCGCGATGGGCCGCGGGAAGCCGAAGGCCCTCGCCCCGAGCCGCGACACGTGGATGGGGTTGCGGTCGCCGGACACCTCCGCGTAACGCTTGCCGGTGTCAGCCCCCAGCGACCACACCGCGACGACGTCGCCGCCCGGCTCCTCGTCCGTGGACGACGACGGCGCCTCCTCCGCCGCTCCCGGCAGCCGGGTGCCACGGGCCAGGTAGGTCGACACGCCCTCCCAGACGGTCTCCCCGCCGGCCTCGACCGTGACGGCGAGGTCGACGAGCGTGCCCTTGCGGTGCGCCCGCGGGGAGCGGGCCTCGGCCCGTGCGCTCAGCTCCTCGCCGAGCAGCACCGGCCGGTGCTGGACCACCCGGTTGGCCGTGTGGACCATGCCGAGCACGGGGAGCGGGAAGTCGGGCCGGACCATGAGCGCCATGGCGAGCGGGAAGGCGAGCACGTGGACGTAGCCGGCGGGCAGCTCGTCGGTGCCCGGCTCCCCGAGGAGCTCCTGGTAGGCCGAGAGGGTGGCGGGGTCGGCACGCAGGCCGCCCGCGACGTAGGCGACGTCGGGGAGGCGGTCGGCCACCGGGCCGCGGCGCATCGTCGTGCGCGCCGTGGCCGCCAGGGCGCGCGAGTACAGCGAGCCGAGGCTGGGGACCGGCTCGAGACGCTGCTCGCGCATCACTGCCCCACCAGGTTCTGGCCGCACACCCGCAGCGTCTGCCCGTTGACCCCACCGGCCTGCGGCGAGGCGAGGAAGGCGATGGCCTCGGCGACGTCCACCGGCTGGCCGCCCTGCTGCAGCGAGTTCGCCCGGCGGGCCACCTGCCGCGGGACCGGCGGGATCTTCGCCGTCATGTCGGTCTCGATGAACCCCGGCGCGACGGCGTTGGCCGTGGCGCCGCTCGCCGCGACGACCGGTGCGAGCGCGCGCGTCATCCCGATGATCCCGGCCTTGGCCGCCGCGTAGTTCGTCTGCCCGCGGTTGCCGGCGATCCCGGAGGTCGAGGCGAGGGAGATGATCCGCCCGCCCGCGCCGAGCTCCTCGGCGAAGGTCTCGTTCATCCGCAGCGGGGCGAGGACGTTGACGGCCAGGAGGTCGTTCCAGCGGTCGTCGGTCATGTTGGCGAGCAGCTTGTCGCGCAGGATGCCGGCGTTGTGGACGACGACGTCGAGACGCCCGTAGCGCTCGCGCACGTGTACGAGGATCCGCTCGGCGGCGTCCTCCGCGGTGATGTCGAGCTGCAGCGCACTGCCGCGGACCTCGTTCATCACCCGGCTCAGCGCCTCGCCTGCGGCCGGCACGTCGACGCCGACGACGCGTGCGCCGTCGCGGGCGAGGACCGAGACGATCGCCGCGCCGATGCCGCGGGCGGCACCGGTGACGACGGCGACCATCCCCTCGAGGGGACGGGTCCAGTCGGCCGGGGCCACGCCGTCGGCGGAGGTGACGTGGAGCAGCTGCCCGTCGACGAAGGCCGACCGGGCCGAGAGGAAGAAGCGCACGGCACCGACGGCCGACGGTGCGCCGACCGGCACGTCCTGCCCCAGGACGACGCCGTTGGCGGTCGCCCCGGCGCGCAGCTCCTTGGCGAGGGAGCGCAGGAAGCCGTCCACGCCCTGCCGGACGGCGACGACGGCGGGCTCGCGCGCGTCGTCGGCGCGGCGGGACACGGTGACGACCCGGCCCCCGGGGGCGAGGCGGCGCAGCACGCCGCCGAGCGCGAGGACGGGCCCGGCGAGCGCTGCCGGCGAGGCCGCCTCGGTGAGGACGAGGACGACGGCGCCCCAGCGCCGGCCCTTGGCCAGCTCCTGGGGGTCGCGCCGGACGTCGAGGTCCCAGCCGAGGAGGGTCTCGGCGAGCTCGTCGGCGGCGGGCAGCGAGGCGCCGTCGTCGAGGACGAGCACGGGGCCCGGCACGAGCGGCTGGTCGACGCTGCCGGGGTCGGTGCGCCGCAGGCGGACGGGCTGGGGCAGCCCGAGCTTCTTGGCCGCGGACTTGCCGGGGCCACCGGAGACGAGGTCGAGGTAGCGGTCGCTCATCACGCCTCCAGGATCATCGCGGTGGCCTGCCCGCCGGCGGCGCAGACGGAGATGAGGCCGCGGACGGGGGCGCCGGTCGCGGCCTTCTTCTCCGCGAGGAGCTTGGCCAGGGTGCCGACGATCCGCCCGCCGGTGGCGCCGAAGGGGTGCCCGGCGGCGAGGGAGGAGCCGGTGACGTTGAGCCGGTCCGGCGCGACGGCGCCGAGCGGCCCGCGGCCCAGGCGCTCGCGGCAGAACTCGGCGTCGTCCCACGCGGCGAGTGTGGAGAGCACGGTGCTGGCGAAGGCCTCGTGGATCTCGACGAAGTCGAAGTCCTCGAGCGTGAGGCCGTGGCGCTCGAGCAGGCGCGGCACGGCGTAGCAGCCGCCCATGAGGAGGCCCTCGGCCCCGCTGGTGAAGTCGACCGCCGCCGTCTGGGCGTCGACGACGCGGGCCAGGGCGGGCAGACCGCGCTCGGCGGCCCACTCCTCGGTGGCGAGCAGGACGGCGGAGGCGCCGTCGGACAGCGGCGTGGAGTTGCCCGCCGTCATCGTCGGGTTGTCGCTGCCCGGGGCGGTGAAGGCGGTGCGGAGCTTGCCGAGCTTGTCCATCGAGGTGTCGGCGCGGAGGAACTCGTCACGGGTGACGCCGCGGTAGGGGGTGAGGAGGTCGTCGAAGAAGCCGCGGTCGTAGGCGGCGGCGAGGTTCTGGTGGGAGCGCAGCGCGAGCTCGTCCTGCTGCTCGCGGGTGATGCCCCAGCGCTCGGTGGTGATGGCCTGGTGCTGGCCCATGCTCAGCCCCGTGCGCGGCTCGGCGGTGTCGGGGGCCACCGGCGCGAGGTCCTTCGGCCGGATCGCGGCGAGGACCTTGAGGCGCTCGGGCAGGCTCTTGGCGCGGGAGGCGCGCAGGATGGTGCGCCGCAGGCGGTCGGAGACGACGATCGGGGCGTCGGAGGCGGAGTCGACGCCACCGCCGACACCCACCTCGACCTGACCGAGGGCGATCTTGTTGCTCACCCCGACGATCGCCTCCAGGCCCGTGGCGCAGGCGCGCTGGACGTCGTAGGCGGGCGTGTGCGGGTCGAGGGAGGAGCCGAGGACGACCTCGCGGGTGAGGTTGAAGTCGCGGGAGTGCTTGAGGACGGCACCGGCGCTCACCTCGTCGAGGCGTTCACCGGCGAGGCCGAAGCGCGCGACGAGGCCCTCGAGGGCGGCGGTGAGCATGTCCTTGTTGGACGACGCGGCGTAGCGGCCACCGGCGCGGGCGAAGGGGATGCGGTTCGCCCCGACGACGACTGCCGGGCGGATGGATGAGGTCACGGCGTTGTTCCTTCAGGTCGGGAGGGGACGAAGGTCCCTGGCCATCGTGAAACTCAGAGTACCTGATACTCTCGGTTTCGTGATGCCGAGCACACCTGCCGAGGACGACGTACGCGTGGACGGTCGTGACGCCCGCTGGGCCGAGCACCGCAGCTCGCGCCGTGCCGAGCTCGTGCGCGCCGCCCGCCGGGCGGTGCACCACCGCGGCCCGGACCTCTCGATGGACGACCTCGCCGCGGAGATCGGTACCTCGAAGTCGATCATCTACCGCTACTTCAGCGACAAGTCCGGCCTGCAGGGCGCCGTGGGTGCCGCGGTCATCGAGGACCTCCGCGGCGCACTCGGCGTGGTGAGCCAGCGGGTGACCCGCCCGCGGGACCGCATCGCCGCCATGGTCGACGTCTACCTCGGCATCGTCGAGTCCTCCGCCGGGGTCTACGCCTTCGTCACCCAGCCCGAGGCCACCGCCACCGCGGGCGCCCTGCGTGGCTTCGTCGCGGAGATCGAGGACATCGTCGCCGAGGCGCTGCTGCCCGTCCTCCGTCACGGCGGCGGGGCGGCGCAGGAGGACCACGCGCTCGCCGCCCTGTGGGGAGCCGGTGTCGTCGGGCACGTCCGCAGCGTCGCCGAGCGCTGGATCGCCGCGCGCAGCCTCACCCCCGAGGGCGCCGCCGACTCCCGGGCCGTCACCGCCGACGGCGCTCCCGCCGTCGAGGGTGGCATCGCCACCCTGGACCGCGCGGCGCTCGCGGCCCACATCACCGACTGGCTGTGGACGGGGGCGATGGGCGTCGCCCGACGCTCCCGCAACGCCAGCACCCGCACCGAGACCGACGACGCGATCGGAGACCCGTCATGACCACCACGACCACCCACCGCGAGGACGACGCCGCCCACCGCGAGCGGTCCGCCCGCCCGGTGGCACCGGACCTGCCCGACGAGTCCGACGCCGCCCAGCCGGCCCCCGTCGCCACGGCGACGTCGGCGCTGAGCCCGGACACCGCCGTCGCCCCCGGCGAGGCCTTCGACCGGCAGGCCGTCGCTGACGCGCTCGACGGCCGCTGGCGCGAGCAGCGCCGGGCCTCGCGCGACCTCGCCCTCGAGCCGGACTTCCAGCGCCTGCCCGACCAGACCGTCGCCGAGTACCGCGAACGGGTGATGTGGCAGCTTCGCGAGCTCGTGGGCCGCAGCGAGGTGCTGCGCGGCTTCCCGAAGGAGCTCGGCGGCGGGGGAGACCCGGGCGGCAACCTCGCCGGCTTCGAGGAGCTCTTCCTGTCCGACCCCTCCCTCCAGATCAAGGGCGGCGTCCAGTGGGGGCTGTTCGGCTCGGCCGTCCAGCACCTCGGCGTGCCGGAGCAGCACGCGCGGCTGCTGCCGCCGATCATGCAGCTCGAGGTGCCCGGCTGCTTCGCGATGACCGAGGTGGGCCACGGCTCCGACGTCGCCTCGATCGCCACGACCGCCACCTACGACCCCGCCACTGAGGAGTTCGTCCTCCACACGCCGTTCCCCTCGGCGCGCAAGGAGTACATCGGCAACGCCGCGGTCCACGGCATCGCCGCCGTCGTCTTCGCCCAGCTCTACACCCGGGGCCGCAACCACGGCGTCCACGCCTTCTACGTGCCGATCCGCGAGCGCGACGAGGACGGCGGGCTGCGCTTCCGGCCGGGGATCGGCGGCAAGGACGACGGCCCCAAGGGCGGGCTCAACGGTGTCGACAACGGCCAGCTGTGGTTCGAGCACGTCCGCGTCCCCCGCGACAACCTCCTGCGCCGCTACGGCGACGTCGCCCCGGACGGCACCTACTCCTCGCCGATCGAGAGCAAGGGACGCCGCTTCTTCACCATGCTCGGCACCCTCGTCCAGGGCCGCGTCTCCCTCGGCGGCGCGGCGGTGGGCGTGAGCAAGGCTGCGCTGTCGATCGCGGTCCGCTACGGCGACGAGCGGCGCCAGTTCACCGGCGCCGACGAGCACCGCGAGGTCACCCTGCTCGACTACCAGCGTCACCAGCGCCGTCTCCTCCCGCTCCTCGCGCGCACCTACGCCGCGGCCTTCTCCCAGGGCGTCCTCCTCGAGCGCTTCCACCAGGTCTTCAACGGCGAGCACGACGACGACGAGTCGCGCCAGGACCTCGAGACGCTCGCCGCCGCCTTCAAGCCGACGTCGACGTGGCTGGCGCTGGAGGCGATCCAGGAGTCGCGCGAGGCGTGCGGCGGGGCCGGGTACATGGCCGAGAACCGGCTCGTCACCTGGCGCCAGGACTTCGACGTCTACGCGACCTTCGAGGGCGACAACAACGTCCTGCTCCAGCTCGTGGGCAAGCGGCTCCTCACCGACTACGGCCGGTCGATGGCGAAGATCGACATCGCCGGGGCCGCCCGATTCGTCGCCGCCCGTGCGGGTGACATGGCCCTGCACCGCACCCCGCTGCGGCGGGCCGCGCAGTCGGTGCTCGACTCCGGCTCCAAGGCCCGGTCCGCCGGCCAGCTGCGTGACCCGGAGGCGCAGCGCGAGCTGCTCGAGGACCGCGTCGAGACGATGATCGCCGAGATCGCCGGCGCGCTGCGCGAGGTCAAGGACGCGCCCCCGGAGAAGGCCGCCGCCGTCTTCAACGAGCACCAGGACGCCCTCATCGGGGCCGCCCGCGCCCACGCGGAGCTGCTCCAGTGGGAGGCCTTCACCGCGGCGCTCGACCAGGTGCCCGCCGGCACCACGCGTCAGGTGCTCACCTGGCTGCGGGACCTCTACGGCCTGGAGCGCATCGAGCGGAACCTCGCCTGGTACCTCGTCAACGGGCGGATCACCGCCCAGCGCGCCCGGGTGGTGACCGGCTACATCAACCGGCTGCTCACCCGGCTGCGGCCCCACGCCGTCGACCTCGTCGACGCCTTCGGCTACACCCCCGAGCACCTGCGCGCACCAATCGCCTCGGGCGTGGAGCGTGCCCGCCAGGAGGAGGCCGAGGTGCTCCAGCGCCGCCGCCGCGCCCTGCCGGAGCGGCTCGGCTGAGACGAGCCGCCGGCCTGAGCACCGTCGGTCCACTGCGCGCCCGCGCGACCGGGCGTGCAGTGGACCAGCGGTGTCACGGGACCCTCACCCCGCGTGGGGAAGCTGCGGCGGCGCCGAGTCGTAGACGTGACCGGTGGGCGTGCGGGTGCGGATGACCGGTCCGGCCCGGGGAGCGCCCGGACTGCCCCGGCTGAGGGGGAGCGAGCTCCAGCCGGGCGCCGCCTTGTCGAGGTTGCACCGCTCGCACCGGCCGCCGAGGTTCTTCTCGTCCGTCGCTCCGCCCCTGGCGTGGTCGACGACGTGGTCGACGTGCCGCACCGGCGCGTCGCAGTGCGGGGTGCGGCACCGGCCGGCGTCCCGGGTGGCGATGTAGTGCGCGAGGCCGGGCGGTGCGTGGCGGGCGCGGGACTCCATGGCGACGAGGTGGCCCGCCGGGTCGGTGAGGAGGCGGCGGACCCACACCCCGCAGCCACCCTCGTCGGCCAGCGCCCGGCGCAGGAGCTCGCGGGCCCAGCCGGCGGGGACGGTGCCGTGCTCGGGCACGGAGGCGGGCTCGTCGCCGCCCGCCAGCGACTGGTCCGTCATGACGAGCTGGAGCTGTACCCGAGCGGGCACCTCGGCGTCGCTGCCGGTGAGCCGCGCGACGAGGGCGTCGGCCATGAGCTGCCCCCGGCCGCGCTCGTCCCCGGTTGCCCGCGCCGAGTCCGCCGCGGCGCCGAGGGACGCGTGGGCGGCCACCGCCTGGGCGACCGGCAGGAGCGCGGTGAGGTAGGCCATCGTGTCCGGGGCGGGACGGATGCCGACGAAGCGCTCCCGTTCGGCCCGGGCCGCGCGGTCGACGACGCTGTGCGGGTCCAGCCGGTAGGCGACGCGCTTGGCCTCGGCGACGAGCTGGCGGTCGCCCATGCCGGCGACGCGGTCCGGGTCCTGCCACAGCTCGGCGTCCAGCGCGCGGCGCTCCTCGGCCCCGAGGCAGATGGTCTCCCGCACGAGGAGGGTGGCCCGCCACTCGCTGAGCTCGCCCCGGCGCAGCGCCGCGAGGGTGCAGGGCATGTCCTCCCGCAGCGCCCGCGCCATGCCGAGGTGCCGGCCGCCGTGGTGCGGGGAGAGGCGGCGGGCGAGGGCGACCTCGCTGCCCAGGCCCCGGCCCC
Source organism: Oceanitalea stevensii (assembly GCF_014837105.1). Classification (GTDB taxonomy): domain Bacteria; phylum Actinomycetota; class Actinomycetes; order Actinomycetales; family Actinomycetaceae; genus Oceanitalea; species Oceanitalea stevensii. The sequence continues at coordinate 1,247,815 of NZ_JACSPO010000001.1, read as the reverse complement.
GCCGCTCGGCCGGGACCCCGGCGGCCTGCTCGGCGTCCAGCCGCAGCCGCGACAGGTGGGCCGTGACCGCCGCCTGTGCCCCGGCTGCCGCGGCCTTGAGGTCCTCCAGCTCGCGCAGGAGGTCGATGCACTCGGCCTCGGTGAGGCCGGGGCGCCGGCCGTCGGCCTCCTCCGGGACGCACAGCCCAGGGTCCAGCCGCCCGAGCAGCCGTCTCATCGCGCCGAGATCCGCCGCGCTCAGCGCCACCGCGGGCGGTGCGCCTGGGCCGGTCGGGTCGGTGCTGGACATGACTCCAGGCTAGGTGCCACCACCGACATTTCTCCGACATGGCGCCGAAAGGTGCCCCTCGAGCTGTGGACGCCGCCGCCCCGGCCCGGCCCTGTGGAGCACCGCGGCCTCACGCCCAGCCGGCAGGTCCGCCAGGTGGCCACCTGCGCCGCGCAGCCGGAGGGGCTGTAGATTGTCCGCCGTGCATGCCTTTACCGTCCTATTACGGGGCACCGATGTCTGACGAGCACCGGTCCGACACCGTCGCGCACGCCGCGGCCACGCCGGACATCACCCTTCCCTACCGGGACCTCGGCCTGAAGGACGACGAGTACGCGGGGATCGTCGAGATCCTCGGTCGTCGCCCCACGGCCGCCGAGCTCGCCATGTACTCGGTCATGTGGTCCGAGCACTGCTCGTACAAGTCCTCCAAGACCCACCTTCGCCAGTTCGGTGAGAAGACCACCGAGGCGATGCGCGAGCACCTGCTCGTCGGGATCGGCGAGAACGCCGGCGTCGTCGACATCGGCGACGGCTGGGCGGTGACCTTCAAGGTCGAGTCGCACAACCACCCGAGCTTCGTCGAGCCGCACCAGGGCGCCGCGACCGGCGTCGGCGGCATCGTCCGCGACATCATCTCGATGGGCGCGCGGCCCGTGGCCGTCATGGACCAGCTGCGCTTCGGGGCGATCGACCACCCCGACACCGCGCGCGTCGTCCACGGCGTCGTCTCCGGCATCAGCTTCTACGGCAACTGCCTGGGCCTGCCCAACATCGGCGGCGAGACCGAGTTCGACGCCTCCTACCAGACCAACCCGCTCGTCAACGCCCTGGCCGTGGGCGTGCTGCGCCACGAGGACATCCACCTCGCCAACGCCTCCGGCGTCGGCAACCAGGTGATCCTCTTCGGTGCCCGCACCGGCGGCGACGGCATCGGCGGCGCCTCGATCCTCGCGAGCGAGACCTTCACCGGTGAGGGCCCCACGAAGCGGCCCGCCGTCCAGGTCGGGGACCCCTTCATGGAGAAGGTCCTCATCGAGTGCTGCCTCGAGCTCTTCGCGGCTGGCGTCGTCGAGGGCATCCAGGACCTCGGTGCGGCCGGCATCTCCTGCGCCACCTCCGAGCTCGCCTCCAACGGCGACGGCGGCATGCACGTCCACCTCGAGAACGTCCTGCTCCGCGAGGAGCTGACGGCCGGGGAGATCCTCATGTCGGAGTCGCAGGAGCGGATGATGGCCGTCGTGCGGCCCGACCGGCTCGAGGAGTTCCTCGCGATCACCGGCCGCTGGAACGTCGAGGCCTCGGTCATCGGCGAGGTCACCGACACCGGCCGCCTCGTCATCGACCACCACGGCGAGCGGATCGTCGACGTCGACCCGCGCACCGTCGCCCACGAGGGGCCGGTCTACGACCGCCCGTACGCGCGCCCCTCCTGGCAGGACGCGCTCAACGCCGACGACGCCGAGCGGCTGCCCCGCCCCGGCACGCCCGAGGAGCTGCGCGAGCAGGCCCTGCGCCTGGTCGCCTCCCCGAACCTCGCGAGCAAGTCGTGGGTCACCGACCAGTACGACCGCTACGTCCAGGGCAACACCGCCCTGGCCCAGCCCGACGACGCCGGCGTGGTCCGCGTCGACGAGGCCACCGGCCTGGGCGTGGCGATCAGCACCGACGCCAACGGCCGCTTCACCAAGCTCGACCCCTACACCGGGGCGCAGCAGGCGCTCGCCGAGGCCTACCGGAACGTCGCGACCGTGGGCGCCCAGCCCGCCGCCGTCACCGACTGCCTCAACTTCGGCTCCCCCGAGGACCCGGACGCCATGTGGCAGCTCGTCCAGGCCATCACCGGCCTGGCGGACGCGTGCGCCGAGCTCGGTGTGCCCGTCACCGGCGGCAACGTCTCGCTGTACAACGGCACGGGCGAGCCCGGCCTCGTCGACTCCTCGATCAACCCGACCCCCGTCGTCGGGGTCCTCGGCGTGATCGACGACGTCACCCGCGCCACCCGCTCCGGCTGGACGGCGCCCGGACGCGCCGTCTACGTCCTCGGCACGACGGCCGAGGAGCTGTCCGGCTCCGCCTGGGCCGACGTCGTCCACGGCCACCTCGGTGGTCGGCCGCCCGCCGTCGACCTCGCGGCCGAGCGCCGGCTCGCGGAGGTGCTCGTCAACGTCTCCCGCGACCGGATCGTCGAGTCCGCGCACGACCTGTCCACCGGTGGCCTGCTCCAGGCGCTCGTCGACTCGTGCCTGCGCTTCGACGTCGGCGCCCGCGTCGACCTCACCGCGCTGTGCGAGCGCGACGGCGTCGACCTCGCCACCGCCCTGTTCTCCGAGAGCGGGGCACGCGCCGTCGTCTCCGTCCCGCGCAGCCAGGAGGTCCACCTCCAGGACCTGTGCACGGCCCGCGGCGTCGCGCTCCTGCGCATCGGCACCACCGACGACACCGGCCCCGAGTCCCACGAGGGCCGTCCCGTGCTCGACATCGACGGTGTCGGCACGCTGCCGCTCAGCGAGCTGCGGGAGGCCGCCACGGCGACCCTGCCCGCCCACTTCGGCTGAGCACCACCCCCGGCGCCCCCGCCGGGCCCTGTACGTCCAGATGAAGGAGTGGTCCATGGAACAGCAGCTCGAGCACGCCTACGAGGAGGTGCTTCGCCGCAACCCCGGTGAGGCCGAGTTCCACCAGGCTGTCCGCGAGGTCTTCGACTCCCTGGGACCCGTCCTGCGCAAGAACCCCCGGTACGTCGACGCGGCTGTGCTCGAGCGTCTGTGCGAGCCCGAGCGGCAGATCATCTTCCGCGTCCCGTGGGTCGACGACGCCGGCCGCGTCCGCATCAACCGCGGCTTCCGCGTGGAGTACAACTCCGCCCTCGGCCCGTACAAGGGCGGCCTGCGGTTCCACCCCTCGGTGTACCTCGGCATCGTCAAGTTCCTCGGCTTCGAGCAGATCTTCAAGAACGCCCTGTCCGGCATGCCGATCGGCGGCGGCAAGGGCGGCTCGGACTTCGACCCCCGCGGCCGCAGCCAGCACGAGATCATGCGCTTCTGCCAGTCCTTCATGACCGAGCTCTACCGCCACCTGGGTGAGTACACCGACGTCCCCGCGGGCGACATCGGTGTGGGCCAGCGCGAGATCGGCTACCTCTTCGGCCAGTACAAGCGGATCACCAACCGCTACGAGTCCGGGGTCCTCACGGGCAAGGGCATCAGCTGGGGCGGGTCCCTCGTGCGAACCGAGGCCACCGGCTACGGCACCGTCCTGTTCGCCAACGAGATGCTCGCGACGAAGGGCCAGGACCTCGACGGCCGCCGCGTCACCGTCTCCGGCTCCGGCAACGTCGCGATCTTCGCCATCGAGAAGGCGACCCAGCTCGGCGCCACCGCCGTCGCCTTCTCCGACTCCTCCGGCTACGTCGTCGACGAGGCGGGTGTCGACCTCGAGCTCCTCAAGGAGGTCAAGCTCGTCGACCGCGGCCGCGCCAAGGACTACGTCGACCGTCGTCCCGGCTCCCGCCTCGTCACCGACGGCTCGATCTGGGACGTCCCCACCGACGTCGCGCTGCCCTGCGCCACCCAGAACGAGCTCGACGAGAACGACGCACGCACGCTGCTCACGAACGGGGTCGTCGCCGTCGCCGAGGGCGCCAACATGCCCACCACCCCGGAGGCGCTGCGGCTCTTCCAGGAGGCCGGCACGCTCTTCGCGCCGGGCAAGGCGGCCAACGCCGGCGGCGTGGCGACCTCCGCGCTCGAGATGCAGCAGAACGCCAGCCGGGACTCGTGGACCTTCGAGTACACCGAGGAGCGGCTCGCCGACATCATGCGCGACGTCCACGCGCGCTGCGCCGCCACCGCCGACGAGTACGGCCGTCCGGGCGACTACGTCGTCGGCGCGAACATCGCCGGCTTCATCAAGGTCGCCGACGCGATGCTCGCCCAGGGCGTCATCTGACCCAGCCCTCACCGAGCCGCGGGAACACCTTCGGGGTTCCCGCGGTTCGGTCTGTCATGAGCTTCGAGGACGTGAGGGACCACCTCGACCGCACCGAGGTCGTGGCCGTGGTGACGACGAGGGCCGGCGGTCAGCCGGTCGCGACGCCGATCTGGGCGATGGTCGTCGACGGCGTGCCGTACCTGCGGTCGGCCTACGGCGCCGGCTCGTGGTGGTACCGGCACGCGCTGTCCGGCCGCCCGGTGGCGATCGCCCTGGGCGACGGCGCCGTCGCGGAGCGCGACCGGGACGCGGCGCTGGACCTCCCGCGCGAGACGGTCCACGTCACCCACGTCCCCGCGGACGACCCCGTCCAGGACCGCGTCGACGAGGAGCTCGAGCGCAAGTACGCGCACGCGCCGCGCTCCTCGATCGACCCCACGCGCAGCGAGGAGGCCCGCGCCGCCACGCTCCGCGTCGAGCCGGCCGGGGCGTGAGCCCGCGCTGAGGCCGCCGTCACGCCGGCGCGTGCGGCGCCGGCCCGCCGCATGCGGGATCGTTGACGCATGGGTGAGCTGCAGCTGGAGGTCGCGGTCCAGGACGCGAGCGGGGCCGCGCTGGCCCGGGACACGGGCGCGGACCGGGTCGAGCTGTGCTCGGCGCTCGACGTCGGTGGGCTCACGCCCAGCATCGCCATGGTCGAGGCCGTGGTCGCCACCGGTGTCCCCGTGCACGTCCTCGTCCGGCCCCGCCCCGGGGGTTTCCGGTACTCGGCGACCGAGGTGTCCCTCATGGTGCGGGACATCGAGGCCCTCGTCGACGCCGGAGCCGCGGGCGTCGTCGTTGGCGCCCTCACGGCCAAGGACACGCTCGACCGGCACGCCCTCGAGGCGCTCCAGTACGCCGCCGAGGGCCTGGAGGTGACCGCCCACCGCTGCGTCGACGTGCTCCCCGACCCGGCCGCCGCCCTCGACGACCTCGCCAGGCTCGGGTTCACGCGCGTCCTCACCTCCGGTGGTGCGCCGACCGTCGCCGACGGCGTCCCCACCCTGCGCCGGATGGTCGAGGCGGCCGGCGGGCGCCTGCAGGTGATGGCGGGCGGCGGCCTGCGACCCGAGGACGTGCCCGCGCTCGTGGACGCCGGTGTCGACGCGATCCATCTCTCGGCACGGCGGCACGTCCCCGACGGCGGCCCCTCCGGCCCGGGGGGCGGACGCCCGGGGTACGACGTCACCGACCGGGACGTTCTCGAGGGAGTCCGGGCCGCGCTCGCCGGCCGCTGATCCCCGGCTACGGTGTCCCCGTGGCACGACGACGCATCGACCCCGGCGAGGGCATGGCGGCACTGCGGCAGTGGCGCGCCGCCGAGGACGCCGGGGATCAGGTGCCGGCCGCCGTCGTCCGCACGGCGGTCCGCTTCACCCTCGAGGAGCTCGCGGTGGGCTCGCCCGGCAACTCCGTCGAGGTGCGGGTGCCGCCCGCCGCGGCCGTCCAGGCCATCGCCGGACCGCGGCACACCCGGGGCACCCCGCCCAACGTCGTGGAGACCGACATGCAGACGTGGCTGCGCATGGCGACCGGCCGCCTCTCCTGGGACGAGGCCCGCAGGTCCGGCGCGGTGACGGCCTCCGGCATCCGCGCCGACCTCTCCGGCGTGCTCCCGCTCATCACCCGGTAGCGCGGGCGAGAGCACGCGCGGGCCGCGGGGTACGTTTGACCGCGTGAGCACGCCCGAGCCCGCCCCCGCCGCGTCCCCCGACCCCGCCGCACCTCCCGCCGACGTCGCGCCTCCCACGGACGCCGCACCCGCGGACGCCGCCGCACCCGCGGCCGACACCGCGCCCGACGCCGCCGCATCCGCCGAGGACGCCCCCGTCGCCCGGGCGGTCGACGTCGCCGACCCGAGCCGGGTGCGGCGCGCCCCCCGCTACGGGCGGTTCGGTTTCCTCGGCCTCCTCCTCGGCGTCGTCGTCGCGCTGGTCCTCACCGTCCTCCCGGTGGGCGCGGACAACCTCCCGCGCGGCACGCTGTTCCTCCTCCTGCTCCTGGCGACCGGTACCGTCGGCGTCTTCGCGGGCCTCACCTGGGCGCTCGTCGCCGACCGCAGGTCCCTGCGCCGCCGTGGCCGGGACTGAGCGCGGCGTGCCCACCCGCCAGCTCCACCTGCCGGCCCCGCCTGCGCGCGTCGCGCAGTCCCTCGACCAGCTCCGCGCCGAGCTCGGCATCCCCGTCGACCTCCCGGCCGCGGCGCTGGCCGAGGCGCAGGAGGCCGCCCGGCGCCCGCTGCCCGCCCTCCCGGACGCGCGCGACCTGCCCCTCGTCACCGTCGACCCGCCCGGCTCCCGCGACCTCGACCAGGCCGTCCACCTCGAGGAGGACGGCGAGGGTTTCCTCGTCCACTACGCCATCGCCGACGTCGCCTCCTTCGTCACGCCCGGCGGCGCCCTCGACGCCGCCGTCCACGAGCGGGGCGTCACCGTCTACGGCCCCACCGGCTCCACGCCCCTGCACCCCGAGGTCCTCAGCGCCGGCGCCGCCAGCCTCCTGCCCGACCAGGACCGTCCCGCCTACCTGTGGCGCATCGCGCTCGGCGCCGACGGCGCGGTCCGCGAGGCCTCAGTCCGACGGGCCCTGGTCCGCAGCCGCGCGCAGCTCACCTACGGCCAGGTCCAGGACGTCGTCGACGGCGGCAGCGACCCCGCCGTCCCGCCGACCCTGCCCGGGCTGCTGCGCCGGGTCGGCGAGCTGCGCCTCGCGCAGGAGCGGGCACGCGGCGGCGTCTCCCTCGAGATCCCCGAGCAGGAGGTCGTGACGCGCGACGGCGGCTACACCCTCGCCTTCCGCGCCACCCTGCCCGTCGAGGAGTGGAACGCCCAGATCTCCCTCCTCACCGGCATCTGCGCCGCCGAGCTCATGCGCGGCGCCGGCGTGGGCATCCTGCGGACCCTGCCGCCGGCCGACCCGCGCGACCTCGCCCGCCTGCGCCGCACCGCCCGCGGCCTCGGCATCCCATGGCCCGAGGACGTCTCCTACCAGGACCTCCTCCCCACCCTCGACTCCGCCGTCCCCGCCCACGCCGCCTTCCTCACCGAGGCGACCACCCTCTTCCGCGGCGCCGGCTATGCCGTGCTCGGCCAGGACGACGACGGAGACACCCGGCACGCCGCCATCGCCGCCCACTACGCGCACGTCACCGCGCCGCTGCGCCGCCTCGTCGACCGCGCCGGCCTCGAGGTCTGCCGCGCCGTCTGCGCCGGGGAGCCCGTGCCCGGGTGGGTGCACGACGCGCTGCCCGAGCTGCCCCGCGTCATGGCCCGCGCCACCCAGCGGGCCGGGCGCTACGAGCGCGGCGCCGTCGACGCCGTCGAGGCCCTCGTCCTCGAGGGGAGGGTGGGGGAGGAGTTCCGTGGCGTCGTCGTCGAGGTCGACGAGGACGACGCCGGCGTGCGCGGCACGGTCGTCATCGCCGAGCCCGCCGTGGAGGCGTCCGTCCGGGCGACGGAGCTGCCGCTCGGCGAGCAGGTGACCGTGCGGCTGGACGAGGTGGACGTCCCCGGGCGGACGGTGCGCTTCTCACCTGTCTGACAGCCCTCGGTGCTACCGGCCGGCGTGTGGGACGATGCACCCGTGCGACGCGGAGACGGACGGCTGAGTCACGACCTGCTCCCGGGAGAGGCCCCTCCCCAGGACGAGTGCGGGGTCTTCGGTGTCTGGGCGCCCGGTGAGGAGGTCTCGCGCCTCACGTACTTCGGCATCTACGCCCTGCAGCACCGCGGCCAGGAGTCGGCCGGCATCGCGACGAGCAACGGCGAGCAGCTCCTCGTCTACAAGGACATGGGCCTCGTGTCCCAGGTCTTCGACGACCAGACGCTGTCCGCGCTGCAGGGACACATCGCCGTCGGGCACGTGCGCTACGCGACGACGGGGGCCAGCGCGTGGGAGAACGCCCAGCCCACCCTCGGCCCGGCGGGCAGCGGCACGGTCGCCCTCGGCCACAACGGCAACCTCACCAACACGCGCCGGCTCATGGAGCTCGTGCGCGAGCAGTCGGGCACGGACCTGTCCGGCGAGCTCGGGCGGGGCAGCTCCACCGACACCGCCGTCATCACCGCCCTGCTGTCCGGGACCGCCGGTGAGGGCACCGGGTCCCTCGAGGCGACGGCGATGAGCGTGCTGCCGCTCCTCGAGGGCGCCTTCTCGCTCGTCTTCATGGACGAGCACTCCCTCTACGCCGCCCGCGACCCCCACGGCTTCCGGCCCCTCGTCCTCGGCCGGCTGCAGCGCGGCTGGGCCATCGCCTCGGAGACCGCGGCCCTCGACATCGTCGGCGCCACCTTCGTCCGGGAGATCGAGCCGGGCGAGCTCGTCGTCGTCGACGAGGACGGGCTGCGCTCGCAGCACTTCGCCAAGCCGAGCCCGCGCGGCTGCGTCTTCGAGTACGTCTACCTCGCCCGGCCGGACACGCAGATCGCCGGCCGCTCGGTCAACGCGGCGCGCAGCGAGATGGGCCGCGTGCTGGCCCGCGAGCACCCCGTCGAGGCCGACCTCGTCATCCCCACGCCCGACTCCGGGACGCCCGCCGCGATCGGGTACGCCCAGGAGTCCGGGATCCCCTTCGCGCAGGGGCTGGTGAAGAACGCCTACGTCGGGCGTACCTTCATCCAGCCGACCGACACGATCCGCCAGCTCGGCATCAAGCTCAAGCTCAACCCGCTGCGCGAGGTCATCGCCGGCAAGCGGCTCGTCGTCGTCGACGACTCCATCGTCCGCGGCAACACCCAGCGCGCCCTCGTCCGCATGCTGCGCGAGGCCGGTGCCGCGGAGATCCACGTCCGCATCTCCTCCCCGCCGGTGAAGTGGCCGTGCTTCTACGGCATCGACTTCGCCACGCGGGCCGAGCTCATCGCCAACGGCATGAGCATCGAGGAGATCCGTGCCTCCCTCGGCGCCGACAGCCTCGGGTACATCTCCACCGACGGGATGATCGAGGCCACCGCCGTGCCCCGCACGCGGCTGTGCACCGCCTGCTTCACCGGCGAGTACCCCGTGCCCGTCGAGGACGCCGAGGGCTCGGCCGAGCGGCGTGACTACCAGGTCCTCCCGCCCCGGCACCCGGGGTCCCTGACGATCGCTGGAGCGCAGTGAGCACCGAGAACCGCACCCCCATCAGCTACGCCGCGGCCGGCGTCGACACGGAGGCGGGTGACCGCGCCGTCGAGCTCATGAAGGGCGCGCTGCGCGCCACCCACGGGCCCGAGGTCGTCGGCGGCGCCGGCGGCTTCGCGGGCCTGTACGACGCCTCCGCGCTCCGCGAGTACCGCCGTCCGCTCCTCGCCACCTCGACCGACGGCGTCGGCACCAAGGTCGCCATCGCCCAGGCCATGGACGTCCACGACACCATCGGCCACGACCTCGTCGGCATGGTCGTCGACGACATCGTCGTCGTGGGCGCCCGGCCGCTCGTCATGACCGACTACATCGCCTGCGGGCGGGTCGTGCCCGAGCGCATCGCCGACATCGTCCGCGGCATCGCCGAGGCCTGCGCCCTCACCGGCACCGCCCTCGTGGGCGGGGAGACGGCCGAGCACCCCGGCCTCCTCGGCCCCGACGAGTACGACGTCGCGGGCGCCGCGACGGGCGTCGTCGAGGCCGACCGCGTGCTGGGCCCCGAGCGCGTCGCCGAGGGCGACGTCCTCGTCGCGCTCGCCTCCTCCGGGCTGCACGCCAACGGCTACTCCCTCGTGCGACGGGTCCTCGAGGTGAGCGGCTGGTCGCTGGAGCGGGACGTCGCCGAGCTCGGCCGCACCGTCGGGGAGGAGCTCCTCGAGCCCACCCGTCTGTACACGCGGCTGTGCCTGGAGCTCGCGGAGGACGACGGGCTGCACGCCCTGTCGCACGTCACCGGTGGCGGGCTCGCGGCGAACCTCGCCCGCGTGCTGCCCGCCGGTCTCGTCGGCCACGTCGAGCGCGGCTCGTGGCAGGTGCCGGCCGTCTTCGACGTCGTCCGTCGCCTCGGCCCGGTCGAGTGGGCCGACCTCGAGCAGACGCTCAACCTCGGCGTCGGCATGGTGGCCGTGCTCGCGCCGTCCGCGGCGGAGCAGGCGGTCCGGACGGCCCGCGCAGCCGGCATCGACGCCTGGCAGCTGGGCACGGTGGAGCGCCTCGCCGTCAGCGACGGTGACGTCGTCACCGGCACCAAGGGCATGCGTGGCGGCGCCGTGCGCATGCACGGCGAGTACCGCAGCTGAGAGCAGCGACCAGCTCAGGTCGCCGCGTCCCCGTGGGGAAGCGGCGACCTGAGGATCGCTGTCACGCCGTCGCCGTGGGCGACGGTGAACCTAGTCCGAGCGGAGACGCCAGTCGTCGTCATCCTCTGCGGAGGGGATCTCGAAGTCGTGCATGTCCCGGTCATGGCTCTGAGACGCCAGCTCTCTCTCGAGAGCCTGGTAGTCGGTCTCCGGGCTGTAGTACTTCAGCCGGCGAGCGACCTTCGTCTGCTTGGCCTTCTGACGGCCGCGCCCCATGGCGTCGACCCCCTCCAACGTAGAAGAGGGGCAGGCACCGACGGTGTCAGTGCGGCCCCATTTATGTGGTCATGGTTCGTGAGCCCCACGGTACATGGTCGAGTGGCGGTTCGACCATCCAGCGCACGTGCGGCCGCTCACTCCGCCGGCCCGGCCGGGGGTCCGAGCGCCGTGGGGGACACGGGACCTTCGTCCGCTTTTCGCCCGAATCGGGCGAGTTAGCGTGAGTCATCTGGCGGGTGAGCCGGCCCGGGCCGTGACGGAACTGAGGTGCACCATGGACGAGAATCATCGCGAGGAGACACTGCTGACCCCCGGTGAGGTGGCTGCCCGGTTCCGGGTCGACCCCAAGACGGTGACCCGGTGGGCGAACGCCGGGAAGCTCACCGCGGTCCGCACCCTCGGCGGGCACCGCCGCTACCGCCGCAGCGAGGTCGACGAGCTGCTCGTCGCGAACGGGATGGGCGCGCAGCGCCCCACGGGCTGAGCAGAACGCGCGCAGGGCCACCGGGGCCCTGCGCGCGTGGTGTGCGTGGCTCAGCGGGAGCGGCGTGCCACGACCGTGATGACGAGGGCGAGCGCGGCCGCGCCCGCACCGACGATGCCGATGGCCTTGGGGTCCCCGCCCTTCGCGTCGTCCAGCAGGGACTGGGCCTTGGTCTCGGCGCCCTTGGCCGCGTGCCGGGCGGACTCACCCGTGCGGCTGACGGCGGCCTTGAGGCTCGTCCTCGCCTCCTTGATCTGCTCCCGCGGGTCGAGCATGGTGCTCAGCTCGTCGACGGAGCCGGCCAGCTCCTGCCGCGTGCGGGCGAGGTCCGCCTGGATCTGCTCGGGGGTGCGCTTGTCGTCGCTCATGAGTTGAGGCCCTTCTTGACGGCGTCGAGGTCGGCCTTGAGGTTGGCCTTGGTCTCCTCCGCGGAGGGCGCCTCGCCCGACTGCAGCATCTTCTTGCCGACGAGGGCGATGATGCCAGCGATGACGAGCAGGACGACGGCGACGATGAGGGCGGACAGCCACGCCGGGAGCGCCTCGGCCAGGCCCAGCACCGCGGTGGTGATGAGAAGGGCGAGGGCGAAGAAGCCGAGGAGGCCGGCGACGGCGAACATCGCGGCGCCCGCGCCCACCTTCTTCGCCTTGGCTGCCGCCTTGACCTGGATGAGCTCCAGCTCGCCGCGCAGGATGCGCGAGAACTGGTCGGAGATCCTCGCCACCAGCTCGCCGATGGACGGGCGTCCGGGCGGCTGCTGGCCGGTCCCGAGGTGCTGCGGTGCGGCAGTACTCACGCGTCTCCCTCTTCTCCGCGCCGAAGCGCCGTCGTCGTGCAGTCGTCGTTGCTGCCCCATGATCGCGGGGATCGGTGCGCCGTGCACGTCCTCGCCCCGCGCGCCGCGCGCGGGCCCGGTGCGGACGGGCTCCTCGCGGGCGGTGACTCGGCGGTGACGGGAGGGTGAACGGGCGGTGTCTCGCACTGTGAGACGTTGACGAGAGAGTGGCCCGTGCCACATGATGAACGGGCCTACCCCTCCACTGCGCGCGTCGTCGCGCGCACGAACAACCGGCCGGGCGGCCGGAGAAGGAGCACCCGTGAGCCGAGTTCCCCGTAGGTCCACCACTCGTGGCAGAGGGGGTGTGGCCGCGGTCGGAGTCGCCTCCCTCATCCTCACCCCGCTCGTCGCCGTCGCACCCGCCGCCGCGCTCATGAGCACGGGACCCGTGTTCATCAGCGAGATCCACTACGACAACGCCGGCACCGACGTCGGTGAGGCGATCGAGATCCAGGCGCCGGTCGGCACCGACCTCAGCGGCTGGCAGATCGTCCTCTACAACGGCAGCAACAACACGGCGTACGGCCCGCGGACGCTCAGCGGCGTCGTCGGCGACTCCGGCGTCGTCGTGGAGGAGTACCCGACGGACGGGATCCAGAACGGCAGCCCCGACGGTGTGGCGCTGGTGGACCCCGAGGGAACGGTCGTCGAGCTCCTCTCCTACGAGGGGACCATGACGGCGGCCGACGGCCCGGCCGCCGGGACGGCGAGCACCGACATCGGTGTCGCGCAGACGAACACCACCCCGGCCGGGGAGTCCCTGCAGCGCATCGACGGCGTGTGGACCGGCCCGTCCGCGAGCTCCTTCGGCGCCCTCAACACCGCCGCCGAGGAGCCGGACCCGGACCCGGAGCCCGAGCCGGGCGAGGTGACGCCGATCGCCGAGATCCAGGGCACCGGTGACGCCACCCCGCTGCTGGACCGGACCGTCACCACCCGCGGCGTCGTCACCGGCGTCTACGCCGACGGCGGCTTCAACGGCGCCTTCATCCAGACGCCCGGCACGGGAGCGGACCTCGAGGGCCACGACGCCTCGCACGGCATCTTCGTCTTCGGCGGCGGCACGCAGCTCGCCAGTGACGTCGAGGTCGGTGACCACGTCGAGGTGACCGGCACGGCCGGCGAGTACTTCGGCCTCACCCAGATCGCCGCGGCGAGCCACAGCGTCCTCGACGAGCCCGCCGCCGCCGTCGTCCCGGCCCAGGTTCCCCTGCCCGCGGTCGACGAGCGCGAGGCCCTCGAGGGCATGCTGCTCGCCCCGCAGGGCGACTTCACGGTGACCGACACCTACCACACCAACCGCTTCGGCTGGGTGGGCCTGGCTGCCGGCGACGAGCCCCTGCGCCAGCCCACCGACGTCGTGCGCCCCGGCACCGAGGCGTACACCGACCTCGTCGCCGCGAACGCCGACCGCGAGATCCGGATGGACGACGGCTCCAGCCACGACTGGACCAACTTCTCCTTCGACAACCACGAGACCCCGGTCGCCTACCTGACGCCGGACAACCCGGTCCGGGTCGGCGCGCCGGTCGAGTTCGAGGGTCCCGTCATCCTCGACTTCCGCCGCACCATCGCAGGGGAGGACGCCACCTGGAACTTCCAGCCGCAGAGCCGCCTCACCGGCGCCAACACCGCCGAGGTCCAGCCCATCAGCTGGGAGAACACCCGGCCGGAGGCTCCGGGGGAGGTCGGCGGGGACGTGAGGGTCGCGACCTTCAACGTCCTCAACTACTTCACCAGCCTCGGCGACGAGGAGGCCGGCTGCGGCTTCTTCGGCGACCGCCTGGGTGGCCCGACGACGGCCCGCAGCTGCGACGTCCGCGGGGCCTACGACGCGGCGAACCTCGCCCGTCAGACCGAGAAGATCGTCAGCGCCGTCAACGCCCTGGACGCCGACGTCGTCGCCCTCCAGGAGATCGAGAACTCGCTGCCCTTCGCGCCCAGCAACACCGCTGCCGACCGTGACCACGCCCTGTCCGACCTCGTCGACGCCCTCAACGCCGGCGCCGGCGAGGAGCGGTGGGAGTACGTCGTGTCCGCGGAGCAGTTCCCCGCGGCGGAGGACGTCATCCGCAACGCCTTCATCTACCAGGTCGACGCCGTCGCCCCGGTCGGCGGCACCGAGATCCTGCTCGACAGCGCCGCGTTCGGCAACGCCCGCGAGCCGATGGCCCAGGAGTTCGCGCCGGTCGACGAGAACGGTGACGTCGTCGAGGACGCCGACTCCTTCGTCGTCATCAACAACCACTTCAAGTCCAAGGGCTCCGGCACGGGCGAGAACGCCGACCAGGGCGACGGCCAGGGGGCCTCGAACCCCGACCGCGTCCGCCAGGCCGAGGCGCTCGTCGCCTTCGCCGACGAGGTCGCGGCCGACGCCGGCACGGAGCTGGTCCTCCTCGCCGGTGACTTCAACTCCTACACCCAGGAAGACCCGATGCAGGTCTTCTACGAGAACGGCTACACGGACCTCGGCGCCGAGCTCACCGAGAAGTCGACCTACTCCTTCGGCTCGATGGTCGGCTCGCTGGACCACGTCCTCGCGAGCGAGGCGGCCACCGCAGCGGTGACCGGCGCGGACATCTGGAACATCAACGCCTACGAGTCCATCGCCTTCGAGTACAGCCGGTACAACTACAACGTCACCGACTTCCACGACGCCTCGCCGTACCGGTCCAGCGACCACGACCCGATCATCGTCGGGCTCGACCTCCTCGCCGACGAGCCGGAGCCCACGGTCGACATCAACCTGCTGGCCTTCAACGACTTCCACGGCCGGCTCAACGACTACGTCACCAACCGGCAGACCGGCGTCGTCACCAACGCGACCCTCTCCTTCGCGGGGACGATCGAGGAGCTGCGCGCCGAGGGCGGGGAGGACAGCACCCTCCTCCTGTCCTCGGGCGACAACATCGGCGCCTCGCTGTTCACCTCCTCCGTGCAGGAGGACAAGCCCACCATCGACGTCCTCAACGCCCTGGACGTCGCGGTGTCGAACGTCGGCAACCACGAGTTCGACGCCGGCTTCGACAACCTCACCGGCCAGGTCACCGACTGGGCCGACTTCGAGCACCTCGGGGCGAACGTCTACGGCCCGGACGGTGAGCCGGCCCTGCCGGAGTACGACACCTTCGAGGTCGACGGCGTGACCGTGGCGGTCATCGGCGTCGTCACCCAGGAGACGCCGACCCTCGTGACCCCCGGCGGTATCGAGGGCCTCACGTTCGGGAACCCGGTCGAGGCGGTCAACCGCGTCGCCGGCGAGCTGAGCGAGAGCGGCGCGGCCGACGTCATCGTCGCGTCCTTCCACGAGGGGGCGCCGGCCGGCTCCGGCTCGACGCTCGAGGAGCAGATCGCGACGAGCGAGGTCTTCGCGGGCATCGTCAACGACACCAGCGCGGACGTGGACGCGATCTTCAACGGCCACACGCACGAGGTCTACGCCTGGGACGGCCCGGTCCCCGGGACCGACGGCGCGGCCCTGCGGCCCGTCATCCAGGGCGAGAGCTACGGCACGTACGTCTCGCAGGTCGTCCTCACCGTCGACCGCGAGAGCAGCGAGGTCGTGGACTACGAGCAGCGGAACGTGCCCATGACGACGGCGCCCTTCGAGGAGCTCGTCGAGACCTACCCGCGCGTCGCCGAGGTCAAGACGATCCTCGACGCCGCGCTCGCCGAGGCCCGGGAGATCGGCAGCGTCGTCGTCGGCGAGGTGAGCGCCGACATCACGACGGCGCACACGACCAACGCCGCCGGTGACCTCGTGCGCGACGACCGCACGAGGGAGTCCACGCTGGGCAACCTCGTGGCCAACGTGCTGCGCGACAAGCTGAGCGAGGAGCGTCTGGGCGCCGCGGAGATCGGCGTGGTCAACCCCGGCGGGCTGCGCGCCGAGCTGCTGCGGGGCGAGAACGGTGAGATCACCTTCGCCGAGGCGAACGCCGTGCTGCCCTTCGTCAACAACCTGTGGACGGTGACCCTCACGGGCGAGCAGTTCGTCACGATGCTCGAGCAGCAGTGGCAGCCCTCGACCGCCTCCAACCCCTTCCTGCACCTGGGCCTGTCGGACAACGTGTCCTACACGCTGGACCCGGAGGCGGAGAGCGGGGAGCGGATCACCTCCGTGACGGTCGACGGCGCCCCGATCGACCCGGCCGCCGAGTACCGGATCGGGACCTTCTCCTTCCTGGCGCAGGGCGGTGACAACTTCACGGTCTTCCGTGAGGCCACCGACGTGCAGGACACCGGCCTCGTCGACCGGGACGCCTGGATCGAGTACATCGAGGCCAGCTCCCCGCTGTCGCCCGACTTCGCCCGCCGGGCCACGGTCGTCAGCCCCCTGCCGAGCGAGCTCGTCGCCGGCGAGGACGTCTCCTTCGAGGTCAGCAGGCTCGACCTCACCTCCCTCGGCAGCCCGGACAACACCGAGCTGACCGTCTACCTCGTCGGCGAGGACGGCGAGCGCGGCGAGGCCGTGCACACCGCCGCCGTCACCGACGGCGCGGCCACGGTCACCTTCACCGTGCCGGCCGACCTGGACGGCGAGTACACCCTCGAGATGGAGGCCGCCCCCAGCGGCACCACCGTCCGGGTGCCGGTGACCGTCGAGGGTGCGGACGAGCCGCAGCCCCCGGCCCAGCGGTTCGGCTTCTTCCTGTCCAACGACTGGTCGGGGACCGCGCACTACGCGTTCCAGTACGGCCGGCGCACCGACGAGGTGCTCATCGGTGACTGGGACGGGAACGGCACGGACACCATCACCGTGCGCCGCGGGAAGCAGTACTTCGTCAACGACGCGCCCCAGGGCGGGCCGGCGAGCACCGTGCTCACCTACGGGCGCGCGGACGACGTCGTCCTCGTGGGTGACTGGGACCGTGACGGTGTCGACACGCTGGCGGTCCGCCGCGGCGCGGAGTACCACGTGAAGAACTCCCTGCGGGGCGGCGACGCCGACCACGTCATCACCTACGGCCGCGCGAACGACGAGGTCATGGTGGGCGACTGGGACGGCAACGGCTCGGACACCTTCGCGGTGCGTCGCGGTGCGACCTACCACGTGAAGAACCGCATCGCCGGCGGCGACGCCGACGTCGTCCTCACCTACGGCCGCCCCGGTGACGTCACCCTCGCCGGTGACTGGGACGGCAACGGCACGGACACCTTCGCGATCCGCCGCGACCGGGAGTTCCACGTGAAGAACTCCCTGCGTGGCGGTCCGGCCGACTTCGCCATCGTCTACGGCCGCTCCGGCGACGAGGTGTACGTCGGTGACTGGAACGGCGACGGGAAGGACACGCTGGGCGTGCGTCGCCCCCCGGCCTCCTGACCGGGTAGGGCACGAGCGGGGCCCCGCCCCGCCCAGGTGCGGGGCCCTCGCCCGTCCCGGCCCCACCACGCGGGCGGAAAAACGAAGAACCCCCGCACGAGGCGGGGGTTCTTCTGTGTGTGGCTCCGACCGGCGTCGATCCGGTGACCTTTCGATTTTCAGTCGAACGCTCTACCAACTGAGCTACAGAGCCTGGAGTGCGAAGGCCCGGCCAGAACTCTGACCGGGCCTTCCGCCGCGACCCCGACGGGACTTGAACCCGCGACCTCCGCCGTGACAGGGCGGCGCGCTAACCAACTGCGCTACGGGGCCTTGTGGTAAGGCTTCCTGCTGTACTGCTTGTCGTGCTGGTTCGTACCCCCAACGGGATTCGAACCCGTGCTACCGCCGTGAAAGGGCGGGGTCCTAGGCCGCTAGACGATGGGGGCCCGTTCGGACGCCCGTGACGCCGAGGCGCCCCAAGACCTCCATAAGCATAGGGGGAAGAACGGCGTAGGAGCAAAACGCCTGGGTGTGGTCTGCGGCACGTCCTCGGATCGCCTGCCGGGGTGCCGGTGGCCTGGGTGATGATGGGGCCATGGTCGAGATGTCCCGCGCGGAGTTCGAGGAGGCTGTCAGCGACGGCCTGGACCTCGTGCCCCCCGAGCTGACGGCGCAGATGGACAACGTCGTCGTCCTCGTCGAGGACGAGCCGCCGGCCGACGCGGGCGACCCCGACCTGCTCGGGCTGTACGAGGGCACCCCGCTCACCGAGCGGGACTCCTGGTGGGCGGCCGGCTCCCTGCCCGACCGCATCACGATCTTCCGGGGACCCACGCTGCGCATGTGCGAGAGCGCCGAGGAGGTGGTCGAGGAGGTCGCCGTCACGGTCGTCCACGAGATCGCCCACCACTTCGGCATCGACGACGAGCGCCTCCACGAGCTCGGCTGGGGCTGACGTGCCCCACGACCACCACCACACCGCCGCCGCGGCGCACCGCTCGCGGCTCCTCGCGGCCTTCCTCGTCACCGCCACCGTCATGGTGGTCGAGGCCGTCGGCGGGTGGCTGTCCGGCTCGCTCGCCCTCCTCGCCGACGCCGGGCACATGCTCTCCGACACGGCCGCGCTCGGCCTGGCGCTCGCGGCCACGTGGATCGCCTCCCGTCCCGCGCGGGGGAGGTGGACCTTCGGCTGGCAGCGGGCGGAGATCCTCGCGGCGCTCGTCAACGGCGCGATCCTCCTCGTCGTCGGCGTGGTCGTCATCGTCGAGGGCGTGGGGAGGTTCGGGACGGAGCCGGAGATCCGCACCGGCCTCATGGTGCTCGTCGGCACGGTCGGGCTCGTCGCGAACCTCGTGTCCCTGTGGCTGCTCAGCGGTGGGCGGGGGGAGAGCCTCAACGTCCGTGGCGCCTACCTCGAGGTGCTCGGGGACCTGCTCGGCTCGGTGGCGGTGCTCGTCGCCGCGGCCGTCATCGCGGTGACCGGCTGGACGCAGGCCGACGCCGTCGCCTCCGTGGCGCTCGGCGCGTTCATCGTCCCGCGCGCGCTGCTCCTCCTGCGCGACGTCGCCCGCGTCCTGCTCGAGGGGGCGCCGGAGGACATGTCGCTCGCCGAGCTGCGGGAGCACATGTGCGAGGTCGAGGGGGTCGTCACGGTCCACGACCTCCACGCCTGGACGATCACCTCCGGCGTGCCGGTCGTCTCCGCGCACGTCGTCGTCGAGGACGGCGTGCTGCACCCGGACCGTTTCTGCGTGGTCCTCGACGCGCTGCAGCACTGCCTCGAGGGCCACTTCGACGTCGAGCACTCCACGCTCCAGCTGGAGCCGCGCGGCCACAAGGCGACCGAGGTGCGGCTCCACGACTGACCGTGTCAACGGACCTTGACACTGCGTGTCAAGCAGCCTTGACATGGCATGTCAAGCGTCCTTAACATCGGGGCATGAGCCCACGAGCCGTCGCCCCGAGCGGCACGGACAACCCCGTCCGCCGGCGCCGACGCGAGCAGCGCCTGACGCAGGCCGAGCTCGCCACGGCCGTCGGTGTCAGCCGGCAGACGGTGATCGCCGTCGAGCAGGGCGACTACGCGCCGTCGGTCCATCTCGCGCTGCGGGTCGCCCGCGCGCTCGGCTCCACCGTCGAGGAGCTGTTCGGCCAGGACGAGGACACCACCACAGGAGAGGCACGACGATGACGAGCACCCACGGAGCCCGGGACCGGGCAGCCGCCCGCCTCATGGCGCTGGACAGCGCGAGCTACGGCGACGAGCGCGAGCGCGCCGTCTTCATGGAGGCCACCACCTTCGGCTACACCCTCACGAGCTACGTCTCGATCGGCATCGCGGTCGTCACGGCACTGCTCGGGCAGCTGCTGCTCCCCGTGCTGCTGATGCTCGTCGTCGGCCTGCAGAGCTGGGCGACGATCTGGTACGCCGGCCGGCGAGGGGTGGACGTGAGCGAGCTCGCCTTCCGCGCCGAGCCGGCGATGAAGCGCACCACCGGCGCCATCGTGTTCGGCGGCTTCGCCGTCGTCCTCGCGGCGCTCGCCTGCACGATCTTCACAGGCCACGGTCTCATCGACCTGCCCGCCGTCGACATCGGCTCCGGGGCGCTCGGCTCGATGGTCAAGGGGGCCGTCGTCGGTGGCGGTGGCGGGCTGCTCGTCGGTGCCGTCGCCATGGCCGTGCAGAACCGCCGTCGTGCACGTCCCGGGGCGCCGGCCGAGGGCGAGGCGCTCGCGGAGGACTGACGGTCACCCGAGGCGGGACCGAGGGCTCAGCGCGTCGCCGAGCCCTCGACCTGCTCCTCGGTGATCTCCCCGCTCGGCAGGTCGTCGTTCGCGCTCATCACCGTCCCCGAACCGACGTCCACCGCCACCGGCGCCGCGCCGCGCCCGGTGAAGGCCGGGAGCCCGGTCTCGCCGGGGTCGTCGTAGGGGGCGGTGAGGAGGGTCGCGGTGGCCCACCCGCGGCTGAGGAGGTGGTGGTCGGAGCCGGGCTCGTCCTCGGCGTCCACGCCCGAGTAGGTGAGCGTGACGTAGTTCTTCCCCTTCTCCCGCACCCGCGCCTGGACGGCACCGAAGCTTGCCAGGCGCGCCGGGCGCAGACCGCGCAGCTGGTCGGCCGGGATGTCGGGCACGTTGACGTTGAGCACCCGTTCCTCGTCCGGCCCCTGCTCGCGCAGCCACGCGAAGGCGTGCGTGGTGACGAGCCGGGCGGTGTCCCAGTGCTGGGGCTCGGCGGAGGCGATCGACACCGCCAGGGCGGGGATGCCCTGGGTGGCCGCGGAGAGCGCGGCGCCCACCGTGCCGGAGTGGAGCGTGGCGCGCCCCGTGTTCGCGCCGAGGTTCACCCCGGACAGCACGAGGTCCGGGCGCTCCCCGAAGGCGCCGTAGGCCGCGACGAAGGAGATGAGGGCGGGGGCGGCCTTGACGCCGAAGGACGGCACGCCGTCGGGCAGGCCGGGAGGCCGGGCGTCGACGAGCGCGAGGCGCCCGTCGACCTCCTGCGCGGTGAGGGACGCGCTCGCTCCCGAGTACTGGCGGTGCGGTGCGGCGACGACGACGTCGCAGCCCGCCTCGAGCGCGACGTGCACGAGCACGACGAGCCCCGGTGACCGGATGCCGTCGTCGTTGGTGACGAGGACCCTCACGCCTCAGCCCTCCCTCGGTCGTCCCAGGGCACGACCTCGATCCCGATGCGGTCCGCGAAGCGCTCGATCTGCTCGCGCCGGCCCGTGCCCAGCCCGCGACGCGTGACGTTGAGGGCCCCGGCCGCGGCTCCCAGGCGGGCGGCCTCGCCCACGCTCGCACCGCGCCCCAGCGCGACGGCCACCCCGGCCGTCATCGAGTCCCCGGCACCGCGGTGGTCCAGGGGCGTGACGACGGGCCCGACGAGCAGCCGGGTGGACTCCATGGTCACGAGGAGCGTCGGCTCCCCGGCACGGGAGATGAGCATCGCCCCGACGCCCTGCTCGACGAGCCTCCGGCCCGCCGCCTGGAGCTCCTCGACGGAGTCCCCGGTGGTGAGGCCGGCGGCCTGCAGCTCCTCGTGGCTCATCTTGAGGACCGTGGGCCCCTCGGCGGCGGCGGCCTTCGCGGCGTCGCCCGAGAGGTCCGCGACGATCGGCTTGTCCACGCTGCGTACGTCCCGCACGAGGCGGGAGAAGAAGCCGGCCGGGAGCACCCTGTCCGGCTCGGCGCCGGTGAGGACGAGGACGTCGGACTCGAGCGCCTCGACGAGGACCGTGCCGTAGAGGTCGTCGAGCTCGTGGCGGGTCAGCTGCGGCGGGACCATGTGCGCGAGCGTCGCGCGGTCCCCGCCCCGGCGGTCGTGGACGTAGGCGCCGTTGCCCGCGTTGTAGGGCACGGCCCGCACGGTGAGCTTCTCCTCCGAGAGCATGTGGGCGAGCACGGCGCCCACCTCACCGCCGAAGGGCCCGCACACGGTGACCTCCGCGCCGAGGGAGATCGCCATCCGCGCCACCCACAGGCCCTGGCCACCGGGATGGAGGTGGAGGTCGGCGGAGTGCTCGTAGTCCTCGTCCTCACCCGGCTCGACCTCGACCATGAGGAGGGGCGTGGGCGCGAGGACGCACAGCCTGGGCCGGTGCGCCGACTGCTGCTCCATGGCGTGAGCCTAGGACCGCGCAGGACAGGGCGCAGGGGGAAGGTGCACACTGTGCCGATGGGAGCAACGGCAGGCCGGGCACGCCGCGCCGCGGGGGTGCCGCCGGTGCGGGTCCTCGAGGGGCAGGCCGGCAGCGACGCCGCGGCGCACGCGGTGCGCTCCTACCTCGCCGAGCTCAGCCACCGCCTCGACATCGACCCGTCCTTCGCGGACGCCGCGGACCCCGCCGAGGTCACCCCGCCGCGCGGGGACTTCATGCTGCTCAGCGAGATCGCCACCGGCACCGTCGTCGGCTTCGGGGCGGTGCACGTGCTCGAGCCGGGCGTCGTGGAGATCCGGCGGATGTGGCTCAAGCCGGACGTCCGCGGCCGCGGGCTCGGCAGGTTCCTCCTCGGCTCCCTGGAGAACCGCGCCCGCTCCCTCGGTGGGCGGCGGGTCCTGCTCGGCGTCAACGAGTCCCTCGTCGAGGCCTGCGGGCTCTACCGGGCCAGCGGCTACGAGCCGGTCGAGCGCGACGAGGACAACCCCTACGTGACGCACGTATTCGGCAAGGTGCTCGTCGAGTCACTCCAGGACGCCTCGACGTGACTTCCCGGCCGAGCGAGGCGCAAGATGGGGACATGAGCACCGAGAACCAGCGCGTGGCGTTCACCAAGGTCGCCCTCAGCGAGGAGGAGTGGCGCGAGCGCCTCTCGCCCAAGGAGTACCACGTCCTGCGCGAGGCAGGCACGGAGCGGCCGGGCACCGGCGAGCTCCTCCACGAGAACCGCGAGGGCGTCTACAGCTGCCGCGGCTGCGGGGCCGAGCTGTTCCGCTCCACCACGAAGTTCGACGCCCACTGCGGCTGGCCGAGCTTCTTCTCCCCGCAGGACTCCGGGGCGGTCACCCTCCTCGAGGACCGCACCCTGGGCATGGTCCGCACCGAGGTGCGCTGCGCCCGCTGCGACTCCCACCTGGGACACGTCTTTCCCGACGCGCCGCAGACCCCCACCGGGGACCGCTACTGCATGAACTCCGTGGCGCTCAGCTTCGAGGAGCGCTGAGAGGCTGCCCGTGCTGGTCGTGACGTCGAACCTCCAGCACGGGCACCCGCTCGTGGGCGACGCGAGCTCCGCGGAACGGCTCGCGACGGCGCTGCGTGACCTGCCCGGCGACGTCCTCGCCCTCCAGGAGGTCGACAAGGGCCAGGCGCGCAGCGGCCGCATCGACGAGACGGCCGTCATCGCCGAGGCCCTCGGCTACCGCTGGCACCGCTTCGCTGCGGCCTTCGCCGGCTCCACCCGGGGCCTGCGCCGCCGTCCCGTGCCCTCCCACGTGCCCGACGACTCCGGCTACGGCGTCGCCCTCCTCAGCCGCTGGCCGGTGAGCTCCTGGCACGTGCGGCCGCTGCGGCCCGGCCCCGTCCGCGTCGCGCCCGCGGACACCCGCCTGGGCTTCCAGGTGCGGCTGGACCAGCCGCGGGTGCTGCTCGCCGCCGTCGTCCAGGCGCCCTTCGGGCCCGTGACGGTGGGCTGCACGCACCTGTCCGTCGCCCCGCCCGTGGCGCGTCGCCAGCTGGCGGAGTCGGCGTGGGCGCTGCGCACGCTGCCCGGCCCCCACCTCCTCCTCGGCGACCTCAACATGGGCCCCGACGACGCCGCCCGGGTGACCGGCATGCGCGGGCTCGCGCAGGCGCCCACCTTCAACGCGCGCCGGCCCCGGCGCCAGCTCGACCACGTGCTCGCCGGGCCGGGTCTGCGGGCCACTACCGAGGCGAGCGCGGTCCGGCTGCCCGTGTCGGACCACCTGGCACTCGCCGTCGGCGTCGAGCCGGCCTGACGGCTCTCGGCGTGCGGGCCCTGCGGGGCCGTGCCACGATTCCGGACGAACACCCGGCGTCGCCCCAATGGCGGCGCCCAGTGAGAGGAAGGAATGCCATGGAGATCATTGGTCTCATCATCTTCGGAGCCGTCATCGGCGCGCTCGCCCGGCTCTTCATGAAGGGCGACCAGAACCTCGGCATCCTGTGGACCATCATCCTCGGTGTGCTGGGCGCACTCGCCGGCTACTGGCTGGCCGGCGCGCTGGGCGTGGAGGACACGGGCGGGATCGACTGGATCCGCTGGGCGATCTCGATCGTCGCCGCGATCCTCTTCATCAGCGTGTACCTCGGCATCACGAACAAGAGCGCCAAGCGCCGCTGAGCCTGACATCGACGCCGGCCGGTCCCTCAGGGGGCCGGCCGGCGTCGTCGTGTCCGGGGTCCTCAGCGGCCGCCGCCACCGCCCCCGCCGCCCCCGCCGCCCGAGAAGCCGCCGCCCCCGCCGCGGGAGCCTGAGCCGCCCGAGGAGCCGGGGGTCGAGGACAGGGTGCGGCCGGCGGTGGAGGAGAACGAGGTCAGCGCGCTGCCGAGGGTGGTGAAGCTGCCGGCCCGGAAGCCGTGCGTCCCGACGTACCAGGTGGGCCCGGCCACCTGCTGCCCCTGGGCCTCGAGCCGGGCGAAGATGCCGGCCCAGCGCTCGGCGACCTCGTAGACGATGGCGTAGGGCAGGTACCGGGAGAAGATGTCCTCCCCCTCCTCGAAGCGCAGCTGGTGGCCCTCCGCGGTGGTGAGGTAGAGGCGGAACCCGCGTGACTGCTCGTGCAGGGCCCGGCCGACCGGGCTGCGTTGCAGCCTCGCCCGGCGCGTCAGGCCCCAGGCCAGGAGGAAGGCGGCGAGGACGACGCCGGCCGCCAGGACGAGGACGATGGTCGCCGGTCCGCTCACGGCCGCCCCGGCGATCCCACCGCCGAAGGTGACGAGCACGAGGCCGACGACGACGACCCGCACGAGGACGAGCACCGACCCGCCCCCGCCGCGGACCCGTCCGGTGAAGAGCTGGGCGAGCCCGCCCATGAGCTGCCGGCGGGCGGTGCGCAGCGTGCCGGCGAAGGTGTTGCGCAGCTGGGACATCCGCACCTGGCTGCGGCCCGCGAAGACCCTCTCCAGCAGCGTGCGCTCGTAGTCGCGCAGGTCCCCGCGTGCGGTCTCCGGTGTGGCGACGAGCAGCCAGTCGTTGGGCCTGCCGCGCCAGCCCGTGCCCGCCTCGTGGATCTGGAGGAAGCCCCGGACGGCGAGGTCGATGAGCGTGGCGGAGACGTGCGCCGTCGTCGCCGTCTTCTCGTCGAGGGCGCCGACCTCACCGGGGCGCAGGCCGTCGGGCGGGGTGAAGCGGACGGCGACGGCGGGGTCGCCGTGCAGCACCTCCACCCGCGGCGTCGTGCCCGGCGTGGGCAGCACCCCGGGCGGCAGGTCGGCGAAGTGCAGGTCGCGGCCGCGCCGCACGCGCAGCACCGCGAGCAGCACCGGCCCGAGCAGGGCCAGCGGGGTGAGCCACGCGAGGTTGTCCCGCACGAAGCGGGCGGCGGTGGGGGCGGCGCCGTCGCCGGCCCACAGCAACGGCTCGGGCCGGTCCTCGAGGATCGGCGCGACGGCCGCGAAGGTGCCGGGCGGGAAGGCGGCCACGACCGTCATGCCGGAGCCCGAGGGCAGGGGCCCGCCCGTGGCCCGCACCTCCCCGCCGTCGGCGTCGAGGGAGGCGCACCCGGCGGTCGAGCCACGGCCGCCCTCGTAGCACGCGTGGTCGACGACGTCGGCCGGGCCGGTGACGGTGACGGTCGCCTGCTCGACGGGCACGTCCCAGTCGTGGCCGGTGGCGTTCCAGTACAGCTCGTCCTGGTCGGGGACGGCGGGGTCGTCGCGGATCGCGTTGAGGGCGCCGTCGACGGTGTAGCTCAGGACGTAGGTCTGCCGGCCGCTGCGGCGGTCGTCGGAGCCGTCGGGGGCGCCGATGTCGACCCGGACGCGGGCGCCCTCGTCGGTGCTCCACACCCCGGCGGGCGCGCCCGTGGGGCTGGAGGCGGAGAAGTCCCCGTACTCGTACACGCGGACCTTGTCCGGGTCGGGCGCGTAGTCGAAGCGTGAGTCGAGCATGCGGGTGAGGCCCAGGCCCTCGCGCGTGCCGAAGTCCCAGTCGTAGGTCTCGGTGACCTCCAGCGTCCCGTCGGGGCGGATGTCGATGGCGATGTCGAGCTGCCGGACGACGTCGCCGCTCGCCGCTGTCGCGGCCGGGGGGAGGAGCAGGAGGCCCGCCAGGACGAGCGCGAGAGCCGCGAGGACGCGGGAGGGACGGGTCACGCCCGGCACGCTACCGCGCCCCATGTCACAGTCCCTGCCCGGCACAGGGACGGGAGTAGGGCTATCCTGGCGAGGTGGGCAGCGCGTCTTCGCGAGCCCGGCGTCGTCGAGTTCGATGCAGCGGTCATCGCTGCGGATCCCGTTACGGCGAACTCCGACCGATCTTCGAAGCCTGAAAGGCACCCTTGACTTCCTTCGCGTCCTTTGACCTGCCCGCGCCCGTCGTCCAGCACCTCACCGACACCGGCATCACGGCTCCATTCCCCATCCAGTCGGCGACGCTGCCCGACACCCTCAAGGGCCGGGACGTCCTCGGCCGCGGGCGTACCGGCTCCGGCAAGACCCTCGCCTTCGCCCTCCCGCTCGTCACGCGGCTCGCCGGCCGACGCCGCGTCTCCAAGCGCCCCAGCGGCCTCGTCCTCGTGCCGACGCGTGAGCTCGCCAACCAGGTCAACGCCGTCGTCGAGCCCCTCGCGACCTCACTCGGGCTGGTGACGACGACGATCTTCGGTGGCGTCAACCAGACCCGCCAGGTCAACGCGCTCCGCACCGGCGTCGACATCGTCATCGCCTGCCCCGGCCGCCTCGAGGACCTCCTCGGGCAGGGCGTGCTGTCGCTCGAGGACGTGCAGATCACCATCCTCGACGAGGCCGACCACATGGCCGACCTCGGCTTCCTGCCCGGCGTCAAGCGGATCATGGACCGCACGCCCCGCACCGGCCAGCGGATGCTCTTCTCCGCGACGCTGGACAACGGCGTCGACGTCCTCGTCAAGCGCTACCTCACCGACCCGCTGCACCACTCGGTCGACAGCGCGGAGTCGCCCGTCGCGGCGATGACGCACCACGTCCTCGCCGTCTCCGGCGCCGACGACAAGAAGGACGTCGTCCAGGCCCTCGCCTCGGGCACCGGCAAGCGCGTGCTCTTCACGCGCACCAAGCACCAGGCCAAGCGCCTCGCCAAGCAGCTGACGGCGGCCGGCGTGCCCGCCGTCGACCTGCACGGCAACCTCACCCAGCCGGCCCGTGAGCGCAACCTCGCGGCCTTCTCCACCGGCACCGTCCGCGTGCTCGTCGCCACCGACATCGCCGCGCGTGGCATCCACGTCGACGACGTCGAGCTCGTCGTCCACGTCGACCCGCCCGCCGAGCACAAGGCCTACCTGCACCGCTCCGGCCGCACGGCCCGCGCCGGCTCCGGCGGCGACGTCGTGACGATCATGCTCCCCGAGCAGGCCGGCGACATGCGCACCCTCACCCGCCAGGCAAAGATCTCGGCGAAGCCGGTGAGCGTGCGCCCCGGTGACCGGGTCATCTCCGAGCTCGTCGGCGAGCTCGCCCCGCTCGTGTCCCCGGCCGAGGCCGCGGCGACCGTGCCGAGCGCACCTCAGCAGCAGCGCGCCGGTGCCGGTGGCGGCAGCGGCCGTCGTCGCGGCGGCCGTGGCCGCTCCGGCTCCGCCGCCACCACCGACCGCGCGCCCCAGGGCGGCGGCCGGTCCGGCGGTTCCGGTGCGCCCCGCGGCGGCAGCCGTGGGGGTGCCAAGACCGGCGCCAGGACCGGCGGCGGCGCCGGCCGCGGTGCCGGGTCGCGTTCGGTCTACTCCTCCACGACCGGGCAGGCCTCGGTCGACTCGCGCCCGGCGCAGGGCGGCGGCCAGGGCCGCAGCCGCGGCGGCCGGCGTGCGACGTCCGGCGTCCGCAGCGTCTGACGCCCCTCTCACCTCTCCCCGAGTACGCACAGACGGTCACCCCGACGCACATCACGTGCGTCCCTGGGTGACCGTCTGTGCGTACTCGCGTCAGCGCTGCGGGGGCTTTTTCCGGTCGCGGACCTTGGCGTACATCTCCTTGGCCTTGCGCTGGTTCTCGGGCTTGGCCGCCTCACGCTGGACGATCTGAAGCGCCTTCAGGGCGATGCCACCTCGAATGGCCTTGCGCAGGAATCCCATCGTGCCCTCCTCGTGTGCGTGGCCGGCGGGTCTCGTCGGCGTGCCGGACGAACGTACGAGGCGACGGTCGGGGGCGCCAGCCGAACGGGAGGCGCTACGCCGTCCGCGTCGGCGACTCGGCGGCCGACTCGTCGCGGGCGTGGAGCCCCACCACGTCCGGGTGCGCGACCCGCACCTCGTCACGCGGGTGGAACGTCACGGACTGGTCGCCGGCGACGACGACGACCTCCCCGGCCCTGCGCTGCACCTCGTGGACCGGGTACAGCCGTTCGCCGCCCGGACCGACGCCCACGAGCACGTCGCCCGGGCCGAGGGCCTGAGCGAGCTTCACCGTGCTGTCGTACGTCTCCATGTCCTTCGTCCGGTCGGGCGAGTGTGCCGTGGACCTGCCACGGGCTGGGTACTCCCAGCATGCAACAGGATCGGAGGGCGTGCCTCCAGTGGGCCCCGTGGGACTCGAACCCACAACCTACGGATTAAAAGTCCGCTGCTCTGCCCATTGAGCTAGAGGCCCCCGGGACGCGCGGGCGAGCTCACCCCGCCGCGCACCGGCAGGGGCAAGACTACGCGGACCGGCCTGCCGGCCAGGCTGCGGCGCGTCCCGGTTGCGGGGAGCGGCCCAGGGACTCACCGTAGAGGGGGTGCAGGACGCACCGCCGATACCTCCGAGGGGGACACCATGTTGAGCCTCACCGACAACGCCAAGGCAGCCATCACGGGCATCACCTCCCAGTCGGGCCTGCCGAAGTCCGGCGGGGTGCGGCTCTCCCTCGCCCCGGACGCGGACCTCGTGGAGATGAGCCTGTCGCCGCAGCCCGAGCGGGGCGACGCCGTCATCGAGGAGGACGGTGCCCGCGTCTTCGTCGAGGAGGCCGCCTCACCGCTCCTCGCCGAGCACCAGCTCGACGCGGAGACCGGCCCCGAGGGCGTGGGCTTCGCCCTCCGCAAGGCGAGCTGACCCAGAGCAGTGGACGGTCGCGAGCGGCCCAGACGGCCCGCCATCCTCGACAACAAGGACGCCGAGCTCATCTGGGGCGACTCCGACCCCGCCCTCGCCTTCGAGGCCGCCCACTCCACGGCCAACGCGGTCCTCTTCGGCCCGAGCCACCTGGCCGAGGACGAGCGCCTCGCCGAGCGTGTCGGCGCCATCATCGACGCCGAGGGCCTGGACGAGATCGCGGGTCTCTGGTCGCGCAGCCCGGCCACCAGCCTCCCCGGCGCCCTGTGGCGCCTCTACCTCCTGCGTGCCTGGCTCGAGCGCGATCCCGAGACCATCACGATGCGCTTCCGCGCCGGCACCGCGCAGACCGGCCCGGGGGAGACGACCCCGGACGGCGAGCCGCGCGACGCCGTCGTCGCCCCTCAGCCACCGGTCCTGGACGAGCGGCTCGCCCAGCTCTTCTCCGGGACGAGCGAGACCGACCTCGCGGACCTGCTCGAGCAGGCCGCGGCCTTCCTGCGGGTGCTGTCCGACGGCGCCGCGAGCGACCCACGCTGGCACACGCACGACGACGACGCCGCCGGCCCCGTCACCCGCCGTCCCCACGCCCTCGCCACGACGGCCGACGAGCTCGACGCCGCGGCCGCCCGGGCCAGGGCCAGCCGG
Source organism: Oceanitalea stevensii (assembly GCF_014837105.1). Classification (GTDB taxonomy): domain Bacteria; phylum Actinomycetota; class Actinomycetes; order Actinomycetales; family Actinomycetaceae; genus Oceanitalea; species Oceanitalea stevensii. The sequence goes on along the minus strand of NZ_JACSPO010000001.1, from coordinate 1,218,128 downwards.
CTGGACTGACTACCGGCGCCGCGCCCGCAGCGCCCGGGCGAGGGCGAGCACGGCGATCGCTCCGACCACCTGGCCGCCGAGGATCACCTGGTTGAGGTCGAGCGCCGGGTGCCAGCGCACGACGCCGTCACGCACGGTGTAGACACCCACGGCCTTCGCGTGGACGCCGAAGCCGCCCCCGCCGCCGGAGCCCTCCCCGGTGCCGCCCTGCTCGGGGCTGCCCAGGGCGCCGGTGCCGTAGCCCATACCGCTGCCGCCGACGACCCTGGCGACCGGGATGACGAGCGTGCCGCCCGCCTCGTAGGCCTCCCCGAAGACGCGTCGCACGTGCAGGGCGTCACCGGCCGCGTCGATCGGCCGGGTCGCGGGTGTCTCGTCCATGGTGTGCTTCCTCTCCTCCGGGGTGGGCGCGCCCAGCACACCACGGACGGCGGGCGCGGGGAAGAGCGGCTGCGCACGTGCCGGACGGGGGAGGTGTCTCGTAGCATCGTGGAGTTCCGGTCGGTCCGTCCGGGGCGGACCACCGTGAGGGGGACAGATGGAGCGCAAGCACCGCCGTCCGGCCATGCTCGACGCGCAGACCGCCGAGCGCATCGTCGGCGACGTCGACCCGGCGCTGCGCTCGCAGGCCGCCCACACGACGGCCGCGGTGCTCGTCGGGCGCGGCCGCGCCGGTGCGGAGGACCCCGAGCTCGTCTCCCGGCTCGTGTCCCTCGTCGACACCGAGGGCCTGGACACCATCGCGGCGCTGTGGGCGCAGAGCCCCCCGACCACCCTCCCGGGTGCCCTGTGGCGCCTCTACCTCATGCGCGAGTGGGTCCGGGCCGACCCCGCCCGGGTCGCGGACCGCTTCTCCATCGGCCGGCACCGCGCCGAGGTGGCCGGGGTCATCGCCGGCGTCGTCGAGCCCCCCGGGCCGAGCGACGTCGCCCAGCTCGCCGACGCCGTCCTCGCGGGCGTCTACGAGGGGGACCTCGACGTCGCCCTCGACCGCGCCGCCGCCTTCATCCGTGTCGTCGCCACCGGCTCCGCGCTCGACGCCGACTGGGTCGACGACGACGAGCTCGCCGCCCGTCTCACCCGCCGCGCCTCCGCGCTGCTCCGCACCGCCGAGGAGCTCGAGCGCGCCGCCGAGATGTGGCGCGTGGGAACCCTCGACTGATGGGCACCGGCCTCACCTCCGCGGACGCCGTCCTGCGTCTCGCCGCCGCCGCGACGGACGCCGACGGCGTCGCGCCCTTCAACGAGCAGACCGTCCTCGCGGTGCGCCACGGCGCCGACGGCTACCGCCACCACTGGCTCGCCGAGGGGGAGGAGCTCCTCGCCCACGCCGTCGTCGACCCCGAGGGCAGCGGCGAGCTGTGCGTGCACCCGGCCCACCGCCGTCGCGGCCTGGGACGGCGGCTGCTCGACACCGTCCTCGACGACGTCCCCACCGTCGCGCTGTGGGCGCACGGCGACCTCCCCGGCGCCCAGGCGCTGGCCCGCGCCGCCGGGCTGCGCGTCACCCGTGAGCTGTGGCAGATGGCGCGCGACCTCGAGCCGGGAGCGCAGGCGCCGGCGGCCGCGGCGCCCGCCGGGGTGGAGGTGCGCACCTTCGTCGTCGGGCAGGACGAGGAGGCGTGGGTCGCCCTCAACGCCGCCGCCTTCGCCGCGCACCCCGAGCAGGGTCGCCTCACCGTCGCGGACCTCCACCAGCGGCAGGCCGAGCCGTGGTTCGACCCCTCCCTCCTGTGGCTCGCCCACGAGGCCGGGCGGCCGGACGCGCTCCTCGCCTCGATGTGGGTCAAGCCCGAGGGGCAGGACGCCGAGATCTACGCCCTGGGCGTCCACCCGCAGGCCCAGGGACGCGGGCTGGGCGGGCACCTCACCGCCCTCGCCCTCGCCGAGATGCGCGGGCGTGGCTTCCGCCGCACCACGCTCTACGTCGAGGGCGACAACACGGCGGCGATCCGCACCTACCGCCGTGCCGGTTACGACCGCTCCTCGCTCGACGTTCAGTACGCGCGCTGAGGTGGCAGCATGGCCCCATGCCAGAGCCTGAGGTCACCACGCCCAGCCACCTCGAGGACGCGCCCGCCGACGAGCGGCCCGAGACCGGCGACGACGCCACGGACGACGGCGCCGCCCACGACGGCGTCGCACACGACGGTGCCGCTCACGACGGTGCCGCTCACGACGGTGCCGCTCACGACGGTGCCGCTCACGACGGTGCCGCTCACGACGGCGTCGACGCCGTCGCGCTGACCGGCGCCGCCGCGCCCGCCGAGGAGGTCGCCGAGCAGGCGGACGAGCTCGTCGAGGAGGCGGGCGAGGAGGCCGGGGACGACGGCGGTGAGGTCGACCCGCTCGACGTCGGGCTCCCCGAGGGCCGCTTCGCGGACCGCGAGCTCAGCTGGCTCGCCTTCAACCAGCGGGTGCTCGAGCAGGCCCAGGACACCACCCAGCCGCTCCTCGAGCGCGCGTGGTTCCTGTCGATCTTCGCCTCCAACCTCGACGAGTTCTTCATGGTCCGCGTGGCCGGCCTCAAGCGGCGCATCGCCACCGGCCTCGCCGTGACGGCGGCGTCCGGGCTCTCCCCGCGGCAGGTCCTCGAGGCCATCAGCGTGCGCGCCCACGAGCTCATGGAGGAGCACGCACGCACCTTCGCCGAGGACATCCAGCCGGCGCTCGCCGCCGAGGGGATCGAGATCCTCCACTGGGAGGACCTCGCCGAGAGCGAGCAGCTGCGCCTGCGCAAGTACTTCCGCAAGCAGATCTTCCCGGTCCTCACCCCGCTCGCCGTCGACCCGGCCCACCCCTTCCCCTACATCTCCGGGCTCTCGCTCAACCTCGCCGTCGTCGTCCGCAACCCCAGCTCGGGCAAGGAGCACTTCGCCCGCGTCAAGGTGCCGCCGCTGCTGCCGCGCTTCATCGCCGTCGACGCCGCGGGCCGCCCGCACCGCCCGGAGGAGACGCCGTCCTCGCGCGAGGACGGCCGCACCGCCTTCGTCCCGCTCGAGGAGATCATCGGCGAGCACCTCGACTACCTCTTCCCCGGGATGGAGATCGTCGAGCACCACACCTTCCGGGTCACCCGCAACGAGGACCTCGAGGTCGAGGAGGACGACGCCGAGAACCTCCTCCAGGCGCTGGAGAGGGAGCTCATGCGCCGCCGCTTCGGGCCCGCGGTACGGCTCGAGCTCGCCCAGGGCATCAGCGCGCACGTGCGCGACCTCCTCATCCGCGAGCTCGGCGTCGTCGAGCACGAGGTCTACGAGCTGCCCTCGCTCCTCGACCTCACCGGCCTCGACGTCATCCACGAGCTCGACCGGCCCGAGCTGAAGTACCCGAAGTTCGTCCCCGTCACGGCCCAGGCGCTGGCGGAGGTGGAGAGCGCGCAGCCGACGAACATCTTCGAGGCCATCCGCCGCCGTGACGTCCTCCTCCACCACCCCTACGACTCGTTCTCGACGTCGGTCCAGGAGTTCCTCGCCCAGGCGGCGGCGGACCCCAAGGTGCTCGCCATCAAGCAGACCCTCTACCGCACGTCCGGCGACTCCCCGATCGTCGACGCCCTCATCGACGCCGCCGAGGCGGGCAAGCAGGTGCTGGCGATCGTCGAGATCAAGGCGCGCTTCGACGAGCAGGCGAACATCTCCTGGGCGCGCAAGCTCGAGGAGGCCGGCGTCCACGTCGTCTACGGCATCGTCGGGCTCAAGACCCACTGCAAGCTGTCCCTCGTCGTGCGCAACGAGAAGGACGGGCTGCGGCGCTACTGCCATATCGGCACCGGCAACTACAACCCCAAGACGGCCCGCGGCTACGAGGACCTCGGCCTGCTCACCTGCGACCCCGACGTCGGGCAGGACCTCACCCGGCTGTTCAACCAGCTCTCCGGCTACGCCCCGCGCTCGCGCTTCCGCCGCCTGCTCGTCGCGCCGCGCTCCGTGCGCCCCGGGCTCGTCGAGCGCATCGAGCGGGAGATCGCCGGGCACCGCGCGGGCCGCCCGGCGTGGATCAAGATCAAGGTCAACTCGATCGTCGACGAGACCATCATCGACGCGCTGTACCGGGCGAGCCAGGCGGGCGTGCAGGTCGACGTCGTCGTCCGCGGCATCTGCGCGCTCCGCGCCGGGATCCCGGGCCTGAGCGAGAACATCCGCGTCCGCTCGATCCTCGGCCGCTTCCTCGAGCACGCCCGCGTCTTCGCCTTCGCCGGGGACGAGGAGGTGCCCGACCTGTGGATCGGCAGCGCCGACCTCATGCACCGGAACCTCGACCGCCGCGTCGAGGTGCTCGTGCGGATCATCGACAAGGGGCAGGTCGAGTTCCTCACCGACCTCCTCGACCGCTGCGTCGCGCCGACGACGGCGTCCTGGCACCTCCTGCAGGACGGCACCTGGGAGCGCCACCAGTTCGCGGAGGACGGCACACCGCTCGAGGACCTCCAGCAGCTCCTCATCGCCCGCGCCCGGCGGCGGGTGGCGGCCAGCCGATGAGCGTCCCACGGACCCAGTACGCGGCCGGCACGCTCGTGTGGCGCGTCAACGACCGCAAGAAGCTCGAGGTGCTCCTCGTCCACCGGCCGCGCTACGACGACTGGTCCTGGCCCAAGGGCAAGCTCGACAACGGCGAGACGCTCGCCGCCTGCGCCGTCCGGGAGACGGCGGAGGAGACGGGGGTCGCCGTCGTCCTCGGCCAGCCGCTGCCCAAGGTCAGCTACCGGATCAGCGACGGGCGGCGCAAGGAGGTCCACTACTGGGCCGCGCACACCGCCCCGCCCGGGGACCTGTCGCTGCGGGGCCGCCCGCTCGCCGTCCCGGCGAGCGAGCGCGAGATCGACGACGTGCGCTGGGTCGAGGCCAAGGACGCGCGCCGGCTCCTCACCCACGACCACGACCGTGAGCCGCTCGGCATGCTCCTGGACCAGTGGAAGGACGAGCGGCTCAGCACGTGGGCGCTGATCGTCGTGCGGCACGCCCGCGCCCGCAAGCGCACCGTGTGGAAGGGCGGGGAGTCCACCCGCCCGCTCACCGCCGTGGGCGAGGCGCAGGCGCAGCGGCTCGTCCCGCTGCTGTCCGCCTACGGCGTCGACCGGGTCGTCTCGAGCCCGTGGCGGCGCTGCGTCGACACGGTGACGCCCTACGCCGACGCCATCGGCGTCGAGGTCGAGCTGCACCCGGAGATCACCGAGGACGCCCACCGCGAGAAGCCCAAGCGGGCACGCCAGCTCCTGGACGCCGAGGTCAAGCAGCGCGCGCCGGGCGTCGCGATCTGCACCCACCGGCCCGTTCTGCCGACCTTCATGGACCAGATCGCGATCAACACGCCCAACCGCATCATGAAGCAGGTCCCCGAGTCCGACCCGTGGCTCAAGACCTCGGAGATGCTCGTCGTCCACGTCGGGCGCCGCCCCGGCCGGGCGGCCGTCGTCGTCGCGCTCGAGAAGCACCGCGCGCCGACGTACAAGGAGGAGCTGACGGCCGCGGACCGGACGTAGGACGCTCGCCCCGGTCCGCCGGGAGCGGGGAGAAAAAAGTTCCTCGCACCCAGGTGCATCCGGATCGGGGGGTGGTGACGAATACCTGGTGTCAGCACCACTACCGACACTGGAGGACACCATGAGCACCACCCGTCGCGCAGGGATCGGCGCCACCGCCGGCCTCGCCCTGCTCGCTCTCGCCGCTCCGGCCTCGGCCGCCACCGACGACGCCGCGCTGCTGTCCGTGCTGCACGGGGTCCCGGGCCTCACCGTGGACGTCTGGGTCAACGGGGAGCGCACCCTGGACGACTTCGAGCCTGCCAGCCTCGCCGGCCCGCTCGAGCTGCCCGCCGGCACCTACTCCGTTGCGATCACCGCCGCGGACGCCGAGGACGACAGCGAGCCCGTGCTCGGGCCGCTCGACCTGCCGCTCGAGGCCGGGGGCAACTACACCGCCGTCGCCCACCTCGACGCGGACGGCGCCCCCACCGCCTCCTTCTTCACCAACGACATCTCCGAGACGGCCGCCGGTGAGGGCCGCCTCACGGTCCGTCACACCGCCGCCGCCCCCGAGGTCGACGTCCTCGCCGGTGGGGAGGCCGTCATCAGCGGTCTCGCCAACGGTGCGGAGGAGAGCCTGGACCTGCCCGCCGGCACCGTCCCGGCAGCCGTCGCGGCCGCCGGCACCACCGAGCCGGTCATCGGCCCGGTCGACGTCCCGGTCGAGGAGGGCTCCAGCACCATCGTCTACGCCTGGGGCAGCCTCGAGGACGACACCCTCGACGTCGCCACCCAGACGATCACCGGGCTCCACTCCGCGCCCGCGGGCGTGCCCACCGGCCTCGTCCCCGTGGACGAGCCCACCGTGCCCGCCGCCGCGCTTGCCGCGGGCCTGGGCGCGCTGCTCCTCGCCGCCGCCGTCGGCGCCCGTCGTCTCGCCCGGACCCGGGCCTGACATGAACCGTCTCCTCGCAGCCGCAGCGGCGAGCCTGCTGCTCGTCCTCGCCGGGTGCGGCGTGGACGGCGGGGAGCCCGAGCAGCCCGGGCCGGTGGTGGGAGCCCCCACCGGCCCGGGCGCGGGGACACCGACCGGGACGCCCGCCCCAGACGACCCGGCCCGATCCCCGGCCTCCAGCCCCGCCGCCGTCCCGGATGTGCCCGTCCGGTCGGCGGCGGGGCTCCCCGAGGTCCAGACCCAGAGCCCGCCCGTCAGGGTGGTCGTCCCGGCGCTCGACGCCGACCTCCCGGTCGACGCCGTCGGCGTCGCCCCCGACGGCCAGATGGAGATCCCCGAGGACGCCGCCCGTGCGGGCTGGTACCGCTTCGGCCCCTCCGCGGGGGCCGAGGAGGGGGCCACCGTCATCGCCGCCCACTCGGGGTCCTTCATCACCGCCTACGGCCCGCTGCGGGACCTCGTCGAGCTCGAGCCCGGCGACCGCATCGAGGTCACCCGCGAGGACGGGCAGGTGCTCGAGTACGCCGTCGAGTCCGCCCGTCTCATCCCCAAGACGACGATCGACCTGTCCGAGCACTTCCGCCGCGACGGCGAGCACCGCCTCGTCCTCATCACCTGCGACGGCGTGTGGCAGGACGACGTCCAGAGCTACACCGACAACACGGTCGTCACCGCTACATTGGTCCCCTGACAGGGACGCGTACGGCTGAGGTGGCGATGACGGAACCCGAGGTGCTGGGCGCGCGCTTCCGCGACGGCACCGCCGACGCCGTCCGGCTCGTCTACGAGGAGTACTCCTCGATGGTCTACAGCATCGCCCTCCGCACCCTGCGGAACACCGCCGACGCCGAGGACGTCACCCAGCAGGTCTTCGTCAGCGCCTGGCGCTCCCGCGACCGCTTCGACCCGCAGCGGGCCCCGATCGGTGCGTGGCTCTCGGGCATCACCCGCTACGCCGTCGCCGACGCGCTGCGCCGCCGGGCCCGCGACCGGTCCGACCTCGCCGAGGCGGAGGACGCGCCCGGCCCGGACCGCACCGACGAGATCGTCGACCAGGTGGTCGTGGCCCAGGCCCTCGTCGAGCTGGGGCCCCCGCAGCAGGACGTGCTCGAGCTCGCCTTCTTCGAGCGGCTCACGCACACCGAGATCGCCGAGAGAATGGACCTGCCGCTCGGCACCGTGAAGTCGCACATCAACCGCGGCCTGCGCCGCCTGCGCACGAGGATGGAGGGAAGCCATGCGTCACGTTGAGGACGACACCCTCACCCTCGTCGCGCTCGGCGAGGTCGAGCCGGACGCCGCCGCGGCCGAGCACCTCGCCACCTGTGAGCAGTGCCGCGAGGAGCTCGCCGCGCTCACCGCCGTCGTCTCCGCCGGGCGCGCCGCCGAGCCGCTCGTCGCCCCCGCCCCGCACGTGTGGGACCGCATCGCGCAGGAGATCGCGAGCACGACCTCGGACCCGGCGCCCCCGTCGGCCGCCACCGCCCCGGCCACCGCCACCGCCACCGCCCGGCGCGGGCCGGGCGGCTCCACCCGCCCCGCCGGGCGGCGCGAGCGCCCACGCGGACGCCTGGCCCGCGCGGCGTGGCTCGCCGCCGGTGTCGCCGCCGGCATCGCCGGCACGCTCGTCGTGACGAACCTGCCCGGGACGCAGGAGGAGGAGCCCGCGCCCGTGGCGCAGGCCCAGCTCGACCCGCTGCCCGGGTGGCAGGAGACCGGGTCGGCGCGCATCGAGGAGGCCGACGGCCGCCTGCTCCTGCGGGTCGAGGTGAGCGGCGAGGAGAGCGACGGCTTCCGCGAGGTCTGGCTGCTCGACGAGGACGTCCAGCAGCTCGTCAGCGTCGGCCTGCTCGCCGGCAACGAGGGCGTCTTCGACCTGCCCGAGGGGCTGGACCTCGACGAGCTCGTCCTCGTCGACGTCTCCCGAGAGCCCTTCGACGGCGACCCCGCCCACAGCGGCGACAGCATCGTGCGGGGCCGCCTGACGACCTGAGCGGGTGGCGTGATGAAATCCACATCGCCTGTTCACCCGCCGTTCACCCGGCGCCTGCCGGGCGGACACCTGCCCTTCCTACCGTCAGTGACGGCCACCGGGTCTCCCGGGCCCTCCGACTGACAGGATGGAATGAACGTGAAGCTTGCAGGTAGCCGCCGCCTGGCGGGAATCGCCGCCATGAGCGCCGTGGCGCTCACCCTCGCGGCCTGCGGTAACGGTGACACCTCCGACGCCTCCACCCCCGGCTCCTCCTCCACGGACGCCGGCGCGGGTGAGCTCTCCGGCTCGATCGCCGGCTCCGGGGCGAGCTCGCAGGAGTCCGCCGTCCAGGGCTGGATCGCCGGTTTCATGGACCAGAACCCCGACGTCAACGTCACCTACGACCCCACCGGCTCTGGCACCGGCCGTGAGCAGTTCCTCAACGGCACCGTGCTCTTCGCAGGCTCGGACGCCGCCATGGACGAGGAGGAGCTCGCCGCGGGCGTCGACCGCTGCTACGGCGGCGAGGTCATCGAGATGCCGCTGTACATCAGCCCCATCGCGATCGTCTACAACCTCCCCGGCGTCGACGCCGAGCACCTCAACCTCGACCCGGAGACCATCGCCGGGATCTTCATGGGTGAGGTCACCAGCTGGGACGACCCGGCCATCGTCGCGGCGAACCCGGACGTCGAGCTGCCCGACCTCGGCATCATCCCGGTCAACCGCTCCGACGACTCCGGCACCACGGAGAACTTCACCGAGTACCTCGACGCCGTCGCCCCCGACGTGTGGACGCACGGCCCGGTGGAGACCTGGCCGATCGCCGGCACCCAGTCCGGCGCCCAGACCTCCGGCATGATCGACACCGTCCAGGCCGCCGAGGGCGCCATCGGCTACGCCGACGCCTCCCGCGCCGAGGACCTCGGCACCGTCGCGGTCGGTGTGGGCGACGAGTACGTGCCCTTCTCCCCGGAGGCCGCGGCCGCCGTCATCGACGCCTCCCCGGCGGCCGAGGGCGCGACCGACCTGCGCCTGACGATCGACCTGGCGCGCGACACGACCGAGTCGGGCACCTACCCGATCGTCCTCGTGTCCTACTCGATCGCCTGCTCGACCTACGAGAACGAGGCGGACGCTGCCAACGTCAAGGCCTACTTCGAGTACGTCGCCAGCGCCGAGGGCCAGGACCGGGCCGCCCAGCCCGACGTCGCCGGCTCCGCGCCGATCTCCGACGAGCTGCGAGAGCGGGTCACCGCCGCCCTCGAGCAGATCACGGTTGCCGGCTGACCGGCTAACCTGACGGGCGGGCCGGTGCTCTGACGCCGGCCCGCCCGACGCACGTCCGCACGCCGTCCGATTCTCGGAGGACACGTGGCAACCGCCGCACCGCCCCAGACCCCGCCTGGCTCCACCCCGGCCCTTCGCGCCGGGCGGACCCCCGGCAAGCTGGGCAACCGGCTTTTCGCCGGCATCTCCACGGGCGCCGGCCTGGTGATTCTCGTCATCCTCGCCGCCGTCGCGATCTTCCTCTTCGTGCGCGCCTGGCCGGCCCTCGTCGCCTCCCGCGACGAGCTCGCCGAGGTCGGCTTCATGCAGGGCCGCAACCTGTGGGAGTACGTCGCGCCGCTCCTGTTCGGCACGGTCCTCTCCTCGGTCATCGCGCTCGTCGTCGCGGTCCCGCTGAGCGTGGGGATCGCGCTGTTCATCTCCCACTACGCCCCCCGCCGCCTCGCGCAGGGACTGGGCTACCTCGTCGACCTGCTCGCCGCGATCCCCTCGGTCATCTTCGGCCTGTGGGGCATCCAGTGGCTCCAGCCGGTCATCGACCCGCTCTTCGCGTGGCTCTCGGAGCACCTGGGCTGGATCCCGCTGTTCGCGGACTACCAGGCGCCGGCCCGCAACATCCTCACCGCCGGGCTCGTCCTCGCCGTCATGATCCTGCCGATCATCACCGCGACGATCCGTGAGGTGTTCCTCCAGACCCCGCGGCTGCACGAGGAGGCCTCCCTCGCCCTGGGGGCCACCCGCTGGGAGATGGTCCGGCAGGCCGTGCTGCCCTTCGGGCGCTCGGGCATCATCTCCGCGGCCATGCTCGGCATGGGCCGCGCGCTGGGGGAGACGATGGCCGTGCTCATGGTGCTGTCGCCCGGGTTCCTCATCAACGTCAACCTCCTGCAGCCCGGCCAGCACCAGTCGATCGCGGCGAACATCGCCAGCCAGTTCCCCGAGGCCTCCGGGACCGGCGTCGACGTCCTCATCGCCACCGGCCTCATCCTCTTCGTCCTCACCTTCGGCGTGAACCTCCTCGCGCGGTGGGTCATCGCGCGCCGCGCCGAGTTCTCGGGAGCCAACTGATGACGACGACGCCCGTCGCCCTGCACCAGACCCGCCGGCTGCCCTCGTGGGCGCCGTGGGCCGTCCTCGCGGTCTCCCTCGCCGTCGCCGCCGCGATCCTCGGGATCGGCGGCACCCCGACCGTCGCCGGCGTCGTCTTCCTCGGCGCGATCATCCACGTCGTCGCCGTCGTCGCCGTCTCCTGGCAGGTCGAGGGCCCGCGGTGGGCCAAGGACCGTCTCGCGACGACGCTCGTCACCCTCGCCTTCGTCCTCGCGATGATCCCGCTCGTGTCCCTCGTCTGGACGGTGGTGAGCGGCGGGGTCCGCACCTTCAGCTGGGAGTTCCTCACCACCGACATGGTCGGGGTCTTCGGGCAGATGACGGAGGGCGGCGCCTACCACGCCATCATCGGCACCCTCTACGTCACCGGCATCGCCGCGGTGATCTCGATCCCGCTCGGCATCTTCACCGCGATCTACCTCGTCGAGTACGGCGGCGGCCGCCTCAAGAGGGCCATCACGATCCTCGTCGACGTCATGACCGGCATCCCCTCGATCGTCGCGGGCCTGTTCGCGTTCACGGTGTTCCTCGTCCTCTTCGGCCCGGCGTACAAGTCCGCGCTCATCGGCGGCATCGCCCTCGCCGTCCTCATGACGCCCGTCGTCGTGCGCTCGGTGGAGGAGATGCTCCGCCTCGTGCCGAACGAGCTGCGGGAGGCGGCCTACGCCCTCGGCGTGCCGAAGTGGCTGACGATCGTCAAGGTCGTCCTGCGCACCGCGATCGCCGGCATCACCACCGGCGTCATGATCTCCATCGCGCGCGTCATCGGCGAGACGGCCCCGCTGCTCATCACCGTCGGCATCACCAACGCCGTCAACTACGACGCCTTCGACGGGCGCATCGCCACCCTGCCGGTGTACGTCTTCCGGCAGTACGCGCAGGGCGGGGCGAGCGAGTACCGCGCCTGGGCCGGTGCGCTCACCCTCATCCTCATCGTCATGCTGCTCAACCTCGCCGCACGCCTGGTGAGCAGGTACTTCTCGCCCAAGGGAGTGCGCTGATGCGCGACCCGCACCAGATCCTCCTGCCCGCACGACCCTCAAGGACCACGCATGTCTAAGCGCATCGACGTCAAGGACCTCAACGTCTTCTACGGGGACTTCCTCGCCGTCCAGGACGTCAACATGGTCATCGAGCCCCGCTCGGTGACCGCGCTCATCGGCCCCTCGGGCTGTGGCAAGTCGACCTTCCTGCGCACCCTCAACCGCATGCACGAGGTCATCCCCGGCGCCCGCGTCGAGGGGCAGGCGCTCATGGACGGCCAGGACCTCTACGGCGACGACGTCGACCCGGTCGAGGTCCGCCGCCAGGTCGGCATGGTCTTCCAGCGGCCCAACCCCTTCCCGACGATGTCCATCGCAGACAACGTCCTCGCGGGCGTCAAGCTCAACAACAAGCGGATGAGCAGGAGCGACCAGGAGGCGCTGGTGGAGCGGGCGCTGCGCGGCGCCAACCTGTGGGAGGAGGTCAAGGACCGCCTCGACCGGCCGGGCTCCTCGATCTCCGGCGGCCAGCAGCAGCGCCTGTGCATCGCCCGCGCCATCGCGGTGCAGCCGCAGGTGCTCCTCATGGACGAGCCCTGCTCGGCGCTCGACCCCATCTCCACGCTCGCGATCGAGGACCTCATCTCCGAGCTGAAGTCGGACTACACGATCGTCATCGTCACCCACAACATGCAGCAGGCCGCCCGTGTCTCGGACACGACCGGCTTCTTCAACATCGCCGGCACCGGCAAGCCCGGCCGCCTCATCGAGATGGACGCGACCGAGCAGATGTTCGCCGCGCCGAGGAACAAGGCGACCGAGGACTACATCTCCGGGCGCTTCGGCTGACCTGCACAGACGACGACGCCCCCGGGAGCCTCGGCTCCCGGGGGCGTCTCGCGTCGCGGAGGGTCAGATCTTGGAGCCCTTGAGGGACTCGGTGAGCGGCTCGTCGGAGACGACGATGCACAGCGTGGTGCGGTCGTCGGCCTCGTCCCAGCTCTGCTGGGAGGGGTAGAGCATGGTGAAGGGCAGCGCGGACTCCTCGTAGGGCAGGCCGATGAACTCGGCGAACTCCTTGAGGCAGGTCTCCTGAGACTCGGCCTGCACGGCGTCGACGCCCGGGTAGTCGTCACCGGAGAAGACGTGCTCACCGAAGATCTCGGCGTCGTGCTCCTCCGTGCACTCGACGGCCGGCGCGGAGCTGACCTCCTCGCCCTCCAGGTCGCTCTGGTTGAGGCAGTCGCCGACCTCGAGCTCGAGGACGGAGTCGGCCGCGCACCCGGCCGCTCCGACCAGCGCGAGGGCGGCGGCAACGGCAAGGAAGGGACGGCGCAAGGACATGGTGTTCTACCTCCGGGCAGACGAGACGAGATCGGTGAGCGGGACCGCGGCGAGGACGAACGGCCGGACGTCCCGGGACACCTTAGCGAAACCTCGGGCACGGCCCGTCGGTGCGCCCAGCCGACGCCGGCCGGGGGAGAGGGCGACGCCGGGCCGCGAAGCGCCAGTCGGCGCGAAGGCCGCTCGTGGCGGCTTGTGTTGGAGCCCGGGGCATTCGCGACCCGACGTCTGCGTCCATCCTAGGACAGCAGGCCCGGCGCGTCCTGTCAGTCGACGGTCGGGCGCACGACGAATCTGTAGCCGACGTTGCGGACCGTCCCGATGAGCTGGTCGTGCTCCGCGCCGAGCTTGGCACGCAGGCGCCGGACGTGGACGTCGACCGTGCGCGTACCGCCGTAGTAGTCGTAGCCCCACACCTCGTCGAGGAGCTGCGCGCGGGTGAAGACGCGGCCCGGGTGCTGGGCCAGGTGCCGCAGCAGCTCGAACTCCTTGTAGGTGAGGTTGAGCGCCTGTCCGCGCACCCGCGCCGAGTAGGCGGCGGTGTCGATGACGAGCTCGCCCGCCTCGAGGACGTCCCCGGCCGGCTCCGCCGCCGCCACCTGGCTGCCGAGGAGCCGCAGGCGCGCCTCCAGCTCGGCGGGCCCGGCCGTGGCGAGCACGATGTCGCTGCAGCCCCACGCCGGGGTGACGGCGGTGAGGCCGCCCTCGGTGAGGACGAGCAGCAGGGGCAGCTGCAGCCCGGTGCTGCGGGCGAGCTGGCACACCGATCGCGCCGCCGCGAGCTCCTGACGGCCGTCCACGACGAGGACGTCCGCGTCCGCGGGGTCGACGAGCGAGTCCGCGGACAGGGGCGCCGTCGCGACCCGGTGGTCGAGCAGGGCGAGCGAGGGCAGCACGGCGGCTGCGCCGGTGGGCTCACGTGTCAGCACGACAAGAGTGGCCATCGCACCTCTTCCTGGTCGGGGACACACTAGTGGGAACCGGGGTGCCGCCGACGTCAGTGTTCGATCTGCCAGACTCGGGGGGTGCCCGTCGACCCTGTCCTCCCGCCGCGCCCCGCCGTCGCCGGGTGCGAGTCGTGATGGGCAGCTCGACCCGCGGGGTCGTCACCGCCGCCCTCGCCGCCGTGCTCGCGCTCAGCGCGATGTGGCACTGGCCGCTCCTCGTCGTCGTCGCCCTCGCCACCCTTCTCGTGGCCGGCGGCTGGCCCCGGCTCGCGGGCCTGCCGGTGACGGCCGGACCGGGCGTCGTCATCGCCGCCACCGGCCTCGCGGCGCTCGCCGTCGTCGCGGTCACCGGCTCGGTCGACGGCGTGGCGATCGTGCTCGGGCTCGCGGTCGCGGGCAGCTTCGTCCAGGAGATGCTGCGGCGGGACGGGCGGCCGCGCCTCGTGGAGTCCGTCGCCGGCACGGTGACCGGCTGCGTCGTCGCCGGCTCCGCCGCGATGTGGCCCGCGCTCGGGGACACGCGCCCGGCCATGGCCGTCGTCGTCACGGCCGCGGCAGCGCTCGCCGCGGGCGCGGCCTGCACGGCCGTGCCGCTGCGTCCCCGGCTGGTCGCGGGCCTCGCCACCGTCGTCGCCGGCGGTGCCGGCCTGCTCGCCGGTGTGCTGCTGCCCGCCGTCGGCCCGCTCGTGGGCGGGGTGACCGGCCTCGTCGCCGGGGTGCTCACCTCCGCCGTCCACCTCGTCCTGGGCCGCTTCCCGACCTCCAGCCGCCCGCTGCCCGCGCTCGCGGCCGCCGCGCTGCCGCCGATGCTCGCCGGCGCGCCGACCTTCATGCTCGGCAGCGTGCTGCTCGCCTGAGGACGCGGACGGGCCGCACGGCGCCGACCGCGTAGCATCGGGGCATGGCCACCTTCACCCTTCCCGAGGGCCTGGCCCCGGAGGTCTACCCGCTCGCCTGGCTCGTCGGATCCTGGCGCGGTTACGGCGTCATGGCCTACCCGGGAGTCCCTGAGCAGCCCCTCGTCCACGAGATGACCTTCGACCACGACGGCGGTCCCTACCTGCGCTGCACGAGCACGCTGTGGGCGGTGGACGCGGAGCACTCCTCGTCCGTCTCCCAGGAGATGCCCGGTGCCGTCGGCGCCGAGCTGCTGGCCAAGGCCGAGGTGTGGGCCACGGAGACCGCCTACTGGCGCGTCTCCCCGGCCGCGCCGGGGGAGCCGAGCGACAGCGAGACGCCCCCGGGCCAGCGCAGCACCGACATCGAGGTGCTCGTCGCGCAGCCCACCGGGCACGTCGTCGTCTACGTCGGCAGCGTGCGCCCCGCGCGCATCGACATCGTCAGCGACGCCGTCGTCCGCACGGCCAGCGCCCAGGACGTCAGCGCGAGCAGCCGCATGTACGGGCTCGTCCAGGGCGACCTGCTGTGGGTCGAGGAGCTCGCCGCCTTCGGGCAGGAGCTGCAGTCCTACGCCTCCGGGCGGCTCAGCCGGCAGGAGCAGGCGTGACCAGCCCCCTGCTCTCCCGGCCCGGTGCCGTCGCAGGCGGCGGCCCGGACGCCGGCGTCGCGCTCCACTACGGTCAGCCCGCCCAGGAGCAGCGCGCCCTCGAGCGCGGGCTGGGCGTCGTCGACCTCTCCCAGCTCGGTGTCGTCACCGTCTCCGGCCCCGACCGCCTGAGCTGGCTCAACACCCTGAGCACCCAGCTCCTCCTCCAGCTCGCCCCCGGGCAGTCCGGTGAGCTCCTCCTCCTCGACCCCAACGGCCGCATCGAGCACGCCGCCGCCGTGGCCGACGACGGCGAGCGGGCCTGGCTCGTCACCGAGGGCGACCACGTGGCGCCCCTCGTCGCGTTCCTCGAGCGGATGCGCTTCATGCTGCGCGTGGAGGTCACCGACGTCACCGAGCACACCGCCGTCGTCGGCACCTGCGGCGACGGCTGGCATGCCGTGGCGGCGGCGCCGGGGCACGTGCTCACCTGGCACGACCCGTGGCCCACGACGGCGCCGGGCGGCACGAGCTACGGGCCGGCCGACGACGAGCACCCGGGCCGGCACCTGCGCCGCTCCCTCGGGCTCGTCGACCGCGCCCGCCTGGCCGACGTCGTCGACGCGTCCGGCCTGCGCGTGGCCGGCACATGGGCCTGGGAGGCGCTGCGCGTGGAGGCCTGGCGGCCCCGGCTCGGGCGGGAGGTCGACGAGCGCGCCATCCCGCACGAGCTGGACTGGCTGCGCACCGGCGTCCACCTCGACAAGGGCTGCTACCGCGGCCAGGAGACCGTCGCGCGTGTCTTCAACCTCGGTCGGCCCCCGCGCCGCCTCGTCATGCTCCACCTCGACGGATCCGAGCACCTGACGCCGGAGCCCGGCGCCCGGGTGGTGCACGGGGACAAGGACGTCGGCGTCGTGACGAGCGTCGTGCGGCACGCCGAGCTCGGGCCCGTCGCCCTCGCCCTCGTCAAGCGCTCCCTGCCGGCCGACGCCGAGCTCGTCGTCGACGGCATCGCCGCCGCCCAGGAGGTCATCGTCCCGGTGAGCGGCGAGGCCGTCGGGCGCCCGAGCGAGCGCCCGGGCCAGGAGCTGCGCCGGCGGCCGCGCGCCTGAGGCCATGAGCGAAGCCGGGGGACGCGAGGACCGCCTCGACCTGCGCCGCCTGCTGGTTCTCGTCCGGCAGCGGTTGCGGGGCGGGCGGCGCCGGGTGCGGGCCGCCGCCTTCCCGGTGGTCGTCGCCGCGGTCGCCGCCGGCCTGTCGTGGGCCGTGGCGCACTACCTGCTCGGCCACGCCCAGCCCTTCTTCGCGCCGATCGCCACCTGGGTCTGCCTGGGCTTCAGCGCGGACCGTGAGGTGCGCAAGGTCGCCGAGCTGGCGCTCGGCGTGGCGCTCGGCGTCGCGCTCGGGGAGCTCGTGGCCTACGTCCTCGGCACGGGTGTGTACCAGATCATGCTCGTCATCACCGTCGGGGCGCTGCTCGCCCGGTTCGTCGACCGCGGCCCGATGCTCACCATCCAGGCCGGCGTCCAGGGGATCGTCATCGTCGCGCTGCCCGTCGCCGCCATCGACGGGCCCACGGGCCGCTGGACCGACGCGCTCGTCGGCGGCACCTTCGCCCTGCTCGTCGCGATCCTCACCCCGCAGGACGCCCGGCGCCGCGCGCGGCAGCTCGCCGCCGCGAGCCTCGCCGACCTCTCGCAGATGCTCAGCACCCTCGGCAAGGGGCTGCGGGACGGGGACGCCGAGCGGATGCGCGACGCCCTGGCCCTGGGCCGCACCACCCAGGGCACGCTGGACGACTGGGCCTCGGTGGTGCGCAACGCCCTGCAGTCGGCCCGGATCTCGCCGGCCGCGCGGCGCTACCTGCCCGAGCTCGCCCGCCTCGAGCGCGCGAGCACGCTCGCCGACCGCGCCATGCGTAACGCCCGTGTCATCGCGCGCCGCGGCCTCACCGCCGTCGAGCAGGGCGCCCAGGACCACCGGGTGAGCGAGGCGCTGGAGGGCCTCGCCGTCGGCGCCCTCCGCCTGGGCGAGGCGCTCGGCAGCGGCGCGAGCACGGCGGACGCCGCCCAGGTGCTCACCCTCGTCACCGGTGAGCTCGACCCGGAGGACGTCGAGGACCCGGGCTGGCACCTGCAGACCCTCGTCATCCTCATGCGCTCCCTCACCAGCGACCTTCTCCAGGCCTCGGGCCTCAGCGCCGCCGAGGCCAGCCACCTCCTCGCCCGCTAGGGCTGCGGGCCCGGCAAGGTCTCGTAGACTCGCGCGGTGGGAATCATCGGCAGTCTGCAGTTCTTCCTGTTCCTCGCCCTCGCGCTCGCGGCCTTCGCCGTCGAGGTGTGGGCGCTGCTGCACTGCCTGCGCCAGCCCGCCCAGGCCTTCAGCTACGCGGGCAAGCGGACGAAGAACTTCTGGCTCATCGTGCTCGTCGTCAACGTCGCGCTCGGCTTCGTGGCCCTGCCGCCCTTCGGGCCGCTGTCGGGCAGCTTCCTGTCGATCATCCTCGTCATCCCGGCCGCCATCTACCTCACCGACGTCAAGCCCGCTGTCAGCGGCTACGGCCGCGGGCGCCGCGGCGGTGGCGGCTGGTGAGGACGGTCCTCCAGCGGGTCGACGGCGCGTCGGTCCACGTCGAGGGCGAGCAGGTCGGCGGATTCACCGGGCCGGGCCTCGTCGCGCTCGTCGGGGTCACGCACGACGACGGCCCCGACCAGGTCGAGCGCACCGCCCGCAAGATCGCCGAGCTGCGCATCCTGCGTGAGGAGCGCTCCGTGCTCGACGACGGCGCCCCCGTCCTCGTCATCTCCCAGTTCACCCTCCACGCCGACGTCCGCAAGGGCCGGCGCCCGTCGTGGAACGCCGCCGCCCCGGCGGACGTCGCCGAGCCGGTGGTCGACGCCGTCGTCGCCGCCCTGCGGGAGCGGGGGGTGCACGTGGAGACCGGCCGCTTCGGCGCCGACATGCGCGTCTCCCTCGTCAACGACGGCCCCGTCACCATCGTCCTCGACGTCTGAGCGTCCCCGGCCGCGTCGGCCGCCCCGTCAGGGGTGCTCGAGCGCCGCGGTGAAGGCGGCGAGCACGTCCTCACCGAGGAGCACGAACCGGACGAGCTCCACGCTGCCGGACCAGCCGCGGACGGCGTCGACCGCCACGCGTGCGACCTCCGCGGCCTCCCAGCCGTAGACACCCGCGCTCACGGCCGGGAAGGCGACCCGCCTGGCGCCGACGGCGTCCGCGACGTCGAGGGCGCTGGTGAAGCAGGAGGCGAGCAGGGCCGGGTCGGTCTCCCCGCGGTGCCGGTTGGGCCCCACGGTGTGGATGACCCACGGGGCGGGCAGGTCGTAGCCGGCGGTCGGCACCGCCTGGCCGACCGGCAGACCGTCGGGCAGCTCGGTGCGCCGCAGCTCCATGCACTCCTCGAGCAGCCGCGGCCCGGCCGCCCGGTGGATCGCGCCGTCGACCCCGCCCCCGCCCAGGAGGGAGGAGTTGGCGGCGTTGACGACGGCGTCGACGTCCTGGGTGGTGATGTCGCCCTGCACGGCCTCGATTCGCATGGGACCCATCGTGCCGCAGGGCGGCCCGGGGGCGCGGGGGCCTGTGGAGGAGGACGATGGAGTCACGCCCCTGGCGAACACGGGCAGGTTCGCGCGAGGCCCGCCGTTAGCATCGATGAACGCTGCCCGGCTGGGATCACCCGGCCACGCCGCCTCGAAGGAGCCCTGATGTTCGAGAGATTTACCGACCGAGCCCGTCGGGTGATCGTCCTTGCCCAGGAAGAGGCACGGATGCTCAACCACAACTACATCGGGACCGAGCACATCCTGCTCGGCCTCATCCACGAGGGCGAGGGCGTCGCCGCCAAGGCGCTGGAGTCGCTCGACATCTCCCTCGAGGGCGTGCGGCAGCAGGTCACCGAGATCATCGGTGAGGGCCAGCAGGCCCCCGGTGGCCACATCCCCTTCACGCCGCGCGCGAAGAAGGTCCTCGAGCTCTCGCTGCGCGAGGCGCTCCAGCTGGGCCACAACTACATCGGCACCGAGCACATCCTCCTCGGCCTCATCCGCGAGGGTGAGGGCGTGGCGGCGCAGGTGCTCAACAAGCTCGGCGCCGACCTCAACCGCGTGCGCCAGCAGGTCATCCAGCTGCTGTCCGGCTACCAGGGCAAGGAGGCCGTCGCGGCCGGCGGCCCCGCCGAGGGCCAGCCCTCCGGCTCCGCCGTCCTCGACCAGTTCGGCCGCAACCTCACCCAGGCCGCCCGCGAGGGCAAGCTCGACCCGGTCATCGGTCGCGAGCAGCCCATCGAGCGCGTCATGCAGGTGCTCTCGCGCCGCACGAAGAACAACCCCGTCCTCATCGGTGAGCCCGGTGTCGGCAAGACCGCGGTCGTCGAGGGCCTCGCCCAGGCGATCGTGCGCGGGGACGTGCCCGAGACCCTGCGCGACAAGCAGCTCTACACCCTCGACCTCGGCTCGCTCGTCGCCGGCTCCCGCTACCGCGGTGACTTCGAGGAGCGCCTGAAGAAGGTCCTCAAGGAGATCCGCACCCGCGGCGACATCGTCCTGTTCATCGACGAGATCCACACCCTCGTCGGTGCGGGCGCCGCCGAGGGCGCGATCGACGCCGCGAGCATCCTCAAGCCGATGCTCGCCCGCGGTGAGCTGCAGACCATCGGTGCCACGACCCTGGACGAGTACCGCAAGCACATCGAGAAGGACGCCGCCCTCGAGCGCCGCTTCCAGCCGATCCTCGTGGACGAGCCCTCCGTGGCCCACACCATCGAGATCCTCAAGGGCCTGCGCGACCGGTACGAGGCGCACCACCGCGTCTCGATCAACGACGAGGCGCTCATCGCCGCCGCGACGCTGGCCGACCGCTACGTGTCCGACCGTTTCCTCCCGGACAAGGCGATCGACCTCATCGACGAGGCGGGCGCGCGCCTGCGCATCCGCCGGATGACCGCCCCGCCGGAGCTCCGCGAGCTCGACGAGCAGATCTCCGAGGTCCGCCGCGAGAAGGAGTCGGCGATCGACGACCAGGACTTCGAGAAGGCCGCCTCGCTGCGCGACGACGAGAAGCAGCTCTCCGCGCGCCGGGTCGACCGCGAGAAGGCCTGGAAGTCCGGCGACCTCGACACGGTCGCCGAGGTGGACGAGGACCTCATCGCCGAGGTGCTGGCGATGTCGACCGGCATCCCGGTCTTCAAGCTCACCGAGGCCGAGTCCTCCAAGCTCCTCCACATGGAGGCCGAGCTCCACAAGCGGATCATCGGCCAGGAGGCCGCGATCACCGCGCTGTCCCAGGCGATCCGGCGCACCCGCGCCGGGCTCAAGGACCCCAAGCGCCCCGGTGGCTCCTTCATCTTCGCCGGCCCCACCGGCGTCGGGAAGACCGAGCTGGCCAAGGCCCTCGCAGAGTTCCTCTTCGGTGACGAGGACGCCCTCATCCAGCTCGACATGAGCGAGTTCTCCGAGAAGCACACCGTCTCGCGGCTCTTCGGCTCGCCCCCCGGCTACGTGGGTTACGAGGAGGGTGGCCAGCTCACCGAGAAGGTGCGCCGCCGTCCGTTCTCCGTGGTCCTGTTCGACGAGGTGGAGAAGGCCCACGCGGACATCTTCAACTCGCTCCTGCAGATCCTCGAGGACGGCCGCCTCACCGACGCCCAGGGCCGGGTGGTGAACTTCAAGAACACCATCATCATCATGACGACGAACCTCGGGACCCGGGACATCGCCAAGGGCGTGCAGACCGGTTTCCAGGCGAGCGGCGAGCTGTCCAACGACTACGAGCGGATGAAGACGAAGGTCAACGAGGAGCTCAAGCAGCACTTCCGGCCCGAGTTCCTCAACCGCGTGGACGACACCATCGTCTTCCCGCAGCTCACCCAGGACCAGATCGTCCAGATCGTCGACCTCATGATCGCCCAGCTCGACGAGCGCATGCGCAACCAGGGCATGGCGATCCGGCTGACCGACGCGGCCAAGCTGCTGCTCGCCGAGCGGGGCTACGACCCCGTCCTCGGTGCCCGGCCGCTGCGCCGCGCGATCCAGCGGGAGATCGAGGACGTCCTGTCCGAGAAGATCCTCTACGGCCAGATCCACGCCGGCCAGACCATCGAGGTCGACGCCGCCGGTGAGGGCCTGCTCGGGGAGTTCCTCTTCCGCGGCCTGGACGAGGGCGAGATCGTCACGCCCGAGCCCGTCGGCGTCGGCGGCACGACGACCGTCGAGCAGCGCCAGATGCCCACCGCCCCCCAGGGTGGCGGCGCGGGCGGCGGCGGACAGCTGCAGCCCGGAGCCTGACGAACGGTGCCACGAGGCCCGGCAACCTGCGGGTTGCCGGGCCTTCGTGCGTCCCCGTGAGGAACGCCTCGGAGGATCCGTTCGCGATACCCCTCGCCGAATCGGCCGGGGGCCGCTACAGTGGGAACTGCTCCGGCATCGGTCCGGGGCTTTTTTATCGAGGAGTTTGCATGGCTACTGGCACCGTGAAGTGGTTCAACGGCGAGAAGGGGTTCGGCTTCATTGCTCCCGACGGCGGGGGTGCGGATGTCTTCGTCCACTACTCGGCCATCGCCTCGAGCGGCTACCGCTCGCTCGACGAGGACCAGAAGGTCGAGTTCGACACCACTCAGGGCCCCAAGGGCCCCCAGGCGGAGAATGTCCGCCCCCTCTGATCTGAGGTGACCGCGCACCGTCACTGGTTGCGCACCCCGCTGCAGCCCGCCACCGTTCGACGGTGGCGGGCTGTGGTGCGTCCTGGGCCGGGTCGCCGGTGCCCCGCCCTCCCCGTGCGACCTGCGCGGGCCACACCTAGTGTGGGTGGCAGAGAGGCCACGACCGGTCTCCGCGACGGAAGGAGTTGCCCCATGGGAGCAGACGACAAGATCGCGAACTCGACTGAGAAGACCTCGGGCAGGATCAAGGAGGCCGTCGGCGACGCGACCGACAACAGGGACCTCCAGGCCGAGGGCCAGAAGGACCAGACCAAGGGCAGCCTCAAGCAGGCCGCCGAGAACGTCAAGGACGCCTTCAAGTAGACCGGCTCCTGACGCCCCGCGGGACTCACGTCCCGCGGGGCGTTCGTCTGTCCGGGCAGCGCCCGTGCAAGATCAGGGCCACCGGGGACACAGGCAGGGTGGTGGCATCTGACGAGAGGGGCGCTGTGCGCGACGACGCGTGGTTCGAGGAGCTCTACCGTGCCCACGCGACCGCCGTGTACCGCTACCTCCGGCGGCGCGCGCCCGCCGCGGACGTCGAGGACCTCACCGCCGACGTCCTCGCCACCGCGTGGCGACGACGCGAGGACGTCCCCGCGGACGCCGCGCTGCCCTGGCTCTACCGCACGGCCGGCTTCGTCCTCGCCAACCACCGCCGCAAGCTCCTCCCCGTCCCCGTGGACGAGCTCCCCGACTCGCGCGACGAGGACGGTGACCCCGCGCTGGCGGCCGTCGCCGACGACGACGTCCGCGTCGCGCTGGCGGCGCTGAGCGAGCGCGACCGGCAGATCCTCGTCCTCCACGCGTGGGAAGGGCTGGGCGGCACCGAGCTCGCGCAGGTCCTGGGCATCTCACGCGGCGGCGCCGACGCCGCCCTGTCCCGGGCCCGGGCCCGCCTGGCCGCGGCCTGGCCCGACTGACGGCCCGCCCGGTCAGGACAGGCGGGCCAGCGCGAGGGCGACGAGCTCGACCATGTCCGGCTGCGGGTCGGGCAGCTCGTCCACCGGCCACCACGCGACGTCGAGGGACTCGGCGGACACGGCGTGCGCGGCACCGGCGGGCGCCGTGGCGACGAAGCGGACGTCCAGGTGGCTGGCGCCGCCGCGCGGGTCGCAGAAGGGGACGGGGTGGGCGCTGAGCTGGACCGGCACCGGGTCGAGGACGAGGGTGTCGATGCCGGACTCCTCGCGGGCCTCGCGCAGGGCGGCGGCGGCGAGCGTCGGGTCGCCCGGCTCGACGTGCCCGCCGAGCTGGAACCACCGCTGCGCCTTGCGGTGCAGGGTGAGGAGCACGCTGCGGCGGTCGGCGGAGACGACGACGGTGCTCGCCGTCAGGTGGTCGGGGTAGCACTCGCGCAGCACGCCCAGCGGCTCGGCCCGCAGGTGGGCGACGTAGCGCTCGCGCAGCTGCTCCTGCCGCGGGGTGGGCGCCTGCCACGGCTCGAGGAGGGCGAGGGCGGAGGAGTGCAGGGTCGACGGCATGGGGACCAGCCTGCCACCGCCGGTGCAAGAACCGGACCGCCCGCCACACAGGAGGGGTAGGAGCACCACCGGGACCAGGAGGTCACCATGGACGAGGACGAGGCAGTCGCCCGGGTACGCGGCGCCGACCCCGCCGCCGGCGCCGAGCCGGACGGCGAGCGGCTGGCCGCGCTCACCGACGAGCGGCGCGCGGACGAGCTCGCGGCGCGGCGCGCCCGCCGGGGCCCGCGGTGGGCGGCGGTGGCCGCCGTCGCTGCCGGCGCGCTCGTCGTCGGCGGGGGAGCCGGCTTCGGGATCGGCCGTGCGACGGAGGAGCCGCCCACGACGGCGGACGCCGTGGCGTCCGCACCGGACGAGCGCCGGGCCGCAGCCGCCGCCCCGGAGAGCATGTCCTCCGCCGACATGTCCTACGCCGGCGGCTTCGGCGGGGAGCGCACGACCTTCACGGCCCAGGGGCTCAGCGACGCGGCCGGGTCCGCGCCCGCGTGGGCCTTTGACGGTGCCGGCGTCTTCGGCGAGGAGACCGTCACGCGCGTCGCCGAGGTCCTCGGCGTCGAGGGGGAGCCGCGCCTGGAGGGTGGCTGGAACGTCGGCCCCGCCGACGGCAGCGGCCCCACCCTCAACGTCGGGCCCGACGCCGCCGTCACGATGAGCTACCACGACCCCGCGCTCTACGAGGTGCTCGAGGACGTCGAGCCCGCCGAGCCGATGGACGACGCCGCCGCCGAGCGCGGTGAGTCCGCGTCGGCCGGGGACGGGGAGGTCGGGACGTCCGTCGTCGAGCCCCTTCCCGCGGACGGCGCCCCCGCCGGGGAGGAGCCGAGCGCCGTCGCGCCCGGCGGCACCGCCCCCGAGGGTGCGGCCGGTGTCCTGTACGAGACGCTCGCCGCGCTGGGGCTGGACCCGGAGGCGGCCGAGTACGCCGAGCAGGAAGCCTGGACGGGAAACCCCGCGACGAGCGTCGTCGCCCACCACGTCGTCGACGGCGTGCGGACCGGCTACAGCTGGTACGCCGAGGTCGTCGACGGCGAGGTCCTGTCCCTCTCCGGCCCGCTCGCGCCCGTCGTCGAGCTCGGCGAGTACGACGTCGTCAGCCCCGCGGCAGCGGTCGAGCGGCTCACCGACCCGCGCTTCGGCGGGAGCCCGGTGTGGTCCGACGACATCTCGATCATGCCCCTCGAGGAGCCCGAGGGACGCAGCTGGGACGACCCGCCCGCCCCGCCGCCGGCGACGGGGGCGCCCGTCCCGTGGTCGGTCACCGAGGTCACCGTCACGACGGCAGAGCCCAGCCTGGTCGAGCACTGGACCGACGAGGGCAGCAGCCTGCTGCTGCCGGCCTACGACCTGAGCGACGCCGAGGGACGGACCTGGCGGGTGCTGGCCGTGGCCGACCACGAGCTGGCGTTCTAGGACGCCACGAAGGGTGTCGTCCCGGCCGGTTGGAGGGCCGGCCGGGGCGGTGCCGGTCAGTCGGTGCGCTCGTCGACGAGGTCGGCGTACTCCGGGTGCTCGTCGATCCACCCGGCCATGAACGAGCACTCCGGCACGACCCTCAGCCCCTCGGCGCGGGCGGCCTCGAGGGCCGCGCTCGCCAGCGCGGAGCCGACGCCCTGCCCCTCGGCGGACGGCTCGACGACCGTGTGCGTGAGGACGAGGACCTCGGCGTCCCGCTCGTAGACGGCGACCCCGAGAAGGTCCTCACCCGCCGTCGCCTCGTACCGGTGCCGCGCGGGAACGTCGTTGACGGTGATCTCAGGCATGTCTCAGCCTCGCAGCCGCGTCGCCCGGTCGCATGCGGGGAACCCTCGGTGGATGTGGGTGCGCCTCGCTAGAGTGGGTACAGGTCCGCGGGACGGGGAACCGCGGGGAACCACCGGAGGCGACGATGCCGAAGTACGTGTACCGCTTCAGCGAGGGCGGGATGGACCAGAAGGACCTGCTCGGCGGCAAGGGGGCCAACCTCGCCGAGATGAGCAGGCTGGGCCTGCCGGTGCCGCCGGGCTTCACCATCACCACCGAGGCGTGCCGCGCCTACATGCGCGACGGCCACGTCCCGCCGGACCTGCGCGTGGAGGTGACCCTCGCGCTGCGGCAGGTCGAGGACACTCTCGGGCGCAGCCTCGGCGACTTCCACGAGCCGCTCCTCGTCTCGGTGCGCTCCGGCGCGAAGTTCTCCATGCCCGGGATGATGGAGACCGTCCTCAACGTCGGCCTCAACGACGCCTCGGTGCAGGGCCTCACCGCCGTCACCGGTGACGAGCGCTTCGCGTGGGACTCCTACCGCCGGCTGCTCCAGATGTTCGGCAAGACGGTCCTCGACATCGACGGCGAGCTCTTCTCCGGTGCGCTGGACGCCCTCAAGGCCGAGCGCGGCGTCCGGGACGACACCGAGCTCTCCGCAGAGGACCTGCGCGGGCTCGTCGCGACGTACAAGGACATCGTCCGGGAGCGGTCCGGGGCCGACTTCCCGCAGCACCCGCGCCAGCAGCTCGACATGGCCGTCGAGGCCGTGCTGCGCTCGTGGAACACCGACCGCGCCGTCCTCTACCGCCGCCAGGAGGGCATCCCCAACGACCTCGGCACGGCGGTCAACGTCCAGGCCATGGTCTTCGGCAACCTCGGCCGCACGTCGGGCACCGGCGTGTGCTTCACGCGCGACCCCTCGACCGGCCACTCCGGCGTGTACGGCGACTACCTGCCCAACGCGCAGGGCGAGGACGTCGTCGCGGGCATCCGCAACACCGTGCCGCTGGCCGACCTCGAGTCGCTCGACCCGGACGCCTACGCCGAGCTGCGGCAGGCGATGCGCCGCCTCGAGACGCACTACCGCGACCTGTGCGACATCGAGTTCACCATCGAGGACGGCAGGCTGTGGCTGCTGCAGACCCGGGTGGGCAAGCGCACCGCGGCCGCCGCCTTCCGGGTGGCCACCCAGCTGGTGGACGAGGACCTCATCACGATGGACGAGGCCATCTCCCGGGTCACCGGCGCCCAGCTCGGCAAGCTGCTCTTCCCGCAGTTCGACGCCGAGGCGGACACCGAGCTCCTCACCACCGGGATGGCCGCCTCGCCGGGCGCCGCGGTGGGGGAGATCGTCTTCGACAACGCCCAGGCGGTGGAGCGCAGCGAGGCCGGGGCGCCCGTCATCCTCGTGCGGCGGGAGACCAACCCCGACGACCTCCAGGGCATGGTGGTCGCGGCCGGGATCCTCACCGCCCGCGGCGGCAAGACCTCCCACGCGGCCGTCGTCGCCCGGGGGATGGGCACCTGCGCCGTCGTCGGGGCCGACGAGCTCGACGTCGACGCCGCCCGCCGGGAGGTACGCGTGGGCGGGCGCACGCTCCACGCGGGGGACGTCATCGCCATCGACGGCACCTCCGGCCAGGTCTTCCTCGGCGAGGTGCCCGTCGTCGACTCACCCGTGATGACCTACATCGCCGAGGGCCTGGACGCAGGGCGGGCGGCCGCACCGGACGAGGAGACCCGCGAGCTCGTCGAGGCGGTCCACCGCGTCCTCACCCACGCCGACGGCGCCCGGACCCTGCGGGTGCGCGCCAACGCCGACACCGCCGAGGACGCCCGCAACGCCCGCGAGCGCGGCGCGGAGGGCATCGGCCTGTGCCGCACCGAGCACATGTTCCTCGGGGAGCGGCGCACGCTCGTCGAGCGGCTCATCCTCGCCGCCGACGACGCGGAGCGGGAGGAGGCCCTCGGGGCCCTGCTCGCACCGCAGCGCGAGGACTTCGTCGAGATCCTCCGCGCGATGGACGGCCTCCCCACGACCATCCGGCTCATCGACCCGCCGCTCCACGAGTTCCTCCCCGACCTCACCGAGCTCGCCGTCGAGGTGGCGCTCGCGGCCGAGCGCGGGCAGAGCGACGAGCGCCGGGAGCGCCTGCTCACCGCGGTCCGGCGGATGCACGAGTCCAACCCGATGCTCGGGCTCCGGGGCGTGCGCCTGGGTCTCGTCGTCCCCGGGCTCTTCGCGCTCCAGGTCCGCGCGATCGCCCAGGCCACCGCGCAGCTGCGCGGGGAGGGCACCGACCCGCGGCCGGAGATCATGGTCCCGCTCGTCGGCTCGGTGCGGGAGCTGCAGCTCGTGCGCCAGGAGGCCGAGCGGGTCCTCGCGGAGGAGGGGCGGGCCGCGGACATGCTCCTCGACCTGCCGATCGGCTGCATGATCGAGCTGCCCCGCGCGGCGCTCACCGCCCACCGCATCGCGGAGCAGGCCGACTTCTTCTCCTTCGGCACCAACGACCTCACCCAGACGACGTGGGGCTTCTCCCGCGACGACGTCGAGGCCGCGTTCTTCTCCCGGTACCTCGCCAACGGGGTGCTGCGCATCTCCCCGTTCGAGACGATCGACGGCGAGGGCGTGGGCCCGCTCGTGCGCGCCGGGGTGGCCGGCGGCCGGGCGACGAAGCCGCGCATGCACATCGGGGTGTGCGGCGAGCACGGCGGCGACCCCGAGTCCATCCACTTCTTCCACGACGCCGGCCTGGACTACGTCTCGTGCTCGCCCTACCGGGTGCCCGTCGCCCGGCTCGAGGCGGGGCGGGCGGCGGTCATGGCGGCGCAGGACGCGACGGTCTAGCCGGACGACGCGAGAGACGACGACGCGAGAGGGATGGTCGACATGCGACTCGTGCTGCGCACACCGGACCGAGGCACCGGGGGAGGACGCCGATGACCGCCGACGGTCTCCTCGAGGCGGACCACGAGTGGGTCCGCAGCGGCTCGGACTACTTCGCCCGGCGGCTCGCGGAGCTCACCGAGGAGGACGTCGCCGGGGACAGCCTGCTCCCCGGCTGGACCCGCGGGGCGGTCGCCGCCCACGTCGTGTCCAACGCGGCGGCGCTGCGCCGGCTGTGCCACTGGGCGCGGACCGGGGAGGAGACGCCGATGTACGCGTCGGAGGAGGCCCGCGACGCGGAGATCGCACGCGGTGCCGCGCTGCCGCTCGGCGAGCTGCGTCGGCTGTGGACCGAGAGCCGCGACGCGCTGGACGGCGACTGGCGCGACCTTCCGGCCGAGGCGTGGGAGGCCGAGGTCCGCACCCGGCACGGGCGGCGCCTGCCTGCCCGGGAGACCGTGTGGATGCGCGCCCGCGAGGTGTGGATCCACGGCGTCGACCTCGCCGCCGGCGGCTCCTACCGCGACTTCCCGCCCGCCGTCGTCGACCGGCTCACCGCCGACGTGCTCGAGGGCTGGCGGGCGCAGGGCGAGGCGGTCGACCTCGTGCTCCACCCGACCGACCGCGACCGGCCGACGAGCGTCGGCTCGTCCGGCCCCACCGTCTCCGGGAGCGCGGCCGACCTCGCCCAGTGGCTCACCGGGCGGGGCGGCGGCGGGCTCGAGTCCTCGACGGGTGAGCTGCCCGCCCTGCCGCGCTGGCTGTGACGGCCACACCGAGCGGCCCGGTGGCCGTAACCCGTGACGCGGGCGGCCGGACGGAGGAGAGTAGCGCCATGCCCGAGCTCGTCACCCACGACGTCCGCGTCCACCCGAGCGCCGCGGACCTCGCGCGCGAGGAGCAGCTCGCGTGGAAGATCGCCGAGCTCGCCACCGACCCGGTCCCCGTCCTCGACGACGTCGCCGAGATGATCGTCAACCGGGTGATCGACAACGCCGCGGTCGCGACGGCGTCGCTCACCCGGGCTCCCGCCGTCGCCGCCCGCGCGCAGGCGCTCGCCCACCCGTACCGGCCCGGCGCCACGGTCGTCGGCTGCCTCGCCGAGGAGCGGGTGAGCCCCGAGTGGGCGGCGTGGGCCAACGGGGTGGCGGTCCGCGAGCTCGACTACCACGACACCTTCCTCGCGGCCGACTACTCCCACCCCGCCGACAACATCCCCCCGCTCCTCGCGGTCGCGCAGCACACAGCGGCCCGGCGCGGGCTCACCGGGGCCGACGTCGTCCGCGGCCTCGCCACCGCCTACGAGGTCCAGGTCGCCCTCGTCCGCGCGATCAGCCTGCACCGGCACAAGATCGACCACGTCGCCCACCTCGGGCCGTCCGCCGCCGCCGGGCTGGGCACGCTCCTCGGCCTCGACGCCGAGACGATCTTCCACGCCGTCGGGCAGGCGCTGCACACGACGACGGCGACGCGCCAGTCCCGCAAGGGCGAGATCTCGACGTGGAAGGCCTACGCGCCCGCCTTCGCCGGCAAGGTCGCGGTCGAGGCGGTCGACCGCGCGATGCGCGGCCAGACCTCGCCCACCCCCGTCTACGAGGGGGAGGACGGCGTCATCGCCTGGCTGCTCGACGGCCCCCACGCCCACTACGCGGTGCCCCTGCCGGCCCCCGGGGCACCGAAGCGGGCGATCCTCGACACCTACACCAAGGAGCACTCCGCGGAGTACCAGTCCCAGGCGCTCATCGACCTCGCCCGCCGGCTCCACCGGGAGCGGCCCGAGCTGCGCGACCCGGCGAACGTCGAGGCGGTCGTCATCCACACCTCCCACCACACCCACCACGTCATCGGCTCCGGCGCGAACGACCCCCAGAAGTACGACCCGGCGGCGTCCCGCGAGACCCTCGACCACTCGATCCCCTACATCTTCGCCGTCGCCCTCCAGGACGGGACGTGGCACCACGTCGAGTCCTACCGCCCCGAGCGCGCCGCCCGGCCGGACACCGTGGAGCTGTGGCGCAAGGTGACGACGGCCGAGGATCCCGAGTGGACCCGCCGCTACCACTCGCCCGACCCGGCGGAGAAGGCCTTCGGCGGACGCGTCGAGGTCCGCCTCGCCGACGGCACCCGGGTGGTCGAGGAGATCGCCGTCGCCGACGCCCACCCGCTCGGTGCGCGTCCCTTCGGCCGCGCGCAGTACGTCGCGAAGTTCCGCACCCTGGCCGAGGGGGTGCTCGAGCCCGGCGAGATCGAGCGCTTCCTCGACGTCGCGCAGCGGCTGCCCGGGCTCACCGCCGAGGAGCTCGGCGGGCTCACCGTCACCGCCCCGCCCGCGCTGCTCGCGTCCGTCACCGCACCCGAGGGGATCTTCTGATGCTCCACGCGACCACCCCGGCCTACGAGAAGCGCGCCGCCCTGCGGCGGCGCCTCGCGGGGGAGGACCTCCTCCAGCTGCCCGGGGCGTTCAACCCGCTGTCCGCCCGGCTCATCGAGGAGCGGGGCTTCGACGGCGTCTACATCTCCGGTGCCGTGCTCTCCGCGGACCTCGGCCTGCCGGACATCGGGCTCACCACGCTGAGCGAGGTGGCCGCGCGCAGCGGCCAGATCGCGCGCGTCACCGAGCTGCCCGCCCTCGTCGACGCCGACACCGGGTTCGGCGAGCCGATGAACGTCGCCCGGACGGTCCAGGTGCTCGAGGACGCCGGGGTGGCGGGCCTGCACATCGAGGACCAGGTCAACCCGAAGCGCTGCGGGCACCTCGACGGCAAGCAGGTGGTCGACGAGGGGACGGCGCTGCGCCGCATCCGCGCCGCCGTCGACGCCCGCCGCGACCCCGGCCTGCTCGTCGTCGCGCGCACCGACGTCCGCGCCGTCGACGGGCTCGACGCCGCCGTCGACCGCGCCCGCGCGCTCGTCGACTCCGGGGCGGACGCCGTCTTCCCCGAGGCGATGGCCAGCCTCGAGGAGTTCGAGGCGGTCGCCTCCGCCGTCGACGTCCCCGTCCTGGCCAACATGACCGAGTTCGGCAAGTCCGAGCTCTTCACCACCACCCAGCTCGCCGCGGCCGGGGTGCGCATGGTCATCTACCCCGTCTCCCTGCTGCGCCTCGCCATGGGCGCCGCCGAGCGCGGGCTGGACACCCTCCGCCGCGAGGGCTCGCTGCGCGAGGAGGTCGGCGCGATGCAGACCCGCGCCCGGCTCTACGAGCTGCTCGACTACTCCGCGTACGCCCACTTCGACGCCGACGTCTACAACTTCCGTCTCTGAACCGCGAGGGAGCGAGCCATGAGCGAGGACATCCGTAAGGGCCTGGTGGGCGTGGTCGCCGACACCACGGCGATCTCGGAGGTCGACCCGAGGACCAGCTCGCTGCTCTACCGCGGCTACCCGGTCCAGGAGCTGGCCGCGCGCTGCACCTTCGAGGAGGTGGCCTACCTCCTGTGGCACGGGGAGCTGCCGACGCCGCTGGAGCGGGTCGCCTTCGAGGGGGAGGGGCGCGCGCAGCGGGCGCTGTCGGACCGGGTGCGGGCCGCCGTCGACCTCGTCCCGACGACCGCGCACCCGATGGACGTGCTGCGCACCGCCGTCAGCGTCCTGGGGGCCAACGACCGGCACGCCGGCGACCGCGGCACGGACGTGGGCAAGGCCGTGGGCCTGCTCAGCCAGATCCCCGCCGTCATCGCCTACGACCAGCGGCGCCGACGCGGCGAGGAGCTCGTCGAGCCGCGCCCCGACCTCGGGTTCATCGAGAACTTCCTCAACATGACCTTCGGGTACGTCCCCGACCCCGTCGTCGTCGACGCCTTCCGGGTCTCCCTCATCCTCTACGCCGAGCACTCCTTCAACGCCTCGACCTTCACCGCACGGGTCATCACCTCCACCGACGCGGACCTGTACTCCGCCGTCGTCGGCGCGATCGGCGCGCTCAAGGGGCCGCTGCACGGGGGCGCCAACGAGGCGGTCATGGGGGTGCTCGCGGAGGTCGGCGAGGCGGGGCGTGCGGAGGAGTGGGTGGACCGGGCGCTCGCGGAGAAGCGCAAGGTCATGGGCTTCGGTCACCGGGTGTACAAGGACGGCGACTCGCGGGTCCCGACGATGAAGGCGGCGCTGGACCGGCTCGTCGACCACACCGGGCGCCACGAGCTGCTCGCGCTCTACGACGCGATCGAGACGGCGATGGTCGCCCGCACGGGCATCCGGCCCAACCTCGACTACCCCTCCGGTCCGGCCTACCACCTCATGGGCTTCGACACCGCGACGTTCACGCCGCTGTTCGTCGCGGCACGGGTGACCGGCTGGACCGCGCACGTCATGGAGCAGGCCGCCGACAACGCCCTCATCCGCCCCCTGTCCGCCTACGTCGGGCCCGCCGAGCGGCACGTGGTCCCGCGCACCTGACGGACGGTGCGGCCCCTGCCCCCGCCCAGGTGGCAGGATCGGGGGGTGACCGACCTCGTGACCGACCAGCGCACCGACCTCGTCGCCTCCCTGCGCCGGGCCGTCGACGGCGACGTCCACGACGACACGCTCCACCGCGGCCTCTACTCGACGGACGCCTCGAACTACCGGGTGGTGCCCGACGTCGTCGTCATCCCCCGGGACGTCGACGACGCGCGCGCCGCCCTCGACACCGCGCGGCGGCTCGGCGCGCCCGTCACCACGCGCGGCGGCGGGACGTCGATCGCCGGCAACTCCATCGGCCCGGGCGTCGTCATCGACTTCTCCCGGCACGTCAACCGCATCCTCGAGCTCGACCCCGAGGCCCGGACCGCGCGGGTCGAGCCGGGCGTCGTCATGTCCGACCTGCAGCGCGCCGCCAAGCCGCACGGGCTGCGCTTCGGGCCCGACCCCTCGACCCAGAACCGCGCGACCTTCGGCGGGATGATCGGCAACAACGCGTGCGGGCCGCACGCCGTCGCCTACGGCCGCACGGCGGACAACGTCTCGAGCCTCGACGTCGTCGACGGCACCGGCCGGGCGTTCACCGCCGGGCGCGGCAGCCTCGACGCCGTCCCGGGGCTGGACGGGCTCGTGCGCGCGAACCTCGCCGCCATCCGCACCGAGCTGGGCCGCTTCAAGCGGCAGGTCTCCGGCTACAGCCTCGAGCACCTCCTGCCCGAGAACGGCGCCGACCTCGCCAAGATGCTCGTCGGCACCGAGGGCACGCTCGTCACCGTGCTCGGCGCGACCGTCGACCTCGTCCCGGTGCCCAGTGCGCCGGTGCTCGTCGCGCTCGGCTACCCGGACATGGCCTCCGCCGCGGACGCCGTGCCCGCGCTGCTCGCGCACAGCCCGCTCGCCGTCGAGGGCATCGACGCGCGGCTCGTCGACATCGTGCGCCGCCACCACGGGCCGCAGGCCGTCCCCGAGCTGCCGCGGGGCGCCGGCTGGCTCCTCGTCGAGGTCGGCGGGCGCGACGACGCCGAGGCCCTGGACCGGGCCCGCCGCCTCGCCGCGGACGGCGGGACCGACGCCGTAGCCGTCGTGCCGGCCGGCCCGCAGGCCGACGCCCTGTGGCGCATCCGCGCCGACGGCGCCGGGCTGGGCGGGCGCACGCCGTCCGGGGCCCAGGGGTGGCCCGGCTGGGAGGACGCCGCCGTCCCGCCGGAGAAGCTCGGCGCCTACCTGCGCGACTTCGAGGCGCTCATGGCCGACCACGGCGTCGACGGCCTGCTCTACGGCCACTTCGGCGACGGCTGCATGCACGTGCGCATCGACCTCCCGCTCGAGACGCCCGAGGGCATCAAGCCCTCGCGCGACTTCCTCGTCGCCTCCGCCGAGCTCGTCACCTCCTACGGCGGCTCGCTGTCCGGCGAGCACGGGGACGGGCGCGCCCGCAGCGAGCTGCTCCCGCTCATGTACAGCCCGGGGACGATCGACCTCTTCGGTCAGGTCAAGACGCTCTTCGACCCGGCCGAGCAGCTCAACCCCGGCGTGCTCGTGCGCCCCCGCCCGCTCGACGCGGACCTGCGCCGCCCCCACGCCCGCCCGCTGCTGCCCGTGGCCGGCGGCTTCACCTTCCACGAGGACGGCGGCGACATGAGCCGCGCCGTCCACCGCTGCACCGGCGTGGGCAAGTGCCGCGCCGACACCTCCGCCGCCGGCGGGTTCATGTGCCCGTCCTTCCGGGCGACGAAGGACGAGAAGGACGTGACCCGCGGGCGCGCCCGCGTCCTCCAGGAGCTCGCCAACGGCTCCCTCGTCGCGGACGTGCGCAGCCCCGCCGTCCACGAGTCCCTCGACCTGTGCCTGTCCTGCAAGGCGTGCTCGAGCGACTGCCCCGCCGGCGTCGACATGGCGCGCTACAAGTCCGAGGTCCTCCACCGCAGCTACCGGCGCCGCCTGCGGCCGGTCAACCACTACGCCCTCGGCTGGCTGCCGCGGTGGGCCGGTCTCGTCACCAAGCTGCCCGCCGTCGCGCGGCTCGTCAACGCCGTCCTCGGCGTGCGCCCCGTGGCGAAGCTCGTCATGCGGGCGGGCGGCATGGACCCGAGGCGCGAGATGGTCACCTTCGCGACGGAACGCTTCTCGCGGTGGGCCCGGACGAACCCCGCCGCCGACGTCACCCCCGCCGCCGAGGCGGGCGGGTCGCGACGGGTGCTGCTGTGGGCGGACTCCTTCTCCGAGACGCTCGACGGCGCCGGGGCCCGGGCGATGGTCCGCGTGCTGCGCGACGCCGGGTACGAGGTCGTCGTGCCCGACGAGCAGGCCTGCTGCGGGCTCACCTGGATCTCCACCGGCCAGCTCGACGGCGCCCGCCGCCAGCTCGAGCACACGATGTCGGTGCTCGCGCCCTTCGCCGCGAACGGCGTGCCCATCGTGGGCGTGGAGCCGTCCTGCACCGGTGTGCTCCGCGACGACCTCCTCGACCTCTTCCCGGAGGACCCCCGCGCGCGGATGATCGCCGAGGGCACCCACACCCTGGCCGAGCTCCTCACCGCCCCGGCGCCGCTCGGCCCGGGCGAGGACTGGCAGCCGCCGTCCCTCGAGGGCCTCGAGGTCGTTGCCCAGCCGCACTGCCACCACCACTCCGTCATGGGCTGGGAGGCCGACGCCGCGATCCTCGCCAGGGCCGGTGCCCAGGTCACCCGGCTCGCCGGGTGCTGCGGGCTCGCCGGGAACTTCGGCATGGAGAAGGGCCACTACGACGTCTCGGTCCAGGTGGCCGAGAACGCCCTGCTGCCCGCGCTGCGGGAGGCCGGCGCCGAGTCGGTCTACCTCGCCGACGGCTACTCCTGCCGGACCCAGGCGGCCCAGCTCGCCGGCCGCCAGGGCATCCACCTCGCCCAGCTCCTCGCCGGTGAGAGGCGCTGAGAACCGTACTTTCGGCGGGGCCGGGGGCCCTTGAGAGGCGGGGGTGGCATGAGAAGATGACACCGGTCCCCACGGTGCGAGAGTTCAGGTCGAGTATGCCGCTGTTCGAGTTCGAGGCCGGCCAGCTGATCCCGGCACAGATCGGCCACGCCGTCACCGACCCCGTCGAGCCCGCCGTGCTCGACGCCGTCCGTGCGCAGGTGCTGGAGATGCTCCGGCTGCCCGTCTTCCCCGTCACCTGGCGGGACGACGACGGCGCCCCGCGCCTCACCGCGATGGACCCCGCCGGCCACGTCGTCAGCGTCGAGGTGCTCGAGCGGCTGGACGCCCACGCCCTCGTCGCCGCCCTCGGACGGGCCGGGCACTCGGCGGAGCGCGGCTGGATCGACGTCGCGCGCAGCTACCCCTCCGGGGTCGGGGCCTTCCGCCGGGACTGGAACGCCTTCCGTGAGTCGCAGCCGGTCGGGACGGTCGTCACCGCCCGGGTGCACGTCGTCGCCGCGCAGATCGACGACGACGCCCGGCGGGCCCTCGACGCGCTCGCCGGCGCCGGGGTCGTCGTCCACGAGCTCGCCGTCCGGCAGATGTCCAGCGGGCGGCTCTTCCTCGACGTCACCGAGGTGAGCGTCCCCGTCGCCCCGCTGCCGTGGCTGCTGCCCGGCCGCACGGTCGCCGCCCTCGAGGCCGCGTCCCCGGCGCTGCCCGCCCCGCCCGCCGCCGAGGAGGCGCAGCCCGAGCCGGCACCCGCCGTCGGGCGACGCGCCCGCAGGCGGCGTGCCGCCGCCCAGGAGGCTGAGGACGCGTCACCCGCGCACGCGCCCGCCGCTGACGCAGCACTCCCGGACGCGGCGCCGGCGAGGGCCGACGACGCGGCACCGGCGCACGCGGCGCCGCAGCCCGTGACCGGCGGCCACGAGCCGGCCGCGCCGGACGAGGACCTCCTCGGCATCGGTGTGATGCTCGGTGAGCCCGCCGCCCTGGTGTGGGCCCGCAACGGCCACCGCGGGGAGGCGACGCTGCGGCCCGACGGGTGGATCGTCGTCTCGGGCCGCTCCTTCGCGGATCCCGAGGCCGCGGCCTCCGCCGTCGTCGGCGCGCCGGTCGCCGCGGAGGCGTGGGAGGTGTGGCGCTTCGGTGCGGAGGGCCCGAGCCTCCACGAGGCACGCGAGGAGCTGCGAGCCGTCCGCGAGCGCGAGCGCCGCCGGGCCGCGGAGCCCGGGCTCAGGCGGCGGCGTAGGCGCGCAGCCAGCGACTGAGCTCGCGGTAGGCCCCCTCCCGGACGGCTGCCGGGGAGAGCAGGACGTCGTGGACTGCGTCGCGCACCCGCGCGACCGTGACGAGCGGTCCCAGGCCGGGGGCGCGGCGCGCGGTGAGCTCGGCGTCGATGACCGTGTCCGCCGTGCGCATCTGCTCGGTCCACCTCGGCCCGAACAGCGACTTGTCCGAGACGAGGACGAGCACCGGGCAGGTGATGTCGAGGCCGGCGGCCACCTGGGAGTGACCGGCGAGGACGGCCGCCAGCCAGCCGGGGCGGATCGGGGCGCTGGGGCTCGTGCGCCAGGCGGGCTCGATCGGCCAGCCGGTGTGGGCGGGGTCGGTGAGCTCCTCGGGGCTCAGCTCGGGCAGGGCGTCATCACCGTGCGTATCCGCCGCGCGCCCCGCGAGGATGCGGCTGTAGAAGCCGAGGTCCTTGAGGGGGAGGGCCGCCGTGGGCTGGTAGCGGGCGAGCCGCTCGATGACCGGCTGGCCGAGCGTGCGCAGGATCCACGAGCCCTGCAGCTCCAGCCACGGGGCGTTGAGGACGAGCGCGCGCAGCGCGCCGGGGTGGCGGTGGGCCCACAGCGCGGCGGTGAGGCCACCGGTCGAGTGGCCCATGAGGACGACGTCGCCCAGCTCGGGGTGGTCGGCGCGGATGAGGTCGCGCGCGGCGTGGATGTCCTCGTCGTAGGTGGACAGGGACTGGACGTACCCGCGCAGCTGGCCGGGGCGCAGGCTGCGCCCGTACCGGCGCAGGTCGAGGGCGTAGAAGGCGGCGCCGTCGGCCGCGCACCGGCGGGCGAGCTCGCGCTGGTGGAAGTAGTCGTTCCACCCGTGCAGGTGGAGCATGACGTAGCGCGGCGGGGTGGGCGGCGGTCCCTCCGGGTCGTCCTCGGGCCGGTAGCGCACGACGGTCGCGACGACCGGGCCGTCCTCGTCGGGCAGCAGCTCCACCGTGCGGGCCGTGAAGCCGTCACCCAGGACGTCGGGTCCCCAGCGGCCCACCGGCGCGACGGGCAGGTCCGCGAGCGCGGCGTCGGGGTCGTAGACACCCTCCTCCTCGGGGGCGTCCTCGACGTCGGGGGTCGGGCGCAGGAACGGGATGCTCGGCACCCGCCCATGGTCGCCCGGACGGGCGCCGGGCGCACGCGTCAGGACCGGGCGACCTGCTTGAGGAAGCCGCCGAGGTGCCGGGTGACCTGGTCGTGCTCGATGAGGAACCCGTCGTGGCCGTAGGGGGAGCGCAGGTAGCGAACGGGTCCGGAGCCGGGCACGCCGGCAGCGATCCGCTCGGACTCGTGGGGGAGGAAGAGGCGGTCGGACTCGACGGCGATGACGAGCACGTCCGCCGTCACCTCCGCCAGCGCCGCCTCGACGCCGCCCCGGTCGCGGCCGACGTCGTGGGTGATCATCGAGCGGGTGAGGGCGAGGTAGCTGTTGGCGTCGAAGCGCTGCGCGAGCTTGGTCCCGTGGTGGTCGAGGTAGGACTGCACGGCGAAGCGGCCCCCGAGCAGCGGCTCCTCCGCGTGCTGGGGGAGGCGCCCGAAGCGGGCCTCGAGCTCCTCGGCGCTGCGGTAGGTCGTGTGGGCGATGCGGCGGGCCAGCGC
This sequence comes from Oceanitalea stevensii, assembly GCF_014837105.1. GTDB lineage: Bacteria > Actinomycetota > Actinomycetes > Actinomycetales > Actinomycetaceae > Oceanitalea > Oceanitalea stevensii. The sequence continues at coordinate 1,179,567 of NZ_JACSPO010000001.1, read as the reverse complement.
GAGGCCGGCGTGCGGGCCGTGCCCGGGCGGCGCGTCGTAGTAGTCGCCGCCGCGGAAGTTCGCGTCGAGCTCGATGGCGGCGATCTGCGCGTGCGCCCACGCGATCTGGTCCGCCGTCGTCTGCGCGCCGGAGGCGATGACGGCGGCCGAACGGACCCGCGAGGGTGCGGTGATAGCCCACTCGAGCACCCGGTGCCCACCCATGGAGGCGCCGACGACGTGGGCCCACTGCCCGATGCCGAGCCGGTCGCTCAGCTCGATCTCCGCGGCCACCTGGTCGCGGACGGTGACGCTGGGGAAGCGGCTGCCCCACGGGCTGCCGTCGGGCGCGGGGGAGGACGGGCCGGTGGAGCCCTGGCAGCCGCCCAGGACGTTGACGGCGACGACGAACCAGCGGTCGGTGTCGATCGCCAGCCCCGGTCCCACGACCGCCGACCACCAGCCGGGGCTGGGGTGGCCGGGGCCGGCCGGACCGGTGACGTGCGTGTCCCCGGTGAGGGCGTGGCAGATGAGCACGGCGTTGTCGCCGGCCGCGTTGAGCTCGCCCCACGTCTCGTAGGCCAGCGTCACCGCGGGGAGGCGGCCCCCGGCCTCGAGGTGCAGGGCGCCGATGTCGGCGAAGCGCCGCTGCCCGGCGCCGTGCTCGGGGCGCCACGCCCCGGTGGCGGGGACGGCCTCGGGATCGAGGCGCGCCCGCACGCGGTGAGCGGCGGCCTGGCCACTCACCGCGCGCGGGCGGCGCTCCTCGGGGGACACGGTCCTACTCGCCCCCGACCGCCGCGGCTGCCTGGGAGACCGCGGCTGCGGCACGCAGCCCGGTCTGCAGGTCGGCGACGATGTCGTCGATGTGCTCGAGCCCGACGGCGAGACGCACGAGGCCCGGGCTCACGCCGGCGGCGGTGAGGGCCGCCTCGTCCAGCTGGGAGTGGGTCGTGGACGCCGGGTGGATGACGAGGGAGCGGACGTCACCGATGTTGGCGACGTTGGAGTGCAGCTCGAGGGCGTCGACGAAGGCGATGCCCGCCTCGTAGCCGCCGGCCAGCTCGAAGGTGAGCACCGCACCGGCGCCCTTGGGGGCGTAGTGGCGGGCGCGCTCGTACCAGGGGGAGGAGGGCAGGCCCGCGTAGCCGACCTTTGTCACCTGGTCCTCCTGCTCGAGGAACTCGGCGACGCGCTGGGCGTTGGAGACGTGGCGCTCCATGCGCAGCGACAGCGTCTCGATGCCCTGGGCGATGAGGAAGGCGTTGAAGGGCGAGACGGCGGCGCCGATGTCGCGCAGCAGCTGGACCCGGGCCTTGAGGATGAAGGCGGGGGCGCCGAGGTCCTTGAAGACGAGGCCGTTGTAGCTCGGGTCGGGGGTGTTGTAGTTCGGGAACTTCTCGGGGTCCGCGGACCAGTCGAAGCGGCCGCCGTCGACGATGGCGCCCGCGATCGAGGTGCCGTGCCCGCCGAGGTACTTCGTCGCGGAGTGGACGACGACGTCGGCACCGTGCTCGAGCGGACGGATGAGGTAGGGCGTGGCGACGGTGTTGTCGACGACGAGCGGCACGCCGTTCTCGTGGGCGATCCCGGCGACCGTCTCGATGTCGAGGACGTCCTGCTTGGGGTTGGGGATCGTCTCGGCGAAGAAGAGCTTGGTGTTGGGCTGCACGGCGTCGCGCCACGCCTGGGGGTCGTCGGGGTCGGTGACGAACGTCGTCGTGATCCCGAGCTTGGGCAGGGTGTGGCGCAGGAGGTTGTAGGTGCCGCCGTAGAGGCTGGGGCTGGCGACGACGTGGTCACCGACCTCGGCGATGTTGAGGATCGCGAAGGTCTCCGCGGCCTGGCCGGAGGCGACGAGCAGCGCCCCGACGCCGCCCTCGAGCGCGTTGATGCGGTTCTCCACCGCCTCCTGCGTCGGGTTGGTGATGCGGGTGTAGATCGGCCCGAGCTCGGCGAGGGCGAAGCGGTTCGCGGCCTGCTCGGCGCTGTCGAAGACGAAGGAGGTCGTCTGGTAGATGGGCAGGGCACGCGCGCCGGTGGTGGGGTCGGCCTGCTGACCCGCGTGGATCTGCTTGGTCTCGAAGGACCAGGTGGACTCGGTCATGTCGGTTCTCCAGGGTGTGGGGGAGCGGGGGCGAGCCGGCTCCCTGCCGTCACGCCGGTCCCGCGGAGGGGGCGGTGGCGCACGGGGGCCTGGCGCCGAGGTCGGCGGGCATGGCAACGGTGCGCAGCGTCACGTGCACATTCGTCGGCTCATGCTGGGGAGCCTAGGAACGCCTCGAGCCGCTGAGAAGGGGCGTCTCGCGCAGCGGACCCGCCCTCGAGGTGCTGTCCACGACGTGGACACCACTGGACGCCGCGCGCCCCGGCCCACCCGGTCCCCGGTCCTCCGGTCCCCGGGCCCCGGGCCGCCACCAGCGCCGAGCGCTGAGTTGTTACGGGGTGGAGAAGGGAGGGGCGAGTAACAAGTCAGCGCTCGGCGAGGGGGTACCCCGGGGGAGCGAGGGGGTGCCCGGGAGTGGGGACGGGCGTGGAATGACAGGGGTGTGACTCGTGGGACGGGTGTGACTGGTGTTCCCTTATGGGGTTCAAGGCGCTAGCGTGTGCGTCGGCGCCGTCCCCGGCGCTGGAGTGAGGGCCGCCCGGCGGGCGGCAGAGGAGGCAGCGTGGGCTGGTTGGACCGTCGGCGGCAGGCAGCGGTGTCCGTCGCCGTGCTCGCGCTCACCAGCGGCATGCTCGTCAGCTCGGCCACGGCCGAGCCGCCGAGCGAGGAGGAGATCGCCGCCGCCCGTGAGGCCGAGGGGCGGACCGCCTCGAGCATCGCCGACCTCGAGGTCGAGCTCGCCAGCCTCGCCACCCAGCTCGAGGACGCGACCGTGCGCGCCCAGCAGGCCAACGAGGACTACCTCGGCGCGCAGGAGGCCCTGGACGAGGCCACCGCCCGCGCCGACGAGGCCCGCGAGGCAGCCGCGACCGCGCAGGCCGAGGTCGAGGAGCAGCGCGCCGAGATCGGCCGCATCGCGATGTCCGCCTACCGCTCCGGCCCCGGCGCCCTCGGACCCATCGAGCCGCTCCTGTCGGCCGACAGCTTCGAGAACGCCATGCAGCGCGCGACGACCACCGAGCGCATGGGCACCCGCGCCGACGAGGCGCTCCAGCGCTTCCAGGCGACCGAGCTCGTGGCCGCCACCTTCCAGCGCCGGGCCGACGAGGCCGCCGCTGCGCAGGAGGACGCGACGACGGCGCTGGCCGCCGCCGCGGAGCAGGCCCGCGACGCCGCGAGCGGCGCCGAGACCCAGCTCGCGCTGTCCGCCGACCGCCGCGAGGGGCTCATCGCCCAGCTCGCCACGCAGCGGGGCACGACGGCCGAGCTCGAGCGCGAGCGCCAGGACGCCCAGGACGAGGAGCGCCGCCGCCGCGAGGCCGAGGTGGCCCGCGCCGCGGCCCTCGAGGCCGCCCGCGAGCAGGAGGCCGCCTCCCGCGCCAACGACCGGCCCGCGGCCCCGGCCCAGCCGGCCCCCGCCCCCTCACGGCCCGACAGCGAGCCGTCGCGCCCGGCTCCCGAGCCCGCGCGACCGGCTCCCGAGCCGTCCCGGCCCGAGCCCACGCGCCCCGCGCCCGAGCCCACGCGCCCCGCCCCGCAGCCGACCACCCCCGCGCCGGCCAAGCCGGAGCCGAAGCCGGAGCCGGCACCCCAGCCGCCGCCGTCGTCGTCGAGCGGTGCGCGGGCCGCCCTGGACTGGGCCCGCACGCAGCTGGGCAAGCCCTACGTGTGGGGCGCGGCCGGACCCAACGGCTACGACTGCTCGGGCCTGACCCAGACGGCCTTCGCCCGCGCCGGGATCTCCCTGCCGCGCACGACGAAGGCGCAGTACGCGGCCACCACCCGCGTGCCGGTCGACCAGCTCCAGGCCGGCGACCTCATCTTCTACTCCAACAACGGCGCGGCGTCGGGGATCTACCACGTGGCGATCTACGCCGGTGGTGGGATGCGCCTGCACGCGCCGTCGCCGGGCAAGAACGTCGAGCTGGTCCCGATGTACTGGCCCAACGTGCTGCCCTACGGCGGGCGGGTCTGAGCTACTCGGCCTGACCCGGCCCGTGCGGGTCGGCGTGCTCGTAGTAGCCGGCGTCCTTGGCGCGCTGGAAGGAGCGGCGGATCTCCTCCTCCGCCTCCTCCCGGCCCACCCAGTGCGCGCCCTCGACGGACTTGCCGGGCTCGAGGTCCTTGTAGACCTCGAAGAAGTGCTGGATCTCCAGGCGGTGGAACTCGCTGACGTCCTCGATGTCCGTGCGCCACGACGCGCGCTGGTCACCGGTGGGCACGCACAGCACCTTGTCGTCACCGCCGGCCTCGTCGCGCATGCGGAACATGCCGAGCGCCCGGCAGCGGATGAGGCAGCCGGGGAAGGTGGGCTCCTCGAGGAGGACGAGCGCGTCGAGCGGGTCGCCGTCCTCGCCGAGCGTCATCTCGATGAAGCCGTAGTCGTCGGGGTAGCGGGTGGAGGTGAAGAGCATCCGGTCCAGGCGGATCCGTCCGGTCTCGTGATCCACCTCGTACTTGTTGCGGTTCCCCTTGGGGATCTCGATCGTGACGTCGAACTCCACTGCCTGACCTCTTCTCCTGGGCGCCGGTGCCTCGCTGGGGTGCGGGAGCCGGGGGTGCGCTCATGTCGTTACCGGGCACTAGTCTGACCTACGAGTTCGCAGAACGCGGCCACGACGTGGCGCAGGAGGGGTGGCGGCCGGAGTGGCGTCGAGCAGCAAGCGGCGGGTGACGGCCACCGTCACGGCCCTGCTCCTCCTCCTCGTGGGCGGCTACGGCGCGGCCGACGCCGCCGACCTCGTCCCCGGCGTCCTCACCACACAGCCCCCGGTGCCGGACCCCGCACCCTTCCCGCGGCCCGGCGCCGAGCCCGCCGAGCCGCTCCTCACCGCGCTCGACCCGGCCGCGCCGGTGCCCTCCGCGGAGCGGCTCACCGAGCTCAGCGAGGCGCTCGCCGCGGACGAGCGCACGGGCGGGGACGTCGGCGTCGTCGTCGAGGACGCGCTCACCGGGGAGGTGCTCGTCGACGTCGGCGGCGCCCGGCCCCGTACCCCCGCCTCCTCGCTCAAGCTCCTCGGTGCCGTCGCTGCCCTCGACGCGCTCGGCCCCGGCCACGTCCTGCGCACGACGGCGGTGGCCGGGGAGGGCGGGCAGGTGGTGCTCGTCGGCGGCGGGGACGTCCTCCTCACCGACGGCGAGGCGAACCCACGCGACGTCGTGGGCCGCGCCTCGCTGCGCGACCTCGCCGCCCAGGTGGCCGGGACGCTCGCGGGGCAGGAGGTCCGCGTGGCCGTGGACGACTCGCTGTTCACCGGTCCGCTCTACGCCCCCGGGTGGGGCGGCATCGACCTCGACTTCGTCATGCCGATCCAGCCGCTCGCCGTCCGCGCGGGCGTCGCGCCGGACGGCGGCTACCAGGAGGACCCGGCGCTCGCGGCCGGCGCCGCCTTCGCGGACGCGCTGCGCGCCGCGGGGGTCGAGGTGCGCGGGGAGGTCGTCCGCGCCGGGGCCCCGGCCGGTGGGCAGGAGCTGGGAGCGGTCGAGTCGGCGCCGCTGCGCGACGTCGTCGCCCACACCCTGGCGGTGTCGGAGAACTCGGTCGCCGAGGTGCTGTCCCGGCTCGTCGCCGTCGCCGACGGCGAGGAGGCCACCTTCGCCGGCGCCACCCGCGCCGTCCTCGGCCGGCTCGCCGGGCTGGGCATCGACACCGACGGCGTCACCCTCGCCGACACCTCCGGCCTCCTCGTGGAGAACCAGGTGCCGGCGAGGGTGCTCGCGGACGTCGTCACCACCGCGATGGAGCGTCCCGAGCTCCACGGCGCCGTCACCGGTCTGCCCGCCGCCGGCCTCGAGGGCACGCTGAGCTCGCGGCCGATGGGCCCGGCCGCCGGTGTGCTGCGTGCCAAGACGGGCACGCTCACCACGGCCGTCAGCCTCACCGGTCTCGTCCAGGACGTCGAGGGACGCCTGCTCGTCTTCGCCGTCGTCGCCGACGAGCTCGAGCTCGGCGGGGTCGGCCCGGCCCGCGCGGCCGTCGACGAGTGGGCCGCCGAGGTCACCGCCTGCGAGTGCGGCTAGCCCGACGCTGCCGGGCGTGCTGCGCCGGGGCGGGGCGCGCGGGATAGCGTGACCGCATGAGCTCTCCCATCGACTGGCGGGCGGCCCGCCACCGTGCCGCCGTGCTGTCCCGGCCCGGGCCCCGCGCCGGGCGCGCCGAGGTCCGCGGCCTCGTCACCGTGCTCCACACCTCCGCGAAGGAGGCGCCGGGCCACGTCGCCGACATCACCGGCCTGGAGGACGCCGCCGCGCAGGCCGCGCGCCGCCCCGTCTACGTCGTGGACCGGGCGCGCTGGGCCGAGGCGAACATCGGGATGTTCCGCCACCTCGTGGGCGACCTGCTCCCGCCCACCACGCTGCCCGGCGCCGCCCGGCTCGGCGGTGAGGAGCTCGGCGTCATGCTCTCCTACCTGTCGACGAAGGTGCTGGGCCAGTTCGACCCCTTCACCAGCGCCGACGGCCGCGGGGAGCCGGGCTACCTCCTCCTCGTCGCGCCGAACATCCTCCACGTCGAGCGCGAGCTCGACCTCGACGCCCTCGACTTCCGCCGCTGGGTCTGCCTCCACGAGCAGACCCACGCCGTCCAGTTCTCCGCCGCGCCCTGGCTCGCCGGCCACCTCGCCGAGCGGATGACCGCGACCGTCTCCTCGATCGCCTCCCCCGAGGGGGGCGGTCAGCGCCTGGCACGGACCGTGCGCGCCGTCGTCGAGGCCGTCACCACGCCCCGAGGGGAGACCCCGACGGCGCAGGCCCTCGCCGGCCCGCTCGTCGACGCCGTGCTCACCGACGACGAGCGTGAGCGCCTCGCGGAGGTCGTCGCCGTCATGTCGCTGCTCGAGGGGCACGCCGACGTCGTCATGGACGCCGTCGGGCCGCGCGTGCTGCCCTCCGTGGCCCGCATCCGCACCCAGTTCGACCGCCGCCGCGAGGGCACCGGAACCCTGGACGTCATCACCCGCCGGCTCATGGGGATGGACGCGAAGATCGCCCAGTACCGCAACGGCGCCGACTTCGTCCGCGGGGTCGTCCACCGGGTGGGCCACAACGGCCTCAACGCCGTGTGGGCCGCCCCCGAGAACCTGCCGACCCCCGCCGAGATCGCCGACCCGACCGCCTGGGTGCGCCGGGTCCACGGCTGAGCCGTGGCCGGTCCCGCCCCGGCGGTGGCCGCCGCCCGCACCGCCGTCCGGGCGGCGCTCGCGGACCTGCCTGCGGGCTCCCTCGTCCTCGTCGCCTGCTCGGGCGGCGCCGACTCCCTCGCCCTGGCCGCGGCGACCGCCTTCGTCGCCCCGCGGGCGGGGCTGCTGGGCGGGGCGGTCGTCGTCGACCACCGGCTGCGCGCCGGCAGCGACGACGTCGCCCGCGAGGCCGCGGCCGCGTGCCGGGCTCTCGGGCTCGACCCGGTCCAGGTGCGCGGCGTAGACGTCGGCGGGCCCGGTGGCCCGGAGGCCGCCGCCCGCACGGCCCGCTACGCCGCGCTCGAGGAGGCCGCGACGGAGACCGGGGCCGCCGCCGTGCTGCTCGGGCACACCCTGGACGACCAGGCCGAGACGGTCCTCCTCAGGCTGGGCCGCGGCTCCGGGGGCCGCTCGCTGGCCGGGATGGCGCCCGCCGCCGGACTGTGGCGCCGCCCCCTGCTCGGCCTGCGGCGCCGCGACACCGAGGCCGTGTGCACGGCCCTCGGGCTGCCGTGGGCCGAGGACCCGACGAACGCACCGGACGGTCCGTGGCGCCGCGCGGACGGTGGCCCGCTGCGCCGCTCCGCCGTCCGCCACCAGGTCCTGCCGGCCCTCACCGAGGCCCTCGGGCCGGGCGTGCCCGAGGCGCTGGCCCGTACCGCGCGGCGGCTGCGCGAGGACGAGGACTACCTCGCCGCCGCTGCCGCCGAGCTGGCGGCACGAGCGGGCCTGCCCACCCCGGAGGGTGACGCGGCGGAGGGCGGGCCGGGTGAGGTGGGACTCGACGTCGTCGTCCTCGCCCGTGCGCACCCCGCGCTGCGGGGACGGGTCCTCCACCGGGCCGCCACGGCGGCCGGGTGCCCGCCCGGAGCGCTCACAGCGACGCACGTCGCGGCCCTCGAGGCGCTGGTCACGGACTACCGGGGCCAGGGGCCGCTGTCGCTGCCCGGCGCTGTCACCGCCGGGCGTCGGTGTGGCAGGCTGACCTTCGGCCGCCGCGGCGAGCGCGGCGCAGGTGAGTGAGGGAGTGCGCGTGGACGCCAGCGACATGGGAGACGACCTCGAGAAGGTCCTGCTGTCCAAGGAGCAGATCGAGGCCCGGCTCGACGAGATGGCGGCCGAGATCGACGCCGACTACGCCGGCAAGGACCTCCTGCTCGTCGGGGTGCTGCGCGGAGCCGTCATGGTCATGGCCGACCTCTCCCGCCGCATGCACACCAGCATCGAGATGGACTGGATGGCGGTGTCGTCCTACGGGTCGGGCACCAAGTCCTCCGGCGTGGTGCGCATCCTCAAGGACCTCGACACCGACCTGCACGGGCGCCACGTGCTCATCGTCGAGGACATCATCGACTCCGGGCTCACGCTGTCCTGGCTCGTGTCGAACCTCCGCAGCCGCGGCCCGGCATCCGTCGAGATCGCCACCCTGCTGCGCAAGCCGGAGGCCGCCAAGGTCGAGGTCGACGTCCGCTACGTCGGCTTCGACATCCCGCCGGAGTTCGTCATCGGCTACGGCCTGGACTTCGCCGAGAAGTACCGCCACCTGCCGTTCGTCGGCACGCTGGCACCCCACGTCTACAACGGCTGAGCACCCCGTGCGCGGCCTCCCGGCACCGGCAGGGAGGCCGTCCTGCCCTGGGCGAACACGCGCCCGCCTGCGCGGACTGTACGTGTAACGTCAAACGATGATCGATCGAGCAGGAGGGACCCGGCCGTCGCGCCGCCACCGATGAACGCCAAGAAGCTGCTCCGCGGCCCCATCGTGTGGGTCGTCCTCGTCCTCGTCCTCGCCTACCTCGGCGCCTCGATGCTCACCGGGGAGAGCCCCGAGGAGATCGACACCTCCGACGGCCTGGAGCTGCTCGCCGGCGACACCGTCGAGCAGGCGGAGGTCACCGACACCACCCAGCGGGTCGAGCTCGTCCTCAGCGAGGACTTCGAGGACAAGGGTGACCTCGTCGCCTTCTACTACGCGACCCCCCAGGGCGAGACGGTCATGGACGCGATCGCCGCGGCCGACCCCGCTGACGGCTTCAACTCCGAGGTGCCGCGCCCCTCGTTCTGGTCCTCCGCGCTCAGCCTCCTGCTGCCGATGCTCATCCTCCTCGGCGTCTTCTGGTTCCTGCTGTCCCGCATGCAGGGCGGCGGCGGGATGATGAAGTTCGGCAAGTCCAAGGCCAAGATGGTCAACAAGGAGAACCCGCAGGTCACCTTCGCCGACGTCGCCGGCGCGGACGAGGCCGTCGAGGAGCTCGAGGAGATCCGCGAGTTCCTCGAGGACCCGACGAAGTTCCAGGCCGTGGGGGCCAAGATCCCCAAGGGCGTCCTCCTGTACGGCCCGCCCGGGACCGGCAAGACGCTCCTCGCCCGCGCCGTCGCCGGCGAGGCCGGGGTGCCCTTCTACTCGATCTCCGGCTCGGACTTCGTCGAGATGTTCGTCGGCGTCGGCGCCTCCCGCGTGCGCGACCTCTTCGAGCAGGCCAAGTCCAACGCCCCCGCCATCATCTTCGTCGACGAGATCGACGCCGTCGGGCGCCACCGCGGCGCCGGCATGGGCGGCGGGCACGACGAGCGCGAGCAGACGCTCAACCAGATGCTCGTCGAGATGGACGGCTTCGACGTCAACACCAACGTCATCCTCATCGCGGCCACGAACCGGCCCGACATCCTCGACCCCGCCCTCCTGCGTCCCGGGCGCTTCGACCGCCAGATCACCGTCGAGGCGCCCGACCTCCAGGGCCGCACCGCGATCCTCCGGGTCCACGCCCGCGGCAAGCCGATGGTCCCCGAGATCGACCTCGAGATGGTCGCCAAGCGCACCCCCGGCTTCACCGGCGCGGACCTGGCGAACGTCCTCAACGAGGCCGCCCTCCTCACCGCCCGCTCCGGCGCCGACCTCATCGACGACCGCGCGCTGGACGAGGCGATCGACCGCGTCATCGCCGGGCCGCAGAAGCGGACCCGCCTGATGAACGAGAAGGAGAAGAAGATCACCGCCTACCACGAGGGCGGCCACGCCCTCACGGCGGCGGTCCTCCGGTACACCGACCCGGTGACCAAGGTGACGATCCTTCCCCGCGGCCGCGCCCTGGGCTACACGATGGTCATGCCGAGCGAGGACAAGTACTCCACGACCCGCAACGAGCTCCTCGACCAGCTCGTCTACGCCATGGGCGGGCGCGTCGCCGAGGAGATCGTCTTCCACGACCCCACCACCGGCGCCTCCAACGACATCGAGAAGGCGACCGGCCTGGCCCGCAAGATGGTCACCCAGTACGGGATGAGCGACCGGGTCGGTGCGGTCAAGCTCGGCAGCGACACCGGCGAGCCCTTCCTCGGCCGCGACATGGGCCACCAGCGCGACTACTCCGAGGACATCGCCCGGATCGTCGACGAGGAGGTCCGCCGCCTCATCGACTCCGCGCACGACGAGGCCTGGGAGATCCTCCACGAGTACCGCGACGTCCTCGACACCCTCGTGCTGGAGCTGCTCGAGCACGAGACCCTCAACGAGAAGGAGCTCGCGGCGATCTTCGCGCCCATCACCAAGCGCGAGCCCCGGCCGGTGTGGCTCTCCTCGGCCACCCGCACCGTGTCCGACCGTCCCCCGGTCCGCACGCCCGCCGAGCAGCGGACCGGCGACGACGGCATGCTCCCGCAGGACGAGGCGGCCGCGGCCGGCGGCGAGGGCCCCGGGCTGGGCGAGGTCCCGCCGTCGGGGCAGGTCGGCGGCCCGGCCGAGGGACTGTGATGGCCGAGGAGCCGGCAGCCCTCCCGGACGACGCCGGGGCCGCGCGCCCCTACGACGCCGAGGGCGTCCGGGCGGCGGTGCGTGACCTGCTCGTCGCCGTCGGGGAGGACCCGGACCGCGAGGGCCTGCGCGACACCCCCGCCCGGGTGGCGCGCGCCCTGCAGGAGATCTTCGCGGGGATGCGGACCGACCCGGCCGAGGTCCTCGCGACGACCTTCGACCTCGGCCACGAGGAGATGATCCTCGTACGGGACATCGAGGTGTACTCCACCTGCGAGCACCACCTGCTGCCCTTCCACGGCGTCGCGCACGTCGGGTACATCCCCGGGCACCAGGGCCGTGTCACCGGGCTGAGCAAGATCGCCCGGCTCGTGGAGACCTTCGCCCGCCGTCCGCAGGTGCAGGAGCGGCTCACCTCGCAGATCGCCGACGCGCTCGTCACGCACCTGGACCCGCAGGGCGTCATCGTCGTCATCGAGTGCGAGCACCTGTGCATGTCGATGCGCGGGGTCCGCAAGCCCGGCGCCCGGACGATCACCTCCGCCGTCCGTGGCCAGATGCGTCAGGCTGCCACGCGCGCGGAGGCGATGAGCCTCATCGCGCCCCGCCGCTGACGTGGCCGCCCCCTATCCTGGGCCGGTGGGCAGCTCTCGAGCACGGGCCGCCGACCTCGCGAGGGTCGGCCGGACGCTCGTCATGGGCGTCGTCAACGTCACCCCCGACTCCTTCTCCGACGGCGGACGCTGGGACCGCCCGGACGCCGCGCTCCGCCGCGGCCGGGAGCTCCTCGCGCAGGGCGCCGACCTCCTCGACGTCGGTGGGGAGTCCACCCGGCCGGGCTCCGAGCGCGTGCCGCCGGCCGCCGAGATCGACCGCGTCCTGCCCGTCGTCACCGAGCTCGCCGCCCAGGGCGCCGTCGTCAGCGTCGACACCGTCCACGCCGAGACGGCCGAGGCCTGCCTGCGGGCGGGCGCCGTCGTCGTCAACGACGTCTCCGGCGGGCTCGCCGACCCCGACATCCTCGCCGTCACCGCCCGCCACGGCGCCTGGTACGTGCTCGGCCACTGGCGCGGGGACCCCGCGACGATGAACGAGCGTGCCGTGTACGACAGGGTCGTCAGCGAGGTCTGCGCCGAGCTCGCGGCGCGGGTGGAGGTCGCGCTGGGCGCGGGCCTGGACCCGGAGCTGCTCGTCCTGGACCCCGGGCTGGGCTTCGCCAAGGACGCCGGGCACAACTGGCAGCTGCTCGCCCACCTCGACCGGATCCAGGCGCTCGGGTACCCCGTGCTCGTCGGCGCCTCCCGCAAGCGCTTCCTCGGCACCCTGCTCGCGGGGGAGGACGGCAACCCCGCGGCGCCGCTCGCCCGCGACGCGGCGACGGCGGCCGTCTCGGCGCTCGTGGCCGCGGCCGGCGCGTGGGGCGTGCGCGTCCACGAGGTGCCCGGCAGCCGCGACGCGGTGCGGGTGGGCGAGGCCCTCGCGGCCGCGAGGGGGGCGTCATGACCGACCGGATCACCCTGACGGGGCTGCGGGCCCGCGGCCGGCACGGCGTCCTCGCTGCGGAGCGGGAGCTGGGCCAGGAGTTCAGCGCCGACGTCGTCCTCCACCTCGACACCCGCGCGGCCGCCGCCGGGGACGACCTCTCCCTGACGGTCAACTACGCCGAGGTCGCGCGCGAGGTCGTCGACGTCCTCGCCGGGCCGCCCGTCGACCTCGTCGAGACCGTCGCAGCGACCATCGCCGAGCGGGTGCTCGCCCACCCGAGGGTGCTCGCCGTCGACGTCACCGTCCACAAGCCGCAGGCACCGGTCCCGGTGCCCTTCGCCGACGTCACCGTCCACGTCCACCGCCGGGCCGACGACGGCGACGGCGCCCGCGACGTCGTCCTCGCCCTCGGCGGGAACCTCGGGGACGTGCGGGCCACGCTCGCCGCGGCGCTCACCCAGCTCGCGCAGCACCCCCGCGTCACCGTCGCCGCGGTCTCCCCGCTGCTGCGCTCGGAAGCCCTCACCCTGCCCGGTGCGGGTCCCCAGCCCGACTACCTCAACGCCGTCGCCGTCCTGCGCACCGACCTGCCGCCGCGCGAGCTGCTCGCGCTGTGCCAGGGGGTGGAGCTGGGCCACGGACGGGTGCGCGAGGAGCGCTGGGGCGCGCGGCCGCTCGACCTCGACCTCGTCGCGGCCGGCGCACTCACCTGGCAGGACGCCGACCTCACCCTCCCGCACCCGCGTGCCCACGAGCGGGCCTTCGTCCTCGCGCCGTGGGCGCGGGTGCAGCCGGAGGCGGTGCTCCCCGGGCACGGCCCGGTGGCCGAGCTCGCGGCCGGTCTCGGGCCGGTCGACTGGGTGGCCGAGGACTGGTGGGAGGCCTGATGCGCAGGACGAGCTGGCAGACGCTGCTGGGCACGGGCGTCGTCGTGGGCGCGGTCGCCTACCTGGGGCTCACCGTGCTCGAGGCGCGCAGCGGCACCGTCGTGCCGGTGTCGGCGCAGACGTGGCTGGTCCTCGCCGTCGTCGCCGTCGTCCTCCTCCTCCTGGGCCGCTCGGTGCGCCGTCTCACCGAGGGGCGCACCACGCGCATGGACCACCTGCGCGCGGCGCGCGTGGCGATGTTCGCCAAGGCCTGCTCGCTGTGCGGCGCCGCCTTCACCGGCTACTTCGCCGCCCAGGTGGCCATCGCCTGGACCAACATCTCCGCCCCCGCGCTGCGTGACCACGCCGTCTGGTCCGGCGCCGCGGGCCTTGCGGCCCTGGCTCTCCTGGTCGTGGCGTTGGTGGTCGAGCAGTGGTGCCGCCTCCCCCCGGAGGACGACCCCGAACCCGCCTGACCCGCTAAGCGCATATGCGCGAAAATTGCTGCCATTCTGGCGCGCAGCGTGCGGGTTTCGCGCATATGCGAAGGGGTTAGGAGGAGCGGCCGGGGAAGTGGCGAGCCCAGGTGGTCGACAGAGCCGGGACGGGTGCGCCCGCCGCCTTCATGGCGGTCACGATCCGGGCGAGGGTCTGGTCCGGGTGCTGGTAGATGTCCGCCGCTCTGATGACGATGATGCGCCAGCCGATGGAGTCGAGGTACTCGCGCCGAGAGACGTCGTGGTCCCACTGCTCAGGGTCCTCGGCGTGGTGTCGCCCGTCGTACTCGAAGCCGAGGAGCGCCGCGACGTAGCCCATGTCAAGGCGGTAGACGACGGTGCCGTCCTCGAGCCGGATCTCGATCTGCAGCTCGGGCTCGGGCAGACCGGCGAGGATGACGAGCATGCGCAGGCGTGTCTCCATCGGGGACTCGACGCCTGTCCGGACGTACATGCTGGCACGCCTGGCTGCCACGCTTCCCTTGCGCCTGCTCGCGAGGCAGGCGGTTCGGAGCATCTCGGGCGTCGTGTGGCCGTTCCTCACCAGGCCGTCCCCGACGACGACGAGGTCCACGAGGCTCAGCCGTCGTGCCAGGTCGATGAACGTGTGCTCCGGCGAGGTCACCCGGACGCCGCGGACGTGGTGCTCGGGAACCAGGCCCTGGTCGACGTGGAAGGTGATGCCTTCCACCGCACGACGCTCAGCGGCGGTGGCCACGCTGACGTGGATGTCGGCGTCCTCGGGAACCGCGGCACCCCACAGCCGCGCCGCCGTCGTGAAGCTGGCCACGGCTCCCTGCCCCGTGAGTGCCAGAGCGGCGTGGGCACGCGTCCACGTGTCGTCTGCTGCGTCGACGGGGAGGTGGACGCCGTGGAACACGCGGCGATAGGCCTTGCGTCGGAGCAGGGACGGGGTGAGTCCATGAGCGGCGGCGTCACGGGTGAGGAGCGGCGTAACGCAGTCCTTCTCCGCGGCCCGGGCGAAGGAGGCGGGGACTGGGTCGATGGACATGGCAGCACTCTCGCGCCGACGTCGACCTTCAGTCCGGGCCACAACGCGAGACGGTGGCCCGTGCCGCCCCACCCGCGCCCTGTGGAGCACCGTGCTCTCCGGAGCCCGACCTCCCCCACCCGCCAACCCGCCATATGTGGGAGTCCTACTGCTCCTGGGGAACACTGTCCGCGATATTCACCCATATGCGAGGGGTGGGCGGGGGGTGTGGGAGGCTCTCGGTGCTGACTGACGAGAGGACCACTCATGAGCGACATGCCAGGCCGGCGAGGAGCGACACGCAACCCGTTCGCACCCGAGGGCCTCACCTTCACACCCGTCTCGACCGGCCTCACCAAGGTGCGGCTCATCTCGGTGGCGGTGTGGCTGGGGCTGCCGCTCGTCGCGCTCATCGTCCTCGCCGTCCTCTTCCCCGGCTGGTGGTGGTCCATCCCGATCGGCGTGCTCGTCCTGCTCGTCGTGTGGCTGGGCTGGCTCGTCCCGCGCCAGGTGCGCTCGATCGGCTACGCCGAGCGCGAGGAGGACCTCCTCATCCGCAAGGGCATCCTCTTCCGCCAGCTCACCGTCGTCCCCTACGGCCGCATGCAGTACGTCGACGTCCAGGCCGGCCCGATGGACCGCTGGGCGAACGTCGCCAAGGTCCAGCTCCACACGGCCTCCGCGCAGACCGACGCCTCGATCCCCGGCCTGCCGCCGGAGGAGGCGTCCCGGCTGCGTGACCGCCTCAGCGAGCGCGGCGAGTCGAGGCTGGCCGGCCTGTGAGCACCGAGCAGCAGCCGGCTCCCGAGGAGCACGTCGACTGGCGGCGTGTCCACAAGGTCACGCCCGTCCTCAACGCGTGGAAGGTCATCGTCGCGCTCTTCGCGGTGCTGGTCTGGCAGAACACCCAGCTCCTCGCCGAGGTGTGGGAGGACCGCGAGACCGTCGACTGGACGCTGGTCCTGCTCATCGGTGGCGGCGCCGTCCTCCTGCTCCTCCTCGTCCTCACCGTGTACTCGGTGCTGTCGTGGCGGATGATGCGCTACGCCGTCGGGCGCGACGCCGTCTTCCTCCACAGCGGCATCCTCTTCCGCCAGCAGCGCCACGCGCGCCTCAACCGCATCCAGGCGGTGGACGTCGTCCAGCCGCTCCTCGCGCGCCTCTTCGGTCTGGCCCAGCTGAAGATCGAGACGGCGGGCGGCACCGGCTCGTCGGTCGTCCTCGCCTTCCTCAAGGAGGAGGAGGCCCAGCGGCTGCGTCGGGAGGTCCTGGACCGGGCCGCGGACCGCGGCACGACGACGACGCCGGCACCTCCGTCGGGTGGTGAGCCGGCCGCCGTCGACGCCCCCGCCGTCACCCCGCTCCGGACCGAGGTCGAGCGGGAGCTGCTCACGGTCCCCACCGGCCGGCTCGTCGGCTCGCTCGTGCTCTCGGGCTCGATGATCGCGCTCGTCCTCGTCCTCGGCGGTCTTCTCGTCGCGGCGATCGTCGCCGAGAGCTTCGCGCCGCTCGCCGGTGCGCTGCCGGGCTTCATCGGGTGGGGCACCTACCTGTGGGGCCGGTTCACCGGCGGTTTCAACTTCCGCGCGGCGATCTCCGCCGACGGCATCCGCCTGCGCTACGGCCTGCTCGAGCAGCGCACCCAGACGGTCCCCCCGGGCCGCATCCACACGGTCGGCCTCAAGCAGCCGCTCCTGTGGCGCCGCCGCGGCTGGTGGCGCGTGGAGGTGAACGTCGCGGGCTACGGGGGTCTGGAGAACCAGATGGAGTCGACGACGGGCACCGTGCTGCTGCCCGTCGGCTCCCGGGGCGACGCCCTGACCGCGCTGTGGCTCGTCCTGCCCGACCTCGGCGTCCCCGACCCGCAGGCCGTCATCGACGCCGCGCTCGAGGGCTCCGGTGACGCCGCCGGCTTCGCCACGAGCCCCCGCGGCGCCCGCTGGCTCGACCCGCTCTCGTGGCGGCGCAACGGCATCCAGCTCACCGAGAGCGCGGTCCTCATGCGCACCGGCCGCTTCAACCGCGCGCTGGCGATCGTGCCGCACGAGCGCACCCAGTCCCTGGCCCTGAGCCAGGGGCCGCTGGAGCGACGCGTCGGGATCGCCAACGTCGTCGCCGCCACGGTCGGCGGCTCGGTCGCGACCACCGCGCACCACCTCGAGGAGATGACGGCGCTCGCCATCCTCCGCGAGGCCTCCGAGCGCTCCCGCGCCGCCCGGCACCGCGAGTCCCCCGAGGAGTGGATGCGCCGGGTGGGTCTCGTCGGCCCGGCCGCCCAGCAGCCCGGCACGGCGGGCACCGACGCGCCCCCGCCGCCCGCGGGCAGCCCGGTCCACGCGGCGCCGACGGGATCTCCCGTCCACGCGCCGCCCGCGGGATCTCCCGTCCACGCGCCGCCCGCGGGATCTCCCGTCCAGGCGCCGCCCGCGGGATCGCCTGTCCAGGCGCCGCCCGCGGGATCGCCTGTCCAGGCGCCGCCCGCGGGATCGCCTGTCCAGGCGCCGCCGTCGGGTCCGCCGGTGCAGGCGCCCCCGGCCGGACCTCCCGTCCAGGTCCCGCCTCCCGCCGGTGCTCCCACGAGCCCGCCTCCGCCCGCCGCTGCGCCTCGCCACGACGTGCCGCCCCCGCCGGCCGGTGCGCCCCAGGCACCACCTCCGCCCGCCGGACGGCCGGTCCAGGGTCCGCCCACAGGCCGCTGAGCCGGCCGGCGGTGTCCGACGTCACCGCCCCCGTGCCGGCGGGCGGAGCGATAATGGCGCGGTGAGCGCGAGCGTGCCTGGAGACGTCCCGCCGTCGTCCCGACCCGGACGACTCGGCGTGGGCGTCGTCGGCGCGGGCCGCGTCGGCGCCGTCCTCGGCAGCGCGCTGCGGGCCGCCGGGCACAGCGTCGTCGGCGCCAGTGCGGTGTCCGAGGACAGCCGCGACCGCGTCGACGCGCTCCTGCCGGGCGTCCCGGTGCTCGAGGTCCCCGAGATCGTCGAGCGCGCCGAGCTCGTCCTCCTCACCGTTCCCGACGACGCCCTCGCCGGCCTCGTCCAGGGCATCGCCGACACCGGCGGCTGGCAGGCCGGGCAGATCGTCGTCCACACCGCCGGCCGCTTCGGCACCGGCGTCCTCGCGCCCGCGCAGCGCGCGGGAGCGATCCCCGTGGCCCTGCACCCGGCGATGACCTTCACCGGCACGAGCATCGACCTCTCGCGGCTGGTCGGCTGCCCCTTCGCCGTCACCGCGCCCGCGCCGGTGCTGCCGATCGGCCAGGCGCTCGTCGTCGAGATCGGTGGCGAGCCCGTCGCGCTGCCCGAGTCGGCGCGCCCGCTCTACCACGCGGCCCTCGCGCACGGCGCGAACCACCTCGTCACCCTCGTGACCCAGGCGATGCGCGTGCTCGGCCGCGCCGGCGTCGACGAGCCGGGGCTCTACCTCGGCCCGCTCCTCACCGCGGCCCTCGACGGCACCCTGCGCGACGGCGAGCTCGCGCTCACCGGCCCCGTCCTGCGCGGGGACGCCGGCACCGTCGCCGAGCACCTGGCCAGCCTCGCGGCCCTCGCCGCCGAGGACTCCGGACTCGCCGACCTCCCCCCGGCCTACCGCACCCTCGCCCGCGTCACCACGCAGCGGGCCTGGTCCGCGGGCCGCCTCACCGACTCCGCCGCCCAGCTCCTGCTCGACGCCGTCGCCGAGACCCCCGTCCCCGCCCACCCGGCGGCCGACGACGACGCGCCCGCGGCCCCCGCGCCGTCGCCGGTGCTCGTGCGCACCCGGGCGGACCTGCGGGAGGTGCTCGACCGGCAGCGCGGCACACGCGCCGTCGTCATGACGATGGGGGCGCTGCACGAGGGTCACCTCGACCTCGTGCGCGAGGCCCGTCGCCGGGCCGACCACGTCGTCGTGACGATCTTCGTCAACCCGCTCCAGTTCGCGCCGGGGGAGGACCTCGACGCCTACCCGCGGGACCTCGAGGCGGACCTCGCCAAGCTGGCGGAGGTGGGCGCCGACGTCGTCTTCGCCCCGGACCCCGAGACGATGTACCCGAACGGCGACCCGCGCGTGCGGGTCGAGCCGGGCCCGCTCGCGGCCGTCCTCGAGGGCGCCACCCGGCCCACCCACTTCGCCGGCGTCCTCACCGTCGTCCTCAAGCTCCTCCACCTCACGCGGCCGCACGTGGCGCTCTTCGGGCAGAAGGACGCCCAGCAGCTCGCGCTCGTCCGGGCGATGGTGCGCGACCTCGACGTCGACGTCGAGGTGGTCGGCGTGCCGATCCGCCGTGAGCCCGACGGCCTGGCGATGAGCAGCCGCAACGCCTACCTCAGCGGCACCGACCGGGCCGCCGCCCTCGCGCTGTCCGGCGCACTCGACGCGGCTCGCGGGGCCGCCGGCGCCGGTGCCGAGCAGGTGCTGGCCGCCGCGCGCGAGCGTCTGGTCGCCGAGCCGGGCGTGCGGCTCGACTATCTCGAGCTCGTCGACCCTGAGACGATGGAGGCCGTGCCCGCGGACGCGAGCGGCCCCGCCCTCCTCGTCGTCGCCGCCTGGGTCGGGACCACCCGGCTCATCGACAACACGATTCTCGACCTCTGGAAGGACGAGTGACGATGCCAGCGCCCAGCTCGCTGCAGCGACCCATGCTCATCGGCAAGATCCACCGCGCCACCGTGACGGCGGCGGACCTCCACTACGTCGGCTCCATCACCGTGGACGCCGACCTCCTGGACGCCGCGGACCTCCTGCCCGGCCAGCAGGTCGACGTCGTCGACATCACCAACGGCTCGCGGCTCACCACCTACGTCATCCCCGGCGAGCGGGGCAGGGGCGACATCCAGATCAACGGGGCGGCCGCCCACCACGTCCACCCCGGCGACCTCGTCATCCTCATCGCCTACGGCATGCTCAGCGACGCCGACGCGCGCAGCTACGAGCCGTCGGTCGTCTTCGTCGACGAGCACAACCGCATCCTCGACGTCGGCCAGGAGCCGGCCCAGCTGCCCGCCGCGGCGGACGACGTGTCCTACCCCGTCGAGCCCAGCGGCGTCCCCTTCGCCGACTACCGCGCCGAGGCAGTCACCGGGCCACGCTGAGGTGACCGGCGTCCTCGAGGGCTTCGCCGCGCTCGCGGCGCTCATCGCCCTCGGCGCCGTCCTCGCGCACGTCGGCTTCCTCACCTACGCCAGCCAGACGATGCTCGTCCGGCTGGCCTTCTGGGTCGCCAGCCCCGCGCTGCTGCTCACCGTCGTGGCCGACGCCGACGTCCACGCCGTCTTCTCGGCCAACCTCGTGGCCACCACCGGCGCCGTCGCGGGTGCGCTGGCCCTCTACCTGCTCCTGTCGCGGGTGGTGGCGCGGCGGCCCGCACCCGAGACGGTCGTCGCCGGGCTGTGCTCGATGTACGTCAACGCCGGCAACCTCGGGCTGCCGGTCGCTGCCTACGTGCTCGGGGACGCTGCCCTCGTCGCCCCGGTCATCCTGCTCCAGCTCGTGCTGCTGCAGCCCCTCGCCCTCGCGGTCCTCGACCGCACGACGGCGGGACGCGGGATGGGCGTGGGACGGCTCGCGCTGCGCACCGTGCGCAACCCGCTCATGCTCGGCGCGGTGCTCGGGCTCGTCCTCGCGCTCACCGGCCTGCAGCTCCCGAGCGTCGTCCGCGCGCCGGTCGACCTGCTCGGCGGGATGGCCGTGCCCGCGATGCTGCTCGCCTACGGGGTCTCCCTGCGCCTGGGTCCCAAGCCCGGGGCGGGCTCACCGGCGCGCGAGCTCGTGCTCGTCGTCGGGCTCAAGCTCCTCGTCCAGCCCGCCCTCGCCTACCTCGTCGGCGTGGCGCTGGGCCTGCAGGACACCGCCCTCTACGCCGTCGCCGTCCTCGCGGCGCTCCCGACGGCGCAGAACGTCTTCGTCGTCGCCAGCCGCTACGACCGCGGCGTCGTGCTGGCCCGCGACGCGATCTTCCTCTCGACGATCGGCTCGGTCCCGGTGATCCTCGCGATCACCGCCCTGCTCGCCTGACGCCGCGCCCACCGCCCCCCTCTCCGCATATGCGCGAAAAGTGCGGCGTCGTACGCGTTGAGGCCGTGCTTTTCCCGCATATGCGGATCTAGGGGCGGGTGGCCAGCGAGCGGATGTACTGCTCCGCCTCGGCCACGCGCATCCTGCGGGCACCGCGGCGCTCGAGCTCGGCGATCATCCCCGGCTCGACCCGCGCGAGGTTGAGGCCGCGCCGCAGCAGCGTGAGCGGGGGCTTGCGGGCCTCGCCGAGGTCGCGCAGGAGCCGGAACCAGAAGGTCTGCAGGCGCGGGCGCCACAGGCACAGGGCGTCGGCGAGGATGTCCTCGTCGCGGCAGTCCGCGATGAGCTCGGCGGCGAAGATCCCCTCGGCGAGGACGATGGGGCTGCCGCCGGCGTCGAACTGGGTGGTCGTCGTGCGCCGGTTGGTCGGGATGTCGTAGAGCGGCACCTCCGCGCGGCCGGTGCGGGCGATCTCGAGGAGCGCGGCCAGCGCCCCCTCGCGGTCCCAGCTGCGCGGGTCGTCCCAGTCGACGATCCCGTATCGGCGCGGCAGCTCCGGGTGGTCGCCGTCGCGGTAGAAGTCGTCGAGCGAGACGACCGGCAGGCCGAGCCGGCCGGTGAGGGAGGTCTTGCCCGAGCCCGAGGGCCCGGTGAGAAGCACCACCCGCACGGGCGTGCGGCGGGCACCCGGGGGGATGTCGAAGAGGCCGGGCTGGCTGACGGCGTCCGCGCCGGGACCGGCCTCTGCGTCGCCCGTCGCGCCGGTGCTCGTCGCGCCCATCACCCGTCCCCTCGTGCGCCGCCTCGGCCCGGCGCGTCCGCACGAGGATAGCGCCGGGCCCGGGCCCGACGTGCCGCTGGATAGGATCGGGGGGTGAGTGAGACGACCCCCACCGTGCCGGCCCCCGAGGACCACGACCAGGACGTTCCCGAGCAGGTCCGGGTGCGTGCCGAGAAGCGCGCCCGGATGCTGGCCGAGGGTGTCGACCCCTACCCCGTCACCCTCCCGGTGACGACGACGATCCCCGCCGTCCGGGAGAGGTACACCGGGCTGGAGGCGGGGGAGGAGACGGACGACGTCGTCGGCGTCGCCGGCCGGGTCATGTACCTGCGCAACACGGGCAAGCTGTGCTTCGTCACGCTCCAGAGCGGGGACGGCACCCGCCTGCAGGCGATGCTCTCCCGCGCGGAGGTCGGGGAGGAGGCGCTGGCCTCCTTCAAGGCCGACGTCGACCTCGGGGACCACCTCTTCGTCCAGGGCCGCGTCATCGCCTCCCGCCGCGGGGAGCTGAGCATCTTCGCCGACTCCTACCGGCTTGCCGCCAAGTCCCTGCGCCCGCTGCCCAAGACCTACGAGACCGAGGACGGCGAGCAGGTCGCGCTCTCCGAGGAGGGGCGCGTGCGTCGGCGCCACCTCGACCTCATCATGCGCCCGGCCGCCCGCGACATGGTCCGCACCCGCGCCGCCGTCGTGAGGTCGCTGCGGCGCAACCTCGACGAGCGCGACTTCCTCGAGATCGAGACGCCGATGCTCCAGGTGCAGCCCGGTGGCGCCGCCGCACGGCCCTTCGTCACCCACATGAACGCCTATGACGTCGACCTCTACCTCCGCATCGCGCCCGAGCTCTTCCTCAAGCGGGCCGTCGTGGGCGGGATCGACCGCGTCTTCGAGATCAACCGCAACTTCCGCAACGAGGGCGCCGACTCCAGCCACTCCCCGGAGTTCGCCATGCTCGAGGCCTACGAGGCCTACGGCTCGTACGACACGATGGCCGAGCTCACCCGCCACCTCGTCCAGCGCGCGGCGCAGGACGCCTTCGGCACCACGACGGTCACCCTGGCCGACGGCAGCGAGTACGAGCTCGGGGGCGAGTGGGACGAGCTGTCCCTGTTCCCCTCGCTCAGCGCCGCCCTCGGCGAGGAGGTCACCCCGCAGACCTCCCTCGAGGAGCTCACCCGCCACGCCGAGCGCCTCGAGGTGCCCGTGGCCCCGCACTACACGGCGGGCAAGGTCGTCGAGGAGCTGTGGGAGCACCTCGTGGGCGACCACCTCCACGCCCCGACCTTCGTGCGCGACTACCCCGTGGACACCTCCCCGCTCACCCGCGAGCACCGCTCCGTGCCGGGCGTCGTGGAGAAGTGGGACCTGTACGTGCGCGGCTTCGAGCTCGCCACCGCCTACTCCGAGCTCGTCGACCCCGTCGTCCAGCGCGAGCGCTTCGCGGCGCAGGCGCTCGTGGCCGCGGCGGGCGACCCGGAGGCCATGGTCCTGGACGAGGACTTCCTCCAGGCGATGGAGCAGGGCATGCCGCCGGCCGGTGGCATGGGCATGGGGATCGACCGCCTCCTCATGGCCCTCACGGGCCAGGGCATCCGCGAGACGATCACCTTCCCGCTGGTCAAGCGCCTCTGACGGCTCGCTCGTCCTCCCGGCGCGCCCGTGCGGCGGGAGCGGCTCACGGCTGCCCGGGGGCACGCCTGCACAGCCCCTGGCCGCGCCACGGCGCCGTCGGTGGAACCCGCCCGCGTACTGTGAGCCTCTGCCGGGGGAGACCCACGACACCGCGACGAACGGGTATGACGAGAGCAATGGCTGCAGAATCTGACACGCCGGAACGGCCCGGTCGGTCGGTCGGGGTCCGCGAGGTGGCGGCGATGGCCGGCGTGTCCCTCGGTACCGTCTCCAACGTCCTCAACAATCCTGACCGCGTGGTGCCCAAGACGCGCGAGCGTGTCGAGCGCGCGATGCGAGAGCTCGGGTTCGTGCCGTCGCGGGCGGCAGGGCAGCTTCGCAGCCGCAGGTCCGAGCTCATCGGCGTCGTCGTCCCCGACGTCGGGAACCCGTTCTGGGCATCGGTGCTCCGCGGCATCGAGACGGTCGCCGACGGCGCAGGGCTCACGATGGTCGTCGGCTCGACCCGGCAGGACCCCGCCCGCCAGCGGCACGTCCTGCGGGTGCTGGAGAGCCAGGGCGTCGACGGTCTGGTGATCGCGCCGATCGTCGAGCGTGCCGAGGACTGGGCGGCCTTCGAGGACCGGCGCTTCGGTGTCGTGACGCTCGAGCGGCAGGCGGCGGGCTCCTCCGGTGCCTGGGTGAGTCTCGACAACGTCGAGGGCGCTCGTCAGGCGATGGGTCACCTGGTCGACCAGGGCCACCGCCGCATCGCGCTCGTCAACGGTCCGACCTCGGTGTCGTGGTGCGCCGAGCGGCGTGAGGGGGCCGTCCAGGCCGTCACCGAGCGCGGCCTGCGAGCCTCGGACGTCGTGGTCGACGTCGTCGTCGGCGACCTCACCGTCGAGGAGGGTGCCCGTGCGGTCGAGCCGCTGCTCGCTGCGGGGCTGGTCTCGGCGGTGATGTGCGTGAACGACATGCTCGCCCTCGGCGCGCTCCTGGCCATGCAGCGACGTGGGACCAGGGTCCCGCAGGACGTCGCCCTCGTCGGGTACGACGACGCGGACTTCGCCCCGGCCCTCAACCCGCCGCTGACGACGGTGCACCAGCCTGCCTTCGAGATGGGGACCGCCGCGGCGGGCCTGCTCGTCCGGGCCGACGAGCGGGCACCTGGCGAACACATCGCCTTCGAGCCCCGGCTCGTCGTCCGCGGGTCCAGCGTCGTTGCCCAACCGTGACCTCCGGCGGTTTGACACCGGCACGACAACGGGCCATTGTTGAACCGGTTCATAGGTGAACCGGTTCAAAGATGACAAACGTTCGACACCGGGCACGGCAGCCCAGCCGCCCGCAGCGACTGCACGAGGAGGATCCTGTGAATCGGGACCACGTCACCCGCCGGGAGTACGACGAGTGGCTCAACGAGGCGGCGAGCCTGGCTCGTGCTCTGCGCTACCCCGTGACGGCCGAGATGGTCAACGACAGTGCCGGCATCGTCTTCGGTGACGACCAGTACGAGGCGTTCACCAACGGCCTGTGGTCCCGTGAGCCGTACGAGGTCATGGTGATCTTCGAGGCGCTCAACGAGCCCGCCGTCGACGGCCTGCCGACCGCGGGGGCTGGCCACGCCGAGTACGGCGGCCTGTGCGACAAGCTGATGATCGTGCACCCGGGGAAGTTCTGCCCGCCGCACTTCCACCAGCGCAAGACCGAGAGCTACGAGGTCGTGCTCGGCGAGATGGAGGTGTTCTACTCCCACCGCCCGGTGTCCGTGGGGGACGAGGACGTCGTCGAGTTCTCCCCGATGGCCGAGGGCGCTGCCTGGCCCGAGGGAGTCGCCCTCCCCGCGGGCCGGGAGGACTCCTACGCCGAGCTCACCAGCTACGTCCGCCTGCGCGCCGGCGACCCGAAGTTCGTCATGCACCGCAAGCACCTGCACGCCTTCCGCTGCCCGGCGGACTCACCGGTGCCGCTCGTCGTGCGGGAGGTCTCGACCTTCAGCCACGAGCCCACCGAGCACGCCCAGGGCAACCCCGCCCCCCTGCCCTCCTGGGCAGGCCTCCACGACAACGCCTTCGTCGCACCCGCCGCCAATTCCGGGCGCCTCGCGACGGCGATCCGCTAGCCCCCTCCACCCACCTGTCAGTTCCGTCAAAGGAGACCCCATGCGTACCCTCACCTCCGTCGCGGCCCTCGCGGTCGCGGGCCTGATGCTCACTGCCTGCGCCAGCGGCGCCGACGAGCCCGCTGCCGACGCCGCCAGCGGCGACGCCCCGGTGACCGAGTTCGAGGCCAAGGACCCGCTCACCCTCGGGTACTCGGTGTACGACCTGCAGAACCCCTACTGGCAGTCCTACGCCGCGGGCGTCGAGGCCGGCGCCGAGGCCGCGGGCGTCGACGTGACGGTCGTCGACCAGAAGTCCGACCAGCAGCAGCAGGTCTCCGGCAGCCTGGACCTCGTCAACCAGGGCATCTCGGGCCTCATCGTCACCCCGGTCCAGCCGTCCGCCCTCCCGGCGACGATCGACGCGGCGCACGGCGCCAAGATCCCGGTCGTCATCGCCGACATCGGCACGGCCGGTGACTACGACGCCTACATCCAGTCCAACAACGTCGAGGGCGGCGCGCTCGCCGCCGACTACGTCATCGAGCAGCTCGGGGACGTCCCCGGCCCGCACAAGGTCGGTGTCATCGAGCTGCACGCCGGCTCGGTCGTCGGCGAGGAGCGGGTCGCCGAGTTCGTCTCCACCATCGAGGCGCACGAGAACTTCGAGATCGTGTCGAGCCTCGACGGCAACGACACCGTCGACGGCGGCTTCGCGGCCGCGCAGGACATGCTGTCCGCGAACCCCGACCTCGAGGTGATCTACGCCGCGAACGACGACTCGGCGATGGGCGCGCACCGTGCGATGGAGACGGCTGGCAAGTCCGTCGCCGACGGGTTCATCCTCATCGGTTTCGACGGTGCCGACGGCGCGCTCGACCTCATCGAGCAGGGCCTGATGAGCGCGTCGGTCGCGCAGGACCCGTACGGCCAGGGCATGAAGGCCGTGGAGACCGTCCTCGCGCTGCTCGACGGCACGGTCGAGTACGACGACGAGGCCAGCAAGACGATCTTCTTCCCGGTCGAGATGGTCACGGCGGAGAACCTGGACGACTTCCGCGAGTCCCGCGCCGCGCAGGACTGAGACGACGACGGGTGGGGGCGTGCGGGGACGCCGCCCCCACCCGGCCGTGAAGGACCCGGCCGTGAAGGATGGAGACAGAGCGATGACGACAGTGCTTCGGGTGAAGGACGTCGTGCAGGAGTACCCCGGCGTCCGCGCGCTCAAGGGAGTGTCACTGGAGCTGCGCGCGGGCCAGGTCCTCGGACTGGTCGGCGAGAACGGTGCAGGGAAGAGCACGCTGATCAGGATCCTCGGCGGCATCGAGACGCCGGTCCGGGGTGAGGTTGCCGTCCAGGGCCGGCCCCGGACGTTCCGCGGCTCGGCGGACTCCCAGGCCGCGGGGATCAGCGTGGTGAGCCAGGAGTTCCGCCTGGTCTCCCAGCTGTCCATCGCGGACAACGTGTTCCTCGGGCACGAGTCGACGACCGCGGGGGTCGTGGACGGCCCCGGCACCCGCCGGCGGACGGCCGAGCTCCTCGACCAGCTCGGTCTCGACCTCGACCCGGACCGGCCGGTCTCGTCCCTCACGGTCGGGGACCGGCAGATGGTCGAGATCGCGCGGGCGCTGTCCCGCGAGTTCGACGTCCTCATCATGGACGAGCCCACCGCCGCTCTCAACGGAGCGGAGATCGGCCGCCTCCACGGCATCGTGCGCCGCCTCGCGAACCAGGGCAAGGCGATCATCTACGTCTCCCACCACCTCGAGGAGATCTTCGAGATCTGCCACGACGTCGCCGTGCTCCGCGACGGCGAGCTCGTCGCGCACGCGCCCACCGCCGAGCTCGACGAGGCGCGCCTCGTCGAGCACATGCTCGGCCGCAAGCCCCAGACCCTCGACCGAGCTGCGGGCAGCGCCAGTGACGCCGCCGTCCGGCTCGAGGTCCGTGAGCTGCGGGTGCCGGGCGTCGCGAGCCCCGTCAGCCTCACCGTGCGAGCCGGGGAGATCCTCGGGCTCGCGGGCCTCGTCGGCTCGGGCCGCACCGAGCTCACCCGCGCTCTCTTCGGCGACCTCGTCGCGATGGGCGGGGAGGTACGCATCGACGGTCGCCCCGTCCGCCTGCGCTCGAGCCGGGAGGCCATGCGCAACGGGCTGTTCATGCTGAGCGAGGACCGCAAGGGGGAGGGGATCCTGCCCCACCTCGACGTCACCGAGAACGCGATGGTCTCCAGGGACAGGTCCGCCCTCCCGCTCCGTCAGCGGCTCCTGCCGGTCGGCAGCGACGAGCGGGCACAGTTCACGCGGCTGCGCGACCTCATGCGTATCCGGGTGCCGCACGGCCGACAGCTCATCGGGAACCTCTCGGGCGGCAACCAGCAGAAGGTGCTCCTCGGCCGGGCGCTCCTGTCCGGGTGCTCCGTCCTGCTGCTCAACGAGCCGACCCGAGGGGTGGACGTCGGCGCCAAGGTCGACATCTACCAGCTCATCCGACAGCTCGCCGAGTCGGGCGTGGCTGTCATCGTGTCGAGCTCGGACGCTCCGGAGCTCGCCGCCATCGCCGAGCGCTGCGCGGTCTACTTCGCCGGCCGTCAGGTCGCCGAGCTGCACGGCCGTGACGTGACCGAGGAGAACATCGTCGGAGCATCTGTCGGTCAGACCGCGGAGGAGATCACCCATGCCTGAGGCACCCACGACAGCTGCGGCCGCCCTGGTCGCCGACGAGCGCGCGCGGTCCGCCGAGCGGGCGAGACGGGCGGACCACCGCCGTCGCCTCCTGCAGAACGCCGGCGTCCTCATCCCGTTCCTGCTGGTGCTCCTCGCCGGGCTCCTGGTCGTGCCGAACTTCTCGTCGTCGTCCAACGTGACGAACGTGCTCGTGAACGCCGCGATCCTGGCGATCGTCGGCTACGGCATGACCCTCGTCATCGCGGTCCGCGGCATCGACCTGTCGGTCGGGTCGGCCCAGGCTCTGGCCGCATGCGTCGCCGCGGCCGCCGTCAACGCGGCCGGTCCGCTCGTCGGCGCGATCGTCGGCATCGCCGTCGGCGCCGGGCTCGGGCTCGTCAACGGCCTCATCGTCACCCAGCTGCGGGTGCCGGGCTTCATCGCCACGTTGAGCACGATGAGCGTCTTCCGTGGCCTCGTCCTCCTCTTCACAGGTGGCGCGCCGATCATGATCGCGTCGGTGGGCTTCAAGTCGGTCTCGACCAGCTCGGTGCTCGGGGTCCCGGTGCCCTTCCTCCTCGCGGTCGTGCTCGGCGCCGCGGCCGTGTTCGTGCTCGGCCGCATGCGCTTCGGCAAGCACGTCGTCGCGGTCGGGGACAACCCCGAGGCGGCCGTCGACACGGGCATCAGCGTCAACCGGGTGCTCCTGTGGGCCTACCTCGTCGCGGGCGCCTCCGCGGGTGTGGGCGGGGTGCTCCTGGCGAGCCAGCTCGGTGCCGTCAACGGCTCCGTCGCGTCGGGCCTCGAGCTGCAGGCCATCGCCATCGTCGTCCTCGGCGGCACGAGCATGGCGGGTGGACGACCGCGCATCGCCGGCACGTTCGTCGCCGCGCTGCTGCTCTCGATGATCAACTCCGGCCTCAACCTGCTCAACGTCCCCTCGTTCTACCAGTACGTCGCCCTCGGCGCCCTGCTCGTGTTCGCACTCAGCATCGACGGCGCCCAGCGGGCCGCCGTCCGCCGCATGCTCGTCGGGAGGATCTCGTGACCACCACGGACCAGCTCAGCACCGCTCAGACACCCCCGGACGGCCCGACCCGTTCCGGCGGTCGCCCCGGCTTTGCCGAGGCGGTGTGGCGGGTCGTCTCGCAGCAGTACCTCGTCGTCGCGCTCGTCGCCCTCTGCATCGCGGTCGGGCTCGCCCGGCCGGCCTTCTGGGGGACGGGGAACCTGTCCAACCTCTTGTTCCAGGCGTCCTTCGTCGGTCTCGCGGCGGTCGGGATGACGCTGCTCATCGCCGGTGGACTGCTCGACCTGTCCGTCGGCGGCATCATCGCGGTGAGCTCGATCGCCGTCGCGACGGTGCTGCCGCACACGACCATCGGGGGCGCGATCGGCCTGGCGCTCCTCATCGGGGCCGCGCTCGGGCTCGTCAACGGGCTGCTCGTCACCTACGTCAAGATCGCCCCGTTCATCGCCACGCTCGGCACGCTCTACCTCTTCCTCGGCCTGGCGTTCATCTGGACCTCCGGCTCGGTCGTCCCGATCACCTCGAGCAACTACCGGGCGCTGACGACCGGCACCGTCGGCTGGGTCCCCGTGCCGTTCCTCGTCTTCGCCGTCACCGCCGTGGTCGGATACCTCCTGCTCAAGCGCACGTACTTCGGCCGCACGGTGCGCGCCTTCGGCTCCAACGAGCGCGCCGCGGTGCTCGCCGGGCTCCCGGTCAACCGGGCGAAGGTCGTCGTGTTCGTCGTCGCCGGCGTGTGCTTCGCCCTCGCTGCTGTCTTCATGGCCGGACGGCTCGCCTCGGCCGAGGGCAACATGGCCATGGGCTTCGAGATGGACGTCATCGCGGCGGTCGTCGTGGGCGGCACCGCGCTTCGCGGTGGCCGCGGCACGATGCTCGGGACCGTGGTCGGAGCGCTGCTCTTCGCCGTCCTGGCCAACGCTCTCAACCTCCTCGGTGTCGCGTCCTACTGGCAGTACGTCCTCACCGGCACCGTGCTCGTTGCCGCCATCGCCATCGGCGCGCGGCGGGCGTCGGCCACCGAGGTGCGGGGAGCGGGCTGATGGGCTTCGGGGGTGACTCCGTCCCGCTGCCTGACGGCCTGCGCAGCCTCGTCGGTGCGACCGACCAGCTCGTGTCCGTGGAGCGTCTCGTGCGTGACGACGGACCCGGCCGCGGCGCGCCCGTTCTCGCCGTCCGCAACCCGCGGGGGATCTCCTTCGAGGTTCTGCTCGACCGGGCGATGGACATCGGATGGGCGGACGCGGAGGGCCTGCCCCTCGCGTGGCGCTCCTCCCGCGGACCGGTGAGCTCCGCCCGGCACGAGCCCGAGGGCGCCGGCTGGACGAGGACATTCGGTGGTGGCCTGCTGACCACGTGCGGTCTCAGCTCGACGGGTGCGCCCTCCGAGGTGGACGGCGTCCGGCACGGCCTGCACGGGCGGGTGGGGCACGTCCCCGCGGAGAACGTCGGCTGGCGGCTCGTCGACGACGGCGACGACCGCGCGGTCGAGCTGACGGGTGACGTCGTCGAGGCGGGGCTCGGTGCGCCGACGCTCCGGCTGCGGCGACGCATCGTCGCGAGCACGACGGCGGCCGTCCTCCGTGTCGAGGACACGGTGAGCAACGAGGGGTTCACACCCGCCGGGCACATGTTCCGCCACCACCTCAACCTCGGGTACCCGCTCGTCCAGCCGGGGACGGTCGTCACGGCGACCGCCGACGCGGTCGGGGAGCGGGACCGTACGGACGGGTGGCAGCCCCTGCCGTGGACGCTGGACGCCCCGGTGGTGGCACCGGAGACCGTCCTGTACTGCCGGCCGCGGGCGGGGAGCACCGCCAGGACGACGGTGCGGGCGCCCGGTGGTGAGTGGCTCGAGGTGGAGCAGTCCGTGCCCACGTTCCCGTTGCTGGTGCTCTGGCGCGACCCGACGCCGGGGGTCAACGTGCTCGGCGTGGAGCCCTCGACCTCGCGGGACGGCGGCCGTGCGCAGGCCGAGCAGGACGGCGAGGTCGTGCGGCTCGCCCCGGGAGCGACCCGCTCCTACGTGACGGTGGTGCGCGCCGGCCGGTGAGCCGCGCCCGGCACTACGCCGTCGCGGGCTCCCGGCGCCGGCGGCGGCGCAGGAGCACCGCGACGACGGCGAGAGGCACCCCGAGGGCGACGACCCACGGCAGCACCGCACCGAGGACGACGAGCAGCCCGCCGGCGAAACCGACGAGCGCGGCCCAGCCGTCCTGCAGCCCTCCGACGAAACCCCCGGTGGCGAGCTGGACCGGGCTGTCCGCGCCGATGGTCACGTGGAGCGAGGACATCGCCACCTGCTCGCTGAGGTGGGCGCGCTCCGCCTGCAGCGCCTCGAGCTCGGCCTGCCGATCGCTCAGCGCGTCCTCCGCGGCGAGGAGCGTCTGGCTCGAGTCGGCCTCGGCCATGAGGCCGAGGAGCCGCTCGGTCGAGGTCTCCAGGGCGGCGATGCGGGCGTCGAGGTCGCGGCCCTGGCGCGTGACGTCCTCGGAGGAGATCGACACGTCCACGGTCTCGCCGACGGCCTCGAGGCCGTCGAGCACGGCGGTGAGCTCGGCCGCGGGGACGCGGACGGTGAGCCAGCCGGAGGCCTCGGCCTCGTCCGTGGCCGCGTGCTCGGCACGCTCCTCGACGTAGCCGTCCACCCCCTCGACGAGCCCGACGACCTCGTCCATCGCGGTGAGCGGGTCCGTGGCGACGAGCGTGAGGGAACCGGTCGTCACGACCTCCCGCTGGCCCGCCTCCGCGTCGGCGGCCTCCTCCACGGCCATGTCGGCGCCTCCCTCCGCGCTCTGCGCGCCGCCGCTGTCGTCGGCGCCGTCGCCCGAGCAGGCGACGAGGCCGAGCAGGACCACCAAGCCGAACACCACTGTCCGCAGGAGTCTCATGCCCGGACCGTAGCCACTTCCGCCGGCGGGCGGCAGCGGTGTGGCCGAACCGTGACCCGACCGGGACCGGGGCGTGACGTGGGCGGCTACTCCCGCCCGTCCGTCCACGACTCGCGCAGGCTGCGGGCCCGCGCCTCGTCGGCGCTGCGACGCGCGGCGGCACGGTGGCTGGCGCGCTGGTCGCGGACGTCCACCTGGATGCGGCGGTCGGCCTCGACGCCGCTCACCAGCTGGCGAGCCCGCGCCAGCTCCCGGTCGAGCTCGGCACCGAGGAGGAGGGAGATGTTGATGAGCCACAGCCACAGGACGAGGACGACGATGCCCGCCAGCGTCGCGCCGTAGGTCGTCTCGAAGTACCCGGCGAGCCGGAGGTAGAGCTGGAAGCCGAAGGACGCGACGAGCGCGATGCCCAGCGCCAGGAGCGAGCCGGGGGAGACGAGCCGGAAGCGCTGGTACCGGACGTTCGGCGTCGTGAAGTAGAGCAGGGAGATGACGACGAGCCCGGCGAGCAGCACGACCGGCCAGCGGGCCAGCTCCCACACGGTGACGGACGCCTCCACCTCCAGCGTCTGCCCCACGGCCCGGGCGACCGGGCCCGAGACGACCGCGAACAGCGTGACGAGGGTGGCGAAGACGACGAGGACGAGCGTGGTGAGCAGGTGCCAGCCGAGCAGCTGCAGCGCCGGGCGCCCCTCCTCGACGCCGTAGATCCGGTTCATCGCCCGGCCGAAGGAGCCGACGTAGCCGGCCGCGATCCACAGCGAGGACCCGACGCCGAGCGCGAGCGTCCACCCCGCCGCGGGGTGCTCGAGCACGGAGCGGACGGGCTGGCTGATGACGTCGAGCGCGTCCTCGTCCGGGGCGAGCTGCCCGACGATCTCGAGCATCGTGTCGGTGCTCGCCGGTCCCTGCCCCGCCAGGGCGAGCACGGAGGTGAGCATGATGACGAGCGGCGGGATCGCGAGGACCGAGAAGAGGGTCAGCGCCGCGGACCGGTCCAGGCACTCGTCGGCAAGGAAGTCCCGCAGCGCCTTGCCCATCATGAAGCGCCGCGACGGGCGTCGTCCCGCCCTCGTCGCGGTCCGGTCCGGCACTGCCTGCTGCGCCATCGGGCCTCCTGCACATACGGAAGCACGAGAGACGGCGCGCCGCGCGACGGCGGGGTCCGGCGCCCTACCCGGGGCGGGGGCGGTGGGTGAGCGCGTCGACGAAGACGGTGCGGATGTCGGCGGGGTCGCGGGCGAGGTAGCTGCGCCCACCGGTCTGGGCGGCGATGAGCCGCAGCACCTCCTCGTCGGCGCCGGGCCCCATGCCGACGGTGATGACCGGGATCGGCCGGCTCGGGTCGATGAGCGCCTGCAGCTCGGCGAGGAGCTCGTCCAGGGAGATGCCGTCGTCGTCCTCGTTGACGCCGTCGGTGAGGAGCACGACGGAGTTCACGTACCCGGGCTCGTAGGTGTCCTGCACCTGCCGGTAGGCGGCGAGCACGGTGTCGTACAGGCCGGTGTCCCCACCGGGGCGGGCGTGCTCGGCGAGGGTCGCGGTGGCGGCGAGCAGGTCCTCGCGGTGCCCGCCGCCCCCCTCCTCGCCGTGGAGCGGCGCGATCGGCGCGAGCTCGGTCCAGTCGGTGCCGCCGGGGTGGTCGGTGGAGAACACCCACAGGCCCACCTGCGAGCTCAGCGGGAAGACGCTCAGCGCCGTCTGGGCGGAGGCGCCCGCGAGGGCGATCCGCGTCTGGTCGCCGACCGGCTGGAGCATCGAGCCGGAGACGTCGATGACGGCGAGCATGCGCATGTCGACCGCGACGGTGCTCCACACCGTCACGACGGCGTCGGCCTCGGCCGCCGTCGGCTGGGGGAGCGGAGCGACCGCGTCCGCGGCGACGCCGGGGAGCTCGGGTCCGGCGTCGTCGCCGGGGGCCCGGAAGCCGGCCGCCCGCACGTCCGCCGTCCCGGCCTCGTCGGTGAGCGCCTCCTCGAGCGCGGTCAGCGCGCCGCGCATGCCCACCCCGTTGTCCGTGCCGGGCAGCGGCACCCACGTGTAGGTGAGGGCGCCGGTCCCCTCGGCGGGGACGACGGCCTGCAGCGGGGTGACGGCGTTGGCGGCGAGCTGCCCCGCGACCTGCTGCTCGGTGGCGACGACGGCGGGCGCTGCCTCGGCGTCGTCGCCCGCGCGGGTGAGCATCTCGTCCGGGTCGGCGACGAGCCGGGACATCTGGATCATGGCCGCGCCGAGGAGCTGGTCGCCCTCGGGCGTGCCGCTCAGCGCCGCGTGGGCGGAGTGGAGGAGGAGCAGGCTCGCCGTCGACCGCAGGGGGTCGGCGATCCGCGGGGCGAGCGGGCCCGAGAGGATCTCCCGCCACGGCTGCGGCCCGCCCGCCCCCGTCGACTCCGCCAGCGTCGCGGGCACGGCGACGAGGACGGGGGTCGTGGCGAGCACCGGGCCGGCGGTCAGCGCGGGAGCCTGCGGGTCCTCGTTGACGCGCTCCACCCACACCTCGGAGTCCGGGATCCACACCCGGGAGGGGACGACGCCGCTGCGGATCTGCTCCGCCGTGTCCGCCGAGGTGCTCGTGGCGACGGCGTAGGTCGTGCACGGGTCCTCGTCCTCGAGCCGGTCCGCGGCCGCCACGACGACGGGAGCGAAGTCCGCGGTGGTGGTCACCGGGACGGTGAGCTCCTGCGCGCAGCCTCCGCCCGTCGGTCCCGGGGTCCCGGTCGTGGCGGGGGTGGCGCCGTCGTCGCGCAGGAGGGCCCAGGCGAGGAGGGCGAGGACGACGACCACGACGAGCACGCCGAGGACCCGCGCGAAGGTGCCCCCGCCACGCGTCGTCGCGTCATCGGCCATGAGGCCAGAACCTAGCCCCTCGACGCGTCCACCGGAAGAGGTCCGCCGGCGGACCTACGCTCGGGTCATGACCACCGAGCTGCTGCCCGACGCCCTCCTCGACCGGATCCGGGACCGCGCGGCCCGGTACGACCGCGAGAACGCCTTCTTCACCGAGGACCTCGCCGAGCTGGTCGAGGCCGGCTACCTCACCGCGATGGTCCCCACCGAGCTGGGGGGCGCCGGGCTCAGCCTCGAGGAGATGACCCGCCAGCAGATGCGGCTGGCCGGCGCGGCACCCGCGACGGCGCTCGCCGTCAACATGCACCACGTGTGGGTGGCGGTGGCCCGGACCGTCCGGGCCCGCGGCGACCACTCCTGCGACTTCATCCTCGAGGAGGCGGCCGCCGGGGAGCTCTTCGCCTTCGGGGTCTCCGAGGCCGGCAACGACCTCGTCCTCTTCGGCTCGGCGAGCGACGCCGTGCCCGACGGCGAGGGGGGCTACTCCTTCCACGGGACGAAGATCTTCACCTCCTTCTCCCCCGCCTGGACCCGCCTGGGAACCTTCGGCACCGACCGCACCGGCGCGGAGGACCGCAACGTGTGGGGCTTCGTCACCCGCGACGGCGGGGGAGTGGAGGTGCGCGAGGACTGGGACGCGATGGGGATGCGCGCCTCGCAGTCCTGCACCACCGTCCTGTCCGGGGCGCACGCCCCCGCTGACAGGGTCGTGCGCCGCATCGCGCCGGGGCCGACGACGGACCCGTTCATCTTCGGGATCTTCGCCGCCTTCGAGATCCTCCTCGCCAGCGTGTACACCGGCATCGCGGCGCGGGCGGTCGACGTCGCCGTCGAGACGGTCCACAGGCGCCGCTCGATGGCCGCCGGCGGCGCGCCCTACGCCCACGACCCCGACATCCGCTACCGGCTCGCCGACGCCGCGATCGCGCTCGACGGCCTCTACCCGCAGATCGCGCAGATCGCCCGCGACGTCGACGAGCAGGTGGACCGCGGCCCGCTGTGGCTGCCGCAGCTGTCCGCCGTCAAGACGCGCGCGACGGAGACCGCCAAGGACGTCGTCGAGCAGGCGGTGCGCGTCTCGGGCGGGTCGTCCTACTTCAGCCGCAGCGAGCTCTCCCGGCTGTACCGGGACGTCCTCGCCGGGATCTTCCACCCGAGCGACGACGAGTCGGTCCACCGCGCGTGGGCCACCGTGCTCCTCGGACCGGTCCCGCCCGCCTGATCAGCGCGGCGTGTGCTGGTGGCTCACCAGCCGCCAGCCGCCCGCCCGCCGCACGTAGACGCTGGCGACGAGGGCCGAGTAGGGCTTCCCCGCACGCTCCGCCTCGACGCCGTAGCTGACGACGGCGACGTCCGCGGCGGGCTCGAGCACGTCGAGGCCGGTGAGACGGTGGGCGTCCCAGGACGGGCCGCCCATCGTCGCGAGCACCTGCTCCCGCCCGGCGAGCAGCAGGCCACCCGGGAACAGCATGCGGACGTCGTCGTCCAGCACGTCGTCGTAGAAGGCGACGGCGCTCGCGGGGCTCGTCGAGAGCGCCTGCCAGCCCAGGCGCTCGAGGTCCGCGGGTCCGGTCATCAGAGGGCTCCTCTCCTCCCGCGGCACGCTACCGCGCCGGGCGGCCGCCGTCAGGGGCGCCGCCTACAGTGGCGGCATGGGACTCTCCGACGAGCAGGCAGCGAAGGTCGTCGCGATGGCCATGGAGCTGGCGCGGCAGGGTGCGACGGCGGAGGTGCTCGAGCTGGTCGAGCACGGGCTGCCGGTCGACACCCGCGACGGCGAGGGCAACACGATGCTCATGCTCGCCGCCTACCACGGGAAGGTCGACACGGTGCGGGCGCTCGTCGAGCGGGGCGCCGACGTCGACCTGCGCAACGCGCGCGACCAGTCCCCGGTCGCCGGCGCCCTGTTCAAGGGCGAGGAGGAGGTCGTCGCCGTCCTCCGGGACGCGGGCGCGGACCTCGACTCCGGCACCCCCAGCGCCCGGGCCACGGCCGAGATGTTCGGTCGCTCCCACCTCCTCGGCTGAGACGCGGGAGGGCCCGGGCGACCGTGGTGGTCGCCCGGGCCCTCGCTGCTGTCCTCAGCCCGAGAGGGGTGAGGGTCAGGCGCTGGTCATCGCCGGCTCGTTGTTCGGGTTCGCGTCGAGCGAGTCGAGCGTCCCGGCCTTGAGGGCCTCGATGGCGCGGCGCACACCCTCACCGTAGGCCGGGTCGGCCAGGGTGCAGTTCTGGATGTGCCGCTCGACGGTCGCGTCGGACGCGCCGTTGATGGCGCGGGCCGTGTTGGCGAACAGGCGCTGCTGCTCCTCGGGGCTCATGAGCCGGAAGAGGTCGCCGGGCTGCTCGTAGTAGTTGCTGTCGTTCTCGCGGTAGTCGAAGCGGTCGGCGACGGCACCCACGGCCTGGCTGGGCTCGCGGAAGGACGGGTCCGCCTGGAGGCGGCCGTAGCTGTTGGGCGTGTAGCTGGGCATGCTGCCGCCGTTGCCGTCCACCCGGCCCTGGCCGTCACGGTGGTAGGTGTTGACGAACTTCGCCGCGCGGGGGGAGTTCACCGGGATCTGGTGGTGGTTGACGCCCACGCGGTAGCGGGCGGCGTCACCGTAGGAGAACAGGCGGCCCTGGAGCATGCGGTCGGGGGAGTAGCCGATGCCGGGGACGATGTTCGCCGGGGTGAAGGCGGCCTGCTCGACGTCCTGGAAGTAGTTCTCCGGGTTGCGGTTGAGCTCGAACTCGCCGACCTCGATGAGCGGGTAGTCCTTCTTCGACCAGACCTTGGTGAGGTCGAAGGGGTGGAAGCGGTAGTTCTGGGCGTCCGCCTCGGGCATGACCTGGATGGAGAAGGTCCACTTGGGGTAGTCGCCGCGCTCGATGGCCTCGTAGAGGTCGCGCTGGGCGGACTCGCGGTCCTCGGCGACGACCTTGGCGGCCTCGGCGTCGGTGAGGTTCTTGATGCCCTGCTGCGTGCGGAAGTGGAACTTCACCCAGAAGCGCTCGTTCTGCGCGTTGATGAACGAGTAGGTGTGCGAGCCGAAGCCGTGCATGTGGCGGTAGCCGTCGGGGATGCCGCGGTCCGACATGACGATGGTGACCTGGTGGAGGGCCTCGGGGAGGTTGGTCCAGAAGTCCCAGTTGATCTCGGCGTCGCGCATGTTCGTGCGCGGGTTGCGCTTGACGGCGCGGTTGAGGTCGGGGAAGTGGTGCGGGTCGCGCAGGAAGAACACCGGGGTGTTGTTCCCGACCATGTCCCAGTTGCCCTCCTCGGTGAAGAAGCGCAGGGAGAAGCCGCGGATGTCACGCTCGGCGTCGGCCGCACCGCGCTCACCGGCGACGGTGGAGAAGCGGGCGAACATCTCGGACTGCTTGCCGACCTCGGAGAAGAGCGCGGCCTTGGTGTACTTGGTGATGTCCTGCGTCACGGTGAAGGTGCCCCAGGCGCCGGAGCCCTTGGCGTGCATCCGCCGCTCGGGGATGACCTCACGGTCGAAGTGGGCCAGCTTCTCCAGGAACCACACGTCCTGGAGGAGCATCGGGCCGCGCGCGCCGGCGGTCACGGCGTTGTCGTTGTCCCAGATGGGCGCGCCGGCGGCGGTGGTGAGCGGCAGGTTGTTGTCCGCGGACATTCATTCTCCTTGTGTGCGTGCATCGGCACGGTGTGCCGACTCGGGTCTCAGGACTGGGTGCGACAGGCGGGGCAGGTGCCCCAGTAGACGACCTCGGCGGTGTCGATCGAGAAGCCGTGGTCGTTGCTCGCCGTGAGGCAGGGAGCGTGCCCCACGGCGCAGGGCACGTCGCCGACGGCGCCGCACGTCCGGCACACCACGTGGTGGTGGTTGTCCTCGCGGAAGAGCTCGAAGCGGCCGGGCGACCCGTCCGGCTCGATCCTCCGCAGCAGACGCACGTCCGTCAGGGCGTGCAGGACGTCGTAGACCGCCTGGGTGGACACCGTCCCGAGACGCTCCTTGACGAGACGCCGGATCTCCTCCGCCGTCGCGTGGGGGTGCGCCTCGACCTCCGCCAGGACCGCGAGACGCGGTGCGGTGACCCGGAGGTCGGCGGCGCGCAGCAGCTCGGCGTGGTCGGTGGGCATGGGTCAAGACTAGGCCAAAAGAATGGAACTGTTCAAGTCTTGGGGTCGGTCCGGACGGGGGTCCGCCGCGTGGCGCCCACCTCGGCGCACGCGTGCGGCGTGCCATCATCGGGCGATGAGCACGAGCGGCGCCTACCCCGAGGGGACCGAGCGGCCGTCGGTCATCGTGCGCCCCGCTCTCCCCTCCGACGCGCGGCGCATCTACGAGCTCGTCGCGCCCTACGCGGAGCAGCGCATCCTCATCGCCAAGGAGCTCATCAGCTACTTCGAGGCGATCCAGGAGTTCCTCGTCGCCGAGCTGCCCGGCGAGGACGGCACCTGGCAGGTCGTCGGCTGCGGTGCCCTGCACGTCATGTGGGACGACATCGCCGAGGTCCGCACCCTCGCCGTCGACCCCGACCACCACCGCCGCGGCGTGGGCTGGCACGTCCTCAGCGCGCTCATCGAGCGGGCGCGGGTGCTGGGGCTCAAGCGCGTCTTCTGCCTCACCTTCGAGGTCGAGTTCTTCCAGCGGATGGGTTTCGAGGTCATCGAGGGCACGCCGGTGGGCACCGACGTCTACGCGCAGATGCTGCGCTCCCACGACGACGGCATCGCCGAGTTCCTCGACCTCGCGCGGGTCAAGCCCAACACCCTGGGCAACTCGCGCCTGCTCCTCGAGCTCTAGCCCGCGAGGACGACGACGACGTCGGCCCGGTCCCGGACCGCCCGGACGAGCGCGGCGTTGGGCTCGTCGGTGCCCTCCGTCCACGCGGCCGCGGCGGCGGGGTCCATGCCGTGCCGCTCGTGGCGCGCCCGCAGCCGGCGGCGCCGCTCCTCGTCGGGCAGGTCGACGTACCAGACCGCGTCCAGACACGAGCGGGCGTCGGGCCACGCGCCGTCGTCGAGCAGGAGGTAGTTGCCCTCGGTGACGACGAGCCCCGTCTGCGGGGGGACGGCGACGGCGGCCGCCACCGGCTCGTCGAGCTCACGGTCGAAGTCGGGGGCGTAGACGGTGCCCTCCGCAGGCGCGCGCAGGCGGCGCAGCAGGTGCGCGTAGCCGGCGGCGTCGAAGGTGTCCGGCGCGCCCTTGCGCCCGCGGCGCCCGAGCGCGTGGAGGACGGCGTTGCTCAGGTGGAAGCCGTCCATCGGCACGAGGGCGGCGCGCGGCGCGAGCGCGGCGACGAGCCCCGCGGCGAGGGTCGACTTCCCGGCCCCCGGCGGACCGGCGAGCCCGAGGAGGCGCCGCGGGGCGCCGTCGTCGAGCAGCGCCGGGGCCCGCTCGACGAGCTCGGGCAGCGTGGCGTGCAGCGTCGGCGGGGCCACGGCTCAGCCCTCGCGGGGCAGGCGCCGGCGCACGATGAGGACGACGACGGCGAGCTGGGCGGTGACGGCGCCCAGCGCGAGGAAGAGCACGGTCCGGGCGGGATCGGCCAGCGCCCAGCCGACCGCCGCGCCCACGCTCCACACGAGCACCGCCCGCACGACCCACCGCAGCCTGCCCCGGGCCGTCCCGACGACGCCGGCGAGCGGGCGCCCGGCGAGCGCGCCGCGGAGCCCGAGGGCCGCGACGACGGCCCCGACGAGCGCGAGGAGCTGCCCGCCGCCGAGGATGGTGAGCGTGGGGCCGGCGAGGAGCGGGTCGGAGCCGCTGAGCGCGAGGATCGCCGCGGCGACGACGGCCAGCCCGAGGCACGCGGCCCCGCAGCCGACGACGGCGTCACGCAGGGCACGGACGGTGCGTGCCAGCCGGACGTCCGGCGGCACCGAGAGGCTCTCCACACCGGCACCCTACGTGCCGCCGGCCGGCGGGCGGTCGCGCCGCCCCGGCCCGGCGCGCGGGCCGTCGGGCACGCTCGTAACCTCGTGGCATGAGACGCCGAGCCGCCGCACTGTCCGCCGCCTTGCTCCTCACCCTGGCTGCGGGCTGCAGCACGAACGACGAGGAGACCCTCGAGCGGCCCACCGACGCCGCCGAGCGCGACAGCGAGCAGGTCACCACGTGCGAGGGCTTCTTCGAGGGGACCGGGACGCCGCTCGCCGAGCGCGCCGAGGCGGCCCGCGTGGCCCTCGAGTCCGGCCAGGTGGTCGACGCCGGGACGTACACCGAGGTCAACGCGCTCGAGCAGCGGCTGCGGGAGCTCTCCCGCGACGCCCACCCCGAGATGGTGCCCGTCCTCGCAGAGGTTGCCGGTCCGTTCACCGCCGCCGTCACCGCCGTCAACGAGTCGCGCGAGCAGGAGGTGCCGGAGGGCGAGGAGCCGCCCTTCCCCGACCTCACGACGATCGACGTCACCGAGGCCGCCGCGGCGCAGGGGACGCTCACCGAGATGTGCTCCGACGCCGGCTACGAGGCCCCGTAGCTCAGCCGGGCAACGCCCAGCGCCCCGGGGAGGGCTCCGCCACGAGGCCGTCCGCGAGGAGCGAGGCCAGGGCCCGGTCCGCCTGCGCGGGGTCCTCGGCACCCGCCCGCAGCGGGAGGAGGAGCTCCTCGGTGCCGAGCGTCCCGCCGTCGGGCAGCTCCCGGAGCCGGGCCATGAGGCGGCCCCGCGCCTGACGGTCCGTCCCGTGCCACGCCTGCCGGCGCGGGGCGTGCGTGGCGGGCGGGGCGCCGGCCCGCCGCCAGCGGCACCGGTCCGCCAGCGGGCAGGCGGGACAGCGCGGGGACCGTGCGGTGCACACGAGCGCGCCGAGCTCCATGACGCCCTCGTTCCAGCGCACCGAGGCGGCGGCCTCGGTGGGCAGCAGCTCGGCGGCGCCCGCCCGCTCCCCGACCGTGAGCCCCGGAGGCGGCAGCGCGCGGCCGGCGACGACGCGGCCGAGGACGCGGCGCACGTTCGTGTCCAGGACCAGGGCGCGGCCCCCGTGGGCGAAGCTCACGACGGCGGCGGCCGTGTAGCCGCCGATGCCCGGGAGGCTGAGCAGCTCCTCCTCCGTCCGGGGCACCACGCCGCCGAAGCGCGCGACGACCTGCTCGGCGCACTCCCGCAGCCGCAGGGCGCGGCGCGGGTAGCCGAGCCGGTCCCAGGCGCGCAGCACGTCGGCCGGCGCGGCCGCGGCGAGGTCGGCGGGCTCGGGCCACCGCGCCATCCACGCCTCCCAGGCCGGTGCGACGCGAGCCACCGGGGTCTGCTGGGACATGACCTCGCTGACGAGCACGCCCCACGGGGTCGTGCCGGGACGGCGCCACGGGAGGTCGCGGGCGTGGGCCGCGTACCAGTCGGCCACCGTCGCGTGGAGGTCGGTGAGCATCACCCCCAGTGTGCCCCGTCCCGGCGAGCCGCCCGCGCCTCGCGCCCGAACCTGCCTACCGTCGGGGTGTGACGCGCTCGACCCCCGACCCGACGCGACGACCGACGCGGCCCTCGGCCGCGGTCTACCGGCGCCGCCGCGCCGTCGCGCTGCTGCTCCTGCTGCTCGTCGTGGCGGGTGTCGCTTGGGGCGTCACCACCCTGCTGGGCAACCGTGGCGCCGCGGCCGACGCGCCGGTCGAACCCGCTGCCGTGGAGTCGACCGGGACGCCGTCACCGGCGCCCTCGCCCGGGCACGTGGCGGTCTGCGCCGCCGAGGACGTCACCGCCCAGGTCGCGGTGGAGCCGTCCGGCACCGGCGTGAGCGTCGAGGTGAGCATGCGCAACAGCGGCGAGGTGCCGTGCCTCGTCGACGTCGCGCCCGGCGCGCTCGTCACCGAGATCGAGTCCGGGAGCGACGCCGTGTGGTCCTCGGCGCACTGCGCGGGTGACGCGACCGAGGAGCTCCTGCTCGACACCGGCGCGACGACGCCCGTCACCGTGAGCTGGGACGGTCACCGCTCCGCGGAGGGCTGCCCCGACGAGCAGCCGCAGGCCGGCCCGGGCACCTACCGCCTCGCCGTCGCGCTCGACGGCGCGCCGCTCGGCGAGAACGAGGTCTTCACCCTCGGCTGAGCCGCCGACCGCTCAGACGTAGCGCTCGAGGATCGAGGACTCGGCCAGGCGCGAGAGGCCCTCACGGACCGACCGGGCGCGCTGCGGCCCGACGCCGTCGACCTGCTGGAGGTCCTCGGTGCTCGCCGCGAGGAGCTTCTGCAGCGGGCCGAGGTGCTCGACGAGCGCCGAGACCACGGGGGAGGGCAGGCGCGGGATGCGGGAGAGCATCCGGTAGCCGCGCGGGCTGAGGGCGTCGTCGAGGGACTGGCCGTCGGGGCCGCCGATGCCCAGGGCGCGGGCGATCGCCGACATCTCGATGAGCTCGGCGGAGGACAGCGCGGCCAGCCGCGTGAGCACGCCGGCGACGTTGTCCGCGGCCCGGGCGCTGTAGTCGCGGATGATGAACTCGCGGTCGGGCGCGAGCCCGCCGATGAGCTCGTCGAGCTGGAGGGACAGCAGGCGCGCGTCGGCGCCGAGCTCGACGACGTACCCGTCGATCTCCGCGGAGATCCGCGAGACCATCTCGAGGCGCTGGACGACGGTCGTGACGTCGCGGACGGTGACGAGGTCCTCGATCTCGAGGGCCGCCAGCGTGCCGGACACCTCGTCGAGACGGGCCTTGTAGCGCTCGAGGGTGGCCAGGGCCTGGTGGGCGCGGGAGAGGATGGCGCTGGAGTCCTCGACGACGTGGCGCACGCCGTCGACGTAGAGCGCGACGATCCGCATCGACTGGCTCACGGTGATGACCGGGTAGCCGGTCTGCTTGGCCACCCGCTCGGCGGTGCGGTGGCGCATGCCGGACTCGCTCGTCTCGACGCTCGTGTCCGGCATGAGCTGGACGTTGGCGCGTCGGATGCGCTGGCGGGCGTAGTCGACGACGACGGCGCCGTCCATCTTTGCCAGCTCGCGCAGGCGGGTGGCGGAGAACTCGACGTCGAGGTCGAAGCCGCCGGAGCAGATCGTCTCGACGAGGTCGTCGTAGCCGAGGACGATGAGGGCACCGGTGCGTCCGCGCAGGATGCGCTCGAGGCCGTCCCGCAGCTCGGTGCCCGGTGCGACGGCCTGCAGGGTGGCGCGCAGCAGGGTGTCGGCCTTGTCGGGCACTGGTTCTCCTCGGGTCGCGGGGCGGAGCGACGCACGCACGCCCCGGGCGTCATCTTACGGCGCGCACGTGCCGTTCCGTGCCCTGCGGGGCGGGCGGCGTGGACCCGGGCAGGGCCGCGAGCAGGGCCTCGTGGACGTTGGCGACCGGGAGGGTCGACAACCCCGCGACAGACTTGAGCTGGTCGGCCCCGTGGCGGGGGACGAGGG
Organism: Oceanitalea stevensii; assembly: GCF_014837105.1. GTDB lineage: Bacteria > Actinomycetota > Actinomycetes > Actinomycetales > Actinomycetaceae > Oceanitalea > Oceanitalea stevensii. The sequence goes on along the minus strand of NZ_JACSPO010000001.1, from coordinate 1,135,505 downwards.
CGGTGGTGAAGCCGAGCCGGGCCGCCTCGCTCAGCCGGCGCTGGACCCCGACCGTGGCGCGGACGTCACCGGTGAGCCCCACCTCCCCGATGGCGACGGTCCCGGCCCGGATCGCGCGGTTGGCGGACGCGGAGGCGACGGCGAGCGCGACGGCGAGGTCGACCGCCGGCTCGACGGCGCGTGCCCCGCCCACGGTCGACACGTAGACGTCCCGGCCGCTGAGGTCGAGCCCCACCCGCGCCTGGAGGACGGCGAGGGTCATCGCGGTGCGGGAACCGTCCAGGCCGGACGTGGTGCGGCGCGGGTTGCTCAGGGAGCTTGCCGCCACCAGCGCCTGGATCTCGGTGGGCATGGGCCGCCGGCCCTCGAGGCTGACGGATGCGCAGGTGCCCGGCACCGCGGTGGTGCGCGACTCGGAGAGGAAGAGCCCCGACGGGTCGGCGAGGCCGCTGATCCCGGTGTCGGTGAGCTCGAAGCAGCCCACCTCGTCGGTGGGCCCGTAGCGGTTCTTCGTGGCACGCAGGAGGCGCAGGCGGGAGTGGCGGTCGCCGTCGAACTGGCAGACGACGTCGACGAGGTGCTCGAGCACCCGCGGGCCGGCGAGCGAGCCGTCCTTGGTCACGTGCCCGACGAGGATGACCGGCACGTGACGCCGCTTGGCCGCCCCGATGAGGGCCGCGGCGACCTCGCGGACCTGGCTCACCCCGCCCGCGGCGCCGTCGACCTCGCCGGAGGAGATCGTCTGGACCGAGTCGACGACGACGAGGGAGGGGTCGGCGGACTCGATGTGCCCGAGGACGGTGGCGAGGTCGTTCTCGGCGGTGAGGAGGAGCCGCTCGGCCATCGCCCCGATGCGCTCGGCGCGCAGGCGGACCTGGCTGGCCGACTCCTCACCGGTCACGTAGAGCACCGACCCGGTGCCGTGCTCGGCCGCCCGGGCCGCGACGTCGAGCAGGAGGGTGGACTTGCCGGCGCCCGGCTCCCCGGCGAGGAGGACGACGGCGCCGGGCACGATCCCGCCACCGAGCACGCGGTCGAGCTCGCCGACACCCGTGGGCCGGGCGCGTGCGGTGTCGACGTCGACGTCGTTGATGGGCTGCGCGGCGAGGGCCGGCCGGGCGGGGGAGGGGGCCCGGCTGCCGGCGGGGGCACCGGCCTCGCTCACCGTGCCCCAGGCCTGGCACTCCCCGCAGCGGCCCACCCACTTGGCCGTGCTCCAGCCGCACTCGGTGCACCGGTAGGCGGGGCGCTGGGTCTTGGTCGAGGCCATGGGGGTGACGGTAGCCCGGCCCACCGACACGGCGGCCGGCGCCCCACCGCTCAGGCGGTCGGGACCGCGTCGATCCGCATCGTCAGCGTGTGCGCCTCGCCGGGCGCGAGCACGACGAGGTCGGTGCCGGAGTTGAAGGCGTCGGGCGGGCAGGTCATCGGCTCGACGGCCACCCCGCGGCGGTCGACCTTCTCACCGGAGTAGACCTGCACCCACGGGGCGTCCGCCGTCATCCGGGCGCTGAACGGTGCACCGGGGTGCGCGAGCGTCACGGCCCAGCCGCCGTCCGGCAGGGCGGTGAAGGCGTGGTCGACGCGGCGGGCCCCCAGCGGGCGGGGCTCGCGCAGGTCGAGGTCACCGTCGACGTCACGCAGCCCCACGGGCCGCAGCCGCTCGTCGACCTCGAGGACGCGCGCGCCGGGCGCCGTGAGCGTGCACTCGTCGACGGGCGCGAGGTCGCAGCTGAGGTAGGGGTGGGAGGAGGCGCCGTAGGGGGCGGGGACGTCGCCGAGGTTGGTCGAGGTGACGCTCACCGTGAGGCCCGCCTCGGCGTCGAGGCGGTAGGTGACGGTCGAGCGCAGCCAGAAGGGGTAGCCGTAGCGGGGCGCGAGGTCGGTCGTCAGCGTGACCTCCTCGTCGGTGGCCGACGCGACGTCCCAGTCCACCCAGCAGGCCAGGCCGTGGAGGGCGGCGTTGGTCTCGTGCTCGTTGACCGGGACCTCGTGCGTCTCCCCGCCGAACTCGTACCGGCCGTCGGTGATGCGGTTGGGCCACGGGACGAGCGTCTTGCCGAGGTAGCCGACGGGCAGCTCGCCCGGGTCGTGCCCGACGACGACGTGCCCGCCGCGCCAGGTGAGCCCGGCGAGGCCGGCGCCGACGCTGACGACGGTGGCGCGGTAGTCACCGGCGGTGAGGGTGAGGACATCTCCTCCGGGGGTGGTCACGTCGTCGTCCTTCCTGGCGTCACCGGGCGTGAACGCTCACATCCCATCCTAGTGACGCGCGCCCGCGCGAGGCGGGACGGTCAGGGCCGGGCCGCGAAGGTCTCGAGGAGGCTCGAGTCGCCCGAGACGATGATCGTGTCCCCGGGGCTGATGCGGGTGTCCTCGGTCGCGTACTCGAAGGCCTCGCCCGGGGACTTCACGCCCAGGACGGTGACGCCGTAGCGCGCGCGGATCTGCGACTGCCCGATCGTGAAGCCCTGCGTCTCCCGCGGCGGGCGCATCTTGACGATCGTGAAGCCGTCCTCCATCTCGATGTAGTCGAGCATGCGGCCCGAGACCATGTGCGCCACGCGCTGCCCGGCGTCGTGCTCGGGGTAGACGACGTGGTGGGCGCCGATGCGCCGCAGGATCCGCCCGTGCTCCCCGGAGGTCGCCTTGGCCCAGATCTGCGGCACCTCCATGTCGACGAGGTTCGCCGTGATGAGCACGCTCGCCTCGAGCGAGGTGCCCACCCCCACGACGACGACGGAGAAGTCCTGCGCGCCCAGCTGCTCGAGGGCGTCGGGGTTCGTCGCGTCCGCCTCGACCACCGGCAGGCGCCCGGACCACTGGGAGACGAGGTGCTCGTCCTTCTCCACGGCCAGGACCTCGCGCCCGATGTCCTCCAGCGTCGCCGCGAGCGCGGCCCCGAAGCGGCCGAGCCCGATCACGAGCACCGCGCTCGCACGGGGCAGGTTGCGCTGCGCCATGTGTCACCGTCCCTTTCTGTTCGGCCCCCAGTGTGCCCGGCTCAGCCGACGATCGGCGGCTCGGACGGCATGCGGATGACCCGCCGGCGCTGGCGCAGCGCCAGGGCACCGGCCAGCGTGACCGTGCCGAGGCGGCCGGCGAACATGAGCGCGCTGAGGACGTACTTGGCCGCGTCGGGAAGGTCGGGGGTGATGCCGGTGCTGAGCCCGACCGTCGCGAAGGCGGAGATCACCTCGAAGAGGACGAGCTCGAGGTGGTAGTCGGTGAGGGCCAGGAGGAGCAGCGTGCCCACGCCGACGAGCGTGGCACCGAGGAAGGCGACGGCGACCGCGAGGCGGATCGTCGTCGTGCCGATCCGCCGCCCGAAGGCCTCGGCGTCCCGGTCCCCGCGGGCCTCGGCGACGATGGCGAGCACGAGGACGGCGAAGGTCGTCACCTTGATGCCGCCGGCGGTCGACGCCGACCCGCCGCCGACGAACATGAGGGCGTCGGTGACGAACCACGTCGCGTCGCTCGCGACGCCGAGGTCGACGGTGCTCAGCCCCGAGGACCGGGAGTTGACCCCCGCCAGCAGGGAGGCGAGCACGCGGTCGGCGACGGGCAGCTCGCCGAGCGTCGCGCTGTTGCGCCACTCGAAGACGGCGAAGGCGAGGGACCCGCCCACGGCGAGCAGCGAGTAGGTGACGACGGTGAGCTTCGTGTGCAGCGACAGGCGCCGGTCGCCCCGCAGCCGGGAGGCGACGTTGAGGATGACGGGGAACCCCAGGGCGCCGATCGCGCCGCCGACGATGATCGGCAGGCACATCCACCAGTCACCGACGAAGGGCGCCATCCCGCCCTCGAGGACGACGAAGCCCGCGTTGTTGAAGATCGACACCGCCATGAACAGGGCGTGCCACGCGGCGGGCCCCAGGGACTCGCCGAGGGACAGGAAGCGCGGGAGGAGGACGAGGAAGACCGCGAGCTCGACGGCGAGCGAGGCGACGACGACGGCGCGCACGAGCGTGCCGACCTCACCCAGGCGGGTCGTCTTCGTCTCCGAGGCGGCGAGCAGCCGCTGGGTGAGGCCGATGCGCCGTGAGACCGCCAGCCCGAGGATCGAGGCGAGCGTCATGACGCCGAGGCCCCCGATCTTGACGGCGACGATGATGACGGCCTGCCCGAAGCCGGACCAGTAGGTCGCGGTCGAGACCGTCGTCAGGCCGGTGACGCACACGGCCGAGACGGCGGTGAAGAGCGCGTCGACGAAGGTGGCCGGCTCCTCGGCCCGGGTCGCCGCGGGGAGGGAGAGGAGTGCGGTGACGACGGCGATGATGGCGGCGAAGACGAGCAGCGCGAGCCGCGCGGGGGAGTGGCGCGCCACGTTGTCGACGGCGTCGCGCAGCGCCCCGAGGGCGCGGCGCGGCCAGGGCGCCCGCGCCGTCCTCACAGCTGTCACCCGCACACCTTGCCAGACTCCGGCCCGCGCTACCGTGAAGCATGCCCAAGCCGCTGCTCCCGTGGAGCGAGGACCTGCTGGAGTACAACTTCGGCGCCGGCCACCCGATGGCCCCCCTCCGCCTCGCGCTGACGCACCGGCTGCTGGCCGACCTCGACCTCCTCGACGCCTTCACCGTCACGGACGTCGCGCCCGCCGACGACGCCGCCCTCCTGCGCGTCCACGAGGCCGCGTACCTCGCGGCCGTGCGCGCGGCCGGGGAGGGGCAGCCCGACCCCGCCCGCGGGCTGGGGGAGACGGACAACCCGATCTTCGGGCAGATCCACGCGGCCGGCGCCGGGGGCGCCGGGGCCACGCGCGCCGCCGCGAGCGCCGTCTGGGAGGGCCGCGCGAGCCGCGCGCTCAGCCTCGCCGGCGGCATGCACCACGCGATGCCGAACCGGGCCTCGGGCTTCTGCGTCTACAACGACGTCGCGGTGGCCGTCGCCGCGCTCCTCGAGGCGGGCGCCGAGCGCGTCGCCTACGTCGACCTCGACGCCCACCACGGCGACGGCGTCGAGCGGGCGTTCTGGGACGACGACCGCGTCCTGACGATCTCCGTCCACCAGCACCCCGGCACCCTCTTCCCGGGCACCGGCTACGCCCAGGACCTGGGCGGCCCCGCCGCGCGGGGGAGCGCGGTCAACGTGCCGCTGCCGCCGGGCACCGGTGACGCCGGCTGGCTGCGGGTCCTCGACGCCGTCGTCGCCCCGCTCGTCGAGGAGTTCCGTCCCCAGCTGCTCGTCACCCAGCACGGCTGCGACTCCCACGGCCTGGACCCGCTCGCCGAGCTCGCCGTCTCCGTCGACGCCCAGCGGCGCGCCGCCCTCCTCATGGCCCAGCTCGCCGACGCGCACGCCGGCGGGCGCTGGGTCGCGACCGGGGGCGGCGGCTACGAGGTCGTCAGCGTCGTGCCGCGGGTGTGGGCGCACCTCGCCGCCGTCGTCGCCGGCCGTCCCCTCGACCCGTCCACGGCGGTGCCCGAGTCGTGGCGCGCGGACGTCACCGGGCTGGCCGACGTCGAGCCGCCCGAGCGGATGACCGACGACGTCGACGCCGCCTACCGCCCGTGGTCCGCGGGCTACAACCCCGACGACGCCGTCGACCGGGCCGTCATGGCCACACGGGGCGCGGTGTTCCCGCTCCACGGCCTGGACCCGCACCTGACGTAGGTGACGGAACGTTTCCCAAAAGTGCCGGGAGGCTCTAGAGTCGTCGCGTATCTCCGCGCGAACGCGCCAAAAATGACAGGTAGGTGGACATGGCCGAGCAACAGGCACCGCGGTTCCTCACCGTGGCCGAGGTTGCCGAGCTCCTCCGGGTCTCGAAGATGACCGTCTACCGCATGGTGCACGCCGGGGAGATCCCCGCCGTCCGGGTGGGCCGCTCCTTCCGCGTGCCGCAGCTGGCCGTCGAGGAGATGCTCAGCAGCGGCATCGGCGACTGGTCCCCGGAGTCCCAGGCCCGCTGAGCCTGCCCTCGCGCGCGGCCCGAGGTCGCGAGACGATCACGCGATGGCGCCCACGCGAACCCTGCTCATCGTCCTCGCCGGCGGCGCGGGATCCCGGCTGGAGACGCTCACCGAGAACCGGGCCAAGCCCGCGCTGCGCTTCGGAGGCAGCCACCGGCTGGTCGACTTCCCGCTGTCCAACGCCGCCAACAGCGGGGTGCGCGACGTCTGGGTGCTCGAGCAGTTCGAGCCGGAGTCGATCACCGAGCACCTCGCGGGCGGCCGTCCGTGGGACCTGGACCGCTCCCGCGGCGGGCTCATGGTCCTGGGCCCCCACCGCGGCGACGAGCGCGAGGGCTGGCACGAGGGCACGGCCGACGCGCTGTGGCGCAAGGCGGACAGCATCCGCCGGCACGACCCCGGCGTCGTCCTCGTCGCCTCCGCCGACGCCGTCTACCGGATGGACTACGCCGACGTCGTCGCCCAGCACGTCGCCGGTGACGCCGAGGTCACCATGGTCACCACCCGCCACGACGGCGACTGCTCGCGCTACGGCGTCGTGCGCGTGGAGGACGGACGCGTGACGGAGTACGTCCTCAAGCCCGACGACCCGCCCACCCGGACCGTGACGACCGAGGTCTTCGCCTTCACCCCCGCCGCGCTCCTCGAGACGCTCGAGGCCTGTGCCGACGAGGCCGGCGAGGACGGCCTGGGGGACCTCGGCGAGGAGGTGCTGCCCGCGATGGTGGGCCGCGGCGCGGCGGCGGACCACCGGCACACCGGCTACTGGCAGGACGTCGGCACGGTCGACGCCTACTGGTCGGCGCACATGGAGCTGCTCGAGCAGCCGCCCTTCGACCTCGACGACCCGGCGTGGCCGATCCGCACCCCGGCCCAGCGCCACGTCGGCGCACGGGTCCACGCCCGCGGGCAGGTCGCGGACTCCCTGCTCTCACCCGGCGTCGTCGTCGAGGGCACGGTGCGGCGCAGCGTGCTCGCCCCCGGCGTCCAGGTGGCGCCCGGCGCGGAGGTCGTCGACTCCGTCCTGCTCGACGACGTGCGCGTGGGACCCGGCGCCGTCGTGCGGCGCAGCGTCATCGACGAGGGGGCCCGCGTGCGCGGCCGCGCGGAGGTCGGCGGGGCCGGTGAGGTCACCCTCGTGGGGGCCGGCAGCGTCGTCCACCCGCGCAAGCGGATCCCCGCCGGGGGACGCTACCCGGGGTGACCTGCGTCCCAGAGCCGCGGGAAGGTCGCGGAGGCGGTAGACTCGCCGAGTTCAGCGTGTAGTCCCGCGCGCCACCATCCGGCACACCACAGCACTGCGAGGTCCCATGGGCTCTGTCATCAAGAAGCGCCGTAAGCGTATGTCGAAGAAGAAGCACCGCAAGCTGCTTCGCAAGACGCGCCACCAGCGTCGCAACAAGAAGTGACCGCCTCCAGGCCCGGCAGACTGCCGGGCCTGGCGCATGTCCGGCTCAGGAGCCGATGACCCGCCGCCGCAGGGCGCGCAGCACGGCGGTCGCCGCCCACACGACGCCGGCCCATCCGGCGCCGCGCACGCCGGTGCGCACGCCCTGCTTGACGTCCCGCCGACGACGGCGGAAGTCACGCACCGGCCAGCCGACGTCCACCGCGTGCAGGCGCATCCGCGGCTCGGGGTTGATGACGCAGGGGGAGCCGACCGTCGAGAGCAGCGGGATGTCGTTGACGGAGTCGCCGTAGGCGTGGCTGCGGGCGAGGTCCAGGCCCCGCTCCTGCGCGAGGGCCAGCACGGTCGCCTTCTTGCCCTCGCCGTGGAGCATGTTGCCGCGCAGCTCCCCGGTGTAGACGCCGTCCTCGTGCTCGGCGATGGTGCCCAGGGCCCCGGTGGCGCCCAGCCGGCCGGCGATGAGGTCGGCGATCTCGGCTGGGGTGGCGGTGACGAGCCAGACCTCGTGCCCCGCGGCGAGGTGCTCCTCGATGAGCGACCGCGCGCCGGGGAAGATCTTGTTGGCCAGGACCTGGTCGTAGACCTCCTCGCCGATCGAGACGATCTCGGCCACGGTCCGGCCCCGGACGATGTCCAGCGCCCGGGCCCGCACCGCCGCGATGCGCCGCAGGTCCTCCCCCAGCACGAGGTAGCGCACCGAGTGGCTGGCGAAGAAGGCGATGTCGCGCAGGCCGAAGAAGTCGCGCCGGTACAGCTCGCGGGCCAGGTGGTAGGCGCTGGCCCCGCGGATGATCGTGTTGTCGACGTCGAAGAAGGCCGCGACCACGGGGCCGCCGCTCCCGGGGACCTCCGTCGTCGCGTGCACCTGCCCAGCCTAGGGTGCCGCACGTAGGATCGGCGCGTGCCCGAGTCACGAGTGGTCCTCTACTCCCGCGCCGGCTGCCACCTCTGCGAGGAGGCGCGCAGCGTCGTCGTCGAGGAGTGCGACCGTGCAGGCGCCGGGTGGCGGGAGGTCGACGTCGACGCCGACCCGCAGCTGCAGGCCCGCTACGGGGAGTACGTGCCCGTCGTCGAGGTCGACGGCACCGTCCAGGGCTTCTGGCACCTCGACCCGGTCCGCGTCCGGGAGGCCCTCGACAGCCAACCCACCTGACGCGGCCCCCACCCCCACCCCCCACCCCCAGCGCCGACAGCCGGATTCCTCCGCCCGCCCAGCGCCGACAGCCGGATTCCTCGGAGGAGAAGTCCGGCTCTCGGCGGAGGGGGACGTCCGCGTCCGCTCCTCCCTCCCTCCCGGTACCGCCGAGAGCCGGATTCCTCGGGGAGGAATCCGGCTCTCGGGGAGAACGGGGTGAGGCGGGAGGAGCGTCAGGCCGCGGCGATGGCGGAGATCTCCATGGCGATGCGGATCTTGTCGCCGACGAGCACGCCGCCGGTCTCGAGGGCCGCGTTCCAGGTGAGGCCGAACTCCTTGCGGGAGACCTCGGTGGTGGCGGAGAAGCCGACGCGCTTGTTGCCGAAGGGGTCGGTCGCCGCACCGTTGTACTCGACCGCGAGGGTGGCGGGCTTGGTCACGCCGTTGATCGTGAGGTCGCCGTGCACGGAGAACTCCTCGCCGCTGCCCTCGACGCCGGTGCTGACGAAGGTCCAGGTCGGCTTGTTCGCGGCGTCCCAGAAGTCGGCGGAGCGCAGGTGGTTGTCGCGGTTCTCGTCGCGGGTGTCGACGGACGCGGACTGGATGGTCACGTTGACGGCGGAGTCGGCGAAGGTCTCCGCGACGGTGATGTCGCCGGCGAACTCGGTGAACTGGCCGCGAACCTTGGAGATGCCCGCGTGACGGACCGTGAAGCCGATCTCGGTGTGCGACGGGTCGATGGTGTAGGTGCCGGGGGCGAGAGTCATGAGGGGTGTCCTCCAGGTCGATGCAAACGTACTTGACTGTTCAACCATAAGCGAGTGCGGGCCACGATGCAACAGGAGCCCGCACGGGGCCCCCGGATGGGACGGACCTCACCGTCCGGCCCCGGGGGCCGGCACCCCAGCCCCCGGGGAGTTTGCGACACTAGGGACATGTCCCGAACGACGGTGCACCTCCTGCGCCACGGCGAGGTCCACAACCCCGGCGGCGTCCTGTACGGCCGGCTGGAGGGTTTCCGCCTGTCCGACCGCGGGCAGCAGATGGCGCAGCGTGTCGCCGAGGTCCTCCACGGCAACGGGCACGACCTCCGCCTCGTCCTCGCCTCCCCGCTCCAGCGCGCCCAGGAGACAGCCCTGCCGACGGCCCAGGCCTTCGGCCTGGAGCTCGGCACCGACGAGCGCCTCATCGAGGCCGCCAACGACTTCGAGGGCACGACCGTCGGCAGCCAGCGCGCCGCGCTCGCCAGCCCCCGCTACTGGCGTCGCTACGTCAACCCGGCCCGCCCCAGCTGGGGCGAGCCCTACCGCGACCAGGTCGCCCGGATGACGGCCACCGTGGGCGACGCCCGCCGGCGCCTCGAGGCGCAGGACGGCGGGGAGGCGCTCCTCGTCAGCCACCAGCTGCCCATCTGGGTCACCCGCCTCTTCCTCGAGCGCCGCCCGCTGTGGCACGACCCCCGCAGGCGGCAGTGCTCCCTCGCCTCGCTCACCTCCCTCACCTTCGACGGCCCCCGGCTCGTGGGCCTCGCGTACTGGGAGCCGGCCGCGGACCTCGTCGCGGGCGCCCTCGACCTCCTGCCCGGCGCCTCCGGTGCGGCCGTCCCGCGCGCCGACGCCGAGGAGCGCGGATGAGGCGCCTCACGCGCGCCCTGGCCGCCCTCGCCCTCACCGCGCTGACGCTGGCCGGCTGCGCCCCGGCCTCGGAGACGCCGCAGGACTCGACCGGCGCGGGCTACCAGGCCGGTGACGGCTCGTGGACCACGTGGGAGCAGGGGGAGCGGACCGGCCCGGTCGAGCTCGTCGGCACCACCTACGACGGCGAGGAGGTGGCGCTCGCGGACTGGCGCGGCGACGTCGTCGTCCTCAACTTCTGGTACGCCGCCTGCCCGCCCTGCCGCGCCGAGGCGCCCGACCTCGCGGCGATCCAGGCGGACTACGCCGACGCCGGCGTCCAGCTGCTCGGCGTCAACCCCCGCGACGACGCCGCCACCGCGCAGGCCTTCGAGCGCAGCTTCGAGGTGCCCTACCCGAGCCTCCACGACGAGGCGGCGCGCGGCGTCGCGGCGCTCCAGGGCGTCGTCCCGCTCCAGGCCATGCCGACGACCGTCGTCCTCGACGCCGAGGGCCGGGTGGCCGGCCGCGTCCTCGGACAGATCGACGCCGGCGTCGTCCGCGGCATGATCGACGACGTCCTCGCCGAGGCCGCCCGATGAGCTGGGACGGGCTCGCGCAGACCTTCCAGACCACCGTCCTCAGCGGCTCCCTCCTCGCCGCCGTGCCGGTCGCGCTCCTCGCCGGCGCCGTCTCCTTCGCCTCCCCCTGCGTCCTGCCGCTCATCCCCGGGTACGTCGGCTACCTCGGCGGGATGGCCGGCACCCTGGGCCAGGCCCCGGGCGGCACCGGCCGCACGGCGACGCCGACGGCGACACGGACGTCGACGGGGCAGGGGCGCCTGCTCCTCGGCGTGCTCCTCTTCGTCCTCGGCTTCAGCGCCGTCTTCGTGCTCCTCGGCGTCGTCTTCGGTGCCCTCGGGGTGGCCCTCGCGCCGTGGCTCGACGTCATCACCCGGGTGATGGGCGTCGTCGTCATCCTCATGGGCCTGGCCTTCATGGGCGCCGTGCCCTTCCTCCAGCGCGACCGCCGCATCCACCTCAGCCCGCGGGCCGGCCTGTGGGGGGCGCCGCTGCTCGGCGTCGTCTTCGGCCTGGGCTGGGCGCCGTGCATCGGCCCCACCCTGTCCGCGGTGCTCCTCCTGTCCCTCGACGGCGGTGACCCGGCCCGCGGGGCGCTGCTCGCCGCGGCCTACTGCCTCGGACTGGGCGTGCCCTTCGTCGTCATCGCGCTGCTCTACTCGCGCACGACGCGCGCGATGAGCTTCCTGCGCCGCCACCGCCTGACGATCATGCGGATCGGGGGAGCGATGCTCGTCCTCGTCGGCCTCGCGCTGGTCACCGGGCTGTGGGCCCACTTCGCGGGCTGGGTGCAGGGCCTGGTCGCCGGCTTCGTGACGGTGGTGTGATGAGCTACCGCCCCGAGGGCCTGCGGACGATGGACGAGGCCGACGACGCACCGCCCCCGTCCTCCGCCCCCGCCGGGATCGGCGTGCGCGGCTGGCTGCGCTGGGCCTGGCGCCAGCTCACCTCGATGCGGGTGGCGCTGCTCCTCCTCATGCTGCTCGCCCTCGCGGCGCTGCCCGGCGCGTTCTTCCCGCAGCGGCCGCAGGACCCGGCCGCCGTGGCCGCCTACTACGCCGACAACCCCGGTGCCGCGGAGTGGCTCGAGCGCCTCAGCCTCTTCGACGTCTACGGCGCCCCGTGGTTCGCGGCGATCTACCTCCTCCTGTTCGTCTCGCTCATCGGCTGCATCCTGCCCCGCACGCGCGCCCACGTCCGGACGCTGCGGGCGGCGCCCTCGCGCGTGCCCCGGCGCCTGGACCGGTTCCCCGTTCACGCCACCCACACGACGACCGCCTCCCCCGAGGAGGTGACCCGCGCGGTGCGTGGGGCCCTGGGCCGGCGCTTCCGCGTCGCCCAGACGCCGGAGGGGATCAGCGCCGAGCGCGGCTACCTGCGGGAGACCGGGAACATCGTCTTCCACCTCTCGCTCGTGGGCGTGCTCGTCGCCCTCGGTGCCGGGCAGATGCTCAGCTACCGCGGGCAGGCCGTCGTCGTCGAGGGGCGCTCCTTCGCCAACGCCGTCGTCGACTACGACTCCTTCACCCCCGGCACGCTCGTCGACACCGACGACCTCGAGCCCTTCACCGTCACCCTCGACGAGCTCACCTCGGAGTTCACCTGGGACGCCCAGGCGCGTGACTTCGCCGCCGACGTCACCATCACCCAGCCGGACGGGGAGGCGCGGAGCGACACCATCCGGGTCAACTACCCCATCAACGCCGCCGGGGCGAACGTCTACCTCGCGGGCAACGGCTACGCCCCGCACCTCACGGTGCGCGACGCGGAGGGGGAGGTCGCCTTCTCCCAGCCGGTGCCCTTCCTGCCGGAGGACGACTTCTACACCTCCCGCGGCGTCGTCAAGGTCCCCGACGTCTCGCCCGGGCTCGAGCAGCTCGGCTTCACCGGCTACCTGCTGCCCAGCGCCGTCGTCGACGAGGCCGGCGCCCGCTCGGTGCACCCCCAGCCCAACGCCCCGCTCATCATCCTCGACGTCTACACCGGCGACCTCGGCCTGGACGACGGCGTCCCGCAGAACGTCTACGAGCTCGACACCGAGGGCATGACGCCCGTGGCGGCGGGGGAGGAGACCGCGAAGGTCCTCCTCGAGCCCGGCCAGGAGGTCGAGCTGCCCGACGGTCTGGGCACCATCACCTTCGACTCCCTGCCGCGCTTCGCGGCCCTCGACCTGCGCTACGACCCCTCGCTCACCGTCCTGCTCGTCTCCGCGCTCCTCGCCATGGCCGGGCTGTCCGCGTCGCTCTTCGCGCCGCGTCGCCGCCTGTGGGTGAAGATCGGGGCGGACGAGGACGGACGTACAGTTGTCGAGGCGGCCGCGCTCGCCCGCGGCGACGACCCCGGTCTCGAGCCCGAGCTCGATCGCGTCATGACCGCAGTCCGGGCCGCCGCGCCCACGTCTCAGGAGGACACGTGAACGACCTCGGCCAGCTGAGCCTGCTCGCGATCTACGGCGCGATGGCCGCCTACGGCATCGCGATGGTCGCCTTCGGCATCGACCTGTCCGCGCTGCGAGACGGCGGCCCGGCCGACCGGCCGCGCCGGGCGGTGCGCGTCGCCATGACGACGACGTGGGCGGGCCTGGCCCTGCACGCGATCGGCGTCGTCACCCGCGGGATCGCCGCCGGCCGCGTGCCGTGGGCGAACATGTACGAGTTCTCGATCGTCTTCACCTTCGTCGCGGTGACGACCTTCCTCCTCGTCCAGCGCTGGCGCGACCTGCGCTACCTCGGCGCCCTCGTCATCACCCCGGTGCTCCTCGCGCTCGGCCTGGCCGTCTCCGTCCTCTACATCGAGGCCGACGGCGTGCGCCCGGCGCTGGACCACTACTGGCTCGTCATCCACGTGTCCGTCGCGACGACGGCGATCGGCGTCTTCTCGGTGGCCGCGGCGATCTCGGTCGTCCAGCTCGTCAAGGCGCGCGGGGAGGCCACCCGGGTGGCGGCCACCCGCGAGCCGGCCGTCGCCCTGGCCGGCGCCCCGGCCGGTGCCCCCGCGACGGGTGACACCGCCGCGGCCGACACGCCCGCCGACCGCGGCTTCTGGGGCCGACTGGCCGACGTGCTGCCCGGCGCCGCGGAGCTCGAGCGGCTCGCCTACCGGCTCAACGCCGTCGGCTTCCTCCTGTGGACCTTCACGCTCATCGCAGGCGCCATCTGGGCCGAGCACGCGTGGGGCCGGCCGTGGAACTGGGACCCCAAGGAGGTCGGCACCTTCGTCGTGTGGGTCGTCTACGCCGCCTACCTCCACGCCCGCGCCACGCGCGGCTGGGACGGGCGCAAGGCCGCCTACCTCGGCCTGTCCGGCTTCGGGCTGCTGCTCGTCAACTACTACGTCGTCAACCTCTTCGCCGACACGGTCCACGGCTACGCCTTCTGACGCTCCGCCGCGCCGGGAACCCCCGCCGCGCGGGGAACCCCTTCTCGCCGACAGCTGAGTTGTTACCGGCAGCCCACGTCCTTCCGGCAGCCCGGCGCGCCGGGAGACCCCGTCGCGCCGGGAGACCCCCGTCGCCGACAGCTGAGTTGCTACCTACAGCTCTCGTGACGCCGTAGCCCACGGCCCTCGGGCAGCCCACGTCTCGGCGACGGTGGAGCTGTGACCGGCAGCCGCGTCCTGACGACGGCTGGTCACCGCACCTCACGGGCCGCCGGCACGCACGCCATCGGCATGGACCGGCCGGGAGCGGCGAGGTGCGCTGAGTGGCGCCGGGCGGTCAGCGACGAGTGCCGGGCTCGCCGTCCTCGGTGGTCTCGTCGTCGTCGGCGTCCGCGTCGGCGGCCGGCTCGGGCGCCGGCGGCTCGACGGGCCGCTGGCGGCCGAGGCCCGCGAGGAAGTCCGGGTCGTCGTCGGGGGCGAGCGGGCGCGGCGCGGGCCGGCGCGAGGGGTGGGCGACGGTGCCGCTGCCTCCCCGGACCTGGCCGGCGGCCTGGCGGCTCACCCGGCTCACGACGAGCCAGGCGAGGGCGCCGGCGCCCGGGAAGACGACGATGAGGACGACCCACACCGCCTTGGGCAGGCCCACGGGCATGTCGGCGTCGTCGGAGCGGACGCAGTCGACGAGGGCGTAGACGACGAGGGCGACGAGGAGGATGACCGGCAGGAATCTCATGTTCCCTCCAGCCTAAGCCGAGAGGGCTGCGTCGGGGGCACGGCCGGGACGGCGACGTAGGCTGGCGGGGTGCCCATCCTGCGTTACACGCTCCTGCGCCTCGCGCTCGTCGCCGGCGCCTTCGCGCTCCTGTGGCTGCTCGGCCTGCGCGGCTGGCTCGTCGCCGTCGTCGCCGTCGTCGTCGGGGCGCTGCTGTCCTACCTCCTCATCCCGCGCCAGGCCGACGCCGCCGCGGCCGTCATCGCCGAGCGCCGCCGCCGCACCGCGGACTCCCTGGACGAGGCCATCGCCCAGGACGCTGCCGAGGAGGACGCCATCATCGACGGCGAGGACCGCCGCACCGACTAGCTGTGATGTCCAGGGATCCGCGCTGCTGAGGCGGGTCCGCGCTGCGGACATATCGACAGCGCGGGCCAGTTTCAGCCGCGGGGCCGAGGAGGCGGCGAGGCGGCGAGGAACGCCGCGCCGACTAGAGCAGCAGGCCCAGGCCGAGCAGCACGCCGTAGCCGAGCTCGAGGAGCCCGGTGTCGCGCAGCACGACGATGAGCTGGCGGCCCTGCGCCCCACCGAGCACCACCCGCGCCTGGCGCACGACGACCGGCACGAGCAGGAGCGTGAGCAGCGCCCACGGGTGCGCCGGGGCGAGGGCGACGCCCAGGACGAGCGGCACGGCGACCATGGCGACGTACCCGAGGCGCGCGCGCCGGTCCCCGAGCCGCACCGCGAGGGTGCGCTTGCCCGCGACGGTGTCGGTGGGGATGTCGCGGACGTTGTTGACCATGAGGAGCGCGCAGGCGATGAGACCGATGCCGACCGCGCCGGCCACGGCCGCCCACGACACGGTGAGCGCCTGCGTGTAGGTCGTGCCGAGCGTCGCGACGAGCCCGAAGAAGAGGAAGACGCCCACCTCGCCGAGCCCGCGGTACCCGTAGGGGTTGCGGCCGCCGGTGTAGTACCAGGCCGCGACGACGCACAGCGCGCCGACGGCGACGAGCCACCAGGTGCCCGCCAGCGCGCACAGCACGAGGCCCAGCACGGCGGCGAGCCCGAAGGAGGCGAAGGCGGCCGCCTTGACCGTCCCCGGCCGTGCCGCGCCCGAGCCGGTGAGGCGCGGGGGCCCGGTGCGGACGTCGTCGGTGCCGCGCACGCCGTCGGAGTAGTCGTTGGCGAAGTTCACGCCCACCTGGAGCGCGAGGGCGACCCCGCCGGCGAGCAGGGCACGGGGGACGGAGCCGGAGCCGAGGTCGTAGGCGGCGCCGGTGCCGACGAGGACGGGGGCGGCGGCTGCGGGGAGCGTGCGGACCCGCGCACCCTCCACCCAGTCGGCGAACGTGGCCATGGAGCTCCTTGCTGGGGGACGGCGTCCAGGGTATCGGCCGTCAGGGCATGCGCTCGGCGCGGGGGTCGGCGGCGGCGAGGAGCTCGGTGGCCAGCCGGGCGGCGGCCAGCCGGTCGACCTTGCCCGGCCCGCGCAGCGGCAGCTCCGGCAGCCGGACGAGGGCCCGGGGCGCGTGGTGGCGCCCCAGCCGGGCGGCGACGTGCTCGCGCACCTGCGCCAGGGCGGGCACGTCGTCACCCGCCACGACCGCGGTGACCAGGGCACCCCAGTGCTCGTCGGGGACGCCGACGACGACGCCCTCCCCGGCGCCGGGCAGCTCCCCGAGCGCCTGCTCCACGGCGGCGGCGGACACGTTGAGGCCGCCGGTGACGAGGACGTCGTCGAGGCGGCCGAGGACGGTGAGGGTGGCGCCGGTGAGAGCGCCGCGGTCGTTGGTCCGCAGCCAGCGGCGGCCGTCGCGCTCGCGGAAGGTGTCGCTGTCGGCGACGGGGTCGTCGAGGTAGCCGCGGGCGAGGACGGGGCCGGCGAGCCAGATCCGGCCCTCGGCGTCGACCTCGACGTCGACGCCGTCGAGCGGGACGCCGTCGTAGACGCAGCCCCCGCCGGTCTCCGTCATCCCGTAGGTCGTGACGACGGGCACGCCGGCGTCCCGGGCGGCCGTGAGGAGCGCGCCGGCGGTACGGGCGCCGCCGACGAGCACGGCGGCGAGACCGCGGAGGGCGGCGACGGCGTCCTCGTCGGCCATGACGCGGGCCAGCTGGGTGGGGACGAGAGAGAGGTACCCGGGCACGTCCGGGCGCAGGCGCCGCACCGCGGCCGCGAGGTCACCCGCGCGGAAGCCCGCGGAGGTGTCGAGAACCACCGGCTCGGTGCCCGCCACGACGGAGCGCACGAGCACCTGGAGGCCCGCGACGTGGTGGACCGGCAGGCAGGCCACCCACTGGCCCGGGCCGGCGAGCCGCGCGGAGGTGGCGCGGGCCGAGGCGACGAGCCCGGCGCCGTCGAGCGCGACGAGGTGGCCGGTGCCCGAGGTCGAGCCGGAGGTCGCGACGAGCGCCGCGACGCCGGCCGGCGCGGTGGACGCGGGGGCCGGGGGTGCCTCCGGGTCGGTGACCCGCAGCGCGGGCCCGGTGCCCTCCAGCGCCTGCGGCAGGGCCGCGAGCACGGCGGTGACGGCGGGCACGCCGGTGCCGCCGGGGAGCACGGTGGCCGGGCGGCCGTCCTGGGACCTCATGCCGCCAGGCTATGACCCGGCGCGAGTACCGTGGTCGTGCCCGCACCCGGACAGGGAGGACCACATGGCAGGACGACGCCGGCGGCTCGCGGTGCTGACGATCGCGGCGCTCGCGCTCACGGGGTGCGCGTCCTCGGCGCCGCGCGAGGCCGGGACCCCGAGCACCGCCCCCACGACGGTCGCCCCGACGCCCGCGGCCGTCCCCACGTGGCCGCTCACCGGCGTGCCCGTGGACGACGCCGAGGAGCGGCCGGCCGTGGCCGTCAAGGTGGAGAACACCGCCATGGCGCGTCCGCAGACGGGGCTGGAGGAGGCCGACGTCGTGTGGGAGGAGATGGTCGAGGGCGGCATCACCCGCTTCAACGCCGTCTTCCACTCCCGCCTCCCCGAGGTGGTCGGGCCGATCCGCTCGGTGCGGCCGATGGACGCGGGCATCGCCGCCCCGCTCGGGGGGCCGCAGGTCATCTCCGGCGGGCAGCCGCTCTTCCTCGGCTCGGTGCAGGACGCCGGCGTCCAGCTCATCTCCCACGACGCCGGGCACGCCGGCTTCTTCCGCAGCCCCGACCGTCGCGCGCCGCACAACCTCTACGGCCGCCTCGCCGAGCTGCTGTCCCAGGCGGAGGTGACCGAGCCGCCGCGCGCGCAGTTCACCTTCGCGGTCGGGAGCGAGGAGGCCAGCGCGGTCCTCGACGGCGAGCCGGCGTCCGCGCTGCGGCTCAGCTTCCCGCAGACCTCCCCCGGGTGGACCTGGGACGCAGACGCGGGCCGCTGGCTGCGTGACGAGGCCGGCGAGCCGGCGACGTCCGCCGCCGGGGACGTGCTCGGCGCGGAGAACGTCGTCGTCATGCGGGTGGAGGTCGTCGCCTCCGAGGGCCGTGACCAGTCCGGCGACGCCGTCCCGGAGACGGTGATGACGGGGACCGGCGAGGCGCTCGTCGCCTCGGGCGGACGCGTCCTGCCGGCCACCTGGTCCAAGGCCACCCTCGAGGAGCCGGTCACCCTGACGACGGCCGCGGGCGACGACGTCGCGCTCAGCCCCGGGACGACGTGGGTCGAGCTCGTGCCGGTCGACCGGGGCGGCGTCGACGTCGAGCGCTGAGCACGGTCGTCCGAAAGGGGGAGATCGGCGTCATGCCCGGGCAGGACCGGAACCGCGAGGAATAGGTGCTGGTGGCCGATGTCCCGGCCGTGTGAGGAACGGCATGCTGGTACCCGTGACCGCGCTCCACGAGCTTCTTCCGATGTCGTAGGGGGTGTGGCAGGCACGGTAACGGGGGGCGTGCCCGCTTCACGCAGGAGTGGAGGCCTGCGCGACGCGGCACGTACAAGGCTGTACCCGCAGCGGCTGACAGGGATGGAGGGCCCGGGCGCTGCGGGTACAGCCGCTTTTTTGTGCGGTGGGTAGTAGACGCGGTCAGTAGTAGTACGGGAAGCGTGACCAGTCGGGGTCACGGCGCTCGAGGAAGGCGTCGCGCCCCTCGGCCGCCTCGTCGGTCATGTACGCCAGGCGGGTCGCCTCGCCGGCGAAGACCTGCTGGCCCGCCAGGCCGTCGTCGACCATGTTGAAGGCGAGCTTGAGCATCCGGATCGCCTGCGGCGACTTGCCCGCGACCGTGAGGGCCCACTCCAGGGCCGTGGACTCGAGCTCGGCGTGGTCGACGACCTCGTTGACCACGCCCCAGCGCTCGGCGTCCTCGGCGGAGTACTCGCGGGCGAGGAAGAAGATCTCGCGGGCACGCTTGTCCCCGGCCTGCCGGGCCAGGAGGCCCGAGCCGTAGCCGGCGTCGAAGGAGCCGACGTTGGCGTCGGTCTGCTTGAAGCGGGCGTGCTGGCGGGAGGCGACCGACAGGTCGCACACGACGTTGAGGGAGTGCCCGCCGCCGGCGGCCCAGCCGCTCACCGCGGCGATGACGACCTTCGGCATGGTCCGGATGAGGCGCTGGACCTCGAGGATGTGGAGCCGGCCGGCGCGGGCCGGGTCGATCTGCTCCCGGCGCTGCGCGGTCTCCGCCAGCGGGTCGGCGTCCTCGGTCTCGTAGCGGTAGCCGTCACGGCCGCGGATGCGCTGGTCCCCACCCGAGCAGAAGGCCCAGCCGCCGTCCTTGGGGCTGGGGCCGTTGCCGGTGAGGATGACGGCGGCGACGTCGGAGGTCATCCGCGCGTGGTCGAGCGCGCGGTAGAGCTCGTCGACGGTCTGCGGGCGGAAGGCGTTGCGGACCTCCGGCCGGTCGAAGGCGATCCGGACGGCGGGCAGGTCCCGGCCGTCGCGGACGGCACGGTGGTAGGTGATGTCGGTGAGGTCGAAGCCCTCGACCGGGCGCCAGGCGCTCGGGTCGAAGGGCTGGGGCACGGGCTCGCTCATGCGCACCAGCCTAGGCGGCGTCGTCCGCCCGTCGCGGGCCGGGAAACCGGCCGGCCGCTGTACGCTCGTCCCACCTGAGGTGGTACGGACGTACTGGAGGAGCCGTGGCGTGGGTCGTGCTCGTGGTGTCGGGGCTGACGAGCGGTGAGTGAGCCGTCGGCCGAGCAGGGCCGGGGCCAGCGCCGCCGGGCGGCCCTCGTGGAGGCCGCCGCCTCGCTCGTCCTCGAGCGGGGTCCGGCCGAGGTGACCCACCGGCGGGTGGCCGAACGGGCGGGCGCGTCGCTGTCCGCGACGACGTACTACTTCCGCGATCTCGAGGAGCTCCGGGGCGCGGGCGCCCGCCTCATCGCCGAGCTGTGGGCCGAGCAGGCGGAGTGGGCCGCCGAGCGCGCCGAGGAGGGGCCGCTCGGCCGGGAGGAGGCGCTCGAGCTGCTCTGCGACGCGCTGCTCCCGCCCCCGGCGGGCGTGCGCGGGCACTACGAGCAGCTCACCCGCGCCGGCCGCAGCCAGGACGTCGCGGAGGCCTACCGGGCG
Source organism: Oceanitalea stevensii (assembly GCF_014837105.1). GTDB lineage: Bacteria > Actinomycetota > Actinomycetes > Actinomycetales > Actinomycetaceae > Oceanitalea > Oceanitalea stevensii. Next base: position 1,115,276 of record NZ_JACSPO010000001.1, on the reverse strand, counting down.
GGCCGGGAGACCATCGGTGGCGCCGTCGGCCGCGTCCTCGCCGCGACGGGGAGCAGCTGCCGGGCGGAGGTGGCGCTCGCCGTCGTCGACGGCGCCGTCCTCGCCGCCCTCAGCGAGGGCCGCGACCCGCGCGCGGAGGCCCACCGCCTGCTGAGCCTCGTCCTCTGACCGTCCCCGTGACCGCCTCACCCCGGGACGGCCGGGACGGTACGGTGCCCACCATGGGCGACCAGCAGCTGCCCGTTCTCGCGCCGGAGCCCGCGGAGGGCGTCGTGAGGCGCGTCGTCGTCCGGTGCTGCCTCGCCGCGGCGGCGGTCTACGTCGCCTCCTGGACGCTCGGCGCGCTCAAGGCCGCCCTGGCCCTGCTCGGGTAGCGCCGTCCGGCCTATCCTCGGGAGGTGACCTCCTCGCTCGGGCGCCCCGCCGTCCCGCCGCCCGTCGCCGTCTGGTCCAGCCCGATGACCACCCGTTTCCGCGGCCTCACCACCCGTGACGGCGTGCTGCTGCGCGGGGAGGCCGGCTGGGGGGAGTTCTCCCCGTTCTGGGACTACGACGACGCCGAGTCCCGCCCGTGGCTGGCAGCCGCTCTCGAGGCCGCCGAGCTCGGCTGGCCGGCCGCCGTCCGTGACCGGGTGCCCGTCAACGTCACCGTCCCCGCCGTCGGACCCGAGGAGGCCGCCGCCATCGTCGCGGCGAGCGACGGCTGCCGCACGGCCAAGGTCAAGGTCGCCGAGCCCGGCCAGGACGTGGCGCAGGAGCAGGCCCGCCTCGAGGCCGTCCGCGACGCCCTCGGCCCGGGCGGGCTCATCCGCATCGACGCCAACGCCGCCTGGGACCTCGACACCGCCCTCGAGCGGCTGGCGCTCCTCGACCGGGCGGCCGGCGGCCTGGAGTACGCCGAGCAGCCCTGCGCCGCCGTCGAGGACCTCGCCGCCCTGCGCCGCCGCACCGACGTCCCGATCGCCGCCGACGAGTCGATCCGGCGCGCCGAGGACCCCCTCGCCGTGCGCCGGGCCGAGGCTGCCGACGTCGTCGTCCTCAAGGTGCAGCCGCTCGGCGGCGTGCGCGCCTGCCTGCGGCTGGCCGAGGAGGTCGGGCTGCCGGTCGTTGTGTCCTCAGCCCTCGAGTCCTCGGTGGGCATCGCCGCCGGCGTCGCGCTCGCGGCCGCCCTGCCCGAGCTGCACCACGCCTGCGGGCTCGGCACCGTCCGGCTGCTCCAGCGCGACACCGTCCCCGAGCCGCTCGTCCCGCACGGCGGCTACCTGCCCGTGACGACCGCCGTCCCGACCGCGGAGAGTCTCGCCGCCGCCGCCGCGCCGCCGGACGTGAGCCGCCGCTGGGGCGCCCGCCTCGCCGACGTCGCCGCCCTGGCGGGGGCGAGCCGGTGAGCGCCGAGGCGCCCGAGGCGCCCGCGGCGCTCCTCGCCCGCGAGCTCGTCACCGAGCTCGTCCGCGGCGGGGTGCGGCACGTGGTCCTGTCCCCGGGCTCGCGCAGCGCCCCGCTCGCCTACGCGCTCCTCGCCGCGCACGACGCCGGGTGGCTGCGCCTGCACGTGCGCGTCGACGAGCGGGTGGCCGGGTTCGTCGCCCTCGGCCTGGCCCGCGCCGACGGCGTGCCCGCCGCCGTCGTCACGACCTCCGGCACGGCCGTCGCCAACCTCCACCCGGCCGTCCTCGAGGCCGCGCACAGCGGCGTCCCCCTCGTCGTCCTCAGTGCCGACCGCCCCCACGAGCTGCGCCGCACCGGCGCCAGCCAGACCACAGAGCAGGTCGGCATCTTCGCCGCCGCGCCGCGCTGGGAGGCGGACCTGCCCGCCGACACGCCGCCGGCCGCCACCCGCCAGGTGGTCGTCCGTGCGCTCGCCGCCGCGACCGGCGCCCGCTCCGGCGACCCGGGCCCCGTCCACCTCAACGTCGCCTTCCGTGACCCGCTCGTCCCGGGCGCGGCCTGGCAGCCCGGGGACCCGCCCGCGCGGCGGGACGTCGTCGCGTTCCGTGGGGCCGGTGGCGCGGTCGACGTGCCCGCGGGCGGGCGCACGGTCGTCGTCGCCGGTGACGGCGCCGGCCCGCAGGCCGCGCGTCTCGCCGAGGCCGGGGGCTGGCCGCTGCTCGCCGAGCCGACCTCCGGCGCGCGGACCGGCACCCACGTGGTCGCCGCCTACCGGCTCCTCCTCGCCGAGCTGGGCGGGGAGGTCGAGCGGGTCCTCGTCCTCGGGCACCCCACGCTCTCGCGGCCCGTCAGCGCGCTGCTCGCCCGCCCGGGCGTCGACGTCGTCGTCGTCGCCCCCACCGGCGCGGTGTGGCCCGACGTCGCCGGCACCGCCGCGCGGGTCGCGGGTGGCGTGCGCGTCCTCCCGGGGGACGACGACGGCGCCTGGCTGGCGCGGTGGCAGCGCGCCGGGGCCGCCGCGGAGGAGGTCCTCGCCGCCCACGAGGAGCTGGACGGTCTCGGCGTGGCCCGCACCGTGGCCGCCGCCGCCTCCGCGCACGCGCCGGGCCGCCGCGAGACCCTCGTCCTCGGTTCGTCGATGACGGTCCGGGACTGGGACCTCGCGGTCCCCGCGCTCCCGGAGGGCCTGCGGGTGGTCGCCAACCGCGGGCTGGCCGGCATCGACGGCACGATCGCCACCGCGACGGGTCTCGCGCTCGCGACGGCCGCCCCGGTCCGGGCGGTCCTCGGCGACCTCACCTTCCTCCACGACGCCGGAGCGCTCCTGCGCGGCTCCCTCGAGGAGGAGGTCGACCTCCAGGTGGTCCTCCTCAACGACCGGGGCGGTGCGATCTTCGCGACCCTCGAGCACGGCGCCCCCGAGCGTGCGGTCACCTTCGAGCGGGTCTTCGGCACGCCGCAGGAGGTGGACGTCGCCGCGCTCTGCGCCGGCTACGGCGTGCGCCACACGGCGGTGGCGAGCAGGGAGCAGCTCGCGGACGTCTTGGCCGAGCCGGTCGTTGGCCGGTCCGTCGTCGAGGTGACGCTCGACCGCACGGAGCTGCGGGACCAGCGGGCGCGCCTCGCGGACCGCGTGGGCCGCGCCGTCCGGCAGGAGCTCGGCTAGGCCCCGACCGACGGGGCCGACGGGGCCGACGGGGGCGCCTGGGGCGAGAAGGTCACCCAGATGTGCTTGGTCGTGCCCGTCGTGTACCAGCCGACCTCCTGGCCGAGCCGCCGGGCGATCTGCAGCCCGAAGCCCCCGGCCCCCGGTTCGCGGCGGCCGGCGAGCACCGGCGTGGAGCTCGGGTCGTGGTCGGCGACCTCGAGCAGGTACCGGGCGCCGTCCGAGCCCAGCGTGACGATCGTCGGCGGGCGGCCGTGCTCGACGGCATTGGCGGCGAGCTCGGAGGCGACGAGGATCATCCGCTCCGGCACGTCCGCCAGGGCACCGTGGGATGGTGGCCCGTCACCGCCGATGACCTCGCGCAGCTCGTGGCGGACCCGCTTGATCTCCTGCGCCGTCGACAGGTTCCACCGGCGCACCGTGACGTACTCCGGTGGCGGGCTGGAGGACACCAGCCCCTCGTCGGAGTCGGAGCGGTCGTCTCGGTGGGCCATGGCGTCCTTCGTCCGGGGCAGGTCGGGGGGCGAGTACGAGCATGCGACAGGCTCGCGCCACCGGCGACCGGAGGGCCGCCGCCGCGTCCGGCTCAGCGGCCGGTGAGCCGCCGGCGGTCGTCGGGCAGGCGGCGCGTGCGCCCGGTGCGGTCGAGGTGGGCGAGGAGCGGGAGGACAACCCGGCGGCTCGTCCCGAGGTGGCCGCGCGCGTCGCTCACCGTGAAGGGCTGGGGGAGCTCGGCCAGCCGCTCGGCGGCGAGCTCGTCGGCGCCCGCGAGGAGGACGACGCCCGGGGCGGGGCACAGGAGCAGCCCCGCCCGCACGGCAGCGCCCTGCACCTTCGGCGTGAGACCGAGGGCGGGCAGCTCGTCGGCCGCCGGCGCCGCGAAGGGGGCGCCGTCCAGCCGGTCGTGGAGGGCTGCCACGGCCGCGCGGACGTCGGCCGGCACGTCGTCGGCGCCCGCCGGCCGCACCCGGCCGGCCTCCACGCGCAGCGGCTCCGCGACGACGGCGGCCGCGAGCTCCGCCGTCGGCAGCCCGAGCCGTTCGGCCAGCGCGGCCAGGGTGAGCGCCGGCTCGAGCGGTGCGGCCGCCGCGTGCTCGGTGACCACCTCGAGCGCCGTCCGCGCCGCGGCGGCGGCGCGCTCCGCGGAGACGAGCCACCCGCCGGCGGCCACCACCCCCGGCGGCGGCGGGTCCACCGGCACGCCGATCCTCGTGAGCAGCTCGGCCGCGACGATGCCGCGGCGCGTCACCTCGGCGGCGGCGTCCGCCTCGCCGTGCGCGCCCGCCAGCGCCTCGGCGCGCAGCCGCGCGGCGCCGCGGCGCTGCAGCGGCGGGGGAGCGGGGTCGAGCACGGTGACGGCCCACAGCCGCCGGGTGCCCGGGTCGCGCAGCAGGGCCCGGTCCCCCACCCGGAGAGGCAGCGTCCGCTCGGCCGTGAGCCGGGCGAGACCGGGGCCGAGCGGCCGGTGGTGGACGCTGAGCACCGTGGAGCCGAGGTGGAGCAGCGGGCGCTGGGGCGGCTCACCGGTCCCCAGCCGCACCTCGCCGAGCCGCACGTCGAGAACCTCGGTGTGGTGCCAGGCGCCGGGCGTGACGAGGGGCTCGCCCCGCTCGACGCGACCGGAGACGTTGAGGGCGACGCGCGCGGGCCCCTCGGCCTCCTCGACGGGCCGTCCCAGGGACTGCACCGCGCGGATCCGGTGCCCGCCCCGGGAGGAGGTGAGACCGTCCCCGGCGCGCAGCCGCCCGGCGGGCAGCGTGCCGGTGACGACGGTCCCGGCGCCCGGCATGGAGAAGCTGCGGTCCACCCACAGCCGCACCGGCTCGTGCGCCGCCGGGCGGGGCAGGCCGGCGAGCATCGCGGTGAGGGCCTCGCGCAGCTCGTGGAGGCCCTCGCCGGTGCGGGCGGAGACCGTGACGGCGGGGGCGCCGCGCAGCGACGTCGTCGCGAGCTCGGCCAGGGCACGCTCGCGGGCGGGGGCCGGGTCGGCGAGGTCGGCGCGCGTGACGGCGAGGACGCCGTGCGTCACGCCGAGCGCATCGAGGGCGGCGAGGTGCTCGGCGGCCTGGGGCATCCACGGGTCGTCCGCGGCGACGACGAGGAGCACGGCGGGCACGGGCCCCAGGCCCGCCAGCGTCGTGCTGATGAAGCGCTCGTGGCCCGGGACGTCGACGAAGGCGACCTCCCCGGCGCCCGGCAGGGTGGTCCACGCGTAGCCGAGCTCGATGGACAGGCCGCGCCGCTGCTCCTCCTCCAGCCGGTCCGGCTGCGCACCGGTGAGCGCCGTGACGAGGGCCGACTTGCCGTGGTCGACGTGCCCCGCCGTCGCGACGACGTGCATCACCCGGCACCCGCGGCGGCGACGGCGCGGACCGCGGCGACGAGGTCGTCGTCCTGCTCGGGCGGGACCGCGAGGAGGTCGAGGAGCAGGCGGCCCCGGTGCGCGCGTCCGAGGACGGGGACGGCGCCGGTGCGCAGCGCGTGCGCCCACGCGGCGTCGACGGCGACGGCCGCGCTGGCCAGCTCGACACCGGGCGCCCCGCCCCCACCGACGGCCGCGACGCTCGGCACCGCCTCCGCCGCGACGTCCGGTCCCAGCGCCGCCGCGATCCGTCGGGCTCGGTCGAGGAGGGTCGCGGGGTCCGTGCCCAGCCCGGCCGGCACGGGCGGGACGGGGCCGGCGAGGGTGGCCTCGAGCGCGGCGAGGGTGAGCTTGTCGACCCGCAGCGCGCGGGCGAAGGGGTGGCGCCGCAGCCCCTCGACGACGTCCGCCTCGCCGAGCAGCAGCCCGCACTGGGGGCCGCCGAGCAGCTTGTCGCCCGAGGCCGTGACGAGCGTGGCCCCGGCCCGCAGCGTGGCGGAGGCCGAGGGCTCCCGCGGCAGCCGCGGGTGGGGCGTGAGGAGGCCGGAGCCGATGTCCGCGACGACCGGCACCGGAAGCGTCGCCAGCTGCTCGACGGGCACGCTCGAGGTGAAGCCCGTGACCTCGAAGTTCGAGGGGTGGACCTTGAGGACGAAGGCGACGTCCCCGCCGTCGACGGCCGCGGCGTAGTCCTCCAGCCGCACCCGGTTCGTCGTACCGACCTCCCGCAGCCGCGCGCCGACCGACTCGAGGAGCTCGGGGATCCGGAAGCCGTCCCCGATCTCGACGAGCTCCCCGCGCGCGACGACGACCTCCCGACCCGCCGCGAGGGCGAGCGTGACGAGGGCGAGCGCCGCCGCCCCGTTGTTGACGACGTGCACCGCTCCGGCGTCGGGGACCGCCCGCGCGAGGGCCTCCAGCGTGCCGCGCCCCCGGCGGCCGCGCCGTCCGGTCGCGAGGTCGAGCTCGACGTCGGTCGTGCCCGCCGCCACCGTCAGCGCCTCGACGGCCGCCGCGGACAGCGGAGCCCGGCCGAGGTTCGTGTGGACGAGCACCCCGGTCGCGTTGACGACCGGACGGACCGTCGTCGCCGCCGTCGGCAGCAGGTCGACGGCGAGGGCGACGACGTCACCCGGCTCGGCCCGTCCCTGCCGGCACTCCTCGATCGCGCGGCGCACCGCCTCCTTGACCAGCGTGGGGCCCAGCCGGTCGGCGGCGGCGACGAGTGCGGGGTCGGCCAGGACGGCGTCGGTGCGCGGCGTCGCGCGCCGGGGATCGGGCACCACGGAGCTCCCTGGGTCGGTGGCGGAGGCGGACGGGAATCGAACCCGCCTGGCCGAGGTCCTCGACCACAACGGCTTTGAAGACCGCGCCCGTCACCAGACGAGGTACGCCTCCGCGGAGCAGCCTAGCCAGGCCGGGGCGGGAGCGCAGGTGATCGCCCGGGATGCGGCCTAGGGTGGCCAGCGTGACGACTGCCACGTACCCCGAGCTCCGCCTCACGCAGCACGCCTCCGGGGGAGGCTGCGCCTGCAAGGTCCCGCCGGGGGAGCTGGAACGGGTCCTCGGGGGCCTGCCCACGAGCACGCACCCCGACCTCATCGTCGGCATCGAGAACGGCGACGACGCCGCTGCCGTGCGCATCGACGGCACCCGCGCGGTCATCGCCACGGCCGACTTCTTCACCCCCGTCGTCGACGACCCCTACGACTTCGGCCGCATCGCCGCGACCAACGCGCTGTCCGACGTCTACGCGATGGGCGGCACCCCGATCGTCGCGGTCAATCTCCTCGCGTGGCCCCGGGACCGCATCCCCTTCGACGTCGCCGCGGAGGTGCTGCGCGGCGGCGCGGCGGTGTGCGAGGCGGCCGGCACGGTGCTCGGCGGCGGGCACAGCGTCGACGACCCCGAGCCCAAGTACGGGCAGGCGGTCACCGGCATCGCCGACGCCGACCGCCTCCTGCGCAACGACGCCGGCCGCGCCTGGCTGCCCCTCACGCTCACCAAGCCCCTCGGCCTGGGCGTCCTCAACAACCGGCACAAGGCGACCGGCGAGCGCTTCGAGGAGGCGATCGCCGTCATGACCACCCTCAACCGGGACGCCTCCCTGGCGGCGCTCGCGGCCGGCGTCCAGGCCGCCACCGACGTCACCGGCTTCGGCCTGCTCGGGCACCTGTACAAGCTCGCGCGGGCCAGCGGCGTCAGCGCCGTCGTCGACTCCGCCGCGGTCCCCTACGTCGCCGGTGCCCGGGAGTCCTTCGCCGCCGGCTACGTCCCCGGCGGCAGCCGCCGGAACCTCGAGTGGGTCCGTCCCCACCTGCGCGCGGACGTCGACGACGACGAGCTCGTCCTCCTCGCCGACGCCCAGACCTCCGGGGGGCTGCTCGTCGTCGGGGAGCTGCCCGGCCACCCGGTCATCGGGGAGCTCGTCCCCGCCGAGGAGTGGACGGTGCGGGTGCGCTGAGCCGTTCCCGTGCGCCTGTCGGAGGCGCGCGCTACGGTGACCGGGACCACGCGAAGGGGGGCGAAGATGGCGGCATTCCTCGGCTGGCCGGTGCTGCGACAGCTGACCGGCCCCGACGTGCTGGGCCGGGGCAAGGCCGCGCGGTCCCGCAAGACCGACCAGATCACGCCCCGCACCGCCACCGCCGACCGCGTCGCCCGCAGCGTCTGCCCGTACTGCGCCGTCGGCTGCGGGCAGCGGGTCTTCGTCAAGGACGAGAAGGTCATCCAGATCGAGGGCGACCCGGACAGCCCGATCTCCCGCGGGCGGCTGTGCCCCAAGGGCTCGGCGAGCAAGAGCCTGGTCACCAGCCCCGACCGCCTCGAGACGATCCGCTACCGGCGCCCCTACGGCACCGAGTGGGAGGACCTCGACCTCGACACGGCGATGGAGATGATCGCCGACCGCGTCCTCACCACCCGGGCGGCCACCTGGCAGCAGACCGACGCCGAGGGGCGGCACCTGCGCCGCACCATGGGCATCGCGGCCCTCGGCGGCGCCACCCTGGACAACGAGGAGAACTACCTCATCAAGAAGCTCTTCACCGCGATGGGCGCGGTGCAGATCGAGAACCAGGCCCGTATTTGACACTCCGCCACGGTCCCCGGTCTGGGGACCAGCTTCGGCCGGGGCGGTGCGACCGGTTTCCAGCAGGACCTCGCGAACGCGGACTGCATCATCATCCAGGGCTCGAACATGGCCGAGGCCCACCCGGTGGGCTTCCAGTGGGTGATGGAGGCCAAGCGGCGCGGCGCCAAGATCATCCACATCGACCCCAGGTTCACGCGGACGAGCGCGCTCGCGCACACCTTCGTCCCGATCCGGGTGGGCACCGACATCGTGTTCCTCGGCGCGATCATCAACTACGTCCTGCAGAACGAGCTCGACTTCCGCGAGTACGTCCTCGCGTACACGAACGCGGCGTCGATCATCTCCGAGGACTACCTCGACACCGAGGACCTCGACGGCCTGTTCTCCGGCTTCGACCCCGAGACCCGCACCTACGACACGACCACCTGGCAGTACGCCGGGGCCGAGGGCGCGGGCCAGGACGAGGACGAGGTCGCCGAGGACCGGGCCACCGCCTCGGGCCTCCAGCACGAGTCGCACGGCATGCCCGTCCCCGAGGAGCCCGAGCGTGACGAGACGCTGCGCCACCCGCGCACCGTCTACCAGGTGCTCAAGCGGCACTTCTCCCGCTACACCCCCGAGCTCGTCGCCGAGACCTGCGGCATCTCCCCGGAGCAGTTCCACGAGGTGGCCGAGGCGTGGGTCGCCGCGTCCGGACGGGAGCGGACCACCGCGCTCGTCTACAGCGTGGGCTGGACCCAGCACAGCGTCGGAGCCCAGTACATCCGTACCGGTTCCATCCTCCAGCTGCTGCTCGGGAACATGGGCCGGCCGGGCGGCGGGATCATGGCGCTGCGCGGCCACGCGAGCATCCAGGGCTCCACCGACATCCCCACCCTGTTCAACCTGCTGCCGGGCTACCTCGAGATGCCCAACGCCTCCTCCCACCCCGACTACGCCAGCTGGGTGGAGAGCATGTCGATGCCCGGTGCCAAGGGCTACTGGGGCAACGCCTCCGCGTACGCCGCGAGCCTGCTCAAGGCGTACTGGGGCGAGCACGCCACCGCGGAGAACGACTTCGCCTACAACTACATGCCCCGGATCACCGGTGACCACGGCACCTACCGCACCGTCCTCGACATGATCGAGGGGAAGGTCAAGGGCTACTTCCTCCTGGGCCAGAACCCGGCGGTGGGCTCCGCCCACGGCAGGGCCCAGCGGCTGGGCATGGCGAACCTCGACTGGCTCGTCGTGCGCGACCTGTACGAGATCGAGAGCGCGAGCTTCTGGAAGGACTCCCCGGAGATCGAGACCGGGGAGATCGTCACCGAGGAGTGCCCCACCGAGGTCTTCCTCCTGCCCGCCGCCTCCCACGTGGAGAAGGAGGGCACCTTCACCCAGACCCAGCGCATGCTCCAGTGGCGGGAGAAGGCCGTCGAGCCCACCGGGGACTGCCGCTCGGAGCTGTGGTTCTTCTACCACCTGGGCCGGATCATGCGGGAGCGCTTGGCGGAGGAGAACCTCGAGCGCGACCGCCCGCTCCTCGACCTCGCCTGGGACTACCCCGTGCACGGCGAGCACGACGAGCCCAGCGCCGAGGCCGTCCTCAAGGAGATCAACGGCTACGAGGTCGCCACCGGCCGCCCGCTGTCGAGCTTCACCGAGCTGCGCGGCGACGGCACCACCGTGGGCGGCTGCTGGATCTACACGGGTGTCTTCGCCGACGGCGTCAACCAGGCCGCCCGGCGCAAGCCCGGCCGCGACCAGGACTGGGTGGCGCTGGAGTGGGGCTGGGTGTGGCCGGCCAACCGTCGCATCCTCTACAACCGTGCCTCGGCCGACCCCGAGGGCCGGCCGTGGAGCGAGCGCAAGGCCTACGTGTGGTGGGACGAGGAGAAGGGGGAGTGGACCGGCCACGACATCCCCGACTTCGAGCGGACCAAGCCGCCCACCTACCGCCACGAGGCCGGGGCCACCGGCGTCGAGGCGATCGACGGCACCGACGCCTTCATCATGCAGGGCGACGGCCGCGGCGCGCTGTTCGTCCCCTCGGGCCTCGTCGACGGCCCGTTGCCCACCCACTACGAGCCGGTCGAGTCGCCCTTCCGCAACTCGTTGTACGGCCAGCAGGCCAACCCCACCCGCATCGAGTACCGCGAGCCGATCAACCCGATGAACCCGAGCCCGCCGGGCGGCGGCAGCGAGATCTTCCCGTTCGTCTTCACGACGAGCCGGCTCACCGAGCACCACACCGCCGGCGGGATGAGCCGCACCCTGGCGTACCTCGCCGAGCTCCAGCCGGAGATGTTCGTCGAGGTGTCCCCGGTGCTGGCCGAGGAGCGAGGGCTGGAGCACCTGGGCTGGTGCCACGTCGTCACCGCGCGCGCCGCCGTCGAGGGGCGCGTCGTCGTCACCGACCGGCTGCGTCCGCTGCGGGTGGCGGGCCGCACCGTCCACCAGGTCTGGCTGCCCTACCACTGGGGTAGCCGGGGCCTGGTGACCGGTGACGCCGCCAACGACCTGTTCGGCATCAGCCTGGACCCCAACGTCCTCATCCAGGAGACCAAGGCCGGCACCTGCGACGTGCTGCCCGGACGCCGTCCTCGGGGACCGGCCCTCCTCGAGATGCTCGAGGGGTACCGTGCCCGCGCAGGCACGGACGTCGAGCGGCCGATCGTCACGGCCGACCCCCGGGCCGTCGTCCGCTCCGACGTCTCCGAGGACACCCCAGCCGGACCAGCCGAAGGGAGCCCATGATGGCGAACAGCCTGTTCGGGCCGGTCGACCCGGCGCTCGACGCCGGCTACGAGGACCCGCCGCCGCGCAAGGGCTTCTTCACCGACACGAGCGTGTGCATCGGCTGCAAGGCCTGCGAGGTCGCCTGCAAGGAGTGGAACCTCGTCCCGGGCGGGGAGGACTTCGACCTCCTCGGCCAGTCGTTCGACAACACCGGCTCGCTCGGCGCCAACACCTGGCGCCACGTCGCCTTCATCGAGCAGCAGCGGCCCACCGTCAACCTCGGCATGCCCGGCAGCGGTCCGCCCGCCCCCACCGGGGGCCAGGGCACGAGCATGCCGCCCGGCACCGTCGCCACCTCCCCGCAGACCGACACGGGCGGCCCCGACGGCTCCGGTCCCCAGATGGCGGACGAGGAGGGGGCGCAGGCCGACTTCCGCTGGCTGATGTCCTCCAACGTGTGCAAGCACTGCACGCACGCCGGGTGCCTGGACGTGTGCCCCACCGGCGCCCTGTTCCGCACCGAGTTCGGCACCGTCGTCGTCCAGGACGACGTGTGCAACGGCTGCGGCTACTGCGTGCCGGCCTGCCCGTACGGGGTCATCGAGCGGCGCCGCGGCCCGGCCGGGGCGCTCAACGTCGGCATCGCCCAGAAGTGCACCCTCTGCTACGACCGCCTCGGGGACGGCCTCCAGCCCGCCTGCGCGCAGGCCTGCCCCACCCAGTCGATCCAGTACGGCGACGTCGACGAGCTGCGCGAGCGCGCCGAGCGCCGCCGCGCGGAGCTCCACGAGCAGGGCGTGGCCGAGGCCCGCCTCTACGGCCACGACCCGAACGACGGCGTCGGCGGCACCGGCGCCTTCTTCCTCCTCCTCGACGAGCCGGAGGTCTACGGCCTGCCGCCCGACCCCGTCGTCCCCACCCGCGACCTGCCGCAGATGTTCAACCGCGCCACCGCCGCCGCCGGGGCGCTGCTCGCCGGTGCGGCGCTCGCCTTCCTGGGGAAGCGATGACGACGACGCACGTCGGCGGGCGCCGTCCGCGCACCCGTCGGGACCGCTCCGACCAGCAGCCGGTGCCGGAGGCGCAGTTCACGTCCTACTACGGACGCCAGGTGGTCAAGCCGGCGCCGTGGGACGTGCGCATCCCGCTGTACATGTTCGCGGGCGGGGTCGCGGCCGGGTCCTCGCTCCTCGCCGCCGGCGCCCAGCTCACCGGGCGTCCGGCGCTGCGGCGGGCGGGGCGCCTCACCGCCGCGGGCGCGCTGGGTGTCAGCCTCGGCGCGCTGGTGAGCGACCTCGGCCGCCCGGAGCGTTTCCTCAACATGCTGCGCACGGTCAAGCTCACCTCGCCGATGTCCGTCGGGACCTGGCTGCTGAGCATCTACGGCGCCCCCGCCGGCGTCGTCGCCCTCGACGAGATGGTGCGTGTCGCCGGGCTCGACTCCGGGCCGGTGCGCCTGCTGCGCACGGTCTCCGGTCCCGCGGGCGTGCTCGCGGCTCTCACCGCCCCGCCGGTGGCCGCCTACACCGCCGTGCTCCTGTCCGACACCTCCACGCCCACGTGGAAGGCCGGGTATCGGGAGTTGCCGTTCGTCTTCTGCGCGTCCGCGGCGGCCGCGTCCGGCGGCGTGGCCATGGTCGCGACGCCCGTGGCCCAGGCGGGCCCCGCCCGGCGGCTGGCCGCGGCGGGCGCCGTCGTCGAGCTCGTCGCCGAGCAGGTGATGGAGCGCTCGATGGGGCTGATGGCGGAGCCGCTCCACACCGGCACCGGAGGCCGCTACATGCGGGCCGCCAAGGCGTTCACGGTGGCCGGCGCCGTCGGCACGCTGCTCGGCGGGCGGCGCCGGTGGGCGTCGGTCCTCAGCGGCGCGGCGCTCGCGGCAGGGTCCTTCTGCACCCGGATGGGCGTCTTCGAGGCCGGTCAGGCCTCGGCACGCGACCCGAAGTACACGGTGGTGCCCCAGCGCGAGCGTGTGGAGCGTGGTGAGGAGGTGCGGTTCACGCCGCGGGGGGAGGGAACCGCGTGAGCGACGCCGTCGCCCCTCTCGGGATCGTCGACGCGATCGGGCCGGCCGGGGAGAAGAAGGTCGCCCTGCCCGCGTGGCAGCTCGTGCTGCGCGCCGTGCTCGCCACCTACCTCCTCGGTGCCGCGACCACCCTCGCGGTCATGGTCCAGGTGCAGACCGGCGTCCTCGTGCTCGGCTCGCTCCTCTTCCCGATCGGGCTCACGCTCGTCGTCCTCCTCGGTCTTGAGCTCGTCACCGGTGCCTTCGGCGTCGTGCCGGTGGCCGTGCTCGAGCGGCGCGTCAGCCTCGCCGGCTGTCTGCGCGTGTTCTGGTGGCTCGTCGTCGGGCACCTCGTCGGCGGCCTGGCCGCCGGCTGGATGATCAGCGCGGTCCTCACCGGGATGGGGACGATCACCGACGAGCCCACCGCGCAGGCCCTCGTCGACCTCGCCGTCGACAAGACGCTGCGCTACGAGGAGGCCGGCCCGGCGACCGGGCTCACCTGGGCCGTGCTCAGCGCCGTGCTGTGCAACTGGCTCGTGGCCCTGGGCGTCATCATGGGTTTCGCCTCCACGAGCCTGGCCGGGAAGATCCTCGCGATCTGGATGCCGATCCTCACCTTCTTCGCCCTCGGCTACGAGCACGCCGTCGTCAACTTCTTCGTCATCCCCACCGGGATGATGCTCGGCGCCCCGATCGGGATCGACGACTGGTGGCTGTGGAACCAGGTCCCCGTGCTCGTCGGCAACCTCATCGGCGGCCTCACCCTCGCGGCCCTGGGTCTCTACTTCTCCCACCGCACCCGCCCGCGCCGCCCCGAGGACGACGCCGAGGCGGAGCACCGCGACGCCCAGACGGCGTAGGCGCAGCGCGCCCCACGATGCGTCGCACCTCCGGCTCACCCCGACGCGCCAGGACGGGCGACGCTTGATCGGGAAGGGCGACCCAAGCTGGGCGCGGGGCGCGGGGCGCGGGGGCGCGGGGGCGCGGGGGCGCGACGAGGGCGTGGGGCCCCTGTCAGGTGACGATGCGCTCGCGGCCGGCGTAGACGTTGGCGGAGTCGCCGCGGCTGAAGCCCACGAGGGTCATCCCCACCCCCGCCGCGAGCTCCACCGACATCGCCGAGGGCGCGCTGACCGCGGACAGCACCGCGATCCCCGCCATGTGCGCCTTCTGGACGAGCTCGAAGGACGCCCGGCCGGAGACCTGGAGCACGCAGCGGCGCAGCGGCAGGCCCTGCTCGCGGAGCGCCCAGCCCACGACCTTGTCGACGGCGTTGTGCCGGCCCACGTCCTCGCGCAGGCACAGCAGCTCGGCCCGCCCGTCGTCCGCGACGGCGAAGAGCCCCGCCGCGTGGACCCCGCCCGTCTCGGCGAAGAGCCGCTGCTCGCTGCGGATGCGGTCGGTCATGGCGAGCAGCTCGGGGAGCGGCACGCGGACGTCGTCGGCGACGGGGAAGCGGGAGGCGCGGGTGACGGCGTCGATCGACGACGTGCCGCAGATGCCGCACGCGCTGGAGGTGTAGACGTGGCGCTCGTGGGAGGTGCCTGGCGGTGCGACTCCCGGGGAGAGGCGGACGTCGACGATGTTGTAGCTCCGGGTGCCGTCCGGGTTGACCCCCGGACCGTAGGCGACGCCGGCCACCTGCTCCGCGTCCCACACCACGCCCTCGGAGACGAGGAAGCCCAGCGCGAGGTCGAAGTCGTCGCCCGGGGTGCGCATGGTGACGGTCCACGCGGCGCCGTCCACGCGCAGCTCCATCGGCTCCTCACCGGCGAGGACGTCGCTGCGCGGACGGCTGGTGCCGTCGACGGAGAGCCGCTCGACGCGGTGCCGCCTGGTCCGTCGCACCCGTCCTCCTCGCCCGGTCGTCCGGCCCCGATCGTATCCGCGGGGGACGCGCGGCGCGCCACCCAGGAAGCTCCCAGGTGCCACCCAGAGCCGGACAAGGTCCGCGGTGTTCCCTGGGGGAAGCACGCAACCCAGGAGGACCACCATGACCCACTTCGGCAGCACCGGCGACGCGCGACGCGACGCCCACATCGCCCGCGACGAGCGGGCCGCCCGCGAGCAGGCGGAGGTCGACGCCATGCTCCTGGGCACCCCCACCCTTCCCGCCCCCGACCCCGCGACCCGGGTGCCCTCCGTCGACGAGCTGGCCGAGCGCCGCGCGACGCGCGTGCTCCCGCACGGCCGCCGCCGCGGCTGGGCCGCCCTCGGCGGCACCGCCGCGACCGCCGCGCTCCTCGCGAGCCTCGGCACGGCCACCGTCACCGGCGCCTTCGACTCGCCCGCGCTCGACACCCCGACGGCGGCGGCGCCCACGCAGGTCGTCCCCGCCAGCTCGACGTCGGCCACCCCGGACTGGCAGGCGGTCACCGCCGCCGTGCGCGAGTCGGTCGTCGCCATCGACGTCACGACCGCGTCCGGGCAGGGCCAGGGCTCCGGCGTCGTCATCGACGACGAGGGGCA
Organism: Oceanitalea stevensii; assembly: GCF_014837105.1. GTDB lineage: Bacteria > Actinomycetota > Actinomycetes > Actinomycetales > Actinomycetaceae > Oceanitalea > Oceanitalea stevensii. Next base: position 1,099,570 of record NZ_JACSPO010000001.1, on the reverse strand, counting down.
CGTCCTCACCAACAGCCACGTCGTCGACGGCGCTCGCGAGATCACCGTCTCGCTGGCCGACGGCCGCCTCTACGAGGCCGAGCTCGTGGGCCAGGACGAGACGACCGACCTCGCCGTCGTCCGGCTCGTCGACCCGCCGGCCGACCTCTCCCCGGCCACCCTCGGCAGCTCCGCCGACCTCGCCGTCGGCCAGGCCGTCCTCGCGGTCGGCAACCCGCTCGGGCTGGACTCGACGGCCACCACCGGCATCATCTCCGCCCTCGACCGCCCGGTCGTCACCCAGAGCCGCACGCAGTCCGTCGTGACGAACGCGATCCAGATCGACGCCGCGGTCAACCCCGGCAACTCCGGCGGCCCTCTCTTCGACGCGAAGGGGCAGGTCATCGGCATCAACAGCTCGATCGCCACGCTCTCCGGCGGTGGCGGGCAGTCCGGGAGCATCGGGCTCGGCTTCGCGATCCCGGTGGACCAGGCCGCCGACGTCGCCCAGCAGCTCGTCGAGGACGGCAGCGTCGAGCACGCCTTCCTCGGCGTCGGGCTCACCGACACGACGGCCGAGGTCGACGGCGTCACGCGCGCCGGCGCCCGCGTCGAGCAGGTCGAGGACGGCTCGCCCGCCGCGGAGGCGGGCCTGCAGCGCGGCGACGTCGTCACCGCGATCGACGACCGCGCCGTCGACGGCTCCGCCGCCCTCACCGGCTACGTCCGCCAGTACTCCTCCGGCGACGAGGCGACCATCGACGTCGTCCGCGACGGCGAGCTCACCCAGGTCGACGTCACCCTGGCGACCAGGCAGACCCCCACCGCCTGAGAACCCGCCCCCACCCGACGCGCATATGGGTGAAGATCGCGGCCGACGCTCAGCATCGGCCGCAATTTTCACCCATATGCGATGTCGTTCGGGGTGGGGGTCAGGTGGTGAGGGCGCTGCGCATGGGACGGAGCTTGGCCTCCGACTCGCGGACCTCGGCCGCCGGGTCGGAGGCGGCGACGATCCCGCAGCCGGCGAACAGGCGCACCGAGCGCGGGCCGGTGACCTCCCCGGAGCGCAGTGCGATGCCCCACTCGCCGTCGCCGTCGGCGCCCATCCAGCCGACGGGGCCGGCGTAGCGGCCACGGTCCATCCGCTCGGTCTCGGCGAGCACCTCGACGGCGCGCGGCGTCGGCGTCCCGCCCACGGCGGCCGTCGGGTGCAGCGCCGCCGCGAGCGCGAGCGAGCTCGGCGCGGTCTGCCGGTCGACGACGCCGGTGACGTCGCTGGCCAGGTGCATGACGTTGGGCAGGTGGAGGACGAAGGGCGAGTCGGGCACGTTGAAGCTCGAGCAGTACGGCCCCAGCGCCTCGGCGACGGACTGGACCGCGAGCTCGTGCTCGCCCAGGTCCTTGGAGGAGCGGGCGAGCTCCGCCGCGTGACGCAGGTCCGCGGCGTCGTCACCGGTGCGCTGGATCGTCCCGGCGAGGACCCGGCAGGCCACGAGGCCCTGGTCGCGGCGCACGAGGAGCTCGGGGGTCGCGCCCACGAGCGCGTCGACGGCGAAGGTCCAGCACGTGGGGTACTGGTCGGCGAGGTTGCGCAGGAGGTGGCGGACGTCGACGTCGGCGCTCGTGCGGGCCACGACGTCACGGGCCATGACGACCTTCTCCACCGTGCCGGCACGGATGGCGTCGACGACCTCGGCGACCGCCTCCTGCCACTGCGCGCTCGTGAGGGCGCCGTCGGCGAAGGTGACCTCGCCGGGCCCGGTGACGGGGACGACGTCGCCGCGGCTGTGGGCGAGCGAGGGGTTCGGGCCCAGCCCCGCCGGGCCGACGACGGTGAGCCAGCTGCGGCCCTCGCGGCGGCCGACGACGACGCGCGGGACGACGAGCGTGCCGCCCGCCTGCGAGCGGCGGGAGAAGGCGAAGGAGCCGAAGGCGACCGGTCCGGTGCCCGGCACCCCGACGGCGTCGCGCACGACCATCGCGTCGGCCGTCCGGCGCCACCACGCGTCGGCGTCGATCATCCGCGTCGCGCCGGAGGTGTCCACGCGGGCGGCCACGCCCCAGCCGACGAGCCCGTCACCGCGGCGGACCCAGCTCGCCGTCGTCGTGACGTCGGGGCGGGGGAGGAGGTCGAGGAGGTCGCCGGGGTCCGCGATGGGGACGGTCCGGGCGAGCAGGGGGACGGGCGCCGGGTCCCCGGCGGGTGCGGACGACATCGTGGCGGTCCTCAGCGGGTCGCGCGGTGGAGCGCGACGATGCCGCCGGAGAGGTTGCGGTAGCCCACCGAGCGCCAGCCCGCGCCGGCCACGAGGTCCGCCAGGCCGCGCTGGTCGGGCCAGTCGGTGATCGACTCGGCGAGGTAGCCGTAGGCGTCGGTGTTGGAGGACACCAGCCGCGCCACCCGGGGGAGCACCTGGGTGAGGTAGAAGCTGTACAGCACGCGGAAGGGCCCGAAGGTGGGCCGGGAGAACTCGCAGATGACCAGGCGCCCGCCGGGCCGCGTCACGCGCCGCATCTCCCGCAGTGCGAGGTCGGTGTCGACGACGTTGCGCAGCCCGAAGGAGATCGTCACGACGTCGAAGGACTCGTCGGCGAAGGGGAGCCTCGTCGCGTCACCGGCGACGAAGCTGAGGTCGGGACGGCGGCGCTTGCCCACCCCGACCATGCCGGTGGAGAAGTCGCAGGGGACGACGGCGACGCCGGCGTCCGCGTAGGCCTCGCTGGAGGTGCCGGTGCCCGCGGCGAGGTCCAGGACCCGCATGCCCGGCTCGGCAGCGACCGCGCGCCGGGTGGCCACGCGCCACGCGCGGTCCTGCCACAGGGAGAGGATGTCGTTGGTCACGTCGTAGCGCTTGGCCACGGCGTCGAACATCCTCGCCACCTCACGCGGCTGCTTGTCCAGGTCGGCTCGGCTCATGAGGGCATTGTCCCAGGGCGCGCCCCCCGCGCCTGGTTAGGTCACCCTAAGCGGTTCGCGCGTCGCGAACTTTGTAGACTGCGGGTGCATCACGGTGCCGTCTGGACGCCGGTGAGCAACCATGACGAACCAGGAGAGGTGACGTGCGCGCAGCCCACGATGACGCCGACGTCATCGTTGTCGGCGCAGGTCCCGCCGGATCGGCCACCGCGCACTACCTCGCCCAGACCGGCCTGGACGTCCTTCTCCTCGAGAAGGCCACCTTCCCCCGCGACAAGATCTGCGGCGACGGCCTCACCCCGCGCGCCGTCGCCGAGCTCATCCGCATGGGCGTGCCCACCGAGGAGTCCGACGGCTGGATCCGCAACTGGGGGCTGCGCACCTACGGCGCCGGCCACCGCATCGAGATCCCCTGGCCCGAGCTCGCCGAGATGCCGTCCTACGGCCTGGCCCGCTCCCGGATGAATCTCGACGAGACCCTCGCCCGGCACGCCGCCGCCAGCGGTGCGCGGCTGCGCGAGGGCGTGGCCGTCACCGGCCCCGTGCGCCACGAGCGCTCGGGCCGCATCCTCGGCGTCACCACCCGCTCGGTGGACGCCAAGGGCCGGCGGACGGGGGAGGAGCGCTCCTACCACGCCCGCATCGTCGTCGACGCCGGTGGCGTCTCGGCCCGGCTGGCCACGACGATGGGCATCGAGAAGAACGACAACCGCCCCATGGGCGTCGCGATCCGCACCTACTTCAGGAGCCCGCGCCACGACGACCCGATGATGGAGTCGCACCTGGAGCTGTGGGACGGGGAGCCGGGCCGCTCGAACCTCATGCCGGGCTACGGCTGGATCTTCGCCCTGGGCGACGGCACGGTCAACGTCGGGCTCGGCTCGCTCAGCTCCACCGCCAAGCCCACGAAGCTCGACTACAAGGGCCTGTTCGCGACGTGGATGCGCAATGCGCCCGCCGAGTGGGAGTTCACCCCCGAGAACCAGGTGGGCGAGCTGCGCAGCGCCGCCCTGCCGATGGCCTTCAACCGCAAGCCGCACTACTCCCAGGGGATGCTGCTCGTCGGAGACTCCGGCGGCATGGTCTCCCCCTTCAACGGCGAGGGCATCGCCTACGCGATGCAGTCCGGCCGGATCGCCGCCGACGTCGTCTCCCAGGCCCTGGCCCGGACCACGCCCTACGCGATGGAGAAGGCGCTGCGGACCTACCCGGCGATCCTCGCCGACGAGCTGGGAGGCTACTTCACGATGGGCCAGGTCTTCGCCCGCCTCATTGAGCGGCCGGAGATCATGCGTGCCTGCGTGAAGTACGGTCTCCCACGGCCCGTCCTCATGCGTTTCGTCATGAAGCTCCTGTCGGACGGCTTCGACCGCCGCGACGGGGACTGGATGGATAGGCTCATCGCGGCACTGAGCAGGGCGGTGCCCGCATCGTGAGGCAGCGAGACGGACACCCGAGCAGCCGGAGGGCCACGCCCACCGCGTACCGAGAAACCACGGAGGCACGATGAACCCCTTCGTCCCCATCCTCGTCATGGCGGCGGCAGCCGCCGCACTGGCGATCGGCGGCCTCGCGGCGAGCGCGGTCATCGGGCCCAAGCGCTACAACCGGATCAAGGTCGCGAACTACGAGTGCGGTGTGGAGGCCACCCCGCGCGCCACGGGTGCCGGCCGCTTCCCCATCAAGTACTACCTCGTGGCCATGACCTTCATCGTCTTCGACGTCGAGGTCATCTTCCTCGTGCCGTGGGCCATCGCCTTCAGTGAGCTGGCCGCCTTCGGCCTCGTCGCCGCGCTCGCTTTCATCGCCATCATCACCGTGCCTTTCGCCTACGAGTGGCGGCGCGGCGCCCTTGAGTGGGACTGAGGAGGACAACATGGGTCTGGAAGAGAAGCTCCCAGCGGGGTTCATGCTCACGACCGTGGAGAAGGCCGTCGGGCTGGCCCGCAAGGGCTCGATGTGGCCGGTCACCATGGGTCTGGCGTGCTGCGCCATCGAGATGATGGCCGCAGGCACCCCGCGCTTCGACATCTCCCGCTTCGGCATGGAGGTCTTCCGCGCGTCCCCGCGTCACGCCGACCTCATGATCGTCTCGGGCCGCGTGAGCCAGAAGATGGCGCCCGTCGTCCGGCAGATCTACGACCAGATGGCCGACCCCAAGTGGGTCATCTCGATGGGCGTGTGCGCCTCCAGCGGCGGCATGTTCAACAACTACGCGATCATCCAGGGCGTCGACCACCTCGTGCCCGTGGACATCTACCTGCCCGGCTGCCCGCCGCGGCCGGAGATGCTCATCAACGCGATCATGGCGCTGCACGACCAGGTCAAGCACGAGCCCCTCGGTGCCAACCGTGAGGCCGTGGCCCGTGCGGCGGAGGAGGCGGCGCTGGCCGCCACTCCCACCCACCAGATGAAGGGGCTGCTGGCGTGAGCGAGCGCGAGGACGAGAAGAAGTCCGCCGCCGACGTCGTCAAGCCGGGTACCGGCGAGACGGGCGCGCAGTCGACGACCGAGGCGGCCCTCGAGGCCGCCGGGCAGAACATCCCCGCCGGGCCCGTCGGCGGGCGCCGCGCGCTGGAGGTCGTCGACGTCCGCCGCGGCATGTTCGGCGTCCACGGCAGCGGTGACACCTCCGGCTTCGGTGGCCTCGTCGCCACCGTCGCGATGCCGCCGGCCGCCGAGCGGCCCTACGGCAGCTGGTTCGACGAGGTCGTCGACATCCTCGTCGAGCTCCTCGAGGCCGACGGCGTCGACCCGGACAGCGCGATCGAGAAGGTCGTCGTCGACCGCGGCGAGCTGACGATCTTCCTCGCCCGCGAGCACCTGCGCCGCGTGGCCCAGTGGCTGCGTGACGACCAGGACCTGCGCTTCGAGCTGTGCATGGGTGTCTCGGGCGTCCACTTCCCGGCCGACGTCGACCGCGAGCTCCACGCCGTCTACCACCTCATCTCCCTCACCCACGGCCGCCAGCTGCGCCTGGAGGTGGCCGTCGCCGACGCCGACCCCCACGTGCCGACGATCGTCGACATCTACCCCGGCAACGACTGGCACGAGCGGGAGACCTGGGACCTCATGGGGATCGTCTTCGACGGTCACCCCTCCCTCGCGCGCACCGCGATGCCCGACGACTGGGTCGGTCACCCGCAGCGCAAGGACTACCCGCTGGGCGGGATCCCGGTCGAGTACAAGGGCGGGACGATCCCGCCGCCCGACACCCGGAGGTCTTACAGCTGATGGCCGACCACACGAACCTGCACGCCACCGGGCCCGCGCTCGACTCGCAGACCGGCCCCGAGTTCACCGCCGACGGCGGCGACTGGGCGGCCATCGCCGCCGAGGCCGAGCGCCTGGGCGAGGAGCGCATCGTCGTCAACATGGGACCGGTGCACCCCTCGACCCACGGCGTGCTCCGGCTCATCCTCGACATCGAGGGTGAGACCGTCAACGAGCTGCGCGTCGGTACCGGCTACCTGCACACCGGTATCGAGAAGAACATGGAGTACCGCAACTGGACCCAGGGCGTGACGTTCTGCACCCGCATGGACTACGTCGCCCCGCTGTTCCAGGAGGCCGCCTACTGCCTCGGCGTGGAGAAGCTCCTCGGCATCACCGACGAGATCCCGGCGCGCGCGACCCTCATCCGGGTCCTCGTCATGGAGCTCAACCGCATCGCCTCGCACATCGTCGCGATCGCCACGGCCGGTAACGAGCTGGGCGCCACGACGATGATGACGATCGGCTTCCGCGGCCGCGAGGAGATCCTGCGGATCCTCGAGCACATCACCGGCCTGCGGATGAACCACGCCTACATCCGCCCCGGCGGCGTGGCGCAGGACATCCCGGCCGACACGATCGAGATGGTCCGCGAGCTGCTCCCCAAGGTGCGCCGCGACATCGGTGAGCTCCAGGACCTCACGATGGCCAACCCCATCTACAAGCTGCGTCACGAGGACGTCGGCCACATCTCGCTGGCCGCCGGCCTGGCCCTCGGGCTCACCGGCCCCGCGCTGCGCGCGTCGGGCTACCCGCTCGACATGCGCCGCATCGCGCCGTACTGCGGCTACGAGACCTACGACTTCGACGTCATCACCGACGACAGCTGCGACGCCTTCGGTCGCGTGCGCGTCCGCTGGGCCGAGTGCTACGAGTCGATGAAGATCATCGACCAGGTCCTCGAGCGCCTCGAGGCCACCCCCGGGCCGGTCATGGTCGCGGACAAGAAGGTCGCCTGGCCCGCGCAGCTGTCGATCGGCAGCGACGGCCAGGGCAACTCCCTGGACCACATCCGCGAGATCATGGGCACCTCGATGGAGTCGCTCATCCACCACTTCAAGCTCGTCACCGAGGGCTTCCGGGTCCCGGCCGGGCAGGTGTACCAGACCATCGAGCACCCGCGCGGGGTCCTGGGCGTCCACCTCGTCTCCGACGGCGGGACGCGGCCCTACCGGGCCCACTTCCGTGACCCGTCCTTCTCCAACCTGCAGTCGACGTCGATCATGAGCGAGGGTGGCCAGCTGGCCGACGTCGTCGTCACGCTGGCCTCGATCGACCCTGTCCTGGGAGGGGTGGACCGCTGATGAGCGTCGTCACCACGTACGCACCCGAGGTGGAGGAGCGGCTGCGCGGCGAGGCCGGGCAGATCATCTCCCGCTACCCGCAGGCACGCTCGGCCCTGCTGCCGATGCTGCACCTCGTCCAGTCCGAGGACGGTTACGTCAGCGCCCGCGGCATCGCGCTGTGCGCCGAGCTCCTCGGCCTCACCCGCGCCGAGGTCTCCGCGGTCGCGACCTTCTACACCCAGTACAAGCGCCACCCCAACGGCCAGTACACGGTCGGGGTGTGCACGAACGCGCTGTGCGCCGTCATGGGCGGCGACATCATCTACGACAAGGTCTCCGAGCACCTCGGCATCGGCCACGACGAGACCACCGAGGACGGTGTCATCACCCTCGAGCAGGTCGAGTGCAACGCGGCCTGCGACTACGCGCCCGTCGTCGTCGTCAACTGGGAGTTCTTCGACAACCAGACCCCGACGTCGGCCATCGAGCTCGTCGACGAGCTGCGCGCCGGCCGCCCGGTCACCCCCACGCGTGGGGCGGCGACCGTCGGCACCTTCAAGGAGATCTCCCACGTCCTCGCCGGCTTCGAGGACGGCCGCGCGGACGAGGGCGTGGGCGCCGGTCCGGCGACCCTCGCCGGGCTGCAGCTGTCCCGCGAGCGCGGCTGGACCGCCCCCGCGACCGACGAGGCCCGAGGCGGCGGCGCCGTCGAGGGCGGCACCGTCCCCAACCCCTACGGCAGCGCCGAGCGCCCGCCGACCACCCCTGACGACACCGACCCGGCGGGCAAGCGTGGCCCGGCCGGCGAGGGCGCCACGGCCGAGGAGGGAAAGCAGTGAGCCAGACGCAGCTGACTCCGATCCTGTCGGACATCTGGGACGCCGAGCGCTCCTGGAGCCTGGAGACCTACCGCTCCCGCGGCGGCTACCAGGCCCTGGCCACGGCCATGGACATGGCCCCGGGCGACGTCGTCGAGACCGTCAAGGGCTCCGGCCTGCGCGGCCGCGGCGGCGCCGGCTTCCCCACCGGCCTCAAGTGGTCCTTCCTCCCGGCTCCCGACGGCGGTCCCCGCTACCTCGTCGTCAACGCCGACGAGTCCGAGCCGGGCGCCTGCAAGGACGTCCCGCTCATGATGGCCAACCCGCACGCCCTCATCGAGGGCGTGGCGATCACGTCCTACGCCATCGGCGGCAACCACGCCTTCATCTACCTGCGCGGGGAGGTCGTCCACGTCTACCGCCGCCTCCTGGCCGCGGTCCGCGAGGCCCGCGAGGCGGGTCTCATCGGGACGAACCTGGGCCCGAACGGCGACTACAGCCTCGAGATCACCGTCCACGCCGGCGCCGGCGCCTACATCTGCGGTGAGGAGACGGCGCTGCTCGACTCCCTCGAGGGCCGCCGCGGCCAGCCGCGCCTCAAGCCGCCGTTCCCGGCGGTCGCGGGCCTCTACGCCCGTCCGACGGTCGTCAACAACGTCGAGTCGATCGCCTCGGTCCCCGGCATCCTGCGCGGCGGCACCGACTGGTTCTCCTCGATGGGCACCGAGAAGTCCGCCGGCCACGGCCTGTTCTCCCTGTCCGGCCACGTCGTCCGGCCCGGCCAGTACGAGGCGCCGCTCGGCATCACGATGCGCGAGCTCATCGACATGGCCGGCGGGATCCGCGCCGGGCACCGCCTGAAGTTCTGGACCCCCGGTGGCTCCTCGAGCCCGATCCTCACCGAGGAGCACCTCGACGTCCCGCTCGACTACGAGTCCGTGGGGGCGGCCGGCTCGATGCTCGGCACCCGCTCGCTCATGGTCTTCGACGAGACGGTCTCGGTGGTCCGCGTCGTGTCCCGCTGGACGGACTTCTACCAGCACGAGTCCTGCGGCAAGTGCACCCCCTGCCGCGAGGGCACGTACTGGATGAAGCAGGTCATGCACCGGCTGGAGGCGGGCAAGGGCCTGCCCACCGACATCGACCTCCTCCTCGACGTCTCGGCGAACATCGCCGGACGCTCCTTCTGCGCGCTCGGCGACGCGTCCGCCGTCCCGATCCAGAGCGGCATCAAGCACTTCCGCTCGGAGTTCGAGGCCGGCACGCACACCCCCGCGCACGAGCTCTTCCCGTACGAGGCCTCGGCCGTGTTCTCCGAAGTAGGTGCCCGATGACGACGACGGCTTCCACTCCCGCGACGACGGAGCAGCGCGACCTCCTCACCGTCACCATCGACGGCGTCGAGGTGGACGTGCCCAAGGGCACGCTCGTCATCCGGGCGGCCGAGCAGGTCGGCATCCAGATCCCGCGGTTCTGCGACCACCCCCTGCTCAAGCCCGCCGGCGCCTGCCGCCAGTGCCTCGTCGAGGTGTCCACCCCGGACCGGGAGGGCAACCTCCGCGCGATGCCCAAGCCGCAGACCTCGTGCACGCTCGAGGCCACCCCCGGCATGGTCGTCGCCACCCAGCACACCTCCGCCGTCGCCGACAAGGCGCAGCACGGGATGATCGAGTTCCTCCTCATCAACCACCCGCTCGACTGCCCCGTCTGCGACAAGGGCGGGGAGTGCCCGCTGCAGAACCAGGCGATGACGAACGGCCGGGCGACCACCCGCTTCGTCGACATCAAGCGGACCTTCCCCAAGCCGCTGAAGATCTCCAGCGAGATCCTCCTCGACCGCGACCGCTGCATCCTGTGCCAGCGCTGCACCCGCTTCTCCGACCAGATCGCCGGTGACCCGTTCATCGCGCTCCAGGGCCGGGGCGGCGGCACGCCGGGCCGCGACGTCCACGCGACGCACGGCTCGCAGATCGGCACCTTCGACGCCGACGTCCTCGACTTCGCCTACGAGGGCGGCGAGGCGCAGCGCGTCACCGACCGCGGCCTCAGCGGCCCCGTCGAGGGGGAGCCCGGCGTTGTCGTCGGCCTGTCCGCCGGCCCCGTCGGCGTCGCCGAGACCGACACGACCGGACGCCCGTTCTCCTCCTACTTCTCGGGCAACACGATCCAGATCTGCCCGGTCGGTGCGCTCACCTCCGCGACCTACCGCTTCCGTGCCCGCCCCTTCGACCTCATCTCGACGGAGTCCGTCGCGGAGCACGACGCCGGTGGCTCGGCCATCCGCGTCGACCACCGCCGCGGCGTCGTCGTGCGCCGCCTCGCCGGTGACGACGCCGAGGTCAACGAGGAGTGGATCACCGACAAGGACCGCTTCGCCTTCACCTGGCAGTCCGCGCCGGACCGCCTGGAGTACCCGCTCGTGCGGGACGAGGACACCGGTGAGCTCGTCGAGACGAGCTGGTCCGAGGCGCTCCACCTGGCCGCCCGCGGCCTTGAGCGCGCCCGCTCGGCCGGCGGCGTCGGCGTCCTGCCCGGTGGCCGCCTCACCCTCGAGGACTCCTACGCCTGGTCCCGCTTCGCGCGGACCGTGCTCGGCACCAACGACGTCGACCACCGGGCCCGCCCCTCCTCCGCCGAGGAGGCCGACTTCCTCGCGCGCCGGGTCGCCGGCGCCCCGACGGACGTCACCTTCTCCGCCCTCGAGCACGCCGGGCACGTCCTGCTCGTCGGCCTCGAGCCGGAGGAGGAGAGCGGGACGATGTTCCTGCGCCTGCGCAAGGGCGTCCTCGCCGGCACCGTCGCGGTGAGCACCGTCGCGCCCTTCGCCACCCGCGGCACGACCAAGCTGCGCGCCTCCCTGCTGCCGGCCGTCCCCGGCGCCGAGGCAGCCGTGCTCGACAGCATCACGCCCGACGCCACGGAGGTCGCCGCCGCCGCGGTCGCCACCGCGCTCACCGAGCCCGGCGCCGTCGTCCTCGTGGGCGAGCGCGCCGGTGCCCTGCCCGGCGTCCTCACCGCCGTCGAGCGTCTCGTGGACCGCACCGGCGCGCGCCTGGCCTGGGTGCCGCGCCGCGCCGGCGAGCGGGGCGCCGTCGAGGCCGGGCTGCTGCCCGCCCTGCTGCCCGGGGGACGGCACGTGTCCGACGCCGAGGCCCGCGTCGACGTCGCGGCCGCCTGGGGCGTGGACCGCCTGCCCTCCGCCGCCGGACGCGACCTCACCGCCATCCTCGAGGACACGGCCGCCGGACGCCTCGGCGGCCTCCTCGTCGGCGGCGTCGAGCTGCGCGACCTGCCGGACCCGGCCCTCGCGCGGCGCGCGCTGGCCGCCGCCGGCGTCGTCGTCCAGCTCGAGGTGCGCCGCAGCGAGGTCACCGAGCACGCCGACGTCGTCCTGCCGGTCGCCCCGCCCGTCGAGAAGGGCGGCACCTTCGTCAACTGGGAGGGTCGTCGCCGGCCCTTCGGGCAGGTGCTCGTCTCCCACCAGATGGCCGACCAGCGCGTCCTGGACGCCCTCGCGGCCGAGATGGGCACGAGCCTGGGCTGCGGCACGCTTGCCGACGTCCACGCCCAGCTCACCGAGCTCGCCGGGTGGCAGCCCGCGCAGGCGCCCGTCCCCGCACCGGTCAGCGCCGCGCCGGCCCCCGCGGTGGGCGAGCACCAGGCGGTCCTGGCCACCTGGAAGCTCCAGCTCGACGCCGGCCGCGGCCAGGACGGTGAGCCGCACCTCGCGGGCACCGCCCACCGCCCCGTCCTGCGCCTCTCGGCGGACCGCGCGGCCCGCCTCGGTGCCGTCGACGGGACCGCGGTCACCGTTCGCGGCCCGGCCGGTAGCATCACCCTGCCGCTGGCCGTCACGACGATGTCCGACGACATCGTCTGGGTCCCGGAGAACTCCCCGGGGTCCCACGTGCACGAGATGCTCGGCGCGGGCGCCGGCTCCCTCGTCGACCTGGAGGTGACGCGATGATGTTCGCGCCCATGGTGGTCAGCGACCCCACGGCCGCCCCGACCGCCGACTTCAGCAACGACACCTGGTGGATCTGGGTGATCAAGGCGGTGGCGATCATCGTCATGCTGCTGGTCTTCGTGCTCATCGCCATCTGGGCCGAGCGCAAGGTCCTGGCGCGCATGCAGACGCGGCCCGGCCCCAACGTGCACGGCCCCATGGGTCTGCTCCAGTCGACGGCCGACGCGATGAAGCTGCTCCTCAAGGAGGACATCAACCTCAAGGGCGCCGACCGCTTCGTCTACCTGCTCGCGCCGTTCATCGCCGCGCTGTGCGCCTTCCTCATCTACGCGGTCATCCCCTTCGGGCCCGAGGTGTCGATCTTCGGGATCGAGACCCCGCTCCAGCTCGCCGACTCCTCGGTGTCGGTGCTCTACATCCTCGGCATCACCGCCCTGGGCGTGTACGGCATCGTCCTGGGCGGCTGGTCCTCGAACTCGACCTTCCCGCTGCTGGGCGCCGTGCGCTCCTCCGCGCAGGTCATCTCCTACGAGCTGGCCATGGCGCTGGCCCTCGCCTCGGTCTTCCTCGTCGCCGGCTCCGCCTCGACGTCCCAGATCGTCGAGTCCCAGACCCGCGTGTGGTGGGCGATCATCCTGCTGCCCGCCTTCCTCATCTACCTCGTGTCGATGGTCGGTGAGGTCAACCGTCTGCCCTTCGACCTGCCCGAGGCCGAGGGTGAGCTCGTCGCCGGCCACATGGTCGAGTACTCCTCGATGAAGTTCGCGTGGTTCTTCCTCGCCGAGTACATCAACATGTTCAACGTCTCCGCCGTCGCCGCGACCCTCTTCCTCGGCGGCTGGCGCGCCCCCTGGCCGCTCTCGACGATCAACGACGGCATGTTCAACCAGGGCTGGTGGCCGCCGCTGTGGCTGATCGCCAAGATCTGGCTCGTCATGTTCTTCATGTTCTGGCTGCGCGGCACGCTCCTGCGCTTCCGTTACGACCAGTTCATGAACCTCGGCTGGAAGATCCTCATCCCCGCCGCCCTCGCGTGGCTCGTCGCCGTCGCCGTCGTCCAGGGGCTGCTCCAGTTCTCCGACATCGACCTGCGCACGATGCTCTTCGTCCTCGCCGGGATCTTCGTCGTCATCCTCGTCCTCACCCTCGTGTGGCCGGAGAAGAAGACGGAGCCCGACGCCGAGGAGGCGGCGCCCACGGGCGCTGACGGCGTCGTCGTCGACTCCGAGTTCGACGCCTTCGCCGGCGGCTTCCCCGTGCCGCCGATGCCGGGCCAGCAGCTCCCGCCCTCCCCGCGGCGCCGCCTCGCCGAGGCCGGCACCGCGACCCAGACCAAGTCGGCACCTGCACAGGAGGCCACCGATGAGTAAGCGGCAGGACCACGAGCCTGGCAAGGAGAACCTGCGCAAGCAGCTTGCCAAGCCCTCGAAGCGCCGGGGGGAGGTCGGCAAGCGGCTCCCCATGGACTACCAGCCCGACAAGAAGGGCCCGGTCGGCGAGCTCCTCGCACCCGTCGCCGGCTTCGGGGTCACCTTCTCCTCGATGTTCCGGCCCACGGTCACCGAGCAGTACCCGTTCGAGAAGGTGCCGACGCAGCCGCGCTACCACGGCCGCCACCAGCTCAACCGCTACGCGGACGGCCTGGAGAAGTGCATCGGCTGCGAGCTGTGCGCCTGGGCGTGCCCGGCGGACGCGATCCTCGTCGAGGGCGCCAACAACAGCCCCGACGCCCAGTACTCCCCCGGGGAGCGCTACGGCCGCGTCTACCAGATCAACTACCTGCGCTGCATCTTCTGCGGGTACTGCATCGAGGCCTGCCCCACGCGGGCGCTGACCATGGGCAACGACTACGAGCTCACCGGCCCCACCCGTGAGGGCCTCATCTACGAGAAGCAGGACCTCCTGGCCCCGCTCATGCCCGGCATGCTCGCCCCGCCCCACCCGATGGTCGAGGACGCCGACGACGACACCTACTACCGCGGCGAGGTCACCGGCCCCACCGAGGCACAGGTCGAGTGGGTGCGCGAGAACCGTCCCGAGGACGAGAGCCTGCAGACCGCGCGTCCCGTCGAGGGGGCCCCCGCATGATCCTGCCCATGACACTGGCCGAGACCGGCGTCACGAGCACGGGGGAGGAGGTCTTCTTCTGGATCGTCGCGCCCCTCGCGGTGCTCGCGGCCCTGGGCCTGCTCTTCGCCCGCAAGGCGATGTACGCCGCCATGTGCGTCGTCTTCGTCATGATCGCGCTGGCCGGGTTCTACATCGTCCAGGAGGCGATCTTCCTCGGGGTCGCGCAGATCGTCGTCTACACCGGCGCGATCATGATGCTCTTCCTCTTCGTCCTCATGCTCGTCGGCGTCGACTCCTCCGACTCGGTCGTCGAGACGCTCAAGGGCCAGCGCTGGATCGGCTTCCTCGGGGGCGCCGGGCTCGTCGCCCTCGTCGCCGCCGTCGGCCTGCGCGCCGCCCTGCCCGCGCCGCGCGGCCTCGAGGCCGCCAACGCCGACACCAACCCGGTGGGCGTGGCGCGGCTCCTCTTCTCCGACTACGTCGTGGCGATGGAGGTGGCGGGCGTCCTGCTCGTCACCGCCGCCGTGGGCGCCGTCGTCCTCACGCGCGCCGAGCGGCTGCGCAAGAAGCGCACCCAGCGGGACGTCGCCGAGGCCAAGATGGCCGCCTACGCCGCGGAGGGCGGGCGCATCCGCAGCCTGCCGGCCCCCGGTGTCTACGCGCGGCACAACGCCGCCGACGTCCCCGCCCTCGGCGCGGACGGCCAGCCGATCGACGAGTCCGTGCCCCGGGTGCTGCGCATCCGCGGCCAGCAGCGCAGCATCGCCTCGGTCAGCCCCGAGCTCGCCGCGCAGCTCGCGACGTCCACCAGCTCCCACCCCGGCGACCTGGGGGCGCGCAGCGTCACCCAGTCCGGCATGCCGGGGATGCCCGGCACCACGCCGGCACCGGGGACCGAGACCGTCGACGGCGAGGTGCCCACGAGCCAGAGCACCGAGGACACCGACACGAAGCGAGCGCACGTGCCGGACCAGCAGGAGGAGCAGCGATGACCCTGGTCAACTACCTGGTCCTGTCCGGGATCCTCTTCTCCATCGGGGCGGTCGCGGTGCTGCTGCGGCGCAACAGCATCATCGCCCTCATGGGGGTCGAGCTCATGCTCAACGCCGCGAACCTCACGCTCATCACCTTCGCCCGGTGGCACGGCAACCTGCACGGTGAGGTCTTCGCCTTCTTCGTCATGCTTGTCGCCGCCGCCGAGGTCGTCATCGGCCTGGCGATCGTCGTCTCCATCTTCCGAACCCGCCGGTCGGCGTCCATCGACGACGTCAACCTGCTCAAGAACTGACGGGGAGCAACGTGCTAATGCTGGGAACTCCGGCACTGACCGTGCCCACTGACGTGGTGGACGCCGCCGCGGCAGGCGGTGCGGCCTCCTACGCGTGGCTCATGGTCGCGCTGCCGCTCGTCGGTGCCGCCGTGCTGCTGCTCGCCGGCCGCCGCTCCAACGGCTGGGGCCACTGGCTGGGCGTGCTCGCCTCCGCCGGCTCCTTCGTCGTCGGGCTCCTCGTCGTCCTCCAGCTGTTCGGGCTCGACCCCGAGCAGCGGGTCATGGGGCTGCACCTGTTCACCTGGCTGCCCGCCGGTGACCTCACGGTGGACGCCGGCCTGCGCATCGACCCGCTGTCGATGACCTTCGTCCTGCTCGTCACCTTCGTGGGCACGCTCATCCACGTGTACTCGGTGGCCTACATGGAGCACGACGTCGACCGCCGCCGGTTCTTCGCCTACCTCAACCTCTTCGTCGCGGCGATGCTCCTGCTCGTCCTCGCCGACTCCTACGTGCTCCTCTTCGTCGGCTGGGAGGGCGTGGGCCTGGCCTCCTACCTCCTCATCGGTTTCTGGAACTTCCGCACCGAGTACGCGGTGGCCGCGAAGAAGGCCTTCGTCATGAACCGCGTCGGCGACGTCGGCCTCCTCCTCGCGATGATGATGATGTTCGCCGCCTTCGGCACCGTCGAGTTCGAGGGCGTCTTCGAGGGCGCGCAGGGCGCCAGCACGACGATCCTCACGATCACCGGGCTGTTCCTCCTCCTCGCCGCCTGCGGCAAGTCGGCCCAGTTCCCGCTGCAGGCCTGGCTGGGTGACGCGATGGCCGGCCCCACGCCTGTGTCCGCGCTCATCCACGCCGCGACGATGGTCACCGCCGGCGTCTACCTCATCGTGCGCTCGGCGCCGGTCTTCGACGGCGCGCCCACCGCGCAGCTCGTCGTCGTCATCGTCGGCGCGATCACCCTGGTCTTCGGGGCGATCGTCGGTGCGGCCAAGGACGACATCAAGAAGGTGCTCGCCGCCTCGACGATGTCCCAGATCGGCTACATGATGCTCGCCGCGGGCCTCGGCCCGGTCGGCTACGCCTTCGCCATCTTCCACCTCGTCACCCACGGCTTCTTCAAGGCCGGGATGTTCCTCGGGGCCGGCTCGGTCATGCACGGCATGGACGACCAGGTCGACATGCGCCGCTTCGGGGCCTTGAGCAAGCACATGAAGATCACCTGGCTCACCTTCGGGGCCGGCTGGCTGGCGATCATCGGCTTCCCCGGTCTGTCCGGCTTCTGGAGCAAGGACCTCATCATCGAGGCCGCCTTCGTCGGCGAGGGCTGGCGCCCGTGGGTCTTCGGCACGGTCACCCTCCTCGCCGCCGGGCTCACCGCCTTCTACATGTCGCGGCTGTTCTTCATGACCTTCCACGGCAAGGAGCGCTGGGCGCCCACCCGCGAGGGCAAGAAGCAGCACCCGCACGAGTCCCCGCTGCTCATGACGGTGCCGATGGTCATCCTCGCCGTCGGGTCGGTGGCCCTGGGTGCGGTCCTCGCCCTCGGTGACGGCTTCGTCACCTGGCTCGAGCCGGTCACCGGGCACGCCGAGCACCACGACCCCGTGCTCCCGATCCCCGCCATCATGGGCTCGACCATCGTCCTCATGGCGATCGGCGTGTTCCTCGCGTGGCGTCAGTACGCCGCGTCCACCGTCCCGGTCGAGGCCCCCCGCGGCTCGGTGCTCACCCGCGCCGCCCGCCGCGACCTCTACCAGGACGCCGTCAACGAAGGAGTGTTCATGCGCCCGGGGCAGTACCTCACCCGCGCACTCGTCTACGGGGACTCCGCCGTGGTCGACGGCGCGGTCATGGGCCTGGCCCGTGGCACCGCCGGGACCGGCGGGTGGCTGCGCCGCCTGCAGACCGGCTACATCCGCTCCTACGCCGCGATCATGCTCGTCGGTGTCGTAGTCGCCCTTGCCGTCGTCCTGGCCTCGCGCGGCTGAGCTGGAGGAAGCGACCAATGCAGAACATCAGTGACCTTCCCTGGCTGAGCCTGCTCATCGTCGTGCCGCTCGTCGCGGCCGCGGTGATCTGGCTCGTGCCCGCCCTCCACCGGGTGGCCCGCACCGTCGGCCTCGTCGTCTCCCTCGTCGTCCTCGCCGGCTTCGTCGTCATGGCGACCGGCTTCGACCTCGGCGCCGCCGCGGAGCACCAGTTCACCGAGCAGCTGTCGTGGATCCCGCAGCTCGGCGTCTCCTACGCCGTCGGGATCAACGGCCTGGGCCTGACGATGGTGGGCCTGTCGGTCCTCCTCGTGCCGCTCGCGCTGCTCGCCGCCTGGCGGGAGCAGGAGATCGTGCCCGAGGGTGCGGTCGTCGCGCGCCGTCAGGCCGGCTTCGTGGCCCTCGTCCTCCTCCTCGAGGCGACGATGGTGGCGGTCTTCTCCGCCCGCGACGTCTTCCTCTTCTACGTCGTCTTCGAGGCGATGCTCATCCCGGTGTACTTCCTCATCGGGAACTACGGCGGCCCCAAGCGGCGCCACGCCGCGATCAAGTTCCTCGTCTACTCCCTGGCCAGCGGCCTCATCATGCTCGTCGGCGTCATCGCCCTCGGCGTCATGGGTCCCGGCGGGGAGCAGGCCTTCCTCATCGACACCCTCGCCGGCACCGAGCTCGGCGTGTGGGCCGAGCGGTGGATCTTCATCTCCTTCTTCATCGCCTTCGCGGTCAAGGCGCCGATGTGGCCGGTCCACACCTGGCTGCCCGACGCCGCCCAGCAGGCCTCGCCCGGCACCTCCGCGCTCCTCGTCGGCGTCCTCGACAAGGTCGGCACCTTCGGGATGCTCGCGCTGTGCCTCCCGCTGTTCCCGGAGGCCTCCCGCTGGGCCGCGCCGGTCATCATCGTGCTCGCGGTCGTCTCGATCCTCTACGGCGCCCTCGTCGCCGTGGGGCAGCGCGACGTCATGCGCCTCATCGCCTTCACCTCGGTGTCCCACTTCGGCTTCATCGTCCTGGGCATCTTCGTGCGCGAGGAGGTCGCCCTCACCGGCGCGATGCTCTACATGGTCGCCCACGGCGTCTCGACCGCCGCGCTGTTCCTCGTCTCCGGCTTCCTCACCCAGCGCGGTGGCACGCAGGAGATCGCCGCGTACGGCGGCATGCAGCGGGTGACGCCGGTGCTCGCGGGCAGCTGGCTCGTCGCCGGCCTCGCGACCATCGCCCTGCCGGGACTGTCGGGCTTCGTGCCCGAGTACCTCGTCCTGCTCGGCACCTTCCGGGTGAACGTCGTCGCGGCGGTCTTCGCCGTGCTGGCCGTCATCATCGCGGCCCTGTACGTCCTGCTGCCCTACCAGCGGATGTTCACCGGGCCACGCAACGAGACCCTCGCGGCGCTGCCGGACCTCGGCGCCCGCGAGAAGTGGGTCGTGGCCCCGCTGGTCGCCGGCATGCTCGCCCTGGGCCTCGTGCCCGGGCCGGTCATGGACGTCGTGCGGCCGGTGGCCGAGGAGGCCGCGATCGAGCAGCCCAGCACGCTGGACTCGGCGGCTGTGGCAGGACCTGACGGATCGAACGACGCCGCAGCCGCGGGCGCCGAGGGGAGCGAGCAGTGAACTTCGTCCCACCGCACATCGAATGGGCGGCCCTGACCCCCGTCCTCATCGTGCTCGGCGCGGGCCTCCTCGGCATCCTCGTCGCCGCCTTCGTGCCCCGCGGGGCACGCCGGGGCACCCAGGTCGCGCTCTCCGCGCTGGCGATCGCCGGCGCGCTCGTCGCCGTCGTCTGGCGCTGGACCGTCGTGAGCGTCGACGGCCCCCAGGAGGTGGCCGGAGGCACCCTCATCGAGGACGGCCCCGCCCTCCTCGCCCAGGGGATCATCGCGATCGTCGCGCTCATCGCGCTGCTCGTCATCGCCGACCGCTCCGAGTGGGGCGAGGACGCCTTCGCCGCCCAGGTCGGCACCCGGCCGGGCAGCCCGGAGGAGGCCGAGGCGCAGCGCGCCGGCCTCAGCCAGACCGAGGTCTTCCCGCTCGTCCTCTTCGCGACCGGCGGCATGCTCCTGTTCCCCGCCGCCGGCGACCTCCTCATGATGTTCGTCGCGCTCGAGGTCCTCTCGCTGCCGCTCTACCTCCTCACCGCGATGGCCCGCCGTCGTCGCCTGCTGTCCCAGGAGGCCGCGCTCAAGTACTTCGTGCTCGGTGCCTTCTCCTCGGCGTTCTTCCTCATGGGCGCGGCCCTGCTCTACGGCTTCTCCGGCAGCCTGCGGCTCTCCGAGCTCGCGGTCGCGGTGCCGAGCACCGGCGGCATGGACGGCCTGCTCCTCGCCGGCTCTGTCCTCCTCATCGTCGGCCTGCTCTTCAAGGTCGGTGCGGCGCCCTTCCACATGTGGACCCCGGACGTCTACCAGGGCGCCCCGACGCCCATCACCGGCTTCATGGCCGCCGCCACGAAGATCGCCGCCTTCGGTGCGCTGCTGCGCTTCGTCTACGTCGTCGTCCCCGGCCTCGGCTGGGACCTCGAGCCGCTCCTGTGGGGCATCGCCATCCTCACGATGGGGGTGGGCACCGTCATCGCGCTCGTCCAGACGGACGTCAAGCGGATGCTGGCCTACTCCTCGATCGCCCACGCCGGCTTCGTCCTCGTCGGCGTCATCGCCCTGGTCCAGGACGGCATCAGCGCGGTGCTCTTCTACCTCCTCGCCTACGGCCTGGCCACGGTCGGCGCCTTCGCCGTCGTCACCCTCGTCCGCGAGCGTGACGCGGCCGGCAACGTCACCGGTGAGGCCCTGCACCTGTCCCAGTGGGCGGGCCTGGGCCGTCGCAGCCCGGGCCTGGCCCTGGCGATGACGCTGTTCCTCCTGTCCTTCGCCGGCATCCCGCTCACCGGTGGCTTCATCGGGAAGTTCGCGGTCTTCGCCGCCGGCGTCGAGGGCGGTGCCACCGTGCTCGTCGTCGTCGCGGTCCTCGCCAGCGCCGCGGCCGCCTTCTTCTACGTCCGCCTCGTCGTGCTCATGTTCTTCACCGAGCCCGACGGCGAGCGCACGGCCGTCGTCCGCTCCGAGGGCCTCACCTCGGTGGCGATCGCCGTCTGCGCCCTCGGCACGGTGCTCCTCGGAGTCGTGCCCGGCCCGGTGCTCGACCTCGCCGAGCAGGCGGCGACGTTCCTGCCGTGACCGCCTCCATGTTCCAGCTCGGCGACGACGAGCTCAGCGACCGCCTCCTCGTCCGCATGGAGGAGGTGGAGGACCGCCTGCGCCAGGCCGTCACCGGCGCCGACGAGCTCGTCGACGCCCCCATGCAGCACCTGGCCGCCGCGGGCGGCAAGCGCCTGCGGCCGGCCCTCACCCTCCTCACCGCGGAGCTCGGCACCGCCGGGCGCGAGGAGGTCGCCCGCGCGGCCGTCGCCGTCGAGCTCACCCACCTCGCCACCCTCTACCACGACGACGTCATGGACTCCGCCGCCCTGCGGCGCGGGGCCCCGAGCGCGCACGCCGTGTGGGACAACTCCGTCGCGATCCTCACCGGTGACCTCCTCTTCGCCCGGGCCTCCCAGCTCGTCGCGTCGCTCGGGGCCGAGGCGGTGCTCGTGCACGCCGAGACCTTCGAGCGGCTGTGCCTGGGCCAGCTGCACGAGACCCTCGGGCCCCGTGAGGGGGAGGACCCCATCGAGCACTACATCCAGGTCCTCGCGGACAAGACCGGCTCCCTCATCGCCGCCTCGGCGCGCTACGGCGCCGTCTTCAGCGGCGCGGGGGAGGAGCTGGCCGCGGTCCTCGAGCAGTACGGCGAGAAGGTCGGCGTCGCCTTCCAGCTCGCCGACGACGTCATCGACCTCGCCTCGGACTCCGAGACCACCGGCAAGACGCCCGGCACGGACCTGCGCGAGGGCGTGGCCACCATGCCCGTGCTCCTCCTGCAGCGCCGGGCCGCTGAGGGCCGGATCGACCCCGAGGGGGCCGCGGTCCTCGAGCGGCTCGCCAGCGACCTCGGGTCGGACTCCGCGCTGCGTGCGGCCGTCGAGCAGCTGCGGGACCACGACGTCCTCGAGGAGGCCCGCGAGCTGGCCCGTCAGTGGGCCCGCGACGCCGTCGCCGAGCTCGCCCCGCTGCCCGAGGGCACGGTGAAGGAAGCCCTCAAGGACTTCGCCGGACTCATGGTCGACCGCCTCGCCTGACCCCCTCCCTCCGCATATGCGGGAAAACTGCATGCCCTCCGCGCGCAGGGCGGCAAATTCCGCGCATATGCGCGAGGTGGGGGTGGTGGGGGGCGACGAGTCCTGCAGCGCATAGACTGGACGGCGGATTTCCCCGCCCGCACCACCGACCAGACGAGGCTCTGTGACCAAGCCACTGCGCGTTGCCCTCATCGGCGCCGGCCCGGCCGGCATCTACGCCGCCGACATCCTGTCCAAGGCCGGCCTCGAGGTCTCCATCGACCTCTACGAGCGCCTCCCCGCCCCCTTCGGCCTGGTCCGGTACGGCGTCGCCCCCGACCACCCGCGCATCAAGCAGATCATCGTCGCGCTGCAGAAGATCCTCGCGCGCGGCGACATCCGGCTCGTCGGCAACGTCGACGTCGGCACGGACGTCACCATGGAGGAGCTGCGGCAGCACTACGACGCCGTCATCATCTCCACCGGCGCCGACAAGGACGCCCCGCTGCCCATCCCCGGGATCGACCTGCCCGGCAGCTACGGCGCCGCGGACTTCGTCTCCTGGTACGACGGCCACCCGGACGTGCCGCGCACCTGGCCGCTGGAGGCCCAGAGCGTCGCCGTCCTCGGCGTCGGCAACGTCGCCCTCGACGTCGCCCGCATCCTCGCCAAGCACGTCGAGGACCTCATGCCCACCGAGGTCCCCGCGAACGTCGTCGAGGGGCTGCGCCAGAGCCCGGTGACCGACGTCCACGTCTTCGGCCGCCGCGGCCCCGCGCAGGTGAAGTTCACCCCGCTCGAGCTGCGTGAGCTCGGCAAGGTCCCCGACGTCGACGTCATCGTCTACGAGGAGGACTTCGAGTTCGACGAGGGCTCCGAGGCCGCGATCCGCTCGACGAACCAGACCAAGCAGGTCGTCAAGACGCTCACCGACTGGACGCTGCGCGACCCGGAGGAGCTCACCGCCTCCCGCCGCATCCACCTCCACTTCCTCCACCGGCCCGTCGAGATCCTCGGCACCGACCGCGTCGAGGGCATCCGCACCGAGCGCACCGAGCTCGTCGGGGACGGCACCGTGCGGGGCACCGGCGTCTTCGTCGACACCCCCGTCCAGGCCGTCTACCGGGCGGTCGGCTACTTCAGCTCCCCGATCGACGGCGTCGCCTTCGACCACGTCGCGGGCGTCGTCCCCAACGACGAGGGCCGCGTGCTCGACGAGGACGGCGAGATCGTCACCGGGCTGTACGCCACCGGCTGGATCAAGCGGGGACCGGTCGGTCTCATCGGCTCGACGAAGTCCGACGCGCAGCAGACGATCGCCCACCTCGTCGCCGACGCCGAGGCCGGGCGCATCGCGCCGGGCGCCGCGCCGGCCGAGCCCGACGCCCTCATCGCCGCCCTCGAGGAGCGCGGCGTGCCGACGACGAGCTGGTCCGGCTGGGAACTCCTGGACGCCTACGAGCGTTCCCTGGGTGAGGCCGAGGGGCGCGAGCGCGTCAAGGTCGTGCCCAGGGACGAGATGACCCGCGTGTCGCGGGGGGAGGAGAGCTGACGATGGACGGCGGTCGACGGCACCTTAACGGAGTCAAGACCGCGGCGCTCTTCGGCGTCATGTGGGCCGTCCTCCTCGGGATCGGCGGCCTCATCTCCAGCGGCACCGGCTCCGGTGCCTTCATCTGGCTCTTCGCCCTCATCGGCGTCGGCACGACGTTCTACAGCTACTGGAACTCCGACAAGCTGGCCATCCGCGCCATGGGCGCGCGCCCCGTCTCCGAGGCGGAGGCGCCGGTCATGTACCGGATCGTCCGTGAGCTCTCGACGACGGCGCGCCAGCCCATGCCGCGCCTGTACGTCTCGCCCACCGTCCAGCCCAACGCCTTCGCCACCGGCCGCAACCCGCGCAACGCGGCGGTGTGCTGCACGGCGGGCATCCTCCAGGTCCTCGACGAGCGCGAGCTGCGCGGCGTGCTGGGCCACGAGCTCATGCACGTGTACAACCGCGACATCCTCACCTCGTCGGTGGCCGCGGCCATCGCCGGACTCATCACCTCGGCGGCGCAGTTCCTCCTGTTCTTCGGAGGCGGCCGGGACCGCGGCGGCAACCCGCTGGCGATGATCGCGACGGCGCTGCTCGCCCCGATCGCCGCCTCCCTCATCCAGCTGGCGATCTCCCGCACCCGCGAGTTCGACGCGGACGAGGACGGCGCCCAGCTCACCGGCGACCCCATGGCCCTGGCCTCGGCCCTCGCCAAGCTCGAGCGCGGCACGGCGGCCGCCCCGCTGCGGCCCGAGCCGCGGCTCGAGGACGTCTCCCACATGATGATCGCCAACCCCTTCCGGGGCCGCGGCATGACCAAGCTCTTCGCCACCCACCCCCCGATGGCCGAGCGCATCGCCCGCCTGGAGCGGATGGCCGGCTACTGACCGGCGGGCGCCTCAGCGCCCCCTCTCCAGCCTGCGCGCCACCGTGCGCCCTCTCCGCCACTGTGCGCCCGGTCGACAGGGCGCACAGTGGTGCCAGCAGGCGCACAGTGCGACGAGGCGGCCGCGGCGCGCGGGAGTGCGTCAGCGGTAGTTGACGAACTGCAGGGCGGCGTCGATGTCCTCGGCGCCCTTGAGGAGCGCGATGACGGCCTGGAGGTCGTCCCGGTTCTTGGAGGACACCCGCACCTCGTCGCCGGTGATCTGCGTCTTGACGCCCTTGGGGCCGTCGTCGCGGACGAGCTTGGTGATCTTCTTCGCGTTCTCCGAGCTCAGGCCCTCCTTGAGGGTGCCCATGAGGCGGTACTCCTTGCCCGAGGCCTGCGGCTCGTTCTCGCCGGTGTCCAGGGCCTTGAGAGACACCCCGCGGCGGATGAGCTTGCTCTGCAGGACGTCGAGCACAGCGAGCACCCGCTCCTCGGAGTTGGCCTTCATGAGGATCGCGTCCTCGCCGCTCCACTCGACCGAGGCGCCGACGCCCTTGAAGTCGTAGCGCTGCGCGATCTCCTTGGCGGCCTGGTTGACGGCGTTGTCCACCTCCTGGCGGTCGATCTTGCTCACGACGTCGAAGGACGAGTCGGCTGCCATCGGTGGGGTCTCCTTGGGTGCGAGGTGGATCACGCGGGCCGCTGGTTGGGAGCACCCGCTCCGGCTTGGTATTGTTCCACTCGGTCCTGCACGGACCAAGGCGGGTTGCCCGAGCGGCCAAAGGGAGCTGACTGTAAATCAGCCGCGGAATGCTTCGCAGGTTCGAATCCTGCACCCGCCACGTGAGACGGCCCGGATCCCCGCGGATCCGGGCCGTCGTCGTCGGTGGTGACCGTCCGCCGGCGACGTGAGGCAGGCCACGCCCGGACGATTTCGTCCGAGCCGTCTCAGCATGTACGGTTGTCAGCGCCGCCCCGATAGCTCAGTCGGCAGAGCGTCTCCATGGTAAGGAGAAGGTCAAGGGTTCGATTCCCTTTCGGGGCTCCGATCGACGTCCACGTCGTGCGTCACGTAACATGGCGTGCCGGCCATGGTCGACGATCATGGCGGGGTAGCTCAGGTGGTTAGAGCACACGGCTCATAATCGTGGTGTCGCGGGTTCGAGTCCCGCCCCCGCTACTGAACGACACGGCTCCGGGGCCCCGGAGCCCCGATGAACGCGAGGAATACCGTGGCCAGCAAGTCCAGCGACGTCCGTCCGAAGATCACCCTCGCGTGCGAGGAGTGCAAGGAGCGGAACTACATCACCAACAAGAACCGTCGGAACAACCCCGACCGCCTCGAGGTGAAGAAGTTCTGCCCGCGCGACAACCGCCACACGATCCACCGCGAGACCCGCTGACCGGTCTACGCTGACCGCGTGAACGAGAGTCCCGACCGCCCCACCAGCGTCAACCTGACGCTCGTGGGGCGTTCGTATGCCCCCACGGAGACCTACCGCGTCTCCGCCGCGAAGATCGCCGAGATGGCCGCCGCCACCGGTGCCGCGCACCCCGCCCACACCGACCGGGACGCCGCCCGCGAGCTCGGCTACGACGACGTCGTCGCGCCGCCCACCTTCGCCGTCGTCGTCGCCCAGCGCGCCGAGCAGGCCTACATCGCCGACCCCGAGTCGGGGATCGACTTCTCCCGGGTGGTCCACGCGGAGGAGCGCTTCACCCACCACCGCCCGATCGTCGCCGGGGACCTCCTGCGCACCACCGTCCACGTCGACTCCGTCACCGAGAGGGCGGGTATCGCGATGGTGAGCACCAGGGCCGAGATCGCCGACGACGCCGGGACGCCCGTCGCGACCGTCCGCTCGACGCTCGCCGTGCGCGGGGAGGGACGCTGATGGACCTGTCCGCCCTCGCCGTCGGCGACGAGCTGTTCACCCGCACCTACGCCGTCGACCGCGCGCTGCTGGTGCGCTACGCGGGCGCGTCCGGGGACTTCAACCCCATCCACTACAACGAGCGCGTCGCCCGCGAGGTCGGCCTCGACGGCGTCATCGCCCACGGGATGGCGACGATGGGCCTGGCCGCGGCCGCCGTCGCCGACTGGGCCGGCGACCCGGGCGCCGTCGTCGACTACGGGGTGCGCTTCACCCGCCCGATCGTCGTGCCCGACCCCGGTGTGGTCGAGCTCGAGGTGAGCGGGAAGGTCGGCGCCCTGGACGCCGAGGCCGGCACCGTGCGCGTGGACCTCACCGCCCGGGCCGCGGGCGTCACGGTGCTCGCCAAGGCCCAGGCCGTGGTCCGGCCCAGGTGAGCGTCACCGCCTCGCCCGCCCGCCGGCGGGCGCCCGGAGCGGTGCTCGGGGTGTTCGCCCTCAACGGCTTCCTCTTCGCCAGCTGGGTCTCCCGGCTGCCCGCCGTCCGGGACGCCCTCGGGCTGAGCCCCGGTCAGATGGGCGCACTCCTCCTCGTCGGCTCCGTCGGCTCCCTCCTCGCGCTGCCCGTGGGGGGCGCCGTCGCCCAGCGCGTCGGTGCGGCGCTGACCGTCCGTGGCGGGGTCCTCGTCGCGGTCGCGGGCTTCGTCGTCGTCACCGCCGGGCTGCTCTCCGGGGCGGTACCGCTGCTGGCCGTGGGTCTGCTCGTCGCGCAGATGGGGATCGCCGCCTGGGACGTGGCGATGAACCTCGAGGGCGGTCTCGTCGAGCACGAGATCGACCGGGAGATCATGCCGCGCTTCCACGCGGGCTTCTCCCTCGGCACCGTGGCGGGGGCCGTCCTGGGGGCCGGCGCGGCGCTCCTCGGGGTGCCGGTCGTCGCTCACCTCGCGGTCGTGGCGGCAGCCGTCGCCGTCGGGGGAGTGGTCGCCACCCGCGGCTTCCTCCCCTTCGCGCCCGCGCCCCTCGAGAGCGGCCGCCGCCGCCGGCTCGCCGCCGCGCTCGGCGGGTGGCGCGAGCCCCGCACCGTCCTCGTCGGCGTCATGGTCCTCGCCTTCGCCCTCACCGAGGGCGCGGCCAACGACTGGCTCGCGCTGGGGGTCGTCGACGGCTTCGGCACGTCCGACGCCGTCGGCGCCCTCGGCTTCGGCGTCTTCGTCACCGCGATGACGGTCATGCGCCTGGCGGGGGAGCGGCTGCTCGCCCGCTTCGGGCGGGTGGCGGTGCTGCGCGGCACGACCGTCCTCGCGCTCGCCGGCCTCCTCCTCTTCGCCCTCTCCCCGGTGCTGTGGCTCGCGCTGATCGGTGGCGCGCTGTGGGGCCTGGGCGCGGCCCTCGGCTTCCCGGCCGGCATGAGCGCCGCGGGCGACGAGCCGCTCAAGGCGGCCACGCGCGTCTCGGTCGTCGCCTCGATCGGGTACACGGCCTTCCTCTGCGGCCCGCCGCTCCTCGGCCTGCTCGCCGAGCACGTCGGGTACCGCCGGGCGATGCTCGCGATCGCCGTGCCGCTCGCCGTCGCCTTCCTCGTCTCCCGGGCCGCGCGCCCCCTCGGGCACCCGCTGGACGCACCGGCGCCCGGCCACGTCTAGATTGGTCCGGTGAGCACCGAGTCCCCGGCCCTGCCGCCCACCCTGGGCGAGCTGACCACCCTCCGCGTCGGTGGGCCGGTGGCCCGCCTCGTCGAGGCGACGACGGAGGCCGAGCTCGTCGCCGCCGTCCGGGAGGCCGACGAGCAGGGCACCGCGCTCCTCGTCCTCGGTGGCGGCTCCAACCTCCTCGCCTCCGACGACGGCTTCGACGGTGTCGTCGTGCGTGACGCGCGGCGCGGCATCCGCACCGAGTCGCAGTACGCGTGCGCCGGCGTCTCGATCACCGTGCCCGCCGGTCACCCGTGGGACGACCTCGTCGCCACCGCGGTCGCCGAGGGCTGGCGCGGGGTGGAGGCGCTCTCCGGGATCCCCGGATCCACCGGCGCCACCCCCGTGCAGAACGTCGGCGCCTACGGCCAGGAGGTCGCCGAGACGCTCGAGGCGGTGCGCGTCTACGACCGCCTCGAGCAGCGCACGCGCACGCTCGTCGTCAGCGAGCTCGGGCTGGGCTACCGCACGAGCGTGCTCAAGCGCTCCCTCACCGACACCCGCGCCGGCGGGGGGCGCACCTGGGGGCCCACGGGCCGCTACGTCGTCCTCGAGGTCGGCTTCCAGCTCGCCCTCGGCTCCACCTCGGCGCCCGTCCGGTACGCGGAGCTCGCCCGTGCGCTCGGCGTCGAGCTCGGCGCCCGCGCGCCGGCCGCCGAGGTCCGGCACGCCGTCCTCGAGCTGCGCCGCGGCAAGGGGATGGTCCTGGACGACGCCGACCCCGACACCTGGTCGGCCGGCTCCTTCTTCACCAACCCGGTGCTCACGGTCGAGCAGGCCGACGCCCTGCTGCCGCCCGACGCGCCCCGCTTCCCGGTCGAGGACCGCTCCCGGCCGGCCTTCGGCGCCACCCCGCCCACGGTCCCGGGCCTGGTCAAGACCTCCGCCGCCTGGCTCATCTCCCGCTCCGGCGTCGAGCGGGGACAGGGCGACCCCAGGCGCGCCGCGGTGTCGAGCAAGCACGTCCTGGCGCTGACGAACCGGGGCGGGGCGAGCGCCGCCGACGTCGTCGAGCTCGCGCGCACGGTGCGCGACACCGTCCGCGCGCGCTTCGGCGTCGAGCTCGTCCCCGAGCCGGTCCTCCTCGGCGTGAGCCTCTAGGACTCCAGCCAGGCGTCGATCTCGGCCAGCCAGTGCCGCTTGCTCGAGTCGGCGGCCAGGCTCGCGCGGACCGAGCCACGGGCCAGCTCGGCGAGGGCGGCGTCGTCCATGCCGTGGTCCTCCCGCGCGATGCGGTACTGGTCGGTGAGCCGCGAGACGAACAGGAGCGGGTCGTCGGCGCTGAGCGCGATCCGGGCCCCCGCCTCGTGGAGGGTGCGCAGCGGGACGTCCGCGGCCGTGGGGTAGACCCCGAGGGCGACGTTGCTGGCCGGGGCCAGCTCGAGCGCGACGCCCGCCTCGGTGACCTTCTCCAGCAGCGCGAGGTCCTCGGCGAGGCGTACGCCGTGACCCAGCCGGGTGGGCCCGAGGTGGGTGAGGACGGAGCGGACGTGGTCCGGGCCGAGGAGCTCCCCGCCGTGGGGCAGGCTCGCCAGCCCGGCCTGCCGGGCGATGGTGAAGGCCGGGGCGAAGTCGCTCGTGTCCCCGCGGCGCTCGTCGTTGCTCAGCCCGAAGCCGATGACCTCGCCCGGGCCGTCGCCGCTGTGGCGCACCGCCAGGCGCGCCAGCGTGCGGGCGTCGAGCGGGTGGCGGGTGCGCGAGGCGGCGACGACGACGCCGACCTCCACGCCCGTCGTCCGGCTCGCCACCTTGGCCTCGTCCAGGACGATCTCCAGCGCCGGGGTGAGCCCGCCGACGAAGGGGGCGTAGGACGTGGGGTCGACCTGGATCTCCAGGCGGCGCGACCCCTCGGCGGCGTCGTCCTCGGCCGCCTCGCGCACGATCCGCCGCATCGCGGCCTCGCTGCGGACGACCGCGCGGGCGGCGTCGTAGAGGCGCTGGAAGCGGAACCAGCCGCGCTCCCCGGCGGGCACCCGCAGCGCCTGCCCGTCGAGCAGGGCCGGCGGGAGACGGATCCCGGCCTCCACGGCCAGCTCGGCCAGGGTGCTCGGCCGCATCGAACCGGTGAAGTGGAGATGCAGGTGGGTCTTGGGCAGCGTCGTCAGGTCCCGCACGGGCCTGAGTCTGTCACGGACCCGGCGACGACGACGGGCGGCGCCGGCCCGTCGGGTCGTGGTGGACTGTCCCCATGGACGAGTCGGTGTCGCAGACCGAGCGGGACGACGTCGCCCTGCTCACCGGCCCCGGCGCGGGGGAGGTGCTGGGGGCGGCGCTCGCGGTCGAGGGGGCCTCGCTGGGTCCGTGGCAGGTCCACACGGTCCACCACCGGCCCGGTGCCGGCGTCACCGTCGGCTACACGGTGCGCACCGGCGGCGACGGCCCGGACGACTACCTGTGCGCGACGACGGGCCGCGTCACCGCGCCGGCGGGGGCCGGGCTCGTCCGCCTGGAGAACGGCGCCAGCGTCGTCCACGTGTGGCGCCACCCGGCCGACCCCGAGCTGCCGGCGCTCGCGGCGGCCTGCTCACCGGCCGGGCTGGCCCAGCGCCTGGGCGTGGAGCGGCAGCCCACCGTCGAGCTCCTCGCCTACCGGCCGCTGCGCCGCGCCGTCGTGCGGGCGCGGGGGACCGGCCTCACGGACGGGGAGGTCTACGCGAAGGTCGTGCGGCCGCGGGGGCTGCACCAGCTCGCCACCCGTCACCGGATGCTCACCGCCGCCGGTGTCCCGGCGCCGGAGGTGCTCCACGAGGACGACGACGGCCTGCTCGTCATCCGCGCGGGCCGCGGCACCTCCCTGGCGAACGCGCTGGCGCGCGGGATGGAGCCGGCGCGGGCGCGCGCCGTCCTCGACGACGTCGTCGCCGTCCTCGACCGGCTGCCCGCGGCCGCGCTCGAGCTGCCCCGCCGCCCCGCCTGGGCCGAGCGCTCGGGGCACTACGCCCACGCGGCGAGCGTCGTCCTGCCCGAGCACCGCGCGCGCATCGAGGTGCTCGCCGACGGCGTGGCGGCCGCCCTGGCCGGCACCGACCCGGGGCCGGTCGTGCCCACGCACGGCGACCTCTACGAGGCCAACCTCCTCATGACCGACGGGCGGGTCAGCACCCTGCTCGACGTCGACTCCCTCGGCCCGGGGCACCGCGTCGACGACCTCGCCTGCCTCCTCGCGCACGTCAGCGTGCTGCCCCACCTCGCCCCCCGCACCTATCCCGGCGTGCCCGCCGTCCTGAGGACGTGGACCGAGCAGTGCGAACGGCTCGTGGACCCCGGCGCGCTGCGCGCCCGGGCGGCGGGTGTCGTGCTCTCGCTCGTGGCCGGTGCGCGCCGCACGGGCGCGACGGGGTGGCGCGCCGACGCCGAGGGGCGCCTGGCCGAGGCCGAGGCCTGGCTCGCCGGGGCCGGATGAGAGTCCTCTCATCCGGCCCTCCTCCCCCTCTCATGCGGGGACGGTGGGCTGGGGCCAGGGTGCGACAGGCGCACCCGACGAGGAGGGACGGGCCATGAGCGCACGACGCTGGGTCACGACGGGGGTCCTGGGGGCCCTCGGCATCGGCGGTGCGGGACTGGCCGCGGCAGCAATCACCGAGCCCCCCGGCAGCCAGACGCTGCCCGCGGTGCGGGTGGCCGGCGAGGAGCCCGGACCGTCCGCCAGCCCGGACGCCCGGGCGACCGACCCGTCCTCACCGGCGGCGGGCACGGCGACGACGGCGGTCACGGCACCCACCTCGGCGACGCCCGCGGAGGCGCCGAGCGAGGGGGCCAGCACGGCCCCCGCCCGCAAGCCCGCACCGGAGCGCACCCAGGCACCGGCCCGCACCCAGGCGCCGAGCACCGAGCGCAGCCAGGCGCCCACCCAGGTGAGCGCCCCCACCGCCGTCAGCGCCCCGAGCCCGGTGACCGCGCCCTCCCCGGTGACGCCCCAGACGCCGCAGAGCCCGCAGTCCGCCGACTCCGCCGACTGATGAGAGTCCCCTCATCCCCGCCTCCTCGAGGTCTCACGGACGGCGGGTTGAGTAGGGGACATCAGCCCGCCACCGCGGCCGACGACAGGAGAAGAAGATGAGCGCACGCAAGAGCTGGATCGTCACCGGAGCCCTCGGCGCCGTCGCCGTCATCGGCGGCAGCGTCGTCAGCGCCACCGCGGACGAGGCCCCGACGACCGCCGGCGCGAGCATCGACGTCGCCGCCGCCGCGACGGACGCGCCGACGGCGCAGGAGACGGCCAGCCCGAAGGCCGACACCCGCGCGACGGACCCGGCCTCACCGACCGCCGGCTCGGCCGTCACGGCCCAGACCGCCGTCAGCGCGCAGACCGCCCAGACGCCGCCCACCCCGCCGACCCCGGCCAGCGCCCAGAGCCCGGCCACCCCGCCCAGCCCCGCGAGTGCGCAGAGCCCGGTCACCCCGCCGAGCCCGGCGAGCGCGCAGAGCCCGGCCACCCCGCCGAGCCCGGCGAGCGCCCAGAGCCCGGCCACCCCGCCGAGCCCGGCCAGTGCGCCCAGCCCGAGGTCGGCCGACTCCGCCGACTGACCCACCGCGCGAGAGGCGGCCCTGGTCAGGGCCGCCTCTCCCCATCTCGACACGCATATGCGCGAAAGCTGCGGCGCAAGGCGTGGCGGAGCCGTGGTTCTTCCGCATATGCGGAAGTGGGCGGTGGCGTGTCAGCGGGTGGTGTCGACGAGGCGGTAGCCCATGCCGCGCACGGTGACGATCCGCTCGGCGCCGAGCTTCTTGCGCAGGTAGCGGACGTAGACGTCCACGACGTTGGAGCCGGGGTCGAAGTCGTAGCCCCACACCCGGTCGAGCAGCTGCTCGCGGCTGAGGACCTGGCCCGGGTGGGACAGGAAGGTCTCGGCGAGGGAGAACTCGCGGGCGGACAGCTCCACCTCCCGGCCGGCGACCGTCGCGTGCCGGGTACGCAGGTCGAGGGACAGGTCACCGAAGGAGCGGACGTTCGTCGTCTGGCCGCCCTGCTCGGGCGCGCGCAGGCGCAGCCGGATCCGCGCGAGGAGCTCCTCGAAGCGGAAGGGCTTGGGCATGTAGTCGTCGGCCCCGCCCTCGAGGCCCGCGACGGTGTCGTCCACGGAGGTCCGGGCGGTGAGGATGATGACCGGCAGGGCCGAGCCGGCCTCCCGCAGCCGGCGCAGGACGGTGAACCCGTCCATGTCCGGCAGGCCGATGTCGAGGACGAGGAGCTGGACGTCCCCGGCCAGCGCGAGGACGAGCGCCTCCTGGCCGGTGGTCACCGCCGTCGAGGCGTAGCCCGCGGCGCGCAGGCCCTTGGTGATGAAGGAGGAGATGCCGGGCTCGTCCTCGGCGATCAGGATCTGGGACATCTAGCGGGCTCCGTCCTGGTCGGCGCCCTCTGCGCCGAGCTCGTCGGGGTCGACGACGATCTCGTCGTCGGGGATGGGGGCGGGCTGGACGCCTGGTGCCGGCAGGAGCAGCGTGAAGCGCGAGCCCCTGCCCGGGGTGGAGGTGACGTCGACGCGCCCCTCGTGGCCCGCCGCGATCGCCGCGACGATCGACAGGCCGAGGCCGGAGCCGCCGGCCGAGCGTCGCTGCGGCCCGGTCACCTGGGCGAAGCGCTCGAAGATCCGGCCCTGCTGCTCGGGCGGGATACCGATGCCCTCGTCCTCCACCCACAGGGCCAGGCGGTCGTCCTCGAGGCTGGAGCCGAGGCGGACGGTGCTGCCGTCGTCGGAGAACTTCACCGCGTTGGCCGCGAGCTGGAGGAGTGCCTGCGTCACGCGCTCGGGATCGACGTCGACGACGGCCTCGGCGCGGGTGGTCACCCGCCAGCGCCGGTTGCCCAGCTGCCGGGCCTGGTCGAGGACGTTGTCGAGGAGCGTGCCGACGTCCGTCGCCTCGGTCCGCACGAAGTCCGGCGCCTCGGACCGGGCGAGGAGGACGAGGTCGTCGGCGAGCCGGTGCATCCGGTCGAGCTCGCGCAGCGCGAGCGCGCGCGTCTCGGTCGCGTCCTGCTCGTCGGTCGGGTCCATGAGCTCGAGGTGGCCCCGCACGATGGTGATCGGCGTGCGCAGCTCGTGCCCGGCGTCGTCGAGGAGCTGGCGCTGGGAGGCGAAGGCCGTCTCCAGGCGCCCGAGCATGTCGTTGAAGGTGCGGGCGAGGTCGGAGAGGTCGTCGTCGCCGTCCACCGGGATACGGCGGGACAGGTCGGTGTCGCTGATCTGCTCGGCCGTCTCCCGCAGCGTCCGCAGCGGCCGCAGGAGACGACCGGAGAGGACCCAGGCGACGACGGCGAGGACGAGGAGCGAGACGGCCGCGACGATCCCGTAGGTGCGGAAGGTCGCGCCGACCTCCGCCTGCTCCGCGTCCCGGTCGAAGGCGAGGATGATCGCCCCGGGGGTCGAGTCGCCGACCCGGACCGGGACGGCGGCGTAGCGGTACTGCCGCTGGGAGGTCCGCAGCGTCGCGATGACGGTCCCCTCCGACTCCCACGCGTCGGAGACGGCGTGGACGAGCTCGGGGTCCAGGGCGAGGGGGACACCGATGTCCTGCGTCTGGTAGCGGACGTTGTCGCGGATGAAGGCGATCATGCCCTCGTTGGTCGCCGGCACCTCGCGGCTCATCATCGTGTAGAGCAGACGGTCGGAGTCCTGGAAGGCCCTGCCGGTGTCCGGGTCGACGCCCGTCGCCGCGAGGGTGCGCAGCTCGGTGATCGTCCGGTCCAGGGCCTCGTCGATGTCCCGGTCCACGCGGATGCGCTGCAGCCCCCACGCCGTCCCGCCGGCCGCGACGAGGGCGAGCGCGCTCAGCACCAGCACGGTCGCGAGGATGCGGGTGCGGACCGTGAGGGGACGACGACGGCGGGTGCTCACCCGGTCAGTATCGGGGCCGGGCATGAGACAGGGATGAGAAAAGGCCCGGGCGCTGCGCCCGGGCCTCTCTCGTCGCGTGCTCGCGTCAGGCGAGGAGCTCCTGGATGCGCCGGATGCCCTCGACCATGTCCTCGGTGCCCAGCGCGTAGCTCAGGCGCAGGTAGCCGCTGGGGCCGAAGGCCTCACCGGGCACGACGGCCACCTCGGCCTCCTCGAGGATGAGCGCGGCCAGCTCCGCGGAGGTCTGCGGCGTGCGGCCACGGATGGTGCGCCCGAGGACGCCCTCGACGTTCGGGTAGGCGTAGAACGCGCCCCGCGGGGTGGGGACCTCGACGCCGTCGATCTCCCGGAGCATGCTCACCATCGTCCGGCGGCGCTCGTCGAAGGCCTCGCGCATCGTCGCGACGGCGCTGAGGTCGCCGGACACCGCGGCGAGGGCGGCGCGCTGGGAGACGTTGGCGACGTTCGAGGTGAGGTGCGACTGGAGGTTCGTCGCCGCCTTGATGACGTCGTTCGGGCCGACCATCCAGCCCACGCGCCAGCCGGTCATCGCGTAGGTCTTGGCGACGCCGTTGAGGACGATCGTCGTGTCGGCGAGCTCGGGGACGGCGCGCAGGACCGGGGTGAACACGGCGTCGTCGTAGACGAGGTGCTCGTAGATCTCGTCGGTGATGACCCACACGCCGTGCTCGTGGGCCCAGCGGCCGATCGCGGCGGTCTGCTCGGGGGAGTAGACGGCGCCGGTGGGGTTGGACGGCGAGCAGAAGAGCAGCGCCTTGGTCCGGGGCGTGCGGGCCGCCTCGAGCTGCTCGACCGTGACGAGGTAGTCCTGGTCGGAGCCGGCGACGACCTCGACGGTGCGCCCGCCGGCCAGCGCGATGGCCTCGGGGTAGGTGGTCCAGTACGGGGCGGGCAGGAGGACCTCGTCGCCCGGGTCGATGATCGCGGCGAAGGCCTGGTAGACCGCCTGCTTGCCCCCGTTGGTCACGAGGACCTGGTCCGGGGAGATCTCGTAGCCGGAGTCGCGCAGCGTCTTGGCCGCGATCGCCTCGCGCAGGACGGGCAGGCCCTTGGCGGGGGAGTAGCGGTGGTTGACCGGGTCCTGCGCCGCGGCGACGGCCGCGTCGACGATGTACTGGGGGGTGGGGAAGTCCGGCTCGCCGGCGCCGAAGCCGATGACCGGCCGGCCGGCGGCCTTGAGCGCCTTCGCCTTCGCGTCGACCGCCAGCGTGGCGCTCTCGGCGATCGCCGCCAGCCGGGCGGAGACGCGCGTGGGGGACGGGGTGCTCGGGGTGCTCGTGTGCTCGCTCACCCGGCTATGGTGGCACGGCCCGCGCGCGCAGTCCCGGCCCGCCCGTCCCGCGGACGGAGGGGCGGCGACGAGCGTCACGGGGAGCCGTATTCGACCAAGCGGCCCCGGACGCGTACACTCGATCCCTGGTGGCTCTCGCCCACCGGCTCGACCGCGCGCTGCGACGGTCGGTCGGGGGAGGAAGTCGCGAAGGGCAGTGGCGCAATTGGTAGCGCACCGGTCTCCAAAACCGGCGGTTGTGGGTTCGAGTCCCTCCTGCCCTGCAGCAGCGGCGTCGACACGGCGCCCTCGGCCACGACACCCTGACCAGTGAGGAAGACCGCCTGTGAGTGAGTCCGCGAGCACGACCTCGGGCAAGCCCGAGCGTGCCGGCCGCGCCGGGGACGGGACGACCAAGAAGCGTGGTCTCTTCGCCCGGATCGCGCTGTTCGTCCGCCAGGTGATCGCCGAGCTGAAGAAGGTCGTCAAGCCGACCCGCAACGAGCTGTTCACGTTCTTCGTCGTCGTCATCGTCTTCGTGCTGGCGATCATGGCCTACGTGGGCCTTGTCGACCTGGGCTTCGGGCGGCTGGCGCTGTGGGTGTTCGGCGGCTGATCCCGCCCCCCGCAGCATCGAACTACGACGCAAGAAAGTTGGTGACCCCGTGACTGAGGAGACCGTGGAGCACACGGCCCCGGACGAGGCTCCTGACGACACCCCGAGCGACCTGCCGGGTGCGGAGGCCGAGAGCGCCGCAGCCGTCGAGGAGAGCGAGGCCGCAGGCGAGGACTCGACCCCTGGCGAGCAGTCGGCCGTCGTCGAGGACTCCCCCGAGGACGACGCCGAGGACGCCGAGGACGTCTCCCCCGAGGAGGAGTTCCGCCGCGAGCTGCGGCTGCAGCCGGGCCACTGGTACGTCGTGCACTCCTACGCGGGCTACGAGAAGCGCGTCAAGGCGAACCTCGAGAACCGCACGCAGAGCCTCAACATGGAGGACTACATCTTCCAGGTCGAGGTCCCGATGGAGGACGTCGTCGAGATCAAGAACTCCCAGCGCAAGCTCGTCACCCGGGTCCGTATCCCGGGCTACGTGCTCGTGCGCATGGACCTGACCGACGAGTCGTGGGGCGCGGTGCGCCACACGCCCGGTGTCACCGGCTTCGTCGGCCACACGCACCAGCCGGTGCCGCTGACCGAGGACGAGGTCTTCTCGATGCTCGCCCCGACCCTCGCCCCCAAGGAGACGGCCAAGGCCGCGGCCGGCGGGAGTGCCCCGAGCACCCCGATCGAGGTCGAGTTCTCCGTCGGCGAGTCCGTCACCGTCACCGACGGGCCCTTCGAGACCCTCCCGGCCACGATCTCCGAGATCAGCCCGGAGCAGCAGAAGCTCAAGGTGCTCGTGTCGATCTTCGGCCGGGAGACCCCGGTCGAGCTGTCGTTCTCGCAGGTCGCCAAGATCTGAGCGGACGGCTCCCCGGCGCACGCTTCCTGCTGCGCCGGACCCGCAAGGCGGCGTCGGCGGTCACCGACGCCCAGGAACATAAGGACGCACCATGCCTCCCAAGAAGAAGGTTGCAGGCCTGATCAAGCTCCAGATCCAGGCCGGCGCCGCGACCCCCGCGCCGCCCATCGGCCCCGCGCTGGGCCAGCACGGCGTGAACATCATGGAGTTCTGCAAGGCGTACAACGCGGCGACCGAGTCGCAGCGCGGCAACGTCGTCCCCGTGGAGATCACGGTGTACGAGGACCGCTCGTTCACCTTCGTCACCAAGACCCCGCCGGCCGCCGAGCTCATCAAGAAGGCCGCCGGCGTCGCCAAGGGCTCCGGCACCCCGCACACCGCGAAGGTCGGCAGCCTCACGATGGCGCAGGTCCGCGAGATCGCCGAGGGCAAGATGGTCGACCTCAACGCCAACGACGTCGACGCCGCCGCGAAGATCATCGCCGGCACCGCCCGTTCCATGGGCATCACTGTCTCGGACTGAGGCGCCAGGACGCCTCCCGCGTCCGTCGTTCCAGGCGCCTCGGCGCCCCGTGGCAGGGTCCGGCGCGGACCCGCAGACCACGACTGCTCAAACTAGGAGAAGCAGCATGACCACGCGCAGCAAGAACTACCGCAAGGCGGCCGAGAAGATCGACCGCTCCCAGGTCTACGCCCCCCTCGAGGCCGTCCGCCTCGCCAAGGAGAGCGCGACCACGACGTTCGACCAGACCGTCGAGGTCGTCTTCCGTCTCGGCGTCGACCCCCGCAAGGCGGACCAGATGGTGCGCGGCACCGTCAGCCTGCCCCACGGCACCGGCAAGTCGGCCCGTGTCCTCGTCTTCGCCGTCGGCGAGCGCGCGGCGCAGGCCGAGGCCGCCGGAGCCGATGAGGTCGGTGGCGACGAGCTCATCGAGAAGGTCGCCGCGGGCTACACGAACTTCGACGCCGCCGTCGCGACGCCGGACCTCATGGGCAAGGTCGGCCGCCTCGGCCGCGTGCTCGGCCCCCGTGGCCTCATGCCCAACCCGAAGACCGGCACGGTGACCATGGACGTCGCCAAGGCGGTCACGGAGATCAAGGGCGGGCGGATCGAGTTCCGCGTCGACAAGAACTCCAACCTCCACTTCATCGTCGGCAAGGTCTCCTTCTCCGAGGAGCAGCTGGTGGAGAACTACGCCGCCGCCCTGGACGAGGTGCTGCGGCTCAAGCCGGCGTCCTCCAAGGGCCGGTACATCTCCAAGGCCACCATGGCCACGACGATGGGCCCGGGCATCCCGCTCGACGCCACCCTCACGCGCAACCTCACCTCGGACACCCCGTCCTGACCTGAGACCACGTCAGCAGCGCCCCGGCCCGCAAGGACCGGGGCGCTGCTGGGTGTGGGGTGGGGCACACCTCGGCCCACGGACTTGGACCGGGGGCCGCTGCCGGGGTACTGTTGCCTCTGCCCAAGACCGCCGGTCCCCCGTCAGCCATGACGGGTCGAAGTCCGCAGCAGCGGAGCCAGCGCAGGTGATCATGTGACGCCGTCTCGCGACGCGCCCCGTGCACACCCTGCGCGGGGCTTTTTTGTTGCTCGACCTCATCCTCCGGCGGCACGACCGAGAAGGAGGGCCATGGCGAGGCCTGACAAGGTGGCGGCAGTCACCGAGCTCACGCAGCAGCTGCGTGAGGCAAACGCCGTCGTGCTCACCGAGTACCGCGGGCTCAGCGTCGGCCAGCTCAAGGAGCTGCGCCGCTCGCTCGGCACCAATGCCAGCTACGCCGTCGTGAAGAACACGCTGACCTCCATCGCGGCGAAGGAGGCTGGGCTCGAGGGACTCGAGGACCAGCTCACCGGCCCGACGGCGATCGCATTCGTGACCGGGGAGCCCTCCGAGGCTGCCAAGGGTCTGCGTGACTTCGCCAAGAGCAACCCCCAGCTCGTCATCAAGGGCGGCGTGCTCGAGGGCCGGGCGCTGTCGGCGAAGGATGTCGACACGCTCGCGAGCCTCGAGAGCCGTGAGGTGCTGCTGGGCAAGGCGGCTGGCGCGTTCAAGGCAGCGCTCTACCAGGCTGCGTACATGTTCACCGCGCCGGCCACCCAGGCCGCGCGCACCATCGAGGCCCTGCGCGAGAAGCAGGCAGCCGACGCCGCCTGAGGCTTCGGTACCCCCACCCCACCCTGCTCCACGCAGTAGACAGCACAGGGCAGAACAACCAGGAAGGACGCCACCCATGGCGAAGCTCACCACCGACGAGCTCATCGAGGCTTTCAAGGAGCTCACCCTCATCGAGCTCTCCGAGTTCGTGAAGCAGTTCGAGGAGACCTTCGAGGTCACCGCCGCTGCTCCGGTCGCGGTTGCCGCGGCCTCCCCGGCCGGCGGCGGCGACGCCGGCGCGGCCGAGGAGGAGAAGACCGAGTTCGACGTCGTCCTCGACGCGATCGGCGACAAGAAGATCCAGGTCATCAAGGAGGTCCGCGCGCTCACGAGCCTCGGCCTCAAGGAGGCCAAGGACCTCGTGGACTCGGCCCCCAAGGCCGTCCTCGAGGGCGTCGACAAGGACACCGCGGACAAGGCCAAGGAGGCCCTCGAGGGCGCCGGGGCCACCGTCTCCGTCAAGTGACCTCATAGCTCCACCGGCCTCACGGCCCGTCACGGCCCGGCACCCCTCGGGGTGCCGGGCCGTCGGCGTTCCCCATAAAGTCCCGGCGCGCCACAACTTCTCCCACCCGGGGCGATGGCGTATGGTGAGCGGCGTCGGTCAGACCAGGGCCTGCAGCGCGAGGGTGCGCTGGACATTGCCCTGCGCACGTGTGTATGCTGTCGCTTTGCGCTGACTTCTGCCTGCCTGTCTGCCGCCCCGAACCCTGCCGTGTGCTGGGTCGACGCGACGAGGAGACAGTCCCGACAGCGCAGTGTGCACACAATTCGCAGGGAAGGACCCCCTTTGGCTGCCTCGCGCACCTCTTCTGTTCCCACCGCTGAAGACATCGCCACACGGCTCGCCTCGCGCCGTGTCTCGTTCGCCAAGATCCAGGAGCCGCTCCAGGCGCCCGATCTTCTCGGGCTGCAGACCGAGAGCTTCGACTGGCTCCTCGGCAACCCGGCGTGGCGCGACCGCGTCGCCGCTGCCATCGAGCAGGGCGACAAGAACGTTCCCCGCACCTCGGGGCTGGAGGAGATCTTCGCGGAGATCTCCCCGATCGAGGACTTCGGCCAGTCGATGTCCCTCTCCTTCAACGATCACCGCTTCGAGCCGGCGAAGTACACGCCGGAGGAGTGCAAGGAGAAGGACTTCACCTACGCCGCTCCGCTGTTCGTCACGGCGGAGTTCACCAACTACGAGACCGGCGAGATCAAGTCGCAGACGGTCTTCATGGGTGACTTCCCGCTCATGACCGAGCGCGGCACGTTCATCATCAACGGCACCGAGCGTGTCGTCGTCTCCCAGCTCGTCCGCTCCCCGGGCGTGTACTTCGAGCGCAGCGCCGACAAGACGTCCGACAAGGACATCTTCACGACGAAGATCATCCCCTCGCGCGGTGCCTGGCTCGAGTTCGAGATCGACAAGCGCGACGCCGTCGGGATCCGCATCGACCGCAAGCGCAAGCAGTCGATCACCGTCTTCCTGCGCGCCCTCGGCATGACCGAGAGCGAGATCCGCGAGGAGTTCGCCGACTACCCGGTCCTCCTGGAGACCCTCGAGAAGGACAACGTCAGCACCCAGGACGAGGCCCTGCTCGACATCTACCGCAAGGTCCGCCCCGGCGAGCCGCCGACGGTCGAGGCCGGTCGCAACCTCCTCGACAACTACTACTTCAACTCCAAGCGCTACGACCTCGCCAAGGTCGGCCGCTACAAGGTGAACAAGAAGCTCGGCACGAGCGGTGACCTCACCGAGTCCGTGCTGCGCGTCGAGGACATCAAGGCCGCGGTCCGCTACCTCCTCGCCCTGCACAAGGGCGAGACGGAGTACACCGTCGAGCGCGACGGCGAGCAGGTCACGGTGCGCGTCGAGACCGACGACATCGACCACTTCGGCAACCGCCGCATCCGGTCGGTCGGCGAGCTCATCCAGAACCAGATCCGCACGGGTCTGTCCCGGATGGAGCGCGTCGTGCGCGAGCGCATGACCACGCAGGACGTCGAGGCGATCACGCCGCAGACCCTCATCAACATCCGGCCGGTCGTCGCCTCCATCAAGGAGTTCTTCGGCACGTCGCAGCTGTCGCAGTTCATGGACCAGAACAACCCGCTGGCCGGGCTGACGCACAAGCGTCGTCTCAACGCCCTCGGCCCGGGTGGTCTGTCCCGTGACCGCGCGGCGATGGAGGTCCGTGACGTCCACCCCTCGCACTACGGCCGCATGTGCCCGATCGAGACCCCTGAGGGCCCGAACATCGGCCTCATCGGCTCGCTCGCGACCTTCGCGCGGATCAACCCCTTCGGCTTCGTCGAGACCCCCTACCGTCGCGTCGTCGACGGCCAGGTCACCGACGACGTCGACTACCTCACCGCCGACGACGAGGACCGCTACGTCATCGCGCAGGCCAACGCCAAGCTCGACGACGAGGGCCGGTTCCGCGAGGAGCAGGTGCTCGTCCGCGCGAGCGGCGGCAGCGGCGAGATGGCCGCCGTCCCCGCCGCCGACGTCGACTACATGGACGTCTCCGCGCGTCAGATGGTCTCCGTCGCGACCGCGATGATCCCCTTCCTCGAGCACGACGACGCCAACCGTGCGCTCATGGGCGCCAACATGCAGCGTCAGGCGGTCCCGCTGGTCCGCAGCGAGGCCCCGCTCGTGGGCACCGGCATGGAGCGTCGCGCGGCGGTCGACGCCGGCGACGTCATCACGGCGAGCAAGCCCGGCGTCGTCAGCGAGGTCTCCGCGGACGCGATCCACGTGGCCGCCGACGACGGCACGAACCAGATCTACCGCGTCGCGAAGTTCCGTCGCTCCAACCAGGGCACGTCCTACAACCAGCGCGTGCTGGTCGACGAGGGTGACCGCGTCGAGGTCGGCTCCGCGCTGGCCGACGGCCCCGCGACCGACGACGGCGAGCTGGCCCTGGGCCGCAACCTCCTCGTCGCGTTCATGTCGTGGGAGGGCCACAACTACGAGGACGCGATCATCCTCTCCCAGCGCCTCGTGGCCGAGGACGTCCTGTCCTCCATCCACATCGAGGAGCACGAGGTCGACGCCCGCGACACCAAGCTGGGCGCCGAGGAGATCACCCGGGACATCCCGAACGTCTCCGAGGACGTCCTCGCCGACCTCGACGAGCGCGGCATCATCCGCATCGGTGCCGAGGTCAGCGCCGGCGACATCCTCGTCGGCAAGGTCACGCCCAAGGGTGAGACCGAGCTGACGAGCGAGGAGCGCCTGCTCCGCGCGATCTTCGGCGAGAAGGCCCGCGAGGTGCGCGACACGTCCCTCAAGGTGCCCCACGGTGAGTCCGGGACCGTCATCGGTATCCAGGAGTTCAACGCGGACGAGGACGACGAGCTGCCCGCCGGCGTCAACCAGATGGTGCGCGTCTACATCGCCCAGCGCCGCAAGATCACCGACGGCGACAAGCTCGCCGGGCGCCACGGCAACAAGGGTGTCATCTCCAAGATCCTCCCGGTCGAGGACATGCCCTTCCTCGAGGACGGCACGCCCGTCGACATCATCCTCAACCCGCTCGGTGTGCCCGGCCGCATGAACGTCGGCCAGGTGCTCGAGACCCACCTCGGGTGGGTCGCCAAGCAGGGCTGGGACGCCACCGACGCGCCGCAGGGCGAGGGCACGTGGACCGAGAACCTGCCCGAGGGCTCGCTGCGCGGAGAGGCCGGCACTCCGGTCGCGACGCCGGTGTTCGACGGCATCCACGAGCACGAGCTCACCGGACTC
Source organism: Oceanitalea stevensii (assembly GCF_014837105.1). Taxonomy (GTDB): domain Bacteria; phylum Actinomycetota; class Actinomycetes; order Actinomycetales; family Actinomycetaceae; genus Oceanitalea; species Oceanitalea stevensii. Next base: position 1,056,381 of record NZ_JACSPO010000001.1, on the reverse strand, counting down.
CTCGGCCACACGACGCCCAACCGTGACGGCGAGCGCATGGTCGGCACCGACGGCAAGGCCCGTCTGTTCGACGGCCGCTCCGGGGAGCCCTTCCCCGAGCCCGTCGCGGTCGGCTACATGTACATCCTCAAGCTCCACCACCTCGTGGACGACAAGATCCACGCCCGGTCCACCGGCCCGTACTCGATGATCACCCAGCAGCCGCTGGGCGGTAAGGCACAGTTCGGTGGCCAGCGCTTCGGTGAGATGGAGGTGTGGGCACTGGAGGCCTACGGCGCCGCCTACGCGCTGCAGGAGCTCCTGACGATCAAGTCCGACGACATCCCCGGACGCGTCAAGGTGTACGAGGCCATCGTCAAGGGCGAGAACATCCCCGAGCCCGGCATCCCCGAGTCCTTCAAGGTGCTCATGAAGGAGATGCAGTCCCTGTGCCTGAACGTCGAGGCACTGGACGCGGAGGGCAACGCCATCGAGCTGCGTGACGCCGACGAGGAGGTCTACCGGGCCGCCGACGAGCTCGGGATCGACCTGTCGCGTCGTCCCGACGCCAGCAGCGTCGACGACATCTAGGAGGCCGGGGCTGCCGTGACGCCCGCGTCACGGCAGCCCCGCCGGCCCCGTTTGGATTCCACACGGTGACATACCGAAGGAAGTAGGAAACCTTGCTCGACGTCAATGTCTTCGACCAGCTCCACATCGGCCTGGCCACGGCATCGGAGATCCGTGGTTGGTCCCACGGAGAGGTCAAGAAGCCCGAGACGATCAACTACCGCACGCTCAAGCCTGAGAAGGACGGCCTGTTCTGCGAGCGGATCTTCGGTCCCACCCGGGACTGGGAGTGCAACTGCGGCAAGTACAAGCGCGTGCGCTACAAGGGCATCATCTGCGAGCGCTGTGGTGTCGAGGTCACGCGCTCCAAGGTGCGCCGTGAGCGGATGGGCCACATCGAGCTCGCCGCCCCCGTCACCCACATCTGGTACTTCAAGGGCGTCCCCTCGCGCCTGGGCTACCTCCTCAACCTCGCCCCGAAGGACCTCGAGAAGGTCATCTACTTCGCGGCGTACATGATCACCGAGGTGGACCAGGACGGGCGCCACGAGGACCTGTCCAGCCTCCAGAACGAGATGGACCTCGAGAAGCAGGACGTCGAGCGCAAGCGCGACACCGACATCGAGGCCCGCGCCAAGCGCCTGGAGGAGGACCTCGCCGAGCTCGAGCAGGCCGGGGCCAAGGCCGACGCCCGCGAGAAGCTGCGCAAGTCCGCCGAGCGCGAGATGGCGCAGATCCGCAAGCGCGCCGACCAGGACCTCGACCGTCTCGACACGATCTGGGACCGGTTCAAGAACCTCAAGGTCGGTGACCTCGAGGGCGACGAGCTGCTCTACCGCGAGCTCCAGGCCCGCTACGGCATCTACTTCAAGGGCTACATGGGGGCCGAGGCCATCCAGAAGCGCCTGGAGACCTTCGACCTGGCCGCCGAGGCGGAGTCGCTGCGCGAGACCATCTCCACGGGGACCGGTCAGCGCAAGACCCGCGCCCTCAAGCGCCTCAAGGTCGTCAACGCGTTCCTCACCACGGAGAACTCGCCGCTGGGCATGGTCCTGGACGCCGTCCCGGTCATCCCGCCGGACCTGCGCCCGATGGTCCAGCTGGACGGTGGCCGCTTCGCGACCTCCGACCTCAACGACCTCTACCGCCGCGTCATCAACCGGAACAACCGCCTCAAGCGGCTGCTCGACCTCGGCGCGCCGGAGATCATCGTCAACAACGAGAAGCGGATGCTCCAGGAGGCCGTGGACTCGCTGTTCGACAACGGCCGCCGTGGCCGTCCGGTCACCGGACCCGGCAACCGCGCCCTCAAGTCGATCTCCGACATGCTCAAGGGCAAGCAGGGACGTTTCCGTCAGAACCTGCTCGGCAAGCGCGTCGACTACTCCGGCCGTTCGGTCATCGTCGTCGGCCCGCAGCTGCAGCTGCACCAGTGCGGCCTGCCCAAGCAGATGGCGCTCGAGCTCTTCAAGCCCTTCGTCATGAAGCGGCTCGTCGACCTCAACCACGCGCAGAACATCAAGGCCGCCAAGCGGATGGTCGAGCGCGCCCGCACCCAGGTGTGGGACGTGCTCGAGGAGGTCATCACCGAGCACCCCGTGCTGCTCAACCGTGCCCCCACGCTGCACCGCCTCGGCATCCAGGCCTTCGAGCCGCAGCTCGTCGAGGGCAAGGCCATCCAGCTCCACCCGCTCGTGTGCGGCGCCTTCAACGCCGACTTCGACGGCGACCAGATGGCTGTCCACCTGCCGCTGAGCACCGAGGCGCAGGCCGAGGCCCGCATCCTCATGCTCTCGAGCAACAACATCCTCAAGCCCTCGGACGGCCGTCCGGTGACCATGCCCACCCAGGACATGATCATCGGCCTGTTCCACCTCACCGGCGACAAGCCCGGTGGCGTGGGGGAGGGCCGGGTCTTCGGCTCGCCCTCCGAGGCGCGGATGGCCTTCGACGCCGGCGAGCTCGACCTCGGCGCGACCGTGCGGATCCGCTTCACCGACCTCGTCCCGCCGCTCGGCTGGACGGCGCCGGAGGGCTGGGAGGAGGGTGACTCGATCACCCTCGAGACCTCCCTGGGCCGTGCGCTGTTCAACGAGGCGCTGCCGATCGACTACCCGTTCGTCAACGGCGTCGTCGGCAAGAAGGAGCTCTCGGGGATCGTCAACGACCTCGCCGAGCGCTACCCGAAGGTCGAGGTGGCCGCGAGCCTCGACGCCCTCAAGGAGGCCGGTTTCCACTGGGCCACCCGCTCGGGCGTCACGATCGCGATCTCCGACGTCGTCGCCCCGGACACCAAGGCGCACATCCTCGAGTCCTACGAGGAGAAGGCGCAGAAGGTCCAGCGCGAGTACGACCTCGGTCGCCGCAGCGAGGAGGAGCGTCGCTCCGAGCTCATCGACATCTGGACCCAGGCGACCAACGAGGTCGACCAGGCCATGCGGGTGAACTTCCCGGCGGACAACAACATCTTCCGGATGGTCACCTCCGGTGCCCGTGGTAACTGGCACCAGGTGCGTCAGATCGCCGGTATGCGTGGTCTGGTCGCCGACCCCAAGGGCCAGATCATCCCGCGTCCGATCAAGTCGAACTACCGCGAGGGCCTGTCCGTCCTCGAGTACTTCACCGCGACGCACGGCGCCCGTAAGGGCCTGGCGGACACCGCGCTGCGGACCGCCGACTCCGGCTACCTCACCCGTCGTCTCGTCGACGTCTCCCAGGACGTCATCGTCCGCGAGGACGACTGCGGGACCTCGCTGGGGCTGACCCTGCCGATCGCGGAGACGGACTCCTCCGGGGGCCTGCTGCTGCTCGACACCGTCGAGACCAGCGTCTACGCCCGCACGCTCGCGCAGGACGCCACGACCGACGACGGCACCGTCGTCGCCGAGGCGGGCGCGGACGTCGGTGACGTCCTCATCGCACGGCTCGTCGCCGCCGGGGTCACGCAGGTCAAGGTCCGTTCGGTCCTCACCTGCCAGTCCCGCGTGGGCACCTGCGCCAAGTGCTACGGCCGCTCGCTGGCCACCGGCAAGCTCGTCGACATCGGCGAGGCTGTCGGCATCATCGCGGCCCAGTCCATCGGTGAGCCCGGCACGCAGCTGACGATGCGTACCTTCCACACCGGTGGTGCGGCCTCGGCCGAGGACATCACCCAGGGTCTGCCCCGTATCCAGGAGCTCTTCGAGGCCCGCACCCCCAAGGGTGAGGCGCCGATCAGCGAGGCCGCCGGCCGCGTGAAGATCGACGACTCGGAGCGCACCCGCAAGATCGTCGTCGTCCGCGACGACGGCGGTGAGGACCTGGCCTACCCGGTCTCCAAGCGCGTGCGCCTGCTGGTCGAGGACGGCGAGCACGTGGCCGTCGGCCGCCAGCTCGTCGCCGGCGCCGTGGACCCGAAGAAGGTCCTGCGCATCCTCGGCCCGCGTGCGGTCCAGAAGCACCTCGTCGACCAGGTCCAGGAGGTCTACCGCTCCCAGGGCGTGGACATCCACGACAAGCACGTCGAGGTCATCGTCCGGCAGATGCTCAAGCGCGTCACCGTGCTCGACTCGGGCGAGTCCCGGCTCCTGCCCGGCGAGCTCGCCGAGCGTGGCCGCTTCGAGGACGAGAACCGTCGCACGGTCTCCGAGGGCGGGACGCCGGCCTCCGGTCGCCCCGAGCTCATGGGCATCACCAAGGCGTCGCTGGCCACGGACTCGTGGCTGTCGGCGGCCTCCTTCCAGGAGACCACCAAGGTGCTGACCGAGGCCGCGATGAGCGGGCGTCGCGACCCGCTGCTCGGCCTCAAGGAGAACGTCATCCTCGGAAAGCTCATCCCCGCCGGCACGGGTCTGCCCCGCTACCGCAACGTGGACGTCGAGCCGACCGAGGAGGCGAAGGCGAAGGCCTTCTCCCAGCTGGGTTACAGCGAGCTGGACTTCGTCCAGGGCGGCTCGGACCCGATCATGCTCGAGGAGCTGGACTTCGGTCCGGACTCCTTCGGCGTGGACTTCCGCGGCGTGTGACCAGTCCGTGGGGCGGCCGCAGCGCCGCCCCCCCCCCCCCCCCCCACGGAACGCGTGACGGACGTCAAGCCGCCACGCTTTGACGCAAGAAACTGCGGCAGAGTACGCTACTGGGCGGTGCCCGCGACATCGGGTCCCTCGTGCGTGCTTGTGATCCGCAGGCTCGGCGACACTCCCGAGCGCGGGGGGCAGGGGCCAGCAGACGACCGTCAGACGGTCAGGCCGGCGGCCCACCCGGTTCGCCGGGCGAACATCAAGCAGAGAAACACATCCGAGACGGAGACGTAGTGCCCACGATTCAGCAGCTGGTCCGCAAGGGCCGCAGCGTCAAGACCTCGACGTCGAAGACGCCCGCCCTCAAGGGCAGCCCCCAGCGGCGCGGGGTGTGCACCCGCGTGTACACGACGACCCCGAAGAAGCCGAACTCGGCGCTCCGCAAGGTCGCGCGCGTGCGCCTGTCCAGCGGGATCGAGGTCACGGCCTACATCCCCGGCGTCGGTCACAACCTCCAGGAGCACTCCATCGTGCTCGTCCGCGGTGGTCGCGTGAAGGACCTCCCCGGCGTCCGCTACAAGATCGTGCGCGGCGCGCTCGACACCCAGGGTGTCCGTGGTCGCCAGCAGGCTCGCAGCCGTTACGGCGCGAAGAAGGAGAAGAAGTAATGCCGCGCAAGGGTCCCGCACCTCAGCGGACGCTCGTCGTCGACCCGGTCTACGGGTCCCCGACCGTCACCCAGCTCGTCAACCGCATCCTGCGGGACGGCAAGAAGTCCACCGCCGAGCGGATCGTCTACGACGCCCTCGAGGGCGTCCGCGAGAAGACCGACGGTGACCCCACCGCCGTCCTCAAGCGCGCGCTGGACAACGTCCGTCCCTCCCTCGAGGTCCGTTCCCGCCGCGTCGGCGGCGCCACCTACCAGGTGCCCGTCGAGGTCCGCCCGTCCCGGCAGACGACGCTCGCGCTGCGCTGGCTCGTCGACTACGCCCGCGCCCGTCGCGAGAAGACGATGACCGAGCGCCTCATGAACGAGATCCTCGACGCCTCCAACGGCCTCGGTGCCGCGGTCAAGCGCCGCGAGGACACCCACAAGATGGCCGAGTCCAACCGGGCCTTCGCGCACTACCGCTGGTAGTCGGCGCCTCCTCGCCCTGCACCCGCAATCGACTGAAGAGAGTCTCCTGTGGCACTTGACGTGCTGACCGATCTGACCAAGGTCCGCAACATCGGCATCATGGCGCACATCGACGCCGGCAAGACGACGACCACCGAGCGGATCCTGTTCTACACCGGTATCAACTACAAGATCGGGGAGACGCACGACGGCGCCTCCACGATGGACTGGATGGAGCAGGAGCAGGAGCGCGGCATCACGATCACGTCGGCCGCCACGACCTGCTACTGGCACGACAACCAGATCAACATCATCGACACCCCCGGGCACGTCGACTTCACCGTCGAGGTGGAGCGCTCCCTGCGCGTCCTCGACGGCGCCGTCGCCGTCTTCGACGGCAAGGAGGGCGTCGAGCCGCAGTCGGAGACCGTGTGGCGGCAGGCGGACAAGTACAACGTCCCGCGCATCTGCTTCGTCAACAAGATGGACAAGCTCGGTGCGGACTTCTACTTCACCGTGCAGACCATCAAGGACCGCCTCAAGGCCAAGCCGCTCGTCATGCAGCTGCCCATCGGCTCCGAGTCCGACTTCATCGGCGTCGTCGACGTCGTCTACAACCGCGCGCTCACCTGGCGCGGCGAGGTCAGCAAGGGTGAGGACTACACGATCGAGGAGGTCCCCGCGGACCTCGTCGAGAAGACCGCCCAGTACCGCGCCGAGCTCATCGAGGCCGTGGCCGAGGCCGACGAGGAGCTTCTCGAGAAGTACCTCGGCGGCGAGGAGCTGACCACCGACGAGATCAAGAAGGGCGTGCGCGCCCTCACGGTCACCGGTGACGCCTTCCCCGTCTTCTGCGGCACCGCCTTCAAGAACAAGGGCGTGCAGCCGATCCTCGACGCGGTCATCGACTACCTCCCCTCGCCGCTCGACGTGCCCGCCATGGTGGGCCACGCCGTCAACGACGAGGAGCAGGAGCTGACCCGTAAGCCCAGCGAGGACGAGCCGTTCTCCGGGCTGGCGTTCAAGGTCGCCGTGCACCCGTTCTTCGGCAAGCTCACCTACGTCCGGGTCTACTCGGGCAAGGTGACGCAGGGCAACATGGTCCTCAACTCGACCAAGGGCAAGAAGGAGCGCATCGGGAAGCTCTTCCAGATGCACTCCAACAAGGAGAACCCGGTCGAGGAGGCCCACGCGGGTCACATCTACGCGTTCATCGGCCTCAAGGACACCACCACCGGTGACACCCTGTGCGCCCAGGACGCCCCGATCGTCCTCGAGTCGATGAGCTTCCCCGAGCCCGTCATCCACGTGGCGGTCGAGCCCAAGACCAAGGGCGACCAGGAGAAGCTCGGCACCGCGATCCAGAAGCTCGCCGAGGAGGACCCGACCTTCACCGTCCGCCTGGACGACGAGACCGGCCAGACCGTCATCGGCGGCATGGGTGAGCTCCACCTCGACGTCCTCGTCGACCGCATGCGTCGCGAGTTCAAGGTCGAGGCGAACGTCGGCAAGCCGCAGGTCGCCTACCGCGAGACCATCCGCCGCAAGGCCGAGAAGGTCGACTACACGCACAAGAAGCAGACCGGTGGCTCCGGCCAGTTCGCGAAGGTGCAGGTCACCTTCGAGCCCCTCGACACCGCCGAGGGCGAGCTCTACGAGTTCGAGAACAAGGTCACCGGTGGCCGCATCCCGCGCGAGTACATCCCGAGCGTGGACGCGGGCATCCAGGACTCCATGCAGAACGGTGTCCTCGCCGGCTACCCCATGGTGGGTGTCAAGGCGATCCTGCTCGACGGTGGATACCACGAGGTCGACTCCTCGGAGATGGCCTTCAAGATCGCCGGCTCGATGGTGTTCAAGGAGGGTGTCCGCAAGGCGGACCCCGTGCTCCTCGAGCCCGTCATGGACGTCGAGGTGCGTACGCCCGAGGAGTACATGGGCGACGTCATCGGCGACCTCAACTCCCGTCGTGGAATGATCCAGTCCATGACGGACGCGACTGGCATCAAGGTCGTTCGCGCACTGGTGCCGCTGTCGGAGATGTTCGGCTACGTCGGCGACCTGCGGTCCAAGACCCAGGGTCGCGCGGTGTACTCGATGCAGTTCGACAGCTACGCCGAGGTTCCTCGGAACGTTGCCGAGGAGATCATCAAGAAGACCCGGGGCGAGTAAGTCCCACTGGTCGACCAGCAGTACCCCCTTTTCACAAACCGACCCGTAGGGCTTGCTCCCCGACAGGCGCACACGCACCTGACGATGAGCAGACAACTACCCGAGTCCCAGGAGGACACAAGTGGCGAAGGCCAAGTTCGAGCGGACCAAGCCGCACGTCAACATCGGCACCATCGGTCACGTCGACCACGGTAAGACGACGCTGACCGCGGCCATCTCCAAGGTGCTGGCGGACAAGTACCCCGACCTGAACGCGTTCACCCCGTTCGACCAGGTCGACAACGCTCCCGAGGAGCGTCAGCGCGGTATCACCATCAACGTCTCGCACGTCGAGTACCAGACCGAGGCGCGCCACTACGCCCACGTCGACGCTCCCGGTCACGCGGACTACATCAAGAACATGATCACGGGTGCCGCGCAGATGGACGGCGCGATCCTCGTGGTCGCGGCGACCGACGGCCCGATGGCCCAGACGCGTGAGCACGTCCTGCTCGCCCGCCAGGTCGGCGTGCCCTACGTCCTCGTCGCGCTGAACAAGTCCGACATGGTCGACGACGAGGAGATCCTCGAGCTCGTCGAGGTCGAGGTCCGCGACCTGCTCTCGAGCCAGGAGTTCCCGGGCGACGACGCGCCGGTCGTGCGCGTCTCCGCGCTCAAGGCCCTCGAGGGTGACCCGAAGTGGGTCGCCTCCGTCGAGGAGCTCATGGCCGCCGTCGACGAGAACGTTCCGACCCCGGAGCGCGACATCGACAAGCCCTTCCTCATGCCGATCGAGGACGTCTTCACGATCACCGGTCGTGGAACCGTCGTCACCGGCCGTGTCGAGCGCGGCGCGCTCAAGGTCAACGACGAGGTCGAGATCGTCGGCATCAAGGAGAAGTCCATCAAGACGACCGTCACCGGCGTCGAGATGTTCCGCAAGCTCCTCGACACCGCCGAGGCTGGTGAGAACGTCGGCCTGCTCCTCCGTGGCACCAAGCGCGAGGAGGTCGAGCGTGGCCAGGTCGTCGTCAAGCCGGGTTCGATCACCCCGCACACGAAGTTCGAGGCCCAGGTCTACATCCTGAGCAAGGACGAGGGTGGGCGTCACAACCCCTTCTACTCGAACTACCGCCCGCAGTTCTACTTCCGCACCACGGACGTCACCGGCGTCATCCAGCTGCCCGAGGGCACCGAGATGGTCATGCCCGGCGACAACACCGAGATGACGGTCGACCTCATCCAGCCGATCGCGATGGAGGAGGGCCTCGGCTTCGCCATCCGCGAGGGTGGCCGCACCGTGGGCTCCGGCCGCGTCGTCAAGATCCTGCAGTGATCTTGCGCTGGGCCTAGACCCAGCACCAGCACGACCCGAAGGGCCCGGCGAGCACGCTCGCCGGGCCCTTCGGCGTCCGCCCCGCTCCACCCCCTCGCCGAGAGCTGGATCCCGCCCCGCGTCGCGCACCGACAGCCGCCGCGCTCCGCCGCCGGCAGGCTGCGGGCGGGACCCGGCTGTCGGGGCGCCGTCGGCCGGCGGTGCGGCTGGGGTGCCGGTGCTCCGTGCGCCGGCTGCGGCGGGGAGAGGAGGTGGTCGGCCGCCCGTGAGGGACGGCCGGTGTCCGCGGTGCGGGAGGTCACGCGACCGGCCTCGTCAAGGAGGCGCGCGGGCTGGTAGGGTAGATCGGGTCGGGTGAGAGCCCGGCATGCGTGCTCGCGGTGACCGCACCACGAGCGCCGACAAGCTTGTCGGAGGGCCGCAGGCCCCCCGATGACCAAGAACACACCGGTGAGGCCGGGGTCGATTCGCCATGAGGCGGTCGAGTCTGGCAGACTGTTCCGGTTGCCTGGGGGCGTGCCCCCGGGTGTCAGGCTGAGTCGGGCCCCGAGCCCTGGCTCCACAAGCAAGCACAAGGGCCCCGCATCGACGATGCGCCGTGCTCAGGTGTGTGCGCACAGCGCGACACGCCCGAGCGCGGGGGACGGTAACAGAGCGGTACGAGAGAGGTTAGACGACGCCATGGCGGGACAGAAGATCCGCATCAGGCTCAAGTCCTACGACCACGAAGTCATCGACAGCTCGGCGCGCAAGATCGTCGACACGGTGACTCGCGCTGGTGCGACGGTCGTGGGTCCGGTGCCGCTGCCGACGGAGAAGAACGTCTTCGTCGTCATTCGTTCACCGCACAAGTACAAGGACAGCCGCGAGCAGTTCGAGATGCGCACCCACAAGCGCCTCATCGACATCATCGACCCGACGCCGAAGGCCGTTGACTCGCTCATGCGGCTCGACCTGCCCGCCGACGTCAACATCGAGATCAAGCTCTGAGGTTCGCCACAATGACTACCTTCACCAAGCAGGCTGCGAGCAGGCCGGTCACGGCCCTGCTCGGCACCAAGCTCGGCATGACCCAGGTCTGGGACCAGGACGGACACCTCGTCCCGGTGACGGTCGTGCAGGTGGGCACCAATGTGGTGACCCAGCTGCGGACCCCCGAGACCGACGGGTACAGCGCCGTACAGCTCGCCTTCGGCGAGATCGACCCGCGCAAGGTCACCCAGCCCCTCAAGGGCCACTTCGAGAAGGCCGGCACGACGCCGCGCCGCTTCGTCACCGAGGTCCGCACCTCCGAGTCCGACAGCTACACCGTCGGCCAGGAGCTGCGCGCTGACGCGTTCGAGGCCGGCACCGTCGTCGACGTCATCGGCACCACGAAGGGCAAGGGCACCGCGGGCGTCATGAAGCGTCACGGCTTCTCCGGCGTCGGCGCCTCCCACGGTGCGCACCGCAACCACCGCAAGCCCGGCTCGATCGGCGGGGCCTCGACGCCCGGCCGCGTGTTCCGTGGCCAGCGGATGGCCGGTCGCATGGGCCACAAGCGCCAGACCACCCAGAACCTCACGATCCACGCCGTCGACGTCGAGAGGGGCCTGCTGCTCGTTGCCGGCCCGATCCCCGGCCCGAAGCGCGGCGTCGTCGTCGTCCGTACCGCTGTGAAGGGGGCGTGACCATGGCTGACACCCAGACCGTCGACGTCCTGGACGCCACGGGCAAGAAGTCCGGCTCCGCCGAGCTGCCCGCCGCGATCTTCGACGTCCCCACGAACGTGCCGCTGATCCACCAGGTCGTCGTCGCCCAGCTCGCCGCCGCGCGACAGGGCACCGCGAAGACCAAGACGCGGGCCGAGGTCCGCGGTGGTGGCAAGAAGCCGTACCGCCAGAAGGGCACCGGCCGCGCCCGTCAGGGCTCGATCCGCGCGCCGCAGTACGCCGGTGGTGGCGTCGTGCACGGGCCCGTCCCGCGCGACTACACCCAGCGCACCCCCAAGAAGATGAAGGCCGCCGCCCTGCGTGGCGCCCTCTCGGACCGCGCTCGCGCCGGCCGTCTCCACGTCGTCAGCGAGCTCGTCTCGAGCGACGTGCCGAAGACGTCCGCCGCACTCGCCGCGCTGCGCAACGTCGTGGCCGAGCGGAGCGCCCTGGTCGTGCTGACCCGCGGTGACGAGCTCACGCTCAAGTCGCTGCGCAACGTCCCCAGCACCCACCTCATCTGGGTCGACCAGCTCAACACCTACGACGTCCTCGTCAACGACGACGTCGTGTTCACGGCCGCCGCCCTCGAGGAGTTCCTCGGGACCGCCGCGCCGCGCGAGGAGGATGGCAAGTGAGCATCGAGCACAACAAGAACCCCCGGGACGTCATCATCGCCCCGGTGGTCTCCGAGAAGAGCTACAGCCTCATCGACGAGGGGAAGTACACCTTCCTCGTCGACCCGCGCTCGAACAAGACCGAGATCAAGAACGCCGTCGAGGCGATCTTCCAGGTCAAGGTCAGCTCGGTGAACACGGCGAACCGTCAGGGCAAGACCCGGCGGACCCGCACCGGCCTCGGCAAGCGTAAGGACACCAAGCGCGCGATCGTCACGCTGCGCGAGGGCACCATCGACATCTTCGGTGAAGTTGCCGGCTGACGCCGCGCGCTGGAGAGATTGAGGATCGACACCCATGGCAATCCGTAAGTACAAGCCGACGACGCCGGGCCGTCGTGGCTCGAGCGTGGCCGACTTCGTCGAGATCACCCGGTCGCAGCCCGAGAAGTCGCTGGTCCGCCCGCTGAGCAAGAGCGGTGGCCGTAACAGCACCGGTCGGATCACCACCCGTCACAAGGGTGGTGGCCACAAGCGTGCCTACCGCGTCATCGACTTCCGCCGTCACGACAAGGACGGCGTGCCGGCGAAGGTCGCGCACATCGAGTACGACCCCAACCGCACGGCGCGCATCGCGCTCCTGCACTACGCCGACGGCGAGAAGCGCTACATCATCGCGCCGAACAAGATCTCGGTCGGCACCGTCATCGAGAACGGCCCCGGTGCGGACATCAAGCCGGGCAACAACCTGCCGCTGCGCAACATCCCCGTCGGTACGGTCATCCACGCCATCGAGCTCAAGCCCGGTGGCGGCGCGAAGATCGCCCGCTCGGCCGGTGCGTCGGTCCAGCTCGTCGCCCGTGAGGGCACGATGGCCCAGCTGCGGATGCCCTCCGGTGAGATTCGCAACGTCGACTCCCGCTGCCGCGCCACCATCGGTGAGGTCGGCAACGCCGAGCAGTCGAACATCAACTGGGGCAAGGCCGGCCGCATGCGGTGGAAGGGCAAGCGCCCGACCGTCCGTGGTGTCGCGATGAACCCCGTCGACCACCCCCACGGTGGTGGTGAGGGTAAGACCTCCGGTGGTCGCCACCCGGTCAGCCCCTGGGGTCAGCCCGAGGGCCGGACCCGCCGTCCGAACAAGCCGAGCGACCAGCTCATCGTGCGCCGCCGGCGCACCGGCAAGAAGCGCTGAGAGTAGGAGAGCGACGAGATGCCTCGCAGCCTCAAGAAGGGTCCCTTCGTCGACGGCCACCTGCTCAAGAAGGTGGACACGGCCAACGAGACGGGCTCCAAGAACGTCATCAAGACCTGGTCCCGCCGGTCGGTCATCACGCCCGACTTCCTGGGCCACACCTTTGCGGTGCACGACGGCCGCAAGCACGTCCCGGTCTTCATCACCGAGTCGATGGTCGGCCACAAGCTGGGGGAGTTCGCCCCGACCCGCACCTATCGCGGGCACGACAAGGACGACCGCAAGGCCCGACGCCGCTGAGGCGTCTGGTGACCCAGCAACCCGCACATCCGACAAGTAAGGCAGGAATGATGGAAGCCAAGGCGCAGGCGCGATACGTGCGCGTCACGCCCCTCAAGGCTCGGCGCGTCGTGGACACCATCCGCGGTCAGCGCGCCTCTGAGGCCGTGACCGTGCTGCGGTTCGCCCCTCAGGCGGCAGCCGAGACGGTGCGTAAGGTCGTGGAGAGCGCGATCGCCAATGCTCGCGTCAAGGCCGACCAGGCCGGTGAGGCGTTCGACGAGAACGCTCTCGTCATCAGCGCGGCATTCGTGGACGAGGGACCGACGCTCAAGCGCTTCCGGCCCCGGGCCAAGGGCAGCGCGAGCCGGATCCTCAAGCGCACGAGCCACATCACCGTGGTCGTGGGCGACGACAGCAAGGTCGGCGCGAGCTCATCCGCCGCTGGAACGAAGGGGAGGACCCGATAGTGGGTCAGAAGGTCAACCCGACCGGGTTCCGGCTCGGCATCACCACTGACCACCGCTCGCGGTGGTTCGCAGACAGCACCAAGCCCGGGCAGCGGTATCGCGACTACGTCCGCGAGGACGTCGCCATCCGCAAGCTCATGGCTTCGGGGCTTGAGCGCGCCGGCATCTCCAAGGTCGACATCGAGCGCACCCGTGACCGGGTCCGCGTCGACCTCCACACCGCGCGTCCGGGCATCGTCATCGGCCGCCGCGGCGCCGAGGCCGACCGCCTGCGCGGTGAGCTGGAGAAGCTCACGGGCAAGCAGGTGCAGCTGAACATCCTCGAGGTCAAGAACCCCGAGATCGACGCTCAGCTCGTCGCCCAGGGCATCGCCGAGCAGCTCGCCAGCCGCGTGTCCTTCCGTCGTGCGATGCGCAAGGGCATGCAGTCCGCCCAGCGCGCCGGCGCCAAGGGCATCCGGGTGCAGTGCTCCGGCCGTCTCGGCGGCGCCGAGATGTCCCGCTCCGAGTTCTACCGCGAGGGCCGCGTGCCGCTGCACACCCTCCGCGCGAACATCGACTACGGCTTCTTCGAGGCCCGCACCACCTTCGGGCGCATCGGCGTCAAGGTGTGGATCTACAAGGGCGACCAGACCGAGCGTGAGTTCGCCCGCGAGCAGGCCGACGCCACCCCGCGTGGCCGTGGCCGCGCCGGCGAGCGTGGCGGCGCCGACCGTCCTCGTGGCCGCCGGCCCGAGGGCGCCCGTGGTCCTCGCCAGGCCGAGCAGACCGAGGGCGCGCCTGCCGAGCAGGCCGCAGCCCCCGCCGAGTCAGGAACGGAGGCCTGAGCGAGATGCTCATCCCCCGGCGGACCAAGTTCCGCAAGCAGCACCACCCCAAGCGCTCCGGCGTGGCCAAGGGTGGCACCGAGATCGCCTTCGGCGAGTTCGCGATCCAGGCTCTCGAGCCCGCGTACGTCACCAACCGGCAGATCGAGGCCGCCCGTATCGCCATGACCCGGCACATCAAGCGTGGTGGAAAGGTGTGGATCAACATCTACCCCGACCGCCCGCTGACCAAGAAGCCGGCTGAGACCCGCATGGGTTCCGGCAAGGGCTCGCCCGAGTGGTGGGTCGCCAACGTCAAGCCCGGCCGCGTGCTCTTCGAGCTGGCCGGTGTCCCCGAGGAGCTGGCACGCGAGGCCCTGTCCCGCGCGCAGCACAAGCTCCCCATGAAGACTCGTTTCGTGAGCCGTGAGGGTGGTGAAGGCTGATGGCTATCGGTTCCAAGGGCCTGACTCCGTTCGACCTGGACGGGATGACCGACGAGACCCTGGCTGAAGAGCTCGCGAAGGCCAAGGAGGAGCTGTTCAAGCTGCGCTTCTCCTCGGCCACCGGGCAGCTCGAGGACCACGGTCGGCTCAAGGCCGTGCGTCGCGACATCGCCCGTATCTACACCATCGTGCACGAGCGCGAGCTCGGCATCCGCACCGCGCCCAGCAGCGAGAAGTGATCGAGGCCATGAGCGAGAACACCGAAGAGACCACCACGCAGGAGCGCAACGACCGCAAGGTGCGCCGTGGCTACGTGGTGTCCGACAAGATGGACAAGACCGTCGTCGTCGAGGTGGAGGACCGCGTCAAGCACCCGCTGTACGGCAAGGTCATCCGCCGCACGAGCAAGGTCAAGGCGCACGACGAGGCCAACTCGGCCGGCGTCGGTGACCTCGTCCGCATCATGGAGACGCGGCCGCTGAGCGCGACCAAGCGCTGGCGACTTCTCGACATCGTCGAGAAGGCCAAGTAGCCCACCAGCCCCCCATCCGTTCGGCAAGGCTCAGCTCCGGCTGAGAACCGGCTCGACGACAGGAGTACATCGAATGATCCAGCAGGAGTCGCGACTGAAGGTCGCCGACAACACCGGTGCCAAGGAGATCTTGTGCATCCGTGTGCTCGGAGGCTCCGGCCGGCGCTACGCCGGTATCGGTGACGTCATCGTCGCCACCGTCAAGGACGCCATCCCCGGCGGCAACGTCAAGAAGGGCGACGTCGTCAAGGCCGTCGTCGTGCGCGCTGCCAAGCAGCGTCGTCGCCCCGACGGTTCCTACATCCGCTTCGACGAGAACGCCGCCGTCATCCTCAAGGCTGACGGCGAGCCGCGCGGAACCCGCATCTTCGGCCCCGTGGGCCGCGAGCTGCGCGACAAGAAGTTCATGCGCATCGTCTCCCTGGCTCCGGAGGTGATCTGAGATGGCTCGGATCAAGAAGGGCGACCTCGTGGTCGTCATCGCAGGCCGCGACAAGGGCAAGCAGGGCCGTGTCCTCGAGGTCGACGTCGAGCGTGACCGCGTCGTCGTCGAGGGTGTGCAGCGCATGAAGCGCCACACCAAGGTCGGTCAGTCCGGCCGCGGCGCCAAGACGGGTGGCATCGAGACCATCGAGGCGGCTATCCACGCCAGCAACGTCATGGTCGTCGACCCGGAGACCAAGAAGGGCACCCGGGTCGGGATCCGCACCGAGACGGTCGAGCGCGACGGCGTGGAGCGCACGCAGCGTGTCCGCGTCGCCAAGCGCTCCGGTAAGGACATCTGACATGAGCGAGACCACCACCGCAACGAGCCCGCGCCTCAAGCTGCGCTACCGCGAGGACATCCTCCCCGCGCTCCGCGAGGAGTTCCAGCACCCGAACGTCAACCAGGTCGCCGGTCTGACCAAGATCGTCGTCAACATGGGCGTGGGGGACGCAGCACGCGACTCCAAGCTCATCGAGGGCGCGATCCGCGACCTGGCTCTCATCACCGGCCAGAAGCCGCAGGTGACCAAGGCCCGCAAGTCGATCGCCCAGTTCAAGCTGCGTGAGGGTCAGCCCATCGGCGCCCACGTCACGCTGCGCGGCGACCGCATGTGGGAGTTCCTCGACCGCCTGCTGTCGATCGCCCTGCCCCGTATCCGCGACTTCCGTGGGCTCTCGCCCAAGCAGTTCGACGGCAACGGGAACTACACCTTCGGTCTCAACGAGCAGTCGATGTTCCACGAGATCGACCAGGACAAGATCGACCGCGTGCGCGGCATGGACATCACGGTCGTCACCACGGCCAAGACCGACGACGAGGCCCGCTCGCTGCTCAAGCACCTCGGCTTCCCGTTCAAGGAGAACTGACGTGGCGAAGACCGCCCTGATCCAGAAGGCGAACCGCAAGCCCAAGTTCGCGGTGCGCGCCTACACCCGGTGCCAGCGGTGCGGCCGTCCGCACTCGGTCTACCGCAAGTTCGGCCTGTGCCGGATCTGCCTGCGGGAGATGGCCCTCGCCGGCCAGCTCCCCGGCATCACGAAGAGCAGCTGGTAAACGACTACGTCGTAGGTCCCGTAGGAAACCCCGACGAGGAAGGGCCGAGGCCCGATGACAATGACTGACCCCATCGCAGACATGCTCACGCGTCTGCGTAACGCCAACTCGGCGTACCACGAGTCGGTGACCATGCCGTACTCGAAGCTCAAGCAGAACATCGCCGAGATCCTCAAGACCGAGGGTTACATCGCCGGCTGGGACGTCGAGGACGCCCCGGTGGGCAAGAACCTCACGCTCCAGCTGAAGTTCGGCCCCCAGCGCGAGCGCTCGCTCGCCGGTGTGCGCCGCGTGTCCAAGCCCGGACTGCGCGTGTACGCCAAGTCCACCAACCTGCCCCGAGTTCTCGGCGGGCTGGGCGTGGCGATCCTGTCCACCTCCTCCGGTCTGCTCACCGACCGCGAGGCACAGACCAAGGGCGTTGGCGGGGAAGTCCTCGCCTACGTCTGGTAGCCGGGAAGGAGTAGAGACATGTCCCGTATCGGAAAGGTCCCCGTCCCGGTCCCCGCAGGTGTCGACGTCACCATCGAGGGCTCGGTCGTGACCGTCAAGGGGCCCAAGGGCACCCTCAGCCACACCGTTCCCGCCCCCATCGCCGTCGTTCGCGACGACGCGGGTGCGATCGTCGTGACCCGGCCGAACGACGAGCGCGAGTCGCGTTCGCTGCACGGCCTCACCCGCACGCTCATCGCCAACCTCGTCACGGGCGTCACCCAGGGCTACGAGCGCAAGCTCGAGATCGTCGGCACGGGTTACCGCGCCGTCGCCAAGGGTTCCGCCGTCGAGCTGGCGCTCGGCTTCTCCCACCCGGTCGTCATCGAGCCGCCGGAGGGCGTGACGGTCACCGTCGACGCCCCCACCAAGCTCACGGTCTCCGGGATCGACAAGCAGCAGGTCGGCGAGCTGGCCGCGAACATCCGCAAGATCCGCAAGCCCGAGCCCTACAAGGGCAAGGGTGTGCGCTACGCCGGCGAGCAGGTCCGCCGCAAGGCCGGAAAGGCAGGTAAGTGATGGCACTGTCCGTCAAGGGCAAGGGCAAGAACGCCGCTCGCGGGCGCCGTCACCTCCGAGTCCGCAAGAAGGTCTCCGGCACGGCCGAGCGTCCGCGCCTGGTCGTCACCCGCTCCTCGCGCCACATGGTCGCGCAGCTGGTCGACGACACGAGCGGCACCACCATCGCGTCTGCCTCGACCCTCGAGGCCGACCTGCGGGCGTCGGACGACGAGAAGGTCGCCAAGGCGCGTCGCGTCGGCGAGCTCGTCGCCGAGCGGGCCAAGGCTGCCGGTGTCGAGTCTGCGGTGTTCGACCGCGGCGGCAACCGGTACCACGGCCGCGTGGCCGCCGTCGCCGACGGCGCCCGTGAGGGCGGGCTCGCCCTGTGACCAGCGTGAACGTACGAGAGCAAAGGAACATCTGATGGCTGCACCGCAGCGAAGCAGGACCGGTTCCGGTACCGGCGCCGGCCCCGCCGCCGGCGGCGAGCGTTCCGGCGGTCGCCGGGGCGAGGGCCGTCGCGGCGCCGCCGAGCCGAGGAACGAGTTCATCGAGCGCGTCGTCACGATCAACCGCGTCTCCAAGGTCGTCAAGGGTGGTCGTCGCTTCAGCTTCACCGCTCTCGTCGTCGTCGGGGACGGCAACGGGACGGTCGGCGTCGGCTACGGCAAGGCCAAGGAGGTGCCGGCCGCGATCGCGAAGGGCGTCGAGGAGGCGAAGAAGAACTTCTTCCGCGTCCCGATGATCCAGAAGACGATCCCGCACGCCGTCACCGGCGAGGCCGCGGCAGGCGTGGTCTTCCTGCGCCCCGCAGCCCCGGGTACCGGCGTCATCGCCGGCGGTCCGGTCCGCGCCGTCCTCGACTGCGCCGGGATCCACGACGTGCTGAGCAAGTCGCTCGGCTCGGAGAACGCGATCAACATCGTGCACGCCACCGCTCAGGCGCTGCGCAACCTCGAGCAGCCCGAGTCCGTCGCGGCCCGCCGTGGTCTGCCGCTCGAGCGTGTCGCCCCCGCCGTCATGCTGCGCAACCGCGCAGCAGGCGAGGCGCAGGCGCGCGAGGAGAAGCAGGCTGAGGCTGCCGGGAAGGTCGGTGCGTGATGGCACAGCTCAAGGTCACGCAGACGAAGTCCGCGATCGGCGGCAAGGAGAACCAGCGCCAGACCCTGCGCACGCTCGGTCTGGGCCGGATCGGCCGGAGCGTCGTGCGTGAGGACCGCCCCGAGGTCCGCGGCATGATCACGACGGTGGCCCACCTGGTCTCCGTCGAGGAGGTCAAGTAACCATGGCAGAGTCCAAGCAGACTCCCGAGCAGGCACGCACCCTCAAGGTGCACCACCTGCGTCCCGCCCCCGGCGCCAAGAGCGCCAAGATCCGCGTCGGACGCGGTGAGGGCGGCAAGCGCGGCAAGACCGCGGGTCGCGGCACCAAGGGCACCAAGGCCCGCTACCAGGTGCCGGCCGGCTTCGAGGGTGGGCAGATGCCGCTGCACATGCGGCTGCCCAAGCTCCGCGGCTTCAAGAACCCCTTCCGCGTCGAGTACCAGGTCGTCAACCTGGACCGTCTGTCCGCTCTCTTCCCCGAGGGTGGCTCCGTGACGGTCGACGACCTCGTCGCCAAGGGCGCCGTGCGCTCCGGCCAGCTGGTCAAGGTGCTGGGCAGCGGTGAGATCACCGTCAAGCTCGACATCGTGGCCAACGCGTGGTCGGTCTCGGCGCAGGAGAAGATCGAGGCAGCAGGCGGGTCCCTGACCCAGGCCTGAGTCGCCGACGAACGGGCGGTCCGGACACCGGGCCGCCCGTTCGTGCTCCCGGGACGTGGCACAGGCCACGTCGCGGAACAGGTACAGTACGTTGCGGTCCAGACCGCCGACGCGGGCTATGTCGCCCGCCGTCGTCACCATTGCAGGAGGAAGATTGCTCAGCGCATTCGCCCAGGCGTTCCGTACGCCGGACCTGCGGCGCAAGCTGCTCTTCACGCTGGGGATCATGGCGATCTTCCGCCTCGGGTCCGTCATCCCCACCCCGGGGGTCTCCTACCCGAACGTGCAGCAGTGTCTCGAGGCCGTCGGCAGCACGAACGACCTCCTCGGCCTCGTCAACCTCTTCTCCGGCGGCGCCCTGCTGCAGCTGTCGATCTTCGCGCTGGGCATCATGCCCTACATCACCGCGAGCATCATCACCCAGCTGCTGCGCGTGGTCATCCCGCGCTTCGAGGCGCTGCAGAAGGAGGGCCAGCAGGGGCAGGCCAAGCTCACGCAGTACACCCGGTACCTCACGATCTTCCTCGCCGTCCTCCAGTCGACGACGATGATCACGATGGCCCGCAGCGGCAACCTCATCCCCGGCTGCTCCGTCCCGCTCATCCCCAACGACTCGATCATGACGATCGTCATCATGATCATCGTCATGACCGCGGGCACGGGCCTCATCATGTGGCTGGGCGAGCTCATCACCGAGCGCGGTGTCGGCAACGGCATGTCGCTGCTCATCTTCACCTCGATCGCGGCCGGCTTCCCGTCGGCGCTGTGGTCGGTCGGCGGCGCCGCGAACGGCGTCGCGAACGTGACGATCGTGATCGCGCTGCTCCTCGTCATCACCCTGCTCGTCGTCTTCGTCGAGCAGTCCCAGCGTCGCGTGCCCGTCCAGTACGCCAAGCGCATGGTGGGCCGGCGCATGTACGGCGGGTCGAGCACCTACATCCCGATCAAGATCAACATGGCCGGTGTCATCCCGGTCATCTTCGCCTCCTCGCTCCTCGCGCTGCCCGGCCTGTTCTCCCAGTTCGGCGACCAGAGCGAGGGCTGGGTGCAGTGGGTCAGTCTCAACCTCCTGTCGCCCACGGCGCCGCTCTACATGGCGATCTACTTCGTCCTCGTCCTGTTCTTCGCGTTCTTCTACACGTCGATCACCTTCAACCCCGACGACGTCGCGGACAACATGAAGCGCTACGGCGGCTTCATCCCGGGCATCCGCGCGGGGCGCCCGACGGCGGAGTACCTCCAGTACGTCATCACCCGGATCACGACCGCGGGCGCGCTGTACCTCGCGCTCATCGCGATCTTCCCGGTCATCGTGTTCGCGGCCCTCAACCTGCCCGACACGGTCGGCTTCGCCCTGGGCGGCACCTCGATCCTCATCGTCGTGGGCGTCGGTCTCCAGACCGTCAAGGAGATCGACTCCCAGCTCCAGCAGCGTCACTACGAGGGGTTCCTCCGATGAGCCGCCGCCTCGTCCTCCTCGGCCCGCCCGGAGCGGGCAAGGGCACCCAGGCCACCCGGCTGAGCTCCACGCTCGGCATCCCGGCGATCTCCACCGGCGACATCTTCCGCAGCAACGTCGCCGGGCGCACCGAGCTCGGGCAGCGTGCGCAGCGGTACATGGACGCCGGGGAGTACGTGCCCGACGAGATCACCAACGACATGGTCCGGGACCGCCTGGCCCAGGAGGACGCCGCTGACGGCTTCCTGCTCGACGGCTACCCCCGCACCCTGGACCAGGTCCGCGAGCTCGACGCGATGCTCGAGGCGAGCGGGACGTCCCTGGACGCCGTCGTCGAGCTCACCGCGGACGACGAGGTCGTCGTGCAGCGTCTCCTCGGCCGCGCGGCCGAGCAGAACCGCGCCGACGACACCGACGTCGTCATCCGTCGCCGCCTCGAGGTCTACCACGACCAGACCGCACCCCTGGCCGACCACTACGCCGAGCGCGGGCTGCTCGTGCGGGTCGACGGGATCGGTGCCGTCGAGGAGGTCACCGAGCGTCTGCTCGCTGCGCTGAACGCGAGCTGATGCGCGAACGCATCGAGTACAAGACCCCGGAGCAGATCCGGGTCATGCGCCGCGCGGGCCTCGTCGTCGCCGACATCCACGCGGCGCTCCGGGAGGCCGCGGCACCCGGGCGGACCACCGCCGAGCTCGACGACGTCGCCCGGCAGGTCCTCGACCGCGCCGGTGCGCGGTCGAACTTCCTCGGCTACCACGGCTACCCGGCGCACGTGTGCATCTCCGTCAACGACGAGGTCGTCCACGGCATCCCGGGGGAGCGCGTCCTCGCCGACGGCGACGTCGTCTCCTTCGACTGCGGCGCCGTCGTCGACGGCTGGCACGGTGACGCCGCCTTCACCGTCGTCCTCGGTGAGGGTGACCCGCGTGACCACGCACTGAGCGAGGCGACCCGCACCGCCATGTGGGACGCCATCGCGGCCCTGGCGGGCGGGGGCCGGCTCGACGTCGTCGGGGAGGCCGTCGAGGACGCCGTCGCCGCGCACGTGGCCGCAGGCCACGAGCCCCTCGGCATCATCGAGGACTACGTGGGCCACGGCATCGGCAGCGCCATGCACCAGCCGCCGGACGTCCTCAACTACCGCGCCTCCGGGCGCGGGCCGAAGCTGCGCCCGGGGATGTGCCTGGCGATCGAGCCGATGCTCACCCGCGGCACCATCGAGACGCGCGTCCTGGCCGACGACTGGACCGTCGTGACCGCCGACGGCGCCCGGGCGGCCCACTGGGAGCACTCCGTGGCGCTCACCGAGGACGGCATCTGGGTGCTCACCGCGGCGGACGGTGGAGCGGCCGAGCTCCAAACACGGAACGTGCCGGTCGCCCCTCTGTCATGATACGGGCATGAATCGCCTGGGGCGGCGGGTTCACGGACCCCTCCCTCGCGCCAGTCGCGCCGCCTTCGTGGCGCCGCGTGTCCTGGACGCGTTGGGCTCCCGCGCGCCCTTGACCGTCCTGCGCGGCCCGCGCGGCTTCGGGAAGACGACCGCGCTCGTCGAGTGGCTCACGGGCGAGGACGACGGCGTCCCCACCGTCTACGTCCCCCTCGACGAGGGCTCGCGCCTGGCCCCCGGGTTCTGGGCCACGCTGCGCGCGGCACTGACCGCCGCCGACCTCGACGGGTACGACTCGCGCGAGGCGGAGGACGACGCGGACCGCGCCGCGGTGCTCGGGGCGCTGCTGCGGCACGAGGAGCCGCTGCGGCTCATCGTCGACAACTACCACGAGGCCGGTCACCTGGACGGCCGCAGCGAGATCGACGACGAGCTCCTCGAGCTCGTGCGCTCCAGTGCCGCCCTCGAGCTCGTCGTCTCCACCCGCTCGCTGCGGGCGCTGGAGACCACGGGCGCCCTCTCGGTCGACCTCACCGTCGTGCGTCCCGCGGACCTCGCCATGCAGGCCGAGGACGTCCTCGCCCTCGCCCAGCGGCACGGCGTGACGATGACGGTGGACGAGGCCGCGGAGCTCGCGATGGAGCTCGGCGGCTGGCCCGCCGCGGTCCGGACCTGCGTCGCGGCCGCCGTCGTCGGAGGGCACCAGGCCGCCGTGGACCCCGGCACCGTCGACGGCTTCATCGAGGCCCTCCTGGCGGACGTGCGCTCGACGGCGCTGCGCGAGTTCCTCATGCGCACCGCGATCCCGGACGAGTTCTCGGCGGCTGCTGCGCGCGCCATCGTCCCGGACGGGACGGCGCTGCGGGAGCTGCGCAACCTGCGCGTGGGCGGGCTGCTGCGCGAGCGGGAGACGGTCGACGGCCTGCGCTACGCCTACCCGCCCGCGATCCGCGACGCGCTGCGTCGCGTGTCGCTCGAGCTCCACCCGCACCTGGAGCGGGAGGTGCACATCGCTCTCATGGCCCTCGCGGCACAGGAGGAGGGGCCCGTCGGGGTGCTGCGTCACGCCGTCCGCGCCCAGGAGTGGGACACCGCGCTGCGGATCATCGAGGAGGAGTGGTCCACGCTCCTCACCCAGCACCCCCACCGGCTCATCGAGCTCGCCGGCGCCTTCCCCCGGGAGATCGCCGACGGCGACCCCCGGCTGCAGGTGATACGCCGCCACCTCCCGCGGATGGCGCCCTCGGCCGAGACGGAGGTCAGCGAGTGGACACCCACCGGTGCCCACTTCGTCGACGCGGCCGTGAGGCAGCGCTGGCAGGAGATGCAGGAGACCACCGACGAGGTCCACATCCTCATCCAGTCCGGACTCGCCGCCGTCTTCGCGGGCGAGCAGGAGGCCGCCGCCTACGCCTTCGAGCGGGTCCGGGACCACGGCGTGCGCCACGACGACCGCACCGCCCGGCTGCTGGGCATCGGCGGTATGCTCACCGCCAAGACCTTCCACGGGGAGACCGACCTCGCGCTGCGGCTCCTGGAGGACGAGGAGCTCGCCGACGTCATCGCGGGCGGTGACGACGACGAGGTGAGCAGGCTCGTGCGGGTGGGCGGGCGGATCATGCGCGCGATCGCCACGATCGACGGGATGCGCCCCGAGGTGCACGAGGCCGTGGCGGACATCGTGGAGCCGGGACGCCGGGACGAGCTCTGGGCCCTGGCGATCCACGCCCGTGGCCTGTACGCCTCGGTGTACGGGACCCCGGAGGACCAGGCGCGGGCGGTCGGGCAGCTGCGCGCCGCGCTGCGGCACCTCGAGCCGGGCGGCATCGCGGAGTCGACGATCGGGACCCAGCTGGTCGAGCTGCTCGTGGCCGGCGGGATGGTGGACGTCGCCGAGCAGGTGCTCGACCGGCTCGTCGACGGCTTCGTCTCCAGCTCCACCCGCGCCTACCTCCTCCACGCCCAGGGGCGGGAGCAGGAGGCCATCGACGTCGCCGCCCGCGACCTCGGG
This sequence comes from Oceanitalea stevensii, assembly GCF_014837105.1. Classification (GTDB taxonomy): domain Bacteria; phylum Actinomycetota; class Actinomycetes; order Actinomycetales; family Actinomycetaceae; genus Oceanitalea; species Oceanitalea stevensii. Next base: position 1,032,037 of record NZ_JACSPO010000001.1, on the reverse strand, counting down.
GACAGGCGGATGACGGCCCGCAGCCGCCTCATCAACGAGCTCATCATCGCCGCGGCGCTCTTCCGGCTCGGACAGGGGACTGCCGCGCGCCGCCGCTTCGCGCGGGGGGTGCGGATCGCGTACGAGACCGGGCAGCGCCGTCCCTTCGCCCTCATCAGCCCCGAGATCTTCGGCGCGCTCGCGGGCAACGACCCCGAGCTGCTCGCCCTGCGGCCCCTGCCGTCCACCACCGAGGCGCAGCGGACGCAGCCCCTCCCCTCAGCGCCCGCGGTGCCGAGCGAGCTCAGCGCCCGCGAGCTGCAGGTGCTCGCCGCCCTGCAGGACAGCGCCGGGCCCGCCGGCGTGGCCGCCGCGCTGGGGATGTCGGTCAACACCGCCAAGACCCACCTGCGCCACGTCTACCGCAAGCTCGGTGCCTCCAGCAGGGACGAGGCCCTCGTGCTCAGCCGCGGTCTCGGCGGGGAGCGTCGGTAGCCGTGCCGGAGCGGGCTCACCGCACACGGCTGCCTCGTGTCCCCAGCGTCTTCTGCCCCACGCCCGCCGCCGAGGCGGTCATCCGCCACCTCCCCGCGCTCGTCGTGCTGCGCGCGCCGCGCGGGTACGGCAAGACGAGCACGGTCGCGTACTGGCTGCGCAGCGGCGCGCTCGACGACAGGTCCGTCGCCTGGCTCACCGTGCCGGACGGCACGGGCGGCGACACCCTGTGGGCCGCCGTCCACGACGCGCTCGTCGGTGCGGGCGTCGCGTCCCCCGCCTCCGTGCCGGACCTCGACGCCGTCGACGAGGCGCTGCGGCGGCTCACCCGCCGGCTCGTGCTCGTCATCGACGGGCTGCACCAGGTGGCGGACGTGGGCGTGGACCCCGAGCTCGTCGAGCTCGCCCAGGTGCACGAGCTCCTCCACCTCGTCGTCACCACGCGGCTCGAGAGGCCGATCGTGAGCATCGGCCCCGCAACGGTGGACGCCACCGTCCTCGACGTCCCCGAGCTGCGCCTCGCGGCCGAGGAGACGACACTCCTCGCCGGGCGGCTGGGCCTGGTCCTCTCGCCGGAGGAGATCGACCGGGTCATCCGCGAGTACGCGGGCTGGCCGGCCCTGGTCCGGGCGGCGCTCCTCGAGACCCGACGGACGAGCGACGGCCGGCTCGTCACCGACGCCGCCGCCATCGCCCGCTACACCGCGCTCATCGTCGCCGACCAGGAGCGGGCCGAGTGGCGGGACGTGCTCACGGCGCTGGCCGTTCCCTACCCGATGCACCCCGGCGACCTCGACGTGCTCGTCGACGACCCCGCGCAGCTGCCGCTCGCCGACGTCATCATGCAGAGCTCCTACACGGACTCCCGCGACGACGGCACCTCCTCCTACCCGCACGGACTGCGCCAGGCCCTGCTGGAGAACCTGCGGGCGGACAGCCCCGAGCGCTTCCGGGAGCTCAACCGCCGCCTCGGCAGGCGCCGGCGCGAGCAGCGGCTGGCGGGGGAGGCCCTCACCTACGCCCTGCGCGCCGAGGCGTGGCCTCTCGTCCTCGGCATCCTCGAGGACCACTGGGCCGAGCTGCTCGTCCGGAACCCCGACGCCGTCCAGGCCGCCGTACGCGCGATGCCCCGCGAGCTCGTGGCCTCCAGCGCCCGGCTCGTCGTCGCCCGTGACTACGTGCTCGACCGGGACACGGCGCACCAGGCGGAGGCGGCCCTCCGCGGCGGCCTGCTCACTCCGGGCAGCCCGCTGCCGGTGCGCTCGCTCACCACGACGCAGCGGCTGGCCCTGCGTTTCGACGGGACGCCCAGCTTCGGGGCCGCGGAGATCCTCCTGGGCCGGCTGGACAGCTCGCTGGCCGACGGCGGGGACGCGCAGCACGACCCCGACGTCGAGCGGGCCATCCCCGAGCTGCTCACCCAGTGGGCGCTGTCGATGCTCCACGCCAACGACGGCGTGAGGGCCGCCTACGGCTTCGCGCTCGCCTGCTACGAGGCGGTCCGGCTGGGCGACTCCGCGGCGGCTCGGGAGGCGGCGCACGGCACGGCGCTCGCGATGGCGCTCCTCGGCCACACCCGGAGCGCCGACGCCTGGGGCACCTACGCCGACGGTTTCGCCGCCACCCCCACCAGGCTGGAGGCCGTGGCCCGGCCGCTCTCCCGCACCGTGCTGGCGGGGATGCGCCTGGCGCGCAGCACGTGGCCGACCGTTCCGGAGCTCGCGGGGGAGCACGGGCTGGCCCCGCTCCTCGAGCTCACGCGGGTCGCGGCGGCCTTCGCCGACATCCTGCACGGCCGCTTCGAGCACGCTCGCGTCGTGCTCCAGCGCTACGCCACCGACCACGGCCAGGACCAGGCGGAGGTCGTCCGGGCCTCGGTGATGGCGCTCCGGGTGGACCTCGCGCTCGCCGAGGGACGGCTCGACCGGGCCGGCGCCCTCCTCGCTGGCGCGCAGGACGGCGGCGCGTGGACGCACGCGAGCCGGGCGCGGCACGCCTTCTACGTCGGTGCCTACGCCGAGACCATGCGTCTCACCGATAACGCCGCCACCTTCGCGGGCACGCGTCCGCGCGTGGGACTGGAGCTGCTGCTGCTCCACGCGTGCGCGGCCTGGCGCACCGGGCAGCGCGACATGGCGGTCGACGACCTCGCGACCGCCGTGGGGCTGGCGGCCGACACCGAGGTGCTGCTGCCGTTCCTCACCGTGCCGCGGACCGACCTCGAGGCGATCGCCCCGGAGGGGTCCTGGGCGCGCCAGTTCCTCGACGAGCCGCGTCTGGTCCACACCGACACCGTGTTCCCCGAGCCGCTGCGGGCCGGCCAGCTCAGCGTCGCCGAGCTGCGGGTGCTGCGCGAGCTGCGCGCCGACGTGCCGCTCGCCCACATCGGGCGGCGTCTGTACCTGTCGGAGTCGACCGTCAAGACCCACGTGCGGCGCATCTACCGCAAGCTCGGCGTCTCCGACAGGACGCACGCGCTCGAGCGGGCCCGAGAGCTGTCCCTGCTCGACGACTGACGGCGCGTCACCCCGCCGCTCATCCCGCACCGACGCGGGGTTCGGGTCCGGATCACCCGATTTCCCGGGCCGTGGGGCGGGCCGCGAGTGGTGGGCTTGGTGGAGCACCCACCAGGGAGGTCGTCGTGACGTTCACCAGTCCAGCGCGTGGTTCCGGGCCGACCGGCCTCGAGTCACCGGGCAGGACGCTGCTCGTCGCGTCCACCGGTGGTCACCTCGAGCAGCTGTGGCGCCTGCGCAGCAGGCTGCGGCCGGTGCTGAGCGACGTCGAGTGGGCGACCTTCGACGAGGCGCAGTCGCGCTCGCTCCTGGCCGGGGAGGTGGTCCACCACGTCCCCTACATCCCGCCGCGCGGGTACGGCGAGGTCGTCCGCGTGATGCCCGAGGCCCGCCGGATCCTGCGCACCGGGCGCTTCGACCGGGTCGTGAGCACCGGTTCGGGCATCGCGCTCGCCTTCCTGCCGGTCGCGCGGGCGCTGGGGATCCGGACGCACTACATCGAGAGCGCCGCCCGGGCGGAGGGGCCGAGCCTCACCGGGAGGATCGTCTCGCGGGTGCCCGGCACGCAGACCTACAGCCAGTACGCGCGCTGGGCGGACGAGCGCTGGCAGTACCGCGGCTCGCTCTTCGACGGCTACGACGTCGCCGAGGAGCGTCCGGTCCGGGCGGCCGCCCGCGTGGTCGTCACGCTCGGCACCATGAAGACCTACGGCTTCCGCCGCGCCCTCGAGGCCGTCTGCCGGGTGCTTCCCGATGTCCTGGCACCGGACGCCGAGGTGCTCTGGCAGGTCGGGGTCACCGACGACTCCGGCCTCCCCGTCGAGGGCCGGGCCGACGTGCCCGCCGCGGAGCTGCACGCCGCGATCGCGGAGGCGGACCTCGTCATCGCCCACGCCGGCATCGGCTCGTGCCTCACCACGCTCGACGCCGGGCGCTGCCCCGTCGTGCTGCCGCGACGGCAGCAGCACGGTGAGCACGTCGACGACCACCAGGAGCTCATCGCGCACGAGCTGGACCGCCGCGGCCTGGCCGTGCGCCGACTCCCCGCCGAGCTCACGGCACAGGACCTGCGAGCCGCGATGGCGCGGCGCGTGCGGGCGGCCGTGCCCCCTCGGACCTTCCTCCTGGACGCGGTGTGAGGAGGTCCACGACACCGCACTGACCAGGACGTATGCCCCCAGTCAGGGCACCCGCACTGCCATGTCCACACCGTTCTGGTAACGGTTCGGTTACGGTGGTGGGGTCCATGGGGGAGGACTCGGGCGGATTTTCCCCAATGGCCGGCGCCTTCGCGCCGCTGTTCCGCAACCGAGAAAGAGCTACTACATGCGAGTTTCACACGCGTTCATGAGCCTGGCCGTCGCGCTGGGCGGCGTCGGTCTCGTGACCGGCACGGCAGCAGCCGCGACCGTCGGGGTCCCCGACGACACCGAGCTGGTCCCGTCCGGAAGCCTGACGATCACCGAGCCCGGCACCGTCGTCGACGGGCTCCACGTCGACGGTATGATCCACGTCCTCGCGGACGACGTCACCATCAAGAACACGAAGGTCTCCTACGGGGGCAACCACAGCATCCGCGTCGGATCCGACGTGAGGAACGCCCGCATCATCGACACGACCGTCGAGTGCGAGAACCCGAAGAAGACGAACGGCATCACCTTCGGCAACTACTACGCCGAGCGCGTGGCCCTCGAGGGCTGCCGCAACGACTTCATGTCGCAGAAGGGCAAGCCGGCGATCGTCGTCGACAGCACGATCGATGGTGAGGCCTTCAGCCTCAACGCCGACGAGCGACCGGACGCGTCTCCGGCGCCTGAGCCGACCCCGAAGCCGACCCCGAAGCCGGAGCCGGTTCCCACGCCGGACCCGAAGCCGGAGCCGACTCCGAAGCCGGACCCGAAGCCCGAGCCTGCGCCGAGCGCGGAGTTCCCGAGCGCCAAGACGACCGGGGTTCCCAAGGGCGTCCAGCTCACCCGGTCCGAGGGGATGACGATCACCGAGCCGGGGACCGTCGTCGAGGCCAAGCACATCCGCGGCACCGTCACGATCGCGGCTGACGACGTCACCATCCGCAACTCGATCGTCGAGGTCGCCACCGACGGGTACCCGATCAAGGTCGACAAGGGCGTCACCGGCGCTCTCATCGAGAACGTCGAGGTCGACAACCTCAACAGCACCGGAATCGGGATCTTCTTCAAGGGTGCCGGCACGGTCCGCGGAGCGAACATCCACTCTGCCGAGGACGGGATCCGTATCGAGGCAGACGACGTCACCGTCGAGGACACCTTCATCCACAGCCTGCACCGGATGAAGGGCGGCCACCACGACAGCCTGCAGATCCGCAAGGGTGACGACATCACCCTCCGCGGCAACAACTTCCAGGCTTACCGTGCGGACACCGACGACCCGATGAACGCCGCGATCCAGATCGGCTCGCTCCTCGGGGACGACCCGATCAGCAACCTCGTGGTCGAGGACAACCTCTTCAACGGCGGCAACTACACCATCAACGGTGGAAGTGGCGGCGCGGTCGACAGCGCCCGCTACAGCGGCAACCACTTCGGCCGTGACTTCCGCTACGGCGCCGTCGGGAACATGAACGAGGCCAGCGCGTGGGACGACACCAACGTGTGGCACGACACGGGCAAGCCCGTGCGCTGACCGACGTCCCTCCAGCACGCCGCCTCGACCACGTGTCGGGGCGGCGTGCTGCGTTGTGACCACAGTCCGCGGACTCCTCACCCCGAGAGCCGGTCACGGTCACCTCTCGGTCGACCTGGGCGCCGGGGTGTCGGTCACTACGCTGGAGAGCGTCGATGACCGGGGGCGAGGAGGTCTGTACGTGCGTCTCCGGCGAAACGCATCCCGTGTGCCTGCCCGCGGGGTGCCTGAGCTCGACGAGTGGCTCCACCGTTCCGTCCGGCACGGCGACCTGGGACGCTCAGCGGCTCGGGGGATGGGCTGGACTCTTCTCGGCAGCTGGACGGGGGCGGCGGTCCAGGTCGCCACCACGATGGTCCTCGCACGGCTCCTCACACCGGCCGACTTCGGACTCATGGCGATGGCCCTGACCCTCACGGTCGTCGTCACCCAGTTCCGCCAGCTCGGCCTGAGCCAAGCCGTGGTCCAACGACCTGACCTCACCTGGAACCAGGTCAACTCGCTCTTCTGGGTCAACACAGCTGCCGGGATCGTCCTCGCCGGTGTGGTCGCCGTCTCCGGCTTCCCGCTCGCCGCGTTCTACGACGAGCCGTCCCTCGTCCCCATCTGTGCCGCGCTCGGGGCAGGCTTCGTCGTCTCAGGCGTCTCCGTGCAGCACGGTGCTCTTCTGAACCGGGCGATGCAGTTCCGCCGTATCGCACTGCGCAACGCCACCGCCGGACTCCTCGCGAGCGCGACGGCGGTCGTGGCCGCGCTCCTTGGGATGGGGGTCTGGTCGCTGGTCATCCAGAACGTCAGTGCCCTCCTCCTTGCCACTGTGCTGAACTGGTGGGCCGTCCCGTGGCGACCAGGCAGGCCCCGCCGCCTCGGTGACGCCGTACCGCTCCTGCGGTTCGGTGCCCACGTGTCGGTCGCGAGCCTCTTCCACACCGCCTCGCGAGAGGGGGACAACGTCATCATCGGCAGGTTCCTCGACGCGGGCGCACTGGGGTTGTACACGCGGGCGTACAGCCTGCTCATGCTCCCGCTCAAGCAGCTCAAGACGCCGGTGCAAGCCGTCATGGTGCCGACCCTGGCAGCGTTGCAGGGCGAGCCCGCGCGGTACAGGAAGGCCTACCGGACGGCGATCAGCGGCCTCTGCCACGCCGGCCTGCCGCTCGTCGTGGTCCTCGCTGTCGCAGCGGACGAGGTCATCCTGGTGGCACTGGGGGAGCAGTGGTTGGCGGCTGCGCGCATCTTCCAGCTGCTCGCCGTCGCGAGCTTTGTCCAGCTCGTCTCCACGACGACCGGGTGGATCTACACGAGCACCGGTCGCGGCCGGCCGTACGTCGTGTGGGCCGTGGTCGGAGGGATCGTGACGGTGGGAGGTTTCCTCGTGGGTGTCCGGTGGGGTGTGGAGGGCGTGGCGGCCTCGTACGCCATCAGCCAGGTTGCGCTCTTCGTGCCCGGCTTCGTCCTCGCCTGTCGGAACAGCCCCGTGAGGCTCTCGGACCCTTTCCGGGCCATGGCGCGGCCCGCCGTCATCGCGGGAGGCGTGCTCGCGGTCTCGGTCGTGGTCCGCTCGGTCGTCGCCCGGGAGGACTCGGTCTTCCTCACTCTCGCCGCCGTGGTGGCCGCTGCCCTGGTCGTGTGGGCGGCCGCCATGATGGTGTGGCCGTCGGCGAGGCGGGAGCTGTCGGGCCTTGTCGAGTCCGTCCGGACGAGGCGTCGGGGAGACGCGAAGGCGTAGACGCCGGCGCGCCGCGCCTGGGCGGCAGGGTCAGCCCGTCGTGACGCTCGTCGGCCAGCTCGGGTGCGGCCGGAGCCCCAGCACGAGTGCTCGCGCTGCCTCGCGGTGGGTCGGGCGCCCGAGCAGTGCACGGACACCCTCGTTGAGGAGAACAGCGAGCCAGAACGCCGCGCTCCGGGTGCGGCCGTGCCTCGAGCGGTACAGCCTCGTACGGTTCACGGTGGCGAGGCTCCAGAGCTGGGGCGAGACCGCCATGTCGCCACCGGGGTGGACGACCTCGGCACCGGTCACGAGTCGGAGTGAGAGCCCTGCGTCGCGCACACGCAGCGCGTAGTCCGTCTCCTCCGAGTAGAGGAAGTAGTCCTCGCGCCAACGGCCGGCCGCGGCCAGAGCGCGAGGCGTGAGGAACATCGCCGCTCCGGTGGCCCAGTCGGCCTCCGCGCCGTCGGTGTAGGACCGGACGTCGGTGACCATCTCCCCGAGTGCGGTGAAGCGAGAGGCGCGTCGCCCGCCGAGCACGGCCTCGCCGAGCGCCCGCCCGACCGTGGGCTCGCGGCGCAGCGAGGGTTTGAGCGAACCGTCCTCGGCGATGATCCGTGGCACGGTGATCCCGATGCCGGGATCGAGCTCGGCTGCTCGAGCGAGCACGTCGACGCTGCCCGGCGACGGGACGGCATCCGGGTTGAGGACGTAGGTGCCGCGGCGTGCGGGCGTCACGTCCAGAGCCTGGTTGATGCCGGCGGCGTAGCCGAAGTTGCCCCCCGCCTCGAGCACGGTCGCCCATGGCGCCAGCTCCCTGGCCAGAGCGGCCGTGCCGTCGGCGGAGTCGTTGTCGACCACGACGACGGTGGCCGTGCCGGCGCCTGCGAGGGCAGCCGGCAGCGCGTGGAGGAAGGGTGCGAGGATCTCGGCGCTGTTGTAGGTGACGACGGCGACGAGCACGTCCGGCTGCTCGCCCTGCCCGGGGAGCACGGGCGCCGGTACGGCCGTCACCACGTGGCCGGCTGTCCGACGAGCCGCCGTGCCCGCCGGCGGACGGAGGTGACCCTGCGGCGCCAGCCCCCGTAGGCACGCACGTCGAGCGACGCCGTCTGGAGCACGCGAGCGCTGCGTTCCAGCTGAGCCGTCCAGTCGGCCACCGTTCTCACCCCGTTGGCGCTCGCCGACAGAGGCATGCGCTCGAGGAGGTCGGCATCCGTCCTGATGAGCGTGTGGGGGGAGCGGGGGTCGTCCATGTGGTCCTCCGCCACGAAGGGGAAGTAGAAGCCGTTGAGGGCACCGCCCCGCGCCAACCGGATGCAGTACCGCGTGAACGCCTCGTCCTCTCGGATGCCACCGTGGCGCTCGGTCAGTGCCCGCGGCAGCAGGTAGCCGCTGCCCTGGACCCACAGGTTGCGCATGAGCCGGTGACCGCCGGCGAGGTCGACGGTCTTGCGTGCGGCGAGGTCCGGGAGGAAGTCCTCCTCGGGGTGGCGCCAGCTGCCCACGACACCGAGCTGGGGGTTGGCCTCGTGCGCCGCCGCGAACGTGTCCAGCCAGCCGGGGCTCACCCGGCAGTCGTCGTCGACCTTGGAGACGTACGTGGCCGACGACTCCTGCCAGAGCCAGTTGGTGGGCTCACGCAGCCGGACGTTCTCCCGGCTGTGGTGGAAACGGTGCACCCGGGGATCCTCCCGGTAGGGACGCAGCGCCTCGAGGGTCGCCTCGTCGTCACCGTTGTGCCAGAGCCACACGCGGTCGCGCTCGCCGAGGGTCTCGAGCAGCCGGGGCAGGCTCAGGTGGAGGTACCCGGCGCTGCGGTAGGTGATCATGAGGATGTCGGCGCGGCGTGTCACGGGGCGCTCACTTCCGGTCGGTTCAGGCCGCGCAGGCGTGCGCGGCGGTAGGTGCCGGCGATCGAGGTGACCTTGCCGCGCAGCGGCAGCCGAAGCCACAGCCGCAACGCCGGCACGTTCCGGTAGCGCGGCACCCGCAGGCCCATGAGGCCCATGGTGAGGACCCGGCCCCACACCGCCCCGCGGGTGGCGGCCAGGCTCGGCTGGCTCTGCTCGAGACGTTCCAGCGGGATCAGGTCGCCGTCGAGAGCGCCGTCCGACAGAGCCGCGAGCAGCGCCGCGCGCCCGGCCTCGGTCCGCACGACGACGAGTGACCGGCCCGGCTCGTCGGGACCGATCTCGCGGTACCACGGGTCCCCGACGGACAGGTCGGCGAACTCCCCGGTGTGGTCCGGGCAGATGAGGCAGCGCCACTGGCGGTTCTTCGTCAGCGTGCCGTTCCAGGCCTCGGCGTAGGTCATGCTCCGGACCTCGCCGGAACCGGACTGCACCCGGAAGTTCCCTGGCCACCCCTCGCCGCGGTAGTCGACGGACACGACGTCCTCGATGTCGGTGCCGAGAGATCGGACGAGGTCCTCCGTCGCCGCCGTGGAGGGTGTCCCCGCGCAGAAGATCGCCACGGTGACGTCGAGCCGCTCCGCAAGAGCAGGCCGGATGGCGGCGACGTTCCGCACGGCCGCGACGTCGCAGGGCTTGCCCACGAAGAGGGTACGGCCCTCGGCCTGCTCGACGAGGTCGAGGCGCTCGCAGGGACTGGCAGGCGCGTACCGCGAGCCGGTGGCCGCTGTGATCGACTCGTACGTGGTGTTGCGGACGGTGACGTTGCGCAGGGGGTCGTCGGGGTCGGCCTGGACCTGGAGGGCGCCGGTCGCGCGGCCACTCGTCACGGCGTGGGCGGCGAGCGCGGTAGCCACCCCTCCCGAGGAGCCGCGGTGACGCACGTCCGGGTCGGTGGACCAGCACTCGTACAGGGCGAGCACCGGCCCCCACTCCCCGCGCAAGGGGGCGCCGTCGAGCGCCTCAGGGCGGTGCTCGAGCTGCCGCCCGGGGCACACGGCGAGTGCGTCGCCGGTGAGTGAGCCGTTGACAGCGGCGATGGGCAGTGGGCGGCGCCCGACGGTCCGGACGTCGTGCATCGTGAGGGCGTCACCGGCGACGTACGCGCACGCCCCGCAGCCGGTGCACAGGTGCGAGGCGACGACCTCCGGGATGGACCGGGGCAGCTGGCCGATCATGTGACCGCCCCGGGAGGCTGCGTGCGCCACGACAGGGCGGCGGTGAGTACCTCCTCGAGCTGGTTCCTGGACTGGGTCACGACCTCGGGCACACGACGGCGGAGCACCTCTCGCGTCGCGTCCCTGGCAGCGAAGGAGGCGAGGGCCAGCTCGACGGCCTCCTGCCCGGCTACCGCCCGAGCGTCGACAACCTCGTCGGCGACCCCGCAGGTGCCGAACACCCCGCGGGCCTTGTCGCTGTAGGCGTAGCCGAAGGCCGGGACCGTCGATCCCAGTGCGGCGATCGTCGCGTGCATGCGTGAACCGGTGAACCAGTCGAAGTGACTGATGCACCACTTGAGCTCGGCGGCCCTCAGGTGCGGCGACAGGCGTCGGACGCGCGTGCGCTCGCGGGGGCTCAGGGCTTCCTCGACCGCCTCGATGGCAGTCGCGTCGTTCTCGGTCGGACCGGCCCCGTGCACGTGCGACACGAGGAAGACGACCGCCCCCGCCCCGATGAGGGCTCTCACCATCGAGACCATGGTGGGGAGGTACGGCCCCGCGAGGCCGAACCGCTCGACCGCCGACTCCTCACGCAGGAGTCCGCTGACGTTCACCCCGACGAGCACCTCGCCGTCGACCCCGGCGAGCTCGTCGACGATCGAGCCGTCCGGCGTGCGAGCACGGAGTGCGAACGCCACGTCCACGCCCTGCCGCAGCCTGCTGGGGTCCGCGGACGGGCCGGCGAGGCTGCGCAGCTGCTCGTAGCTCCACGCGTCCCGCGCGTAGGCAAGGGCCGAGCTGCGGACGAGGTACTCCGCGCGGCGACGGCCCTCCTCCGTCGTGAAAGGTCCGAACGTCTGCGGCAGGAGAACGAGTGGCCGGCCCGCCCGTAGCGCGGCCTCCTTGGGGGCGCAGACGGTCGTGAGTCGCCGAGCGCCGTAGAGGTCCGTGAAGCTGTCACCCCCGCTGAGGTCCAGGACGGCGTCCGCTGTCGCGAGCCGGGTGGCCACCGGGTTCCCGAGGCCGCCGAGCGCCTGGTCGAACCGGATGCGGGTCCAGCTCTCGCGCCGGTGCCAGCGGCGTGAGTTACGCACGCCGAGTCTGTCCACCCGTGCGTGTCCCGGCCACGAGCCATCGGCGCGCACGCCCCAGCCGTCGCCGAGGACACTCACGGTGTCGACCGACTCCGCGGAGGCCAGGTGGGCGACGACGGAGCTGCCGAGTGCCTCGACCCCTCGGTTGTCGTTGTCGAGAGGAGCTCCCGCGACGACGAACCGAGCACCCCTCGCGGACAGCTGGGAGGTGGTGGACGTCGTGCTGTTGGTGGTCATGCGTTGCCTTCCGTGCGTCTGTGGCTGCCCTGAGGCCGCCCGGGATCGTGGGTCAGGGCAGGGTGAGGACCTCGTGCACGTTGCTCGCGGCCGCGCCGGCGAACTGGGCGCCACCCACGGTGTGCAGGCGTCCGTCGACGACGCCCGCTGCGGCGCCGTGCCGGGCGGTGGGCTGACGGCGCAGTGTCGTCCACGTGTCGGTCGCCGGGTCGTACACCTCGGTCGCGTCGAAGGGCAGGCCGTCGGGCCGTGCCTCGCCGCCGACGGCGACGATCCGTCCGTCGATGACACCGCTCGCCATCGTCCGTCGTGCGGTCGGCATGGGCGCCCGCGGCGACCACCCTCCACCGGCGGCGGGGTGCAGTGCCTCCATGGACCCCAGCGTGCCCGCCGGTGTCTGCCCGTTGGCCAGGCGGGTGCGGCCGCCGAAGACGTAGAGGACGCCGTCGGCCACGGCGGAACCGGGGTTGTCCCTCGCCGTCGCGAGCGCCGGGGCGGTGTGCCAGGTCCCGCCCGCGAGGTCGAGCCGCTCGACGACGGCGGTGGACGCCCCGTCGGCGGTCATCCCACCGGCGACGTACACCTGGCCGTCGACCACCTGGGCGGTGGCCCCGCCACGGGCGGTGGGCATGGACGGCAGTGGTGACCACGTGTCGGTCGCGGGGTCGTATGACCAGGCCGTGGCGACGGCGCCGGAGAACGGGGCGGTGGAGCCGCCGAGCACGAGGAGGCGGGTGCCGTCCGTGGTGACTGCCGGGTTCTCCACCCCGGGCCCGGGCAGGTCGGCCACCCTCGTCCATGTGCCCTCGGGAACGTCGTACCGGTAGGCGCGGGTGGAGTGGCCGTCCGGCCCCTTCCCGCCGACGACGTAGAGGGCGTCGCTGATCGCGACCCCACCGGCGTCGAGAACCGCGACGGGCAGAGGTGCCTCCTGCGCCCAGCAGCCGATGTCGCGCGGGGTGAGGAAGGTGATCTGGCCGCCCGATCCGGCGAACTCCCCGACCACGATTCGGCCGTCGGGAGCCTGCGTGATCGGCAGCGGGTCGGTGAAGCCGCCCACGATGCTCTGCGTGCGCACCACGGACCGTCCGTCCGCGGAGAGCGTCACCGCGGTGATGTCGTCGCCCACGGAGTAGTTGGTGATGAGGAGGTGCTGGTCGAGCGCCCCGCAGAAGGCGTCACCGCCGAACTCGATGATGCCGTTCGCCGAGCGGTTGGCCCCCAGGTCCCCGATGGGCGGGGTGTAGGTGGGCGACGGCTGGGTGCTCTGGTAGCTGCCGTCCTTGAAGACGCACTCCCCGCGCGCGGGGTTGGGGTGGCCGTAGTAGCGGCCCTCCTCGATGAGGTTGAGGACGTCGTTCTGGTTGCCGGGGTTGTGCCCGCCCTGCGTCCACGGGCGCGTGTCGCCGAAGCCGGTGCAGGGGGCCTGGGGTGAAGGTGGGTAGCTGCCCACGACGCCCAGGCCGTTGTTCGGCCCGTAGAGATGACCGTTGGAGTGCTCGACGAAGTCATAGGTGTTGCGCAGGCCCGAGGCGAAGACGGTGACGTCGCAGTCCCCGGACAGGTAGATGTCGTTCGGGTCGGCGCAGTCGCCGTCGAAGCCGGGGGCCTTGACGTCGGCGACGAGGAGAGCCGCGGACAGCGGCTGCTCGGCGCGTTCGCCGAACTCGGTGTTGGCCGTGTTCGGAGCGCCCGCGCCGGTGTTGCCGCCCTGGGCGATGTAGAGACGTCCGTCGCTGCCGAAGTGGATGGCGTTGGTGCCGTGGTTGGCGATCGACCGGGGCAGGCCGGTGACGACGTCGCTGCGATAGCTGAGCCCTGGCCCGGACAGGCGCGAGACGATGCTCGAGTCCGCCTCGCCGTCGTCGGCGGAGGGGGAGGAGTGGCCGGCCCACACGATGACGTTGCTCGGGGTGGAGGCAGGGTCGACGGCCAGGCCGAGCGCAAGACGTGTCCCGAGCGTGGACACCACCTGGGTGCTGCTCACGGTGCCGTCCGGCGCGAAGGACAGGATGTAGATCTTGCCGAACATCGACTGGACGTAGAGCTTGCCGTCCGGGCCGTAGGCCATCGACGTGGGGAACGGGACGGGCACGGAGTACCGGTCGAAGGGGAAGTCTGCGACGTCCGCGGGGTCGTGCTCGCCGGTGACAGAGAACTGGGAGAAGCGGAACTCGGCCGGCTTCGTGGCGCTGCGGCTGCTCGCGAAGACGCCGCCGAAGCTGCGGGTGCCGATGAGCGGGTCGATACCTGCGGCGTCGAAGCTGAAGAACTCACCGGGCACGTCGAAGCTGCGAACGGCGGACTGACCACCATCCCCCACCCGGTAGTAGCCCGTCGCCTGTCGGGTGCCGGGGTCGACGCGGATCGACAGCTCGACCGGGACGTCGCTGGGGATGGTGAGGTAGGGGGAGTTGCGCCTGGCGACCTCGGTGCCGTCCACCTCGAGGACGTGCTCGACCCGCCAGCCCTGCGGGGTGCTGACGAGCGCGACACGGTCGACGTGGTCCTGGTCGTAGCCGAACCAGATCCCCGCCTGCTCGTACTTCCCCGTCGTCGTCGGCGGGCCGGCGATGGTGGCGGTGAGGACCGTGGTGGCCGTCGGGCCGTCGAAGCCCACGCCGAGGGCGTTGTCGAGGGTGTTCTCCTTGACCGAGCCGGCACTGCCGGTGATGTCGAGGGTGCCCTCGCCGAGGTCGACCTCGAGACGCTCGCGTACGTACTCCGTGTCGTCCGGCCGCGGCAGGAGAGTGGTGAAGCCGGTGCCGACGCCGTCGACGTCGATGATCCCCTTCGCCTCGTACCGGAAGCCGAGGTTGTAGGGCGTGTCGACCTTGATGAGCTCGCAGGACACCGGGGCGCAGCCGCCCGGGTCACCGACGACGAGCGTGACAGGCAGGACGGCGGTGAACGCACCGGCCGAGGTGGCGACGAGCTCGCCGTGCCAGACACCGGCGGACAGGCCCGCCGGGTTGACGAGGACGTCCACGGTCGCCGGGGTGGTCTCCTGGCTCGTCGTGGCGCTGAGCCAGGGGGCCGTGCTCTCGATCTGGGCCGTGGTCCCGGGCGCCGTGGCGGTGAGCGCGACCTGGCGCTCCTGCACCTGCCCGCCCTCGGTGGCAGGCACCTCGAGGGTCACCGGGGCCCACGTGAGTGAGTTCGTGTCGTTGACGGTGGTGAAGGCGGTGTGGACGACGCGGGTCGTGCCGTCGGAGGTGAGGACCGCGACCGTCACCGTGTGCTCGCCGTCGGGCACGAGCGAGGTGTCGAAGGGGGCGGCCGCATGGGCGACGGAGCCGGGGGCGAGGTCGAAGGGGGCAGCTGAGTCCGTGCGGAGCGGTGCCCCTGTCCGCTCGGGGTCGTCGACCCACCACGACGTCGAGGACACGCCCTCGGTCTGCGCGAGGAAGGCGTAGATGTTTCCGCTGACCGTGCGTCCGGCGAGCGGTGCGGGCGAGCGTCGTTTCGCGTCGACGCCCGTCACCACCTGGAACGGGGAGCCGTCCTGGACAGTGAGCGTCACTGGGACGGTGACGTCCGGCAGGTCGGGCGAGGACAGGACGAGCTCGCCGGTGTGCGTGCCCGCGGAGAGGCCCGTCGGGTCGGCGGAGACCGTGAGCTGGGCGGGGGTTGCCGTCGTGGACGGGTCGGCGGCCAGCCACGGGACCGAGCCCGAGACCGTGAGAGGCAGGGCCGAGCCGTCGCTCGCGGACGCCACCAGCGACGCCTCCACCGGTGCCCCGTCCACGAGTGCCGTGACGGACAGGGCGCCCGGGTCGACGACCAGACCAGGCGCGGCCTCGACGAGGAACGAGACGGTGAGCACGGCGGAGACGGCGCCGTCGGCGGTCGCGGTGAGGCGCCCCGTGTGGGTACCGCCGGCAAGGCCGGACGGGTCGACGCGGACCTCGACCGTGCCCGGCAGGGACACGGTCGGTGACGTGACCGAGAGCCACGGCGCGTCGCTGGACAGGGAGGCGACGGTGCCCGCCTCGCCGGCGGAGAGGGTGAGGGTGTGCACCTGGGGCCCGTCGCCGGCCTCGACGACAAGCGAGTCCTGCTCCCACGCCAGGGCGTTCGAGCCGTTGCTGGTGGTGAAGGTGGCCGTCGAGACGTGCTGGGCGCCGTCCGTCGTCGTCACGCGCACGGTGATCGTGTGCTCGCCGTCGGCCAGCGTCGTCGTGTCGAGCGGTGCCGCGCGGTGTGCCACGGAACCGGGACCGAAGTCGAAGGGGGCCGCACCGTCGGTGCGGACGGGCGCGCCGCCCATGAGCGGGTCGTCGAGCCACCACGAGGTCGAGGTGACGTCGGTCTCCGGGGCGAGGAGCGGGTAGATGTTCCCGGAGACCTCGGCGCCGTCGAGCGGGCTGGGGCTGGAGCGCTTGGCGTCCTTGCCGTGCACCACCGTGAAGTCCTCCAGTGGCGCGGCGGACACGGTGAGCGTCACGGTGACGACCGTGCTCGGCAGGTCCGGGCTCGCGAGGGTGACCTCGGCGGTATGGGTACCGACCGGGAGGCCGGGAGCCGCGGTGAGCGAGACCGTCGCGGGCGTGGTCCCGCTCGAGGGGGCAACTGTCAGCCAGTCGGCCGAGTCGGTGGTCGTGAAGGGGCGTGGAGTGCCGTCGGAGGTACCGATGTCGACGGTCGTGCTCGCCGCTGGCCCGCCCTCCACGCTCGTGAGCGTGACGGCAGAGCGGGACGTCGTGAAGAGAGCCGGGACGTCGTTGTCCGTGGTGAAGGTGGCGTGACGCGTCACGACCCCGGCGCCGGTCGTCACGTGTGCCGTGATCGTGTGCTCCCCGTCGGGAAGCGCGGCGGTGTCGAACGAACCGGAGGCGTGTGACGTGGAGCCGGGCGCGTAGTCGAAGGGTGAGGTCGTGTCCGTCCGCACGGGCTGCCCGGCTGCTGCCGGGTCGTCGAGCCACCAGCTGACCGCGGTGACACCGGTGTCAGCGGTGAGGAACGGGTGGATGACACCGTCGACGGTGGCGCCGTCGAGCACTGAGGGCGACTTGCGCTTCTTCTCCAGACTGAAGGAGATCTGCGGGTCGTCGGCCGAGGCTGCGGGCAGGGTCCCGAGCAGGCTTGCGAGGAGGGTGAGGGCGATGACGGCGGCCCAGCTGCGGGCCGTGGTGCGGGTCATGAGGAACGCTCCGCTCGGAGGGTGGAGGCGGCGGTCGCGGGGGAGACGGGGCCGGAGGGTGGGTCCACCCGCCGGCTGCTCTCGTCGCGCAGCCAGGTGGTGCTGCCGCGGGCCAGGGCCCAGCGGGCGCGGGCACGGGCGAGGATCGCGGTGCCGAGGAAGACCGCGACGGCCGGCAGGAGCCGGGCGTCGCGCCGGATGAGGGCGGCCATGGTCGGCACGCCGCCGCCCGCACCGCGCAGCGGTGGAGCGGCAGGGTCGCGGGCGAGCCGGCGGTTGCCGGTCATCGCCCGCACCCGTCGGCGCAGGAGGTCCCCGTACTCCCGAGGGGCGCGGATGACGACCTCGGCGGTGGGGACGACCCGCAGCTCCTCGGAGGCGAAGCTCATGGCGGTGAGGAGGTCGTCCGCCATCGTGTCCCGCCACCCGGCCAACCGTCGGTGGCCCGCCTCGTCCACGCCGATGACGCCGCGGCCGTACAGCTCCCGCTGGACACCGGGCAGCTGGCACCACACCGAGTAGTACGCCCGTACCAGCCAGCTCGAGGCGGCGAGGTCGAGGTGACGGGCGGGTCCGACGGCGTGGACGCCGGGTGCCTGCAGGGCAGCGGCGAGCTCGCCGATGCCGTCGGCGCCGATGACGACGTCGGCGTCGACGTAGAAGCGGGGGAACCGCGAGGCGTGCCCGTCCCCGAGGGCGAGCGCGTGCATCTTCGACGGCACGGGCGTCTCGAGGACGCGGACGCCCGGGACGCCCCGGGCGACCTCCGCAGTGGCGTCCGTGCAGCCGTTCGCGACGACGACGACCTCGAGGTCGGGGCCGCCGGAGCGGAGCGCGAGGAGGAGGCGGCCGATGACCGCCGCCTCGTCGTGGGCAGGGACCACGACGGACCCGAGCACCGCCACCCCCGTGCCCGCGGGGGTGGTCCCGGAGGCGTCAGTACGCACCGTTGCCACTCAGCACGGCATGGGCCGTGCGCCACAGGATGTGGATGTCCATGCGCACCGACCAGTTGTCGGCGTACCGGAGGTCCAGGCGCACCGACTGCTCGATGGAGAGGTTGGAGCGGCCGCTCACCTGCCACAGACCGGTGAGGCCTGGCTTCACCCGCAGGCGCTGGTGGACGTCACCGGTGAAGCGGTCGACCTCGGACTGCAGCGCCGGCCGTGGACCGACGAGGGACATGTCGCCCCGGACGACGTTCCACAGCTGGGGCAGCTCGTCGATCGACAGACGCCGCAGCACGTGACCGACCCGCGTCACACGAGGGTCCTCGCGGAGCTTGAAGAGCATCCCGTTGCCCTCGTTGCGGTCGGCCAGCTCGGCCAGGCGGGCCTCGGCGTCGGTGTACATCGAGCGGAGCTTGTACATGGTGAAGGGGCGGCCACCGAGTCCGACGCGGGTCTGCACGAAGAAGGCCGGACCCGGTGAGGTGAGGCGCACGGCGACGGCTGCGGGCACGATGACGGCAAGCGCCGCGAGCAGGAGCAGGCCACCCAGCACCCGGTCGAAGACCGCCTTGGACCACAGGGAGGGACGAGGGGGCCTGAGGGTGACGCCGAGCAGCGGGGTCCCGCCCAGCGACTCCAGCTGCAGCCGGCGTGGCGCCACCTCCGTGATCGAGGGCAGGACGAGCATCTCGGCGGAGAGCGGCGCCAGCTGCCAGCCGAGACGGCGCAGGTCGGCGGCCTCCATCGCCCCGCCCGAGACGACGACGGCGTCGATGTCGAGGGTGCGCACGAGGTCGGGTATGTCCGCGTACCGCCCGAGGACGGGACTGCGGCTGCCGATGTCGTCGGTCGTCGGTGTGCACACGCCGACGACGACGAGCCCGCGGGACTGCGCCTCGTCGAGCACGTCGAAGAGGTGACCGAGGCCGTCCACGGGGCCGACGACGAGCGTGCGGCGCAGGAAGGTGCCCCGGGAGCGCAGCCGCCGCAGCACGGGGCGGGCGACGAGCCGGGCCAGGCCGGCGAGGAGCAGCGACAGGGCCAGTGCCTCGAAGAACAGCGACCGGGGGACCTGTGCGAGACCGAGGTAGTGGACGACGAGCGAGGCGAGCGCGAGGACACCCGCCGCCCGCACGAGGCTGGAGAGGTCCTCGACGGTCGAGGTCGCGCAGGCGGTGCGGTAGCCACGGCACGCCGCCACGGCGAGGACCAGACCCAGTCCGGCTGCGACGGCCAGGGCCGTGACCATGACGGGGTCGTGCTCCTGCCGGACGAGCAGGGCGACAGCGAGCGCGGTGAGACCCAGGTCTGCCACGGCGAGCGCGGCGAGGTACCGGGTGACCGCGGCGCGCCACGGCAGGCCCGAGCGGGCCGCGCGCAGCCGTTCACCGGTCACGGCGGTCGGCGGGAGCGCCTGGTCGTCGTCCTGGTAGCGGTCGGTGCGCAGGGTCATGTCGACCACCTCGCGTGGAGGGACGGAGGGAGCGGCTGGGCCGGTGGAGGAGTGGAGGTGGCGGGCCGCCGGACGTCACGAGGGATGTTCACGTGAGAAGTTCGCCCTCCATCGCTCGTCGCAGTCTGAGCCGGTCGGACGGGACGACGTTGGCTCGCCCGAGCAGCCGTCTCAACATCGCACGGTGGCTGAGGGGCGTTAAGGATGACGACCGGATGACGTCGCGGGGATGAGGTGCTGGACGGGGGTGACTACTCACCGGCGTCCGGGAGGCGCCCCGCTGAGCTCACCCCGCAGCTCACCCCGCCCGCCGCCGCCCGATCAGCTCGTCGTCATCCGCCGGTACGCGGCGGGAGCGGCGGACCGGATGTTGTCCTTGTCACGTGACGGGCACCACTCCCGACGTGGATGGTGCCCGCATGGCTCGGCCCGTCGCCGGCACCGCCCGGTCAGCGACGTGCTGAGGGCCGCCCACGGGTCGACGACGGACCGACGCCCGTGATCGGCAGGGCCGTCTGGCCCGACCGGGTGGCCGACGGGTGGGGACACAGTCCCCACCCGTCCCCCCCCCCCCCCCCCCCCGTCCCCCCACCCCCCCCATCGCACATGGAGGCCGCAGTGGACGTCTGGCAGATCACGGTGGCGACCCTGCGCCGGTGGTACATCTTCCTGCCACTCCTTGCCTTGACGGCGGGTGCGGTCCAGGTGGTCGGCGCCGGGGTGGCGCCGGAGTACGAGGTGGCGGGTACGGCACTCATCACGCCCGGCAGCGCGCCGGCCCCCGTGCCCAACCCGTACGGCGGGGAGGACCAGGCGAACGCCGCGGTCGCCATCGTCCTCAACAGCGCGGAGATGCGTGCGCGCGTCCAGGCCGAAGGGTTGCTCCCCTCCTACGAGGTGGCGAGCCGGTCGCGCAGCACCATCATGACCGTGAGCGTCCGCGGTGGTGACGCAGACCAGGCCGAGGTGACGGCCGACTTCGTCTTCGGGCTGGCTGTCGAGGAGCTCGAGCAGCGCCAGTCGAGCGCCGGGATCCCTCCGGCCGCCCAGTACGGCTTGGACGTCCTCGCGGCTCCCTCCCTCCAGGCCGTCGTCTATGACGGCAAGCTCCAGGTGCAGGCCATCACCGGACTGCTCGGCGCGAGTCTCGCGCTCGTCGTCGCCGTGCTCTTCGACGACATCGTCGGTCTCGTCCGGCGCCGTCGCGCCCGCCGGCGAGGGGCGGCCGCACTGCCGGACGAGCCCGTCACCGACGGGCTGCCCGCCTGGCCCGAGGACGCGGGACCGGCTGTCGAGCCGCGTCGGGACCGCGACCACGCCCACGCGTGAGTACGGGAACGGAGCGGCGCACGCGCCGTCACGAGGACTTCGAGCCGGTCCTGCTGCGCCGGCCTGCCCGTGTGGGGGAGTGGCAGCCGGTGCTGGTACGGCGCCGCCAGATCAGCGCACTCGCCCTGCTCATCACCTTCCTCGTCCTCCAGTTCCTCATCCCTGCGAGGCTCGTCATCGGTGGTCTCGGGGCGGTGGGACGCCCGTCGGTCGCCGTCGGGATCCTTCTCGCCTTCCTGTGGTGCGTCTCGATGCGCCGACCGCGTCGGCTGCCCCCCGGCCGTCAGCCCGTGCGTTGGCTGCTGGGCGGCTTCCTCGCCGTCCAGCTCGTCGGCTACGCCGTGGGCTACGACCGGCTCCTCCCGCAGGTCGAGGCGAATGCCGCGGACCGGTGGCTGATCCTCACCGTCGCGATGGTGGGGGTGACACTCGCGGTCACGGACGGTCTTGTCACGCGGCGGCAGCTCGACACCCTGCTGCGCACTCTCGTGGCCCTGGCTGCCACCATGGCGTTCGTCGGCATCCTTCAGTTCGCCCGGATCGTCGATCTCACGCGGTACATCCGCATTCCCGGCCTGCGGCACAACTCAGAGCTCATCGGCGTCGGCGCCCGCGGGGACGGAGACTTCGCTCGCGTGGCGGGCACAGCGAACCACTACATCGAGTTCGGTGTCGTCCTGGCTCTCGTCCTGCCGATCGCTCTGCACTACGGCTTCTTCAGTCCACCAGGCCGTGCCCGAGTGGGAAACTGGGTGTGCGTCGCCCTGATCGCCTCCGCGATCCCGTTGTCGATCTCCCGCTCCGCCATCCTCACCGTGGCGGTGACGATGGTGATGCTCGGGCTCGTGTGGCCGTGGCGGCGCCGGTACAACGTCCTTGCCATCGCGCTGGTCGGGACGGCTGTCTTTCACCTCGTCAACCGGGGAGTCCTGGGGACCATCCGAGCCATGTTCACCAACATGGACAACGACCCGAGCGTGCAGAACCGGATCGCCGACCAGGCCTTCGTCTCTCGGATGTTCGAGGAGAGGCCGTGGCTCGGGCGAGGGGCCGGAACAGTCATTCCCGAGCGGTACATCCTGCTCGACAACCAGCTCTTCGGAACGCTGGTGGGCGGGGGCGTGGTCGGGCTGGCGGCGTTCCTGGCTCTCTTCGCCGTTCCGTACTTCATGGCCCGCAGTGTCCGGCTCCGTGCGGCCACCGAGGAGGCGCGGCATCTCGGACAAGCGCTCGCGGTGATCTTTCCCGCGGGTCTCCTCGCCAGCGGGACGTTCGACTCATTCGGGTTCGCGACGTTCGTCGGGACGACCGTCGTGAGCATCGGTGCGGTAGGAGCGCTGTGGAGGATGGAGCAGGTCGGGCGAGGGAGCCCGGTCGTCGACAGCGGCGGCACGTACGTGGCCGCGCCCTTGTTCGCCGACGTCCAGGGACGGATCCGCCGCGCGAGAGAGCAGCATCGTCGGAGAGCAGCGGTGATGCGGCAGGAGGCGACATGAGCGGGACTGAGCCGGTCCGCGTCCTGTACAGCTTTCCACAGCGGCTGGGCGCTGGACGGGTCTGCTACACGGCATGGCAACAGGTGCTCGGGCTCCATGGCGCGGGCGCAGAGGTCACAGTGCTCGCGGGGTCGGTCGCGCGGGTACTCCCCACAGACATCACGGTTCGGACGACGTTGAGCCGCGGCAGGTTGCGTGTCCCCTACCGGGTCCTGGGCATGACGCGGGCGTGCGAGTGGCACGACCGCCTAGTGGCGCGACAGCTCCGTCGAATGACGACGAAGCCCGACGTGATTCACGTGTGGCCGCGGGGGGCTCGGCACACCCTCGCGGTCGCGCGTTCGCTGGGCATCCCCACGTTCCTCGAGCGTCCGAACGCGCACACGCGTTTCGCGTACGAGACGGTGGCGGCGGAGAGCGAGCGACTCGGGATCGTCCTCCCCAAAGGTTCCGAGCACGCCTACGACGCCGATGTCCTGCGTGTCGAGGAGGCGGAGTTCGCGCTCGCCGACTGGCTGCTCTGCCCGTCCGACTTCGTCGCACGGACCTTCGTGGACGAGGGCACCTCACCCGCCAGGCTCGTCCGGCACACCTACGGGGTCGACCTCGACCGCTTCGGCCCACGGCCGCGGAGGGAGCCGGAGCGTCCCTTCACCGCGCTCTTCGCCGGCTACGCCGCCGTCCGGAAGGGGCTCCACCTCGCCCTGGAGGCGTGGCTCGGCTCCCCGCTCGCCGAGCACGGCGTGCTGCTGATCGCCGGCGGCATCATGCCCGAGTACGCCGCCGTGCTCCGCAAGGAGCTCGCGCACCCGAGCGTGCGGGTGCTGGGACACCGTGACGACCTGCCCGACCTCATGGCCGACGCCGACGTCACCCTGCTGCCGAGCCTGGAGGAGGGCTTCGGTCTGGTGTGCATCGAGGCGATGGCGTCCGGGAGCGTGCCGGTGGTCTCGGACGCGTGCACCGAGATCTGTCGCCACGACGAGAACGCGCTCGTGCACCGAGCGGGCGACGTCCGCCAGCTCAGGGACCACCTCACGCGGCTGGCCCGCGACCGCGGCACGCTCGACCGGCTGCGCGGGGATGCGCTGCGGACGGCGCAGGGGGTCACCTGGGAGGCTGCCGGACGACGCCTCCTCGAGGTCTACTCCGAGCACTCAGCGACACGGCGGGTCTGACGCCGCGACCGTGGCGGGGCCGCTACCGCGAACCTGCGGGAGCGGCTGCGCGTGCCCGCCGGCGCCTGAGCCGGTCCCTGGCCGCGAGATCGGCCGCGACCCAGGCCGCGACGTAGCGGTGGTACACCTCGCCGACGAGGAAGGCGGCACGGGCGCGGGTGGAGACGAGCTGCGGTGCGCGGCGCGCCCGGCGCACCGCGCCGAGGGGCGGGACGAGCGAGCGCGCGGCCGGCCAGGGGGCGGGGGAGTCGTGGCCGTCGAGGACGTCGCGCTCGTGGCGGCCGGCGATGACCCGGCGCAGCTTGGTGCGCAGGGCGGCGTAGGAGTCCCGGGCGGGGTGGTGGACGACGGCGTCCGCGCAGTAGACCGTCCGCAGCCCCAGGCGGTTGGCCCGCTGGGCCCACTCGATGTCGGCGCCCGAGCGCAGCTCGGAGCGGAACGGCCCGGTGGCGTCGAAAGCGGCGCGCGTCGTGCACATGTTGGCCGTGACCGAGGCGCCGCTGCGGGACACGTACGTCTGCTGCGGGAAGGCGTGGACGAGCTCGTAGGCCTCGACCGGGTGGGGACGGGCGGCGTCCCGGGCGTAGACGGCCACGTGCCCGGCGACGATGTCGGCGCCGTCCGCCAGGCCGCGGACGGCCTGCTCGAGCCAGCCTGGCTCCGGCAGGCAGTCGGAGTCGGTGAACGCGAGAACGTCACCGGTGCTCACGAGCACCGCCGCGTTGCGGGCGGTGTAGGAGCCACCTGCCGGCTCGGCGACGTACCGGACACCGGGACGCGCGTCGACGAGCGCCCGGACGGCGGGGTCGTCGCCGTTGTCCGCGACGATCACCTCGACGAGCTCGGCCGGGTAGCTCTGCCGGCCCAGCGCGTCCAGGCAGGAGGACAGCCGGGGGTCGTCCCGGACGGGGACCACCACCGACACCTTCGGCTGTGCGTGCACGCCCACAGTGTGAAGCACCCGGCGGGTGCGCCGGAGACGTTCGCGGAGCCGATCCCCGCCGCCTCTCCGGACAGGGCCGCGGGGATCCGCAGGAGGATGCGGATCCGAGCGGTATGTGACGAGTGTCACTCACCCTGGACGCTCGGAGAATCAGCCGACGGTCATCCCGGCGCACTCCTCCGCGCGCGCGACGCCGGTGGTGGGCTGGCAGCGCCCTACCGATCACAAGGAGCGTCGCCATGCCCAGCCGTCACCGCAGCACCCCATCCCCCTGGCGGCGCAGGTCGCGCAGCCTCCTCGTCGGCCTCACCAGCCTGACGCTCGTCCTCAGCGGCACCGCCTCGCTGGCCACCCCGCAGGACGACCCCGAGGCGGCCGAGCTGCTGAGCGAGCTCACCTCCGAGCCGACGCTCGAGACCGCCGACGCCGAGGGCGAGGAGCCTGCGACCGAGGAGCCGGCGGCCGAGGAGCCCGCGGCCGAGGAGCCCGCCGTCGAGGAACCGGCCGTGGAGGAGCCGGCCGTGGAGGAGCCGGCCGTGGAGGAGCCGGCCGTCGAGGAGCCCGCCGTCGAGGAACCGGCCGCCGACGAGGCGGACCTGGAGGTCACGCCGCTCTTCGTGCCGCCGGGTGACCCGGGTGAGGACGAGGTCAAGCTCATCGTGCGGTCCGGCGGGGACCGTACCGGGACGGGCGACGAGACCTCGACGGCCACCCCGCTCGAGGGCGTCGACTACGAGTTCTACCGGATCACCGACATCCCGGCGGAGGGTCCGCCCAACGGCGTCCTCGTCGGGGAGTGCACCACCGACGAGACGGGCGAGTGCGGGATCTTCGCCGAGCTCGTGGGATCCCTCGGGGGCGTCGACGCCTTCTACGCGATCCAGACCGGAGCCCCCGGCGACTGGGTCGCCCCCACGCAGTGGGCGCAGGACACCGACTACATCTTCGCCACCGGTCCCGTCTCCGCGGACGACCCGGTTGCCGATCGCATCATCGAGCTCCCCCTCGGGTACAGCGACACCGTCACCGAGCCGTTCTGGGCCAGCGTCCGCCCCAACAACGAGGCCCCGGCACAGTGCGGCCTCGACATGGCGATGGTTCTCGACCTGTCCAACTCGGTCACCGAGACCGAGGAGCTGCTCGACGAGCACAAGGCCGCCGCGAACGACTTCATCAACGCCATCACCGGCACGCCGTCGCAGGTGGCGCTCTACACCTTCGGCAGCGCCGCTCCCGCGGCCGGGCCCACCAACGGTGGACTGCCGCTGACGAGCGTCGCGACACCGGGCAGCGCGCAGCAGATCATCAACCGGATCAACGGCTACCAGCGGACACCGAGCGGCGGTGGCGGGACCAACTGGGACCGCGCCTTCCACCAGGTGGCCGAGTCGGGGGTGCAGTACGACGTCGTCCTGTTCCTCACCGACGGCCAGCCCACCTTCCACCGGGACCGCCAGGGCCCCGGTGACGTCTCGACGATCGCCGAGGTGAACGAGGCGATCCTCTCCGCCAACGCCGTCAAGGCGACCGGCGCCCAGGTCGTCCTCGTCGGCTTCGGTCCCGAGGCCTTCCTCCCCGGCGCGAGCATCCGCATCCCGCTCGTCTCCGGCCCGACCGAGGGTCAGGACTTCTACCGCACGGACCTCGAGGACCTCGCGGCGACCCTCGAGGAGATCGCCAGCGCCGACTGTGCCGGGACGCTCACGGTGGTCAAGGAGGTCGTGGACGCGGAGGGTGACGTCGTCCCGGGCGGGGCCGGCTGGACCTTCGGCACGACGACCGAGGACGTCACGCCCGCGACGGCGACGACCGACGACTCGAGCGCCGTCAACTTCGCGGTCGACTACCCCGCGGCGGTGCAGAGCCGCAGCGTGACGGTCACCGAGACGCAGCAGGCGGGCTACGAGCTCGTCCCCGTCGACGGCGCCAACGCGCGATGCGTCGTGACCGGGACCGGTGAGACGCTGCCGGTGACCGACAGCGGAGCCCTCGGCTTCACCGTCGACGTCGCCGCCGAGGAGATCGTCAGCTGTACGGTCCGCAACGCCCTCGTCCCGCCGGACTACGACGACCTCGTCGTGACGAAGACGGCCGTGCCGAGCTTCACCCGGGACTGGGACTGGGACATCACCAAGGTGGCTGAGGAGGACCGCCTGGAGGTGCCCGCCGGCGAGGACGGGACCTTCACCTACGACGTCACGGTCACGCCCGAGGGGCCCACCGACTCCGGCTTCACGGTGAGCGGCACGGTCGTGCTCACCAACCCGAACGACGTGCCCTTCACGGGGGTCGACGTCATCGACGCCCTGCCGGCCTCCACGTGCACCGTGCCGGGGGGCACGGACGTCACCGTGCCCGCGAACGACTCGGTCACCGTGAACTACTCCTGCTCCCTGACCGGCGGGACGCCGACGACGACGGGGACGAACACCGCCACGGTCACCTGGGACGCTGCCGCGTACCCCGGGACCGACGGCAGCAGCACGGCGACCGCGGACTTCGACTTCGCGGCGGCGTCCGTGGTCGAGACCGACCGGTACGTCACCGTCACCGACACCGAGTACGACCTCTCCGACTACCCCGGTGGCAACGCCTTCGACGCCACCGACGGCCCGGCCGTCCTCACCTACGACCTCGAGTGGCCGAGCACGCCCGGCCAGTGCGTCGAGTTCGAGAACACCGCGACCATCGTCAACTCGCCCGAGCCGCTCTTCGCGCCCTTCGTCGTCAACGAGTCGAGCACCGAGGTCGTCACGCTCTGCGCCGGCCTCGACCTCGAGGTCGAGAAGAACGTCGTCGTCTCCTTCGACCGCACCTACCTGTGGGAGATCGACAAGGAGGCCGACGAGACGACGGTGACGGTCGACCCCGACACGGGGACCGCGACCGCCGACTACACCGTCACCGCCACCCCCACGGGCAGCAGTGACGCCGGCTGGGCGATGCAGGGCGCCATCACGGTGGCCAACCCCAACGAGTGGCTCGACATCACCGCCGACGTCACCGACACCGTCGACGTCGGGGGCGGGGCCGTCTGCACCGTCGCCGGCGGTGAGGACGTGCTCGTCGCGGCCGGCGAGACCGTCGACCTCAGCTACACGTGCACCTTCGTCACCCAGCCGTCCTACTCGGGCACGAACACGGCGACCGCCACGTGGGCGGACACCGTGCCGACCCCGAGCACCACGGCCACCGGGACCGCCGACATCGAGCCGGGTGACTGGGCGCAGACCCCGATCAACGCGTCGATCGACGTGATCGACGACCAGACCGATCCCGCCAACCCGGTGCCGCTCGGCACCGCCACGTGGAACGCGGAGGGCACGCCCACCGTCTTCACCTACTCCCTCGAGCTCGAGGGCACGCCGGGGGCCTGCGTCGAGTACACGAACACGGCGTGGATCGTGCAGACGCAGCAGTCCGCGGAGGAGGTCGTCGAGGTCTGTGTGCCCGACCTCGACGTCATCAAGCGGGCCGTCTCGGCCGACCAGCTGCCCGGCGGCGACTGGCTGGTCACCTACGAGATCGACGTCGTCAACCCCGAGGACTACCCGGGCGTCTACAGCCTGAGCGACACGCTCGAGTACGGCGGTGGGATCACGCCGACGGCGGCTGCCTGGTTCCCGGCGGGTGAGCCCGACGCCGGCGGCGAGTGGACCGAGCCGGTGGCCGACAACCCGACGACGGTGCTCGCCACCGACGTCGAGATCGCTGCAGGCGCGACGGACACCTACGTCGTCGTCGTCACCGCCGACGTCGCCGAGGGCGTCATCGGCACCGAGGCGGGCCTGTGCGACGACGAGGAGCTGAGCGAGGGCGGCGGGTTCCTCAACGCCGCCACGCTCACGGTCCTCGACGAGGACGAGACCGTCCGCGCCTGTGCCGAGCCGGTGGCCCCGACCGTGGAGAAGACGCCGGGTGAGCTCGTCGCAGGCGACGACGGCACCTGGGACGTCAGCTACACCATCGACGTCGCCAACCCCGACGCCGACCAGGCCGTCAGCTACGACCTGTCCGACGAGTTCGACTTCGTCGAGGGTGTCGACATCCTCGACGCGAGCATCGAGCGCGACGGCACGGTCTACGAGGACTGGGACGGCGTGACCGAGACGGAGGTCGTCACCGGCGTCCTCCTGCCGGCCGCCACCACCCACACCTACACGGTCACCGTGACCGTGAGCCTCTCCGACGTCGTGGAGACCGACGACGGCGGGCTGCGGGAGTGCGGGCTCAACGGCTCCGACGCCGGGCACGGCCTGTTCAACCTGGCCACCATCACCTCCGGCAACGACGAGTACGACGACGACGCGTGCGTGCCGATCCCCGACCCGGACATGTCGGTCGACAAGACCGCCGTCTCCGCGAACCAGCTGCCCGACGGCACCTGGGAGGTCGTCTACGAGGTCGTCGCCTCCAACGACTCGAGCGTCGGCGGGGTCTACGACCTCAGCGACACCCTCGAGTACAGCGAGGGCATCACGCCGCTGACCGCCGAGTGGGCGCTCGAGGGCACGGCCGTCGCAGGGGTGTGGGGCGACCTGCCCGACGAGCTCACGACGACCCTGGCCAACGACCGGCCGCTCGCCGGTGGTGACAGCGACACCTACGTCGTCACCGTCACGGCCGCCGTCGCCGCCGGCGTCACCGGCGGGGAGGCCGGGCAGTGCAGCGGCGAGGACGGGACCGACGGCGGCGGCTTCCTCAACGCCGCAACCCTCACCGCGCACGGTGAGGACGACACCGACCGTGACTGCCTCCCGCCCGCCCACCCCGAGCTCGAGAAGGTCTTCGACTCGGCGGTCGAGCAGGAGGACGGCACGTGGACGGTGGGCTACACGATCGTCGTCGACAACTCCGCGAGCGACTCACTGGCCTACTACCAGCTCGTCGACGCCCCGCGCTTCGCGGAGGGGGTGACGATCCTGGACCAGGAGGCCTGGGACGTCACCGACCCCGCGGACCCGCAGGACCTCGACTGGGACGGTGAGGGGCCGATCCTCGACCTCGTCGCCATCGAGGGCGGACAGGTCCAGCGCTACGAGGTCACCTTCGTCGTCGAGGTGGACGCCGGCATCCCGGACGAGAACCTCGTCTGCGACCCCGACGGTGGCCCCGGGCGCGGCTTCTTCAACCGGGCCGTGCTGCGCAGCGGCAACGACGAGATCCCCGCCGAGGACTGTGGTCCGATCGGGGAGCCGTCCTGGACGCTGACGAAGAGCTCGGACCCCGTGTCGGGCAGCACCGTCGACCCGGGCGACACGATCACCTACACGGTGACCGCCACCCCGACCGGCGACGTCGACCCGACGGACCTCACGGTCACCGACGACCTGTCCGACGTCCTCGAGCACGCCCGGACCACCGGCGCGATCGAGGCGAGCGTGGGCAGCGTCGACTGGGACGGTGAGGACCTCGTGTGGGACATCCCGCGGCTGAGCGAGACGGCCACCCTCACCTACCGGGTCGTCGTCGACGACGACGCCTGGGACGTGCGGCTGCGCAACGTCGTCACCGGCGAGGGGACGCCCCCGCCCGTGTGCATCGAGTGCTCGACGACGCACATCACCCCGCCGCGGACGCCCGGACTGCCGCCGACCGGTGCTGCTGTCGCCGGCGCGGCGCTGCTGGCGGCCCTGCTGACCGCGGGCGGTCTCGCCCTCGGCACGACCAGGCGCCGGAAGGAGGCCTGACAGAGCTGGTGGGGGCCGGTCGCCCGGCCCCCACCTCCCGCACCGTGTCCTCATCAGCACCGCCCGGCAGGTGAGGACGCGGGCGGCCCCCACGGCCGCCGGGACCGCAGGGCGTTTGTGATCGGCGCCAGGCGTCAGTCCCGCACCGGCTCGGTGGCCGGCGGACGGGGTCGTCCTCAGGACGGCCCCGTCCGCGCATCTCTCAGCATGTGGACCCCGGTCCGCCCGAGGTGCCGGTGCGCGATGCTCGCGACGGGGGTGCGTCGACGCGCCGGGTGAGGTGAGGGTGAGTCCTACGAAAGTAGGGCTCACCCTCCTTCTTTAGCAGGATGCCGCGGGTCCTGTGGGGCGGCGCCGTCAGCGTGGCCCGCCCGCTCTCACCCCCGCCGTCGCGCGCCGCGTCGTGACTAGCCCGCGTGCGCCCGAGCAGTCGTCTCCCGGTCACTCGCTGCGGGCCCCCGCAGCGGCCCGTCCGGCTGGTGTGCTTCCCCTCGTCATCGATCACGGGCGGAGCACGACACCATGAAGCACCGAGCCTCAACGGGCAGCTGGGCCGGGCGCACCTCGCGCCGCGGCCTGACGGCCCTCGTCACCCTGGCACTCGTCGTCGGCGGGACGGGGTCCGTCGCGAGCGGCGAGCCGGGCGACGCTGCCGAGCAGGCCGCACCCACGCCGGCGACCGTCGAGCTCCCCGAGCAGGACGCCGCCACCGCGGAGCAGGTGCCCACCGTGGAGCCGTCTCCCGCTGTCGAGGCGGAGGCGCCCACCGCGGAGCCGTCCCCCGTCGAGGCGGAGGCGCCCACCGCGGAGCCGTCCCCCGCCGGAGAGGCCGCCGCCGAGACGGCGCCTGCGACGGAGCCTGTCGCCGCTCCCACCACCGGCCGTCCGAGCGCCGCGACGCGAGCCGTCGCCCCCCTCGCCGTGCCGAGCCCGAGCAGCACCTCGGCCGTCGTCACCGTCAAGGTGGGTGGCGACCGCGCCACCGCGTCCACCGTCGCCCCGCTCGCCGGCGTCCGGCTGCGCCTCCACGACGGCGGTGCCGCCGGCCCCACCGCGCCCGTCACGGCCAGCTGGGCGACGTGCGTGTCCGACGCGCAGGGCGACTGCAGCTTCGTCGTGCCCGACACCCAGCAGGCCGTCACGCGCACCGGCGAGTGCATCAGCTGGTTCCTGGTGTGGTGCACGGAGTACGAGCAGGTCGTCGTCACGCCCGCGGGCGTCAACCTGGACCGCCAGTTCTGGGTGGTGCAGGAGGCCGCCCCTGAGGGCTGGTACACCAGCTCGGCGCTCGTCACGGGCGGCGGGACCGTCCAGCAGGCGACGCCCTACCGCTTCCGGACCGGGACCCAGCTGAGGGCCGGGGCCACCTACACGGCCGGCCGCGACTTCATGACGACCTCGGGAGGGAACACCGACCGGACGGTCTCCGGCGGCCGCTGGCAGAGCTCGCGGGCCAACCCGCAGCTGCCGCAGACGTGCGGCGCCGGCATCGACGTCGCGCTCGTCCTCGACCTGTCCGGCTCCGTGGCGGACGCGGGCGCCGTCGGCGACCTCAAGGCCTCGGCCATCGCCTTCGCCGAGGCGCTCGAGGGCACCGGCTCGCGCCTGTCCCTCTTCACCTTCGCGCAGAACGCCCCCCGCACCACGAGTGCGAGCGGACGCAACTACCCCGAGCTCCTCCCGATCGACGGCAACCTGGCGACGATCCGCTCGCGGATCAACGCCTACGCCGCCGCCGGCGGGACCAACTGGGACCGCGGCATCCACCAGGTGGCTGCGGACGGGCAGGCCTTCGACCTCGCCATCGTCGTCACCGACGGCATGGCGACCTACTCCGGCTCCCCGGTCAGCGGACCGGGCAACTTCACCCGCTTCGTCGAGACCGAGCAGGCGATCTTCTCCGCGAACGCGCTCAAGGCGGAGGGCACGAGAGTTCTCGCCGTCGGTGTCGGGGAGGGCGTGAGCGGCGACGCCGCCAACCTCCGCGCGGTCTCCGGGCCCACGAGGTACGTCGCGGGCGCCTCCGCGAACACGGCCGACTACTTCCAGACGGGCTGGCGCGAGCTCGCCCCCCTCCTGCAGAACCTCGCCAAGGGCGCCACCTGCCAGGCCACGATCACGGTCGACAAGGTCGCGCAGCCCTACGGCGCGAGCGCCCGCCCGGGCGCCGGGTGGACCTTCGCCGCCACCCGGACCGCAGGGAGCGGGACCCTCGCCCCGAGCGGCACGCAGGTGACCGGAGCGTCCGGCTCCGTCGGCTACACGGTGCGCTTCACCCGACCCGACGCGACCGCGGCGACGGTGCGGCTCGAGGAGCGCATGACCTCCACGCAGCGGTCCCAGGGCTGGGCGCTGTCCACGCTGAGCTGCACCGCCAACGGCCGGCCCCTCGCGGTGGCCCGTGACGGCGACGGCCTCACGCTCGACGTCGCCGTCGGCGACGACGTCACGTGCACCTTCACCAACACCCAGACCCGTGAGCCCGGCGTCGAGATCGTCAAGCGGGCGTGGGACGTCCCGTCCGCCGCGCAGCTCGACGGCGCCCGCGAGCTGAGCGCCGGCTCCGCCGTGACGACCGGCTCGACCATCACCTGGACCTACACGGTCCGCAACACCGGTCAGACCGCCCTCTCCGACGTCGTCGTCACCGACGACCAGGGCGTGGACGTCCGGTGCCCACGAACAGACCTCGCCGTCGGCGACCACATGGTCTGCACGGGCTCAGGGCCCGTCACCGCACGCCCCTGACCCTCACCCCCAAGACTGCCCGAGCCCCTCCGCTCGGTCAGGTGAGGCGCGCACGCGCCGTCACCGATCACACCAGCTAAGGACACGAACATGAACAAGAAGACCACGGGCCTCGTCGCCGGAGCCGCTGGCGCGGCCCTCCTCATGGGCGGCGCGACCTTCGCGCTGTGGAACGACAGCGCCGAGGTCGCCGGCGGGGTCATCACCTCCGGCAACCTCGACGTCGAGGCCGGCGAGGTGTCGTGGAAGGACGTCTCGGCGGACCGCACCCAGGGCGACCACGAGATCACCCTCGACACCTTCCGCATCGTCCCCGGGGACACCGTCGAGGGCACCCTGCCCCTGAGCGCGGCGCTCCAGGGCGACAACCTCGTCGCCGAGCTCTCCCTCGACCGCCTCGGCGTCACCGGCGACGGCGAGCTCCTCGCCGAGCTCGCCGAGCACGCCACCTACGAGGTCCGTCTCGACGGCGAGACCATCGTCGACGCGACCCCGCTCGCCGCGGCGCAGCCCCTGCGCTTCGCCTCCGCGGACAACTCGCAGAACGTGGCCCCGCTCCACACGCTGCCCGCCGCGCTCACCGGCACCCCGAACCTCGAGGTCGTCCTCAGCGTGACCTTCGACGAGGACGTCGCCGAGCGCGACCTCGTCGAGGCCCAGGCCGCGCTCGAGGCCTTCGACGTGACCCTCACGCAGGTGCGTGACGGAGGCGTCGGCGGCTTCTGAGCGCCCCCCGGGTGGGGGCACGCACCCCCCGGCGGGCCCCCACCCACCCCCACCCGACCAGCAGAGGAAGGAGCACCATGGCCACGACCGTCGCAGCCCCCGGCACGACGCCGGCACCTGCCGAGGCGCCCACGGGCACCTTCTGGCGGGCGGTCCTCACCGGGACGACCGCCGTCCTGCTCGTTGCACTGCTCCTCCTCGCTGCCGCCGTCGCCGTCGTCCCCCGCGTGCTGGGCGGTGCGGCGCTGACGGTGCTCACCGGCTCCATGGAGCCGACCTACTCGCCGGGCGACATGGTCGTGTCGGTCCCGCAGGAGCGGTACGAGGTCGGTGACGTCGTCACCTTCCAGCCCGTCACCGGGGACCCCACGCTGATCACCCACCGCGTCGTCGGCGTCAGCCTGGGCGCCGAGACCGCCTACATCACCCGCGGCGACGCGAACGGTGCCGACGACGACCCCGTCGCGGCCGAGCAGGTCATGGGACGGGTCGTCTACCACGTCCCCTACGTCGGTCACCTCTCCGACGCGGTCGGACCCAACCGCGGCATCGTCGTCACCGCCGTCGCCTGCCTCCTCATCGGGTACGGCAGCTACCTCGTCATCGCAGACTCCCGTGCCGGCCGCCGTCGCGGCCCCGGGCAGATCACCACAGGAGAGTCGTGACCACTCGTCCCACCCCCCGCCGGGCTCGCCGGCGCCGCGGGTCCCTTCCTCTCGTCGCCGGTGCCGCGCTCCTCGCGGGCGCCACCGGCGCGGGCGGCACCGTCGCCCTCTGGCACGCTGCCGCAGACATGCCCCTGGGCACCATCACCGCCGGCAACCTCCACATCGACACGGTCGGTGGGACGGTGTGGCACGAGACCTCGGTGGACGTGCCCGGCACGCCGCGGCGCGTCGACCCGGACACCTTCCTCGCCCGCCCCGGTGACTCGCTCCTCATGAGCCAGCAGCTCAGCACCGAGCTCGAGGGTGACAACCTGCGCGGCCGGCTCACCGTCGGCTGGGAGCGGGAACCCGCCCTTCCCGACGGCGTCACCGCCACCTACGCGGTGCTGGACGAGGCGGGCGACCCCCTCGTCTCGGGCGTCCCGCTCGGTGAGGAGCGGCTGGTCACCCTCGACGACGACGGTCGCGTCCTCACCGTCGAGGTCGCCCTCACCCTGGGCCGGGGCACGGGCGACCGCGTCGGGGCGGACGCGGCCGCCCAGCTCACGGACCTGGGAACCGTCGTCGTCGACCTCGAGCAGGTCCGCACCGGAGAGGGCTTCACCTCATGACCACGACACGCCGCACGACGGTCACCGCCGCTGTCGCCGGCCTCACCGGTGCCTGCCTCGGCATCGGCGGGGTCTCCCTCGCCCTGTGGAGCGACTCGGCCGAGCTCGGCGGCAGCGTCGCCGCCGGCTACCAGTCCTTCGCCGTCGGGGCCCCCGGCGCCACCGAGCCGGCGCCGACCGGCAGCGCGGTGTACTCGGTCGGCCCGCAGGAGGCCGCCCGGCTCGTCAGCGACGGCGAGATCGCCGTCGCCGTCCAGGTCGACTCCCTCAGCCAGGGCAACAAGGGCCTGCACTACGTCGTCACCCCGCCGGCGGACTGGGGGAGCGGTGTGTTCGGCGCCGCGCGCCCGACGCTCTTCGCCGTCGACTCGCCGGGTGACTGCCGCATCGAGGTGCTCTCCCCGGAGAGCGTCCCCGAGCCGAGCGGCTACGAGTCCACCCCCGTCCCGAGCACGTACTCCGAGAGCACCGACCCGGTTGCCGAGTTCTGGTGCCTGTACGCCGCCTACGACGGCGCCCCGGAGGTCGGCGAGTACGCCAACACCGCCGGCGTCACGGCACGTGCGCCCGAAGGTACCGAGGTCCGGGCGGAGGACACGTGGGACGCCACCGTCGTCGCCCGGCACGACCCGGCCGCCGAGCCCGTCCACACCATCACCTTCACCTCCACCACCTTCCGTCCCGGGGAGCAGCCGTGAGCCGAGTACTCAGCACCGTCGCCGCGGCAGCAGTCGCCGTCGGGCTCGGCGCGGGCAGCGCGCACGCAGCCGTGCCCTACGACGAGTCCATCCACCTGTCGTGGGACGGCACCACGTACACCGGCGTGACGACCGAGAGCTTCCTCGGGACGCCGGTCACGGTGCCGGGCGACTCCGCCAGCCGGACCGTGCTCGTGCGCAACGACGGCCCGGCGACGGGCACGCTGCGTGCCAGCATCGTCAACGTCGACGTCCTCGACCCCGCGGCGCCCGACGTGCACCACGCGAGCGGGGAGGACGAGGGCAGCTTCTACGACGACCTCGTCCTGCGCTGGCCCGGCGGCTCGGCGTCCTTCGCCGAGCTCGACGCCAACGGCACGACCCCCGTCCTGGAGGTCGAGCTGGCCAAGGGCCGGGAGGTGCCCCTCACGGTGGGCTACGAGCTGCCCGTCGGGGCGACCTCGGGGAACCGTGCCAACGTCGCCCCGCGCAGCGCCTCCTTCGACGTCCTCCTCGAGATCGGCGCCGAGCTCCCCCCGGAGTCCGGGGTGGAGCCGCTGCCGGTCCCGACCGAGACCCACGGCCTGTCCGAGGTCGACGTACCGCCGGCGGCCGGCTCGAGCACGGGGCGGCTGCAGGACACGGGTGCCGACGTCGGGCGGATCGTCGCCCTCGCCGGACTCGCCGCCGCCCTCGGTGCGGGCCTCGCGCTCCTCGCCCGCCGCCGGACCGCAGCCGCCGGGCAGCCACCCGGCCACTAGACCACCCCGGCCGGCTCTGCCCGGCCGGCCGGGGTCCAGGGTGAGGCAGGGTCGCGCGAATCCCCGGTGCTTGTGATCGGTCCCGGGGGCGAGCCGCGCGACACACCTCCCCAGCCGGGCGGGGCCGTCCTCGGACGGCCCCGCCCGTGCACCCCCTGTGAGGGAGGTCATGCACGCGGGTGCAGGCGCGATGTCGTATGATGGAGCGCTGGACGAGCGTGCCTGCCACTTCCCTGCCTGGAACTTGGGGGACGGGCGTGTTCCACGGTACGCCCCGCCGGCGTCGCGAGACGTCGGCGGCCATGCAGGAGAGAAGAGTTAGCGGAGGATATGGCGAAGAAGGACGGCGTCATCGAGATCGAGGGCAGCGTTGTCGAAGCGCTGCCCAACGCGATGTTCCGGGTGGAGCTGAGCAACGGCCACAAGGTGCTCGCACACATCTCGGGCAAGATGCGTCAGAACTACATCCGGATCCTCCCTGAGGACCGGGTCGTCGTTGAGCTGAGCCCGTACGACCTCACCCGGGGTCGCATCGTCTACCGCTACAAGTAACCACTCGACAATCGCCGTCGCGGTGCCCAGTGCGCCGGCGCGGCGGCGGAGGAATGCCATGAAGGTCAAGCCCAGCGTCAAGAAGATCTGCGACAACTGCAAGGTCATCCGTCGTCACGGCCGCGTGATGGTGATCTGCACCAACCTTCGTCACAAGCAGCGTCAGGGCTGATCTGACGACGGCGGCGTCCTGCCGCCAAACGCACCGCTAGCTCCCACGGGAGCAACCCTCGGCTCGGAGGCCGAGGCCCGTCCAGCTCGGACGGGAGGGTGGTGCGGGAGACCTCCGAGCAGCACAAGGAGCACAAGTTGGCACGACTCGTCGGCGTCGACCTCCCCCGCGAAAAGCGGCTCGAGATCGCGCTCACCTACATCTACGGCGTCGGGCGCACCCGCGCCAAGCAGGCGCTCGAGGCGACGGGCGTCAGCCCCGACCTTCGCGTCAAGGACATGACCGACAGCGACCTGGTCGCTCTCCGTGACTACATCGAGGGCAGCTTCAAGGTCGAAGGAGACCTGCGCCGTGAGGTCCAGGCCGACATCCGCCGCAAGGTGGAGATCGGTTCCTACCAGGGCCTGCGTCACCGTCGTGGACTGCCCGTCCGCGGCCAGCGCACGAAGACCAACGCGCGTACCCGCAAGGGCCCCAAGCGCACCGTGGCCGGCAAGAAGAAGGCCCGCTAAGTAGTCCGGTCGCACGTCCCGGCGCTCACCGCGCCGACTGCCACCGGTCCGACGACCAGGAGAGAAGCACCGCATGCCCCCCAAGACCCGCTCGGCGTCCACGGCCCGCAAGCCGCGCCGGAATCAGCGCAAGAACGTCACGCACGGTCACGCGTACATCAAGAGCACGTTCAACAACACGATCGTCACGCTCACCGACCCCAACGGCGCCGTCATCGCCTGGGCCTCCTCGGGCCAGGTCGGCTTCAAGGGCTCGCGCAAGTCGACGCCCTTCGCCGCCCAGATGGCTGCCGAGGCCGCGGCTCGCCGCGCCCAGGAGCACGGCATGAAGAAGGTCGACGTCTTCGTCAAGGGTCCCGGCTCCGGCCGTGAGACCGCGATCCGCTCCCTCACGGCCGCCGGCCTCGAGGTGGGCTCGATCCAGGACGTCACCCCCCAGGCCCACAACGGCTGCCGTCCGCCCAAGCGCCGCCGCGTCTGAGTCTCACGCCGCACGCCGCCCCCACGGGGCGGCGTGCGGCAGCACGTGAGGCTCCGTCTCACCCTCCCGCCGGCCGGACCGATGCCCGGCGGGTGCCCTGCACGGCGTCATATAGCGGATGCCTGCTGAAAGGAACACATCGTGCTCATCGCACAGCGCCCCACCCTGACCGAAGAGGTCGTCAGCCCTCAGCGCTCCCGGTTCGCCATCGAGCCGCTCGAGCCCGGCTTCGGCTACACCCTCGGCAACTCCCTGCGTCGCACCCTGCTCTCCTCGATCCCCGGTGCTGCCGTCACGAGCATCCGGATCGATGGTGTCCTCCACGAGTTCACGACCGTCCCGGGCGTGAAGGAGGACGTCACCGAGATCATCCTCAACGTCAAGGGCATCGTCGTCTCCTCGGAGCACGACGAGCCCGTGGTCATGTACCTGCGCAAGCAGGGCCCGGGCGTCGTCACCGCCGGTGACATCACCCCGCCGGCCGGCGTCGAGGTCCACAACCCCGACCTGCACCTGGCGACCATCAACGCCAAGGGCAAGCTCGAGGTCGAGCTGACCGTCGAGCGTGGCCGCGGCTACGTCTCGGCGAGCCAGAACAAGAGCTTCGACTCGGAGATCGGCCGCGTGCCGGTCGACTCGATCTACTCCCCGGTCCTCAAGGTGACCTACAAGGTCGAGGCCACCCGTGTGGAGCAGCGCACCGACTTCGACCGCCTCGTCGTCGACGTCGAGACGAAGAACGCGATCACCCCGCGCGACGCGCTCGCCTCCGCCGGCAAGACGCTCGTCGAGCTCTTCGGCCTGGCCCGGGAGCTCAACGTCGAGGCCGAGGGCATCGAGATCGGCCCCTCGCCGACCGACGCCGCCCTGGCCGCGGACCTCGCACTCCCGATCGAGGAGCTCGGGCTGCAGTCGCGCTCGTACAACTGCCTCAAGCGCGAGGGCATCCACTCGGTGGGCGAGCTCGTGGCCCGCAGCGAGGCCGACCTGCTCGACATCCGTAA
Source organism: Oceanitalea stevensii (assembly GCF_014837105.1). Lineage (GTDB taxonomy): Bacteria > Actinomycetota > Actinomycetes > Actinomycetales > Actinomycetaceae > Oceanitalea > Oceanitalea stevensii. Next base: position 993,159 of record NZ_JACSPO010000001.1, on the reverse strand, counting down.
CTTCGGTTCCAAGTCGATCGGCGAGATCCGCGAGAAGCTTGCTGCTCTCGGTCTCGGTCTCAAGGACAGCCCGGTCGACTTCGACATCTCGCAGGTCGACGACGAGTCGGACTACGAGGGCGACGTCGAGTTCAGCGACGACGCGCGCGACTGACGCCACCAACGATTCACAACAGGAGAGATCATGCCCACTCCCGCTAAGGGCCCCCGTCTTGGTGGCAGCCCCGCCCACGAGCGTCACATGCTTGCGAACCTCGCCACGGCGCTGCTCGAGCACCGCTCGATCACGACGACGGAGCACCGCGCCAAGCGCCTGCGCCCGGTCGTCGAGAAGCTCATCACCCTCGGCAAGCGTGGCGACCTGCACGCCCGCCGCAAGGTGATGGCCACGATCCGTGACAAGGGCGTCGTGCACGACCTGTTCGCGGAGATCGCGCCGGCCATGGCCGAGCGTCAGGGTGGCTACACCCGGATCACCAAGACGGCCCCCCGCAAGGGCGACAACGCCCCCATGGCCGTCATCGAGCTCGTCATGGAGCCGGTGAGCCCCAAGCAGGCCACCGTCCGTGAGGCCGAGAAGGCCGTCGAGCGCGCCGCGAAGGAGGCCACGACGCCCGCCGTCGAGGCCCCCGAGACCACGGTCTCCGACGAGGCCGCCGACGCCGTCGAGGACGCCAAGGCCGAGGAGACGCAGGAGGCCCAGCAGGCCGCCGCCGAGTCCTCCGCCCAGGCTGCCACCGACGCCGCCACCGACGCGCGGGCCGACGAGTCCCCCACGGGGCACGCCAACCCGCGCGGCTGACTGACGACCGGCGCGAGCCGGTCCACCTGCTCGGGGAACCCACAAGGTCACCCCGACGAGTCGCGAGGCCCCTCACCCTCACCCGGGTGTGGGGCCTCGCGTGCACCCACGATCGTCCGCCCCGCCCCCGTGACGCGGCCGACCCCGGCAGTACGCTCACCACGACTGCCGGGCCGCGTCGCCGCGCCCGCGCGGTCCCGGGCGCGCGACAGCGGCCGGAGGACTCGAGAGGGAGTGCACGTGCAGCTGCGCAGCGAGGGCATCACCTGGCAGGAGATCGACGACGAGCTGGTCATCCTCGACACCGCGCGCTCGGTCTACCTCACGACGAACGTGGCCGGCGCCCACCTGGCCAAGCTGCTCACCGAGGAGCGGTCCGTCGAGGACCTCGCCGACGCGCTCGTCGCGGAGTACGGGATCGACCGTGCGACGGCCGAGGCGGACGCGGCGGCCTTCGCCGCCGACCTCGCCGCCAAGGGGCTGCTGCGGTGACCAGCCGCGAGGCCGGGCGATGACCGAGGAGTCCGAGCCGCTCGACCCCCTCGACCTCCAGATCGAGAGCCGCAACCAGCGTCGCTCCGCCGGCCGCCTGTGGCAGCTGGTCCGCCGCTCGACGCGCCTCGTCTGGGGCTCCGGACGGCTGCTGTTCGTCGGGCTCCTCGTCGTCCAGGTGATCGCGGCGCTCGTCCTGGCGGGCCAGGTGCTCGTCGTCGAGTCCTTCCTCTCGGCCGTGCTCGAGCTGGGTCCGGGCGGCGGCGTGCCGACCGTGCTCGTCGCCGCGACGCTCGGCCTCGCGGGACTCATGGCCGCGGCCGCGCTGCTCGACTCGGTGCGCGGGAGCATGAGCCGCTTCCTCGGTGAGTCCGTGGCCCGGCGCACCTACCAGGACGTCCTGGACGCGGCCACCGCCGTCTCCCTGCGCCACTTCGAGTCGGCCTCCTTCTACGACCGGCTACAGCGGGTCGAGGCGAGCGCGACGAGCCGACCCTTCCAGGTGACCCAGGCTCTGCTCGGGATCGTCGGCGGCCTGGCCGCGACGGTCGGCGTGGGCGCCGTCCTCGCGGGCATCCACCCGGTGCTGCTGCCGCTGCTCCTGCTCGGCGGGCTGCCGATGATCCTCACCAACCGGCGCGAGAGCCGGCGCGAGTTCCAGTTCATGGTCGCGCAGACGCCGCGCCAGCGGCAGCGCTACTACCTCAGCTACCTCCTCACCACGCGGGACGAGGCCAAGGAGGTCCGCGCCTTCGACCTCGGCGGGCCGTTCCGGTCACGCTTCGACGAGCTCTACGCCCGGTACCTCGCCGACCTCGCGCGTCACCTGCGGCGACGGCTGGCCCTGAGCACCGTCGGGAACCTCGGGTCCGCCGCTGTCCTCACCGGCACCCTCCTCGTGCTCGTCACGCTCATCGGCCGCGGCGCAGTGTCCGTGGCCCAGGCCGGCGCCGCCATCGTCGCGATCAGGATGCTCCAGGGACAGGTCCAGGCCCTGCTGCGCGGCATGCAGTCGATCTTCGAGGCCGGGCTCTTCCTCTCCGACGTCGACCAGTTCATGGACCTCGCGGCCACGGCGCGCGACGAGGAGGAGGGGGACCCGGCGCCCCCGACCTTCGGGGAGATCACGGTCGAGGACGTCCGCTTCAGCTACCCGGGCAGCGCCACCGAGGCACTGCGGGGCGTGGACCTGCGCATCCGCCGCGGGCAGGTCGTCGCCCTCGTGGGGGAGAACGGCTCGGGCAAGACGACGCTCGCCAAGATCCTCGCCGGCCTGTACGACCCCAGCGCCGGGGCCGTGCGGTGGGACGGCCGCGACACCCGCGCGTACTCGCGGGTCTCGGTGCGCGACCGCGTCGCCGTGATCTTCCAGGACTTCGTCCGGTACGCCTTCACGGCCCGCGAGAACATCGCCTTCGGCCGCGCCACGGCCGACCCCGACGGCGGGCGCGTGGACGAGGCCGCGCGCCGCGCCGGCGCCGCCGACTTCCTCGAGGCGCTCCCTGCCGGCTACGACACCATCCTGTCCCGGATGTTCAAGGGCGGACGCGACCTCTCGGGCGGCCAGTGGCAGCGGGTGGCGATCGCCCGCGCCTTCTACCGCGACGCGCAGCTGATGATCCTCGACGAGCCCACCGCGGCCCTCGACCCCCGCGCGGAGAGCGCCCTGTACGACTCGCTGCGCTCCGTGCTCGCCGGACGAACCGCCGTGTTCATCTCGCACCGCTTCTCCTCGGTGCGTGCCGCCGACGTCATCTACGTCCTCGACCAGGGACAGGTCGTCGAGGCGGGCTCCCACGACGAGCTCATGGCCCGGGAGGGCATGTACGCCGAGCTGTTCCGTCTCCAGGCCGCCGCCTACCTCGGCGACCCGGGAGTCCCTCAGGCGCGGTAGGCGGGGGACAGGCGGTCGACCGCCGCCCAGATCGCCGGCGCGATGTCCTCGCGGAACGGCGGCCCCCACGGCACGTGCCCCACGAGGACGGGCACGCTGCGGGCGAGCCAGGACGCGTGGGTGAACACCTGGGCGAGGACGGTGGGGTCCTGCCAGCCCATGAGCCGGGGGAAGCTCATGAGCGCGAAGAGTGCCGACTTCGCGTCGAGGGGCTCCAGCTCGAGCCGCCCCTCCCGGTTGGGCCGAGGGATGACGACGGCGCCGAGCGGGACCGCGTCGGTGCCGGGCGAGGGCAGCCCCACGACGGTCCGGTCGTCGGCGCTGACCCGTGACCGGAGGTCGCTCAGTCCCGCCGTCACCGCCTCGGCGCCCGCGCGCAGCCGCAGCTCGGTCGCCCCGAGGGGGACGAGGGGGACGTCGCCCGTCGTCACCGGCACGACGTCGTCGCTCACGACGCGGGCACCCTGCGCGCACAGGAGTGCGGCGAGGGTGCTCTTGCCCATCCCGGAGTGCCCGAGGAAGGCGACGGCGGTCCCGTCCCGCTCGACGGCGCTCGCGTGGAGGACGGCGTGGCCGCGCAGGTAGAGCTGGAGGGCGAGCAGGGTCCCGGTCGTCATGATCGCCCGCATGCCCGGCGCGGCCCCGTGGACGAGGTGGAGGGTGACCTCGGACAGGTCGGGGCTGATGGCGAAGTCGCAGACGCCGTGGACGCGCAGGAGGACCGAGCCGTCGTCGTCGCGGGTCACCGTGTACCAGCGGTCGGGGTCGGTCCCGAAGTCGAGGAGGACGGTGCCCGGGGGGGTCCGCCGGTCCTCCTCCATGGGCGCCCCGTCGACGACCGTGACGTCCACCCGCGACCCCGCGGGGGCGGGGCGGTGCTGGTGGAGGGCGAAGCCGGCCGCGACGGTGAGGCCGTAGAGGCGCTGGGGCGGTTCGGGGCTCATGCGGGGACTCCGGTCGTGAGGGTACGGAAGCTCTCGACGCCGTCCGGGTCGACGACGATCCCGTCGACCTCCAGCCAGGCGTGCGCCTTGACCTCGCCGGCGACCTTCTGCACGCCGATGCGGACCGCGTGGTCGCGGTACCGCAGCGCGTGCGCGCCGAGCAGGGCGCGGCGCAGGCAGGTCCCGTTGAAGGGGCGGTGCCGCAGCACCCGCCACGTGACGTCGAGCCGCTCACGCTCGTCCTCGGTCAGCCGGATGAGCCGCGGGTCGGTCCGCCGGCCGGCGGTGCCGTCGAGGACGAGCCGCACCCGCAGCAGCCGGGCGAGCCGGGGCAGCGGCAGGACGCGCAGGCCGAGCTCGACGGCCGCCGCGAGGGCCGCCGTCCGGACCGCGCGGACCCAGGTGCGGGGGTGGCGGCGCAGCAGCGTGCGGACGGGCCGGCTCACGGCGCGTCCTCGAGCGGCGTCGGGATGCCCCGGGACTGGCACCAGGCGACGTGGAGGAGGTAGTCGGCCGCCGGGTGAGGGTCCTCCTCCAGCCACGCGGACCGCAGCGCGACGGGGTCGACCCAGTCGGGGTCGAGGCCGGTGCCGTCCCAGGCCCGGGCGAACGCGCGCTCCTCCGGGCCCCACCGGGTGGAGTTGAAGGAGGCCTTGGAGCGGCGGCTGAGCACGCGGTCCGGCAGGACGTCGTGGAACAGACGCCGGAAGACCGCCGTGCGGTCCCCCCAGCCGAGCGGGCCGGCCTCCGCCGCGAGGGCGTCGGCGAACCGGAGGTCGGCGAAGGGGTTGACCGGCCGGGAGCCGTACTCGGCGATCCCGGCGTCGAAGTTCGCCATGGCCACGGCCATGGGGCGGGAGCGCAGGGCCTCCCGGGTCGCGCGGTCCCAGCGCAGCGGCTCCTGCGCCAGCGTCGTCACGCGGCCGAGGTACTCGTCCGCGGCGGCGGGGCGGAGCCACGGAGGGCTGATCGACGCACCCTGGGCGCGGATGTCGCGGCGGCGCAGGATGTTCGGACGGGCCGCCCGGAGTCCCTGGCGCAGGTGGCGCCGGCGGGGACGGGTGAGGGCCAGGGCGTCGCGCACCGCGCCCATCCGCTGCCCGTCGAGGATGGCGTCGCCCCCCTCCCCGGAGATGACGACGCCGGGGTCGAGGTGGCGGTAGACGGCCCCGTGGAGCTGGACGGCCTCGGGCCACACCGGGCCGTGCCGGTGCAGCGCCGCGGTGGCGACCTCGCCGAGGAGACGCTGCTCGCCGTCGAACTCGAGCACGAGGTGGTCGGGAAGACCGAGATGGTCGAGGACGAGCTCCTGCCAGGCGGTCTCGTCCGCCTCAGGCGCCGTCGGGTGGCGGACCGTCACCGGCACGGGCGCGGGCAGGCCGTGCCGCCGGGCCACATGGGCAGCGAGGGCGAGGAGGGCGGAGGAGTCCCGGCCCCCGGAGAAGAGGACGCGGCACGGTGGCGTGGACAGGGCGTCGAGCAGGATCGCCTCGAGGGTGGCCCGCGCGCCGAGCCCGGTGCGCTCGACGGGCACCGGCACGGTGGTGGCCTCGGGCAGTGCCAGGAGGGTCTCGGCCCGGGTGAGGCCGGTGAAGGTGGCCTGCGCCGTCGGTGCGCTCACGCGGGGGACCTCTCCTCGGGACGGGGGGACGTGCTGCGGGCCGGACGGTCCACGTGGACCGTCCGACCCGCAGCTGGCCTGCTCAGCGGGAGCCGACGGGCGGGTGCGGGTCGGCCGGGTCGCCCCAGATGTCCCACCAGATGTTGTTGTCCTTCTTCGGACCGGAGGCGAGCTTGCCGAGCGTGAGGTCGCGGACGCTGCCGACCTCGGTCATACGGGGTGCGTCGTACTTCATGTCCTTCTCCTTCGTGAGCGATGAGCCATGACGCCCGGAGGGGCCGTGTGGTCGGCGAACGGGGGTGCCGCCGACTGGGACCGAGCCTAGGGACGGGCCCCGTCCTTGACGACGGTTGTCGCGCGAGAACGTGGATGACCCCCGGATGACGCTCCCGGGGCGCCGCGCTCACCCGGACGCTCACCCCGGGCGCCCCGGCGAGCGTCCGGCAATCACGCCGTCCCGCACCCGTGCCGTCGCTACGCTCCCGGTAGCGCCGGAACCGACGGCGGGCGAGGACGGGAACGGCATGACGCGCACGAACCACGACCGGGCGGTCGGCGAGCTCCTCCGCGCCGTGTGCCGCGACGACGGCGACGTCACGGCCGCCGCCTCCCTGCCGGCCGATGCCGTGGTGGCGGCCGCCCGCCACCACCGGGTCTCGCCGCTCGCCCACGTCCGTCTGCGGGAGACGGCCCCGGCGGTGGCCGAGGCGCTGCGGGCGGACCGGGACGCCGCGAAGTCGCTCCACATCCGCGCCGGGATGCTCCTGGCCCACGTGTCCGAGGTGCTCGCCGACGTCCCCTGGGTCGTCTTCAAGGGGCCGGTCCTGTCCGAGCTCGCCCACCCCGTGCCCGGCGTGCGGCCCTACGGCGACCTCGACCTGCTCGTCGCACCGCAGGACCTGCGAGCGGTCAGTCGCGCACTGCTCGCGGCCGGGTGGGAGGTGGGCGACTACGAGGACATGCTCCGCAACCCCCAGACCCCGGGCGAGATGCACTGGTTCACCCCCGCGGGCATCCAGGTCGACCTCCACTGGGCGATGATCAACATGGGCTCGCGGCGCCGCCTCTTCCGGATCGACACCGACGCGCTGCTCGCGCGGCGCCGCCGGGTGCGCATCGGCCTGGGCCAGGCGTGGGCGCTGGACGAGGCGGACGCCCTCGTCCACGTCGCGCTGCACGCCGCCCTCGCGGGTGGCAACCGGCTCGCCTGGATGGTCGACGTCGACCAGCTCAGCCGTCAGGTCGGCAGCTGGCGGGTGGTCGCGGCGCGCGCCACCGAGTGGGGCGCCCAGGCGCAGCTGGCGCTCGCGCTGCGGCGGGCCACGGCGACCCTCGGCACCCCGGTGCCGGCGGACGTCTACCGGATGCTGGGGACGTCCCTGCCGCTGCGCGTGGTCCTCGACGCCGTCGACCGGCTCGTCCCGGTGGAGCGGCAGCGCCGCGACGCCTCGCCCTCGCGCCTCGTGGCCCGCGCGGTCCGTCCCGGCGCGCTGCGCACCGTCGCCCAGGTGGCGCGGAACGCGGGCCAGGGGGTCGTCGACCGGCTCGCGCCGCGCGAGGGTGCCACCGTCGCGAGGGTGACGGCGGGGGAGGAGGCCCTGGAAATCTACCTCCGGGCGGTGGAGGACAGTGCAGGAACGGGGGCCTCACCGGTCTCCCGGTGAGGCCCCCGTCCGTCAGCGGGAGCCGACCGGCGGGTGCGGGCCGGCCGGTGGCTTGTCCGGCGGCCCGGCGTAGCCGGACCAGACCGAGTTGTCCTTCTTCGGACCCGGTGTCTGGCGACCGAGCGTGAGCCCGTGGACGGTGCCGACCTCGTCGAGCCGAGGTGCTGTGTAGGCCATGCGTCCTCCTCTCCTGGGTGACGGGTGACGCCCGGCTGGGTGGAGGCCCGGGCGCCGGTGTGAGGGGGACGCTACGGGCACCCGAAGGTTGGCGGGCGGGGCGGGGCGGGGGGTCCCTGGGTGATTCGCGCCGACGGCCGAACGTCACCCCCGCCGCGCGTGGCAGGGTGGGGCCGTGAGCCGCGTCTCGGTCGTCCTCGTCCACGGCATCCGTGCCTCCCGCACGATGTGGCGCCCCCAGCTCGCCGCGCTCGAGGAGGCCGGCGTGCCGGCCCTCGCCCCGGACCTGCCCGGCCACGGGGAGCGCGCGGGGGAGCCCTTCACCGTCGACGGCGCGCGCGCGGCGGTCGAGGAGGCGGCCCGCGCGGCCGGGGGCGCCGTCGTCGTCGTGGGCCTCTCGCTCGGCGGCTACCTCACCCTGGACTGGGCGGCGCGGACCCAGCAGCGGGTGGTGGGCGTGGTGGCGGCGGGGTGCTCCACGCGGCCGCGCGGTCCCGGACTGGCCGCCTACCGGCGGGTCGCCGCGCTCATCGCGCGCCTGCCCGACGGCGGCCGGTGGCTCAACGACACCCTCGCACGGGTGGCGCTGCCGCCCGCGGCGCTCGCGGACCTCCACGAGGGCGGCATGGAGCTCGGGGTGATGGACGCGGCGCTCGCCGCCGTCGGCGGTCTCGACCCGATCGCCGACCTGCGCGCCATCGACGCGCCCGTGCGGCTCGTCAACGGCCGCTGGGACCACTTCCGCACCCAGGAGCGGCGCTTCCTCGCCGCCTGCCGGGACGGGCGCCTGGAGATCGTGCCGGGGGCCACCCACCTCGTCTCCCTCGTGCGCCCCGAGGCGTTCAGCCGGATCGTGCTCGACCTCGTCGAGGAGGTCGCACCCGGCTCGGTCAGGACCGCCCGCTCGGCGTGATCCCGCCCAGCTCCCAGGCCCGCACCCCGCCGACGATGCCCGCGCTGTTGGGGACGATGACGACGTCGTCGCCCAGCCGGTCGAGGGTCGGGCCGGTGATGCGGCGCGAGTTGCCGCCGCCGAGGTAGAGCCGGTCCCACAGGACGACCGGACGCAGGGAGTCGACGACCTGCCGCACCCGCCGCGACCACATCGCGTCCCCCAGGCGCAGCCGTTCGTGCTCGCCGATGTACTCGTCGTAGGTGAGGCCCCACCGGGCCTGCGCCCGGGAGAGCTCGAGGTGCGGGGCCAGCCGGCCGCCGTCGAACAGGGCGTTGCCCAGGCCCGTGCCGAGGGTGACGACGAGCTCGAGCCCGGCCCCGGCGACGACGCCCGCGCCGTGGACCTCGGCGTCGTTGAGGAGGAGCACGGGCACGCCGAGCTCGGCGCTCAGCGCCTCCTGGAGGTCCAGGTTCTCCCACGCCTCGACGAGGTCGGGCAGCACCTTGGTCCGGGGGCCGCCGCGCGTGACGTAGTGCGGGGTCGTGACGACCACGCCGTGCCGGATCATCCCCGGGATCCCCACGGTGGCGCGCTCGGCGGGCGGCAGCTGGTCGGCCAGGGACCGGATCGTGTCGACGAGCCGCTGCGGCGGCAGGGGGTAGGGCGTGGCCGCCCGGACCGGCTGGGCATGCATCGTGCCGGCCGCGTCGAGCACCGAGGCCTTGATCCCGCCGCCCCCGCAGTCGACGGCGAGGGTGGTCGGTCCGCGGCGTGCGGTGCTCAGTGGGTCCACCCCGGGGACGGTACTAGCCTGCAAGGCGTGAGCGCTGCCCCCGAGGACGAGACGGTCCGGCTGCGGCTGGACCTCCGCTACGACGGCACGGACTTCGCCGGGTGGGCCACCCAGCCCGGCCTGCGGACCGTCCAGGGGACCCTGGAGGAGGCACTGACCACGGTCCTGCGCCTGGCGGCGCCCGCGCGGCTGACGGTCGCCGGGCGCACCGACGCGGGGGTCCACGCGCGCGGCCAGGTCGCCCACCTCGACGTGCCCCTCGCCGCGTGGCGGGCGGCGCCCGGGCGCAGCGAGCGCCCGCCCGAGGAGGCCCTCGTCTCCCGTCTCGCCGGCGTCCTCGCCCGGGACGCCCGCCCCCGCGGGGCGGGTGACGTCGTCGTCCACCGCGTGCGGATCGCGCCGCCCGGCTTCGACGCCCGCTTCTCCGCGGTGTGGCGCCGCTACGCCTACCGCGTGGCGGACACCCCCGCGGCCCGCGACCCGATGCGGCGCCGTGACGTCCTGTGGCACGGGCGCCCGCTCGACGTCGCGGCCATGGACGTCGCCGCCCAGTGGCTGCGCGGGGAGCACGACTTCGCCGCGTACTGCAAGCCCCGCGAGGGGGCCACGACGATCCGCACCCTCGAGGAGCTGCGCTGGGAGCGGCGGGCCGACGGGCTGGTCGTCGCGACGGTCCGCGCGGACGCCTTCTGCCACTCCATGGTGCGGGCGCTCGTCGGCGCGAGCCTCGCGGTGGGGGAGGGACGCCGGCCCGTCGACTGGCCCGCCGCGGTCCTCGCCGCCGGGCGCCGGGACCCCGGGGTCACCGTCGTCGCGGCCCACGGGCTCACCCTCGAGGAGGTCGGCTACCCCGCCGACGAGGAGCTCGCCACCCGGGCTGCACAGGCGCGCAACGTCCGCACCCTCCCCACCCGGTAGGCGTTCCTCTCCCCGTGCGGGCCCGGGAGGCCGGTGGCAGATTGGGAGGCATGACCGAGCCAGGAGACACCCCAGCAACCAGCCCAGACCCGTCCCTCCCCGGTGAGGGCGACACGGACAAGCTGCCCCAGGAGGACACCCTCGAGCAGCGAGGCGTCGACGACGTCATGGACGAGGGCTACGTCCCGCTGGACCGCGACCCGCTCCGGGGCAAGAACCTCACCCAGGCGGAGCAGATCGAGGGCGACACGATCGCCGAGCGGCTCGACCAGGAGGAGCCGGAGGTCTGGGAGGAGCCGCAGCAGCCGGAGGCGCACCGTGAGCCGGACCGTGCCGGCCGCATCGAGGCCGTCTCCGAGGAGGCCGTCGGCCCGCTGGGTGAGCGCGAGCAGGACATGATGGCCCAGGACGTCGGCGTCGCCGGCGGTGCCGCCACGGCCGAGGAGGCCGCCGTGCGCATCCGCGAGGAGGACGACCCCATCGGGCTCACCGGTGAGGGCGGCACGCCCGGCTGACCCGGGTGGCACGTCTCACTCATATCGCCGTCCGCCGCCGTTTGACCCAGCGCGGCGGCCGGCGGTACTCTTGGATGTCGTTGTGCATCCCTTTGCGCTCCCCGGTGCTCCCACTCGCCGGCGCAGCGGCGCGGATGCGCGCAGCGAGCACCACCAGACCATGGACGGCCCATGCGCCAACGCGCACGACGCCGCCCGACGACAGAGAAACGAAGGCTACGCCCGTGCGCACGTACACACCGAAGCCCGGCGACGTCGAGAAGAACTGGTACGTCATCGACGCTACCGACGTCGTCCTCGGCCGACTGGCGACCCACGTCGCCACCCTGCTCCGTGGGAAGCACAAGCCGAGCTTCGCACCGCACGTCGACAACGGTGACTTCGTCATCGTCATCAACGCGGAGAAGGTCGCCCTCACCGGCAGCAAGCTCGACGACAAGATGGCCTACCGCCACTCGGGTTACCCGGGCGGCCTCAAGGCCACGAGCTATGCCCAGCTCCTCGAGCGCTTCCCGGAGCGCGCGATCGAGAAGGCCGTCCGCGGCATGGTTCCCAAGACGACCCTCGGTCGCGAGCAGCTCAAGAAGCTCAAGGTCTACGCAGGCCCGGAGCACCCCCACGCCGCGCAGCAGCCGCAGGCCTTCGAGATCACCCAGGTTGCCCAGTAGTCCGCAAGGACTCGGCACCCTCTCACCAGGACACGAGGAGAACTGTGGCTGAGACCACTCCCGAGATCGAGCTGGACGACGAGAACGTCCCCAGCAGCTACACCACCGAGACCGACGCACCCGCCGCGGGCGCCGGTCAGAGCCTCACCGCCCCCGGGCAGGCGCTCGGCCGCCGCAAGGAAGCGGTTGCGCGCGTCCGACTCGTCCCCGGGTCGGGTCAGTGGACCATCAACGGTCGCTCGCTCGAGGACTACTTCCCCAACAAGCTCCACCAGCAGCTCGTGAGCTCGCCGTTCTCGCTGCTCGACATCGAGGGCCGCTTCGACGTCGTCGCCCGCATCCACGGCGGCGGCATCTCCGGCCAGGCCGGTGCGCTGCGCCTCGGCGTGGCGCGCGCCCTCAACCTGATCGACGAGGAGTCGAACCGCCCGGCGCTCAAGAAGGCCGGGTTCCTCACCCGCGACGCCCGCGCGGTCGAGCGCAAGAAGGCCGGCCTCAAGAAGGCCCGTAAGGCCCCGCAGTACTCCAAGCGCTGATCCAGCGCTCGAAGGAACGGCCCCGTCGTCAGGCGGGGCCGTTCCGCGTTTCCCGGGACGTCGCCCACGTCACGCCGCGGGCGGGTGGCGGAGGTGTGGTCCTCTGGCACCATGAGTCGGTGCCCGATGGGCTCCCTGGCCTCGAGACGAAGGAACGCCCCATGCCCAGAATGTTCGGAACCGACGGCGTGCGCGGGCTCGCCAACCGCGACATCTCCGCGGAGCTCGCCCTCGGCCTCGGAGCCGCAGCGGCACGGGTCCTCACCGCCACCGCCGGCGCGGAGGGACGCCGCCCCCGCGCGGTCATCGGCCGCGACACCCGCATCTCCGGGGACTTCCTCTCCGCGGCCCTGGCCGCCGGGCTCACGAGCGCGGGCGTCGACGTCGTCGAGGTCGGCGTCCTGCCCACCCCGGGCGTGGCCCACCTGACGGCGACGACCGACGTCGACCTCGGCGTCGTCATCTCCGCCTCGCACAACCCGATGCCCGACAACGGCATCAAGTTCTTCGCCCACGGCGGCTTCAAGCTCGAGGACGCCATCGAGGACGCCATCGAGGCGAGCCTCGGCGCCGACTGGGACCGCCCGATCGCCGACGGCGTCGGCCGCATCGAGGAGGACGCGCGGGCCGCGGACCGCACCTACATCGACCACCTCGTCGCCGCGACCGGCCGGCCGCTCGAGGGGCTGCGGATCGCCATCGACTGCGCCAACGGCGCGGCCAGCGACATCGCCCCGCTCGCGCTGCGGGAGGCAGGCGCCGACGTCGTCGTCATCAACGCCTCGCCCGACGGCCGCAACATCAACGACGACTGCGGCTCCACCCACCCCGAGCAGCTGCAGGCCGTCACGGTCGCCTCCGGCGCTGCCTTCGGTGTCGCCTTCGACGGCGACGCCGACCGCTGCATCGCCGTCGACCACGAGGGCACGATCGTCGACGGCGACCAGATCATGGGCATCCTCGCCACCGCGTTCAAGGAGCAGGGGCGGCTCGCGGAGGACACCCTCGTCGTCACGGTCATGAGCAACCTCGGGCTCATCCTCGCCATGCGCGAGGCCGGGATCCGCACCGTCCAGACGGCGGTCGGTGACCGCTACGTCCTCGAGGCGATGCGCGCCGGCGGCTTCAGCCTCGGCGGTGAGCAGTCCGGCCACATCATCGCCAGCGACCACGCGACCACCGGCGACGGCCTCCTCACCGCGCTGCTCCTCGCCGCGCGCGTCGTCGAGACCGGGCGCTCGCTCGCGGACCTCGGCTCGATCGTCACCCGCCTCCCGCAGACACTCGTCAACGTCCCCGACGTCGACAAGGCCCGCGCCGGCACCGACGAGGGGCTGCGCGACGCCGTCGCCGCCGCCGAGCAGCGCCTGGGCGACACCGGCCGCGTCCTGCTCCGCCCGTCGGGCACCGAGGCGCTCGTGCGCGTCATGGTCGAGGCAGCCACCCAGGAGGAGGCCGACGCCGTCGCGGGGGAGCTCGCCGACGTCGTCCGCGCGCGGCTCGCGCTCCGCTGACCTCAGGGGTCCGTCAGGGGGATCCCCGGTGACACCGGGGTGCCCGGCACGGTGTAATGGTCCGGTGACACGAACCGGTGCCCGATGACGGCGGCCATGGCGGCGATCGAGGCCTGGGTGCTCGGCATGGCCGACTCCCCGTGGCTGCTCGTCGCGGTCCTCGTCCTCGCGACCGTCGACGGGTTCTTCCCGCCGGTGCCGAGCGAGTCGATCGTCATTGGCGTCGCGGTGCTCGCGATGACGGGCGACGGCCCCAGCCTCTGGCTGCTCGTCCTCGTCGCGGCGGTGGGCGCCTTCGCGGGGGACCTCATCGCCTACACGATCGGCACCCGGGTGCCCATCGACCGGCTGCGGATCTTCCAGGGCAGACGCGGCAGGGCCAGCCTCGGCTGGGCCAGGCGCGCCCTGGCGCAGCGGGGCACCGTGCTCATCCTCTCCGCGCGGTTCATCCCGATCGGGCGGGTGGCGGTCAACATGACGGCCGGTGCGGTCCACTTCCCCCGCGCGCGGTTCATCCTCATCGCCGCGATCGCCGCCGTCGTGTGGGGCGGGTACTCCACGCTCCTGGGGATCGGCGCCGGTGTGTTCCTCCACGACCACCCGCTCGTGGCGATCGCCGTCGGCGTCGCCGGCGGGGTCGTCATCGGGTTCGTCGTCGACGCGGGCCTGCAGTGGGTGCACCGCCGCTTCGGCAGCAAGCTGCCGGAGAGCCTCGAGGTGCTCGCCCCGGACTACGTGGCCCCGGACGAGGCGACCGAGCCCAGCCGGGACGAGTTCACGAGCACGCCCTAGAGCTTGCGCAGGCGCATCCGGTGCATCCGGTGGTCGCCGGACTTGGTGAGGACGAGGGAGGCGCGCCCACGCGTGGGCAGGATGTTCTCCTCGAGGTTCGGCTCGTTGATCGAGCCCCAGATGCGCGTGGCCGTGTCGACGGCCTCCTCGTCGCTCAGCGCCGCGTACCGGTGGAAGTAGGAGCGGGGGTCGGCGAAGGCCGTCTCGCGCAGCGACAGGAAGCGGTTGACGTACCAGCGGCGGACGTCGCTCGTCCGGGCGTCGACGTAGATCGAGAAGTCGAAGAAGTCGCTCACCGCGAGGCTGGGCGCGCCGTCGGACGTCGTGCGGGCGGGCTGCAGGACGTTGAGGCCCTCGACGATGAGGACGTCGGGGCGGTGCACGGTGATCTCCCGGCCCGGGACGATGTCGTAGGTGAGGTGGTCGTAGACCGGGGCGGTGACCTCGGGGACGCCGGACTTCACCGCGCTGAGGAAGCGGAGCAGCGCGCGCTGGTCGTAGGACTCGGGGAAGCCCTTGCGGGACATGAGGCCCCGGCGCTCGAGCTCGGCGTTGGGGTGGAGGAAGCCGTCCGTCGTCACGAGGTCCACCCGCGGCATCCCCGACCAACGGCGCAGCATCTCCCGCAGCAGCCGCGACGTCGTCGACTTCCCGACGGCGACCGAGCCGGCCACCCCGATGACGAAGGGCGTGCGGCCCATCCGTTCCCCGAGGAAGGTCGAGGTCACCGAGCCGAGGCGGCGGGAGGAGGCGACGTACAGGGACAGCAGGCGTGACAGCGGCCGGTAGACGGTGTCGACCTCGGTGAGGTCCACGGGGTCGCCCAGACCGCGGAGGCGGTCGATGTCCGCGGAGGTGAGCGGCTGGGGGGTCGCGGCCGACAGCCGGCTCCACGCCGCGCGGTCGAACTCGAGGAAGGGTGAGGTGGCCGGCTGCGTCGCCGACGTCGCTGCCTGCGGGGACGTCACGGCACCAGTCTGGCGCACGGCGGCGGGTGGTGCGCACCGCCGTCGGCCCGGCGCGTGCGTGAGGCCGGCCACCGGCAAGTACGCTGGAACCCATGTGCGGAATCGTGGGAGCAGTGTCCGTCTCGGCCGAGGGCACCCCGCCTGTCGACGTCGTCCTCGACGGGCTCGCCCGTCTCGAGTACCGGGGCTACGACTCCGCGGGCATCGCCGTCGTCGCCGACGGCGCCCTCGCGGCGCGGAAGAAGGCCGGCAAGCTCCAGGGGCTGCTCGACGAGCTCGAGCGCGAGCCGCTGCCTGGGACGCAGGCCGCGATCGGGCACACGCGCTGGGCCACCCACGGCGCGCCGACCGACGAGAACGCCCACCCCCACCTGTCCGGCGACGGGCGCCTGGCGCTCATCCACAACGGCATCATCGAGAACTTCGCCAAGCTGAGGAACGAGCTCCTCGCCGACGGCGCGACCTTCGCCTCGCAGACCGACACCGAGGTCGTGGCCCACCTCCTGGGCCGCACCTACGCGGGTGACCTCACCGCCGCGATGCTCGAGGTGACCAAGCGCCTCGAGGGCGCCTTCACCCTGCTCGCGGTGCACGCCGACCACCCGGGCACGATCGTCGCCGCCCGCCGCAACTCCCCGCTCGTCATCGGGCTGGGCGACGGCGCGAACTACCTCGGCTCCGACGTCGCTGCCTTCGTCTCGCAGACGAAGTCCGCGCTCGAGGTCGACCAGGACCAGGTCGTCACCATCACCGGGGACTCCGTCAGCGTCGTCGACGCCGCCGGGCAGCCGGTCGAGCCGCGCGCCTTCACCGTCGAGTGGGACGCCGCGGCGGCCGTCAAGGGCGGCTTCGACTCCTTCATGGACAAGGAGATCCACGACCAGCCGCAGGCCGTGGCCGACACGCTGCTCGGGCGCACCGACGAGCTGGGGCGTCTCAAGCTCGACGAGCTGCGCATCGACGAGACGATCCTGCGCAGCATCGACAAGATCATCGTCGTCGCGTGCGGCACCGCCGCCTACGCGGGGCACGTGGCGAAGTACGCCGTCGAGCACTGGTGCCGCATCCCCGTCGAGGTCGAGCTCGCCCACGAGTTCCGCTACCGCGACCCCGTCGTCAACGAGAAGACCCTCGTCGTGGCCATCTCCCAGTCGGGGGAGACGATGGACACGATCATGGCGGTGCGCCACGCCCGCGAGCAGGGCTCCAAGGTGCTCGCCGTCGTCAACACCTACGGCTCGACCATCGCCCGGGAGTCCGACGCCGTCCTCTACACGCACGCCGGGCCGGAGGTCGCCGTCGCCTCGACGAAGGCCTTCATCGCCCAGATCACCGCGACCTACCTCCTGGGCCTGTACCTCGCCCAGCTGCGCGGCAACAAGTACATCGACGAGGTCGCCGACTACCTCACCGAGCTCGGTCGCATCCCCGGGAAGATCGAGGAGGTCCTCGCCCGCCAGGAGCAGGTCCGCGAGGTCGCCCGCGCGATGAAGGACACGACCTCGGTGCTCTTCCTCGGGCGCCACGTCGGCTTCCCGGTGGCCCTCGAGGGTGCGCTCAAGCTCAAGGAGCTCGCCTACATCCACGCGGAGGGCTTCGCGGCGGGCGAGCTCAAGCACGGCCCGATCGCGCTCATCGAGGAGGGCCAGCCGGTCTTCGTCGTCGTGCCGACCCCGCGCCGCCCCACCCTGCACGCCAAGGTCATCTCCAACATCCAGGAGATCCGGGCCCGCGGCGCGCGCACCCTCGTCATCGCCGAGGACGGCGACGACGACGTCACGCCCTTCGCCGACGTCGTCTTCCGCTACCCGCCGACGCCCACGCTCATGACCCCGCTCGTCTCCGTCGTCCCGCTGCAGATCTTCGCCGGCGAGCTGGCCCGAGCCAAGGGCTACGACGTCGACCAGCCGCGCAACCTCGCGAAGTCCGTCACCGTCGAGTGAGCATCGTCGGGGTGGGCATCGACGTCGTCGACGTCGAGCGCTTCATGGGGGCGCTGGAGCGCACCCCGCGGCTGCGGGAGAAGCTCTTCACCCCCGAGGAGCGTGAGCTGCCGCCCGCCTCGCTCGCCGCGCGGTTCGCGGCCAAGGAGGCCATCGCCAAGGCGCTCGGCGCGCCGGGCGGGATGTCGTGGCAGGACTGCACGGTGGAGCGGGTGGTCGGCGGGGCGCCCGTGGTCCACGTGCGCGGCTCGGTCCTCGTGCGGGCCGAGGAGCTGGGGGTCCGGACCTGGCACCTGTCGATCTCCCACGACGCCGGGATCGCCTCCGCCATGGTCCTCGCCGAGAGCTGAGCCGCCGCCCCGTCCCTCCGCCGACAGCTGAGTCGCCGCCCCGTCTCTCCGCCGACAGCTGAGTTGTTCCTGGTAGTGGGAGCTCACTCCGTCCGCGCTGGTTGCCGCGGGTAACAACTCAGCTGTCGGCGGTGGGAGGGGGGCCTGGCTCGGCGGCGGGGTCCGGGGGCACGGGACACAATGAGGGCATGATCCGTGCGCACGAGGCCGAGGCGGTGCGGGCGGCCGAGGCGCCGCTGCTCGCCTCCACCGCGACCGACGAGCTGATGACGCAGGCCGCCTTCGCGGTCGCCACCGAGGTGCTGCGCGAGCTGCGCCGTCTCGGGGCGCGCCGCAGCGGGAGCACGGTCCTCCTCCTCGTGGGCGGCGGCAACAACGGCGGGGACGCCCTGTACGCCGGCGGCTATCTCGCCCGGCGCGGGCTGCAGGTCGTCGCCGCGCTGTGCACGGACCGGCCGCACGAGCGTGGTCTCGCCGCGGCCCGCAGCGCCGGCGTGCGCGTCCGCCCCGTCCTCGACGACGACGGCCGCCCCCGCGGCGAGGAGCTCGCCGTCCTCGCCGACCGCGCCGGCGTGTGGGTCGACGGGCTCACCGGCATCGGCGCGCGCGGGGGCCTGCGGGAGCCCCTCGCCGGCATCGTCACCGCGCTCGCGGACCAGCGTGCGCTCATGCCGGACGAGCCCACCGTCGTCGCCGTCGACGTCCCCTCGGGCATCGGCGTCGACGACGGCACCGTCCCCGGCCCGGTCCTGCGCGCCGACGTCACCGTGACGATGGGCGCCGCCAAGCCCGGCCTGCTCGTCCAGCCCGCGGAGGCGCTGGCGGGACGCGTCGTCGTCGTCGACATCGGCCTGGCCCCCCACCTCGGTGAGCCGGCGCTGCGCCGCCTCACCCCGGCCGACGTCGCCGACCTCCTCCCCGCGCCCGTCGCCACCGACCACAAGTACACCCGCGGGGTGCTCGGGCTCGTCGCCGGCTCGACCACCTACCCGGGCGCCGCCGTCCTCGCCGCCGCCGGCGCGCTGCGCACCGGGCTCGGCATGGTCCGCTACCTCGGCCCCGACGCCGTCGCCCGGATGATCCACGCGCGCTTCCCCGAGGTCGTCGTCGGCAGCGGACGGGTCCAGGCCTGGGCCCTGGGCAGCGGCATCGACCCCGACGACGACGCCCGCG
This sequence comes from Oceanitalea stevensii, assembly GCF_014837105.1. Classification (GTDB taxonomy): domain Bacteria; phylum Actinomycetota; class Actinomycetes; order Actinomycetales; family Actinomycetaceae; genus Oceanitalea; species Oceanitalea stevensii. The sequence continues at coordinate 974,500 of NZ_JACSPO010000001.1, read as the reverse complement.
CCGACGACGTGCGCGACGCCCTCCGCCGCGCCCTCGACGACGGCGTCCCCGCCGTGCTCGACGCCGGCGCCCTGGCCCTCGCGCCCGAGCGGCTCGCCCCCACCACCGTCCTCACCCCGCACGCCGGGGAGCTGGCCAGGCTGCTCATCGCCCGCGGGGAGGAGACAGGCCGCGCCGCCGTCGAGGCCGCGCCCCTCGAGCTGGCCCGCCGCGCCGCCGCCCTCACCGGCGCCGTCGTCCTCCTCAAGGGACCGACCACCGTCGTCGCCGCCCCGGGCGGAGCCACGCTCAGCCAGGCGGACGGCACGCCCTGGCTCGCCACCGCCGGCACGGGTGACGTCCTCGCCGGGGTCCTCGGCGCCCTCCTCGCCGTCCGCGGGGAGGACCTCGCCGGCGGCCAGGACCCCGAGGGCCTCCTCACGGCCGAGCTCGCCGCCGCCGCGGCCCTCGTCCACGGCCGCGCCGGCGCGCGCGCCTCGGACGGCGGGCCCGTCACCGCCCTGCAGGTCGCCGACGCGGTCCCCGGCGTCGTCGCCGCGCTGCTCGCGGACCGCTGAGGTCGCGCGGCACCGTGGCAGACTCGGCACCGTGAGCTACTACCCGGCACGGGCGGTCGTCGACCATGCCGCCATCCGCGCGAACGTCGAGCGGCTGCGGGCCGTCGCGGGCGCCGCGGAGGTCATGGCCGTGGTCAAGGCGGACGCCTACGGGCACGGGATCGTCCCCGTCTCGCGCACGGCGCTGGCCGCCGGTGCGACCTGGCTGGGGGTGGCCCAGCTCGGCGAGGCCCTCGAGCTGCGCGCCGCGGGCGTCCACGCGCCCCTCCTCACCTGGATCTACGGCCCCGGGGCGCCGTTCGCCGAGGCGCTGGCCGCGGACCTCGACCTCTCGGCGTCGGCGCCCTGGGCCCTGGACGAGCTCGCCGCCGCCGCGCGCCTCACCGGCCGCGCCGCCCGCGTCCACCTCAAGTCCGACACCGGCATGGCCCGCGGCGGCGCCCGGCCCGCGCAGTGGGCCGAGCTCGTCGACCACGCGGCCCGGCTCGCGGCGGAGGGCACGGTCGACGTCGTCGGCGTGTGGTCCCACCTCGCCCGCGGTGACGAGCCGGCCGAGCCGACGACCTCCGCGCAGCTCGCGGCCTTCCGTGACGCCGTCGCGACGGCCGAGCGGGCGGGGCTGCGGCCCACCGTCCGCCACCTCGCCGCCTCCTCCGGCACCCTCTTCCACCCCGACACCCGCCTCGACCTCGTCCGGCCGGGCCTGGCGCTCTACGGGCTCTCACCCGCCCCGGACGTCGCCGACGCCGTCGCCCTCGGCCTGCGTGCCGCCATGCGGCTGGAGGCGGAGGTCATCCACGTCAAGGACGTCCCCGCCGGCACCCCCGTCGGCTACGGCCACACCTACACGACGCCGTCGGCCGGGCGGCTCGCGCTCGTCCCCCTCGGCTACGGCGACGGCATCCCCCGCCACGCCGGCAACGCCGGGCCGGTGCGCGTCGGCCGGCACCGCGGCCGGGTCACCGGACGGGTGAGCATGGACCAGGTGGTCGTCGACCTCGGCCCCGACGGCGCGGACGTGTCGGTCGGTGACCTCGCGGTGCTCCTCGGTGACGCCCGCGACGGCGACCCGACGGCGCAGGACTGGGCCGACGCCGCCGGCACCATCAGCTACGAGATCGTCACCCGGCTCGGCAGCCGCATCCCCCGCACCCACGTCTCGCAGGAGGACCCCTCATGACCACCTGGCAGCCCGCCGACCCCGAGGCCACCCGCGAGCTCGGGCGCCGCCTCGCCGGCATCCTGCGCGCCGGCGACCTCGTCGTCCTCACCGGGGACCTCGGCGCCGGGAAGACCACCCTCACCCAGGGCATCGGCGCCGGGCTCGGCGTGCGCGGCCAGGTCGCCTCGCCCACCTTCATCATCGCCCGCGCCCACCCGAGCCTGGGGGAGGGGCCCGACCTCGTCCACGTCGACGCCTACCGTCTCCAGTCCCTCGCCGAGGTCGACGCGCTCGACCTCGACAGCTCCCTGGAGGACTCCGTCACCGTCGTCGAGTGGGGCGAGGGCATGGTCGAGGGGCTGGCCGAGGACCGCCTCGAGGTCATGGTCGGCCGGCCGCGCGGAGGCCTGCGGGACGCCGACGAGGTCGCCGACGCCGGTGCCCGCACCGTGACGATCCACGCCCACGGGCCGCGGTGGGAGGGTGTCGACCTCGCCGCCGCCCTCGGGGCGGACCCGGCCGGGACCGTCCGGTGACCAGGCGTCGGCTGGCCGGGCTGCTCCTCGCGGCCACGGTCCTGCTCCACCCGGCCGCGGCCACCGCCGCGACCGACGCGCCGAGCGAGCCGACGCCCAGCGCCCCGGCCACCGACGTGCCCGCCGAGGTCTCGGCCTGGTTCGCCGAGGAGGGCGACGACGCCGTCGCCGACCTCGGTGAGGACCTCACCCTCGGTGCCCCGCGCCGGGTCGCGACGTGGAACGACGCGTACGTCTCCGGTGAGGAGCCCGACGTCCCCGCCGCCCCCGTCGACGAGTGGGTCGCCACCGTCGTCCGACGCACCCCCGAGACGCCCGAGCCCGTGGGGGTCGTCCGCGCGGGCGCGGAGGGCGACTCGCTCGAGCTGCTCGACGTCACTGAGGACACCGAGCTCGCCGCGGCCCTCCAGGAGATCCCCTCCGGCACGGTCCTCATCCGCGACGACACCGTCGAGGGCTGGTTCGGCCTGCTCGAGGGGGAGGTGTGGCCGCTCACCGAGGGGGCGCGCACCGTCCTCCAGGGCGCCCTGCCCGCCGAGGTCTTCCAGGACTTCCTCGCCGCGTGGCGCGGGGAGTCGCCGCCCGCGGCCGTGCCGAGCACGTCGGAGGGGGAGGGCGGCACCCTGTCCCCGCTCATCCCGATCGGTGTCATCGTGCTCGCCGGCGCGGGCGTCGCGATCCTTCTGGTACGCCAGTACCGCCAGGCGGACTCTCGGATCGTGGCCGACGTCCACGCCGGGATGGCGCCGCCGCCCGAGGACGCCGACGCCGACGGCCCGCGCCCGGAGCAGCCCGGCGGGTGACCGCCGCCGACGGCGGACTACCCTGGGTGTCGTGCGAACCCTGTGCATCGACACCTCCGCCGGCAGTGCGGTCGCCCTCCACGACGACGACGCCGGCGTGCTGGCCCGCGCCCGCAGCGCCGACCACCGCGGCCATGCCGAGCGCCTCTCCGCGCTCGTCGCCGAGGTCCTCCAGACCGCGGGGCTGAGCGCCTCCGCCGTCGACCGCGTGGCCGTCGGCACCGGCCCGGCGCCCTACACCGGCCTGCGGGTCGGTCTCGTCACCGCCCTCACCTTCGCCCGTGCGCGCGGGATCCCGGTCCACGGCGTCAGCAGCCTCGACGTCCTCGCGCGTCAGGTCCTCGACGTCCGACCCGGCTCCACCGTCCTCGTCCTCGGGGACGCACGGCGCAAGGAGGTGTACTCCGCCCGCTACCGCGCGCTCGGGGACGACGACGTCGAGGTCCTGTCCGGGCCGCGCGTGGGGCCCGCCGCCGAGCTCGCCGAGGACCCGCTGGACGCGGCGGTGGACGAGGGGCCCGTCGTCGTCGCCGGCCCCGGTGCCCTCCTGTACGCCGACGTCCTGCCGCCCACCCCCGGCGCGCCGGACGAGGTCGACGCCGCCGTGCTGGCCCGCGTCGTGCGCGCCCGGCTGGCGCGCGCGGAGGCGGGGGAGGAGGTCGCGCTCGGCACCGAGCCGCTGTACCTGCGGCGCCCCGACGTCACCCCGGCGGCCGCGCGCAAGCGCGCCTCGTGATCCTGCGGCCGCTGCGCGAGCACGACCTCGACCGGGTCATGGAGCTCGAGCGGGAGCTCTTCGGGCCGGGAGCGTGGTCGCGGGCGGCCTACCGGGAGGAGCTGGCCCAGGCGGGCCGGTACTACGTCGCGGCGGAGAGTGACGGCGTCGTCGTCGGCTACGCGGGTATCGCGCTCGGGGAGGACAGCGAGGTCATGACGGTGGGGGTGGCCACCGCCCACCGCGGCCGCGGCACCGGCGCCGCCCTGCTCGCCGACCTCGTCGAGCGGGCGCGCGCCGCCCGGGCCCGTCACGTCTTCCTCGAGGTGCGGGCGGGGAACCTGGGCGCGCAGCGGCTCTACGAGCGCGCCGGCTTCGAGTCGATCGGGACGCGGCCGCGCTACTACGGCGACGAGGACGCCGTCGTCATGCGGCTCACGCTGCGCTCGGGCCGGGGCGACCTCACGGCCGCCCCGTAGCCCTCAGAGGACGACGGCGGCGGTCTCGAACTCGAGGCGGCCGGCGCGCGGGCGCACGGCACCGGGCTCCTCGCTCGCGCCGTGGCCGACGTTGAGGACCGCGAGGGTGCGCCAGCCCGACTCGGCGAAGAGCTCGGCGTCCACACCGGCGGCGCTGAGGCCGGTCATCGGGCCCACGGCCAGGCCGGCCGCGCGCAGGCCGAGGATGAGGTAGCCGAGCTGGATGAGCCCGTTGGTGCGGGCGAAGGACTCGCGGAACTCCAGATCGCCGGCCATCTTCTCGCGGGCCCCGGTGCGGTGCGGGGCGAGGAGCTCGAGGTGCTCGTGGAAGGCGGGGTCGTAGGCGGCGACGATGGTGAGCGGCGCCGCCAGCGTCTTGGCCTTGTTGCCCTCGCTGAGATGCGCCACGAGGCGCTCGCGGGCGGCGGGGGACTCCACCACCGCGAGGCGCAGCGGCTGCCCGTTCATCGCCGTCGGCGCCCAGCGCACCGCCTCGTAGACCTCGCGCACGACCTGCACGTCGACCGGCTCCGGGGTGAAGGAGTTGGTCGTGCGCGCGTCGTGGAAGATCGCGCGCTGCAGGTCGGTCGCGGGAATCACGTCGGTGGTCATGTCGACGGCAACCTCCCGGGCGCGGGGAACCATCCGCCCGGGCGCTGTGAGGTCAGCCACAGGTGGTGCCGGTGGTGGGCGCACTACCCTGTGGGGGTGAGCGAACCCCTGGTCCTCGGCATCGAGACGAGCTGCGACGAGACCGGCTTCGCGCTGGTGAGGGGCCGCGAGCTGCTCGCCGACGTGACGGCCTCCTCCATGGACGAGCACGCCCGCTTCGGCGGCATCGTCCCCGAGGTCGCCAGCCGCGCCCACCTCGAGGCCTTCGTCCCCACGCTCGACGCCGCGCTCGACGCCGCGGGCTGCCGCCTGGAGGACGTCGACGCCGTCGCCGTCACCGCGGGCCCGGGGCTCGTCGGCTCCCTCACCGTGGGGCTCGCGGCGGCGAAGTCGCTGGCGCTGGCGCTCGAGCGGCCGCTGTACGGCGTCAACCACGTCATCGGGCACATCGCCGTCGACGAGCTCGTCCACGGCGCCTTCCCCGAGCACTTCGTCGGGCTCGTCGTCTCCGGCGGCCACACCAGCCTCCTCGAGGTGCGCGACATCGCGACCGACGTCGTCGAGCTGGGGCAGACCCTCGACGACGCCGCCGGTGAGGCCTTCGACAAGGTCGGCCGCCTGCTCGGCCTGCCCTACCCCGGCGGCCCGCACGTCGACCGCCTCTCCCAGCAGGGCAACCGCGCCGCGATCCGCTTCCCCCGCGGCCTGTCCAAGGGCAAGGACGTGGCCCGCCACCCCTACGACTTCTCCTTCTCCGGTCTCAAGACGGCCGTCGCCCGGTACGTCGAGGGCGTCGAGGACGCCGGCGAGGAGCTCCCCGCGTCCGACGTCGCCGCCTCCTTCTCCGAGGCGGTCGCCGACGTGCTCGTGAGCAAGACCCTTGCCGCGTGCCAGCGGACGGGCACGCAGACGGTCGTCATCGGCGGCGGGTTCTCCGCGAACTCGCGGCTGCGCGAGCTGGCCGCCGAGCGCGGCGCGGAGCACGGCATCGAGGTGCGCATCCCGCCGATCCGCTACTGCACGGACAACGGCGCGATGATCGCGGCCCTCGGCTCCGCGATGCTCCGTTCGGGCGTCGGTCCCTCCGCGTGGGACATCCCCGCCGACTCCGGCATGCCGCTCACCACCGTCCGCGCCTGACGGGTCACCCCGGGGCTCACCCCACTCCCGATTCTCCTCGGTCCGCCGGTCACCCCACCGGCCGAGGAGACGGTCGCTTAACGTCACCGCCATGACTACAGGCTCCAAGCCCCGTGAGAGCTGGGTGGACGTCGCCAAGGGCGGCGCGATCGTCCTCGTCGTGCTCTACCACGCGGCGTTCTTCCTCGACGACGTCGGCCTTGCCTGGTTCTGGTCGGACGCCGGCGGGGCGCTGACCACCTTCCGGATGCCCCTGTTCTTCTTCACCGCCGGGATCTTCGCCGCGAAGGCACTGTCGTTGGACCTGCGCCACATGTTCGCCCGGCGGGTCCTCCTGCTGCTGTGGCTCTACGTCCTGTGGTCCTTCATCTGGACCCTCGCGTTCCAGGTGCTGCCCAACCTCAACCACGAGCCGACCTGGTCGGAGCTCGCTCTCGTCCTCGTGTGGCCGCACGCGAGCACCAGTACCTGGTTCATCTACTCCCTGGCGCTGTACTTCCTCGCGGCGTGGTCCATCCGCCGGCTACCGGTGTGGGCGCAGCTCGCGCTGGCGACGCTGGTCTCCCTCGCCTTCGGGGCCGGCGTCCTCGACACGGGGAGCATGACGCTGAACAAGATGACGGAGTACTTCGTCTTCTTCCTGGCCGCCGCGCTCCTCGGGCCGAGGTTCCGGGACCTCGCGTCGCGGGTGCGCCCGCGCCACGCGGTCATGGCCGCAGCCGGCTACCTCGCGGTCTCGGTAGCGGTGTCCGCGGCGGATGCGATGAGCATTCCCGGCATCCGCCTCGGCGTCAGCTGCCTGGCGGTCGTCTTCGGTGTCACGCTCGCCGTGGTGCTCAGCGGGCGACCCACGATGCGGTGGCTGGAGTTCCTCGGGACGCGGACGCTCCCGATCTACGTCCTGCACTTCTACCCGATCGTCGTCCTGGCCGCGCTGCTCGAGCCCGTCGCCGACCGGCTCGGCTGGGCGGCTCCGTTGCTCCCACCCGTGCTGACGGTCGGGGCGATCCTCGTCAGTCTCGGCGTGCACAGGGTGACACGTCAGGTGCCCGGGCTCTACACGCTGCCCCCCGTGCGCAGGCGGCGCCCGGCCCTCAGCGGCACGAAGCCCGCGCTGAGCCCCGCACCCTGACTCCACGCCGGCGCACTTGACCCGTTGCGTCGTACTTTCGGCTCCTCGGAGGGTGAGAGAAAGTGCGACGCATGAGCGGGAAGGGCGACGCAAGGGGCGGCGGGCGGGCCGCGTGCTCCTCAGAGGGGGCGGCCCGCCCTCATCTCCGCGACGAGCGAGGCGACGACGGCGTCGAGGTCACCGTCGTGGCGGCGCGCCACCCGGCGCTGGCGCTGGTAGGACGCGCCCTTGGCGAGGATCGTGCGGATGCCGTCGAGCTCCTCGAGGCAGCCCAGGCGCTCCGCGACCGGCTCCAGCCGGGGGAGCAGCTCGGTGACGGCCTCGCTGACGAGCTGCTCGTTGCCGGCGGCGTCGAGGATGACGATCGCGTCCATGCCGTAGCGCGCCGAGCGCCACTTGTTCTCCTGGAGGAACCACTGCGGCATCCGGGGCAGCTCCTCCCCGTTGTCGAGCATGGTGGAGAAGTGCTCGACGAGGCAGTGGACGAGTGCGGCGAGGGCGAGGACCTCGGTGAGGTTGGAGGCGCCGTCGAACACGCGCATCTCCAGGGTGCCCAGGTGCGGGGCCGGCCGGATGTCCCAGCGGATCTCGCCCAGGGAGTCGATGACGCCGGTGTGGAGCATGTCCCCGGCGTAGGCCTCGAGCTCGTGCCACTCGTCGAAGACCTGCGGCAGCCCGGCCGTGGGCAGCTGCTGGAAGAGGAGGGCGCGGTTGGAGGCGTAGCCCGTGTCACGTCCGGCCCAGAACGGGGAGGAGGAGGCGAGGGACTGGAGGTGGGGCAGGTAGCACAGCACCGCCCGCAGGATCGGCAGGACCTTGCGCCGGTCCTCGATGCCGACATGCACGTGGACGCCGTAGATGACCATCTGGCGGCCCCACCACTGCGTCCGCTCGATGAGGGTCGCGTAGCGCTCCTTGTTCGTCACCCGCTGGAAGTCGTAGCGGGCGAAGGGGTGCGTGCCGGCGCACATGAGGTCAACGCGGAGCGGGTCGAGCACGGCGCGCAGCTCGTCGACGGTGCGCGCGAGGTCCGCGCCCGCCCCGCGCACCGTCGTCGCGACGCCGGAGACGACCTCGATGGTGTTGAGGAGGAGCTCGGGGTGGATGTGGGGGTGCGCGTCCGCGCCCTGCGGGCGCACCGCCTCGAGCACGGTGGGGGCCACCTGTCGCAGGTCGCCGGAGTCGACGTCGACGAGGGCGAGCTCCCACTCGATCCCCACCGTCGATCGCGCCGACGGGGCGAAGTCGATCTCCATGGGGACATGATGCCGTCCGCGGGCCCGATGCGCCGCCACGGCGGGCCACCGCCGCCGGCTACTCGGGGGCGGTGACCGGCTCGACGACGATGACGCTCTGCCGGCCCGCGAGCCGGGTGAGGACGACCGTCGCCGCGTTGGGGCCGCTGGGGGAGAGCTGGCGGCGCAGCTGCCCGGGCTCGACGGCGGTGCCGCGCTTCTTGATCGTCACCGTCCCCACCTGCCGGTCGCGCAGGTAGGCCCGCAGCGTCTTGAGGGCGAAGGGGAAGGAGTCGAGCACCCGGTAGGCGGTGAGGAAGGGGGAGCGCACGAGCCGCGGCCCGGTGAGGTAGGCGATGGACTCGGCCACCAGGCCCGCGCCCACCTCGTCCCCGGCGAGGGCGACGAGCCCGGCCCGGATGACCGCGCCGTCGGGCTCGTAGAGGTAGTGGTCCAGGTCCCGCACCTGTCCGGCCCGCAGCGGGGCGTCGGCGGCCGCGACCTCCGAGGTGAGGCGGTGCGCGCGGCCCTCGCGGTCGAGGACGAGGGCGCTGCGCCCCGGCCCCTCGGGAGCGAGCGGTCCGAACCACAGGCCCGCCTCGACGACGTCCCCCGCCACGCTCACCCACTGGGCGTGCGCGTCGGCGGGCAGGCCGGTGTGCGGGATGCCGGGGGCGACCTTGAGGCCGAGCGCCGGCACCCGGTCGCGCAGCGCCAGGACGGCGTCGAGCGACGGGGAGTAGGCGCTCGGGTCGAAGATGCGCCGGCCGCCGCGGGTGCGCCGGGCGGGGTCGGCGAAGACGGCGTCGACGCCGTCGAGGTCGGTGGCAAGCGCGTCGCCGTGGACGACCGTGACCTCGGGGAAGTGGCGCAGGTTGACGGTCGCGACGGCCGCGGTGAGCTCGTCGAGCTCGACGGCGAGCACGGGCAGCCCCAGGGCGCCCAGTGCCATCGCGTCGCCGCCGATGCCGCAGCCGAGGTCGGCGACCCTCGTCGAGCCCGCCGCAGCGAAGCGTGCGGCGTGGTGCGCGGCGACGGTCAGCCGGGTGGACTGCTCGAGGCCCGCCTGGGTGAAGATCATCCCCTCGGCGAACTCCCCGAACTTGGCCCGCCCCTTGGCGCGCAGCCGCGACTGGGTCATCGCGGCGGCGACGAGCTCGGGGTCCAGGCCCCGGTCGCGCAGCGCCGTCGAGAGCGTGAGCGCGGTCGCCTCGTCGTAGGGCGGCAGCTGGCCGAGCAGGGCCCAGCCCTCGGGGGAGAGCAGCTTGCTCAGCGCACTGGCGTCCACCCGACGATCGTAGGCGCCCGACTCGTTGGCACTCACCTTGACCGAGTGCTAACGCGGGCATAGATTTGGGCGTGCGACGGCCCTCGGGCCCCGCGACTGCACCAGAACCACGGGCCGACCCCCGCGACGGCGGCCCGCCGGCGACGGTGCGACCTGACCTTGTTCCGTTACTCACCTAAGCGAAGGGGAGGTCCGCAGTGTCGGTCTCCATCAAGCCCCTCGAGGACCGCATCGTCGTGCAGACCCTCGAGGCCGAGCAGACCACCGCGTCTGGCCTCGTCATCCCGGACACCGCCCAGGAGAAGCCCCAGGAGGGCTCCGTCGTCGCCGTCGGCCCCGGCCGCGTGGACGACAAGGGCAACCGCGTCCCCGTGGACGTGGCCGTGGGTGACGTCGTCATCTACAGCAAGTACGGCGGCACCGAGGTGAAGTACGCCGGCGAGGAGTACCTCATCCTCTCCGCGCGCGACGTCCTCGCCGTCGTCGAGAAGTGACGTCCTTCTAGGACGACAGCGAAGGGCCCCGGTCGCAAGACCGGGGCCCTTCGTCGTACGACGGTGGATGTGCGTCGTCAGCTGGCGCGGCGCAGGGGGGTGGTGAGGATCTGCTGGCGGTCGTCCTCGGACAGGCCGCCCCAGACGCCGTAGGGCTCGCGCACCTTGAGCGCGTGCTCGCGGCACTGCTGGATGACGGGGCACTCGGCGCACACGGCCTTGGCCGCCTCGTCGCGGCGGCGCCGGGTGCCGCCCCGCTCGCCCTCGGGGTGGAAGAAGAGGTTGGGGTCGGCCTCGCGGCACTTGCCCTGGTACTGCCACTCCCAGAGGTCCATGACCGGTCCGGGAAGCCTGCTGAGCTCTGCCATCGTCGTACTCCTTCACATCCGTGGTGCGCGACCTCGGTGCCGCGGGGCCAATGAGGAAGAACCTAGCAACCGATGCAGGCATTGTTCAAGCCCCTCGCGAAAGTAGTTCAGGAAACGATCCGCGAACGGGCATCGACCGCGCCGTGAGCGGGGCAGCGGTGCCGGTCGGCGCGTTCCTGGCGCGCCGGACGTGCCCGCGCCGCCGCCGGGGTGCAGAATCGAGGCCGACGAAGGAGGACTGGTGGCTCGAGCGACCCCCGGATCGGGCGGGGACTCCCGGATGGACGCTGCGCCCCTCACCGTGGCGGCCGTTGCCCGAACCCTGGGCGTGGCCGCGTCGACCCTGCGCACGTGGGACCGCCGCTACGGCCTGGGCCCCTCCGCCCACCAGGCCGGCAGCCACCGCCGGTACACACCCGACGACGTCGCCCGCCTCCAGACGATGCGGCGCCTCACCCTGCGGGGGGTCGCGCCGGTCGACGCCGCCCGCATCGCCACCGAGTCCGGCACGGGCGACCCCCGCGACGGGGAGGACGCCGGACCCGCGGAGGAGGCCGACGACGGCTCCCTCGCGCTGGACCCCCTCACCCTCGCCGCGGCCGCCGTCGAGCCGGACCTGCGGCGCGTCCACCGGATGCTCAGCCGCGCCACCCGGGAGGCCGGCGTCGTCGCCGTCTGGACCGACCTCGTGCGGCCCGCGGCCGAGATGGTCGACCAGGGTCGCCACCGCCTCGGCGAGCGGCCCGGCAGCGACCCCCACGGCGTCATGCGCCTCGGTCTCATGCAGGCCATCCGTGACCTCACCGCGTCCGGTCCCGCGCCGGTGCGGATCCTCACCGCCGTCCCGGACCGCGTGCCGGCGCACGTCATCGCCGGCGGGCTGGCCGAGGCCGGCGTGGGGGCGCTCGTCGTCCCGGCGGAGCACCTGCCCGACGGCGCCGGCCAGCTCAGCTGGCTGCCCGAGGGTGAGGCGACCGCGCTCGCGGTGATCGGCAACCCGCCGGGCGCGGAGGAGGTCGCCACCCTGGCCTCCGAGCGCGGCGACGTCGACGTCTTCCTCCTCGGCGACGACAGCCCATCGCTCTGGCTGCCCCACGTCCACCGGGTGCGGACCGCCGCGGCGGCAGTGGCGGAGATCGCCGCCGCCGTCCGTGACTAGACCCACCTCCACGACCTGCCGCCCGCGCACGTAGGATCGGGGGTGTGAGCGACTCCCACGTGACGGACCCCTTCGGCTTCACCGGCCTGACCTACGACGATGTCCTCCTGCTCCCCGGCCCCACCGACGTCATCCCCTCCGAGGTGGACACGACGGCGCGGCTGACCAAGGAGATCTCCCTGCGCGTGCCGCTGCTCTCGGCGGCGATGGACACGGTGACCGAGGCGCGCATGGCGATCGCCATGGCGCGCCAGGGCGGCATCGGGATCCTGCACCGCAACCTCTCCATCGAGGCGCAGGCGCAGCAGGTGCAGACCGTCAAGCGCTCGGAGTCGGGGATGATCACAGACCCCGTCACGGTCGGCCCGGGCGCCACGCTCGCCGAGCTCGACGCGCTGTGCGCGCGCTACCGCGTCTCCGGCCTGCCGGTCGTCGACGAGCGGGGCGTGCTGCTCGGCATCATCACCAACCGCGACACCGCCTTCATCGACCGGGCCGAGTTCGAGGGCCGCCTCGTGCGGGACGTCATGACCCCGATGCCGCTCGTCACCGGCCCCGTGGGGATCAGCCGCGACGACGCCGCCTCGCTGCTCGCCCGCCACAAGATCGAGAAGCTCCCCCTCGTCGACCCCGACGGCGTGCTCCAGGGCCTCATCACCGTCAAGGACTTCGTCAAGTCCGAGCAGTACCCCCTCGCCACGAAGGACGACGAGGGCCGCCTGCGCGTCGGCGCGGCGATCGGCTTCTTCGGGGACGCGTGGGAGCGCGCGACCGCCCTCGTCGAGGCCGGCGTCGACGTCCTCGTCGCCGACACCGCCAACGGCCACGCGCGCCTGCTGCTCGAGATGGTGACGCGGCTGAAGAAGGACCCCGCGACCAGTCACGTCCAGGTCATCGGCGGCAACGTCGCCACCCGCGAGGGCGCGCAGGCCCTCGTCGACGCCGGCGCGGACGCCGTCAAGGTCGGCGTGGGGCCCGGCTCGATCTGCACCACGCGCGTGGTCGCCGGCGTCGGCGTGCCGCAGGTCAGTGCCATCCACCTCGCCGCCCAGGCGTGCAAGCCGGCCGGCGTCCCGGTCATCGGCGACGGCGGCCTGCAGTACTCGGGCGACATCGCCAAGGCGCTCGTCGCCGGTGCGGACACCGTCATGCTCGGCTCGCTCCTCGCCGGCTGCGACGAGAGCCCGGGAGACCTCGTCTTCGTCAACGGCAAGCAGTACAAGCACTACCGCGGCATGGGCTCCCTCGGGGCGATGGCCTCCCGCGGCCGGGTGTCCTACTCCAAGGACCGCTACTTCCAGGCCGACGTCGACACCGACGACAAGATCGTGCCCGAGGGCATCGAGGGCCAGGTCCCCTACCGCGGCCCGCTGTCCGCGGTGGCCTACCAGCTCATCGGCGGCCTGCACCAGTCGATGTTCTACGTCGGCGCGCACGACCTCACGCAGCTGGCGGAGAAGGGCGAGTTCGTGCGGATCACCTCCGCCGGGCTCAAGGAGTCCCACCCGCACGACGTCCAGCTCACCGTCGAGGCGCCGAACTACACCCGCTGAGGCGCCGCGCTCCCCGCGGGGCCTCGTCGGGGGCCGCCGACCTACGATGAGGGCCCGACCCGGTCCCCATCGACGACGAGGTGCCCCGATGACGCTCCCCAGCGCGGTTGCCGAGCTCCTGCAGGCGACCCCGACGACGCTGCTCGTCGGGGGCGCCTGGCGGGACGCCGAGGGCGGCGCGACCTTCGACGTGCACGACCCGGCCACCGGCGAGGTGATCGCCGCGGTCGCGGACGCGTCGGCCGCGGACGGGGCCGCCGCGATGGACGCCGCCGCGGCCGCCCAGGACGCCTGGGCGGCGACGCCGACGCGTGAGCGCGCGGAGGTCCTGCGCCGGGCCTTCGACCTCGTGACCGAGCGCGCCGAGGAGCTCGCCACCCTCATGACGCTGGAGATGGGCAAGCCGCTCGCTGAGTCGCGCGGCGAGGTCACCTACGGCGGGGAGTTCCTCCGGTGGTTCTCCGAGGAGGCCGCGCACGTCAACGGGCGCTACCAGACGGCGCCCGAGGGCACCCTGCGCATCCTCACCACCACGCGCCCGGTGGGACCCTGCCTGTTCATCACCCCGTGGAACTTCCCGCTCGCGATGGCGACGCGCAAGATCGCCCCGGCGCTCGCCGCCGGCTGCACGGTCGTCCTCAAGCCGGCCGCCCTCACGCCCCTGACCGCCCTGGCCCTCGGCCAGATCCTCCTGGACGCCGGCGTTCCCGACGGCGTCGTCAACATCGTCCCGACGTCCAGCGCGCGTACCGTCACCGGCCCGCTGCTCCAGGACCGGCGGCTGCGCAAGCTCTCCTTCACCGGCTCCACCGAGGTGGGCCGGGCACTGCTCAAGGAGGCCGCGGGCAACGTGCTGCGCACCTCGATGGAGCTCGGCGGCAGCGCGCCGTTCGTCGTCTTCGCGGACGCCGACCTCGACGCCGCCCTCGCCGGTGCCCGCCAGGCGAAGCTGCGCAACATGGGCGAGGCCTGCACGGCGGCCAACCGATTCCTCGTGCACGAGGACGTCGCGGAGGAGTTCTCGCGCCGGCTCGCCGAGGACTTCGCCGGCCTCACGGTCGGACCGGGCCTCGAGGAGGGCACCGACCTCGGCCCGCTCGTGTCGGAGGACCAGCGCGACGGCGTGCACCGCCTCGTCACCGCCGCCCGCGACGGCGGCGCCCGCGTGCTCACCGGCGGGGAGCCGGTCGACGGGCCGGGGTACTTCTACCGGCCCACCGTGCTCACCGGCGTCGCCCCCGACAGTCCGGTCATGGTCAACGAGATCTTCGGCCCGGTCGCCCCGGTGACGACCTTCCGCGACGAGGACGAGGCCGTCCGCCTCGCCAACGACTCCGACGTCGGGCTGGCCGCCTACGTGTACACCGCGGACCTCTCTCGGGTGCTGCGGCTCAGCGAGCGCCTCGAGGTCGGCATGGTGGGCGTCAACACCGGCCTCATCTCCAACGCGGCCGCACCCTTCGGCGGGGTCAAGCACTCGGGCCTCGGCCGCGAGGGCGGTGTCGAGGGCATCGAGGAGTACCTCGAGACCGTCTACGTCGCCCTGCCGGTGTGAGCGGCCGCGTGGCTCGTCCCGGGATGTCGGTGGTCTCTGGCACCGTGGAGGACATCGACGACGCCGCGCGGGAGCACGGCACCCCGGGAGGAGCGGACATGCACACGTGGACGGCGGGGCCCTTCCTCGGCTTCGACACCGAGACCACCGGCGTCGACCCGCACACCGACCGGATCGTCACGGCCGCCCTCGTCACGCGCGACGCCCGCGGCACCCGGCAGCGCACCTGGCTCATCGATCCCGGCGTCGAGATCCCCGAGCCGGCCAGCGCCATCCACGGCGTGACGACCGACCGCGCCCGCGCCGAGGGGGCCGCCCCGCGTGAGGCCCTCGAGGAGATCGCGGCCGCGCTCGTGCGGGCCGTCGAGGACGGCGTGCCCGTCGTCGCCTACAACGCGTGCTTCGACCTCACGCTGCTCGAGCACGAGCTCGCGCGCTGGGCGCTGCCCACCCTCGCGGACCGGCTCGGCCGTGCGCCGTCCCCGGTGCTCGACCCGCTCGTCATCGACCGTGCCCTCGACCACGACCGGGTCGGCACGCGCAAGCTCGGCGACCTGTGCGGCCACTACCGGGTGGAGGTCCTCGAGAGCCTCCACACGGCCGAGGTGGACGTCCTCGCCACGCTCCAGCTGCTCGAGTGCCTGCTGGGCGCCTTCCCCGAGCTGCCCGCCCGCTCCCTCGCAGAGCTCCACGAGTGGCAGCGGGGCTGCCACCGCGACTGGGCCACGGCGTTCAACGCCCGGCGCGCCGAGGAGGGGCTACCCGGCGTCGACCTCGAGTGGCTGCCGTCCGCGGAGCCGGCGGCGGTCCGGACCCTGCCCGTCTAGCGTCCCCCTCCGCGCCGAGCGCTGAGCCGTTCCTCCGTCGCCCGTCAGCTGCCGGCGGCAAGGGTGCGGTCAGGCGGTGACGACGGCGCCGGACTCGATGCGGACCTCGATCCGGGGGAGGGGCTCGTCGGCAGGGCCCTGGATCACCGCGCCGTCGGCGACCGCGAAGCGCGAGCCGTGGCACGGGCAGCTGAGGTCCTCGGCCTCCCGCACGACCGTGCAGCCCTGGTGGGTGCACACGGCGCTGAGCGCGACGACCTCGTCCTCGGCCACGCGCGTGACGACCACCTCGGCGCCCTCGCTCGTGCGGACGCCGACCGACTCGCCGACCGGGATCTCCTCGAGCCCCACCAGACGCTCCCCGGCCTCGGGCGGCGGCGGCGCGTCCTCCTCGCCCGAGCACGCGGCGAGCGTCAGCGCCGCCGCGCCGGCGCCGGCCCAGGTGAGGACCTGCCGGCGGGAGGGACCGTGAGGGTGCGCGCAGACCATGAGCCGCAATCTACCGACCGCCGGGTAACCTGGCGTGCGTGAGCAACGAGATCGAGATCGGCCGCGGCAAGCGGGGACGACGGGCCTACTCCTTCGACGACGTCGCGGTGGTGCCCTCGCGTCGCACCCGCGACCCCCAGGACGTGTCGGTCGGCTGGCAGATCGACGCCTACTACGTCGACATCCCCGTCCTCGCCGCGCCGATGGACTCCGTGATGAGCCCGGCCACGGCGATCCTCCTCGGCAAGCTCGGCGGCATCGGGGTCCTCGACCTCGAGGGCCTGTGGACCCGCTACGAGGACCCCGAGCCCCTCTTCGAGGAGATCGCGACCCTCGAGGGCGCCGAGGTCACCCGGCGCATGCAGGAGATCTACTCCCAGCCGATCGTCCCCGAGCTCATCACCCAGCGCCTCCACGAGATCCGCGCCGCCGGCGTCACCGTGGCCGGCAAGCTCTCCCCGCAGAGCACCCAGCAGCACTGGCGCACCGTCGTCGAGGCGGGCGTGGACCTCTTCGTCATCCGCGGGACCACCGTCTCCGCCGAGCACGTCTCCTCCACGGCCGAGCCGCTCAACCTCAAGCGCTTCATCTACGAGCTCGACGTGCCCGTCGTCGTCGGCGGCGCCGGCACCTACACCGCGGCGCTCCACCTCATGCGCACGGGCGCGGCCGGGGTCCTCGTCGGCTTCGGCGGCGGCGCCGCCCACACGACCCGCACCTCGCTGGGGATCCACACCCCGATGGCCACCGCCGTCGCCGACGTCGCCGCCGCGCGCCGCGACTACCTCGACGAGTCGGGCGGCCGCTACGTCCACGTCATCGCCGACGGCGGGGTGGGCCGCTCCGGCGACCTCGTCAAGGCCGTCGCGTGCGGGGCCGACGCCGTCATGCTCGGCTCCTCCCTCGCCCGCGCCCAGGAGGCGCCCGGGCGCGGCTGGCACTGGGGCTCGGAGGCCCACCACCCGCAGCTGCCGCGCGGTGAGCGCGTGCGCGTGGGCACGGTCGGCTCCCTCGAGCAGATCCTCCACGGCCCCAGCGACACGCCCGACGGCACCGTCAACCTCATCGGCGCCCTGCGTCGGGCGATGGCCACGACCGGCTACTCCGACCTCAAGGAGTTCCAGCGGGTCGAGGTCGTCGTCTCCCCCTACACGCCCAACAACAACCGGTAGGAGTTCCCATGGCAGAGCGCACCGTGACCATCGGCTCGAAGGTGGGCCTGCACGCCCGCCCGGCCTCCCTCTTCGTCAAGGCGGCCGGGGAGTCCGGCATCCCGGTGAAGATCGCCAAGGAGGGCGGCGCGCCCGTCGACGCCGCCAGCATCCTCGGGGTCATGACCCTGGGCGCGAAGTACCAGGAGAACGTCGTCCTCACCGCCGAGGGCGAGCGCGCCGAGGAGGTCCTCGACTCCCTCGCCGAGCTGCTGAGCAAGGACCTGGACGAGAAGTAGCACCCACCGCAACCCGTACCCGCCAACCAAGCTTTGGAGCAGCAGTGACGCAGGACGAAGCCTTCCGCATCGAGCACGACACCATGGGGGAGGTGCGGGTCCCGCGCGGCGCCCTCTACAGCGCCCAGACGCAGCGCGCGGTAGAGAACTTCGCCATCTCCGGCACGCGCCTGTCGCGGCACCACATCGCTGCCCTCGCGCAGGTCAAGCGCGCCGCCGCGCTCGCCAACGCCGAGCTCGGGGTCCTCGAGGAGGACCTCGCGCGGGCCATCGCCGAGGCCGCCGAGCAGGTCATCGCCGGCGAGCACGACGAGCACTTCCCGGTCGACGTCTTCCAGACCGGCTCGGGCACGTCGTCGAACATGAACACCAACGAGGTCGTCGCGAACATCGCGAGCACGCTGCTCGGGCGCAGCGTCCACCCCAACGACCACGTCAACGCCTCGCAGTCCTCCAACGACGTGTTCCCGTCCTCGATCCACATCGCCGCCACGGCCGCCGTCGTCCACGACCTGCTCCCCGCGCTCGACACCCTCGCGACGTCCCTGGAGCGCAAGGCCGAGGAGCTCGCCGAGGTCGTCAAGTCCGGCCGCACCCACCTCATGGACGCCACGCCGGTGACCCTGGGCCAGGAGTTCGCCGGCTACGCCACCCAGCTGCGCTACGGCATCGCCCGCGTCGAGTCCGCCCTGCCGCGCCTGGCCGAGCTCGCGCTCGGCGGCACCGCCGTCGGGACCGGGATCAACACGCCGGCCGGCTTCGCGCCGTCGGCCATCGCGAAGATCGCCGAGAACACCGGCCTGCCCCTCACCGAGGCGACCAACCACTTCGAGGCGCAGAGCGCCCAGGACAGCGCGGTCGAGATGTCCGGCGCGCTGCGGACCGTCGCCGTCTCGCTCGTCAAGATCTGCAACGACCTGCGGTGGATGGGCTCGGGCCCCAACACCGGGCTGGGCGAGATCGCCATCCCCGACCTCCAGCCGGGCTCCTCGATCATGCCCGGCAAGGTCAACCCGGTCATCCCCGAGGCCACGCTCATGGTGTGCGCCCAGGTGATCGGCAACGACGCGACGATCGCCTTCGCCGGCGCCTCGGGCACCTTCGAGCTCAACGTCATGCTGCCGGTCATCGCGCGCAACCTCCTCGAGTCGATCACCCTGCTGGGCAACGCGAGCGTCGCCCTCGCCACCCGCACGGTCGACGGCATCACCGCGAACGTCGACCGGGCCCGCGCCCTGGCGGAGTCCTCCCCGTCCATCGTCACGCCCCTCAACCGGGTCATCGGCTACGAGGCCGCCGCGGCGATCGCCAAGCACGCCGTGAAGAACGGGACGACGATCCGCGAGGCCGTCGAGGAGCTGGGCTACGTCGAGCGTGGGGAGATCACGCCCGAGCAGCTCGACGCGGCCCTCGACGTCGTCTCGATGACCCGCCCGAACTGATGGCTGGCACCCGCACCGAGGAGGACCTCCTCGGTCAGCGCGAGATCCCCGACGACGTCTACTGGGGCGTCCACACGCTGCGCGCGGTGGAGAACTTCGCCCTGTCCGGCACCCGGGTGCGCGACCTGCCCGACCTCGTGCGCGGGATGGTCGTGGTCAAGAAGGCGTCCGCGCTCGCCAACCGGGACCTGCGCACCCTGCCCGTGGACATCGCCGACGCCATCATCGGGGCCTGCGACGAGATGCTCGAGACCGGGCGCTGCCTGGACCAGTTCCCCGTGGACGTGTACCAGGGCGGGGCCGGGACCTCGGTCAACATGAACGTCAACGAGGTCATCGCCAACCTCGCCCTCGAGCGCCTCGGCCTGCCCAAGGGGCGCTACGACGTCGTCCACCCCAACGACCACGTCAACAAGAGCCAGTCGACCAACGACGCCTACCCCACGGGCCTGCGCATCGCGACCCACCAGGCCGTCGAGCGGCTCAAGGCGCGGCTCGAGGCGCTCGCCGGCACCCTCGGCCGCAAGGGGCACGAGTTCTCCCGCGTGCTCAAGATGGGCCGCACCCAGCTGCAGGACGCCGTGCCCATGACGCTGGGCCAGGAGTTCAGCGCCTTCGGGGCGCTCGTCACCGAGGAGCTGCTCAACCTCTCCCGGCAGCAGGCGCTGCTCCTCGAGGTCAACCTCGGGGCGACGGCGATCGGGACCGGGCTCAACACCCCGCCCGGGTACACGGTGCGCGCCGTCGCCCACCTCGCCGAGGTCACCGGCCTGCCGGTCGTGCGCTCGGAGAACCTCATCGAGGCGACGTCCGACGCCGGCGCCTACGTGTCGATGCACGCCGCGCTCAAGCGGGTGGCGGTCAAGCTCGACAAGATCTGCAACGACCTGCGGCTGCTGTCCTCCGGCCCGCGCGCCGGCCTGGGGGAGATCAACCTGCCCGAGATGCAGGCCGGGTCCTCGATCATGCCGGCGAAGGTCAACCCGGTCATCCCCGAGGTCGTCAACCAGGTCTGCTTCAGCGTCATGGGCAACGACACGACTGTGACGATGGCGGCGGCCGCCGGCCAGCTCCAGCTCAACGTCATGGAGCCGGTCATCGCGACGGCGCTCTTCGAGTCGATCTCGCTGCTCACCCGCGCCTGCGACACCCTTGACCGGCGCTGCGTCGCCGGCATCACCGCCAACGAGGAGGTGTGCCGCCGCAACGTCATGAGCTCGATCGGGCTGGTCACCTTCCTCAACCCGATCATCGGGCACCACAACGGGGACCGGGTGGGCCGCGAGGCCGCCCGCAGCGGGCGCAGCGTGCGCGACATCGTCCTGGAGTGGGGGTTGCTCACCGAGGCGGAGGTCGACGACCTGCTCTCCGTGGAGAACCTCATGCGCCCGCGCTACCGCGGCACCTTCTACGGCGAGGACCCCGCGGTCATCGCCCCGACGGCCGACGAGGTCGGCAGCGACGAGGAGTCGACGGAGGGCGGGGAGCTCGAGGAGGAGCCCACCGCCGACCGCTGAGGCGGTCGCGTTCACCCCCGCCGAGTACGCACATCCGGTCACCTGCGAGCCCCTTACGGGCCGTCCAGGTGGACCGGATGTGCGTACTCGGCGAGGAGGGCGGGAGACGCGAGCGGGGTCAGACGAGGTCGATGACCTGGCGGGCGATCTCCTGCTCCTCCTTCGTGGGGACGACGAGGACCGTCACGCGGGAGCGGTCGGTGGAGATGACCTTCGGCTCGCTCATCCGGCCGGCGTTGCGCGCGGGGTCGAGCTCGATGCCGAGGAACTCCAGCCCGCTCAGCGCCTCGGCGCGCACGATCTCGTCGTTCTCCCCGATCCCGGCGGTGAAGGACAGGACGTCCAGGCCGCCCATGACGGCGGCGTAGCCCCCGACGTACTTGCGCAGCCGGTGGGCGTAGACGTCGAGCGCGAGCCGGGCCCCGGCGTCGCCGGCCGCGACGAGCCCGTGGACCTCGCGCATGTCGTTCTTGCCCGACAGGCCCTTGAGGCCCGAGCGCCGGTTGAACAGGTCGTCGATCTCGTCGATCGTGAAGCCCGCGTTGCGGCTGAGGTGGAAGATGACCGCCGGGTCGATGTCACCGGTGCGGGTGCCCATGACCAGGCCCTCCAGCGGCGTCATCCCCATCGAGGTGTCCACGGCGCGCCCGCCCGCGACGGCGGAGGCCGAGGCGCCGTTGCCGAGGTGGAGGACCACCTGGCGCAGCTCCTCCAGCGGCCGGCCGACGACCGTCGCGGCCGTGCGGGAGACGTACTGGTGGGAGGTGCCGTGGGCGCCGTAGCGGCGCACCCGGTAGCGGGTGGCCACCTCGCGGTCCAGGGCGTAGGTCGCGGCGGCGTCGGGCAGGTCGGAGAAGAACGCGGTGTCGAAGACCGCGACGTGCGGGACGTCGGGGAGGAGGTCACGCGCCACCTGGATCCCGCGCAGGTTCGGGGGGTTGTGGAGCGGGGCGAGCGGGATGAGCTCCTCGATGTCGGCGAGGACGTGGTCGTCGACGAGGGCCGGGCCGGAGTAGCGGGCCCCGCCCTGGACGACGCGGTGCCCGACGGCGACGATCCCGGCGGCGCCGAGGTCCGGGCCCACCTCGGCGAAGAGCTCCAGGACGCGGCGCAGGCCCGCCCCGTGGTCGGGGACCGGCTCGGTGAGGCGCGTGTCGACGCCCTCGAAGGTGTGCCGCAGCAGCCCCTCATCCTCCCCGATGCGCTCGACGAGCCCGGAGGCGACGACGACGCCCTCCTCCGGCTCGATCAGCTGGTACTTGATCGAGGACGAGCCGGAGTTGATGACAAGGACGGTGGTGCTCACTGCTGCTCCTCGCTGGCCTGCGCCTGGATGGCGGTGATGGCCACGGTGTTGACGATGTCCTGGACCAGGGCGCCCCGGGAGAGGTCGTTGACCGGCTTGTTGAGGCCCTGGAGGACCGGCCCGATCGCCACGGCACCCGCCGAGCGCTGCACGGCCTTGTAGGTGTTGTTGCCCGTGTTGAGGTCGGGGAAGACGAAGACGGTGGCCTTGCCGGCGACGTCGGACTCCGGCAGCTTGGTCTGCGCGACTGAGGCGTCCACGGCGGCGTCGTACTGGATGGGGCCCTCGACGAAGAGGTCCGGCCGGCGCTCGCGGACGAGCTCGGTGGCCGCGCGCACCTTGTCGACGTCCGCGCCGCTGCCCGAGGTGCCCGTGGAGTAGGACAGCATCGCGATGCGCGGGTCGATGCCGAACTGGGCGGAGGTCTCGGCGGAGGAGATCGCGATGTCGGCGAGCTGCTCGGCGTCGGGGTCGGGGTTGACGGCGCAGTCGCCGTAGACGAGGACCCGGTCGGCCAGGCACATGAGGAAGACCGAGGACACGATCGACGTGCCCGGCCGCGTCTTGATGATCTCGAAGGAGGGCTTGATGGTGTGCGCGGTCGTGTGCTGGGCGCCGGAGACCATGCCGTCCGCGTAGCCGAGGTGGACCATCATCGTGCCGAAGTACGAGACGCTCGGCAGCACCTCCAGCGCCCGCTCCATCGTCATGCCGCGGTGGGCGCGCAGGCGCGTGTACTCCTCGGCGAAGGGCTGCAGCCACTCGCTCGTGCGCGGCTCGATGATCTGGGCGGCCTCGATGTCCAGGCCGAGGTCGCTGGCCCGGTCACGCACGGCGCTCTCGTTGCCGAGGAGCGTGAGGTCGGCGACGCCGCGGGAGAGGAGCGTGCTCGCGGCCCGCAGGATGCGGTCGTCGGTGCCCTCGGGCAGGACGATGTGCTTGCGGTCCCCGCGCGCCCGCTCGAGGAGCTCGGACTCGAACATCAGCGGGGTGACGACCGAGCTGCGCGGCACGTCGAGGGCGGCGAGGACGGCGTCGCCGTCGACGTTGCGCTCGAAGGCGCTGAGCGCGAGGTCCCGCTTGCGCTGGCTGCCGCGGGAGATGAGGCCCCGGGTGGTCGAGGCGATCCGCGCCGTCTCGTAGGTGTTGTGCTCGGTGGTGACGATCGGCAGCGAGCGGCCCAGGCCCTCGACGAGCGTGCGGACCTCGGCGTTGGGCTCGTAGCCGCCGTTGAGGACGATCCCGGCGAGGGAGGGGAAGTTCTGCGAGGCGTGCGCGGCGGCGAGGGTGATGAGCACCTCCGACCGGTCGCTGGCCGCGATCGCGAGCTGGCCGTCCTTGAGCCGCTCGAGGATGTGCTCGACGTTCATCCCGCACACGAGGATCGACTCCGCCTCGCGGGTGAGGAGGTCCTCGTCGCCGGCGATGACGGTGCCGCCCAGCGCCTCGACGAGGTCAGCGATGGTCGCGGCCGACAGGAGCGGGATCTCGGGGAAGGTCCACACGGGCACGTCGGCGACGGCGACGGCGGCGCGCACCTCCTCGATGCGCTCGGTCTCGCAGCGGTTGACGGCGACGGCGGCGACGGTCGCGTGGTCCGAGCGCAGCTCGGCGGCGGCGATGTCGACGACCTGCTGGATCTCCTCGGTCGTGCGGCCCAGGGCGCTCACGGTGAGGAGGACCGGGGCGCCGAGGTTCGCGGCCGCGCGCCCGTTGAAGGAGAGCTCGGCCGGGCCGGCGACGTCGGTGTAGTCCGAGCCGACGATGACGACGATGTCGCTGCGCTGCTCGACGGCGTGGAAGCGCTCGACGATCCGGGTGAGGGCGGCCGTCTCGTCGGCGTGGACGTCGTCGTAGGTGACGCCGACGCAGTCCTCGTAGGCGAGGTCGACGCCGTCGTGGGACAGGAGCAGCTCCAGGACGTTGTCGGGCTCCTCACCGGCGTGGACCACCGGCCGGAAGATGCCCACGCGCTCCACCCGCCTCACGAACAGGTCGACCAGACCCAGCGCGATGGTCGACTTCCCGGTGTCACCCTCCGGTGAGGCGATGTAGATGCTGCGCGCCACGACGTCTCCTCTCAGTGCTGCTTCGGGCGGCCACCAGGCTCGCGGCCACACGTCAGTCTCCCCCGGTGGCCGCGGGAGCACCCGGGACTTTGTCCCGGTTGGTCGTGTGTGCCCGGCCACGTCCCGGGCTCACGCGTTGTCACCGCCGGTGTCGTACTGCGGGCCGCCGGAGGCGGTGGCCGTCTCCCCGACGTCGGGCCACTGCCACTCGGCGACCTCGGGGATGTCGGTGCCGTGCTCCCGGGTGTAGCGGCGCGCGGCCAGGCGGGCGTCGGCCATCCGCTGGCGCAGGCCCGCGTACCGCGAGCCCAGGCCCGGCACTCGGTCGATGACGTCCATGACGAGGTGGTAGCGGTCGAGGTCGTTGAGCATGACCATGTCGAAGGGCGTCGTCGTCGTGCCCTCCTCCTTGTAGCCGCGGACGTGGAGGTTGGCGTGGCCGGAGCGCCGGTAGGTGAGGCGGTGGATGAGCCACGGGTAGCCGTGGTAGGCGAAGATCACCGGCCGGTCGGTGGTGAAGACGGTGTCGTAGTCGCGGTCGCTCATCCCGTGCGGGTGCTCCTTCTCGTCCTGCAGGCGCATGAGGTCGACGACGTTGACCACCCGCACCCGCAGCTCCGGCAGGTGCCGGCGCAGGAGGTCGGCGGCGGCGAGCACCTCGATGGTGGGGATGTCACCGGCGCAGACGAGGACGACGTCGGGCTCCTGGCCCTCCTCCTCCGTGCCGGCCCACTCCCAGATGCCCACGCCGCGGTGGCAGTGGTCCTGCGCCTCCTCGATGGTGAGGAAGTCCGGGCCAGGCTGCTTGCCGGCGACGACGACGTTGACGTACTGGCGCGTGCGCAGGACGTGGTCGTAGGTCGCGAGCAGCGTGTTCGTGTCCGGCGGCAGGTAGACACGGACGATGTCGGCGCCCTTGTTGACGACGTGGTCGATGAAGCCCGGGTCCTGGTGGGAGAAGCCGTTGTGGTCCTGGCGCCACACGTGGGAGGACAGGAGGTAGTTGAGCGAGGCGATGGGCCGGCGCCACTCGAGCTCGTCGGTGACCTTGAGCCACTTCGCGTGCTGGTTGACCATCGAGTCGACGATGTGGATGAAGGCCTCGTAGGAGGTGAACAGGCCGTGGCGGCCGGTGAGGAGGTAGCCCTCGAGCCAGCCCTGGCACTGGTGCTCGGAGAGCACCTCCATGACCCGGCCGGCGCGCGCGAGGTGCTCCTCGTGGTCCGCGGGCACCATCTCGGCGTTCCACTGCTTGGCAGTGACGTCGTAGACCGCCTGGAGCCGGTTGGAGGCCACCTCGTCCGGCCCGAAGAGGCGGAAGTTGTCCGGGTTGCGGCGGATGACCTCGGTGAGCCACTGGCCGAGGACGCGGGTGGCCTCGGTGACGGCGCCGCCGGGCGCGGGGACGTCGACGGCGAAGTCCCGGAGGTCCGGAAGGCGCAGGTCCTTGAGAAGCAGGCCGCCGTTCGTGCTCGGGTTGTCGCTCATCCGCAGCTGGCCGGCGGGGGCGAGGGCGGCGACGTCGTCGACGAGGCGGCCGTCGTCGTCGAAGAGCTCCTCCGGGCGGTAGCTGCGCATCCAGCCCTCGAGGACCTCCATGTGCTCGGGGGTGTCGCGGGCGCTGGACAGCGGCACCTGGTGGGAGCGCCACGAGCCCTCGACCTGCTGACCGTCGATGACCTCCGGGCAGGTCCAGCCCTTGGGGGTGCGCATGACGATCATCGGCCACTGCGGTCGCTCGACCTCCTCCGGGTCGGTCTGCGCGGCCCGCTGCTTGATCTCGGCGATCTCGTCGAGGACCTCGTCGAGCAGCGCGGCGAAGCGGCCGTGGACGGAGGCCGGCTCCTCGTCGTCGAAGCCGGCGGTGAAGACGTAGGGCCGGTGGCCGTAGCCGCGCATGAGGTTGGTGAGCTCGTCCTCCCCGATGCGGGCCAGCACCGTCGGGTTGGCGATCTTGTACCCGTTGAGGTGGAGGACCGGCAGGACGACGCCGTCGGTGCGCGGGTTGACGAACTTGTTGGAGTGCCAGCTCGTGGCGAGCGGGCCGGTCTCCGCCTCGCCGTCGCCGACGACGGCGAGGACGAGGAGGTCGGGGTTGTCGAAGGCGGCGCCGTAGGCGTGGGACAGGGCGTAGCCGAGCTCCCCGCCCTCGTGGATGGAGCCGGGCGTCTCGGGGGCGACGTGCGAGGGGATGCCGCCGGGGAAGGAGAACTGGCGGAAGAGCCGCCGCAGGCCCTCGGCGTCCTGGGTGATGTCGGAGTACACCTCGGAGTAGGTGCCCTCGAGGTAGGTGTTGGCGACGAGGCCCGGCCCGCCGTGGCCGGGGCCGGTGAGGTACATCGTCGGCTGCTCGCGCTCCTGGATCGCGCGGTTGGCGTGCGCGTAGAGGAAGTTGAGGCCCGGGGTGGTGCCCCAGTGGCCGAGGAGGCGCGGCTTGACGTGCTCGGTGCGCAGCGGCTCGCGCAGCAGCGGGTTGTCGAGCAGGTAGATCTGGCCGACGGACAGGTAGTTCGCCGCTCGCCACCAGGCGTCGATCCGGCCGAGGGTCGCGTCGTCCGGGGCCGGACGGGCCCGGCGGCGCCAGGCGCTGGTGGTGGCGGGGACGGAGGCAGTGCTCATGCGGATACTCCCTGTGTCGGTGGTCACGTCCCAGCCTCGCGGTTCCCGGGGGCCGCAGCCACCGGAGAAGGTCCTAGGCCGGGACCCCCGGCACGGCGAACTACCCTGGAGGCGTGTCCACCACCGCCCAGCGTCCCCGGGCCGACGCCCGAGACTGGCTGCGGGCAGCGACGACACGGCGGATGCTCGTCCTCCTGCTGCTCGTCGTCGTCGTGGCGTCGGTGTGCACGCGCCTGGGCTTCTGGCAGCTGGACCGGGCCGGCATCCGCGGGCAGGAGGCCGCGCGCATCGAGCGCGAGGAGCTCATGGCGGCGCCGGCCGTCCCGGTCACCGAGGTGCTCGCACCGCAGAGCGCCTTCACCGTCGAGCACTTCGGACGGCGGGTCAGCCTCGAGGGGTCCTTCGACCCCGGGCAGCAGGTGCTCGTGCCCGGCCGCAACGTCGGCGGGCAGGACGCCCTCATGGTCGTCACCGCGTTCCACGTCGACGGCGGCCCGCACGGCGGCGCGATCATGCCGGTCCTGCGCGGCTGGCTCCCCGACGGGATCGCCGACCGCCTCGAGGCCGGCGGCGCGGGGGCGGAAGTGACCGCGCCGCCGCCTCCGACGGCGCGGCTGGAGATCGTCGGGGTGCTCAGCGACTCGGAGGCCGCGGGGGAGTCCGGCCTGCCCGAGGGCGTCGCCGGCGGCATCAGTGCCGGCGAGCTCGCCCAGGTGTGGGGCACCCCGATGTACAGCGCCTACCTCGTCCTCGAGGAGCCCGCGCAGCCCGGCGGGCTGTCCCCGGCGCCCTCACCCGTCGAGGAGCTCGACGCCGACCCCAACGTCCAGAGCCTCGCCTACGCGGTCGAGTGGTGGGCCTTCGCCCTCTTCGCGGTGGTCTTCTGGCTCAAGGTGCTGCGCGACGACGTCCGGGAGTCGCGCCTGGCCGCCGCCGGCCGGTAGGGGCGGGCGGCCTTAGCTGACGAGCGAGCGGATGAGGTCGGCGAGGCGGTCCGACACGCCGGTCTCCGCGGCGACGGCCCCGCGCTGCTCCAGGGCGACGCTCGGGGAGGGGGTGATGACGCCGTCGACGCCCTCCCGGACGAAGGCCCGCATCCGCCGCGGCTCCGTCACGGTCCACAGGAACAGCTGCACACCGGCGGTGTGGGCCTGGCGCAGGAGGTCAGGGGTGTAGGAGCTCTGCTCCAGGGTGAGGAAGTCGGCGGCCCCGGGGTCGAGGCGGCCACGGGAGAAGGCGACGACGCCCCCGGTGGTGACGTGCGGGAAGCGGCTCTCGATCTCGGCCACGACCGCCGGGTCGAAGGCCTGGACCAGGGACGTGCCGACGAGGTCGTGGGCCTCGAGGACGGCGACGACGTCACCGACCATGTCGCCGCGCTCCCGCCCGTGCTCCTTGATCTCCACGAGCAGGGGGACGCCCAGCTCGGCGGCCCGCTCGGCGAAGGCGGCGAAGGTCGGGATGGTCGACTCGTGACCGGCCTGCCGGACGGTCGTGGCGGTGAGCTCCTCGGTGGTGAGGTCGGCGACGTCCCGGTTGACTCCCGCGACCCGGCGCAGGTTGGTGTCGTGGACCACCACCAGGCCCCCGTCCGCCGCCTGGAGGACGTCGAGCTCGACGACGTCCGCGCCGAGCCGGGCTGCCGCCTGCAGCGACTCGAGGGTGTTTTCCACGGCGCCGTAGGTCGCACCGCGGTGCGCGATGACGAGGGTGGCCTGCCCGGGGTCAGGGGAGCGGAGGCTCGCCGCGCCGGCGACCCCCGTCCCGGTGGCGAGCACCACCAGTGCGAAAGCCGCGAGCGCCCGGTGGGGCCTCGCGCGACCGGGACGCACCGGGCCCGCAGGCGCCGGCGGGCGGCCGGGGACCATGCCGAGCAGCAGGAGCGCGACGAAGGCCGCGAGCAGGCCGCCGCCGCCGAGGAGGACCACCTGGGCGACGACGAGGGCTGCTCCGGCGACGACCGGTGACACGGCAGGCCAGAGGGCGTCCGACAGGCGTGTGACGGCGACGGCCGCGGTGACGAGTGCCGCGAGGCCGACGGCGGCGACGAGCCAGAGTCCTGCCACGACGAGTGCGAGGCGGGTGACCCGTCCACGGGTGGCCCGCCAGCTCGCGGCGTAGGCGCCGGCGGGGGTGAGGCCGGCGGTGAGCACGAAGGTCGGGACGAGCAGCAGGCGGAGGTTGGTGTACCCGAGGAGGGCGATGGCGCCGAGCCAGGCCGCCGTCCCGAGGGGCGTCTTCCGGAGCTCGCCGCCGATGAAGGCAGGGACCTCGAGCGGTCGGACGAACGAGGCGCCCACCGCGAAGCCACCGAGGGGAGCGAGGACGAGCAGGTAGAGCGCGAGCAGCCCGAGCTGTGGTCCGGCGGAGCGGACGAGGACGGCAGCGCCCTGGCGGGCGAGCTCCGGCAGGCGCGGCACCCGTCCGTGGGTCAGCCCGCGGGCGAACAGGACGAAGGCCGCGTGCTGGAGCAGCGCCGCCGACGTGGCGACGACGGTGAGCACGGTGAGGAGCAGGACCGCTGCGGGGTGACGCAGCACCTGGCCCAGGCTGGCCTCGGTCAGCGTGGGCACACCGGCGGCTCGCAGCGCGGCCGCGAGGAGCAGGCCGACCACCGGCCCAGCGACGAGGGCGGTGAGGAGCTGGAGGGGTACGGAGACCCGCAGCCAGGTCCGCCAGTGCGCAGAGAGGACACGCAGAGCGGTGCCGACAGCGAGCCCACGACCGCCGGGGACCGGCACGTCACCGGTCATGGCCCGGCGCCGGACGCGCCGGGCACCGGTGCGACCACACGCTGCGCAGTCATCGTGCCTCCGTCCTGCCGGGCTCTGGCGAACCCTTCGGGGCTGCGGTCACCCGGTGCTCCCCCTTCCCGGGGGTACCGTCCCCGCCGTGCCTGGTGGAAGGGTGGGGACTGACCGGGTTCCGGAGAAGGAGCGTTGAGATGTCAGAGCTGATCATCCTCGGGTACGACGACCACGTCACGGCCCGACATGCCTACGACAAGGTCCTGGACCTGCAGCGGGACTTCATCGTCGAGCTCGCCGGGCTCGCGCTCGTGCGCGTCGACGACGACGGCGAGAAGCACGTCGACACGCCGTCGAACGTCGTCGGGGCGTCCACCGCCTCGGGGGCCCTGTGGGGGGCGATCTTCGGCCTCCTGTTCCTCGTCCCGGCCTTCGGGCTGCTCGTCGGCGGCGCGCTCGGTGCGCTGACGGGCAGGCTCGGCAGGTCCGGGATCAACCGGAGCTTCCAGGACCGCGTGCAGGGCCTGCTCGAGCCCGGCAAGGCAGCCGTCGTCGTCATGGCGCGGAAGGTGACGGAGGACAAGTTCGCCGCAGCGATGGGCGACTTCGGTGGGACGGTCCTCAAGACCTCGCTCTCCGAGGCGGACGAGCGGGAGCTGGCGGAGGAGCTGGCCGGCTGAGAAATGAACAACTCAGCTGTCGGCGAAGGGGGTTGGGGATACCCCCGCGCGGCGAGGGGTTCGGGGATACCCCCGCGCGGCGAAGGGGGGCGGAGATACCCCCGCGGCGAAGGGGGGCGGGGATACCCCCGCGGCGAAGGGGGGCGGAGATACCCCCGCGGCGAAGGGGGGCGGGGATACCCCCGCGGCGAAGGGGGGCGGGGATACCCCCGCGGCGACAGCTGAGTTGTTCCTCAGTCCTGCTGCCAGGACTGCCACAGGGAGGCGTACTCGCCGCCGGCGGCGACAAGCTCCTCGTGGGGGCCGATCTCGGCGATGCGGCCGGCCTCCATGACGGCGACCCGGTCGGCGTCGTGCGCGGTGTGCAGGCGGTGGGCGATCGCCACCACCGTCCGGCCGGTGAGCAGCGCGGACAGCGAGCGCTCCAGGTGCCGGGCCGCGCGCGGGTCGAGCAGCGAGGTCGCCTCGTCGAGGACGAGGGTGTGCGGGTCGAGCAGGACGAGCCGGGCGAGCGCGAGCTGCTGGGCCTGCGCCGGCGTGAGCGTCGCACCTCCCGAGCCGACCGCCGTCGCCATGCCCTCGGGCAGCGCCGCCACCCAGTCGTGGGCGTCGACGGCCTCGAGGGCGCGGGCGAGCTCGGCGTCGTCGGCGTCGTGCTTGGCCAGCCGCAGGTTGTCCGCGACGGAGCCGACGAAGACGTGGTGCTCCTGCGTGACGAGCGCGACGTGCCGGCGCAGCTCCTCCTCGGGCAGGTCGACGAGCGGGACGCCGTCGATCGTCACCCGCCCACCGGTGGGCGGGTGGATGCCGGCGAGCATGCGCCCGAAGGTCGACTTCCCGGCCCCGGACGGACCGACGATCGCCAGCCGCTCCCCCGGGGCGAGGGTGAGGTCGATGCCGTGGAGGACGTCCTCGCCGTCGCGGTAGGCGTAGCGCACCTCGCGGGCGCGCACGTCCTCGCGCTCGGGCCGCGCGGGTCCGGCCTCGCGGTCCGGCGGCACGAGCTCGATGCCGACGATGCGCGCGAGGCTCGCCGTCGCCACCTGGATCTCGTCCACCCACATGAGCAGCTCGAAGAGCGGGCCGCGGATCTGGATGACGTACAGCGCGACCGTGGTGACGGCGCCGAGGGTGACGAGGCCCGCACCCACGAGGTGCGCGCCCCACAGCACGACGGCAGCCACCGGCAGCGCGAAGGACGTGACGAGCCAGAAGAACACCGACATCCGCAGCCGCAGCGTCACCTTCTCGGTGTTCCACGCCGCGGCGACGACGGCGTCGGACCGGCGGCGGCGCTGGTGGCCCAGGGCGAGCGCGTCGACCGTCGCGGCGTGCTCGACCGACTCGGTGAGCACCCCGTTGAGGTCGGCGTAGGCGGCGGCGTTCTCCCGGTAGGCGGGAGCCGAGCGGCGCAGGTAGCGGCGGGTGGCGAGCGCGAGCACCGGCAGGCCGACGAGCATCGCCAGCGCCACGAGCGGGGAGGCGAGCAGTGCCGCCCCGAAGGTGAGGACGATCGTCGTCGTCGTGACGAGGACCCGCGGGACGCCGAAGCGCACCGCCCACTGCACGCGGTCGATGTCGTTGGTGGTCCGCCCGAGGAGGTCACCGGTGCCGGCGCGCTCGACGGTCGACAGCGGCAGGTGCGTGACGCCGGAGAGGAATCGCTCACGCAGCTCGGCGAAGACCTCCTCACCGAGGACCATCGCGCTGCGCTGGGCGTAGCGGGTGACGAG
The DNA here is from genome assembly GCF_014837105.1 of Oceanitalea stevensii. Classification (GTDB taxonomy): domain Bacteria; phylum Actinomycetota; class Actinomycetes; order Actinomycetales; family Actinomycetaceae; genus Oceanitalea; species Oceanitalea stevensii. The sequence continues at coordinate 942,833 of NZ_JACSPO010000001.1, read as the reverse complement.
CGCCTGGAGGACGACGACCCCCACGAGCCACAGCGCGACGGTGTCGACGTAGCGGCGCGTGGTCCCGTCGACGACGGCGTCGACGAGCCCGCCGAGCAGCCACGGCAGGGCGAGCGCGGCGACCGCCGCCAGGCCCTGGAGGACGACGACGGTGGCGAGCGGGCGACGGTAGGAGCGCAGCAGCCGCCCGGCGAAGGCGCGCACGCGCCGGGAGTCGGCGACGGGGAGCTGCATCAGACCACCTCCGTGGTGAGGGACCGGCCGACGACGGCGTGGTAGGCCTGCGCGTCCGGCTCACCGGCCGCGGCGCGCGCGAGGAGCTCGCGGTGGCGGCCGTGGGCGTGGACGACGCCGTCGTCGAGGAGGACGACGTCGTCGGCGTGCTCGAGGACGAGCGGGGAGGCGGTGAGGACGACGGTGGTCCGCCCGCGGCGGTACTCGGCGAGACGCGCGGCGATCCGCGCCTCGGTGTGGGCGTCGACGGCGCTGGTCGGCTCGACGAGGACGAGCACCTGCGGCTCGGTGAGGAGCGCGCGGGCGAGCGCGACCCGCTGGCGCTGGCCACCGGACAGGGAGCGGCCCTTCTCGGTGATCTCCCCGTCCAGGCCCTCGGGCAGCGACTCGAGGACGTCGTGCGCGTCGGCCGTGTGGAGGGCGCGCAGGAGGGTCGCGTCGTCCAGGCCGTCCTCGCGGGCGTCGAGCGCCGCGCGCAGCGGGCCGGTGAACAGCTGCGGGGTGGAGGAGGCGACGACGACGCGGTGACGGACCTCGGCGAGGGGCAGCTCGCGCAGCGGCACGCCGTCGAGCAGGACCTCCGTGCTGCTGCGGTCGTCCAGGCGCCCGAGCCGGCCGGCCACCGCCTCGGCCTCCCCGGGCCGCGGGGTGACGACGGCGGTGAGCGCACCCGGGCGCGGCGAGAGCCCGGTGAGCGTGTCGACGAGCGCGCCGGGCGTGGACGGGACGGCGGGGCGGGGCAGCGAGTCGGCCGCCTCGGACTCCGCCAGCGTCCCGGCCTCCGGGGTCACCGACAGCACGCCGGTGATCTTGCGGGCGGCGACGCGTCCCCGGGTGAGGAAGTTGATGAACTGGGTGACCCAGCGCAGCGGCTCGGACAGGTAGGCGGTGAAGCCGTAGAAGGTGACGAGCTGCCCGGGGGAGATCTCACCGGTGATCGCGAGCCGGGCCCCGAGCCACACGACGCAGGCGACGAAGAGGCCGGGCAGGAGGATCTGGAGCGCCTCGAGCACCGAGGACAGCCCGGCGACCCGCACCCCGGCCCGCCGCACCCGCTGCGACTGCGCACGGTAGCGCTCGGCGAAGACGTCCTCGCCGCCGATGCCGCGCAGGATCCGCAGGCCGGAGACGGTGTCGGTCGCGAGCGTCGCGAGCCGTCCGGCGGCGTCGCGCTGCTCCTTCTGGCGGGCCTGGAGCGGCTTGATGAGGAAGGAGACGACGACGGTGACGACGGGCAGCCCCAGCGCGACGACGACCCCGAGCGTGGGGGACTGCTGGAGCATGTAGACGGCGACGGCGAGGTAGCCGACGAGCCCGCCGACGAAGGCGGGCAGCAGCTCCAGGACGTTGCCGACCTGGAAGGAGTCGTTGGCGACGGCGCTGACGACCTCCCCGGTGGGCAGCTCCTCGCCGATCGCGGGGCCGGTCCGCGTCACGTGGTGCCCCACGAGGCGCGAGGCGCTGAAGGCGCCGTGCAGCCAGCCGCCGACCTCGGCGGCGTGGCCGACGCTCGTCGCGACCGCGCTGAGGAGCCCGATCCCCACGAGCGCGAGGGCCAGCCACAGGAGGCGGGTGGAGACGCCGTCGGCGAGCCCGCTGTCCAGGGCGGTGCCCAGGACGAGCGGCACCGCGGCTCCCGCGAGGGAGACGACGGAGGCGAGGAGGCAGCCGAGGAGGAGGGTGGGCCAGGCCCCGCGGGCGGCCCAGGCGAGGAAGGCCGTGGGCGCGCCGAGAGGCGGATGACCGGGGTGGCCGGTCGGGACGTCGAGCACGAGCCTGAGCCTAGGTGTCGCCGACGACACCGGGCAGCCTGTTTTCCGCCGTCGGCGGCGCCTGAGACACTGGGGAGGAGCTCGCAGGGGCGGGCGCAAGGAGGACGCATGAGCGAGGACACCACCGCCGCACCGGGCACCGCACCGGGTGCGGCCCTGCGGGCGGAGCGCGAGCGCAAGGCGCGCGGGGCCTGGACGTTCTACCGGGCCATGGCATTTGTCACAGGCGTCATGCTGCTGCTCCTGTGCGTGGAGATGGTCCTGGTCTACCTCGTCGGGGTGGGGCCGGAGGTCGAGGCGTGGATCGGGTGGATCCCCTTCGCGCACGGCTGGATCTACGTCGTCTACCTCGTCAGCGTCCTCAACCTGTGGTCCGCGATGCGCTGGGGCCTGGGCCGGATGGCGGCGCTCGTCGTCGCCGGTGTCGTTCCGGTGCTGTCCTTCGTCATGGAGCACCGCGCCAAGGGCTGGTTCGAGACGGACCTCCCGGGCGTGGTGTCCCGACGCGCGGCTACTCTGGCGAGGTGAGCATGAGCGACGCCCCGACCGACGCCCCCACCACCGCTGAGCGCGCGGCCACGCCGCAGCCCGTCCTCGTCGTCGACTTCGGCGCCCAGTACGCCCAGCTGATCGCGCGCCGCGTGCGCGAGGCCGGGGTGTACTCCGAGATCGTCCCCCACACCATGGCGGTCGAGAAGGTCCTGGAGAAGGACCCCGCCGCCATCATCCTGTCCGGTGGTCCCGCCTCGGTGTATGCCGAGGACGCCCCGGGCGTGGACCCCGAGCTCTTCACCGCCGGCGTCCCGGTCCTCGGCATCTGCTACGGCTTCCAGGCAATGGCCTCCGCACTCGGCGGCACCGTCGCCCGCACCGGTGACCGCGAGTACGGCGCGACCGTCGTCGAGCTGCGCGGCAGCGGGTCCCTCCTCGAGGGGACGCCCGAGCGCCAGCAGGTGTGGATGAGCCACGGCGACGCCGTCCACGAGGCGCCGGAGGGCTTCGAGGTCCTCGCCACCTCCCCGGGCGCACCGGTTGCGGCCTTCGAGGACCGCGGCCGGCGGCTCTTCGGGGTGCAGTGGCACCCGGAGGTCAAGCACTCCGACTTCGGCCAGGCCGCCCTCGAGCGCTTCCTCTACGACGGCGCCGGCCTCCAGCCGACGTGGACCGCCGGCAACGTCATCGCCGAGCAGGTCGCCGCGATCCGCGAGCAGGTCGGTGACGCGCGCGTCATCTGCGGCCTGTCCGGTGGCGTGGACTCCTCCGTCGCCGCCGCGCTCGTCCAGAAGGCCGTCGGTGACCAGCTCACCTGCGTGTTCGTCGACCACGGCCTGCTGCGTGCCGGCGAGGCCGAGCAGGTGGAGCAGGACTTCGTCGCCGCCACGGGCGTCAACCTCAAGGTCGTCGACGCCACCGAGCAGTTCCTCTCCGCGCTCGCCGGGGTCACCGACCCCGAGACGAAGCGCAAGATCATCGGCCGCGAGTTCATCCGCACCTTCGAGGCCGCCGCCCGCGAGATCGTCGAGGAGGCCGGGCAGGACGAGGAGGTGCGCTTCCTCGTCCAGGGCACGCTCTACCCCGACGTCGTCGAGTCCGGCGGCGGTGAGGGCGCGGCGAACATCAAGTCCCACCACAACGTCGGCGGCCTGCCGGACGACCTCCAGTTCGAGCTCGTCGAGCCGCTGCGCACCCTGTTCAAGGACGAGGTCCGCGCCGTCGGGCTCGAGCTCGGCGTCCCGGAGGGCATCGTCTGGCGCCAGCCCTTCCCCGGGCCCGGCCTGGGCATCCGCATCGTCGGTGCCGTCGACGCCGAGCGGCTCGCCGTGCTGCGTGCCGCGGACGCGATCGCCCGCGAGGAGCTCACCGCCGCCGGCCTGGACCGCGACATCTGGCAGTGCCCGGTGGTCCTCCTCGCCGACGTCCGCTCCGTGGGCGTCCAGGGCGACGGCCGCACCTACGGCCACCCCATCGTCCTGCGCCCGGTCAGCTCGGAGGACGCGATGACCGCCGACTGGTCGCGGCTGCCTTACGACGTCCTGGCGCGCATCTCCAGCCGCATCACCAACGAGGTCCCCGAGGTCAACCGCGTGGTCCTCGACGTGACGAGCAAGCCGCCGGGCACCATCGAGTGGGAGTGAGGGTCCTCCACGTCTCGGACTGCTTCCCGCCTCGTACGGGGGGCATCGAGACGCAGGTCCACGACCTCGCGGTCTCCCAGGCACTCGCCGGCCACGACGTCCACGTCGCGACGGCGACGGCGGGCGCCGACGGCACCCGTCGCGCCACCCGGGTCCTGGGCTCGGGCGTGCGCGTGCACCGGATGGCCTCGGCCCTCACCCTCGGCCTGCCGGTCAACCCGCGCGGCCCGTGGCTGCTGCGGGAGGCCGTCGAGCGGCTGCGTCCCGACGTCGTCCACGTCCACGCCGGCGTCGTGTCGCCCTTCGCCCTGGACGGCGTGACAGCCGCGCGCCTCACCGGGGTGCCGCTCGCCGTCACGTGGCACTGCATGCTCGACGGTGTCGTCACCGGCTTCGGGGTGCTCGCCCGGCGCAGCGGGACGCTGCGCTCGCAGGCCGCGGTCTCGGCGGTGTCCGGCGTCGCGGGGGAGCGGGTCGCGCGGATGCTCGGGCGCGAGGACGTCTCGGTCCTGCCGAACGGCATCACGGTGGCCGACTGGCGCCCGGCCGCGCCGCCGCGCACCCCCGACGGCACCCTGCGCCTCGTCGCCACCCAGCGGCTGGCGCCGCGCAAGCGTCCGGCGCCGCTCGTCGAGGTCGTCGCCGCCGCCGACGGCCGCCTCGGGCGGGGCCCGGACGGGGCGCCGCGCGTCCACCTCACCCTCATCGGTGCCGGCCCCGAGGAGCGCCGCGTGCGCGCCCTCGTCGAGCGGCTCGGGCTCGAGGACGTCGTCACCCTCACCGGCGGCCTGCCCCGGGAGGAGCTCGTGGCGCGCTACGCCGGGGAGGACGTCTTCGTCGCCCCTGCCCGGCTCGAGGCCTTCGGCATCGCCGGGCTCGAGGCGCGTGCGGCCGGGTTGCCCGTCGTCACCGGCCGCGGCACCGGGCCCAGCGAGTACGTCACCGACGGCGTCGACGGGCTGCTCACCGCCGACCGCGCCGACGGGCTGGACGACGCCGCCGCCGACGCGGCGCTCACCGACGCCGTCGTCCGGCTCGCCGAGGACCCGGCGCTGCTGCGGCGCCTGCGCGAGCACGCGCACGCCACGCCGCCGCCCTTCGACTGGTCCGAGGTCCGCGGGGCCTGCGACGCGCTCTACGCACGCGCCCTGGCCGCGCGGGCCTGACCGCCCACGGCTCACGGGACGGGGCGGCGCCACGAGGCAGGAGCTCCCGGGACGTCTTGATCGCGGTGCCGATCGTTGCCATCCTGGGCCCGTCCGGGAGAACCTCCGAAGATGTAGGTGTGCTCATGAGGACCAGGCCGGCACTCGTCACCGCCGTCGGGGTCGCCGCAGGGCTGGTGTGGTTCCTCACGCTCTCCGCGGCAGTCGTCCACCAGCAACACGAAGCGGTGGTGCACGGGCGGTCGTCGTGGCTCGCGACGGTCGCCGCGGTGGTCGTCACCTCGCTGTGCGTCCTCGGGTTCCGGGCATGGGGGCGTCGGTGGGGCCTGGGTGTCGGTGCGGCGCTCGGCGTCTGCCTCCTCCTCGGCCTGGTCGAGGGTCAGCTCCCTGCCGGTGGGGCCGGGCTGATGTTCTCCGTCCCGGCGACGTTCAGCGTCGGGCTGGGGAGCGTGACGACGTGGCTGGCGTTCGCGGTGACGGTGACGCTGACCCTCACCGCGGGGCCGGGGCGCAGCGACGTGCCGGTCCGGCCCGACGCGGAAGAGTGACGCGGGTCACGGCGCGCTCCCGGCTCCGCGGGGCCGGCCTGGGACCATGGGCCCGGAATCGGACAATCCGGAACGCCAGAATTGTCCTCAGAAGCCCAGCACGGGCCTCACGGCAACTGAGCCACTGTGAAAGGACCACACCATGAGCACGACCCGCCGCACCGGTATCGCCCGCATCGCAGGCCTCCTCGCCATCGTTGCCGGAGCCATCTTCGTCATCGCCGGCGGCGTCACCTGGGGCATGGTTACCAGCCAGCTCAAGGCGGAGAACATCACCGTCCCCGAGGACGCCGCATTCCTCGCCGGCGCCGAGGTCCAGGGCCCGTTCAGCGCCTACGCCCAGGCCGACATCATCAACACCCACGCGCTGCACGCCACGAACGGCGCCACCTACGCCGAGCTCGGCGCCCTCGCCGGTGAGGCCGAGGCCGCCGGTGACACCGAGGCCGCCGCCGAGTTCCAGGCGCAGCGCGAGACGATCATGAACGCCTCCTTCCTCCGCGCCTCGCTCTTCACCTCGGTCGTCTCCTACGGCGTCGCCGCCCTCGTCATCGGCCTCGGTGCCCTCCTCGTCGTCATCGGCCTGGGCATGAACCAGCTCGCCAAGGTCCCCGCGGCCATCGAGCCGGCCCGTGAGCCGGTCCGCGAGCCCGTCGCCTAGCACTCCCGCACGCGCCGAGAGCCGGATTCCTCGACGAGGAATCCGGCTCTCGGCGTGTGTTTTGGCAGGTCAGTCGGAGCGGGTGAGGAGGGCCTTCACGAGCAGGCCCACCCCGGCGAGGGCGAGGAGCGCGATGAGCGCGGCCTGCAGGTCCACGGTGAGGCCGGCGCCGACGCCCAGCACCCCCAGCCCGAGCAGGAGCAGGATGATCCCCCAGACGACGGTCCCCACGCGGGGCCCGCGGCGCACGGGTGAGGGGTCGGTGTAGCTGTCGGTGTCGGTCATGACGTCTCCTCGATGTAGAGCTGGCCGAAGGTGACCGCCGCGTCGACGACGATCTCCGGGCCGCGGCCGTCGCCCTCCTGGACGAGGGTCGTGCTGATGCCCGCGCCGTTGGTGATGGAGTCGTCGCTGCGGGTCGAGCCCCACCACGGCGCTCCGGGGCCGGACCAGTCGTCGTCGAGCGGGCCGACGATCTCCCCGGCCGTGACCTCGGCGTTGACCGTGACGTCGGCGTCCTCGGGGACGACGAGGGTGAGGTTGCCGAAGGTCACGCTGACGGGGAGGGTCGCGTCCTCGTCGAGCTCGGTGAGGTCGACGACGAGCTGGCCGGCGACGAGCGAGTAGCCGCCCTCCGCCTCCTCCGCCGTGCGCGGGACCCACGTGGGGTCCCCGGCCCAGGTGGTCGCGTCGGCGCCGAAGCGGGCGAAGCCGGGCAGCGTGGCCGCCGCGGCCGCGGCCGGGACCATGACGAGGGCGACGAGCAGGGCGACGACGCCGATCCCGCCCTGGCTGCGCCCGCGGATGCCGCTGACGAGGACGCCGGCGCCGAGGACGGCGAGGACACCGCCGCCGCCGATGAGCCACGGGTTGGCGTCGAGCACGCCCTGCTGGTGGGCGAGGGCGACGCCGGCGGCGCCGAGGAGCGAGATCGCCAGGACGAGGCTGGTGGTGCGGGACCCGGGCCCGGGGACGGGCGGACGCGGGGGCTGGGGGGGCTGCGGCGGGGGTGCCTGCCCGCCGCTCCACCCGGCACCGCCGTCGCCGCCAGCGGCCGAGCCGCCGTGCCAGGCGGCACCGCTGTGCCAGCCCGCGCCGCCGCCGTGCCAGCTGCCCTCACCCGGGGCGGTGGTGCCGGGCGCTGCCGGCTCCGTGGGCTCGGTGGGACCGGGCACGTCCTCGGTCGTCGTGTCCGCGGACAGCGGGCGCGTGGCGGACTCGATCATCGGCAGCGTGGGGGACACGGTCACCTCCGTCGACGAGGTCTCTCCCGTGGCCGGGGCGGTGGTCTGGGGCATGGCGTCCTCCGGGACGTCGTAGGCGGGCCGCGGCGGGGCGGGCGGGGGCGGGGCGGTGGTCGGGCCGGCCGCGAAGGGGGGCGGGGTGCCCGGGGCGGGCGGCGCCGTCGTCGTGTCGCGGTCCTTGGTCGCGATGACGAGGACGACGACCGCCACGACGGCGAGGACCCAGGGGGCGGACCACCAGGCCGCACCCCACCAGAAGACCGGTCGGCTGAGGCCGATGACGAGGACGGCGGCGGCGCCGGCGAGGGCGATGTCGAACCGTCCTCGCACCGCCTCCTCGAGGTGGATGCGGCCGTCGGTCTCCTCGGGGAGCAGCGCCCAGGCGAGGCCGTAGAGGACGAGCCCGAGGCCGCCGAAGAGCGTGACGACGACGAAGAGCCCGCGCACGAGCAGCGGGTCCAGGCCGTAGCGCCGGCCGATGCCGGCGGCCACGCCCCCGGCCCAGCGGTCGGTCGAGCGCCAGATGCCGAGGCGGCGGACGGAGTCGAAGAAGCCGACCGACGGCGGAGAGGGTGGTGCGGGTGGGGTGTGCGGTGCACTGTGGCCGTTCATAGGACCAGCAAAGCGTGCGCGGCCCGCGCCGGGTATCGGGGAGACCCCTGACCCGCCCCCGGCCGGCGCCCCTCGGACCCCGGGGCCGCCCCTGGTCCTGGGTCGGGGGACTCCCGGTGGGGGCCCGCGGCGTGTGACGATCGAGCCGTGACGACCTTCCTCCCCGAGCGGCTGCCCCTGCGCCGGCCGACGGCCGGTCAGCGGATCGGCGGCGTGTGCGCCGGCCTGGCGGCCCACCTCGGCCTGCCCGTGGCGCGGGTGCGCCTGGCCATGCTGCTGTCGGTGCTCGCCTTCGGGGCCGGGATCGTCCTCTACGGCTGGCTGTGGGTGCTCGTGCCCAGCGGCGACCCCGAGGACGCGGCCGAGGCCGCGCGCCCGGCGGCGTCCGCCCGGCTGGCGCCGAGGCTGCGGAGGATGGGGCGCGTCGTCCCGGCGACCGACGTCGTCGTCGGCCTGCTCCTGCTCCTCGCCGCCGGTGCGGTGCTCCTGTGGCGCGCGGACGTGCCGCTGCCCAACGAGTGGCTGGTGCCGCTCCTCGTCGTCGTCGGCGGCGCCGCCCTGGTGTGGACGCAGCTCGACGCGTCGCTGTCCGGGCAGGACGCCGCGCCTGCGCCCCGGTGGCACCGGGTGGCGCGCGTGGGCGGCGGGCTGCTCCTCGCCGTCGTCGGCATCGTGCTCCTGCTCGGTCGCGGGCTGGGTGCCGACGAGCTCCTCTCCGGCATCCTCGCGAGCACCGCCATCCTCGTGGGCGTGGCCGTCGTCCTCGCGCCGGTGTGGCTGCGGCTCGTGCGCGACCTCAGCGCTGAGCGCACCGCCCGTGCACGGGAGTCCGAGCGGGCCGACATCGCCGCCCACCTGCACGACTCCGTCCTCCAGACGCTCTCCCTCATCCGCGCCCGCGCCGACGACCCCGACCAGGTGGCCCGGCTCGCCCGCGCGCAGGAGCGCGAGCTGCGGCAGTGGCTCTACGCCGACCGCCCCGCCGCGGGCACCTCGGTGGCGGCCGCGCTGCGGGAGGTCGCCGCGGACGTCGAGGACCAGCACGGGGTGGCCGTCGACGTCGTCACCGCCGGTGACCGGGCCCCGCACGCCACGACCGAGCCGCTGCTCGCCGCCACCCGGGAGGCGCTGCGCAACGCCGTCGTCCACGGCGCACCGCCCGTGTCCCTCTACGTCGAGGTCGGCGAGAGCGCGACGGAGGTCTTCGTCCGCGACCGCGGGCCGGGCTTCGACCCCGCCGCCGTGCCGGACGACCGGCACGGGGTGCGCGACTCGATCGTCGGCCGCTTGGAACGGCACGGCGGCAGTGCGACGATCCGTACGGGACCGGGCAGCGGCCTGGTGGGCACGGAGGTCGTGCTGCGGATGCCCGAGCCGGCGACAGGGGAGTGACATGAGCACGACACCAGAGGACGGTCGGCTGCGGGTCGTCGTCGTCGACGACCACGCCCTCGTGCGCAGCGGGGTGCGCAGCGAGCTCGAGGCGCACGCCCCGGACCTGCGGATCGTCGGGGAGGCCGCGGACGTCGAGTCTGCCGTCGCCGTCGTCCGCGAGACGCGGCCCGACGTCGTCCTCCTCGACGTCCACCTGCCCGGCGGCCGCGGCGGGGGCGGCATCGACGTCATCACCGGCTGCCGCGACGTCCCGACCCGCTTCCTCGCGCTGTCCGTGTCGGACGCCAGCGAGGACGTCGTCGGGGTCATCCGCGCCGGCGCTCGCGGCTACGTGACCAAGGCGATCACCCCGACCGAGCTCGCCGACGCCGTGCGCCGGGTGGCCGGCGGGGACGCCGTCTTCTCCCCGCGGCTCGCGGGCTTCGTCCTGGACGCCTTCGGCACCGCCGCGAAGGACATCGCCACGACCGACGACGAGCTCGACCGGCTCTCCGCTCGCGAGCAGGAGGTCATGCGGCTCATCGCCCGTGGGTACTCCTACAAGGAGGTGGCGAGCGAGCTGTTCATCTCGGTGAAGACCGTGGAGACCCACGTGTCCGCGGTGCTGCGCAAGCTCCAGCTCTCCTCGCGCCACGAGCTCACCCGGTGGGCGGCGGTGCGCCGGCTCATCTGAGCGGGCGGCCCGGCGGTGCGCCGCTCGGCGGCTCGCCGCACCGCGCTGCGGCGCTCGGCGGCTCGCCGCACCGCGCTGCGGACACTGCTCCTCGCTGCGGACACTGCTCCTCGCTGCGGATATATCAGCAGCCGAAAGCCGTATCCGCAGCGGGGGATCGGGAGAGGCAGGGCGCAGGGGGGACCGGGAGCGGCAGGGCGGAGGGGGGACCGGGAGCGGCAGGGCGGAGGGGGGACCGGGAGCGGCAGGGCGGGCGCGGGGGCGCGCAGCGCTGCGTGCGTGGCCCTAGCCTGCAGGCATGTCGATGCGGCAGCTCGGGTGGCGGGCCCTGTACGAGGTGCTCGGGGCGCGCGTGCGCCGCCCGGAGTGGGCCTTCATGAACTACGGCTACGCCCCTCTCGACGCCGACGAGCAGCCCCTGGCCCTCGAGCCGGCCGACGAGCCGGACCGCATGTGCATCCAGCTCTACGACCACGTCACCCGGGACGTGGACCTGCGCGGCGCGGACGTGCTCGAGGTCGGCTGCGGGCGGGGCGGCGGCTCCTCGTTCCTCGCTCGCTACCGCGCGCCACGGACGACGACCGGCGTCGACCTCTCCCGCGCCGCCGTCGCGCTGTGCCGGCGCCACCGCCACGCCCCGGGCCTCACCTTCGTCCAGGGCGACGCGCTGGACCTGCCGTTCCCCGACGAGTCCTTCGACGTGGTCGTCAACGTCGAGTCCTCGCACTGCTACCCCTCGGTCGAGGCCTTCCTCGCGGAGGTCCACCGGGTGCTCCGCCCCGGCGGGAGTCTCCTGCTCGCCGACCTCCGCGGGCGGGACGACATGGTCGAGCTGCTGGCCACCCTGCGCCACGGCCCCCTCGAGGTGGTGGAGCTGCACGACATCACCGCGAACGTCTGCGCCGCGCTCGAGCTCGACGACGACCGGCGTCGTGCCCTCCTCGAGGCGTGGATCCCGCGCGCCGTCCACCGGCCCTTCGAACGCTTCGCCGCGGTCAAGGGGAGCAGCACCCACGCCCGGTTCAGGTCCGGTGAGAACCGGTACACGAGCGCCCGGCTCGTCAGGGGGACGACGGCGCTCGCCTAGGCTGGCGGCATGACAGTCGTGTACTACCTCCTCTTCTTCCTCCACCTCGTCGGCTGGGCCATCGTGCTCGGCGGGACGGTGACCAACCTGCGGACGCCGCGCCTCGCGCCGGGCGTCCTCCACGGCGCGCTCACCGCGCTCGTCACCGGCGTCCTCATGACCGGCGTCGCCGAGATGGGCGACGGGCTGCCGGACCTCAACTACATGAAGATCGGCATCAAGCTCGTCGTCGCCGTCGTCGTCACCGCCCTCGTCGTCGTCGCGAGCCGCAAGAAGGAGCCGAGCCGCGCGCTCATCGGCGCCATCGCCGCGCTCACCACCCTCAACATCGCCATCGCGGCGCTGTGGCGCTGACCCGCTGATGGGCGTCCTCGGCGAGGCGATCGTCCTCATCGTCGTCATCATCGGGCTCGTCGGGGCCGTCGTGCAGGTGGTGCCGGGCGGTGGCTTCCTCGTCGGGGCGGCCGCCGTCGTGTGGGCCGTCGTCACGGGCGGCACGGTCGGGTGGACGGTGGGGACGATCGCGGTCGTCGCCGTCGTCGGTGCGGAGATCGGCAAGTACGTCCTCGCCGGGCGCTACCTCGGCAAGGGCGGCGTGCCGGCCCGCACCCTCGTCATCGGGGCAGTGCTCGGCGTCGTCGGCTTCTTCGTCATCCCGGTCATCGGGCTGCCGATCGGCTTCGTCGCCGGCGTCTACGCCGCCGAGAGCACCCGCCTGCGCGACCAGGGCGAGGCCTGGCGCTCCACCGTCCGGGCGATGCGCGCCGTCGGCCTGGCGATCCTCGTCGAGCTGAGCGGGGCGCTCATCGCGACCGGCGCCCTCCTCATCGGCATGTGGCAGACCTGACGGCGGCGGTGTCGGTGGCAGGACCTACCCTGGAAGGGCCATGACCTCCCTCTTCGACAACCTGCCCGGGCTCATGGGCGGGAACCTGCCGCCCCTCGCCGCCGCCGTCCCCCCGCGCGAGGACGACGCGCCCTCCGCCGCCCCCGTCACGCCCCGCCAGGCGGACCTGCTCGAGGGTCTCAACCCGCAGCAGCGCGCCGCCGTCGTGCACCAGGGCGGGCCGCTGCTCATCGTCGCGGGCGCCGGCTCGGGCAAGACCCGCGTCCTCACCCACCGCATCGCCGGACTGCTCGCCACCGGGCGCGCCCGGGCGGGGGAGGTGCTGGCCATCACCTTCACCAACAAGGCCGCCGCGGAGATGCGCGAGCGCGTCACCGAGCTCGTCGGCCCGGTCGCGCGGCACATGTGGGTCTCCACCTTCCACTCCGCGTGCGTGCGCATCCTGCGCCGGGAGCACGCCACCCTCGGCCTGCGCTCGAGCTTCTCCATCTACGACGCCGCCGACTCCCAGCGCCTCATGGCCCTGGTCATGCGCCAGCTCGACCTCGACCCCAAGAAGTTCCCGCCGAAGACCTTCTCCCGCAAGGTCTCCGACCTCAAGAACGAGCTCGTCGACCCGGACTCCTTCGCCGCCGAGGTGAGCGAGGGCAACGCCTTCGACACCGCGCTCGCCCAGGCCTACCGGCAGTACGACGCGCGGCTGCGCCAGGCGCACGCCCTCGACTTCGACGACCTCATCATGCAGACCGTCAACCTGCTCCAGGCCTTCCCGCACGTGGCCGAGCACTACCGCCGCCGGTTCCGCCACGTGCTCGTCGACGAGTACCAGGACACCAACCACGCGCAGTACGTCCTCATCCGGCAGCTCGCGGGCGTCGAGGGCGACGACGCCGGGCTCCCGCCGGCCGAGCTCACCGTCGTCGGTGACGCCGACCAGTCGATCTACGCCTTCCGCGGCGCGACGATCCGCAACATCCTCGAGTTCGAGGCCGACTACCCCGACGCCACGACGATCCTCCTCGAGCAGAACTACCGCTCCACCCAGAACATCCTCAGCGCCGCCAACGCGGTCATCTCGCGCAACCCGAACCGCCGCGCGAAGAACCTGTGGACCGACAGCGGCGCCGGCCCGGAGGTGGTCGGCTACGTCGCGGACTCCGAGCACCAGGAGGCCCGGTTCATCGCCGAGGAGATCGACCGGCTCGGCGACTCCGAGGGCGTGCGCCCCGGTGACGTCGCCGTCTTCTACCGCACCAACGCCCAGTCGCGGGCGCTGGAGGAGGTGCTCGTCCGCGTCGGCATCCCCTACAAGGTGGTCGGCGGCACGCGCTTCTACGAGCGCAAGGAGATCAAGGACGCCCTCGCCTACCTGCGGGCCGTCGCCAACCCCGACGACGCCGTCAACCTCCGTCGCATCCTCAACGTCCCCAAGCGCGGGCTCGGCGAGCGGGCCGAGGCGATGCTCGCCGCGCACGCCGAGCGCGAGCGCATCTCCTTCGGCGCCGCGATCGAGCACGCCGCGGCTCCCGACGGCGCCGCCCCCGAGGTCCTGGGCCTCGCCACCCGCGGGCGCACCCAGGTGCGCGGCTTCCACGAGCTCATGACCGGGCTGCGCGACATGCTCGCCGCCGGTGCCGGCCCCGCCGAGATCCTCGACGCCGCCCTGGACCGCTCGGGCTACCTCGCCGAGCTCCGCGCGAGCGAGGACCCGCAGGACGCCACCCGGGTGGAGAACCTCGCCGAGCTCCACGCGGTGGCCGCCGAGTTCTCCCAGAGCGACCCCGAGGGCGACCTCGGGGACTTCCTCGAGCGGGTCGCGCTCGTCGCCGACTCCGACCAGATCCCCGACGACGACGCCGCCAACCAGGGGCAGGTCACCCTCATGACCGTCCACACCGCCAAGGGCCTGGAGTTCCCGGTCGTCTTCGTCACCGGCCTGGAGGACGGCACCTTCCCCCACCAGCGCTCGCTCACCGACGAGGACGAGCTCGCCGAGGAGCGGCGCCTGGCCTACGTCGCCCTTACCCGCGCCCGCAAGCGCCTCTACCTGTCGCGCGCCGCGGTGCGCACGGCCTGGGGCATGCCGCAGCAGCTGCCGCCGAGCCGTTTCATCTCCGACATCCCCGAGGAGCTCCTCGACTGGCGTCGTGCCGAGTCCTCCACCGACGCCCTGCGCGGCGGTGGCTGGGGCTCCGGCGGCTTCGGCTACGGCGGCGGGCGTCCCGCCGGGGGCAGCGGCGCACGCAGCGGCCCGGTGCGCACCCGCCGCAGCGAGCCGGAGACCCCGAGCTTCGGCTCGGCGGCCCCGCGACCGGCGGGCGACATCCCCGGCTTCGACATCGGTGACAAGGTCACCCACGACTCCTACGGCCTGGGCACCGTCGTCGGCCTCGAGGGCTCCGGCTCCAGCGCCGTCGCCCAGATCGACTTCGGCGGCGGCCAGGTCAAGCGCTTGCTCCTGCGGTACGCCCCGGTGACCAAGCTCTAGCCGCCACCACCCCCTTCCCGCCGACAGCTGAGTTGTTCCTCGGAACAACTCAGCTGTCGACAAGGGAGGGGTGGTGCGGCGCGTCTCCCGCGGCCCGCGTCTGCGGCGCCCTAGCCTGCCAGTGACACAACTGTCGAGGAGGGCGGATGGCTCAGACCGCCGCGCCGGCTCGTCCCGCGCGCACCGGCACGACCTCCCGTCGTGCTCCCGCGGCCACGACCGCGCGGGCCGGGCACATCCACGGCCTGGACGGCCTGCGGGCGCTGGCCGTCGGCGCCGTGCT
This sequence comes from Oceanitalea stevensii, assembly GCF_014837105.1. Taxonomy (GTDB): domain Bacteria; phylum Actinomycetota; class Actinomycetes; order Actinomycetales; family Actinomycetaceae; genus Oceanitalea; species Oceanitalea stevensii. Next base: position 927,688 of record NZ_JACSPO010000001.1, on the reverse strand, counting down.
CGTCTACCACCTGCGACCCACCTCGCTGCCCGGGGGCTTCCTCGGCGTCGACGTCTTCTTCGTCATCTCCGGCTTCCTCATCACCACGCTGCTCCTGCGCGAGCTCGGCAAGAAGGGCCGGGTGGACCTCCCGCGCTTCTGGCTGCGGCGCGCCCGGCGACTGCTGCCGGCACTCGTCAGCGTCGTCGTCGTGAGCGTGAGCCTGGCAGCCGTCGCGGGCGGTGACCTGCTCGTCAACATCGGCCGGCAGGTGCTCGGGGCGCTCACCTTCTCCAACAACTGGCTGGAGATCGGCGCGGGCTCGAGCTACTTCGCCCAGACCTCCCCACTCCTCTTCGTCAACTTCTGGTCCCTCGCGGTGGAGGAGCAGTTCTACCTCCTGTGGCCGCCGCTGCTCGGGCTGCTCCTCGCGCTGACGAGCACCGGCCGGCAGCGGGTGCGCGTCGCGCTCGCCGTCGCCGCCGTCTCCGCGCTCCTCATGGCTCTCCTCCACACCCCGGGGCAGGACGCGACCCGCGTCTACTACGGCACCGACACCCACCTGTTCGGGCTGATGATCGGGGTGGCGCTCGCCTTCGCCTGGGCCTCCCCGCACAGCTGGCTGCACTCCGCGGCGTGGCAACGCTGGCGCCAGCCCGCGGCGCTCGTCGCCCTCGCCGGCCTGCTCGTCCTCATGACGGTCCTCCACGAGGACACCGCCCTCACCTTCCGCGGCGGCATCCTCGCCGCCTCCCTCCTCACCGCCGTCCTCGTCGCGGCGCTCCTCGGGCCGGTGGGCATCTACCAGCGGCTGCTGCGGATGCCGCCGGTCGCGTGGCTGGGGGAGCGCTCCTACGGCATCTACCTGTGGCACTGGCCGCTCATCCTCGTCCTCACCGAGCTGATGCCGGCCACCACCTACGACTCCGCGCTCAGCTGGACCACCCGGGCGCTGGCGCTCGTCCTCACGCTGGTGGTCGCCGGAGCCTCCTACCGCTGGCTGGAGATGCCGGTGCGCCAGGAGGGCTTCCTCGGGGTGTGGCGCCGCTGGAGCAGCGCCCTGCGCGGTGGCCGGCGCGCCGCGCAGGTGGTCGGTGGGGCCGCCGTCGTCCTCCTCGTCACGACCGCCGTCGCGGTGGCCACGGCGCCGACGACGTCCCTCACCCAGCAGCAGATCGAGGCCAACGAGGAGCTCGTCGCCGCCTCCGCCGCCGAGAGCGAGGCGCCCGAGCCGCTTCCTGCCGACGCCGACTGGACCGTGCCCGCCGGCGAGGAGATCAGCGGCTTCGGTGACTCGATCATGGTGACGAGCGCTCACGGGCTCACCGCCCGTTGGCCCGAGATCGCGCTCGACGCGAAGTCCAACCGGCAGTGGCCCGACGGGCTGGCCGCGGTCGAGCAGGCGGTCGACCAGGGCACGGTGCGCCGCGCCGTCGTCCTCGACTTCGGGACGAACGCGGGTGTCGGGGAGCCCGACGTCGTGCGGGCGGCGCTGGACGCGCTCGGCCCGGGCCGGATGGTCGTCGTCGTCAACCTCTACGGCGGCTCGTACTGGATCCCCGAGGCCAACGCGGCGCTCGCGGACGTCGTCGCCGACTACCCCAACGCGATCATCGCGGACTGGTACGCGGCCATCGACGCCGAGCCGGAGAAGCTCCAGTCCGACGGCATCCACCCCGACATCGAGGGCGGGCACCTGTACACCGACGTCGTCGCCGAGGCCTTCGCCGAGCTCTCCGAGCGCCTGCTGGCGGAGACCGCCGGTGAGTGACCTCGTCGTCGGCGAGGACGGCCTCGCCCGACCGGTCTGGGCGTCCCACGACCCCCGCCTGCGCGAGTACTACGACACCGAGTGGGGCATGCCGGTGCGCGACGAGCGCGGGCTCTTCGAGCGCCTCAGCCTCGAGGCCTTCCAGTCCGGGCTCTCGTGGGCGACGATCCTGCGCAAGCGACCCGCCTTCCGTGCCGCCTTCGCGGGCTTCGACCCCGACGCCGTCGCCGCCTTCGACGACGACGACGTCACCCGGCTCATGGCCGACGCCGGGATCGTCCGCAACCAGCGCAAGGTCGACGCGACGATCGCCAACGCCCGGGCGACCGTCGCGCTGCGCGCCGACGGCGGCCTGCCCGCGTTCGTCTGGTCCTACCAGCCGGCCGACACGCCCCGCCCACGGACCTACGCCGAGGTCCCGACGACCTCGCCCGAGTCCGTCGCGCTGGCCAAGGCGCTCAAGGCGCGCGGCTTCCGCCACGTGGGCCCGACGACGATGTTCGCGCTCATGGAGGCCGTGGGCATCGTCGACACCCACCTCGTGGGCAGCCACCGGCGCGGCTCCTCCGGGGTCTGGCCCGCCTGAGGGGTCCGGTGCGGCCTCCCGGATGCAGGGCCGGGGCCGCGGTCCTAGCGTCGGGTCGGGCAGCCGGACCGAGGAGAGCACCGTGGGACGAGAGAAGCCGGAGACGACGGGCGACGTGCCGGAGCCGGACGCCGCCGAGCGCGAGGACGAGACCTCGAGCCTCGAGCGGGCCGGGGAGGACGTCGAGGAGCTCGTCGAGCACCGCCTGGACTGACCGGCTGGCCCGGGCGGGCGTCGCAGCTCTGCGCACAGGTCCCGGGGAGGGGCCGTGATCGTCGGCTGTCCCGGCGTGTCGGCCGCGGGTCGCGAACCTGTGCGCAGGACGGCGACGGCGGGGACGGCCGACTGCGCGGGGAGGTCGCGGCCCGGGGGAGGATGGGGGCATGAGCGAGCAGAGCAAGTGGGTCCAGATGACGCAGGCCAACCCGCAGCACTCGCACTGGTACGTCGAGCGCTTCCGGAAGATGGCGGAGTCCGGCGCCGACCTCGTCGGTGAGGCGCGGCTCGTCGACGCGATGGTGCCCCGCGGGGCGCGGATCCTCGACGCCGGCTGCGGCCCCGGCCGCCACGGGGGCTACCTCGCCGAGCGGGGGCACACCGTCGTCGGCGTCGACGTCGACCCGGTCCTCGTCGCCGCGGCCCAGGAGGACTTCCCCGGCGCCACCTGGGTGGTCGAGGACCTCGCCGAGCTCGACCTGCCCGCGCGGGGCATCGCCGAGCCCTTCGACGCGATCCTGTGTGCCGGCAACGTCATGACCTTCCTCGCGACGAGCACCCGGCGCGAGGTGCTGCGCCGGATGGCCCGCCACCTCACCCACGACGGCCGGGCCGTCATCGGCTTCGGCGCCGACCGCGGCTACGAGTTCGACGACTTCCTCGGCGACGCCGTCGCCGCCGGCCTGGTGGCCGACCACCTGCTGTCCACCTGGGACCTGCGCCCGGCCACCGAGGACTCCGACTTCCTCGTCGCCGTGGTCCGCCGCGCCTGACCCGCCCCGCACCCACCACCCGAGAGGACTCCATGACCGAGACCACCACCGCCCTGCCCGTCGGCAGCTCCGAGCTGCGCGTCTCCCCGCTCGGCCTGGGCACCAACACCTTCAACGACCCCGGTGACCCGAAGCAGTTCCACGCGGTGCTCGACGGCTTCGTCGAGCGTGGCGGCACCTTCATCGACACCGCCGACATGTACTCCTACTGGGTGCCGGGCAACTCCGGCGGGGAGTCCGAGACGATCATCGGCCAGTGGGTCGCCGACCGCCGCAACCGCGACGACGTCGTCATCGCGACCAAGGTCTCCGGGAAGCCCGACCTCCTCGGCCTCAGGCCCGAGACGGTCGTCCGCGGTGCCGAGGACTCCCTGCGCCGCCTGCGCACCGACCACATCGACCTCTTCTACGCCCACTACCAGGACGACGAGACGCCCGTCGTCGAGAGCGCCGCGGCCTTCGACCGCCTCGTCACCGAGGGCAAGGTCCGCGCCGTCGCGCTGTCCAACTTCTCCGTCGCCGCGATCGAGGAGTGGTTCCGGGCGTGCGAGGAGAACGGCTTCGCCAAGCCGGTCGCCCTCCAGCCGCGCTACTCCCTGGTCTCCCGCGAGTACGAGACCGGCCTGGCCGGGGTCGCGCAGCGCCTGGGCATGTCCGTCTTCCCCTACCAGGTCCTCGCCGGCGGCTTCCTCACCGGCAAGTACCGCACCGAGGCCGACACCGAGGGCCGGGCCCGCGGCGCCGCCGTCAAGCGCTACCTCACCCCGGAGGGGCTGCGGGTCCTCGACGCGCTCGACGCCGTCGCCCGCGAGCACGGCACCGACCCGGCCTCCGTCGCGCTGGCGTGGGCGACGGCGAACGGCAAGGTCACCGCCCCGCTCGCCGCCGCGACGAGCCCTGCCCAGCTCGACCAGCTCTTCGCCGCGGTGGCCCTGGGGCTCACGGCCCAGCAGGTGCAGCGCCTGGACGAGGCCTCCGCGACCTTCGTGTGAGACGCGCCGGGCCGGTCCGGCACAGGACCGGCCCGGTGGGCCTCCCGCCGCGACGCCGGGTACAGTGGACGGAGATGTCTCGATGTCGAGGCATTCCGAGAACGTCGATGAGAGGACTGACCTGGTGGACCTTTTCGAGTACCAGGCACGGGACGTGTTCGAGAAGCACGGGGTACCCGTCCTGGGCGGGATCGTGGCGACAACGCCGGCAGAGGCACGTGCCGCGGCCGAGCAGCTGGGTGGGGGGACCGTCGTCGTCAAGGCACAGGTCAAGACCGGCGGCCGAGGCAAGGCGGGCGGCGTCAAGCTCGCCCACAGCCCCGAGGAGGCCGAGGCGCGCGCAGCCGAGATCCTCGGCATGGACATCAAGGGCCACACGGTCCACCGCGTGATGATCGCCGAGGGCGCGAAGATCGCCGAGGAGTTCTACTTCTCGGTGCTCCTGGACCGCGCCGAGCGCCGCTACCTGGCCATGGCCAGCGTCGAGGGCGGCATGGAGATCGAGCAGCTGGCCGTCGAGCGCCCCGAGGCGCTGGCCCGCGTGGCCGTCGACCCGGTCGTCGGCATCGACGAGGCCAAGGCCAAGGAGATCGTCCAGACCGCAGGCTTCGCCGCGGACGTGGCCGACGCCGTCGCCGACGTCATCCAGAAGCTCTGGACCGTCTACGCGAACGAGGACGCGACCCTGGTCGAGGTCAACCCGCTCGTGCGCACGGAGGACGGCGCGATCATCGCGCTGGACGGCAAGGTGACGATCGACGAGAACGCCGCCTTCCGCCACGCCGAGCACGCCGAGCTCGAGGACAAGGACGCCGCCGACCCGCTCGAGGCCAAGGCCAAGGAGCTGGGCCTCAACTACGTCAAGCTCGACGGCGAGGTCGGCATCATCGGCAACGGCGCGGGCCTCGTCATGAGCACCCTCGACGTCGTCGCCTACGCGGGCGAGCAGTACGGCGTCGGCCCGGCGAACTTCCTCGACATCGGTGGCGGCGCGAACGCCGAGGTCATGGCCAACGGGCTGGACGTCATCCTCGGTGACGAGCAGGTCAAGAGCGTCTTCGTCAACGTCTTCGGCGGCATCACCGCGTGCGACGAGGTCGCCAGCGGCATCGTCCAGGCGCTGGGGATCCTCGGCGATTCCGCCACCAAGCCGCTCGTCGTCCGCCTGGACGGCAACAACGTGGTCGAGGGACGCCGCATCCTCGACGAGGCCAACCACCCGCTGGTCACCATGGTGGACACGATGGACGACGCCGCGGCCAAGGCCGCCGAGCTCGCGAAGTAAGGACGGGACAACAGCATGTCGATCTTCCTCGACGCGAACTCGCGCGTCATCGTCCAGGGCATGACCGGTGCCGAGGGCCAGAAGCACACCCGCCGGATGCTCGGCGCCGGCACCCAGATCGTCGGCGGCGTCAACCCGCGCAAGGCCGGCACGAGCGTCGACTTCGACGTCACCCCCATCGGCCCCGGCGCCGAGGAGCGGACCGCCGGCACGGTCTCCGTGCCGGTCTACGGCACCGTCACCGAGGCGATGGAGGCCACCGGCGCGAACGTGTCGGTCGTCTTCGTCCCGCCGGCCTTCACCAAGGCCGCCGTCATCGAGGCCGTCGACGCCGGCATGCCGCTCGTCGTCATCATCACCGAGGGCGTCCCGGTGGCAGACACCGCCGAGTTCTTCACCTACGCCGAGAGCAAGGGCGTGCGGCTCATCGGCCCCAACTGCCCCGGCATCATCAGCCCCGGGAAGTCCAACGTCGGCATCACGCCGGCCGACATCACCGGCCCGGGCCGCATCGGCCTCGTGTCGAAGTCCGGCACGCTGACCTACCAGATGATGTTCGAGCTGCGGGACATCGGCTTCACCACCGCCATCGGCATCGGCGGGGACCCGGTCATCGGGACCACGCACATCGACGCCCTCGCGGCCTTCGAGGCGGACCCCGACACCGAGCTCATCGTCATGATCGGCGAGATCGGCGGCGACGCCGAGGAGCGGGCCGCGGCGTTCATCAAGGAGAACGTCACCAAGCCCGTCGTCGGCTACGTCGCGGGCTTCACCGCGCCCGAGGGCAAGACGATGGGCCACGCCGGCGCCATCGTCTCCGGCTCCTCCGGCACGGCCGAGGCGAAGAAGGAGGCCCTCGAGGCCGCCGGCGTCAAGGTCGGCAAGACCCCGAGCGAGACCGCGCGCCTCGCGCGGGAGCTGCTCCAGGGCTGAGCCCCACCGCACCGACGGCCCGTCGCGCACCAGCGCGGCGGGCCGTCGTGCATCCCGGCACCGGGACGACGGCGTGAGCAACGGATCGGACACATCGCCACGACACGCCGCCGCCTTCGCGCGCCCGCGCCGCCCGGTCACCGACGATGGGGCAGATGACGACGACGGTCCACCCCCAGGTGAGCGGCCCCGCCCGCCGCGCGCCCCGGCTCCCCGAGGCCTGGCTGCGTGCCACCCTGGCGGGGATCGAGGCCGCGATCATCAGCTGGCTGCTCGTCGTCGTGCCGACCGTCGCGACCTACGTCGCCACCGCCGCCGCGCCCCTGCTCGGTGAGGCCAGCTGGACCGACGCGGCCGCCATCGGCACCGGCGTGTGGCTGCTCGGCCACGGCGCCGCGGTCGACGTCGGCGAGGCGGGCGTCGTCTCCCTCGCCCCGCTCGGCACGAGCCTCGTCAGCGCCGCCCTCGTCTACGGCGGCGCCCGGCGGGCGCGCCTGCGCCGGCCGGCCACCGCGGCCTTCGCCCTCGGCGGGTTCGTCCTCAGCGTGCTCGGCCTGTCCGCCGTCGTTCCCGGACCCGCGGCACGACCGGCCGTCGCGCTCGTCGCCGTCGTCATCGGCGGGACCGCGCTCCTCCTCGCGCTGTGGCGCGCGCGCACGCCGCGCCCCGCGTGGTGGCTGCGCCTGCGCGAGGCCGCACCGGACTGGGTGCGCGCCGGCGTCCGGGGCGCGTGGCTGGCCCTCGCCGGCCTCCTCGCCCTCGCCGTCCTCGTCCTCGCCGTCGGGCTCGTCAGCGGCATCGTCACCGTCCTCGAGCTCCACGAGGCGCTCGCCCCGGGCCGCCTCGGGACCGTCGTCCTGCTCCTGGGCCAGCTCGCCTACCTGCCGACCATGGTCGTGTGGGCCCTCGCCTGGCTGTGCGGACCCGGCTTCGCCGTCGGGCAGGGGACGCTCTTCTCCCCGAGCGAGGTCGTCACCGCCCCGCTGCCGGCCTTCCCCGTGCTCGGTGTCCTGCCCGAGCCGGGCGCGCCCGGGCTCGGGCTCGTCGTCCTCGTCCCCGTCCTCGTCGGAGCCGCCGTCGGCGCCTGGCTGCACCGCAGCCGCTTCCAGGAGCGCTGGTGGCAGGCGGCCCTCAGCGGCGTCGTCGCGGCCGCGACCCTCGCCGTCCTCGGTGCGCTCCTCGCCGTGGCCGCGTCCGGCAGCATCGGGCCCGGCCGGCTCGCGACCGTCGGCGTCTCCGCGCCCGCGCTCGCCGGTGCGCTGGCCTGGCAGACCGCCGCGGGCGCCGTCGTCGTCCTCCTCGCCCTGCACCCGCAGGTCCACGACGCCGTCCGGCGCGGCAGCCGTGCCGTCCGTGCCCGGGTGCGCCGCACGGACGACGACGGCGGCGCAGGCTCCGCGCCCACGCCGCCGTCCGCCTCGCCCGAGTAGGTCAGGCCGTCTGGCCCTCGTGCTCGCCCTCGGCGATCTCCTCGACGAGCTTGTCGCAGAAGGCCGGGAGGTCGTCCGGCGTGCGGCTCGAGACCAGCCCGGCGTCGACGACGACCTCCTCGTCCACCCACGTGGCCCCCGCGTTCTTGAGGTCCGTCCGGAGACTCGGGTAGGAGGTCAGCGTGCGGCCCTCGAGGACCTCGGCGTCGGTGAGGATCCAGCCGCCGTGGCAGATGACGCCCACGGGCTTGTGCTGGTTGAAGATCTCCCGGACGAACGCGACGGCCGCGTCGTCCATGCGGAGCTTGTCCCCGTTGACGACGCCGCCCGGCAGGACGAGGGCGTGGTACCGGTCGGGGGTGGCGTCGGCGGTCGTGAGGTCGACCTGCTGCTCGTGGCCGTTCTTGCCGGTGATCGTGCCCGACTCCGGGGAGATGAGGACGGCCTCGGCACCCTGGGACGTCACGGCCTCCCAGGGCACGGTGAGCTCGGAGTCCTCGAAGCCGTTGGTCGAGAGGAACGCGACGGTCTTGTTCGTCAGCTGGGCCATGGGTGTGCCTCCTTGGGTCTGGGGTTCGCCGTCCACGCTAGGAGCGTTCGGGCCATCCCGCTTCCCGAGCGGTCTCAGGGCCGCAGGAGCATCCGCTGGGCGCGGTCCTCGAGACCGGTGAGGCAGGCGGCCTCCGCCTGGTGGGTGAGGGCGCGGTCCAGGCAGGCGTAGAAGTCCGCGTACACCGGCCACAGCAGGGCCTGCAGACCGGTGAGGAGCACCATCGCGGCCGCGATGCCGAGCCCGACGACGACGAGCACGACCATCGCCCCGCCCACCCGGGCGCGCCGCATCCGCACGAGGCCGACGACACCGAGCACGACGGCGAGGAGCCCGAGCAGCCCCGGGACCAGCGGCAGCGGCCACGGCGGGCGGGTCACCGACAGCCACAGGCCGACGAGCAGGACGACGGAGAACCACAGCACCGGACGCGTCGCGGCACGCACCGCCTCGTCGCTCGGGGGCGCAGCGGGCTGGTCGCGGGACATGCGCCCAGTGTTCCATTCCGGCCGACTACCCTCGGCACCGTGCCCACACGAGTCGTCGTCCTCATCTCCGGCGGGGGATCCAACCTCGCCGCCCTCCTCGACGCGGCCCGGGACCCGCGCTACGGCGTCGAGGTCGTGGCCGTGGGGGCCGACCGGCCCTCCGCCGGCGGGCTCGCGCTCGCCGAGCAGGCCGGCATCCCCACCTTCGTCGAGCGCGTGGGCGACCACCCGGACCGTGAGTCCTGGGACCGTGCCCTCACCGCAGCCGTCGCGGCCGCGGAGCCCGACCTCGTCGTCTCCGCCGGCTTCCTCAAGCTGTGCGGGCCCCACTTCCTCGAGCGCTTCGGCGGGCGCTACCTCAACACGCACAACTCCCTGCTGCCCGCCTTCGCCGGCATCAACGGCCCGCGCGACGCCCTCGAGTACGGGGTGAAGATCGCCGGGGCCACGCTCTTCGTCGTCGACGAGGGCGTGGACACCGGCGCGATCGTCGCCCAGGTCGCCGTGCCCGTCCACGACGACGACACGGTCGACACCCTCACCGAGCGGATCAAGGTGGCCGAGCGCGCCCAGCTCGTCGAGCAGGTGGGCCGCCTCGCCCGCCTGCCGTGGCGGGTCGAGGGCCGGCGCGTCGTCGTCGACGGCTGAGCCGGTGGACGGGTCCCGACCGGCGCTCACGTCCGTGCGCAGCGGCGCAGAGCTGCGCCGCTGGTACTGGCTGCGCACCGAGCTCCAGGACCTCGCCGCGGCACTGGGGGTGTCCCGCAGCGGCGGCAAGGAGGAGCTCCTCTCCCGGGTGGCCGCCGCGCTCGACGGCGAGCCGGCGCCCGCCCCCGCCCCGCGGCGGGCGGCGGCACGTCAGCTCACCACCCCGGTCTCTCCACAGACCGTGATCCCGGCCGGTCAGCGGTGCAGCCAGGTGCTGCGCCACTTCTTCACGGAGCAGGTCGGCCCGGGCTTCCGCTTCGACGAGCACATGCGGGACTTCGTCGCGCACGGCGAGGGCCGCACGCTCGCCGAGGCCGTGGAGCACTGGCACCGCACGCGCGGGCTGCCGCCCGGGCACATCGGTGAGCAGTTCGAGTACAACCGCTTCACCCGCGCATGGTTCGCCGCGCACCCCGGCGGCACGCGCGAGGAGTGCCAGGAGGCGTGGTGGGCCCATCGGTCCCTGCCCCTTGAGCAGCGCCGCCCCGAGGGCTGGGGGCCGACGCGCTAGACTCGGCCCTGGCCGTGACTGGCGCAGAGGTGGAGTCACCACCGGGAAGCGGCCGGAAGTCCCCTGCAGGGTGCCGCCCGCCTGGGTGCCCGGGTCCGATACCAGCGAACCCAGGAGTGACCCCGTGACCGACTCGCGTCCCGTCCGCCGCGCCCTCGTCTCCGTCTACGACAAGACCGGCCTCGCGCCGCTCGCCCAGGCGCTGCACGCCGCCGGCGTGGAGATCGTCTCCACCGGCTCCACCGCCCGCACCATCGCCGAGGCCGGCGTCCCGGTGACCCCCGTGGAGGAGGTCACCGGCTTCCCCGAGTGCCTCGACGGCCGGGTCAAGACCCTCCACCCGCGCGTCCACGCGGGGATCCTCGCCGACCTCCGCAAGGACGCGCACGTCCGCGAGCTCGAGGAGCTGGGCGTCGCGCCCTTCGAGCTCGTCGTCGTCAACCTCTACCCCTTCACCGACACGGTGGCCTCCGGCGCCGCGCCCGAGGAGTGCGTCGAGCAGATCGACATCGGCGGGCCGACCATGGTGCGCGCCGCCGCGAAGAACCACGCGAGCGTCGCCGTCGTCGTCGACCCCTCCGGGTACGACGACGTCGCCGCGGCCGTCGCCGCCGGCGGCTTCACCCTCGAGCAGCGCCGCCGCCTCGCGGCCGCCGCCTTCCGGCACACGGCCGACTACGACGTCGCCGTCGCGTCGTGGATGGGCAACGTCGTCGCGCCCGACGACGAGAGCCGCTTCCCGGCGTGGACCGGCGCCACGTGGCAGCGGGCCGACGTCCTGCGCTACGGCGAGAACCCGCACCAGGCCGCCGCGCTGTACCGCTCCGGCGAGCCGGGGATCGCCCAGGCCGAGCAGCTGCACGGCAAGGCGATGAGCTACAACAACTACGTCGACGCCGACGCCGCGTGGCGGGCCGCGCACGACCACGCCGACCCCGCCGTCGCGATCATCAAGCACGCCAACCCCTGCGGCATCGCCGTGGGCGCGACGATCGCCGCCGCCCACGCCGCCGCGCACGCCTGCGACCCGGTCTCCGCCTTCGGTGGCGTCATCGCCGCCAACCGGCCGGTCACGGCCGAGGCGGCCGCGCAGATCGCCCCGGTCTTCACCGAGGTCGTCGTCGCGCCGGCCTTCGAGCCGGAGGCGGTGGAGATCCTCGCCGCGAAGAAGAACATCCGCCTGCTCGTCGTTCCGGAGGGCTCCGGCTCCGGGCTGGAGATGCGCGCCGTCAGCGGCGGGCTGCTCGTCCAGGCCAGCGACCTCGTCGACGCGCCCGGCGACGACCCGAGCGGCTGGACCCTGGCCGCCGGCGAGCCCGCCGACCCGGCCACGCTCTCCGACCTCGCCTTCGCGTGGCGCTCGGTGCGGGCCGTGCGGTCCAACGCGATCCTCCTCGCCGCCGGTGGCGCGAGCGTGGGCGTGGGCATGGGGCAGGTCAACCGGGTCGACTCCTGCCGCCTCGCGGTGGAGCGGGCCAACGCCCTGGGGGAGGGGCGTGAGCGCGCCCGCGGCGCCGTCGCCGCCTCCGACGCCTTCTTCCCCTTCGCCGACGGCCTCCAGGTGCTCCTCGACGCCGGTGTGCGCGCCGTCGTCCAGCCCGGCGGCTCGATCCGCGACGACGAGGTCGTCGCGGCGGCCCAGGCGGCCGGCGTGACGATGTACCTCACCGGCACCCGCCACTTCGCCCACTGAGAAGCCCCGTCCCCGCCGACAGCTGACTTGTTCCGCCGGGCCCTCCCCCCCCCGCCGACAGCTGACTTGTTCCGCCAGGCCCTCGTCCGTCACAACTCAGCTCTCGCGATAGGTGGGCTATCGGTCAGTGCTCTGCGATGGGTGGGCTGTCGGTAATAACTCAGCTCTCGGCGAGGGGGGTTGTCGGTAATAAGTCAGCTCTCGGCGCGGGGGGGGGCTTCGCGGGAGGTGGACTGCGGACGAGCCCCGTCCGTCAGGTGAAGGTCTTGCGGAGGTGGGTGGCCGGGTCCGCGGCGGCGGCGACGTCGACGGCCGGGTGCTCCGGGGCCGACAGCGCCTTGCGGAGCGGGCCGACGTCGCGGGGGCGGTCCACGGTGAGACCCGCGTGCAGCCGCGGCGCACCCGCCGCGTCCGGGACCACGTAGAGCGCGGTCCACGGCCCGGCACCGGGCTCGCCGCGCAGCACGACCTCCGCGCCCGCCGGCACGTGGCCGACGACCGTCAGCTCGTGGCCGAGCTGGGTGGAGAACACGTAGGGGGCCGGGTCCGGCGCCGGGCCGTCGGCCGCGCCGAGCAGCTCGGCGACGAGCGCGGCGGGGTGGGACAGCGCCCCGTCCCAGTGCGCGCCGGGCACGACGCCGTCGCGCGGGGAGTGGCGGTCCGCGCAGTCCCCGACCGCGCGGACGGACGCCGGCCCGCCGCGCACCCGCCCGGTGAGGTCGACGGGCACCGCGCCGCGCGCGGTGAGCGGCACCGAGCCGGACAGCCACGCCGTGCTCGGCCGCACCCCGACCGCGGCGACGACGACGTCGGCCGTCACCCTGGAGCCGTCGGCCAGCCCCACGCCACTCGCGTCCGCGGTGGCGACCGTCGCGCCGCAGCGCAGCGTGATCCCGCGCTCGGCGTACCAGGGCACGAGCAGCTCCCCGACCCGCGGGCCGAGCACGTGCCCGAGCGGCACCGGGCCGCCCTCGAGGACCGTGACGTCCACGCCGGCCGCCGCGGCAACCGTCGCGAGCTCGGCACCGACCCAGCCCGCGCCGATGACGGCGAGCCGAGCCCCCGGCCGCAGCAGCCCACGCAGCCGCGCGGCGTCGTCGAGGTCGTGAAGGGTGAGGACGTCGCTCCACCCCGGCACGACGACGGGACCGGCCCCGGTCGCGACGACGACGACGTCGGACGCCACCTCCCGCGTCCCCTCGGGTCCCGCGACGGTGAGCCGCGCGCCGTCGTCGTCCGCGTCGAGGGCGACGGCGCGGTGGCCGGTGAGGAGCTCGTCGGCGAGCGCGGTGAGGTCCCCGTAGCCCTCACCGGCGAGGTCGACCGGCGCGGTGCGGGTGAGGAGCTCCTTGCTCAGCGGCGGGCGGTCGTAGGGAGCCACCTGCTCCTCCCCGACGACGGTGAGGTGCCCGCTGAAGCCCTGGCCGCGCAGCTCGGCGGCCGTCCGCAGGCCGGCCAGCCCGGTCCCGACGACGGCCACCCGGGTGGGGAGGGGAGGGAGGGTCACGGGCCCACGGTAGCCTCGTCGCCATGGACTCCACGCGCAGCGCGGGCACGGCGGTGCTGTGGCTCGTCGTGCTCGGCACGCTCGCCGCGGGCGTGACGGCGGTGCTCGTCGACGTGCCCTCGGCCGCCCTCGTCCTCGCGTCGCTGTGCGTGGTGCTCGCCGTCGTCCGCGGCACCGACCGCGGCGTGCCGCCCGCCTTCCGGGCCCGATCCACCGCCTTCGACGTCACGCTGCTCCTCGTCGCCGCCGCCGCGCTCGCCGTCCTCTCCCCGGCCGGCAACCTCACCTGACCGCCGCGGGCCGTCCCGTGCGGACGGCGACCCTCCTGGGACAATGGCCCGATGACCGACCTCGTCGTCGACATCTCCCTCGTCTTCGCCTTCGTCCTCCTCGGCGGCGTCTTCGCCGCGTCCGAGATCGCCCTCGTGTCGCTGCGCGACAGCCAGGTCCGCGCGCTGGCCGAGAAGGGCGGACCCGGCGCCCGGGTGGCCCGCCTCACCGAGGACTCCAACCGCTTCCTGTCCTCGGTGCAGATCGGCGTCACCCTCGCCGGCTTCTTCTCCGCGTCCTTCGGCGCCGCGCAGATCGCGCCGCAGGTCTCGCCCGCCCTGGAGAGCCTCGGGCTGGGCAGCGGGGTCGCGAGCACCGTCGCCTTCGTCGGCACGACCGTCCTCATCTCCTACCTCTCCCTCGTCTTCGGTGAGCTCGTGCCCAAGCGGCTGGCGATGCAGAGCGCCGAGCGCTTCGCCGTCGTCGTCGCGACCCCGCTGGACTGGATCGCGACCGCGATGCGGCCCGTCATCTGGCTGCTCGGCGCCTCGACCAACCTCGTCATGCGCCTGCTCGGGCGGGACCCCCACGAGCAGCGCGAGGAGATCGGTGCGGAGGAGCTGCGCTCGATGGTGGCCCAGCACGAGTCGATCGGGGCCGTGGAGCGCGACATGGTCGTCGACATCCTCGCGGTCGGGGACCGTGGCGTGGAGGAGATCATGACGCCGCGGACCGAGGTCGAGTTCCTCGACGCGGACCTGCCGGTGGGCGAGGCGCAGGCGCTGGTCTCCACCCTCGAGCACTCGCGCTACCCCGTGCGCGGCCGCAACGACGACGACGTCCTCGGCTTCATCCACGTGCGCGACCTCATCAGCATCAGCCCCGGCGCCCGAGTCGTCGGTGACCTCGTGCGCCAGGTCCCCTTCTTCCCCACGGGCAAGCGCGTGCTCTCCGCGCTCACCGACATGCGCACGCAGAACGCGCACCTCGCCGTCGTCGTCGACGAGTACGGCGGGACCGACGGGATCGTCACCCTGGAGGACGTCGTCGAGGAGTTCGTCGGGGAGATCAACGACGAGTACGACCGCCCCGAGCCCGGCGTGCGGGCCCGCGGCGAGGTCGGTGACGTCGCCGGGCTGCTCGGGCGGGCGGACGTCGCCAAGGTCCTGGACAGGGAGCTGCCCGAGGGCCCCTTCGACACCCTCGCGGGTTTCGTCGTCACCCGCCTGGGCCGCATGCCGGAGGTGGGCGACGCCGTCGAGTGGGACGGTCTCACGCTCACGGTCGCGGCCCTCGACGGGCGGCGCGTGGACCGCCTCCACGTCCGGGCCACCGCGGAGGCCGACGGCGACGGCGCCACCGCCGTCGCCGGGGCGGACCCGGGGGTGGCCGGCCAGCACCCCTGAGGAGGTGTGGCCCATTTATCTCGATGTCGAGTAATCTTGGTGGCGGTGCCGGCGCCCCGGCGCCGAGGACGCCGAGCACACACCCTCGTGGTGGTCAGGAGAGCGCAGGAACATGGCGAAGATCAAGGTCGAGAACCCGGTCGTCGAGCTCGACGGCGACGAGATGACGCGGATCATCTGGCAGTTCATCAAGGACCGCCTCATCCACCCCTACCTGGACATCGACCTCAAGTACTACGACCTCGGGATCCAGCACCGCGACGCCACCGACGACCAGGTGACGATCGACGCCGCCCACGCCATCCAGGAGTACGGCGTCGGCGTCAAGTGCGCGACCATCACCCCCGACGAGGCCCGCGTGGCCGAGTTCGGCCTCAAGAACATGTGGCGCTCGCCCAACGGCACCATCCGCAACATCCTCGGCGGCGTGATCTTCCGCGAGCCGATCATCATCTCCAACGTCCCGCGCCTCGTGCCCGGCTGGACCAAGCCGATCATCATCGGCCGCCACGCCCACGCCGACCAGTACAAGTCGCAGAACTTCAAGGTCCCCGGCCCGGGCACCGTGACGATCACCTACACCCCCGACGACGGCAGCGAGCCCATGGAGCTCGAGGTCGCCAAGTTCGGTGAGGACGGCGGCGTCGCGATGGGCATGTACAACTACAACAAGTCGATCGCCGACTTCGCGCGCGCGTCCTTCTCCTACGGCCTGCAGCGCAACTACCCGGTCTACATGTCGACGAAGAACACGATCCTCAAGGCCTACGACGGCGCCTTCAAGGACATCTTCCAGGAGATCTTCGAGGCCGAGTTCAAGGACCAGTTCGACGCCGCGGGCCTCACCTACGAGCACCGCCTCATCGACGACATGGTCGCCGCGGCCATGAAGTGGGAGGGCGGCTACGTCTGGGCCTGCAAGAACTACGACGGCGACGTCCAGTCCGACACCGTCGCCCAGGGCTTCGGCTCGCTCGGGCTCATGACCTCCGTGCTCATGTCCCCGGACGGGCGCACCGTGGAGGCCGAGGCCGCGCACGGCACGGTCACCCGCCACTACCGCCAGCACCAGGCCGGCCAGCCGACCTCGACGAACCCGATCGCCTCGATCTTCGCGTGGACGCGGGGCCTGTCCCACCGTGGCAAGCTCGACAACACCCCCGAGGTCACCGCCTTCGCCGAGACCCTCGAGGACGTCATCATCAAGACCGTCGAGTCCGGCAAGATGACCAAGGACCTCGCTCTGCTCGTGGGCAAGGACCAGGAGTGGCAGACGACCGAGGGCTTCCTCGCCTCGATCGACGAGAACCTCGCCGCCCGTCTCGGCTGACGGCCCCAAGGAGACAACGCTCATGAACCAGCCCGTCAACGTCACCGTCACCGGCGCCGCCGGCCAGATCGGCTACGCCCTGCTCTTCCGCATCGCCTCGGGCCAGCTCCTCGGCCCCGACACCCCCGTCCGGCTGCGCCTCCTGGAGATCCCCCAGGGCGTCAAGGCCGCCGAGGGCACCGCCATGGAGCTGGACGACTGCGCCTTCCCGCTGCTGGCCGGCATCGACATCTTCGACGACGCCAACGCCGCCTTCGACGGCGCGAACGTCGGGCTGCTCGTCGGGGCGCGTCCCCGCACGGCCGGCATGGAGCGCGGGGACCTCCTCGAGGCCAACGGCGGGATCTTCGGCCCGCAGGGCAAGGCGATCAACGACAACGCGGCCTCCGACATCCGGGTGCTCGTCGTCGGGAACCCCGCCAACACCAACGCGCTCATCGCCCAGCGCCACGCGCCGGACGTCCCGGCCGAGCGCTTCACCGCGATGACCCGCCTGGACCACAACCGGGCGCTGAGCCAGCTCGCGCAGAAGACGGGCACCCCGGTGAGCCAGATCGAGAACCTCACGATCTGGGGCAACCACTCCGCCACCCAGTACCCCGACGTCTTCCACGCGACCATCGGCGGCCGGCCGGCCACCGAGCTCGTGGACGAGGCCTGGCTGGACGGGGAGTTCATCCCGACCGTCGCCAAGCGCGGCGCGGCCATCATCGACGCCCGTGGCGCGTCGTCGGCGGCGTCGGCCGCCAACGCGGCCATCGACCACGTCCACGACTGGGTCAACGGCACCGGCTCGTCCTGGACCTCGGCGGCCATCCCGTCCGACGGCTCCTACGGCGTGCCCGAGGGGATCATCTCCTCCTTCCCGGTGCGCTCGTCCGGCGGCCGCTGGGAGATCGTCCAGGGCCTGGAGGTCAACGACTTCTCGCGCCAGCGCATCGATGCCTCCGTCGCCGAGCTCGTCGGCGAGCGGGACGCCGTGCAGGAGCTCGGCCTCATCTGAGCAGACCGACCGAGGGCCGGGAGGGGACACCCTCCCGGCCCTCGGTGTCTCGCCGACCGCGGTCCCCGCGCCGAAAAGCATCCCGCGGCCGTGCCCGGGACCACTAGGCTGCGGCTGCCAGCCACACGCGCGGAGGAGAGCCATGCCGATCCACGGGACCCTGTTCAGCGACTTCCAGGAGACGGCCGCGCGGGAGCCGTTCATCCTGCAGAACAAGAAGCTCCTCAAGATCCAGATGGGCTACGGCCCGGTCTGGGCCAAGTCCGGCTCGATGGTCGCCTACCAGGGCGACGTCCACTTCCAGAACAAGGGCTCCGGCGGCCTCGGCCGGATCGTGAAGTCGGCGATGACCGGCGAGGGCGTGAGCATGATGGAGTGCACCGGCCAGGGGGAGCTCTTCGTCGCCGACGGCGCGGCCGACGTCCAGGTCTTCTACCTCGAGAACGACATGGTGTCGGTCAACGGGGGCAGCGTGCTCGCCTTCTCCTCCTCCATCGAGTGGGACATCCACCGTCTCCAGGCCCGCGGGGCCGCGATGACCGGCGGGCTGTACAACGTCTCCCTGCGGGGGACCGGGTACGTCGCCGTCACCACCCAGGGTGAGCCGGTGGCCCTCGACGTCGCCAGCGCCCCCACCTTCGCCGACGCCCAGGCCGTGGTCCTGTGGACCGGCGGCGTCAGCGCCGACATCCGGGTCGACACCGGAGGGCTGTCCTCCCTCGTCCGGGGCGGGACGGGGGAGACCTTCCAGATGGCCTTCGGCGGGCAGGGCTACGTCATCGTCCAGCCGAGCGAGACGGTCGTCAGCGGCGGGCACCAGGAGAACCGCACGAAGAGCAGCGGCGGCGGGCTCGGGGGCCTGTTCGGCGGCTGAGCCGGGCGGCGCCCAGAGCGCGCCGTGAAACAATTTGCAAGCCTTGCAGGGGCTTTCAGGCGGGTCTACGCTGCGGACATCATCCGGAGACGAGGGAGTCCCATGTCCGCGAGATCCGCCCGCCCGCGCGCCGCCGTCGCCACTCTTGCCACCGTGAGCCTGCTGGCCTCCGGGGCGGCCGCGCTCGCCACCACGCTGCCCGCCGCGGCCGACGACGCGCTCGTCGTCCTCGCCGGGGACCTCCAGTCCGAGCTGGGCTGCCCGGCCGACTGGGACCCCGGGTGCGCCGGTACCGCCCTCGCGCCCACCGGCGCCGAGGGCGTCTACTCCGCCGAGCTCACCGTCCCCGCCGGGCGCTGGGAGTACAAGGTCGCCGTCGGCGGCTCCTGGGACGAGGCCTACGGCGTCGGGGGAGGGGACACCAACTACGCCCTCGACCTCGCCGGACCGGCCGACGTCCGCTTCACCTTCGACCACGCCGACGGCCTCCTCGCGCTCGAGGTCCTCGGCCTCGCGCAGGACTACACCGACGCGGACGCCGCGCTCGTCGCCGAGCCGGTCCGCCAGCCCGGCGCCGACGAGCAGTTCTACTTCGTCATGACCGACCGCTTCGCCGACGGCGACACGGCCAACAACACCGGTGGCATCGACGGCGGACGCCTCGACCACGGCTTCGACCCCACGGACAAGGGCTTCTACCACGGCGGCGACGTCGCCGGCCTGCACGAGAACCTCGACTACATCGAGGGCCTGGGCACGACGGCGATCTGGCTCACGCCGTCGTTCAAGAACCGTCCCGTCCAGGGCGAGGGTGAGAACGCCTCGGCCGGCTACCACGGGTACTGGATCACCGACTTCACCCAGATCGACCCGCACCTCGGCACCAACGAGGAGCTCGAGGCGCTCATCGAGGACGCCCACGACCGCGGGATCAAGGTCTACTTCGACATCATCACCAACCACACCGCCGACGTCGTCGACTACGCGGAGGGGGAGTACGGCTACGTCGACACGGCCACCTCCCCCTACCGCGACGCGGACGGCGAGGTCTTCGACCCGGGCGCCTACGCCGGCACGGACGAGTTCCCCGCGCTCGACGCCGAGACCTCCTTCCCCTACACCCCGGTCGTCGACGAGGGCATGGAGGACGTCAAGGTCCCGGGGTGGCTCAACGACGTCACGCTCTACCACAACCGCGGGAACTCGACGTGGGAGGGCGAGTCGGTCACCTACGGCGACTTCGACGGGCTCGACGACCTCATGACCGAGCACCCGACCGTCGTCGACGGCTTCATCGAGGTCTACGAGGACTGGATCGACCTCGGCGTCGACGGCTTCCGCATCGACACCGCCAAGCACGTGAACGTCGAGTTCTGGGAGGAGTGGACCGCCGAGATCCTCGACCACGCCCGCGCCCAGGGTAACGAGGAGTTCTTCATGTTCGGCGAGGTCTACGACGCCGACGCCCGCCTCCTGTCCCCGTACGTGCGCGACACCGACATGAACGGCGTCCTCGACTTCGCCTACCAGTCCGCCGCGGTCAACTACGCCAAGGGTTTCACGGCCGCAGGCCTGTCCGGGCTGTTCGCCACGGACGCGTACTACACGACCCCGACGACGAGCGCCCACGACCTGCCGACCTTCCTCGGCAACCACGACATGGGCCGCGTCGGCTTCTTCCTCCAGGGCTCCGGCGACGAGCGCGAGCGCTCGATGCTCGCCCACTCCCTCATGTACCTCACCCGTGGCCAGCCGGTCGTCTACTACGGCGACGAGCAGGGCTTCGTCGGCCAGGGCGGGGACAAGGACGCCCGCCAGTCGCTCTTCGCCAGCCAGGTACAGCAGTACCAGGACGAGGAGACGCTCGACGGCGAGCCCATCGGCGCGGTGGACCGCTACGACACCGGCGCGCCCCTCTACACGCACATCGCCGAGCTCGCCGAGCTGCGCTCGAGCACCCCGGCGCTCGCGACGGGCGCCCAGGTCGAGCTCCACGCCGACGACGGCGCCGGGGTCTACGCCTTCGCCCGCGTCGACCGGGAGGAGCGGCGCGAGCACGTCGTCGCCGTCAACAACCGCACCGCTGCCGCCACGGCCACCTTCACCACGCTCACGCCCGGCGCCACCTACGCGCCCCTGTACGGGGACCACGCCACGGTGACGGCGGACGCGACGGGGTCGGTGACGCTGAGCGTGCCCGGGCTGTCCGCCGTCGTCCTCGTCGCCGACGGCACCGTGGGCGCGCCCGCCGAGCCCGGCGACATCACGCTCTCACCCGCCCAGGGCGGCCGCCTCGACGGCGTCGCACCGGTCAGCGCCGACGTCGCCGACGACGTGTGGGCGGAGACCTCCTTCGCCTACCGGCTCGTCGGGGCCGAGGAGTGGACGCCGCTCGGCACCGCCGAGGGCGATGCGCCGCGGGTCTTCCACGACGTCTCCGGGCTGCCCACCGGCACGCTCGTCGAGTACCGCGCCGTGTCCGTGGACGCCGCGGGGAACCGCAGCGCCGCCTCGACGGTCGGCTCGGTGGGCCAGGCGGTCGACGGCACCGCCGGCCCGGAGCAGCCGACCGGTGACCTCGTCACCGTGCCCGGCAGCCACAACGCCGCCATGGGCTGCCCCGGTGACTGGCAGCCGGACTGCGAGGCCGCGGCCCTCGTCCTCGGCGCGGACGGCGTGTACTCCGCGACCTTCGACCTGCCCGCCGGCAGCTACGCGTACAAGGTCGCCGTCGGCGGCAGCTGGGACGTCAACTACGGCGCCGGCGGCGTGCCCGGCGGCGCCGACGTCACCTACACCCACGAGGGTGGGCCGATCACCTTCTTCTACGACCCGGTGACCCACCGCTTCGCCAGCACCGCGGAGGGCCCGGTCATCACCCTGCCCGGCAGCTTCCAGAGCCAGGTCGGCTGCCCCGGCGACTGGCAGCCGGACTGCATGGCCACGTGGATGACCGACCTCGACGGCGACGGCACCTACGAGTGGTCGACGACGGCGCTCGCGACCGGCAGCTACGAGGTCAAGGTGGCCCACGGCCGCAGCTGGGACGAGAACTACGGCGCCGGCGGCATCCTCGACGGCACCAACATCACGTTCAGCGCCACGGGCGGCGAGCTCGTGTCCTTCAGCTACGACCTCGAGACCCACGTGCTCACCGTCGAGGTGACCGACCCGCCCCTGGCGGGCACCGGTCAGCTCGCCGCGCACTGGCTCGACGAGACGACCGTCGCGTGGCCGGCCTCCCTCGTGCCCGAGGGCACCGACCCCGCCGAGCTCGAGTGGTCCCTGCACCACGCCGCCGCGGGCGGCATGGAGGTCCTCGACGGGGAGGTCGACGGCGCGGACGGTTCCGCGGCGCTCACCCTCGTGGGGGAGGGACTGCCGGAGGCGCTCGCCGAGCGCTTCCCGCACCTCGCCGACCACCTCGCCCTGCGCGTGGAGGGCCTGAGCACCGCCGAGGTGCAGGAGGTCCTCACCGGTCAGGTGCAGGTGCTGCAGCGGCAGGGCGAGGTCGCCTCCGCCTTCACCGGGCTGCAGGTCCCCGGCGTCCTCGACGACCTCTACGCGGAGGCAGCGGCGGACCGCACGCTGGGCGTGGACTGGGCCGCGGACGGCACCCCGACGCTCGCGCTGTGGGCGCCCACCGCCACCGACGTCGAGCTGCACCTGTGGGACGAGCCGCAGGCAGGCGCCGTCGCCGCGGCCGCCGTCACCGGCGAGCCCGAGGTCCTCGACATGACCCGCGAGGACGACGGCACGTGGTCCGTCGAGGGTGAGCCCGGCTGGGAGGACGCGGCCTACCGCTTCGCCGTCACCGTCTACGCCCCCAGCGTGGACGAGGTCGTCACCAACGAGGTCACCGACCCCTACGCCGTCGGGCTCACCGAGAACTCCACCCACTCGGTGCTCGTCGACCTCGACGACCCGCGCTGGGCGCCGGAGCTGTGGGCCGACACCCCGCGGCCGGTCGTCGAGCGGCCGGTGGACCGCACGATCTACGAGCTGCACGTGCGGGACCTCTCGATCAGCGACGAGACCGTGCCCGAGGAGCTGCGCGGCACCTACCTCGCCTTCGCGCAGGACGACAGCGACGGGATGCGCCACCTGCGCACGCTCGCCGAGGCCGGGATGAACACCGTCCACCTCCTGCCGACCTTCGACATCGCCACGATCGAGGAGGACCCGGCGGCGCGCACCGAGCCGGACGTGCCGGACGCCGCGCCGGACTCCGAGGAGCAGCAGGCCGCCGTCAGCGCCACCCGCGACCTCGACGGCTTCAACTGGGGCTACGACCCGTGGCACTTCTCGACGCCGGAGGGCTCCTACGCCGTCGAGCGGGACGGCGGCAGCCGCACGGCGGAGTTCCGCACCATGGTCGGCGGCCTGCACGACGCCGGGCTGCAGGTCGTGCTCGACAAGGTCTACAACCACACGAGCGCCTCCGGGCAGGACGAGCGGTCCGTCCTCGACCGGGTGGTCCCCGGCTACTACTACCGGCTCAGCGCCACCGGCAGCGTCGAGACGTCCACGTGCTGCCAGAACGTCGCCACCGAGCACGAGATGGCCGAGAAGCTCATGGTCGACTCGGTCCTCACCTGGGCCACCGACTACGGGGTCGACGGCTTCCGCTTCGACCTCATGGGCCACCACTCGCGCGACAACATGCTGGCCGTCCGCGAGGCGCTGGACTCCCTCACCCTCGAGGACGACGGCGTGGACGGCGAGTCCGTCTACGTCTACGGCGAGGGCTGGAACTTCGGGGAGGTCGCGGACAACGCCCGGTTCTACCAGGCGACGCAGGGCCAGCTCGACGGGACCGGTATCGGGACCTTCTCCGACCGGCTGCGCGACGCCGTCCGCGGCGGCGGGCCCTTCGACGAGGACCAGCGCACGATCCAGGGCTTCGGCTCGGGCTCCTTCACCGACCCGAACGCCGTGGCCGAGGGGACGCCGGAGGAGCAGGCGGCGCGCCTGGCCCACCAGACCGACCTCGTGCGGCTCGGGCTGGCCGGCAACCTGGCCGGCTACTCCTTCCTCACCGCCGCCGGTGAGGTGCAGACCGGCGCGGAGATCGACTACAACGGCCAGCCCGCCGGGTACGCCACCCAGCCCGACGAGGTCGTCACCTACGTCGACGCCCACGACAACGAGACGCTGTTCGACAACCTCGCGTTCAAGCTCCCGGTCGACACCTCGATGGAGGACCGGGTGCGGATGAACACGCTGTCGCTGGCGACGACGGCGCTGTCCCAGACGCCGTCGTTCTGGCACGCGGGGACCGACCTGCTCCGCTCGAAGTCCCTGGACCGCAACAGCTACAACTCCGGTGACCACTTCAACCGGCTCGACTGGTCGATGGGGACGAACACCTTCGGCGTCGGCCTGCCTCCGGCGGAGGACAACGCCGACGCGTGGGAGGTCATGGGCCCGCTCCTGGCCAACCCGGACCTGCGGCCCGAGCGCGCGGACATCGAGCAGTCCACAGCGATGGCCCAGGACCTCCTCGAGCTGCGCTTCTCCACCGGGCTCTTCCGGCTCGGGACCGCCGGGCTCATCGAGGAGAAGGTGACGTTCCCCGGCTCCGGGCCGGACGCGACGCCCGGCCTGCTCGTCATGGCGGTCGACGACACCGCCGGGACCGAGGACGTCGACCCCGCCCTCGACGGCGTGCTCGCGGTCTTCAACGCCTCCCCGGAGGCGATCACCGAGGAGGTGGACGGCTTCGCCGGGCGCGAGCTCGCGCTCTCGCCCGTGCAGGTGGACGGCGCCGACGACGTCGTGCGGGAGACGTCGTGGGACGCGCAGACCGGCACGGTGACCGTGCCGGCCCGCACCGTCGCGGTGCTCGTCGAGGCGCAGGACGAGTTGGAGCCCACGCCCACGCCGACCGACCCCACGCCCACGCCCTCGCCCACCGACCCGTCGCCCACGCCGGGTGACGGCGGTGGCCCCGGTGGGGGGACCGGCGGTCCGGGTGACGACGACGGCAGGCCCGGGGCGGGGCCGGGCGGGAAGCTGCCGCAGACCGGCGCAAGCCTCGCCGTGCCGGTCGTGGTCGCGCTGCTCCTGCTCCTCGCGGGCGCGACGCTCGTCAACCGGCGCCACCGGCTCCGCTGAGCACACCGCCGCGCACACCGTGTGGGTTCCGGGTCCTCTGCGGGCCCGGAACCCACACGGAGTCGTGCCCAGGGGCCGGGGAACGGACCGCTGAGCGGGCCGGCCGGCGTGGTCGGCTAGCCTCTGGCGGGTGAACACCGACGGCGACCTCCACCTCGTCCTGTCCCTCTCGTGCCCGGACCGGCCCGGCATCGTCAGCGCCGTGGCCGGGCTGCTGGCCGAGCACGGCGGGAACATCACCGAGTCCCAGCAGTTCGGCGACCCCTCGACCGGGCTCTTCTTCATGCGCGTCCAGGTCCAGACCGGCGCGCCCCGTGAGGAGCTCGAGGCGGCGCTCGCCGAGCTCGCCGGGCGCTTCGAGATGACGTGGCACCTGGACGTCGTCGGCCGTCCGCTGCGCACGCTCGTCCTCGTGTCCAAGGCGGCGCACTGCCTCGCCGACCTCGGCTACCGCCAGCGCAACGACCGGCTGCCCATCGACGTCGTCGGGGTCGTGTCCAACCACACCGTCCTCGAGGACCTCGCCCGGTTCTACGACTACGACTTCCACCACGTGCCGGTCACCGCGGACACCAAGGCGCAGGCCGAGGCGCGGCTGCTCGAGCTCGTCGAGGAGCAGGACGTCGAGCTCGTCGTCCTCGCCCGCTACATGCAGGTGCTCTCCGACGACCTGTGCCGCCGCCTCGAGGGGCGCGTCATCAACATCCACCACTCCTTCCTGCCGAGCTTCAAGGGCGCCCGCCCCTACGCCCAGGCCCACGCCCGCGGCGTCAAGCTCATCGGCGCCACCGCCCACTACGTCACCGCGGACCTCGACGAGGGCCCGATCATCGAGCAGGACGTCGAGCGGGTGGACCACGGCGACGACGAGCGCGAGATGGTCGCCCTGGGCGAGGACGTCGAGCGCCGGGTCCTCGCGCGTGCGGTCCGCTGGCACGCCGAGCACCGCGTCCTGCGCGACGGCGCCCGCACCGTCATCTTCCGGTAGTCCCCACCGCCTACGCGCCCCTTCACCGCCGACAGCTGGATTGCGCCCGGCGCCTGTCCCCGACCGCTGGGCGCAATCCGGCTGTCGGCGGGAGGGGGGCTGGTAGGGGGATCGCGGGGTGGACGTGTACGCGCCCGCCGGGGGACGGTGCAAGGATGGCGGCATGGACGACGTTCGCATCGATGTGGTCGACGACGACGCCGCCGGCGAGCTGCTGACGGTTCGGCGCGCGGCCTTCGTCACCGAGGCCCAGCTCTACGGCGACCCCAGCATCCCCGCCCTCACCCAGACGCTCGAGGAGCTGCGGGCGGACCTGCAGCGCCCGGAGGTCGTCACGCTCGGGGCGTGGATCGGCACCCGGCTCGTCGGCTCGATCCGCGTCGAGCTCGAGGGCGAGCGGGCCAACCTCGGCCGCCTCGCCGTCGTCCCCGACCTCCAGGGCCAGGGCCTGGGCACGCAGCTGCTCATGTCGGTCCTCGAGTACCTGCCGGAGCAGACCAAGGAGGTCTGGGTCTTCACGGGCCAGGACTCCAAGCAGAACCTGTCGATGTACGCCAAGCACGGGTACGAGCACCAGTACGACCAGCACACCGGAGACCTCACCTACGCCTACCTGCGGCGGATCCTCGGCGAGGAGGAGCCGGCCGAGCCCCAGGGCTGAGCCGGAGCAGGTAGAGTCTGCCCTGTCGCGACTGGCGCCAGAGGTGGATCACCACCGGGGAGCGACGAACCACGCAGACCTCAGGTCGCCCGCCTGGGCCGAGGGTCACCGGCAACGCGCGCTCCGGCGCGCACCCAGTGAGACATGCGGAGGAACGATGAGCCAGCCCACCGACACGCGCCCGGTCGCCGACCAGGCCCTCGCCGAGCTCGACCCCGAGATCGCCGCCGTCCTCGACGGCGAGCTCACCCGCCAGCGCGAGACGCTGGAGATGATTGCCAGCGAGAACTTCGTCCCGCGCGCCGTCCTGCAGGCGCAGGGCTCGGTGCTGACGAACAAGTACGCCGAGGGCTACCCCGGCAAGCGGTACTACGGCGGCTGCGAGCAGGTCGACATCGCCGAGAACCTCGCGATCGAGCGCGCCAAGTCGCTGTTCGGCGCCGCGTACGCCAACGTCCAGCCCCACTCCGGTGCCACCGCCAACGCCGCGGTCCTCCACGCCATCGCGCGTCCCGGTGACAAGGTCCTGGGCCTGTCCCTGCCGCACGGTGGCCACCTCACCCACGGCATGAAGATCAACTTCTCCGGCCGCCTCTACGACATCGCCGCCTACGGCGTCGACGAGCAGACCCACCGCATCGACATGGACCAGGTGCGCGCGCAGGCGCTCGCCGAGCGGCCCAAGGTCATCATCGCCGGCTGGTCGGCCTACCCCCGCCACCTCGACTTCGCCGCCTTCCGCGCGATCGCCGACGAGGTCGGCGCCTACCTGTGGACCGACATGGCCCACTTCGCCGGGCTCGTCGCCGCCGGCCTGCACCCCAACCCGGTGCCGCACTCCGACGTCGTCTCCACGACCATCCACAAGACCCTCGGCGGCCCCCGCTCGGGCATGATCCTGTCCCGCGACGCCGAGGACCTGGGCAAGAAGCTCAACTCCGCGGTCTTCCCCGGCCAGCAGGGTGGCCCGCTCATGCACGTCATCGCCGCCAAGGCCGTCGCGCTCAAGGTCGCCGCCGGCGAGGAGTTCGCCGACCGGCAGCGCCGCACCCTCGAGGGCGCCCGGATCATCGCCGAGCGGCTCATGGAGCCCGCCGTCCGCGAGGCCGGCGTCTCCGTCGTCACCGGCGGCACCGACGTCCACCTCGTCCTCGTCGACCTGCGCAACTCCAGCCTCGACGGCCAGCAGGCCGAGGACCTCCTCCACGCCGCCGGCATCACGGTCAACCGCAACGCGGTGCCCTTCGACCCGCGCCCGCCGCGCGTCACCTCCGGCCTGCGCATCGGCACGCCCGCCCTGGCCACCCGCGGCTTCGGGGCCGCGGAGTTCACCGAGGTCGCCGACATCATCGCCACCACCCTCACCGAGGGCACGGCGGCGGACGTCACCGCCCTGCACGCCCGCGTCGCGAAGCTGACCGACGCGTTCCCGCTCTACGAGGGCCTGCAGCAGTGAGCGCGCGCGTCCTCGACGGCAAGGCCACCGCGGCGCAGATCAAGTCCGAGCTCGCCACCCGCGTCGCCGCGCTGCGCGAGCGCGGGATCGTCCCCGGGCTGGGCACGGTGCTCGTGGGCGACGACCCCGGCTCGCGCAGCTACGTCGCCGGCAAGCACCGCGACTGCGCGGAGATCGGCATCGAGTCGATCCGCGTCGACCTGCCCGCCACCGCGACCCAGGACGAGATCCTCGCGGCGGTGGACCGGCTCAACGCCGACCCCGCCTGCACCGGGTACATCGTCCAGCTCCCGCTGCCCGCGGGCGTGGACACCAACGCCGTCCTCGAGCGCATCGACCCGGACAAGGACGCCGACGGCCTCCACCCGACGAACCTCGGCCGGCTCGTCCTGCGGGTCAAGGAGCCGGTCACCAGCCCGCTGCCGTGCACCCCGCGCGGCGTCATCGAGCTGCTCGACCGCTACGACGTCGACCTCGAGGGCGCGCACGTCGTCGTCGTCGGCCGCGGCACCACGGTGGGGCGCAGCATCGGCCTCCTCCTCACCCGCCGCGACGTCAACGCGACCGTCACGCTCACCCACACCGGCACCCGTGACCTCGCCGCGCACGTGCGCCAGGCCGACGTCGTCGTCGCGGCCGCCGGGGTGCCGGGGATCGTCACGGCGGACATGGTCCGTCCGGGCGCGGCGGTGCTCGACGTCGGCGTGAGCCGCGTCGTGGACCCGGAGACCGGGAAGGCGCGCCTGCGCGGGGACGTCGCCGACGGCGTCGCCGACGTCGCCGGGTGGCTCTCGCCCAACCCGGGCGGGGTCGGCCCGATGACCCGCGCGATGCTCCTCGCCAACGTCGTGGACGCGGCAGAGCAGGGCTGAGTTGGCGCCCCGGCGCCCAGGGCGTCTTGCCTGGGCGTTCGTCGCCGTCATGCTGCTGGCGGCGTGCCTGCGCGCACCGGTGACCTCGGTCGGCCCGCTCCTCGAGCGGGTCGGCGAGGACACCGGGCTCGGTGCCACGGCGCTCGGGCTCCTCGGGTCGCTGCCGGTCATCGGCTTCGGCGTCGGCTCGGCGCTCGTCCACCGGCCGGCGATGCGCTTCGGCCTCGAGCGGGTCCTCGCGTTCGCGCTCGTGGCCCTGGCGGGTGCCGTCGTGCTGCGCTCCGTGCCCGTCGTGGGCGCGCTGTGGGTGGGCACCGCCGTCATCGGCATCGCCTCGGCCGCCGGGAACGTGCTCGCCCCGGCGGTGATCAAGCGCGACCACCCCGGGCGGATCGCGTTCGTCACGGCCTGCTTCACCGCGGTCATGACGACGACGGCGGCGACGGCGTCCGGCCTCGCCGTGCCCGTCTCGGACGCGTGGGGCGGCGGGTGGCGGCTGCCGCTGGGAGCGCTCGCCGTCGCCGTCCTGCCCGTCGCGCTCCTCTGGGTCGTCCGGGCGGTGCGCACGCCGCGGCCGGCGCAGGAGCACCCACCGGCCGGGCTGCCCGCCGCCGGGCCACGCTCGGTGACGATGTGGCGCAGCCCGAGCGCCTGGGTGGTCAGCGCGTTCATGGGGCTGCAGTCCGCGTCGTTCTTCACCCTGTCCACCTGGCTGCCCACGGTGGAGACCTCCCTCGGCGTGGACCCGCGCGCCGCCGGGTGGCACCTGTTCGTCCTCCAGCTCGTCGGGATGCTCGCCGGGCTGCTCGTCGCCACGCTCATGCGTGGCCGCACCGACCTGCGGGCGCTCGGCGTCGTCATCAGTCTGTGCATCGTCGTGGCGATGGGCGGGCTGCTGCTGGCGCCGCAGGCCGCCGTCGCCTGGGTCGGACTGGCGGCCGTGGGCACGGGCAGCTCCCTCGTGCTCGCGCTGAGCCTCCTCGGACTGCGCACGGCCCACTCCAGGCACACCGCCCAGCTCTCCTCGATGGCGCAGACCATCGGGTACGCGATCGCCGCGTGCGGGCCGCTGCTCGCCGGCTGGGTGGGGGGCACCTTCTCCTGGAGCCTCGTGCTCGTCGTCGTCGCCGGCTTCGGGGTGGCGCAGCTCGTCGTCGTGCTCGGGGCGGCCCGGCCAGGGCTGATCCTCAGCCGCTGAGGGCCGGCCGAACCACCCGTCACTCATCCTTCTCGACGATGTCCCCGGCGCGGGGGCCCCCGTAGCATCCACGGACGGTCCCTACAGCACGGAGGACAACGATGTCGCACCACGCGAGACGGCCGCTCCGGCCGGCCACCCTCATCCTTCCGCTGACGGCGGCGCTCGTCGTCGGCACCGTCCCGGCGGCCCACGGCCTGCCGCAGGAGTACGACAAGGAGGCGACCGCCACCGGCTACGACGGCGCCGTCGCCTCCCTCGACCCCTACGCCTCGCTCGCCGGCCTGGAGGTGCTGCGCGAGGGCGGGAACGCCGTCGACGCCGCCGTCGCCGCCTCCGCCGCGCTCGGCGTCACCCGCCCCTACGACGGGAGCATCGGCGGCGGCGGCTTCTTCGTCCTCTACTCCGCCGACACCGGCGAGGTGACGACGATCGACTCCCGCGAGGAGGCGTGGGCGGCGATGGAGCCGGACGTCTTCCTCGAGGACGGCGAGCCCATCCCCTTCGGCGAGCGGCGCGTCTCGGGACTCTCCCAGGGCGTGCCGGGACTCGTCCGCGGGTGGGAGCTCGCGCTGTCGGAGTACGGGACGAAGTCGCTCGCCGAGGTGCTGGAGCCGGCCGTGCGGGTCGCCGAGGACGGGTTCGTCGTCGACGCCCAGTACGAGTCGCGGACCGCGGACAACCTCGAGATCTTCCAGGACTTCACCTCGAGCACCGAGACGTTCCTCGTCGACGGCGAGGCGCCCGCGGAGGGCACCGTCATCACCAACGAGGAGCTCGCCGACACCTACCGCCTCCTCGGCGAGGAGGGCGCCGACGTCTTCTACGAGGGCGAGATCGCCGAGGCGATCGTCGCGACCAACACCAACCCGCCACTGGCCGACGGCGCCGAGCGCCCGGTCCGGCCCGGGGAGATGACCCTGGCGGACCTCGCCGGCTACGAGGCGCTCGAGCAGGAGCCCACGGTCGTGGACTACCGCGGCCTGGAGGTCTACGGGATGGCGCCGCCCTCGAGCGGCGGCTCGACGGTGGGGGAGGCCCTCAACATCCTCGAGGGCTTCGACCTCGCCGGCATGGCCGAGGAGGAGGTCCTCCACCACATGGCCGAGAGCTCGGCCCTCGCCTTCGCCGACCGCAACGCCTACGTCGGTGACGAGGCCTTCCTCGACGTCCCGCTCACCGGGCTGCTGTCGCAGGGCTTCGCCGACGAGCGGCGCGAGCTCGTCGGCCCCGAGGCGCAGGCGCGGCCCGTCCCGGCCGGGGACCCGTGGCCCTACGACGACGGCGAGGGCGCGGCCGCGTCCGCCGGGTCCGCGGAGGGGCACGGCTCGACGACGCACCTCACGGTCGCCGACCGGTGGGGCAACGTCGTGAGCTACACCTTCACCATCGAGCAGATCGGCGGCAGCGGGATCGCCGTGCCCGGGTACGGCTTCCTCCTCAACAACCAGCTCACCGACTTCGAGCCCGACCCCGAGCACCCCGCCAACGCGCCGGAGGGCGGCAAGCGACCGCGCAGCAGCATGGCCCCGACGATCGTGCTCGACGACGGCGCCCCGGTCGCCGCCTTCGGCTCACCCGGTGGCTCCACCATCATCACGACGGTGCTCCAGGTGGCGATCAACCACCTCGACCTGGGCATGTCGCTGCCCGAGGCCATCGCCGCTCCCCGGCTGTCCAGCCGCAACGGTGCGGCCAGCGAGGCGGAGGCGGCGATCGCCGGCACCGCGCTCGGTGAGGCTCTCCGCGCCCGGGGCCACACGGTCACCGAGGTGGGCACGCTCGGCAACGTCACGGGTATCGCCTTCCTCCCCGACGGCCGGCTGCAGGCGGCCGCCGAGCCGGAGCGCTCGGGTGGGGGCAGCGCCATGGTGGTGCGGCCCGGAGACGTCCCCCCGCCCACGGCGTCCCCGCAGTTCCACCTGAGCAACGACTGGCGCGGCACCACGGACGAGGTCTTCCGCTACGGCCGCACCGGGGACGAGGTGCTCATCGGCGACTGGGACGGCGACGGCGTCGACACGATCGCGGTGCGCCGCGGGAACGTGATCCACGTGTCCGGCGGACACCGCGGTGGTGACGCCGCGCAAACCTTCACCTACGGACGTCCGGGTGACACGCTGCTCGTCGGCGACTGGGACGGCGACGGCCGAGACACGCTCGCCGTGCGCCGCGGCGCGGACTACCACGTGAAGAACCGGCTGACCGGCGGCGACGCCGACCGCGTCGTCCGTTACGGCCGGGAGGACGACACGGTCCTCGTCGGTGACTGGAACGGGGACGGGACGGACACCTTCACGGTGCGCCGGGCCGCGACCTACCACGTGAGGAACTCCCTGCGCGGCGGGGACGCCGACACGGTCCTCACCTACGGCCGCGCCGGTGACACCACCCTCGCGGGCGACTGGGACGGCAACGGCACCGACACGCTGACCATCCAGCGCGGGCGCGTCTTCCACGTCAACAACTCCCTCCGCGGCGGGGACGCCGACCGGGTCCTCACCTTCGGCCGCGAGGGCGACGAGGTGTACGTGGGTGACTGGGACGGCAACGGGACCGACACCCTGGGCGTGCGCCGCCCGTAGGACGGGCCGGCGGGACCCGCGACTGCGGGTCCCGCCGGTTTCGGCCATGTCACCGCCCGAGGTGAGAATGGCCGGATGCTGAGAATTGCCACCGTCAACGTCAACGGGATCCGCGCCGCCGTCCGCAAGGGCATGGACACGTGGCTCGCCGACCGCTCCCCGGACCTGCTCCTCCTCCAGGAGGTCCGCGCCCCCGACGACGTCGTCCACGACGTCCTCGGGGAGGGCTGGCACGTGGCCCACCAGGCCTCGGACATCAAGGGCCGGGCCGGCGTGGCCGTCGCGTCCCGGCTGCCCGCCACGGCGGTGCGGGTGGGCCTGGGCGGTGACGAGCCGCCCGTCGACACCGGCCGCTGGGTGGAGATGGACGTCGAGCTGCCGGGCAGCGACCGGCCGCTCACCCTGGTGTCCGTTTACGTCCACTCCGGGACGGCGAGCGAGCCGGAGCGGATGGCCGCGAAGTACGCGCACCTGGACAAGGTGACCGCGCGGCTCACGACGCTCTCGGAGCAGGCGGCCGCGGGGGAGCGGGACATCGTCGTGGGCGGGGACGTCAACATCGTCCACCGGCCCGTCGACATCAGGAACTGGAAGAGCAACCACAACCGCACCTCCGGCGTGCTCGACCAGGAGATCGCCTACCTCGACCGCTGGTTCGACGACCTCGCCTACGTCGACCTCGGCCGCCGCCTCGGCGGAGAGGGCCCCGGTCCCTTCACGTGGTGGTCGATGCGCGGGAAGGCCTTCGACAACGATGCCGGCTGGCGGATCGACTACCTGCTGTCCTCGCCCGGCTTCGCCGAGCGGGCCCGCACGGCCACGGTCGACCGCGCCGCCGCCTACGACCAGCGCTTCTCCGACCACGCCCCCCTCGTCGTCGACGTCGACTGAGGCCCCCCTTCTCGCCGACAGCTGGATCTCGCCCCGCACGCCCCGGGCGGGATCCAGCTGTTGCTGCGAAGGGCGAGGAGCGCTGTCGGCGCGAAGGACGAGGAGACCCGGGCGGGATCCGGCTGTCGGCGCGAAGAGGGGGCGGTCGTCAGGCGGTGCGGGCGGCGGGGGCGCTCGCGGGGGCGAGGAGGAAGGCCGGTGCGGCGAAGCCGGCGGCGGCGAAGGCCGCGCTGACCGCCCCGGCCACGCGCTCGGCCTGCCCGGCCGGCAGCAGCGCGATCGCCGAGCCGCCGAAGCCGCCGCCGGTCATCCGGGCGCCGTGGGCGCCGGCAGCCGTCGCGGTCTCCACGGCGAGGTCGAGCTCGGCGCAGGAGATCTCGTAGTCGTCGCGCATGGAGGCGTGCGAGCCGGCCATGAGCGCGCCGAGCGCCGCCGCCCGGCCGGTGTCGAGCGGCCCGGCGTCCAGCTCCTCGGCGAAGCGGGCGACGCGCCCGATCTCGGTGACGACGTGGCGCACCCGCCGCTGGACGACCGGGTCGTCCAGCGCGGCCAGGGCGGCGTCGAGGTCCTCGACCTCGCGCAGCGTCGTCACGCCGAGCTGCCGGGCGGCGCGCTCGCAGCTGTCGCGGCGCTCGGCGTACTGGCCGTCGACGAGCGCGTGCGGGGCGCGGGTGTCGATGACGAGCAGCTCCAGCCCCGCCGCCTCGAGCGCGAAGGGGACCTGCCGGGTGGAGCCGTCGCGGCAGTCGAGGAGCAGGGCCCGGGCCTCCTGAGCACGGAGCGAGGCGGACTGGTCCATCCCGCCCGTCGGTGCCCCGGCGACCTCGTTCTCCGCGCGCACGCACGCGGCCGCGAGGCGGGCCCGTCCGGCGTCGTCCGCCGCCAGGCCCAGCCCCCACAGCTCGTCGAGCGCGATCGCGACCGCGCACTCGAGCGCCGCCGAGGAGGACAGGCCGGCGCCGTAGGGCACACAGCTGTCCACGGCGACGTCGAAGCCGGTCACCCGTTCGGCGGGGACGAGCCCCTCGGCGACGAGCGCCCAGGCGACGCCGACGACGTACGCCGGCCAGCCCTCGACCGCACCCGGCGAGCCCGCCGGGCCGACGCCGTCGAGGTCGACGGTGCGCACGCCCTCCTCCTGCGCCGAACTGAGGCGCACGGTCCGGTCGTCCCGACGGCGGACCGCGACGTAGGTGCGGTGGGGCAGGGCCACCGGCAGGCAGAGGCCGCCGTTGTAGTCGGTGTGCTCCCCGATGAGGTTGACGCGGCCGGGGGCCGCCCAGACGCCGTCGGCGGGCTCGGGCCCGAGGGTGGAGGCGAGGAGGTCGCGGGCCCGGCGGGCGCCGTCGTCGGCGGTCCAGGCGGGGGCGAGGACGCTCACTCCATGACCTCCCGCAGCCGGTCGGCGACGCGCTCGGGGGTGGTGTCGGAGACCCACGCGCCCATGCCGGACTCGGAGCCGGCGAGGTACTTGAGCTTGCCGGGGGCGCGGAGGACGGAGAAGAGCTGCAGGTGCAGGCGCAGGTCCTCGCGGCCCTCGTGGACCGGGGCCTGGTGCCACGCGGCGATGTAGGGCAGCGGGATGGCGCGCGGCTCGCCGTCGTCGCCCTCGGCCACGAAGAACTGGTCCCCGGCGCGCAGGAGGCGCAGGTAGATGCCGGCGAGGTCGGTGCGCTCCTCGTCCGTGAGGGCGGGCAGGTCGGGGACGTCGCGGCGCGGGGCGAGGTGGACCTCGACGGGCCAGCGTGCGGCGGCCGGCACGTAGGCGACCCAGTGCTCGGACTCGGCGACGACGCGGCGGCCGGAGCGCAGCTCGGCCTCGAGGACGTCGCGCAGGAGGTTGCGCCCGGTGGCGGCGCGGTGCTCGCGCGCCTGGCGCAGCATCGTCGCGGTGCGCGGCGTGAGGTAGGGGTAGGCGTAGATCTGCCCGTGCGGGTGGTGGAGGGTCACGCCGATCTCGCGGCCGCGGTTCTCGAAGCAGAAGACCTGCTCGACGCCGGGGAGCGCGCCGAGCTCGACGGTGCGGTCCGCCCAGGCCTCGACGACCGTGCGCATGCGGCGCTCGTCGAGCGTGGCGAGGGAGGCCTCGGGGTCGGGGGAGAAGCAGATGACCTCGCAGCGGCCGGCGGCCGGGCGGACGGGCCACAGCGGCTCGCCGTCGAGGTGGGTGACGACGTCCTCCTCGCCCGGGACCTGGACGAGGGAGGGGAAGCGGTTCTCGAAGACGACGACGTCGTAGTCGTCCGCGGGGATGTCGCCGTCGGTGTACGCCGCGCCGGGACGGGCCGGGGCCAGCGGGTTGGCGTCCGCCGGGGGCAGGTGCGTGCGGTTCATCCGGTGGGTGGCCATCGGCACCCACTCCCCGGTGAGGACGTCGTAGCGCATCTGCGGGCCGGTGAAGGGCTGCGGCTCGCCGTCGGGGCCCGGGACGGGGGCGAAGCGGTCCGGCAGGGGGCGGGGGTCGTCCAGGCGCCGGGTGGCACCGCCGGAGACGTAGGGCTCGGAGTCGTCGAAGTAGAGGATCTCGCGGCCGTCGGCCAGCGTGCCGCGGGTCTTGCGGACGGTGTCAGTCATGGGAGGCGATCTCCAGGGAGAAGTCGTGCGTGGCGGCCGCGGCGAGGGTCTCCTCGTCCGGCTGGGCGTCGGTGACCAGGGCGGCGAGGTCCTCCGCCCGGCAGAAGGTGCGGAGTCCGCGCACGCCCCACTTGCTCGAGTCCAGGACGGCGACGGCGCTGCGGCCGGTCGCGAGGAGCGCCGAGTTCGTCGACGCCTCCTGGAGGTTGGGCGTCATGAGGCCGAGGGTGGGGTCGAAGCCGTGCGCACCGAGGAACACCCAGTCGACGCGCACGTCGCGCAGGTAGTCGGCGGTGGCCGGCCCGACGAGGGCGTCCGAGGGCGTGCGCTCGCCGCCGGTGAGGACGACGGTCGGGGCGGGGCGGCCCGCCTCCCGTGCCTGCATGGCCGCCTGGTGGAGGACGTCGGCGGCGGGCAGGGAGTTGGTGATGACGGTGAGCGTGGCGAAGTGGGGCAGGGCCGTGAGGGCACGGGCGACGGCGAGGGTCGTCGTCCCCGCGGAGAGCGCGACGGCGTCCCCCGCCTCGACCCGCGAGGCGGCGAGCGCGCCGATGCGGGCCTTCTCGGTCTGGTGCTGGCCCACCTTGAGGGCGAAGGCCGGCTCCTGGGCGGAGCGGCTGGGGGCGACGGCGCCGCCGTGGACCCGGGCGACGAGCCCGCGCCGGACGAGGCTGGTGATGTCGCGGCGGATCGTCATCTCCGAGACGCCGAGCTGGTCGACCATCTCGGCGACGCGCACGCCCCCGTGCTGGTTGACCGCGGCCAGGATCTGCTGCTGACGTTGCCGGGCGAGCAGGGGTGGCGCCTCGGGACGCTCGGTGTCCATGCGTCCAGTGTGCCAGAAAATGCCCCATAACCGAACATGACCGATCAGCTGAGGGGGCGGCGACCTGCGCCAGTTCTCGGTGTGCGCCCGGTGGGGGCACCGTGCTGCCGGTCGGCGGGCAGCACGGTGGCCCAGCGGGCGCACGGTGAGGTGTCACGCCCGCGCAGGGCGCCCTCCGGGGGCCTGCTGATGCCGGGTGGGGGCTTCGTCCCTAGGCTTGCCGGCCATGAGCACCGCTGCCGAGGGCCGGCCGTCGTTGGGGGAGCGCCTCACCGCGCTCATGGCGCGCTGGGAGCACTCGCGGCCCGGCCGCGGGCTGGCCCGGTACGCCAAGGCGAACGGCGGCCTGCTCGCCGGTGGCATCACCTACTCCGCGCTCTTCTCGATCTTCGCGGCGCTCACCATCGGCTACACGGTCTTCATGACGGTGCTCGGCAACAACGCCGAGCTGCGCGAGACGGTCCTCCAGAGCGTGGACGACGCCCTGCCCGGCATCATCGACACGGGCAGCAACGGCGGGATGATCAACCCGGACTCCCTCGTGCTCGAGACGGCGCTCAACCCCGCGAGCATCGCCGCCGTCGGCGTGCTGCTGTGGACGGCGATCTCCGTCATGGGCGCCCTCAAGCGTTCGATCCGGATGATGTTCGGCATCGTCGCGCCCAAGGAGAGCCCCGTCCTCACCCGGGTGCGCGACCTCGGCGGCTTCCTCATCCTCGCCCTGGCGGTCGTGACGACGGCGGCGCTCGGCATCGCCGCCGGTGTGGCCGGGCAGTGGCTGCTCGACACCGTGGGGATCGAGGGCACCTTCGCCGCCGTCGCGCTGCGCGTCCTCGGCTACGTCGTCGCCCTCCTCGTGGACGGCGCAGTGTACGTCCTGCTCTTCCGGGTGCTCGCGGGGGTGCACGTGCCCCGCCGCGACCTCCTCGTCGGCGCCCTGCTCGGGGCGGTGGCCTCCACGGTGCTCCGGCTCTTCGGGACCACGCTCGTCGGCGGTCCCGACAACCCGCTGCTCGCCACGGCCGCCGCCCTCATCACCCTGCTGCTGTGGGTCAACCTCCTTGCCCGCGTCACCCTGATGATCGCCGCGTGGACCGCCAACCCGCCGGCCCCGCCCAAGCCGGACGAGCCGGGCGCGACGAACTTCGACGAGCACCCCAACTACGTCACCCTCTCGGTGCCACGCACCCTCACCTGGGACTACGAGGCGACGACGGGGACGGTGCAGGCGCCCGAGAAGCTCCGGGAGGAGGCCCTCGTCGCCGACCTCGAGCACCTCGGGGAGGAGGGCGAGGAGGTGCTCGCGCAGCGCCACGCGGAGGACGAGCAGGACGGGTGGAACGAGCGGATGGCCGTGGAGGCCCGCGCCCGGGAGGCGTACTGGGGCGGCCTCGTGGGGCGGGTGCGCGAGTGGAACCGCCGGCGCCTGGGGCGGCGCCACGAGACGAAGGACGCCTACGCCGACCGCTCCGCGCGACGCCGCAAGGCGCGCGGCGAGACCCGCCACCGGGAGCCCTGAGCGCCGAGTACGCACGAACGGTCACGCAGCCGGCGCCGCAAGGCGCCGCTGGTGACCGTCCGTGCGTACTCGGCTGGGAGAGGTGGGGCCGGGGTCAGGCGCCGTGGCGCAGGGCGGTCCGCAGGTCGAAGTTCAGCTGGTTGATCGTGTCCAGCGGGATGCCCTTGGGGCACACGGACGCGCACTCGCCGATGTTCGTGCAGCCGCCGAAGCCCTCGGCGTCCTGCTGGGCGACCATCGACACCACGCGCCCGAGCCGCTCCGGCTGGCCCTGGGGCAGCTTGCCGAGGTGCGTGACCTTGGCGGCGGTGAAGAGCATCGAGGAGCCGTTGGGGCAGGCCGCGACGCAGGCGCCGCAGCTGATGCAGGCGGCCGCCTCGAAGGCGGCGTCGGCGTCGGCCTTGGGCACCGGGGTCGCGTGGGCGTCCGGGGCCGCGCCGGTGTTGGCGGAGATGAAGCCGCCGGCCTGGATGATCCGGTCGAAGGCCGAGCGGTCGACGACGAGGTCC
The DNA here is from genome assembly GCF_014837105.1 of Oceanitalea stevensii. Taxonomy (GTDB): domain Bacteria; phylum Actinomycetota; class Actinomycetes; order Actinomycetales; family Actinomycetaceae; genus Oceanitalea; species Oceanitalea stevensii. The sequence goes on along the minus strand of NZ_JACSPO010000001.1, from coordinate 889,184 downwards.
TTGATGACGGGGAAGGGGTCCGCGCGCCACGGCTCGACGGTGATCGTGTCGCCGTCCTTGAAGGAGCGCATGTGGAGCTGGCAGACCGTGGTGACCTCGGGCCCGTGCGCGACGCCGTCGATCATGAGGCCGCACATGCCGCAGATGCCCTCGCGGCAGTCGTGGTCGAAGGCCACCGGCTCCTCGCCCTGGCCGATGAGCTGCTCGTTGAGGACGTCGAGCATCTCGAGGAAGGACATGTCCTCGGAGACGTCGTCGAGCGTGTAGTCGACCATCCGACCGCGGGTGGCGGCGTTGGCCTGACGCCAGACCTTGAGGGTGATTCTCACTTGTAGCTCCGCTGCTTCATCTCGACGTACTCGTACACGAGGTCCTCCTTGTGGAGCACGGGCGCCTCACCGGTACCCGTCCACTCCCATGCCGCGACGTAGGCGAACTCGTCGTCGTGGCGCAGCGCCTCGCCGTCCTCGGTCTGGCTCTCCGCGCGGAAGTGCCCACCGCAGGACTCGCGGCGGTGCAGTGCGTCGATGCACATGAGCTCACCGAGCTCGATGAAGTCGGCGACGCGGCTGGCCTTCTCCAGGGACTGGTTGAAGTCGTCGGCCGCCCCCAGGACCCGCACGTCGCGCCAGTACTCCTCGCGCAGCGCCCGGATCTTCTCGATGGCGGTCTGCAGGCCCTCGGCCGTGCGCTCCATCCCGCAGTACTCCCACATGATGTGCCCGAGCTCCTTGTGGAAGGAGTCGACCGAGCGGGTGCCGCCGGCGTTGAGGAGGCGGGAGATGCGGTCCTCGACCGACGCACGGGCCTCGACCACCGCGGGGTGGTCCTCGGCGACCTTCTCGAAGGGCCCGTCGGCGAGGTAGTCGTTGATCGTGTTGGGCAGGACGAAGTACCCGTCGGCCAGGCCCTGCATGAGCGCCGAGGCACCCAGGCGGTTCGCGCCGTGGTCGGAGAAGTTGGCCTCACCCGTGACGAAGAGGCCGGGGATGTTGGACTGGAGGTCGTAGTCGACCCACAGCCCGCCCATCGTGTAGTGGACGGCCGGGTAGATGCGCATCGGCACCTCGTAGGGGTTCTCCCCGGTGATGCGCTGGTACATGTCGAAGAGGTTGCCGTACTTCGACTCGACCGCCTTGCGGCCCATCCGCCCGATCGCCTCGGCGAAGTCGAGGTAGACGCCGCGGCGCACGCCGTCGACCGCCGGGCCCACGCCACGGCCGTCGTCGCACACGTTCTTCGCCTGGCGGGAGGCGATGTCGCGGGGGACGAGGTTGCCGAAGGCCGGGTAGATGCGCTCGAGGTAGTAGTCGCGGTCCTCCTCGGGGATGTCCCGCGGGTCCTTGTCGCAGTCCTCGGCGCGCTTGGGCACCCAGATGCGGCCGTCGTTGCGCAGCGACTCGCTCATGAGCGTGAGCTTGGACTGGTAGTCCCCGGAGACCGGGATGCACGTCGGGTGGATCTGCGTGTAGCAGGGGTTGCCGAACAGGGCGCCCTTGCGGTGCGCACGCCAGATCGCCGTCGTGTTGGAGCCCATGGCGTTCGTCGACAGGTAGAAGACGTTGCCGTAGCCGCCGGTGGCGAGGACGACGACGTCGGCCAGGTGCGTCTCGATCTCACCGGTCACCATGTCGCGGACGATGACACCGCGGGCGCGGCCGTCGACGACGACGAGCTCGAGCATCTCGTGGCGCGTGTACATCTGCACCGTGCCGGCGGCGACCTGACGCTCGAGGGCCTGGTAGGCGCCGATGAGGAGCTGCTGGCCGGTCTGGCCGCGGGCGTAGAAGGTGCGGGAGACCTGGACGCCGCCGAAGGAGCGGTTGTCGAGCAGGCCGCCGTACTCGCGGGCGAAGGGCACGCCCTGTGCCACGCACTGGTCGATGATGTTCGCGCTGACCTCGGCGAGCCGGTAGACGTTGGACTCGCGGGCGCGGAAGTCGCCGCCCTTGACCGTGTCGTAGAAGAGCCGGAACGTGGAGTCGTTGTCGTTGCGGTAGTTCTTCGCCGCGTTGATGCCGCCCTGCGCGGCGATCGAGTGCGCCCGGCGCGGGGAGTCCTGGTAGCAGAAGGACTTCACCTGGTAGCCGGCCTCGCCGAGCGTGGCGCCGGCGGAGGCACCGGCGAGGCCGGTGCCGACGATGATCGCGCTGATCTTGCGCCGGTTGGCGGGGTTGACGAGGCGGGCACCGAACTGGCGCTCACGCCAGCGGCGCTCGACCGGGACGGTGGTCGGTGCCTTGGTGTCGGCGATCGGGGCGCCCTCGCGGTAGAGGCCGTCGATGAGCTGGTCGGTCATGGGATGCACTACTCCGCGGGTCTAGACGAGCCCGAAGGCGATGGCGAGCGGCGGGACGAGGAAGCCGACGACGACGAGGATCGCGACGGCCAGGGCCGCTGCCTTGATCTTCGGCTGGCGGGTGCGGTTCGACCAGCCGAGGGTCTGCACGGCGCTGAAGATGCCGTGGCGCAGGTGCATGCCGAGCGCGATCATCGCGACGACGTAGATGGCCACGAGCCACCACGTCTCGAAGGCGGCGACGAGACGGTCGTAGGGGCTGTCGAAGGAGCCGCCGACCTCGATCGTCAGGGTCGTGAACTGCAGGATGTGGAAGACGATGAACAGGAGCAGGGCCAGCCCGCCCCACATCATCGTCCGCGAGGACAGGCTCGAGGACACCGACTTCTTCATCACGTACTTCTGCGTGCGGGCCGCGCGCTTGCGCCGCGTGAGCACGGTCGCGGACCACACGTGCAGCACGAGGCTGACGATGAGGCCCAGACGCATGACCCACAGGAAGCCGGACTCCGGCAGCATCGGCTCGCCGAGCACCCGCAGGTGGTGGGCGTAGTCGTCGAAGGCCTGCTGGCCGGACAGGGCCTTGAGGTTGCCGTACATGTGGGCCAGCACGAAGAGCAGGAAGATGACGCCGGTGACGGCCATGACGAGCTTGAGAGCGACCGACGTACGGCGGCCCTTGACCTGCCGCGCTGCAGTATGAGTGGTGGACACACGAGCATGGTATCCACGTCGTGGACATTCTCGGGACCATGGGCCCGGGACCCGGGCACCGGCGTCCGGCAGGGAGGACGTCCCCGCTGTCTACGCTGACGGCATGAGTCCCCGCCCGATCCCCGGCTTCCACGCCGTCGTGCCCGCCGGCGGTGCCGGCACCCGCCTGTGGCCGCTCTCACGCCGCGCGCACCCCAAGTTCCTCCTCGACCTCACCGGCAGCGGGCGCACGCTCCTCCAGGGCACCTGGGACCGGCTCGCGCCCCTGGCCGACGGCGTCACGGTCGTCACGGGCGAGGCGCACGCGGCCGCGGTGCGCGAGCAGCTCCCGGAGCTCGCCGGGCACGCGCTCCTCACCGAGCCCTCGGGCCGGGACTCGATGGCCGCCATCGGGCTCGCGGCCGCCCTCCTGCGCGAGCGGCACGGCGACGTCGTCGTCGGCTCCTTCGCCGCCGACCACGTCGTGCGCCGGCCCGAGGCCTTCGCCGCCGCCGTCCGCGAGGCGGTCGCGGCGGCCCGCGCCGGGTACGTCGTGACGATCGGGGTGGAGGCCGACCACCCCTCGACCGCCTTCGGCTACGTCGAGTCCGGCGCGCCCCTCGGGGTCGAGGGCGCCCCCACCGCGCTCCACGTCGCCTCCTTCGCCGAGAAGCCCGACGCCGGGACGGCCGCCGCGTACCTGGGCACCGGCCGGTACCGGTGGAACGCGGGCATGTTCGTCGTCCGCGCCGAGGTGCTGCTCGAGCACCTGCGCCGGCTCCAGCCCCCGCTGCACGACGGCCTCCTCGCGATCGCCCGCGCCTGGGACGGGCCGGACCGGGCGGAGGTCCTCGCCCGAGAGTGGCCGCGCCTCACCCGGATCGCCATCGACCACGCCGTCGCCGAGCCCGTCGCCGCCGACGGCGGCGTGGCGGTCGTCCCCGCGGAGCTCGGCTGGGACGACGTCGGGGACTGGCGCTCCCTCGCGACGCTGCTCCCGGCCGCAGCCGACGGCGTGCGGACGCTGGGCGAGGGCCCCGCGCTGGCCGCCGACAGCGCCGGCGCCGTCCTCGTCCCGGCCACCGGCCGGCTGGTCGCGGTGCTCGGGCTGCCGGGCGCCGTCGTCGTCGACACGCCCGACGCGCTCCTCGTGACGACGACCGACCACGCCCAGCGGCTCAAGGAGGTCGTGGACCGCCTGCCCGACGCTCTCCGCTGAGGCGCGCTAGGGTCGCTGGGGTGAAGGACGTCCCGCAGGCTGACCGAATTGCCGAGCTCGCCGCCGAGCTGGAGGAGGAGCTGGTCGCGATCCGGCGCCAGATCCACGCCAACCCCGAGCTGGGCTGGATGGAGCAGGAGACGACCACCCTCCTGTTCGACCGGCTCACCGCCGCGGGCCTGTCCCCGCGCCGCACCACGGGCAGCGGGCTGGTCTGCGACATCGGCCCCGACCCGCGCGAGCGGGGCCGACGGCGGATCGCCCTGCGCGGCGACATCGACGCGCTGCCCGTGCCCGAGACCACCGGGCTGCCCTTCCGCTCCCAGCGCCAGGGCGTCTCGCACGCCTGCGGCCACGACGTCCACGCCAGTGCCGTCCTCGGGGCCGGCCTCATCCTCGCGCGCCTCCAGGAGGAGGGGCAGCTGCCCGTCGGGGTGCGGCTCATCCTCCAGCCCGCCGAGGAGGTCCAGCCGAGCGGCGCCAGGGAGCTCCTCGACCAGGGCGTCCTCGACGGCGTCGAGCAGATCTACGCCCTGCACTGCGCGCCGAAGATCGCCTGCGGCAAGATCGGCTCCCGCATCGGCCCGATCACCGCGGCCTCGGACAACGTCACCGTCACCGTCCGGTCCGCCGGCGGGCACACCTCGCGCCCGCACCTCACCGGCGACGTCGTCTATGCCCTGGGCCACATCATCACCCAGCTGCCCGCCGTGCTCGACCGGCGCCTGGACCCCCGCTCGGGGGCCAACCTCACGTGGGGTGCCGTCAACGCGGGCCGGGCCCCGAACACCATCCCCTCGGTCGGCAGCGTCACCGGGACGCTGCGCTCGCTGGACGTCGAGACCTGGGAGCGTGCCGGCACGCTCGTCGACGACGTCGTCGCGGACCTGCTGTCCCCGCTCGGCGTCGAGGTGGAGCTCAAGCACCAGCGCGGCATGCCTCCCGTCGTCAACGACGAGCAGTGCGTGCGGCTGCTCGACGGCGCCACCCGGGAGGTCGTCGCCGACGACGCCGTCGTGCTCACCGAGCAGTCCCTCGGCGGGGAGGACTTCGCCTGGTACCTCTCGCGCGTGCCCGGGGCGATGGTGCGGCTGGGCACCCGCGCGCCCGGCGGGGCGGCGCACGACCTCCACCAGGGCGACCTCGTCGTGGACGAGCGCGCGATCAGCATCGGGGCACGGGTGCTGGCCCGCACCGCGCAGCGCGCCGGCTACGAGCCGCGCGTCGCGGCGCAGCCCCGGCCCGGCTCCCGGGGCGGGGCGCCCGTCCTGTCCGGCCGCGGGCCGGCGGCCGTGCGCGCGCGATAGCAACGTTTGTGTAACAGAACATAGACAAATCTCACCATGCGGCCAATCTCGCGGCCGCGGAGGCTTACAGTCGGCCGTACGCAGCCGATAGGTCACGGTGGGACGCCTCCATCGTCCCGCCGACCACCGGCCTCAACCATCCCCAGGAGACAAGCGTGAAGAAGACGATCTACGCGACCGCTCTCGCGGCCGTCGCCACGCTGGCACTCGCGGCGTGCGGTGACGCGCCGGAGGACGACAGCACCGAGCCCGCCGGCGAGGCCACCACCGAGGCGACCACCGGGTCCGCCGAGGAGGTCGACTACCTCGCCTGCCTCATCTCCGACCAGGGCGGCTGGGAGGACCAGTCCTTCAACCAGTCGGCCATGGAGGGCGGCATGCGCGCCCAGGAGGAGCTTGGGATCCAGCTCAACGACGCCGAGTCGCAGTCGGACGCCGACTTCGGCCCGAACGTCGACTCCATGGTGCAGCAGGGCTGCGACATGACCATCGGTGTCGGCTTCCTCCTCGAGGACCCGATCCAGGCGGCCGCCGAGGGCAACACGGACGTCAACTTCGGCCTCGTCGACGCGACGTTCTCCAACCCGGGTGAGGGCGCAGACGCCGCCCCGGTGCCGGTCGAGCTGCCCAACGCCGCGCCCATCATCTTCAACACGGCCGAGGCCGCCTACCTCGCGGGCTACGTCGCCGCGGGCATGAGCGAGACCGGCACGGTCGCGACCTTCGGTGGCCTGCCGATCCCCTCCGTCAACATCTTCATGGACGGCTTCGTCGACGGCGTCGCGAAGTTCAACGAGGACAACGACGGCGACGTCCAGGTCCTCGGCTGGGACAAGGAGGCGCAGGACGGCACCTTCTCCGGCGGCTTCGAGGACCAGGGCCAGGGCCAGGCGCTGACCGAGCAGTTCATCGCCCAGGGCGCCGACGTCATCATGCCGGTCGCCGGCCCCGTCGGCCTGGGTGCGGCCGCCGCCGCCGAGAGCGCCGGCAACGTGTGGGTCGTCGGTGTCGACTCCGACTGGACCGCCTCCACCGACTACGCCGACATCGTCCTCGCCTCCGTCGTCAAGGAGATCGGGGCGGGCGTCTTCGAGACCATCAAGGCCGGCCTCGAGGGCAGCTTCACCGGCGAGCCCTACATCGGTGACCTCGCCAACGGCGGTGTCAGCCTCGCCACCGGCAGCGCGGACATCCCGCAGGAGCTCCTCGACCAGGTCGAGGCCCTCCAGGAGCAGATCATCTCGGGCGAGCTCGCCGTCGAGACCGTCAACGCTCCCTGATCCACCACGCACAGTGACGGCCCGGCCCACCCGCGGCCGGGCCGTCACCGTCTGCCCGCCACGGACGCCGCGGCGTCCACCCCTCCGGCCGCGTCGCCGCGGCCCGCTACCGATGGAGCGGATGTGAAGCTCGAGCTTCGCGGCATCACCAAGCGCTTCGGCCCCCTGGTCGCCAACGACCACATCGACCTCGTCGTGGAGCCCGGGGAGATCCACGCGCTGCTCGGTGAGAACGGGGCCGGCAAGAGCACGCTGATGAACGTGCTCTACGGCCTGTACGACCCGGAGGAGGGGCAGATCCTCCTCGACGACGAGCCCGTGACCTTCTCCGGGCCCGGCGACGCCGTGGCCGCCGGCATCGGCATGGTCCACCAGCACTTCATGCTCGTCCCGGTCTTCACCGTCGCCGAGTCGGTGGCCCTCGGCTACGAGCCGACCGGGCCGCTCGGCGTCATCAGCCGCCGCGAGGCGCGCAAGCGGGTCAAGGAGATCTCCGACCGCTTCGGCTTCGACGTCGACCCCGACGCCGTCATCGAGGACCTGCCCGTCGGCGTGCAGCAGCGCGTGGAGATCATCAAGGCCCTGTCGCGCGACGCCAAGGTGCTCATCCTCGACGAGCCGACGGCGGTGCTCACGCCCCAGGAGACCGACGAGCTCATCGCGATCATGCGTCAGCTCAAGGCCGAGGGCACCTCGATCGTCTTCATCACGCACAAGCTGCGCGAGGTCCGGGCGATCGCCGACTCCATCACGGTCATCCGCCGCGGCACGGTCGTCGGCGAGGCGAGCCCCGCGAGCTCGGAGACCGAGCTCGCCTCCCTCATGGTCGGGCGCTCGGTGAGCATGGCCGTCGACAAGGACCACGCCGCGCCGGGGGAGGAGTCCTTCGTCGTCACCGACCTGTCGGTGCTCGACACGAAGGGGCAGGTCGCCGTCGACCGCCTCGACCTCACGGTGCGGCACGGGGAGATCGTCGTCGTCGCCGGTGTCCAGGGCAACGGCCAGACCGAGCTGACCGAGACGATCCTCGGGCTCGTCGAGCCGGTCTCCGGCTCGATCGTCCTGGACGGCAAGGAGCTCGTCGGCTCCTCCGTCAAGCAGCGGCTGCGCGCCGGCATCGGCTTCGTCCCCGAGGACCGCTCCACGGGCGGGGTCATCGCCGGCTTCACCGTGGCCGAGAACTTCATCCTCGACCTGTACGACACCGAGCCCTTCGCCGCGTTCGGCAGCATCCGGCCCGGTGTCGTCGAGGACAACGCCCACAAGCGGGCCGAGCAGTTCGACGTGCGCCTCACCTCGGTCCACGACCCCATCTCCACGCTGTCCGGCGGCAACCAGCAGAAGGTCGTCATCGCGCGGGAGATGTCCCGCCCGCTGCGCCTGCTCGTCGCCTCCCAGCCGACCCGCGGCGTGGACGTCGGGTCGATCGAGTTCATCCACAAGGAGATCGTCGCCGAGCGGGACAAGGGCACCCCGGTGCTCATCGTCTCGACCGAGCTCGACGAGGTCATGGCCCTGGCCGACCGCATCGCCGTCATGTACCGCGGGCGCGTCGTCGGCGTCGTCCCCGGTGACACCGACCGCGACGTCCTCGGCCTCATGATGGCCGGCGTCCCCTACGAGGAGGCGCTGTCCCAGGCCGCCCAGCACCGCACCGCGATGTCCGCGGCGGACGACATGAGTGAGGAGACCGCGCCGTGAGCGAGGACGAGACCCGGCGCCCCGCCGAGCACCCCGGTGACGTCGTCGCGCAGGCGGAGGAGTCCCCGGCGTCGGCCAAGCAGGTGCCCGACGAGGAGCCCCGCACCCGCACCGCGCAGTTCGTCCGGGACGTCCTCTCGGGCGGCTGGCTCGTCACCGTCCTGGCGATCGTCGTCGCGCTCGCGCTCAGCGCGGTCCTCATCGCCGCCGCCGACACCCAGGTCCAGGAGACCGCCGGCTACCTCTTCGCGCGCCCCATGGACTTCGTCGGGGCCGTGTGGGACGCCGTCTCCCAGGCCTACGCCGCGCTGTTCCGCGGCTCGATCTTCGACTACCAGGCCGAGACCTTCACCCGCGCGATCCGGCCGCTGACGGAGACGCTCGTCTTCTCCGTGCCGCTGATCTTCACCGGTCTGGGCATCGCCATCGCCTTCCGCGCCGGGATGTTCAACATCGGTGGCCAGGGCCAGATCATCGTCGGCGCCATCGTCGGCGGCTACATCGGCTTCACCTTCCAGCTGCCCGTCGTCCTCCACGTCGTCCTCGCCGTCCTCGGCGCGGTGATCGGTGGCGCGATCTGGGCGGGCATCGCCGGTGCCCTCAAGGCCCGGACCGGGGCCAACGAGGTGATCGTCACGATCATGCTCAACAACATCGCGGTGTACCTCATCGGCTGGGTCCTCACCCAGCCCGCGTTCCAGCAGTCCGGCTCCGCGCTGCCGCGCTCGCCCAACGTGCGCGACACCGCGCTGTACCCGCTGCTCCTGGGGGAGGGCTTCCGCCTCCACTTCGGCTTCATCCTCGTCATCCTCGTCACCGCCGCCGTGTGGTGGCTCGTGGAGCGCTCGACCTTCGGCTTCGAGCTGCGGGCCGTCGGCGCCAACGCGGAGGCCGCCCGCACCGCGGGTGTCTCCGTCGCGAAGGTGACGATCGTGGCCCTCGTCATCGCCGGTGGCCTCAGCGGCCTCGGCGGGTCGGCGCAGGTGCTCGGCACCGAGCAGATCCTCACCGCCGGCGTCGCCGCGAGCTACGGCTTCGACGCGATCACCGTGGCACTGCTCGGGCGGGCCACCCCGTGGGGCACCTTCGCCGCGGGCCTGCTGTTCGGGGCGCTCAAAGCCGGTGGCTTCCTCATGCAGTCCACCACCCAGACTCCGATCGACATCATCCTCGTCGTCCAGTCGGTCATCGTGCTCCTCATCGCGGCCCCGCCCCTCGTCCGGGCGATCTTCCGTCTGCCGGCACCGGACCGATCGCGCGGGAAGTCCACCGTGCTCGCCGCCAAGGAGGCCTCGGCATGAGCCAGTCCACGCTCACCCGCCCCGACGCCCGCGACTCCGTCGTGCTGCCGCCCGTCAAGTGGCGCGGCCCCGGCTTCATGGCCGTCTTCACCCTCGTCTCGCTGCTCGGCTTCACGCTGTTCACCGAGCCGGGCACGACGACGTTCCGCACCGCCACGGGCGGGGAGCTCGCCGAGATCCCCAACACCGAGGTGCCGACGGTCCCGGCGCTGTGGGTGCTCACCCTCGTCATGGCCGCCGTCACCGCCTACGCGGGCTACCGCGCCACGCGCCGCCAGCCGCTGGGCTGGTGGCCGCCGGCCCTCTTCGGTGCCGCCTTCGTCCTCGCCTTCCTCACCTGGCAGGGCAGCGGGGGCACCATCCCGGTGACCTCCCTGCTCACCGGCGCGCTCGCCCTGTCCGTGCCGCTCGTCTTCGGCGCGCTGTCCGGCGTCATGTGCGAGCGCTCGGGCGTCATCAACATCGCGATCGAGGGCCAGCTGCTCGGCGGCGCCTTCCTCGCGGCGGTCGTCGCCTCGATGACGACCAGCCCCTACCTCGGCGTCGTCGCCGCGCCCGTCGCCGGTGCCCTCGTCGGTGTCCTCCTCGTGTTCTTCAGCGTGAAGTACTGGGTGGACCAGATCATCGTCGGCGTCGTGCTCAACGTGCTCGTCCTCGGTGTCACGAGCTTCTTCTTCTCCACCGTGCTCAGCGAGAACCCCGACCTCAACCAGCGTCAGCGGCTGCCCTCCCTGCCGGTGCCGCTGCTGTCGGACATCCCCGTCATCGGCCCGGTGCTCTTCAACCAGAACATCCTCGTCTACCTCATGTACGCCGCCGTCATCGCGCTGCAGTTCTTCCTCTTCCGCAGCCGGTGGGGCCTGCGGGTGCGAGCGGTCGGCGAGCACCCCAAGGCCGCGGACACCGTCGGCATCGACGTCATCCGCACCCGCTGGGTCACCCCGATCCTCGGCGGCGCGCTCGCCGGGCTCGGCGGCGCCTTCTTCACGGTGGGCTCGGGTCTCGCGTTCGGGCGGGACATGTCCGCCGGCAACGGCTTCATCGCGCTGGCCGCGATGATCCTCGGCCGGTGGAACCCGCTCGGCGCGCTCGCCGCGGCCCTGCTCTTCGGCTTCTCGCGCAACCTCGCGAACATGCTCAGCGCGATGGGCGGCAGCGGCATCCCCGGGGAGTTCCTCCTCATGCTGCCCTACGTCGTGACGATCTTCGCCGTCGCCGGCTTCGTCGGCCGGGTGCGCGCACCCGCCGCGGAGAACACCCCCTACGTCAAGTAGCCCGCCCGCTCGCGCAGTGCGCCCACCAGGAGGAAGCCAGAGATGACCGACGACGCCACCTGGGAGCGCCTGCGCGAGCTGGCACGGGGCATGGTCGCCCGCGCCTACGTCCCCTACTCCACCTACCCCGTGGGCGCGGCCGCGCTCGTCGACGACGGTCGCACCGTCACCGGCTGCAACGTCGAGAACGCCTCCTACGGCATCGGGCTGTGCGCCGAGTGCGGGCTCGTCTCGGCGCTCCACGCCTCCGGCGGCGGCCGGCTCGTCGCCTTCACCTGCGTCGACGGTGAGGGGCGGGTCATCGTCCCCTGCGGCCGCTGCCGCCAGCTGCTGTGGGAGCACGGCGGGCCCGAGCTCCTCGTCGAGACGCCCACGGGCGTCCACCCGATGACCGAGCTCCTCCCCGAGGCCTTCGGCCCCGGCCACCTCGACGAGTGGTCGGCCCGGTAGGGCGGTCCCTCACGACGGCGGAGCGCCGCCGGTCCCGCGGGCGCGTCCCGCCCCGCTGTCGGCGCTCCCTGGCGCCTCGTCCTAGGGTGTCACCATGACCGAAGCCTTCGATGTCGTCGACCTCATCCGGACCAAGCGCGACGGCGGGGCCCTGGCCCCCGCCGAGATCGACTGGGTGATCGACGCCTACACCCGCGGCATCGTCGCCGACGAGCAGATGTCGGCGCTGGCGATGGCGATCTTCCTGCGCGGCATGGGTCGCGACGAGATCTCCCGCTGGACCGCCGCGATGATCGCCTCCGGCAGCCGGATGGACTTCTCCGGCCTGTCCCGCCCCACCTCCGACAAGCACTCGACCGGTGGCGTGGGCGACAAGATCACCCTTCCGCTCGCCCCGCTCGTCGCCGTCTTCGACGTCGCCGTGCCCCAGCTCTCGGGCCGCGGCCTGGGCCACACCGGCGGCACCCTCGACAAGCTCGAGGCCATCCCCGGCTGGCGTGCGGACCTCGACAACGACGCGATCCTGCGCCAGCTCGAGGACGTCGGCGCGGTCATCTGCGCGGCCGGCACCGGGCTGGCCCCGGCCGACAAGAAGCTCTACGCGCTGCGCGACACGACCGGCACCGTCGAGGCCATCCCGCTCATCGCCTCCTCGATCATGAGCAAGAAGATCGCCGAGGGCACCGACTCCCTCGTCCTCGACGTCAAGGTCGGCTCCGGCGCCTTCATGAAGGACCTCGACGCCGCCCGCGAGCTCGCCCGCACCATGGTGGCCCTGGGCAGCGACGCCGGCGTGCGCACGACGGCGCTCCTCACCGACATGTCCACCCCGCTCGGCCTCACGGCGGGCAACGCCCTCGAGGTCCGCGAGTCCGTCGAGGTGCTCGCCGGCGGCGGCCCCTCCGACGTCGTCGAGCTCACCGTCGCGCTGGCCCGCGAGATGCTCGACGCCGCCGGCCGCACCGACGCCGACCCCCGCGCCGCGCTGGCCGACGGCCGCGCCATGGACGTGTGGCGCCGCATGATCAGCGCCCAGGGCGGCGACCCGGACGCTGCCCTGCCCACGGCCCGGGAGACCGAGACCCTCACCGCGCAGAACGACGGCGTCGTGGGCCGCCTGGACGCCTACGCCGTCGGCGTGTGCGCGTGGCGCCTGGGCGCGGGCCGCGCCCGCCAGGGCGACGCCGTCCAGGCGGGCGCCGGCGTCGAGCTGCACGTCAAGCCCGGCGACACCGTCCGCGCGGGCCAGCCCCTGCTCACCATGCACACCGACACGCCCGAGCGCTTCGACCGCGCCCGCCAGGCCCTCGACGGCGGGATCGAGATCGGCGCCGGCGACGGCGCGGCCACGGGGGACGTCGTCCTCGAGAAGATCGCGGGCTGACGTGGCGCCGTCGTCGTGGCACCGGTGGCAGCTGACGGCACCGCTCGCGGCGCTGAGCCGGCCCGTGCGCACGCCCGCCCGGCTGCCGCACGTGACGACGGGACCGGCGGCCGCCGCGGGGACCGGGGTCACCGAGCCCGCGGACGGGCTGCCCGTCCTCCTCGGCGGCGCCCGGGCCCGGCAGGTCGACGCGACGACGTGCGGCTCGGCCGTGCTCGTCATGCTCGCCGCCACCGGTGACCCCGCCCTCGCGCAGTGGCTGGAGACGGGGCGGCTGCCCGCCGGCCCGCGCCCGCCGGAGGTGCCCGAGGAGGACGTCGCCGGCGGCGCCGAGGACCGCTTCGCCGCCGCCCAGCAGCGGGTGAAGGCCGCGACGGGCCGGCGCGCCCTCGGCCCCCTGCCCTGGCCCACCGGCCTCGGCACCCCGCCGTGGACCGCGGCGCGCGAGGCCCGCTTCCCGGGGGTGCGCTACCGGGTGCGTCCGGTCGACGACACCACCGAGGACGGCGCCACGGTGCTCGGGCTCGTCGAGGCCGCCAACCGGCGCGGGCACCCCGTGCCGCTGTACACGGGCGGGGACGTGCGCGGCGGGCTCGCCCACGCCGTCCCCCGCCACGTCGTCCTCGCCGTCCCCCCGCCGCCCGGGGCCGCGGTCCCCGGCACGCTGCGCGTCTACGAGCCCTCGCGCGGCTCGGTCTTCACCGTGCGGTCCGCGGACCTGCTCGGCCGCACCCAGGCGCTGCCCGCGCTCGGCGGCTGGACGCACGTCGTCGCCGCGCTGCTGCCCGTCCCGGCCTGAGCCGCCCGCCCTGCACGTCGCCCGCCGACGGGTCACACTGGACGGGCCCCGTCAGCGACCCGAGAGAGGGAGACGATGAGCAACCCCGTGAGCCCGCCCCCTGCCGAGGACCTGCCCGACCCCGAGGAGGCCGTGGCCGCCCTGGACCCCGAGACCGGTGAGGACTACGGCCCGCCCGAGGTCGTCGACCCCGACCGCGAGGCCGCCGAGGCCGACCAGCTCGAGCAGGTCATCGAGGTCCCCGTCGACGACGACGACCCCGCCGTGGGCGAGGAGGCGTAGCCGATAGGCTCGGTCCACCGAGTCCAGGAGGAAGCACATGACCACCCGTCACGCCGTCGCCCAGATGATCGACCACACGCTGCTCAAGCCCGAGGCCACCCGCGAGCAGGTGGCGGCGCTCGTCGCCGGCGCCCGGGAGCTCGGCGTCCTCGCCGTGTGCGTCTCGCCGTCCCAGCTGCCGCTGGAGAACGCCGAGGGCCTCGTCGTCGCCACCGTCTGCGGCTTCCCCTCCGGTGCCCACCACAGCGAGGTCAAGGCGGCCGAGGCCGCCCGCGCGGTCGCCGACGGCGCCGACGAGGTCGACATGGTCATCAACCTCGGGGAGGCGCTCGCCGGGAACTGGGCCGCCGTCGAGGCGGACATCGCGGCGGTCCGCGCGGCCGTGCCGGCCCCCGCCGTCCTCAAGGTCATCATCGAGTCCGCCGCCCTGGACGACGAGCAGATCATCGCCGCCTGCCGGGCCTCGGAGTCGGCCGGCGCGGACTTCGTCAAGACGTCCACGGGCTTCCACCCCACCGGTGGGGCCAGCGTCCACGCGGTCGAGCTCATGGCCCGCACCGTGGACGGCCGCCTCGGGGTCAAGGCCTCCGGCGGCATCCGCGACGCCGCCGCCGCGCAGGCGATGATCGAGGCCGGCGCGACCCGCCTGGGCCTGTCCGGCTCGGCCTCCGTCCTCGACGGCTTCCAGCAAGCCTGACCCGCAACCGCCCGCATATGCGGGATCTCTGCGGTCCGAGCGCACGTCCGGCCGCAGGAATCCCGCATATGGGGGGGGTGGTCGGAGGGGTCAGCGGCGGCGGACGGCGGCGAGGAGGCCGGTGCCCGAGGGCAGCAGGGCCGCGGTGAGACGCTCGTCCGCGCGCACGGCCTTGCCCAGCTCGCGCATCGCGACCGTCGACTCGTCCCGACGGGCGGGGTCGGCCACGCGGTCGTGCCACAGGGTGTTCGTCACGGCGAGCACGCCGCCCACCCGGAGCATCCGCGTGGCCTGCTCGACGTAGTCGGCGGCCTCGGAGGGGTCGGCGTCGACGAGTACGAGGTCGTAGGCGTTGTCCGCCATCCGGGGCAGCACGTCCATGGCGCGCCCCGAGATGAGGCGGGTACGAGCCGACTTCACGCCGGCCGCGGTGAAGGCCTCCCGGGCGGCGCGCTGGTGGTCGGTGTCGACGTCGATGGTCGTGAGGACGCCGTCCGGGCTCATCCCGCCGAGCAGCCACAGGCCGCTCACGCCCGTGCCCGTGCCGATCTCGACGACGGCACGCGCCCCGACGGCGGCGGCCAGCAGTCGCAGCGCCGCACCGGTCCCCGCGCTCACGGCCGTGGCGCCGAGCTCCTCGGCACGGCGGCGGGCGGCGGCGGTGGCGTCGTCCTCCGGGACGAACTCCTCGGTGTAGGCCCAGCTGAGGGCCTTCTCGGCAGCGATGGTGGTGCCTCCTGGGTGCGCACGGACGAGGGTCGCCCTGATCGTAGCGCCCGCGGTCCCGCTCCCAGGTGCTCCCCAGGTTCGCTCCGTATCCTGGTCGCCAGACCGCACGGAAGAGGCCACCGCATGACCGCTCAGGACGAGACCACGTGGACCGTGCCGTCGTGGGAGGAGATCGTGCGTGACCACTCCGCACGGGTCTACCGCCTCGCCTACCGGCTGACCGGCAACAAGGCCGACGCCGAGGACCTCACCCAGGAGACCTTCATCCGGGTGTTCCGCTCGCTGCACTCCTACCAGCCCGGCTCCTTCGAGGGCTGGATCCACCGCATCACGACCAACCTCTTCCTCGACGGCGCCCGCAAGCGCTCCCGCGTCCGGCTCACCCACCTCGGGGAGCACGCCGAGGAGGTGCCCGCCTCGCACGAGCAGCACGACCTGCACCGCCGCTACGAGCACGGGCACGTCGACCCGGACATCCAGGAGGCCCTGGACGCGCTGCCGCCCAAGTACCGCGTGGCCGTCGTCCTGTGCGACGTCGAGGGCCTGTCCTACGAGGAGATCGCCGCGACCCTCGGGATCAAGATGGGCACGGTGCGCTCGCGGATCCACCGTGGCCGCGCCATGCTCCGCGACCGCCTGGGCCACCTGCGCCCCGGCACCGTGGACAGCGAGGTGGTCTCGTGAGCCACCTCGGGTCCAGGGTCGCCCCGCTCGTCGACGGCCAGCTGCCCGCCGCCGAGGCCGAGGAGCTCCTCGCCCACGCCGCGGTCTGCGCGCGCTGCCACTGGCTGCTCGGCCAGGAGCGCGCGTCGCGGACGATGCTCAGCCGGGCGTGGGACGTCGAGCCCGGCCCCGAGCTCACCGCCCGCCTGCTCGCGCTGTCGCCCGGCCCGGAGGAGCGTGCGCCCCGCGGGCGGCGCGTCCTGCTCGCGGTGGCGGGTGCCGGCGGGCTCGCCGCGGCGTGCGCCGTCGGGCTCGTCGTCGTCGGGAGCATGTCCGAGCCGCAGGCGGACCCGCACGCCATCCTCGACGTCGTCTCCGGCAACGTCGGTGAGCGTCCCGAGGGACTGGCCGACGCGGGCGGCGAGGTGAGCGGCGACGTCGTCGCGTGGATGGCCGAGCACGGGTGGAGCGCGCCCGAGTCGCTGCCCAGCGGCATGCGGGTGGTGGACGTCGCCGTCCACGAGACCGCGGACGGTGAGGTCCTCGAGGTCGAGATCGCCGGGGCCATGGCGCACGTGCGGATCCTCCAGCAGCGCGGGGTGCTGCCGGGCGAGACCGCCGAGCAGCTGCAGACCGAGCTCGTCGGCCAGCGTGACGCGCTCCTCCTGCCCAGCGGGGTCCACGACCTCGCCCTGCAGAGCGAGGGCTGCGTCGTCGTCGTCCTCGCCGCCCCCGACGACGCCTCCGCCAGCGACGCCATCCTCGCCGCGCTGCCCGACGGCGACTACGACACCTCGGTCGGTGCCCGGTTCACGCGCGGCTGGGACACCGTGACGGAGTGGGCGCTGGGCTGAGGCGGCCCGCGCCCCGATCTGGGAGGAGACTGTGCCCATGAGCGAGCGACCCGACGAGCACGAGCACGGCTACCCGCCCTCGCCCGCGCCCCGGCCCGAGCCGTACAGCGTGGACGAGGTGGCCGACGACGGCGGCGCCCCCGCCACGCAGCCCCTCCCCGGTCCGCCGGCCGGCGCCTCCGAGCCGGGCGGGCAGCCCGGCGCTGAGCGCCGCGAGGAGCCGTCCCGCGACGACGCCTGGTGGCGGCCCAGCGCCCCCGCGCCGCAGCCGCCGTCCCCCGACGACACCGGCCACGACGGCCAGCGGCTGCCCTGGTCCTCGCCCGACGGCGCGTGGCCCCTCACCCGCGGCCAGAGCTACGCACCGGCGACCTCGCCGAGCTCGCACACCGCCGCCGCGACGGCGGGCTACGCACCGGCGTCCGCGCCCACCACGGGCGGCGCCTCACCGGCCCAGCCCTACGCGTGGCCCGCGCCCGGCTCGTGGTCGGGCGGCGCGCCCCCCGAGGCCGCCGCCGGCCGCCAGCCGCGCGGGCGGCGCCGACGGGGCGTGGGGGCCGGCGTCGTCGTCCTCCTCGTCCTCGTCGCCCTGCTCGCGGGGCTCGTCCTCGGGGCGCTCGGGGCGCGGTGGCTGTGGCCCTCGACGTCCTCCGGCTCGGCGCTGCCCGCCTCGAGCAGCACCGTGTCGACCAGCCGGGCGCCGGAGTCGGTCGCGGGCATCGCGGCCGCCGCGCTGGAGAGCACGGTGTTCATCGAGGTCTTCGGCGGGGACACCGCCTCCAGCGGCAGCGGGATGGTGCTGCGCGAGGACGGCTACCTCGTGACGAACAACCACGTCATCGACGCCGCGGCGGACGGCGGCGGGACCGTCGCCGTCACGCTCGCCGACGGCACCCAGCTGCCCGCCGAGATCGTCGGCCGCACCGCCGACTACGACCTCGCGGTCCTCAAGGTCGACCAGGACGGGCTCACGCCCCTGCCGCTCGCGGACTCCGACGCCGTCGTCGTCGGCGACCCGGTCGTCGCGGTCGGCGCCCCGCTCGGCCTCGAGGGCACCGTGACGAGCGGGATCATCTCCGCCCTCAACCGCCCCGTCCAGGCCGGCAGCTCGGGGGAGGGTGCCTCGTTCATCAACGCGATCCAGACCGACGCCGCCATCAACCCGGGCAACTCCGGCGGGCCGCTCATCAACACGGCCGGTGAGGTCATCGGCATCAACACGGCCATCGCCCAGGCGGGCGGCCAGCAGACCGGGAGCATCGGCCTGGGCTTCTCCATCCCCTCCAACCAGGTGCGCCGGACCGCCGAGCAGATCATCGAGACCGGCCGGGCCACCTACCCCGTCATCGGGGTCGCGCTCGACACCCGCTACCAGGGCGAGGGCGTGCAGGTGCTCCAGGACGACGCGGGCGCCTCGACGCCCGCCGTCACGCCCGGCGGGCCGGGGGACGAGGCCGGCATCGAGCCGGGCGACGTCATCACGCACTTCGACGGGCAGCCGGTGACGACGCCCTCCGAGCTCATCGTCGCGGTCCGCTCCCGTGCGCCGGGTGACACGGTGGTCCTCACCGTGCAGAGCGACGGCGGGCAGGAGCGCGAGGTCGAGGTCGTGCTCGACGAGGCCGGGAGCGACTAGGGAGCGGCCTATCCTGGGAGCGTGCCGATCAACGGGTCCGAGCTAGCGGTCATCGCGCTCCTCGCGGTCATCCTCATCGGCCCCGAGCGGCTGCCGGAGTATGCGCAGCAGCTCGGGCGGCTCGTGCGGAACCTGCGCCGACTCACCACGGACACGACCGACCGCGTGCGCGCCGAGCTGGGCCCCGAGCTCGGCGACCTCGACCTGCGCTCGCTCGACCCGCGCCAGTACGACCCGCGGCGCATCGTCCGCGACGCCCTGCGTGAGGACGACGACCGCCCGGCGCGGCCCCCGAGGGCGCCCGGAGGCCGGGCCCCCTTCGACGACGAGGCGACGTAGGCGAGGCACGCGTCCCTCGGCGGGGCCGCGTGCGTCGACCGACCGGTCAGCGGTCGCCCCGTGCCGCACCCCTGGGGGAGCGGCAAGGGGCGACCGGCCGGCAGCGTCAGAGCGGGCTGATGCCCAGGGAGCGCCCGGCCAGGCCGCGGGCCCGCTGGCTCAGCCGCTTCGCGACGCCGCGCAGCGCGTCGGCGGCGGGGGAGTCGTCGTCCTGGACGAAGGGCCGCCCGGAGTCCCCGCCCTCGCGGAGCTTGATCTCCAGCGGCACCTGGGCGAGCAGCGGGACGTCGTAGCCGAGGCCGGCCGAGAGGTTGTCGGCCACCTGCTGGCCGCCGCCGGAGCCGAAGAGCTCCACCCGCTGGCCGTCGGGCTGCTCGAGCCACGACATGTTCTCGATGACGCCGACGACGTGCTGGTTCGTCTGCCCGGCCAGGGACCCGGCGCGCTCGGCGACCTCCGCGGCTGCGGACTGCGGCGTGGTGACGACGAGGAGCTCGGCGTTCGGCAGCAGCTGGCCCACGGAGATCGCGATGTCACCGGTGCCGGGCGGCAGGTCGAGGAGGAGGACGTCGAGGTCCCCCCAGAAGACGTCGGCGAGGAACTGCTGCAGCGCGCGGTGGAGCATCGGCCCGCGCCACACGATCGGACGCCCGGGAGGGGCGAACATGCCGATCGAGATGACCTTCACGTCACCGGCGACCGGCGGCAGGATCATGTCGTCGACCTTGGTGGGGGCGTGCTCGACGCCGAGCATGCGGGGGATGGAGAAGCCGTAGATGTCGGCGTCCACGACGCCCACCTTGAGGCCCTCGGCGGCCATCGCGGCGGCGAGGTTGGCCGTGACGGAGGACTTGCCCACCCCGCCCTTGCCGGAGGTGACGGCGTAGACGCGGGTGAGGTTGCCCGGCTCGGAGAAGGGGATGGTCGGCTCGGCGACGCCGCCACGCAGCTGGGAGCGCAGCGACTTGCGCTGCTCCTCGCTCATGACGCCCATGTCGACGCGGACGTCGGCGACGCCCTCCACCCGCTGGGCGGCGGCGGTGACGTCCTTGGTGATCGTCGAGCGGAGCGGGCAGCCCGCGGTGGTGAGGTCGATGCCGACGACGACGTCGCCGCCGTCGACCTCCACGGACCGCACCATGCCGAGCTCGGTGATGGGGCGGCGGATCTCGGGGTCGAGGACCTTCTCCAGCTCGGTGCGGATCGCTTCGACGGTGGGGGCAGACATACCCCCATGGTAGGTCGCCGCAGGGCGGGGTCCAGCGGCCCGAGGTCCCTGTGACCGCCGGCACGGCGAGGCCCCGCACCGGGAGCGGTGCGGGGCCCCGCGGACGGTCAGGAGCGGCGCACCCCCAGGGTGTCGCGGCCGTCGCCGTTCCAGTCACCGACGAACACCTCGTCGCCGGCGCGTCCGTAGGACTGGACCCGGTCCGCCGGGCCGCCGGAGATCGAGTTCCGCACGTGGTAGACGTTGCCGCGGCGGACCGCGAAGGTGTCCACGCCGTCGGCGTCCCAGTCACCGGCGAGCACGACGTCGCCGGCCCGCCCGTAGGTGAGGACCTGCTGCGCGGGTCCGGCCGTGAGGCTGTTGCGGACGTGGTACTCCCGGCCCCGGCGCACGGCCAGGGTGTCCCGGCCGTCCCCGTCCCAGTCGCCGACGACGACCTCGTCTGCGGCCCGGCCGTAGCGGACGACGACGTCGGCCGCCCCGCCGGTCACCGAGTTCTTCAGGTGGTACTCGTTGCCGCGGCGCACCGCGAGGGTGTCGACGCCGTCGCCGTCCCAGTCCCCGACGAGGACGACGTCCCCGGCGCGGCCGTAGCTGAAGGTCCGCGCCGCGTCGCCGCCCCGCTGGGCGTCGGAGACGTGGAACTCCCGGCCCCGGCGCAGCGTGACGGTGTCGTTGCCGTCCCCGTCCCAGTCACCGACGAGGACCTCGTCGGTGGCCCGGCCGTAGCGGAAGGCGTAGGTGGCCCAGGGGCCCCAGCCGTCGTTGAGGAAGAAGCCGGACGTGAGGGCCGGGGTGCCCGGCTGCGTCGGGGTGCCCGGCTGCGTCGGGGTGCCCGGCTCGCCGGGCTCCGTCGGCTCGGTGGGCTCCGTCGGCTCCTCCGGCGCGGGGGCGCACACGTCGCCCTGCGGGCCGGGGTCCGGCGCCATGTCGTGGACGATGCCGTCCCGGTCGACGACGGCGTCGTCCTCCCGGACGGTGAGCCGGCCGAAGGTGTCGGCGCTGGACGCCCCGACGACGGACGCCGCGGTCACGGTGACGCTCGTCGTGGGGACGGTGGCGGTGCGGCGGTCGCCCTCGAGGGGCACGTCGAAGACCACGCAGGTCTCGCCCGGCGGGATGACGACGGGTGCGGCCAGGCGCTGCGCGCCGGTCTCCCCGCCGTTCGCCTCGACGTAGGTCCGCACCGCCTTCGCCGCCGGCTCGCTGAGCCGCAGCGCGACGGCCGCGGTGCCCGGCCCGGCGCCCTCGTTGACGGTCGCGTCGGCGACGGTGAGGCTCGGCAGGTCCCCGGTGCCGGGGGTGCCGACGGCGGGGGAGGAGAACGCGAGGTCGGAGAGGTAGGCGGCGCCGGCGTCACCGACACCGGCCACACGCACCTGGCGCACGTCGGTGAGGTCCACGCCCGCGAAGGCGGTGAGCGGGATCTCGACCGCGCGGAGGTACACCTTGCGCAGCGGGCTCGCGTCACCGGGCAGCGGGGAGAGCGCCTGGCTGACCTCGGAGGCCAGCGCGCTCGCCGAGCGGCCGGCGCCGTCGACGAGGCTGACCGTGAGGTCCTCGGCACCGGCGAGCGTGGGGGCCGCGCGGAAGGTGAGCTTCTCGTGGTCGCTGACGTCGCGGGCGGAGGTCGGGACGTCGGCCCGCAGGCCGGCACCCGCCGTCGTCCACTCGAGGATCGCCATCTGGCCCGACGGCGCGGACGGGGCGAAGCGCATGGGCGTCCAGTGCGGCGCCTGGGAGCTGGTCACCTCGGTGATGTCGGCGCACGGCCGGACCTGCTGCGGGTAGGGGCGCTCGCTGAGCGAGGCGCAGTAGGTGAGGCGGGCGCCGCCGGCGGCACGGACGCGGGGGCTGTCGGCCGCGAGGGGGGCGACGTCCGCCCGGGAGGAGCCGGGCTGCTGGGCGACGGTGAAGACCTCGGCGCGGCCGATCGACGCCGGCAGGGCACCGGAGCCGTCGAAGAGGGGCAGCAGCTCCTCCTCCCCGCCCATGGTGAGGCGGAACCAGCCGGAGATGTAGGCGTCACCGAGCGCGTACTGCTCAGCGGCGGACAGGCGGGACTCGGCGGAGGCCCCGCAGACGGGGTTGGTCTGCTGGCGGTCCTGAGCCGCCCAGTCGTCGGAGACGGAGTAGGGGTAGAGGCCCGGCGTCCAGACGGTGTTGAAGAAGTTGTGGTTGGCGCCCATGACGAGGGCGGTGGCGCGCAGGACGTCGTCGTCGACGGCGTACCGCGAGTCCTCGAAGAAGTGCTGGCCCTGGAGGTTGACGACGTCGCCGTCGCAGTAGGGGAGCACGGTGTAGGTCGGCACGCCGGGCAGGCTGAGGCGGCCGAAGTCGACGGGCGCGAGCGGCAGCACCGACTCGATGCCGTATGGCTCCTCCCGCTCGGCGTTCATGAGCGCGGCCCGGACGACGCCGTCGCCGCCGCGCGAGTGGCCCATGAGGCCGACGCGGTCGAGGTCGAGCCGGCCGCGGAGCACCGGGTCGAGCCCGGGCGCCGTCCCGGCGTTCGCCTCGGCGAGGAGGTCGAGGTGGGACAGGACCAGGCCGCCGCGCGCGGTCGCGCCGTAGTCGATGGCGAGCTGGTTGTCGTTGGAGTTGATCGCGTTGGCCGAGACCGAGACGACGACGTAGCCGCGGGAGGCGAGGGTCTCGGCGGGGGCGTCGTAGCCGCGGTAGCTGGGGATCTCGACCTGGTCCGGACCGCACGGGTAGCGGTTCGGGTTCGGGGTGCCCTGCGAGCAGGAACCGTGGCGCCCGTGCTGGAAGACGACGACGGGGCGCTCGCCCTGCGCCTCGACCGGGTAGTACACGGCCGCGCGCATCTCGCCCTTGATCCCGCCGATCTCGACGAGGTCGACGGCCTGGGTGCCGAGGTCGTAGTCGGCGCGGCCCACGGTGTAGCTGCCGTCCGCGGCGGGGTCGACGTCGAGGACGACCCGGTCGGCCGCGTCGTCCGGTGCCGCGGCCTGCGGACCGGCGGACCGGCGCCCAGTGGCGGAGGCGTCCTCGTCACCCCACGAGAGGGTGATCTCCTCGGCGTCGAGCACGGCGTCGTCGGTGGTCACGGCGCTGAGCGAGAGGCCGTCGAGGGACTCGCGCGCCAGGCCGAGCGGCTCGCCGTCGGCCTCGAGCTGGGGGACGGCCGCGCGGACGGGCAGCGGCTCGTCGAGCTCGAGGGTGACGACGTAGCCGCCCGGCGCCTGCTCGACGCTCCAGCCGTCGCCGTCGACGACGACCGGGGCGTCGGGGGCCGCCTGCCCGGCCGAGGCCGTGGTGAGGACGAGGGCGGTGGCGAGCAGGGCTGCGGCGCAGCCGCGCCCCGCTCGGACAGGTCCGTGCATCAGGGGTACCTCCTGGTTCGGGGGACAACCCTTGGGACGCTATTGACCTGCCTGTTACGGAAACGTTTCCCGCGTTTCTGCCACGTGACGCGTCAGCGCGCGCGGTCGCGCTCCTCGTCCTCCTCCCGCAGCTCCTCGAGCACGCTGCGCAGCTCGGAGCGCACGAAGTCGCGGGTGGCGACGTCGCCGAGCGCCAGGCGCAGGGCGGCGAGCTCCCGGGCCAGGTACTCGGTGTCGGCGAGGTTGCGCTCGGCGCGCTGCCGGTCCTGCTCGGCGGTCACCCGGTCGCGGTCGTCCTGCCGGTTCTGCGCCAGGAGGATGAGCGGGGCCGCGTAGGACGCCTGGAGGGAGAGCATGAGGGTGAGCGCGGTGAAGCCGAGCGCCGCGGAGTCGAAGCGCAGCGGCTCGGGCCCCCATGTGTTCCACGCGAGCCACACGATGACGAAGCCCGAGAGGTAGACGAGGAAGCGCGGCGTTCCCGTGAAGCGGGCGATGGCCTCGGCGGTGCTGCCGACGGCGTCGGAGTCGACCCGGGGCCGGCGCAGCCAGCGTCGGCGGGTGGGCAGTGGCGTGTCGAGCCGCTCAGCCATGGGCACTCCTCGTCATCGCGGTGTCGGTCGCCTCGGTGTCGGCGTCGCGCCAGTCGTCGGGCAGCAGGTGGTCCAGGACGTCGTCGACGCTCACGGCGCCCAGCAGGCGGCGCTCCTCGTCGACGACGGGGAGCGCGGTGAGGTTGTACGTCGCCAGCAGCCGGGTGATCTTGCCGATGCCGGCGTGCGGCCCGACGGTCTCGATGTCGCTGTCGAGCATCGAGCCGAGCTGGGCGCTGGGGGGCTCGCGCAGCGCGCGCTGGATGTGGACGACGCCCAGCAGCCGCCCCGACGGCGTCTCCAGCGGGGGGCGCACGACGAAGACCATCGTCGCCAGGGCCGGGGTGACGTCCAGGCGCCGGGCGCTGGCGAGGGCGGCGGCGACGGTCGCCTCCGGGGGCAGGATGATCGGCTCGGTCGTCATGAGACCGCCGGCGGCGCGCTCCTCGTAGGCGATGAGGCGGCGCACGTCCTCGGCCTCCTCCGGCTCCATGAGGTCGAGCAGCGAGCGGGCGACGTCCGGTGGGAGCTCGTTGACGAGGTCGGCGGCGTCGTCGGGCTGCATGACGTCGAGGACGTCGGCGGCGCGGTTGGCGTCCAGCCCCGAGACGATCGCCACGCGGTCGTCCTCGCTCAGCTCCTCGAGCACGTCGGCGAGGCGGTCGTCGGACAGCTCGGCGGCGACCTCGATCTGCCGGTCCGGCGGGAGGTCGTGGAGGACGTCGGCGACGTCGGCGGGCTTGAGGTCCTCCATCGTGGACAGGAGGGTCGTGGCGGGCTGGGGCCCGGCGTCGCCGGAGAGGTCGACGACGTCACCGACGTCGACGATGAGCTGCTCCCCGCGGCGGCGCCGCAGCCCCCGGCTCGCCCCGCTCCGCTCGACGAAGAGCTGGGTGACGAGCCAGTCGCGGTTGCGCTGCTGCTCGATCGCGACGTCGGTGATGACGGCGGGGCCGCTGCCGTCGGCGAGCGTCACCCGCCGGTCGACGAGCTGGCCGACGACTAGCGTCTCGCTGGCCCGCTGGGAGAAGCGGCGGATGTTGAGCAGGCCGGTCGTGATGACGGCCCCGGTGCTGATGCTCACGACCCGGCTCAGCGGGAGGAACACCCGGCGCTTGCCGGGCACCTCGACGACCAGACCCACCGCCCGTGGCAGCGAGCTCGTGCGGACGAGCACGACGACGTCGTGCACCTTGCCGACCGGGTCGCCGAGCGGGTCGAAGACGTTGGTCCCCGCCAGCCTGCCGACGAAGACCCGGGTGGGCGCGCTCCTGCTCACGGGTGTACTCACGCCGTCAGCCTAAGAGCAACGGCCCCCGCCCGCCGCGCCCCTCACCGTCCCCGGGGCCGCGGCCGGGGGCGGCGCGTAGCGGACCGGGGGCGGAGGGGAGACAATCGGCCCATGGCCTTCTCCAGCAGCAGGGGTGGCGTGCCCCCGACGCCGACCCTCCCCACCGGCGTCCAGATCGCCTCCTTCGACACCTACCTCGAGGCCCAGCGTGCCGTCGACCTCCTCTCCGACAAGGAGTTCGAGGTCCAGCACACGACGATCGTCGGCACCGACCTACGCATGGTCGAGCGGATCACCGGACGCCTGTCCTACCCGCGGGTGGCGCTCGCGGGGGCGATGTCCGGCGCCTGGTTCGGCCTCTTCGTCGGCCTCCTCTTCGGGCTGCTGTCCGAGGGCAGCACCCTCGTCATGCTCCTGCCGGCCCTCGTCATCGGTGCGGCCTTCGGCATCCTCTTCGCCCTCGTCTCCTACGCCTTCACCGGCGGCAAGCGCGACTTCACCTCCTCCAGCCAGGTCGTCGCCGGCCGCTACGGGCTGCTGTGCGAGCAGAGCCGCGTGGGCGAGGCGATGCGTCTCCTCGGTGAGGCCGGCATCCGCACCCGCGTGGGGACCGACCCCGCGTCGCCGGCACCCGCCGTCCCGCCCGCCGCCGGCCACTACGGCGCTCAGCGGGCCCCGCAGCCCGGTCCGGTCGGTGCCCCGCCCGCCGAGGCGCCGCCCCAGCCGCCCGCGCGCAGCTTCACGCCGCTGGAGGACGAGCACGGCAACCCCCGGTACGGGCAGCGACGGCCCGCGGCGCCGCAGGACGGCGAGGAGCGCACTTCGTGAGGGTCCCCCCGATCCTCCTGTCCACCTCCTCGTGCTACCCGAGCAGCACGGAGTCATGCTTCGCCGACGCCGCGCGGCTGGGCTACGACGGCATCGAGGTCATGGTGTGGAAGTGGCCCGAGACGCGTGACGCCGCGCGGCTGAACGAGCTGGCCGAGACCTACGGCGTGCCGGTGATGTCGATCCACTCGCCGACGTTGCTGCTCACCCAGCGCGTGTGGGGCTCCGACCCGTGGGGCAAGATCGACCGGTCCGTCGAGCTGGCCGAGGCGGTGGGCGCGGAGGCCGTCGTCGTCCACCCGCCCTTCCGCTGGCAGCGCGACTACGCCGCCGGCTTCGTCGAGGGCATCGCCCGCCGCCAGGCGGCGACGGAGGTCAAGCTCGCCGTCGAGAACATGTTCCCGTGGAAGGCGCGGGCCAAGGACGGCTCGCGGACCAAGGAGCGGCACGCCTACCTGCCGCACTGGGACCCCGTCGGCCTGGGCTACGAGCACGTCACCCTCGACCTCTCCCACGCGGGCGTGGCCGGGCAGGACTCCCTCGAGGTCGCGCGACAGCTCGGCGGGCGCCTGGCCCACCTCCACCTCACCGACTCCACGGGCTCCAACCGGGACGAGCACCTGGCGCCCGGCCGGGGCAGCCAGCCCTGCGAGGAGGTGCTGCGCGCCCTGCCCGGGCTCGGCTTCACCGGCTCGATCGCCGTCGAGGTGACGACCCGCAAGATGAAGCCGGCCGAGCGGGAGGCGGCGCTCGCGGAGTCGCTCGCCTTCGCGCGGGAGCACCTGCCCAGCCTCACCTGACCGCGCGTCGACCGGCCGGCCCGGCGGCCGACGAGACAGGGCAGTGGCCCGGCCCGGACCTCCGGGCCGGGCCACTGCCCTCGTGCGTCAGCGGGTGCGGTCGGCCGGGCCGGCGTCGGCGCGGTCGGTGTCGCGCACCCCGCGGGTGACGAAGTAGAGGACGACGCCGATCGCGACCATCCCCAGGCCGAGCAGCCACACCTGCAGGGACTGCTGGCTGAGCAGCACCCCGCAGGTGATGAGGGCGAGCACCGGCAGCGCCCTGGGCGTGCGGAAGTGGTCGTGGTCGACGGTGTCCTTGCGCAGCACGAGCACCGCGAGGTTGGTGCTGACGAACACGACGAGCAGGAGCAGGACGACCGTCTCGGCGAGCATCGCGAGATCCCCGATGAGCGTGAGGCCGGCGGCGACCGCCGTCGTCACGACGATGGCGAGCCACGGGGTGCGGCGGTTGGGCAGCACCTTGGTGAGCACCGAGGGCAGCAGGCCCTCGTCGGCCATGCCGTAGACGAGCCGGCTCGACATGATCATCGTGAGCAGTGCGCCGTTGGCGACGGCGACGAGCGCGATGACCGAGAACAGCCAGTCGGGGACCCCCACGCCGGTGGCCTCGACGACGTCGAGCAGCGGGCTGGAGGACCCGGACAGGTCCTCCGGCGGCATGATGAGCGCCGAGCCGATGCCGATGAGGGCGTAGACGACACCGGCGACGCCGAGGGCCCCGAACAGCGCGCGCGGGTACACGCGGCTGACGTCCTGGACCTCCTCGGCGACGTTGGCCGAGACCTCGAAGCCGACGAAGGAGTAGAAGGCGAGGAGCGCGCCTGCGAGGATCGCCGTCCCGGCACCGGTCCCCGGAGGCAGCTCGACGAGGCGGGCCGGGTCGCCCTGCCCGCCGCCCACCGCGATCGCGACCGCGACGATGACGAGGACGAGGCCGGACACCTCGATGACCGTCATGACGACGTTCGAGCGCACCGACTCCTTGATGCCCCGCGCGTTGAGCAGGGCGAGGAGGACGAGGAACACCGGTGCGGCGATGCGGGTGGGCACGTCGATGAAGGTGGCGAGGTAGTCGCCGGCGAAGGCGATGGACAGGCCCGCGGCGCTCGTCACGCCCGCGGCGAGCATGGAGAAGCCGACGACGAAGGAGACGATCGGCCGCTTGAAGGCGCGCTGGGCGAAGATCGCCGCACCACCGGCCTTGGGGTACTTCGTCACGAGCTCGGCGTAGCTCGCGGCGGTGAGCAGGGCCATGAGGAGGGCCACCATGAGGGGGGCCCACATCATGCCGCCGGACTCCGCGGCGAGCTCTCCGACGAGCGCGTAGATCCCCGCGCCGAGGACGTCACCGAGGATGAAGAGGAACAGGAGCCAGGGCGTGATGCGCCGCGCGAGACGGGAGGTCTCCGCGGGCGGGGAGTCGACGGTCATCGCCACAGGATCGAGCCGGTGCGGGGACTCGGCAAGCGGGGCGTCCTCGGCGTGCGGGCCCTCCGGGCCGGTGGAATGGTGAGAAGCATGAGCGAGAACACACCGAACCCGTCCGAGCAGCCCTACGACCCCAGCAAGGACCCCGACGCCGACCCCGAGCAGCTGGAGCGTGAGGAGCCCTTCGACCAGCCCTCGCAGGCGGAGGGTGACGAGACCGCCGGCCCCACGTCCTCGAGCTGACCGGAGGCACCTGTGCGCGCACTCACCTGGCAGGGCCGGGAGAAGGTCAGCGTCGAGGACGTCCCCGACCCCCGGCTGCAGCACCCCGCCGACGCCATCATCAAGATCACCTCGAGCGCGATCTGCGGGTCGGACCTCCACCTGTACAGCGTGCTCGGGCCCTTCCTCGACGCCGGTGACGTCCTCGGCCACGAGCCGATGGGCGTCGTCCAGGAGGTCGGCAGCGAGGTCACCAACCTCAAGCCCGGTGACCGCGTCGTCGTCCCCTTCGTCATCGCCTGCGGCTCGTGCTGGATGTGCTCCCAGGGCCTGCACTCCCAGTGCGAGACCACGCAGGTGCGCGAGCACGGCAAGGGCGCCTCCCTGTTCGGCTACACCAAGCTCTACGGGCAGGTGCCGGGCGGGCAGGCGGAGTACCTGCGCGTGCCCTTCGCGGACGTGGGCCCCGTCGTCGTGCCCGACGACGGCGAGCCGGACGAGCGCTACCTCTACCTCTCCGACGTCGTGCCCACCGCGTGGCAGGCCGTCGAGTACGCGCAGGTGCCGCCCGGCGGGACCGTCGTCGTCCTCGGGCTGGGCCCGATCGGGCAGCTGAGCGCCCGCATCGCCCGCCACCGCGGCGCCGAGCAGGTCATCGGTGTCGACCTCGTCCCCGAGCGGCTGGAGATGGCCCGCCGCCACGGCATCGCCACGATGGACCTGCGCGGGGTCGACGACGTCGCCGCCGCCGTCCGCGAGCTCACCCACGGGCGCGGCGCGGACTCCGTCATCGACGCCGTCGGCATGGAGGCGCACGGCTCGCCCGTGGCCAAGGGCGTGCAGGCCGGCGCCGGGATGCTGCCCGACGCACTGGCCAAGCCGCTGTTCACCAAGGCCGGCATCGACCGGATGGCGGCACTGCACGCGGCGGTCGAGATCGTCCGCCGCGGCGGCACGATCTCCCTGTCCGGCGTCTACGGCGGCGCCCAGGACCCGATGCCGATGCTCGACCTGTTCGACAAGCAGGTGAACCTGCGGATGGGCCAGGCCAACGTCCACCGCTGGATCGAGGACGTCCTGCCGCTCGTCAGCGACTCGGCCGACCCGCTGGGCGTGCTCGACCTGCGCACCCACCGGATCTCTCTCGAGGACGCCGCGCACGGCTACGACATCTTCCAGCGCAAGGACGACGGCGCGATCAAGGTGGTCCTCGACCCCGCGATGCCGTCCACGCAGGCGGGTGCGCGATGAGGGTCGCCGTCGTCGGCGCGAGCGGCAACAGCGGCACCGCGCTCCTCCACGCCCTGCGCGAGGAGGAGCAGGTGACGGAGGTCGTCGGCATCGCCCGACGGCGCCCCGACGGCACCGCCGCGCCCTACGACGTGGCCCGGTGGGAGCAGGTCGACATCGCCGCGCCGGTGGCGCTCGCCGACGGCGAGGACTTCGTCGTCGACGAGCTGGCCCGGGCGCTGGACGGCGTCGACACCGTCGTCCACCTCGCCTGGCTCATCCAGCCCAACCACGAGCGTGACCTGCTCCGGCGCGCCAACGTCGACGGCACCCGCCGCGTCGTCGAGGCGTGCCTGCGGGCGGGGGTGGGCCACCTCGTCGTCGCGTCGTCCGTGGGCTCCTACTCCCCGGTGGACGACGACGAGCGGCGTGACGAGTCGTGGCCCGCCCACGGCAGCGCGACGACCTCCCACTACGCCGTCGACAAGGCCGCCCAGGAGCGCATCCTCGACGAGGCCGAGGCCGCCGGGCTGTCCGTGGCGCGGGTGCGGCCCGCGCTCGTCTTCGACGCGGACGCCGGCGCGGAGATCATGCGCCTCTTCCTCGGGGCGCTGGTGCCGCCGGCGCTGCTGCGCCCCGGCGGTCTGCCGTTCCTCCCGCTGCCGGCCGGGCTGCGGCTCCAGGTGGTCCACGGGGACGACCTCGCCGACGCCTACCGCCGGATCATCGTCCAGGGCGCGACCGGCGCCTTCAACATCGCCACCGAGCCGGTCCTCACCGGCAAGGACCTCGCGGAGGTCCTCGACCACGGCAGGGTCGTCGAGGTGCCGCCGGCCGCGCTGCGGCCCGTCGTCTCCCTCGCCTGGCAGGCGCGTGCGCTGGCCGCCGACGCCGGCTGGCTCGACATGGCGATGAACGTGCCCCTCATGGACACGACCCGGGCCCGCACCGAGCTGGGCTGGGAGCCGAGGGGCGAGGCGAAGGAGACGCTGCGCGAGCTCCTCGTCGGCATGGTCGAGGGCCAGGGCACCCCGAGCCCCCAGATGCGGCCGCGCGAGAGCTGGCCCCAGGACCAGCTGCCGCCCGGCTCCGTCCCCGCCGACGGGCTGGTGGCCGAGGCGGAGGAGGACTCCGCCGCCCACCGGGTGCCCGCTCACCTGC
This sequence comes from Oceanitalea stevensii, assembly GCF_014837105.1. Taxonomy (GTDB): domain Bacteria; phylum Actinomycetota; class Actinomycetes; order Actinomycetales; family Actinomycetaceae; genus Oceanitalea; species Oceanitalea stevensii. The sequence continues at coordinate 858,149 of NZ_JACSPO010000001.1, read as the reverse complement.
AGCGCGACATCCTCGGGCTCTACCTGTCCGACCACCTCACCGGCGCCACCGCCGGTCTGGAGCGCTCGGAGCGGATGGCCGCGGACTACGCGGACACCGACCACGGCGAGGAGCTCGCCCGGGTGGCGCTGGAGATCCGCGAGGAGCGCGAGCTCCTCGTCAACCTCATGGACTCCCTGTCCCTCAGGCGCCGCCCCCACCGCCAGGCGGCGGCGTGGGTGGCCGAGCGCGCCGGCCGGCTCAAGGTCAACGAGCGGCCCGGCGGCTCGCCGATGACCCCGGTGCTGGAGTCCGAGCTCATGCGCAGCGCCGTCATGGGCAAGCTCGGGCTGTGGCAGACGCTCGTCGAGCTCTCACCGGACCTCGGGCTGCCCGCCCCGATGTTCGAGGCGCTGGCCCAGCAGGCCCGCGACCAGGCCGAGACCTACGAGCGCTTCCACCAGCACATCATCGGCACGGCGTTCCGCCAGGGCGAGATCGACTGACCCCCGCCCCACCCCCCGCATATGTCGGAAAATCGCGGTCCGCAGAACGCGCGGGCCGCGAGTTTCCGACATATGACCTCGGGGGGGAGGGGAGGGGGGCTACCGGTCGAGGAGGGACGCCATCCAGGACTCGACGTCGTCGGGCGTCCGGGGGAGGGCGGCGCTGAGGTTCTCCACGGTCCCGTCCTCGCGGACGAGGACGTCGTCCTCGATGCGCACGCCGATACCGCGCAGCTCCTCGGGGACGGTGAGGTCGTCGGCGCGGAAGTACAGGCCCGGCTCGATCGTGAAGACCATACCCGGCTCGAGCTCCGCGTCCAGGTACATCTCCCGGCGCGCCTGGGCGCAGTCGTGGACGTCGATGCCCAGGTGGTGGCTCGTGCCGTGGACCATCCAGCGCCGGTGGAACTGGCCCTCCTCGGCGAGGGACTCCTCGGCGGTGCCGGGCAGCAGCCCCCAGTCGGCGAGGCGGTGGGCGAGGACCTCCATCGCGGCGGCGTGGAGGTCACGGAAGCGCGCGCCGGGCTCGGCCGCGCGGGCGAAGGCGGCGTCGGCGGCGTCGAGCACCGCCTGGTAGACGCGGCGCTGGGGCTCGGTGAAGACCCCGTCCACCGGGATCGTGCGGGTGACGTCGGCGGTGTAGAGCGACTCGACCTCCACCCCGGCGTCGATGAGCACGAGGTCCCCGGGACGGACGGCGCCGTCGTTGCGGATCCAGTGCAGCGTGTTGGCGTGGTTGCCCGAGGCAGCGATCGTGTCGTAGCCGACGGCGTTGCCGTCCTCGCGGGCGCGCGCCCCGAAGACGCCCTCGATGACGCGCTCGCCCCGGTGGTGGGCCAGGACGCGGGGCAGCGAGCGCACGACGTCGGCGAAGCCCTCGGCGGTGGCGGCGACGGCCTTGCGCATCTCCTCGACCTCGAAGGGGTCCTTGCGCAGACGCAGCTCCGACAGCGCCTCGGCGAGGACGGCGTCGGCCGCCTCCGTCTCCTGCTGGCCGGTGCGGGCGGTCTCGACCTGCGCCTGGACGGCGGCGTCCACGCCGCGCACCACGCGGACCTGGACGCCGCCCGCGCCGGCGTCCTTGGCGAGCTCGTCGGCGAGGGAGTCGATGTGGGCGGTGCGCAGCCCGGTGAGGGCCGCGACCTCCTCCAGGCTGGGCCGCTGCCCGACCCACAGCTCCCCGTAGCGGGAGTCGGCGAAGAACTCCTCGGTGTCCTTGCCGGCCCGGGGACGGAAGTAGAGGACGGCCTCGTGGGTGGCGGCGTCGTCGTCGGTGGGGTGCAGGACGAGGACGGCGTCGGGCTCCTCGTCGGTGCCCAGCCCGGTGAGGTGGGCGAAGGCCGAGTGCGGCCGGAAGCGGTAGTCGGTGTCGTTGGAGCGGGTGACGAGCGTGCCGGCCGGCAGGACGAGGCGCTCCCCGGGGAACTGGGCGCCGAGGCGCTCGCGGCGGGCGGCCGCGAAGGGCGCCGCGGGGCTCTCCTCCGGCAGGGTCGGCGGCTGCTCGTCCCAGCCCGAGGCGATGAACGCTCGGAAGGCGGGCGACGAGGGGCGCTGGGAACGGTTCGACCCGCGCTCGCTCAACGGCTGGTTCTCCTGACGGTCCGTGTCGCTCATGTGCCCATCGTCGCACGCACGAGGCGCCCGCCGCCGGGTGCCCAGGCCGTACCCTGGGGCTCGTGCTCGCCCGCCCCGCCGTCGACCTCCACACCCACTCGAGCCTCTCCGACGGCACCGAGCGGCCGGCCGTCCTCATGGCCGCCGCGGCCGCCGCCGGCCTCGACGTCGTCGCGCTCACCGACCACGACACGTGGGACGGGTGGGAGGAGGCCGCCGCCGCCGTCGAGCGCACCGGGGTGGCCCTCGTCCGCGGCGCGGAGATCTCCACCTCCGCCGGCGGGATCAGCGTCCACCTCCTGTCCTACCTCCACGACCCCGCCGCCCGCGGCCTCGGCACCGCCGTCGCGCGTGCCCGCGACTCCCGCCTGGGCCGTGCCCGCCGGATGGTCGAGCGCCTGGCCCTGGACTTCGACCTCACCTGGGCGGAGGTCGAGGCCCTCCTCGAGCCGGGCGGCACCGTGGGGCGCCCCCACATCGCCGACGCGCTCGTCGCCCGCGGGTACGTCACCGACCGGTCGGCCGCCTTCACCGAGATCCTCCACGCCGAGGGCCCGTACTACGTGCGCTACGACGCCCCCGACGCCGCCGCGGCGGTCGAGCTCGTGCGCCGGGCCGGCGGCGTGCCCGTCATGGCCCACCCGCGCGCCGGGGCCCGCGGCCGCGTCGTCGAGGACGTCGTCATCGAGGAGATGGCCGCCGCCGGGCTCGCGGGGCTCGAGGTGGACCACCGCGACCACGACGACGGCGCCCGGGCCCAGCTCCTCGACCTCGCCTCCTCGCTCGGCCTGTTCGTCACCGGGTCCAGCGACTACCACGGCACCGGCAAGCCCAACCGGCTCGGTGAGCACCTCACCGACCCCGCCGTGCTGGAGCAGATCGAGGCCGAGGGCTACCTGCCGGTGGTCCGGCCGTGAGCGCGGTGCTCGACGTCGGGCTGCTCGCCACGACCTTCTTCACCCTGTTCGTCATCATGGACCCGCCCGGGACCGTGCCGATCTTCCTCGCGCTCACCTCGACGAGCACCGCGAAGGAGCGCAAGCGCGCGGCGCGGCAGGCGACCGTCGTCGCCCTCGGGGTCATCACCGTGTTCACGGTGCTCGGGCCCTACATCCTCGACTTCCTCGGCATCTCCGTGCCCGCCCTGCAGCTCTCCGGCGGTCTGCTGCTCCTCCTCGTCGCGATGGAGCTGCTCACCGGCAAGGCGGAGGAGCCGCAGCCCGCGGGCGGGGGCAAGGTCAACGTCGCGCTCGTGCCCCTGGGCACGCCGCTGCTCGCCGGGCCGGGGGCGATCGTCGCCGCCATGCTCGCGGTGCAGGACGCCGACGGCCCCACCGGGTGGCTCGCCATCGCGCTGGCGATCATCGGCGTCCACATCTGCCTGTGGCTGGCGATGCGCTTCTCACTCGTCATCCACCGCGTCCTCGGCGACGGCGGCACGACCCTCGTCACCCGCCTCGCGGGCCTGCTCCTCGCGGCGATCGCCGTCCAGCTCATGGCCGACGCCGTCTTCTCCTTCATCGACGCCCACGCCTGAGGACGCTCACGGCACCACCTCCACCGGCACGACGACGACGGGGTTGTCGAAGGTCGAGGTGCGCACGCTGAGCTCGAGCTCCCACTCCCCGGGCAGCGGCAGGTCGACGGCGACCTCGTAGCGGCCCGTCCCGGCCGGCGTCACCGTGGGTGTCAGCGGCCCGAGCTCCTGCTCCGGGAGCGAGAGACGCACCTGCGGGACGTCCTCCGGCTCGAGGGGGGCGCCGTCCGCGTCGTGGAGGGCGAGGGTGACGGTGTTGGCGCCCACCCGGGCGGGGGCGACCCGGACGTCGGCCATGCCGTCCCCCAGCGCCACGTGCTCCGCCACGGGCTGCGCAGACGCGGGCGCGGGAGCGGTGTGGCCCTCGGTGGGGCTCTGCGACACGAGGACACCGGTGAGCGCGACCGCGAGGAGGATGAGCCACGCCTCGGTGCCCACGGTGCGGCGCAGGCGGGCGCGGGCGCCGTCGTCGTCCCCGACGCGCGGGACGAGCCGGTAGCGGTTCCACCCGGCGATGACGACGACGAGGGCGACGACGGCGACCTTCGCCAGGAGGGTGAGGCCGTAGCCGGTGCCGGTGAGGGCGTCCAGACCGGGCAGGATCCGCCAGGCGAGCACCGTGCCGGTCGCACCGAGCGCGAGCACCACCCACAGGGCCGCGGTGGAGAAGCGGCCCACGGTCCGGGCGGCGGCGCCGGCGGGGGCGGAGCTGCGCAGCGTGATGACCAGGCCCAGGACGCCACCGAACCACACGGCACCGGCGAGCACGTGGACCGCGTCGCTGCCGAGGACGAGCCAGGCGGGACCGAAGGAGCGGCTGTGGCCCGCGAGCGGCAGCGAGAGCAGGGCGAGGGCGGCTCCGGCGCACGTGAGGGCCCGGCCCGCCGGGGTGGCGCCGGTGCCGAGCGCGAGGACGAGCCCCACGAGGGCGACGACCGTCGCCAGGCCCACCGGTGTGCCGGTGAGCGTGTCCCACAGGGTGCCGGGGTCGACGAGCCCGGGGACGCCCGCACCGGTCCGCCACGCGCCGTCGGCGGCGAGGTAGAGGAGGAGGCCGCCGAGCGCGGCGGCCGCGAAGAGGGTGGTGAGCCGCTGGACAGGCGCGTCGACGAGGCGCGCCCCGGGGTCGAGGAGCACGGTGCGGAAGAGGACCAGGCCGCTCGTGCCGAGGATCCCGAGGTAGACGAAGACCTGCGCCCCCTGGTGGAGGAGGTCGACGAGGGAGGGGCCGGCGGACGGCGCGACGTCGCGGACCTCGGTGGAGGGCTGCCCGACGGAGAAGGTGAAGGCCCCGCCGACGGGGTGGCCGTCGGTCGAGACCACCGACCAGTCGACGATGTAGCTGCCCTCGGGCAGGTCCGGCGGCACGGTGAGCTCGACGGTGTCGTCGACCGCACGCACCGGGGCGGGGAGGGGGTCGCCGGCGGCGTCGAGCAGGCGGACGCCGTCGTCGTCGGCCTGGACGGGCTCGTTGAAGGTGAGGGTGACGACGGCGGGTGGCGTGGTGAGCACGTCGCCGTCGGCGGGTGCCGTGCCGAGCAGCGTCGCGTGGCCGGTGGCCGGGGCGGCTGACGCGAGCGTCAGCAGCACCCCGGCCACCGTGGCGACGAGCGCCAGCACGGTCCGGCGCAGGAGCGGGACCGTCACGGGACGGTCAGCTCGTGCGGCGCGTACGGGCGAGGGCCACGCCACCGAGGGCGAGGCCGGCAGCCCCGAGGGCGAGCGCGGCCCACGACACGGCCGCCGGTGGGCTCGCGGCCTCCGCGGCGCCGTCGTCGCCCGTCGCGTCGGCGGCTGCCGCGCCGTCCGCGGTCTCCACCGCGGCGGGCTCGTCCTGCGCCGCCGCGGTGAGCGTGAGGACCGACGCCGGGTACTCGAGCTCGTCGGGGTCCTGCCCCTCGGCGGCGAGCTGGACCCACGGGGCCTCGCCCTCCTCGCAGGTCTGGACGACCGGGAACGCGAGCGTCTCCCCCGGGGTGTCGGGCAGGCGCACCGACAGCTCCATGGCGTCGCGGTGGTCGGCGGGCAGGGGCGAGCGCGCGGTGTAGACCACCTGGGCGACGCGCTCGGTGAGCTGTCCGCCGTGACCGTCGTCGACGGGCGGGTCGAGGGTCTCCATGACCTTCTCGATCTCCCAGCCGGGGTTGACGGTGGGCGTGACGGCGGGGATCGACTCCGGGACCGCGATCGCGACCGCGGTGGTCGCCGAGTCGCCGCAGCCGTGGGGCACGGAGACGGTGAGGACGGCATAGGAGCCGGCCTCGGTGGTGTCGGCCGTGACCGTGACGTGCGCGGAGGCGCCGGTGGCGCCGAGGAGGACGAGGGCGGCGGCGGCGACGGTGGTCGCGGCAGCCGTGCGGGAACGCTTCATGAGGTGCCTTTCCGGTTCGGTCCCGGACGTGCGGACGCACGCCCGGGGAGGTCGCCGGTGGGGCGACCCGGGCTCAGCTGCGAACCGGGAGCGGAGGGGCGCGTCCGGTGGCCGCGCCGGTGGCGGGGGCCACCGGCGGCACCGGGCGTGAGACGGCGACGGCCGTGCGGGGCAGGACGGGGAGCGGCCGCGGGGTGAGCCGGCGGCTGCGGACGACGCGCGCGAGGCCCGCGCGAAGCAGGGCCTGCCCGCGCCGCAGGACGAGGGCGGTGAGGACCGTGGCGAGGACGTGGGTCGCCACCATCGGCAGCGGGGGGCCGTGGCCGTGGGCGGCGTGGTGCGCGCCGGTCTGGAAGGTGAGGTGGAGGACCACCTGGGCGACGGCGAGCAGGACGAGCAGGCTGGCCGGCCGCACCGGGCGGCGGGTGAGGGGGAGCGCGGCCGCCGCGCACACCGCGGTGAGCCGGGTCAGCGTCGCGGCCTCGGGCGCGGCGCCGCCGGCGAGGAGGTGGAAGGCGAGGGAGAGCAGCACGACGACCGCGGCGGACGACAGTGCCCGAGCCGCGTGTGCTGCCCCCGTTGACCGCATCCGGGCACGTTAGCGAACCTGCGTGACAGAAGCCACACACCGTCCACCGGAAGTGAGGGTCGGAGACGACAACGCCCCCGCCCGGGTGTCCGGACGGGGGCGCGGCGTGCGTGGCGGGTCAGCCCTCGCTGGCGTCGCTGGGCTTGCGGGTCCGACGGCGACGACGGCGCGCCTGGCCCTCGCGCGGCGCCTCGGCGCCCTGGCTGCCGGTGCCGCTGCTGCGGCCGGTGTCCGTGCGTCCGCCGCCGCTGCGCCCGCCTCGGCCCTGGCCGCCCTGACCACCGCTGTGCGGGGCGCGGGTGCCGCGGCCGGCGGACTTGCCGGTCTCCCCGAGGTCCTCGAGCGTCTCCGCGTCGAGCCCCGCGCGGGTGCGGGCGCTGCGCGGCAGCCGCCCGGTGACCCCGGTGGGGATGCTGAGGTCGGAGTAGAGGTGCGGGGAGGTGTGGTACGTCTCCGGCGGCTCCTCCAGGCCCAGGCCGAGGGTCTTGTTGATGAGCCCCCAACGCGGCATGTCGTCCCAGTCGACGAAGGTCACCGCGGTGCCGGAGAGACCGGCGCGGCCGGTGCGGCCGATCCGGTGGAGGTAGGTCTTCTCGTCCTCGGGGCACTGGTAGTTGACCACGTGGGTGACGGCGTCGACGTCGATGCCGCGGGCGGCGACGTCGGTGGCGACGAGGACGTCGACCTTGCCGGAGCGGAAGGCGCGCAGGGCCTGCTCACGGGCGCCCTGGCCGAGGTCGCCGTGGATCGCCGCGGAGGCGAAGCCGCGCTCGGCGAGCTCGTCGGCGACCTTCGCGGCGGTGCGCTTGGTGCGGGTGAAGACGATGGTGAGGCCGCGGCCCTCGGCCTGGAGGATGCGCGAGAGCATCTCGACCTTGTTGAGGGCGTGGGCGCGGTAGACGATCTGCCGCGTCGACTTGACCGTGTGGCCGTCGTCGTTGGGGTCCTGCGCGCGGATGTGCGTGGGCCGCGTCATGTACCGGCGGGCCAGGGCGACGACGGCGCCGGGCATGGTCGCGGAGAAGAGCATGGTGTGGCGGGTGGCCGGGGTGCCGGCGAGGAGCGTCTCGACGTCGGGCAGGAAGCCGAGGTCGAGCATCTCGTCGGCCTCGTCGAGGACGACGGTGCGCACCCGCGAGAGGTCGAGGAGACGCTGCTTGAACAGGTCGATCATCCGGCCCGGGGTGCCGACGACGACCTCGACGCCCCGCTGGAGCGCCTCGATCTGCGGCTCGTAGGCCCGTCCGCCGTAGACCTGGGCGACGCGCAGCGTGGGGCGGCGGCGGGAGGCGACGACGAGGTCCCCGGCGACCTGGACGGCCAGCTCACGGGTGGGGACGATGACCAGCGCCTGCGGCTTGCCGGGGTCGGGCAGCGTGTCCCAGCCCTCCTCACCGGGGGCGACGACGTTCTGCAGCGCCGGGATGCCGAAGCCGAGGGTCTTGCCCGTGCCGGTCTTGGCCTGGCCGATGATGTCGTGGCGGCTCAGCGCGACGGGCAGGGTGAGCGCCTGGATGGGGAAGGGGTGCACGATGCCGTCGTCGGCGAGGGCGTCGACGATGGCCTGCTCGACGCCGAAGTCGGCGAAGGTGCGCTCCGGGGCGAGCGCCTCGTTGCTCGCGTCGGTGATGTCGGCGTCGATCGTGTCGATGCCGGCGTCGCCGAGGGCGGCGGTGTCGACAGCGGTGGAGACGTCGATGCGGCCGTCGTCGGCCGAGGGCGTGATCACGCCCGAGGAGATGTCAGTCACGAGTGGTACCTATCCGGTTGTGGCGGGGCGGCGAGTTCGCCGGCGGCACCGCCTGGTCGTGGCAGCCGATCGTGGGCATTCGCGCCGCGGTGTCGCGGCAGGGCTCTGATATACGTGACGACCGGTCAACCGTATGAACCGTGCCAGTGTAGCGCCAGGCGCCCGGCGTCCGCCCGATGGTGGGCGGCGGCACAGGCGCGGCGGGGCCGGGGCGGGGCCGGAACTAGGCTGGGGCCATGCCGAGCCCAGAGCCGTCCGCGCCCGCCCTCGACCGTCCTGAGCAGGTGGTGACGGTGCTCGGGCTCGTGGCCGCGAGCCGGCTCAGCGCCTTCGACTGGCTGGCGGCGGACGCCCTGCACGCGCCGCGCACGCCGGCGCGGGTGGCGGTCGCGCGTCTCGCGTCAGGCCAGCTCGGCGCCTACGACGCACTCTCCCGCAGCGCCCAGGAGCACGGCGGGGACCTCACCGCCGCCGCCGCGCCCTACCTCGGTCTGCTGGACGGGATCGGGCACCGCACGCGCTCAGGCGACTGGTGGGAGCGGGTGGTGCGCACCGTCGTCGCCGGCGGCATGGTGCGGGACCTGGCCCGGACGGTGGGCGAGCACCTGCCCGAGCCCGTGCGCGGCGTCGTCGTCGACGCGCTCGCCGGGCAGGGCCTCACCGGCCTCGTGGCGGCCGAGGTCGCGCAGGCGACCGCCGAGGACCCGGCGCTCGCGGCCCGTCTCGCGCTGTGGGGCCGCCGGGTGGCGGGGGAGGCGCTGGGCGCCGTCCAGCCGGTGCTCGACGTCGTCGAGTCGGCGGGAGCGGCGGACCTCGGCGCCCTGGCCGCCCCCGCGGTGGGGACGATCTCCGCGGGCCACGCCCGCCGCATGGAGCGGCTGGGCCTGGCCGCGTAGGTCAGACCCCGAAGCCGACGCGGCGGGCCTTCTCCGAGCCGAAGCGGACGTAGCCGAGCGCGCCACCGGGCACGAGCACCTGGGCACCGTTCTCGTCGGTGAGCTCGAGGGTGGTGCCCGCGTCCAGCGCCGCCTTGACGACCCCTCGCAGCTCCTCCGCGGACAGCGGGGAATCGATCGTGATCTCGCGGGCGACGTCACGCACGCCGATGGTGATCTCCAAGGTGTCTGCTCCTTGCTGGGGCGGCGGGGGCCGCGGCTGACAGGGTGTCGACCCATCGTAGGCGGGTGGGACCTGGCCGGCCGACCGGGTTCGCCCACGGCGTGACCCCCGATGTCGGTGGCCCGTGGTTCCATCGACGCGTGACACAGATGGCGGTCCGGCTCAGCGTCCCGGCGGCGCGCGCCACGGTGGACCTGGACGCCGACCAGGTCCGCGTGGTGACGCGGCCGGCCGGTGCCGGGCACCTCCTCGTCGTCGGCGCCCCCGGCAGCGGGAAGACGACGACGGCGGTGGAGACCTTCCTCGCCCGCGCCGGGTCCTCCGCCGCGCTGGGCAGCCACCCGCTGAGCAGCCCCGCCCTCTTCCTCGCCCCGTCGCGGCGCGCCGCCGACCGCGTCCGCGACGCCGTCGGCACCCGGCTCCTCGGGGAGGGCGGCAGCACCCGCGGCCTGGTCCGCTCGGTCGCCTCCTTCGCCTACGCCGTCGTCCACGCGCGCGCCACGGCGCTGCGCCAGCCGCCACCCACCCTCGTCACCGGCCCGCAGCAGGACGCCGCCCTCGCCGAGCTGCTCGCCGGGCACGCCGACGGCCTGGGCCGCGACCCGCGCTGGCCCGCCGGGATCGGGCCGGAGACCCGCGCCCAGCCCGCCTTCCGCAACCAGCTGCGCGACCTCCTCACCCGCGCCGTCGAGCTGGGCCTGAGCCCCGACGAGCTCGCGGAGCTCGGGCGCCGCGCCGGCCGGCCGGAGTGGGAGTCGGCCGCCGTCGTCCTCGGGGAGTACACGGACGTCACGGTGCTCGGGGAGACCCCCGCGGACCGCGGCGCCCGCTACGACGTCGCCGCCGTCGTCGACGTCGCCACCCACGCCCTGCGCACCTGGCGCGAGGACCTGCCCGACCTCGCCCCGCCGCGCTGGGGCACCGTCGTCGTGGACGACTACCAGGACGCCACGCTCGCCACGGCGCGCCTGCTCCACGCCCTGGCCGACGACGGCGCCGAGCTCGTCCTGCTCGGTGACCCGGACGCCGGTGTCCAGGGCTTCCGTGGCGGGACGCCGGCGCTCGTGGGCCGGGCCGTCACGCGCGAGGCGATCGGTGGCTTCGACGCCGAGCGGGAGGTCCTCGGCACGGTGTGGCGCGGCACGCCCGCGCTGCGGGAGGTCACGCGGCGGGTGACGAGCGAGATCTCCGTCGTCGGCGGCGCGCGCCACCGCAGCGCCCCGCACGCCGAGGTCCGCGAGCCCGAGCCGCGCCCGGACGAGCCGCCCCGCGGCGTCGAGACGGCCGTCCTGCGCAGCCCCAGCCAGCAGGCGGCGCACGTCGCCCGGCGGCTGCGTGAGGAGCACCTGCACCACGGCACGCCGTGGTCGCAGATGGTCGTCGTCGTGCGCTCCACGGGCCAGGTCGCCGGGCTGCGCCGCCAGCTGCGCGAGGCCGGGGTCCCGGTCGCGCAGGAGGGCGCGCGGCAGGCGCTGCGCGAGGAGCCCGCCGTGCGTCCCCTCCTCACCGCGCTGCGCGCGGTCACCGGCACGCTGGACGCCGAGGCCGCGGTCGCGCTCCTGTGCTCCCCGCTCGGGGGGATGGACTCGGTGTCGCTGCGCGGCCTGCGGCGCGCGCTGCGCGGCGCGGTCGCGGCCGAGCTGCCCGAGGGCAGCGCCCCGGTCGCGGTGCGGGCCGCCACCGACGAGCTCCTCCTCGAGGTGCTCGCCGAGCCGGTGCGCGCCGCCACCCTGCCCGGGCCGCACCGCGCCGGCCCGGTCCGCGTGAGCCGGGTGCTGGCGGCCGGGCGCGCGGCCCACGAGCGCGGCGGCGGTGCCACCGAGGTGCTGTGGGCGCTGTGGGACGCCGCCGGGCTCGCCGAGCCGTGGCGCCGGCGCGCCCTCGCCGGGGGCGCCACCGGGGAGCGTGCCGACGCCGACCTCGACGCCCTCATGGCGCTCTTCCGCGCCGCCGAGCAGTTCGACGAGCGGCACGCCGGGGCGGGGCCCGCCGGCTTCGTCGCCGAGGTGCTCGCCCAGGACATCGCCGCCGACACCCTCGCCGCCCAGGGCCAGCGCCGCGAGACGGTCTCGATCTTCACCCCGGCCGGCACCGGGGGCGGGCAGTGGGAGGTCGTCGTCCTCGCCGGGCTCCAGGAGGACGTGTGGCCCGACCTCCGCCTGCGCGACACGCTGCTCGGGGCGGGTGAGCTCGCCGACATCGCCTCCGGCCGGCGTGAGCCGGGCACGCCCGTGGCGCGCAGCCAGGCGCGCCGGGACGTCCTCGACGACGAGCTGCGCATGCTCGCCGTCGCCGTCTCGCGGGCCACCCGCCGGCTCGTCGCCACCGCCGTCCTCGACCTCGACGACCGCCCCTCCTCCTTCCTCGAGCTCCTCGGCGCCGACTCCGCGGAGGAGGCCGCCGGCCCCGTGCCGCCCGCCCTCGACCTGCGCGGGCTCGTCGCCGAGCTGCGCGCCGCCCTCGACTCCGAGCTCCTCGCCCGGGCGCGCGGCGCCGGCCGGCCCGACCGGTACGAGGCGGCGGCCGCGCTCCTCGCCCACCTCGCCGCGCAGGAGGTGCCCGGCGCGGACCCCGAGGAGTGGCACGGCCTGGCGACGGCGAGCAGCACCGCGCCGCTCCACGGCCCCGACCAGCAGGTGCCCGTCACCCCCTCCACCGTCGAGACCGCCGACCGCTGCCCGCTGCGCTGGGCCCTGCAGGCCGCGGGCGGCCGGCGGGAGGACTCCCTGGACCAGTCGCTGGGCAACCTCGTCCACGACATCGCCGCCGAGCACCCCCACGGGACCCTCGAGGAGCTGCGTGCGGCGCTCGAGGCCCGCTGGTCCTCCCTCGGCCTGGGTGAGGGCTGGGTGGGGCGGCGCTCGCGGGCGGAGGCCGCGCTCATGGTCGAGCGCCTGGCGCACTACGTGGCCGGGGTCCCGGGGGAGGTCGACGTCGAGACCGCCTTCACCGCGGACGTCGGGCGGGCCCGGCTGGTCGGGCGCATCGACCGCGTCGAGCGCCTCGGCCCGGACGGCGACGGCGACGGCGAGGTCGTCCGTGTCGTCGACCTCAAGACCTCCAAGAACCCGGTGAGCGAGGAGGAGGCCCGCACCAACGCGCAGCTGGCCACCTACCAGGTCGCCGTCGAGGCCGGGGGGCTCCCCGGTGCCGGCGAGTCGGCCGGGGCGCGGCTCGTCTACCTCGGCACGGGCAAGGCCGGTGCCACCGAGCGGCGCCAGGTCCCGCCACGGGACGCGGAGGACCCCGCCTGGGCGCACACGCTCGTCGCCCGGGTCGCCGACACCATGGCCGGGGCGTCCTTCGAGGCACGCGTCAACCCCGGCTGCAGCCACTGCCCGGTGCGGCGCAGCTGCCCGGTCCAGAGCGAGGGACGACAGGTGACCCAGTGACCGAGATCCTCACCCCCGTCCGGCACAGCCCCGCGGACATCGCCCGCGCGCTCGGCCAGCACGTGCCCACCGAGGAGCAGCAGGCCGTCATCGAGGCGCCGCTCGCGCCGCAGCTCGTCGTCGCCGGCGCCGGGTCGGGCAAGACCGAGACGATGTCCGCGCGCGTCGTCTACCTCGTCGCGAACGGGCAGGTGCGCGCCGACGAGGTCCTCGGCCTCACCTTCACCCGCAAGGCCGCCGCCGAGCTCTCCGACCGCGTCCGGCTGCGCCTGCGCCAGCTGCGGCGCGCGGGTCTGCTCGCCGTCGACGACGCCCGCATGGACGTCGACCGCCCCACCATCGCCACCTACAACTCCTTCGCCGCGGACATCGCCAAGGAGCACGCGCTCCGCATCGGCATGGACCCCGACGCCCGGCTCGTCACCGAGGCCGGCGCCTGGCAGCTCGCCGACGGCGTCGTCCAGGGCTGGCACGAGGCCCTCGACGTCGACGCCACGCCCGGCTCCGTCACCGAGGCGGTGCTCTCCCTGTCCGGGGCGCTCGCCGAGCACCTCCTGTCCACCGACGACGCCCGCGAGCAGCTCGAGCAGCTCGCCGGCTCGCTCACCGACGCGACGCCGTCCGGCCGGACGAAGGAGCCCTACGCCGACACCCGCAAGACCGTCGCCTCCCTGCGCGAGCGGCTGGCGGTCCTCGACCTCGTCGACGCCTACGCCCGGGCCAAGCGGGAGCACGGCGTCATGGACTTCGCCGACCAGGTGGCCATGGCGGCACGGATCGCCGAGACCGTGCCCGCCGTCGGGCAGGCGCTGCGCGAGCAGTACCCCCTCGTCCTGCTCGACGAGTACCAGGACACCTCGGTGGCCCAGCTGCGGCTGCTGTCCTCGGTCTTCGGCGGCGGTCACGCAGTCACCGCCGTCGGTGACCCGAACCAGGCGATCTACGGCTGGCGAGGGGCCGCCGCCGCGGCGCTCGCCGACTTCCCGGCGCAGTTCCCCAGCCTGGGCCGCGCGGGACAGGAGCACACCCCCACCCGCTACCTGCGGACCTCGTGGCGCAACGACGCCCGCATCCTCGCGGTCGCCAACCGGGTGTCCGGGCCGCTGCGGCTGCCGGAGGACTCCGGCCCGGCCCCCGTGGAGGTGCCCGAGCTCGTCGCCCGCCCGGGAGCGGGGGAGGGGCGGGTGCTCGCCGGCTACGCCGAGTCGGTGGAGGACGAGGTCGCCGGCATCGCCGACTTCTTCGTCGAGCGCTGGGCCCCGGAGCAGACGGCCGCCGTGCTGTGCCGCACCCGCTCCCAGTTCACCGGCGTCGTCGAGGCGCTGCGCGCCCGCGGCGTCCCGGTCGAGGTCCTCGGCCTCGGCGGGCTGCTCGCCGCGCCGGAGGTTGTCGACGTCCGCGCCGCCCTCGAGGCCGCCCACGACGCCTCGCGCGGCGACTCCGCCATGCGGCTGCTCACCGGCGCCGGGCTCGGCGCCGCCGACCTCCACGTCCTCGGCGCCTGGGCACGCTCCCTCGCAGCGGCCACCGGCGCCAAGGGGGAGGCGAGCGTCGTCGAGGCCGTCGACGAGCCCCCCGCCCCGGGGTGGCGGGCGCCGTCGGGCGCCGCGATGACCACCGACGGGCTGCGGCGCGTTCGTCGCCTGGGCGACCTCCTGCGCCAGGTCCGCTCGCTCAGCTACCTCTCCCTGCCCGAGGTCGTCGCGCACACGATCACGCTCATGGGCCTGGACATCGAGGTCGCCGCGCGCGCCGGCCGCGTGCCCGCGCACGCCCGGGGCAACCTCGACGCCTTCGTCGACGTCGCCGCCTCCTTCGCCGCGGACACCGGGGGAGGGGGCCTGGGCACCTTCCTCGGCTGGCTCGACGCCGCAGAGGAGCGCGAGCGCGGCCTCGAGCCGGTCGACGCGGACCCCGAGCCCGGAGCCGTCCAGGTGCTCACCGTCCACGCCGCCAAGGGCCTGGAGTGGGACGTCGTCGCCGTGCCGGGCATGGTGGAGTCCCAGTTCCCCAGCTACAAGGGGCGCCCGTCGGCCGACGGCGCGGTCAGCTCCGCCGGCTGGCTCACCGACCGCACCGCGCTGCCCTACCCGCTGCGCGGCGACGCCGAGAGCCTGCCCGCCCTCGACATCCCCCCGGCGCCCACCCACGCCGACGTCCGCGACGCCCTCGTCCAGCTCCGGCGCGACGGTGGCCGGCACGCCGTGGGCGAGGAGCGGCGCCTCGCGTACGTCGCCGTCACCCGGGCCCGGCACACCCTGCTGCTCACCGGCTCGTGGTTCCGCACCGGCAAGACGCCGCTGCCGCCCTCCCGCTTCCTCACCGAGCCGCGGGACGCCGGGCTCGTCGAGGAGGCACCGCTCGGCTGGGCCGCGGAGCCGGCCGAGGACGCCGTCAACCCGAGCCTCGAGCGCGTGGTGGCCGCGACGTGGCCCCTCGACCCGCTCGGCGAGCGGCGCGAGCGCCTCGAGGCCGCCGCCGTCGCCGTCCGCACCGCCACCGGGCTCCCCGCGGAGCGCTCGGCCGACGTCGCCCGCTGGGCGCGCGACGCCGAGCTGCTCCTCCGCGAGCGCGAGGAGTCCCGCGCCGCCGGGCTGGAGGTCTCCCTCGGCACGCACCTGTCCGCCTCCGGGGTCGTCGGGCTCGCCCAGGACCCGCACGCCTTCGCCCTGGAGCGCCGCCGGCCCATGCCGAGCGCACCGAGCGAGCACGCCAGCGTCGGCAACCTCTTCCACGCCTGGGTCGAGGAGTACTACGGCGCGCCCAGCCTGCTCGACGTCGAGGGGGCCGACGCCCTCCTCGGCGCCGAGGAGCCCGGGGAGCCGCGGGCGGGCGCCGCCCCGGACCTCGAGGCGCTCAAGCGCACCTTCACCACCTCGGCGTGGGCCACCCGCCGCCCCGTCGCGGTGGAGGTCGACCTCGAGACGGCGGTGGCCGGCACGGTGGTCCGCTGCCGGATCGACGCCGTCTTCGACGACGAGCAGGGTCTGCAGGTCGTGGACTGGAAGACCGGTGCGCCGCCCCGGGACGCCCACACCCTCGCGGCCCGCGAGCTCCAGCTCGCCCTCTACCGCCTCGCCTGGTCGCGGCGGACCGGCCGGCCGCTGGAGGAGATCGGCGCGGCGTTCTACTACGTCGGGGCCGACCGCACCCTGGAGGCCGGGCGGCTGACGGAGGAGGAGATCGAGCGCCGGCTCGGCTCGGCGCTCGCCGAGCTGACGGGCGACCGGTCCACCGGAGTGCGCGCCGGCCGCCGCTGACCGATGGTGGGGCGATGGAAGCCATCTACACCGCTGAAGCACTGTCCACCGGCGCGGGCCGCGACGGCCACGTGAGCACCCCCGACGGCCGGCTCGACCTCGACATGGCCGTCCCCACGGAGATGGGCGGCTCCGGGAACGGCGCCAACCCCGAGCTCCTCTTCGCCGCGGGCTTCGCCGCCTGCTTCCACTCCGCGCTGCAGGGCGTCGCCCGCCAGGCCGGGGTCGACGTCCAGGGCTCGACCGTGGGCGGGCGCGTCGACATCGGCAAGCGCGAGGACGGCGGCTTCGGCCTCGCCGTCACCCTCGAGGTCGTGCTCCCGGACGTGCCGCACGAGCAGGCCCAGCAGCTCGCCGACAAGGCCCACGAGGTCTGCCCCTACTCCCACGCCACCCGGGGCAACATCGACGTCACCGTGACCGTCTCGGACGACTGAGTCAGGAGTCACACCGCCGGGGCCGACCCGGACAGGGGCGAGCCCCGGCGGTGGTGCACCATTGACCGGTGACCAACCTCGCCCCGCGGTCCCCGCGGCCCAGTGCGAAGTTCATCCTCCTCGTCGGCGTCATGGCCGCGCTGCCCGCGGTCACCACCGACATGTACCTCCCGTCGCTGCCCGTGGTGGCGACCGAGCTCGACACGACGCCCGCCCTCGTCCAGGGCACCATCACCGGCGTCCTCATCGGCGGTGCGGTGGGCCAGCTCATCGCCGGCCCGCTGTCCGACCGCTTCGGCCGGCGCCGCCCCGCCATGGTCGGCGTCCTGCTCCACGTCATCGCCTCGGTGCTGTGCATCTTCGCGGCCGGGATCGTCCCGCTGCTCGTCCTGCGCGTCATCCAGGGCATCGGCAACGCGGCCGCGACGACGACGGCGATGGCGGTCATCCGCGACCGCTACAGCGGGGCGACCGCCTCGGCGATCCTCTCCCGGCTCATGCTCGTCATCGGCATCGCGCCCCTCCTCGCCCCGACGGCCGGCAGCCTCGTCGCCGACATCGCCGGCTGGCGTGCCGTCTTCGGGGTGCTCGCCGCGCTGGGCGTGGCTCTCATGCTCTTCATGTGGCGCTTCCTGCCCGAGTCGCTGCCCCCGGAGCGACGTCGCAGCGAGGGGGTCGGCGGGGCGCTGCGCGGCTACCGGGTGCTGCTGCGCGACCGGCAGTTCGTCGCGCTCGCGATCCTCCCGGGCCTGGGTCTGGGCGCGCTCATGAGCTACGTCGCCGGCTCGCCCTTCGTCTTCCAGGAGCAGTACGGACTGGGGGAGACCCAGTTCGCGCTCCTCTTCGCCCTCAACGGCATCGGCCTCGTCCTGGGCGCGCAGGTCAACGCCGCGATCGTCCAGCGCTTCGACCCGCTCCACATCATGCGGGTGGCGGTGCCGATCGCGCTCGTGCTCGCCGTCGTCCTCTACGTCATCGCCTTCCGCGACATCGCGGGGCTCGTGGGGATCGTCGTCCCGCTCTGGCTGCTCCTCGCCGTCAACTCCGTGGTGCCGCCCAACGCGAGCGCCCTCGCGCTCAGCCGCCACGGCGAGCGGGCAGGCTCCGCGGCCGCGCTCATCGGTGCCGCCCAGGCCGGTCTCGCCGGCGTCGTGAGCCCGCTCGTCGGCGTCCTCGGCGAGGACGCCGTCGCGATGGCTACGGTGATCATCGGGGTCATGGTGCTGGCCTTCATCGTGCTGGCCATCGGGACCCCCGCCTACCGACGGAAGGAACGGCGATGAGCGACCTGCCCCCGGAGCTCCGTGACGACGGCGACCGGCACCGGCCCGTCCAGCCCCTGTGGTGGCGGGTGACGACGGCCGTCATCGCCGTCGTCCTCATCGCGATGGTCGTCATCGCCTACACCTTCTGAGCGGCGGACCTGCTCAGGGGTGGAGGGTCGCGGCCGCCGAGCGGACCGCGGCGGTGACCCTGTCGATCCGCTCCGAGCGCAGGCGCCAGCGCTGCCAGTACAGCGGGACGTCGACCCGGTCGCGCCCGGGGAGGCGGACCAGGCGTCCGCGCTCGACGTCGTCCCCCAGCTGCTCCTCCGGCACGACACCCCAGCCGAGCCCGGCACGGACGGCCGCGAGGAAGCCCTCCGAGGACGGGACGACGTGCGTCGGGGGTGATGCCGCGACGCCACGGGCCGCGAGCACCCGCTGCTGGAGGTCGTCCTTGGCGTTGAACCGCACGACGGGCATGCCCGCCCACTCGACGGCGCGACCGCGTGTCCACCGCGCGGCCAGCTCCGGCGCGGCCACGGGAACGTAGCGCATCGTGCCGAGGGGCTCGACCGCACAGCCCTGCACCGCGACGGGCTCCGAGGTCACCGCACCGAGGACGGCCCCGGTGCGGAGCAGGGTGGCGGAGTGGCCCTGGTCCTCGACGTGGAGCCGCAGGCTGACGTCGGGCCACGAGGCGCACTCGGCGAGGACCCGCACGAACCAGGTGGCGAGGGAGTCGGCGTTGACCGCCACGGGGAGGGGCGCCGTCCCCGCTCCACCGGTGGCGGACAGCTCGGCACGCAGCTCGCGTTCCAGGAGCTGCTGCTGCCGGGCAGTGCGGAGGACGGCGGCGCCGGCCTCCGTGACGCGGCTCGGCGTCGTGCGCAGGAGGAGAACCTGCCCGACCTGGCTCTCGAGCGCGCGGATGCGCTGGCTGACCGCGGACGGCGTGACGGACAGGTGGTGGGCGGCGGCATCGAAGCTGCCCTCGTCGACGATGGCGACGAGCGCCGCGAGCTGCTCCGGGCGCAGGTGCATGAAGCAATGCTAATGCGGCAGCAGAAACTGTTGTTTGGCTTCAGGACCGACCGCTCCTAGCCTCGTCCTCGTGACGCCCCTCCTCGCCGGACTCCTCACGGGTCTGTCCCTCATCGTCGCCATCGGCGCGCAGAACGCCTTCGTCCTGCGCCAGGGCCTGACCCGCAGCCACGTCGGCCTCGTCGTCGCCATCTGCGCGCTGTCCGACGCGCTGCTCATCACCGTCGGGGTCAGCGGCGTGGGCTCGGTCGTCGCCGGCACCCCG
This sequence comes from Oceanitalea stevensii, assembly GCF_014837105.1. Lineage (GTDB taxonomy): Bacteria > Actinomycetota > Actinomycetes > Actinomycetales > Actinomycetaceae > Oceanitalea > Oceanitalea stevensii. The sequence continues at coordinate 839,024 of NZ_JACSPO010000001.1, read as the reverse complement.
GTGCTCCTCACGGTGCTGCGGTGGGCCGGCGCGGCCTACCTCGCCGCCTACGGGCTGCGCTCGCTGCGCGACGCCCGCCGCCCGCAGGCGCTCGAGGCGCGCGAGGCCGGCCCGGCCACCCGCCGCCAGGTGGCCCTCACCGCCCTCGCGCTCACCTACCTCAACCCGCACGTGTACCTCGACACCGTCCTCCTGCTCGGCTCGATCGGGAACCAGCACGGCGAGGTGGGGCGGTGGTGGTTCGCGGCCGGGGCCGTCGTCGGCAGCGTCACCTGGTTCACCGCCCTCGGCGTGGGCGCCCGCGCGGCGGCCCCCGCGCTGCGCCGCCCGGGCACCTGGCGGGTGCTCGACGCCGTCATCGGCGTCGTGATGATCGCCCTCGCCGTGGGGCTCGTCGTCGGCTGAGCGGGAGCGGTGCCTCCTGGGCGCGCGCCATCGCGTAGCCTGGGTGACCGTGGCCATCGACTTCCCGAACGAGATCCAGCAGCTGCGCTCCACCTACCGCGCGATCAGCGCGGTGACGGACCCGGTCGCCCTGCGCGCGCAGATCGCCGAGCTCTCCGAGAAGGCCGGTGCCCCCGACCTGTGGGACGACCAGGACGCCGCGCAGGCGGTGACGAGCCAGCTCTCCCACGCCCAGGCCGAGCTCAACCGGGTCGAGCGGATGGGCCAGCGCATCGAGGACCTCGAGGCGCTCGTCGAGCTCGGCCAGGAGGAGGACGGCGCGGACGCCGACGCCTTCCTCCAGGACGCCGAGGCCGAGCTTGCCGCGGTCCGTAAGGACCTCGAGGACCTCGAGGTCCGCACGCTCCTGTCCGGGGAGTACGACCAGCGTGAGGCCGTCGTGACGATCCGTGCGGGCGCCGGCGGCGTCGACGCCGCAGACTTCGCTGAGATGCTCATGCGCATGTACCTGCGCTGGGCCGAGCGGCACGGCTACCCGGCCAAGGTGCTCGACACGTCCTACGCCGAGGAGGCGGGACTCAAGAGCGTGACCTTCGAGATCAAGGCGCCCTACGCCTTCGGCCACCTCTCCGTCGAGGCCGGCACCCACCGCCTCGTGCGGATCTCCCCCTTCGACAACCAGGGCCGGCGCCAGACGTCCTTCGCCGCCGTCGAGGTCATCCCGCTCATCGAGCAGACCGACCACGTCGAGATCCCCGAGTCGGAGATCAAGGTCGACGTGTTCCGCTCCTCCGGCCCGGGTGGCCAGTCGGTCAACACGACCGACTCCGCGGTGCGCATGACCCACATCCCCACCGGGATCGTCGTGTCGATGCAGAACGAGAAGTCCCAGATCCAGAACCGGGCGGCCGCGCTGCGCGTCCTGCAGTCCCGCCTGCTCCTCGTGCGCCAGCAGGAGGAGAGCGCCGCGAAGAAGGCGCTCGCCGGCGACGTCAAGGCCAGCTGGGGCGACCAGATGCGCTCCTACGTCCTGCAGCCCTACCAGATGGTCAAGGACCTGCGCACCGAGCATGAGCAGGGCAACCCCTCGGCCGTGTTCGACGGCGAGATCGACGACTTCATCGAGGCCGGCATCCGCTGGCGCAAGCAGCACGAGGGCGACGCCGCCTGAGCTCACCGCGCTCGCGAGCTCAGCCCGTCGTGGCCAGCTCGCTGCGTGCGGTGACCGCGCCGTCGTGGATCTCCACGACGGCGTCCACGCCGCCCAGCTGGGACCGGTCGTGGGTGACGAGCACCGTCGCGGTCCGCCGTTCCCGCGTGAGCGCGGTGAGGAGGCCGAGCACGGCCGCACCGCGCTCGTGGTCCAGGGCGCTCGTCGGCTCGTCGACCAGCAGCACCGCAGGCTCGTTCATCAGCGCCCGGGCGATGTTCACCCGCTGCCGCTGCCCCCCGGACAGCTGGTGCGGTCGGTGGTCGGCGCGGTCGGCCAGCCCGACGGCGTCGAGCAGCTCCAGCCCGCGGGCACGTGCCGAGGCGGCGGGCGTCCCGGCGAGGTGGGCGACCACCTGCAGCTGCTCGACCGCCGTCAGCGACGGCAGCAGGTTCGGCTGCTGGAAGATCGTGCCGATGCTGGTCCGGCGCAGGTCGGTCAGCTCCTCGCGGCTCAGGCGTGTGGTGTCGTTGCCGGCGACGACGACGCGCCCGGAGTCGGGGATGATGAGCGTGGCGGCGACAGCCAGCAGGCTCGACTTGCCGGAGCCCGAGGGGCCGACGAGCGCGGTCACGGTGCCGGCCGGGACGCTCACGGTGACGTCGTCGAGGGCGGTCAGCCGCGACGAGCCGTCGGGGTAGGTGAGGGTGATGTGGGACAGGTCGAGGGTCATCGGGCGCTCCCAAGTGCGGTCAGGGGGTCGACGGAGGTGATCCGGCGCACGGCGAGGCCGGCGCCCAGGACACCGAGGGCGATGAGGACGAGGGCGGGCAGCAGCGTCGTCGTCGCGCTGAGGACGAAGGGCACGGCGCCGCCGATCGCCAGGCCGATCCCGGCGACGATCGCCGTGCCCAGGCCGGTGCCCAGGGCGAGCAGGACCGCGGCCTGACCGAGAGCGTCGCCCAGCAGGTAGCGCGTCGAGGCGCCGAGCGCCTTGAGCACCGCCACGTCCCCGGAGCGCTGGATGGTCCACACCGTGAAGAACGCCCCGATCACCAGCGCGGAGATGGCGAACAGGAAGCCCCGCATGAGCTGCAGCGAGCCGTTCTCCGAGGTGTAGGAGCCGATCGCGCTGAGTGCGTCCTCGCGGCTGACGGTCTCGGTGCCGAGCTCGGCGTCGGCCGTGGCGAGGCCGGCTGTGCCGGTGGTCGTCAGCGCGACCACGGTGGCCACCGGCGTGCCGCCGTGGCCGGGCTGCTGGACGTCGTCGAGTGCCGCCCACACGACGGGGGTGTGGCTGAAGGAGTCGTCCCCGGCCACGGCGGCGACGGTGAGGTCGGTGCCCGCGAGCGTGATCGTGTCACCCGCTGCGGCGTCCAGGTCCTCGGCCGCGGCGGTAGACAGGACGACAGTGCCGGCCGTGACCTCGGCCGGGGCAAGGCCGGAGCCCGGCAGCACGCCGAAGCTCGAGACGCTGGCGGTGGCTTTCCCGGCCTGCGCCCGGGTGGTCGTGATGGCGAGCGGCTCGGCCCGACTGACGCCGGGTTGCGCGGCCCATGCCCGCCAGGTGGGCTCCTCGACACTGGAGGCGGTGAAGGCGACGCCCTCGCCGTCGGCCGGGGCGGCGAAGGCCAGGTGGTCGGCGGGCAGGGCGGTGATCGCCGAGGTGCTCTGCCGTGCCAGCCCGGCCGTCAGACCGGAGACCAGCCCGACGAGCACGGTGATGAGCACGACAACGGCCCCCATGAGCATGAACCTCCCCTTGGCGAATCGCAGGTCTCTCCAGGCCAGGAACACGATCGGTCCTCCTCACGTCTTGGTGCCCGGGTGGTTCCCCGGCGCTGGTCCCAGCCTCCGGGCGAGGTCCCCTGTCGGGCATCGGGCGCTCGGCCGCGTTCCGGTGGCCGACCGACCGATGCGCCGTTACACCTTTCGGCCGATGCCGCCGGACGGAGCCGCGCCTACGCTGGGTGTCCTGTGAACCCCGACGCGCTGACCCCCGTGCTGCGGGTGCTGCGCCGGTGCCTGCACCTGCTGGTGCTCGCCATGCTCGGGCTCACGGTGCTGCGTGCGGTCACCAGGCAGTCGGACGTGCCGAGTGTCGGCGCCGTGGTCACGTCGGCGAGCGTCATGGCCGCCGTCTACGGCGTCGGCTCGCTGGTGCCACGGGTGCGTCGCTCGCCGCGGGTGGCCGCGCTGTGGCTCGCTGCCGTCGCGGTGTGCTGGCTGGTCCTCCTGACGATCTCCGCCGACGCGGTGTGGCTCGCCTTCCCGCTCTTCTTCCTCCAGCTGCATCTGTTGCCCCTGCGACCCGGGCTGTTGGCCGTCGCGGCGACGACTGTCGCGGCCGTTGCCGGCTTCGGCTGGCACCAGCACACGCTCACCGCGCCGATGGTCGTGGGCCCGGTTCTAGGTGCTGCGGTGGCCGTGGCGACCGTGCTCGGCTACCAGGCGCTGTACCGCGAGAGCGACGCTCGCCGGCGGCTCATCCTCGAGCTCACCGAGACCCGGGCCGAGCTGGCCGCTGCCGAGCGCGCCGCCGGCATGCTCACCGAGCGCGAGCGCCTCGCCCGGGAGATCCACGACACACTCGCTCAGGGCTTGTCGAGCATCCAGCTGCTGCTGCGCGCCGCGGAGCGGGCGCTGCCGGACAGGCCGGCGGTCGCGGCCGGCCACGTCGTCCGCGCCCGGGAGGCAGCCATGGACAACCTTGCCGAGGCCCGACGATTCGTGCGTGACGAGACGCCGCCAGGACTCGACGCAGGCGCGCTGCCGGCCGCGCTGGAGCGACTGGCCGCCGCCACGACCGAGGCGGGTGTGCCCACCGCCATCGCCGCCGCGGCACTGGACCAGCTGCCGACGAGCCACGAGGTGGCGCTGCTGCGGGTCGCGCAGTCGGCACTGGCGAACGTCGTCCAGCACGCCGCCGCGACACGCGCACGCCTCAGGCTCGACGTCGTCGGCCACGAGGTCCGCCTCGAGGTCGCCGACGACGGCGTGGGCTTCGACGCGCAGGATGACCACCGAGCCGCGGACGGTGGCTTCGGCCTGATGACGATGCGCGCCCGGGCGGAGGCGCTCCACGGCACACTGACGGTCGAGTCGGAGCCCGGGCGGGGAACCGTGGTCGCCGTCCGGCTGCCGCTCACCCGCGAGGAGGTGGCTCCGTGAGCACGTCGCGCATCCGGCTGCTGCTCGCCGATGACCACCCTGTGGTGCGCGCGGGTCTGCGGGCCGTGCTCGAGACCGAACCGGACCTTGTCGTCGTCGCGGAGGCCGCCACGGCGCAGGAGGCCGTCAAGCTGTGCGGGACGACGTCCGTCGACGTCGTCCTCATGGACCTCCAGTTCGGCGGGGGCATGCACGGCTCGGAGGCGACTGCCGCCATCACCGCACGTGCCGGGGGTCCGCGAGTTCTCGTCCTCACCACCTACGAGACGGACGTCGACATCCTCGCCGCGGTGGAGGCGGGCGCGACCGGGTACCTCCTCAAGGACGCCCCGCCGGAGGAGCTGACCGCCGCGGTCCGGGCCGCTGCCGGCGGCAGGTCCGCACTGGCCCCGGCTATCGCCACCCGTCTGATGAACCGGGTGCGCAGCCGGGCTGAGTCGCTCAGTCCGCGGGAGGTCGAGATCCTCCAGCTGGTCGCGCGCGGCTTGAGCAACCAGCAGGTCGGCTCCGAGCTCTACCTCAGCCCGGCGACCGTGAAGTCACACCTGGCGCACATCTACACCAAGCTGGGCGTCGGCTCCCGGACCGCCGCCGTCGCGGCCGCCACCGACCGGGGGTACATCCGCCGGTAGCGCCTGCCGGTGGACCGGCGGTGCACGGCGGGGCCGCGGCAGCGCCGTCGGCGTGTCGGCGGCGGAGCGGGGGAGACGCGTGCCTACTCTCGACAAGGCCAGAGTTCCGCCTTCCCCCACTTCCGAGACTGGCCACAGAGCATGATTCGATTCGAGAACGTCTCCAAGGTGTACGCCAGGGGCGCGCGACCCGCGCTGGACCAGGTGACCCTGGAGATCGAGCGTGGCGAGTTCGTCTTCCTCGTCGGCCAGTCCGGCTCCGGGAAGTCGACCTTCCTGCGGCTCGTCCTGCGCGAGGAGCGCGCCACCTCGGGGCAGGTCTTCGCCCTGGGCCGGGACCTGTCCACGGTCTCCCAGTGGCGCGTGCCCCAGCTGCGCCGCCAGATCGGCATGGTCTTCCAGGACTTCCGGCTGCTGCCGAACAAGACGGTGTTCGACAACGTCGCCATCGCCCTGCAGGTCATCGGCAAGCCGCGCCACCACGTGCTCACCACGGTCCCCGAGGTCCTCGAGACCGTGGGCCTGGAGGGCAAGGAGAAGCGCATGCCGCACGAGCTGTCCGGTGGTGAGCAGCAGCGCGTGGCCATCGCCCGCGCCTTCGTCAACCGGCCCGCGATCCTCCTGGCCGACGAGCCCACCGGCAACCTCGACCCGACGACGTCGATCGGGATCATGCGGCTGCTCGACCGGATCAACCGGATCGGCACGACGGTGGTCATGGCCACCCACGACGACGAGATCGTCGACCAGATGCGCAAGCGCGTCATCGAGCTCGAGGACGGCCGGACGGTGCGCGACCAGTCCCGCGGCGTCTACGGTGCGGCGAGGTAGCGGCCATGAGACTTCGCTTCGTCCTCTCCCAGCTCGCCTCCGGGCTGCGGCGCAACGTGTCGATGACGATCTCCGTCGTCCTCGTCACCTTCATCTCCCTCGTCTTCGTCGGCGCCGCCGCGCTGCTGCAGATGCAGATCGGCAACATGAAGGACGACTGGTACGACCGCGTCGAGGTCTCCGTCTTCATGTGCCCGCAGGACTCCGCGGTGCCCACCTGCGCCACCGGTGAGGTGAGCGACGACCAGCTCGCGGACATCGAGGGGCTCCTCGCCTCCGAGGCGCTCGCCCCCTACGTGGACGAGGTCTTCTTCGAGACCAAGGAGGAGGCCTACGCGGCCTTCCAGGAGCAGATGCCCGACACGGTGTGGACGCAGTCCCTCACCCCCGAGCAGATGCAGGTGTCCTTCCGGATCAAGCTCGTCGACCCCGAGCAGTACCAGGTGGTCGCCGACGAGCTCACCGGCCGGCCCGGTGTCGAGGACGTCGTCGACCAGCGCGCGCTCCTCGAGCCGCTCTTCCTCATCCTCGACCGCGCCACGCTCCTCGCCGTCGCCCTCGCCGGCGTCATGATCGTCACCGCGGTCCTCCTCATCACGACGACGATCCGGCTGTCGGCGATGAGCCGACGGCGTGAGACGTCGATCATGCGGCTCGTGGGCGCCTCCAACCTCTTCATCCAGCTGCCCTTCATGCTCGAGGGCGCGCTCGCCGCGCTCGCCGGTGCGGCGCTCGCCGTCGGCGGGCTCTGGCTCGCCGCGCGCTACCTCGTCGAGGGGTGGCTGGCGACGGAGTTCCAGTGGGTGCAGTTCGTCGACACCGGCGACGTCCTGCTCATCGCGCCGCTCCTCGTCGCCGCCGCCATCCTGCTCGCCGGCATCAGCTCGCTGGTGTCCCTGAGCCGCTACACGAGGGTCTGACATGACGAGCTCCCGTAGTCCCCGCCGCCTCCGCGCGCTGCTGTCCGCGACGCTCGCCGTCGTGCTCCTCGCCGGCGGGACCTCCGCCGTCGCCGACTACGACGACGAGATCCGCGAGTACGACCGCCAGCTGCGCCAGCAGCGGGAGGAGCGCGAGGAGCTCGCCCGTGAGCGGGAGGCGCTGGAGTCCAGGCTCGAGGGCACCAACGCCGACCTCGCCACGGCCTACCTCGCCCTCGAGGACGCCAACGCGCGCCTCCCCCTGGCCGAGGCCGCCCTGGCCGAGGCGCAGGACGCGCTCGCGGCCGCCGAGCGCGAGGAGCAGGCGGTGGCCGACCGCCTCACCCTCGCGGAGAGCGAGCTCGGGGACCTCGGCGAGCAGCTCGCCGAGGGGGACGCGCAGATCGAGTCGACCCGCTCGTCCATCGGTGAGCTCGCCCGCAGCACCTACCGCGGCGGGGCCTCCCTCAGCGGGCTGTCGGTGGTCCTCAACGCGGAGTCGAGCGAGGAGTTCATCCGCCAGACGGCCATCGTCGACACCGCGGTGCGCACCCAGACGAAGGTCATCACCGACCTCGAGACCATCACCGCCGTCAACCGCAACCGCGAGCTGCGCCAGCAGGCCGTGCGCGACCGCATCGACCAGCTCCACGCGCAGGCCGAGGAGGCCGTGGCCGCCGCCGACGAGGCGCGGGCCGCCGCCGACGCGCACCGCCAGGAGATCGTCCAGATCCAGGAGCAGCAGACGGCGCTGGCGGCCGAGCTCGAGGCGCTGCAGGGCCGGCTCAACGAGGACCTCGCCCAGAAGGAGGCCGACGACGACCGCCTCGCGGGCATCATCGCCGGCATCGAGGCGGACCGTGCGGGCACTGTCGCCGAGCGCGAGGCCGAGCGGCGCGAGCAGGAGCGCCGTGAGCGCGAGCGACGCGCGGCCGCCGCGCAGAGCAGCGGTGGGTCCAGCGGCGGCTCGAGCGGTGGCGGCTCGTCCTCCGGCGGCGGTGGCTCCACCAACGGTGGGGGCAGCAGCTCCGGCTCGATGATCCCGCCGGTGCCCAACCCGCTGTACGTCACCTCGCCCTACGGCATGCGCATGCACCCGCTCGCCGGCTACGAGTGGTTCCACGCCGGCGTCGACATCCGCTCCGCGTGCGGCAACGCGCAGGTCGCGGCGGCGAGCGGCACGGTCAAGGCGACCATCCCCGCGCCGGGCAACGCCTCGCACGGCAACCAGGTCATCATCGACCACGGGACGATGAACGGCAGCGGCTACGTCACGGTGACCAACCACCTCAGCCGCTTCAACGTGCGCGCCGGGCAGTGGGTCGACAAGGGCGACGTCGTCGGCTACACCGGCATGACCGGCAACGTCACCGGCTGCCACGTCCACTTCGAGGTGTGGAAGAACGGCTCGACGATCGACCCGATGAACCTCCCAGGCTGGGTCCGCAGCTACTAGAACCCACATACGCCGAGAGCCGGATTCCTCCGCGGAGGAATCCGGCTCTCGGCGCAAGGGCGGGGTCAGCTCGGGTGGGGGAGGCCCAGCCAGTCGTGCCAGCCGTTGTGGAGCACGAGCCACGCGAGGAGCCCGTAGCCGGCCTGGCCCGGGTGCACGCCGTCGCCCGCGGCGACGTCGGCCAGCCACTGGTCGTGGGTGCGCAGCGGCGCGAAGGTCTCGACGTAGCGGACCTGACGGCGGGTGGAGACGTCCGCGTAGGCGTCCGAGAGGGCGCCCAGCGCGTCGCCGTCCACCCCGGGACGGGGCGGGGGCCCGACGACGAAGACCTCGACCTGCTGCGAGCGGGCGCTGTCGAGGACGTTGGCGAGGTTGAGGCGGCTGCGGGCCAGGGACAGGCCCGCGGTGAGGTCGGCGGAGCCGAGGGCGACGACGAGCCGGTTGTCGCTCCCGGGGGCGAAACGCCGCTGGCACTCGCTCTCCCAGCGCCCCGAGAGGGCGGTGGACGTCTCGTCCGGCACCGCCAGCGAGGTGACGAACAGCGGGTCCTCGCTGTCCGTGCGGGCGACGACGCGCCCCACCCAGCCGAGCCCGCGGGCGTCGCCCATCCCCGCGGACAGCTCGTCGCCGACGACGCAGATCCGCACGTCCCTCTCGCTCACCCTGGCTCCCTTCTCGTCAGTGCCCTGAACCTACCGCGGGCCGGCCCCGAGGGGGCCGGCCCGCGTCGTGCCGCTCCGGTCAGCCGAAGGCCGACTCCAGGAGGGTGGCCTGCTGCTCCTTGTGGACCCGGCCCGCGCCCGTGGCCGGCGAGGCGGCCGCCGGACGGGAGACGAGGCGCAGCTCGCGCCCGCCGAGGGCCTCACCGGACAGGTGGTCGGACAGGAAGGTCCACGCGCCCTGGTTGGCCGGCTCGTCCTGCACCCACACGACCTCGGCGCCCGGGTAGCGGTCGAGCTCGGCGCGCACGGCGTCCTGGTCGAGCGGGTACAGCTGCTCGAGCCGGATGATCGCCGTGGACGTCGCGCCCGTCTTCTCCCGGTGCGCGGCGAGGTCGTAGTAGACCCGCCCGGAGCACAGGAGCACGCGGCTCACGTCGCCCTGGGTGCCGTCCTGGTCGCCGATCACGGTCCGGAAGGTCCCGCTGGTGAAGTCCTCCAGCGGGGAGGCCGCCGCGCGCAGGCGCAGCAGCTGCTTCGGGGTGAAGGCGATGAGGGGCACCCGCGGGCGGTTGTAGGCCTGGCGGCGGAGCATGTGGAAGTGGTTCGCCGGCGTGCTCGGCTGGGCCACGATCATGTTCTCCTCCGCGCACAGCTGGAGGAAGCGCTCGATGCGGCCGGAGGAGTGGTCCGGGCCCTGGCCCTCGTAGCCGTGGGGCAGGAGCAGGACGAGCGAGGACCGCTGGCCCCACTTCTGCTCGGAGGAGGAGATGAACTCGTCGACGACGATCTGCGCGCCGTTGACGAAGTCACCGAACTGGGCCTCCCACAGGACGAGCGCGTCGGGCCGCTCCACCGAGTAGCCGTACTCGAAGGCCATCGCGGCGTACTCCGACAGCGAGGAGTCGTACACCCAGAACTTCGCCTGGTCCCCGGTGAGGTACATGAGCGGGGTCCACTCGGCGCCGCTCGCGGAGTCGTGGAAGACCGCGTGACGCTGGACGAAGGTGCCGCGGCGGGAGTCCTGCCCGGCGAGGCGCACCGGCGTGCCCTCCATGAGGAGGGAGCCGAAGGCGAGGATCTCCCCGAAGCCCCAGTCGATGTCGCCCTCGCGGGACATGACCTCGCGCCGCTCGAGGAGCTTGGCGAGCTTGGGGTGGACCGAGAAGCCCTCCGGCGGGCGCACGTGCGCCGTGCCGATACGGCCGAGCACGGGCTCGGGCACGGCGGTCTGCCAGCCGACCATCGTGCCGGCGTCGACCTGCTGCGACTCGGGCAGCTCGAGCCCGGCGACCTGCTCGTCCTCGCGGACGGGCGGGCGCCAGCCCACCTCGCGGGTCTCGGTGAAGGCCTTCTCGAGCTCGGACTGGTACTCGTGCAGCGCCTGCTCCGCCTGCTCCGGGGTGATGTCCCCGCGGCCGACGAGCGCCTCGGTGAAGAGCTTGCGGGTGCTGCGCTTGTTCTCGATGAGGGAGTACATGACCGGCTGGGTCATCGAGGGGTCGTCGCCCTCGTTGTGCCCGCGGCGGCGGTAGCACACGAGGTCGATGATGACGTCCTTGTGGAACTCCTGCCGGTAGGCGTAGGCCAGCTCCGCGACCCGGGCCACGGCCTCGGGGTCGTCCCCGTTGACGTGGAAGATCGGGATCTGCAGACCCTTGGCGACGTCGGTGGGGTAGTGGGTGGAGCGGGAGCTCGCCGGCCCGGTGGTGAAGCCGATCTGGTTGTTCACCAGGATGTGCACGGTGCCGCCGGTGCGGTAGCCGCGCAGCTGGGACAGCTGGAGCGTCTCGGTCACCACACCCTGGCCGGCGAAGGCCGCGTCGCCGTGGATGAGGATCGGCAGCACGGAGAAGCCCTGCTGGCCGAGGTCGATGCGGTCCTGCTTGGCGCGCGTGACGCCCTCGAGGACACCGTTGACGGCCTCGAGGTGGGAGGGGTTGGCTGCGAGGTACACCCGCGTCTGCTCCCCGGTGTGCGCGGTGAACTGGCCGACCGTGCCGAGGTGGTACTTGACGTCCCCGGAGCCCTGGATGGTGCGCGGGTCCTGGTTGCCCTCGAACTCGGAGAAGACCTGGGCGTAGGACTTGCCGGCGATGTTGGCGAGGACGTTGAGGCGGCCGCGGTGGGCCATGCCGATCGCGACCTCGTCGAGGCCGTCGCGCGCCGCACCGGTGAGGATGGTGTCGAGCATCGGGATGAGCGACTCACCGCCCTCGAGGCTGAAGCGCTTCTGCCCGACGTACTTCGTCTGGAGGAAGGTCTCGAAGGCCTCGGCCTGCCCGAGCTTGCGCAGGATCTGCAGCTGCTCCTCGGGGGAGGGCTTCTGGTAGGGCGTCTCCAGCCGGGCCTGCATCCAGCGCCGCTCGACCGGGTCCTGCAGGTGCATGTACTCGATGCCGATGGTGCGGCAGTACGTGTCGCGCAGGATGCCGAGGATGTCGCGGAAGGGCAGCCGGCTGGTGCCGGCGAAGCCGCCCGTGGGGAAGGTGCGGTCCAGGTCCCACAGCGACAGCCCGTGGTTGGTGATGTCGAGGTCGGGGTGACGGCGCTGACGGTAGGTCAGCGGGTCGGTGTCGGCCATGAGGTGGCCGCGCGAGCGGTAGGAGTGGATGACCTCGGCGATCCGGGCGGGCTTGCCCATCTCGGTCTCCGGGTCGACGTGGACGTCGCGCTGCCAGCGGACCGGCTCGTAGGGCACGCGCAGCGAGGCGAAGACGCGGTCGTAGAACCCGTCCTGGCCGAGCAGCTTCTCCTCCAGGATGCGGAGGAACTCCCCGGACGCCGCGCCCTGGATGATGCGGTGGTCGTAGGTGGAGGTGAGCGTGAGGATCTTGGAGACGCCGGCGCGGGCGAGGGTCTCCTCGGAGGCGCCCTTGTACTCGGCCGGGTAGTCCAGCGCCCCGACGCCGACGATCGTGCCCTGCCCGACCATGAGCCGCGGCATCGAGTGGACGGTGCCGATCGTGCCGGGGTTGGTGAGCGTGATCGTCGTGCCGGCGAAGTCCTCGACGGTGAGCTTGTTGTTCCGCGCCTTGCGGACGAGCTCCTCGTAGGCGATCCGGAACTGGCCGAAGTCCATCTTGTCGGCGGCCTTGACCGACGGGACGAGGAGCTGGCGCGTGCCGTCCGGCTTGGGCAGGTCGATGGCGAGGCCGAAGTTGACGCTCGCCGGCTGGTTCATCGCCGGCTTGCCGTCGACCTCCGCGTAGGAGGCGTTCATCTCCGGCAGCTTGCCCAGGGCCTCGACGACGGCGTAGCCGATGAGGTGGGTGAAGGAGATCTTGCCGCCCCGCCCGCGGGCGAGGTGGTTGTTGATGACGATGCGGTTGTCGACGAGGAGCTTGGCCGGGACGGCGCGCACGCTCGTCGCGGTCGGCACCTCGAGGCTCGCCTCCATGTTCTTGACGACGCGCGCGGCGGGGCCGCGCAGCTTGACCGTGCCGTCGGTGGGGGCCTCGACGCGCTGGCGGGAGGCGGGGGTGGAGGTGTAGCCGGCGACGGCGGGCTGGGCGGACGCCTCGGGGGCGGGCTCCTGGGCCACGGTCTCGGCGACCTTGCGGGCCTGCGGGGCCGGCGCCGGGTTGCCGGCCGTCGTGTCCGAGCCGGGCACGGACGTGGGCCGGGCCTCGTCGGCGCTGCTCGTCGAGCGGGCCTCCGGTGCCGGGCTCGGGTCGGCGGCGGGCGCGTCCTCACGGTCGCTCGTGCCGGCGGAGGGCGGCTGCTGCGGTGCGGACGGCTGGGTCGAGGGCTGCTGAGCGGCCGGGCTCTCGGCGGCGCCGTTGCCGGGCTCGTAGTCCTTGAAGAAGTCCCACCACGCCGGGTCGACGAGCTCGGGGTCCTTCTTGTACTGCTCGAACAGCTCCTCGATGAGCCATTCATTCGTGCCGAACGCAGCGGCAGCGGGGTCAGGGTGCTCCTGAGTGGACACTTCGGGGATCGCCCTCTTCCGAGACGTGTGTGGATGGAGGAGAAAGTGCCCTTCAAGCGTAGGCGATGCGGACGCGCCGGACGGAGCCGAGAGCGGCGATCGACCCATATCAGTCGTCCTGCCCGCGCGCCTCGGACCTCAGTCCCAACCGGCGGTCAAGGCAGTGTCAGGCGGGGCCCTGCAACGTCCCCGCGGACCGTGGCAGCCGGGGGCCGCGGGTGGGCAGCCGGAGCCGGACGGTGGCGCCCTCACCGGCCTGGGAGTCGGCGACCTCGATCGTGCCGCCGTGGATCGCCACCGCCCACCGGGAGATCGCCAGCCCCAGCCCCGTGCCCCCCGTGCTCGCCCGCCCGGTGAGCGAGGGGCTGTTGCCCCGCTGGAAGCGCTCGAAGACCCGCTCCCGGTCGGCGGGCGGGATGCCGGCGCCGGAGTCGACGACGTCGATGACCACCTCCCCGCGCAGCGCCGCCGAGGACGCCCGCACCGACACGAGCGTGCCCGACGGCGTGTGCCGGACGGCGTTGTCGAGCAGGTTGGCGAGCACCTGGGAGATCCGCACGGGGTCCACCCGCAGCCGCAGCTCGGGCGGCTCCACCGTCACCTCCCAGCGCACGTCCCGGCCTCCGGCACTGGCGGCGGCCGCCGCCTCCGCGACGGCCTCGTCCACGAGCGTCCGGACGGCGACGTCCTCGAGCTCCAGCCCCACGACGCCCGCCTCCACCCGCGAGAGGTCGAGGAGGTAGCCCACGAGCCGGCCCAGCCGCTGCGTCTGGCGCAGCGCCCCCTCCAGCGCCTCGGGGGAGGCGGGCACGACGCCGTCGGCGAGGTTCTCCAGCTGGGCCTGCAGCGCGGCCACAGGGGTGCGCAGCTCGTGGGAGACGTTGGCGACGATCTCCCGGTGGGCGGTGTCGACGGACGCGAGGTCCTCGGCCATCTGGTTGAAGGCCCGGGCGAGCTCGCCGACCTCGTCGCTGCTCGTCGCCGTCACCCGGCGCGAGTAGTCACCACGCGCCATCGCGCGCGCCGCGGCGGTCATCTCCCGCAGCGGGGAGGTCATGCCGTGGGCCAGCACCTGGGTGACGACGAGCGCCGAGACGATGGCGAGGGGGAAGGTGCGGGTGGGGCCCAGCTCGTGGCGCAGCCCCAGCCAGGTGAGGAAGGCGGCGGCGGTGACGGTGACGGCCACGAGCACGCCGAGCTTGATCTTGAGGGAGCCGAAGCGGTCGAGGGGGCGCGACATCCGCAGGCCCCCGCGGGCGTGCCGCGCGCCCGGGCCGCTCACCGTGCCTCCGCGGCGTCCTCGGTCGGTTCCAGCGCGTAGCCGACGCCGTGGACAGTGCGCACGAGGTCGGCACCGAGCTTGCGACGCAGCGCCTTGACGTGGGAGTCGACCGTGCGGGTGCCGGACGCGTCGGCCCAGTCCCACACCTCCGCGAGGAGCTTCTCCCGGGAGAACACCGTGCGGGGGCTCGCGGCGAGGCACACGAGGAGGTCGAACTCGGTGGGCGTGAGGTGGGCCTCGGTGCCGCCGCGGCGCACCCGGCGCTGGTTGCGGTCGATCTCGAGGTCACCGAGGACGAGCGGGGCCTCGCCGGGCTCGCCGCTGTCCTCCACGGCCGTGCGACGGGCCCGCTCGGCGCGGCGCAGCAGCGCCTTGAGGCGGGCGAGCAGCTCGCGCATGGAGAAGGGCTTGGTCATGTAGTCGTCGGCGCCGACGCCGAGGCCCACGAGGATGTCGGTCTCGTCGTCGCGGGCGGTGAGCATGAGGACCGGCACCTCGCGCTCGGCCTGGATCCGGCGGCACACCTCGAGGCCGTCGAGCCCGGGCAGCATGACGTCGAGGACGACGGCGTCGGGCAGGAAGGTCCGCGCCGCGGCCACCCCGCCGGGGCCGTCGCCGGCGATCTCGACGCGCCAGCCCTCGGCGGCCAGCCGGTGGGCGATCTGCGCCGCGATGTCCGGCTCGTCCTCGACGACGAGCACCCGGGTGGCATCGGTGGTGGGGGGACCGGTGTGGGCCATGAGTGCACTCTGGCACACCGGTGCCCCGCAGTACCCCCGTGCGCACCTCCTGCCGGTATCGTGTCCGCACTATGGCGCAGCAACAGACGAGCCCGCTGGAGGTCCCCGGCACCGCCGCGGGACCGGACGCGGACCCCCCGAGTCCCGAGGCGGACGCCGAGCCCCGACATCCGGAGGGCGACGCGGACGCCGAGCCCCCGAGTCCCGGCGGCCTCCTCCCCGTCCAGCCAGGGACGCCCCGGTGCTGACCGAGTGGCTGCTCGTCCTGCTGGGCGTGGCGCTGACCGCCGGCACCGCCGTCTTCGTCGCGGCCGAGTTCTCCCTCGTCGCGATGGACCCGGCCACCGTCGACCGGCGCGTGGCCGCCGGGGACAAGCGTGCCCTCGGCGTGCAGCGGGCCCTGCAGCACCTGTCGACCGAGCTCTCCGGCGCGCAGGTGGGCATCACGCTCACCACCGTCCTGCTCGGCTACACGGCGCAGTCGGCCCTCGTCACGCTGCTGAGCGGTCCGCTCGGCTCCACCGGCCTGGCCACCGCGGCCGCCGGTGCGACCGCCGTCGTCGTCTCGCTCGTGCTCGTCAACGGCTTCTCCATGCTCTTCGGGGAGCTCGTCCCCAAGAACCTCGCCCTCGCCGACCCCTTCGCGACGGCAGGCGTCGTCGCCCCGCTGCAGCGCGGCTTCACCCGCGTGCTGCGTCCGGTCATCTCCCTCCTCAACGGCAACGCGAACGCGATCCTGCGCCGCTTCGGCGTCGAGCCGGTCGAGGAGCTCGCCGGGGGCCGCTCCGCCAGCGAGCTCACCGCGCTCGTGCGCCGCTCGGCGGAGCAGGGCACGCTCGACATCGGCACGGCCACGCTCCTCACCCGCTCCATCGGGATCGGGGCGCTCACCGCCGTCGACGTCATGACCGACCGCGTGCGGATGACGGCGCTGCCGCGCACGGCGACGGCGGCCGACGTCGTCTCCACCGCCCGCCGCACCGGCCACTCCCGCTTCCCCGTCCTCGGTGACGACGACGACGACGTCGTCGGCCTGGTCAACCTGCGCCGCGCCATCGCCGTGCCCCACGACCGCCGCGCCGACGTCCCGGTGACGGCCGGCAGCCTGATGATCCCGGCACCGCGCGTCCCCGAGACGCTCGGGCTCGCCGCGCTGCTCGTCTCCCTGCGTGACGACGGCATGCAGATGGCGGTCGTCGTCGACGAGTACGGCGGCACGTCCGGCATCGTCACCCTCGAGGACGTCGTCGAGGAGATCGTCGGCGAGGTGTCCGACGAGCACGACCGCCGCCGCGCCGGCGCCCACGAGACCGCTGACGGCAGCTGGGCCGTCCCCGGTGTCATGCGCCCCGACGAGCTCGCGCACCTCGCCCACCTCGTCGTCCCCGACGACGGGCCCTACGAGACGCTCGGCGGCCTCGTCATGGCCCGGCTCGGGCGGATCGCCGAGGTCGGTGACGAGGTCGAGCTGCCCGGCGTCGTCCTGCGCGTGGAGCTCATGGACGGCCGGCGCATCGAGCGACTGCGCGCACGCGGGACGGAGGTGGACGCATGAGCTCGGGAACCGCCCTGCTCGTCGGCCTCGTCCTCCTCGTGGCCAACGCCTTCTTCGTCGGCGCCGAGTTCGCGATCATGTCCGCGCGGCGCAGCCGGGTCGAGCCGCTCGCCGAGACCTCCCGCCGCGCCCGCACGGTGCTGTGGGCCATGGAGCACGCGACGCTCATGATGGCCTGCGCCCAGCTCGGCATCACCGTGTGCTCCACCGGGATCGGTGCGGTGGCCGAGCCGGCCATCGCGCGCCTCGTCGAGGGGCCCCTCATGGACCTCGGCCTGCCCGCGGCGTCCGCGCACGTCGTCGGCTTCGCCGTGGCGCTCGCGCTCGTCATCTACCTCCACGTCGTCGTCGGGGAGATGGTGCCGAAGAACCTCGCGGTCACCAGCCCGGAGAAGGCGGCGATGTGGTTCGGGCCGCCGCTCGTCCTCCTCTCCCGCGTCCTGTCCCCGCTCATCCACGCGCTCAACGAGCTCGCCAACCTCGTCCTGCGGCTGTTCGGCGTCGAGCCGAAGAACGAGGTCGCCTCGGCCTTCACCGCCGAGGAGGTCGCCGCGATCATCGAGCGCTCGCAGCGGGAGGGCGTGCTCCAGGACGAGCTCGGGCTGCTGTCCGGGGCGCTGGAGTTCTCAGAGAAGGACGCCGCCGAGGTCATGGTCGCCGATGAGAACCTCGTCACCCTGGAGGACGGGACCACCCCCGAGGCCTTCGAGGCGGCGGTCG
This sequence comes from Oceanitalea stevensii, assembly GCF_014837105.1. Taxonomy (GTDB): domain Bacteria; phylum Actinomycetota; class Actinomycetes; order Actinomycetales; family Actinomycetaceae; genus Oceanitalea; species Oceanitalea stevensii. The sequence continues at coordinate 821,572 of NZ_JACSPO010000001.1, read as the reverse complement.
CGCGGACGGGTTTCTCCCGCTTCCCGGTGCGCAACCTCGACGGCGTCGTCCACGGGTACCTCCACATCAAGGACGTCCTCTACGCCGAGGGCCCGCTGCGCGCCCAGCCGGTCCCGCGCTGGCGGGTGCGCGCGCTGCCCAGAGTGGCGCCAACAGACGAGATCGAGGACGTCCTGGCGGTCATGCAGCGCACCGGGACGCACCTCGCCGGGGTCGGCCCGGCGGGTGGCCCGACGGTCGGTGTCGTCTTCCTCGAGGACATCCTCGAGGAGCTCGTCGGCGAGGTGTCTGACTCGATGCAGCGCCACAGCGCCGCCTCCTGAACCACTCGTGCACAGGGTCCGACGCGTTTGTGGACTCCGCAGCACGGGTGTCGTTACTGTTTCGTGACACGCCGGGTCCGCCCGGCGGCCCTCCATCCACCGAAAGGTTCCCTATGCCCGTGCGCGCCTCGATGCCCTCCACGGCACCGGTGACGCGACGGCAGCTGCGGGAGGCAGAGCGCCGCAACGGCCAGCTCGCCGTCCGGGAGGCGGCCGCCCACGCGGCGTCCGCGCTCACCGGCTCGCTCGTCGCCACCGTCCCGCTCGACGGCACCGTCGGCCGCATCGGCCAGGCCCGGCACGCGGCCACCGCCTCGCAGGACGCCGCCGCCCCGCAGGAGAGCAGCGCGCCCGCCGCCGCGGCCCCGCAGGGCAGCGCGCCTGCCCGTCCGCAGTACCGCAGCCGCGCCGAGCTGCGCGCCGCGGAGCAGGCCTCCGCGCGCCGCCCGGTCCGCGTGCACGCCCCCCGCTGGATGCCCCGCGCGGCCGTCCTCGGTGCGCTCGGTGCCGCGACGATCGTGGCCCCGCTCGCCGGCTTCGTCGGCACCGACCACGGCGCCGCCGAGGAGCTGCCCGCCGTGGCCACCGTCCCGGCCGGCGAGACCGTCCTCGACGCCCTCGACGCCGCCGCCTCCCAGCTCGACTCCGACGCCGCCGGCAGCACCGCTGCCCTCCTCGCCGACTCCAGCGCCTCCGCCCGCGCGCTCGTCCAGAGCTCGCGCAGCGTCGACCGTGACGCCGCGGTGTGCAGCGCCCTCACCGGCAGCGGCGCCAACGGCGCCGGTGCCGCGCTCGGAGCCGAGCGGATGGCGATGCCCCTGGCCGTCGGCACCTACACGCAGAGCTCCCTGTACGGGAACCGCGTGCACCCGATCCAGGGCACGTGGACCAAGCACGAGGGCCTCGACTTCGCCGCCCCGCTCGGCACCCCCATCCACGCGGTCGCCGACGGCGTCGTCGTCCACGCGGGTGAGGGCCTGGACGGGCGCTCGAGCATGCTCGTCATCGTCGAGCACGAGATCGACGGCCAGACCTTCTTCAGCTGGTACGTCCACATGTACGAGGACGGCGTCTTCGTCACCGAGGGCCAGCAGGTCCGCGGCGGAGAGGTCATCGGCGAGGTCGGGAACAACGGCAACTCCACCGGGCCCCACCTCCACCTCGAGATCCATCTCGACGAGTCCGGGACGACGACGGACCCCGGCGCCTTCCTCGCCGACCACGACGCCGTCATGGTCTCCGCCGACTGCTGAGGACGCTGCCCTTCGGTCTGCCCGATGGGCGGATGGACCCGGGCGTGTGACCTCGGTTACGCTGGGCCGGCCGCGTGCCTGCGCGGCCGAGATCGCAAGGGGACGTGGATGTCACTCACTGCAGGGGGTTTGCCGGCGCCTACCGCCGACGCTCCTGCAATTGGTGCGCGTCCCGGCGGGCTGGCACGGCTCCGGCGCGCGGGACTGCTCGGCTGCGCCGCCCTCCTCGTCGGCGCCACGGCCCTGACGACCGCCGGGACGGCGGCACCGAGCCCCACGAAGGTGCCGGGCGGTGCGTTCGTCACGGCGGACCTCACCCTCGAGGCCGAGCCCGTGGAGACCTTCGGTCTCGGCGGCGGTGTCACGCTCGTCGCCGAGTCGGTCGCCACCCTCAAGGCGCACACCGACCCCTTCAGCGACTCCCCGCTGTGCGCGAGCTACCCGGTGGCCCCGGGCACCTACCGGGTGACCTCGCCCTACGGCTACCGCACCCACCCGATCTTCGGCACCTACTCCCTCCACATGGGCGTGGACTTCGCCGCCCCGCTCGGCACGCCCATCCACGCCGTCACCGACGGCACGGTCGTCTACACCGGCGCCGGGCGCCTGGGCCGCTCCAGCGAGCTCGTCATCATCGAGCACACGGTCCGCGACACGACCTTCTACAGCTGGTACGTCCACATGTACCCCGAGGGCGTCTTCGTCGAGCCCGGGCAGCACGTGCGCGCCGGTGAGGTCATCGCCGAGGTGGGGAGCAACGGCAACTCCACCGGCCCGCACCTCCACTTCGAGATCCACACCTCCGACGCCGGCCTCGGGCTGACGAAGACCCCGGTCACCCGGACGTCCACCGCCATGGTCCTCAGCTCCGCCCCGAGCCCGAGCGACGACAAGACGCCGAGCGACGACAAGACGCCCGGCGAGGACGAGACGCCGGGCGAGGACGAGACGCCGGGCGAGGACGAGACGCCGGGCGAGGACGAGACGCCGGGCGAGGACGAGACGCCGAGCCCGGACCCGAGCGAGACGCCCAGTCCGGACCCGAGCGAGACGCCCAGTCCGGACCCGAGCGAGACGCCCAGCCCGGACCCCAGCGAGACGCCCAGCCCGGACCCCAGCGAGACGCCCAGTCCCGACCCGAGCGAGACCCCCAGCCCGGACCCCAGCAAGACGCCTAGCCCGGACCCCAGCGAGACCCCCAGCCCGGACCCCACCGAGACCCCCAGCCCGGAGCCGTCGGAGGAGCCCAGCGAGGAGCCGTCGGAGGAGCCGGAGCCCCGCCCGCGCAACCCCTTCCCGACCCGCGCCTACGGCACGACGGTCGACCCGCTGCCCTTCCTCGCCTCGCTCGGCCTCACCCTGGTCGCCCCGAACCAGTGCACGGCCTCCTGAGCGGCGGCCGCGCCGGAGGGACCCCCTACCTCGACCGGCACGGCCCGGCCGCGCTCGCGCACCGCGGGGGAGGGGCGGAGGTGCCGGAGAACTCCCGCGCCGCCCTGGAGCACGTCGAGGCCCTCGGCTACCGCTACTTCGAGACGGACGTCCGCTGCACCGCGGACGGTGTCGTCGTCCTCCACCACGACCCCACGCTCGACCGGACGACCGACGGCCACGGTCCCCTCGCCGCGCTGACGTGGGAGCAGGCCGCGCGGCTGCGGGACCGCTCCGGCGGGTCCCTCGTGCGGCTCGACGAGGCGCTGCGGGACTTCCCGCGCCTGCGCCTCAACATCGACCTCAAGGAGGACGGCGTCGTCGGGCCGGCGCTCCGCACGATCGCCGAGGCGGGAGCGGGCGACCGCGTCTGCCTCGCGTCCTTCTCCGACCGCCGGGTGGAGGTCGTGCGCCGGGCCACCCAGGGACGGGTCGCCACGAGCCTCGCCCGGCAGGAGACCGCCCGGCTCGTCGTCGGCGCGACGCTCGGCGTCCCCCTGCGCGGCGTCCCCACGCCGTCGGGCACGACGACGGACCGCGCCGTGTGCGTGCAGGTGCCCGTGCGCCACCGTGGCGTCCCGGTCGTCACCCCCGCCTTCGTCCGGCGTGCCCACCGCCTGGGCCTGGAGGTCCACGTGTGGACCATCGACGACGCCCCCACCATGCACCGGCTCCTCGACCTCGGTGTCGACGGCCTGGTCACCGACCGGCCGACGGTGCTGCGCGGCGTCCTGCGCGCCCGCGGGCAGTGGGACGACGGCGCCCACGGTGACGGTTCCGCGGCCTTTCCGGCCGACGTGTGAACAGCCCCCTCCCGGGGGGTGAGGTGGTGCACAATGTGGCGATGACCCTCCACGAGTCGCACACCGACCCGCGCACGCGGCGCACGCTGGCGCTCCTGGAGCGTGCCATGACCACCCTCCTCGAGGACCAGTCGATCAGCGAGATCAACGTCTCGGAGCTGTGCCGGGTTGCCGGCATCCACCGGACGACCTTCTACAAGCACTTCTCCTCGGTCGCCGAGTTCGCCGGCTACATGTACTCGTCCCTCATCAACGACCTCGCGTCCGTGGACGTCGCGAGCCTCCCGGAGGACATGGACGGGGTGTCCGAGGCCTACGGCGCCGCCCTGGCGGGGATGCTCGACCACATCGCCGGGAACCGCCCCACGTACCGCCGGCTCTTCGCCAGCGACGGCGACCACCAGTTCCAGCGGATCGTCGCCGACGCCCTCGCCGAGCGGGCGCTCGAGGCCCACCACCGGTTAGCCGAGCGCGGGCGGGTCATCGACATCGACGAGATGACGGCGGCCCAGATGGTCGGCGCTGCCTGCGCGGCGGCGGTCGGGGTGTGGGCGGCGCAGGACACGACCGACTCCGTCACCCGCTCGCGGGAGATCATGTCCGCCCTGCCGCGGTGGTGGGCCCCGGCCTGAGCCGGCCGCCCGCCTCCGGGCAGCATGAGTGCCCCCGACTGGACTCGAACCAGCGACCTTCTGCTCCGGAGGCAGACGCTCTATCCACTGAGCTACAGGGGCACGACGCTCGGCGATGCTATCAGGGGCGGCGCGTCATCCTCACATCCGCCGGACGTGGCGCCCGCCACGTCCGGCGGTCGTGGAGAGACAGGGGGAGGATGAGGTCCTAGGGTGGACGCCGCACTTCCCAGGCGTTCCCGCGCCGGACGTGAAGGAGACGACATGAGCCAGCAGCCGCCCACGGGCCCGACGCCCGAACCGTCCGACGACGACGCCCCCCGCACCCCCGACGAGGGCGAGGGTTTCGCGCGTTCGCCCTACGACGCGCCGCAGACCCCGCCCGCGGACGACACGACCGCGGCCTACCCGGCCGCGAGCTACGGCCAGGCCCCCGACCCCGGCCGCACGATCTACTCCGACGCGAGCACCACCGAGCCGGAGCCGGAGCCCGAGCCCGACGGCGGGCGCCCGCGGTGGGTGCTGCCCGCCGTCATCGCCGTCGTCGTCCTCCTCGTGGCCGGCGGCATCGCCGCGGCCCTCCTCCTGGGCGGGGACGACGAGGACCCGGCGCCCGCGACGTCGCCGACCCCGACGGCGGAGGCGACCACCACGCCGGAGGAGACCGAGGAGCCGACGGAGCCCTCGACCAGCGAGGAGCCGACCGAGGAGCCGGAGCCGAGCGCCACGACGGAGGACCCGAGCGCGGAGCCCGCCTCCGAGCTGCTCGCCGACCTCGACGAGACCGTCTCCGTCGGTGACCTCACCTTCGAGCTGTCCGAGGAGGGCTTCACCCCCGACGACCGTGTCAACGGGGCGGTCGAGGCCTACCGCGGCACCTACGAGAGCGGCGACGAGACCATCGAGATGCGGGCGACCCTGTGGCCCGACAACGAGGCCGCCGACGCCTTCGCCGCCGAGATGGTCGAGGCCGTGGACGGCGAGCAGGTCGACACCGGTGACACGTACACCAACGAGACCGGCACCTTCTGGGCCTTCTTCCTCGAGGACGAGCGCGGCCGCTACATCTGGACCACCGACCGCGGTCACGTCCTGCAGATCACCGGCAGCGCCGACTACGTGAGCCAGTTCTACGCCAGCCTGCCGCTGTAGCCCACGCACGGGAGGGGATCGCGGCACTTGTACCCTGGTTCGGTGACTCCGACCGAACTCGCCGCGCTCATCCGCTCCTGCCTCCTTGACGCCGTCGCCGACGGCACCCTGGCCCTGTCCGCCGAGGAGATCGGCGAGGTCAAGGTCGAGCGCCCGCGACAGCGGGAGCACGGGGACTGGGCGACGAACGTCGCGATGCAGCTGGCCAAGAAGGCCGGCACGAACCCGCGCGCACTCGCCGAGATGCTCGCCGAGCGCCTCGGCGGGGCGGCCGGTGTCGCGGAGGCCTCCGTGGCGGGCCCGGGCTTCCTCAACATCCGCCTCGAGGCCGGTGCCGCGGGTGAGCTCGCCCGGTCGATCGTCGAGACGGGGGAGGCCTACGGCCGCAACGAGGCTCTCGCCGGCCACGCCGTCAACCTCGAGTTCGTCTCGGCCAACCCCACCGGCCCCCTCCACATCGGTCACACCCGGTGGGCGGCGCTCGGCGACGCCCTCGTCCGGCTGCTCCGCGCCTCCGGCGCCGACGTGACGCCGGAGTACTACATCAACGACGCCGGTGCCCAGATGGACAAGTTCGGCGCCTCGGTCCTCGCCCGGGCCGCCGGCACCGAGGTCCCCGAGGGCGGGTACCGCGGCGAGTACGTCACCCAGCTCGCCCGCAAGGTGCTCGCCCAGCGCCCCGACCTCCTCGAGCTGCCCGAGGACGAGGCCGTCGCCGTCGCCCGGGAGACCGGCTACCGGCTCCAGCTCGGCGAGATCCAGGAGGTCCTCGCCGAGTTCGAGGTCCACTTCGACGTCTACTTCTCCGAGCGCGAGCTCCACGGCAGCGGTGCCGTCGAGACCGCCGTCGCGCGTCTGCGCGAGCAGGGGCACGTCTACGACGCCGACGGCGCCGTCTGGCTGCGCACCACCGACTTCGGTGACGACAAGGACCGCGTCCTCATCCGCGCCGACGGCACCCCCACGTACTTCGCCGCGGACGCCGCGTACTACCTGTCGAAGAAGGACCGCGGCTTCCCCGAGAAGATCTACCTCCTCGGTGCCGACCACCACGGCTACGTCAACCGGCTCAAGGCGATCGCGGCCTGCGCGGGCGACGACCCCGAGGTCAACATCGAGGTCCTCATCGGCCAGCTCGTGTCCGTCGCCGGGGCCCGGCTGAGCAAGCGCGCCGGCAACATCATCGAGCTGAGCGACCTCATCGAGTGGATCGGCACCGACCCCGTCCGCTACACCCTCGCGCGCTTCCCCGCGGACTCCCCGCTGAGCCTGGACGGGGAGAAGCTGCGCGAGAAGAACATGGACAACCCCGTCTACTACGTCCAGTACGCGCACGCCCGCATCCGCAACGTGAGCCGCAACGCGGAGCAGCACGGCGTGCGCCGCGAGGACGCCTTCGACCCCACGCTCATCGGCAGCGAGGCGGACAGCGTGCTGCTCGGCCACCTCGCCGGCTTCCCCGAGCTGGTCGCCCGTGCCGCCCGCCTGCGCGAGCCGCACCGCGTGGCGCGCTACCTCGAGGACCTCGCCGCGGCCTACCACCGCTGGTACGACCAGAGCCGGGTCTCCCCGCGCGGGGAGGACCCCGTCGAGGACGTCCACCGCACCCGGCTGTGGCTCAACGACGCCACCGGCCAGGTCATCGCCAACGGTCTGCGCCTCCTCGGCGTCTCCGCCCCGGAGCGCATGTGAGCGCCCCGACGACGGCGCCCGAGCCGTCCGCCGCGGACCCCAGCACCCCGTGGGCGGGCTCGGTCCGCCGCACCGCCGACGGCAGCCTCGAGGTGGGCGGCATCGACGTGCGTGACATCGCCGCCGAGCACCGCACCCCCGTCTACGTCCTCGACGAGGCGGACCTGCGCGGCCGCGCCCGCGCCTTCGTCACCGCCTTCACCGAGGCCTTCGCCGACCTCGCCGGTGCGGACGTCTACTACGCGAGCAAGGCCTTCGCGTCCGTCGCCGTCGACCGCTGGGTGGCCGAGGAGGGCATGCACGTGGACGTGTCCACGGGCGGGGAGCTCGCCGTGGCGCTGCGCGCCGGCGTGCCGGGGGACAGGGTCGCGCTGCACGGCAACAACAAGTCCGACGCCGAGCTCGAGCGGGCGCTGCGGGCCGGGGTGGGGCGCATCGTCGTCGACTCCCTCGGGGAGATCGAGCACCTCGCCGACCTCGCCGGGCGGCTCGACCTGCCCGCGCCCGTCATGGTGCGCGTGACGACCGGCGTCCACGCCGGTGGCCACGACTTCATCGCCACCGCCCACGAGGACCAGAAGTTCGGCCTGTCCCTCACGAGCGGCGCCGCCCGCGCCGCCGTCGACGCCGTCCTCGCGCGCCCCGAGCTCACGCTCCTGGGGCTGCACTCCCACATCGGCTCCCAGATCCTCGACCTGTCCGGCTTCGAGGTCGCCGCCGGTGCGCTCCTGCGCCTGCGCGCCGAGGTGGCCGCCGAGACCGGCACGCTCATGCCCGAGGTGGACCTCGGCGGCGGCTACGGCATCTCCTACACCGGCGGGGACCTCCCGCCCACGCCCGCGCAGATCGCCCCGGCCCTCGCCGACGTCGTGCGCCGCCTGTCCGCCGAGCTCGCCACCCCGCCGCCGCGGGTGTCGGTCGAGCCGGGGCGCGCCGTCGTCGGCCCGGCGGGCCTGACCCTCTACCGGGTCGGCACGGTCAAGCCGGTGACGACGGAGGACGGCACCGAGCGCCGCTACGTCTCCGTCGACGGCGGGATGAGCGACAACATCCGCACCGCCCTCTACGACGCCGCCTACACCGCCGCCGTCGCGAACCGCCGCAGCGAGGCGCCCGCCGTCGTGTCCCGGGTCGTGGGCAAGCACTGCGAGAGCGGGGACATCGTCGTGCGTGACGTCCTCCTGCCGGGCGACGTCACCTCCGGTGACCTCCTCGCCGTGCCCGCCACCGGCGCCTACGGGCGCTCGATGGCCTCGAACTACAACCTCCTGCCGCGCCCGGGCGTGCTCGCCGTGCGCGACGGGCAGGCCCGGTACGTCGTGCGGCCCGAGACCGAGGACGACCTCCTCGCCCTCGACGTCGGCTGACACATCCCCCCGCCGCACCCCGTGGTGCGCCGACAGCCGGATGCTCCGTCGGAGGAATCCGGCTGTCGGCGACGGGGGTGTGGCGCGGGGGCCGACAGCACGTGGACGCGTGGGCGGGCGGGCCCTGCGTCGCCCGTATCCTGACCGCGGCACCGAGGAAGAGGAGTAGTCGATGAGTGAGCGGGCGCTACGCGTCGCCGTGCTCGGGTGCGGGACCGTCGGGACCGAGGTGGTGCGGCTGCTGACCGAGCAGGCCGACGACCTCACCGCGCGGACCGGGGCCCGGCTCGAGGTCGTGGGCATCGCCGTCCGGGACACCACCGTTCCCCGTGCCGACGTCGTCGACACCCGGCTGCTCACCACCGACGCGTCCGGCCTCGTCCGCGGCGCGGACCTCGTCGTCGAGCTCATGGGCGGCATCGAGCCGGCCCGCAGCCTCGTCCTCGAGGCGATCGAGGCCGGCGCGGGAGTCGTCACCGCGAACAAGGCCCTGCTCGCCGCCCACGGCCCCGAGCTCTACGAGGCCGCCGAGGAGCGCGGGGTCGACCTCTACTTCGAGGCCGCCGTCGCCGGCGCCGTCCCCGTCGTGCGCGGGGTGCGCGAGTCCTTCGCCGGGGACCACGTGCGCCGCGTCGTCGGCATCGTCAACGGCACGACGAACTTCATCCTCGACGAGATGACCTCCCGCGGCGTCGGCTTCGGCGAGGCGCTCGCCGACGCGCAGGCCCTGGGCTACGCGGAGGCCGACCCGACGGCGGACATCGACGGCCACGACGCCGCCGCGAAGATCGCCATCCTCGCCTCCCTCGCCTTCCACACCCGGGTGAGCATCGACGACGTCCCCGTCGAGGGGATCCGCTACGTCACGGCCGCCGACGTCGAGGCCGCGACCCGCGGGCACCACGTCATCAAGCTGCTCGCCGTCGCCGAGCGGCGCACCACCGCGGCCGGGGAGGGCATCTCGGTGCGGGTCCACCCCGCGCTGCTGCCGCTCGAGCACCCGCTGGCCGCGGTCCACGGCGCCTACAACGCCGTCGTCGTCGACACCGAGGCCGCCGGCCGGCTCATGTTCTACGGGCAGGGTGCCGGCGGGGCGCCGACGGCGTCCGCGGTGCTCGGCGACGTCGTCGCGGCCGGGCGCAACCGCGTCTCCGGCGGGCGCGGGCCGGCCGAGTCCCGCTACGCCGATCTCCCGCTGCTCGGCGGCGAGGAGGTGACGACGCAGTTCCAGCTGCGTCTCGAGGTCGCCGACGTGCCCGGCGTGCTCGCCCAGATCGCCGGCACCTTCGGTGAGAAGGGCCTGTCGATCATGACCGTGACGCAGGAGCAGGTGCACGCCGCCGACGGCGCCGCCGTGCTCGTCGTCGTCACGCACCGCGCCAGCGAGGCTGCGCTGGCAGCGACGGCGGACGCCGTCGCCCGTATTCCGTCGGTCAAGCGCGTGCTGGCCGTGACCAGGGTGGAGGACGTCTGATGGCGCACCAGTGGCGAGGCGTGATCACCGAGTACGCCGACCGGCTGCCGATCGAGCCGGGGGACCCCGTCGTCACCCTCGGCGAGGGCGGGACGCCGCTCGTCGCGGCGCCCGTGCTCAGCGAGCGCGTCGGGGCGCAGGTCCACGTCAAGGTCGAGGGCGCCAACCCCACCGGCTCCTTCAAGGACCGCGGCATGACGATGGCGATGTCGAAGGTGGCCGCGACGGACACCGAGATGGTCGTCTGCGCCTCCACCGGCAACACCTCCGCCTCCGCCGCCGCCTACGCCGTGCGCGCCGGTCTGCGCTGCGCCGTCGTGCTGCCCGCCGGGAAGATCGCCGCCGGCAAGCTCGCGCAGGCGATCGTCCACGGCGCCGAGCTCGTGGCCGTGGACGGCAACTTCGACGACTGCCTCACCATCGTCCGCTCCCTCGCCGAGGACTACCCGGTCGCGCTCGTCAACTCCGTCAACCCCTTCCGCCTCCAGGGGCAGAAGACGGCGGCCTTCGAGATCGTCGACGCCCTCGGTGACGCCCCCGACATCCACGTCCTGCCCGTCGGCAACGCGGGCAACATCTCCGCCTACTGGATGGGCTACCGCGAGTACGCGACCGACGCCCCCGGCCTGCCGGCGCGCGCCACCCGCACCCCGCAGATGTGGGGCGTCCAGGCCGAGGGCGCCGCGCCGTTCGTCAAGGGCGCGCCCGTGGAGCACCCGGAGACCGTCGCGACGGCGATCCGCATCGGCAACCCGGCGTCCTGGACGCTGGCGGAGGCCGCCCGCGACGAGTCCGGCGGCTGGATCGACGCCGTGAGCGACGCCCAGATCCTCGACGCGCAGGCGCTCCTCGCCCGCGAGGTCGGCGTCTTCGTCGAGCCGGCGTCCGCGGCGAGCGTCGCCGGCCTGCTCCAGGCCGCCGAGCGGGGCCTCGTCCCGGCCGGCGCCACCATCGTGTGCACGGTGACCGGCAACGGTCTCAAGGACACCGCCACCGCCCTCGGCAACGCCGACATCGACCCCGAGGTCGTCGCGCCGCAGGCCGCCGCCACCGCGGCAGCGCTCGGGCTCGCGTGACGATGGGCCGGCTCGCGCACGACACGGTGCGGGTACAGGTCCCCGCCACCAGCGCCAACCTCGGACCCGGCTTCGACGCCCTGGGCCTGGCGATCGACGTCGTCGACGACATCGCCGTGCGTGCGACGACCGGTCTCACCCACGTCACCGTCGCGGGCAGCGGCGCCGGCTCGCTGCCGGAGGGGGAGAACCACCTCGTCGTCCGCGCCATCCGCGCGGCGCTCGACCACGCCGGCGCCCCGCAGGCCGGCCTCGAGCTGCACTGCCACAACCGCATCCCGCACGGGCGCGGGCTGGGCTCCTCGGCCGCCGCGGTCGTCGGCGGGCTGGTCGCCGCGCGCGGGCTCGTCGCCGAGCCCGAGGCGCTCGACGACGACACGGTCCTCGCGCTCGCCACCGAGTTCGAGGGCCACCCGGACAACGCGGCGCCCGCGATCCTCGGCGGCGCCACCGTCGCGTGGTCGCAGGACGGTCGCCCGCGCGCCGCCCGCCTGCGGGTGGGGGAGCACGTGCGCCCCACCGTCCTCGTCCCGCCGGGGGAGCTGCTCACCGGCACCGCCCGCTCGGTGCTGCCGCGGCAGGTGCCCCACGAGGACGGCGCCTTCAACGCCGGGCGCGCCGCGCTGCTCGTCCTCGCGCTCTCCGAGCGTCCCGACCTCCTCCTGCCCGCCACCGAGGACCGCCTCCACCAGCGTCAGCGCGCCGTCGTCATGGAGGAGTCGCTGCGCGTCATCGACACGCTGCGCGAGCTCGGGCTGCCCGCGGTGGTGTCCGGGGCCGGGCCCAGCGTCCTCACGCTCACCCGCGCCGACGACGCCCACGTCGCGGCCTTCACCCGGCACGGCTGGCGGGTCCTCACCCCCGCCGTCACGCGCGGCGCCCGGCTCGTCACCGCCTGACCCGGCGCGCCGCCCGGCTCAGGGGCTCGTGCGCGGCGGGGTCGACTGCTCGACGAGGTCGTCCGGGGCCGCACCGTGCCAGCACGCGGCGTCGGGCAGCATCGTGCGCGTGGTCCCCCACGGGTCGGCGCTCTCCTCGGCGAGCGGCACCGTCACCTCCACGGTCCGCGCGCCGTCGCGGGTGTCGAGCCGGGCGAGCGCGACGAAGGGGCCGCCGTCGGCGTCGAGCTCCCTGACCAGCGCCGTGCCCGCGCGGGTGGGCGCGCAGACCGAGTACACGATCTGCCAGCCGTCGGCCGCCCACGGCTCGACGGCCTCCCGCAGCCAGCCCGCGGTCGCCTCCCAGCTGCGCTCGGGCAGCTCCTCGCTGCCGTGGAGCGTCGTGCGGACCGTCCCGGGCAGGCACTGCGCGTCCGGCGCGCAGGACCGCTCGCCGCCCTCGCGGACCTCGAGCCCGTCCACGGGCACGGCCGCCTCGACGGCGGCGAGGCGGGCGGCGTCTACGTCCGCCGCCGCCGGGGACGTGGACGGGGAGGGGGTGGGGGACGGCGCGCTGTCGCAGCCACCGACGAGCACGGCGAGGAGGAGGACCACGGAGGCGCGGCGGACGGCGCTCACGGCAGGTAGTACCCCTCGTGGACGAAGAAGCGGTCGGTGCCGAAGATGCTCTCGACGACCTCGGGCGGCAGCACGCCGGCCTCCATGTCCGCGGCGCTCACGGTCCACACCCCGGTGTTCGGCTCGTAGACCTGGTAGCTGCCGTTCTCGTGCCCGACGACGAGGAGCTGGTGACCGCCGCCGCCGTCCGGGTCGCTGCGGTCTCCGACGGTGACGGAGATGGCGACCGGCTGCCCGGCGTCCACGGTGCGCGTCATGTCGGCCATCGACTCCGGGCCGGGGTCGGTCCGCGTGGTGCCCGTGACGGTCTCCGTCCCCGAGCGCATGCTGCCGGGCTCGTCCCGGGGGTCGTCGCCCAGGCTCCACTGGCTGTCCGGGAAGTCCTGGTTGATGTAGTTGCGGGCCTCGACCTGGAGCAGCCGGAACCGCTCCGCCGGGGTCAGGCCCTGGAGGTCCGCGGGCTCGACGTTCTCGAGCACCTCGGGCCAGTACCCGTCGACAGGTTCACCGGTCGCGATGACGAGAGCGAGGAAGGGGTCGGTCTGGCTGGCGAGGAGGAGCAGGTCGGTCGACGCGCAGGTGGGGCCCTCCTGGTCGTACTCCTCCCCGCCGACGTCGAGGACGTTGTGGCTGCCGGGGACACCCGGCTCCGCGGCACCCGCGGCGTCGGCGAGGTCGAGGCCGGCGACCTCGGAGATGACCTCCCGGCCCTCCGGGGTGGCGGCCAGCGCCTTGAGGCGGCTCGCCAGCGCGAGCACGGCGGCCAGCGGCGCGCCGGTGGCGAGCGCGGACATGACGAGGGCGGGGACGCGGCCGTCCGCGGTGCCCGACATCGCCGCGAGCAGCTCCTCGCGCTCCTTGTCCGTCAGGGAGTTCCACCGCTCGGTGAAGTGGGCCCACTCGGCGTCGGAGAGGATCGAGGCGTCCGGCTGGTCCGGGCTGGAGCTGTAGTGGGAGGTCATGAGGTCGAGCGGGGTGAAGCCCGCGGGCAGCGGGGCGCCGCCGGCGATGACCCCGCCCACGCGGGCGTAACCGTTCGCGTCGCCGAGCCCCACCTCCGTCGGCCCCACCATGTCCTGGAGGGCGACGAGGGCGGTGCGGTAGTCGGAGACGGCCGAGGAGACCTCGCGCAGTGCGTCCAGCGCCGAGCGGGCGATCTCCCGCGCCGTGTCGAAGTCGTCGTGGAAGGGGGAGTCCCAGCCGAAGATGCCGTGCACGGCGCCGAAGTCGGGCACGTGGATGCCGGCGAGTGTCGACCGGCCGCCCTCGGCCCGGCCCTGCGCGGCGGTCTGGGCCTGGGTGAGCTCGTCGAGGGCGTCCGCGTAGGTGGACAGGTGCTGGGCGACGAGCTCCTGGCCCTCCGCCTCCTGGCGCAGGCTGGTGAGCGTCGCGGCGATCGTCTCGCCCACGGCCGTGCCGGTGGCGCCGACGAGTCCGGCGGGCAGCGCGACCGAGGAGACGGCGGACACGGAGTCCGCGGCGGACGCGCACCTGGCCGCGTCGGAGCGGAAGCCGGCGACGACGTCGCGCAGCGCACCGGGGTCGGCGTCGAGCGTGGTGGACACGGCAGCGCAGCCGCGCGCGGCAGCCGTCTGCGCGAGCCCGACGGCGTGGTCGAGGGTGTCGATCAGCGTCCCGGCATCGACCTGGAGGGCGTCGAGCGCGTCGCCGCGGGCGGCGTCGGCGTCGTCGAGGCCCTCGAGGAGCTCGGCGACGGTCATCGCGTGCCCTCCGCCGCGTCGGTCACCGGGACGGAGGCCGTGCCGACGACCTCCTGGGCGTCGGCGACGGCGCGCAGCCACGCGCGGACCCCGGCGTCGTCGTCACCGGCGGCGAGGCGCGCGCGGATGCCCGCGGCGAGCAGCCGGGACCCGTCGGGACGGGTGAGCATCTCGTCGCCCAGGCGCAGCACCGACTCGGCCCCGGCGGTGCGCACGACGGCGGCGACCTGTCTGGTGGCGCCGGGTGCGACTGCTGCGGCGTTGAGCCGGCGGGCGAGCTCGACCGCCTCGCGCGCCCCCGTCACGAGCCCTCCCCGGCCGCGGCGGTGGCGAGGGACTCGTCGACGGCGGTGAAGGTCTCCAGCGCGCTGACGAGGAAGTCGGCCAGCGCAGCGAGCGCGGCGTCCTGCGTGGCGAGCTCGGCGGCCCAGGTCGCCTCCGTCGTCGTGAGCGCCGCCGAGAGCTCCTGCCCCGCGACGGCGGCGTCGGTGACCGCCCCGGCACGGGGTGCCAGCGTCACGCCCCTCAGGGCCGCGACGATCCGGTTGACCTCCTCGGCGTCGACCTCCACTGGCTGCCCCCTCCGGTCCGGTTCCCACGACGTGTCGCCTGAATGATCGCCGGTGGCGTGCGAGCGGGGCAATGGGCACAACTCCCCGGCCCCGGGCGCCGGGCCGTCCCCGCGGCTCCTGAGGCCCGGCTGCTACACTGGCCGCGCCTCGGCGCCGTCGGGCTGTGATCCCACGTGGGTGTCCAGCCCCAGGGCCGCGGCACCCTCCCCCCGATCTCCTGCCGCTGTCTGCGGTCATGGTCGTGCGGAGTGATCACCCCGGACGTCGTCCGGGCTCACCCGGCCTCAGGTCATGGGGCCAATTCCGAGGGAAGGAACCTCGTGACAGAACAGCTTGACGCCACCACGGCCACCGCCGGCGGTGGCTCGCTGAGCACCATGAAGCTGGCGGAGCTGCAGTCGCTCGCCGCCGGCATGGGGCTCAAGGGCACCACCCGGATGCGCAAGAGCGACCTCGTCGCCGCCATCCGCGAGGCCCGCGGGAGCTCGCGCGGCGCCGGCGCCGGCGCGTCCGCCGCCCCGGCCCCCTCCGCGGCACCCGCCGCCGAGTCCCCCGCAGCCACCTCCACCGACGCGCCCACCGATGCACCCGCCGCCGCGCCGCGTCGCGGGCGCAGCCGCCGTGTCTCCGCCGAGGCGGGCCAGCCCCGCGCGGGCGGCGACACCGCCGAGCAGACCGCGCTCCCCGTGGCCGAGGCCGCGGAGACCAACGGTGAGCGGCAGCGCCCGCCCCGCCGCGAGCGTGCGCAGGCCGAGCAGCGCGACACGGAGCAGCGTGAGCGCGCGCAGTCCGAGCCGCGTGACCGCCCGCAGGCCGAGCAGCGTGAGCGTGCCCAGACGGAGCAGCGTGAGCGTGCGCAGGCCGAGCGGCGCGAGCGTGCGCAGGCGGAGCAGCAGGAGCAGCCCGCGGCGCGCCAGCAGCGTGAGCCGGTCGACCGTGAGCGCGCCGTCAAGGCCCTCGAGGCGATCGAGCTCCCCGCGCCGCGCGACGAGGTCGACGAGCGCCGGGAGGACGCGCGCCGCGCCGACCAGCGCCGCGCCGTCGAGCCGGAGACCGACCGCACCGGTCGCAACCGCCGTCGCAACCGCGACCGCAACCGCAAGCGCCGGCCGGGCGCGAGCGACCTGCCGGGCTTCGACGAGCTCGAGGTCACCGAGGACGACGTCCTGCTCCCCGTGGCGGGCATCCTCGACATCCTCGACAACTACGCCTTCGTCCGCACGAGCGGCTACCTGCCCGGGCCGAACGACGTCTACGTCTCGCTCAACCAGGTGAAGAAGTACGGCCTGCGCCGTGGCGACGCCGTCACCGGCGCCGTCCGCCAGCCGCAGGACGAGCAGCAGCGCCAGAAGTTCAACGCGCTCGTGCGCCTGGACTCGGTCAACGGCACCCCGGCCGACCGTGCGCGGCAGCGTCCGGAGTTCGCCAAGCTCACGCCGCTGTACCCCGAGGAACCGCTGCGCCTGGAGACCGTCTCCACCGCGATGACCGGCCGGATCGTCGACCTCGTCGCCCCGATCGGCAAGGGCCAGCGCGGCCTCATCGTCGCCCCGCCCAAGGCCGGCAAGACGATCGTCATGCAGCAGATGGCGAACGCGATCACGACGAACAACCCCGAGGTCCACCTCATGGTCGTGCTCGTCGACGAGCGGCCCGAAGAGGTCACCGACATGCAGCGCACGGTCAAGGGTGAGGTCATCGCCTCGACCTTCGACCGCCCCGCCACGGACCACACGATCGTCGCCGAGCTCGCCATCGAGCGCGCCAAGCGGCTCGTCGAGCTGGGCCAGGACGTCGTCGTGCTCCTCGACTCGATCACCCGGCTGTCGCGCGCCTACAACCTCGCCGCGCCCGCCTCGGGCCGGATCCTCTCCGGTGGTGTGGACGCCTCGGCGCTCTACCCGCCCAAGCGCTTCTTCGGCGCGGCCCGCAACATCGAGAACGGCGGCTCGCTCACCATCGTCGCCTCCGCGCTCGTGGAGACCGGCTCGAAGATGGACGAGGTGATCTTCGAGGAGTTCAAGGGCACCGGGAACATGGAGCTGCGCCTGTCGCGGTCCCTGGCCGACAAGCGCATCTTCCCGGCGGTGGACGTCAACGCGTCCGGCACGCGCCGCGAGGAGCTGCTCCTGTCGCCCGAGGAGCTGCGGATCGTGTGGAAGCTGCGCCGCGTCATGAGCGGCCTGGACCAGCAGCAGGCCGTGGAGCTGCTCCTCGGCAAGATGCGCGAGACGAGCTCGAACGCCGCGTTCCTGCTCACCGTGCAGAAGACCACACCCGGGATGGGCAACGACTGACCCCACCGGCCCCCGGGCCGTGGGAAGATTTCTGCACGCCGCGGCGTTCTGGCACGATGGAACGTCGACTTCCGGTTCACGGCACGTACCGCGCGGGCCGACCCGGGAGCGAAGCACACCAAGGAGACACACATGAAGCAGGGCATCCACCCCGAGTACGTCACCACCACGGTGACGTGCACCTGTGGGAACACGTTCGAGACCCGCTCCACCGCCACCGAGGGCAAGATCAACGCTGACGTCTGCAGCGCCTGCCACCCGTTCTACACGGGCAAGCAGAAGATCCTCGACACCGGTGGCCGCGTCGCGCGCTTCGAGCAGCGGTACGGCAAGCGCAAGTAGCAGTCGTCCAGCGCCGGTGGGCAGGTCCCACCGGCGCTGTCGTCTGCCCACCCCCGCGTCACCCCCTCCCACATATGCGGGATCGGTACGGTGTCAGGACGGGTGGGACCGCGTTTTTCCGACATATGCGAAGGGGTGGTGGGGGTCGGCATGAGTGAGGACTTCGCGGCCGTCGAGCCGATGCTGGCCGAGCACGCCGAGATCGAGAGGGCCCTGGCGGACCCCGGCGTCCACGCGGACGCCGGCAAGGCCAAGCGGTTGGGGCGGCGCTACGCCGAGCTCACCCGCGTCGTGTCCGCCTACACCGCCTGGCGCCGCGCCACCGACGACGCCGAGGCGGCCGCCGAGCTCGCCGAGGTCGACGAGTCCTTCGCCGCCGAGCTGCCCTCGCTGCGTCGCGCGGCCGACGACGCCGCCGAGCACCTGCGCGCCGTCCTCGTCCCCCAGGACCCCGACGACGGCCGCGACGTCATCCTCGAGATCAAGGCGGGGGAGGGCGGGGAGGAGTCCGCACTCTTCGCCGGGGACCTCCTGCGCATGTACCTGCGCTACGCCGAGCGCCGCGGCTGGTCCACCCAGCTCATCAGCGCCACCGAGTCCGACCTCGGCGGCTACAAGGACGTCGCCGTCGCGGTGAAGGCCCGCGGCGCCCTCGACGACCCGTCCGACGGCGTGTGGGCCAGCCTCAAGTACGAGGGCGGGGTCCACCGGGTCCAGCGCGTGCCCGTCACCGAGTCCCAGGGCCGCATCCACACCTCCGCGGCCGGCGTGCTCGTGCTGCCCGAGGCGGACGACCCCGGCGAGGTCGAGATCGACCAGAACGACCTCCGCATCGACGTCTACCGCTCCTCCGGGCCCGGCGGGCAGAGCGTCAACACGACCGACTCCGCCGTCCGCATCACCCACGTCCCCACCGGGATCGTCGTGTCGATGCAGAACGAGAAGTCCCAGCTGCAGAACCGCGAGCAGGCGATGCGCGTCCTGCGCGCGCGGCTGCTCGCCGCCCGCCAGCAGGAGGCCGCCGCGGCCGCCTCCGCCACGCGTCGCTCCCAGGTACGCACGGTCGACCGCTCCGAGCGGATCCGCACGTACAACTACCCGGAGAACCGGATCGCCGACCACCGCACCGGCTTCAAGGCCTACAACCTCGACCACGTGCTCGACGGCGACCTCGCGGCCGTCATCGCCTCCGCCGTCGAGCTGGACGCCGCCGAGCGGCTCGCCGCCGCCGCCCATGCCTGAGGCTGCCGTCGACATCTCCTGGCGCGAGGCCGTCCGCGGTGCGCAGGCGCTGCTCGCCGAGGCCGGGGTGCCCTCGCCCGGCGTCGACGCGCGGCTCCTCGCCGAGCACGTCATCGGCGGCCCGCTCGTCACCGCGGGACGTCCGAGCGGGGACCAGCTCGCCGCCTTCGCCGTCCTCGTCGACCGCCGCCGGCGCCGCGAGCCCCTCCAGCACCTCACCGGGGAGATGTTCTTCCGCCACCTGCGCCTCGTCAGCGAGCCGGGTGCCTTCGTCGTGCGGCCCGAGACCGAGCTCGTCGCCGAGGAGGCCATCACCGCCGCCCGGCAGGTGGGCGCCCCCCGCGTCGTCGACCTGTGCACCGGCTCCGGGGCGATCGCGCTCGCCGTCGCCACCGAGGTGCCGACGTCCACGGTGTGGGCGGTCGAGCTGAGCCCGGAGGCGCTCGCCGTCGCCGCCCGGAACGTCGCCGACCTCGCCCCGCACGTCACCCTCGTCGCCGGCGACGCCGCGACGGCGCTGCCCGAGCTGGACGGCACGGTCGACGTCGTCGTCTCCAACCCGCCCTACGTGCCGCCGGACGCCGTCCCGCAGGACCCCGAGGTCCGCGACCACGACCCCGACCTCGCCCTCTACGGCGGCGGGGCGGACGGCCTCGAGGTGCCGCGCGCCGTCCTGCGCTCGGCGGCTCGCCTGCTGCGTCCGGGCGGGACCGTCGTCATGGAGCACGCCGAGGTCCAGGCCGCCGCGGCGCGCGAGGCCTGCGCGCGGACCGGTGCCTTCGCCGAGGTCCGCACCGTGCGGGACCTCACCGGGCGGGACCGGATGGTCGTCGCCCGGCGCGTGTGACGAGGACCGCAGCAGCCCACCCCAGCCCCACGCCGGCGACGTCCGCGAGGGCGTCCCACGGGTCCCCCTCGCGGCCCGGCAGCAGCGCGCCCTGCAGCACCTCGCTCAGCACCGCGTGGACGAGCGCCAGCGGCACCACCCAGCGCGCCGGCAGCCCGGCCCACAGCGCCGCGACGACGACGAGCGCGAAGACACCGACGTGCGCGACCTTGTCCGCGCCCGGGAAGAGGTCCGGACCGTCGCCCGGCACCCGCGGGACGTACAGCGCGGCGAGGTGGACGAGCAGCGCGAGGGCGAGGACGGCGCGCTTGACGTGGGTCATGACCGGTGAGGATGTCATCCCTCCACCGGCGCCCGTGGGAGGATCCGGTACGTGAGCGTGTACGACTGCACCCAGCCCGAGACCCGCGACGAGGGCATCGACGCCGCGGCCACCGCCCTCTCCGCCGGTGGCCTCGTGGTCCTGCCGACCGACACCGTGTACGGGATCGGCGCGGCCGCCTTCGACCCCGCCGCCGTCACGGCCCTCCTCGACGCCAAGGGCCGCGGGCGCCAGAGCCCGCCGCCCGTCCTCGTCCCCGCGGCCGCCACGGTCGCCGGCCTGGCCACGGAGGTGCCGGACGCCGTCCACACCCTCCTCGAGACCTTCTGGCCCGGGCCGCTCACCGTCATCTGCCGCGCCCAGCCCACCCTCGCGTGGGACCTCGGCGACACCGGGGGCACCGTGGCCCTGCGCATGCCCGACGACGAGATCGCCCTGGCCCTCCTCACCCGGACCGGACCGCTCGCCGTCTCCAGCGCCAACCGCCACGGCCGCCCCGCCGCGACGACCGTCCTCGAGGCGGCCACCGCGCTCGGTGACCGCGTCGAGGTCTACCTCGACGGCGGGCCCTCCCGCGGGGGAGTGGCCTCGACGATCATCGACGCGACCGGCCCCACGCTGCGCATCGTGCGCGCCGGCGCGCTGAGCCTGGACGAGCTCACCGCCGTCGTCCCCGAGATCACCGACGTCGAGCGGCCCGCCTCCGACGACGACGGCGCGAAGGACGGTGCCGTCGGGCCGTGAGGGTCTACCTGCTCGTGATGCTCGTCGCGGCCGTCGTCACCTTCATCGCCACCCCCGTGGCGCTGCGGCTGGCCCGCCTGACGAACGCGCTGACCCCGGTCCGCGCCCGCGACGTCCACACGGTGCCCACCCCCCGGCTGGGCGGGCTGGCGATGCTCGCCGGCTTCGCCGTCGCGCTCCTCCTCGCCTCCCGCGTCCCCTTCCTCGACGGCGTCCTCGACTCCGGGCGGCCGTGGGCGATCCTCGGCGGCGCGGCGCTCGTCTGCCTCCTCGGCGTCGCCGACGACATCTGGGACCTCGACTGGATGACCAAGCTCGCGGGCCAGGTGCTCGCCGCGGGACTCATCGCGTGGCAGGGCGTCCAGCTCATCACCTTCCCGGTCTTCGGGCTCACCATCGGCTCGGCACGGCTGTCGCTCGTCGCGACCATCCTCGTCGTCGTCGTCGCGATGAACGCCGTCAACTTCGTCGACGGTCTCGACGGCCTGGCCGCGGGGATGATGGCGATCGGGGGACTGGCCTTCTTCGGCTACACCTACCTCCTCACCCGGACGGAGACGCCGGGGGACTACTCGAACCTCGCGACGGTGCTCATCGCCGCCGTCGTCGGGACGTGTCTGGGCTTCCTGCCGCACAACTTCCACCCCGCACGCATCTTCATGGGTGACTCCGGCTCGATGTTCCTCGGCCTCACCGTCGCGGCCGCGGCGATCACCGTCACCGGCCAGATCGACCCCGGCGGCGCCACCGCGGGCCAGGTGCTGCCCGCCTTCGTCCCGATCCTCCTGCCGGTCGCGGTGCTCCTCCTGCCGCTGCTCGACATGACGCTCGCGGTCCTGCGCCGGCTGCGCGCCGGGCAGTCGCCCTTCAAGCCCGACCGCATGCACCTGCACCACCGCCTCCTCTCGTGGGGCCACAGCCACCGCCGTGCCGTCCTCGTCATGTACCTGTGGACCACGGTCTTCTCGTTCAGTGCCGCCGCGCTCGTCGTCCTCGACAGCGGCACGGTGCTGGTCGCCACGGGCGTCGCCGTCGTCCTCGCCCTGCTCGTCACCGTCGGCAAGCTCCCCGGGCTGCGCCGTTCCCGCCACGCCAAGGAGTCCGCATGACCTCCCCGTCCCCCCTGCGCACGATGTTCCGCACCGCGCTGCGCCAGATGGCCATCCTCCTGGTGGTCCTCGGCGTCGGGAGCTGCGTCGTCGGCTACCTCGTGGCGGGCATGCCGGGACTGTGGGGCGGGGTGCTCGGCACCGGCCTGGTCGCCTTCTTCACGCTGACGACGGCCGTCGTCATGGTCGCGACGGCGGACCGGCCCCTGTACGTGGCCAGCGCCGCGCTCGTGGGGAGCTGGCTGGCGAAGGTCGTCGTCGTGTTCGTCGTCCTCCTCGTCGTGCGGGGACGCGACTTCTACGACCCGGTCGTCTTCTTCGCCACCCTCGTGCTCGCCATCCTCGGTTCCGTGGGCATCGAGATGTCCGCGGCGCTCAAGGCGCGCGTGCCGAACGTCGACCCCTCCGCCCGCCCGGACGACGGCGTCTGAGACGTTCGCGCTGTGGCCTTGCTCACGGCGTGAGCCGTCGGCAGGGCCCGCCGGGACGGCCCCCGGCGGGGCCGCGTGACCGGCGCGGGCACCGGGAAACAGCGGGTGTGCCGCGGCGTACCCGGCGTGACCTGCGCGGTGACCGGGCGCACGGCGCTGCGGCACCCCGGCGACCTCCCCGGCGGGGGCGCGGGACGAAGGTCCTCGCGCCTCCCGGCCGCCCGTGCGGGGTCCTGGGCGGTCCTGCGCATACGTTAGGCTTGGCCCGATCCTGACAACGCGGTCACTCACCGCACATCCCGACCGACTCTTGGGGGTCCGCCCTGTCTGCCGCCGCGACACTCCTCCCCCTGGCCGTGGGCGTCACGAGCGCCGCCGGTGAGGGCGAGGGCTTCCACGCCCCGACGCTGCAGGGCGAGTTCTTCCCCGGCGCGTTCCTCTTCGAGGGCACTCCCTTCGAGTTCAACCGCATCATGCTCGTGCGCGTCGTCGCCACGCTGCTCATCGTCTCCGTCTTCTGGCTCGCCGCCCGTCGCGCCCGGCTCGTCCCGGGGCGCTTCCAGGGCGCGATCGAGATGGCGCTCGACTTCGTCCGCGTCAACATCGCCGAGGAGGTCCTCGGCAAGGAGAGCGGACGGCGCGCCACCGCGCTGCTCACCGTGATCTTCTTCGGCGTGTTCGCCATGAACATCACCGGTGTCATCCCGTTCCTCAACATCGCGGGCTCCTCGGTGATCGGCGTGCCGCTCGTCTTCGCGGTCGTCGCCTACATCGGGTTCATCATCGCCGGTGTGCGGTCCCAGGGTGCGGGGGGCTTCCTCAAGTCCTCGCTCTTCCCGCCCGGCGTGCCGAAGTTCCTCTACGTCATCCTCACGCCGATCGAGTTCCTCTCGACGTTCATCCTGCGGCCGATCACGCTGACGATCCGACTCCTCGCGAACATGCTCGTCGGCCACCTCCTTCTCGTGCTGTGCTTCGGCGCCACCCACTTCCTCTTCTTCGAGGCGGCCGGTGGGCTCAAGCTGCTCGGGTCGGTCACCCTTGCCGCCGGCTTCGCGTTCACGATCTTCGAGATCTTCATCGCGGCACTCCAGGCCTTCATCTTCACGCTCCTCACCGCTGTGTACATCCAGCTGTCCGAGGAAGCGCACTGACCTGATCGACGACCCGGTCATGAGGGCCGGGTCATCACCCAACGTGCCGGGCATGGGCCTGGGACAACAACGGAAGGAACACCCCGTGGAAATCACTGGTGACATCGCCACCATCGGTTACGGCCTCGCCACGATCGGCCCCGGTATCGGTCTGGGACTTCTCGTCGCCAAGACCCAGGAGGCCACGGCCCGTCAGCCCGAGGTTGCCGGCCCCCTCCGCGTCAACATGTTCATCGGTGCGGCCCTCGTCGAGGCCCTCGGCCTGATCGGCTTCGCCGCGGGCTTCGTGTTCTGATGATGGCAACGGCCCTGGTCCGGGCAGCGGAGGGGGGAGACTCGAACCCGCTGATTCCTGCGGACTACGACATCATCTGGTCGCTCGTCTGCGTCGCGATCATCGCCTTCGCCTTCGTCAAGCTCATCCTCCCGGTCTTCACGCGCATCCTCGACGAGCGCACGGAGAAGATCGAGGGTGGCCTGAAGGCCGGCGAGAACGCGCGGGCCGAGGCCGAGGAGCTGCGCTCGGAGATCGAGCGCGAGCTCACCGAGGCGCGGGTCGAGGCGGCCCGTGTCCGCGAGCAGGCGCAGGAGGACGCGAAGGTCATCGCGGCCGACGTCCGGGCCCAGGCCCGTGCGGACGCCGAGCGGATCGTCGAGAGCGCCCACCGGCAGATCGAGGCGGAGCGTCAGCAGGCCGCCGCGTCCCTGCGCACCGACATCGGCGCGCTGGCGACCACCCTCGCCGAGCGCATCGTCGGTGAGTCCCTGGCCGACGAGCAGCGTCGTCAGCGCGTCATCGACCGCTTCCTCGACGAGCTCGACTCCCAGACCGAGCTTGTCCCCGGCGGGGAGAAGGTCGGCGGGGCGACGGAGGCGTGATGCGAGCGAGCAGCCAGACCGCACTGCGTGCGGCGAGCGAGCGGTGGGAGGTCGCCCTCCGCGAGGCGGGCGAGCGCGGGCGTGAGCTCGGCTCCCAGCTCTTCGAGGTGGCCGACACCCTCGCGTCCTCCGGCTCGCTCCGGCGGGCGCTGACGGACCCGGCACGGACCGGCGACGCCAAGGCGCGCCTCGTCGGTGGCCTGTTCGACGGCAAGATCGCCCCCGAGGCGGTCGACCTGCTCGCCGGGATGGTCCGCTCGCGCTGGTCCGCGGACGAGGACCTCGGCGCAGCTGTCGAGGAGCTCGGCACCGCCTCGGTGCTGGCCGCCGCGCAGTCGCGCGGCGTGCTGCTCGAGGTCGAGGAGGAGCTCTTCCGCACCGAGCGGCTGCTCGCCTCCGACCGGGAGCTGCGGGCGGCTCTCGCCAACCGCGACATCGCTGCCGAGCGACGAGTCGCGCTGATCGACTCCCTCATCGCCGAGCGCGCCAGTGCCGAGACCCGCCTCATCGTGCGGCGTCTCGTCACCACCCCGCGCGCCGGCTCGCTCGCCAGCGCGCTGCGGCGCGTCGGGGAGCTCGCCGCCGCCCGGCGTGACCGGGTCGTCGCGAACGTGACGGCGGCCTCGCCGCTCACCCAGGCGCAGGAGGCCCGGCTCGCCGAGATCCTCCAGCGCGCCTACGGCAGCGCCGTCCAGGTCAACGTGGGCGTCGACCCGCAGGTCCTGGGCGGGATGCGCATCCAGGTGGGCTCCGAGGTCATCGACGGCACCACGCTCACCCGCCTGCAGGACGCCCGACGCCGCTTCGCCGGCTGACCCACACCCCGCACCACTTGACGAACCGCGACCACAGTCGCCAAGGAGAAGGAACCGCAATGGCCGAGCTGACGATCAAGCCCGAGGAGATCAGGGCGGCGCTGGACAGCTTCGTCGACTCCTACCAGCCGACCGAGGCCGTGGGGGAGGAGGTCGGGCGCGTCACCGTCGCCGGTGACGGCATCGCGCGTGTCGAGGGTCTGCCCGGCACGATGGCGAACGAGCTGCTCCGCTTCGAGGACGGCACCCTGGGCCTCGCCCTCAACCTCGACGTCCGGGAGATCGGCGTCATCGTCCTCGGTGAGTTCACCGGGATCGAGGAGGGCCAGGCCGTGCACCGCACGGGCGAGGTGCTCTCCACCCCCGTGGGTGACAACTTCCTGGGCCGCGTCGTCGACCCGACCGGCAAGCCGATCGACGGGCTCGGCCCGATCGAGGCCGAGGCCATGCGCGCCCTGGAGCTCCAGGCGCCCGGCGTCATGCACCGCAAGAGCGTCCACGAGCCGCTCCAGACCGGCATGAAGGCCATCGACTCGATGATCCCGATCGGTCGTGGCCAGCGTCAGCTCATCATCGGCGACCGTGGCACCGGCAAGACCGCCATCGCCGTCGACACGATCCTCAACCAGAAGGCGAACTGGGAGAGCGGCGACCCGGACAAGCAGGTCCGCTGCATCTACGTCGCGATCGGCCAGAAGGGCTCGACCATCGCCTCCGTGCGTGGCCGCCTCGAGGCTGCCGGCGCCCTGGAGTACACGACGATCGTCGCGGCCCCCGCCTCCGACCCGGCCGGCTTCAAGTACATCGCCCCCTACACCGGCTCGGCCATCGGCCAGCACTGGATGTACCAGGGCAAGCACGTCCTCATCGTCTTCGACGACCTGTCCAAGCAGGCCGAGGCCTACCGCGCCGTGTCGCTGCTGCTGCGCCGCCCGCCGGGCCGCGAGGCCTACCCGGGTGACGTCTTCTACCTGCACTCCCGTCTGCTCGAGCGCTGCGCGAAGCTCTCCGACGAGCTCGGCGCGGGCTCGATGACCGGTCTGCCGATCATCGAGACCAAGGCCAACGACGTGTCGGCCTACATCCCGACGAACGTCATCTCGATCACCGACGGCCAGATCTTCCTCCAGTCGGACCTCTTCAACTCCGACCAGCGCCCCGCCGTCGACGTCGGCATCTCGGTGTCCCGCGTCGGTGGTGACGCGCAGGTCAAGGCGATGAAGAAGGTCTCCGGCACGCTGAAGATCACCCTCGCGCAGTACCGCT
Organism: Oceanitalea stevensii; assembly: GCF_014837105.1. Lineage (GTDB taxonomy): Bacteria > Actinomycetota > Actinomycetes > Actinomycetales > Actinomycetaceae > Oceanitalea > Oceanitalea stevensii. The sequence continues at coordinate 795,111 of NZ_JACSPO010000001.1, read as the reverse complement.
CCATGGCGGCCTTCGCGATGTTCGCCTCGGACCTCGACCCGACCACGCGTCAGCAGCTGACCCGCGGCGAGAAGCTCATGGAGCTGCTCAAGCAGCCCCAGTACTCGCCCTACCCGGTCGAGGACCAGATCGCCTCCATCTGGGCCGGCACCAACGGCTACCTCGACGACGTCGAGACCAGCCACGTCCGCCGCTTCGAGAAGGAGATGCTCGACCACCTCCGCCGCTCGACCGACGTCCTCCAGACGCTCGCGACGACCGGCAAGCTCGAGAAGGAGACCGAGGCTGCGATGCGCTCCGGCATCGAGGAGTTCCGCAAGGGCTTCCTCGCCGGCGACGGCACGCTGTCCTCCGAGCCGGCCGCCCCCGAGGCCGACCCGCTGGTCGAGACCGAGCAGGAGCAGATCGTCGCCGAGAAGCGGGGCTGAGCGTGGGGGCCCAGCAGCGCGTCTACAAACAGCGGATCCGCTCCACGCAGACACTGAAGAAGATGTTCCGCGCGATGGAGCTCATCGCCGCCTCGCGGATCGGTCGCGCCCGCGACCAGGCGACCAAGGCCAGCCCGTACGCCATCGCGCTCACCCGCGCGACGTCGGCGGTCGCGGCGCACGCGCACGTCGGTCACCCGATCCTGCGTGAGCGCACCGACACGAACCGGGTCGCGGTGCTCGTCCTGGCCGCCGACCGCGGCATGGCCGGCTCCTACACGGCCAGCGTCCTGCGCGCCGCCGAGCAGCTCACCGAGCGGCTCACGGACGCGGGCAAGGAGATCGACCTCTACGTCGTCGGGCGTCGCGGGATCGGCTACTTCACCTTCCGGGGCCAGCGGATCGTCAAGAGCTGGGAGGGGCAGTCGGACAAGCCGGACGCCCAGCTCGCCCGCGACATCTCCGAGACCCTCCTCGAGGCCTTCCTCGCCCCGGCCGACGCCGGCGGCGTGAGCGAGCTGCACATCGTCTTCACGAAGTTCGTCTCCATGGTCAGCCAGGAGCCCTTCGTGCGTCGGATGCTGCCGCTCGAGGTCGTCGAGGGCGTGGCCGAGGCCGGCGCCAAGCCGCTGCCGCTGTACGAGTTCGAGCCGTCCCCGGACGCCGTCCTCGACCAGCTGCTGCCGCTGTACGTGCGCAGCCGCATCTACAACGCCCTCCTGCAGGCGGCCGCCTCCGAGCTGGCGAGCCGGCAGCGGGCCATGCACACCGCCGTCGAGAACGCCGAGGACCTCATCGCCACGTACACGCGGCTGGCGAACTCCGCACGACAGGCCGAGATCACTCAAGAGCTCACCGAGATCGTCTCGGGAGCCGACGCACTGGCAGCGAGCTGAACGTGCGTACCCAGTCCACTGCCGCCCGCATCGAAGGAAACTGACATGACTGCCACGACGACCGACTCCAGCACCGAGCAGGCCGCGCCCGGCGTCGGCCGCATCGCCCGGGTCACCGGACCGACGATCGACGTCGAGTTCGCCCCCGACGAGATCCCCTCGATCTACAACGCGCTCGTCGCGACGGTGGACAAGTCCACCATCGGTCAGGGCGAGGGCATGCTCGAGATGACCTTCGAGGTCAACCAGCACCTCGGTGACAACCTCATCCGCGCGGTCGCGCTCAAGCCGACCGACGGCCTGGTCCGTGGCATGGAGGTGCGCGACACCGGCAGCCCGATCACCGTGCCCGTCGGCGACATCACCAAGGGCCACGTCTTCGACGTGACCGGTCAGCCGCTCAACCTCAAGGAGGGCGAGACGCTCGAGGTCACCGAGCGCTGGCCCATCCACCGCAAGCCCCCGAGCTTCGACCAGCTCGAGTCGAAGACCCAGATGTTCGAGACGGGCATCAAGGTCATCGACCTCCTCACCCCGTACGTCCAGGGTGGCAAGATCGGTCTCTTCGGTGGTGCGGGCGTCGGCAAGACGGTCCTCATCCAGGAGATGATCCAGCGCGTGGCGCAGGACCACGGTGGTGTGTCGGTGTTCGCCGGCGTCGGTGAGCGCACCCGTGAGGGCAACGACCTCATCATGGAGATGGAGGAGGCCGGCGTCTTCGACAAGACCGCGCTGGTCTTCGGCCAGATGGACGAGCCGCCGGGCACGCGTCTGCGCGTGGCCCTGTCCGCGCTGACGATGGCGGAGTACTTCCGCGACGTCCAGCAGCAGGAGGTGCTGCTCTTCATCGACAACATCTTCCGCTTCACGCAGGCCGGCTCCGAGGTCTCCACGCTGCTGGGCCGCATGCCCTCGGCCGTGGGCTACCAGCCGAACCTCGCCGACGAGATGGGCATCCTCCAGGAGCGCATCACGTCCACGCGCGGCCACTCGATCACCTCGCTGCAGGCGATCTACGTCCCCGCCGACGACTACACCGACCCGGCCCCGGCGACGACCTTCGCCCACCTGGACGCCACGACCGAGCTCTCGCGTGACATCGCCTCGCGTGGTCTCTACCCGGCCGTGGACCCGCTGACCTCGACCTCCCGCATCCTCGACGCGCAGTTCGTGGGCCGCGAGCACTACGAGGTCGCCATCCGCGTGAAGTCCATCCTCCAGAAGAACAAGGAGCTCCAGGACATCATCGCGATCCTCGGTGTCGACGAGCTCTCCGAGGAGGACAAGGTCACCGTCAACCGGGCCCGTCGCATCGAGCAGTTCCTCTCGCAGAACACCTACACCGCGGTGAAGTTCACCGGTGTCGAGGGCTCGACCGTGCCGGTCGCCGAGACCGTCGAGGCCTTCCGTCGCATCGCCGACGGCGAGTACGACCAGGTCCCGGAGCAGGCCTTCTTCAACATCGGTGGCATCGAGGACCTCGAGCGCAACTGGTCGAAGATCCAGAAGGAGTCCTGACCCGTGGCCCTCACGGTGCAGATCGTCGGTCCTGACCGGACCCTGTGGAGCGGGGACGCCGCCTCGGTCAGCGTCCCCGCCGCGGACGGCGTGCTGGGCATCCTGCCCGGCCGCCAGCCGGTGCTTGCCGTGCTGCGGCCGGGCAAGGTCACCATCAGCCAGTCGGGGGGCGCCTCGGAGTCGGTGGAGATCCTGGGTGGGTTCGTGTCGTGCGACGACGACGACGTCATGATCGTCGTCGACGAGCAGGACGAGCGGCGCGCGGACCACGCCGAAGCCGCCGTCGAGCACTAGGAGCGGCCGCCGTGGGCTGGACGTGGCTGCTGTGGCTGCTCGTCCTGCTTGCTGTGCTCGCGCTGCTGGTCGGGCTGTGGATGCTCGTGCGCCTGCGGGCGCTCGGGCGGGTGGTCGGGTCGTTCTCCTGCGCGTGGCGCGCCGCCGAGTCCCAGGACTGGTCGAGCGGGGTCGCCGTGTACGGGGTCGAGCGGATCGACTGGTACCGGATCCTGTCCCTGCGGCCCGGACCGGCAGCGCGGTGGCGGCGCAGCGAGCTCGTCATCGAGCCGGGCCGCCGGGTGCTGCCCGGCAGCGCGTGGGGGGCGATGGAGGTGGAGTGCCACGTCGGTGGTGACAGCTTCTACCTGGCGCTCGAGGGCGATGCCCTGGCGGGCCTGACGAGCTGGCTGGAGTCCAGCCCGCCCGTCGACCGCGGCGCCGCCTGACCGCCCCAGCCCCAGCCCCAGCCCCGCCCCCAGCGCCCCCGCCCCCAGCGCCCCCGCCCCCAGCGCCGAGAGCTGACTTGTTACTCGCGACGTCGTCCCGGAGGTAACCCCACGTGCGCACCGTCATCGCCCGCTGCTCGGTGGACTACACCGGCCGGCTCGACGCCCACCTCGCCCTGGCCACCCGCCTCCTCATGGTCAAGGCCGACGGCTCGGTGCTCGTCCACTCCGACGGCGGCTCCTACAAGCCGCTCAACTGGATGAGCCCGCCGTGCCGGCTCGAGGTCGGCCAGCCCGAGGCCGACGACGTCGCCTCGGGGGTCCAGGAGGTCTGGACGGTCCAGAACACGAAGACGGACGACCGGCTCGTCGTCAAGATCCACGAGGTGCTGCACGACGGCACCTACGACCTCGGCGTCGACCCCGGCCTCGTCAAGGACGGCGTCGAGGCGCACCTCCAGGTTCTCCTCGCCGAGCAGATCGAGCTGCTCGGCCCGGGCCACCGCCTGGTCCGCCGCGAGTTCCCCACGGCCATCGGCCCCGTCGACATCCTCGCCCGCGACCCGCAGGAGCGGGCGGTGGCGGTGGAGATCAAGCGTCGAGGCGAGATCGACGGCGTGGAGCAGCTGACCCGCTACCTCGAGCTCCTCAACCGCGACCCGCACCTCACGCCGGTCCAGGGAGTGTTCGCGGCCCAGGAGATCAAGCCCCAGGCGCGCGTCCTGGCCGAGGACCGCGGCATCCGCTGCGTCATCCTCGACTACAACGCCATGCGGGGCCTCGACGACCCCGACACCCGCCTCTTCTGAGTGCTCCAGCCGTCGCGGCGGTTGGCATGATGGGGGGATGAGCACTGCCTCCCCGCGCGTAATCCGCGGACGTGTCGTCACCCCCACCGCCGTCCTGGACGACGGCGCCGTCGTGTGGGAGGACGACCGCCTCACCTGGGTCGGGGACGCCGGTGAGGCGCCCGCCGGGCTGCGGGAGACGGTCGCCGCCGCGGCGCCCGTCGACGGCTACGTCCTGCCCGGCCTGGTCGACCTCCACTGCCACGGCGGTGGTGGGGCCAGCTTCCCGGACGCCGAGGACCTCGACACCGCGCGCGTCGCCGTCGCCGAGCACCTGCGTCACGGCACGACCTCGCTCGTCGCCTCCCTCGTCACCGCGCCGCCGGAGGTCCTGCGCCAGCGCACCGGCGTCCTCGTCGAGCTCGCCGAGGCGGGGGAGATCGCCGGTATCCACTACGAGGGCCCGTTCATCTCCGCCGACCGGTGCGGCGCCCAGAACCCCGCCGCCATCCAGCAGCCGGACGCCGCGCTGACCCGCGAGCTCCTCGCCCTCGGCCGGGGCCACGTCGTCACGATGACCCTCGCGCCGGAGGCGCCCGGCGTCACCGGGGAGGACGGCGTCGCCGGCGCCCTCGCCGCGGGCGGCGCGCTGCCCTCCTTCGGCCACACCGTCGCCACCGCCCCGCAGTCGCGTGCCGCCGTCGTCGAGGCCGGGCGGATGCTCGCCGACGCGCCCGCCGCCCGCTCCGCGCGCCCCACGGTCACCCACCTGTGCAACGGAATGAACCCGATGCACCACCGCGAGCCCGGCCCCATCCCCGAGTTCCTCGCCGCCGCCGCCGACGGCCGCCTCGTCATCGAGCTCATCGCCGACGGCACCCACCTGGACCCCTCCCTCGTGCGGAGCTTCATGGAGATCGCCGGCCGGGAGAACGTCGCCCTCGTCACCGACGCCATGGCCGCCGCCGGCATGCCCGACGGCGACTACCAGCTTGGCTCCCTGGCCGTCACCGTGGCCGACGGCGTCGCGCGCCTCACCGGCGGCACGTCGATCGCGGGCGGCACCGCGCACCTCATCGACGTCGTCCGCACGACCGTCGCCGGGGGAGTCGACCTCGTCGACGCCGTGTACTCGGCCGCCACCACCCCTGCCGCCGTCCTCGGCGACGACGGCGTCGGGGCGCTCGAGGCGGGTCGGCGGGCCGACGTCGTCGTCACCGATGCGGACCTGCGGCCGGTGCGGGTCGTCAAGGGAGGGGTGGAGCTGTGATGTGGGAGGACTTCCGCTGGGGCGTGGCCACGGCCGCCTACCAGGTCGAGGGCGCGGCCCGGGAGGGCGGGCGCGGCCCGTCGATCTGGGACACGTTCTCGCACACGCCCGGCCGGGTGCAGGGTGGTGACACGGGCGACGTCGCCGTCGACCACTACCACCGCTGGCGCGAGGACGTCGCGCTCATGGCCCGGCTCGGGGTGCAGGCCTACCGCCTGTCGGTCTCGTGGCCGCGGGTCCAGCCCGGCGGCCGCGGCCCGCTCAACCCCGAGGGTGTGGCCTTCTACCGCGAGCTCCTCGACGAGCTGCTCGCCCGCGGCATCGCGCCCGTCGTCACGCTCTACCACTGGGACCTGCCGCAGGAGCTCGAGGACGCCGGCGGCTGGCCCAGCCGCGACACCGCCTACGCCTTTGCCGAGTACGCCCGCCTCATGGCGCGCGAGCTGGGTGACCGGGTCGCGCTGTGGACCACCCTCAACGAGCCGTGGTGCACCGCGTTCCTCGGCTACGCCTCCGGGGTCCACGCCCCGGGGCGCACCGAGCCGGCCGCCGCCCTCGCCGCGGCGCACCACCTCAACCTCGCCCACGGTCTGGCCACACGGGCCATCCGGGAGGAGCTCGGGGAGGACACTCCCGTGTCGATCTCCCTCAACCTCCACGTCACCCACCCCGCCGACCCGGAGTCCGGGCCGGACCTCGAGGCCGTCGCGCAGGTCGACGCCGTGGGCAACCACGTCTTCCTCGGCCCGCTCATGGACGGCAGCTACCCCACGCGGCTGCTGCGCGACACCGCGCACCTCACCGACTGGTCCTTCGTCCAGCCCGGCGACCTCACCGTCACGCGCCAGCGCCTGGACGTCCTGGGCCTCAACTACTACTCCACCCAGCTCGTGCGCCGGCACCACGGTGAGGGCGGCGCCCCGCGCGCCGACGGGCACGGCGCTGCCGCCGCCTCCCCCTGGGTGGGGGTCGAGGACGTGGAGTTCCTCCCCGTGGACCCGCCGCACACGGCGATGGGCTGGAACATCCGCCCCGGGGCGCTGGAGGAGCTCCTCCTCGCCCTCGACAACGCCTACCCCGACCAGCCACTCATGGTCACCGAGAACGGCGCCGCCTTCGACGGCGACGTGCCGGTGGACGGCCGCGTCCACGACACCGCGCGCGTGGCCTACCTCCACTCCCACATCGCCGCGGTCCTGCGGGCCCGGGAGGCCGGCGTGGACCTGCGCGGGTACCTCGCGTGGTCCTTCGTCGACAACTTCGAGTGGGCCTACGGCTACTCCAAGCGTTTCGGCATCGTCCACGTCGACCTCGACTCCCAGCAGCGCACCCCCAAGGACTCGGCGCTGTGGTACCGCGAGCTCGTCCGCACCGGGCGGCTGCCCGGCGTGGAGGAGGCTGCGGCGCTGCCGCCGCTGGAGGGCTGATGGCCCGCGCGCGCCGGGGACGCAAGCGCCCCTACGGGGACGCCCACGTCCCGCTGGACCCTGACCGTCTCGGCGGCGTCGTCCGGAGCGAGACCGGCCCGGGCGGGGAGACGTACACGGTGCGCACCGTGCGCGGCGGGGAGAAGTCCTACCGCTGCCCCGGGTGCCAGCAGCTCATCCCGCCCGGTGTCGGCCACGTCGTCGCGTGGCCCACCGAGGCGCTCCTCGGGCCAGGGCTGGAGGAGCGCCGACACTGGCACACCGCCTGCTGGGCCCGCCGCTGAGCGCAGTCGGGGAGCGTCGTGATGACGACGTCGAGCTCGTGGACCCGGTGGTGGTGGTAGCTGCCGGTGGACCCGCGCTCACGTCGGCGTGCTGTGGAGCAACGGGCGGCCTTCTCGCGGAGGCGGGTGAGCGCCCTGGCGTGCTCGAGGGTCACCTCGCCCCGCTCCACCGCCCCGGCCACCGCGGGCATGGCCTCGAGCCCCTCGGCGAGCCTGAGGTCCCCGACCGCCGCGCCGCGGCCGATGCCGGTGGAGCGGGAGCGGTAGTCGGCGAAGTCCCGGTCCTGCACCGAGCCCCAGCGGCCGTCGTTCCGGTGGGCGAGGAGGACCTGGCCCCGGTAGACGGTGAGCTCCTGGATCGCCGCGTCGAGCTCGGCCACGACCGCCTCGCGCTCCTCACCGGTCCACCCACCGGCGCCCGTCCCGGGAGCGCCGGACAGGAGGGCCGCCACCCCGGCGCGCACCTGCCGGGCGAGCGGGGCAGGGCCGGTGGGCGACGTCGTCGTGGTCATGACCGGCACCTCCCCTGGTCGAACGCTTGTCCGAAGCGTATGACGGACCACTGACATCGGGGCGCGGCGGGCTCCCCGACCACGGCCGGCGGACGGCCCGTGAAGAAGCGCTTCTCCACCTGTTGCCGGACCAGGAGGGCGCCGATACTGTCGCGATCTGGCAAGGGTGCCGGGACGATTGGGCGAAGGGACGACGGATGGCGCCGCACGACGGTACGAGAACGAGCGGACGCTTCGGTGGCTGAGTCCCTCACGCTGGGTGCGGGGGGCTCACCGTCTGCTGCCCGTCGCGCGCGCAGGAGCCGGCGCAACGTCCGTTACAACCGCCGGGAGGCCCTTACCGGCTTCCTCTTCATCTCCCCGTGGATCGTCGGCTTCCTCATCTTCACCGCGGGCGCCATGGTGTGGAGCCTGTTCATCGCCTTCAGCGACTACAACCTCGCGACCGGGGAGATGCGCCCCGTGGGCACCCGGAACTTCGCGAACCTCATCGAGGACCCGCGGGTGGCGACCTCGCTGGCGAACACGCTCTTCTACGCGATCATGCTCGTCCCGCTCGAGATCGTCTTCGCCCTCACGCTGGCCCTCCTGCTGTCCAGGCTGGGGCGGGGCAGCGGCGTCTTCCGTACGATCTACTACCTGCCGAAGATGACCCCGGCCGTCGCGACCGCCGCCGTCTTCTTCCTCCTGCTCAACGGCAACACCGGCGCCATCAACCAGGGCCTCGCCGCGATCGGCATCGACGGCCCGCAGTGGCTCGTCGACCCGGACTGGGTCAAGCCCTCGATCGTCCTCATGTCGCTGTGGGCGGTGAGCGGCACGATGGTCATCTTCCTCGCCGCCCTCAAGAACGTGCCGCAGGAGCTCTACGAGGTCTCCTCGATCGACGGCGCCGGACCGGTGCGCCAGTTCTTCTGGATCACCCTCCCGATGATCTCCCCGGCCCTGTTCTTCAACGTCATCGTCCTGAGCATCGCCGCGTTCCAGACCTTCGACCAGGCCTACCTGCTCTTCTGGCGCGACCAGAACAACGCCGCCCCCGAGGCGTCGCTCTTCTACGCCGTCTACCTGTTCCAGCAGGCGTTCCGGCAGTTCAACTTCGGCTTCGCCTCGGCGATGGCCTGGCTCATGTTCGTCATCATCATGATCGTCACCGTCATCCAGGTGCGTGTCGGCAACCGGCTCGTCTTCTACGAGGGGCAGCGCTGATGTCGGCTCTCAACTCACCCGAGGCGGTCGTCGCCACCGACCGCATGGCCGACGAGGTGACCGGCACCGAGCGCTACGGCACCCGACGACGGCGCAAGCCCCCGTTCCGGTTCTCGCCGGGCAAGGTCGTGCTGTGGGTGCTCGTCATCCTCTTCGCCCTCGTCTTCATGTACCCGTTCGCGTGGCTGCTGGCCGCCAGCCTCAAGCCGCGCGGGCAGGTCTTCGACAACAGGCTCATCCCCGAGACCTTCGTCTGGTCGAACTACGCCGACGTGTGGGAGCAGCTGCCGCTGACGAGCTGGCTGTTCAACAGCCTCGCCATCGCGCTCCTCGCCGCCACCACCGTGGCGCTCTCGAGCACGATGGTCGCCTTCGGCTTCGCGCACTTCCGCTTCCCGGGGCGCAACGCCCTCTTCGGGCTGGTGCTCGGCACGATGATGCTCCCCGGCGCCGTGACGATGGTGCCGACCTATCTCATCTGGAAGGAGATCGGGCTGCTGGGCACGTGGGCCCCGCTGTGGGCCTTCAACCTCTTCGGCTCGGCGTTCTACATCTTCCTCCAGCGCCAGTTCCTCCTCGGCCTGCCGCGCGAGCTCTTCGAGGCGGCGCGGATGGACGGGGCGAGCTACTGGCGGATCTTCTGGCGGATCGTCATGCCGCTGTCGATCCCCTCGTTCATCATCGTCTTCCTCTTCGAGTTCCAGGCGAGCTGGAACAACCTCCAGGCGGCGCTCATCTACCTCAACGCCGGCGGCGTCGAGGACTTCACCGCGCCCCTCGGCATCGCCTACGCGATGACCCGCTACAGCCCGACGGCGGGCGGCCAGGGCGACTACCAGTACGTCATGGTCGCCTCGCTCCTCGTCACCCTGCCGATGCTCGTCCTGTTCGCCTTCGGGCAGCGGTACTTCATCGAGGGCATCGCGACCACCGGCCGCAAGGGGTGAGGCGGTCTCGTCACGAGCCCCGCCGTCCACCCTCCACCGTGAGAAAGGGAACGACATGAACAGGCGTCACTCCACACTCGTCGCGACAGGGATGGTCCCGGCCCTCCTGCTGCTCGCGGCCTGCGGCGGCTCGGACGACGACGGCGGCTCGGGTGACGGTGAGAGCACCTCCTTCTCCGCCGAGGCCACCGGCGCCATCGACGCGTGGGCCTTCGACAACGCCGACGACGTCGGCCAGGCCCGCCTCGACCACGCCGAGGAGACCCTCACCGACCTCGACATCCAGCTCGACCCGACGGGCTTCGACGCCCAGAAGTTCACCACCCGCATCGCCAGCGGCGACGTGCCCGACGTCGTCCAGATGGACCGCCGCTACGTCGGCACCTACGCCGCGCAGGGGCTCATCCAGCCCCTCGACCAGTGCTTCGAGGCCCACGAGGTCGTGCCCGACGAGCACTGGTACCCCTTCGTCGTGGACGACGTGCGGTGGCAGGACCAGGTCTGGGCGACCCCGCAGTTCTACCAGCCCCCCGCGGTGCTGCTGAACCGCGACGTCACGAGCGCGGCCGGGGTCGAGGACGAGGCCATCGACACCTCGAACCTCGACGTCCTCCTGCCCGCCGTCGAGGCGATGTACGCCGCGAACGGGAACAACCCGAGCACGCTCGGCTTCGACCCGCAGCCCACCGGCCAGGCCCCGCTGTGGGTGCTCGGCATGGGCGGCTCCCTCACCGACGACGACGGCACCCCCACCCTCGACGACCCGGCCAACGTCGCCGCGATCGAGCACGTCAAGGCGATCATCGACGCCCAGGGCGGTTACGCGCCCTACAAGAGCTTCGCGGACTCCTTCGACTTCTTCGGCGAGCAGAACCAGTTCGTCGCCGACCAGGTCGGCGCGCAGATCAACGCGCAGTGGTACCCCAACGTCCTGTCGCCCTACGTCGACCAGGTCGAGCTCGGCGCGGTGCCCTTCCGTGACGCCGACGGGGAGAACTTCTCCGTCGCCGGTGGCACGGCCTTCGTCGTGCCGGTCGGGGCGGAGAACCCGGACGGGGCGTGCGCGTGGATGGTCGACGTGACCTCCCTCGACGCGTGGACGGCGGCGGGCGAGGCCCGCGCGGCCACCATCGCGGAGGAGGGCGGCGTCAACACCGGTCTGTTCACCGGCTCGCCCGAGGCCGACCAGGCCATTCGCGAGGCCCACGTGCAGCCCTCCGGCAACGAGGCCTTCGACCAGGTCATCGAGACCTACTACGAGGTCGTCGAGTACGGGCGGTCCTTCGGCGCCTCTCCGGTGGGCCAGGAGATCACCAACGAGCTGACCAACGCGATGACGGCGGCGCTGCTCGAGGACAAGACGCCCGAGGAGGCGCTCGCCGACGCCCAGGCGACCGTCATGCGGGCCTACGAGAACGTGAGCACCGACTGACCGGTCGTCCCGGGCCGCACGTCACTGCGGGCGGCCCGGGACACCCGCGTGCCATCCTCGGAGGATGAGCACCGCACCTCTTGCCCTGCACCGCCACGGGCCGGCGAGCGGCCTGCCCCTCGTCCTGCTCCACGGCTTCCCGCTGGACGCGCGCATGTGGGACGACGTCGTCGCGCAGCTGCCCGACGTTCCCGTCCTCACCCTCGACGCGCCCGGCTTCGGCGGCTCCCCGGCTCCCGACGACGTCGCCGCGGCGGTCTCCCGGGAGCCCGGCCCGTCGCTGGAGACCTACGCGGACGCCGTCGCCGCGACCCTGCGCGGCGAGGGCGTCGACCGCGCCGTCGTCGCCGGCCTGTCGATGGGCGGGTACGTCGCCCTGGCGCTCGCGGAGCGGCACCGCGGGCTGCTCGCCGCCGTCGGGCTCCTCGACACGCGGGCCGACGCCGACGGCGACGACGCCCGCGCCAACCGGCTGCGCATGGCCGAGGAGGCCGGGCGCAGCGGCGCCGACGCGGTGGCCGGGATGGTCGACGTCGTGCTGGGGGAGACGACCCGGGCCGAGCGGCCGGAGGTCGTCGAGCGCGTGCGCGGGTGGGCGGCGCAGGGGACGCCGGCCGGGATCGCGTGGGCGCAGCGCGCGATGGCCGCCCGGCCCGCCCGGCTCAGCGCGCTCGAGGACCTCGAGGTGCCCGGCCTCGTGCTGCGCGGTGCGGAGGACCTCACGAGCACCCAGGAGGCCGCCGAGGCGATGGCGCGCGCCCTGGGCGGCGGGTCCGAGCTCGTCGTCGTCCCGCGGGCCGGGCACATGAGCGCGGTCGAGGACCCGGCCGCCGTCGCGCAGGCACTGCGGCGGCTGCACGCCTCCGTCGCCTGACGGGCGGCCGGCTCAGCCGAGCGTGCGCCAGCCGGGCAGGAGGCGCTCGAGGGCGTCGGGCAGGTCGATGGACTCCCCGTCGCGGCCGCCGGCGCCGAGGACCATGGGCGGCGGGGTGGGCTGGAGGTCGACGCCGCGCAGCCGCTCACGCAGACCCAGCGGGGCGGTGAGGACGTAGAAGTCGCCGTCGCTGCTCAGCCCGGCGGAGCGGTCGGTCCGCAAGTACCAGCCGGCGAGTCCGCTGCGGGCCTCGCCGCGGCCGCCGTAGCCGCGCACCCGCAGCGGCTCGGCCGGGAGGCGGTCCCGGGCGACGGCGGCGAAGTCGCGGAGCAGCCGGGCGGCGCGCTCGTGCTCGGCACGCTGACGCTGCTCGAGCATGTCGGCGTGGACGGCCGCGGCCTCCCGCCGCTGCTCCGCCCAGTCGCGCTCGTCGCTCACCGTCCCAGCGTAGACGGCCCGGGGGGGGCCCCCCCCCCGCCTCACCCCGTCCCACCCCTCGTGATCACCTGTCGATCATCCCTCGTGAGGCCGCCCCCGAGGTGCGTAACCGGGGAGCATCCGGAGACTGCCGGGCGGATGAGGGGACGACGCGGACATGGGCCGGACGACTCGGGTGGCGGCTGCCACCGCGGGAGCTGCACTCGTGCTCGGGGGGATGACGACGGCGGGACCGGCCGCCGCGGACGTCTCCCAGTTCTCCCTCAACGGCTACAGCTTCGGGCCCAACGCGACCGTCATGGTCGACATCGGCACCCTCACCCGGGACTGTGACACCTTCTGGACGACCTCGGACATCTACGTCGTCCCCACCGGCTCGGTGAGTCCGGGCGGCGCGCTGAGCGACGTCTCCGGGTCCCCCAACACCCTCCAGGGCACCGGCCTGGGCAGCGGCGTCTTCGGGGAGATCCTCGCGATCACCGCCCCGAGCGGCAGCGTCGGCGCCGGCACCTACGACCTCGTCGAGGACACCTGCCAGGACGGCGTGCTCGACGGCAGCGACTCGGTCCTCTCCCCCGCCTTCGAGGTCGTCCTGCCCACCGGGGTCCCGCTCCTGCCCGACCCCGCGATCCAGGCGATGAAGGGTGCTGCCGACGAGCAGGCCGAGCACTGGGTGGAGGCGGCACAGGCCTACGCGGCCTTCTTCGCTGCGACGACGGCCTACTCGCTCATCAGCGACGCGCGCAGCCTCACCGGCTTCTACCTCACCTACATCTGCCTCCTCATGCCGACGATCGAGGGCAGCCCGGTCACGCCATGGTGCCCGACCGCCAGCGTCACCGACGTCATCGCGCTCCAGCTCGCCGTCGTCAAGACCATCGTCGACCGTGCCTCCTACTACCGGGGCATCGCCGCCGACCCGCCCGACCCCGACTTCGCGGAGCCCGCCGTCCCCGCGCCGGTCACGGACTTCGCCGCCCCGCTCGGCCACCCGGGCTGGACCGCCTTCGCCACGTGGGCCGACCACCTCAGCCAGACGACCGAGCTGTCGGCCGCCTTCCTCGGCGCGCTCGAGAAGTACCAGGGCGCGGCCCTCGCCGACGACGCCCCCGCGGCGCTCCTCCACGCGCGCGGCATCCGCGACTACGCGGCCCGGCTCAACACCGCCCTGGCCAACGAGTCCGGTGCCCTCCACGCCCAGACCAACGCCTTCGCCAGCGCCGGGAGCCACCCGAGCACCGCCCTGGACCGCCTGCGCGCGGGGACCTCGCGGCTCGCGGCCGAGGGGCTCAGCCCCGTCGAGGAGCGCGAGCTGCGCAACCTCGGTGCCACCGACGAGGACCTCGAGCGGCTCGTCGACGTCGTGCTCGACGAGGTCGGCGGTGCCCCGTCGTGGACGACCTTCCAGAACGCCGAGGTCAGCGTCAACAACGGGATGTCGGGCGCCTACACCCAGCTCGCCAACGCGATGAACCCGATCATCTCCGAGCTCGAGGCGCTCGTCGCCACCCGCGGCGAGACGCCCTACCCGACGGTCACCGCCCCCGGCGCGACCTCGGTGCCCGTCGGCACCCCGCGCAGCCTCACGGCCCGCTGCACCGGCTGCGAGACGATCGAGTGGGACCTCGACGGCGACGGCGCCTTCGACGACGCGACCGGCACCACCGTCACCCACACCTTCCCCGCCACCGGCCAGGTGCTCTCCGGGCAGCCGGGTCGCGTCCTCGTCGGCGTGCGGGCGACCGCGCAGGACGGACGCACCGCCGTCGACGTCGTCCAGCTCCAGCTCACCTCGTCCAACCGGCCGCCCACGCACACGGGCCCGCTGCCCGCCCCGGGCGTGGTCGAGGTGCCGCTCGACGGGAGCCAGGAGCTGACCGTCACCGTCGCCGACCCGGACGGCGACGAGGTCCTCACCGAGTGGACCGTCGGTGAGGACACCGTCGCGACCGGCACGAGCCACACCTTCTCCCCCGGCGGCGACGAGGCACCGCAGCGCGTCGCCGCACACAGCACCGACCCCTCCGGCGCGGCCCGCACCACCCAGTGGACCCTCGTGCCCGTCCACCCGGACGTCGACGCCGACGGCTGGCACGCCAACGTCGACTGCGACGACGAGAACCCCGCCGTCCACCCCGGCGCCGCCGAGGTCCCGGGCAACGGCGTCGACGACGACTGCGACCCCACCACCGAGGACACCGGCCCGCCCACCGCCGCCTTCGAGCACGCCCCGGTCCCCGCCGTCGTCGACGAGCCGGTCGCCTTCACCGACCGCTCCACCGACCCCGACGGCCCGGTCTCCGCGTGGGCGTGGGACCTCGACGGCGACGGCGCCACGGACTCCACCGAGCGCCACCCCAGCCACACCTACTCCGCCCCGGGCCGCTACGACGTCACCCTCACGGTGACGGACGGGGACGGGGAGAGCGACGGGGCGAGCGGCGTCGTCGTCGTCACCGACCGGCCGGTCGCCTCCTTCACCTGGGAGCCGGAGGTGCCCCTCGTGGGCAACCCGGTCCGGCTCACCGACACCTCCACCGACGCCGACGGCATCGCCGCCTGGGAGTGGGACCTCGACCACGACGGCGCCACCTTCACCGTCGACTCCACCGAGCAGCACCCCGTGCACGTCATGGACGCCTCGGGCACGGTCGCGCTGCGCGTCACCGACTCCCTCGGGGTGGTCTCGGAGGTCGCGAGCGCCGAGATCCTCCTCTCCGGTCCGCCCCGCGCCGCGTTCAGCCCGCTGCCGGGCACGGGCCTCGCGGACGTCGCGCTCGTCGACCACGGCGGCAGCGTCCTCGCCTTCTCCAGCGCCGCGGCGCAGAGCGCCACGCCCGGGGAGATGATCGACGTCGACTACCCGGCCGGGGCCACCGGCTGGCGCACCGCCTCCGCGCTCACGACCAACCAGTGGGCCGTCCTCGACCTCGGCCGCAGCTGGCAGGTCGAGGCCCTCGCGCTGCGCCCCGGTGCCGGTCAGAGCACCCGCCCGCAGGACGTGCGGCTGGCGCTGGGCGAGGTGCGCGGGACCTCGGCGGACCTCTTCACCACGGCGGTGGACACCCAGCTCGCCAACACCGCGGACCTCCAGCGCCTGGAGCTCGAGACCCCGCGCACCGGCCGGTACCTGCGCTACGACGCGCTCACCAACCGGGGCTCGACCTCCTACACCGAGACCCTCGAGCTCAAGGCGCTCACCGGCCAGGTCGGCAGCGCGCGGGTGGAGTTCACCGACCGCTCCGCCGACGCGGACGGCGACATCGTCGCCTGGGTGTGGACCTTCGGTGACGGCGCCACCTCCACCGAGCAGCACCCCGTCCACACCTACGCGGCCCCGGGCGACTACACGGTGACGCTCACCGTGACCGACGCCGAGGGCAGCACCTCGCGCACCGAGCTCCTCCAGCGGGTCGTCGCGCCCCTGCCCGACACGGACGTGGCCGTGCCCTCCCCCGCGCTCGAGGGACGCTCCGAGCGCTTCACCGACACCACCCCCGTCCCCGCGGGCCGGGCCGTCGTCGAGCGCACGTGGACGTGGGGTGACGGCAGCCGGACGGACGGCACCCTCGCCCCCACCCACGCCTACCCCGACGACGGCGAGTACGAGGTCACCCTCACCGTCACCGACTCCTACGGGCAGCAGGCGACGTCGACGCGCACGGTGACCGTCGAGAACGTCGCCCCGACCGTCTCCGCCGGGCGCGACCACACGGCGCCCGTGGCGACAGTCGAGGGCCGGGCGGTGTCGACGTGGACGCCGGACGCGACCGTCAACGACGTCGCCGCCGACCGCGCGGAGCTGCGGTGCACGTGGGACTTCGGGGACGGCAGCGACGCGGTCGTCGTCGAGGGCTGCACGAGCACGACGGCGCGGGTGCCCCACCGCTACGGCGTCGGCACCCACACCGCGACGCTCACCGTGACCGACGCGGACGGCGGATCCTCCACCGACACCGCGACCGTCATCGTCCAGCCCTCCCCCACCTACCTCAACGTCTACCCGGTGCCCGGCTCCCTCACCTCCACCGGCGAGCTGAGCGTCCGCGCCACCCTGTGGAACCGGACCGGGTTCACGCCCGTCCCGGGCGCCGAGCTCGCCGTCACGCTCGGCGACGAGACCCGCACCGTGACCACCGACGCTGCCGGAGCCGTCCAGCTCCAGCTGCCGCTCGGCACCGAGCGTGAGCTCCGCGCGGAGTTCGCGGGCACCGGGGACTACCTCACCTCCGCGGACGCGGACACCGTGCCGGACACCCAGCGCCCGCCCGGTGACGTCGTCTTCACGATCGACGAGTCCGGCAGCATGGGCGGGGTCCAGCGGCAGGTCCAGGCGAACGTCGTCCACATCGCCGAGCAGCTCGCCCAGCAGATCGACTACCAGATCGGCGTCATGGGCTTCGGCGGCGGCTTCCTCGCCCACGAGGGACGGCCGGGTCACCTGCCCCGCGTCGTCGTCCCCGCCACCGACAACCTCGACGACGTCGCCACCGCCACCGCGGCCCTCACCACGGGCGGCGGGGACGAGCCCGGCATCGACGCGATCGTCGACGCGCTGGGCGAGAACGTCGGCCTGCGGCCCGGCGCCGGACGCTGCGTCGTGCTCGTCGGCGACGAGCACACCCAGCGCTCCCAGTACACGGTCGAGGAGGCGCGCGCCGCGCTCGCCGAGCACGAGGCCGTCCTCTTCTCGATCATCACCCCGAACAGCTCGACGCAGGACTACCAGGACCTCGCCACGGGCAGCGGCGGCGCCGTCTTCGACATCCGCGAGTTCGCCACCGACCCCCAGCCCGTCCTCGACGCGCTCCTCGGGTCCTGCGCGACCGCCCTCGTCGAGCGCCCGGACATCACCGTCGCGGTCGACGACGGCCGCACCGCGGTGAGCGGCGGCGAGGAGCTCACCTACGCCGTCGACGTCGGCAACGTCGGGCAGGTCGGGGCCACCGGCGTCGCGCTCACCGTCGAGCTGCCCGAGGGCCTCACGCTCGTGTCCGCCGGCGACGGCGGCACGGCCGACGGCGCCACCGTCAGCTGGCCGGTCTTCGACGCCGACGCCGGCGCGACCGTCCCGCGCAGCCTCACCGTGCGCGTGGCCGAGGACGCGACGGCCGGGGGCACGCTCGCCGTCACCGCGCGGGCCTTCGACGACGGCACCCACGGCAGCGACCTCACGCCGGCGAACAACGTCGCGACCGACGTCGACGACGTCCTCGAGCGGCCCCGGCTCACCGTCGTCACCGCGGTCGTCAACGACGAGGGCGGCAGCGCGGCGCCCGGCGACTTCACCGTCACCCTGGCCGACGGTCCGAGCGCCCCGGTCTCCGCGCCGGGCTCGGCGGACGGCACGGTGCACGCGCTGACGGCCGGGACCTACGCCGTCGACGGCGGCTCGCTGCCCGGCTACACGACCACCCTGGGCGGGGACTGCGCCGACGGCACCGTCACCCTCGCCGCGGGCGGGACGGGCACGTGCACGGTCACGCACGACGACGTCGCGCCGGAGCTCGCGACGCTCACGGTGAGGACCGTCGTCGTCAACGACGACGGCGGCACCGCCGGGCCCGCCGACGCCAGCGTGACGCTCCGCTCGGGCGGTGAGGTCCTCGGCACCGAGCCGGGCGACCCGGCAGGGACGGCGCACCCGCTGCCCGCCGGCGCGTACGTCGTCGACGGCGGGACGCTCGCCGGCTACACGACGACCGTGAGCGGGGACTGCGCGCCGGACGGGTCGGTGACGCTCGCCGCGGCCGGCACGGCGGCCTGCACCGTCACGCACGACGACGTCCCGCCGGAGCTCGCGACGCTCACCGTGACGACGCAGGTGGTCAACGACGACGGCGGCACCGCGGCCGCCGGTGCCTTCACCGTGTCGGTCCGCCGCGACGGCGACCTCGTGGCGAGCACCCCGGGTGACCCGGCCGGGACGGTCCACACCCTGCCGGCCGGTGCCTACGCCGTCGACGGCGGCTCCCTGCCCGGCTACGCGACCACGGTCACCGGGGACTGCTCCGCCGACGGGACCGTCACCCTGACGGCCGGCACGGGCCGCGCCTGCACCGTCGTCCACGACGACGTCCCGCCGGAGCCCGCCACGCTCACCGTGACGACGCAGGTGGTCAACGACGACGGCGGCACGGCGGCGGCGGCCGACTTCACGGTGACGCTGCGCCGCGGGAGCGTCGTCGTGGCCACCGGCCCCGGTGACGCGGTCGGGACGGTCCACACCGTCGGAGCCGGCGCCTACGTCGTCGACGGCGGCGCACTGGCCCGGTACACGACGACCGTCACCGGGGACTGCGCCGCGGACGGCACGGTCACCCTCGCCGCCGGCGGGACCGGCGCCTGCACGGTCGTCCACGACGACGTGCCGCCCGAGCTCGCCGCCCTCACCGTTGTCACCGAGGTCGTCACCGACCACGGGGGCACCGCGGACGCCGCGGACTTCGTCGTCGGCGTCGCGGGGGTCGGCAGCGCGCCGGGCTCGACGAGCGGCACCGCCTACTCCCTCGCCGCCGGCGGCTACGCCCTCGCCCTGGAGGACGGCCCCGCCGGGTACGCGACGACCTTCGGGGGCGCGTGCGCCGCCGACGGCACCGTGACCCTCGCCGCCGGGGACGACGCCCGGTGCACCGTCACCCACGACGACGTCGCGGCCGAGGTCACCGTCCGGCTCCAGGTGGTGAGCGCGGTGCGGCTCGCGGCCGCCGCCCTGCAGGCGGTGCCGGAGGGCTTCAGCCTCACGGTGGGCGGGACGCCGGCGGAGTTCGACGTGCCCCTGGAGCTCGCTGCCGGCACCCACGCGGTGGTCGCCGGCGCTCCCGAGGACTACGAGGTCGCCTACACCGGGGCCTGCGCACCCGACGGCACCCTGACGGTCGGTCTCGCCGACTCCGTCGAGTGCACGGTCGTCGCCACCGCGCAGGAGGAACCGACCGAGGAGCCGACCGAGGAGCCCACCGAGGAGCCGACCGAGGAGCCGACGGAGGAGCCGACCGAGGAGCCCACCGGGGCACCCACGGAGCAGCCGACGGACGACCCGACCACCCCCGCCCCGACACGCACCCCCGCGGCCGGGTCCGACGGCACCCCCGCACCCGGGACGGACACCCCCCGGATGCCGTCGACGGGTGCGGGTGGCGCGTGGGCGCTCCTCGCCGCGGCCTGCGCGGTGACCGCCCTCGGCGCACTCCTCGTCCGCCGCCGCCGTTCCCACTAGCCCCCTCGACCCGCCCCCGCGACGCTCACCACCAGCCCCACCCCCCCCGCGCCGAGAGCTGGATCCCGCCCGCCTGCCCCGGTCGCTGACGGGCGGCATCCGGCTGTCGACGGGGGCGGGGGCCTAGGGTGGGTGGCCATGGCCACCGTCATCCTCGTCAGGCACGCCCGGAGCACCGCGAACACCGCCGGCGTGCTGGCCGGGCGCACCCCCGGCGTCGAGCTCGACGGGACCGGACGCGAGCAGGCGGCACGGACCGGCGCCCGTCTCGGCGCGGTCCCGCTCGTCGCCGTCGTCTCCAGCCCGCTCGAGCGGTGCCGGCAGACCGCCCAGGCCGTCCTCGACCACCAGGGCAGCGGCCTCGCCGCCCGCGTGGAGGAGGACCTCACCGAGTGCGACTACGGCGCGTGGCAGGGTGGCTCGCTCGCCGAGCTCGCCAAGGAGCAGCTGTGGTCGGTGGTCCAGCGGCAGCCCTCGGCCGCGGTCTTCCCGGGCGGGGAGTCGCTCGTCGCGATGCACGCCCGCGCGGTGAGCGCGGTCCGGCGGATCGACGCGGCGGTCGAGGCGGAGCACGGCCCGGCCGCGGTGTGGGCGGCCGTCACCCACGGTGACCTCGTCAAGGCGATCCTCGCCGACGCCCTCGGGCTGCACCTCGACCTCTTCCAGCGGCTCCACGCGGACCCCGCCTCGGTCTCCGTCGTGCGCTACACCCCGGCCCAGCCGCACGTCCTCGCGGTCAACACCCACGCCGGGGACCTCTCGTGGCTCGGCGCCCAGCCGGATGCGCCGCAGGTCGGCGGCGGCGCCGGACCGGCGGTCCCCGCGGGTGCCTCGTAGCATGGGGCCCGTGCCTCAGACCGCCCACACCTTCGACTGGCCCGACCGACTCGTGATCGGCACGGTGGGGCGCCCCGGCGCGCGCACCTTCTACCTCCAGGCCCGGGCCGGCGCGCGGCTGCTCAGCGTCGCGCTCGAGAAGGAGCAGTCCGCCGCCCTCGCCGAGAAGATCGACGAGCTCCTCGACGAGCTCATGGCCGCCGACGGCAATCGCTTCAGCGTCCCCGACGAGGCCCCCGTGGAGCTCGTCGACGACGACGCCCTCGACCAGCCGGTCGAGGAGCAGTTCCGCGTCGGCATCATGGGGCTGGGCTGGGACCCGTCGACGGCGCAGCTCGTCATCGAGGCCGTGCCGGCCCAGCCGGTCGACCCTGAGACTCTCGAGCCGGTCGGCCCGGAGCCGGAGGAGGTGCTCGTCGTGCGGATCCCGGTGGGCGCCGCCCGGGCCTTCGCCCAGCGGACGCGCGAGATCGTCGACGCGGGCCGGCCGCTGTGCCCGCGGTGCGGCGAGCCGATGGATCCGGAGGGGCACGTCTGCGGGCTTCCCGACGGCCCGCAGTGACACCGGAGCTCGCCGGCGGGGACATCGTCCTGGACGGGCGGATCACGACGGCGTCCAACGCCACCTTCCTCGGCCACATCGGGGAGGTGGGGGTCGTCTACAAGCCGGTCGCCGGGGAGCGGCCCCTGTGGGACTTCCCCGACGGCACGCTGGCGCAGCGTGAGCTCGCCTCCTACCTGCTGTCCGAGGCGCTCGGCTGGGACGTCGTGCCCCGGACCTGGCTGCACGACGGACCGCTCGGCCCCGGGATGGCCCAGCTGTGGTGCGACTCGGACCCCGCGCACGACGCCGTCACGCTCGTCTCCGCCGACGAGCTGCCCGGCGAGGGCTGGTGCCACGTGCTCAGCGGCGTCGACGAGGAGGACCGGGAGGTCGCCCTCCTCCACGAGGACTCCCCCGCGCTGCGGCGCATGGCGGTCTTCGACGTCCTCGCCAACAACGCCGACCGCAAGGCCGGGCACGTGCTCGCGATGGCCGGCGGCCACCGGTACGGCGTGGACCACGGCCTCACCTTCCACGAGGAGCACAAGCTGCGCACCGTGCTGTGGGGGTGGGCCGGCGGCGAGCTCGAGGCCGAGGAGTCCACGGGCGTCGCGCGGGTGCGCGAGGCCCTGGACGCCGACCTCGGTGCCGCCCTCGCCGAGCTGCTCACCGACGTGGAGGTCGCCGCCCTCGCCGCGCGCTGCGACCGGCTCCTCACGACGGGCCGGCTGCCCGCCCCGCCCGCGGGCTACCCGGCGATCCCCTGGCCGCCCTTCTAGACGTGCCCGCCCCGGGCGCCGGCCGGTCGGGCCGCGGTGCTCCGCGCCCGCAGCACGCGCTCGAGGTCGTCGAGCTGCTCGAGGAGGCAGCGGCGCAGCCCGGCGGGTGCGTCCTCGTGCTCGCCCAGCCACCGGCGGGTGCGCGCGACCACCGGGTGGTCCTCGACCTGTCCCTCCTGCCCGTCCACCCAGGCGGGGTAGAGACCCTCGACCAGGCGCTCGGCGATCTCGATCGAACGTCCCGCCCAGAGCTGGGGCAGCAGCGCGAAGTACGGCTCGACGTAGCCCTCGAGCAGGTCCGCGTGCAGCGGCTGCGTGAGGCCGGCGATGACGGCGTCGACCTCGTCGTTGGACAGCGGGCTCTCCCCCAGCACGGCGTACTGCCCGGGCGCGGGCAGCCCGAGCGAGGCCCAGGCCTCCGCCTTGACGGCGGCGTCCGGTCGACCGACCAGGGCGGCGCGGTGCTCCAGCCGCGTCGTGGCGGTGTCCTCGCGGGCGAGCTCGCCGTCCAGCTGGTCCGGGCCGGCCGCGCCGACGGCGGTGAGCGCCTGCCACAGCGACCACCGCAGCTCCGGGTCCAGCTGCAGCCCCGGCACGTCACCGGCGAGCACCGTGCGCACCCGGCCGGCGGCCTCCGGCGCGCGTGCCGCGGCGTCGGCGAAGGCGCGGGCCCAGACCAGCTGCAGCCCCGAGCCGGCCTCGTGCCGCCCGAGCTGGGTGTACGCCTCCTCCGCGAGCAGCGCCCGCGCCCCGTCGCGCTGCGGGACGGGCAGGTAGTGCTCGACGGCGCCCGCCGCGTGGGCGAGCAGGTCGCGGGCGATGCCGACCTCCCGCTCCGCCGGCAGCTGGGACACGACGGCGTCGAGGAAGGCCGCAGCCGGCAGCAGGCCGTCGCGGGTCGCGTTCCACAGCGCCGACCACAGCACCGCCCGGGACAGCGACTCCTCGATCGTCCCGGCGGCCCGCAGCGCGGTCGCGGTGCTCCGCTCGTCGAGGCGGACCTTGGCGTAGGTGAGGTCGTCGTCGTTGACGAGGACGAGCTCGGGCACCGGGATGCCGGCCGCCTCGGGCAGCTCCGTGACGGGACCGGTCACGTCGGTGACGAACCGGTGGGTGCGGACGAGCGCGCCGTCGTCGTCGCTCGAGTAGCAGCCGACGACGAGCCGGTGGTCGCGCAGCACCCCGCCGTCGTCGTCCTGGCGCACGCGCAGGGCGGTGAGTGTGCCGTCGGCCGTCTCGAGCTCGGCGGTGAGCGTGGACGGGCCGGTCGTCTCGAGCCACTGCCCGCTCCACGCGGACAGGTCGCGCCCGGACGCCTCCTCCAGGGCGGCGAGCAGGTCCGGCAGCGTCGTGCTGCCGTACTCGTGCCGCCGGAAGTAGGTCCGTGCCCCGGCGAGGAACGCCTCGGGACCGACGAAGGCGACGAGCTGCTTGAGCACCGAGGCACCCTTGGCGTAGGTGATGCCGTCGAAGTTCTGCTTGGCGGCCTCGAGGTCGGGGATGTCGGCGACGACCGGGTGCGTCGTGGGCAGCTGGTCCTGCCGGTAGGCCCAGGCCTTGCGGCGCAGCGCGAAGCTCGTCCACGCGCCGGTGAAGCGGGTGGCGGTGGCCGTCGCGTAGGTGCCCATGTAGTCGGCGAAGGACTCCTTGAGCCACAGGTCGTCCCACCAGCGCATCGTCGCGAGGTCGCCGAACCACATGTGCGCCATCTCGTGGAGGATCGTCGTCGCGCGGCCCTCGCGCTGGGCCTCGGTGGCCTGGGAGCGGAAGAGGTACTTCTCGGTGAAGGTCACCAGGCCGGGGTTCTCCATCGCGCCGAGGTTGTACTCGGGCACGAGGACCTGGTCGTACTTGCCCCACGGGTAGGGGTAGTCGAAGGCGTCGTGGAAGAGGTCCAGGCCCTGGCGGGTGACCTCGAGGAACTCCTCGGCGTCGAGGTAGGGCGCCAGCGACGCGCGGCACCACAGGCCGAGCGGGACCTCGAGGGTGCCCCCGTCGGCCAGCGCGCGGGACCAGTGCCCCTCCGCGTGGTGGTAGGGCCCTGCGACGACGGCGGTGATGTACGTCGACAGCGGCGGGGTGGGCGCGAAGGTCCACGTGCGTGAGCCGTCCTCGCCGTCGACGACGGACTCCGCCACCGAGTTCGACAGCACCTGCCACTCCGCCGGCGCGGTGACGACGAAGGTGGACGGTGCCTTGAGGTCGGGCTGCTCGGTGCAGGCGAAGACCCGGCGCGCGTCGGCCGGCTCGTACTGCGTGTAGAGGTAGGTCTCGCCGTCGACGGGGTCGACGAAGCGGTGCATCCCCTCCCCCGTGCGGGAGTACGCGGCCTCACCGCGCACGACGACGGTCGACTCCCCGTCCGTCCGCAGCCCGTCGACGGCGACGCGCCCGTCGGCCACCCGCACCACCTGCTCCTGCCCGTCGACGACGACGGCGTGCACGCGCGGGCCCAGGAAGTCCAGCCACGTCGTGGTCGACGTGCTCGACAGCCGCAGGGTCGTCGTCGTCGGGAAGGTCGCGACGGCCGCGTCGCGGGCGGCGCGCAGGTCCAGCTCGACGGTGAGGGCGTGGAGGGTCAGCTGCTCGGCGCGCCGACGGGTCTCGGTCCGGGTCAGGTTGCTCACGGGGAGGAGCAAAGCACGCCGGGGCGGGCCGGGGCCACGCGGCGACCGTGCTCCCCCGCGCCACGCGCGCCCCCGCGCCCCTGCCGCGCGCCCCCCTTCGCGCCGAGCGCTGACTTGTTCCGCCGGAACAAGTCAGCGCTCGACGCAGGTGGAGGGGTGGGGGTGAGAGGCTGGGGACATGGCCGGTGACCTGCGCGTGACGTCCTCCGTCACGCTGCGCGAGGAGGAGCTGCAGTGGCGCTTCTCCCGTTCCTCGGGACCCGGCGGGCAGAGCGTCAACACGACCGACTCCCGCGCGGAGCTGAGCGTCGACCTCGCCGCGACGCCCGCGCTGAGCGAGCACCAGCGCGCGCGGGTGCTCGAGGCGCTCGCCGGGCGGCTGGTGGACGGACGGCTCACCGTGTCCGCGAGCGAGCACCGCTCCCAGCTGCGCAACCGTGAGGCCGCCGCGGAGCGCCTCGCGCAGGTGCTCCGCGAGGCGCTCGCTCCCCCGCCGCCGAAGCGCCGGCCCACGAAGCCCTCCCGCGGCGCCCAGCGCCGCCGCGTCGAGGCCAAGACCCGGCGCAGCCAGACCAAGGCCCTCCGCCGACGCCCGCCGGACTAAGCGCCCCAGCCCGGGCCCCCGGGCCCCCGGGCCTCCCCGCCCCCTCCCCGCGAGTACGCACCTACGGTCACCAGCGGCGCCGGGGAAGCGCTTGCTGAGGACCGGATGTGCGTACTCGACGAGGCGGGGGTGGGGGTGGGCTCCCGTGGGGGCCCGCGCTGGGGTGGTCAGGCTGGGGTCGAGGCGGTTCCCAGCCAGGTGTGGGGGTTGCGGTCCCAGCACCAGCCGAGCTTGGGGCGGCGCTCGGAGATCCACACGGCCGGCACGCGCTGGTTGGTGCCCGTGCGGGAGCCGGCGAGGGAGAAGCAGCGGCCCGGGCGCAGCATGTCCGGGCGCAGCACGACGAGCGCGAGCCCCTCGGCGACGGTGAGCGGGCGCCGGCCCTCCGCACGGATCGCCGCCACCGCGTCCTCCGGCGTCACGCTGAGGAAGCGGGAACCGGTGTCGACGTCGTGCAGGAGGTAGGCGGGCCGGTCAGGCACGTCGACCACCGGGCGGTAGGTGGCGAGCTCGTCGTCGTCGATGACGCTGACGCCGCTGCGCCGTCCCAGCCGCATGGCAGGGACAGCGTCGCCCGGTCGCGGGAGCGCGAGCACGAGGACGAGCGGGACGTGGTCCTCGGACGGCACGGACGTCGGGGCGCCGGCGGGCGGCAGCTGCGCACGCAGCGGCTCGACGAGGGCGCGCAGGCCCGCCTCGTCGGTGCCGAGGAGCGCGGGGAAGCCGAGCTCGACGTAGGCACGGACCTGGCGCTCGAGCTCCTCCTCCGGCGTCGCGGCGGGGGCGAAGGCGGTGGCGGCGGCCGACGGGCCGGCGACGACGGTGGGCAGGTCGGCGGGGTGGGTGACGGTCTGCTGGGGCATGGCGGTGTCCTCCTGGAGTGGTGGGCAGCAGGCTCAACGCCCGGATGGTCCCGCCTCTTCCCAGGACGTGATCCACGACATATCGTCGAGGCGGGCGGCTCAACGTGGAGCCGCCTCCGGCTACCTCCGGCAGATCGAGACACGAGGGAGTACTCGTTCATGACCATCGAGACCGACACCCCCCAGGACACCGCGGCCCCGCAGTCCACCGTCTACGCCGCACCCGGCACCGACGGCGCGGTGATGAGCTACGAGAAGCGCTACGACAACTTCATCGGCGGCCAGTGGGTGCCACCGGTCAAGGGCCAGTACTTCGCCAACCCCAGCCCCGTGGACGGCAGGACCTTCACAGAGGTGGCCCGCAGCACCGCCGAGGACATCGAGCTCGCGCTGGACGCCGCGCACGCCGCCGCCCCCGGCTGGGGCCGCACCTCGGTCGCCGAGCGGGCCCTCATCCTCCACCGCATCGCCGACCGCATGGAGGAGAACCTCGAGAAGCTCGCCGTCGCCGAGACGTGGGAGAACGGCAAGCCGGTCCGCGAGACCCTCAACGCCGACATCCCCCTCGCGATCGACCACTTCCGCTACTTCGCCGGCGCCTTGCGCGCCCAGCAGGGCGGGATCTCCCAGCTCGACGAGGACACGGTCGCCTACCACTTCCACGAGCCGCTCGGCGTCGTCGGGCAGATCATCCCGTGGAACTTCCCCATCCTCATGGCCACGTGGAAGCTCGCGCCCGCGCTCGCGGCCGGCAACGCCGTCGTCCTCAAGCCGGCCGAGCAGACGCCCGCCTCGATCCTCTACCTCATGACCCTCATCGGGGACCTGCTGCCCGACGGCGTCCTCAACATCGTCAACGGCTTCGGCCTCGAGGCCGGCAAGCCGCTCGCGTCCAACCCGCGCATCGCGAAGATCGCCTTCACCGGCGAGACGACCACCGGGCGCCTCATCATGCAGTACGCCACCCAGAACATCATCCCGGTCACCCTCGAGCTCGGCGGCAAGTCCCCCAACGTCTTCTTCCCCGACGTCATGGCGGCGGACGACGAGTACCTCGACAAGGCGCTCGAGGGCTTCACGATGTTCGCCCTCAACCAGGGCGAGGTGTGCACCTGCCCGTCGCGCGCCCTCATCCACGAGTCGATCTACGACGAGTTCATGGCCCGGGCGCTGCCCCGCGTCCAGGCCGTCAAGCGCGGCCACCCGCTGGACCCGACGACGATGGTCGGCGCGCAGGCGTCCTCCGACCAGTACGAGAAGATCCGCAGCTACCTCGACATCGGCCGCCAGGAGGGTGCCGAGGTGCTCATCGGTGGCGACGTCGACACCGTCGAGGGCCTGGACGGCGGTTTCTACATCCAGCCGACCGTCTTCAAGGGCCACAACAAGATGCGCGTCTTCCAGGAGGAGATCTTCGGGCCCGTCCTGTCGGTGACGACGTTCAGGGACTTCGACGACGCCATCGAGATCGCCAACGACACCCTCTACGGCCTGGGCGCCGGGGTGTGGAGCCGCAACGCGGACACGATGTACCGGGCGGGCCGCGCGATCCAGGCGGGGCGGGTGTGGACGAACACCTACCACCAGTACCCGGCGCACGCGGCCTTCGGCGGCTACAAGCAGTCGGGCATCGGGCGCGAGAACCACCTCATGATGCTCGAGCACTACCAGCAGACGAAGAACCTGCTCGTGTCCTACGCGCCCGGCGCGCAGGGCTTCTTCTAGACCGCAGGCCGGGGCCGCCGCACGGCGGCCCCGGCCACCCACCGGGAAGGAGCACCGATGGACGTGACCGTGCCGCGGGTGGTGGCCCTGCCCGCCGCCGCCGAGCTGCTCGACCGCCTCCGCGACGAGCACGGCCCGCTGATGATGCACCAGTCGGGCGGCTGCTGCGACGGCTCCTCGCCCATGTGCTACCCGCAGGGTGAGTTCCTCGTGGGCGACCGTGAGGTGCTTCTCGGTGTCCTCGACCTGCGGCTGTTCACCGGGCAGGTGCTGCCCGACGCGCCGTCCGACCCCGATGGCGTGCCCGTGTGGATCTCCCCGCAGCAGTTCGACGTGTGGCAGCACACCCAGCTCGTCCTGGACGTCGTGCCCGGCCGCGGCGCCGGCTTCAGCGTCGAGGGCCCCCACGGCGTCCGTTTCCTCACGCGCTCACGGGTCTTCAACCCCGCTGAGCTGACGGCGCTCGAGGAGCAGCCGGTGCTCACCGGCGCCGACTGGGAGGCCGGGGCCAGGCCGCCGGCCGCCACCCGCCCGCAGGTGGTCACCGACGTCGCCGACGCCTGCGCCATCCCCGGCGGCTGACCAGCTCAGCGCTCGGCGCAGGGGGGGCCTCCGCGAGGGGGGCTCGCGAAAGGGGCCCGGGGGCTGAGCGGCGCCCGGCCGACTAGCCTGGGGTCGCATGAGCGTCTTCGCCGTCGAGTACACCTACGACACCAACCGGACCGACGACCTGGCCGCCGTGCGGCCCACCCACCGGGAGTTCCTCCAGGGACTGCTGGACGAGGGGTCCCTCCTCGCGTCCGGCCCGTGGCTGGACAACGCCGCCCCCGGCGCGCTGCTCCTCGTCGTCGCGCAGGACGTCGAGGGCGCCCAGCGCCTGCTGGACGACGACCCCTTCCTCAAGGCCCATCTCATCACCCAGCGCACCGTGCGGCCGTGGAACCCGATCATGGGCCCCTTCGCCGAGCACGCCTCGCAGTAGGGGCCCCGCGTCTGTTAGGCCTAGACCATGGATGAGTTCTGGCCGTTCCTCAGGTGGGTCGTCGCTGTCGCCGCGGCAGCCGCCGTCGTCATCGTCGTCATGCTCGTCGTCGACCGGGTGATCAACCGGTACCGGGCCCGGGTCCCCGGCCTGCGCCAGGGCTGGCGGCGGGTGCGCCGGCCGCTCGCGGCGCTGCTCCTGGCGATCTCCCTGCGGATCTCCTTCGCGGCGACCGCCGAGCGCGGCTCGGTGCGCGACATCGGGCTGCACGTCCTCCTCGTGCTCACCATCGCCTCGGCGGTGTGGTTCGCCGCCACCATCGTCGTCGCGTGGCTCGAGCACACCCAGCGGCGCGTCGTCGCCCGCAAGGAGGACGACCGCGACCGGCGCCGTACCCGCACCCAGATGCTGCTCATCCAGCGCCTGGTCAACGCGGCCTTCGTCGTCCTCGGCGTCGCGATGGTCCTCATGACCTTCCCCGGCGTCGAGCGGGTGGGAGCGACGATCCTCGCCTCCGCCGGCCTCCTCAGCGTCGTCGTCGGCATCGCGGCGCAGAGCAGCCTCGGCAACCTCTTCGCCGGGCTGCAGATCGCCTTCACCGACGCCGTGCGGATCGGGGACATCGTCGAGGTCGACGGCACGTGGAGCACCGTCGAGGACATCACGCTGACCTACGTCGTCGTGAGCATCTGGGACGAGCGGCACAAGGTGCTCCCCTCGACCTACTTCACCTCTCAGCCCTTCATCAACTGGAGCCGGACCGGTGACACGGTCACCGGCGTCGTGTACTTCGAGCTCGACTGGCGCGTGGACGTCGCGGCGATGCGCACGGAGCTCGAGCGGTACGTCGCCCAGCACCCCGCCTGGGACGGGCGGGCGAGGTCGCTCGTCGTCACCGACTCCACCGGCGGGCACGTCACCGTGCGCGCGCTCGTCACGGCCGCGAACACCGACGACGACTGGACCCTGCGCTGCGACGTGCGCGAGCACCTCGTCGTGTGGCTGCGGGAGAACGACCCCGACGCGCTGCCCCTCCACCGGGTGTCGATGTCCCCCTCCCCCGTCCGGGGCTCGGCGGAGCGCGCCGAGGGCTAGGCGGTCCGGTCCTCGGCGGAGCCCGGCAGGGCTGGGCCGTCCGGCGCTCGGCGGGCGCGGCAGGGCTGGGCCGTCCGGCGCTCGGCGTGCCCGGCAGGGCTGGGCCGTCCGGCGCTCGGCGTGCCCGGCAGGGCTGGGCCGTCCGGCGCTCGGCGTGCCCGGTGACGGCTAGGCGCGCCGGCCCTTCGTCGTGCGGGTGGTGGGGGCCGCGGTGGCCGGGTCCTCGGGCCACGGGTGGCGGGGGTAGCGCCCCCGCAGCTCGGCCCGCACCTGCGGGTAGCCGGTGCGCCAGAACCCGGCGAGGTCCGCCGTCACGGCCGCAGGACGGCGCGCCGGGGAGAGCAGCTCGAGCACGAGCGGCACCCGCCCGCCGGCGAGCGCCGGTGCGCCCCGCCACCCGAAGACCTCCTGGATGCGGGCCGCGAGCGTGGGCCGTGAGGGGTCGGAGTAGTCGACCCGGAGTGCCGCACCCGTCGGGACGGTGACCCGCTCGGGGGCGAGCTCGTCCAGCCGGCCCGCCTCGGGCCACGGGAGCATCCGCCGCAGCGCCGTCGTCGTGTCGACACGGCCCAGGTCCCGGTTGCTGCGCACGCCGGCGAGGTCCGGTCCGAGCCACTGCTCCACCCGCTCGAGCAGCGCGGCGTCCGACACGTCGGGCCACGGTGCACCGAGGGCGCCGTGGAGGAAGGCGAGGCGCCGGCGCAGGGACACCGCGCCGGGTGGCCACGGCACGAGGTCCAGGCCCTCGCGGCGCAGCCCGTCCTGCACGGCGGCCGCCACGAGCGACGGGGAGGGCCGGTGGAGCGGCTCGCTCGCGAGCTCGATCGCGCCCAGCCGCTCCACCCGGCGCGCCACGAGCCTGCCGTCACGCCACGCGACGTCCTCCACCGTCCGCAGCAGGCCGGCGGCGGCCTCCCGGGCGGTGGCCTCGTCGATCGGGGCCGCCGAGCGGATGAGGGCGTCGGTCTGGCCCGGTGCTCGGGTGGCGTCCGCGACGGCGAGCCACTCGCTGCCGGCCAGCGGCCCGCCGGTGAGGCGTGCGCCGGCTCCCCCGGCCAGGAGGTAGTGCTCGCTGTCCGCCCGGCGGCGGGCGACGCGGTCGGGGTGGGCGAGGGCGGTGACGAGGCCGACGGCGAGGTCGAGCTGGTTCACACGGTCGCCGGGGCGCGCGTCCTGGCCGCCGCGCCGTGAGGCGAGCCGCTCCCAGCGGTCGGCCTCCCGCCGCCAGGCGCTGCGGCCACCGGCGCGGAGGCGCCGCAGCGCGGCGGTGAGGTCCGCGTCGCCCGCGCCCGCGTCCTCGGCGAGCATCGCGACGACCTCCGCCGCGGTCCGCGCACCGACGACGCCCGCGCCGTCGAGCAGGGCGCGGGCCAGCCGCGGGTCCGCCCCGACGTCCGCGATCGCCCGCCCGCGCGCGGTGACCGCGCCGGCGGCGTCCAGCGCGCCGAGCTCGGTGAGCAGCCCGGTCGCCGCAGCGGCCGCCTGGGGCGGCGGCGGGTCGAGGAGCGCCAGGCCCGCGCCGCCCGGGGCGCCCCACAGGGCCAGCTCGAGCATCGGTCCGGCGAGGTCCGCGGTGGCGATCTCCGGCTCGGGGTGGCGCGCGAGCATGGCGTGCTCGGCGGCGGACCAGCACCGGTAGACGGTGCCCGGCCCCTGCCGCCCGGCACGGCCGGCGCGCTGCTCCGCCCCCGCCTGGCTCACGCTGCGGGTGACGAGACCGGCGAGCCCGCGGTGGTGGTCGGTCCGCGGCGCGCGCGCCAGCCCGGCGTCCACGACCACCCGCACCCCCGGCACGGTGAGCGAGGACTCGGCCACCGCCGTCGAGACGACGACCCTGCGCCGGGTGCCGGGCTGCAGCGCCCGGTCCTGCTCGGCGGCCGGCAGGCGCCCGTGGAGGGCGAGGACGTCGACGTCGCCACCGCGCAGGCGCCGGACGACGTCGTCGACCTCGCGCGCGCCGGGGAGGAAGACGAGGACGTCACCGTCCTGCTCGGCCAGGGCCCGGCGGGTGACGCCGGCGACGTGCGCGAGGAACTCCGGGCTGGTGCCCCGCGGCGTGAGCCGTGGCGCGGTGCGCGGCGGGGGGCACCACTCCGTCCCCACCGGGTGGAGCGCACCGGGGACCGTGACGACGGCGGTGCCCTCGCCGAGGAGCGCCGCGACCCGGTCCGCCTCGACCGTGGCCGACATGGCGACGAGTGCGAGGTCCTCCCGCAGCGTCGCGCGGGCCTCGACGAGCATGGCGAGGAGGAGGTCGGAGTCGATCTGGCGCTCGTGCACCTCGTCGAGGACGACGGCGCTCACGCCCGGCAGCTCCGGGTCGCGCTGGAGGCGGCGCAGCAGCGTGCCGGCGGTGACGAGCTCGACGAGGGTCTCCTCGCCCACCTGCCGCTCACCGCGGACGGAGAAGCCGGCCACCCGGCCGACGGGCTGCCCGAGGAGGCCGGCGAGGCGGCGTGCCGCGGCCCGCGCGGCGATGCGCCGCGGCTGGGTGACGACGACCCTGCCACCCAGGGCGACGGCGAGGGCGGGCGGCACGAGCGTGGTCTTCCCGCTGCCCGGCGGGGACTGCAGGACGGCGGTGCCACCGGACCTCACTGCCCGCACGAGCTCCTTCAGGCCCTCCGCGACGGGCAGTGGCGGCGGCGCGGCGAGGAGCGCGGAGAGATCGGTGAGGGCCACGCCACCAGTGTGCCGCCCGCCGTGCCGACCGGGCGCCCCCGCGACACACTGGCCGGATGAGAACAGTCGGTGTGGAGGAAGAGCTGCTGCTCGTCGGCAGCGGCACGGGGCACGCGGTGTCCGTGGCCCAGCAGGTGCTGCGGCGGGCGGACGTCATCGGGGACGCCACCCCGGACGGCCCCGGGCCCACCGGTGCGCCCGGTGCGGCCGGCTCCTCGCTCGACGGCGAGCTGCAGCGTCAGCAGGTCGAGACGGGGACCGCGCCCCACCACCACCTCCGCGACCTCCAGGAGGAGCTCGTGTCCTGGCGGGCCCACGCCGAGTCGGCCGCCCGCCGCGAGGGGGCCCGCGCCGTCGCCCTCGGCACCTCCCCCTTCCCGGTGGAGACCCTGGCCGCGCCGGCCGAGCGCTACCGCCGGATCGTCGACCACTTCGGCCGGCTCGGCAGCGAGCAGCTCGTCTGCGGCTGCCACGTCCACGTCGCCGTCGAGTCCCCCGAGGAGGCCGTCGCCGTCCTCGACCGGGTGCGTGTGTGGCTGCCCACGCTCCTCGCCGTGAGCGCCAACTCCCCGTACTGGCAGGGCGAGGACTCCGGCTACGCCAGCTACCGCGCGCAGGTCATGGGCCGCTGGCCCGCCGCCGGTCCCCCGGACCTCTTCGGGTCGCACCGCGCCTACCGCGAGCGCGTCGAGGCGATGCTCGCGAGCGGCGTCGTCCTGGACGAGGGCATGGTCTACCTCGACGCCCGGCCCTCACGCACCTACCCCACCCTGGAGTTCCGCGCGGCGGACGTGTGCCAGGACCCGCGCGACGCCGTCGTCGTCGCCGCCCTGTGCCGCGCCCTGGTCCAGACCGCCGCCGAGGAGTGGGAGGCCGGGAAGGCGGCCCCACCGGTGCCGACCCAGATGCTGCGCCTGGCCACCTGGCAGGCGAGCCGCTTCGGCATGTCCGGTGACCTGCTCGACCCCGGCACGAGCCGCCCGCTGCCCGCGGCGGAGGTGGTCGGCGCTCTCGTCGACCACGTCCGCCCGGCACTGCGGGAGGCGGACGACGACCTCGCCCTCGTCGAGGAGGGCGTAGCCCGTCTGCGAGAGGTCGGCACAGGGGCCGACCGGCAGCGGCGGGAGCTGGAGCGCACCGGGAGCCTGAGCGACGTCGTCGCCGCGGCGGTGCGCACGACGCACGGACTGGACGGAGAGGGACATGACTTCACTGTGGCTGGCATCGGCGTCGCGCACGGTTCCGGGGGGTGAGCGGCTGGCGACCGAGCCGGTCGGCGGACGGTACGACGTCGCCGTCGTCGGCGCCGGGCTGACAGGACTGGCGACGGCGGTGCTGCTCGCCCGCGCGGGCCTGTCCGTCGTCGTCCTCGAGGCCCGCTACGTCGGGGCGGGCACGACCGGCCACTCCACCGCCAAGGTCTCCCTCCTCCAGGGGACCCGGCTGTCGGCGATCGAGCGCCTCCACGGTCCCGAGCTGCTCGGCAAGTACGTCGCCGGGAACCGGCTGGGCCAGGAGTGGCTGCTCGCGGAGTGCGCGCGCCACGACGTCCCGGTCCAGCGGCGCGCCGCTGTCACCTACGCCGCCGGGCCCCAGCAGCTGCCGGCTGCCCACGCCGAGCACGAGGCCGCCCTGTCCGCGGGACTGCCCGTCGAGTGGCGGCAGTCCTTCGACGCGCCCTTCCCGGCGCTCGAGGGCACGTGGCTGCCCGAGCAGGTCCAGGTGGACCCGGTGGACGTGCTCGCGGCCCTCGTCCACGAGGCGGAGGCGGCCGGCGTGGTCGTGCGCACCGCGGCCCGCGTCACCGACGCGCACGGCCGGGACGGCGCGGTCGTCACCACCCGCGGCACCGTCCACGCCGAGCGCGTCGTCCTCGCCACCGGCATCCCCTTCGCCGACCGCGGCGGCTACTTCGCCCGCCTCGAGCCGCAGCGCTCCTACTCCCTCGCCCTGGCCGTGCCCGAGCCCACCGGCCTGCAGATGTCCATCACCGCCGGTGCCCCCACCCGCTCGGTCCGCACCGTGCCCGCCGAGGAGGGCGAGATCGTCGTCGTCGGCGGCGCCTCCCACGTCGTGGGGCGGGCCGACTCCCCGCGCGCCCGGGTGGAGAACCTCCTCACCTGGGCACGGCGCTGGTTCCCCGACTCGCGCGTCGTCGCCCGGTGGTCCGCCCAGGACTACCACCCGGTCGACGAGCTGCCCTACGTCGGCCCGCTCCTGCCCCGCGACTCCCGCGCCCTCGTGGCCACCGGCTTCGCCAAGTGGGGCATGACGAACGCGGTCGCCGCCGCGCACGTCCTCGCCGGGTACCTCACCGAGGGCCTGCCCGAGTGGGGCGACGCCTACCGCAGCTGGCGCCGCCGGGAGATGACCGGCCTGGCGGAGGCCGTGCGGCTCAACGCCGGTGCTGCCGCGCAGCTGGCGGGTGGTTACGCCCGCGCCCTCACCAACCCCGAGCCGGGCGGCGGCCCGGCGGAGGAGACCGAGCCGGACCCGACGCAGGCGACCACCGACGACACCCCTGCCGAGGGCATGGGCTGCGTGGTCCGGCGGGGCCTGCACCCGGTCGCGGTCTCGACGGTCGACGGCGTCACGCGCTCGGTCTCCGCGGTGTGCCCGCACCTCGGTGGCGTCGTCCGGTGGAACGACGAGGAGCGCAGCTGGGACTGCCCGCTCCACGGCTCGCGCTTCGCCCCGGACGGGGAGCTCCTCGAGGGGCCGGCCACCCGGGGGCTGCAGTCCCGATGAGTGTCCCGAACCGCGGCGCGTCCCTCCAGTGGCGCCAGCGGGTCCAGCTGCCGCGCGACGTCACCCGTGTGTGGTGGTGGCGCGAGCAGTGGCGCCGCAACCCGCGCTGGGCGGTCGCCATCCGCGCCGCCGTCGCCGCCTCGCTCGCCTGGGCGGTCGCCGGGGTGCTCCCCGGGCCGGCGGCCGACTTCCCGTACTACGCGCCCTTCGGTGCCGTCATCGCCACGACCTTCACGCTCGCGGGCTCGGTGCGCGAGTCCCTCCAGTCCGTCGCCGCGATCGCCGTCGGCGGCGCTGTGGGCTGGGTGGTCGACTTCCTCCCGGTGCGGGGGCCGCTCGCCGTCGCGCTCGTCATCGTGCCCGCCGTCGTGCTCGCGGGCTGGGGCCGCCTGGGCGCGATGGGCAGCTGGGTGCCCACGGCGGCGCTCTTCACCCTCATCGTGGGCCACGGCGAGGCCACCTACGT
This sequence comes from Oceanitalea stevensii, assembly GCF_014837105.1. GTDB lineage: Bacteria > Actinomycetota > Actinomycetes > Actinomycetales > Actinomycetaceae > Oceanitalea > Oceanitalea stevensii. The sequence continues at coordinate 759,195 of NZ_JACSPO010000001.1, read as the reverse complement.
GGGGGCCTACGCCGGTCTCACCCTCCTCGGCGCGCTCATCGGCATCGCGGTCAACGCGGTCCTGCCGCCCCTGCCACTCGCCCCGGCGCAGGCCGCCGTCGCCCGCTTCCGGCACACCCTGGCCGCCGACCTCGGCCAGCTCGCCGACCTCATCCGGTCCACGGAGCTGCCGAGCCTGGCGGACTGGGAGCGGGAGCACGCGTCGTCGCCGCGGGAGCGCGCGCAGATGCACACGGCCGTGGCGGAGGTCGGCGAGGCGGCGCACCGCAACCGGCGCGCCCGCCGGTACAGCGGGTCGATCGGCGCGCTGCAGGAGGAGGCGCGGGTGCTCGACCGGCTGGGGCTCGTCGTCAGCGACCTCGCCGACCTGCTGCTCAGCGACGTCGGTGCGGGGCGGGTGGACCGCTCGGAGGTGCTCGCCGGGGAGAGCGGCGAGCGCGTGTGCGCGGCGCTGCGGACGATCTCCGCGGCGCTGGAGAACACGACGCCGGCAGGGACGGCCGACCCGCACGTCGCCTCGGACGAGACGCCGCTGTCGAGCGCCCACGCCTCGGACGCCGTCCAGGACGCGCGCAGCGCCGCGCCGCGGACGGACGACCAGGTGCTCTACGACGGCGTCGTGCTCTCCCTCGAGCGGGCCGTCGACTCCCTCGCCCGGGTCGAGCGCACCGACTGACCCGCGGGCCGAACGGCCGTCGCGCCGGGCGCTCGCACGCGCCATGATGAGGACAGCCATCCACCGAGTCCCCTGGAGCAGCAGCTGTGTCCCAGCCACACGACATCTCGACCACACCGCAGTGGGCAGCGCTCGAGGAGCACGCCGCCGCCACCGCCGGCACGACGCTCCGCGAGCTGTTCGCCGCCGACCCGCAGCGCGGGGAGCGGCTGGCCGTGGAGGCCGGCGACCTCTACGTCGACTACTCCAAGAACGGGGTGAGCGACGAGACCCTGCGCCTGCTCGTCGACCTCGCCCGCGCGGCCGGTGTGCCGGAGCGCGCCGAGGCGATGTTCCGCGGCGAGCACATCAACACGACCGAGGACCGGGCCGTGCTCCACACGGCGCTGCGCGCGCCGCGGGACACCGAGCTCGTCGTCGACGGCCAGGACGTCGTCGCCGACGTCCACGAGGTCCTGGACCGGATGGCGGCCTTCAGCGAGCAGGTGCGCAGCGGGCAGTGGCGCGGCCACACCGGCAAGCGCATCACCCGCGTCGTCAACATCGGCATCGGGGGTTCCGACCTCGGCCCGAAGATGGCGACGATCGCCCTGGCCCCGTACGCCGACCCGGCCATCACCTGCGAGTTCGTCTCCAACGTCGACGGCGACGACATCGCCCCCGTCCTCGCCGGCGCGGACCCGGAGGAGACGCTCTTCGTCGTCGCCTCGAAGACCTTCACGACGATCGAGACGATCACCAACGCGACGACCGCCCGCGAGTGGCTCGTCGCCGCCCTCGGCGACCGCTCCGCCGTCGCCAAGCACTTCGTCGCGGTGTCGACGAACGGCGAGAAGGTCGCGGAGTTCGGCATCGACACCGCGAACATGTTCGGCTTCTGGGACTGGGTGGGCGGACGGTACTCGATGACCTCCGCCGTCGGGCTCTCGCTCATGGTGTCCATCGGCCCGGACCACTACCGCGACATGCTCGCCGGGTTCCACGCGATGGACACCCACTTCCGCACCGCCCCGCTCGAGCGCAACCTGCCGGTCCTGCTCGCCCTCATCGGCGTGTGGCACCGCAACTTCCGCGGCTGCGCGACCCACGCGGTGCTCCCCTACAGCGAGTACCTCTCGCGGTTCCCCGCCTACCTCCAGCAGCTCGACATGGAGTCCAACGGCAAGTCCGTCACCCTCGACGGCGCACCCGTCGCCGTGCAGACGGGACCGGTCGTGTGGGGCGAGCCGGGCACCAACGGCCAGCACGCCTTCTACCAGCTCATCCACCAGGGCACCCAGACCGTGCCGGCCGACCTCATCGGATTCGTCCACCCCGCCGACGACGTCCCCGGCCACCACGACCAGCTCACCGCCAACCTCCTCGCCCAGGCCGAGGCGCTGGCCTTCGGCAAGACGGCTGAGGAGGTGCGCGCGGAGGGCGCGGCCGAGGAGCTCGTCGCGCACAAGACCTTCGCCGGCAACTCCCCCACGACGCTCGTCCTCGCGCCGCGGCTCACGCCCGCGGTGCTCGGCCAGCTCGTCGCGCTCTACGAGCACAAGGTCTTCGTCCAGGGCGTCGTGTGGGGCATCAACTCCTTCGACCAGTGGGGCGTGGAGCTGGGCAAGGTGCTCGCCAAGGCCATCGGGCCCGAGCTCGGCGCCGACGAGGAGCCCGAGCTCACGCACGACTCCTCGACCAACGCCCTCATCCGCCGCTACCGCCAGGCCCGCCGCGCCTGAGGCCGGAGACGTCCGGCTCCCGGCGAGCGGGATCCCTCCCGCCGAGAGCCGGACTCCTCCGAGTCAGCCGAGCTGCTCGCGCACCCACGCGATGTCGGTGCGGTGCTCCTCGGCGCCACCGGGCGTCTCGACGACCACCGGTGCGCCCGCCTCGCGCAGCAGGGCGGCGAGGTCCTCGAGCGGGAGGCTGCCCTGGCCGAGGTTCGCGTGCCGGTCGGCGCCGGAGTCGAAGGCGTCACGACTGTCGTTGGCGTGGACGAGGTCGATGCGGCCGGTGACGGCGCGCACCCGCTCGACCAGCCCGGCCAGCTCCTCGCCCCCGGCGTAGGCGTGGCAGGTGTCGAGGCAGAAGCCCACGTCCGCCCCGCCGTCGGCCTCCATGACCGCGGCCCACAGCTGCTCCAGGCGCTCGACGCCGCGCGCCATCGCCCGGGTGCCTCCGGCAGTGTTCTCGATGAGGACCGGCACCTTGGCGTCGAGCTGGTCGATGCACTTGCGCCAGTTGTCGAAGCCGGTCGCGGGGTCGTCGGACGCGAGGACGTGCCCGCCGTGGACGATGATGCCGGCAGCCCCGATCTCGGCCGCGGCGTCGACCTGCTTCTGCAGGAGCTTGCGGCTGGGGATGCGGATCCGGTTGTTCGTCGTCGCGACGTTGAGGACGTAGGGGGCGTGGACGTACAGGGCGATCCCGGCGTCGGCTGCCGCCGCCCGCAGGGCCTGGGCGCCGCCGGCGTAGCGGACCTCCGGTCCCTTCCACCCCTGAGGGTCCCCGAGGAAGAGCTGCACCGCGTCCGCGCCGCGGGCCTGAGCCTCGGCGATCGGGTCGGTCTGGTCGACATGTGCTCCGACGACTGCCATGGGAACGACCCTAGCCGGTGGCACCGACACCTCAGAGCCCGAGGACGGCGCGAGCGATCGTGAAGTAGACGAGCAGGCCGGTGGCGTCGCAGAAGGTCGTGATGAACGGGGTGGACACGACCGCGGGGTCCACCCCCGCCGCCCGCGCGACGAGCGGGGTCGTGCCGCCCACGGTCGCGGCCATCGTGCACACGGCCACGAGCGTGAGCCCGACGACGGTGCCGATCGACGGGCTGTAGACGAGCGAGGCGACCGCCCACCCGAGCGAGCCGAGGACCGCGCCGAGCAGCAGCCCGGTCCGCATCTCCTTGAACGCCACCCGTCCGAGGTCCCGCGGGCTCGCCTCCCCCGTCGCCAGCGCCCGGGTCACCGTCGTCGCCGCCTGCGAACCGGTGTTGCCACCGATCCCGGTGAGGAGCGGGATGAACAGGGCGAGGACGACGTGCTCGGCGAGCGTCCCCTCGAAGAGCTCGAGGACGTTGACGGTGAGGACGGCGGACAGGCCCAGGACGAGGAGCCACACGACCCGCGTCCGGGTGATCGCGCGTACCGAGGACAGCAGGTAGGGGCGGTGGAGCGGTTCGGCGCCACCCGCGCGGGCGGCGTCCTCGTCGCCCGCGGCGGCGACGATGCGCGTGGCGTCGTCCACGGTGAGGAGCCCGACGAGGCGGTCCTCGCCGTCGACGACGGGCAGCGCGAGCACCCGCCGCTCGACGCACCGCCGGGCTGCCTGCTCCGCGTCCTCCTCGGCGTGGGCGACGATCGGGCGGGCGAGGTGGTCGGCGACGGCGTCAGCGGGGTCGTGGAGCAGGAGGTCGCGCAGGCTGACGACGCCGACGAGGCGCCGCGAGTCGTCGACCACCGGGACCGTGTAGATCGTCTCCGAGCGGTGCCCCCGCTCCCGGACGCGGTCCAGGGCCTCGCGGAGGGTGTGCTCGGGGCGCACGTCGACGAACTGCGGGCTCATCCGGCGGCCCACCGAGCCGCGGGGGTAGCCGAGGACGACGGCGGTCGCGGCACGGGCGTCGTCGTCCACCTGACGCAGCAGGCGGGTGGCGACAGCGGCGGGGAGCTCGTCGAGGAGCCCGACCCGGTCGTCGGGGTCGAGCCCGGCGAACACCGCGACGACCTCGTCCTCGCCGAGCAGCTGGACGAGCTCGTGCTGCGCCGTCGGGGTGAGCCCCTCGAAGACGGCCAGCGCGCGGTGCCGGGGCAGCAGCCGGAAGGCGACGGCGGAGCTCTCCGGCTCCAGCGTCGCGAGGGCGGCAGCGACCTCCTGGGGCGGGGCGGCGGCAAGGTGGGCGGCGGCGGCCGTGAGGTCGTGGGACGCCAGCGCGGCCGCCAGCCGCGGCTTGAGCTCGTCCATGGGTGCCTCCGACACGGCGCCGGGGCGGCGCCAGCAGCCGAGCCTACCGGCCCCCGCACGGTGCGGATCCGTAGAGTGGGACGCGCCGCCCGACCCCGACGAGGACACCGATGCCCCCGACCGACGCCGCCCTGCTCACCGGGTTCCGCCTGCGCACCGCCGAGCAGAACCTCGGGGTCTACGGGATCCACCTGCACCGCGAGGGCCACGAGCCGGTCGAGCACCGGTTCCGCAACGACGACCCCGTCCACCTGTGGTCCGGGTCCAAGACCTTCACCGCCGTCGCCGTCGGGATGGCGCAGGCCGAGGGCCTGCTGGACCTCGACGACCCCGTCACCCGCTTCTTCCCCGGGCAGGCGCACGCGGACGGCGTCGAGGCGATGACGGTGCGCCACCTGCTGCGGATGACGAGCGGCAACACCTTCACCTGGTGGGGGCCGGGCCAGGCGGAGGAGGACGACCTCCTCGGCGGGTTCCTCCGCTCCGAGCTCGTCGCCGAGCCGGGCACCCGCTTCGAGTACTCCAACGGCTGCAGCTACGTGCTCAGCCGCATCGTCCACGCCGTGAGCGGCGAGGACCTGCGCGACTACCTCCTGCCCCGGCTGTTCGCGCCGCTCGGTATCCGCAACCCGCAGTGGATGCGCTGCCCGCAGGGCTTCAGCCAGGGCGGGGTCGGCCTGCACCTGCGCACGAGCGAGTACGCACGCCTGGGCCGGCTGCTCCTCCAGGAGGGCCGCTGGGAGGACACGCAGCTCGTGCCCGCCGCGTACGTCGAGCGGATGCACACCGACCTCGCGGACAGCTCGAGCTTCTCCGAGGACCCCGAGTCCCGGGCCGGGTACGGCTACCAGGTGTGGGCGTGCACGCCCGACGGCGTGTGGCGGGCCGACGGCAAGTACGGCCAGTTCTCGGTCGTCCTGCCCCGTCACCGGGCCGTCGTCACCGTCACCGCGCACCACGAGGGTGCGGCCAACGACATCCTCCGGGCCGTCTGGGACGAGCTCCTCCCGCTCCTGCCCGCCGCCTGAGGCGCCCCGGCGCGCCGTTGCCTCAGGGCGCGGGCGCACCGGCCGATACTGGGGTCGACACCTGCCGACCTGACGCCCCGTCGGTCGAGCGCCCCTGCGTGAGAGCGAGCCCGTGGACGACGCACGACCCTCTGCCCGCCCCGCCGGCACGACCCGCGGCCTCACGGCCTGGGTGGCCGGTCTCGCTCTCACCCTCCTCGCCGGGTGCGGTGCGGTCGGCTCGGCCGGACCCCTCGCGGCGCCGCCGGCACCGTCCGCCGCCGAGTCGGCGCCCGGGTCCCCGGGTGCCGAGCCGGGCCGGTCGCCCTCCCCGACGCGTAGCGCGAGCGCGGATCCGACGCCGTCGCCGGGTGAGCCGGCGGCCGCCACCGCCCTCGCCGCCGCGCGCGAGCTCGAGGTCAAGGGCCGCGCCCCGCGCACCGGCTACGAGCGAGAGCTCTTCGGCAGCGGGTGGGTCGACACCGACCGCAACGGCTGCGACACCCGCAACGACATCCTCGCCCGCGACCTCACCGACCTCACCTACCGGCCGGGCACCCGGGCCTGCGTCGTGACGTCCGGGACCCTGGCCGACCCGTTCAGCGGGGAGACGATCGACTTCGTCCGCGGCAACGAGACGAGCACCGCCGTCCAGGTCGACCACGTCGTCGCCCTGTCGGACGCCTGGCAGAAGGGTGCGCAGCAGTGGGACGGCGAGACGCGCGTGCGCTTCGCCAACGACCCCCTCAACCTCCTCGCCGTCGACGGCCCCCTCAACGGGCAGAAGGGCGACGGCGACACCGCCACCTGGCTGCCGCCCCACCGCCCGTTCCGCTGCGCCTACGTCGCCCGCCAGGTGGGCGTCAAGCACGCCTACGGCCTGTGGGTCACCCAGGCCGAGCAGGACGCCATGGTCCGGGTGCTCACCGACTGCCCGGAGGAGCCGCTGCCGACCGGCGCCGCCCCCGAGGTGACGGCTCCCGCGGCCGGCACCCCTGCCGCGCCCGGCGACGACGTCCCCTACGCCTCCTGCCGCGAGGCACGTGCCGCCGGGGCCGCGCCCGTCCGCGTGGGTGACCCCGGCTACGGCCGCCACCTCGACGGCGACGGCGACGGCGTGGGCTGCGAGTGACCTGACGGCGGCACTGCCCGCACCCTTCCGGAGCGCGAAACTCGCGGGTAACATCCCGCATCCCTGGACGAAACACGTGCTGCCTACCGTCGCGTCTGAAGCGCAGCGCGTCTGCGCCGATGACGTCGACCCGGAAGGCAGGACCATGCCACCCAGACCCCGCCGAGCAGCGATCGCCGCACCCCTGTGCGCCGGCCTGCTCGTCCTCAGTGCCGCCCCCGCGCTCGCCGCGCCCGAGACCACCGGACTCAGCCTCTCCGTGCCCGCCACCGCGGCCGTCGGGGACACGGTCAGCCTCGGGCTCGAGCTCGGCGAGACGGCCGACGTCTACGCCTACGCCCTCACCGTCGAGGTGGACCCCGAGGTCCTCGCCGTCGTCCCCGACAGCGCCACCGGCCCGAGCGGCGGCTTCGACAGCACCGAGGTCAGCGGACCGGACGCGACCGTCGTCCACAGCCGCCTCGGCAGCTCCCCCGCCCTCGCCGGTGACCTCGCCGCAGGCGTGGAGCTCACCGCCGTCGGCCCCGGCACGACGACCGTCGAGGTGTCCGTCGAGCTCGTCGCCGCCGACGGCACGACGACCAGCCTCCCCGCCGTCGCGAGCACGGAGGTCGTCGTCGCCGCGCCCGCCCCCACGCCCACCGAGCCGGAGCCGACCGAGCCTGAGCCCTCGCCCACCGAGCCCGCACCCACGCCGTCGCCCACGGACGACGACGACGGCGCGCCCGCGCCCACCGCCGCGCCGCCGGCCGCGGGCGGTGGCTCGCTGCCGTCGACCGGCATCGACGCCCTCGGGCTCGGCGCGGCCGCGGCCGTGCTCGCCGCGATCGGCGGGGCCGCCCTGCTGGTCCGTCGCCGGACGGGAGGCGCGCTGTGAGCACCCGCCGCCGCACCCTCGCCGCCGTCCCCGCCGTGGGGGCCCTCGTCCTCACCGGCGCCGCCCTCGCCCAGGCCCAGCCCCTCGAGGCCGAGACGCTGGTCCTGCCGCCCTTCCACTCCGAGCTCGACCTCACCGGCGACGGCCAGGTCACCCCGGAGGACCTCGAGCTGGTTTCCGAGCACCTCGGCTCCCCGGCCGACGTCGCCCCCTGGGCCGAGGTCGCCGACACTGACGGCGACGGCACCCTCACCGTCACCGACCTCGCCGCCGTCTCCCAGCGGATGGTCTACGACGACGGTCCCTTCGAGATCGTCGAGGCCTCCGTCCTCGACATGCAGGCCGCCATGAACGCGGGCGTCACGACCTCCGTCGCCCTCACCGAGGAGTACCTCGAGCGCATCGCGGCCTACGACCGCACGCTCGTCGAGGACGGCGGACGCCCCCTCAACTCGGTCATCACGACGAACGACGCCGCCCTGGACGCCGCGGCGTCCGCCGACGCGCAGCGCGCCTCGGACGGGATGACGAGCCTGCTCCTCGGGGTCCCGGTGGCCGTCAAGGACAACGTCAACACCCGGGACATGCCCACGACCGGCGGCTGCGGCTGCTGGGAGGACAACCTCACCGGCACCGACGCCTTCATGGTCGAGGGGCTGCGGGAGGACGGCGCCGTCATCCTCGCCAAGGCGAGCCTCGACGAGTTCGCCTACGGCTTCGCCTCGGAGTTCTCCGCGGGCGTCGAGCCCGGCTCCACGCTCTACGTCGCCAGCCCGTACCGCACGAGCCAGACCGCCGGCGGCTCCAGCGGCGGGACGGGCGCGGCCCTGGCCGCCAACCTCGCCGCGATCGGCTTCGGCACGGACACCGGCGGCTCGATCCGCGTCCCGGCGTCCTACAACCAGCTCGTCGGCGTGCGCCCGACCGTCGGGCTCGTGAGCCGCGACGGGATCATCCCGCTCGCCCTCAGCCAGGACACCGCCGGCCCGATCACCCGCAGCGTCACCGACGCCGCCGTGGCCCTGGACGCCGTCGTCGGCGTCGACCCGGCCGACCCGGCGACCGCCGGCCAGGCCGGCCAGGTCCCGGCCTCCTACGCCGCCTCCCTCGACGACGACGCCCTCGACGGCGCGCGGATCGGCTACCTCCCGTCGATGGTCGGCACCAACCCCACGACCGTCCGCCTCTTCGCCGAGGCGCGCGCCACGCTCGAGGAGCAGGGTGCGACGGTCGTCGCGCTCGAGCCGCCCGCGGGCCTCGCCGCCGTCCTGGGCGAGCCCAGCGGCAGCACCAACGAGTTCCGCCACGACCTCGAGAGCTACGTCGAGAACCACCTCGCGCCGCAGGTGACGGCGCGCAGCATCGAGGACATCCTCGCGACGGGGCACTACGTCACCTCCCGCCAGCGCACCTACGAGCAGCGTGCGGCGGTGTCCGAGGAGACCTACGAGGCATGGGCCGGCCCCGAGGGCAGCCACACCCTCGCCCTGGCGCAGGGCAAGGAGCTCGTCACCGGGCTGCTCGAGGAGCACGGGCTCGACGCCCTGGTCTACCCCACCGGCACCCCGTACGGCACGCAGGGCACGAACCTGCGGCTGAGCCCGAACACCGGCATGCCCGCGGTGAGCGTGCCCATGGGGCAGGCCACCGCCGAGGACGGCACGGTGCCCGGCGCGGGCGTCAACCTCGAGCTCCTCGGCCGTGACTACGCCGAGGACACGCTGCTGGGCCTGGCCTTCGACTTCGAGCAGGTGACCCGGGCGCGCACCTCGCCCGCGCTCTACGGCCCGCTCGGGTAGCGGCCACCGTCCCCGCGTCCCCTCCTAGCGCGAGGAGGGGACGCGGGGCGGCGTCTCACGTCGACGGGGCAGGGGCACCCGGTCCAGGTCGTGGGGGG
>NZ_JACSPO010000001.1:674338-749651 GCF_014837105.1 Oceanitalea stevensii | reverse complement strand
GGCGCGCCGGGACTTTATGGGGAACGCCGACGGGCCCCCCCCCCCGGGGGGGGTCGCCTGGTCCCGCAGCACCGTGAGATCGGCGTACCGCGAGGAGAAGTGGGTGAGGAGGAGCGTGCGCGCTCCCCCGGCGGCGGCGAGCGCGCCGGCCTGCCCGGCGGTGAGGTGGCGGTACTCGCGGGCGAGCTCGGCGTCCTCGTCGGAGAAGGTCGACTCGGCGACGAGGAAGTCGGCGCCCTCGGCGAGCTCCTCGGCCCCCGCGCACGGCGCGGTGTCCATGACGAAGGCGAAGCGCTGCCCGCGGCGCGGCACGCTCACGTCCTCCAGCGCCACCCCGCCCAGGCGGCCCTCGCGCTGCAACCGCCCGACGTCCGGGCCGCTGAGCCCCGCGGCGGCGAGCCGCTCGGGCAGCAGCGTGCGCGCGTCGGGCTCGACGAGGCGGTAGCCGTAGGTCTCCACCCGGTGGTGCAGCGGCCGCACCTCGAGCCCGGGCGCCACCTCCCCGGCGGACCCGTGCGGGTGGAGGTGCAGGTCCAGCCCGGGCGTCGCGACGGACACGAGCGCCCTCACCACCTCCTCCCCGCTCGCCGGGTAGTGGAGGTGGACGGGGTGCGTGACGCCGTCGAGCACCATCCGCGACAGGACGCCGGGCAGGCCGTAGCAGTGGTCGCCGTGGACGTGGGTGAGGCAGATGTGGTGGACCTGCGTGGCCGACACCCCGGCGTGGATCATCTGCCGCTGCGTGCCCTCGCCCGGGTCGAGGAGGTAGCCGCGCCCGTCCCACAGGAGCAGGTAGCCGTTGTGGTTGCGCGTGCGGGTGGGCACCTGTGACGCGGTGCCGAGGACGACGAGCTCACGCACGGCCGGCCGCCGGGGGGTGGGAGGTCATGCCGTCGGATCGTAGTCGGGGAGTCCTCCCCATCGCCGGGCCGGTGCCCGGGGCACTAGGTTCGCCCGCATGATCATCTTCGGCCTCAAGGGCTACGCCGACCTCGTCGCGACCCTCACCATGCTGTGCCCGCGCTGCCACAACCCCGCCGCGCACCGGCTCCACAAGCTCCGCCGGAAGTTCTCGCTGTTCTTCGTGCCGCTGTTCGTCGTGTCGACGCGCTACGTCATGGACTGCACCTTCTGCGGGCTGCAGCACGCGTACTCGAAGGCGGAGGGCAGCGAGCTCGAGGAGCGGTTCGCGGCCGGCCCGCAGGCACCGGCCCCCGCGCCGGTCCCCCCGCTCCCGCCCGCGGCGCACCAGCGCGCCGACTACCCCGCCTCGCCGCCTCCGGCCGGCTGAGCCTGCCCCGGGCGGCGCGCGACGGCGAGGAACACCGAGTAGGTGACTCCCTCGCGGTCGATCGTGCCGCAGTCGCGCACGACGACGTCGACGAGGCCCTCCGCCTCGAGCCGGGCGGTCAGCTCCGTCCGGTCGAAGCCGTCGTGGCCGTCGAAGTCGTGCTGGTGGAACTGGCCGTGCTCCGCGCGGTCGAGGTCCGCGATGCACAGGTGGCCGCCCGGCGCGAGGAGCTCGGCCAGTCCGGCGAGCACCCGGTCCAGGGCCCGCACGTGGTGCAGGACGAGGGAGGCGACGGCGAGGTCGAAGCGCTCGGCCGGCACCTCGTCGGTCTCGAGGTCGAGGTCCCACACCCGTCCGCCCGGCAACCGCCGCGAGGCCACCTTCTCCGTGAGCACCGCCCGCATGCCGGCGGAGCTGTCCGCGAGCGTGGCCGGACCCACGCGGGCGCCGAGTGCCTCGGAGACGAGGCCGGTCCCGGCGCCGTACTCGAGGAGCCGCGTGCCCGGGCGCAGCGGGACCGCGGCCGCGACGGCCTCGGCCACCTCCCGGGCGCGCTCCACCTTGGCAGGGTCGCGGTCCCAGTCGGCCGCCTTGTCGTCGAAGTTCCCCATGGCTCCAGCGTGGCACGTGCGCGCGGCCCGAGACACCCGTCCACCCGCCCGCGCGTGGCCGATAGCCTCGGGGCGCGCCGGCCGAGAGTGCCGGGCACCGGACCGACCAAGGAGCACATGCGTGACCGTGACCAGCGACCTCCAGGACTTCATCACCGGCCTGCCGAAGGCGGAGCTGCACCTGCACATCGAGGGCACCCTGGAGCCCGAGCTGAAGTTCGCCCTCGCCCAGCGCAACGGGATCGAGCTCGAGCACAGCTCCGCGGAGGAGGTCCGCGCCTCCTACGACTTCGACTCGCTGTCCTCCTTCCTCACGGTCTACTACGACTCGATGCGGGTGCTCGTCACCGCCGACGACTTCTACGACCTCGCGACGGCGTACCTCACCAAGGCCGCGAGCCAGCACGTCCGCTACGCCGAGATCTTCTTCGACCCCCAGGCCCACACCTCGCGCGGCGTGCCCTTCGAGACGGTCATCGGCGGCCTGCGCCGGGCCCTGGTCGACGCGCGCCGCGACCTCGGCATCCACGCCGAGCTCATCATGTGCTTCCTGCGTGACTTCACCGCCGAGCACGCGATGAGCACCCTCATGGAGTCCCTTCCCTACCGCGACTGGATCCTCGGCGTCGGCCTGGACTCCGACGAGCGCGGCAACCCGCCCGCGAAGTTCGCCGCCGTCTTCGCGCGCGCCCGCCAGGAGGGCTACCTCCTCACGATGCACTGCGACATCGACCAGGAGGGCACCCACGAGCACATCCGCCAGGTGATCGAGGACATCCGCGTCGACCGGATCGACCACGGGTCCAACGCCTTCGAGCGCCCCGAGCTCGTCGCGGCGATCAAGGAGCGCGGCCTCGGCCTCACCTGCTGCCCGATCTCCAACGGCTGGGTCGTCGACGGCGTCAAGGAGACCGAGATCGTCGGCCTGCTCGAGCAGGGCGTCAAGGTCACCCTCAACTCCGACGACCCCGCCTACTTCGGCGGGTACGTCGCGGAGAACTACGTGCGCCTCGCCGAGGTCGCCGGCCTGGGCCGTGAGCAGCTCGTCCTGCTCGCCCGCAACTCCTTCGACATCGCCTGGCTCAGCGGCCGGGAGCGCGAGCAGTACCTCGCCGAGCTCGAGGCCTACGCCGCCGGCGCCTGACCGGCGAAGGCGCCCCCGCCGCCGAGGACCCGCGCGCTGAAGCGCTCGGCGATCCGGCGGTGGGTGGGGCCGTCGGGGTGCAGCTCGTCCGGCAGCGGCAGCTCGGCGTAGTCCTCCGGACCGTAGAGCCCGGTGCCGTCGAGGTAGACGAGGTGCGGGTCGGTCGCCGCGCGCTGCGCGACGATCCCGGCGAGCTCCTCACGCACGACGGCGAGGGTGAGCCTCCCGGCAGCGACCTCGGCCGGGTCGCCGGTGGCGCGGAAGGCGGTGCGTCCCGCGGCGAGGGCCTCGAGGTCGAAGGCGCCGGGGCCCGGCGTGTGCTCGTGGATCGGCGTGTACAGCGGGGAGACGACGAGCAGGGGTGCCGTCGGGTGCCCCTCCCGCAGGGTGTCGAGGAAGCCGTGGACCGCCGGTCCGAAGGCGCGACGGCGCATGACGTCCCCGCCCACGACGTTGATGCCGATCTTCACGCTGAGCAGGTCCGCCGGCGTGTCACGCATCGTCCGGGCGACGAAGGGGTCGAGGACCGCGCTGCCGCTGAAGCCGAGGTTGACGAGCTCCAGACCCGCCCCGCGCGCGACGAGCGCGGGCCACGTCCCCGTGGGGTGCTCGGCGTTGGAGCCGTGGCTGATCGAGCTGCCGTGGTGCAGCCACACCGGCCGTCCGCTCCCCGTGGCGGGCGCGACCGGGGCGTCGGTGCGCAGCGCGACGAGCTCGACCGTCTCGTTGTGGGGCAGCCACAGCTCGAGGTCCTTGTCCCCCGCCGGCAGGCCGGTGAAGCGCACGGTGCCCACCTCGCCGGGCCGGTGCTCGGTGGCGCCGGAGGCGGGGTCGATGGTGACGGTGGTGGCGGTGGGGGCGACCGACTGAGCCACCAGGACGCCGTCGGCGAGGAGGTCGAAGACGCCCTCGGGCCGGGGCGGCGCACCGCGGAAGCCGTACCGGGTGGGCAGGACGTCCAGCTCGACGGCGGTGGCCGCGGTCCGCAGCGCAAGCCGGGCGCCCGCCGGCTGACCCTCGGCGAGGTGGAGCTGCGGGTCGGCGCACTGGGCCCGCGCCCACGCCGGCAGCCGGTGCGGCACCACTCCGTGGGCGCCCTGCTCGAGCTCCAGGACACCGCGCAGGACGTCGGTGGTGATCGGGGTGGTGGTCCAGCTCTGGCTCACGCCGCCTGCTTCCTCTCGCCCGTGCCGCTCGCCGGTCACGGCGGCGCACAGCACCGTACCGCGCGGACCGGGACCGCCCGCAAGGTGTGTGCGTCGTCCCCTTCGCTCGTCCCGAGGCGTAGAAAGGGCGACGCAGGTCCGGGAAGGGCGACCCAGGCGGTGGGCGGGCCTCGCGCCCGAGGGGCCTAGTCCCGGCGGCCGCGAATGAGCCGGCGCACGCCTGCTACCGCGGCGGCGCCGGCGAGCAGCCAGGGGCCGGCGACGAGGACGGGGTCGATCCACTGGTGGTTGACGTCCGCCCGCTTGCTGTCCCGGCGTGCGGCGAGCCCGTCGTGCGTCAGCTCGGTCCTCACGCCGGTCTCGGTGACCGGGTTGTCGGGCCGGCCGCTCGCGAGGGACCGCACGTGGCTCTCGATCGCGTCGACCCGGTCCGCGGCGATGAGGAGCAGCCAGTGCGCGGCGCGGGCCTCGCTGTACCGCTCGTAGGAGTAGCGGCGGATGACGCCGGACAGCCCGTGCAGCGGCGCGACCGTGCCGAAGACCGGGGTGAGCCGCATGTGCTCGATGGACCGCTCGCGCGGGGAGGTCTCCTCCTGCTGCTCGGGCAGGTCCCAGTGCGCGCCGGTCGGCTCGTCACGCTCCTTGGGGTAGGAGGGCCGGTCGGCGGGGTCGAGGTCGACGCCCCACCCGGGGATCCGGGCGCGCAGCTCCTCGGCCGAGGGCACCGGCGGTGCGGCGGAGGTGTAGACGGGGATGCGCTCGCTCATGGTCTGTCTCCTCTCAGCTCGCGCTGGGCACGATCAGGGGCTTGATGCAGCCGTCGAGCTTGGCCGAGAAGAGGTGGTAGCCCTCGGCGATGTGCTCGAGCGGGATGCGGTGGGTGACGATCTCGCTGGGCTTGAGGTACCCGTTCCTGATGTGCTCGAACAGCCGGGCCCACTGGCGCTTGACCGGCGCCTGGTTCATCCGCAGGGTGAGGCCCTTGTTGAGGGCGTCGCCGAACTTCACGGCGCTGAAGATGGGACCGTACGCCCCCATGACCGAGATGGTGCCGCCCTTGCGGACGCCGTCGATGGCCCAGTTGAGCGCGACCGGCGAGCCGCCCTGGAGCTTGAGCTTGGACGCGGTGACGTGCTGGAGGAAGTTGCCGTCCGCCTCGGCGCCCACGGCGTCGATGGCGACGTCGGCGCCCAGTCCGTCGGTGGTCCGCTTGAGGTGGACGACGACGTCGTCGAGCTCGGCGAAGTTCACCGTCTCCGCGTGGGCGAAGGTGCGGGCCTTCTCCAGCCGGTACTCGAGGTGGTCGATGACGATGACCCGGGCGGCGCCCATGAACCACGCGGTCTTGGCGGCGATGAGGCCGATGGGCCCAGCGCCGAAGACCGCGACGGTGTCGCCCTCGCGGATCTCCCCCAGCTGGGCGCCGAAGTAGCCGGTGGCGACGGCGTCGGTGAGGAGGACGGCGTCCTCGTCGTCCATCCAGTCCGGGATGATCGTCGGGCCGACGTCGGCGAAGGGCACCCGGACGTACTCGGCCTGGCCGCCGTCGTAGCCGCCGGTCGTGTGGGAGTAGCCGTAGATGCCGCCGACGGCGGTCGCGTTGGGGTTGACGTTGTGGCAGTTCGACAGCAGCCCGCGGGAGCAGAAGTAGCAGGACCCGCACGAGATGTTGAAGGGGACCATGACCCGGTCCCCCGGCTTGAGGTTCTGCACCGAGGAGCCGACCTCGTGGACGACGCCGATGAACTCGTGGCCGAAGGTGGTCCCGACCCGCGTGTCCGGCATCATCCCGTGGTAGAGGTGCAGGTCGGAGCCGCAGATGGCGGCCAGCTGCACCTTGACGATCGCGTCGTTCGGGTGCTCGATCCGGGGGATGTCCTTCTCCTCCACGCGGATCTTGTACGGGCCGCGGTAGACCATCGCGCGCACGGTCGCCTCCTCCATGTCGTCGGGGCAGTCAGGGTGACACGGGGCACGGCAAGCCGCGCGTCGGGCGGGGTGACCGCGACGCGGGACGGGGGTTCAGAGCGGTGGTTAGGTGAGGCTAACCTTAGCGCTGCTCGGGCAGGTGACCCGGGCCTCACCGCACCGAAAGGTTCTTCCATGACGCGCGCTACCCGTGTGCTCGCCGCCTCCGCGGCCCTCGCGGCCGGACTCGCCGCCTGCTCGGCTGCCGAGCCCGCCCCCGAGTCCAGCACCCCCGCCGCGGAGGACTGGTCCCCCGTGACCATCGAGCACGCCCTGGGCACGACGACGATCGAGAGCCGCCCCGAGCGGGTCGCCACCGTCAGCTGGGCCAACCACGAGGTCCCGCTCGCCCTGGGCATCGTGCCCGTCGGGATGGCCGCCGCGAACTTCGGCGACGACGACGGCGACGGCCTGCTCCCGTGGGTGGAGGAGGCTCTCACCGAGCTGGACGCCCAGGCGCCGGTGCTCTTCGACGAGACCGACGGCATCGACTTCGAAGCCGTGGCCGACACGGCGCCGGACGTCATCCTCGCCGCCTACTCCGGGCTCACCCAGGAGGACTACGACACGCTCTCGGAGATCGCCCCCGTCGTCGCCTACCCGGAGACCGCCTGGGGGACGTCCTGGCGCGACATGATCGAGCTCAACAGCGCCGGCCTCGGGATGGCCGAGGAGGGCGCGGCCCTCGTCGCCGAGCTCGAGGAGGAGATCGCCGACGCCGCGGCGGCCGCGCCGCAGCTGGCCGGGACGAGCGCCATGTTCCTCACCCACGTCGACACGACGGACCTCAGCGAGGTGAGCTTCTACACCACCCACGACACGCGGGCGATGTTCTTCGAGGACCTCGGCCTCACGGTCCCACCGAGCGTCGCGGAGCTCTCCGCGCAGACCGACCGCTTCGCCCTCACCCACAGCGCCGAGCAGGCCGACGCCTTCGACGACGTCGACCTCATCGTCACCTACGGCGGCGAGGAGCTCGTCGCGGCCCTCGAGGCCGACCCGCTGCTCTCGCAGATGCCCGCCGTGGCCAACGGCGCGATCGTCAGCCTGCCGGGCGACGGGCCGCTCGGCACCGCGGCCAACCCCACGCCGCTGTCGATCTCGTGGGTCCTGGAGGACTACGTCGCGCTGCTGGCCCAGGCGGCCGACGCGGGCGCGTGAGCCGCACCGCCACCCTGGCTCCGGCGCCGGGCGTCGTCGACCGGCGCCACCCCGCGCGGGGGCGCGCCCGGTGGCTGCTCGTCGTCCTCGGCGTGCTCGCCCTCCTCGTCGTCACGTCCGTCATGGTCGGCTCCCGTCAGGTCGGCTGGCTCGACGCCGTCGCCGCCCTCGGTGGCTCGCTCGAGGGCTTCGACCAGGCGGCGGTGGCCAAGCGCACCCCCCGCACGCTGCTCGCGGTCGCCGCGGGCGCGGCGCTCGGTGTCTCGGGTGCCGTCATGCAGGGCGTGACCCGCAACCCGCTGGCAGACCCGGGGATCCTCGGCGTCAACACCGGCGCGTCCCTCGCCGTCGTCGTCGGCATCGCCTTCTTCGGGCTTACGTCCGCCGCCAGCACCGCCTGGGTCGCGATCGGCGGTGCCGGCGCCACCGCGGTGGCCGTCTACGCGATCGGTTCACTCGGCCGCGGTGGCGCCACCCCGCTCAAGCTGGCTCTCGCGGGCGCGGCGACCTCGGCGGCGCTCGCCTCCCTCGTCAGTGCCGTCGTCCTGGGCCGCAACGACATCGCCGACGGCGCGCGGTCCTGGCAGATCGGCGGTGTGGGCGGGGGGAGCTACGCGGCCCTCGCACAGGTGGGGCCCTTCCTCGCGGTCGGCCTCGTCCTGTGCCTGCTCAGCGCCCGGGGCCTGAACTCCCTCGCGCTCGGGGACGACCTCGCCGCCGGCCTCGGCGAACGGGTGGCCCTCACCCGTGGCCTCGCCGCCCTCGGTGCCGTCACCCTGTGCGGTGCGACCACCGCGGTCACGGGGCCGATCGCCTTCGTCGGACTGGTCGTCCCGCACGCGTGCCGGCTCCTCGTCGGGGTGGACCACCGGTGGCTGCTGCCCTTCTCCGCCGTCGTCGGTGCCGGTCTGCTCACCGCGGCCGACGTCCTCGGCCGGGTCGTCGCCCGTCCCGCCGAGCTCGCCGTCGGGATCGTCACCGCCTTCGTCGGTGCCCCCGTCTTCATCTGGGTCGTCCGCCGCCAGAAGGTGAGCGCGCTGTGACCCTGTCCCCCACCGTCGCCGCCGTCGCCCGTGGTCGCGCGGACCGCGCACGGCACCACCGCCGGGTGCTCGTCGTCCTCGCGGCGCTCGTCGGGGCGGCCTTCCTCCTCAGCCTCATGGTCGGGCAGACCTTCTACCCGCCCGGCGAGGTCCTGCGCGTGGTCCTCGGCGACGAGGTGCCGGGCGCGAGCTTCACCGTCGGGCGGCTGCGCCTCCCGCGCGCGGTCCTCGCCCTGCTCGTGGGCCTGTGCTTCGGGCTCGGCGGGGTCACCTTCCAGACGATGCTGCGCAACCCCCTCGCGAGCCCGGACATCATCGGGATCAGCTCGGGCGCGAGCGCGGCCGCCGTCGTCGCCATCGTCCTGCTCGGGCTGGAGCCGACGGCGGTGTCGGTCGTCGCCATCGCCGGCGGGCTGCTCGTCGCGCTGCTCGTCCAGCTCCTCGCCCACCGGGGCGGGGGCGCCGGCACCCGGCTCATCCTCGTCGGCATCGGTGTCGCGGCGATGCTCGACAGCGTCACGTCCTACGTCCTGGCCCAGGCCGCCGAGTGGGACCTGCAGGAAGCGACGCGGTGGCTCACCGGCAGCCTCAACGGCGCCGGGTGGCGGCAGGTCGTCCCGGTGCTCGGTGCCGTCCTTGTCCTCGGCCCGGCGCTTCTCGCGCTGTCCCGCAACCTCACCGCCACCCAGCTCGGGGACGACACCGCCGCCGCGCTCGGCGTGCGGGTGGGCCGCACCCGCCTCGCCGTCGTCGTCCTTGCCGTCGGGATCATCGCCTTCGCGACGGCGGCTGCCGGACCGGTCGCCTTCGTCGCCTTCCTCTCCGGACCGATCGCCGCTCGGGTCACCGGCCGCGGAGGGTCGCTGCTCCTGCCGGCGGCCCTCGTCGGCGCACTCCTCGTCCTCGTCGCGGACCTCGCCGCGCAGCTCGTCCTCCCCGTCCGCTACCCGGTGGGCGTCGTCACCGGCGTGCTCGGCGCGCCGTACCTCGTCTACCTCATCGTCCGCACCAACCGTGCTGGGGGCTCACTGTGACCACCGACCACCACCTGACCGCCGAGGGCCTCACCCTCGGCTACGGCGAGCGCGTCGTCATCGGCGGCCTCGACCTCGCGGTCCCGCCCGGCCGGGTGACCGCCGTCGTCGGGGCCAACGCGTGCGGGAAGTCGACGCTGCTGCGTGCCATGGCCCGGCTGCTCGTCCCCCGCGCCGGGCGCGTCGTCCTCGACGGCAAGGAGGTGCACCGCACGCCGGCCAAGGCTTTGGCCCGCGTCCTCGGCCTGCTCCCCCAGTCCCCCTTGGCGCCGGAGGGCATCACCGTCGCCGATCTCGTGGGCCGCGGGCGGCACCCCCACCAGGGGCTGCTGTCGCGGTGGAGCCGGGAGGACGACGTCGCGGTGGCAGCGGCGCTGGACGCCACCGGCACGGCCGACCTCGCCGACCGGCACGTCGACGAGCTGTCCGGCGGCCAGCGCCAGCGCGTGTGGATCGCCATGGCGCTGGCGCAGCAGACCGACGTGCTCCTGCTGGACGAGCCGACGACCTTCCTCGACGTCAGTCACCAGGTCGAGGTCCTCGACCTGCTCACCGACCTCAACCGCAGCCGCGGCACGACCGTGGTCATGGTGCTCCACGACCTCAACCTCGCCGCCCGCTACGCCGACCACCTCATCGCTCTCGCCGGCGGCCGTCCCTACGCCGTCGGCGACCCGGCGGAGGTGCTCACCGAGGAGATGGTGCGCGCCGTGTTCGGCATCGACAGCCGAGTCATCACCGACCCGACGTCGGGGCGCCCGCTCATGCTCCCGCTGGGGCGCCACCACGTGCGGGCGCCCGTGGGCTGAGCGGGCGGGGACGGCTGCGGTGGTACCACCCGACGAGGAGCATGACGGCGAGCAGCACCTCGGCGCCGTCGCCCCCGTAGTACATGAGCTGTGCGCCGGCCTCGGCGTGAGCCGTGCCGCCGTGGTGGTGGCCATCCACGGCGCGGGCGTAGAGGGCCTTGGCGACGTAGGCGTGCGTACCGGCGGCGACGACGAGCACCCCGAGCCGCAGCGGCAGCCCGGGCCGGTGCGGCGCCGGGTCCGGGCCGGCGACCGCCCACGTGTAGAGCCAGCCCGCGAGGAGGAAGTGGAGGAGGACGACGGCGGTGAGGGCCGGGCTCTCCGCGGCCCGCTCGTGGAGCGGGGTGAGGTAGAGGAGGACCATCGCGCCGACGTTGAGGACCGCCGCCACCACGGGGTGGGCGAGCACGCGGAGCGGGCCGCTGCGGAGCAGGGCCGAGAGCCGCCGTGCACCGCTCGTCGGCAGGGAGCCGAGGGCGAGCCGGACCGGCGCGGCGGCCACGAGCCCGAGGGGCGCGTACATCCCGAGGAGCAGGTGCTGGGCCATGTGGGCGCGGTGGTCCGTGGTCGTCGCCTCCGCGAGCGGCGGCGCCAGCGCGGCCGCGACGGTGAGCGCACCGGCCGCCCAGAGCCCGGTGCGCCACGCGGGCCACGGCGGCAGGCCGGCCGGTCGGCGGGCGAGGAGCCCGAGGTAGCCGCCGAGCAGCACGACGGCGGCCAGGGCGCTGGGCAGCCAGGTCACGTGCGCCGCGCGCGCAGGAGCAGGAGGACACCGGCCAGGGCGAGCAGCACCGCCGAGGCGAGCCAGGCGGCGTCGTAGGGCAGCAGCTCGACGTCGTAGCGCACCTGGTGCAGGCGCAGCACCTTGTGGACGACGACGCCGTCGACGAGCTGGAAGCCACTGGCCCCGAGGAGGAAGCCGGCGACCGCCGCGCCGCGGTGGAGCGCGCGGCGCCGGGAGAGGTCGGCGACGAGGAAGATCCCCGCGACGAGCATGATGAGCTCGGCGGCGTGCAGCAGGCCGTCGGTCACCAGCCCCACCTCCGGGGTGGAGCGGTCGTAGAAGTGGTGCCAGCCGAGGACCTGGTGGAAGACGATCTCGTCGACGGCCGCCATGACGCCCACCCCGACGAGCGCGGCGACCCACGCCGAGCGTCGGCGGTCCCGTCCGTCCATCTCCCGCTCCCTCCCCGTCGGTGGGCCACGAGCCTGCCACGGCGGGCGGCGTGCGGCAGCGGGAAGGGCTCAGCGGCGCTCGAGCCGGACGAGGACCTCCGCATGGGGCGTCTGGGGGAACATGTCGAGCACCTGGCCCTGCACGGGCACGAGCGAGGGCATGGCGGCGAGGTCACGGGCGAGGGAGGTCGCGTTGCAGCTGGAGTAGAGGACGTGGCGCACCCCGGAGTCCTCCAGCCAGCCGGCGAGGGTGGCGCCGATGCCGCGACGGGGCGGGTTGACGATGACGACCTCGGGGGCCTGCGGCGCGGACAGCGCGAAGGCCGTCGCGTCCCCGGCGAGGAAGCGCACGGACTCGAGCCCGGCGTCGAGCCGGCTGCGCTCGGCGGCGGCGACGGCCGCCTCGCTCGTCTCGATGCCCACGACCTCGCGTCCGGGCGCCGCGCAGTGGAGGGCGAAGC
This sequence comes from Oceanitalea stevensii, assembly GCF_014837105.1. Lineage (GTDB taxonomy): Bacteria > Actinomycetota > Actinomycetes > Actinomycetales > Actinomycetaceae > Oceanitalea > Oceanitalea stevensii. The sequence goes on along the minus strand of NZ_JACSPO010000001.1, from coordinate 737,787 downwards.
CGCCCACCCCGCAGTACAGGTCCCACACCGACGACGGCGCGAGCTCCTCCACCCACCGGCTCGCCTGCGCGTAGAGGGCGGCGGCGACGGCCGTGTTCGTCTGGAAGAAGCCCTGCGGGCGCAGGTGGAGGTCGACCTCCCCCAGGCGCATCGTGAGGGTCTGCTGCTCGGTGAGGACGACCTCCTCCTCCCCCTCGACCACGGCCTTGTGCTCGGGCAGGAGGTTGACGGAGACGACGGCGAGGCGCGGCAGCGCCGCACGCAGGCCCGGAAGGTGCTTGCGGACCCTCGGCAGCGCCTCCGAGGAGCGCAGGACGAAGCGCACCATGAGCTCGCCGTCCGGGGACTCGGTGACCACGAGGTTCTTCAGCTCCCCGCGCCGGGTGGGGACGTCGTAGGGGGTGAGGCCCGCCGTCGTGATGAACCCGGTGAGCGCCTCGAAGGCGGCGCGGATGCCCGGGGCGATGATGGCGCAGGCGCGCAGGTCGGTGCCGCGGCCCTCGGCGTCGAGGATCCCGAGCGTGGGGGCGGTGAGGCTGCCCCCGACGACCATCTTCGCCTTGTTCCGGTAGCCGGCCTCCGCGCTGGCGAGCGGCTCGAGCCAGCCGAGCTCGCGGTGCGCGGCCAGCAGCGTGCGCACGTGCTCCTGCTTGCCGGCGAGCTGCTCGGCGTAGGGGCGTCCCATGAGGGTGCACGAGCCGCAGCGGGCGGCGTCGAAGTAGGAGCACTGCATGGCCGGTCCAGCGTACGGCCAGCGATGGTGCGGCGGCAGAGGAGATCCGTCACCCTCGGACCCGGCCGCCAGGGGCTCCCGGCCATCTGCCGCACTTCCCGATCAGGCGTCGCCCTTCCTGACGCCCAGGCCCGAGCCGAAGGGGCGACGCATCACGCCGGGCGGCTCCGCGGCCGGGCTCAGCGGCCGAGCTGGGGGATGCCGCGGGCGGCGTCGAGCTCCTCCCGGGTGGGGCCGAGGCCGTCGGAGCGGGCGGCGACGGAGGCCGCGACGACGGCGTGCTCGACGAGCTCGTGGAGCGAGCCCCACACGAGCGTGCGCAGGTCCGCGCGGTTGGCGACGCCGAGGAGCCCGCCCTTCCACAGCCCGTCGATGATGCCGGCGACGAAGGCGTTGCCCGCGTCCGGCGCGCCGCGGCCGCGCACGGTGGCCGTCACGCCGACGGCGTTGGCCGCCCACGCGCCCTCACCGGCGGCGGAGACGATGACGATGCCCGGGCCTGCCCCGACCCACCGGCGCAGGACGCTCTCGCGGGCCTCCCCGGGGTAGAGCAGCTCGAGGTCGGCGGTGGTCGCGATGACGACGTCGGCGCGCGCGACCATCGACTCGACGCGGGCTCGCAGCTCCTCCCGACCGGGCAGCTCGCCCTGCAGGCCCGGCTCGTAGACGATCGTCGCGGCGGGCCGGTAGGTGCTCACCGTGCGGGCGACGGTGTCCGCGGACGGCTCACGCACCGCGCTGGCCGAGCCGACGTGGACGACGAGCGGGTGGTGGAAGGGCCCGGACTGGCGGCGGTTGCGCACGCCGGTGCCGTCGGCGGGGATGCGCTCGACGGGGCGGCCCAGCCGTTCGAGGCCCTCGGCCACCCGCGCGCCCGCGGCCTCGCGGCTGGCGACGTCGTCGACGACGACGAAGGCGGGCGAGTCGAGGACCCGGCGGTCGGTGAGGGTGGGGGTGGGGGCCCAGCCCAGGGTCGTGGGTGGCTTGCGGCCGTCACCCAGCGTGGGGTCGCTGCTCGCGCGGCGCAGGGGGGTGGCCTGGTCCGGGGCCTTGCGCGAGGGCACCGACGTCGGCGCGGAGCGCTCCTGCTCGTCGGTGTCGATGGTCATCTCGGCGTCGCCCATTCGGCGTCCTACCCCCCGTGTTGATGGTGCGTCCTCACACAACCTACGTCGCGTCCCCGCGAGGCGATGTGGCGTCTCGGAAGCGTAGCCGGTCCCCGGGTCTGGCCTGTGCCAGAACGTCGAGGTCCGCGTCCCGGACGACGGCGAGGACGGGGTAGCCGCCGGTGACCGGGTGGTCGGCGAGGAACACGACGGGACGCCCGTCCGAGGGGAGCTGGACCGCTCCGGCGACGGTGCCCTCGCTCTCCAGCTCGGCCTCGTCCACGCGCTCGAGCGGTGCGCCGTCGAGGCGCAGGCCCACCCGGTTGGACCGGTCGGTGACCGTCCACGCCTGGCCGAGCAGCCGTCCGAGGGACTCGGCCGTCACCCGGTCGGCCCGCGGTCCGAGGACGACGCCGACGGTCAGCTCCTCGGCTGCCCGCACGCGGGCGGGCTCGGGCTGCCCGACGGCGCGGCCGGGCGGCGGGCCCACGGGCAGGACGGTGCCGGCGGTGAGGGGTGCCGGCCCGGTGCCGGAGAGCACGTCGGTGGAGCGGCTGCCGAGCACGGGCGGCACGGCGAGGCCGCCGCGGACGGCGACGTACGCACGCAGGCCCACCGCCGGCGGGCCCAGCCGCAGGACGTGCCCGTCGGGCAGGAGGAAGGGCGTGTCGGTCGGCGGGTGGGCAAGCTCCTCAGTGTCGTGCAGGAGCGTGAGGGGCGCCGGGGCGCCGGAGACGGCGAGGACGTGGTGGCCGGTGGCGCGCAGCTCGAGGCCGCCGAGGACGGTCTCGACGACGGCGGCGGCGCGGTCGTTGCCGACGAGGCGGTTGGCCTGGCGTGCGGAGCCGCGGTCCGCGGCGCCGGAGGGGGTGACACCGAGGTCGAGCAGGCCGGGACGTCCGAGGTCCTGCACGAGGCTCTGCGCACCGGTGGCCACGACGGTGAGGGAGGAGGTAGGTGCGGGCCCTGCGGTGCTCACGGTGGCGGCGGGGCCGGCGTGCGCGCCGCTTCCCGCGCCGGCAGCGGTGGCCACCGCCGGTTCGGCCCCGCGTCCGGCGACGCGCTCGCGCACCGGGCGGAACCGCACCCGGTCACCGGGCCGCAGCAGCGCCGGCGGCTGCCGGTCGAGGTCCCACATGGGCGCGTCGGTGCGGCCGACGAGCTGCCAGCCACCGGGCGAGGAGCGCGGGTAGACGGCGGAGAAGTGGCCGGCGAGGGCGACCGCCCCGGCCGGGACCGCGGTGCGCGGACTGGCTCGCCGCGGCACGGTGAGCGTCGTCGGCCCCACGAGGTAGGCGAAGCCGGGCGCGAAGCCACCGAACGCGGCCGTCCACTCCTCCCCCGAGTGGGCGGCGACCACCCCCTCGACGCTGAGCCCGGTGTGCTCGGCCACGGCGGCGAGGTCCGCGCCGTCGTACACGGTGTCGATGACGACGACGTCCCCGGCCGCCGGGGGTGCGGACGTCGCCTGGAGCTCGCGCAGCAGCGGCGCGAGCCGGTCCCGGGCGGGCCGGTCGGTGACGCGGACGAGGACGGTGCGTGCGGCCGCGAGCACCTCGACCTGGCCGGGCAGCGGTGAGGCGGCGAGCACGGCGTGCAGACCGAGCACCTCGGCGAGGTCGGCGCAGCCGACGAGCAGCGCCCGCTCCCCCACCGGGCGGACCTCGCGGCCGGTCACCGGAAGCCGGCCACCAGGACGCCGGCGGCGTCGAGGGCCTCGCGCACCGCCGTCGCGAGGGCCACGGCGCCGGGGGTGTCGCCGTGGACGCACACGCTCTCCGCCCGGACGCGCACGGCCGTGCCGTCGACGGCCGTCACGGTGCCCTCGGTCGCCATCCGGACCACCCGGTCGGCCACCTCCTGCGGGTCGGTGACGACGGCGCCCGGCCGCGAGCGCGGGACGAGCGTGCCGTCGGGCAGGTAGGCGCGGTCGGCAAAGGCCTCGACGACCGGGCGCAGGCCGGCGGCGCGCGCCTCCTCCTCGATGACGGTGCCCGGCAGCACGAGGATCGGCAGCCCGGGGTCGACGGTACGGACGGCCGCCGCCACGGCGCGGGCCTGCGCGCGGTGGTGGACGATCGCGTTGTAGAGCGCGCCGTGCGGCTTGACGTAGCGGACCGCGGTGCCGGCCGCGGCGGCCAGCGCCTGCAGCGCCCCGATCTGGTAGACGACCTCGTCGGTCAGCTCGCCGGGGTCGACGTCCAGGAAGCGCCGCCCGAAGCCGGCGAGGTCGCGGTAGGCCACGTGCGCGCCCACGGCCACGCCGGCCTCGGCGGCGAGGGCACAGGTGCGGCGGGCGGTCCGCGGGTCCCCGGCATGGAAGCCGCAGGCGACGTTGGCGCTCGTGACGACGCGCAGGATCGCGGCGTCGTCGCCCATCGTCCACGCGCCGAAGGACTCCCCGACGTCGGCGTTGAGGTCGATCGGCACTGGGGGCTCCCTTCGGGCGGGCGGTCTCCGCTGCGCGGCAGCGTATCCGCCGCACCCGTCCGATTGTGCGAGCGGCCGGGGCGGCGGCACGCTGTGCTCATGTCGAACCCCACTGCCGCCATCCTCGTCATCGGCGACGAGATCCTCTCCGGCCGCACCCGCGAGGCCAACGCCTACCACCTCGCCAGTGAGCTCACGCGGGTGGGCATCGACCTCGCCGAGGTCCGGGTGGTCCCCGACGACCACGACGTCATCGTCGAGGCGCTGGGCGCGCTGCGGGAGCGGTACACCCACGTCTTCACCTCCGGCGGGATCGGCCCCACCCACGACGACATCACCGCCGACGCCGTCGCCGCCGCCTTCGGGGTGGGCATCGACGTCCGCGCCGACGCCCGGGCGCTCCTCGAGGAGGCGCTCGCCCGCCGGGGTGCCACCCCCACGGCCGACCAGCTGCGCATGGCCCGCATCCCCGACGGCGCGAGCCTCATCGTCAACGGTGTCTCCGGGGCGCCCGGCTTCACCATCGGCAACGTCCACGTCCTGGCCGGCGTACCGAGCATCTTCGTCGCCATGCTCGAGGCCCTCCTGCCCACCCTCGCCGCCGGGGTGCCGGTCCGCTCGCGCGAGGTGCGCTTCGAGGTCGGCGAGGGGCGCGTCGCCACCGGGCTGCGGCAGCTCGTCGAGGAGATGCCGGAGGTGGGCTTCGGCTCCTACCCCTTCTCCGAGGGGCAGCTGCGCGGGACGAACATCGTCGTCAGGGGCACCGACGAGGCGCGGCTCGAGGACGCCGTCCTGCGGCTCGAGGAGCTGCGCGCCTCGCTCCGCTAGGTCCCGTCCCCCAGGTCGCGGCGCATGAGGACGCGCGGGAACCCGTTGAGCACCGACCTCGTGTCTGCGACCTTGACGAACCCGGCGCGCTCGAACACGGCCCGGGTGCCGACGTAGGCCATCGTGAGGTCCACGCGCGCGCCGTCGTTGTCCACGGGGTAGGCCTCGACGGCGGGCGCGCCGTAGGACCGCGCGAGCTCGACGGCGCCCGCGACGAGGTGGTGGACGATCCCCGTCCCGCGGTGGCCGGGGCGCACCCGCACGCACCACAGGGACCAGACGGGCAGGTCGTCGACGTGCGGGATCCGCCGGTTGCGGGCGAAGCTCGTATCCGCGCGCGGGTGGACGGCGGCCCAGCCGACGACGTCGTCGCCGTCGTAGGCGAGCACCCCGGGCGGCGGGTCCTCGGCGACGAGCTGACGTACCCGCTCCCCGCGGGCCGGACCGCCCAGGGCCAGGTGCTCCTTGGACGGCAGCCGGTAGCTCAGGCACCAGCACACGTTCGCGTCCGGCCGCTTCGGGCCGACCATGGTCGCGACGTCCTCGAAGACGACGGCGGGGCGTACCTCGATCGCCATGGCGCCATCATGCGCGGTCGGCGGCCCGCGCGGAAGGGCCCGCCGCGCCGCCCGGGACGGTAGCGTCGAGCCAGCCCTCCCCCGAGCCGGAAGACGCCGATGACGCCCTCTGCCCCCTCCCCCGTCGACCCCTCCCTCGCCCACCGCGTGGCCCACGCGACCGTCACCGTGCGCGGCGCGGACGGCGCGCCGCTGGCGGACACCGAGGTGACCGTCGCGCAGGTCGGCCACCGCTTCGCCTTCGGCAACATCGGCTTCGACCTCATCCCGCTCGCCAACGGGGAGACGTCCGGACCGGTCGAGAGCGTCTTCGGCGGGGCGGCGCCCGACCAGGGCGAGCACCTCGCGGCGCTGTGGCTCGACGTCTTCACCACCGCGACGCTGCCCTTCTACTGGGCGGGTTTCGAGCCCCAGCGCGGGCGTCCGGACACCGAGCGCCTGCTCCGCACGGCGCGCTGGTTCCAGGAGCGGGGCGTCACGGTCAAGGGCCACCCGCTCGCCTGGCACACCCTCGCGCCGGACTGGTTGCGGGAGCTGCCGACGGCGGAGGTCGCCGAGGTGCTGCGGGCCCGGATCCGGCGGGAGGTCGGCGACTTCGCCGGCGTCATCGACACGTGGGACGCCATCAACGAGGTCGTCATCATGCCGGACTTCGTCAACGAGGAGCACGAGAACGCCATCACGCGCCTGTGCCGTGAGCAGGGGCGCGTGCCGACGGTGCGGCTCGCCTTCGAGGAGGCGCGCGCGACCAACCCGTCCGCGACGCTCCTGCTCAACGACTTCGACCTCTCCGCCGACTACGAGCGCCTCGTCGAGGCGGTGCTCGAGGCGGGCATCCAGGTCGACGCCCTCGGGCTGCAGACCCACATGCACCAGGGCTACTGGGGCGAGGAGAAGATGCTCGCCATGGTCGACCGCTTCGCGCGCTTCGGCCTGCCGCTGCACCTCACCGAGACGACGCTCCTCTCCGGCGACCTCATGCCCCCGGAGATCGTCGACCTCAACGACTACCAGGTGCCCTCCTGGCCCTCGACGCCCGCCGGTGAGGAGCGCCAGGCGGAGGAGATCGTGCGTCACTACCGCTCCCTCCTGTCGCACCCCTCGGTCCAGGCCATCACCTACTGGGGCCTCACCGACGACGGCGCCTGGCTCGGCGCCCCGGCGGGCCTGGTCCGGCGCGACGGCAGCCCCAAGCCCGCGTACGAGGCGCTGCGGCGGCTCGTCAAGGAGGAGTGGTGGCTCCCGGCGACGACGCTGCGGACCGACGCCGAGGGCCGCGTGCGGGTCTCCGGCTTCCTCGGGGACTACTCGGTGGCTGCCGACGGCGCCGCCGCGGACCTCGCGCTGGACGCTGCCGGGCAGTCCTCGGCGGAGGTGCGGCTGCGCCGGTAGCGACACGGCACGCCGCGTTCCCGGGGCTGCGTGGACACCGGCCGAGCCGGTGGCATCATGAGGGTGGTCCCGGCCGTCGAGCGCTGCTCCCCGGGGCCATCCGTAACGGAACGAGGGCGTCGGCGACGCTCTCGCCACGCCCCTGGGTTGCTAGGGAGTGATCCGGATGTCGAACGTCCCTGACCTGCGCGCCGAGCAGACCGAGGGCCCGTCGCCGAGCCAGCAGGTCCCCTCCATGCTGCTCACGCTCGTCGTCGTGGCGGCGCTCGTGCCCGGCGCCGCGGTGCTCGGGCTCACCTGGGTGGTGCGGCTCGTCGCCGCCGGCTGGGCCCCGCTGCTCGGCGGGGCGCTCTTCGCCGCCACGTGGCCGCTCGTCCACCGCGCGTGGCGCGAGCTCAGCGGCCGGGAGCCGGAGCTGCCGCTCGGGCTGCCGGGCTGGGTGTGGCTGGGCGCCGCCGGGACGCTGCTGTGCTGGGTGCTGTGAGGCCGCGTCCCGGTCGGTGAGCCGCGCTACGGGGCCGGGCGGTCGCCGTCGTCGTCGACGCGCTCGACGTCGTCGGCGACCGCGGGCAGCGCGGGCTCGTCGCCGGCGGTGACGACCGGCGTGATGACCGAGGCGTAGTCGTGCTCGCTGGTGTAGCTGAGGAAGGACAGGTGCGCCTCGTAGCGGTCGAGGACGTCGTTGATGACCTGCTGCTGGGTGAGGCCCATGAGGTCGTAGCCCTCGCTGCCGGTCTGGGTGAAGACCTCGACCTTGTAGTAGACGTCGTCGCCCGGCGGCATCGGCCGCCCGCCGATGCGGGGCACGGGGACCTCGACGGCGGCGGCCTCGTAGTGGAAGTGGCGCTGCTCCCCCATGGCGACGACGAGCGTGTGCGTGTCGACGTCGACGTCGGAGCCGGGCACCGTCGTGAGCGTCGCCTCGTAGCCCTGCTCACGGAACTCGGCGGCGACGGCGGACAGGGCTGGCTGGACGACCCTCTCCATGAACTGCGCGGCCGCCTTCCTCGAGGGGTAGGAGCGCAGCTGGGCGAGGCGCTGGCGCCAGGTCTTCTCGGGCGTCTGTCCGCCGTGCGCGGCGGCGGCGCGGCGCCGCACGACGTGGCCCTCCCGCTCGGCGCGCTCCATGCGCAGCACCTTGGAGAAGGACGCCATGACGAGGTAGGCGATGATCGTCACGGGGAAGGCGAAGATGAGCGTCGCGTACTCCATCGTCGTCACCCCGCCGGCGACGAGCATGGCCACGGTGAGCAGCGCGGTGAGCAGCGCCCAGAAGATGCGTAGCCACTTCGCGCCGTCCTGGGCCGGGTCCGGGATGGTCGAGGAGAAGTTCGCCATGACCATCGCGCCGGAGTTGGCGCTGGTGAGGTAGAAGAGCATCCCGGACAGCGTCGCGAGGCCGATGAGGAAGGCGGCGCCGGGGAACATGTCGAGCAGGGCGTACCAGCCCTGCTCGGGGCTGTCGATGGCGAGCTGGGCGAACTCCATGTCGCCGTCCATGACGACCGAGAGGGCCGAGTTGCCGAAGATCGAGACGATGAAGAAGTCGCACAGCACCGGGGCGGTGATGGCGGCGATGACGAACTCGCGCAGCGTGCGGCCGCGGGAGATGCGGGCGAGGAAGAGGCCGACGAAGGGCCCCCAGGCGAGCCAGAACGCCCAGAAGAAGAGGGTCCAGCCGCCCATCCACGCCGCGCCGTCGGGCTCGTAGGCGAAGGTCTCCAGGGTGCGCGCGGGGAGGGTGTTGACGAAGCGGCCGATGTTGGTGACGAGCGCGTTGATGAGGAAGGCGGTCTGGCCGGTGACGAGGATGTAGAGCATCATCGCGGCCGCGATCCACAGGTTGAGCTCGGAGACGACCCGGATCCCGCGGTCGACGCCGGACAGGCAGCCCGCCACGGTCATGACGACGGCGACGAGGACGAGCGCGACCTGCAGGCCCAGCCCCTCGGGCAGCCCGAAGATCCGGGAGAAGCCGACGTTGAGGAGGACGACGCCGATCCCCATCGAGGTCGCGACGCCGAACACCGTGCCGATGAGGGCGAAGATGTCGATGACGTCGCCGGTGGTGCCGCGGACGCGGCGCCCGAGGAGCGGGTAGAGGGCCGCGCGGATCGACAGGGGCATCCCCCACCGGTAGGCGAAGTAGCCCATCGCCATGCCGAGCAGGGCGTACATCGACCAGCCGGAGATGCCGTAGTGGAACATCGTCCACACGACGGCGTCCTGGGCGGCCTCGGCGGACTGCGGGTCCACGGAGGGCGGCATCATGAACTGCGCGATGGGTCCGGTGACGGAGTAGAAGAGCATGTCGATGCCCACCCCGGCGCCGAAGAGCATGGCGACCCAGGTGAAGAGCTTGTACTGCGGCCGGGAGTGGTCCGGCCCCAGCCGCACCTGGCCCTCCTTGGACAGGGCGACCCACAGCACGAAGAGGATGACGACGACGATCGTGACGACGTAGAACCAGCCGAGGTTGGTGGCCAGCGTGACGACGGCGTCGTACATGACGTCGGCCGCGTGCGTCGGCGCGAGCATCGCCCACAGCGAGAAGGCGACGATGACGCCGGCCGAGATGATGAAGACGCGCCAGTTGACGCGGGCGCCGCGGTTCTCGGCGAGCTCGGTGGGGCCCTTGCTCAGCTCGGCGCTGGACCTGGGGGCGCGGTTGGGGTCGTCGTCGGGGTGTGGACGGCGTCGCTCGACGGCACCGAACCGACCGCGGTCGATCGCGGACCCGGCGGGCCTCGACTCGTCCTCTGCCATCCCCGGCTCATCCTCCTCAGACTCGGCATATGATCCGCGCGGGGCCGTGCCCGCGCACCTCAAGGTCTCATCGTCGGGCGAGGAGGTCGAAACGGGTGCCCTGGGTCACGTGCGGAGGGAACGCCGGTATCTCGGGGGTTCCCGAGGGGGTGCCGTGCCGGTCAGGCCGGCGGCGCGGCCGCTGCGGCGACGACCCGCTCGCACAGCTCGTGGGTGACGAGCGCGTCGCCGGCGTCGATCCGCCGGCCCTCGCGGACGGCGTCGAGGAAGTCGGCGCACATGGCGTCGAAGCCGCGCAGCTCGGTGGCCGGACGCCAGCCGTCGCGGCGCACCAGCCGCTCCCCGCCGTCGTGGTCGACGACGTCGGCGAGGTCGGTGACCTGCCGCCGACGGCCGTCGCCGACGACGTCGAGCAGCTCGTGGGCGCCGCCCGAGGTCCAGCTCATGACGCCCGCGGCGAGGCGGCCCTCCCCGGTGAACTGGACCGCCAGACGGCGGGTGCGACCGGCGTCGTCGTGGCGGACGGAGACGATGAGGTCCTCGAGCGAGGACGGGACGAGGAAGCGGAGGGTGTCGAGGACGTGGATGAAGTCGTCCAGGACCATGGGCCGTGCCTCGCCGAGCGGGTGGGAGCGGTGCTTGTGGAGGGTGACGACGTCGCGGTCGGGCCAGTCGGCGAGGGCGCGGTAGGCGGGGGCCCAGCGGCGGTTGAAGCCGACGGCGAGGGAGACTCCGCGCTCGGCGGCGAGTGCGACGAGGCGGGCGGAGGTCTCGAGGTGCGGGGCGATGGGCTTGTCGACGAGGACGGGCACGTCGTGGCGCAGCAGTATCTCGACGATCTGCGCGTGCGTGTCGGTCGGGGCGTGGACGGTGGCGGCGTCCAGGCCGGAGGCGATCGCGGCGTCGAGGTCGGTGAAGCGGTCCGCGACGCGGTAGCGCTCACCGACGGCGTCGACCGTCTCGCGGCGCCGGGAGACGAGCACCGGGGTGAGGCTCGGGGTGGCGGTGAGGACGGGCAGGTAGGCCTTGGCCGCGATGTCCCCGAGGCCGACGACGGCGACGCGCACCGGTCAGGCCCTCCCGACGGGCGCCGCGAGCGTCGCCGAGCTGTCGCGGACGGGGACGATCTGCTGGCCGAGCGGGAGGAGCGCGAGGGGCACCATCTTCCAGCACGCGATGCCGAAGGGGATGCCGACGACCGTGACGCAGAGGAAGAGACCGGCGAGGAGGTGGGCGACGGCAAGCTCCCAGCCGAGCAGAAGGATCCACAGGACGTTGCCGATAAGGGCCAGCGCGCCGGCGTCGCGCCGGAAGACCGACCGGCGGCCGAAGGGCCACAGGACGAAGCTCGCCAGCCGGAAGGAGGCGATGCCGAAGGGGATGGTGATGATGAGGATGCAGGCGACGACGCCGGCGACGACGTAGAGCAGCGCGAGCCACCAGCCGGCGAGGAGGAGCCACAGGACGTTGCCGATGGTGCGCATGGGGACACGGTAGTCGGGGGGCGGGCGGCCGATCACCCCAACCGAACCCTCGCCTGTCAGCGGACCGCCGCCCCACCACGCGCGGTGCGGGCCGGTCGCGGGTGCGGGCGGTGGTGCCTCAGGCGGGGGCGACCGATGGACCACCGCCCCACCACGCGTTGTGTGGGCGGTCGCGGGTGCGGGCGGTGGTGCGTCAGGCGGGGGCGACCGGTTGGCGCAGGATGGTGCGCTGCCGCTCGGGCGCGACCCGGCGCATGTCGCTGAGGTAGATCTCGTGGTGGGTGCCGGTGGGGCGCAGGCCGCGTTCGGGCAGGATCTCGCGGTGGAGGCGGTCGAGAACGGGGGTCTCCTCGTCGAAGGAGCCGACGTGGAGGGTCTGGACGCAGGTGCCCTCCGCGAGCGGCGCGACGCGCAGCTCGTCGATGAGGGCGGGCCGCTTGGTGGTGCGCACGTGCTCGACGGTGTCGTGGGCGAGGGAGGTGGGGACCCAGTCCGGGACGAGGAGCAGGAGCGTCCAGTCCCACTGGGACTTGTCGCGGGCGGAGGTGAAGGCGTCCATGTCGCTCGCCCACCACAGCCCCTCGAGCGGCGGGACGACGTAGTCGCGGCCGAGCTGCTCCTTGCTCGCGAGCTTCAGCGCGTACGCCACCGGGTAGAGGGTCTCGACGGCGGCGGTGAAGGCCGGCGCGGTGTTCGGGTCGCCGTGGCCGTCGAGCATGAGGTAGCGGAGCTCAGGGAGCTCGAGGACCCGGAACTCCCCACGCCTGGCCTGGTAGCCGTCGAAGGTCTTCTTGAGGTCCGTCTTGCTCGCTCCTGGCGTCGACTCAGCCATCGCCGGCCTCTCGGGTCGTTCCAGTGGTGCACAGATGGTGCCAGGCGGCGGGTGGCTTCGCCAGGGCGCGGGGCTGCTCGTGCCGTCTCGGCGCGGTGCCCGTCAGAACGGGGGCTCGTCGTCGGCTGCCCACGACGGTCCGTCGGCCCCGGGCCACGGCGGGGCCGCCCGGAGTCCTCCTGGCGGTGCCCAGCTGCCACCGACGTCGGTGCCGGCGGAGATCTCGGCGAGCACGCCGTCGACGAACGCGGGGTCGATCGCCCGGCGCTGCCTGACCGACTGCCGCCCCAGCTCCCGCAGCTCCGCGACGGTACGACGCGGCATCGTGACGATCGTGCCGTCGGGGCGGCGGAGGTAGCCGTGGCCGACGGGACCGGCCCAGGCGTAGGTCCGGTCGGAGCCGTGGGCGACGGTGTAGGCACCGATGGTCTTGACGACGTGGTCCCGTCCGCACTCGGGGTCGGTGTTCTCCACGGAGGTGACGCCGCCGTGCTGCCACTCGTGCTCGTGGTCGAGCTCGCTGTGCCGTGCCGGGTACAGGCAGCCGGGGCGGGCGCAGGTGCGGTCGCGCTCGCGGGCGAGCTCGGCGATCGCGGCCGGCGGCTGGTAGCGGGTACGCCCGACGTCGATGACCTGCTCGGTCGCGGGATCGGTGACGAGCCTGCGCCACACCCCGCCGGCCGCCAACGCCCGGGCGATGACCGGTGGCACGGGACCGTACCCCTCGAGCTCGGCCACGGGCTCGGTGATCCGCTCGAGAGGGCTCTGCTCCCCCGGCGCAGGCAGGTAGGCGCCGAGCGGGACGGTGAGCCGCACGTCGACCCTGCTGCCGCCCAGCGTGCCCAGTCGGATCGTGGGCAGGAGTCCGCCGGGGAGCCGGTGCCCCGGGTACGGCGGGCAGGACGTGGTCGGGGACTTGGCGAGGCGGGCCGGTGCCGGGGTGTCCGGCTCGTGCGGCGGAGCCCCTGGTCGAAGGGCGGCGCCTGGAACATCGGGTGGTGGAGCGTCCGGTGGAGGCACGGACGGCACGGAGCCGTCAGGCGGCTCGGCGATGACGCCGCAGCCGCACACCCGCAGGAGAGCGTCCGGGCCGACGTGGCCGCAGGCGAGGGCGGTGTGCGCCATGAGCGCGAACGCGTCGGCGCGGAGCTGGTCGAGCGTGCGCTTGTCCCCCCGGTGCTTGGCGGACCGGGCCGCGGAGTCCAGGGCGAGGTCGAAGGCGATGGCGTCGGCGGCCGGCACCGTTGCCGACACCCTCGCCATGCCGTCGGGCAGCGGCTGAGGCCGGGACACGCAGCGCCGCTGCCTCGCCCGGCGGTGCCTCTCGTCCGCGTGGTCGGGATCCACCGCGATGACGGCCCGCGAGAGATCGTTCTGCACCTGGCGGAGCGTGCGGCCGGGAGCCTTGTCGATCACCTCCCACTGGGCCGCCATGGCGACGTCGGAGGGAAGGTCCTCGAGCGCCCTGACGATCGCCTGCGCGCGCGGCCAGTCGATCTGCCCGTCCTCCAGCGCCTCACCGGTGAGGTGGAAGAGCCCCTCGAACCCGCGCCCGTTCGAGACGATCCGCATCGCACTCTGGCGGCTCGTCCGCAGGCGCATGGCGAGCTCCTCACCGACGACGCACTCGCCACGGTCCCGGCCGGCCACCTTCCCGGGCCACGTGGGGTTGAGCGCGGGCCGCCTGCTGAGGGCCGCGGCCGCGCGTGCGGTGCGTGCAGCCGCCCACGACTCCATCCGCCGGTAGGCGGCGACCACCTCGACGAGGGAGTAGTCGTCGACGCCGTCGGCGGTCTCGATGACGTCGAGGAGCTGCGCCAGCCGTGGCCCGGGCGGCAGGTGCTCGAGGTAGTCCCCCAGCGCCTGCGGGACGGGGACGAGCTCGGCGACCATCTGCCGTGCCCAGTCAGCCGGCTCCGCGTCCGCGTACTTCGGGAGCCGGAAGCTGGCGAACTCGGCGTGCACGAGCGGATCGTGCTCGGTGGGCGGGAGGAGGTCGGCGGAGCGCAGCGGCGAGCCGGGGGCGAGCCCGCTCAGGAGGTCCGCCACCCGCGCCTCGGCCTCCGGCGCGTCGCCGTCCGGGTCGACGTCCTCCCGCTCGCTCAGTGTCATCGCTGGCCCCTCCCTTCGACCATGATATCGAACACATGTTCGAGCGTGCAAGAGGTGTGGACGACGTCCGGAACGGTTCGCCGTCGGCCGCTACGCTCGACGCCGTGAAGATCGTGATCCCGGGAGGAACCGGCCAGGTCGGTGGCGCACTGCGGCGGGCACTGGCGGCGAGGGGCGACGACGTCGTCGTCCTCAGCCGCCGGCCGGAGCGGCTCGAGAAGGGCGTCCGGCACGTCGTGTGGGACGGACGCACCCTCGGCGGGTGGGCGGACGAGATCGACGGTGCCGACGCCGTCGTCAACCTCGCCGGCCGGTCGGTCAGCTGCCGGTACACCGACGCCAACCTGCGCCAGATGATGTCCTCACGCGTCGACTCGACGCGCGTCGTCGGTGAGGCGATCGCCCAGGCCGAGCGCCCGCCGAGCGTGTGGCTGCAGATGAGCACCGCGACCATCTACGCCGACGCGCGCAGCCGCCCGGACCACCTCCCCCACGACGAGAGCACCGGCGTCGTCGGCGGCGAGGAGCCCGACGTCCCCCTCTACTGGGAGTACAGCGTGCGCATCGCGCGGCGCTGGGAGGAGACGCAGGCGGAGGCCGACACGCCCCGCACACGGTGCGTGGCCCTGCGGACCGCGATGGTCATGACGCCGGACCGCGGCGGCGTCTTCGACTACATGTCCTGGATGGCCCGGCTCGGGCTGGGCGGCGCCGTCGACGGCGGGCGGCAGTACGTCTCGTGGATCCACGAGGAGGACTTCGTCCGCGCCGTCGAGCTCCTGCTCGAGCGCGACGACGTCGAGGGCCCGGTCAACCTCGCCGCCCCCGAGCCGGTCCAGCAGCGCGATTTCATGCGCGTGCTGCGGCGCGCGTGGGGGCAGCCGGTGGCGCTCCCGGCCACCCGGCTCATGGCCGAGGTCGGTGCCTTCGCGCTGCGGACCGACACCGAGCTGCTCCTCAAGAGCCGGCGCGTGGTCCCGGGTCGCCTCGCCGACGCAGGGTTCACCTTCCGCCACCCGACGTGGGAGTCGGCGGCACCGGACCTCGTGGTGCGGGCACGCGAGCAGCGACGCGGCGGTGGCCGTCGGCGCCTGGGCTGACCCGCGACGACGACGGCGGATCGGCCGTCCCACGCCGTCAGCGCCTGCCATGCTGGCGGGATGGGACCAGCGCCGGAGGAGGAGCGGAACGACGCTCACCTCCCCCCGGAGGAGTCCTGGTTCGTGGGTCGCCGGTGGCTCGGGGTGTTCGCCGCCGTCCTGGCCGTCGCGAACGCCGCGCTCGTCGTGCTCGACCTGAGTACCGGCGACGTCGTCACCGCAGGTGACCGTGTCCTCACCGTGGTCCGGATCGTCCTCGTGGGCACTTTCACCCTCCAGGCGCTCTACGAGCTGCGCCCCCGAGTCGTCGTCGACGTCGTCGGTGTCCACCACCAGGAGCTGCGCCGGCGCACCTACCGCTGGCAGGAGATCTCCGAGATCCGCTCCGTGGCGAAGTGGGGCGAGACGTTCGTCGAGCTGGTCCGGCACGACGGCGAGGCGGTGCGCCTCCCCAGGTCCACCGAGCACCTCGACGTCCTGCGGCGCTGGCACGCCGCCACGCCAGGCGGAACGGCACCGTGACGGCACGGGCGGACCATGTCCCCCATGGGTCCTCTCCAGCGCCCACCCACCGGGCCGGCGGCGCACACCAGCCTCGGGACCGGCGACCGGCGTCGCCGCGCCGCACCGGCCCGTGCGGCCGCGGTCGAGGCGGGCGAACCCGCTTGGTGAGCCGCGAGGACGCACGGCACGCGGCGATGTGCGTCATCCGTGCGGAGCAGCAGGCCCCGGGGCGCCAGCTGTTCACCGTCTCGATCCTCGGGGACCTGAGCTCGAGCACGCCGCCCCGCAAGACTGTGACCCTGGCGCCCCACGACGTGGTCCGGCTCGTGGAGGCCTTCCTGGAGGACGTCGCCGAGGACGGGTGAGCGCTCAGGCCCTCACGGGCGGACGTCGGCAGGACCTCGGTGCCCTCGCGCGACGGCGGCAGTAACGCTCCAGTGACGCCCGGGAGCCTACGGTCGGGACCGTCGACGAGCGAGGCCCCGACCATGAGCGAGCATGCACCCTCTCCGAGCAGGACCACGGGTCCGGTACCGGGTGAGCTGTGCCTCTTCTGCGGTCCCTACGTCATCGCGGCGGGCCGGCACATCGAGGTGCCCGAAGGCAGCAAGCGGCTCCTCGTCTTCGTCGCGCTGCACGCCGGACGCCTGGACCGGCGCTACGTCGCGGGGTCGCTGTGGCCGTACGGGGACGATGAACGAGCAGCCGGCAACCTCCGTTCCGCGCTGTGGCGGCTGAGGCGAGCGGGGATCGACCTCGTCGAGGCGGACAAGTGGTCCCTGTGGCTGCGGCCGGGCACCACCTCCGACGTCGCGACCGTCAACGACTGGGCGACGCGCCTCGTCTCGGGCTACGCGACGCCAGCGGACCTCCACCTGCCCCCGTGGGACGTCCACGCCCTCGACCTCCTCCCCGGGTGGTACGACGACTGGGTGGGCTTTGAGCGCGAGCGGGTACGCCAGCGCCTGCTGCACGCCCTGGAGCAGCTGAGCCGGGAGCTCGTCGTCCTCGGCAGGTGTGCGGAGGCCGTCGAGGCGGCGATCGACGCGGTGGGTGTCGAGCCGCTCCGGGAGAGCGCGCAACGGGTCCTCATCGAGGCCCACCTCGCTGAGAACAACGTCGTCGAGGCGCGGCGCCTCTACGCGTCCTACCGGCAGCTCGTGCGCCGTGAGCTGGGCGTCGAACCCAGCCCTGGACTGACGCGCCTCGTCGTCGCGGCTGACGAGGACGCCGGCTCGACGATGTCGCCGTCACACGTCCGGGGTGCTCCGGTGGGCGCCGCGCAACCGAGCCGGACGGGCGCGGTCGCGTGACGGTGCGGTGACACCGGCCGAGCATGCTGCCAGCATCCGACCCCACCAAGGAGGGTGACCTCGCATGCGGCGCCGTATCTCAGACCTCGTGCACCACGAACCGCCCACGCCACCGGGAGGGCCGCCGACCATCATCGGGCCCGAGGACGACGACGTCATCCCCGGCGAGATCGTCGTCGCCCTGCAGGTGGATGCCGCCGCCGAGCTGCTCAGCATCCCCACCATGCCGCTGCGGGGTGCGGCGGGCGCGGACGCGAGCGCCCTCGGCGAGAGCGGGCCGCTCGCCGAGGCCCTCAGCGACCTCGGCATCTCCTCCGTGGCGCGGGTCTACGCCCCCGGACCGACGGAGGTGGTGGCCGGCATCGCCATGGCCGACGACCTCGGTCTGGACACGACCCTCCTCGTCCGGTTCGGCGCCGACACCTCCCCCGTCGAGGCGGCGGAGCGGCTCGGCGGGCTGACCTCGGTCGCCTGGGCCGAGCCCAACCGGTGGCGGGAGGCCGACGCCGTCCCCAACGACCCCCAGTACGCGAGCCAGTGGGGGCTCACGCGGATCGGCTGCGAGGCCGCCTGGGACGTGGTCACCGGCGACCCGTCGGTCATCGTCGCGGTCATCGACTCCGGCGTCGACCTCAACCACCCAGACCTCGCCCCGCTGCTCGTGGGCGGTCGTGACTTCATCGACTTCCCCGCCGGGACCGTCCCCCGGCCGGGGTGGGTCTTCGAGGGCGACTTCACCGGGGTGGACAACGACGCCCAGGACGAGGTGGGCCACGGGACCCACGTCGCCGGGACCATCTGCGCGCTCAGCAACAACGCCGTCGGGGTGGCGGGCGTGGCGTGGAACGTGCGCCTCATGCCGCTGCGCAGCCTGGCCCGGGTCCGCGAGACGGCCACCGGCCGGGTCAGCGGCATGGGCTCCACGGCGGCCACCGCGGCGGCCGTCCGCTGGGCCGCGGACCACGGCGCCCGCGTCATCAACCTCAGCCTCGGCGGGTACACCGACACGACGGTCGAGCGCGAGGCCATCGCCTACGCCGTCAGCCGCAACGTCGTCGTGGTGGCGGCGATGGGCAACGACAACTCCGCCGCCCCGCACTTCCCCGCCGCCTACCCCGACGTCATCGCCGTCGCGGCGACCGACCAGAGCGATGCCCGCTCCGTCTGGAGCGCCACGCAGGCCTCCAACACCGGACCGCACGTCGACGTCGCCGCACCCGGCACGGGGATCCGCAGCACGTACTGGGACAACACCTACGCGACGAGCAACGGCACCTCGATGGCCTCGCCGCACGTCGCCGGCGTCGCCGCGCTCATCCTGTCGCGCAACGCGGCGCTCACCGCGGCCGAGGTCGGGAACATCATCCGCACGACCGCCCGGCCGCTGCGTGACAACCCGGGCGACCCGGTCCCGAACAACCAGTACGGGCACGGCCTCGTCCAGGCCGATGCCGCGGTCCGCGCCGCGCTCCCCCCGCGGCCCACCCTGATCACCGCCTGCCCGTCCGTCGTGGTGCGCTGTCCGACCGCCTCCCTGTCCTGCCCGTCGGTCGCCATCCGGTGCCCGAGCCGGCCGGTCCTGTCCTGCCCGTCGGTCGTGATCCAGTGTCCGTCGCAGCTCGTGACCGGGTGCGTCTCGCGACCGATCACCGCCTGTCCCAGCGTGATCGACCGGTGCCCCACGGCGACGCCGCTGTGCAACGTCGTCACCGAGGTCGCCTGCCCGAGCAGACCCATCTGTCCCACGGACGTCATCTGCCAGTCCCGCGCGATCTGCCCCTCGCAGGGTGTCTGCCCCAGCCTCGCCGGGTGTCCGAGCCTGGCCGGCTGCCCCACCTTCGGGGGTCCCGGCGGACCGGAGCACGGGCCCGGGAACGGTCCGGGCTGGTCGGACTACGACCCCTATGGCTTCGACCCCTACGGGACCACCTACTGATGAGTGCCCCCGCCCAGGCAGCCGTGGCGCCGCCGCCGTCAGCGCTCGACGTGCTGGCGGCGGCGGGCCTGTCCGTCCCCGCCGGGACGCCCGTGTGGGACCGGTCCAGCTCCCACCGCGTCAGCCACGTCACCCTGCCCGACGGCGCCACGTACGTCGTCAAGACCACGTCCGAGCGCACCCGCGACAGCGGGCGGACGCTGGCGGCCGAGCTCTACCTCTACCGCCTCACGACGTGGGTACCAGGCCTGGACGAGGTGGTCCCCCGGGTGGTGCACCTCGACGAGAGGGCACAGGTGCTCGCGCTCGTCGCCGCGCCCGCGGAGCACCTCTTCACGAGCCGGTGCCTGGAGCCGGGATTCCCCTCACCCCCCGTGGCGGCGTCCCTGGGCCGCGCCCTGGCGCTGCTGCACACCGCCACGAGGCAGGTCCCGCTCCTCGGCCGGGCCGCCGTCGGCGTCGTGCACCTGCCGCGGACACGGCCCGAGGAGTGGTTCGCCGGCGAGACGTCCGCGGCGCTGCGGGCCGCCGGGACCGCCGTCGTCGCCGACGCCGCCCTCGGTTCCGCCCTGGCCCGAGCCGCGGACGCGATGAGCCCCGCGTGCCTCGTTCACGCCGACCTCAAGTGGGACAACGTCGCCGTGGCACCCGGGCCGCGGACCACCCTGTTCGACTGGGAGCTGTCGGGCCGCGGCGACCCGGCGTGGGACGTGGGGTCGGCGCTGGCCGACACGCTCGCGCTCCACGTCCGGCTCACCGGGTCGACGCCGTCGCCGGTGGTCGACGCCTCGCAGGGGGCGCTGCTCCAGGCGTACGCCGACGGCGCGCCCTGGGCCCTCGGGCCTGCGACGACCCGCACACCGGACGAGACCGGCACCCCGACCGACGCCGACCTCGCCAGCCGCGTCACGCTGTGCCTCGTCGCACGCACGGTGCAGCTGGCGATCGAGTGCGCCGGTGCGGCGGGCGACGCCGGCTACCCCGTCGTCGGCCACCTCCTCGACGCCGCGCGGTGGGTGTGCGCGCACGAGGCGGACGTCAAGGACTCCGTCGCGTCGGCCCTGGCACCACGATGACGCGCCCTGCGACGACGGCCGTGCTGACACCCGCGCACGTCCGTCGCCAGGTCGAGCGGCTCGCACGCCTCGTCACCGGTGAGCCCGCGGCGTGGGCCGCGACCGTCCCCGGGGCGGCGACCCTCGCCGAGGCGCTCTACGCCCGCTGGTACACCGAGCCCCCGGCCGTCACCCGGCCCGCAGGCGTCGCCGACCCTTCGCTGCACGGGGGCTCCCTCGTCGCCGTGCTGCGAGCGGCACGGACGGCCGACCGCCCGTCCGGGGAGCCGTGTGTCGTGCTCGCCGCCGCACCCGACGGCAGCGTCATGGCGCAGCGAGGACAGGCGGTGCGGCAGGTGCGCAGCGGCGAGTACGTCGCCCGTGCCCGCCCCGGCGTCCCACCCGCTCCCGGTGAGCTCGTCGACGTCCTTGCGCCCCTCGAGATGGTCGACGCCGAGCGCGGGCTGTGGTGGACCTTCACCGACGTGCCGCCCGAGCCGCCCTTCGGCCGGGTCTACCTCGACGCACGGGCGGCGACGGTCGCCAGGGTCGTGCGGGCCGTGGGCGACGCCCTGGCGGGCACCAGCCACCAGCTCAAGTGCCCGGTCCACCCGTCCGGGTACGCGCGGGTGGACGCCGTCGTCGTCTACCACCGGCGGGCCGACCGGCCGGACGTCCTCGACGCGCTGCGCGGCGCGGCCCTGGAGGGCCTGCTCGACGCCCCGGTCCCGCCCCTCACCTGTCCGGTGCGGCCCGGCGTCAGCTGGGCCGACGACCCCGGCACCACGCTGTCCTTCGGGGAGCACGTCTGCCGGGCCCTCGCGGCAGGGGTCGAGCGGTCCGCCGCCGGGTGGGCGGCGGCCACGGTGGAGGAACGCACCGGCCGGCTCCTCTCCGCGCTCACCGACGCGGGCGTCGACCCGGGCAGACCGTGGGAGGCGGGCACGTGACCGCCGGGCCGATCGAGGCCGCCACCGCCGTCTGCCGGGACCTCGTGGACCGTGCCGAGGCCGCCGACCACGGCCTCACCTGGCGCGCGGAGATCGTCGTCGGGGTCGACGGCGACGCCCCGGTCCTCGGTCACGGTGACATCGGCACCAACCTCTACGACGGGACGGCCGGCGTCGCGCTCGCGCTGGCGTCGCTCATCGGCACCGCGGCCGACCCGGGCGGCGACGGGACCCTCGCCACCACGGTGCGCGGTGCGGCGAGGCACGCCCTCGCCGGAGCGCCGGACCTGCTGGCGGCCGGCCTGCCGGGCTACTGGGACGGCGCGTGCGGCATCGCGTACGCGGCGGCGGTCGCGGCTCGCAAGCTGGACGACGACGACCTGCGCCGCGCGGCGGCAGCCCTGGCACGGGACGTCGCCCACGTCGTGTCGGAGGGCGACGGGTCGGCGAACGACCTCATCAGCGGCGACGCCGGCGCAGCGCTCGGACTCGCGTCGCTGGCGGACGAGCTCGCGCTCGAGGAGCTGCTCACCTCGGCGCAGGTGGCCGCGGCCCGCCTCGTCGACACCGCTCGGCCGCAGGTGTGGGGGGCGGCGTGGGGGGACCCGACGGACCCGGAGGGGCCGCCCCTGCTGGGGCTCGGCCACGGGGCAGCGGGCATCGCCCTCGCGCTCGGGGAGCTCGCGGCCTCGCCCGGGGCGCCGGCTGGTCTCGAGGACGCCTGCGCCCAGGCGCTCGCCTACGAGCGTGGGTGGTACGACCCGGACCGCCGCGCGTGGCCCGACCTGCGTGGCGGGCTGCCGCAGGGCGAGCCGACCGGGTGGACGACGGCGTGGTGCCACGGCGGGATCGGGATCGGCCTCAGCCGGCTCCGCCTCGCGGTGCTCACGCCCGGCCCACGCCTGCTCGCCGAGGCGACGGCCGCACTGCAGGCGGCGCGGGACCTCGCGGTCAGCGCCGGGACCGCGCTGCACGGAGGAGCCGCCGGAGACTGCTCCTCCTGCCACGGCCTCGGCGGGGTGGTCGAGCTCTACACCGTGGCGGCACGCGCGCTCGGCTCGGCCGAGCACGCGGCCGCGGCGCGGCGGGTCGCGACGATGCTCGTGGCCGAGCGCGACGTCTCGGGGGCGTGGCCGTGCGGGCTTCCCGGGGCCGGCGAGGTGCCCGGTCTCATGACGGGCACGGCCGGGATCGCGCTCGCCCTCGCCCGGGCGGTCGGCGCCACCCCGGCACCCACGCCCCTGCTGCCCGGGCCGGGCGGCTGGTGACCGGCCGGGCGGCGACTGCCGCCCGCGGGGCCGCGGTCAGATGTCGTGCAGCACCTCGCGCTCGGCGTAGCGCACGCCGGGCACCCGGCTGACCCGGGCGAGGAAGGCGTCGTCCACCGGGGCGGTCCCGACCAGCACGCCGTCGAACAGCTCGCGGACGTCGGCCATGCCGGCCTCGCCGAGTGCCGCCGCCACCGCGGCGGCGGGCGCGTCGTCGTCGAGACCGACCACCACACGGCCCGTGGTCGACGACTCCTCGCGGGGTCGCTCCGGGCCGGGGCCGGCATCGGGCGCGTGCTCGTCGCCACTCACCCCACGATCGTCCCACTCCGCGCGCACGGCGTGAAGCGGTGCGCACGGCCCGAGGACCTCGCCATGACGAGGGCTGCTCAGCGCGTCCGCGCCAGCCGCCGGCGCTGGGACCGCAGGTACGGACGCGCGCGCCGCTGCCCGCCGTGCACGTCGATGGCGGCGTCGAGCCGGTCCAGGACGGCTGCCAGCGCGGCCGCGTCCGCCGGCCACCCGCGGCGCACGCACTCCTCCAGCCACTCCACCGGGGAGCGCTGGCCCCGCTCGCCGTTGCACCGCCGACAGGCGGCCACCTCGTTCTCCGCCCACGACGGACCGCCCTTGGCCCGCGGGACGACGTGGTCCACCGTCGGTGCCACGAGCCGCCCGAACGCCTGGCCGCACCAGAAGCACCGGCCGCCCTGCGCGAGGACGGCCGCGTCGAGCCGCTCGGTCCGCCGCTCATGCTGCCGCACGCGACAAGCGTGCCGCAGCCGGGACGCCGTCGCGCCCGTAGCGCGACCCGGCGACGACGGCGGGTCAGGCGAGGGACGCGTCGACAGCCTCCGCGAGAGCCCCGATCACCGGCCACGCGCCCTCGGACGTGTTGCCGAGGACGCTCACCGTCGTGCGTGAGTCGACGACGTGCGTCGAGCGGAAGGACGCGCCCGCGTCGTAGCCCTCGAGCACGAGGGCGTGGGCGCTCTCGTGCAGCCAGAAGCCCATGCCGTAGCGCATCCCCTCCTCGGGCACGTCGTGGCGCGGACGGGTGAGGGTGTCGACGCCCTCGCGGGAGACGAGCCGCCCGTCGAGGAGCGCGCACCAGAAGCGGTGGAGGTCGGCGGCGGTCGTGAACGCGCCGCCGTCGCCGTTGCCGAGGACCGGGAGGTGGAGGGTGTTGGTGAGGTCGCCGTCGTCGTGCACGTAGCCGACGGCGGCACCGGCCGGCAGCGCGTTGAGGGGCAGGAAGTCGGTGGCCCGCAGGCCCGCGGGCACGAGGACGAGGCGGCGCACGACGTCGTGGTAGGTCTGCCCCGTCGCCCGCTCGAGGATGAGGGCGAGGACCATGTACCCGCCGTTGCAGTAGGAGAACCGCTCGCCGGCCGGGAACTTCCGCGGGTGCCCCTCGAGCATCGGCAGGAAGGCCGCCGCCGTGGTGAGCGTGTGGGGCGGGACGGTGAGGACGTAGTCCTCCGGCTCCCAGTCGGAGTCCTCGTCGAGGTAGTCCCCGATGCCCGAGGTGTGGCCGAGCAGGTGCGCGACGGTCACGGCGTCGTCGACGAGGGGCAGGTCCGCGCCGAGCAGCTCGCGCACCGGCTGGTCCAGCCGCAGCACCCCGTCCTCGACCAGCCGCATGACGGCGACGGCGGTGAGGGCCTTGCTGCCGCTGGCGACCGCGATCCGCGTGTCCACGGTCATCGGCGCCTGCAGCGGGCGGTGCGCGTAGCCCGCGGTGCGCTCGAGGACGCGCCGGTCACCGACGTCGACCGTCACGACGCCGGAGAAGGGCGCGTCCGCGATGGCGGCGTCGAGGGCGCGAGTGTCGATGTCCACGAGCCGCGACGCTACGGGAGGCAGTCGGCGGGACGCGAGGTATTTCCCGCGGTGGCTCGGCCCGCCGCCGCCCGGCATGCTGGAGCGATGTCTCCCGATGCCGAGCAACCGCGAGAGGAGAGCGTCCGACTGCCGCCGGAGATGTCGTGGCGCGTCGGCCGGCCGTGGGTGGCCGTGACCTTCGTGCTGCTCGCCTTGATCAACCTCTTCGTCGCCGTCACCGACGTCACGGGCGGCGTCCTCGAGACGACCCGTGACCGTGTCTCCTGGTGGGTGCGGCTGGCCGCCGTCGTCGCGTTCCTCGTGGTCGCGCTCAGCGAGCTCCGCAGGAGGGCGAGGGTCGACGCCGACGGCGTCCACGTCACCGAGGGACGACGACGGCGGACCTACCGCTGGCAGGACGTCAGCGAGGTGCGGGCCGGCCGGCCCGTGATGTTCGGTGACCGGTTCGTCTACCTGCTGCGGCACGGCGACACGCACGTCGAGCTGCCGCAGTCCGGGGGCCACCTGCGCCTGCTGCAACGGTGGCACGAGGCCATGGCGCCCCCGTGATCGGGATCGTCGGCCTCGTCGTCGCGCGGGTGGCCTTCGCCGTCGCGCTCGGGTGCGCCGTCACCTTCCACGCCCGCCACCGCGAGGACCACAGCACGCCCCGCGCCCGGCGGCTGCGTGCCACCGGCCTCTGGGCCGTCGCCGTCGGCGTGCTCGGGATCGTCCTCTACGCCGTCGCCGGGTGACGGGGACCTACCCGCACGCCTCCCGCGCGATCGTCACGGTGTCGACGACCTCCACGTCCCCCTCCGCGTGGTAACCGAGCACCTCGACCTCCAGGTCCCCCGCGGCGCTCGCGGTGAGCTCGGCGAGGTGGTGGCGGGTGTTGTCGCGCACCGCGCTCCAGGACGGCGCAGGCGTCTCGGCGTAGGGCGAGAAGTCGCCGCTGCGGTTGCTCAGCTTCCCCGCGGGGCTGACGGTCATCCACACGACGCCGTCGCCGGGCGCCGCGCAGGTCGGGTCCGTCGTCGTCGCGGTGACGCCGGCCCCGCTCCCCACCCCGGTGAGCGGCCACGTGCGCTGGTACGCCTGGTCGTGGGACTGGAGCACGAGACGGATGCCGTGACGCTCGAGGACCCGGCCCAGCTGGTCGCGCAGCGCGAGGTTGGAGGGGTGCACCGACCCGGCGGCGAAGGCGCTCACGTGCGTGAACGGGACGATCCACGGCCGCCCTGCCTGCGTCGCCGCCGCGATGTCCGCCTCGAGCCACTCGATCTCGGCGGTCGGCAGCTTGCCGGTGTTGTGGACGGCGTGGAGGGAGATGAAGTGGAAGGGGCCGACGTCGAAGGAGTAGGAGCGCCGGTCGCTCCACCCCTCGGGGGTCGGGAAGCGCGCCGCCCAGGGCTCGAAGCCCTCACCGAGGAGCACCTCGTGGTTGCCGTACGTCGGCATGAGCGGTGACTGGGCGGCGGCGGGCTCCAGCTGCTGGAACCAGGCGTCGATGGCGTCGTCGAGGGTCGCGAACCGGGCGTCGGTGTTGAAGTAGGCGTAGTCGCCACCCGCGAGGAGGACGTCGGGGTGCAGCTCGGTGAGGAGCTCGATCGACCGGCCCGTCGCGACGGTGAGCCCGTCCGTGCGGCCGTCGATCCCGGTGTCGGCGAAGTAGACGGCGCGCGTCTGCGCGTCCGGGGCGACCGTGCGCGCCGTCCACGTCTGCGAGGTGGTCTCGGGCTGGACCACGCGGTAGTCGTAGGACTCTCCGGGTGCCAGACCGGTGAGCGTCGCGGTCCACAGCTGGCCGCTGGTGCCCGAGGCACGCGGGCTCGCCTCGGCCCGCGTCCACGGACCGCCCGAACCGGCCGGGGCGTGCTCGACCCACGGCGTCCCCGGCGACGTCGTCCGCCACGTGACGGTGAGCGTCGTGGCGGGGTCGGCCGTCCACGCCAGGTGCACCTGGTCGGGCGGCGGCCACTCGAGCCGCAGCTCGACAGGGACGACGACGGCGTCCTGGCCCGGCGCGGTGACCGTCACCGCTCCCGTGTGCGTGCCGACGGCGAGCCCGGCGGTGTCGGCGACGACGGCGATGTCGCCCGGCGTCGTCGCCGTCGCCGGGGTGGCCGACAGCCACGGCACGTCCGTCGACACCGTGAGCGGGACGGCGGAGCTGTCACTCATCCGCACGGCGAGGTCGGAGTGTGCCGTCTCTCCGGGGGCGAGCCCGAGGGTGAGCCGGCGCGGGTGGGCGGCGAGGACCGGGGTGCCGTTGAGGACGGTGAACGCGGCCGTGACGGTGGATCTCGTCCCGCTCGTCGACGTGAGGCGGGCAGTGACGGTGTGGGCGCCGTCGGCGAGCTGCCAGGTGTCGTAGGGCAGTGCGGCCCCGTCGGTGGCCGAGCCGGCCAGGTCCCACGGCGCGTTGCCCTCGCTCTTGTAGGGCTTGCGCTTGAGCTGCGGGTCGTCGACGAAGAACTCGACCTTCGACAGGCCGGCCTCCGGGGTGACGAAGACGTGGACGTCCCCGCGCACCTCGGCGCCGTCGAGGGGGGCCGGGTCCGACCGGTCCGGGGCGGCGGACAGCGCGAGCGTGTGCGTCGGTGGCGGCGGTGGGGGCGGCGGGGGCACGTCCTCGGTCACGGTGAGCGTCACGGGCAGGCTCACGCCCGGCAGGCCCGGGGACGACGCGGTGACGACGGCGGTGTGGGCGCCCGGCGCCAGGCCGGCCGGGTCCAGGGTCACCGTCGCCGTGGTGGGCGTCGTGCCGGCAGCCGTCGTCACGCCCGCCCACGGCGCGTCGGAGGACACCGCCACGGGGACCGGGGTGGAGCCCGAGGAGACGGCCACCGTGCGGGTGACGGGGGCCGACCCTGCGGTCGCCGCCACCGAGAGCGTGGCCGGGTCGAGGGCGAGAGCCGGTCCGGGGGCGTTGGTCACGTGGAAGGCGGAGTCGACGACGACGGTCCCGCCCGCCGCCAGCGTGAGGACGGCGGTCACCGTGTGGCTGCCGTCGGTGAGCCTCGTGGTGTCGAAGGCGTCCGCCTGCCCGGTCGTGCCGCCGGCGAGGTCGAAGGGAGCCGTGCGCTCGGACCGGTACGGGGAGCGCGCCCGGGCGGGGTCGTCGACGTAGAAGGCCACGGCCGTCACGCCGTCGTCGGGGCCGGTGAAGATGCGCACGGGGCCGCTGACGGTGGCGCCGGCGAGGGGCACGGCGGCGGAGCGGTCGGCGTGCGGGCTGGACCACAGGTCGTACTCCCCCGGGGCCGCGAGGACGGAGAGGTCCACGCGCACGGAGGCGGGCGTGAACCCGTCGGCCGTGAGGGTGACGGTCGCGGAGTGCGTCCCGGGGGCGAGCCCGTCCGGGTCGACGGCGAGCTCGAGGGTGCGCGGCGTCGTCCCCCGCGCCGGGCCGGCCGTGAGCCACGGAGCGTCCGAGCTCGCCGTGACGTCGGCGCTGCCCGGCGCGGAGGTGACCTCGACGGTCCGGGTGAGGGGTGGTCCGTCCACGTCGCTGACGAGCTGGAGCACGGCCGGGGCCGCCGCCAGCGCAGGCGTGACGGTACCCGTGGTGAAGGTGGAGTGGACCAGCGCCGTCGTCCCGTCGGAGAGCTCGACGAGCGCGGTGACCGTGTGCGTCCCGGCGCTCACCGAGCCGGGGTCCCACGGCAGCGCCGCGTCGTCCTTGGCCGAGCCGGCGAAGTCCCAGGGAGCGTTGCCCTCGACCTTGCGCGCCTTCTTCTTCCGCGTGGGGTCGTCCAGCCAGAACGAGACCTTCTCGATGTCGGCGCGCTCGGCGACGAACACGTAGGCCCCGCCCGACCCGAGGGCGG
Source organism: Oceanitalea stevensii (assembly GCF_014837105.1). Taxonomy (GTDB): domain Bacteria; phylum Actinomycetota; class Actinomycetes; order Actinomycetales; family Actinomycetaceae; genus Oceanitalea; species Oceanitalea stevensii. Next base: position 709,743 of record NZ_JACSPO010000001.1, on the reverse strand, counting down.
CACCGTCCAGGGGCCGCGGGCCGCTGCGGTCGGAGGAGGCGCTGAGGAGGACCTCGGGCGGGTCCGCCGGCTCGGCGGCCGAGGCTCCGAGGAGCCCGCAGACCGTGAGAAGCAGCGTCAGGGCCGCGGCGGTCCAGCGGCGGCGCTCCCGACGAGGGCCCACAGCGGTGAACAGTGACATGAGCGTCTCCCCACGATCGTGTCGTCCGGTCCCAGCGTCTGCCGGGCGGGGAGCCGCGTCCAGGGTGCTTGGGGGCTCAGCACGTCGCTCACCCCGGTCATCACCCCGAGCGGGTTCGCGTACCGCTCCGCGGGCACGCCGTGGCCGCGTCAGCTGCGCGCTGGGAGGCGGCGCTACGGTTCGTCCATGAGCAACCTCAACGCGGTGGGCGAGCGCGACTCGTGGCGCTGCTGGCTGTGCGACGAGCCCGTCGACCCGGACGCCTCGGTGAACTCCGACCTCGGCCCCAGCGTCGACCTCGGCCTCGCCAAGGGGAAGAAGAACGCGGCCGGCACCGAGCGTCTGGCCCACCGTGCGTGCAACACGCGCAAGGGAGCCGTGACGCCGGTCGTGCCGTGGTCGCCCGACCTGTTCGTCGTCGACCCCGCACCGATCGCGGCGACGGTGGAGCGCCTCGGGCGCAAGAAGGGCCGCGAGGTCGTGGCGCGCTGCCCCACCCGCGAGGACGCCGACGCGGCCGCCGCCTGGCTGGTCGACCGGCTGTCCCGCTTCGCCCCCGACCTGCCCGTCACGACGCAGGTCGAGCCGGGCGGCGGTCAGTTCATGCTCGTCCTGCGCACCACCTGACCCGCCGCGGAGGCTCGTGGGGCGTCCTGGCGCCACCGGCAGCCGGTCTCCTCCCCCAAAGGTGGGAGGCGCAGTGCCCCACCGCGCTGGAAGCGGACGCGCACCCCTGCCGAGCAGCATGGACGCAGGTCGCGGGCCCGTCCTTCCGGAGCCCCCGGGACGTTCGCGACGCCAGGAGGCCACCATGAGCACGGCACCACACACCCGTCGCGGGATCGGCCGGAGGGTCGCGTTCGCGCTCGCGTGCGTCGTCGCCACCCTTGCCGCGTGCGGGAGCGCCCCCGAGGCCGCGCCCCCGCCCCCCGAGCAGCCAGCGGCGTCCGCCGCCCCGCTCGAGCGCTCCGACGTCGACTCCTGGCTCGACGAGACGCTCCCCGCGGCCCTCGAGGAGAGCCGGATCGCGGGCGCGACCGTCGCCGTCGTGCACGACGGCGAGATCCTCACCGCCCGCGGTTTCGGGCAGGCCGACGTCGACGCCGGGACGCCGGTCGACCCGGACCGCACCCTGTTCCGGACCGGCTCGATCTCCAAGCTGTTCACGGCGACGGCGGTCATGCAGCTGGTCGAGGCCGGCGAGGTGGACCTCGACACCGACGTCGAGCAGTACACCGACCTGGACCTCGGCCTGGAGCACCCCGTCACGCTGCGGCACCTGCTCACCCACACGCCGGGCTTCGAGGAGCGGATCGCCGGCCTCATCGGCACGGGCACGACACCGGACCTGCGCGCGTCCCTCGTCACCGACCCCCCGGAGCAGGTCGTCGAGCCGGGCACGACCCCGGCGTACTCGAACTACGGCAACGCCCTCGCCGGGTACGTCGTCGAGGCTGTCAGCGGCATGCCCTTCGAGGAGTACGTCGCCGCGAACGTGCTGGAGCCGGCGGGCATGACGTCGTCGTCCTTCGCGCAGCCGCTGCCGGACCACCTCGCCGGGGACGTCGCCCTCGGGTACCCGACGTCCAGCGAGGACCCGCTGCCCTTCGAGGTCGTCGGCCAGCCGCCGGCGGGGGCGCTGAGCGCGACGGCCACCGACATGGCGCGGTTCATGCTCGCGCACCTCGGCCAGCAGCAGGGCCAGGAGATCCTCTCCCCCGCCACGCGCGACCTCATGATGGAACCGGCGCTGGACGCCGACACCCTCGGCATCCTCGCGGAGGGCCCGCGGATGGGGCTGGGCTGGTTCGACGAGTCGCGCCACGGCCACCGGGTGGTGGGCCACGGCGGTGACACGACCGCCTTCCACTCCCACCTCCGGCTGTGGCCCGACGACGGCACCGGGCTGTACCTCTCCTTCAACAGCACGGGAGCCGACGGCGCTGCGTACCTGCTGCGCGACGAGCTGCTCGAGGACTTCGCCGACCGGTACTACCCCGGGGCGGCCCAGGACAGCACCGTGGCGGCCGAGGTCCGCCAGGAGCACGCCGAGGCGCTGGCCGGCTCCTACGAGAGCACGCGAGGCTTCTCCTCGACCTTCCTCACGGCCATGGGCCCGCTGCAGCCGACCCGCGCCGAGGTGGTCGACGGTGCCCGGGTGCGCTTCACCCCCGGACCGGGCCAGCTCTCGGCGGCCGAGTACACGGAGATCGAGCCGTGGGTCTACCAGCAGGTGGGCGGGGACCGCGTGCTCACCGTGCGTACCGACGACGCCGGGCGCGTCGAGCTGATCGGGCACGACTCGGCGATGTCGATGGTGCCGGTGACCGCCGCGCGGTCCGCCGCCGTCCCGGCGCTCACGGGCGGCGCCGTGGTGCTCCTGCTCACGGCCCTCGCGTGGCCGGTGGGTGCCGTGGTGCGAAGGATCCTGGCGCGTCGCTCCGCCGTCGGCACCGACGTCCCGGGGCCGCGCGAGCCCGCGGGCGCACCTGCTCCCGTCCGCCTGCCGCGCCGGCTCACCCGCATCGCGGCCGTCGTCGCGGTCGTGGCGCTGGCCGGGTGGGTGGCCGTGGTGCTCGGTGTCATGAGCCTGCAACCGGTGCCGGTCGTGCTCATCCGGGCCGTCCAGGTGCTCACCGCCGTCGGCGTGCTCGGTGTGCTGGCAGCGGGGTGGCGTGTCGTGGCCGAGCTGCGGGCGCGCACCGGGTGGTTCCGCGTCGGGGCGGCGAGCGTCCTCCTCCTCGCCTTCGCTGCGACGTCGATGGCGGTGAACCAGCTCCTGCTGCTCTCCCCCGACATCACGTACTGACCGGTGGGCGTGGGAGGCTTGGCCACCATGGACACCACCCCGGTCACGAGCACCGGGACGTGGTGGGACACCCGGCTGTCGCGGTTCGGGCTGCACGGGCCGCTGGCACGGGACACGGCCTCTGCCGTCGTCCTGGCCGCGCTCATGCTGCTGGGGGTCGTCGCGACGCTGGCGGTCGTGCCGGCGCAGGACGTGCCGCCGGCGACGGTGGTGCCGTGGCTGCTCGTCCTCGTCGTCGTCCAGTGCCTGGCCCTGTCGTTCCGGCGGGTGGCCCTCGCCGCGTCCCTCGTGGCCGTGGTCGCGACCCAGCTCGCGCTCGTCGCCCTGTCCCCGGAGCTGTCGCTACGGGCCGTCGCGGCGTTCGTCGTCGCCGCCACCATCGGCACCCGGCTGCCGGCCCGCCGCGCGCTCAGCGTGGCGGGCGGGGCGGCTCTGGTCGAGGGCATGGGCGGCGCCGTCGTCGCCGTGCTCCGCGGTGCGGGCGCGGACGCCGTCGTCCAGCACGTGACCTCCGCGCTGCTGGTGTGGGGCGCGTCCGTCCTGGCGGGCCTCTACCTCGCGGCACGCCGTGAGCAGCTGTGGCTCCTCCAGGAGAGGGCCGCCCGGATGGAGCGGGAGCGCGACGCCCGGGTGGAGAGCGCGATCGCGGACGAGCGTGCCCGGCTCGCCCGGGAGCTGCACGACGTCGCCGCTCACCACCTGTCCGGGATGGTGGTCCAGGCGGCCGCGGTCGAGCGGCTCGTGGATCGGGACCCGCAGGCGGCGCGGGAAGGAGCGGCGTGGTTACGCGACCAGGGCCGCGAGACCCTCGACAGCCTTCGCCAGATGGTCGGGCTGCTGCGCGGCGACGAAGGCGACCCGCTCAGCGCGGTCCCCGGTGTCAGCGCCCTGGGGGATCTCGTGAGGGCCGCGCGGGAGCTGGGTGATGACGTCCGGGTCGAGGAGGTGGGCACGCCGTCCCCGTTGCCCCCGCTCGCCGACGTCTCGGTCTACCGGGTGGCGCAGCAGTCGCTGACGAACGCGCGGCAGCACGCGCCGGGGGCGCCCGTGAAGGTGCGGGTGGTGCACGAGCCGGCAGGCGTGGTGCTCGAGGTCGACAACGGTCCCGCTGCACCCGGGCACACGCCGGCGGCCGGCGTCCGCGGCGGCACCGGCCTGGCCGTCATGCGCGAGCGTGCGGCGCTGGTCGGCGGCAGCCTCGAGGCGGGTCCGACGGACGACGGCGGGTGGTGCGTGCGGCTGCACGTCCCCGCCACGGAGAGCGAGGGAGGACGATGATCAGGGTCGCGCTGGTGGACGACCAGCTCGTGGTGCGGGCGGGGTTCCGGGTGCTGCTCGAGGACGCCGGCGACATCGAGATCGTCGGTGAGGCGTCGAGCGGCCCCGAGGCGGTGGCGATGGTGCGCCGCGCCCGTCCCGACGTCGTCTGCATGGACGTGCGGATGCCGGGCGGCGACGGTCTGGCCGCGACGCGGCAGATCGTCGCCGAGCGCGACGGTGACCTGCCCTCCGTCCTCGTCATGACGACGTTCGACCTCGACGAGTACGTCTTCGGTGCCCTGGAGGCCGGCGCGAGCGGTTTCGTCCTCAAGGACTCCGACCCCGACGTCGTCGCGGACGCGATCCGCCGTCTCGCGCGGGGCGAGGGAATGATCGACCAGGTGGTGACCCGCCGCGTCATCGCCGAGTTCGCCCGCCGCCGGCCGGCCCCCGACCCCGACGAGGCCGCCGGCGCTCTCACGCCACGCGAGCGGGACATCGTCCGCCTGCTGGCGGAGGGCATGTCCAACGTCGAGATCGCGGCGGCTCTCTACGTCGAGCCGTCCACCGTGAAGTCCCACCTCGGCCGGGCGATGACGAAGCTCGGCACGCGCGACCGGCTGCAGACGGCCGTGTGGGCCTACCGGACCGGCGTGGCGGGGGCCTAGCGCCGGCGGCCCCCTACCGGCCCACCTCCGACAGCGTGAGGCCGGTGTCCGCGTCGAAGAGGTGCGCACGGTCCAGGTCGACGGTGACGGACATGCGCTGGCCGGGCGTGCCGGTGACGGTCGGGCGTGCCTTGACCTTGAGCATCTCCTTGCCGACCTTGACGTCGACCACGGTGCGGTCGCCGAGCGGTTCGAGGCCGTAGAGCTCGCCGGGGAGGGCCGCGTCGCCGCGGGACTCGACCGACAGGTCCTCGGCGCGCACGCCGAGCAGCAGCGGACGGCCGTCCTCCGCCGTCGTCCACCGCGGCCGTGGCAGGGTCCAGCCCTCCGCACCGACGAGCCGGTCCCCCTGCGCGTGGCAGGCGAGCAGGCTGATGCGCGGGCTCCCGACGAAGGCGGCGACCCACTGGTTCGCCGGGCGGTCGTACACCTCCGTCGGGGTCCCGACCTGCTGCACCGTGCCCTCGCGGAGGACGGCGACCTGGTCGGCCATGGACAGCGCCTCGACCTGGTCGTTGGTGACGTAGACGAATGTCCCGCCGAGGCTGCGGTGGATCCGGGTGAGCTCGGTGCGCATCTCGACCCGGAGCTTGAGGTCGAGGTTCGTCAGGGGCTCGTCCATGAGGAACGCGCGCGGGTTGCGGACCAGCGCCCGGGCCAGGGCGACGCGCTGCATCTCTCCGCCCGAGAGCTGGCCGGGCTTCCGCTTGAGGAGCCGCTCGATGTGCAGGAGTCCGGAGACCTCCTTGACCGCGGCGGCGATCTCGTCCGCCGAGGCGCTGCGGGCTCGCAGGGGCGAGGCGATGTTCTCGAAGACCGTCTTGCGCGGGTAGAGGGCGTAGCTCTGGAACACCATCGCCAGGTCGCGCGCGGCCGGGGTGTCCCCGGTCGCGTCCCTGCCGTCGAGGTGCACCGAGCCGGCGTCGAGCTTCTCGAGCCCCGCGATCGCCCGCAGCGTCGTCGTCTTGCCCGCACCGGAGGGGCCGAGCACGACGAAGAAGGAGCCGTCCGGCACCTCCAGCGTCACGTCGTCGAGCGCCTGCACCTCTCCGAAGGCCTTGCGCAGCCCGTAGGCAGCAACCGTTCCCATCAGGCCACCAGCTCTTCCGTGCTCGAGTCGTAGACCGGCGGGGTCCCGCCGGTGTGCCGCAGGCCCACCGGGGCCTCGGCTGCGAAGCGGGTGGTCGGGGGCATCCGGACGCGCACGTCCCGTCCCCCGCTGGCGACGACGTAGATGATCTCGTCGCCCAGGACCTCGACGGACACCACGCGTCCCGGGACCGTCCCGTCCGTCCCGGCCGGCGTGACCTCCAGCGCCTCGGGCCGCACACCGGCCACGAGCGGGCGGTCCCGCCGCAGCCCGGGCGGTGGGGCGAGCGCGAGACCACCGTGGGTCCGCAGCTGACCGTCCGCCACCTCGACCTCGAAGAGGTTCATCGGCGGGGAGCCGATGAAGGCGGCACAGAACAGGCTGGCCGGACGGTCGTAGACCTCCAGCGGCGTCCCGACCTGCTCCACCCGGCCCTTGTTGAGGATGGCGATGCGGTGCCCGAGCGACATCGCCTCGACCTGGTCGTGCGTGACGTACACCATCGTCGTACCGAGCTGCGCCTGCAGGTGCTTGATCTCGGTCCGGGTCTCGGCCCGCAGCTCGGCGTCGAGGTTGGTGAGCGGCTCGTCCATGAGGAAGGCGCGCGGGCGCCGCACGAGGGCGCGGGCCAGGGCGACCCGCTGCTGCTCACCGCCGGAGAGCCGGTGCGGCTTGCGGTCCAGGAGCGGGCCGAGCCGCATCATCCGGGCGGCCTCCTCGACCCGCTCGCGGATCTCCGCCTTGGGCATGCCCTCGGCGCGCAGCGGGAAGGCGAGGTTGTCCCGGGTCTTGAGGTGCGGGTAGAGGGCGTAGAACTGGAACACCATGGCGATGTCCCGCTCGGCGGGCGGCAGGTCGTTGACCAGCGTGTCCCCGATGTGGATGTCGCCGGACGTCTGGCGCTCCAGCCCGGCCATGGCCCGCAGCGTCGTCGTCTTGCCGCAGCCCGACGGGCCGAGCATGACGAACAGCTCGCCGTCGCCGATGGACAGGTCGACGTGCTCGACCGCCACGGTCCCGTCCGGGTACCGCTTGTGGAGGGAGGTGACCTCGATGCCCGCCATCAGCGCCTCACCGCCCCGAGGGTCACACCGGCGACGAGGTGCTTGCGCACCAGGTAGGCGAAGATGAGGACCGGCAGCGCGAAGACGACCGCCGACGCGGCGACAAGACCCCAGTTCACCGTCGTGCCTCCGATGAGGCCGGCGATGGCCGGTGGGGCCGTCCGCACCTCCTGGCTGGACGTGAGGAAGATGGCATAGACGAACTCGTTCCAGGAGAAGATGAGCGCGAACACCGCCGTCGCGGCGATGCCCGGGATGAGCAGGGGCAGGGTGAACTTCCGGAAGGCCTGCAGCCGGGTGTAGCCGTCGAGCATCGCGGCGTCCTCGTACTCCGAGGGCACCTCGTCCACGAAGCCCTTCATCATCCAGATCGTGAACGGCAGGTTGAACGCCGTGTAGACGAGGACGAGACCGAGCTTCGTGTCGATGAGCCCGAGCTCGCGGTACATGAGGAAGATCGGGATGACGACGACGACGGGCGGCATGAAGCGGGTGGACAGGATGAAGAAGAGCTGGTCCTTCTTCGCCTTGAGCGTGAAGCGCGAGTAGGCCCAGGCCGCGGGGACCCCGAGCAGGGTCGCCAGCGCGGTCGAGCTCCCGGCCACGATGACCGAGTTGAGGAAGGACCCGGACAGGTCCGAGCGGCCTCCGCCCGGTGCGACGAAGACGTCCTTGTAGTGCTGCAGGGTGACGTCGAAGCCGAAGAACTTCGCCGGCACGGCGTAGATGTCCTGGCCGGTCTTGATGGAGGTCTGGAGCATCCACACCACCGGGAAGAGCAGGGAGCCGATGAGCACGGCCAGGAGCACGATCTCGATCCCGGACCGGACCCTGCCGGTGCTCCCGCGGCGGGCGCGGGCGGAGCTGCGGGTGACTGGGCCGGGGACGGCGTCGTCGACGGAGATGGCCATCAGCCCTCCTTGAGCTTGTTGAGGTAGCGCAGGTAGAACTGCGCCAGCACGATGACGACGATGACCATGAGGATCCCGTAGGCCGAGGCGGTCCCGGTGCGGAACCCGAGGAACGCGACCTTGTAGACGTGGAAGGACAACGTCTCGGTGGAGACTCCTGGTCCGCCGCTCGTGAGGACGTAGACGAGGTCGAACTGGCGGAAGGCCTCGATCGCACGGAACATCACCGCGATGAGGAGCAGCGGCCACACCATCGGCAGGGTGATGTTGCGGAACCGGAACCACTCCGAGGCGCGGTCGATGGATGCGGCCTCGTAGAGGTACTTCGGCACCGCCGTGAGCCCGGCCAGTGCGATGAGCATGATGAACGGCGTCCACTGCCAGGTGTCGACGAGGATGAGGGAGAACAGCGCCGTCCGCTGCTGGGTCAGCCACTCCACCGGCTCGAACCCGAGAGAGACGAGCATGCTGTTGACCACCCCGAACTGCGCGTCGAGCATGAAGCGCCAGAACAGGCCGACGACGACGGGCGAGAGCATCATCGGGATGAGGAACAGCGTGGTGAGCAGCCCGCGCCCCCGTGTCCGGCGCGAGATGAGGTAGGCGATGGAGAAGCCCAGCACGGTCTGCAGGATCACCGCACCGGCCACGAAGAGCGCCGTCGTCACCGCTCGCGTGTGGACCTCCGACGACGTGAGGACGTCGGCGTAGTTCTCGAACCCGACGAAGTCGCCGGGCACGCTGCTCGTTGCCGAGTAGTCCGTGAAGGACAGGTACAGCGCCCACAGGAGCGGGAAGACGGACATCCCGAGCAGCAGCAGCATCGCCGGGGAGATGAAGGCCAGCGCGAGTCCGCGGTCACGCAGGCGGGGGGCCCGCCCCGGTGCAGGAGGCAGGGACGCTGCCTCCTGCACCGGGGCGTCGGCCGACGTCGTCGTGCTCATGTCAGAGCCCGCCGTCGCCGTCCAGCACGGCCTGCTGCTCCCGGGCGATGTCGTCGAGCGCCGTCTCCGGGTCCTTGGCGCCGTTGAGGGCCGCGTTGACGTTGGTGTTCTCGATGTCGATGAGGCGGGCGTACTCGGGCACGTTCCACATGTCGCGCTGCCGCGAGACGGAGTCGGCGTAGACCTGGTTGAACGGTCCGGCCTCGAGGAACTCGGGGGACTCCAGGGCGTCGGTGCGCGACGGCACGCCGCCGGCCTCGGCCCACTTCTTCTGGATGTCCTCCTGCTCGAACCACCGCATGAAGTTGAGCGCCTCGGCCACCCGCTCGTCGGGGGCGTAGGCCGAGATGTGCATCCCCATGCCGCCGAGCGGCACGAGGTCCGTGTCCTGCGTCGGCAGGGTGGCGAACCCGAGCTTCTCGAGGATCTCCTCGCGGGTCTCGCCGAGCACCGTCTGCGCCGGGTCCAGCAGACCACCGCTCGCGGCGATCCAGTTGAACGCGATGCACGCGCTCCCCTGGGCGACGGCCGCGTTGACCTCGTCGATGAACCAGTTACCGGAGCCGGGGGCGGTGAGCGGCTTCATGTCGTTGACGAGGATGTCCATCGCCCGCTGGCCGGCCTCGTCGTTAATGACGCCCTCGATCTGGCCCTCCGCGCGGTTCCAGAGGTTGCCGCCGTACAGGGCGTTGACGGTGTTGTAGGTGACCGCCGCGGCGTCGGAGCCGTTGGCCTGGTGGAAGGCGAGCCCGCTGACGCCGGGGTTGTCCTCCTGGCACTGCCGGGCGACCTCGATCATCTCGTCCCAGGTCTCGGGGGGCTCGTCGCCGATGAGGTCCTTGCGGTAGATCATCGTCCAGGTGTCGCCGAGCAGCGGCAGCCCGTACATGCTGGCGCTCTCGTCACGCTGCCCCGTCTCGGCCTGGGGGTACTGGCCGTAGGCGGCCAGGAGGTAGGGGTCGTAGGCGTCGGTCTCGATGTTCTCGTTGATGAAGTCGGTGATGTCGAGGATGCTGCCGTTCGTCACGGCCTCGCCGATGTGCTGCGAGTCGAGGACCGCGATGTCGAAGTCGGTCTGCCGGGCGGCGAACTGCGTGAACATCGCGTCGTGCCAGTTCGCGTTCGGCACGGTGTTGACGTTGATCGTCACGTTCGGGCGCTCCTTGGTGTACTCCGCGTTCGCGAAGTCCTCGAGCAGCTGGGCGGGGGGCCACTCGAACCAGATGAAGCTGAGGTCCAGTGGCTCGTCGGTGAGCTCGGGGATCGTCGCGGGCGCCGCCGGGCCGGCGGCATCGGCGTTCCCGTCGTCCGCGTCGGCGTCGTTGTCGCCGCCACCGCCGCAGGCCGCCAGCGTGAGGGCGACCAGCGTGGTCGCCGCCGCCGCCCTCACCGTGCGGCCCTGGCGAGAGCTCCGTCGGTCTCGCTGTGCGTTGCTCATCAGTTCTCCTGCTTCCTGCATCGGGATGGTTGGGGGATCCGTTGCTGCTGTGGCCGCGGCGTCACCAGGACGTCGCGATGTACTGGGTCTCCATGAACTCGAGGAGTCCCTCGGTGCTCCCCTCGCGTCCCAAGCCGCTCTGCTTGGTGCCGCCGAAGGGCGCGGCGGGGTCGGAGACGAGCCCGCGGTTGAGGCCGACCATGCCGCTGTCGATGCCTTCTGCGAGGCGCAGACCACGGCCGAGGTCGCCGGTGTAGAGGTAGCTGACGAGGCCGTACTCGCTGTCGTTGACCATGGTCAGCATCTCCTCCTCCTGCTCGAAGCGGACCACCGGGGCCACCGGCCCGAAGATCTCCTCGTGCAGGACGCGAGCGTCCGGCGGTACGTCGACGAGCACCGTCGGGGGGTAGAAGCAGCCCGCGTCGTCGGGCCGCGTGCCGCCCAGCACGGCGCGGGCGCCGCGGTCGAGTGCGTCCTGGACGAGCTCGTCGACCTTGCGGGCGGCGCCCTCGTTGATGAGCGGTCCGCACTCGGTGCTCTCCTCGGAGCCCGGCCCGACCCGCAGCCCGGCCATCCGGGCGACGAGGCCGTCCACGAAGGCGTCGTGGACGGCGCCCTGCACGAAGAAGCGGTTGGCGGCGGTGCAGGCCTGCCCGCCGTTGCGCATCTTGGCGACCATCGCGCCCTCGACCGCCGCGTCGAGGTCGGCGTCGGCGAGGACGACGAAGGGGGCGTTGCCGCCGAGCTCCATCCCGCACTTGAGGACCTGGTCGGCGGCGGTGCGGAGCAGACGGCGGCCCACCTCGGTCGAGCCGGTGAACGAGAGCATGCGCGTGCGGGGGTCGGTGAGCATCGTGCCGACGACGGGTCCGGGCTGGGTGGTCGTGACGACGTTGAGCACACCGGCCGGCAGCCCGGCCTCCTGCAGCAGGGCCGCCACCGCGAGGGCCGTCAGCGGGGTCTCGGTGGCCGGCTTGAGGATCGCGGTGCACCCGGCGGCGAGGGCGGGCGCGATCTTCCGGGTGGCCATGGCCGCGGGGAAGTTCCACGGGGTGATGAGCACGCTGATGCCCACGGGCTGGTGCGTGACGACCAGCCGGTTGGCCCCGCTCGGTGAGCGGCCCACCTGGCCGCGCAGCCGCACGCCCTCCTCGGCGTACCAGCGGAAGAACTCGGCGGCATAGGTCACCTCGGACCGTGCATCCGTCAGGGACTTGCCGTTCTCGAGACTGATGAGCAGGGCGAGCTCCTCGCTCCGCTCGTGCATGAGGGTGAAGGCCCGCAGCAGCAGCTCGGCCCGGGCGCGGGGGGCCGTGGCCGCCCAGCCGGCCGCGGCCTCGGCCGCGGCGTCCACCGCCGCCTCGGCGTCGGGGATCCGGGCGTCGGCCACCGAGGCGAGCACCGCACCCGAGGCGGGGTCCCGGACGTCGATCCGTCCGCCGTCGGCGCCGCCGCGCCACGTGCCGGCCACCAGGAGGTCGGTCGGGACGTCGAGGGCGTCGAGGACGGGGCGCATGGACTCGTGCATCGTGATGCTCATCGGGCACCTGCTGTCGTGGTGAGGCCCGGCGAGGCCGAGCCGTGGACGGTGGTCTCTCGTAGGGCGGCGCGGTCGCCGGTGTACGCGGCGCGGACGATCCGCTCCAGGGCGTCGGCGTCGAGGGGACGCGGGTTGTTTGCGACGAGCCGCGCGGCTCCCAGCGCCTGCTCGGCCGTCCAGCGGAGCCGGTCGGCCGGCAGGCCGAGGTCCGCGAGGGTGGCCGGGATGCCCACCGAGGCGAGCAGGGCCGCGACCCTGTCGATCGCCTCGTCGGCGAGGTCCTCGTCCGAGGCGTCCGCGGACGCGCCCATCGCCACGGCGACGGCGGCGAGCTCCGGGACCCGCGCGGGACGGTTGAACTCCATGACGTAGGGCAGCAGGACGCCGACCCCGATCCCGTGCGGGGTGTGGGTCAGGGCACCGACCGGGTACTGGAGGGCGTGCGCCGCGGCCGTGCCGGACGTGCCGAGGGCGAAGCCGCCCGCAGTGGCCCCGAGCATCATCGCCTCGCGCGCACCCATGTCGCTCGGGTCCGACCAGGCACGGTGCAGGCTGCGCGCGACCTGCCGGACGGCCATCAGCGCATAGGAGTCCGTCAGCTCGTTCTTGCCGACGAAGACGCGCTCCGTCGCCAGCTCGGTGGTCACCGGACGGCGCACGGCGGTGAAGGCCTCGATGCCGTGCGACAGGGCGTCGGCGCCAGCGCTCGCGGTCAGTGCCGGCGGGCAGCCGAGGGTGAGCTCCGGGTCGCACACGGCCGTGTGGGGAATGAGGTGCGGGCTGGAGATCCCCACCTTGCTCACCCGCTCGGGATCGGTGAGCACGGCCACGGGCGTCACCTCCGACCCGGTCCCGGCGGTGGTCGGCAGCGCCACGACCGGTATCACCGGACCGGGGACACGCAGCTCGCCGTAGTAGTCCGACGGCTCACCACCGTGCGTGAGGACCACGGCCACCGCCTTGGCGAGGTCGATGCAGCTGCCACCGCCCATCCCGACGATGACGTCCGGGGCGGCGTACCGCACGAGCCCGGCACACTGGCTCACCTGGTGCACCGGCACGTCCGGCAGCACCTCGTCGAACACCGTCACCTGGACCCCGGCGCTCTCGAGCAGCCCGACCAGCTCGGCGAACTCCGCCGTCGCACCGAAGCGGGCGTCGGTGCAGACGAGGGCGCGGGAGCCGAGGGCGGCGGTCAGCGCGCCCAGGGCGTGCCGCTGCCCGGCGCCGAACACCACTTGTCGAGGCCCACGCAGGACACCGAGCATGCTCATGGAGACTCCAGGGATAGATTCTGGGAGGAGAGAGCCAGCGGGACCGGTACGCGACGATGCGAGAGGAAGAGCCGCTGCGCTTTTCCTATACGATCTGATTGCCGAGATCATGGAGCAGCGACGGTGTCGCTGTCAACCATGCTCCCCAACGAGGTGGAAAGGGGCACACCCCTGTGGACGACGAAGCGACGATCGGACGGGACCGCGGGTCCAGTGGCGCGCAGCTGAACGGACGCCCCCGCGGACGACTTGCCGACGAGGTGCACGACACGCTGCTGCGTCAGCTCATGTCGTCGCGCATCGTGCCGGACTCCCGCGTGACGATCGACGCCCTGGCGCGCGAGCTCGGGGTCTCACAGACGCCGATCCGCGATGCGCTCAACCGCATGGAGGCCGACGGGCTGGTCGTCCGGGTGCCCCACGCCGGCTACCGGATCCCGCCCCAGATCACCCGTGAGCGCTTCGACGACATGCTCGAGATCCGCCTGCTCCTGGAGCCGGCAGCAGCCCGCCGGGCGGCCGAACGCGCGACCGCCTCGCAGGTCACGGAGCTGCGCGGGCTGCTCGAGGAGATGTCGCAGCTGGAGGAGGGCGACGGGCCACAGGCGTACGGCGCCTTCGGGCTGCGGGACGCGGCCTTCCACGACCTCGTCGCGAAGAGCGGCGGGAACCGGCTGGTCCGCGAGGCGCTCGCCCGGCTGCACACGCACGTGCACCTGTTCCGGCTGCTGTACGACACCCAGGTCACCAACCTCGCGATGAGCGAGCACGACGAGATCCTCGCCGCGATCGCGGCGCGAGACCCCGACCAGGCGGCCTACGCCATGCGCCGCCACATCCTGCTGTCGGGCGACCGGTTCCGTCACCTCTTCGACGACGCCCGGCCCGCGGACACGTCGTCCACAGGGGGTCTTGACTGACAGGATGACGACGCGCGATCCTTACGCATCGGATCCGATCGGATCGGATCCGGGCTGCTCGACCACTCGGCCGAGCACCACCCCACACCCAACGTTGAGTGCGAGGAGAACCAAGGTGCCCAGAGCGTTGCTCCTGACCGGCGATGCCGCCGAGGAGCTGGACACGATGTACCCCTACTACCGGATACAGGAGGGCGGATGGGACGTCGACGTCGCGAACAAGTCGATGCGTGACGTCCAGCTCGTCATCCACGAGTTCGACCCGGGCTGCGACGCGTACGTCGAGAAGCCCGGCCGCAAGCTGCCGGTCGACGTGCTGTGGGAGGACGTCGACGTCGATCTCTACGACGGCCTCATCATCCCCGGGGGTCGCGCTCCCGAGTGGATCCGGGTGGACGACCACGTGCGGCGCATCACCGAGCACTTCTTCGCCCGCAACCTGCCGATCGCGCTCGTGTGCCACGGTGCGCAGGTGCCGGCGGACTACGGGCTGCTCAAGGGCCGCAGGACCGCGTGCTTCCCTCCCATCACCCGCGACATGGAGCATGCCGGCGCGACGGTCGTCGACGCGCCCGACGTCGTCGACGGCAACCTCGTCTCGTGCCGGGGCTGGCCGGACATGCCGCAGTTCGGCCGGGCGATGATGGAGATCTTCTCGAACTCTCTCGTCAACGCCTGATGGACGCGACCGCCGGCGACCGGTGATGGACGAGCGCACCGTCGTCGTCGACGGCTCGCCCGTCCACGTCGTCCAGGGGGGCACCGGACCTGCGGTGCTCCTCCTGCACGGCTCCGGACCCGGGACCACCGGGTCCGGAGCCTGGGCGGCGGCCATCGAGGCCCTCGGCGCATCGTGGCACCTCGTGGCTCCCGACCACGCGGGCTTCGGCCGTACTCCCCTGCCGCCGGGCTCCCGCGGCGGGCTGCGGGTGTGGACGGAGCAGGCCGCCCGCCTGATGGACGCCCTCGGGCACCGCTCGTACGCCGTCGTCGGCCACTCCATGGGCGGTGCGGTTGCCCTGGCGCTGGCGGCCGCGCGTCCCGAGCAGGTGACCCACGTCGTGCCGGTGTCGACCATGGGCGCGCCCGGGGCGCCCCTGTCGCCCGATCTCGACGCGCTCTGGGGCGCTCCCGCCACCGAGGAGGGGGCGCGCGACATGCTGAGCCGCCTCCTGCTGGACCAGTCCCTCGTCACGGAACAGGCGGTCGCCGCCCGGACCGCCGCGATGCGGGCCGGCGAGGCGGCGTTCGACACGCTCTTCCCGCCGCCCCGGGCCAGGTGGGCCGAGGACCTCACCCTGTCGGAGCAGACGCTGGCGGCCGTCCGCGCGCCGGTGCTCCTCGTCCACGGCGCGCAGGACCGTGTCACTCCCCTGCCTGCGACCCTGCCCCTGCTCGACCACCTCGCCGACGTCCGCCTGCACGTCCTCGGGCGGTGCGGCCACGCGCCGGCGGTCGAGCACCAGCACGCGTTCCACCGCTTGTTGTCGAACTTCCTGTCTCAGGGCTGACGACGAACCCGACCTGAGGACGTCGAGGGACCTTGCGACGCTTCTTCACGGTGTCCAGATGCGGTGCAGCGATGCTGGGGATCGTCGCTGAGCGGGCGGGTGACCCGCCCGGCGTCCCGCTCTTCGACCTCGACGAGGTTGCCTTCGGCACCTCCGCGGCGGGCGCCGGTGGCTTCGTCCTTCATGGCTCCGACCCCGAGTTCCTCGGCGACACCCTCCGGCGCCGGTGCGTGGCGAGGGCACGACACCAGCCGGTGCCGCCTACCTCGAGCCGTCCACCGTCAAGCCCCACCTCTGCCGCGCGCCGAGTCCTTCCTTGGTTCTTTGCGCCCTGCCGCGGATCTACTCGTCGCTCCGAGGTTGGGGCCCACGAACGGAGGAAGTCGGTACTCCTCATACGCCTTCAGGTGGATGGCTTGGAGGCCGCCTACAGCCGCGTAGGGGATCAGGTAGATGCTGACACCGCCGTCAATGACGAAGAAGTCGTCACTCTCGTCCGGTTTGTAGGTGCGCCGCTGCTTGCCTGTCGATGAGAGATAGACCTTCCAACTGCCTTGCGTCCGTACGGTGGTGGTCTTCACCTGGACACGTCGGACGCCCGCATCACCGTCAACGAGAAGGTCATAGCGTGCGGTTCGAGGGGCCACGAAACCTCGTAGCCACAGAGCGTGAACCACGCGGCTGCGAGTAGAGGACCAGCGCGCCGGAGGTTGCGCTCGTCCGGGTGATGCTCCGTCGTACTGGCCGGAGGACTCCCCTTGTCGAGGTGGGCAAAGTCAATGCCGAATCGCACTGCATGCCCTTTTGGCGTGGCCTCAGAACCTGGCTGGAGTCTGAGGCGTTCGAGCGCCTCCGACCACTCACCAGCGCTGCTGAGAGCCGTGCGGAGCTCGTTCTCCCGCCATCGGAGCTGGCCCTGGAAGTGGCTGTAGCTGAGTCCGAGACGATCAGCGTGCGCCCGCACGGAGCCAATGGCTCGCGACGATGTACCGCTCAGACGGAGCTCGCGTAGGACGCCGCGCCACGAGTGGCAGCGGCTCACTGCGGCGGTGAGCTCTTCATCGGTGTACGTCCGTTCGCGCACCATGAGCAGACGGTATGGCCGGCCTCTGACATCGAGACTTCCGTGCGCCGCGGGGACGAAACACCACTGCTCAAGGAAGGCGGTCGAGCGCGTGGCGAATACAGCTCGAGAGCCACGCGAAATGACCAAGGCGCGACATCATGTGCGATGTCGCGCCTCAGAAAATGTCGGGCTGACAGGATTTGAACCTGCGACCCCCTGACCCCCAGTCAGGTGCGCTACCAAGCTGCGCCACAGCCCGTCTGGCTCGCGAACGAACCTAGAGAAGGTTACCCCAGAGGCAGCGCCGAACCGAAACTGCGACATGCCACTGTGCGCGGCGTCACGTCGAACAGGTCGGGTAAGCCCTGAGCGGGACCAAGGGCCGGCGGTCCTACGTCCCGGAACCGCGCGGTGCCGCGCTTCTAGCCTGGTGTGAGCGCCGTCACCCGGCGCGCACCAACGAACCGAAGGAGCCTGACGATGGCACGGGTAGCTGGCAAGGTCGCACTGGTCACCGGAGGGGCGCGCGGTCTGGGCGCCGAGGCGGTCCGCCTCCTCGTCGCGGAGGGCGCAAAGGTCCTCGTCACCGACATCCTCGACGAGGACGGTGAGGCGCTGGTCGCCGAGCTCGGGGAGTCCGCCGTCTACCTCCACCACGACGTCACCGACATCGAGCAGTGGTCCGCCGCCGTCACCATGGCCGAGGAGACCTTCGGCGGGCTCGACGTCCTCGTCAACAACGCGGGCATCGCCGACTTCGGCAGCCTCTCCGACTTCACCTACGAGCGCTGGGACCGCATCATCGCGATCAACCTCTCCAGCGTCTTCTACGGGATGAAGGCCGCGCTGCCCCTCCTCAAGGCGTCGACGAAGAACCCGTCGATCATCAACATCTCCTCGACGGCGGGACTCCAGGGCTACCCGGACCTCGCCGGCTACGTCGCCTCGAAATGGGGCGTGCGCGGCATGAGCAAGACCGCTGCCATCGAGCTCGGACCGGACAACATCCGGGTCAACTCCATCCACCCCGGCATGATCGAGACGCCGATGACCGAGGGCCTGGCCGGCGAGCAGAAGCACGTCGCGATGCACCGTGCCGGCAAGCCCTTCGAGATCGGCTACCTCGTCGTCTACCTCGTCAGCGACGAGTCGACCTTCTGCACCGGTGCCGAGTTCATCGCCGACGGCGGGGAACTCGCCGGCCTGCCTACCAGCTGACCTCGCGCAGGGCGCCGTCAGTGGGCGGCGCCCTGCCCCGTCTGCTCCAGGCGCACCTTCTCGGCCTGGACCACGCCCAGCCCGAGCAGGGCGATCGCCATGACGGCCGTCGCCGGCCACGGGTCGAGCCGGTAGAGCCCCACCACGGTGACGAGCAGCTGGACGGTGAACGCCCGCCGCAGCCACTGGAACGCGTCGAAGCGGTCCTTGCCCAGCAGCGTCCACGCGCGCGCCGCCACGGCCACCACGAGCACCGACGACGCAGCCGCCAGCCACAGGGACCAGGCCGGTGCGCCGTCGTCGGCGGTGAGGATGACGACGACGCCGCCTCCCAGGGCGAGGACGAGGAGCGCCCCCGCCACCGCCGTCGTCCACGAGCCCCGCACGACGCCGCGGAGCAGGCCGCGGACCTTGCGGGTGACGAGCTCGAGCGGGTCGGGGAGCTCGCTGTGGTCGTCCGGCACGGCGGCGAGGAGCGCCTCGACCTCCTTCTCCCCGCGGCCACCGCTGCCCTGTCGCAGCAGCTCACGCGCGACCTCGCGGCGCTGCGGGCTCAGCCCGCCCGCAAGTCCGGCGACGGCGTGGTCCGCCGCGGCCGCGAGCTGCTCGCTCGGGTGCGGCGGGCGGCGTCCGTGGAGGACGTCGGCGAGGACGATGAGCCCCACGAGCGTGAGGTACATGATCATCGGCGCCGGCTGGAAGAAGTAGTCGTTGTCGTTGGTGAGGAACTTGCCGACCTCGTCGATGAACAGCCCGAAGCCGATGCCGCCGAGGAAGGCGACGAGTGGCCGGATCACCGGCCCGGCGAAGGACAGCACGAGCACCATGGCCAGCGCCATGAACAGCCCGCCCCACAGCACGTGCGCGACGTGCAGGGTCTCCCCGCCGATCTGCGGGAAGCCGGTGAGCTGGAGGTAGCCGCGGGTGACGACGATCGTCACGACCGTCGTCAGGGCGAAGCCGAGGACGTGCTCACCGGCGCGCGGGTCCCGGGGCAGCCCCCACCGCAGGAGGACGTGCCGGCGGGACACCGCGCCGTCGGGCATCAGCGGCGACGCTTCTCGCGCACGCGCACGCTGATCTCGATCGGCGTGCCGACGAAGCCGAAGTTCTCGCGCAGCTTGCGCTCGATGAAGCGGCGGTAGCCGTGCTCGATGAACCCGGTCGCGAAGATGACGAAGCGCGGCGGGCGGCTGTCGGCCTGCGTCGCGAAGAGGATGCGCGGCTGCTTGCCCCCCCGCACCGGGTGCGGGTTCGCGGCGGTGAGCTCGCCGAGGAAGGAGTTGAGCTTGCCGGTGGAGATGCGGGTGTCCCAGCCGCCCAGCGCGGTATCCAGCGCCTTGACGAGGCGGTCGACGTGCCAGCGGGTCTTGGCAGAGATGTTGACGCGCGGCGCCCACTGGATCTGGACGAGGTCCTGCTCGACCGCGCGCTCCAGGAGGTGGCGCTGGTCGTCGTCCATGAGGTCCCACTTGTTGTAGGCGATGACAAGCGCGCGGCCGGCGTCGATGACCTGCTGGATGACGCGGGTGTCCTGCTCGGTGAGCGGGACCGAGGAGTCGATGAGGACGACGGCGACCTCCGCCTTCTCCAGCGCCGCCTGCGTGCGCAGGGAGGCGTAGAAGTCCGCGCCCTTGGTCTGGTGGACGCGGCGGCGGATGCCGGCGGTGTCGACGAGCCACCACGGCCGGTTCCCGAGGAGGACGAGCTCGTCGACCGGGTCGCGCGTGGTGCCGGCGACGGAGTCGACGACGACGCGGTCCCGGCCGGCGATGGCGTTGAGGAGGCTGGACTTGCCGACGTTCGGGCGCCCGACGAGCGCCACGCGGCGCGGCCCGCCCTCGGGCAGCGGGGAGGCGACGCCGGAGACCTCGGGCAGCACCGCCATCGCGGCGTCGAGCACGTCGCCCGAGCCGCGCCCGTGGAGCGCGGACACCGACCAGGGCTGGCCGAGCCCGAGGGACCACAGCGCCGCGGCGTCGGACTCCTGGACCGGCGAGTCCACCTTGTTCGCGACGAGGACGACCGGCTTGCCGGACTTCCGCAGCATTCGGACGACCTGCTCGTCGGTGGCCGTGGGGCCGACGGTCGCGTCGACGATGAACATCACGGCGTCGGCCATCGCGATGGCGACCTCGGCCTGCTCGGCGACGCGCGCGTTGAGACCAGCGGCGTCGTGCTCCCAGCCACCGGTGTCGACGAGCATGAATTGGCGCCCGGCCCACTCGGCGGGGTAGCTGACGCGGTCACGGGTGACGCCCGGGACGTCCTGGACGACGGCCTCGCGCCGGCCGAGGACGCGGTTGACCAGCGTCGACTTGCCGACGTTCGGGCGGCCGACGACGGCGAGCACCGGCAGCGGCGCCTCGGGCCCGTCGTGCGCGGGGGCGTCGTCGGCGGCGGCCAGGAGGGCGGCGTCCTCCTCGTCCAGCACGTAGTCGGACAGCCCGGCGCGCAGGGCCTCGGCGCGCTGCTCGTCGTCGGCCGGGGTGGTCGGGAAGTCGTCGGTGTCACTCACGCCGGCCATTGTCGCGTGTCGGAGCCGCTCGGCGCTAACCGCCGCGCGCGGGACGGCCGCTCAGGTGAGGCCGGCGTCGTGGACGCACAGCGCGATCTGCACCCGGTTGCTCGCCTCGAGCTTGGTGAACAGACGCCCGATGTGGGTCTTGACGGTGGCCAGTCCGAGGTAGAGCTCGGCGGCGATCTCGGCGTTGGACAGCCCCCGTCCGATGGCGACCGCCACCTCCCGTTCCCGGTCGGTGAGCCGGGAAACCCGCTCGCGGGCCTGCTTCTCGCGGGTGTCGTCGGGTGTGCGGGTGGCCGCCGTGATGACCTGGGCGGTGACGCTCGGGGAGAGCATCGGCTCCCCGCGGGCGACGCGGACGACGGCGTCGACGAGCTCGGCGGGCGGGGTGTCCTTGAGGAGGAAGCCGGCCGCACCGTGACGCAGGGCCGTGAGCACCATCTCGTCGGTGTCGAAGGTCGTGAGGACGATGACGCGCGCACCCGAGCCGCGCTCGGTGAGCCGACGCGTCGCCGCGAGCCCGTCCAGGCCTGGCATCCGGATGTCCATGAGGACGACGTCGGGCCGCTCCCGCTCGACGACGGTCAGCCCCTCGTGCCCGTCCCCCGCCTCACCGACGAGCTCGACGACGTCGCTCCCGCCGAGCATGAGCCGCAGGCCGGTCCGGACCAGGGCGTCGTCGTCGACGACGACGACGCGCACGCGCGCCGCGGTCACCTGCTCTCCTCCCACGGCAGCCAGCATCGCACGGTGAAGGAGCCGTCCGGCCCGCCCACGTGCTCGAGCACGCCGCCGGCCAGGTCGACCCGCTCGGCCAGGCCGACGAGGCCGAACCCGCTCCCGGGCGCGGCCGGCAGGGACCCGTTCCACGCGGGTGGCCCGTTGTGGACCTCGATCGTCAGCAGGCCCCCGGCCCCGCCGGCAAGGTGGACGACGACGTCGCTCCCCGGGGCGTGCTTGCTCGCGTTGGTCAGCGCCTCCTGGACCACGCGGTAGGCGGTCCGCGAGGTGGTCGCCGGGAGGTCGGCGACGGCGCGCAGGTCCCCACCGGGCAGGCCGCTCGGGTCCAGCGCCGCCTCGACCTGGACGCGGGCGCCGTCGACGAGCTCGCGGACCTGGGTGAGGAGCGGCTGCGGCGGTTCGGCCCGGCCCCCGTCGAGTGCGGGCGCCCCGTCGGTGCGCAGCACCCCGAGGACCTCGCGCAGCTCGGACAGGGCGAGGTGCGCGCTGCGCTGGATGACGCCCGCGGCCTCCGCGGTCTCCTCCGGGGACAGGTCGGTGCGGTAGGCCAGGGCCCCGGCGTGCATCGCCACGAGGGAGATCCGGTGGGCCAGGACGTCGTGCATCTCGCGGGCGATGCGGGTGCGCTCGGCGTCCCGGGCGGCGTCCGCCTTGAGCGCCTGCTCCCGCTCGGCCGTCTCTGCCCGCACGCGAAGCGTGACGAGCAGCTCGCGGCGGGCACCGATGTAGTAGCCGGTGGCCGCGCACGTGGCGGCCATGGCGATCGCGAAGCCTCCGGACAGGGTGGCGTAACCGGTGGGCATGGCCTCGTCGAGGATGGCCGGGCGCCACAGCAGCTCGTAGACGACGGTCGACCACGCCCACGTCACCATGACCGGGACCACCCACTGCCACCGCCGCCAGGTCGAGACGGACACAGCCGCGACAGCCGCGGCTCCCAGTGACGCCGCGGACACCATCCCGCACAGTCCGGTGAGGACCGCGGTGAGGACGGGGTGGCGGCGCCGGAGCGGCAGCAGGCACAGCGCGACGACGCCGAGCACGCCGTCGAGCAGCAGGGCCGCGCCGACGCGGCCCACGACGGCGTCGGACGAGTCGGCCTCGGCGACCGCGATGAAGTCGACGGAGACGGCGATCCACAGCACCATCCCCGTACCGGCCGCCGCGAGGTAGCGCCAGATCCGCGACCAGGGGCGCAACGGCGGGGGCCCGACAGGGCGCTCGGGAGCCGGCTGGGGCGCCCACCGCACGGGGGCGGCTGGCGGAGGGAGGGCCACGGGGTGCATGCCTCCCAGCCTAAGGACGCCGGGTGTGCGCCCGGTCCGCCCGCGGGCTCGCCGTCGTCAGCCGAAAGGTTGACGCGGGCGAGCCTGTCTGTCGATCCGCGGGCTGCAGTCAGGCGGAACAGTGGACGCCATGATCACCGCAGAGCACCTCACCCGGCGATACGGCACCCGCGCCGTCGTCGACGACGTCTCCTTCACCGCCCGGCCCGGCAGGGTCACCGGCTTCCTCGGCCCCAACGGCGCCGGCAAGTCGACCACCATGCGCATGCTCACCGACCTCACGACCCCGACGTCCGGGCGCGCCAGGATCCTCGGCTCGCCCTTCCGCGAGCTCGTCAATCCGGGCCGCCGGGTCGGCGTCCTCCTCGACGCCTCCGCCCAGCACGCCGGGCGCACCGGCCGCGAGGTCCTCCACCTGTCCGCGCAGCTCATGGGCCTGCGTGCGGGCCGGGTGGACGAGGTCCTCGCGACCGTCGGGCTCACTGCCTCCGAGGCGGGCGCACGGACGCGGACCTACTCCCTCGGCATGCGCCAGCGCCTCGGCCTGGCCCACGCCCTCCTCGGCGAGCCGGAGGTCCTCATCCTCGACGAGCCCGTCAACGGTCTCGACCCCGCCGGCATCCGGTGGATGCGGGCGCTCCTTCGCGGCTTCGCCGACGACGGCGGCACCGTGCTCCTGTCCTCCCACCTGCTGCGCGAGGTCGAGGCCGTCGCCGACGACCTTGTCATCATCGGCAGGGGCCGCATCCTCGCCCAGGGCAGCGCCGAGGAGCTCCTCGCCACCCCGGGCACAGAGGTGCACAGCCTCGACGACGCCGCCCTCGCCCGCGCCCTCGGTGCCGCCGGCCACGAGGTGAGCGGGAGCGGGACCGGGCTCACGACGTCGGCAACGGCGGAGGAGGTCGGCCGGGCCGCCCTCGCCGCCGCCGTCGTCCTCACCGACCTACGCCCCTCGGCCGCCACCGGCCTGGAGGACCTGTTCTTCGACACGACCGCCCAGCACGGGCGAGAGGAGACCGCAGCATGACCGCGACCACCGCCACCCGCCCCGCACCCACCCGGGTCGCTCCCCCGGCCGTCCCCTTCACCCGGCTCGCCCGCGGCGAGCTGCGCAAGCAGGTCGACACCCGCGCCGGGCTGTGGCTGCTCGCGGTCATCGTCCTCGTCAACGCGGGGCTCATCGCGCTCGTGCTGTTCACCGGCGAGCCGGAACAGCGCACGTGGCAGGAGCTCACGATGGCGTCCTCTATCGCCCAGCTCCTGCTCCTGCCGCTCATCGGGATCATGGCGGCCACCGGGGAGTGGTCCCAGCGCACCGCGCTGACGACCTTCACCCTCGAGCCGCGCCGCACGCGGGTCAACGCCGCGAAGATGGTCTCGGCCCTGGTGCTGGGGCTCGCCGTCATGGCGGCCGCGCTGCTGGCCGGGGCACTGTTCAACGTCGTCGGGATGGTCGCCCTCGACGGTGACGGCTCGTGGGCGATGGACTGGTCCGTGCTCGGTGGGATGCTCCTCGCCCTGCTGCTCCTCGTCGCCCAGGGCCTCGCGTTCGGGCTGGCGCTGCTGAGCACGCCGGTCGCGATCGTCGCCTACCTCGCGCTGCCGACGGTGTGGTCCCTGCTCAGCATGCTCGTCGACGGTCTGCAGAAGCCGGCGGAGTGGCTCAGCCTCGACTTCGCCATGGGCGCGCTCATGGAGGGGCAGATGACGGCGACGGCGTGGGGCCAGCTCGCGACGTCCTCGGCCATCTGGATCGGGGTGCCCCTCGCCGTCGGCCTCTGGCGCACCGCCCGCCGCGACGTCAGCTAGCCCCCGGCACGCTCCTCGCCGCCCCTCTCTCGCGCCGAGCGCTGAGTTGTTACCGACCATCGGCCGTAACAAGTCAGCTCTCGGCGCGGAGGGGGTGACGCGCTCGTCGCCGCCCCTCCCTCACGCCGAGCGCTGAGTTGTTACCGACCATCGGCCGTAACAAGTCAGCTCTCGGCGCGGAGGGGGTGCGGGCGCGGAGGGGGTGGGGGCGCGGGTGCGTCCGTCAGTGGGTGGGGAGGGGGATGCCGGTCTGGCGGACGGCGTCCTCGACGTGCGCGGCGAGGCCCTGGTGGATCTGCTCCATGGCCCGCGTCATGACCTCGCGGTTGCCGCCCTCCCGCTTCTCGGTGTCCAGCACGATCGGCTTGCCGAAGACGACGTGCAGGCGGGCGCGCGGCGGCGGGACGTAGCCGACCTTCTTGCCGGCGGGCCGCGTGCCGAGGCAGGCGACCGGCACGACCGGCGCGTTCCCGTGCACGGCGAGCCACGCGACGCCCGCCCGGGTGGACTGGACGTTGCCCGTCCCGCGGTTGCCCTCGGGGAAGATCCCGACGGCGCGCCCCTCGTGCAGCATCTGCTGGGCGACGGCGAGGGACGCCCGCCCGTTGCGCCGGTCCACCGGGATCTGCCCGGCGAGCGTCATGAGGAAGCCGAGCGGGGAGTCCCAGAACTCCTGCTTGATGATGAAGTGCGAGCCGCGCGGGATGGCGCCGTGGAGCAGGGGGCCGTCGATGACGCCGGTGTGGTTGGACGCGATGATGACCGGCCCCGTGCGCGGGACGTTCTCCGCGCCGTAGACCTTGGTGCTCCACCACACGTGGTCGAGGAACTGGCCCACGCGCCGGGACCACACCGGGCCCCAGCGGTAGATGTCCTCGGGCTTGACCCGGGAGCCGCGCGAGGGCTGGGCGGCCGGCCGCGCGGTGCTCACTGCTCCTCCTGCCGCGCCTGCGCGACGACGCGTCGCACCACGGCGAGCGTCTGGTCGATGTCGAGGGCCGAGGAGTCGATGGTGACGACGCCGTCGGCGGCGGTGAGGAAGGTGGAGACCGTGGAGTCCTGGGCGTCGCGGCCCACGACCTCGTCGCGGGTCGCGGCGATGGCCTGGTCGTCCACGGTGCCGTGGAGCTCCCGGGCCCGGCGCGCCAGGCGCGCGGCCTCGTCGGCGGTGAGGAGGATGCGCACGTCGGCGTCCGGGGCGACGACGGTCGTGATGTCACGCCCCTCGGCGACGATCCCGCGGCCCCCGCTGTGCCCGCCGGGCTGCCGCTCGGCGGCGATGATCGCGCGCTGGCGCTCCCGCAGCTGGGCGCGGACGTCGAGGTTCGTCGCGACCGCCGAGACGACCGAGGAGATCTCCGAGAGCCGGATCGCGGCGGTGATGTCGACGCCGTCGCACGTGATCGTCGGGTCGCCCGGGTCCACGCCCATGTCGAGCGGCATGACCTCGGTGGCGGCTGCGACCGCTGCCGTGTCGGTGAGCTCGACGTCCTGGCGGCGGCACCACCACGTCGCGGCCCGGTACATCGCCCCCGTGTCGAGGTAGGCCAGGCCCTCCGCGGCTGCCAGCCGCCTGCTGATCGTCGACTTCCCCGAGCCCGAGGGCCCGTCGATCGCCACCGTCACCGGTGCGGTCATTCCGCCACCACTCTCCATCCGCGGGTCGTCAGCTCCTGCTCCAGCTCGGCCGCCGCGGCCGGCACCACCGACAGGTGGGCGATGCCCACCCGGGCGCCGGCCGAGTGCTCGAGCAGGAGGTCCTCGATGTTCACGCCGATCTCCCCGACCTCGCCGAAGAGGCGGCCCAGCTCGCCGGGCTCGTCCGGGACGAGCACCTGGACGGTCGCGTAGCGGCGCGGGGCGCCGCCGTGCTTGCCCGGGACCCGTCCCACGCCGGTGTTGCCGGCGGAGACGACGGCGCTCAGCGCGCCCATCGCCCCGGGTGCCAGCGGCCCGGCGGTGGCGGCGCGGTCGAGGCTGTCGATGAGCGCGTCGAGGTCCGCGCGCAACTCGCGCAGCCCCGCGGCGACGGGCCCCGCGTTGCCGACGAGGATCGCGGCCCACAGCCGCGGGTCGGAGGCGGCGATGCGGGTGACGTCGCGCAGGCCCTGCCCGGCGAGCGAGAGCGCCGCCTCGGGCGCGTCGACGAGGCGCGCGGCGACGAGCGACGCCGCCAGCTGGGGGATGTGGGAGACGAGGGCGACGGCGTCGTCGTGCTCCTGCGGCGCGAGCGGCACCGGCAGGGCGCCGACGTCGAGGGCGAGGGCGCGCACGGCACCCGCGGCGGCGGGCGAGGCGTCGTCGGCGGCGGAGATGACCCACGGCCGGCCCGCGAAGAGGTCCGCGTCCGCGGCGATCGCGCCGGAGCGCTCGCGGCCCGCCATGGGGTGGGAGCCGACGTACCGGGTGCGGGCGCCGTCGTCGGCCCCCTCGGCGACCTCGGCCGCGATGACGGCCTTGACGCTCGCGACGTCGGTGACGACGGCGGCGGGGTGACGGCGGAGCATGTCGAGGACGACCGGGCCGGCGACGTCGGGCGGGGTCGCCACGACGACGACGGCGGGCTCGGGGCTCGCGTCGTGGACGGGCTCACCCGCGCCCATGTCGCGGGCCAGGGCGAGCGCGGAGGGCGAGGCGTCGGAGAGCTGGACCGGCACGCCCTGGCCGGCGAGGCACAGCGCGATGCTCGTCCCGAGCAGCCCGGTGCCGACGACCTTGACGGGGCCCGTCGTCAGGGGTGCCGCCTGGCTCGTCACGCTCCTGCTTCCTCCCTGCCCGGGGGCCGCCCGGCGCGGCGCCCGGGACAGACTACCGCTCGGCTCACAGCCCGACGCTCGACATCAGCGTGCCGAGCTCGGTGCCGGAGATGACCCTGGTGTGGCCCGGCTTGAGCTGGCCAAGGCGCACCGTGCCGAAGCGGGTGCGCACGAGGCGGATGACCGGGTGGCCCACCTGCTCGAGCATGCGGCGCACGATGCGGTTGCGGCCCTCGTGCAGCTCGATCTCGACGACGGACGCACCCGGCGACGTCTCGAGCACCGTGAAGCGGTCGGCGTGGGCGGGGCCGTCCTCGAGCGTGATGCCCTCGCGCATGCGGCGGGCCAGCGCGCGCGGGACGTCGCCCTCGACGGTGGCGACGTAGGTCTTGGCCACCTCGTAGGAGGGGTGCGCGAGGCGGTGGGCGAGCTCGCCGTCGTTGGTGAGGAGGATGAGCCCCTCGGTCTGCTCGTCGAGGCGGCCCACGTGGAAGAGCCGCTCGGCGCGGTCGGACACGTACTGGGACAGGTCCGGGCGCCCCTGCTCGTCACTCATCGTCGAGACGACGCCGGCGGGCTTGTGCAGCGCCAGGGTCACCTTCGTCTCGTCGAGCTGCAGGCGCACGCCGTCGACGTGGATGACGGCGGTGGCCGGGTCCACGCGGGTGCCGAGCTCGTCGACACGCTGTCCGTCGACCGTCACCCGCCCGTCGGCGATGAGGTTCTCGCAGGCGCGTCGCGAGCCGTAGCCCGCCGCAGCGAGGACCTTCTGCAGTCGGGTTCCTCCGGGCTGGTGCACGTCGGTCATCGCAGGTCTCCCTCCAGGTCGTCCAGGGTGTCGAGGTCGGGCAGGTAGGGGGCGAGCGGGGGGAGGTCGCCGAGCGAGCCCAGCCCCATCCGCTCGAGGAAGTAGGAGCTCGTCCGGTAGAGGACCGCGCCGCCGTCGTCGTCGTGCCCGGCCTCCTCGATGAGCCCGCGGGCGAGGAGGGTGCGGACGACGCCGTCGACGTTGACGCCGCGGATCGCGGCCACTCGCCCGCGCGTGACGGGCTGGCGGTAGGCGATGACGGCGAGCGTCTCGAGGGAGGCCTGGGTGAGGCGGGCGGTCTGGCCGTCGACGACGAAGCGGCCCACGACGTCGGCGTAGGTCGGCGCCGAGTAGACGCGCCAGCCGCCGGCGAGCTCACGCAGCTCGAAGCCGCGCGGGCGCCCGCCCCTCTCCCCCGCGTAGTCCGCGGCGAGCTCGGTGAGCAGCTCGGCGACCTGCCCCGTGGGCAGGCCGAGGACGCTGGCCAGCTGGGCGGCGGGCACGGGCTCGTCGACGACCATGAGGATCGCCTCGAGGGCGGCGAGGTGCTCGCGCGGCATGACGTCGTCGGGCACCGCCTCGTAGCGCGGCGCCTCCTGCTCGGCGTCAGTCATCGGTGCGTCCCTCGTCCTCGTCCGTGGCGTCGTAGTCGTCGGCGACGACGACGTCGCCCTCCTCGCTCCCGGACCACCGTACGGTGAGCTCGCCCAGTGGCTGTGCCTGGTCGAAGGTGATGGCGCCCTCACGGAAGAGCTCGAGCAGCGCGAGGAAGCGTGAGACGACGACGGCGGTGGACTCGGCGTCGGCGGTGAGCGCGCGGAAGGTCGTGGTCCGGTGGCGGCGGAGGCGGTCGACGATGAGGGCCGCCTGCTCGCGCACCGGCACGACCGGTGCGTGGAGGTGGCCCAGGTCCACCTGCGGCGGCCCGGGGCGCGGGGCGAAGGCGGCGGCGGCGAGCTGCGCGAGCCGCTCGGGGCCCACGCGGATGACGAGCTCGGGCAGCAGGGCCGCGAAGTGCGGCTCGAGGCTCACCGAGCGCGGGAAGGAGCGGGTGCCCACGGCCCAGCGGCGCTCAAGGTCGGCGGCGACCTCCTTGTAGGCGCGGTACTGGAGGAGGCGAGCGAAGAGGAGGTCGCGGGCCTCGAGGAGCTCGAGGTCCTCCTCGTCCTCGACGTCGCCCCGCGGCAGGAGCCGGGCGGCCTTGAGGTCGAGGAGGGTCGCGGCGACGACGAGGAACTCGCTCGCCTGGCCGAGGTCCCACTCGGCCTGGCCGGCGAGGTGGGCGATGAACTCGTCGGTGACCCTCGCCAGCGCGACCTCGGTGATGTCGAGCTTGTGCTTGGCGATGAGGGACAGGAGGAGGTCGAAGGGTCCGGAGAAGTTCTCCAGCGTCACCGCGAAGGCGGTGCGGTCCTGGGGCGCGGCGCCGGCGGCCGCTGGCTGCGGGTTCGGGGGTGCGGCCGCGGCCGCCTCAGGCGACGTCACCGCGGGCGACGAGCTCACGGGCCAGGCGCCGGTAGGCGTGCGCACCGGCGTGGGTGGGTGCGTAGCTCGTGATCGGCTCGAGGGCGATGGTGGCGTCGGGGAACTTGATCGTGCGGTTGATGATCGTGTCGAAGACGCGGTCCCCGAAGCCCTCGCGGACCCGCTCGAGGACCTCACGGGCGTGGAGGGTGCGGCCGTCGTACATCGTCACGAGGATGCCGTCGAGCTCGAGGCGCGGGTTGATCCGCTCGCTCACCTTGTCGATGGTCTCCATGAGGAGGGCGACGCCGCGCAGCGCGAAGAACTCCGCCTCGAGGGGGATCATCACGCCGTGCGCCGCGGTGAGCGCGTTGACGGTGAGCAGCCCGAGCGAGGGCTGGCAGTCGACGAGGATGAGGTCGTAGTCGTCCAGGACGGGGCGCAGGACACGGCTGAGGGCCTGCTCGCGGGCGACCTCGGTGACGAGCTGCACCTCGGCGGCGGACAGGTCGATGTTCGCCGGCACGATGTGGAGGTTCTCCACCGCCGTCTCGTGGATGATCTCGCGCACGTCGGAGCGGGGCTCCATGAGCACGGAGTAGATCGTGCGGTCGAGCTCGTTGGCGTTGACGCCGAGGCCTGCGGAGGCGGCGCCCTGGGGGTCGAAGTCGACGATGAGGACACGGCGGCCGTACTCGGCCAGCGCCGCGCCGAGGTTGATCGTCGTCGTCGTCTTGCCGACCCCGCCCTTCTGGTTGCACATCGCGATGATGCGCGCCGGTCCGTGGGAGTCGAGCGGCGCCGGCTCGGGGAAGTCGGCGACCTGCCCGTCGCCGGAGGCGTCGATCAGGGTCGGCTGGTGTGCGTCGCTCACCCCTCCACGTTAGTTCGCCGACGCCGTCCGAGGCGAGCGGCACGCGGGAGCACCCCCACTCTCCCCCGCCGACAGCAGGATTCCTCGCCGCCTCGGACGACCCCGGCCCCTCGCGCCGACAGCAGGATTCCTCGCCACTCCGACGCCCCCGGCCCTCGCGCCGACAGCGGGTTTCCTCCTCCCGCCCCCCGTCTCGCGCCCAGGACGACGAGCTCCCCTGACAGCACGCGCTGTCAGGGGAGTTGCTCGGCCCTCAGCAGCGGGAGGTGGTGGTCCCGCCGGCCGGTCAGGCGCGGTGGCGGCCGGTGGGCTGGTCCGGCCCGGGGCTGTCGGCCCCGGCGGTCGTGGTGCCTGAGCCGTGGCTGCTGCCACCGGCGTTGCCGGCCGCGTTGACGCCGTCGGTCCCGCCGGTCGCGTGCGTCGTCGTGCTCGTCGTGGCTGGGTCCGCCTCGGTGGTGCCGATGCGCGCGTCCGCGGCGTCACGGCCCTGCTGGACCTTGTCGGCGTGCTTCCCGCCGGTCACCTTGTTCGCGAGGTCCGCGGCGCCGTCGAGCACCTTGTCGCTCGTCTGCTCGCCCTTGTCGCTGCTCAGGGCGTCCTTGGCCTTCTTGGCCATGTCTCCGAGTCCCATGGGTCCTCCTCGGTCGGGGTTCCGCCCAGGATGGGCGCCCCTCGCCGCGCCCGCACCCCGGGAGGTCCAGCCGCGGGCCCGGCGGTGGGCGGTGGCCGTAGACCTCGCCCATCGTCTGGGACGCACCTTGCGTCCGCTGGGAGCCGGCGGGAGGTGCGTCGGGACGACCGGAGGTGCGTCCCAGGCGGAGGCACGTCTAGCCGCGGGCGCGGGGGTGGGCGGTCGCGTAGACCTCACGCATCGCCTGGACGGTCACCTGCGTGTAGATCTGCGTCGTCGTCACCGAGGCGTGGCCGAGGAGCTCCTGGACCACGCGGACGTCGGCGCCGCCGGCCAGCAGGTGGGTGGCGAAGGAGTGGCGCAGCGTGTGCGGGGAGACGTGCTCCCCGAGCCCGGCGCGGGCACCGGCCGTCTGGAGCACCGCCCACGCGCTCTGCCGGCTCAGCGGCCCGCCGCGCTGGTTGAGGAACAGCGCCGACGTCCCCCGGCCGGCGCGCGCCAGCTCCGGGCGCGCGCGCACGACGTAGGCCTCCACCGCCTCGACGGCGAAGCGCCCCACCGGCACCACCCGCTCGCGGCGGCCCTTGCCGAACAGACGCACCATGCCGCCGTCGAGGTCGAGGTCGTCGGCGGACAGCCCGACCGCCTCGCTGATCCGTGCCCCCGTGCCGTACAGCACCTCGAGGAGCGCCCGGTCACGCAGCGGCACCGGGCCCTCGCCGAGCGAGGCGGCCTCGAGGAGCCGTTCGACGTCGTCGGTGCTCAGCGCCTTGGGCAGCCGCCGCGAGGTCGCGGGGGCGCGCACGTCCGCGCTCGGGTCCTGGGCGGCGTGCCCCTCGAGCACGGCGAAGCGGTGCCAGCCACGGACGGCGACGACGGCACGGCCGGCGGAGGAGACGGCCAGCGCCCGTCCGCCGTCGGACCCGGTGCGCAGCGCCTCCACGTACTCGGCGACGTCGCCGGCGGCCACCTCCCCCAGCTCGCGGCGTCCGCGGGCGGTGAGGTAGACGGCGTAGCGGCTGAGGTCGCGCCGGTAGGCGGAGAGCGTGTGCTCGCTGAGCCCGCGCTCCACCCCGAGGTGGGCGAGGTACTCCTCCAGCGCGCGCTCCAGCCCCGGTGCGGTCGAGGGACCCGGCTGCGCGGCAGACGTCGTCGTCGTGCGCGTCACGTCGCTCCTACAGCGGGAGGAAGGGGTCGACCGCCACGGCGACGAAGACGATCGTCAGGTAGGTGATCGAGGCGTGGAAGACCTTCATCGCCGCGAGCTTGCCGCGCTCGGGGTGGCGGGCGCGGGCCAGCAGGCGCAGGCACCCGGCGATGAACCACGCACCGGCGGCCGCGGAGATCACCGCGTACACCCACGTCATCCCGGCCACGGGCACGAGCACGAGGGAGCAGGCCACCATGGCGGCGCCGTAGAGGAGGATCTGGACGGCGACCTTCGTGTCCGACGCGACGACCGGCAGCATCGGGACCTCGGCGCGCGCGTAGTCCTTCTTGAAGCGCATGGACAGGGGCCAGTAGTGCGGCGGGGTCCAGAAGAAGATGATCCCGAACAGGACCACCGCGGGCCACTCCACCGTGCCGGTCACCGCGGACCAGCCGATGAGCACGGGCATGCAGCCCGCCGCCCCGCCCCAGACGATGTTCTGGGTGGTGCGCCGCTTGAGCAGCAGCGTGTACCCGACGACGTACATGGCGACGGCGGCGAGGGACAGCCAGGCCGAGGCCCAGTTGACGAGCAGGCCGAACCACAGGACGGAGAAGACCCCGAGGACGACGGCGAAGACGGTCGCCTGCCGCACCGAGAGCACACCGGTGACGAGCGGGCGCTGCTTCGTGCGGTTCATCAGCCGGTCGATGTCACGGTCGATGATCATGTTCCACGTGTTCGCCGAGCCCGCGGACGCGTAGCCGCCGACCATCGTGGCCACGGTGAGCCACAGGCCCGGCCAGCCCTCGGCGGCGAGGAAGAGCGTGGGGACCGTGGTGATGAGGAGGAGCTCGACGATGCGCGGCTTGGTGAGCGCGACGTAGGCCTTGACGCGGTCGGCGCGGGTCGTCGTCGGTCCGGACGGGCCAGGGCTGGACCGCAGCGTCGAACGGTCGGACACGTGGGGTGCCACCTCCTCGGTCTGGCGCCCGGGCGCCGGCTGCACACTACGCACGCGTCGTTCCACTTCCCATCTCGCGCTCCGACTGTTGCGCGGGCAACCTCCATCCTACGGTCCCCTCCCCCGGAAGCGGCCAGTCCCCGCGCCCGGAGCAGGTGCCTAGTTGCTCACACCGCGTGCGCGGTGTGCACCATGTGGCAACAATCTCTGTGCGGCCGACGGCGGCGATAGGGTCACCACATCCGTAGACGTACCGGTCGGGTCCCCGGCCGGCCGTGACCCACACCGAGGGAGACCTAGTGAGTGAGACCAGCACCCAGGCAGGGTGGACCGACCTCGACCGCCGCGCGGTGGACACCGCGCGCGTCCTGGCAGCCGACGCCGTCGAGAAGGTCGGCAGCGGCCACCCGGGGACGGCGATGAGCCTGGCCCCCGCCGCCTACCTGCTGTACCAGAACGTCATGCGCCACGACCCCGCGGACCCGCACTGGGCGGGCCGTGACCGGTTCGTGCTCTCCGCCGGGCACAGCGCGCTGACGCAGTACATCCAGCTCTACTTCTCCGGCTACGGCCTCGAGCTCGACGACCTCAAGGCGCTGCGCACGTGGGGCTCCAAGACCCCCGGCCACCCCGAGTACCGCCACACCGAGGGCGTCGAGGTCACCACCGGCCCGCTCGGCCAGGGCCTGGCCAACGGCGTCGGCATGGCCATGGCCGCCCGCCGCGAGCGTGGCCTGCTCGACCCGGAGGCCGCCGCGGGCACCAGCCCCTTCGACCACCACATCTACGTCATCGCCTCCGACGGCGACCTCCAGGAGGGCGTCACCGCCGAGGCGAGCTCCATCGCCGGCGTGCAGGAGCTCGGCAACCTCATCGTCATCTGGGACGACAACAAGATCTCGATCGAGGACGACACCAACATCGCCTTCACCGAGGACGTCCTCGCCCGCTACGCGGCCTACGGCTGGCACACCGAGCGCGTCGACTGGACGAACGGCGGCACCGGCTACGCCGAGGACGTCGACGCCCTCGCCACCGCGATCGAGGCCGGCAAGGCCGAGACGAACCGCCCGACGATCATCGCGCTGCGCACGATCATCGGCTGGCCCGCCCCCACGAAGCAGAACACCGGCGCGATCCACGGCTCCGCCCTCGGCGGCGACGAGGTCCGCGGCCTCAAGGAGGTCCTCGGCTTCGACCCCGAGAAGAGCTTTGAGGTGACCGACGAGGTCTTCAGCCACGTCCGTCAGGTCCGCGACCGCGGCGCCGCCCTCCGCCAGGAGTGGGAGACCTCCTTCCAGGCGTGGCGCACCGCCAACCCCGAGGGTGCCGCCCTCCTGGAGCGCCTGAGCGCCCGGGAGCTGCCCGAGGGCTGGGCGGACGCGCTGCCCACCTTCGAGGAGGGCAAGGCCGTGTCCACGCGATCCGCGTCCGGCTCCGTGCTCGCCGCGCTCGCGCCCGTGCTCCCGGAGCTGTGGGGCGGCTCGGCCGACCTCGCCGGCTCGAACAACACGACGATGAAGGGCGAGCCGTCCTTCCTCCCGGTCCAGCGCTCCACGAAGATGTTCCCCGGCAACCCCTACGGCCGGACGCTCCACTTCGGCATCCGTGAGCACGCCATGGGCTCGATCCTCAACGGGATCACCCTCCACGGCCTCACCCGCCCCTACGGCGGCACCTTCCTCACCTTCTCCGACTACATGCGCCCGCCGGTGCGCCTGGCCGCCCTCATGGGCGTCCCCAGCACCTTCGTGTGGACGCACGACTCCATCGGCCTCGGTGAGGACGGCCCCACCCACCAGCCGATCGAGCACCTCGCCGCGCTGCGCGCGATCCCCGGCCTCGACGTCGTCCGTCCCGCCGACGCCGCCGAGGTGGCCGTCGCGTGGCGCACGATCATCGAGAACACCGAGCGTCCCGCCGGCCTCATCCTCACCCGCCAGAACGTGCCCAACCCGGCGCGCGGCTCCGGTGCGGCCGAGGGCGACGCCCTGGCCAGCGCCGAGGGCGGCGCCCGCGGCGGCTACGTGCTCGCCGAGGCGACCGGCGGCACGCCGCAGGTCATCCTCATCGCCACCGGCTCCGAGGTGCAGGTCGCGCTCGCGGCCCGCGAGACCCTCCAGGCCGACGGCGTCGCGACGCGCGTCGTGTCGATGCCCTGCCGCGAGTGGTTCGCCCTCCAGGACGACGCCTACCAGGAGGAGGTGCTGCCCGGCTCGGTCAAGGCACGCGTCTCCGTCGAGGCCGCCATCGCGCAGGGCTGGCACGAGATCGT
Source organism: Oceanitalea stevensii (assembly GCF_014837105.1). Taxonomy (GTDB): domain Bacteria; phylum Actinomycetota; class Actinomycetes; order Actinomycetales; family Actinomycetaceae; genus Oceanitalea; species Oceanitalea stevensii. The sequence continues at coordinate 674,567 of NZ_JACSPO010000001.1, read as the reverse complement.
CGGCGACGCCGGCCGCTGCGTGAGCATCGAGCACTACGGTGCCTCGGCCGCCTACGAGCGCCTGTACGAGGAGTTCGGCATCACCGCCGAGGCGACCGTCGCCAAGGCGCGCGAGTCGCTGGCCGCGGCCGGCAACGACTCCCCCGGCACCGACCAGGACGCCGCCCCCGGCGGGACGGGCGACCTGCCCAAGTAGCACGACCCGGGCCCCGGCGGCACACCGCCGCCG
>NZ_JACSPO010000001.1:654584-674328 GCF_014837105.1 Oceanitalea stevensii | reverse complement strand
CGTCCTCGCCTCGGACGCCGACGTCGAGCAGGACACCGGTCTCACGCTGCGCGCGGCCGCCCCCGCGGCCCCGCCCGGCCCGCCGCGGGGCCCCGGCCCACGCGAGGAGGAGCAATGACGAACCACCTGGCCGAGCTGAGCAGTCTCGGTGTCTCCGTCTGGTTGGACGACCTGTCCCGCGAACGTCTCGAGGGTGGTGGGGCGCAGTCCCTCACCTCGCTCCTCGCGGAGGACCACGTCGTCGGCGTGACGACGAACCCTTCGATCTTCGCCTCGGCGCTGTCGGAGGGGACCCGGTACGACGCCGACCTCGCCGCCCTCGCCGCCGACGGCGCCGACGTCCCCACCGCGATCACCGCGCTCACCACCTCCGACGTCCGCAACGCCTGCGACCGCTTCCTCGACGTCTTCGAGCGCACCGGTGGCGTCGACGGGCGCGTCTCGATCGAGGTCGACCCGTACCTCGCCCACGAGACCGACGCGACCATCGCCCAGGCCCGTGAGCTGTGGCAGCTCGTCGACCGGCCCAACCTCCTCGTCAAGATCCCGGCGACGACCGAGGGGCTGCCGGCGATCACCGAGGCGATCGCCGAGGGCATCAGCGTCAACGTCACCCTCATCTTCTCCCTCGACCGCTACCGCGCCGTGGCGCGGGCCTTCACCGACGGCCTCGAGCGTGCGCAGCTCGCCGGGGTGGACCTGTCGACGATCCACTCCGTCGCCTCCTTCTTCGTCTCGCGGATCGACGCGGCGGTCGACGCCCGGCTCGACGCGCTCGACGACGACGACGCCCGCGCCCTGCGTGGACAGGTCGCCGTCGCCAACGCCCGCCTCGCCTACGAGGCCTTCGAGGAGATCTTCGGCACCGAGCGCTGGCAGTCCCTCGCCCAGGCCGGGGCCCACCCGCAGCGTCTGCTGTGGGCCTCGACCGGCGTCAAGGACCCCGCCTACCCCGACACCCGCTACGTCGACGAGCTCGTCACCGACGGCGTCGTCAACACGATGCCCGAGGCCACCCTCCGCGCCGTCGCCGACCACGCCGAGCTGCGGGGGGACACCGTCCGCGGCCGCTACGACGAGGCGCGCGAGGTCCTCGACCGGCTCGAGCGGCTCGGGATCTCCTACGGCGAGATCATGGACACCCTCGAGACGGAGGGTGTGGAGAAGTTCCAGCAGAGCTGGGACCAGCTGAGCGAGCGGGTCGCGACCGGCCTGCAGGCACCGGGCCGGCAATGAGCCCCGCGATCGTCACCTGGGCGGGTGACGAGGAGACCGCCGTCGTCGAGGTGAGTGCGACCGGGGCGGCGGCCCGGGCCGTGCACGACGCCGTCCCCGGCCTGCTCGAGGAGCACGTCGCCTCCCGGCTCGCGGCGCAGGACGCGACGCTGTGGGACGGGGACCTCGACGTCGGCGACCGTCTCGGGTGGACCGACCTCCACCAGACCTCCCGCGAGCTCGTCCAGCGGGTGACCGCGCTGCGCGAGGAGCTGGCGGCCGAGGGGCTGGACCACGTCGTCCTCGCCGGCATGGGCGGCTCGTCGCTCGCCGCGGAGGTCATCACCGGCTCCCTCGGCACCCCACTCACCGTCCTCGACTCGACGGTGCCCACGCAGGTGGAGCGCGTCCTGGAGGGCGACCTCGCGCGCACGGTGCTCGTCGTCGCCTCCCGATCGGGCACCACCGTGGAGACCGACTCCCACCGGCGCGCCTTCGTCGCCGCCCTCCACGCCGCGGGCCGCGACGCCGCCCGGCACGTCGTCGTCGTCACCAAGCCCGGCTCGCCGCTCGAGGAGCTCGCCCGGGAGGAGGGCTACCGCGCCGTCTTCAGCGCCGACCCGCGGGTGGGGGGACGGTTCTCCGCCCTGTCCGCCTACGGCCTCGTGCCGAGCGCGCTCGCCGGGGTCGACGTCGGCAGGCTCCTCGACGAGGCGGCCGAGGTCGCGCCCTTCTTCGGCGAGGACACCGAGGCCAACCCGGCCCTCGTCCTCGGCGCCGCGCTCGCCGCGACGCGCCCGCTGCGCGAGACGGTCCTGCTCGTCGACGCCGGCAGCGGGCTCTACCACTTCGGCGCGTGGGCCGAGCAGCTGCTCGCCGAGTCGCTCGGCAAGGACGGGCGCGGCCTCGTCCCCGTCGTCGCCGACGAGCACGCCCCGGAGCTGGCCGCGCGCGAGGAGCGCACCCTGCCGGTCCTCCTCACCCCCCTCACCGACGACGACGCGGCCGCCGAGCTCGACGACGTCGCCGACGGCGCCCGGCGGGTCGCGGTGAGCGCGGACCTCGACGCCGCCACCGACGCCACCGAGGTCACCGTCTCCGGCTCCCTCGGCGGCACCTTCCTCCTGTGGCAGCACGCCGTCGCCGTGGCGGGGCGGCTCCTCGGCGTCAACCCCTTCGACCAGCCCGACGTCGAGGCGACGAAGCAGGCCACCCGCGAGTTCCTCGGCGGCATGCCGTCCCTCGAGCCGCCCGCGTTCAGCGACTCCGGGGTCGAGGTGCGGGCCCCGCGCGCGCTCCTCGCCGGCGCGCGGACCGTGCCCGACGCCGTCACCACCCTGCTCGAGCAGCTGGACCCGGAGCACGGGTACCTCGCCGTCCTCGCCTACCTCGACCGGGAGGGACGCGCGCCGGACCTCCTCCGGGGTGTGCGCGACGGCCTGGCCGCGCGCACGGGACGGCCCGTCACCTTCGGCTGGGGACCGCGCTACCTCCACTCCACCGGCCAGCTCCACAAGGGCGGCCCGCCGCACGGCGTCTTCCTCATGATCACCGGCGGGGCGCCCGCCCACGTGTCCATCCCGGGACGCGACTTCGACTTCGCCGAGCTCGTCGCGGCCCAGGCCGACGCCGACGCGCGGGTGCTCACCAGCCTCGGCCGGCCGGTGCTGCGGCTGCGCGTGGACACCCCCGACGCCCTCGCGTGGCTCACGGGTAGTCTGACGCGCCGGACCACCTGACCACAGGGCCGTGAGGAGACCATGAGCACCGCGCCGACCCCGCCTGACAACCCGTTGCGCGACCCCCGGGACCGCCGTCTGCCCCGGATCGCGGGGCCCGCCGGCCTCGTCATCTTCGGCGTCACCGGCGACCTCGCCAAGCGCAAGCTGCTGCCGGCGATCTACGACCTCGCCAACCGCGGCCTGCTCCCGCCGTCCTTCGCCCTCACCGGCTTCGCGCGGCGCGACTGGTCGACCGAGGACTTCGCGAAGATCGTCCACGACGCCGTCCGCGAGCACGCCCGCACGGAGTTCTCCGAGCGCACGTGGGAGCAGCTGGCCTCCGGCTTCCGGTTCGTCCAGGGCGAGTTCGACGACGACGCCGCCTTCGACACGCTCGCCGAGACGGTCGCGGCCCTCGACGCCGAGCGCGGCACGGGCGGCAACCACGCCTTCTACCTCTCGGTGCCGCCGCGGTCCTTCCCGCTCGTGCTCAACCAGCTCAAGCGCTCGGGCCTGTCGGAGCCGACGACCGACGCGTGGCGCCGCGTCATCATCGAGAAGCCCTTCGGGCACAACCTCGAGTCGGCCCGCGAGCTCGACGACGTCGTCTCCGAGGTGTTCCCCGAGGACTCGGTCTTCCGCATCGACCACTACCTGGGCAAGGAGACCGTCCAGAACATCCTCGCGATGCGCTTCGCGAACCAGCTCTTCGAGCCGGTGTGGAACAACCACTACGTCGACCACGTCCAGATCACCATGGCCGAGGACATCGGCATCGGCAGCCGCGCCGGCTACTACGACGGCATCGGCGCCGCCCGGGACGTCATCCAGAACCACCTGCTCCAGCTCCTCGCGCTCACCGCGATGGAGGAGCCCTTCTCCTTCGACGCGGGCTCGCTGCGCCGCGAGAAGGAGAAGGTGCTCTCCGCCGTCCGGCTCGGGGACGACCTCGCCACCTCGACGGCGCGCGGCCAGTACGCGGCCGGGTGGCAGGGCGGGGAGCACGTGCGCGGCTACCACGAGGAGGACGGGATCTCGCCGGACTCCGTCACCGAGACCTACGCCGCGATGCGCCTGGAGGTCGACTCCCGCCGCTGGGCCGGGGTCCCGTTCTACCTGCGGGCCGGCAAGCGGCTCGGACGGCGCGTCACGGAGATCGCCGTCGTCTTCAAGCGTGCCCCGCACCTGCCCTTCGACCTCGGCTCGTCCGGCGAGCTCGGGCAGAACGCCATCGTGTTCCGGGTCCAGCCCGACGAGGGCGTGACGATCCGCTTCGGCGCCAAGGTCCCGGGCACCGCGATGGAGGTCCGCGACGTGTCGATGGACTTCGGCTACGGCAACGCCTTCACCGAGAACTCCCCCGAGGCCTACGAGCGGCTCATCCTCGACGTGCTCCTCGGCGACCCGCCGCTCTTCCCGCACCAGCGGGAGGTCGAGCTGTCCTGGCAGATCCTCGACCCCATCACGGAGTTCTGGGAGTCCCACGGGCGCCCCGAGGCCTACCGGCCGGGGTCGTGGGGCACGGCGGGATCTGACGAGATGTTGGCACGCGACGGCCGCCGCTGGCGGATGCCGTAGAGGAGACGAGCATGATCACCACGATGCACGCGACGACTTCCGCCGCGGTGAGCAGCCGCCTGTCGGCCATGCGCCGCTCCAGCGGCGCCAACTCCTTCACCCGGGTCCTCACCCTCATCATCGTCGCCGACGACCTCGAGGCCGCCGAGCACGGGATCCTGGCCGCCAACGGGGCCTCCCGCGAGCACCCCTGCCGGATCATCGCCGTCGTCCCCCGGGACGGCAACGGTGCCGCGAGCATCGACGCGGAGATCCGCGTCGGTGGGGACGCCGGCCTCAGCGAGGTCGTCATCCTCCAGCCCACGGGAGAGCCGGCCGACGCCGTCGACACGCTCGTCATGCCCCTCCTGCTGCCCGACGCCCCGATCGTCGTGTGGTGGACGGGCGAGCCGCCGGCCGAGCCGAGCCGCGACCCGCTCGGGGCGATGGCTCAGCGGCGGATCACCGACGCCACGGCGTCGGCGGACCCGCTCGGCACGCTGCGCTCGCTCGCGCCGGGCTACGCGCCGGGCGACACCGACCTCGCATGGTCCCGGGTCACCCTGTGGCGCGGGCTTCTCGCCGCGACCCTCGACGAGCCGCCCCACGACCCGATCATCGCCGCCCGTGTGACGGGCGCGAGGAACCGGCCGTCGGTGTACATGCTCGCTGCCTGGCTCGCGGACGCCTTCGGCGTCCCGGTCGAGGTCGGCGTCGAGGACTCCAAGGCCGTGACCCACGTCGAGCTGGAGCGGGCGAACGGGTCGATCTCGCTGCGCCGCAAGCCGGGCGCGAGCGTGGCCATCCTCAGCCGTCCCGGCCGCATCGACCAGCGGATCAACCTGGTGGAGCGCGCCCTGGCGGACTGCCTCACCGAGGAGCTGCGTCGTCTCGACGCCGACGAGACCTACGGTCGGACGCTGACGCGCGGGCTCCCCCTCGTCCCGGCGGAGGTTCGGTCATGAGCACCCAGGCACCCGTTGTCGTCCACCCCGACGGCGAGCTGCTCGCCCGGGCGACGGCGGCCCGTTTCCTTCTCGCGCTCGTCGACGCGCAGTCCGTGGCCACGCCGGTCCACGTCGCCCTCACGGGCGGCAGCATCCTCGTCGACGTCCTGCGCGCCGTGGCGGCGGACCCGCTGCGGGACGCGGTCGACTGGACCGCCGTCCACGTGTGGTGGGGCGACGAGCGCTTCGTCCCCGCGGGTCACGAGGAGCGCAACGACGTCGACGCCGCCGAGGCGCTGCTCGACCACCTGCCGCTGCGGCCCGAGCACGTCCACGCCGTCCCCGGCCCGGACAGGGTCGCCGACGTCGACGCCGCGGCGCGGGCGTACACCGAGGAGCTGGCGGCGCACGCCGCGCCCGGCGCCGAGGTGCCCGAGCTCGCCGTCGTCCTGCTCGGGATGGGTCCCGACGGCCATGTCGCCTCCCTGTTCCCCGGGCGCCCGAGCCTCGGGGACGAGTCGCTCGGCGCCCTCGCCGAGGCGGAGTCCCCCAAGCCGCCGCCGGAGCGGGTCAGCCTCACGCTCCCCACGCTCTGCTCGGCGCACCAGGTGTGGCTCGTCGTCTCCGGTGAGGGGAAGGCCCCGGCCGTCGCCGCCGCCCTGGCGCAGACGTCGCTGCCGGAGGCCGAGGGTGGCACCGGCGACGGCCAGAGCGTCCCCGCCGGCCGGGTGCGGGCGAGCGGCCGCACCCTGTGGCTCGTCGACCTCGCCGCCACCTCAGCGCTGCCCTGACCCCGCCGGTCGCCCCCACCACTTACGCCGACAGCCGGATTCCTCGGGAGGAATCCGGCTGTCGGCGTAAGAGTGCTGGTGCTGCTAGCGCGTGGTGGTGCCGCGGCGGGCGCGGAGCGCGGTGAGGGCTTCCTCGAGGAGGGCCTCGCCGTCGGCGTCCGTGCGACGCTCCTTCACGTACGCGAGGTGCGTCTTGTACGGCTCGTTGCGCGGGGGCTCCGGCGGGGCCTCACGGTCCTGGCCGGCGGGCAGCCCGCAGCGCGGGCAGTCCCACGTCTCGGGGACGACGATCTCCGGCTCCGTGGCGAAGCTCGGGCTCGTCTCGTGCCCCTTGGCGCACCAGTAGGTCACCCGGATACGAGGGGCGGCCTCGCCACGCTCGGCCTCGCCCATGGGGCCCGCACCGACGCGGGACCCGCGGATCGCACTTCCTCCAGCCATGGTGGTTCTCCCCGCTCAGACGAAGCGCTGCATGAGGCCGAGGAGGACGATCGACGTCCCCCACAGGAGCGAGATGCCGATGGTGATGCGGTTGAGGTTCCGCTCGGCGACCCCGGAGGAGCCGATCGAGGAGCTGATCCCGCCACCGAACATGTCCGAGAGGCCACCACCCTTCCCCTTGTGCATGAGGATGGACAGGATGAGGAAGATGCTGGTGAGGACCAGCAGCACCTCGAGAACGATCCGGAGGGCATCCACGAGCCGGAGGCTCCTTTCGGTGAACGGGCGGGCGGCGGCGCAGCCGCAACTCGACCAGGATAAGTGATGACGGCCTCGTCGTGGACCAACTTGGCCGGGACACGCCACGGTCCCCGGTCGCAATCGCGTCCGGGGACCGTGGCGGGGCGTGTCAGGCGTGCTGCTGGTAGCGGACGATCGCCGCGAACTCCTCGGCCTGGAGGCTGGCGCCTCCGACGAGCGCGCCGTCGACGTCCTCCTTGACCATGATGGAGGCGACGTTGCCGGACTTCACCGAGCCGCCGTACAGGACGCGGACGGAGTCGGCGACCTCCTGGCTGTACAGCTCGGCGAGGCGGGCGCGGATCGCGCCGCAGACCTCCTGCGCGTCCTCCGGGGTGGCGACCTCACCGGTGCCGATGGCCCACACGGGCTCGTAGGCGACGACCGTCTTCGCGGCGGCCTCCGCGTCGAGCCCGGCGTAAGCGCCGTCGACCTGCGCGAGGGTGTAGGAGACCTGGTCGCCCGCCTGGCGGACGTCCAGCCCCTCACCGACGCAGATGATCGGGACGATGCCGTGGGCCAGGGCGGCCTTGGCCTTCGCACCGACGAGGGCGTCGTCCTCGGCGTGGTACTGGCGGCGCTCGGAGTGCCCGACGACGGCGTAGCTGACGCCGAGCTTGGCGAGCATCGCCGCGGAGATCTCGCCGGTGTAGGCGCCCTTCTCCTGCGCGGAGACGTCCTGGGCGCCGTAGCGGACCTCGAGCTTGTCGCCGTCCACGAGGGTCTGCACGGAGCGCAGGTCGGTGAAGGGCGGCACGACGACGACCTCGACGGCCGAGTAGTCGTGCTCCTTGTCCTTGAGCTCCCAGGCGAGCTTCTGCACGAGGTGGGTGGCCTCGTGGTGGTCGAGGTTCATCTTCCAGTTGCCCGCCATGAGCGGGGTGCGGTTGGTCATGGGATCAGTCTTCCAGAACCGCGACGCCGGGAAGGACCTTGCCCTCGAGGTACTCGAGGCTGGCGCCGCCACCGGTGGAGATGTGGTCGAACTTGTCCTCGTCGAAGCCGAGCACGCGGACCGCGGCGGCGGAGTCGCCGCCCCCGACGATGGTGAAGCCCCCGGCGTCCTGCATCGCCTGGGCGACGGCCTTGGTGCCGGCGGAGAAGGCGTCGAACTCGAAGACGCCCATGGGGCCGTTCCACACGATCGTCTTCGCGTCGGCGATCTTCTCGGCGAAGAGGCGGCCGGAGTCGGGGCCGATGTCCAGGCCCATCTGGTCGGCTGGGATGGCGTCGGCCGGGACGACGGTGGCGGGGGCGTCGGCCTTGAACTCCGGCGCCACGACGATGTCGGTGGGCAGGACGATCTCGACGCCGTTGGCCTCCGCGTCACGCAGGTAGCCCTTGACGGTCTCGACCTGGTCCTCCTCGAGGAGGGAGGTGCCGACGTCGTAGCCCTTGGCCGCGAGGAAGGTGAAGACCATGCCGCCACCGATGAGGAGGCGGTCGGCCTTGGTGAGGAGGTTGCCGATGACGCCGAGCTTGTCGGAGACCTTCGAGCCACCGAGGACGACGACGTAGGGCCGCTCCGGGTCACCGGTCGCCCTGCTCAGGGAGTCGATCTCCTTGAAGACGAGCTGGCCGGCAGCGTGCGGGAGGCGCTGGGCGACGTCGTAGACGCTCGCCTGCTTGCGGTGGACGACACCGAAGCCGTCGGAGACGAAGAAGTCGGCGAGGAGCGCGAGCTCGTCGGCCAGGGCGCCGCGCTCGGCGTCGTCCTTGGAGGTCTCGCGGGCGTCGAAGCGGATGTTCTCCAGGAGGAGGACCTGGCCCTCCTCGATGTACTGCGCCTTGGCCTTGGCGTCCTCACCGACGGTGTCCTCGGCGAGGAGGACCTCGCGGCCGAGCAGCTCGCCGAGGCGCTTCGCGACGGGCGCGAGGGAGTACTTGGGCTCCGGCGCACCCTTGGGGCGGCCGAGGTGAGCGGTGACGATGACCCTCGCGCCGGCGTCGAGCAGCGCGGTGAGGGTCGGCAGGGCGGCGCGGATGCGGCCGTCGTCGGTGATGGTCGTGCCGTCGAGCGGGACGTTGAAGTCGGAGCGGACGAGGACGCGCTTGCCGCGCAGGTCGCCCAGGGTGTCGATGGTCTTCATGGCTCTCCTAGAGTCGGTGCGGACGCACGAACGCCCGCGTGCCGCGTTCGGCGGCACGCGGGCGTCCGTGTTCACTGCTGGGTGGAGGCGAAGCCTCAGAGACGCTCGCCCACGTAGCTGGCGAGCTTGACCAGCGAGCTGGAGTAGCCGAACTCGTTGTCGTACCAGCTGAGCACCTTGACCTGGTCGCCGATCACCTTGGTGAGGCCGGCGTCGAAGATCGAGGTGTGCGAGTCACCGACGATGTCCTGGGAGACGATCGGGTCCTCGGTGTACTTGAGGATGCCCTTGAGCTCCGGGGTCTCGGCGGCGGCCTTCATCGCGGCGTTGACCTCCTCGACCGTGACCTCCTTCTCGACCGTGAAGGTGAGGTCGGTGGCGGAGCCGGTCGGGGTCGGCACGCGCATGGCGTAGCCGTCCAGCTTGCCCTTGAGCTCGGGGAGCACGAGGGAGACGGCCTTGGCCGCACCGGTGGTGGTCGGCACCATGTTGAGGGCGGCGGCGCGGGCGCGGCGCAGGTCCTTGTGGGGGCCGTCCTGGAGGTTCTGGTCGGCGGTGTAGGCGTGGATCGTGGTCATGAGGCCACGGACGATGCCGAAGTTCTCGTGCAGGACCTTGGCCATCGGGGCGAGGCAGTTGGTCGTGCAGGAGGCGTTGGAGAAGATGTGGTGCTGCTCGGCGTCGTAGTCGGTGTGGTTGACACCCATGACGAAGGTGGCGTCCACGTCCTTGCCCGGCGCGGAGATGATGACCTTCTTGGCGCCGGCGTCGAGGTGCGCCTTGGCGGAGTCGCGGTCGACGAAGCGGCCGGTGGACTCGATGACGATGTCGACACCGAGGTCGCCCCAGGGCAGCTGGGCCGGGTCCTTCTCCGCGGAGACGTGGATCTTCTTGCCGCCGACGGTGATGGACTCCTCGTCGTAGGAGACCTCCTCGTCGAGCACGCCCATGATGGAGTCGTACTTGAGGAGGTGGGCGAGGGTCTTGTTGTCGGTGAGGTCGTTGACGCCCACGATCTCGAGGTCCGAACCGCTCTTGAGCGCGGCCCGGAAGAAGCTGCGGCCGATGCGGCCGAAGCCGTTGATACCGACGCGGATGGTCACTATGTCCTCCTCTAGTGCGCCGCTCGGCGCACACACAAGTCGACTGTCGAAGTAGCGCCCGAGGGGCGCTGTGGCGGGCCCGCCGTGGAGGCCTGGCCGCCAGCACCTACAAACCTACACCGGGACAAAAGGGGCCGCAGGGACGTAGGTCCGACGTGGACACGACCGATCTGTCCGCTCTGGGCGAACCCTTCCCCGAGGCGGTGACGGGCGTCACCTCGCGGCTCAGAGGTCGTACATGTCCGGCGTGAGGACGGCCTCGGTGTCACCGATGCCGAGCTCGTGGGCGCGCTTGTCCGCCATGGCGAGCAGCCGCCGTATCCGGCCGGCGATCGCGTCCTTGGTGAGCGGCGGGTCGGAGAGTGCGCCGAGCTCCTCGAGGCTCGCCTGCTTGTGCGCGAGGCGCAGCTGGCCGGCCTGGAGCAGGTGGTCGGGCACGCCCTCGCCGAGGATCTCGAAGGCGCGCTCCACGCGGGCGCCGGCAGCGACGGCGGCCCGGGCCGAGCGCCGCAGGTTGGCGTCGTCGAAGTTCGCCAGGCGGTTGGCGGTGCCGCGCACCTCGCGGCGGGTGCGGCGCTCCTCCCAGGTGAGGACGGCGTCGTGCGCGCCCATGCGGGCGAGGAGCGCGGAGATGTCGTCACCGTCGCGGACGACGACGCGGTCGACGCCGCGGACCTCACGGGCCTTGGCGGACACGTCCATCCGGCGGGCCGCGCCGACGAGCGCGAGGGCGGCCTCCGGGCCGGGGCAGGTGATCTCGAGGGCCGAGGAGCGGCCGGGCTCGGTGAGCGACCCGCGGGCGATGAAGGCGCCGCGCCATGCGGCGACGGCCTCACCGACGCCGCCGGACACGACGCCCGGCGGGAGCCCGCGCACGGGGCGGCCACGGCCGTCGAGCAGGCCGGTCTGGCGAGCCAGGGACTCCCCGTCCTTGACCACGCGCACGACGTAGCGGTTGCCGCGCTTGAGGCCACCGCCGGAGACGACGACGACGTCGCTGGCGTGGCCGTAGATCTCCGCCATCGCCTGGCGCAGGCGCCGGGCCGCGACGCCGAGGTCGAGCTCGGCCTCGATGACGATGCGCCCGGAGATGATGTGCAGCCCGCCCGCGAAGCGGAGCGTGGCTGCGACCTCGGCCTTGCGTGCGGACATCTTGTCCACCTGCAGCCTGGCCAGCTCGTCCTTGACGGACGCCGTCAACGACATGGCCGACTTCCTCCCGCTCACCGTGCTCCCTCGTCCCACGGCCCCCGCGCGGGGGCCAGTCTGCACCTTCTCATGGTCTGCCGCTCGATCCTCACGAGGGCCCCGTGGCCTCCCCCACATCGCCCAGCACGTCGTCGAACGCGTCGCGGTACGCGGCGGCCAGCCGCAGGGGGTCGTGGCGGGGCGTCCCGTCGCCGGCACGGACCTGCCGCAGCAGCACGCGAGCGCCCAGGCCGCGGGCCGCGGAGAGGAGGCCGTCGATGTCGTCGACGGCGGCCGGGTCGGCGAGGACGACGTCGATCCGCAGGTCGGGCGCGTGCTCGACGAGCGTGTGGAGGTGGTCGGCCGCCGACATGCCCTCCGTCTCCCCCGGCTGCGCCGAGAGGTTGAGCGTGACGGCGCGCCGCGCGTCGGTCTCCGCCAGCGCGCGGGCGAGCTCGGGCACGAGCAGGTGCGGGATGACCGAGGTGTACCAGGAGCCGGGGCCGAGGACGACCCACTCGGCCTCGCGGACGGCGCGGACGGCCTCGGGGTGCGCGGGCGGCTCCTCGGGGATGAGGCGGACCGAGCTGATGTTCCCGCTCGTCACCGCCACCCGGGACTGTCCGCGCACGACCCGCTCCTGCTCCGTGCCGCTCATCCGCACCCGTGCCTCGATGTCGAGCGGCACCGCGGCCATGGGCAGCACGCGGCCCCGGGCGCCGAGCAGCCGGCCCACCCAGTCCAGCCCGGAGACCTCGTCACCCAGCAGGTCCCACAGCGCGACGATGAGGAGGTTGCCCAGCGCGTGCCCGTCCAGCGGTCCGGAGGAGCTGAAGCGGTGCTGGAGGACGTCACGCCACGTGAGCCCCCACTCGGAGTCGTCGCACAGCGCGGACAGCGCCATGCGGAGGTCGCCGGGGGGCAGCGCACCGAGCTCGTGCCGCAGGCGGCCGGAGGACCCGCCGTCGTCGGCGACGGTGACGACGGCGGTGAGGGCGCTGCACACGTGGCGCAGCGCCCCGAGGGTGGCGGCCAGGCCGTGCCCGCCGCCGAGGGCCACGACGCGCGGCCCACGGGTACCCGCCGAGGGCCACTGCTCCGCGGTCACTCCCGCCCCACGTCACGGTGGAGGGTGCGCACCTGCAGCCCGCGGTCGCGGAGCTCCTCGCCCATCGCCTCGGAGACGGCCACCGACCGGTGGCGTCCCCCGGTGCAGCCGACGGCGATCGTCACGTTGTTCTTCAGCTCACGCTCGTAGCCGGCGATCACGGGCTCGAGGGTGTCGACGTAGCGGTCGATGAACTCCCGCGCGCCGGGCTGGTCCAGGACGTACCGGTTGACGGCCTCGTCCTTGCCGGACAGGTGGCGCAGCTCGGTCACCCAGTACGGGTTGGACAGGAAGCGCACGTCGACGACGTGGTCGGCGTCCAGCGGCAGGCCGTGCTTGAAACCGAAGGACACGAGGGTGATCTGGACCGGCTGGGCACCGGCCTCCCCCACGCGCTGGCGGATGTGGCGCGCGAGGTCGTAGGGGCTGAACTTCGTCGTGTCGATGATCGAGTCGGCGCGGCGGCGCAGCTCGGCGAGCAGCTCGCGCTCCTGGGCGATGCCGTCGAGGATGCGGCCGTCGCCCTGGAGGGGGTGGGCGCGGCGGACCTGCTCATAGCGGCGCACGAGCTCGGCGTCGTCGGCCTCGAGGAAGAGGATCCGGTACTCCAGGCCGTGGCCGCGGAGCTCGTCGAGGATGCTGAGGAGCTCGGCGAAGAACTCCCCGCTGCGGACGTCAACGACGGCAGCCAGGCGCTGCACCCCTCCCCCGGAGGCGGTCATCATCCGGGCGAGCGGCTCGAGCATCCGCGGCGGCAGGTTGTCGACGACGAACCAGTCCATGTCCTCGAGGGTGTTGGCCACCCGCGTACGGCCGGCCCCGGACATCCCGGTGATGATGAGGAGCTCGCGGCGGTCCGCGTCGGGGGGCGTCGTCTCCGCCTCGAGCAGCGGGATGCCGTCCGGCACGGTCTGCGGTGCACGCTCGTCGCCCTCGGCCGGGCCCTGTCCTCCTGGGGTGCTCATCGTCCTAGGATGCCAGGCCGGACTCGTCCCCGTCGGCGTCCTCGGCCGCGACGCCGTCCACTGCGGCAACAGCGACGTCCGGCCGCACGGCGGTGTCAGCCGTGGCGCCCGTGGTGTCGGCGCCGGCCTCAGCGGCGGCCGCGTCCGGTGTGGCGCCGGTGGGGGCGGTGACCTCCTCGGCCGAGGGGCCCGTCGGCGCGGTGGGTGCCGTGCGGAGGGCGTCGACGACCGCCTGCGCGGTGCGCGGGCCGACGCCCTTGACGCCGGCGATCTCCTCGGCCGTCGCCTTGCGCAGGCCGGCCACCGACCCGAACTCGGCGAGCAGCGCCTTGGCCCGGGTGGGGCCGAGGCCGGGGACGTCGTCGAGGACCGAGCGGGTCATCGCCTTGCTGCGACGCCTGCGGTGCGCGGCGATGGCGAAGCGGTGGGCCTCGTCGCGCAGCCGCTGGAGGAGGAAGAGGCCGGGACTCGTGCGGGGCAGGACGAGGGGGAAGTCCTCCCCCGGCAGCCACACCTCCTCGAGGCGCTTCGCGAGGCCGACGAGGGCGACGTCCTCGACGCCGAGCTCCTCGAACACCCGCTGCGCCGCTGCCACCTGCGGCTGCCCGCCGTCGACGACGACGAGGTTGGGCGGGTAGGCGAAGCGGGTGGGACGCCCCGTCTCGGGGTCGACCGGCCCGGAGACGAGCGGCTTGCCGTCGTCGTCGACCGCGCCCTCGCGGGCGGCGCGGTAGTGCCGGAACCGGCGGGTGAGCACCTCGGCGATCGCCTCGGTGTCGTCCCGGGCGCCGCTGCCGTCCGCGCCGCGGACGACGAAGCGTCGGTAGGCGTTCTTGCGGGGCAGGCCGTCCTCGAAGACGACCATGGACCCCACCTGGTGGGTGCCCTGGGTGTGGGAGATGTCGTAGCACTCGATGCGGAGGGGTGCCTCCTCGAGGTCGAGAGCCTCGGCGAGGTCGGCCAGCGCCTGGGACCGGGTGGTGAGGTCGCCCGCCCGCCGGGTCTTGTGGAGCACGAGGGCGTGCTCGGCGTTGCGCCTCACGGTCTGGGCGAGGGCGCGCTTGTCCCCACGCTGCGGGACCCTCACCGACACCGCGGAGCCGCGCAGGCCGCTGAGCCAGTCGGTGACCTGGGACAGGTCGGCGGGCAGGACGGGCACGAGCACCTCCCGCGGGACGGCAGAGGTGCGGGCCGCCTCGGCCTCGTCGTCGGCCTCGGTGCCGAGGTCTCCGTAGACCTGCTGGAGGAGCCGCTCGACGAGCTCGGCGTCCGTCGCCTCCTCGACCTTCTCCACGACCCAGCCCCGCTGGCCGCGGACCCGCCCGTCCCGGACGTGGAACACCTGGACGGAGGCCTCGAGCTCGTCGGAGGCCATGGCGAAGACGTCGGCGTCGGTGCCGTCCGGCAGGACGACCTCGTTCTTCTCCACGACGCGCTTGAGGGCGCCGAGGTCGTCACGCAGCCGGGCCGCGCGCTCGAAGTCGAGCTCCCCCGCGGCGGCCTTCATCTCGCTCTCGAGGCGCCGCACGAAGGGGCGGGTCTGGCCGCCCATGAACGCGCAGAAGTCCTCGGCGAGGCGGCGGTGGTCCTCCACCGAGATCCGCCCGACGCAGGGCGCCGCGCACTTGTCGATGTAGCCGAGGAGGCAGGGACGCCCGGAGCGCTCGGCGCGCCGGTACACGCCGTTGGAGCACGTGCGCACCGGGAAGACACGGAGCATGAGGTCGACGGTCTCGCGGATCGCCCACGCGTGGCCGTAGGGCCCGAAGTAGCGGTTGCCCTTCCGGCGGGCGCCGCGCATCACGGTGGCGCGGGGCACCGTCTCGGACATCGTCACCGCGAGGTAGGGGTAGGACTTGTCGTCGCGGTACTTGATGTTGAAGCGGGGGTCGTACTCCTTGATCCAGGAGTACTCGAGCGCGAGGGACGCGACCTCGGTCTCGACGACCGTCCACTCCACCGAGGCGGCCGTCGTCACCATCTGCCGGGTGCGCGGGTGGAGGTTCGCGATGTCCTGGAAGTAGCTGCCGAGGCGCGAGCGGAGGTTCTTCGCCTTGCCGACGTAGATGACCCGGCCGTGCGCGTCGCGGAAGCGGTAGACGCCGGGCGACGTCGGGATCTCCGACGGACGAGGGCGGTAGGTGGACGGGTCGGCCATACCGCTCAGCCTACGTGCGCCTCCCGGACGGGCGGTGCCGGCTGGACCCGCACGGGGCAGCTGAGCGAGCGGGCGATGTGGTTCTGCACGCGGGCGTCCTCGTGGAGGCGCGCGGCCGCCTCCTCGCTGATCGGCTCGGCGTAGGTGACCCGCGGGCGCAGGACGATGTCGGAGAAGGGCCCGGAGTTGGCGCCCTCGATGCGCTCGGTGGCCGTCGCAACGTCGGTGTAGCCGACGACGACGACGCCCTGCGCCGCCGCGGTGCGCAGGAACCACAGCATCTGGGACTGGGAGACGGCGCCGACGAAGAGCTCCTCGGCGCGGTACCGGGACACGTCGGCGGCGACCTTGCGGTCGGAGGTGGCGAGCAGGGACGGCTTCCCCTCGACGCGCACCTCGTGGTCCCGGGAGTAGGAGGTGTAGCTCCGCGTCCCGGTGTCGTCCGCGCCGGTCCAGTCGACGGTCACCGTGTAGGTGTGGAGTGCGCCCATGGCGCCACCCTAGCCCGCTGTGACGGCCGCCACCCCGGCTTTGCCCGACTCGAGGACCTCGCCGAGGAAGCGCCCGGTGTGCGAGCCCTCCACGGTCGCGACGTGCTCCGGCGTGCCCTCGGCGATGACCATGCCGCCGCCCGAGCCGCCCTCGGGGCCCATGTCGATGACCCAGTCGGAGTTCTTGATGACGTCGAGGTTGTGCTCGATGACGATGACGGTGTTGCCCTTGTCGACGAGGTTCTGCAGCACCTCGAGGAGCCGGCGGATGTCCTCGAAGTGCAGGCCCGTCGTCGGCTCGTCGAGGACGTACGCGGTGCGGCCGTTGGTACGGCGCTGCAGCTCGGAGGCGAGCTTGACGCGCTGCGCCTCACCACCGGACAGGCTCGTGCCGCTCTGCCCCAGGCGGACGTAGCCGAGGCCGACGTCGACGAGGGTGTTGAGGTAGCGGGAGATCTTCTGGGAGGCGGAGAAGAACTCGGCGGCCTCGGAGATCGGCATGTCGAGCACCTCGGCGACCGTCTTGCCCTTGAAGCGCACCTCGAGGGTCTCGCGGTTGTACCGCGCCCCGTGGCACACCTCGCAGGGGACGTAGACGTCCGGGAGGAAGTTCATCTCGATCTTCAGCGTGCCGTCGCCCTTGCACGCCTCGCAGCGCCCGCCCTTGACGTTGAAGGAGAAGCGCCCAGGGCCGTAGCCGCGGACCTTGGCCTCCGGGGTGTCGGCGAAGAGCTTGCGCACGTGGTCCCACACGCCGGTGTAGGTGGCGGGGTTGGAGCGCGGTGTGCGGCCGATCGGGCTCTGGTCGACGTGGACGACCTTGTCGAGGTGCTCGAGGCCGGTGACGCGGGTGTGGCGGCCGGGGACGCGACGGGCCCGGTTGAGCTCGTTCGCCATCACCGTGTAGAGGATGCCGTTGACGAGGCTCGACTTGCCCGAGCCGGACACGCCCGTGACGGACGTGAGCACACCGAGCGGGAAGTCGACCGTGACGTTCTTGAGGTTGTTCTCCCGGGCGCCGACGACGCGGACCTTGCGGTTCTTGTCGATGGGACGCCGGACCTCGGGCTGCGGGATCGAGCGCCGCCCGGAGAGGTAGGCGCCGGTGAGCGACTCCTCGTTCGCCAGCAGCTCGGGCAGGTGGCCGGAGTGGACGATGTGGCCGCCCTGCTCCCCCGCGCCCGGGCCGATGTCGACGATCCAGTCGGCGACCCGGATCGTGTCCTCGTCGTGCTCGACGACGATGAGGGTGTTGCCGAGGTCACGCAGCCGCACGAGGGTGTCGATGAGCCGCCGGTTGTCGCGCTGGTGCAGCCCGATGCTCGGCTCGTCGAGAACGTAGAGGACGCCGACGAGGCCCGAGCCGATCTGGGTGGCGAGACGGATGCGCTGCGCCTCCCCGCCGGACAGGGTGCCGGCCGGGCGGGCGAGGGTGAGGTAGGTGAGCCCGACGTCGACGAGGAAGCCGAGGCGCGCGTAGATCTCCTTGAGCACCTGCCCGGCGATGGCCCGCTCGCGGGCGCCGAGGTCGAGGGTGTCGAGGAAGGGGGCGATGTCCTCGATGGGCATCGCGCAGAGGTCGGCGATGGACATGCCGCCGAGCTTGACGGCGAGGACCTCGGGCTTGAGGCGGGCGCCCTTGCACACCGAGCACGCGACCTCGCGCATGTAGCCCTCGTAGCGCTCCCGGGAGGAGTCGGACTCGGTCTCGGCGTGCTTGCGCGTGACGTAGGTGACGGCGCCCTCGAAGCCGGTCGAGTAGGCGCGCTCCCGGCCCCAGCGGTTGCGGTACCGCACGTGGACCTCGTGGTCCTTGCCGTGGAGCACCGCCTCCTTGGCGCGGGCGGGGAGGCTGCGCCACGGGACGTCGACGGAGAAGCCGAGCTCCTCGCCGAGCGCGCGGAGCAGGCGCAGGAAGTACTCCGAGGACGCGCGGGCCCACGGCTGGACGGCGCCGTCGGCGAGGGAGAGCTCCTCGTCCGGGACGATGAGCTCGGGGTCGACCTCGAGCTTGGAGCCGATTCCGGAGCACTCCGGGCACGCGCCGTAGGGCGCGTTGAAGGAGAAGGTCCGCGGCTCGATCTCCTCCAGCGACAGGGGGTGGTCGTTGGGGCAGGCCCGCTTCTCGGAGAAGCGGCGCTCCCGCTCGGGGTCGTCACCCGGAAGGTCGACGAACTCGACGACGAGCAGCCCCTCCGCCAGGCGCAGGGCGGTCTCCACGGAGTCGGTGAGGCGCTGACGCATGGACTCGCGCACGACGAGGCGGTCGACGACGACGTCGATGTCGTGCTTGATCTTCTTCTCCAGCGTGGGCGGCTCCGCGAGGGAGACGACGGTGCCGTCCACCCGCGCCCGGGAGAAGCCGGTGGACTGGAGCTCGCGGAAGAGGTCGAGGTACTCGCCCTTCCGGCCGCGGACGACGGGCGCGAGGATCTGGAAGCGGGTGCCCTCGGGCATCTCCTGGAGGCGGTCGACGATCTGCTGCGGCGACTGCGCGGTCACCCGCTCCCCGCACACCGGGCAGTACTGGGTGCCGGCGCGCGCGTAGAGCAGGCGCAGGTAGTCGTAGATCTCGGTGATCGTGCCGACGGTCGAGCGCGGGTTGCGGCTCGTGGACTTCTGGTCGATGGCGACGGCGGGGCTCAGGCCCTCGATGAAGTCGACGTCGGGCTTGTCCATCTGCCCGAGGAACTGCCGCGCGTAGGAGGACAGCGACTCGACGTAGCGGCGCTGCCCCTCGGCGAAGATCGTGTCGAAGGCGAGGGAGGACTTGCCGGAGCCGGAGAGCCCGGTGAACACGACGATGCTGTCGCGAGGAAGCTCGAGGTCGACGTTGCGGAGGTTGTGCTCGCGCGCACCACGGACGAGAAGCTGATCACTCACCCGGCGATGATACGAGCCCTGCCGCTCAGGCGCCTGTACATGTGTTCGACGTCACGGGCGTGTCGCGGCTGGCAGGATCGGGTGATGACCGACCTCACCCCACTGGGCGGCGCCAGCCTCGAGCGGCTGGCCGTCTCCGCCATGGACAACAACGTCTACCTCCTCACCGCGCGGACCGGGGAGCAGCTGCTCGTCGACGCCGCGGACGATGCCGAGGCGATCCTCGCGATGCTCGGCGACGGCCCGCTGCGGACCGTCGTCACCACCCATGGGCACTGGGACCACCACCGTGCCCTGCCCGCCGTCGTCGCGGCGACGGGTGCGCGGACCGCGGCGGGCGCCCCGGACGCACCGGACCTGGCGGTCCCTGTGGACGCGCTCCTGTCCCACGGCGACCGCCTCACCGTCGACGCCGCCGGCGAGCTGGTGCTGGACGTCATCGCCCTGCGCGGCCACACGCCCGGGTCGGTGGCCCTCGCCCTCACCGAGCCCGACGACGCACCCCACCCCGGGCGCGTGCACCTGGTGACCGGCGACAGCCTCTTCCCCGGCGGGGTGGGCAGGACGACGAGCCCCGCGGACTTCACCAACCTGCTCGACGACGTCGAGGAGCGGCTCTTCGCCGTCTACCCTGACGACACCGTCGTGTGGCCGGGCCACGGGCTCCCGACGACGCTCGGGGCGGAACGGCCCCACCTCGCCGAGTGGCGGGCGCGCGGCTGGTAGCACGACGGCCCGGGCGCCCCCGGGGGGGGCCGTCCGCTGGGCCGCGGACCACGGCGCCCG
>NZ_JACSPO010000001.1:592158-654574 GCF_014837105.1 Oceanitalea stevensii | reverse complement strand
GGCCCGGCCCCCGGTGGGGCGGCCGGGCCGTCGGCAGGCTCAGCGCTCGACCTGGTCGGCCTCCCGGGCGACCTTCTTGTTCTTGGCGATGCTCGCGAGCACCGTGACCGTGAGGACGCCGATGATCCACAGGAGCGAGACGGCGATGCCCGGCTCGGGCAGGCCGTGCCACTCCTCGCCGCCGTTGATGAAGCCGAGCTCGTTGGTGTGCAGGGCGTGGATGATGAGCTTGATCCCGATGAAGCCGAGGATCGCCGCCAGCCCGTAGTGGAGGTAGACGAGCTTCTCGAGGAGCCCGTCGATGAGGAAGTACAGCTGCCGCAGGCCGAGGAGCGAGAACGCGTTCGCCGCGAAGACGAGGTACGGCTCCTGGGTGAGACCGAAGATCGCGGGGATGGAGTCGACCGCGAAGAGGATGTCCGCGCTGCCGATGGCGAGGATCGCGAGGAGCATCGGGGTGATCATCCGCTTGCCGTCGATCTTGGTGACGAGCTTGCCCCCGACGTAGTCCTCGGTGACCGGCACGAAGCGGCGCACGAGGCGGACGAAGCCGTTCTCCTGGTACTCGTCGTCCTCCGAGACCGTCTCCACACCCTGCCGCGCCTGGGAGATGGCCGTCCAGACGAGGAAGGCACCGAAGAGGTAGAAGACCCAGGAGAAGTTGTCGATCGCCGCGGAGCCGAGGGCGATGAAGACGCCGCGCAGCACGATGGCGATGACGATGCCGGCCAGCAGCACCTCCTGCTGGTAGTTCCGTGGGACACGGAAGGCCGCGATGATGATGACGAAGACGAAGAGGTTGTCGACCGACAGGCTCTTCTCGGTGATGTAGCCGGCGAAGTACTCCCCGCCGTACGTCGATCCCCAGACGAACCAGACGATGACGCCGAAGACGAGCGCCATGGCGACGTAGGCGACCGACCACCAGGCGGCCTCCCGCAGCGTCGGTGCGTGGGGGGTCTTGACGTGGCCGATGATGTCGACCGTGATCATGACGAGGATGATGCCGATGAGGGCGATCCAGCCGAGTGCGTGGACGTCCACTGCGCCTCCGGTACGTAGGTTCGGGTACCGGAGGTCTCTTCCGCGCACGTGGTGGCGATGGCTCCGCCGTCGTGCGCCGGTGGCACCGAGCGGGCACTGACCCGCTGTGATGACGACACCACCGTTGGGGAATACTCCCCTCCGCCGGACGACCTTACGACATGTCGGGCACCCCGGCACCCAGCCGCCCGGTGAGTGGCGTCACTGAGCCGCCTGCATCTGGCGCAGCTCCTTCTTGAGGTCGCCGATCTCGTCACGCAGCCGGGCCGCGAGCTCGAACTGGAGCTCCTCCGCCGCGCCGCGCATCTGCTGGTCGAGCTGGTGGATGAGGTCGGCGAGGTCGCTCGCGGCGGCGGTGCCCAGGCGGTCACGCAGGGCCGAGCCGGTGACCTGCTTGTCCTTGGAGCTGGGGCCCTTGCCCGCCTTGCGGTAGCCGCCCTCGAGGAGCTCGGCGGTGTCGATCGACTCGCGCGCGAGCATGTCGGTGACGTCCGCGATCCGCTTGCGCAGCGGGGTCGGGTCGATGCCGTGCTCCTCGTTGTAGGCGACCTGCTTCTCGCGGCGCCGGGTGGTCTCCTCGATGGCCTCGGCCATCGCGGCCGTGATCGAGTCGGCGTACATGTGGACCTCGCCGGAGACGTTGCGGGCCGCGCGGCCGATCGTCTGGATGAGGGAGGTCGCCGAGCGGAGGAAGCCCTGCTTGTCGGCGTCGAGGATCGCGACGAGGGACACCTCGGGGAGGTCGAGCCCCTCGCGCAGGAGGTTGATGCCGACGAGGACGTCGACGACGCCCAGGCGCAGCTCACGCAGCAGCTCCACCCGGCGCAGGGTGTCCACCTCGGAGTGGAGGTACTGCACCTTGACGCCCCGCTCGAGGAGGTAGTCGGTGAGGTCCTCGGCCATCTTCTTCGTCAGCGTCGTCACGAGGACGCGCTCGTCGCGCTCGGTGCGCGCGCGGATCTCCCCGAGGAGGTCGTCGATCTGCCCCTGGGTGGGCTTGACGACGACCTGCGGGTCGACGAGGCCGGTGGGGCGGATGATCTGCTCGACGACGCCGTCGGACTGGGACAGCTCGTAGGCACCGGGCGTGGCGGAGAGGTAGACGGTCTGACCGATGCGCTCGAGGAACTCCTCCCACCGCAGCGGCCGGTTGTCCATGGCGCTGGGCAGCCGGAAGCCGTGCTCGACGAGCGTGCGCTTGCGGGACATGTCGCCCTCGTACATGGCACCGATCTGCGGGACCGTCACGTGCGACTCGTCGATGACGAGGAGGAAGTCCTCCGGGAAGTAGTCGAGGAGCGTGTGCGGTGCGGTGCCCGGACCGCGGCCGTCGATGTGCCGGGAGTAGTTCTCGATCCCGGAGCACGTACCGATCTGGCGCATCATCTCGATGTCGTAGGTGGTGCGCATGCGCAGCCGCTGCGCCTCGAGGAGCTTGTTCTGGGACTCGAGCTCCTCCAGCCGCTCGGCGAGCTCCTGCTCGATGGTCGCGATGGCGCGCTCCATCCGCTCGGGGCCGGCGACGTAGTGGCTGGCCGGGAAGAGGTGGATCGACTCCTCGCGCCGGACGACCTCCCCGGTGAGTGGGTGCAGGGTGTAGAGCGCGTCGATCTCGTCACCGAACATCTCGATGCGGATCGCCAGCTCCTCGTACACCGGGATGATCTCGATCGTGTCCCCCCGGACGCGGAAGGTGCCGCGGGTGAAGGCGAGGTCGTTGCGGGTGTACTGCATCTGGACGAAGCGGCGCAGGAGGTCGTCACGCTCCATGGTGTCGCCGACCTTGAGCTGGACCATCCGGTCGACGTACTCCTGCGGCGTGCCCAGGCCGTAGATGCACGAGACGGACGCGACGACGACGACGTCCCGCCGGGTGAGGAGGTTGTTCGTCGCCGAGTGGCGCAGACGCTCGACCTCGTCGTTGATCGAGGAGTCCTTCTCGATGAAGGTGTCCGTGCTCGGGACGTAGGCCTCGGGCTGGTAGTAGTCGTAGTAGGAGACGAAGTACTCGACGGCGTTGTTGGGCAGCAGCTCGCGGAACTCGGTGGCGAGCTGCGCCGCGAGGGTCTTGTTCGGTGCCATGACGAGGGTGGGGCGCTGCACCTGCTCGACGAGCCACGCCGTCGTGGCCGACTTGCCGGTACCGGTGGCACCGAGGAGGACGATGTCCTTCTCCCCCGCCCTCAGGCGCTCGGCGAGCTCGGCGATGGCCGTGGGCTGGTCGCCGGAGGGGGTGTACTCCGAGACGACCTCGATCGGCGCGACGGACCGCTGCAGGTCGGTGACGGGACGCATGGCATTACGGTACGTCGGGCCACCGACATCGGCGGGGCGACTTCGCGAGGGGCGGACGCGCTCAGCGGGCGCGCAGCACCTGGCGCCAGCTCGCCACCGCCGTGCCGCCCGCGAGCAGCAGCCACAGCAGGGCGGACAGGTGCGGGGAGCCCCATCTCCACCCCTCCTCGAGGGTGTAGCCGACCAGCAGCGCCGCGGGGACGACGGACAGGGCGCTGAAGAACCAGGCTCGCCGCCGGGCGGCGACCGGCTCGTCCGCCGGGAAGCGGGCGGCGTACTCGGCGGCCGGCCCGAACTCGGCAGCGACAGGGGTGCCGGCGTCCTGCGCGTGGGCACGGGTCTCCGCGAGGATCTGCTCCACCCGGCGGTCGGTCATGTCACCGCGCTGCCGCAGCGTGGCTCCGAGCTCCGCGAACCAGGCGGCGTCGCCCGGTTCCGCCACCGCGGTCCGGGGCGCCGGCGCGGGCCACAGGCGCGCGAGGAGGACGCAGAGGGCGACGTGCACGGCCGCGGAGACGAGGAGCCACAGCGAGCTGGCCTCGACGACGACGGCGTCCCTGGTGCCGAGGAAGAAGAGGGCGAGGACCACTGCGGCCGGGACGAGGACGAGGCCGGCGGCCACCACCGCGGCGCGCTGGGAGCGCGCCCGCCCGACACGCTCGTAGACCGCGCGGACGAGCTGCCCCGCTGTCGCGAGGAGGAGCGGGGCGAGGAGGAGCGGCCACGTGTAGGTCTGGCGCCACTCCCGCTGGAGGAGGGAGACGACGAGGATGAGGACGGCGATCCAGGCCGCGCCGAGGAGGCTCGCCATCGCGAGCTCCCGCGCCGGCGTCGCCCGGGGCGGCTCGGTCACCGGCTCGCCGTCCTCGCGCTGCTCGCGGACCCACTCGACCGGCTCACCGAAGAGGTCCGCGGGCGACTCCCCGGTCGCTGCGACCTGCTCGCGGGCCGCGGTGAGCGCGCGCCGGGCGAGGTCGGGACGCACGTCCTCGAGGACGAGCCGGGCGGCCGCGGTGCGCGCCCACTCGACGTCGTCGGGCACACCGCGGGCGGTGAGGAAGTCGTCGGCAAGGTCGAGAACTCTGTCAGCCATGGTGGTCCTCCCGGAGGCGGGGTCGACTCAGTGCGTCGGTGAGGGCAGCCCAGGCCGCGCGCTCCTGCGCGAGGCGTTCGGCTCCCCCGGCGGTGAGGGCATAGGTGCGGCGGCCCGGGCCGCTCTCCCCCTGGTCCCAGGAGGCCGTGACCGCCCCGTCCGCCTCGAGCGCGCTCAGCAGCGGGTAGAGCGAGCCGCCGCGCGGACGGCCCAGACCCTGGGCGGCGAGCCGCTGGGCGATGGCGTAGCCGTGCAGGGCACCGTCCTCCAGCGAGGCGAGCACCGCCGTCGGGAGCGCGGCGCGCACCCACGGGGCGGGCCAGCGGGACTCGGATGCGTCGGTCACGTTCCTAAGTACAGCACGTACCTAGGTACACCCACAAGACCTACCGCCGTCGCGCCTCGGGGAGGAGCCGTTCCTCCCACAGCCGGCGCACCTGCGCGAGCAGCTCCTCGGGGCTGCCGGAGTTGTCGAGCCAGACGTCGGCGACGGCCCGCCGCTCGGCGTCGGTGGCCTGGGCACCGATCCGGGCGAGCGCGTCCTCGCGCGACATGCCCCGGTCGCGGACCAGCCGTTCCAGGCGCACGTCCTCGTCGGCACCGACGACGGCGACGAGGTCGTAGCGGTCGGCCAGCCCGCGCTCGACGATGAGGGGGACGTCGTGCACGACGACGGCTCCCGGCGGCAGGTCCACCACCCGGCGCGCCGTCTCGGCGGCGATGAGCGGGTGGGTGATCTCCTCGAGGCGGGCACGCGCGGCCGGGTCGGCGAAGACGACGCGCCCGAGCGCCGCGCGGTCGAGGGCGCCGTCCGCGGTGAGGACCTCCTCCCCGAACTCCGCGACGACCGCCGCCAGCCCGGTGGTGCCGGTCGCGACGACCTCGCGAGCGATCGCGTCGGCGTCGACGACGACGGCGCCGAGCCGCTCGAGCTCGCGGGCCACCGTCGACTTGCCGGCACCGATGCCTCCGGTGAGGCCGAGACGGAGCACCTCAGTCCTCCCTGCCGCCGGGGACGACGACGTCCACCGGGTCGGCGAGCACGGTGTCGAGCACGAGGCCCAGGGCGGTGACGACGTCGGCGACGGGCACGACGTCGGCGGCAGGCACGTGGACGAAGCCGGCGGGCACGCCCTCGGGCACCGCCGCCAGTGCGGCGTACATGACGGCGTTGCACACGTAGGAACCGGCGGAGAGGGACAGCTCGGCCGGCAGGCCGGCGGCCCGCACGGCAGCGAGGGCCGCCTTGACGGGCAGCGTCGCGGGGCGGGCGAGCGGCTCGCCCGGCAGGACGGGGACGTCGACCGGCTGGGCGCCGTCGACGTCGGGGATGCGCGCGTCGCAGAGGTTGAGGGCCACGCGCTCGAGGGAGATCCTGTCCCGCCCGGCGGCGAGCCCGACGCCGAGGACGACGGCGGGCCGGTGCTCGGCGACGAGCGCAGCGACGCGCTCGGTCGCGCGGGCGAAGGAGACGGGCAGGGTCTCGGTGACGACCGTGACGCCGTCGGGCGCCGACCACTCGCGGGCGAGGGCGTCGACGGCGAGGGCGGAGGGGTTGTCCGCGTGGTCGGAGAAGGGGCCGAAGCCGGTGACGAGGACGGTAGGCACCGGCCGAGCCTAACGAAGACAGGCCAGCGGCCCGCCACCCTCTCGGGTGACGGGCCGCTGGGTGCTCAGGTCAGTTACCGGTGAGCTTCTCACGAAGCGCGGCGAGCGCCTCGTCAGAGGCCAGCGTGCCTGCCGCCTCGACCGGGGCCGAGGTGTAGGACGTGGCCGAACCGGCGCCGGCGGAGGAGCTGCTGGAGCTGGAGCTCGAGCTGGAGCTCGTGGTGGTCGACGCCTCGACGTCGGCCTCCATCGCAGCGGCGACCTGCTGCTTGTGGGCCTCCCAGCGGGAGTGGGCCTCGGCGTACTGAGCCTCCCAGGCCTCGCGCTGGGTGTCGTAGCCCTCGAGCCACTCGTTGGTCTCCGGGTCGAAGCCCTCGGGGTACTTGTAGTTCCCCTGCTCGTCGTACTCCGCGGCCATGCCGTAGAGCGACGGGTCGAAGTCGTCGCTGCTCGGGTCGACGCCCTCGTTGGCCTGCTTGAGGGACAGCGAGATCCGGCGACGCTCGAGGTCGATGTCGATGACCTTGACGAAGACCTCGTCACCGACCTTCGCGACCTGCTCGGGCACCTCGACGTGGCGCACGGCCAGCTCGGAGATGTGGACGAGGCCCTCGATGCCGTCCTCGACACGCACGAAGGCGCCGAAGGGGACGAGCTTGGTGACCTTTCCGGGGACGACCTGCCCGATCGCGTGGGTGCGGGCGAAGGCCTGCCACGGGTCCTCCTGCGTCGCCTTGAGCGACAGGGAGACACGCTCGCGGTCCATGTCGACGTCGAGGACCTCGACGGTGACCTCCTGGCCGACCTCGACGATCTCGCTCGGGTGGTCGATGTGCTTCCAGGACAGCTCGGAGACGTGGACGAGACCGTCGACGCCGCCGAGGTCGACGAACGCACCGAAGTTGACGATCGAGGACACGACGCCCTGGCGGACCTGGCCCTTCTGCAGGGTCTGCAGGAAGGTGGAGCGGACCTCGGACTGGGTCTGCTCGAGCCACGCACGACGCGAGAGCACGACGTTGTTGCGGTTCTTGTCGAGCTCGATGATCTTGGCCTCGAGCTCCTTGCCCACGTAGGGCTGCAGGTCGCGCACGCGGCGCATCTCGACCAGCGAGGCGGGGAGGAAGCCACGGAGGCCGATGTCGAGGATGAGGCCACCCTTGACGACCTCGATGACGGTGCCGGTGACGACGCCGTCCTCCTCCTTGATCTTCTCGATCGTGCCCCAGGCCCGCTCGTACTGCGCGCGCTTCTTGGACAGGAGAAGCCGGCCCTCCTTGTCCTCCTTCTGGAGGACGAGCGCCTCGATCTGGTCACCGACGGAGACGACCTCGTCGGGGTCGACGTCGTGCTTGATCGACAGCTCGCGGGAGAGGATGACGCCCTCGGTCTTGTAACCGATGTCGAGGAGGACCTCGTCCCGGTCGACCTTGACGACGGTGCCCTCGACGATGTCTCCATCGTTGAAGTACTTGATGGTCTCGTCGATAGCGGCGAGGAGCTCCTCGGCCGACCCGATGTCGTTGATCGCGACCTGCGGGGCAGTCGGCTGAGTGGGCGTAGTGATGGTCATTGAGTTACGGACTCCGATGCGGACAGGGAATAGTGCGGATATGGGTTGTCGGCTCGCACACCGCGCGACCCACCACACGCCCAGCGGAGCTCCGTCCACCAAGGTGTCGCCAGCCGCGAGCACACGTCACCTCGGGTGATCCTACTCGTCCCGACCGGCGGGGACAAGAATCGCTCAGGCCAGCGCGTTGGCCACCCGGATGAGCTCCTCCGGGACCGGCTTGGCCTTCCCCGCGACCTCCTCGAGGGGCACGAGGACGACCTCCTCGCCGCGCAGCGCCGTCATGACGCTCGTGCGGCCCTGCTGGAGGGCGTCGACGGCGGCGACGCCGAAGCGGGAGCCGAGGATGCGGTCCGAGGGCAGCGGCGTGCCGCCGCGCTGGACGTGGCCGAGGACGGTGACCCGCGTGTCGAACCCGGTGCGCGCGGCGATCTCCTCGGCCACCCGCTCGCTGATGGCTCCGGAGACGATCTCGCCGAACTTGCCGTACTTCGTCTCCCACTCCATCGAGCTGCCCTGGGCCGGGACGGCACCCTCGGCGACGACGACGATCGAGAAGGAGGCGTGGGCCCGGTGCCGGTGCTTGAGGTAGCGGGTGACCCTGTCGATGTCGAAGGGCTCCTCGGGGGTGAGGACGACCTCCGCGCCGCCGGCGATCCCGGCCTGGACGGCGATCCACCCCGCGGAGCGGCCCATGAGCTCGATGACCATGACGCGGTTGTGGCTCTCCGCGGTCGTGTGGATGCGGTCGATGGCCTCGGTGGCGATGTGGACGGCCGTGTCGAAACCGATCGAGCGGTCCGTGCCGGCGACGTCGTTGTCGATCGTCTTGGGGATCGCGACGATCTTGGTGCCCGTCTCCTCGGCGACCTTGCTCGCCGCGTGGAGGGTGCCGTCACCGCCGATGCAGATCAGTGCCTCGATCCGTTCCGCCTCGAGGGTGGCGCGGACCGCGTCGAGGCCGCCGTCGGCGGAGTGCGGGTGGTAGCGGGCGGTGCCGAGCAGCGTGCCACCGGTGTCGAGGACGCCGCGGATGTCGTGACGCGTGAGCGGCATGACGTCGCCCTCGGCGACGCCCTTCCACCCGTTGCGGAAGCCGATGATCGAGTGCCCGTACTCCCCCAGCCCGCGCTTGACGACCGCCCGGATCGCCGCGTTGAGGCCGGGGCAGTCACCGCCGCCGGTGAGCAGACCGATTCGCACGTGTGGGCTCCTGGGTGTGGGGGTGGGGATGGCGCGGGGCGCCGGGACCACCGTCAACCCTAACGACTACCGCCGGGCGTGCTCACCGCCGAAGGTCCCCGGTGGGTGACGAAGATGGCGGTCCCGGGCACGTAGCGGCCCCGGTGCGGACCCCACCCGCCCCACACCTGGAGGTTGTCCTCCTCCCACTCCGGCTCAACGACGTCGTCGACGACGAGGCCCGCGGCCGTCACCTCCCGGACGTGGTCCCCCAGCGTGCGGTGGTACTCGGCGTAGAGCGGCGCGCCGGCGTCGTCGGTCTCGACGTACGGGGTGCGGTCGAAGTACGAGCGCAGCACCCGCATGCCGCCGGACGTGGGGTCGTCGGGGAAGACCCAGCGCACGGGGTGAACGACGGCGAACACCCAGCGGCCGCCCGGGCGCAGCACGCGGGCGACCTCGGCGTGGATGCGGGCCGCGTCCGGGACGAAGGCGATCGCGCCGAAGGAGGTGAAGGCGAGGTCGACGCTGGCGTCCGCCAGGGGCAGGGCGCGGGCGTCGGCGACGACGGCGGGCACGCGGCTGCCGGTGCGCCGGTCGAGCTCGGCGGAGGCGGCGACCATGCCGGGGGCGATGTCGGTGGCGAGCACCTCGGCGCCCCGCCCGGCGAGCCAGCGCGAGCACTGGGCGGCGCCGGCGCCGACCTCGAGCACCCGCAGGCCGCTGACATCCCCGAGGAGGCCGGCCTCCTCCTCGCGCAGCCCCTCCGGGCACCAGCGGAAGTCGGCGTCGCCGAGGAAGGCGCCGTGCTCGTCGAGGTACTCGGCGGCGTTCTCGCTCCACCACCGGCCGTTCGCGCGCGCCGCGGCGGCCGCGTCGACCTCCCAGAAGCCCACCCCGCTCATGCCCGTGTCATCCCGGTCACCGCCGGCCCTCAGTGGGCGGCCTCGTGCCAGGAGCGGCCGTGGCCGACGGAGACGTCGAGGGGGACCTGGAGCTCGGCGGCGGCGGCCATCCGCTCCCGGACGAGCGCCTCGACGGTCTCCTCCTCCCCCGGCGCGACCTCGAGGACGAGCTCGTCGTGGACCTGGAGCAGCAGGCGCGAGCTGAGGCCGGCGGCGTGGAGGCCCCGCTCGACCTCGACCATCGCGACCTTGATGATGTCGGCGGCGCTGCCCTGGATCGGCGCGTTGAGCGCCATCCGCTCGGCCATGTCGCGGCGCTGGCGGTTGTCGCTCGTGAGGTCGGGCAGGTAGCGCCGCCGGCCCATGATCGTCTCGGTGTACCCGGTGCGGCGCGCCTCGTCGACCACCCCGGCGAGGTAGTCGCGCACCCCGCCGAAGCGCTCGAAGTAGTCGTCCATGAGCGTGCGCGCCTCACCGACCTCGATGCGCAGCTGGCGCGAGAGCCCGAAGGCGGACAGGCCGTACGCCAGGCCGTAGCTCATCGCCTTGATCTTCGCCCGCATCGCGCTCGTCACCTGGTCGGTGGGCACCTCGAAGACGCGCGAGCCGACGTAGGAGTGGAGGTCCTCCCCGCTGCGGAAGGCGTCGATGAGGCCGGGGTCCCCCGAGAGGTGCGCCATGATGCGCATCTCGATCTGGGAGTAGTCCGCGGTGAGCAGGGTGGCGAAGCCCTCGCCGACGACGAAGCCGCGGCGGATCCGCTGGCCCTCCTCGGTGCGCACCGGGATGTTCTGGAGGTTGGGGTCGGTCGAGCTGAGCCGGCCGGTGGCCGCGATCGTCTGGTGGAAGGTCGTGTGGATGCGGCCGTCCGGGGCGACCGAGCGGAGGAGCCCCTCGACCGTCTGCCGCAGCCGGATCGCGTCACGGTGGGCGAGCAGGTGGGCGAGGAAGGGGTGCTCGGTCTTGGCGAAGAGGTCGGCCAGGGCGTCGGCGTCGGTCGTGTAGCCGGTCTTGGTCTTCTTCGTCTTCGGCATCTCCAGCTCGGTGAAGAGCACCTCCTGGAGCTGCTTCGGGGAGGAGAGGTTGACCTCGTGACCGATGACGCCGTACGCGGCGGCGGCCGCGTCCTCGACGGCGTTGCCGAAGCGGTCCTCGAGCTCGCGGAGGTACTCGAGGTCCGCCGCGATCCCGGCGCGCTCCATGCGGGTGAGGGCCCCGAGGACGGGCAGCTCGAGGTCGGCGAGGAGGTGGCCGGCGCCGCGGTCCTCGAGCTCGCCCTGGAGGACGGTGGTGAGGTCACGGACGGCGACGGCGCGCACCCCGGCCTGCCGCCCGGCGGCGGAGTCGTCCAGGACGAGCATGCCCTGGCCGCCGGCGTCCTCCTCGGCGACGAGCTCGCGGCGCAGGTGGCGCAGCGTGAGGTCGGCGAGGTCGTAGCGGCGCTGGTCGGGGCGGCACAGGTAGGCGGCCACGGCGGTGTCGAAGGCGATGCCCTCGAGGGTGAGGCCGCGCCCCGACAGGGCGTGGGCCGCCGCCTTGGCGTCGTGGAGGGTCTTCGGTGCGGCGGGGTCGGCGAGCCACGCCGCGAGGACGGCGTCGTCCTCCGGCGTGATCGAGGTGAGGTCGAGCGTGGCGGCGGACGTGGCGTCGTCGGCGAGGGCCAGTGCCCACGCGTCCCCGGTCCCCTGAGCGGAGGTCCCGGTGACCTCGAGTCCCAGCAGCCGGCCGCGGCGCGCCTCCAGCCAGCCGGCGAGCTCCCCCGGCCCCAGGGCGGTGACGTCGACCTCGACGCCCTGGTCGGCCGCGGGGGCCGCCTCGGCCGGCAGGCTGGCGAAGAGCCGCTCGCGCAGGACGGCGAACTCGAGGGCGTCGAAGACCGAATGGACGGCCTCGCGGTCCACCGCCTTGCGGCTGAGGTCGTCCACCTTGACCGGGAGCTCGACGTCGGTGAGGAGGCGGTTGAGCTTGCGGTTGAGGGCCACCTGCTCGAGGTTGTCGCGCAGCGACTGCCCGGCCTTGCCGGTCACCTCCTCGGCACGCGCGAGGATGCCCTCGAGGCCGTCGTAGGCGCCGATCCACTTGGCGGCCGTCTTCGGTCCCACGCCGGGCACGCCGGGGAGGTTGTCGCTCGTCTCACCGACGAGGGCGGCGAGGTCCGGGTAGCGCTCGGGCGGCACGCCGTACTTGTCGAGCACGGCCTGCGGGGTCATCCGGGCGAGCGAGGAGACGCCCTTGACCGGGTAGAGGACGGTGACGTCCTCCCGGACGAGCTGGAAGGTGTCGCGGTCACCGGAGATGACGAGCACGTCCAGGCCGTCCGCCGCGCCCTGCGTGGCGAGCGTGGCGATGATGTCGTCCGCCTCGAAGCCCTCCTTGGTGAGGTGCGGGATGCCCATGGCGTCGAGCACCTCGACGATGAGGGCGACCTGCCCGCGGAAGGGCTCGGGGGTCGCGTCGCGGGTGGCCTTGTACTCGCTGTACTGCTCGGTGCGGAAGGTGGTGCGCCCGGCGTCGAAGGCGACGGCGATGTGCGTGGGCTCCTCCGCGGCCAGCAGGTTGATCAGCATCGACGTGAAGCCGAAGACGGCGTTGGTCGGCTGGCCGGTCGTCGTCGAGAAGTTCTCCACGGGCAGTGCGTAGAAGGCGCGGAAGGCCATGGAGTGGCCGTCGACGACGAGGAGGCGGGGGCGGTCGGTGCTCGTGCTCACGCCCCCAACCCTAAGTGGCGGCACCGACACCGCGCTCCAGCGGCGAGCCGGAGGGCGCCCGGGGGCGTGGCAGGCTGGGCCCATGACGAGCACCGACCCCGACCTCCTCGCGCGCCTCCAGGACTCCGTCGGCAGCCTGGGCACGCTCACCGAGCGCCTCGGCATCGAGTTCCTCACCGCGAGCCCGGAGCACGTCTCGGCGCGGATGCCGGTGGAGGGCAACACGCAGGTCGTCGGCCTGCTCCACGGCGGTGCGTCGGCTGCTCTGGCCGAGACGGTCGGCTCCGTGGCGGCGACGCTCCACGCCGGGGCGGGCCGGGGCGCGGTCGGCGTCGACCTCAGCGCCACGCACCACCGCGCGGTCCGCTCCGGCTTCGTCACCGCCGTCGCCACGCCGCTGCACCTGGGCGGGCGGCTGGCGACCTACGACGTCACCATCACCGACGAGGACGGGCGGCGCGTGTGCACCGCCCGTCTCACGTGCATGCTCGTCGACCGCACGTAGGCGGCCGACGGCGACTACTTGGCGCCGACCTGGTCGATGACGGCGTCGGCGACCTCACGCATGGTGAGGCGGCGGTCCATCGAGGTCTTCTGGATCCAGCGGAACGCCTCGGGCTCGGTGAGCCCCATCTTCGTCATGAGGAGGCCCTTGGCGCGGTCGACGCGCTTGCGGGTCTCGAAGCGCTCGTTGAGGTCGGCGATCTCCGACTCGAGGGAGCTGATCTCCTGGAAGCGCGAGATGGCGATCTCGAGCGCCGGCAGGAGGTCCGCCGTCGTGAAGGGCTTGACGACGTAGGCCATCGCACCGGCGTCACGGGCCCGCTCGACGAGCTCGGCCTGGGAAAAGGCGGTGAGCATGACGACGGCGCAGGTGCGGTCGGCCATGATCTTCTCGGCCGCCGAGATGCCGTCCATCCCGGGCATCTTGACGTCCATGACGACGACGTCGGGCTCGAGCTCGGTGACGAGCCGCACCGCGGTCTCCCCGTCCGGCGCCTCACCGACGACGTCGAAGCCGGCCTCCTTGAGGGTCTCGACGATGTCGAGACGGATCAGCGTCTCGTCCTCGGCGACGACGACGCGGCGCGCGTCCCCCTCGGGAGCCTTCGGCACGTCCTCGCGGACGGGCAGGACGATGTCATCGGCAGTGGCAGCCTCGACCGGGCCGGCCTCGTTGTTCTCACTCACGGCGACAACACTACTCGCCCGCCCGCCTCGACTGCCCGGCGGCACCCCGACGGATCAGTGATCCTCCGCATCTTCTCCACACTCGGGCCGGGTTGGGCCGTGGGAGACGCGCCCGCTAGGGTGACGGTGCGCTCGCCCCGGTAGCCCAATTGGCAGAGGCGGTTGACTCAAAATCAGCACAGTGCGGGTTCGAGTCCCGCCCGGGGCACCGATGCGCGTGGGGCTCAGACCTTGCCCTTGAGCAGGCGCCGGTAGTAGACGACCGGCTCGACGTAGCGGTCGAAGAACCACAGCGGCCGGCGCGGGACCGTGAGGTCGACCGCGCTGATGCTCGGCGCGGGCGTGCCGTGACGGTCGAACTCGGCGAGGAGCAGCCGGCGACGGTCCACGGTGATCGGGATGACCGTGTAGCCGTCGTAGCGCTGGAGCGGCCGGCCGGTGCGCGCTGCCTGAACGTTGTCGGCGAGGATCGCCACCTGGCGGCGCAGCGCTCCGCCGGAGGGCCGGGTGCCGGTGTCGGCGACGTCGCCCAGGCTCCACAGGCGCGGGACGCTGCGGTGCGCGAGGGTCTCCGGGTCGACGTCGACGAGCCCGGCGGGGTGCTCCCCCGCGAAGGGCCGCACCCACTCGGGTGCCCGGTAGTGCGGGACCACCGAGGCCCAGCTGACGTCGTCGAGGTCCCGCGTGCCGTTGTCGCTCGCGACCGTGACGGTCCGGCCGCGGGCGTCGACGCCCGCGACGGTCGCCCGGTGGTGGACGGTGACGCCGAAGCGCTCGAGCGCCGGCTCGAGGTGGCGGTCGACGAAGGGCAGGTCGAGGACGGCGTCGTAGGGCGTGACGAGGTGGACGTCGATGCTGCCGAGGACGCCGCGGGCGCGCCAGAGGTCGCAGGCGAGGAAGAGCGGCTTGAGGGCGGTCCCGCCCGCCGGTGCCGGCTCGGGCGGGACGGTGAACACGACGCGTCCGCTCTCGGTCCCGCGGATCGCGTCCCACGTGGCCTCGACCGTGTCGCGCAGGTAGGAGGTGCGTGACCAGCCGAGGTCCATGGCCTCGCCGAGGCCCGGGGTCGCCGCGATGTCGGGCTCGAGGCCGGGGGCGAGCACGAGGTCCGTGTAGCCCAGCCGGGTGCCGGACGCGAGCGTCACCTCACGCGCGTCGGCGTCCACGGACACCGCGGGGCTCGCCTCCCAGGTGCAGCCCTCGGGGAGGACGTCCCGCATCGGCCGGGTGAGCCGGTCGAAGGGCGCCTGACCACCCGCGACGAAGTTGAGCAGCGGGCGGTAGAGGTGGTCCTGGTCGGGCGTGACGACGCAGACGTCGGGGCACCCGAGCCGGCGCAGGCGTGCCGCCAGGGAGATGCCGGCGTTGCCTCCGCCGACGACGACGACGTCGTGCTGCCTGGTCATGGGTGCTCCTGTCCTCGGGTGCTGAGGGGGGCCGGGTCACCCGCAGGTGGCCCGGTCCGGTCCATCGCTGGTGGGCGGCCCTACTCGCGGTGCAGCTTGTCCTGCACGGTGCCGGCGATCTTCTCGACGGCGTTCGGCAGGTCGGTGGTGCCGTAGAGCCGCGCGTCCGGGCGGGTGGGCGGCGGCATGGGCGCCGACGTCGTCGGGCCGTCGTGGTACGTGTGCTCACCCTTGCCGTCGATCGACGGGCCCGAGGCCCAGCTGCCGTCCTTGGCGTGCTCACCGTCGGAGAAGTTGAGGTACTGGTAGGACACCTCGGTGTGCTCCTTCTTCTGCGGGAAGTTGCTGGGGGTCGGCAGCTCCTCCAGACCGTCGGCCTTGAGCTCCTCGACCGCGCGCAGCCACTGGTTCTGGTGCATCGTGTCGCGCGCCAGGAGGAAGGCGAGCATGTCCCGCACACCGGAGTCGTCGGTCATGTGGTAGAGCCGGGCGACCTGGACGCGGCCCTGCATCTCGGCGTTCGCGTTGGCCGTGAAGTCGGCGAGGAGGTTGCCGCTCGCGGTGATGTACGAGCCCTGCCAGGGGTTGCCGTTCGAGTCCACGGGCCGGGCGCCGGCTCCCGCGACGATGGCGTGCTGGACGTCGGTCCCGCCGATGACCGCGGCGACGGTCGGGTCGGACTGGACGGCGTCCGCGGTGATCCCGAGCGGGGACTTCTCGAGGAGCTGGGCGATCATGACGGCGAGCATCTCGACGTGGCCGAACTCCTCGGCGCCGATGCCGAACACGAGGTCGCGGTACTTGCCCGGGATGTGCATGTTCCAGCCCTGGAAGGCGTACTGCATCGCGACGCTGATCTCACCGTACTGACCGCCGAGCACCTCCTGGAGCTTGCGGGCGTACACGGCGTCCGGCTTGTCGGGAGTGGCTTTGAACTGCAGCTCTTGCTTGTGGAAGAACATCCTGCCTCCTCATGAGTCGCCCGGTCGGCGGTGTGAGCCTGGTCATGGCCTGCCCACTATCACGCCGTCGTGGGCGTCACGCACCCTGACGGGGACGCCAGCGCGACGGCGGGGACCACTGCCGCGAGCGGACGTAGGACGGGTCGCGCGCGAGCCGCACCCACGGGTACTGGCTCACGCCCGCGGGCAGGTGGCGGACGGGGTCGAAGCGCAGCGGCGGGTCCGGGTCGGGGCGCACCGGCCGGGTGGTCGCGACGAGGCGGCCCACGGGCTCCCAGGGGCCGCTGCCGCGGGCCGCGGCCAGCAGCCACGTCCGGGCGGCCGCGCCGGACGCGACCGGGGTGAGGCGCAGGAGGAGCGGGCCGGTGGGCGTGCGGACCGGGAGGAGCGTTGTCATCGGGCGGCGCTCGGTGAGCCGCGGGAGCAGGACGAAGCGCGTGAGGGGCCCGACGCCGGTGGTCGACAGGAGCAGGTCGACCCTTCCCGTCGGCTCCTCCAGGCGCAGCGCCAGCCCTCGGACGTCGGGCAGGGGCGGTGGCAGCCCCGCGGCACGGGAGACGCGGACGACCCCGTGGTGCTCGCCCGCCTCGTCGAGGAGCGGGACCTGCCACGGGCGCTCGGCGCCCCATACCGTGAGGACCGCCTCGTGGACGGTGCCGCGCGGGTGCAGCGGCTTGCCGCGCCGCACCCGGCCGAAGGCGCCTAGCGCGACGCCGGCGAGCTGTCCGCCCGCCGCGGCGGCCGCCCGTGCGACGGTGGCGGGGACGGGGCTGGGGACTCGTGGTGCCATCGGCCCAGGATCGACGTCCCGGCCGCGGCGCGCACCCGCACCGCCCGCCCGCGGTACGCGGAAACTCTCACCGCGCGGCACCCGGGTGTGGAACCATTCGCCGTGATGGACCTCAGAGGACGTTTCAGCACGGCGACCGCGCGTGCCGCCTCCCGCCTCGGCCGGGAGCCCGACACGAAGAGGCGCTGGGCCGCGCGCGCCCGCGTCCTGCTCTACGTGGGCGTCACCTGCCTGCTCGTGTGGGAGCTGTACATCAGCGAGGTCGACAACCTCCCCACCGGCCTCACCGTCGTCCAGGTGGCGGCCATCGTCATCCTCTACGGACTGGGGCGGTGGCCGGTGGTGGCGGCCGCCCTCTCGATCCCGCTCGTCATGGCCGAGCTGCTCATCGGTGTGCACCCGTTCTCGCTCACCATCGTCACGTCCGTCGTCACCACCGGTGTGCTCATCGCCGTCCGTCCACGGCCGATCGGGTACGTGTACGTCGCCACCGTCATCACGATCCTCACCACGGTGCAGCCCACCGACCTGCCGCTCGCGGACGTCGCGTCCTGGCTCGTCGTCTTCTTCGTCCCCTGCCTGCTCGGTGAGGGGGTGCGCTTCCTCTCCAGCTCCGTCGACCGCATCCAACGCACGTCCGCTGCCCAGCTCACCCGCCAGCGTCGTGACCTCGCGCGGGAGCTGCACGACACCTCGATCCACGACATCACCTCGATCATCATGGCGCTCGAGCGAGCCAAGCTCACGGGCATCCAGGACCCGAAGGTGCTCGAGGAGATCGATCACGCGATCGCGATCGGTCGCCAGTCGGTCGTCAGCATGCGCGGAGTGCTCAAGATCCTGCGGGCCGAGGACGGCAGCGACCGGCGCTCGGGGACGGAGAACGTCCCTGCCGCGATCGCCGCCGCCGCGCCCACCCTCCAGCGCGCGCTGGACGACGCCCGCGCCTCGCTCGAACGGGCCGGTCACTCCCTCCAGGTGCACGTCGAGGACCACGTCGACCTCCCCCTGCCCTTCTCCGTCCGCACCGCTCTCGTGCGCGTCATCCAGGAGTGCACGGCGAACATGGCCAAGTACGCCCGCCCTGGTGCGCCGTGCACCGTGATGATCGAGCGGACCGACGTCGAGACCCGGGCCCTGTTCCTCAACGACGCGCGCGAGGGGGCCGAGGCGGACAGTGCGCTCAGCTCCGGCGTGGGGCTCATCGGCGTGCGCGAACGTGTCGAGGCGGTCGGGGGCAGCCTCGTCGTACGTCATCATGATGGGAGATGGATCATCCAGGCCTCCATCCCGACGATCAGCTCCGCGAGTGAAGGACAGGTAGAGCGTGCCGCACAGCACTGAGGGTGTCGCAGGACCCACCGACAAGGCCACGATCCGCGTGCTCCTCGTGGACGACGACCCCATGGTCCTCACCACGCTCCAGAGCTATGTGGCGACGGCGGACGACATCGACGTCGTCGGGACCGCCGAGGACGGGTCGCAGGTCCGCGACCTCGTCCGCACGCACGACCCGGACCTCGTCATCATGGACATCCAGATGCCGACGATGACGGGGATCGAGGCGACGGTCCAGCTCCGCAAGGAGTTCCCGAACCTGCGCATCGTGCTCCTCACGACCTTCGACGAGGACGAGTTCCTCCTCGAGGCGCTCGACGCCGGCGCCGCCGGGTTCCTCCTCAAGAACACCAGCCCCCAGGACCTCGTCCAGTCCATCCGCCGCGCGCACAGCGGCAACCGGGTGGTCTCCCCCGGTCCGACCGACCGGCTCATCGACAACTACCTGCTGCGCACCCCGAGCTCCTCCGAGGCCTCGGACATCGGGCTGTCCTCCCGCGAGCACGAGGTGCTCGAGCTGCTCTGCCGCGGTCGCTCCAACGGGCAGATCGCCGAGGAGCTCTTCGTCGCCGAGACGACCGTCAAGACACATGTCTCGTCAATCATGCGAAAGATGGGGGTCGGCTCCCGGCTCGAGATCGTCGTGTACGCCTACGAACGGCGCCTGGTGCGCTGATCGGCACCTGACCACAATTCATCCTCCTGAGGGACCCTCTTCCTACTTTCGAAGGATGACTGCCACGACGTTGGACGGGGACGATGTGGAAACCTCCACCCCTATCACCAGAAACTGAGGTTCTGATGAAGACCACCATCGCCCGCACGTCGGCCCTGGCCCTGGCGGTCATCGGCCTGACCATGGCACCGGCGGCAGCGTCCGTGCCCGGTAGCCACGAGCTCCCCGGCACCTCCCAGCCCGTCGTGACCCAGCCCGTGGTGTCCACGCCGGGCGGCAGCGAGATCACCCCGCAGATCTCCTTCTGCGGTGCGGTCCCGTGGTGGCTCTGGTGCCGCATCTGAGTCGCTGACACGTTCCATGACCGCGGAGCCGGGAGACCGGCGCCGCGGTCATGCCGTTTGACCCGCGGTCAGTCCGGCGGCGGCTCCGCACGTGCGGGCACCCGGGCGAGCAGCGGTGACCACGTGATCCGCGCCGTCGGCGCCGTCTCCTCCACGGGGCGCCCGGGGTGGGCCACGGGCCTCTCCCCCAGCTCGACGACGACGCGCACGACGGTCGTGACGACGATGACGACGACGACCGGCGCCGCCGCGACGAGCACGAGCGCACACGCCCCGAGCAGGGGCCCCAGGCTGGCCGGACGCAGACGCGCACGCCCGTCAGCGCCCTCCTCGACGCTCGTGACGACGACGGCGGCGAGGAGCGCCACCAGCGCCGCCACGACCGCCGCCAGCGCGATCGACGGTGCCGTCAGCCCGCCGCCCAGCGCGAGGACGCCCACCCCGAGCAGGACGACCCCGAGCACGACGAGCGGCACGACGACCGCCGGGCTCCCGAAGCCCCGCACGCCCGCCCACATGAGCCACTCCTGCACCGGCCCGGCCCCCGTGGCCCGGAGGGTGGCGCGGAAGAGCGTGTCCGCCTGCCGGCGCAGGCGCCTCGCTCTCGTGGCCCGTGCGGTCCGAGCGGCGGCGTAGAGCGTGTCGTGGAGCACCGCCGGCAGGGTCTGACGGCCGTAGCTCGCGATGACGCCCCACAGGACCGACGGGACCGAGGCGAGGTCGGTGACGAAGCCGGCCGGCACGACGTGCTCGACGGCGGCGCGCGACCAGGTGGGGCCGGTGGCGTCACGCCCGTCCGGGGGCAGCTGCGTGTAGCCGAACTCCTCGAGGACCTCGAAGCGGGTACGCCCGCTCCCGGCCAGCTGACGCAGGTCCACAGTCGGGCACGTGCGCCACCGTCCCTCGCGCTCCCTCACGAACGGCATGCCCTCACCCCCCTTCTCCTGCCGAGGCTACGGCCGGGGACCGACATCCACCCGGGCACCCCGTCGCTAGACTCCCGAGCGTGAGCTTCTTCGAGTTCGTCGGCGACTACTGGTGGCTCGTCTTCCCGCTCGGGGCGGCCTTCGGCGGCTCGGTGAGTGCCGTCGGCAAGAACGTGCGCAAGTGGGACGAGCGGCGCCGCCGTGACCGGCTCGAGCTGGCCCGGATCAAGTACGGCGCCCGCGCTGCGGCGGCCGAGCAGGCCACCGCCACCCGGACCGAGGTGGAGCGCACGATCGCCCGGCACGACGCCGTCAACGCCCGCTGGCTGCGCTACGAGCTCGACGTCGCCGCACTCATCGACTACCCGCTCATCACCGACATGCGCGAGCCGCTCACCGTCGACTTCCACCGCGCACGGCGCGACGCCGAGGCCGCGCGGCCCGAGGACCCGGAGCAGCTCCTCAGCGAGCCCGCCGACCTCGCCGCCTACCGGGAGGCGGTGCGCCACTACGAGACCGCCTTCGACCGCGCCGAGCAGGAGGCGCGGCGGCGGCGCACCTCGGACTTCTCGCCCAGCGAGCAGCAGGCCCTCGCGCGCGCCAAGCGCTTCCTCGCCCTCGCCGAGGACCCCGCAGCCGGCCAGGCCGAGCGCCAGTCCGCCTACCGCCGCACCACGCGTGAGCTCGAGGGACTCGTCGTCCTGCCCACCGCCGCCACCGACGCCGTCGAGCAGCGGATCGCGGGGGCGCTCGGCGCCCCGCCCGCCACCGGCGGGGCGACCACCGCCTGACCCGTCCGCCGGGGCCACGCCGTCGTCGGCGCCGGTCCCCCGCCGTCGTCGTGGGACGACTCAGCCCCGCCGGGCGGACCCGGCGGGGCTGAGCGTGCAGTCGGTGGGCGACCG
The DNA here is from genome assembly GCF_014837105.1 of Oceanitalea stevensii. Classification (GTDB taxonomy): domain Bacteria; phylum Actinomycetota; class Actinomycetes; order Actinomycetales; family Actinomycetaceae; genus Oceanitalea; species Oceanitalea stevensii. Next base: position 633,628 of record NZ_JACSPO010000001.1, on the reverse strand, counting down.
CCGGTCAGTTCGAGCTGGGCAGCTCGCCGACCTTGTGGACCCGGATGGAGTTCGTGCTGCCGACCTGGCCCGGGGGCATGCCCGCGACGATGACGATGCGGTCGCCGTCCTCGGCCAGGCCCGAGCTCGTGAGGACCTTGTCCACCTGCGCGACCATCTCGTCGGTGTGGGCGACCTCGGGAACCTCGTAGGTCTGCACGCCCCAGCTCAGCGCGAGGGTGCTGCGCGTGGCCGTGAGCGGGGTGAAGGCGAGCAGCGGGATCGAGGAGCGCAGCCGCGACATGCGGCGCGCGGAGTCACCCGACTGGGTGAAGGTGACGAGGTACTTCACGCCGAGCAGCTCGCCGATCTCGGCGGCGGCCTTGGTGATGACGCCACCGCGGGTGTGCGGGGTGGTGCCCAGCGGCGCGATGCGCTCGCGGCCCTCCTCCTCGGTGTGCTCGACGATGCGGGCCATCGTGCGGACGGACTCGATCGCGAACTGGCCGACCGAGGTCTCACCGGACAGCATGACCGCGTCGGCGCCGTCGAGGATGGCGTTGGCGCAGTCGGAGACCTCCGCGCGGGTGGGGCGCGGGCTGGAGATCATCGAGTCGAGCACCTGGGTGGCGACGATGACCGGCTTGGCGTTGCGGCGGGCGAGCTCGACGGCCCGCTTCTGGACGATCGGGACCTCCTCGAGCGGGAGCTCGACGCCGAGGTCGCCACGGGCGACCATGATGCCGTCGAAGGCGTCGACGATCTCGACGAGGTTCTCCACGGCCTGCGGCTTCTCGATCTTGGCGACGACGGGGACGCGGCGTCCCTCCTCGTCCATGATCGCGTGGACGTCGTCGATGTCCGCGGCGAAGCGGACGAAGGACAGCGCGATGACGTCGGCGCCGAGGCGCAGCGCCCAGCGCAGGTCCTCCTTGTCCTTGTCGGACAGGGCCGGGACGCTGACGGCGACGCCGGGCAGGTTGAGGCCCTTGTTGTTGGAGACGGGGCCGGCGACCTCGACGCGGGTGACGACGCGGGGGCCGTCGACCTCGAGGATCCGCACGGCCACGCGGCCGTCGTCGATGAGGATGCGGTCACCGGGGGTGCAGTCACCCGGCAGGCCGGCGTACGTGGTCGACGCGATCTCCGCGGTGCCGGGGACGTCCTCGGTGGTGATGGTGAAGGTCTGGCCCTCGCTGAGCTCGACCTCCCCCTCGACGAACCGCCCGAGGCGGATCTTCGGCCCCTGCAGGTCGACGAGGACGGCGACGGCGCGGCCGGAGGCCTGGGCGGCGTCCCGGACGCGGTTGTAGACGACCTCGTGCTCGGCAGCGGAGCCGTGGCTTCGGTTGATCCGGGCCACGTCCATGCCGGCATCGACGAGCGCCTGAATCTGGTCGGCCGACTCTGTCGCCGGGCCGAGGGTGCACACGATCTTTGCTCTACGCATGGTGACCAGCCTATAGCCCGATTCGTCCTCGCGAGAGGGACGTTCGACCGGCGAACGCCCCTCTCGCTGGGTTAGGCGCCGAGGCTCGCGATCCCGGCACCCAGCGGGGCGCTGGACGCCGTCACCGGGACGGGCAGGCCGCTGCCGCCGTCGAGGTAGCGGTCCACCGCTGCCGCGCAGGACCGGCCTTCCGCGATGGCCCAGACGATGAGCGACTGCCCGCGGCCGGCGTCGCCGGCGACGAAGACGCCGGGCACGGACGTGGCGAACATCTCGTCGTGGACGACACGCCCGCGGTCGTCGACGGCCACGCCGAGCTGGTCGACGAGCCCGCCGCGGGGCACGCCCTCGAAGCCGATGGCGATGAGGACGAGCTGCGCGGGGATGAGCCGCTCGGTGCCCTCGACGGGGGTGGTGGAGCGGTCGGCGTGCCGGACGACCTCGACCATCCGGATGTGCGTGACCTGGTCGGGGCCGGCGCTGCCGTCGGAGACGAACTCGAGGGTGGCGGTGCCGAAGATGCGCTCGCCGCCCTCCTCGTGGGAGGTCGAGACCGTGAAGACTCGCGGGTCCATCGGCCACGGCTCCCCCGGTGCGCGGTCCTCGCCGCGGCGGACGTTGATGTCGATCTGGGTGACCGACCGGGCGCCCTGCCGGCGGGCGGTGCCGAAGCAGTCAGAGCCGGTGTCGCCGCCGCCGATGATGACGACGTCCTTGCCGGCCGCCGTCACCTGGTCCGGGACGTCGTCGCCGGCCACCACGCGGTTGGACTGGACGAGGTAGTCCATCGCGACGTGGATGCCGCCGAGGTCCCGGCCAGGGACCGGCACCTCGCGCGGGACCGTGGCACCGAGCGCGAGGACGACGGCGTCGTACCGCTCGCGCAGCTCCTCGCCCGTGATCTGGGTGCCGACGTCGACGCCGGGGCGGAAGATCGTGCCCTCGGCCTCCATCTGCGCCACCCGGCGGTCCACCTGGACCTTCTCCATCTTGAAGTCCGGGATGCCGTAGGTGAGCAGGCCACCGATCCGGTCGTCCCGCTCGAGCACGGCGACCGTGTGGCCGGCGCGCGTGAGCTGCTGCGCCGCGGCCAGGCCGGCCGGGCCGCTGCCGACGACGGCGACCGTCCGGCCGGTCTGCCGCTCCGGCACCTGGGGCGTGACGAGGCCCTGGTCCCAGGCGGTGTCCGCGATGGACTGCTCGATGTTCTTGATCGTCACCGCGGGCTGGTTGATGCCCAGGACGCACGCGCTCTCGCAGGGGGCCGGGCACAGGCGGCCGGTCCACTCCGGGAAGTTGTTCGTCGCGTGGAGCCGGCTGATCGCCGCCTCCCAGTCCTCGCGGCGGGTGAGCTCGTTCCACTCCGGGATGAGGTTGCCCAGCGGGCAGCCGGCGTGGCAGAACGGCACGCCGCAGTCCATGCAGCGCGTGGCCTGGCGGACGAGCGCCGGGGCGTCCTCCTGCCGCCGTTCGTAGACCTCACGGAAGTCGAGGATCCGCACCGGGACGGGGCGGCGGGCGGGCAGCTCGCGCTCGCGGTAGGTCAGGAAACCACGGGGGTCAGCCATTGGACACCTCCAGGATGGTGCTCCACACGTCCGGGGAACCGGCGTCCAGGCCCTCCTGGGCGGCGTCGGCGAGGGCGGCGGAGACGGCCGCGAAGCGGCTGGGCAGGACCTTGGTGAAGCGGGCGCACGCGGCGTCTGCGTCGGCAAGGAGCTCGGCTGCCACGGCGGAGCCGGTGTGCTCCTCGTGGCGGCGGAGCAGGTCGAGGACGATCGAGCGGTCCTCGGCGTCGAGCTCGACGAGGAGGAGCTCGCCGTCGGCCACGGCGGGCGCGTTGACCCGCCCGCGGTCGAGGTCGAGCACGTAGGCGGTGCCACCCGACATGCCCGCGCCGAGGTTGCGGCCGGTGGGCCCGGCGACGAGGACGGTGCCACCGGTCATGTACTCGAGGGCGTGGTCACCGACGCCCTCGACGACGGCGGTCGCGCCGGAGTTGCGCACGCAGAAGCGCTCACCGACGCGTCCGGAGAGGAACAGCTCCCCGGAGGTCGCGCCGTAGCCGATGACGTTGCCGGCGATGGTGTTGTCCGCGGCGACGAGCCGCGACTCCTCCTCCGGCCGGACGACGACGCGCCCGCCGCACAGCGACTTGCCGACGTAGTCGTTGGCGTCGCCGAGCAGCCGCAGCGTGATCCCCGGCGGCAGGAGCGAGCCGAAGGACTGGCCGGCGGTCCCGCGCAGGGTGATGTCGATCGTGCCGTCGGGCAGGCCGGCCGCCCCGTGGCGCTTGACGACCTCGTGGCCCAGCCGCGTGCCGACGGTGCGGTTGACGTTGCGGACCGGCAGGTCGAGGCGGACCGGGGTGCCGTCGTCGAGGGCGGGGCGGGCCCGCTCGATGAGGGTGACGTCCAGGCTCTTCTCCAGGCCGTGGTCCTGGGCGCGGATCCGGCGGCGGGCGGTGCCGGGTGCCGGGTCGACGTCCGCGAGGATCGGCGAGAGGTCCAGCCCGGCGGTCTTCCAGTGCCCGACGGCCTCGTCCGTGTCGAGCAGGTCGACCCGGCCCACCGCCTCGTCGAGCGAGCGCAGCCCGAGGGAGGCGAGCAGCTCGCGCACCTCCTGGGCGATGAACTCGAAGAAGGCGACGATGTGCTCGGCCTTGCCGGTGAAGCGCTCACGCAGCTCGGGGTTCTGCGTCGCGATGCCGACCGGGCAGGTGTCCAGGTGGCACACGCGCATCATGATGCAGCCGGCGACGACGAGCGGCGCCGTCGCGAAGCCGTACTCCTCCGCGCCGAGCAGGGCCGCGATGACGACGTCGCGGCCGGTCTTCAGCTGCCCGTCGGTCTGGACGGTGATCCGGTCGCGCAGGCCGTTGACGATGAGGGTCTGCTGGGTCTCGGCCAGGCCGAGCTCCCACGGCCCGCCCGCGTGCTTGAGTGAGGTGAGCGGGCTGGCCCCCGTCCCGCCGTCGTGGCCGGAGACGAGGACGACGTCGGCGTGCGCCTTGGCGACGCCGGCCGCGACCGTGCCGATGCCCACCTCGCTGACGAGCTTGACGTGCACCCGCGCGTCGGGGTTGGCGTTCTTGAGGTCGTGGATGAGCTGGGCGAGGTCCTCGATCGAGTAGATGTCGTGGTGCGGCGGCGGGGAGATGAGCCCGACGCCCGGGGTGGAGTGCCGGGTCCCGGCCACCCACGGGTAGACCTTGGTGCCGGGCAGCTGCCCGCCCTCGCCGGGCTTGGCGCCCTGCGCGACCTTGATCTGGATGTCGTCGGCGCTGGTGAGGTAGTCCGCGGTGACGCCGAAGCGGCCCGAGGCGACCTGCTTGATCGCCGAGCGGCGCCGCGGGTCGTGGAGCCGGTCGGTGTCCTCCCCGCCCTCACCGCTGTTCGACTTCGCGCCGAGGGAGTTCATCGCGATCGCGAGGGTCTCGTGCGCCTCGGCGGAGATCGAGCCGTAGGACATCGCGCCGGTGGAGAAGCGCTTGACGATCGAGCTGATCGGCTCGACCTCGTCCACCGGGATGGGCGCACGCTCGCGCAGGCGGAACAGCCCGCGCAGGGTCATGAGCCGCTCGGCCTGCTCGTCCACCCGGCGGGTGTAGTCGCGGAAGACGTCCATCCGGCGGCTGCGGGTGGCGTGCTGGAGCCGGAAGACCGTCTCCGGGTCGAAGAGGTGCGGCTCGCCGTCGCGGCGCCACTGGTACTCCCCGCCGGTCCGCAGCTCGCGGGAGGAGGGCGAGATGCCGGACGGCGGGTAGGCGGTCGCGTGCCGGGCGGCGACCTCCGCCGCGAGGACGTCCAGGCCGACGCCGTCGAGCGGGGCGGGGGTGCCGGTGAAGTAGCGGGCGACGAGCTCGCGGGACAGGCCGAGGGACTCGAAGACCTGTGCGCCGCGGTAGGAGGAGACCGTGGAGATCCCCATCTTGCTCATCACCTTGAGCACGCCCTTGCCCAGGGCGCGGATGACGTTGGAGACGGCCTGCTCCGGGGTGAGCCCGGTGACGACGCCCGTGTGGACGAGCTCCTCGGCGCTCTCCATCGCGAGGTAGGGGTTGACCGCGGCCGCGCCGTAGCCGATGAGGAGGGCCACGTGGTGGACCTCGCGCACGTCCCCGGCCTCGACGAGGAGGCTCACCTTGGTCCGGGTGCGGCGGCGCAGCGTGTGGTGGTGCACCGCGGCGGTGAGGAGGAGCGAGGGGATCGGGGCGAGGGCCGCCGTCGAGTGACGGTCGGACAGGACGATGAAGCTCGCCCCGCCCTCGATCGCCTCGTCGACCTCGGCGAAGATCTCCTCGAGGCGCTGCTCGAGCGCCGCTCCCCCGCCGGCCACCGGGTAGAGGCCGGAGACGACGACGGAGCGCAGCCCCTTGCCGGCGCGCGCGCTGCCGACGTTGACGACCTTGGCGAGCTGGTCGTTGTCGATCGTCGGGAAGGGCAGGACGAGCTTGCGGGCGTGCTCGGGGTCCTCGGCGAGGAGGTTCGGCTCGGGCCCGATCGCGCCGCCCAGCGACGTGACGAGCTCCTCGCGGATCGCGTCCAGGGGCGGGTTGGTCACCTGGGCGAACTGCTGGGCGAAGTAGTCGAAGAGCATCCGCGGCCGGGTGGACAGGACGGCGACGGGCGTGTCGGTCCCCATCGAGCCGAGCGCCTCCGCGCCGGTGCGGGCCATGGGCGCGAGGAGGATGCGCAGCTCCTCGTCGCTGTACCCGAAGACCTGCTGGCGGCGCCCCACCGAGGACCTCGAGTGCAGGACGTGCTCCCGGTCGGGCAGGTCGGCGAGGTGGAGGGTGTGCTCGGCGAGCCAGTCGCCGTAGGGGGCGGCGGCCGCGAGCTCGTCCTTGAGTGCGTCGTCGTCCACGACCGCCCCGGCGGCGGTGTCGACGAGGAACATGCGGCCCGGCTCGAGACGGCCCTTGCGGACGACGGTGGCGGGGTCGATGTCGAGGACGCCGGACTCCGAGGCGAGGACGACGAGGCCGTCCTCGGTGACGACGTAGCGGGCCGGGCGCAGGCCGTTGCGGTCCAGGACGGCGCCGATGAGGGTGCCGTCGGTGAAGGTCATCGCCGCCGGCCCGTCCCAGGGCTCCATGATCGTCGAGTGGTACTCGTAGAAGGCGCGGCGGGCCTCGTCCATCTCGGCGTGGTTCTGCCACGCCTCGGGGATCATCATGAGGACCGCGTGGGGCAGCGAGCGGCCACCGAGGTGGAGCAGCTCGAGCACCTCGTCGAAGGACGCGGAGTCGCTGGCGCCCGGCGGGCACACCGGCAGCAGCGGCTCGAGGTCGCCGAGCAGCTCGCTCGACGCGACGCCCTCGCGCGCGCCCATCCAGTTCCGGTTGCCGCGCACGGTGTTGATCTCCCCGTTGTGCGCCACCATGCGGAAGGGCTGCGCGAGCGGCCACGACGGGAAGGTGTTCGTCGAGAACCGGGAGTGGACGAGCGCCAGGGAGCTGACGAGGCGGGGGTCGCCGAGGTCCGGGAAGAAGCTCGCGAGCTGCTCGGTGGTGAGCATGCCCTTGTAGACGAGCGTGCGGGAGGACAGCGAGGCGAAGTAGACACCGAGCTCGTGCTCGGCACGCTTGCGCAGCCGGTAGGTGAGGCGGTCCAGCGCGACGCCGGAGCGCTCGCCGTCCGCGTCGGCGACGACGAGGTGGCGGAAGGCGGGCATCGTCGAGCGGGCCATCTGGCCCACGAGGTGCTCGACGACGGGCACCTCGCGCCAGCCGAGGACCCGCAGGCCCTCCTCGGCGGCGATGCGCTCGACGGTGGCCACGGCGGCGGCACGCTCGGTCGACGCCCCGTTGCCGCCGGGGAGGAAGGCCAGGCCGACGGCGTAGTGGCCAGGCTCCGGGAGCGCGAACGGCAGCTCGGCGCGGAGGAAGGCGTCGGGCACCTGGAGGAGGATGCCGGCGCCGTCGCCGGTGTCCTGCTCGGCGCCGACGGCCCCGCGGTGGTCGAGGTTCGCGAGGGCCGTGAGGGCCGCGTCGACGATGTCGCGGCCCGGGGTCCCACGAAGCGTGGCGACGAAGGCGACGCCACAGGCGTCGTGCTCGTACGCGGGGTCGTAGAGACCCTGGCGCGGCGGCGCCCCCGGCTGCGGCGTGGTTCCGTGGATCGGGCCCATGGTGCTTTCCCCTTGTTCCGTGACTGTCTTGACCAGAAGTGGGGCGCCGTTGACCCAGCGAGCGGGAACTTTACTCCCCGGTGACCCGATGGTGAACTCATCGGCCGCCGACACGCTCGCTGTCTTGCATGCTGGACGATGCACGTGGCACCGCCCGGGGCAGCATTCTGTGCACAGACCCGGCCTCGTGGGAAGACGTCGAGCACGGAGGTGGACGTGAGGAGCGAGATGACGCAGGGCGCGGACCCCGCCGCTGCCGAGGAGCTGGCGGGTCGCCTGTGGAGCTGGTCGAGCCGCTGGCACCCGGGCGAGCTGGCCTGGCTCTGGCGCGCCACCGGACCCGGGGCCGCCGGCTGGCGCACGGCGACCTGGCGCGCCGGCGGCCGGACCGTCGCGTGGGCGCGGTCGACGGCCCCGGGGCGCCTCGACCTCCAGGCCGACACCGGCCACGACGGGCTCGTCTCCGCCGTGCTCGACTGGTTCGAGGACGGCGCGGCCGGCCACGACCTCGCGGTCACCGTGCTCGACCGCGAGAGCTCCCTGCTCGAGGTCCTGCTGTCCCGGGGCTACTCCCCGGACGACGACGCGCCGAGCTTCCTCCACCTGCGGCGCCGCCTGGCGGCGGCCTCACCGCCGGCGCCCCTGCCTCCCGGCTACGTCCTGCGCGCGGTGGCCGGGGTGCAGGACGGGGACGCCCGGGCCGGGCTCCACCGTGCCGCCTTCGCCACGCCCGAGCCGACCGCCGCCACCTACCAGGCGGTCATGGCGCACCCGTCCTACCGCGCGGCCCTCGACCGGTTCGTCGTCGCGCCCGACGGCACGCCGGCCGCTGCCGCGCTCGGCTGGCTCGACGAGCGCAGCGGCGTGCTCGCCCTCGAGCCGGTGGGCACCCACCCGCGGTTCCGCCGCCGGGGGCTCGCGCGTGCCTGCGTGCTCGCCGTGCTCGGCGCCGCGGTCGAGCTCGGGGCCACCCACGCCCGGGTGTGCGCCCGCGACGGTGCCGCGGACCCTGCGCCCCGCGCCACCTACGAGGCGGTGGGGTTCCGCCCGTACGCCCGCAACGTCCGTCTCGTGCGTCCGGCACGCTGACCGTCGGCAGGGACGGCAGGAGCCGGGCCCCTCGGGGCCCGGCTCCGGTCACGGCTCAGCGGCCGCCCGCCTCCAGCTGGAGGATGCGGCCGAGGAGGCCGTTGACGAAACGCGGGGAGTCGTCCGTCGACAGCTTGGTGGCCAGCGCCACGGCCTCGTCGACGGCGACGGCACCCGGCACGTCGTCGTTGAACATCAGCTCCCACACGCCCAGGCGCAGGATGGCCCGGTCGACGGCGGGCATGCGCGGGAGTGTCCACTCCTGGGCGTAGGTGGTGATGAGCTCGTCGATCTCGGTGGCGTGGTCCGCCACGCCCTCGACGATCTCCACCGAGTACTGCGGCAGCGCGGTCTGCGCCGCGGTGTGCTGCAGGCGCTGGGCGAGCAGCTCGCGCAGCTCGATGTCCCACCCGGCCAGCGCGCGCTGGTCGGCCTCGTAGAGGACGTCGACGGCGCGGGTGCGCGCCTTGGTGCGTGCGGCCATGTCAGTCGTTCACGCGACCGAGGTAGTCCCCGGTGCGCGTGTCGACCTTGACCTTGGTCCCCTGCTCGAGGAAGAGCGGCACCTGGATCTCGTAGCCGGTCTCGACGGTGGCGGGCTTGGTGCCGGCCGAGGAGCGGTCGCCCTGGAGGCCCGGCTCGGTGTAGGTGATCTCGAGGACCACGGACGCGGGCAGGTCGATGTACAGCACCCGGCCCTCGTGCGTGGCGACGGTCGCCATCTGCCCCTCGAGGAGGAAGTTGGCGGCGTCACCGACGATGTCGGCGCCGATGAGGATCTGGTCGTAGGTGGACGTGTCCATGAACACGTAGTCCGTGCCGTCCTGGTACAGGTACTGCATGTCGCGGCGGTCCACCGTGGCGGTCTCGACCTTGACGCCGGCGTTGAAGGTCCGGTCGATCGTCTTGCCGGAGAGCACGTTCTTGATCTTGGTGCGCACGAAGGCGGGGCCCTTGCCGGGCTTGACGTGCTGGAACTCGACGACGGACCAGAGGTTCCCGTCGATGACGAGCACCATGCCGTTCTTGAGGTCGTTCGTGGTGGCCACTGAGGTCTTCCTTTCGAGAGAGCGGCAGTCAGCCTAGCGCGTCGAGCGCCCACAGACCCAGCACGGCGCACGCCCCGGCCCAGGTGTAGGAGATGAGCGTGCCGATGATGAAGCGCTCGGCGGCGGGGCTCACCTTGTCGGGGTGGCTCTCGCGCAGCTCCGGGTAGCGGCCCAGGCCCTTGACCGCGAGGACGACGGCGACGCCCTCGGGGAAGCCGGCGAGGACGGCGCCGGTGATGGCCGCACGCTCGAGCATCCCGATCCAGGTGCCGCCCCGCAGCACCCCGTTCGCGGGCGGGCTGGACTGCACGCGGCGCAGCACCAGGCCCGTCACCACCCGCCCGAGGAGGACGGAGACGACGAGCGCCGCGACGACGACCCCGGCTCCGGCCCAGCTCACGCGGCCACCCCCTCGGCGGCGGTCAGCAGCCGGGCGGCGAGCGGGTGCAGCCGCACCTCCTCCTGCCACAGGGCGGCGTCCAGGCGCTGGCTCACCGCCTGCGCACTGATCCCGAGCCGCTCCGCGGCCGCGCGCTGGGTGCCGCCCCCGGCGAGGAGGTCGACGACCTCCCAGCCGGCGTCGCTGCGGCGGCGCACGACGGCCGCGAGCAGCTGGAGCAGGGCCTCGGCCTCCTCCGCGGCGCCCGTGGCCACGCCGTCGACGGCGAGTGGCACGCTCACCGAGCGCCCCCTGGCCCGCTCGACGGCGGCGCGGGCGAGGATGAAGGCCTCCCCGGCGCTGGCGGGCGCGGACTCGGCCAGCGGCTCGACGACCGGGCCGGCACCGACGCCCACGCTCCACCCGCCCAGCCGCTGGAGCAGCAGGACGAGGCCGACGACGGCGTGCGGGTCGGCGAGCACCCCCTGCACCTCGTCGCCCACGGTCCGCTCGACCGGCAGGACGAAGGGGTCGGCCGACTGCCGCCCGCGCCACTCGGCGACGGCGTCGAGAAGCCCGGGCACGGCGTCCCCGCGGCTGCGGCTGGCCTTCTGGTCGGCCGTCATGACGAACATGACACAAGGCTAGATGCTTGATGCGACCAGATCAAGGGTTCAGCCTTTCACGGAGCGAGGGCGGCGTAGGCGCGCTCGAGCAGGGCGGGGTCCGGGCCCTCGAGGCGACCGGGTCGGCCGATGCCGTCGAGGACGACGAAACGGAGGGTGGCGCCGCGGGACTTCTTGTCGCGGCCCATGGCCTCGAGGAGCTCGGGCCAGCGGTCCTGGCGGTAGGCGGTGGGCAGGCCGAGGGAGCGCAGCACGTCCCGGTGCCGGGCGACGTCGGCGTCGGGCAGCCGTCCGGCGGCCCGGCCGAGCTCGGCGGCGAAGACCATGCCGACGGCCACGGCGTCCCCGTGGCGCCAGCGGAAGTCCTCGCTCAGCTCGATCGCGTGGGCCAGGGTGTGCCCGTAGTTGAGGAACTCGCGGCGCCCGGCCTCGCGGAGGTCCTCCGAGACGACCTCCGCCTTGACCTCGACCGCGCGGCGGACGAGCTCGGCCAGCACGTCGGAGCCCGCGTCACGCGCGGCGGCACCGGAGTCCGCCTCGACGAGCTCGAGGATGCGGGGGTCGGCGATGAACCCGGCCTTGACGACCTCCGCCAGCCCGGCGGCGTGGTCCTCGGGCGGGAGGGTGGCGAGGGTGGCGAGGTCGCAGACGACGGCGCGCGGGGAGTGGAAGGCACCGACGAGGTTCTTGCCCTCGGGGGTGTTGATCGCGGCCTTGCCGCCGACGGCGGCGTCGACCATGCCGAGGAGGGTCGTGGGCACGTGGATGACGGCGACCCCGCGCAGCCAGGAGGCCGCGACGAAGCCGGCGAGGTCCGTGGCCGCTCCCCCGCCCAGCCCCACGACGAGGTCCTGACGGGTGAAGGCGGCCCGGCCCAGCCGTGACCACAGCTCGGTGAGGACGGCGGCCGTCTTGGCCTGCTCACCGTCCGGCACGAGCGCGGGGTGCACCTCGTGCCCCGCGGACTCCAGGGCGGCGACGAGGCGCCCCGCCCGCTCGGCGAGCGGGGCCTGGTGGACGAGGAGCACACGCCGCGGCTCGCCGCCCACGGCGGCGGCCACCTCACGGTCCAGGCCGCGGCCGATGACGACCTCGTACTCGTGCTCGGCCCGGACGGGCACGCGCGCCTCGATCACGCCTCGCTCCGCGGGCGCAGGTCGCCGCGCTCGAGCGCCTCGGCGACGAGGGTGGCGAGCCGCTCGACGGGCTCGGTGTCGGTGTCGACGACGAGGCCGGCGACCTCCCGGTACAGCGGGCGGCGAGAGTCCATGAGGGCCTTCCACCGGGCGCGGGGGCTCTCGACGAGCAGCGGGCGCGCGCCGGACAGGCCGACGCGCGGCAGCGCCTTGGCCATGGAGACCTCGAGGTAGACGACGGGCACCGAGAGCAGGGCGGCGCGGGTGTCGGGGTGCTCGACCGCTCCCCCGCCCAGCGCCACGACGCCGTCGTGCTCGGCCAGCGCCCGCAGCACCTCGGCGTGCTCGAGCGTGCGGAAGTGCGGCTCGCCGTCCTCGATGAAGATGTCGCTGATGGTGCGGCCCTCGCGGCGCTCGACGGCGTCGTCGGTGTCGAGGAGCTCGACGCCGAGCAGCCGCGCGAGGACCTGGCCGACCGTGGACTTGCCCGCACCGGGCGGGCCCACGAGGACGACGCGGGCACGGGAGGCGGGCCCGCTCATCGCATGCCCTCCGGGATCGACTCGAGGTAGGCCGCGAGGTTGCGGGAGCACTCGGCCACGGAGTCGCCGCCGGTCTTCTCCAGCAGCGCCTCGGCGAGGACGAGGGCCACCATCGCCTCGGCGACGACGGCGGCCGGGGCCACCGCGCAGACGTCCGAGCGCTGGTGGATGGCCGTGGCGGCCTCACCGGTGGACACGTCGATGGTCCGCAGGGCGCGGGGCACCGTGGAGATGGGCTTGAGCGCGGCGCGCACGCGCAGCACCTCGCCGTTGCTCATGCCGCCCTCGACGCCGCCGGCGCGGTTGGTGGTGCGGTGCACGCCGTCGGCCTCGCGGACGATCTCGTCGTGGGCGACGGAGCCGCGGCGTCGGGCGGTGCGGAAGCCGTCCCCGACCTCGACGCCCTTGATCGCCTGGATGCCCATGACGGCGCCCGCGAGACGCGAGTCGAGCTTGCGGTCGCCGTGGACGAAGGAGCCCAGGCCGGGCGGCAGGCCGTAGGCGAGCACCTCGACGACCCCGCCGAGGGTGTCGCCGTCCTTGCGGCACGCGTCGATCTCCTCGACCATCGCGGCCGAGGTCGCGGGGTGGAAGCAGCGGATCGGGTCGGCGTCGAGCGCGGCGACGTCGTCGGGCCCGGGCACGGGCGCGTCGTCGGGCACGTCGACGGGACCGACGGCGACGACGTGGGACACGAGCCGCACCCCGGCGACCTGCTCGAGGACCGCGGCGGCGAGAGCACCGAGGGCCACGCGGGTGGCGGTCTCTCGGGCGCTGGCGCGCTCGAGGACCGGACGGGCGTCGTCCAGGGCGTACTTCGTCATGCCGACGAGGTCCGCGTGACCGGGCCGGGGCCGGGTGAGGGGCCGGTTGCGGGCGATCTCCCGCTGGTCCCCGGTGCCGGCGTCCACCTCGAGGAGGCTGGGGTCCACGGGGTCGGCCGACATCACGGTCTGCCACTTGGGCCACTCGGAGTTGCCGATCTCGATGGCGACCGGCCCGCCCATCGTGCGGCCGTGACGCACCCCGCCCAGGAGCCGGACCTCGTCCTGCTCGAACTTCATCCGGGCCCCGCGGCCGTAGCCGAGCCGGCGCCGGGCGAGCACCGCCCGCAGCTCCTCGGTGGTGATCGCCACGCCTGCCGGCACACCCTCGACCACGCCGACGAGGGCCTCGCCGTGGGACTCCCCTGCTGTCAACCAACGCATGCCTGGCATCCTGCCACGCCCCGCCGACACGCCTGCCTGGCGTCCGTCAGGCGGCGCGCTCACAGGCCGAGCACGGGGCCCAGGCGCACGGTGACGGCACCGGCCACGGCGGCACCGAGGAGCATCCACGGACCGAAGGCGATCGCCGTCGTGCGCGTGGCGCGCCCGGCGACGATGAGGACGAGCCCCGCGAGGCCGCCGAGGACGAAGCCGGCGATCGCCCCGAGCACGACGGCGCCCCAGCCCAGCCACCCGAGCCAGGCCCCGAGCAGCGCCCCGAGCTTGACGTCGCCCATCCCCAGGCCCGCCGGGCGCAGCAGCGCCAGCAGGAGGTAGCCCAGGCCGCAGGCCGCGGCCGCGAGGACCGCGCGCAGCAGCGCGTCCCACGCCCCTGTGACGAGCGCGGCGACGACGAGCAGGAGCGTGAGCACGACGGCGGTCGGCGCGAGGACCGCGTTGGGCAGGCGGTGGCTCGCGAGGTCCTCGGCGGCGAGGAGGACCCCGGCGACGGCGAGGACGAGCGCGGCCGGCAGGTCGGCGCGCCACCCGTGGAGGAGCAGGGTGAGCGCGACGGCGACGGCGCAGGCCCCGGCCAGCACGCCGGGGGCCTGCCACCAGCGTGCGGTGGCGGCCGGCTCAGCCGCCACGGCGGGCGAGGGCGCCGGTGAGCGCCGTCCGCATCGCCTCGAGCGGGGCCGGGCGTCCGGTCATGAGGCGCACCTGCTCGGCGGCCTGGTGGAGGAGCATCGCCCAGCCCGGCGCGACGGTGCCGCCCCCGGCGGTGAAGCCGGCGGCCAGGCGGCTGGGCCAGGGGTCGTAGGCGACGTCGAGGAGGACGCGCCCGCTCGTGCCGCCCACGGTGGCGAGGTGGTCCCCGAGCTCGTCCCCCGCGCCCGCGGGCAGGGTGGAGACGGTGACGTCGGCAGAGGTCACGGCGTCGGCGGCCTGCTCCACCGAGGACCAGCGGCGCAGGGTGACGTGGACGCCCATCCGGTGGGCCGCGCGCTGGAGCGCACCGGCCCGGGCCGGGTTGCGGACGAGGACGAGGGAGTCGGTGATGCCGAGCTCGGCGAGGGCCGCGAGGGTCGAGGCGGCGGTGGCCCCTCCCCCGAGCACGACGGCGCCGCTCGGGCGCCAGCCCTCCCGGCCGGACGCCTCGCGCAGGGCGGCGACGACGCCGTGGACGTCGGTGTTGGCCCCGACGACGAGCCCACGCCCGGGGCCGGGCTGGACGATGAGGGTGTTGACCGCGCCGACGACCTCGGCGAGCGGGTCGACGACGTCGGCCACCTCGAGGGCGACGTGCTTGAGGGGCATGGTGAGCGACAGGCCTGCCCACTCGCCGTCGAGGGAGGCGACGACGCCGCCCAGCTCGTCGGCGTCGACCTCCGCGAGCCCGTAGACCCACTCGATCCCCAGGGCCGCGTAGGCGGCGCCGTGGAGGACGGGTGACAGGGAGTGGCCGACGGGCTTGCCGAGGACGGCGGCCCGCCGCGCCCCGGCCGGCAGCGCGCCGGCCGGGTGCACGTCGTAGGTGGGCAGCGCGGGGCCGCCCGGCTCACCGCCGCTCACGCTCAGCCCTCGTCGTCGGTGGGGTTGGTCGCCAGCCACTCGCGGAAGAGCTCCTGGTTCTGCAGGTGCTCGGAGTAGTCACCGGTGAAGCGCGTCTCGCCGGTGTCGAGGTTGACGGTGACGAAGTAGCACCAGTCCCCCTCGGGCGGGTCGAGGACGGCCTCGATGGCCGCGACGCCGGGGGCGCCGATCGGGGTGGGCGGCAGGCCGGGGTGGATCCGGGTGTTGTACGGGTTGTCCGCGTTGTCCAGCTCCGAGCGCTCGGGCACACCACCGGAGCGTCCCAGGCCGTAGTTGATCGTCGAGTCCATGCCGATGAGACCGTCGTCGCTGCAGTTCTGCAGCCGGTTCTCCAGCACCCGCGCGACCTTCCCGCGGTCCTCGTCGCGGTTGACCTCGTGCTCGATGATCGAGGCACGCGTGAGGACGTCGTGCTGCTCGTCGGCGGGCACGTCGAGGGACTCGAAGGTGCTCTTCGTCTGCGCGACCATCGCGGCGAGGATGTCGGTCGCACCGGCGTCCGGCTCGAGGGTGTACGTCGCGGCGGCGAACCAGCCCTCGGGGTTCTCCGCGGCTTGCTCGGGCAGGCCGATGGCCTCGCGGTCCGCGGCGGCGGCCTCGACCTCCTCGAGGGGGATCTGGGCGACGCCGGCGATGCGTTCGTAGATCTGCTCGGCGCGCCAGCCCTCGGGGACGGTGATCCGCAGCTCGGACTTGTTCGCGGGGTTGAGCAGGGCGTTGACGGCGTCCTCGGCCCGCATCTGCTCCATGAGCTCGTAGGTGCCGGGCTGGATCTGCGCCGCGTCCGGGTTGGCGCTGAAGGCCTGGACGAAGGCCTGCTCGGAGGCGACGACGCCGGCCTCGACGAGCGTGGCGCCCATCGCGGCGCCGGTGGCCCCCTCGTCGATGACGACGGGCACGCTGCCCGAGCCGGGGCCGGGGTAGTCCTCGGCGGCCGGGGTGTCCGAGCCGTCGAAGAGCGGGCGCAGGACGAGGAAGGCGCCGACCGCGAGGGCGGCGACGAGGAGCAGGCTGAGCACGACGGCGACGGCGGTGCGCCGCCGACGGCGACGCTTGCGCTCGGCGCGGTCGCGTCGTGCGGAGCGCCGCTCGACGGACGAGCGGGGCTCGGGCTCATCGGCCAGCAGGGCCTGGTCGAAGAGGTCGCTCACGCCTCTGCCTCCATTCCGTGGTCGACGAGCTCCCCCGCCGGATGACCTGTCCGGCGCTCCTGGTCCAGGGCTGCCTGGAGGATCATGACGGCGGCGACCTGGTCGACCACCGCCCGGTGGCGTCGCCCCGGTCGGCCCGACCGGTGCAGCGCCTGGTGGGCGCTGACGGTCGTCAGCCGCTCGTCGACGAGCCTGACGGGCACGGGGTCGCACGCTCGCGCCAGCTCCCCAGCGTACTCCCGCGCCAGCGCGGCAGCATGCCCTTCGGCGCCGGACAGCTGCCGGGGCAGGCCGACGACGACGGCCGTGGCCCCCAGGTCGCGGACGATCTCGGCGATGCGCCGCAGCTGGGCGGGTCGCTCACCGGTCACGGTCTCGACCGGGGTGGCGAGCAGCCCGTCGGCGTCGCTGCGCGCCAGACCGACCCGCACCGCACCGACGTCGACGCCCACGCGGACGCCACGGACGAAGGCCGAGGCCTGGTCACTCATCGAGCGACCACGCCCCGCACGTCGTCCAGCACGCCGGCGAGAGCGGACGGGACGGCTGCCGGGTCGGTGCCACCGCCCTGCGCGACGTCGTCCTTGCCGCCACCGCCACCGCCGAGGCGGCCGGCGGCGCCGCGCACGAGCTGGCCGGCCCGCAGGCCCGCCTCGCGTGCCGCGGCGTTCGTCGCGATGACGACCGCCGGGCGGCCGTTGCTCGTGCCCGCGACGGCGACGACGGCGGGACGGGCGTCCCCGAGCCGCCCCCGGACGTCGAGGACGAGGGTGCGCAGGTCGTCTCCCCCGGCGACCTCACCGGCGTCGTGGACGACGACGAGCGTGCCGTCGACGTCCTGGGCGGAGTCGGCGAGCGTGCCGGCGCCGGCGAGGAGCTGCTGGCGCCGGACGACGGCGAGCTCCTTCTCGGCGGCCTTGAGGCGGGCCATGAGGGAGGACACGCGCTCGGGCAGCTCCTCGGGGCGGCCGCCGAGCAGGCTGGTGACCTGGCCGACGAGCGCGTGCTCACGGGCCTGGTAGCCGTAGGCGCCGGCCCCGACGAGGGCGTCGACGCGGCGCACGCCCGAGCCGATGGAGGACTCGCCGAGCAGCGTGACCCGGCCGATGTTGCCGGTGCGCGGCACGTGGGTGCCGGCGCACAGCTCCTTGGACCAGTCGCCGCCGATCGACACGACGCGCACCCGCGAGCCGTACTTCTCACCGAAGAGCGCCATCGCGCCGGACGCCTTGGCGTCCTCGATGTCCATGACCTCGTCGGTGACCTCGAGGTCCTCGGCGAGCTGGCTGTTGACGCGCTCCTCGATCTCCCCGACGACGGCGGCGGGCACCTGGGCGCCGTGCCGGAAGTCGAGGCGCAGGCGGGAGGGGGCGTTCTCCGAGCCGGCCTGGGTGGCCTGCTCGCCGAGCGACTCGTGCAGCGCCTTGTGGACCATGTGGGTGGCCGAGTGGGCGCGGGCGATCGCCGTGCGGCGCGCGGTGTCGATGCTCGCGACACCCGTCTCGTCCAGCGTCACGGTGCCCTCGGTGAGGCGGCCACGGTGGACGACGAGGCCCTTGACCGGCGCCTGGACGTCGTCGACCGTGACGATCCCGCCGCCCTGGAGGCGGATGGAGCCCTGGTCGGCGAGCTGGCCGCCGGCCTCGGCGTAGAAGGGCGTGCGGTCGAGGACGACCTCGACGTCCGCGGGCGCCGTCGCGGTCGGTACCGGCTGGCCGTCGACGAGGAGGCCGACGAGCCGGGCCTCCGCCGTCGTGTCGGTGTAGCCGAGGAAGAGCGTGCTGCCGCCCAGGCGGTCCTGGAGCTCGCGGTAGTGGGCCGGGTCGACGTGGCCGGACTTCTTCGCCAGCGCGTCGGCGCGCGCGCGCTCACGCTGCTCGGCCATGAGGTCCCGGAAGCCCTGCTCGTCGACGGCCACGCCCTGCTCGGCGGCCATCTCGAGGGTGAGGTCGATGGGGAAGCCGTAGGTGTCGTGGAGCGCGAAGGCGTCGGTACCGGGCAGCTGCGGGCGGCCGGCGCCACCGGCGGCGGCCTTGGCGCGGCCCACCGCGGAGTCGAGGATCGTCGTGCCGGCGACGAGGGTGCGGCGGAAGGCCTCCTCCTCGCCGTAGGCGACGTCGCTGATGCTCGCGAAGTCGCGCTCGAGCTCCGGGTAGGAGGGCGCCATCGCGTCCTTGACCACGGGCAGCAGCTCCGGCAGGACGGGCTCGTCCACGCCGAGGAGGCGCACGGAGCGCACCGCGCGGCGGATGAGGCGGCGCAGCACGTAGCCGCGGCCGTCGTTGCCCGGGCGCACGCCGTCGCCGATGAGCATGAGGGCCGAGCGGACGTGGTCGGCGACGATGCGCATCCGCACGTCGTCCTCGCCGTCGGCGCCGTAGCGGCGGCCGGTGAGCTCCTGGGTCGTGGCGATGAGCGGGTAGACCTCGTCGGTCTCGTACATGTTCGCCTTGCCCTGGAGCAGGTAGGCGATGCGCTCGAGGCCGGCGCCGGTGTCGATGCTCTTCTGCTCGAGCTCGCGGATCAGCGGGTAGCTCTTGCCGGTGCCCTCGCCGCGGAGGAACTGGTCGAAGACGAGGTTCCAGATCTCCAGGTAGCGGTCACCACCGGGGTCGACCGTGCCGCCCTCGGCCTCGGGGCCGAACTCCGGGCCGCGGTCGTAGTGGAACTCCGCGCAGGGGCCGGCCGGGCCGGGCTGGCCGGTGTCCCAGAAGTTCTCCTCGCGCGGCAGGCGCACGATGTGCCGCTCGTCGACGCCGATCTGCTTGAGGGCGGCGTGGGCCTCGGTGTCCTGGTCCCAGGTGGTCACCCACAGGCGGTCGCCGTCCAGCCCGTAGCCGCCGTCGGCCTGGGAGGTGGTGAGGAGGTCCCAGGCGAAGCCGATCGCCCCCTCCTTGAAGTAGTCACCGAAGGAGAAGTTGCCGTTCATCTGGAAGAACGTGCCGTGGCGCGTCGTGCGCCCGACGTTCTCGATGTCGTTGGTGCGCAGGCACTTCTGGACCGAGGCCACACGCGGCCACGGCGCCTCCTGCGTCCCGACGATGTACGGGATGAACGGCACCATGCCGGCGATCGTGAAGAGGATCGACGGGTCCGGCGACACGAGCGGCACGCTCGGCGCGATGTGGTGGTCGTGCTTGGCGAAGTACTCGAGCCAGCGGGAGCGGATCTCGGCGGTGCGCAATGGGACCTCGGGGGAAGGGTCGGGAGGGACGGAGTGTCAGTGGCGGTCGTCGCGGGCGCGGGCCGCGGCCTCGACGACGGCGTCGTCGGGCAGCAGGCGCTCGCGCAGCTCGGCCTCACGGTCGGCGTAGTCGGTGCGGAAGCCGGCGACGCGTGCCCGGACGCCGTCGGCGACGGACTCGAGCCGGGCGCCCACACCGCGGCGCACGGCCGGGGTGGCGAGCACGACGACGGCGAGGACCGTGAGGCCGACGACGGCGGTGCGACGCATCAGGCGCCCCGCCGGAACGCCCGCCGCACGGCGTAGGAGAAGGCGGCCACCTTGATGAGCGGGCCACCGACGGTGGCGGAGACGAGCGTCGTGAGCGCCGAGACGTTCTGGGAGACCTCGGTCGCGGCCGTGGTGACGGCGTCGACCTTGGCCAGCTGGGCGTTGCTCGCCGCGATGGTGGCGGCGGCCTCGTCGACGACGGGCAGGGTGTGGGCCGTGATCTCACGGACCGAGTCCGTCGCGGCGTCGAGCACCTTGCCGACCTTGAGGAGGGGGACGGCGAGGAAAGCCACGAGCGCGAGGAACGCGACGGCTGCCACGATCCCGGCGATGTCGCCGATGTTCATCTGCAGGCTCCTTGGTCAGGCGGGTGCTGCGGAGAGGCTACCCGGAAATGTCCGCGCCCCGGGCACCGGCGTGGCCGGCGCCCGGGGCGCAGTGTCGAGCGGGGTGGGTCAGCGCGAGTAGTACTCGACGACCAGCTGCACGTCGCAGGTGACGGGGACCTCGTCGCGCTTGGGGCGACGGACGAGCTGCACCCGGAGCTTCTCCAGCGCGACGTCGAGGTAGCCCGGGACGTCCGGCAGGACGTCGCGGTGCGCACCGGCGGCGGCGATCTGGAAGGGCGTCATGGTCTGGCTCTTCGGCTTGACCTGGATGACCTGGCCCGGCTTCACGCGGAAGGAGGGGCGGTCGACGAGCTTGCCGTCCACGAGGATGTGGCGGTGCACGACGGCCTGGCGGGCCTGGGCGATCGTGCGGGCGAAGCCGGCGCGGAGCACGAGGGCGTCCAGACGCATCTCGAGCAGCTCGACGAGCGACTCACCGGTCAGGCCGGACTCCTTGCGCGCCTCCTCGAAGACGCGGGTCATCTGGGCCTCGCGCAGGCCGTACTGCGCGCGCAGACGCTGCTTCTCCTTGAGACGGACGGCGTAGTCGGACTCGGTCCGACGACGGGCGCGGCCGTGCTCGCCGGGCGGGTAGGGACGCTTCTCGAAGTGCTTGACCGCCTTGGGGGTCAGCGCGATGCCGAGGGCGCGGGACAGGCGCACCTGGCGGCGCGACCGTGCCTGGTTGTTCTTGCTCATGCGTGTACTTCCTGTCGTTGTGACGTCACGCGAGCGGGAGGACTCCCCTCGCGCGGGGCCGACCATCGAAGGCTGGGACCCCAGGTGGCTGCCCGAAGGCAACCGGACAAGACTACCAGCGCCTCCCCACGCCCAGCGGACCCCTCCTGTGACCTCCGCCGCACCCGGCGCCCTGCCCCCCCGCCGTCTGCGTTCGTCCCCTCCCGCGTCGAGCGCTGAGTTGTTACGGAGGAACACGTGACCTGTCGGCGCGAAGGAACGGGGCCGGTGGGCTGGGGCACCGCCGTCTGGGTCCGCACCTTCCCCGCGTCGAGATCCGCAGCTCCCCCGCGTCGAGAGCCGCACCTCCCCCTCGTCGAGAGCCGCACCTCCCCCTCGTCGAGAGCTGAGTTGTTACGGAGGAACAAGGGAGCTGTCGGCGGGAAGGAACGGGACGGGTGGGCGGAGGCGTCGACGGCGCTCAGGCCGGGCCGAGGATGTCGCGGATGCGCTCGAGGCGGGTCGCGATGTCCCGCTCCATTCCGCGCGGGCGCGGCTCGTAGTACCGGCGCCCGACGAGCTCGTCGGGCAGGTACTGCTGGGAGGCGATGGCGTGGGGGACGTCGTGGGCGTAGACGTACTCGGTGCCGTGGCCGAGCTTCTTCGCGCCCGCGTAGTGCGAGTCGCGCAGGTGCGGCGGGACCGGCCCGGCCTTGCCCGCGCGCACGTCGGCGATGGCCTCGCCGATCGCGCGGTAGGAGGCGTTGGACTTGGGTGCGGTCGCGACGTGGACGACGGCCTGGGCCAGGACGAGGCCGCCCTCGGGCATCCCGATGAAGGCGACGGCCTCCGCGGCGGCGACGGCGGTGTGGAGCGCCGTCGGGTCGGCCATGCCGACCTCCTCGGCGGCCGCGATGACGATGCGGCGGGCGATGAACCGGGGGTCCTCCCCCGCGACGATCATCCGGGCGAGGTAGTGGAGCGCGGCGTCGACGTCTGAGCCCCGCATCGACTTGATGAAGGCGCTGGTGACGTCGTAGTGCTGGTCGCCGTCGCGGTCGTAGCGGACGGCCGCGACGTCGATGGCCCGCTCCATGGTCGGCAGGTCGATGGTGCCGGCGTCGTCCGCGGCGCCGGCGGCGGCCTCGAGGATGGTGAGCGCCTTACGGGCGTCGGCGCCGGCGAGCCGGACGAGGTGGTCGAGGGCGTCGCCGGCGAGCTCGTAGCGGCCGGCCAGGCCGCGCTCGTCAGCCAGCGCCCGCGCGACGAGCGCGCGGATGTCCTGCTCCTCCAGCGGCTGGAGGGTGAGGAGCAGGGAGCGGGACAGGAGCGGGGAGATGACCGAGAAGCTCGGGTTCTCGGTGGTCGCCGCGACGAGGGTGACCCAGCCGTTCTCGACCGACGGCAGGAGGGCGTCCTGCTGGGTCTTGGAGAAGCGGTGGACCTCGTCGATGAACAGGACGGTCTCCCCGCCCGTGCTCACGAGCCGGCGCCGGGCGTCCTCGACGACCTGCCGGACGTCCTTGACGCCGGCCGTCACTGCGGAGAGCTCGACGAAGCGGCGGCCCGAGGCTTGGGCGACGAGGTAGGCCAGCGTCGTCTTCCCCGTGCCCGGCGGTCCCCAGAGGATGACCGAGGACGCGCGCGAGCTGCCGCCCGGCTCGACGAGCCGCCGCAGCGGGGCGCCCGGCTTGAGGAGGTGCTCCTGGCCGACGACCTCGGAGAGGGAGGCGGGACGCATCCGCACGGCGAGCGGCGCGTCCGGACGGGCGGCGGGGGTGCCGGCGTCGTCGGCGCCCACGGAGTCGAAGAGGTCCACGACCGGAGCCTACGTCGCGTCGTCGGGTGGGAGCGTCGGCGAGGAATCCCGCTGCCGGCGAGGGAGGTACCGCGGACGGAAGGCCGGCCGGCGGGATCCGGCTGTCGGCGAGGGACGGGACGGGGACGGACCGCCGACCGGGCGGGATCCAGCTGTCGGCGAGGGAAGGGGCGGGGGACTCACCGCCGACCGGGCGGGATCCAGCTCTCGGCGAGGGAGGGAGGGAGGGGGCGCGGGTCAGATGCGGGCGCCGCGGGCGCGGCTGCGGACGCGGCGCTCCCACCGGTCCATCTCCGAGCGCAGCGGGGAGGCGAGGAACTCCCCCAGCGTGACGCCGGCGGCCAGCGCGAGGCCCACCGACAGCGCCCGAATCGCCAGCTGCCCGCCGCCGATGACGTCGCCGCCCTCGATGAAGTCGAACATCGCGGCGTAGATCGACAGGCCCGGCAGCATCGGGGTGACGCCGCAGACCGAGACGACGAGGCTGGGGAGGCGTCCACGGTCCCCGATGACACCGGCCAGCAGGCCGACGAGCAGCGCGGCGAAGAAGGCGGCTCCGGCCGGCCCGAGCCACAGGGCGTCGACGGCGTAGTACACCCCGGCCGCGACCGCGCCGACGAGCGAGATGAGCCAGATGTTCGAGGCCCGCGTGTACGACGCGACCGCCCAGGCACCCGCGATGACCCCGCCGCAGACGATCTGCACCAGCCCCGGCGGCGCGTTGCCGAAGACGTCGCCGATGTACAGCGGCACCCCCAGCCGCCGTCCGAGGTCGAGGACGAAGCCGATCCCGACGACGAGCCCCACCGTGTAGAGCGCCACCTCGAAGGACTTCGCCGCCGCGGTGAGCGGGTACCCGGAGATCGCGTCCTCGGCGGCGCCGACGAGCTGCATCCCGGCGAGGAGGACGACCATCCCCGAGGCGACGACGAGCGACGGCGGCAGCAGCGCCCGGTCCCAGCCGAAGGTGTCCTGCCCCCAGAGCAGGGCGATCGCCACGAGCGTCGCGATCCCGGCGCCCATGGCCTGCTGGAAGAGGTAGGGCAGGCCCCAGCGGCGCAGCACCCGCAGCACGCGGTCGATGAGGGCCGTCGTGCCGGCGGCGACGATGGCCACCTGCCACCCACCGCCGAGCAGCCCCGCGACGCCGGCGGCCATGACACCCAGCGCGAGGGTGACGACCCAGCGGCGGTAGGGGTGCGGGGAGTCGAGGACCTCCTCCAGCCGCGCGTGGGCGCGCTCGAGCGGCAGCCTGCCCGCGGCCGCGGCGTCGACCATGGCGAAGAGGTCGGCGAGGCGGCTGTAGTCCGAGGTGCGGACGTTGATGACCCGCATCTTGGTGATGGGGTCGTCGTCGCGGTCGATGGACGCGGAGATCGAGATGAAGGTGATGTCGACGTGGCAGTTGGTGACGCCGAAGGCGGCGGCCAGACGCAGCAGCGCGGCGGTGACGTCGGCGACAGGAGCCCCCGTCGCGATCATCGCCTCGCCCACCCGCAGGACGAGGTCGAGGACCGAGCGCTCGGTCTCCGCGGCGAGGTCGGACTGCCGGCGACGCGCGGACAGGGCGAGGGTGGGCGGACCGCTGCCGGCCACCACGCGCCGGGCGCGTTCACGGAGGATCGACTCACGGCGGACGTGGCCCGCTGCGCGCGGCGGGCCGTGGGAAGCGGTGTCGGGTTCGGGAGTCGTCGCCACGACTCCGACGCTACGGCACCGGACCGTCACGGGACGAGCGCCCACCGGCCGCTGTGACGGCGTCCACGGTGAGAGACTGACCGCCGTGTTCGATGCACTTGCCCGCGGCGTCATCCGTCGCCCCCGAACGACGCTCGCCGTGTGGGCGGTCCTCGTCGTGTCCTGCCTCGCCCTCGCCCTCGGGGCGGTCGGCGACGGCCTCTTCCCGAGCCTCCACTCCGGCGAGCCGCGCGTGCCAGGGGCCGAGAGCCAGGAGGGCCGCGACATCCTCTCGTCGTCGGCCGAGGACGGCGAGGAGGTGACGCTGCTCGTCCAGGGCACCGACCTCGAGGACCCCGACGTGTCCGCCGGCCTCGCCGCGGCCCTCATCCCGGTGCGCCAGGACGTCGAGGGCCTCGACGGCGTCGCCGGGGTCATCGACCCGTTCCTCGCCCCCGAGGGGCCGCAGGACCCGCTCGTCGCCTCCCTCGTCTCCACCTCGGCTGACGGGTTCCTCCTCATCGCCGAGCTCGAGCCGGGCCTGGACGACGGCGGTGCGGCCCGCAGGGCCGTGCAGGACCGCCTCGCGGAGGTCCCGGCGGAGCTGTCCGACGCCGCACCGGAGGCCCGTGGCATCGTGTCGAGCACCGAGCTGGTCGTGTCGGCGGTCACCGACCGGGTGGAGGCCGACCTCGCCCGCGGGGAGGCCATCGCGCTGCCGCTGTCCCTCCTCGTCATGGTCGTCGTCTTCGGGGGCTTCCTCGCCGCGAGCATGCCGCTCGTCGGCGCCCTCGCCTCGATCGCCGGCGGGCTCGGCGCACTCCTCGGCTTCGCCCAGGTCATCGAGCTCGACGCCGTCGTCGTCAACGTCGTCACCGTGCTCGGGCTGGGACTGTCGATCGACTACGGGCTGCTCATCGTCTCCCGCTACCGGGAGGAGATCGCCGACGTCGTCGCCTCGACCGCGAGCACCGGCCTGCCGCTGCGCCGTCGCCGGCGCCGGGCCCACGGGCGGGCCGCCGTCGAGGAGGCGGTGCGCCGCACGGTCCGGACCGCCGGGCGCACCGTCACCTTCTCGGCGGTGACGGTCGCGGTCGCGATCAGCGCCCTCATGCTCCTGTCCCCCGACATCCTGCGCTCGCTCGGCGCGGCCGGCGTGTCCGTCGTCGTCATCGCGCTCGCCACCGCCCTCACCCTCGTGCCCGCGCTGCTCGTGCTGCTCGGCGGACGGCTGCAGCGCCCCTCCGTCCTGTCCCGCGTGCCCGCGCTCGACCGCCTGCTCGGGCGCCTCGGTGACGTCGCCCCGGAGGACGGGGTCTTCTCGCGGCTCGCCCGCGGCGTCCACCGGCGCCCGTGGCTCGTCATCGTCGGCGTCGTCGCCGTCCTCGGGGTGCTGGCCTCGCCGGTGCTCGGGCTGCAGCTGCGGAACTCCACGACCGACCTCATCCCGGCGAGCTCGGACCAGCGGGAGTTCATCACCGTCCTCGGGGAGGACTACCCGGCCGCGACCACCCCACCCGTCCTCGTCGTCGCCGACACCGACGTCGCGACGGCGCAGACCTGGGCGCAGGAGGTCGCCGCGCTCCCCGACGTCACCGCGGTGGGCGAGCCGACGCCCACGGAGTCCGGTGAGCACGTCGTCCTCGGCGTCGACATCGCGTCCAGCGACGCCGGCGGGGAGGTGGCGACCGACGTCGTCCGCTCGATCCGGGACCTCGACCCCGGGTTCCCCACGTGGGTCGTGGGCCAGGCCGCCAACCAGGTCGACTTCATGGCGGCGGTCGCCGACGGCCTGCCGCTCGCCGGCGGGCTCGTCCTGCTCGCCGTCGTCGTCCTCCTCTTCCTCATGACCGGCTCGGTCCTCATCCCGGTCAAGGCCGTCCTCGTCAACGCGCTCGGCCTCGCCGCGGCGCTGGGCGTGACGACGTGGGTCTTCCAGGAGGGCCACCTGTCGGGGCTCCTCGGCTTCACGCCGATCGGCGGGCTGGAGACCTACGTCGTCGTGGTCGTCGTCGCCTTCGGCTTCGGCCTGGCGATGGACTACGAGGTGTTCCTCCTCGCGCGCATCAAGGAGTACTGGGACGCCGGCCACGACAACGACGCCGCCGTCGAGCACGGCCTGCAGCGCTCGGGGCGGATCATCACCTCCGCGGCGCTCATCATCACGCTCGTCTTCCTCGGCTTCGTCGCCGGGGAGCTCATGGTGATCAAGCAGGTGGGCTTCGCGCTGGCGGTCACCGTCCTCGTCGACGCGACGCTCGTGCGGATGCTCCTCGTCCCCGCGACGATGACCGTGCTCGGGAAGTGGAACTGGTGGGCCCCGGCGCCGCTGCGCCGCCTCCACGACCGGATCGGCCTCACGCACTGACGGCTGGGGCGCCGCCTCCTCGCGAGGTGCGGGGCTCTCGACCCTCACGGCAGAAATCCCGCACCTCGCGAGAGTCCACTCCGCTCCAGCAAGGGTCACGCCTTGACCCGGCCGGATCTAGTCTGTGGGCCTGCTCACGACGTTCTCGACCGCCTGGCCGACGGCGTAGCCCAGGCGCGTGTAGATGCGCCGGGCGGCGTCGTTGTCGGTCCAGATGCCGTAGTGGACGAGGGGGTGCTCCTCGAGCGCCCAGCGGGTGACGGCGGCCATCATCGCGCTGCCGACGCCGCGGCGGCGCCAGCTCGTGTCCGTGCCGAGGCCCGAGAGGTGGACCGGGCCACCCTCGGGGGCGTTGACGGCGACGACGCCGCGCAGCACGCCGGCGTCGTCACGGTAGCCCCACCACGCGAGGTCCGGGTCGGCGGGGTCGGCGCTCGTGTCCGGGTTGGCGCGCGACAGGCAGGCGCGCACCTCCTCGGCCGCGGCGGGACCCGTCACCGGGCCCACGTGCTCCTCCCCCGGCTGCAGCGGCGGCACGGCGGCCGACCACATCCAGTCCCACACCGGCCCGGTCCGCAGGCCCAGCCGCTCGCGCGCGTCCGCCGGGACGAGGTCCCACGTGCCACGCGTGAGCAGACCGAAGGGCACGGGAGGGACGCCGTCGGCGGCGGCGCGGGCGAGCGCGGACGCGAGCGCGCCCGGCTCGCCCGGCTCGCCCGCGCCCACGAGCTGCTGCCGCTCACCGGCGGCGCGGCGCACCCGCACGAGCAGGAGCGTCGCGCCGTCGGCGTCCCAGGCCTGCTCCTCCTGCCAGCGGCTGGCGTTGGCGCGGAGGAAGAGGTGACGCCCCACCTCAGGCGGTGGGAGCGGCCGGCTCGGCCTTCTTCGGCTTGGCGTCCACCCCGGCCTCGCGGCGCTGCTCGGGGGTGATCGGCGCCGGCGCCTGGGTGAGCGGGTCGTAGCCGCCACCGGACTTCGGGAAGGCGATGACCTCGCGGATCGACTCCGAGCGGGTGAGGAGGGCGACGATCCGGTCCCAGCCGAAGGCGATGCCGCCGTGCGGCGGGGCGCCGTAGGCGAAGGCGTCGAGGAGGAAGCCGAACTTCTCCCGCGCCTCCTCCTCGCCGATCCCCATCATCGCGAAGACGCGCTCCTGCACGTCGCGGCGGTGGATACGGATGGACCCGCCACCGATCTCGTTGCCGTTGCACACGATGTCGTAGGCGTAGGCCAGGGCGTTGCCCGGGTCCTCCTCGAAGCGGTCGATCCACTCGGGGGTCGGGGAGGTGAAGGCGTGGTGGACGGCGGTCCAGGAGCCGGAGCCGACCGCGACGTCGTCGTCCTCGCCCGTGGGCTTGAACAGCGGCGCGTCGACGACCCAGACGAAGGACCAGGCGTCCTCGTCGATGAGCCCGGTGCGGCGGCCGATCTCGAGGCGGGCGGCACCGAGGAGGGCGCGGGCCTCGCTCTGCTTTCCGGCGGCGAAGAAGATCGCGTCGCCCGGCTGCGCGCCGGTGGCGGCGGCCAGGCCGGCGCGCTCCTCGTCGGTGATGTTCTTGGCGACCGGGCCGCCGAGCGTGCCGTCCTCGCCCACGGTGACGTAGGCCAGGCCCTTGGCGCCGCGCTGCTTGGCCCACTCCTGCCAGGCGTCGAACTGGCGGCGGGGCTGGCTCGCGCCGCCGGGCATGACGACGGCGCCGACGTAGGGCGCCTGGAAGACGCGGAACGGGGTTCCGGCGAAGTACTCGGTGAGCTCGGTGAGCTCCAGGCCGAAGCGCAGGTCGGGCTTGTCGCTGCCGTAGCGGGCCATCGCGTCCGCGAAGGTCATCCGCGGGATCGGCGCGCTGATGTCGTGGCCGATGAGCGCCCACAGCTCGCGCAGCACCTGCTCGGCGACGCCGATGACGTCCTCCTGGTCGACGAAGCTCATCTCGACGTCGAGCTGGGTGAACTCCGGCTGGCGGTCGGCGCGGAAGTCCTCGTCGCGGTAGCAGCGCGCGATCTGGTAGTAGCGCTCCATGCCGGCGACCATGAGCAGCTGCTTGAACAGCTGCGGCGACTGCGGCAGGGCGTACCAGGAGCCGGGCGACAGGCGCGCGGGCACGAGGAAGTCGCGGGCACCCTCGGGGGTGGAGCGGGTGAGGGTGGGGGTCTCGATCTCGACGAAGCCCTGGTCGTCGAGCACCCGGCGGGCGGCCTGGTTGACCTTGGCGCGCAGGCGCAGGGCGTGCGCGGGCTCCTTGCGGCGCAGGTCGAGGTAGCGGTGCTTGAGGCGCGCCTCCTCGCCGACCTGGCCGGCGTCCTCGGCGTGCTCGGAGACCTGGAAGGGCAGCGGGGCGGCCGCGTTGAGGACGACGACGTCGCTCGCGATCACCTCGATCTCACCGGTGGCGAGGTTGGGGTTGGCGTTGCCCTCCGGGCGCTGGGACACCTCTCCGGTGACCTGGATGACGAACTCGGACCGCAGCTCGTGGGCCACGTCCTCGTCCCGGATGACGACCTGGGCGATGCCCGAGGCGTCCCGGAGGTCGATGAAGGCGACCCCGCCGTGGTCACGGCGGCGGTCCACCCACCCGGCGAGGGTGACGGTGGTGGCGATGTCGGCGGAGCGCAGCGAACCTGCGTCGCGAGTGCGGAGCACGAGGATCCTTCCCTTGGTCGGGCGCACCGCTAGACGGGCGGGCGCTCGGGCAATCCTAGTTCGCCCACCGGGCCCGGCTACCACCCCGGGTCCCCGAGGGGCGATGATCCGGGGATGACCCGCACGCCTGCCCCGGTGACGGCCCCGCCGGACCTCGTGCGGCTGCTGCTTGTCGCGTCCGTCGCGCTCATCACGATCGTCGCCTTCGAGAACCTCGCCGCCAGCGCCGCCCTGCCCGCCGTGAGCGCCGAGCTCGACGGCCTGCGGCTCTACCCGGTCGCGGCCGGCGCGCCGCTGGCCGCCCAGCTCGTCGCGACGGCCGTGGCCGGGCGCTGGGCCGACGTGCGGGGCCCGCGGCCCGTCCTCCTGCTCGGGCTCGTCCTCTTCCCGCTCGGCCTCCTGCTCGCCGGGACGGCGCCGTCGATGGCGGTGCTCGCCGTGGGGCGCGGTGTCCAGGGCCTGGGCGGTGGGCTGCTCATCGTTCCGCTGTACGTGCTCGTCGGGGCGATCGTCCCGGCCGCCCGCCAGCCGGGCTTCTTCGCGTGGTTCTCCGCCGCCTGGGTGGTGCCGGCCCTGGGCGGTCCGGCGCTCACCGGGCTCGTCGTGGACCACGCCTCCTGGCGCTGGGTCTTCCTCGGGGCGGCGGCGCTCATGGCCGTCGTGACGCTGGCCTTTGCGCCCCTCCTGCGCCACATGCCCGGCCGCGACGCGGAGCGGGCGGAGCAGCCCGCCGTCCGCGGGCTCGTCCTCGCGGCGACCGCCGCGGGTGCCGCCGTCGCCGTGCTCCAGGTGGCGGGGAGCGCGCAGGAGACGTGGTCGCTGCCCGCGGTGGGGGTCGCCGTCGTCGTCCTCGCGGTGTCGCTCCCGCGGCTGCTGCCGTCGGGGACGGTGCGGCTGCGCAGCGGTGTGCCCGCCGCCGTCGCCTGCCGGGCGTTGCTCAACGCGACGTTCATGACGAGCCAGACCTTCCTGCCGCTCCTCCTCGTGCGCGAGTACGGGTGGACGGTGACGGCGGCCGGCTTCGTCGTCGCGGTCTCCTCCCTCACCTGGGCGGTGGGCGCCTTCGTCCAGGGGCGGGTGAGCACGACCGCCGGCCGGGGTCGCCTCGCCTGGGCGGGGCCGCTGGTGCTCGCGGCCGGCACGCTGGTGACGGCGGGTGCCGCGCTGCCCGGTCTCAGCCCCTGGGTCGCGGTGCCGGGTGCGGCGGTGGCCGGTCTGGGCATCGGGATGGTCTACCCGGCGCTCACGGTGCTCGCCCTGCGGCTGACGCCCGCGGTGCAGCACGGGGCAGTGAGCGCCTCCCTCCAGGTGGCCGACGCGCTCGGTGCGGCCACCGGGCTGGCGGTCTCGGGCGCGCTCGTCCTCGCGCTCATCGACTCCGGCGGCACGGTCGCCTACCTCGCCGGCCTGCTCCTCGCGACCGCCGTCGGGCTCCTCGCCACGGCCGCCGGAGCCCGCACGCGGGACCGCTGAGCGCGGGGCGGGACTCGGCTCTCGGCGGGCAGGGCGCGTGCGTGTGCGGAGCGTCACCGCGCCCTCTCCCACGCCGGAGGCCGTCCAGCCGGTAGTCTGATGGCTCCTGGAGTGTGTATGTGCCGCCTCAGGTCCCGTGCGGAAGTGTCGCTGGTCGGGGCCCATCGCGGAGGGTGCGTCGCCTGCCTGGCGTGCGTGTAAGCCCCACTCCGCTATCTGATGGGTTGTCTTTTCTTGACTGCTGTCCTCACTGACCTTGCCCCCGCACGCCCGGAGACCGGTTTCGCCGATCTCGGGCTCCCCGACGACCTGCTCTCCGCGGTCGTCGACCTCGGCTTCACCACCCCCACCGGCATCCAGACCGAGGCGATCCCGCTGCTGCTCGCCGGCCGCGACGTCGTCGGCGTCGCCCAGACCGGCACCGGCAAGACGGCCGCCTTCGGGCTGCCGCTCCTCGCCGCCGTCGACCCCAAGCTGCGCGCCGTGCAGGCCCTCGTCCTGGCCCCCACCCGTGAGCTCGCGCTCCAGGTGAGCGACGCCATCGCGACCTTCGCCTCGCACCAGCGTGGCCTCACCGTCCTGCCGATCTACGGCGGCTCGAGCTTCACCCCGCAGCTGCGCGGGCTGCGTGACGGCGCCCAGGTCGTCGTCGGCACGCCCGGCCGCGTCATGGACCTCATGGAGAAGGGCAGCCTCGACCTCTCGCACGTGCGCTTCCTCGTCCTCGACGAGGCCGACGAGATGCTCCGCATGGGCTTCGCCGAGGACGTCGAGCAGATCGCCGCCCGCGTCCCCGCCGGCCGCCGCACCGCCCTCTTCTCCGCGACCATGCCGGCCGCGATCAAGCGCGTGGCCGCCACCCACCTCAACGACCCGGTCCGCGTCAGCGTCACCCCGGCGTCCTCGACGGTGAGCAACATCGAGCAGACCTACGCCGTCGTGCCCTTCCGTCACAAGACCGGTGCGCTGGCCCGGGTCCTCGCGGTCAGCGACGTCGACGCCGCCATCGTCTTCGTCCGGACCAAGTCCGCCGCCGACGAGGTCGCCATCGAGCTCGCCGGCCGCGGCATCCAGGCCGCCGCGATCTCCGGTGACGTCGCGCAGAAGGACCGCGAGAAGCTCATCGACCGGCTCCGCTCGGGCACGCTCGACGTGCTCGTCGCGACCGACGTCGCCGCCCGCGGGCTCGACGTCGAGCGCATCGGCCTCGTCGTCAACTTCGACGTGCCGCGCGAGACCGAGACCTACGTCCACCGCATCGGCCGCACCGGCCGCGCCGGCCGCAGCGGTCGCGCCCTCACCTTCCTCACCCCCCGCGAGCGGGGCCAGCTGAGCCAGATCGAGCGCGCGACGGGCAGCCGCCTCAAGGAGGCCGACATCCCCAGCCCGGCGGACGTCTCCGCCCACCGGGCCAACTCCATGCTCGCCAAGGTCGGGGACCGGCTCGCCGCCGGCCGTCTCGACCTCTACCGCGAGATCCTCGACGGGTCCGAGCACGACCTGCGCGAGATGGCTGCCGCCCTGCTCGCGATCGCCGTCGGCGACGACGGCCCCGCGCCCCGCGAGGAGCGCGGCTTCGAGGACTCCGGCCCCCGCCAGCGTCGCGAGGAGCGTTACGACTCCTCCGGCGAGTTCGTCGGCGCCACCTTCGAGGAGGGGCGCGACAACGCCCACCGTCACGCCGGCCCGCGCACCGGCCGCGCCGGCACCCGCCCGCGTCACCGCGACGGCAACGGCACCCGCTACCGCGTCGAGGTCGGCCACCGCGACGGCGTCCAGGCGGGCGCGATCGTCGGGGCCATCACCGGCGAGGGTGGCCTCCGCGGCCAGGACCTCGGCAAGATCGACATCTTCCCGAGCTTCTCCCTCGTGGAGATCAGCCAGGAGCTGAGCCCGGAGACGAGCCGGCGCATCGCCGCCGCGCGCGTCGCCGGCCGCCCGCTGAAGATCCGTCCCGACACGGGCCCCGGCCCGCGCAAGCCCCGCCGCTGACACGTCAGCGTCCCTGGGAGCCGGTCGTCCGCAGCAGCGGGCGGCCGGCTCTCGGCGTTGGTGGGCGGAGCGGCGCCGTGAGCTACCCGGTTCACCTCAGCCAGGGCTGAGCGGGCGAGGGAGCTCGGACGACACGCGGGTAGGCCGGCAGGTGGACAGCGACGTCTCGCGGGCAGCCGGCTCTCGGTGTTACCGGGCGGCGAGCTCCACCGCGGCGGAGAACTCCCGGTAGCGGTCCAGGTCGGCGCGCAGCGGCTCGACCATGACCCGCGTGGCCGCGCCCTCGACGGCGGCGGACAGGCGACCGCGGGCGCGCCGGGCCGCGCGTCGCGCCCCGACCCGTGCGAGCAGCCGCCCCGCGAGGGCGAGCAGCAGCCCAGCGACGAGACCACCGAGGAGCAGCGCCGTCGGCCAGGGCAGCGGCCCGGCCATCGGTGTCTCGGGCTCCGGCAGGCGGAGGTAGCCGAGCACGGCCAGGGCGCCCAGCCACGCCGCCCCGGCCAGCGCCGTCGTGAACAGGAGCAGCCCGAGCACCGACCACAGCCGCCACCACGACGGACGGTGCTCGGCGCCCAGGTCGGTGCCGGCGACGGCGGTGTCGAGCGCGTCGACGAGCACCGGCACCCGGTCCTCGGTCCGCTGGGTGACCGCGCCCCGCCAGGGCTCGGCCATGCCCTCGGTGGCGCCCCACGCGAGGTCGTGGACGCCGGTGCGCACACCCGCCTCCTGCGCCGGAGTCGGCGCGGGCAGCGACGACGCACCGGCCGCGGGGCTCTCGAGGTGCAGGCGCCGCAGGGGGTCCGGGCGCAGTCGACCCAGCCACCGCAGCGGCGGCCAGCCCACGTGCCGGCCGGCGCGACGGCGGTAGGAGCGCTCGACGGCGGTGACGACCTCCCTCACCCCGGCCGCCGAGGCGCACACGTCGACGAGGTCACCGGCGTCCGGCGCCGAGGACCCACCGCCGGCGGTGTCGCGCAGGCTGCCGGCGACCGTGCGCACGTCCGCCTCGAGCCGCTCCCGGGCCGCGCGCCCCTCCCCCGCGAGCCGGGCGAGCCGGCTGCGGAGCTCGGGCACGCCGGCGCCGGTGCGGGCGGAGGTGGTGAGGAGCTCGACGTCGCCCATCCCGTCGTCGGCGAGCACCTGGCGCAGGTGGGCGAGGACGCCGGGCAGCTCGTCGGCGGGCAGCCGGTCGGCCTGGTTGAGGACGACGACGCTCACGGCCGCGTGCTCGCGCAGCGGGCGCAGGTACTCCTCGTGGACGACGGCGTCGGCGTACTTCTGCGGGTCGAGGACCCACACGAGGGCGTCGACCCGCTCGGCGAGGCGGGCGGCGACGGCACGGTTCTCCACACGGGTGGAGTCGATGTCCGGGAGGTCGAGGAGGACGAGGCCGGACAGTGCCGGGTCGGTGGGCCGCAGCCGCCGGTCGGGAACCTCGAGCCAGTCGAGGAGGCCGGTGGCACCGGGGGCGTCCCAGACGGCCGCCAGCGGCTGGGTGGTGGTCGGGCGGCGTGCGTGGACGGCGGACAGCGGCTCACCGACGAGGGCGTTGAACAGGCTCGACTTGCCCGAGCCCGTCGCACCGAGCAGGGCCGCGACGGTGACGCCGGGCGCGAGGGCGCTGCGGGCGCCGGCGCGCTCGAGGACCTCGCGGGCCGGCCGCAGACGGGCCGGTGGCACGGTGCCCTCGCCCAGCTCCACGGCCGTCGTCAGGGCGCTCACGCGCTCCTCGAGGAGCGGCGCCCGGGAGCGGCGCCTCATCGGCCCCCCTCGATGGACCGCACCGCGTCGGCGGCCGCGCGGAGCCCGTCCCCGGCGCCGGCGTCCACGCCCAGCGCCGTGACACGCTCGAGCCAGGGGCGGCGGTGCTCCTCGAGGAGCCGGTCCACCCGCTCACCCAGGTCGCGCTGCGCGTGGCGCGCGAGCTCACGCACCGCCTGGTCACCGAAGACCATCTCGAGCACCTTCTGACCGACGACGGCCGTACCGCCGGCCACGCCCACCTCGATGCCGGTGAGGCCGCCGGAGAAGGCGAAGACGACGAGCATGAGCGTGACGCCGGAGGCGTTGACGCCCAGGGAGAGCATCCGGGCGCGCACGCGCCGGTCCTCGCCCTCGGCGCGTACCCGCTCGAGGAGGGCGCGCTGCCAGTCACGCACCTCGGCGGAGACCTCCTCGGCGAGGCGGGGCCGGTCGGCGGCGGCGGGCCGGGGCGGCAGGCCCTCGAGGGCCGTGGTCCCGCCCGGCAGGCCCTGCCAGGCGCGGCGGGTCTCGCGCTCGGCGCGCTCCACCTCGGAGACGACGAGCGTGACGAGCCCGCTCTCGATCGCCTCCTCGGCGCGCGCCTGGGTGGGCGGGCGCCCGCGCAGGAAGCCCGCCACGCGGTCGCGCAGGCGGCCGACGGCGGCCTCCACGCCCCGCAGCCACTCCCCCGTGCCGACGAACTCCTGCCACCGGGCGAGGACCTCCCCGCGCAGCAGCGTGCCGTCCTCGGTGGCCGCCATGACCTCCTGGGACGCGGCCGCGTGGTGCTCGACGGCGGCTGCCGTGAGGGCGTCCACGGCCTGGGCCTGGGCGTCCGCGGCGCCGGCGATGTCGGCGGTGCCGCGCAGCACGCCGGCGACCGCCCCGGACAGGGTCTGGCGGGCGACGCTCGCGCGGGTGCCGGCGTCGGCGACGAGCCCGGTGAGCCAGGTGCGCACGGGCTCGATGTCGGCGTCGGGCAGGCGGCGCGCCGCCCCTGCGGGCTGCTCGGAGACGACGAAGAGCGGCGCGTGCGCGAGGCCCTCGGCCTCGAGGCGGTCGGCGAGGTCGGCGCGGATCTCCCCGGCCGTGCCGGGTGGCACGCGGTCCAGGACGACGGTGACGACGACGCGCCGGGCCGCCGCCTCGCGCAGCAGCTCCCAGGGCACGGCGTCGGCGTAGCGGGCCGCCGTCGTGACGAAGATCCACAGGTCGGCGGCCGCGAGGAGCTGGGTGGCGAGGCGGCGGTTGGCCGACACGACGGAGTCGATGTCCGGTGCGTCGAGGAGGGCGAGGCCGCGCGGGACGGACCCGGCCCCGACGAGGCCGAGCTCGGTGATCGGCTGCTCCTCCTCCACCTGCGGCGCGGCCGGTGCCGAGCCCTGCACACGGGCGAGCCCGGGCAGCACGCGGTCGCCGGTGAACCAGGCGGCGTCGTCGGGGTGGTGGACGAGGACGGGGCGCCGGGTCGTGGGCCGGATCGCCGACGCGCGCGAGACCTCCTGGCCCACGAGGGAGTTGACGAGCGTCGACTTGCCCGCCCCGGTGGAGCCGCCGACGACGGCGAGCAGGGGCGCGTCGAGGCGCTCGGCCCGGGGCAGGACGTAGTCCTCCAGCTGGTCGACGAGGCCGCGCTGCAGCCGGCGGGCCTCCTCCACGCCGGGGAGGGCGAGCGGCAGCGCCGTGTGCGCGAGCCGCTCGTCGAGCGTGCGCAGGCGCGTGACGACGTCGTCGCGCGGCTCCCCGGAGGCGTGGGTCATCTCAGGTCCGCTGCACCGTGGGCAGGAGGTCCTCCGCGGGCGGGGTCCAGGTCGCGGGGTCGGCGGCCTCCTGGTCGCCGGAGCGGATGTCCTTGACCTCGTGCCCCTCCGCGCCGAGGAACCAGACGAAGGGGATCCCGAGCCGGTCGGCGTGTCGGATCTGCTTGCCGAACTTCGCGGCGGTGGGGGCAACGTCGGTGGGGATGCCGCGGGCGCGGAGGGCGGCGGCGACGTCCTCGCTGCGGCGGCGCTCCTCCTCCGAGCCGACGGCGACGAGGACGGCGGTGGGGACCGCGCGGCTGGCGGTGGCCAGGCCGGCGCCGAGGATGCGCGCGACGAGCCGGGACACGCCGATGGACAGGCCCACGCCGGGGTAGGTGCGCGAGCCGTCGGAGGCGAGGGAGTCGTAGCGGCCACCGGAGCAGATCGAGCCGAGGTCCTCGTGCCCGACGAGCGTCGTCTCGTAGACCGAGCCGGTGTAGTAGTCCAGGCCGCGGGCGATCGAGAGGTCGGCGACGACGGTGCCCGGGACGCGCTCCTCGGCCGCCTCGACGAGCGCGACGAGCTCGGACAGGCCCTCCTCGAGGAGCGGGGTGCTCACGCCGAGGGCGCGCACGCGCTCGGCGACGCCCGCGTCACTGCCGCTGATCGCGGCGAGCTGGAGTGCCTGGCGCGCCTGCTCGGGGGTGGCGCCGGCGTCCTTCTCGAGGAGCTCGGCGACGGCGTCGGGTCCGATCTTGGCGAGCTTGTCGATGGCGCGGAGCGCCCCCTCGACGTCGGTGAGCCCGATGCCGGTGTAGAAGCCCTCGGCGATCTTGCGGTTGTTGACGGCGATGCGTACCGGCGGGACGGGCAGCGCGGACAGCGCCTCGGCCATGACGAGCGGCAGCTCGACCTCGTAGTGGAAAGGCAGCGTCTCGGATCCGACGACGTCGACGTCCGCCTGCGTGAACTCCCGGAAGCGGCCCTCCTGCGGGCGCTCCCCGCGCCAGACCTTCTGGATCTGGTAGCGCTTGAAGGGGAAGACGAGCTTGCCGGCGTGCTCGAGGACGTACCGGGCCAGCGGCACGGTGAGGTCGAAGTGCAGGCCCAGGCGCTTCTCGGAGGAGGAGCCGCCCTCGTCGTGGAGGCGGCTGACCGCGTAGACCTCCTTGGAGGTCTCCCCCTTGCGCAGGAGCTCCTCGACGGGCTCGACGGCGCGGGTCTCGATGCCCGCGAAGCCGTGCAGCTCGAAGGTGCGGCGCAGGACGTCGAGGACGTGGGTCTCGACGGCGCGCTCGGCGGGCAGCCACTCGGGGAATCCGGACAGGGGGGTGGGACGGGCCATGGGAGCGATCCTAGTGAGGTTCGGCGGCTGGGCCGGGCTCAGGCCAGCGCGCGGGCGATGAAGGGGTTGGTCGCGAGCTCGCGCGCCGTCGTCGTCGCGGGTCCGTGGCCGGGCACGAGGAGGGCGTCCGCAGGCAGCGAGGAGGCGAGCTCACGCAGCGTACGGCGCATCGTCGCCTCGTCCCCGCCCGGGAGGTCGGTGCGTCCGACGGACCCAGCGAAGACGACGTCGCCGGTGAGGACGACGGGGCCGTCGTGGGCGGTGACACCCGCCTCGGCGAAGGCCGGCCCGGTGAGGGCGGTGACGCCGTCGAGCCGCCACAGGGTGCTGCCCGGCGTGTGGCCGGGTGCCGCGACGGCGTGGAGGACGACGCCGGGGACGGGCTCGTGGGCGCCGGGGCCGACCGGACGGACGTCGCGCACCGGCTGCCACGGTGTGCCCGCGAGCGTGGCGAAGGCACCGCCGACGGCGCCGAGGTGGCCGGCCGGGTCGGTGAAGCGGTCGGCGTCCTGCGCCCCGACGAGCACCGGCGCCTCCCCCGCGACGGCAGCACAGTCCCACAGGTGGTCCGCGTGCCCGTGGGTGACGACGACGGCGCCCACGTGGAGGCCGTGACGGCGCAGCACGTCGTGGACGAGCGGTGCGGAGCCGGCGCCGGGGTCGACGACGACGGCGGGCCCGTCGGCACCCGCCGCGAGGACCAGGGTGTTGGTGCCGAAGACCGGCGAACGCAGGCCGTGGAGGAGCATCCGACCACCCTAGCCAGCGGTCTCCGGGGCGCCTGCCGACGAGCCGGGCAGCACTCGGGCGTGAGGACGGTCACGGCCGGGCCTGGTTCCGCCTAGACTTGTCGGCGTTCGTTCGTCGCGGTGCCGCCGGGCACCACCACCAGGAGAATTCGTGACCCGCAGCAGCAAGCAGGAGCGCGCGTACCAGAAGCGCCGCCAGGAGAGCTGGGACAAGCGCAGCCGCGAGAAGGCCGCGCGCCGACGCCGCACGACGATGGTCGTCGCCACGATCGTCGGCCTCGCCGTGGTGGCCGCGGTCATCGCGCTCCTCCTGATCAACCGGCCGGACGCCGAGGAGCCGGAGGCCCAGCCGACGGACACGGCCACCACCGCACCGACCGAGGCGCCCGCTGCGCTCCC
This sequence comes from Oceanitalea stevensii, assembly GCF_014837105.1. GTDB lineage: Bacteria > Actinomycetota > Actinomycetes > Actinomycetales > Actinomycetaceae > Oceanitalea > Oceanitalea stevensii. The sequence goes on along the minus strand of NZ_JACSPO010000001.1, from coordinate 594,825 downwards.
GACGACAGACCCCGAGCTCTACGACGCCGCACCGGACCCGGCCGAGGCCGAGGGCCGCACGTGGGACGTGACCATCCAGACGAGCGCCGGCGACATCGCGATGGAGATCGACGGGGAGAACGCGCCCCAGGCGGCGGCGAACTTCCTGCGCCTGGCGCGTGACGGCTTCTACGACGGCACCGCCTGCCACCGGCTGCTTCCCGACTCCCTGCTCCAGTGCGGTGACCCGACCGCCACGGGCACGGGCGGACCGGGGTACAGCTTCGGGCCGGTCGAGAACGCGCCCGAGGACGACGTCTACCCGGCGGGCACCCTCGCCATGGCGCGTCAGAGCAACAATGCAGAGTCGATGGGCAGCCAGTTCTTCATGGTGTTCGCCGACGTCCCACTTCCGTCGGACACCGCCGGCGGTTACAGCGTCTTCGGTCGTGTGACCGAAGGGCTGGACATCCTCCAGCAGGTCGGCTCGGCGGGCACCGTCGAGGGCACTGAGCAGCCGGCCCTTCCCGTCACCATCGAAGGAGTGACCATTGACTGAGCAGCAGACCCCGCACCCCGCGGACGAGCCGACAGCGGACGCGATCGAGAGCGTTGCGCTGACGGAGCAGGGGGGACTGCCGCCTGCGCCTGCTGCCACGCAGGACGCTCCCGTCGAGGAGACGGAGGCCGAGCAGGCCCAGGCCCCCAGCGAGCAGGCCGAGGCCCCCGCCGAGGCTGCCGAGCAGGCCGCTGCTCCCAGCGAGCAGCCGGCTGAGGCACCGGCCGAGCAGCCCGAGGCGGCGACCACAGCCGCTGGCACCCCCGCCGAGCAGCCCGAGGCACCGGCCGAGCAGCCGGAGGCGGCGACCGCAGCCGCTGACACCCCCACCGGGCAGCCGGAGGCACCGGCCGAGGCGTCCGAGCCGGCCGAGGCTCCTGGCGAGCAGCGCGACGCGCCCACCGAGCAGGCGGAGGCGCCCGCCGAGCAGGCGGACGCAGCAGCGGAGGCACCCGAGCAGGCTGACGCTGCTGCAGAGTCCACCGAGGCTCCCGCCGAGCCGACCGACGCCCCCGCCGAGCAGGCCGAGGCTCCGGCCGAGCAGGCGGAGGCTCCCACGGACCAGGCACCGGCTCCCGCCGAGCAGGCCGAGGCGTCCGCAGAGCAGGCGGAGGCTCCCACGGACCAGGCACCGGCTCCCGCCGAGCAGGCCGACGCGTCCGCCGAGCCGGCCACGGCCGAGCCTGGCGGCACGATCGAGGCGGAGGCCGCGCAGGCGGCCGCGCCCGCGCCCCGGCCGGCGGCCGTCCCGCGGCCGCTGCCCAAGCCCTCGGCGCTGCGCAAGCCCGCGGCCCGCGCGCCGCAGGGCGCCGCGCCCGCGCCGGCCGTGGTCACCCCTGTCCTCGACGACGCCAAGGAGGCCGCCGCGGCGGCCGCCTGGGGCCGGGTGGACCCCGACGGCACCGTCTGGGTGCGGGAGGCCGCCCGGGAGCGCACGGTGGGCCAGTACACCGGTGCGGACATGGACGAGGCCCTGGCCTTCTACGTGCGCCGCTTCCTCGACCTCCAGGCCCAGGTGCTCCTCTTCGAGACCCGGCTGCCCCAGCTGCAGACCAAGGAGATCGACCAGACCCTGACGACGCTCATCGAGGCCCTGGCCGAGCCGGCGGCCGTCGGTGACCTCGACGGTCTGCGTGCCCGCGTCGAGGTCCTGCGCGAACGCGCCGCGGCCCGGCGCAAGGAGATCAGCGCGGAGCGCGAGGCTGCCAAGGCCAAGGCGCTCGAGGAGCGCACCGCCGTGGTCGAGCGCGCGGAGGCCATCGCCGCCGCGGACCCGGCCAGCACCCACTGGCGTTCCAGCGGTGACGAGCTGCGCACCCTCCTGGACCAGTGGAAGCAGGCCCAGCGCTCGGGGCCGCGTCTGGACCGGCCCACCGAGGACGCGCTCTGGAAGCGCTTCTCGCGGGCGCGGACGACCTTCGACCGCAACCGGGGTCACTTCTTCTCCCAGCTGGACGCCACCCAGTCGGAGGTCAAGCGGGCCAAGGAGCAGCTCATCGCCGAGGCCGAGGCGCTGTCCACCTCGACCGACTGGGGGCGCACGTCCGCGGCCTACCGGGAGCTCATGGACCGCTGGAAGGCGGCCGGCCGCGCCAGCCGCAAGGAGGACGACGCCCTGTGGGCGCGCTTCCGCGCTGCCCGGCAGGCCTTTTACGAGGCTCGCGAGAGCGAGAACGCCCAGATCGACGCGGAGTACGCGGCCAACCTCGAGGTGAAGCTCGCGCTGCTCGAGCAGGCCGAGGCACTGCTCCCGGTCACCGACCCGGAGGCCGCCAAGGCGGCGCTGCGCCCGATCCAGGACAAGTGGGACGAGGCGGGCAAGGTCCCGCGGAACGACGTCCAGCGGGTCGAGGGCCGGATGCGGGCGGTCGAGCAGGCCGTCCGTGAGGCGGACCAGGAGCGCTGGAGCCGCAGCGACCCGGAGAAGAAGGCTCGCGCCGAGGGCGCGGCGGCCCAGCTCTACGAGGCGATCGACGCCCTCGAGCAGCAGCTGGCCCAGGCCCGCGCCGCGGGCGACGCCCGCGCCGAGAAGGAGGCGGCCACCGCCCTCGAGGCGCGCAAGTCCTGGCTGGACCAGATCCTGCGCTCCGCGGGAGCCTGAGCCCGAGCGAGGCGGCGGCGTCATGGAC
>NZ_JACSPO010000001.1:346275-592148 GCF_014837105.1 Oceanitalea stevensii | reverse complement strand
CCCCCCCCCCCCCCCCCCCCCGCCGCGTCCTCGGCCGCCGTGAGGAGGGCCGTGGCGCGCCGGACCGGCGCCCGGCGGCCGGGACGGTTCAGCGCCTCACGCACCTGCGACGGCGCGAGCCCGCCGAGGACGAGGGCGCACGTGCCCGCGACGGCGAGCCCGCCCTCCGCGAAGCACAGGAGGTCGACGGCGGTGCGCAGCGGCGTCGTCGTCGGGACACCGCCCAGACGCTCGACGTCTGCCGCCTCCAGCCGCTGCCGGTGGACCACAGCGATCGCGTGCAGGCGTCGTCCCGGCTCGACGACGACCTCCGCCCGCTCCGGGCACAGACGCCCGGTGTGGACCCACACCGCCGTGGCGCGCGCCAGCGCCGCCCCGGGCGGCACGACACCCTGCAGGGACCACGCCCGGCCTGCCGGGCCGCAGAGCACGTCCACGGGCGCCAGGCCCCCGCCCGGCGTGGCCACGAGCAGTCCGTCGTACCGTTCACCGCCGAGGCCGGGCCGCGCCGCGAGCACCGCCGCCACGGGGGTGGGCGACGGCGGTTCGAGCCAGGCCAGCGCGCGCGTCATGGGCCGAGCCTGCCCCCGCCGTCGGACGCTGCGCTGGGCGGGGGCCGTCCGCTGTGGACGGCCCGAGCGTGAGGCGGGTGCTGTGGAGGACCCGCCTACGTCATCCGGGCCTCGGACCGGGCACCGGTGATCCGGTAGACGTCGAAGACGCCGTCGATGCGCCGGACCGCGGACAGGACGTGCCCGAGGTGGGAGGGCTCGGCCATCTCGAAGACGAACTTCGACAGGGCCACGCGGTCGCGGCTCGTCTGGACCGAGGCCGAGAGGATGTTGACGTGGTTGTCCGACAGCACCCGGGTGACGTCGGAGAGCAGGCCGGCACGGTCGAGCGCCTCGACCTGGATCTGGACGAGGAAGGAGCTCTGGCCGTGCAGCGACCACTCGACGTCCACCATGCGCTCGGGCTCGTTGCGCAGGCTCTCGAGGTTGCCGCAGTCGGTGCGGTGCACCGAGACGCCCGAGCCGCGCGTGACGAATCCGACGACGGGGTCACCGGGCACCGGGGTGCAGCAGCGGGCCAGCTTGACCCACAGGTCGCCGGAGTCCATGCCCTTGACGACGATCCCCGGGTCCCCCGCCCGCAGCCGGGGCCGGCTCTCCCCCGGCATCGTCGCCTCGGCGAGGTCCTCCTCGGCGCCGGACTCCCCGCCCATCGACTGGACGAGCTTTTGGACGATGTTGGTCGCCGACACCTGGCTCTCGCCCACCGCGGCGTACAGCGCCGACACGTCGGCGTAGTTCATCTCGTGCGCGAGCGCGGTGAGGGTGTCGTGCGACATGAGGCGCTGGATCGGCAGGTTCTGCTTGCGCATGGCCCGGGCGATGAGCCCCTTGCCGGCCTCGATCGCCTCCTCGCGGCGCTCCTTGGTGAACCAGGCCCGGATCTTGTTGCGGGCGCGAGGGGTGGTGACGAAGTTGAGCCAGTCACGGCTCGGGCCGGCCGACTCGGACTTGGAGGTGAACACCTCGACGGTGTCACCGTTCTCGAGCCGCGACTCCAGGGACACGAGGCGTCCGTTGACGCGGGCGCCCACGGTCCGGTGGCCCACCTCGGTGTGGACGGCGTAGGCGAAGTCCACGGGGGTCGCGCCCGGTGCCAGGGCCATGACGTCGCCCTTGGGGGTGAAGACGTAGACCTGGGAGCCGGAGATCTCGAAGCGCAACGAGTCGAGGAACTCACCGGGGTCGGCGGTCTCGCGCTGCCAGTCGACGAGCTGGCGCAACCAGCCCATCTCCTCCGCGCCCTTGGGGGCGTCGACGGTCCGGCCGCGCGCGGCCTCCTTGTACTTCCAGTGGGCCGCGACGCCGTACTCCGCCCGGCGGTGCATGTCGTGGGTGCGGATCTGGATCTCCACCGGCTTGCCACCCGGACCGATGACGGTCGTGTGGAGCGACTGGTAGAGGTTGAACTTCGGCATCGCGATGTAGTCCTTGAACCGCCCGGGCAGGGGGTTCCAGCGCGCGTGCATCGTGCCGAGGACGGCGTAGCAGTCCTTGACCGAGTCGACGAGGATGCGGACGCCGACGAGGTCGAAGATGTCGTCGAAGTCGCGGCCGCGCACGATCATCTTCTGGTAGATCGAGTAGTAGTGCTTGGGCCGGCCGGTGACCGTCGCGCGGATCTTGTTCGAGCGCAGGTCCGACTCGATCTGGCCACGCACGGTGGACAGGTACTCGTCACGCGCCGGGGCCCGCTCGGCGACGAGATGGACGATCTCGTCGTAGACCTTGGGGTAGAGGGTGGCGAAGGACAGGTCCTCCAGCTCCCACTTGATCGTGTTCATGCCCAGCCGGTGCGCGAGCGGGGCGTAGATCTCGAGGGTCTCGCGGGCCTTGCGCCCCGCGGAGGCCGCCGAGACGTACTTCCACGTGCGGGCGTTGTGGAGACGGTCGGCGAGCTTGATGACGAGCACCCGGATGTCCCGCGCCATGGCGACGACCATCTTGCGGACCGTCTCGGCCTCGGCGGCCTCACCGTAGGTGACCTTGTCGAGCTTGGTGACGCCGTCGACGAGGAGGGCGATCTCCTCACCGAACTCGCTGCGCAGCTGCTGGAGGGAGTAGTCGGTGTCCTCGACGGTGTCGTGGAGCAGCGCCGCCGCCAGGGTGGGCACCGTCATCCCGAGCTCCGCGAGGATGGTCGTCACGGCGACGGGGTGGGTGATGTACGGGTCACCGCTCTTGCGCAGCTGCCCGCGGTGAGCACGCTCGGCGACGGTGAAGGCCCGCTCGATCAGCGCGGTGTCGGCCCGCGGGTGGTTGGACCTCAGGGCGTGGAGGACCGGCTCGATCGCCGGGGAGGCGCTGTGCCCGCGCGAGCCGAGCAGCGCGAAGCGCGACCGCACCCGGGGTCCGCGTGCGTCCGGGCCTGCGCCGGTGACCGTCTCCTCCGCCATCACCCCATTCTAGGCAGCGTGGCGGCGGATCCGAGCACCGGGGGCCGTCAGTAGCGCAGGATGCTGTCCAGCGGGTAGTCGGTCAGCTGCTCGCGGCCGCGCAGCTCGTCGAGCTCGAGGAGCATCGTCAGGCCCGCCACGCGAGCCCCGGCGCCCTCGATGAGCTCGATGGCGGCGCGGGCGGTGCCCCCGGTGGCGAGGACGTCGTCGATGATGAGGACCCGCTGGTCCGCCGTCACGGTCTCGGGCCGCAGCTCCAGCCGCGCCGTCCCGTACTCCAGGGTGTAGTCCACCCCGGTGACGGGCCCGGGCAGACGCCCGGCCTTGCGGATGGTGATCATCCCGACGCCGAGCGCGTGGGCGAGCGGCGCCGCGAGGATGAAGCCGCGCGACTCGAGCCCGGCGACGGCGTCGACCTTGCCGCGGTAGCGCTCGGCCAGCGCGTCGACGAGCGCTGCGAACGCGGGACCGTCGGCGAGCAGTGGCGTGATGTCCCGGAACAGGACCCCGGGCTCGGGGAAGTCCGGAACCTCACGGACGTGGGAGTCGAGCAGCTGGGTGAGCTCCTCGGGAAAGTCGGTCATCGTCGCCCCTTCCGGCGCTTGGGCTGGGCCGCCTGGCCGCGGTGGGTCCCGGCGACCGTGCTCTCCTCGGGAGCCGCCGCGGCGGCCGGGGCGGCCGGGGCGGCCGGGGCGGCCGCGACGGCCGCGGTGTCCTTGGCCGTCCGGCGGCGACGGCGCTCGAGGACGTCGTCGGTGTGCTGACGGATGTCCTCGCTGCGCTGCTGGAGGATCACCTGCAGCGGTGTGGCGACGAAGACGGAGGACACAGTCGAGACGAACATGCCGACGAACAGCGCGAGGGCGATGTCGCGCAGCGTCCCGGCGCCGAGGAGGAGCGCACCGACGAAGAGGATCGACCCGACCGGCAGCAGCGAGGTGAGCGAGGTGTTGATCGACCGGACCAGGGTCTGGTTGACCGCGAGGTTGGACAGCTCGGCGTAGGTCCGCTCGTGCTGCTCGTCGAGGTCCTGGGTGTTCTCCCGGACCTTGTCGAAGACGACGACCGTGTCGTAGAGCGAGTAGCCGAGGATCGTCAGGAGTCCGATCACCGTGGCCGGGGTGACCTCCCACCCGACGAGGGCGTACACGCCCACGGTGAGCAGGAGGTCGTTGATGAGCGAGACGAGGGCCGCCCCGGCCATCTGCCAGCTGCGGAAGTAGACCGAGAGCACGATCGTCACGAGCACGACGAAGACGAGCAGGCCCACGAGCGCCTGGCGCGTGATGTCCTGCCCCCAGGAGGGGCCGATGAAGGTGGAGGCGACGTCCGCCTCGGGCACGTCGTACGCCTCGGCCAGACCCTGACGCACGGCGTCGGTCTGCTCGGTGGTGAGCTCCTCGGTCTGCACGCGCACCGACGTCGAGCCGACCGTCGTGACCCGAGCGACCTGGCCGGTACCGACCTCCGCGACGACGTCGTGGGCGGGCTGCTCCTCCAGGTTCTGCGTGCCCGTGACGGTGAACTGCGAGCCACCGGTGAACTCGATGCCGGCGTTGATGCCCTTGAAGGCGACGAGGAGCACGGAGAGCAGGACGAGCACGGCCGCGACGGTGAGCCAGGTACGGCGACGCTCGACGAAGGGGAAGGAGCGGTTGCCGGTGTGGAGCTCGTTGCCCAGCTGGGACAGGCGGGTCATCGGCCCTCCTCCTCGGTGGTCGTCGCCTGCTCGGCGGCGCGGCGCTCGGCCGCCCGCCGTTCCGCGATCGTCATCCGGCCGGCACCCACGGGCTGCTTCTCACGCGCGGGTTCCTTCCGGGTGGTGGCGGCGGGCCGCGTCCGCGCCTCACCGACGCGACCACGGCCGCGGTAGCGCGCGGGGTCGACGCCGATGCTCTCGGGGTTGAGGCCCGACAGGCGGTGCCCCTCGCCGAAGAAGCGCGTGCGGATGAGCAGCTGCATGGTCGGGTGGGTGAAGAGGTAGACGACGACGAGGTCGATGAGCGTCGTGAGGCCGAGCGTGAACGCGAAGCCGCGCACGCCGCCGACCGCGAGGAAGTAGAGGATGACCGCGGCGAGGAGGGTGACGAGGTCGGAGACGACGATCGTCCGCTTCGCACGGTTCCAGCCGTGCTCCACAGCGCCCTCGAGGGTCCGGCCGTCGCGAATCTCGTCGCGGATTCGCTCGAAGTAGAGGATGAAGGAGTCCGCCGTGATGCCGACGGCGACGATCAGTCCCGCCACACCGGCGAGGGACAGCCGGTAGCCCTGGAGCCAGGACAGCACGATGATCGCGCCATAGGTCGTGACGGCGGCGATGAGGAGGCTGCTCACCGCCACGACCGCGAGGCCGCGGTACTGCCACAGGAGGTACAGCGCGACGAGCAGGAGGCCCCCGAGGCCGGCGATGAGCCCGCTGCGCAGGTGCTCGGAGCCGAGGGTCGCGGAGATCTGCTCCTCGCTCTGCACCTCGAAGTTGAGCGGCAGGGAGCCGAAGTTCAGCTGGTTGGCGAGCGTGTTGGCGCTCTCGCGGGTGAAGCTGCCGGAGATCTGCGCCTGTCCGTCGAGAATCGCCTGGTTCATCCGGGGCGCGGACACGACAAGGCCGTCCAGGACGATGCCGAACTGGTTCTGCGGCGGCTGCTGGGCGACCAGCCGCTGGGAGACCTCGGCGAAGCGTTCGGTGCCCTCGCCGTTGAACTCGATGTCGACGACCCAGTTGTTGGTCGTCACGCCGCCCTGGGTGACCTCGAGGCCGGAGCCGGCGGACTCGACCTGCGTGCCCTCGACGTCCACGGGACCGAGGACGAACTTCGTCGTCCCGTCCTGGGCGCAGGAGACGAGCGGCTGGTCGGCTGCGTCCTGGACGCCGCCGACGAGGTTCGCCGGGTCGGTGCAGTCCAGGGTGTAGAGGTCGTAGACGAGCTGCTCGGTGATCCAGGCGACGTCGCTGTTGCTCGTCGGCTCGGTCGCCGGGGTGGTCGAGAGCTCGCCGTCGCCGTTCTCGTCGGCGACGGCGAAGGCCGCCTCCTCGATCGCCGCGCGGTCCGCGTCGGCGGGCTCCTCGCCGTCGGCGGGCGCCTCGGTGGCCGCGTCGTCGGCGGGCGCCTCGGTGGCCTCGCTCTCGGCGGTGGTCTCGTCGGCCGCCGGCTCCTCGGTGGTCTCCTCGCCGTCCTCCGGTGCACCGGCCTCGGCGTCACCCTCGGGGCCGGTGGGCAGGCCCTCCTGGCCGGGGTCGATCGGCGTCGGGTCGGTCATCGAGAGGACCGGGCGGAAGCGCAGCTCCGCCGACTGGCGCACGAGGTCGAGGGTGGCCTCGTCGGGCCGGCCGGGAAGGCCGACGACGATGTTGGCCGAGCCCTGCCGGGTGATCTCGGCCTCGGCGACGCCGGAGGCGTCGACACGCTGGCGGATGATCTCGATCGCCTGGTCGATGTCGTCGTCGGTGATCTCACCGTCGCCGCCCTCGGCGTCCGGGTCGAGCCGCGGGGTGAGGATGAGCTGGACGCCGCCCTCGAGGTCGAGGGCCAGGCCGGGCGCGAAGGACGCGCCCCCCTCGGCGTCGTCGTCACCCAGCTGCTGGGCGATCGCAACGGAACCGAACATCGCTGCGACGATGACGAGCAGGACGATGATCCTGCGCAGCGGGCGTGGGGCGGTTGTCGCCAACGCGATCTTCTCTCTGTGTGGAGGGGCGCTCAGGCGCGCCGCTCGTCGCTCTCGTCGCCGGGGCGCTCGTCGGTCGAGGCGGGCTCGTCCGCGCGGGTGAGCGAGGAGGCGTCGTCGGGGACCTCGACCGTGGTGACGTCCTCGTCGTCGGCGGTCTCCTCGTCCACGACCGCAAAGGGCGGCTCGGTGACGGAGTGGATCGCCTCGCGCTTCCACATGGTCTCGACGCCGGGGGTGGACTCGAGGGTGATGACGTCGCCGTCGACGTCGACGATCGTGCCGAAGAAGCCGGAGGCGGTCATGACCTGCTGGCCGACCTCGAGGCTGTTGCGCAGCTCGGCGGCGGCCTGGCGCTGCTTCTTCGCCCCTCGGGACATCATCCACATCATGAGTCCGAACACGGCGATGAGGATGAGGAACTCCACGGCACTACTCCCTTGGTGGCGGCGGGATCGCGACAGGGCGCGTCTCACCGGCGGCAAAATACTGATTGAGTCTAGGTGACGCGGCTGACAGGACGAAACCGCCTCAGCCCCAGAGTGCGCCGTCGTCGGGCCGGGCGAGGCCGAGGTGCTCGTAGGCGGCAGCGGTGGCGACGCGTCCCCGGGGCGTGCGCGAGACGAGGCCCTCGCGCACGAGGAAGGGCTCGGCGACGGTCTCGACGGTCTCGGGCTCCTCCCCCACGGCGACGGCGAGCGTGGACAGCCCCACCGGCCCGCCGCCGAAGCGCTCGCACAGGGCGCGGAGCACCGAGCGGTCGAGGCGGTCCAGGCCGCGCTCGTCGACCTCGAAGAGCGCGAGGGCGGCGTGCGTGGCGGCGAGGTCGAGGGAGCCGGTCCCCCGCACCTGGGCCCAGTCCTGCACGCGCCGCAGCAGCCGGTTGGCGATCCGGGGCGTGCCCCGGGAGCGGCCGGCGAGCTCGGCGGCCGCGGCCGGCTCGAGCTCGGCACCGAGGAGCCGGGCGCTGCGGCTGAGCACCTGCTCGAGCTCGCCCGGCGAGTAGAACTCCAGGTGACCGGTGAAGCCGAACCGGTCCCGCAGCGGGGCCGGCAGCAGGCCGGCGCGCGTGGTGGCACCGACAACGGTGAACCGCGGCAGGGTGAGCGGGATCGCGGTGGCGCCGGGCCCCTTGCCGACGACGACGTCGACGCGGAAGTCCTCCATCGCGAGGTAGAGCATCTCCTCCACCGGCCGGGCCAGGCGGTGGATCTCGTCGATGAACAGGACGTCGTGCTCCTGGAGCGAGGACAGGATCGCCGCGAGGTCCCCCGGGTGCTGGACGGCAGGCCCGGAGGTGAGGCGCAGGGCGCCCTGGAGCTCGGCGGCGATGATCATCGCGAGCGTCGTCTTGCCGAGCCCGGGCGGCCCGGAGAGGAGGACGTGGTCCGGCGCGGAGCCGCGGGCCTTGGCGGCGTCCAGGACGAGGGCCAGCTGGTCGCGGACCACCGCCTGCCCGACGAAGTCCGCGAGCCGGCGCGGACGCAGCGCGGCCTCGGCCGCGCGCTCGAGCTCGTCGGCCTCGGCGTCGAGGAAGGCGGCGTCGTCAGCCACGGCCGTGGCCTCCCAGGTGCTGGAGCGCGCCGCGCAGCACCGCGGCGACGTCGCGGTCGGCCGCGGGCTCGGCGAGGACGGCGCTCACGGCGTCCTCGGCGGCCTTCGCGGACCAGCCGAGCTGGACGAGCGCGTCGACGACCTCGGGCTGGGAGTCGGTGGCGACCGGAGCGGCGCGGACCTCACCGCGCGCGGGGCCGAGCTTGTCCCCGATCTCGAGGAGGATCCGCTGGGCGCCCTTCTTGCCGATGCCGGGCACGCGGGTGAGGGCCACGACGTCCTCCGCGGCGACGGCGGTGCGCAGCTCGTCGGGCTGGTGGACGGCGAGCACGGCGAGGGCGAGGCGCGGGCCCACACCGCTGACGGTCTGGAGGATCTCGAAGACCTCGCGCTCGTCGTCGTCGGCGAAGCCGAAGAGGGTGAGGGAGTCCTCGCGCACGACGAGTGCGGTGGCCAGCCGGGCGTCGGTACCGGCCCGCAGGCCGGCGAGGGTGGCCGGGGTGGCCTGCACCCGCAGCCCGATCCCGCCGACCTCGACGACGGCGGAGTCGAGCCGCACGGACTCGACGGTGCCCCGGACGCTGGCGATCACTGCTGCTCCAATCCCGGCCCGGAGCGCGACCGGGCGAACGTGTGTGCGAACAGGTTACCGGCTGCGGGTGACGGGCCGGGACCGCCGCGCCGCGAGCTCGGCCCTCGCCCACGCCTCCTGCGCCGGCGTCGCGTGCCGGGCCGTAGGACCGACGCCGGGGGTGCCGCCACGCCACAGGTGACAGACCGCCAGCGCGAGGGCGTCGGCGGCGTCGGCCGGCTCGGGACGCTCGGCGAGCCGCAGGATGCGGCGCACCATCTCCTGCACCTGGGGCTTGTCGGCGCGTCCGGAACCGGTGACCGCGGCCTTCACCTCACTGGGCGTGTGCATGCCCAGCGGCAGGCCGGCGCGCGCGGCGGCGACCATGGCGAGCCCGGCGACCTGCGCCGTGCCCATGACCGAGGCGACGTTGTGCTGGGCGAAGACACGCTCCACGGCGACGGCCTCGACGTCGTGCCGGACGATCCACTCCTCGATGCCCGCCGAGATGGTGAGCAGGCGCTGCTGGATCGGCATGTCCGGCGGGGTGCGCAGCACGCCCACCTCGACGAGCGACAGGGTGCGGCGCGGGTCGGAGTCGACGATGCCCAGGCCGCAACGGGTGAGGCCGGGGTCGACTCCGAGGACGCGCATGGCCCCAGTGTCGCAGCCGGGTGGGACGTGCCGCGGGAGCGACACCGCCGGCGTCAGTCCTCGTCGAGCGCGGCGAGGACCTCGTCGGAGGCGTCGAAGTTGGCGAAGACGTTCTGGACGTCGTCGCAGTCCTCGAGGGCGTCGATGAGGCGCAGCACCTTGCGGGCGCCCTCGACGTCGACCTCGACCTCCATCGAGGGGACGAACTGCGCCTCGGCGGAGTCGTAGTCCAGACCCGCGTCCTGCAGCGCGGTGCGCACCGCGACGACGTCACTGGCCTCGCTGAGAACCTGGAAGGCCTCACCGTGGTCGTTGACCTCCTCGGCACCGGCGTCGAGGACGGCCGTGAGGACGTCGTCCTCGGTGAGGCCGTCGCTCTTGGGCACGATGACGACGCCACGCCGGTTGAACAGGTAGGAGACCGAGCCCGGGTCGGCGAGCGTGCCGCCGTTGCGGGTGAAGGCGACGCGGACGTCGGAGGCGGCGCGGTTGCGGTTGTCGGTGAGGCACTCGACGAGCACGGCGACACCACCGGAGGCGTAGCCCTCGTACATGATGGTCTCGTAGTCCGCGCCGCCGGCCTCGGCGCCGGAGCCGCGCTTGACGGCGCGGTCGATGTTGTCGGCCGGGACCGAGTTCCGCTTCGCCTTCTGGATGGCGTCGAAGAGGGTGGGGTTGCCGGCCGGGTCGCCTCCGCCCGTGCGGGCGGCCACCTCGATGTTCTTGACGAGGCGGGCGAAGAGCTTGCCCCGCTTCGCGTCGATCGCGGCCTTCTTGTGCTTGGTGGTTGCCCACTTGGAGTGACCGGACACTGTGTGCTCCTTGCTGACGACGGCGTCCCCGCGGGGACGGTGGGGACAGGTGGCGCTAGGCGTGTGCACGCACCAGGTCGACGAACGCACGGTGCACCCGTGCGTCGTCGCTGATCTCCGGGTGGAAGGCGGTGACGAGCAGCGCTCCCTGTCGAGCTGCCACGATCCTACCGGCGGCGGGTCCGGACCTCACGCGTGCGAGGACCTCGACGCCGTCACCCGCCTCCTCCACCCACGGCGCCCGGATGTACACCGCGCGGAGAGGGGCGTCGACGATGCCGAGCCCGGGCGCCAGGAGGTCCTCCTCGAAGGAGTCCACCTGCCGCCCGAAGGCGTTGCGCCGGACCGTGACGTCCATGCCGCCCACGAGGGGGCCGTGCGCGTCGGCCACCCGGTCGGCGAGCAGCACCATCCCGGCGCACGAGCCGTAGACGGGCAGTCCCGAGCCGACCAGCTCACGCAGCTGCGCGAGCAGGTCGAAGGCGACGAGCAGCTTGCCGATCGTCGTCGACTCCCCGCCCGGGAGGACGAGACCGTCGACGGCGGCGAGCTCACCGGCGCGCCGCACCGGCACGGCGTGGGCGCCGGCGGCCTCGAGGGCCGCGAGGTGCTCGCGCACGTCACCCTGGAGAGCCAGGACGCCGATACGCGGGGAGGTCACGACCCACCAGTCTACGACGCCGTGGGCGTGCTACTCGACGACGTGCTCGCTCGTCCCGTCCCAGCCGCCGGCCAGCCGTCTCGCGAGCCCGGGCAGCTGCCGGGGGTAGACGACCGCGCCGGCCGTCACCGCGGCGTCCAGCTCGTCTAGCTCCCACCAGCGCAGCTCGTCGAGGACGTCGCGCTCGAGCTCGGTCCAGCCGGCGTCGTCCAGGCGCGTGTCGGTACCGCGGGCGAGGAAGAACTCCTCGTCCTGGCGGCAGGTGACGGCGGCGAAGTCGAAGACCGCGCTGCGGGTGAGGACGGGGCCCTCCAGCTGGTCCGCGGACAGGTGCAGACCCGTCTCCTCCCGCAGCTCCCGCAGCGCGCCCGCGCGGACGTCCTCCCCCGGCTCGAGGCCACCGCCGACCGTGAACCACCAGGAGCGGCTCGTCTCCCCCGCGTCGTGGCCGCGCACGAGGAGGAGGCGGTCGGCGTCGTCGAGGAGGATGACGCGCGCGGCGCGCCGGAAGGGCACGCCGTCGGGGCCGGGCACCCAGTCGGGGCCCAGCCCGTAGGTCGTCACCAACCGCGCTCGGCGAGGCGGTGCGGCACGGGGATCTCGTCGACGTTGAGGCCGACCATCGCCTCGCCCAGGCCGCGCGAGACGTCGGCGACGACGGCCGGGTCGTCGAAGAAGGTCGTCGCGCGGACGATGGCGGCGGCGCGCTGCGCCGGGTTGCCGGACTTGAAGATGCCCGAGCCGACGAAGACGCCCTGGGCGCCGAGCTGCATCATCATCGCGGCGTCGGCCGGGGTGGCGATGCCACCGGCGGTGAAGAGGACGACGGGCAGCTGCCCGGTGCGCGCCACCTCGACGACGAGGTCGTATGGCGCCTGCAGCTCCTTGGCGGCGACGAACAGCTCGTCCTCGGGCAGCGAGGTGAGACGGCGGATGTCCTGGCGGATGCGGCGCATGTGCGTGGTGGCGTTGGAGACGTCCCCCGTGCCCGCCTCGCCCTTGGAGCGGATCATGGCCGCGCCCTCGGAGATCCGGCGCAGCGCCTCACCGAGGTTGGTCGCGCCGCACACGAAGGGCACGGTGAACTGCCACTTGTCGATGTGGTGCTCGTAGTCGGCGGGGCTGAGGACCTCGGACTCGTCGACGTAGTCGACGCCGAGGCTCTGGAGGACCTGCGCCTCGACGAAGTGCCCGATGCGGGCCTTGGCCATGACGGGGATGGAGACGGCGGCGATGATCCCGTCGATCATGTCCGGGTCGCTCATCCGCGACACCCCGCCCTGGGAGCGGATGTCCGCGGGCACGCGCTCGAGGGCCATGACGGCGACGGCGCCGGCGTCCTCGGCGATGCGGGCCTGCTCCGGGGTGACGACGTCCATGATGACGCCGCCCTTGAGCATCTCGGCCATGCCCCGCTTGACGCGGGCGGTGCCGACCTGGGGCGCGGCGGGCGTGGTGGGCTCTTGCGACACGGTTGACCTCTGGGATTGTGTGAGGGAGGGACACCGACACTCTAGGTGAGCGGCCGTTCTCGCCGGGCACGTGGTCACCTGCTGGGTGGCCACGTCAGGTACCTGCTGCGACCGGCCCCTGTCAGACGGCGGTGCGCGCACGGTGGAGCGTGCGCACCACCCGATCGACGTCGTCCTCGTCGTTCCACAGGTGGTAGGCGAGCCGCAGGCGTCCGGCACGCCCGCTCGCCCGGATCCCCGCAGCGGTGAGGGCCCGGAGCTTCTCCCCGCGCTCGTCCGCGACCGTCACGACGGCCTGCTGCTGCACGGGCTCCCCGAGCGCCTCGAGGGTCATCGCCCCCAGGCCGGCGCCGTGCCGCCAGACCGCACCGATGTCCAGCGACGCGAAGAGCTCGAGCGCAGGCACGGCACCCACCCAGGCCGGCCAGACCGGGGACACGTCGAAGCGGCGCGCATCGGGCGCCAGGTCCATCGTGGTGCCGTAGACCGACGACCACACGTCGCGCCCGGCGTACCACCCGGCCTGGACGGGCGTGATGAGCTGCTGCAGGTCCCCGCGGACGGTGAGGAACGCCGCACCGCGCGGGGCGCAGAGCCACTTGTAGGCGTGGCACACGGTGAGGTCGAGCTGGTCGGCGTCCACGGGGTGGATGCCCGCCGCCTGCGTGAGGTCGCAGAAGGTGCGTGCGCCGTGCCGCGCGGCCTCCCGCACGACGGCGTCGACATCGGCGACGTCACCCGTCGCGGACTGGATGTAGGAGAACGCGACGAGCGTCGTCCCGCTGTGGACGGCCTCAGCGAGGTCGGCGAGCGGCACCGCCCGGACGGTGAGGTCCGGACGGACGAGGAAGGGGTAGGTCATCGAGGTGAACTCGCCCTCGACGGTCAGGACCTCCGAGCCGGCCGGGAGCCAGGCCGCGACCACGCCGGCGAGCACCGACGTCTGCGAGCCGATCGCGACGTCCTGCGCGTCGACGCCGACGAGCTCGGCGTACAGCGCCCGCCCGGCGGTCACGACCCCCTCGTAGTCGGCCGGCGTGCGACCGCCGTCGAAGGTGGCGGAGAGGTCCTCACGGAGGGCCGTCACGGTGGCCCGGCACGGCAGGCCCATCGACGCGGAGGCCAGGTAGCCGGCGGTGCCGCCGAACTCCGCGCGGGCGAGGTCGAGGGAGAGTGCCATGGGTCCAGGGTGTTCCCACCCGGTCCCCCGGACAAGCGCTTTCGACCTCGGGCCGCGGCGCGTGGGTGCGCGTGGGGAGGACCGTTGTCAGCGGACCTGGGTGAGCGCCTGGAGGAAGGTGGTGCGCGAGGTGGTGACCCGGTCGAGGAGCACCCGCTCGTCGTGGTGGTAGCTGGGCTCGGCTCGGCCGGTGGCGAAGCGCTGGCGGCCCAGGGCGAGTGCGGTCGCCGAGTGCTGGAAGGTCCTCATCGCGGCCTTGGCGGAGGGGCCGCCGCGCGCGGCCCACGACATGGCGGCCCGCCGGCCGGGGAAGGAGCCGAGCATCGTGACCTCGTGCGGGGCCAGCCAGCCGGCGCGAGCGTACTCGACGAGCCGCCCGGTGATGACGCGCCGCTCCCGGCGGCGCAGCCAGACGACGAGGATGATCCCCGCGACGAACAGCGGCACCTGGACGAGGACGTAGAGACCGAAGAAGGAGCCGGTGAAGGTGCTGCCGTTCCACAGGGCGTGGAGCAGCACCGCCACGAGCCACCCGAGGGGAAGCGCCCCCACCCACGCGAAGGAGGACCGGCTGCGGGCGGCGAGGCCGAGCGCGATGCCGATCGCCACCGTGAACATCACGTGCGCGAACGGGGACAGGATCCCGCGCATGATGAAGATCTGCGGGAGCATGTCGATGGAGCGGCCGAAGTAGAGGATGTTCTCGACGAAGGCGAAACCGGCTGCCACCGTCGCGGCGTAGACGATGCCGTCGACCGGCCCGTCGAAGTACCGGCGGCGGGCGAGGAAGAGGATGAGCACGCCCATCCCCTTGGCGGTCTCCTCGATGAGCGGTGCGCCGAGCGCGGCGCCGAGGACCTCGGCCGTCTCGACGTTCCCGGTGCTGTAGTAGACGGCGGTGGAGAAGGCCGTGTTGAGCCAGATCGACACGAGCGTGGAGACTCCGGCTCCCCAGAGGAACGCGAAGAGCAACGCGTACCGGGGCTCGGGCTCCCACCGGTCGATCCAGCGGATGCCGAGGAGGACGGCTGCGAGCGGGACGAGCGCGACGATGCCGCCGGTGAGCGCCGCGCCGGCGCTCGTGAGGCTGGCGATCTGCGCGACGGTCGCGATGAGCGCGAGGATCCCCACCCCGGTGCCCACGAGGACGAAGACCGTTCCGCCCCGCCGCGGCCGGGGCGGCTGCCAGGGCGCCTGGGCGGGCGCCGGCGGGCCACCCGTCCCCCAGGGCGCGGTCTGCGGCTGCTGGCCGGCCAGGTAGGCGGTGGGCTGCGCCGGGCGCCCGGACGGCGGGTAGGGCTGAGGGGGAAGGGCCATGGCGATCAGCGTAGGGCCAGCCGACGACGCCGCCCGCGGAGGGCGGACGGCCGCGCTCAGCGTGCGGGCCGGGCGTCGTCCATGTCGAAGGCGTGCGGCATCGGGGCCCGGCCGGCGAGGTGGAGGACCCGCACGACGGGGTTGGCGCGCATGCGTCGCACCTCGGCGACGTGGGCGTTGTGGAACCGGCGGGCGAGCTCGAGCCGGTACCAGGCGGCGTCGAGCCGGTGGAGCGGGTCGACCGCCAGCGGGTTGTCCCCGAGCGGCTCGGTGTCGGCGTGCGACTCGAGCAGGGCGCGCAGGGTGCGGGACAGCTCGGACTCGACGAGGGAGCGGTCGACGTCGCCGACGGGCTCCTCGACGTCCGGCTCGCCCTCGAGGCCGTCGGGGACCACGCGACCGGGCGCCCCGGCGCTGGCGCGCTGGGCGACGTCGGCGAGGAGCACGGCCTCGACGGGGTCGAGGGCGCCACTCATCGCGAGCTCGTGGGCGGCAGCCGCGCGCTGGGCCAGCTGGAGCTCGAGGGTGGCGCGGGAGCGCAGCACCTTGCGGTGCAGGCGGTCCACGCGCGAGGCGAGCAGCCACAGCACCCAGCCGAGGACGAGCACGAGCAGCACGACGACGAGCGTCCAGCCCTCCCAGGTCACAGCGCCCCCTCCGTCCTGCTGTCCAGCGCCGCGCGCAGGCGGCCGACCACGGTGCGGGAGCGCGGGTCCTCCCGCACGTGACGGCCGCTCGCCGTCACCATCTCGTAGACCGCGAGGACCTGGCGGGTGACGACGGACCAGTCGAAGCGGCGCACGCCCTCGCGTGCCGCCTCGCGCACGGGGCGGGAGGCGTCCCGGTCGCGCAGGGCGGGCACGAGCGCGGCAGCGAGGGCTGCGGCGTCGCCGGTGGGGAAGAGGGTGCCGTACCGGCCGCCGTCGAGCACGGCGCGGAAGGCGGGGATGTCGCTGGCGACGACGTGCGCGCCGGCGCTCATGGCCTCGACGAGGACGATCCCGAAGCTCTCCCCGCCGGTGTGCGGGGCGACGTAGACGTCGGCGGACGCGAGCAGCGACTCCTTCTCCGCGTCGCTCACCGGCCCGAGGAAGGTGACGGCGTCCCCGAGGTGGCCGAGGGAGGCGCGGTACTCGGTGACGTCTCCGCGGCCGGCGACGAGGAAGCGGGCGCCGGGGACCTGCGCGAGGACCTGCGGGATCGCCTCGGCGAGCACGGGCAGACCCTTGCGCGCCTCGTCGAGCCGGCCGAGGAAGGCGACGGTGGGCCGCTCGTCGGTGCCGCACCAGGCCTCCGCGCGCGGGGCGCCGGCGAAGCGGTCGACGAACACGCCGTTGGGCACGACGACGGCGTCCCCGCCCAGGTGCTCGACGACGGTGCGCCGGGCCTCCTCCGACACGGCGATCCGGCCGCCGATCTTCTCCAGCAGGGGCCGGACGAGCGGCGAGGCCACCTGGAGGGCGCGGGAGCGGTCCATGGCGGTGTGGAAGGTGCCGACGATCGGCCCGTCGGCGATCCACAGCGCGAGCATGGACAGGCTCGGGGTGATGGGCTCGTGGAGGTGGAGGACGTCGAAGTCCCCCTCCTCGAGCCAGCGGCGCGTGCGCGCCGCGGCGACGGGACCGAAGTTGAGGCGCGCCACCGAGCCGTTGTACGGCAGGGCGACGGTGCGGCCGGCGGGCACGATGTAGTCGGGCACGGGGGTGGTGTCCTCGGCCGGGGCGAGGACGCTCACCTCGTGCCCGGTGGCGATGAGGTGCTCGGCGAGGTCACGGACGTGGAACTGGACGCCGCCCGGCACGTCGAAGGAGTAGCCGCAGACGATGCCGATACGCATCAGGCCACGCTCCCGGCGGGCTTGAGGCGCGCGGGGTCGAGGTCGCCCACGAAGAGCGGCTGGAGCATGTGCCAGTCCTCCGGGTGGGCCTGGACGGCCGCACCGAGCTCGTCGACCCACGCCTGGGTGAGGGCCGCGATCGTCTCCTCCCGGGAGGCGCCGGCCGGCGGGCTGATGGGGTCACCGAAGGTGATGACGATGCCCCACCGGCTGCCGGCCGCCTGGCGGCGCGGCCCGCGGAGGCGCTCGTAGTGGATCCCGACGAAGGCGAGGGCACTGCCGGTGGCGACGGCGAGCGTGGCCGGGCCGGGTGCCACGCGGGCCCGCTCCCCCAGCAGCCCGACGTCGACGTTCGTGCGGGACAGGTCGCGGTCGGCGAGCAGCGGCACGAGGGGGACGCCGGCGCGCGTCTCGCGCAGCAGCTCGCGGAAGGTGGAGCCGTCCTTCTCGAGCGGGATGATCGTCATGCCCAGCCCACGCCGGAAGTCGAGGAAGCTCTGGAAGAGCTCCTCCGGCTCGAGGTGCTCGGCGACCGTGACGACGGGGGCGAGGAAGCGGGTGGCCCACGCGCCGGCGAGGTCCCAGTTGCCCAGGTGCCCGAGGGCGACGACGACAGGCCGTCCGGCGGCTCGCTCAGCGCGGATCCACTCGTCGTTGACGGCGCGCACGCGCTGCCCGAGCTGGGCCTCGCTCACCGTCGGCAGCCGCAGCGACTCCTCGTAGTACCGCATGTACGAGCGCATGCCGCGGCGGGTGAGGCGGCGCAGCTGACGGGGGGACGCGTCGGGGACGGCGCGGGCGATGTTGGCGCGCAGCTGCCCCACGCCGGCCACGCCGGTGAGCGCGGCCAGCTCGGCGGCGCCGGCGAAGAGCGCGGAGGAGAGCCAGCCGGGCAGGCGGGGGACGACACGCGCGGCGGTGAGCAGCAGCGCTGCGGGGTCCGGGCTCATGCCGTCCCCGCCAGGTCGCCCCGCGTCTGGCGACGCACGGCCGCCATGCGCTGGCCCACCGTGTAGAGGCTCGCGAGGGCGAGGAGCCCGAGCGCGACGACGAGGACCGCCACGGGTGCACCCAGTCCCACGGCGAGCACCGCCGCGAGGGCGACGAAGAGACGGTCGGCACGCTCGGCGATGCCGCCGGAGGCCGTCATGCCCAGGCCCTCGGCGCGGGCCTTGGCGTAGGGGACGACGCTGCCGAGGACGAGGCAGGCCAGGGCGGTGCCGAGCACCCACGTCTCCTCCGCGCCGATCGCCCACAGGAGGATCCCGGAGAAGATCGCGGCGTCGGCGAGCCGGTCGAGGGTGGAGTCGAGGAAGGCGCCCCAGCGCGTGGAGCGGCCCAGCATCCGGGCCATGAGACCGTCGACGCTGTCGATGAGGACGACGACGGCGATGGCGAGCGGCCCGGCGACGAAGTGCCCGGACGGGAGCAGCCACAGCGCGACCGCCACGGTGAGGACGGTCCCGGTGACGGTGACGGTGTCGGGGCTGACCCCGGCTCGGACGAGGGTGCGCGCGACGGGGCCGAAGATCGCGTTGGTGACGACGCGCCCCTTGGAGCTCAGCACGTCGCCCCCGGCCACGCCGCGGCGAGCAGCTCCCGGGTCTCGCCGAGCACCTGCGGCAGGGCCTTGGTGCCCGCGATGATGGGGAAGAAGTTGGCGTCCCCGCCCCACCGGGGCACGACGTGCTGGTGGAGGTGCGCGGCGATCCCGGCCCCGGCGGCCTCGCCCTGGTTCATCCCGAGATTGAAGCCGTGCGGCGCGCTGACCGCCCGCAGCACGGTCATCGCGGTGGCGCTGAGCGCGCCCACCTCGTCCCGCTCCGCCGTCGTCAGCTCGGTGAGGTCGGCGACGTGACGGTAGGGGCACACGAGAAGGTGTCCGGGGTTGTACGGGTAGAGGTTGAGGACGACGTAGGCGTGCTCACCGCGGTGGACGATGAGCGCCTCGGCGTCCTCCCGCTGCGGTGCCCGGCAGAAGGGGCACTGACCGGTGGTCGCGTCGTCGGGCTTGTCGTGGCCGTCGACGTAGGCCATCCGGTGCGGGGTCCACAGCCGCTGGAACGCGTCGGGGACGCCGACGAGCCCCTCCGCCGGCTCGCCGCTCGGCGGCGACACGTCTCTCACGCCGTCAGCACCTGCCGACGCTCGGCGATGGCCGAGGTGATGAGCTCGACCGCCTCGGCCACGGGGACCCCGTTGCGCTGGGAACCGTCGCGGAACCGGAAGGAGACCGCTCCGGCGTCGGCGTCCTCGCCGCCCGCGATGAGGATGAAGGGGACCTTCTCCTTCGTCGCGTTGCGGATCTTCTTGTTGAAGCGGTCGTCGCTCTGGTCGAGCTCGGCGCGCACGCCGCGGGCACGGAGCTGGGCGACGACGTCGGCGAGGTAGTCGTCGAAGACGTCGGCGACCGGCACGGCGACGACCTGGACGGGCGCGAGCCACGCGGGGAAGGCACCGGCGTAGTGCTCGAGGAGCACGCCGAAGAAGCGCTCGATGGAACCGAAGAGGGCGCGGTGGATCATCACCGGGCGCTGGCGGGTGCCGTCGGCGGCCTGGTACTCGAGGTCGAAGAGCTCCGGCAGGTTGAAGTCGAGCTGGATGGTCGACATCTGCCAGGTGCGGCCGATGGCGTCCTTGGCCTGGACGGAGATCTTCGGGCCGTAGAACGCGGCGCCGCCGGGGTCGGGGACGAGGTCGAGGCCGGAGGCGGTGGCGACCTCCTCGAGCACGCGGGTGGCCTCCTCCCACGTCGCCTCGTCGCCGACGGACTTCTCCGGGTCACGGGTGGAGAGCTCGAGGTAGAAGTCGTCGAGCCCGTAGTCCTTGAGGAGGTCGAGGACGAAGGTGAGCAGGGAGTTCAGCTCGTCCTTCATCTGCTCGCGGGTGCAGTAGATGTGGGCGTCGTCCTGGGTGAAGCCGCGGGCGCGGGTGAGGCCGTGGACGACGCCGGACTTCTCGTACCGGTACACGGTGCCGAACTCGAAGAGCCGCAGCGGCAGCTCGCGGTAGGAGCGGCCGCGGGAGCCGAAGACGAGGTTGTGCATCGGGCAGTTCATCGGCTTGAGGTAGTAGTCCTGCCCCTGCCGCTTGACGTTGCCCTCGGCGTCGCGCTCCTCGTCCAGGTGCATCGGGGGGTACATGCCCTCGCGGTACCAGTCGAGGTGCCCGGAGGTCTCGAACAGGTGGCCCTTGGTGATGTGGGGCGTGTTGACGAAGGAGTAGCCGGCCTGGACGTGACGGCGGCGGGAGTACTCCTCCATCTCCATGCGGATCATCGCGCCCTTGGGGTGGAAGACGGGCAGCCCGGAGCCGATCTCGTCCGGGAAGGAGAAGAGGTCCATCTCCGAGCCGAGGCGACGGTGGTCGCGGCGCTCGGCCTCGGCCAGGCGCTCCTGGTAGGCCTTGAGCTCGTCCTTCGTGGGCCACGCGGTGCCGTAGACGCGCTGCAGCTGGGGGTTCTTCTCACTGCCCCGCCAGTAGGCGGCGGCCGAGCGCATGAGCGCGAAGCCGTTGCCGATGAGCTTGGTGCTGGGCAGGTGGGGGCCGCGGCACAGGTCCTTCCAGGCCACCTCTCCCCCGCGGCGGACGTTGTCGTAGATCGTCAGCTCGCCGGCGCCGACCTCCACCGAGGCACCCTCGGCGGCGTCCTCCGCGCTGGAGCCCTTGAGGCCGATGAGCTCGAGCTTGTAGGGCTCGTCGGCGAGCTCGGCGCGGGCCTCGTCGTCGGTGACGACACGGCGCACGAAGGTCTGACCCTCGCGGATGATCCGGTTCATCTGCTTCTCGAGGTCCTTGAGGTCCTCGGGCGTGAACGGGGTCTCGACGTCGAAGTCGTAGTAGAAGCCGTCCTTGATGGGCGGGCCGATGCCGAGGCGCGCGTCCGAGCGCACCTGCTGCACGGCCTGGGCCAGCACGTGGGCGGCGGAGTGGCGCAGGATGGACAGGCCGTCCTCGCTCGCGATGTCGACCTTCTCGACGACGGCGCCGGCCGGCAGGCCCGACACGTCGGTGGCGAGGTCCTTGAGCTGGCCGTCAACCCGGATGGCGACGACGGCGCGGTCCTCACCGAACAGGTCCGTCCCGGTGGTGCCCTCGGTGACCGTCCGCTCGGCGCCGTCGACGTGGATGACCTGCTCGGAGACGGATGACACAGTGGGCTCCCGCTGAAGATCTGACATGACTGACCGATCGTACTCAGGTTGCCCGGGCGCCCCCGGCCCCGTCCCGCCCCGTGTGCCGAATCGTCACCGATCCGTTGCAGGAGTCGCGGCCGTCACACCGGGCGCCACGTCAGAGGACGCCGAACCCGGGCGGCAGCGGGGCCCGCCCGGTGAGGGCCGCGAGGACCTGCGGCCCGTGCCCCGACGCGACCGCCGTCTGCGTCGCCAGCTCCAGCGCCCCGGCCACGGCCGGCGACGGGAGGACGCCAGGCAGGTCGAGCGCCCGGGTGAGGTCGAGGCCGTGCACGACGAGCTCGAAGGTGCGGGTGCGCAGGTACTCCTCCAGCCGCAGGTGGCCGAAGCGGGTCGCGACGAGGCGCTGCACGGGCAGACCGTCCAGTGCGCGGGCGACCTCGCCGGTGAGCTCGACGGTCCGCGCGGCAGGGTCATGGCCGAGCTCGACCCCGGCCGCGTGCCCGCGGGCCGCCACGGCGTCGTCGGCGGCGGCCTTGTCCGGGGACGCGGCGAAGGCCGCGAAGTACTCGGGTGCGGTGAGGACGTCGGCGCCCTCCTCGGGCTCGGGCACCGCGAGGTAGTCGACGACGGTCGTGAGGGCACGGGTCGTGTGCCCGACGAGGGCGCGCACGTCCCACACGCCGAGCGCCGGCCGCTGCCAGTCCTCGGGGCGGACCAGCGCCACGAGACGGGTGTAGGCGCGGGCGGTGTCGAGGTAGAGCGTGACCTGGTCCACAGCGGTCCTCCTCCTGGCGAGGAGGACACGGTAGACCCGCGCGGGGGAACGACGAAGCCCCCGGCCTGCTGGCCGGGGGCTTCGTTCTCGTGGGCGATACTGGGATCGAACCAGTGACCTCTTCCGTGTCAGGGAAGCGCGCTACCGCTGCGCCAATCGCCCTTGTCTTGCTTCAACCGAGGTGGCGACGGGATTCGAACCCGTGTATACGGCTTTGCAGGCCGCTGCCTCGCCTCTCGGCCACGCCACCCTGAGGCTTGTACTGCCCCACCGGGGGGTGGTACCTCGAGCGGATGACGGGACTCGAACCCGCGACCCTCACCTTGGCAAGGTGATGCTCTACCAACTGAGCCACATCCGCGTTGCTGCCGGGCTTCCCCGGCGGCGTTGCCAACATTAGCCGAGGGGAGGGCCGCACGTCCAACTCGCCCACTAGCGTGGCGAGAGTGACCTCAGCAGCCCCCTCCGGACGCCTCCAGGAGGCCCGCGCGGACTTCCCCGGAGTCCGCGCTCGCGGCCTCGTCCAGTGCGCTGACCTGCGCAAACACCCCGAGGTGCTGAGCTCGGGGTGGTGGGCGGTGGTGGCCGACTTCGAGGGCTCCGTGACCGGCTGGCGGTTCGCCGAAGCCACCTCCGACGTCCACGATGTGACAAGGACCACGGGCGAATCTGGCCCGTCCGGCCGCGCCGGCTGGGAGGGCCCCTCCCCCGCGTCCTGGCGCAGCTCCCTGGACGAGAAGGGCTACGTCGCGGCCGTGCGTCGGGTCCGCGAGGCGGTCCGCGAGGGGGACGTCTACCAGGCCAACATCTGCCGGGTGCTGTCCGCCCCGCTCGGCTCGGTGACGGCGGAGCCGGATGCCGCCGCGCTCGCCGCCGTCCTCGCGGCCGGCAACCCCGCCCCCCACGCGGGGACGGTCCACGTCCCGCTCGGGGCGGCCGACCGTCCGGTGTGGGTGGTCAGCGCCTCCCCCGAGCTCTTCCTCTCCGTCCGGGACGGGCGGGTGGTGTCCGGGCCGATCAAGGGCACGGCCACCCGGGCGGAGGACCTCGGCGCCAAGGACCGCGCGGAGAACATCATGATCACCGACCTCGTCCGCAACGACCTCCAGCGCGTGTGCCTGCCGGGCACGGTCGAGGTGCTCGACCTGTGCGCCGTCGAGCAGCACCCCGGGCTCGTCCACCTCGTCTCGCGGGTCGGCGGCACACTCCGCGACCCCCTGGACGCCGCCGGCTGGGCGGCGCTGCTCGACGCCACGCTGCCGCCCGCCTCGGTGAGCGGCGCCCCGAAGTCGAGCGCCCTGCGACTCATCAGCGAGCTGGAGCCGGGGCCACGCGGCCCGTACTGCGGGGCGGTCGGCTGGATCGACGCCGACAACGGGCGGGCGGAGCTCGCCGTCGGGATCCGCACCTTCTGGTGGACCCCACCTACCGGACCCGGCGCCGGCGCGCTCCACTTCGGCACCGGCGCAGGCATCACGTGGGGCAGCGACCCGCAGGCCGAGTGGCACGAGACCGAGCTCAAGGCGTCCCGCCTCGTCGCCCTCGCCTCCACCCCGCCCCGCTGACCTTCCCGCTTCCCCTCCGACCTCTGCTCGTCCCGCACGTCCCGACGAGGTGAACCGGGGAGGTCACCACGGCGCCTCTGGTGGCACGCTTCACCCATGAGCACTCTCGTGTGGTTCGACGGCGAGGTCCGGCCGGCCGAGGAGCCCGTCGTCACGGCCCTGGACCGGGGCCTCACGGTGGGCGACGGCGTGTTCGACACCTGCGTCGTCGTCGCCGGACGACCCTTCGCCCTGCGCCGGCACGTGGCCCGGCTTGTCCGCTCGGCCACGACCGCGGGCCTGCCCGTCCCGCCCGCCGACGTCGTCACCTCCGCCGCCCTCGACCTCGCCGCCCGGCTCGAGGGCGGGAGCGGCCGGCTGCGGGTGACGTGGACCGCCGGCCCGCTGCCCGCCGGGGCGACCCGCGCCGCGGCGACACCCACGCTGCTCCTCACCGCCTCCGCCGAGGCCGTCCCCCACCCGGGAGCCGACGGACCGCGCCCGCGCACCGCCGTCGTCGTCGTGCCGTGGGTGCGCAACGAGCGCTCCCCGCTCGTGGGGGTGAAGTCCACCTCCTACGGGGAGAACGTCCTCGCGCTCGAGCACGTCCGCCGCCAGGGCGGGACCGAGGCGGTGCTCGCCAACACCCGCCACGAGCTGTGCGAGGGCTCGGCGTCCAACGTCTTCCTCGAGACCGGCGGCGAGCTGCTCACCCCTCCCCTGACCTCCGGCTGCCTGGCGGGCGTCACCCGAGAGCTCGTCCTCGAGTGGGCGGCCGAGGCCGGGCTGCCGGTGCGCGAGGCGGTCGTGCCCATGGGCGACTTCCTCGCGGCGGAGCACGCGGCCGTGACCTCCGCCACCCGCGGCATCGTCCCGGTCGACAGCATCGACGGCCGTGAGATCACGCCGGGGCCGGTGACGCTGCGGGTCCAGGAGCTCTACGCGGCGCGGGCCGCGGAGGAGCTCGACCCGTGAGCGGTTTGGGAACGCGCCCGCCGGTGGGCTAACATCGTCCAGCGCGGGCGATTGGCTCAGTGGTAGAGCGCCTCGTTCACACCGAGGAGGTCACTGGTTCGAACCCAGTATCGCCCACCAGCGCAGCAGGGCCCCTGACCATCGGTCAGGGGCCCTGCTCGTTCGCCGGCTCAGGCTGTGAGGTCGAGGACGTAGCGGTCCCCGCGGCGCTCGAAGCCCACCTGCTCGTAGTACGGCTCCACGGTGTCGGGCGCCGAGGCCACCGCCCGGTAGCCGCGCTCGGCCAGCACCCCGCTGCGCCGGAAGACGAAGCGGCCCGGCGAGAGGTCCCGGAAGCGCTCGGTGACGTAGTCCAGCTCGACCTGGGCCACGCCGTCGTCGTCGTGGACGACCACCCACCCGGCGACCTCGTCCCCGGACATGACGACGAACGCGGCCGCCTCCTCCGTGGGGGCACGGAACTCAGGGTGGAAACGGGCCACGTCCTCGCGGTGGCGCGCGACGAGCTGAGAGAGGAGCGGTCCGTGGGCCGGCACCTCGGCCACGGAGTAGGACGCCGGGTCCTCGCGGCCGCGCAGCAGCCGTGTGAGGTTGATCACCTGGACGACGGCGAGGACGACGTTGAGGGCGACGACCGGCCACACCCCGAGCACCCCGTTGTAGAGCACCTGGACGAGGCAGCCGACGAGGTTGTACACGCGCAGGCGCAGGATCCGCTGCTGCATCATCGACCACACGACGATGCCCGAACCGACCCACCCCACAACCTCCAGGGCCACCTGCCAACCGGGCGACAGATCGAGCATCGCGTCCTCCCTCGGACCACGTCCCAGCACCGCAGGCCGAATCGCTGCAGAGATGCGAACCTATCGCTCATGCAGCCTTGGCCTGGACGTCCTTACCCCCTGGGTGCCACCTTCGACGGCACCGGTACCAACTTCGCGCTCTACTCCTCCGTCGCGGAACGGGTCGAGCTGTGCCTCTTCGACGAGGCCGGCAACGAGGAGCGGATCGAGCTCACCGAGGTCGACGGCCACGTGTGGCACGGGTACCTGCGCGCCGCCCAGCCCGGGCAGCGCTACGGGTACCGCGTGCACGGTCCGTACGACCCCGAGAACGGGCACCGCTGCGACCCGTCCAAGCTCCTCCTCGACCCGTACGCCAAGGCGATCGACGGGCAGATCACCACCGACCCCTCGCTGTACTCCTACCAGTTCGAGGACCCCGCCCAGCGCAACGAGGACGACTCGGCGGCGCACACGATGATGTCCGTCGTCATCAACCCCTTCTTCGACTGGGAGTTCGACCGCCCGCCGGGCCACGAGTACCACGACTCGGTCATCTACGAGGCGCACGTCAAGGGACTCACCGAGCTCCACCCCGATGTCCCCGAGGAGATGCGCGGGACCTACGCCGGCGTCGCCCACCCGGCCGTCATCGAGCACCTCAGCGCCCTGGGCGTCACGGCCCTCGAGCTCATGCCCGTGCACCAGTTCGTCAACGACCCGCACCTTCAGGAGAAGGGGCTGAGCAACTACTGGGGCTACAACACCATCGGCTTCTTCGCCCCGCACAACGCCTACAGCTCCCTCGGTGGGGCCGGGCAGCAGGTGCAGGAGTTCAAGATGATGGTCAAGGCCCTGCACGAGGCCAACATCGAGGTCATCCTCGACGTCGTCTACAACCACACGGCCGAGGGCAACCACCTGGGCCCGACGCTGTCCTTCAAGGGCATCGACAACGCCTCGTACTACCGGCTCGTCGAGGGTGACGAGGCGCACTACTTCGACACGACCGGCACGGGCAACTCCCTGCTCATGCGCTCCCCGCACACGCTCCAGATGATCATGGACTCGCTGCGGTACTGGATCACCGAGATGCACGTCGACGGCTTCCGCTTCGACCTCGCCTCGACCCTGGCCCGGGAGCTGCACGCCGTCGACCGGCTCTCGTCCTTCTTCGACATCATCCAGCAGGACCCGGTCATCTCCCAGGTCAAGCTCATCGCCGAGCCGTGGGACCTCGGCGAGGGCGGCTACCAGGTCGGCGGGTTCCCCCCGCTGTGGACCGAGTGGAACGGGCGCTATCGCGACACCGTGCGTGACTACTGGCGCGGGGAGCCCGCGACCCTCGCGGAGTTCGCCAGCCGGATCACCGGCTCGGCCGACCTCTACGAGCACTCCGGCCGCCGTCCGATGGCCTCGATCAACTTCGTCACCGCCCACGACGGCTTCACGATGCGCGACCTCGTCTCCTACAACGAGAAGCACAACGAGGCCAACGGCGAGGACAACAACGACGGCGAGGAGCACAACCGCTCGTGGAACAGCGGCGCGGAGGGTGAGACCGACGACGCCGAGGTCCGCGCGCTGCGGCTGCGCCGGCACCGCAACTTCCTCGCCACGCTCCTCTTCTCCCAGGGCGTGCCGATGATCGCGCACGGTGACGAGCTCGGCCGCACGCAGCAGGGCAACAACAACGTCTACTGCCAGGACAACGAGCTGGCGTGGGTGGACTGGGCCCTCAGCGAAGAGCAGGAGCACCTGCTCGACTTCGCCCAGCGGATGGTCGAGTTCCGCAAGTCCCACCCGGTGCTGCGCCGTCGCCGGTTCTTCGCCGGCGACCCCGGCCACGGCGGCCAGTCCGACGTCGGGGAGATCGCGTGGCTCAAGCCCACGGCTGATCCGATGGAGGACGAGGACTGGGACCAGTCCCACGCCCGCTCGATCTCCATCTTCTACAACGGTGACGCCATCCCCGAGCCCGACGGCCGGGGTGAGCGGGTGACGGACGACAACCTGCTCGTCATGCTCAACGCGGCCGCCGAGCCCGTCACCTTCACCATCCCCGACCAGGGCTTCGGGACGGTGTGGCGCATGGCGATCAACACCGACCCCACGCACACGGAGAACGGGGACTACCACCCCGGGGACACCCTCGAGGTCCTGCCCCACAACACCGTCATCCTCGTGTGCCCCCGCGAGGAGGAGGCGTGAGCACGCTGCCCACCGCCGCCTCCCGCCACCTGCCCTCGCCGGGCCACCGCCTGCCGGTGAGCACCTACCGGCTCCAGCTCGGGCCGGACCTCAGCTTCGCCGACGCCGAGCGGCTCGTGCCCTACCTGGCCGGGCTCGGCGTCACCGACCTGTACCTCTCCCCGGTCCTCGAGGCGGCTCCCGGCTCGACGCACGGCTACGACGTCGTCGACCACACCCGCATCTCGGCCGTCATGGGCGGCCGGGAGGGCCTGGAGCGGCTGTGCACGACGGCGCACGAGGCCGGGCTGGGAGTCGTCGTCGACGTCGTGCCCAACCACATGGCCGTCCCGACGCCCACCTGGCACAACCGCGCCCTGTGGTCGGTCCTCAAGGACGGGCCGGACTCCCCGTACGCCGGGTGGTTCGACGTCGACCTCGGCTCCGAGCGTCCCGGCATCCTCATGCCGGTGCTCGGCGAGCGGGTCGGTGCCGCGCTCGCCGGCGGTGAGCTGCGGGTCGAGCAGATGGTCGTGCCCTCCGAGCCCGAGCTCGGCGAGCAGCCCGTGCTGCGCTACTACGAGCACACCTTCCCGGTCCGGCCCAGCACCGAGCACCTGCCGCTGGCCGAGCTGCTCGAGCGGCAGTTCTACCGGCTCTCCTACTGGCGGGTGGCCGACGAGGAGCTCAACTACCGCCGCTTCTTCGACGTCGACACCCTCGCCGCCCTGCGCGTCGAGGACCCCGAGGTCTTCGACGCCAGCCACGCCCTGCTCCTCGACCTCATGCGCTCGGGCCACGTCGACGCCCTGCGCATCGACCACCCCGACGGCCTGGCCGACCCGCGCGGCTACTTCGAGCGGCTCGACGAGGCCACCGGCGGCGCGTGGGTGGTGGCGGAGAAGATCCTCGAGGGCGAGGAGACCCTCGCCCCGGACTGGCCCGCGGCCGGCACCACCGGCTACGACGCCGCCTGGCGGATCAACTCCGTCCTCACCGACCCGGCGGGCTCCGGCGCGCTGGGCACCGCGATGACCGAGATCGCCGGCGACTCACGCGGCGAGCTGGCGGAGATGATCACCGACGCCAAGCGCCAGATCATCAGCACCTCCCTGTACGCCGAGGTCCACCGCCTCGCGACCATCCTGCGCGAGCTGTGCGACGAGGACGTGCGCCTGCGCGACCACACCTACCGGTCCCTCGAGGACTGCGTCGTCGAGCTCCTCGTCGCCTTCGACCGCTACCGCGCCTACGTCGTCCCCGGCGAGCCGGCACCGCAGATGAGCGAGCGGGTCGTGCGCGAGGCCGCCGAGGAGGCCCGCGCCCGGCTGGACGAGGACCGTCACGAGACGCTGGACGTCGTCGTCGACCTGGTCCTGGGCCGCGAGGTCGGCAGCGCCGGCCGCACCCAGGACGCCCGCCGCGCCGAGCTCATCGTCCGCTTCCAGCAGACCTGCGGCGCCGTCATGGCCAAGGGCGTGGAGGACACCGCCTACTACCGGTGGACCCACCTCGTGAGCCTGTGCGAGGTCGGTGGGTCGCCCCGCCGCTTCGGGATCAGCGTCGACGAGCTGCACGCGTGGGTCGCCCAGACCATCACGGCGCACCCGGCGACGATGACGGCCGGCAGCACCCACGACACCAAGCGTGGGGAGGACGTCCGCGCCCGCATCGGGGTCCTGTCGGAGTACGCCGAGGAGTGGCTGGCGCTGGTGCGCCGCCTGCGCGAGGCGACGGCCGACATCCGGCCCGCGGACCTCGACGGCCGCGCCGAGAACCTCCTGTGGCAGGTCCTCGTCGGGACGTGGACCGACTCCGACCCGATGACTGCCGACCGCCTGCGCGGCTACCTCGTCAAGGCGGTGCGCGAGCAGAAGTCCTGGACGACGTGGACCGACCCCGACACCGCCCGCGAGGACGCCCTCCTCGGCTACGCGGCCGCGCTGCTCGAGCACCCGGCCGTCGTCGAGGCCCTCACCGAGTGGGAGCGGACGACGGCGGACGCCGTGCGCGCCGCGGTGCTCGGCAGCAAGCTGCTCCAGCTCACCGTGCTCGGCGTCGCCGACGTCTACCAGGGCACCGAGGTGACCCGCACGTCACTGGTGGACCCGGACAACCGCCGCCCGGTCGACTTCACCGAGCTGGCGCGGCAGCTGGACCGCCTCGACGACGGCGCCACGCCGGGCACGCTGGACGAGGTCAAGCTCGCTCTCACCGCCCGGGCCCTGCGCCTGCGCCGCCGGGAGGCCGCGGCCTTCGTCGGCGCGTCCTCGCAGTACCTGCCGCTGCCGACGTCCACCGGTCACGCGATCGCCTTCGCCCGCGGGGACGACTCCGGCCCGCGTGCGGTCACGGTCGTCACCCGGCTCGCGCGCGGTCTCGACGCCCTCGGCGGCTTCGGTGAGCACAGCGTCGTCCTGCCCGAGGGCCGGTGGCGCGACGTCCTCACCGGGCGCGAGGTGCCCGGTGGCTCGTGCCGCCTCGCCGACCTCCTCGACCCTCACCCCGTCGCACTGCTGGAGAGAGCCGATGACTGAGCCGCTCACCGTCTGGGCGCCCGCCGCCCGCACCGTCGAGATCAGCCTCCCGTCCGGTCCGGACGACGACGGCGCCGAGCGCCGCCCGCTCGAGGCGCGCGAGGACGGCTGGTGGGCCACCCCAGAGCCGCTCGCCCACGGCACGGACTACCTGCTCCACCTCGACGGTGGCCCCGGCCTGCCCGACCCGCGCAGCGCGTGGCAGCCGCACGGGGTCCACGGCCCCTCCCGGGTGTTCGACCCGGCCACGCACGAGTGGCAGGCCGAGCACTGGAAGGGCCGATCGAGCCTCGGCGCGGTGGTCTACGAGCTCCACGTCGGCACCTTCACCCCCGAGGGCACGCTCGACGCCGCGATCGAGCGGCTCGACCACCTCGCCGAGCTCGGCGTCGACATGGTCGAGCTCATGCCCGTCGCCGCCTTCCCCGGGCAGCACGGCTGGGGCTACGACGGCGTCGCGCTGTACGCGGTCCACCACCCCTACGGCGGGCCGGAGGCGCTGCAGCGCTTCGTCGACGCCGCCCACTCCCGCGGCCTGGCCGTGTGCCTCGACGTCGTCTACAACCACCTCGGCCCGTCCGGGAACTACCTCGGGCCCTTCGGGCCGTACTTCACCGACCGGCACGAGACGCCGTGGGGCTCGGCCGTCAACCTCGACGGCCCCGACGCCGGCCCGGTGCGGCAGTACGTCGTCGAGAACGCGCTGCGCTGGCTGCGCGACTTCCGCCTCGACGCCCTGCGGCTCGACGCCGTCCACGCGCTCATCGACGACTCCCCCCAGCACGTCCTCGCGGAGCTGTCCGACGCCGTCGCCGAGCTCGAGCAGGAGGTGGGCCGGCCGCTGTCCCTCATCGCCGAGTCCGACCTCAACGACGCCCGCATGGTCACCCCCACCGCCGAGGGCGGGCTGGGGATGACGGCGCAGTGGGACGACGACGTGCACCACGCCCTGCACGCCCGCCTCACCGGCGAGCAGCACGGCTACTACGTGAGCTTCGGGACCACCGAGACCCTGCGGACCGCGCTCGCCGAGACCTTCGTCCACGCCGGCACGTACTCCGAGTTCCGCGGCAAGGTCTGGGGCGCGCCCGTCCCGGCAGAGGTCGACACCCGCCGCTTCGTCGTCTTCAGCCAGAACCACGACCAGGTGGGCAACCGCGCCATCGGCGACCGCCCCAGCCGCGCGCTCACCGACGGCCAGCTCGCCGTCTCGGCCGCGCTCACGATCCTCGGCCCCTACACCCCCATGCTCTTCATGGGTGAGGAGTGGGGCGCGACCACCCCCTTCCAGTACTTCACCGACCACGCCGAGCCCGAGCTCGCCGAGGCCATCCGCAAGGGCCGGCGCGAGGAGTTCGCCTCCCACGGCTGGGAGGAGGTCTACGGCGGCGACGTCGAGGTGCCCGACCCCCAGTCCCCGGCCACCGTCGAGGCGAGCCGCCTCGACTGGTCCGAGCCCGGCCAGGAGCGGCACGCCCGGCTCCTCGCCTTCTACCGCGGCCTCATCGCGCTGCGGCACGCGGAGACGGACATCGCCAGCGGCGTGCGCGTCGACACCGGCGTGACGACCTGCGACGACGGCGCCTGGATCGGCATGTACCGCGGCTCGATCGCCATCATCGCCAACCTCGAGGAGGAGCCGCGCGAGGTCCGCGTGCGCGGCCACGTCCGCGAGGTCGTCCTCTCCTGGACGGGCGAGGCCACCACGGACGGCGAGACGCTGACCCTCCCGGGCCACGACGTCGTCGTCCTCCGCGTCTGAGGCGCCATCCGCCTGGGACGCACATAGGGTCGGCTGGGAGCACCTCCGTCACGCCCCGGCGCGACCGGAGGTGCGTCCCAGCCGAGACCACCTGGAGGAACACGTGACGCAGACCGTCGTCATCCTGACCGAGGACACCCTCCTCGACACCGACGTCGCGCAGATCGTCGAGACCTACGCCGGCCGCGACGTGCGCTTCGAGGTGCTCGTCCCCGCGGACACCGACCACAACGTCCTTCAGGAGGTCGTCAACGACCTCGGCCTGCTCGACCTGCGCCGGCTGTGGCACGACATCAGCACCCGCGACCCCGACGACCGTGCGGCACGGACCGAGGCGGCCGAGGCGCTGCGCCTGTCCCTCGCGCTGCTCGAGGCCGCTGGGGCGACGGCGGACGGCGTCGTCGTCGCCGACGACCCGCTGCCCGCCCTCAGCCAGGCGGTGGCGAACCACGGGGCCGTCGAGGTCGTCGTCGTGACGACCCCCAAGCTCCTCGACGACACCCTCCGCCGGGACTGGGCGAGCCGCGCGCGCGAGGCCCTAGGAGTGCCGGTCCTCCACCTCTACACCGGATCCAGCATCGTCGGCTGACCCCTCCCCCACCCGCATATGCGGGATACCTGCAGCCGAGTCGCCCGAACGGCCGTACTTTTCCCGCATATGTGCGAGGGGGTGGGGCGGGGTGGGGCAGTTAGGCGCGGGCGCGGTGCTTCAGCTCGCTGAGCTTTGCAGTCGCGCGGCGCTTGGTCTCCAGCGCCTTGACCAGCGCCGCGTAGGCGCGCGGGTGGAGGGGCATGTCCCAGGCCGGGGAAACCTCGCTGATCTCCTTCTCGAACTTCGTCTTGAACTGCGTGAGCCCGGACAGCCCCGGGAAGCGCTCGGAGCCGGCGCCGGCGAGGTCGTAGGAGCGCACGCCCTCGGCGAGCAGCGTGCGGATGACCTCCCAGTGGAGGAGGTCGGCGGCGTAGGCCCCGCGCGCCTCGGAGTTCGACGCGCCCACCGAGTAGAGCGCGGCACCGTCGTTGACGAGGACCAGCGCCCAGGCGAGGGCACGCCCTTCGCGGCGCGTGACGAACACGCGGGCGTGCTCGGGGCCGAGGGTGGAGAGCATGTCGAGGTAGCGCCGCGCGGGGTGGGGCCCGAAGCCCTCGCGCTCGCCCGTCTCGACGAAGACGTCGTAGAGCTCGGCGAAGGCGGCCTCGTCCAGGCCGGTCTCCTCGCCCACGGTGAGGGACTCGTCCTTGAGCGCCTTGCGGATGGCGCGGCGGCCCTGCTGCTTCATCGCGGCGAAGACCTCGTCCTCGCTGCGCTCGAGGTCGACGACAACCGTGCGGTCGTAGGTGATGCCCTGCATGACCGGGCGCAGGTCCGGTGCCTCGTGGCGCGCGTGGAGGCGGACGAACACCAGCCGCGGGTCGAGACGGCGCAGCCGCTCCCCCAGCTCGCGGCGCAGCGCTGCCTCCCGCTCCGGGGTCGGCTCCACGAGCCACACCGGCCCGTTCTTCGCCCACAGGTACCGGAAGCCGCCCGGACCACGGACCTCGGCGAGGGTGACGACGGCGGCCGTGGCGCCGTCGTCGTCGAAGGCGAGCCGGCCCCAGTGGGAGCGGCCGGGGACGACGGCGTCGAAGTCGGCCCACACGGGCGCCTGCTCGACGGGCAGCGGGGTGCCCGCGGCCAGGGCGGTGTAGGTGGTGTCGTCGACGGGGCGCAGGGTCACGCAGTCTCCTCCTCGCGGCTGATGACGCGGCGTGCGGCGGGCACCGCGCGACGGGCGGTCGCGACGGCACCACGCTTGGCGGCCAGGGCCTTGGTCAGCGCGGTGTAGGTCCAGGGGCGGACGGGGACGTCCCAGGCCGGGGCGACCTCCGTGGGCTCGGGGTTGAACTTCGTCTTCATCGTCGTCAGCGCCTCGAGCGAGGGGGCGAGCTCGGAGCCGATGCCCATGAAGTCGAAGCTGTGGGCCCCCTCGTCGCGCAGCGTGCGGATGATGTGCCAGTACAGCTGCGTGGGCGCGTCGTGGACGCGGCCGGCGGCGGTGCTCGCGGCGTAGTAGGCGGTGGCGAGGCCGTCGTGGACGGTGACGATGACCCAGGCCTGGAGCTCGCCGTCGTGCCGCCCGACGAACAGGCGCGCGTGCTGCGGGCCGAGGGCGTCGAGCATGGTCGTGTAGACGCTCATCGGGTGGACGCCGAAGCCGTCGCGCTCGGCGGTCTCGCGCAGCACCTCGTAGAAGGGCGTGAAGTCCGCGGCGCCGGTTTCCTCGGTGCACTCGACGGGCTGCTCGCGCAGGCCCTTGCGCAGGTCGCGGCGGCCGCGCTTCTTCATGCCGGCGAGCAGCTCGTCGTCGGTGCGCCCGTCGAGCTCGACGACGACGGTGCGGTCGTAGGTGACCGACTGGAGCAGGGGGTGGAGGTCCTCGGCGGGGTGGGCGGCGTGGAGGCGCACGAAGACGAGCCGCGGGTCGACGGCGCGCACGCCGGTGACCAGCCGCTCGCGCAGGGCGCGCTCGAGCTCCGGCGTCGGCTCGGTGAGCCAGACCGGCCCGTGCTTGGCCCACAGGTAGTGGAAGCCGCGCCCGAGGTACTCCGAGAGGGCGACGACCGCGGCCGGCTCCTCGTCGACGAGGAAGGCGAAGCGCTTCCACGGCCGCCGTCCGGGAACGGCGCGGTCGTAGGCGTCCCAGGCGAGGGACTGCTCCACCGGGAGGTCGACGTCCGCCGTCATCGCGGCGAACTCGCCGTCGTCCAGCGGCACGAGCCTGATGCTGTGCTCCACCTCATCCCCTTTCGCGTCGCCCCCCACCCTAGGTGCGGGAGGGGGCGACGCACGGCAGGCGGGCCGTTCCGCTCAGGTGAGGTAGGCCTCGGCGAGCAGCTCGGCGGAGCGCAGCCGCTCCTCCACCGTGGGGCCCTGGTGGGCGACGATGATCTCGTCGGCGCCGGTCTGCTCGGCGAACTCGGTCACCTTGTCGCGCACGACGTCGGGGGTGCCGACGGCGCTGTAGGTCATCATCTGCGTGAGGTGGCGGCCCTGGGGCGAGGCGAGGAGCGCGTCGGCCTGCTCGTCGGTGTACTCGGTGCCCGGGCGCAGGAGCAGCGCGACGCGGCCGCGCATGACCTCCTGCTGCTGGCGCTCGGCGTCGGCCTGCTGGTCCGCGGCGACGACGTTGTAGGCGGCGATGACGTGCGGCTTGTCGAGCTGTGCGGAGGGCTCGAACTCACGCCGGTACAGCGCGATGGCCTCGTGCAGCGCGGCGGGCGCGAAGTGCGAGGCGAAGGCGTAGGGCAGGCCGAGCGTGGCGGCGAGCCCGGCGCCGAAGAGCGAGGAGCCGAGGATGTAGAGCGGGACGTCGGTGCCCTTGCCGGGGTAGGCGTCCACGCCCGGGATGCGCGACTGGCCCTGGAGGTAGCCCTGGAGCTCGAGGACGTCCTCGGGGAAGGTGTCGGCGGAGCTGTTGTCCCGGCGCAGGGCGCGCATCGTGTTCTGGTCGGTGCCCGGCGCGCGGCCCAGGCCGAGGTCGATGCGGCCCGGGTGGAGCGTCTCGAGGGTGCCGTACTGCTCGGCGATCGTCAGCGGCGAGTGGTTGGGGAGCATGACGCCGCCCGAGCCGAGGCGGATCGTCCTCGTGTGTGCGGCGACGTGCGCGATGAGCACGGACGTGGCCGAGGACGCGATGGCGGCCATGTTGTGGTGCTCGGCGTACCAGACCCGCGTGTAGCCCGTCTCCTCGGCCTTCTGCGCCAGGGCGACGGTCCCGGCGAGGGACTCGGCGACGGTCTGGCTACGGCCCACGGTGGCGAGGTCGAGGATGGATAGCGGGAGAGGCATCGGGCACCTTTCGTCGAGGGGGTGGTCTACCGGGGTCCAACCGGGACCGCCCGCTTCTATTCCGCGGTGACGTCCAGCACCCACGCCTTCCCCGGGCGCGCGGGCCCGGTGAGGCCGACGACGGTGAAGTCCCCCGCCAGCTCCTCGGCCAGCTGCTCGGGGGTGCGCGGCGTCGCGCCGGTGCGGCACAGGTGGCCGGCGACGAGCCCGCGGGTGTGCTTGGCCATGTGGCTCGCGCCCGGCACGCGGACCTGGACCCACCTCTCGGCCGCGGCGCCGCGCGGGGACCCGGCGGCCGCGTAGGTGGAGGACCGGCAGTCGACGACGACGCCGTCACCGGCCGCCGTCGTCAGCGTCGCGTCGAGGTGCTCGCGCCAGAAGCGGGCGAGCGGGCCGGTGCCGGGCAGCGTGACGTTCATCGCGAGGCGGTAGGGGGCGACGCGGTCGCCGAGGCGCAGGACGCCGTGGAGCGCGGAGACGACGACGAGCCACCGGCCGGCCCGGCGCCGGGCGGCGGTGTCCATCCCGGCGAGGTCGAGGGCGTCGTAGAGGACGCCGGTGTACAGCTCGCGCACCGGCAGCGCGGGTGCGGTGTCGAGGCGGAGGTTGCCGGCGACCTCCTCGGCCAGGCTTGCGCCGACACCGAGCACCTCGAGGGCGTCCGGGCGGGCGCTGACGGCGGCGAGCTCGGCCGCGACCGTGCGGCGCGGGCCGACGAGCTCGCGGAAGCTCAGCTCGGCCGGGTCGGCCGGCTTGCCCCTGCTGCGGGTGGACTTGGACTCCGAGGGCGGCAGGAGGATGAGCACCGGACAACTCTAGGCGACCCCATAGGCTGGCGGCCGTCATGGAGAACCCGCGCATCGACCTCGTCCTGCCGCACCTGCGCTGCCCGGTGTGCGCGGGCCCGCTCACGCGGACGGACCGGAGCGCGCGCTGCGCCGAGGGCCACGGCTTCGACCTCGCCCGGCAGGGCTACCTCACCCTCCTGGCGGGCGGGAGCCGCGCCGGCCAGGGCGACACCGCGGACATGGTCGCCGCCCGCGAGGCCTTCCTCGGCCGCGGGCACTACGCGCCGATCGCCGGCTCCCTCGCCCGGGCGGTGGGCACCGTCCCGGCAGTCGACGACGACGGCGTCCCGCCCCTCGTCGTCGACCTCGCGGGCGGCACCGGCTACTACCTCGCCGCGGTGCTCGACGCGCTCCCTCGCGCCGTCGGGCTCGACGTCGAGCTCTCCCCCTACGCCGCCCGCCGCGCCGCCCGCGCCCACCCGCGCCTCGCGGCGGTGCGCGCCGACGTCTGGCAGCGCCTGCCGCTCGCCACCGGCTCGGCCGCGGCGGTGCTCAGCGTCTTCGGGCCCCGCAACGCCCCGGAGATCGCCCGGGTGCTCGCGCCGGAGGGGCGGCTCGTCGTCGTCGCCCCGGCGCAGGACCACCTGACGGAGATCATCGGGCCGCTCGGGATGATCGGCGTCGCGCCGGACAAGGCGGACCGGCTCGCCCGGCAGCTCGCGGACTTCGCCGTCGTCGAGGAGCGGGCGGTGCGGTACCGCGCGGCGATGACCCGCGAGGACGTCACCCTCGAGGCGCTCATGGGCCCCAGCGCCCACCACGTCGACCGGGACACGCTCGCCGCTGCCGTCGCGGCCCTCCCCGACGCCGTCGACGTCACCGTGTCCGTGACGGTGACGACCTACCGCCCCCTCCCCGCCGAGAGCTGAGTTGTTCCTCCCCGACGAGTAACAACTCAGCTGTCGGCGAAGGAGAGAGGGACGCGGGCGGGCGAACTCACAGGCCGGTGGGCGTGGGCTCCGGGTAGTGCTCCTTGAAGTCGCGCACGAGGTTGACCGTGGAGGCGGCGCGGTAGAAGCCGCGGCGCGGGTCCCGGTCGAGCGGGTAGGCGAGCGGGTGGGTGAAGCGGCGCGTGCGGTGGACACGCCCCACGCGACGCCGCAGCTCGGGCTCGGTGAGGTAGCGGCGCACGAGCCGCCACGGCAGGTAGGAGTAGACCCCGAGCTCCTGCTCGGGCCGGTACAGCGGCCCGGACGCGGGAGCCGTGCCGAGCTCGGCCGCGAAGTCCGCGACGACGGCGCGGGCCGGGTTCCGTCCCGCGACGTTGAGGTAGTAGTTCGGTCGCCCGATGCGCGGGTTGAGGTCGAGGAAGTGCGCGCGGCCGTCGCGCGGGTCAACCTTGACGTCGAAGTTCGCGAAGCCGGTGAACCCGAGCTCACCGAGGATCGCCGCGGCCTGCGCCTCGATCTGCGGCTGCGCCTCGGTGAGGATCGTCGCCGAGTTCCCGATCATCGTCGGCGCGTGCAGCTGGAGGAGCAGCTGCCCCGACGCCATGAGCGTCACCTCACCGGAGCGGTCGACGTAGCAGGTGACGGTGCGGCCCTGGGTGTCGTCACCGGGGATGAGCTCCTGGACGAGGACGACGTCGCGCAGCCCCGCCGTGGCGAGGCGGCGCAGCACGGCGTCGGCCTCCGCCTGGGTGGCCGCGCTGTAGACCTTGCGCTTGCCCTCGTAGGACAGGAGGAGGTGCTCGGCGCTGACGGCCGGCTTGAGCACGACGGGGAAGGTGAGGTCGAGCCGCGGCGGCGCCCACCCGCCGTCGTCGGCCGACGAGAGGTCGACGGCGCGGGTGGCCGGCGTCGCGATCCCGAGCCGCTCGCAGGCAGCGGCCAGCACCTCCTTGTCCCCCGCGGCCGTGAGCACCTCGTTGGCGGCGTAGGGGATGACGTAGTGCTCCTCGAGGACCGCGCGGTGGCGCACGAGCATCTCGACCTCGTGCTCGGCGTTGACGAGGAGCAGGAGCGGGGTGCCGGCGTGCCGGCGCGCGACGTCGACGAGGGCCGCGACGGTCTGGTCCTCGCTCGCACCCGCCCCGACGAGGACGTTGTCGAGGATGCGGGAGTGGTCGACCGGCCCGCGGCTCTGGTTGGACACGACGATCGAGCGGACGCCGTACGCCTCGTGGAACGAGCGGGCGATCGAGTACACGCCAAGGTCGGTGCCGAGCAGGACGGGACGGAAGTCGGCCACGGGCGCTCCTCCGGGGTTGGGCGGCGGGGGGCCCGGTGAGTCTACCGGCGCGCCACGGCCGCGTTCGGGGCGTGCCGCCCTAGCCTGGGGGCGTGAACAGCGACGGTGCGCAGGTTCCGCCCGCATTCGAGGAGGCGCTCCTCAGTCTGCGCGGGCTCCGCCAGCGGCCCGAGGTGCGCCTGGAGGAGGTCCCCGCCCCCACGCGGATCGCCCCCTACGCCCTGGCGCTCACCGCCGAGGTCAACCCGACGGCGGAGCCCGAGACGCTCCTCGGCAGCGGTCGCTTCGTCGTGCTCCACGACCCCGAGGGGCAGAGCGCCTGGAACGGGACCTTCCGGGTCATCGTCATGGCGCGCGCGCGGCTGGAGGACGAGCTCGGTGCCGACCCGCTCCTCGGTGAGGTCGGCTGGGCGTGGCTCACCGACGCCCTCGCGTCCGCCGGCGCCGGCTACCACTCCCTGTCCGGCACGGTCACCCGCGTGCTGTCGGAGAGCTTCGGCGGGCTCGTCCTGCGCGACCAGGACGTCGAGATCGAGGTGCGCGCGTCGTGGTCGCCCAACACGACCGACCTCGGTCCCCACCTCATGGCCTGGACCCAGCTCACCTCCTCCGCCTCCGGCCTCGAGCCGCTGCCCGACGGCGTCACCGCCCTGACGCCGCGCCGCTGAGACGAGCGGTGTTCGTCACGGTCTCGGCCCGCACCGCGTGCCTGTGGGGCCGTGGGGCCGCGCCGGGCTTACCGTGACCTCCATGACCGAGCCCGTCGACGTCGAGACGCCCCAGCTGGTCCCCGTCACCGAGCCGCGCGAGGGCACCCCGCCCGTCATCACCACGCGCGAGGGCCTCGCCCGCGCCGCCGCGGCCCTGGCCGCGGGCACCGGCCCGGTCGCCGCCGACGCCGAGCGCGCCTCGGGCTACCGCTACGGCCAGCGCACCTACCTCGTCCAGCTCCGGCGCGAGGGTGCCGGCACCCTCCTCATCGACCCCATCGCGGTCGGCGAGCTCAGCGAGGTCGGGGAGGCGCTCGACGGCACCGAGTGGGTCCTGCACGCCGCCAACCAGGACCTGCCGGGATTCCACGACCTCCGGATGTACCCCACCGCCCTCTTCGACACCGAGCTCGCCGCGCGGCTGCTCGGGCGCAGCAAGGTCGGCCTCGGCGCGATCATCGCCGAGGAGCTCGGCTACTCCCTGGCCAAGGAGCACTCCGCGGCCGACTGGTCCACCCGCCCGCTGCCGGAGGACTGGCTGCGGTACGCCGCCCTGGACGTGGAGTTCCTCGTCGAGCTGCGCGACCGGCTGGCCGCGGCGCTCGAGGAGGCCGGCAAGCTCGAGTGGGCGCGCCAGGAGTTCGAGGCCGTGCGCGTGGCACCGGACCCGTCCCCGCGCGTGGACCCGTGGCGCCGCACCTCGGGCATGCACGCCGTCCGCGGTGGCCTCGGCATCGCCGTCGTCCGTGAGCTGTGGGAGGCGCGTGACGAGCTGGCCCGCAAGCGCGACCGCTCCCCCGGCCGCGTGCTGCCCGACCGCGCCATCGTCGCCGCCGCGCTCGCCCTGCCCCGCAGCGAGGGGGCGCTCGCCGCGCTCCCGGAGTTCTCCGGCAAGGGCACGCGGCGCTCCAGCGGGTACTGGTGGTCCGCCGTCGAGCGGGCGCTCGCGCTGCCGGCCTCGGAGCACCCGCCGCGCCGGCTGGCGTCGGCGACCGGCACCCCGCCCCCGCCGCGCGCGTGGGCGGAGAAGGACCCGGCCGCGGCCGGGCGCCTCGACGCCGTCCGGGCCGCCGTCCGCGCCCTCGCCGAGGAGCACGACGTCCCGCAGGAGAACCTCCTGTCCCCCGCCGTCCAGCGCCAGGTCGCCTGGACGCCGCCGGACGTCGTCGACGAGACGTCGGTGCGCGCCATGCTCGAGGAGCAGGGTGCCCGTCCGTGGCAGGTCGGGCTCACGGCGGCGCCGCTGACCGAGGCGCTGCGCAGCTCCTGACCCCCGGAGGGAGACGCCGGGCGAGGTACCCGGTACTGTCGGTCGTCGGTACCCATCACAAGGGAGTGACGATGACACCCACCACGACGATCAGCGTCGAGAACGTCCCGCTGGCCACCGGCACGGTCGCCCTGGTCACCATGGCCGGGACCGACGGCCGGCCCGCCACGCTCGGCCCGCGGAGCATCGCGGCCCTCGAGGAGGCGCTCACCGCCTGCGCCACCCGCGTGCACGACGGCGAGATCACCGCCGTCGCCCTCACCGGCACGCCGGGCTGCTTCGCGGCGGGCGCGGACCTGCGTGCCGTCGGCTCGATGGCGCGCGTCGAGGACGCCCGTGCGGTGGCCGAGGCCGGGCACCGCATCGTCACCCTGCTGCGCGACCTCCCGAGCTTCGCGCTCCTCAGCGGCCTCGCCCTGGGCGGCGGTCTCGAGCTCGCCCTCGCCTGCCGCTACCGCGTGGCGGCGGCCGACGCCGCGCCGCTGGGCCTGCCCGAGACGTCCCTCGGGCTCGTGCCCGGCTGGGGCGGGTGCTACCTCCTGCCCCGGCTCGTCGGCCCCGAGGCGGCGCTCCAGGTCATCGTCGACAACCCGGCGCGCCAGCGGACGCTCGACGCTCAGCGGGCCCTCGACCTCGGTCTCGTCGACAGCGTCCAGCGCGGCGGGGAGGACTTCCGCGACGGGGCGCTGGCGTGGGTCACCGAGGTGCTCTCCGGTGCCATCGACCCGGTCCGCAGCGACCACACCTCCGACG
The DNA here is from genome assembly GCF_014837105.1 of Oceanitalea stevensii. Lineage (GTDB taxonomy): Bacteria > Actinomycetota > Actinomycetes > Actinomycetales > Actinomycetaceae > Oceanitalea > Oceanitalea stevensii. The sequence continues at coordinate 551,149 of NZ_JACSPO010000001.1, read as the reverse complement.
CCGCGGCCTGGGAGCAGGCGGTCAGCGCCCGCCAGCAGCTCGTGGCCCGCCGCGCCGAGGGCGGGGCGCCCGCGCCGCAGCGCGCGCTGGAGCTCGTGGCCGCCGCCCGCACCGCCTCGCGCGCAGAGGGCTTCGCCGCCGAGGACCTCGCGCTCACCGAGCTCATCATGTCCGACCAGCTGCGCGCCGGCCTCTACGCCTTCGGCCTCACGCGCAGCCGCGCCCGCCGGCCCGCCGGCGCGCCGCCCGAGGAGCTCGCGCGCCCGGTGCGCCGGGTGGGCCTGCTCGGGGCCGGGCTCATGGCGAGCCAGCTCGCCGTCCTCCTCGCCCGGACGCTGCGGGTCCCCGTCGTCATGCGGGACCTCGACGACGACCGGGCCGCCGCAGGCCTGCGCCACGTCCACGAGCAGGTGGCCCGGCTCGAGCGCTCTGGCCGCCTCGACGAGGCACGCGCCGAGGAGCTGCGCGCCCGCGTGACGGCCACCGCGGACCTCTCCGAGCTCGCCGGATGCGACCTCGTCGTCGAGGCCGTCTTCGAGGAGCTCGCCGTCAAGCAGCGGGTGTTCGCCGAGGTGGAGCCCGTCGTCGGGCCGGACTGCGTCCTCGCGACCAACACCTCCGCCCTGTCCGTCACCGAGATGGCGGCGGGGCTCGCGCACCCCGAGCGGGTCGTGGGGCTGCACTTCTTCAACCCGGTGGCGCAGATGCCGCTCGTCGAGGTCATCCGCACCCCGCACACCTCCGAGGCGGCCTACGCGACCGCCTTCGCCGTCGCCGCCGGGGCCCGCAAGAGCGCGATCGCCTGCCAGGACGCGCCGGGCTTCGTCGTCAACCGGGTGCTCGTGCGGATGCTCGGCGATGTGCTCGGCACCCTGGAGGAGGGCACCGAGGTGTCCGTGGCCGACCGTGCACTGCGCCCGATGGGCCTGCCGATGGGGCCCTTCCAGCTCCTCCAGCTCGTGGGGCCGGCGGTGGCGATGCACGTGCTCGACGAGCTGCGCCGCACCCTCGGGGACCGCTACCCGCACTCGCCGGGGCTCGAGCGGATGGTCGCCGACGGTGAGCGCTTCACGGTGGACGAGCGGCCGAGCGCCGCCTCGGCCGTGCGCGAGGACCTCGACCGGTTCTTCGGCTCACGGCCGCTGCCCGAGCCGCTGGACGCCGACGGCGTCCTCGAGCGCGTGCGCCGCGCCCTCGCCCAGGAGGTGCGTCTCCTCCTCGACGACGGCGTCGTGGCCGACGCCCGCGACGTCGACCTCGCCATGGTGCTCGGTGCCGGCTGGCCCCTCCACAACGGCGGCATCACCCCCTACCTCGACAGGACAGGAACCTCCGAGGCCGTGACCGGCCGCCGCTTCCTGGAGCCGGGGGTCGCCACCCTCCCCTAGCCCCTGATCCGCATATGCGGGAGAGATACGGCTCTGCCCGCCGGACGGCTGCGCCTTTCCCGCATATGCGAGGGAAGGGGGCGTTCAGTACGTCGTGAGCCCCCGGGAGCGGAACTGGGCCCGGACCCTGTCCACCAGCTCCGGCGACGGCGGCTCGGTGTCGCCCAGCTGGTAGGTGGCGCCGAGGCGTTCCCACTTGTCGCGGCCCATCTGGTGGAAGGGCAGCACCTCCACGCGCGTCACGGTGGACAGGCTCGCGACGTAGTCGGCGACGGCCTCGACGTTGTCGTAGCCGTCGGTGAGGCCCGGCACGAGGACGAAGCGCACCCAGATGTCCTTGCCGTGCGCGACGAGCCTGCGCCCGAAGTCGAGCGTCGGCTGGAGCTCACGTCCCGTCGTCGCCCGGTAGACGTCGGGGAGGCCGGACTTGACGTCGAGGAGGACGAGGTCGAGGGCGTCCAGCAGCCGGGTGCTCGCGTGGGACCCGAGGAAGCCCGAGGTGTCGATCGTCGTGTGCACGCCCATCTCCTTGGCGCCCTCGAGGAGCCGGGTGAGGAAGGCCGGCTGCATGAGCGGCTCGCCGCCGGACACGGTGAGCCCGCCGCCGGTGGCCTTGAAGACGGGCACGTAGCGCCTGACCCGGCGCAGCAGCTCCTCGACACGGACCGCCTCACCGTCACGCATGCGCAGCGTGTCGGGGTTGTGGCAGTAGAGGCACCGCAGGGGGCAGCCGGCGAGGAAGACGGTGAGCCGGGTGCCGGGGCCGTCCACCGCCGTGACGAGCTCCCAGGAGTGGACCGAGCCGATGTCGCCCGCGCGGACGGCGGCGAGGTGCTCGGTGCGGTCCATCTCCTCCACCGACGCGAGGCCGGCGGTGCCCGCCGAGCGCCGCAGCCGGGGCACGGCGTCCTCCGGGACGGCCACGTACTCGCCGTTGATGCCGTCGGGGGCGACGACGCCGCTGACGAGGGTGTGCTCCTGGCTCATCGGTCTCCTCCCCTGACGACGACGGTGTGGTGGCCTCCCGGCCCGCTCGGGTGGCGGGCCGGGAGCGGGACGTCAGACCTGTCCGTGGAAGGTCCGCGAGATGACGTCGAGCTGCTGCTCACGGGTGAGCCGCACGAAGTTCACCGCGTAGCCGGAGACCCGGATGGTGAGCTGCGGGTACTTCTCCGGGTGCTCCATGGCCTCGTAGAGGGTGTCGCGGTTGAGGACGTTGACGTTCATGTGGAAGCCCTGGGAGCCCATGTAGGCGTCGAGGAGGCCGACGAGGTTGCCCACCTGCTCGTCCTTGGTGCGCCCCAGGCCGGCGGGGACCACGGTGTTGGTCAGCGAGATGCCGTCCTGCGCCTCGGAGTAGGGCAGCTTGGCCACCGACAGCGCCGAGGCGAGCATGCCGTGGGTGTCGCGCCCGTTCATCGGGTTGGCGCCGGGGGCGAAGGACTTCCCCGCGCGGCGGCCGTCCGGGGTGTTGCCGGTGTGCTTGCCGTAGACGACGTTCGAGGTGATCGTCAGCACCGACTGGGTGTGCACGGCGTCCCGGTAGGTGGGCTGGCGGCGGATCTTCTCCATGAACCGCTCGACGAGCATGACGGCGATGTCGTCGACGCGGTCGTCGTCGTTGCCGAAGGTCGGGAAGTCGCCCTCGACCTCGTAGTCCACGACGAGGCCGTCCTCGCGGCGCACCGGCCGCACGGTCGCGTACCGGATCGCGGAGAGCGAGTCGGCGGCGACGGACAGGCCGGCGATGCCGCAGGCCATCGTCCGCAGGACGTCGCGGTCGTGCAGCGCCATCTCCAGGCGCTCGTAGGCGTACTTGTCGTGCATGTAGTGGATGCAGTTGAGCGCGTCGACGTAGGTGGCGGCGAGCCAGTCGAGCAGGGCGTCGTAGCGGCCCAGCACGTCGTCGTAGTCCAGGACGTCGCCGCTCACCGGCTCGCTGACGGGAGCGACCTGCTTGCCGGTGATCTCGTCCCGGCCGCCGTTGATCGCGTAGAGCAGCGCCTTGGCGATGTTGACGCGGGCCCCGAAGAACTGCATCTGCTTGCCGATCCCCATCGCCGAGACGCAGCACGCGATGCCGGCGTCGTCACCGCACTGGGAGCGGATGAGCGAGTCGGACTCGTACTGGATCGCCGAGGTGTCGATCGAGACCTGCGCGCAGAAGCGCTTGAAACCCTCGGGCAGGTTCTCGCTCCACAGCACGGTGAGGTTGGGCTCGGGAGCCGGGCCCAGGTTGTACAGGGTCTGGAGCATCCGGAAGGAGTTCTTCGTGACGAGGTGGCGTCCGTCGTCGCCGACGCCGCCGATCGACTCGGTCACCCACGTCGGGTCACCGGAGAAGAGCTCGTCGTACTCGGGGGTGCGCAGGAAGCGCACGATGCGGAGCTTGATGACGAAGTCGTCGATGATCTCCTGAGCCTCGGACTCGGTGAGGACGCCGGCGGCGATGTCCCGCTCGAGGAAGATGTCGAGGAAGGTCGAGGTGCGGCCCAGCGACATGGCCGCGCCGTTCTGCTCCTTCACCGCGCCGAGGTAGGCGAAGTACAGCCACTGGACGGCCTCGCGGCCGGTGCGGGCGGGGCCGGAGATGTCGTAGCCGTACGAGGCGGCCATCTCCTTGAGCTCCTGGAGCGCGCGGATCTGCTCGCTGTTCTCCTCGCGGTCGCGGATGACGTCCTCGACCGAGCGCTGGGTGTCGAGGAGCGCGCGGTCGGCCTTCTTGGCCTCGATGAGGGCGTCGACGCCGTAGAGCGCCACGCGGCGGTAGTCGCCGATGATGCGGCCGCGCCCGTAGGCGTCGGGCAGGCCCGTGACGATGTGGGCGCTGCGGGCCCGGCGCACGTCGGGCGGGTAGACGTCGAAGACGCCCTGGTTGTGGGTCTTGCGGTAGGTCGTGAAGATCGTCTCGAGCGTGGGGTCGACCTCGTAGCCGTAGGTCTCCAGCGAGGTCGCGACCATCCGCCACCCGCCGTAGGGCATGATCGCGCGCTTGAGCGGGGCGTCGGTCTGCAGGCCGACGATGACCTCACGGTCCTCGTCGATGTAGCCGGGCGCGTGGGCGGTGATCGTCGACGGCGTCGTCGCGTCGACGTCGTACACGCCCTTCTCGCGCTCCTCGGGGAACATCGCCGACAGGGTGGACCACACGTGCGTCGTGCGCTCGGTGGGCCCGGCGAGGAACGAGCTGTCGCCGTCGTAGGCGGTGTAGTTGCGCTGGATGAAGTCGCGGACGTCGACGCTCTCCTGCCACGGGCCGGGTGCGAAGCCCTGCCAGGCGTCCGCGGACTGCGGCGCCGTGTGGATCGTGGTCGTAGCCATTGCTGTCTCCCTCTCCTCCCCGGCGGTTGCCGGTAGGACCACCGTACGAACCTGGCGGGGCGCGCCCGTGGGACCTAGGCCCGAGGACCCACGTAAGCCCCCTCACACGACGCTAACCCGCTGTGACGGGGCACACGCTCAGGCGCGGGTGTCGGGCTCCACGGTCCGGTCGAGTGCCTGCTCGGCACCGGCGGAGAGGGCGGCGACGGCGCCCGCGGCCTGGCGAGCGACGTCCTGGGCCTGGAGGTGGTACTGCTCGACGACCTGCGGCCGGGTGGCGTGGTCGAGGAACTCGTGCGGCAGGCCGTGGGTCTGCACGGGGACGGCGTGGCCCGCCTGTGCCACGGCGTCGCGCACGGCGCTGCCGACCCCGCCGGTGCCCAGACCGTCCTCGACGACGACGACGAGGTCGTGCTTGGCGGCCAGGTCGACGAGGTCCTCGCTCACCGGGAGCACCCACCGCGGGTCGACGACGGTCGAGCCGATGCCCTGCGCGCCCAGCGCTGCGGCGGCGGCGACAGCGGTGTGCGCCATGATCCCGACGCCGACGAGGAGCACCCGGGCCCCGCCGTCGCCGGCGGTGCGGGCGAGCACGTCGACGTCGCCCTCGCGGCCGATCGCGGGCATCGCCTCGGGCAGGGCGCCCTTGGGGTAGCGGACGACGGTCGGGGCGTCGTCGACGTCCACGGCCTCGCGCAGCTCGGCACGCATGGTCTCCTCGTCGCGGGGCGCGGCCAGGCGCAGGCGCGGGACGGTGCGCAGCAGCGCGAGGTCCCACATGCCGTTGTGGCTGGCGCCGTCGTCACCGGTGATGCCGGCGCGGTCCAGGACGATCGTGACACCCGCTCGGTGGAGCGCGACGTCCATGAGGAGCTGGTCGTAGGCGCGGTTGAGGAAGGTCGCGTAGAGGGCGACGACGGGGTGCAGCCCGGCGAAGGCCATCCCGGCCGCGGAGGTGAGCGCGTGCTGCTCGGCGATGCCGACGTCGATGACGCGCTCGGGGAACTCCTCGGCGAGCGGGGCGAGCCCCACGGGGGCGAGCATCGCGGCGGTGACGGCGACGACGTCGCTGCGCTTGCGGGCGATCTCGACGATCTCCTCGGCGAAGACGGAGGTCCAGCCGAAGCGCGAGGGGGCGACGGGCAGGCCGGTCTCGGGGTGGATGACGCCGACGGCGTGGAAGCGGTCGGCGACGTCCTCCATCGCCGGGGTGTAGCCGCGGCCCTTCTCGGTGATCGCGTGGACGATGACGGGGCTGCCGAAGGCCTTGGCGCGCCGCAGCGCGAACTCCATGGCGGCGAGGTCGTGGCCGTCGATCGGGCCGATGTACTTCATGCCCAGGTCCTCGAACATGCCCTGGGGGGCGATGACGTCCTTGACGCCCTTCTTGAAGCCGTGGAGGGCGTCGTAGGTCATCCGCCCGGGCGGGCCGCTGCGCTGCAGGGCGCGCTTGCCCCAGCCGAGGACCTTCTCGTAGCCGCGGGCGGTGCGCAGCGCGTCGAGGTGGTGGGCGAAGCCGCCGATGGTCGGGGCGTAGGAGCGGCCGTTGTCGTTGACGATGATGACGAGGCGGCGGTCCTGGGCCTCGGTGATGTTGTTGAGCGCCTCCCAGGCCATGCCGCCGGTGAGGGCGCCGTCACCGATGACGGCGACGACGTGGCGGTCCTTCTGGCCGGTGAGCTCGTGGGCGCGGGCGATGCCGTCGGCCCACGAGAGGGCGGTGGAGGCGTGGGAGTTCTCGACGATGTCGTGCTCGGACTCGGTGCGGCTGGGGTAGCCGGACAGGCCGCCGCGCTTGCGCAGGTCGGTGAAGTCCTGACGTCCGGTGAGGAGCTTGTGGACGTAGGACTGGTGGCCGGTGTCGAAGACGACGCGGTCGCGCGGAGACTCGAAGACCCGGTGGATCGCGAGCGTGAGCTCGACGACGCCGAGGTTGGGGCCCAGGTGACCACCGGTCTTGGAGACCGAGTCGACGAGGTAGTCCCGCAGCTCCTTGGCCAGGACCTCGAGCTCGGGGCCGGTCAGGGAGTGCAGGTCAGCGGGCCTGCGGATGCGTCCGAGCAGACTCATCGCTCCCCTTCCAGATCGGTGACAGCACGCTGGATCACCCTACGTCGCCGCGCCGTGCCGCGCCCACTCCCCCGCCGACACCGTCCGTGTCGTCCCCGACAACCCCCTCGCGCCGACAGCTCACTTGTTACCGACAACCCGGCCCCCCTTCTCGCCGACAGCTCACTTGTTACCGACAACCCGGCCCCCCCTTCTCGCAGACAGCTCACTTGTTACCGACAACCCGGTAACCCCCTGTCGCCGACAGCTCACTTGTCACGGACACCGGCCATCGCGCCGACAGCTCACTTGTGACGGACACCGGCGATCGCGCCGACAGCTCACTTGTGACCGACTGCGCACGTGTTCGCCCGCGAGTGCCGTCGCCACCACGGCGCGGTGCCTCCGTGCGGCGCCACGGCGCCCCTTCCCCCTTCCGACGCCCCGCCGTCGGGCACTACGGTGTGCTGAACGTCGCACACCCCAGGAGGCGCACCGATGCGAGGCGACTACGGCGCACCCGAGTTCGACTGGTCGATCCTTGAGGTCCCGACACCGAAGGCGATGGCGCTGGGCCAGCTCGGCTTCTCCTGGCTCGAGCTCGCCGGCCGGCTCGCCACCGTGACGCAGGAGGAGTTCACCCGGGAGCCCCGCCCCGGGGCGCTCAACGTCGTGCGCCGCGGGGAGGAACGCGCCCCGCGCACGATCGGGACCGGCGAGTGGGTGGCCGAGTGGCCGGCTGGCCCGGACGAGCCCGGCCCGCGGACGATCGCGTGGCTCGTCGCCCACCTCACCGAGACATACCTCGAGCGGTGGGAGTGGACCTTCGGTGAGCGGCAGCGGCGGCGCCAGGACGCCGTCGTCCACGGGGACGTCGACGACGCTCGTGAGGAGCTCGCCCGCTGGGTGGACGCCTGGCGCACGGGCGTCGAGTCGGTGCCGGACGACGAGTTCATGACCGTGGGGCTGAGTCAGGCGACGGAGATCGACGCCGCCGCGCCGTTCGGGCACCTCGTGCTGCACCTCAACCGTGAGCTCATCCACCACGGCTCGGAGATCTTCGTCCTCACCGACCTCTACCGCTCGCCCGCGACGTAGCGAGTAACAACTCAGCGCTCGGCGCTGGTGGGGCGCTCGGCGCTAAGGGAGCAACAGCTCAGCGCTCGGCGCTGGTGGGGCGCTCGGCGCTGAGGGAGCAACAGCTCAGCGCTCGGCGCTGGTGGGGCGCTCGGCGCTGAGGGAGGGCTCAGGCGGAAAGAACGGGACGGGCCCCGGTCTGTCGACCGGGGCCCGTCCGTGCGCGTGGGGTCAGGCAGCCTTCTTGACCAGGCTCCGCAGCACGTACTGGAGGATGCCGCCGTTGCGGAAGTAGTCCGCCTCGCCGGGGGTGTCGATGCGCAGGACGGCGTCGAACTCGACCGTCTCGCCACCGTCCTTCTCGGCGGTCACCTTGACCGTGCGGGGCGTGCGGCCCTCGTTGAGCTCGGTGACACCGGAGACCGAGAAGGTCTCGGTGCCGTCCAGGCCCAGGGAGTCGGCGTTCTCGCCGGCCGGGAACTGCAGCGGCAGGACGCCCATGCCGATGAGGTTGGAGCGGTGGATGCGCTCGAAGCTCTCGGCGATGACGGCCTTGATGCCGAGGAGCGTCGTGCCCTTGGCGGCCCAGTCGCGCGAGGACCCGGAGCCGTACTCCTTGCCACCGAGGACGACGAGCGGGACGCCGGCCTCCTGGTAGGCCATCGACGCGTCGAAGATCGACTCCTGCTCCCCCGTGAGGAAGTTCTTCGTGAAGCCACCCTCGACGCCGTCGAGCAGCTGGTTGCGCAGCCGGATGTTGGCGAAGGTGCCGCGGATCATGACCTCGTGGTTGCCACGGCGCGAGCCGTAGGAGTTGAAGTCCTTGCGCGCCACGCCGTGCTCGGCGAGGTAGCGGCCCGCGGGGCTGTCCGGCTTGATCGCGCCGGCCGGGGAGATGTGGTCGGTGGTCACCGAGTCGCCCAGCTTGGCGAGGACGCGCGCACCGGTGATGTCCGAGACGGGCTCCGGCTCCGCGGTCATGCCCTCGAAGTACGGGGGCTTCTGGACGTAGGTCGAGTCCTCGTCCCACGCGAAGGTGTCACCCTCCGGCGTCGGGAGCTCGCGCCAGCGCTCGTCACCGGCGAAGACGTCGGCGTAGTCCTCCTCGAACATCTCCTGGCTGACGGAGCTGGCGATGACGGCGTCGATCTCGGCCGGGCTGGGCCAGATGTCGCGCAGGAAGACGTCGTTGCCGTCCTTGTCCTGCCCGAGCGGCTCGTTCTCGAAGTCGAAGTCCATCGTCCCGGCCAGGCCGTACGCGACGACGAGCGGCGGGGAGGCGAGGTAGTTCATCTTCGCGTCCGGGTTGATCCGGCCCTCGAAGTTGCGGTTCCCGGAGAGGACGGACGCGACCGCGAGGTCGTTGTCGTTGACGACCGTCGAGATCTCCTCCGGCAGCGGGCCGGAGTTGCCGATGCAGGTCGTGCAGCCGTAGCCGACGAGGTGGTAGCCCAGCGCCTCGAGGTAGGGCCAGACGCCCGCCTTGTCGTAGTAGTTCGTCACGACCTGCGAGCCGGGGGCCATCGAGGTCTTGACCCAGGGCTTGGTCTCCAGGCCCTTCTCGACGGCCTTCTTCGCGAGCAGGGCGGCGCCCAGCATGACGGAGGGGTTGGAGGTGTTCGTGCACGAGGTGATCGCCGCGATGACGACGGCGCCGTGGTCGAGCTCGACGTCGGTGCCGTCCTCGAGGGTCACGCGCACGGGCTGGCTCGGACGTCCATCACCCGGAACCACGGCCGAGTGGGCCGGGCGCCCGGCGTCGGAGGAGTGGTGCGTCGGGTCGGGGCTCGTCGGATCGGACGCCGGGAAGGTGTCCATGAGCTCCTTGTCGAGCTCGCTGCTGGCCCCCTGGTCGCCGTTGACGTAGTTCTTGATGTCCGCGCGCCACTGGTCCTTGGCGTTGCTCAGCGCGATGCGGTCCTGCGGCCGCTTGGGACCGGCGATCGAGGGCACGACCGAGGAGAGGTCGAGCTCGACGTACTCGGAGTACTGCACCTCGCGGGACGGGTCGTGCCACAGGCCCTGCGTCTTGGCGTAGGCCTCGACGAGCTGGACCTGCGCCTCGTCCCGGCCGGTGAGGCGCAGGTACTCGAGGGTGACGTCGTCGACCGGGAAGATCGAGACGGTGGAGCCGAACTCCGGGCTCATGTTGCCGATGGTCGCGCGGTTGGCCAGCGGCACCGCGGCGACGCCCTCGCCGTAGAACTCGACGAACTTGCCGACGACGCCGTGGTCGCGCAGCGTCTCGGTGATCGTGAGGACGACGTCGGTGGCGGTGGCGCCGTCGGGAATCTCCCCGGACAGCTTGAAGCCGACGACCTTGGGGATGAGCATGCTGATCGGCTGGCCGAGCATGGCGGCCTCGGCCTCGATGCCGCCGACGCCCCAGCCCAGCACGCCCAGGCCGTTGACCATCGGGGTGTGGGAGTCGGTGCCGACGCAGCTGTCGGGGTAGGCGACGGTCACGCCGTCCTTCTCCCGCGTCATGACGGTGCGGGCCAGGTACTCGACGTTGACCTGGTGGACGATGCCGGTGCCCGGGGGGACGACCTTGAAGTCGTCGAAGGCGGTCTGGCCCCAGCGCAGGAACTGGTAGCGCTCCCCGTTGCGCTCGTACTCGAGCTCGACGTTCCGGGCGAAGGACTGCGCGTTGCCGAAGGAGTCGACGACGACGGAGTGGTCGATGACGAGCTCGGCCGGGGCGAGCGGGTTGATCTTCGTCGGGTCGCCACCGAGGTCGGCCATCGCCTCACGCATGGTGGCGAGGTCGACGATGCACGGCACGCCGGTGAAGTCCTGCATGACGACGCGCGCCGGGGTGAACTGGATCTCCGTGTCCGGGTCCGCCTCGGGGTTCCACGTCGCGAGGGCGCGCACGTGGTCGGCGGTGACGTTGGCGCCGTCCTCGGTACGCAGGAGGTTCTCGGCGAGGATCTTGAGGCTGTAGGGCAGCCGCTCCAGGCCCTCGACCGCGTCCAGGCGGTAGATCTCGTAGTCCTGCTCGCCCACCGTGAGGGTGGAGCGGGCTCCAAAGCTGTCGACGCTCACATCTGCTCCTCTTGCCGCTTCGCTGCTGCGCTTCTGTCGGTCATCGTCCCACGCGGGTGGAGCCGTCGCAGCAGCCGCCACCCACAAGTTATCTCGACATCAAGATACTTTGTCGGCCGGGTGAAGTCACGCCGAACCGTCCGGCGCGTCGTCGGCCGGTCAGCCCGCGCGGGGCTCGAGCACCGCGACGCACTCGACGTGGTGGGTGTGCGGGAAGAGGTCGTAGCCGGTGAGGGCGGTGACGTCGTAGCCGTGGTCGACGGCGGTGCGCAGGTCGCGCGCCAGCGCCGCCGGGTCGCAGGCGACGTAGACGATCCGGCGCGGCCGCAGCTCGGTGAGCGCCGTGACGACCTCGGCCCCGGCGCCGGAGCGCGGCGGGTCCAGGACGACGGCGTCGACGCCGCTGCCCAGCCCCTGCACGACGGCGGCGGTGACGCCGGCGACGTGGAGGGTGGCCTGCGGGCTGTCGTGGAGGTTGCGGCGGGCGTCCGTGACGGCGCGGGCGTTGACCTCGACGGCGTCCACGCGCCCGCTCTCGCCGACGGCGCGGGCGAGCGGGAGGGTGAAGAGCCCGGCCCCGGAGTAGAGGTCGACGACCCGCTGCCCGGACTGGGGGCGGGCGGCGGCGAGGACGGCGTCGACGAGGGCGGCGGGGGCGTCGCGGTGGACCTGCCAGAACCCCGTGGCATCGACGCGGTAGGAGAGGTCCCCGACCGCGGTGGTGACGTGCTCGTGCACGGCCACCCGGGCCGGTGCGCCGGCGTCGCGGCGTCCTCGGCGCGGGCGGGACCCGCGCGTGGCGGCGAGCGAGCCGGCGGGGTCGGCGAGGTCGACGAGCCGGCCGTCGGCGAGGACGACGACGGGCCCCTCGCTCGGCGCGACGACGTCGAGGCGGGTGCCGGGCCGCACGCCGTCCCAGCGGCCGGCGGCGAAGAGGTCGGCGTCGGCGATGGCCGGCACGGCGAGCGGCATCTGCTCGAGCGGCACGACGTCGTGGGTGCGGTGGCGGTACATGCCCGGCCGGGAGGCGGCGTCGAGGACGAGGTCGATGCGCGTGCGCGTGCCCAGGCCGTCGCGCGCGTCGTCCTCGCCGAGGGGCTCGACGACGAGCGGGCCCAGGTGGTCGAGCTCGAGGTGGCCGATGCGGCGCAGGGTGTCGCGCACGACCTCCGCCTTCCAGCGGCGCTGGGCCACCAGGGACAGGTGCGCCAGCTCTCCCCCGCCGACCCCGCCGGGGCCGGCCTCGGGCCAGCGGCTCGGGACGCGGTCCGGGGAGGCCTCGTGGACGACGACGGCGTCCCCCCGCCAGAACTTGCGGCCCTCGCCGGCGTCGGTGAGGCGCACGTCGACGACCTCGCCGGGGGCGGAGTGGCGCACGAAGACGACGCGGCCCTCGACGCGGGCCACGCAGTGCCCGCCGTGGGCGGGCGGGCCGACGGTGACCCCGGTCAGGACGTCCATGTGCTCAGCTCTCCTCGGTGGGCCAGGGGACGGTGGTGACGACGGTGCCGGGCAGCGCGAGCAGCCGCGTGCGCAGCCGCTGCGGTCCGCTGCCGAGCAGCAGCCGGCGCCACCAGCGCCTGGCGGTGGTCTCGGGCAGGTAGACGACGGCGATCCCGTCCGGCTCCGCGCGGCGGGCGGCGGCGACGTGCGCGACCACCCCCGCGCCGGTGTCGCCGGGAGGTGCCGCGAGCTCGACGAGCGGGACGGGCAGGTCCAGCGTGGCCCACTGCCGGCGCAGGGACGCCGCGGCGTCCTCGTCGACCGGCACGGTGAGCGCCTCGACGGAGGTGGCCCGCATCGCCCGCGCGCAGGTGACGGCCCGCACGGCGGGCCGGTCGAGCTCGGTGACGACGACGAAGGCGCGGACGACCGTCGGCAGGGGCCGGTCCTGGGTCACGTGGTCCAGGGCCAGGCGTGCGCGCAGCTCGCGGTCGTGTCGGCTCACACCCCACATCATCGCCGACCCGGCCGCGACGGCGACGAGAGCGGGCCAGCCGTGGGGCACCGCGAGGAGGAGCAGGACGGCGGACACGCCCGCCCCGACCCCCGTCAGCGCCCGGGCGCGGCGGGCGGTGCGCCGGCCGGCGGGCCGGTAGAGGATCTCGAGCCGGCGCCGCCACTCCCGCCGTCCGGCGAGCAGGGCGAGGAGGGCGAGGAGCAGGACGGCGGCGGCGTAGCACGCGACGAGCTGCCACGGCTGCCCGCCTGCGAGGAGGACGACGGCGACCGCCGCCCCGGCCACCGCGGTGCTGAGCCGGCGGCCGGCCGCACCGGCGGGCCAGCCCCGGCTCGCGGGCCACGTCGCGGGCGGGCGCGGCAGGCCGGACAGGGCACTGGTGCCCGCGGCGAGCAGCCCACCGGCGAGGACGACGGCGACCCACGGCTCGGCCCAGCCGCCCAGGCCCGCGTCCGTGACACCGAGCAGCAGGGCGTCGCTGCCGACTGCGAGACCGGCGCCGACGAGCGCGACGACGAGGACGACGGTGGCTCCGGCGGCCGCGGCACGGGGCAGCCCGCGCCGGCGGGTGACGAGGAGGGCGGGCTGCAGCACCGCGCCGGCGACGGCCACGGCCCCGCCCACCGCGAGCAGCCGCGTGAGCGCCGAGCGCCCGAGCCCGCTGCGGACCGCGGGGTCGGGCGGGCCGCCCGCCGCGGCCGCCCCGGCGCCCGCGGCGACGACGACGGCCAGGACGACGGCGGCGAGGACGCCGAGCCCGGCCGTCACCCGCCGTCGGACCGGCTGCGCGACCGCGAGCCGGGCCACGAGGGCGAGCACGACGAGGACGGCCGCGAGGAGCGGGCGCGGCAGGGCGAGGCCCGCGGCGACGAGGAGCTCGGCCGCGGCGGCCGCCGACGCGGCGAGGAGGAGCACACGCTCGACGAGCAGCGCGGGCGTGCGCACCCCGTCCCCGCCGCGCGGGGCGTCGTCGGGCAGCTGGCCGAGGGCGAGGAGGACGATGCCGAGCGCCCCGACCGTGCCGAGCACCGCCCACCGGGCGAGGTCGTCGGCGAGCATGCCGGGACCGACGACGCTCGCTGCGGCGGGCGCCGCGAGGGCCACGAGCGCCGCAGCCGGTGCCGGGTGGCGCTGTCTGCCGCGGGGCCGGGCGAGGAGCGCCCGGTGGAAGGCCGCGGGGTCGAGGGTCACGGAAGGTCATGCTAGGCCCGGGCGCGGTAGCGTGCCGACGTGCACTTCGTCATCATGGGCTGCGGCCGCGTCGGGGCCTCCCTCGCCGTCCAGCTCGAGGAGCAGGGCCACTCGGTGGCCGTCCTCGACCAGAACCCCGACGCCTTCCGTCGCCTTCCCGACGACTTCTCCGGGCAGCGCGTCACCGGCCTCGGCTTCGACCGCGACGCCCTGTCGCAGACCGGCATCGAGGACGCCTACGGCTTCGCGGCGGTCTCCAGCGGCGACAACTCCAACATCCTCGCGGCCCGCGTGGCCCGCGAGACCTTCGGGGTGGGCAGCGTCGTCGCCCGGATCTACGACCCGCGGCGCGCCGAGGTCTACGAGCGCCTCGGCATCCCCACCGTGGCGACGGTGCGCTGGACCGCCGACCAGGTGCTCCGGCGTCTGCTCCCCGCCGGTGCGGCCGCCGAGTACCGCGACGCCTCCGGCCGGGTGTCCCTCCTCCAGCTCGACGTCCACAGCGGCTGGGTGGGTCGTCCGCTCGTCGACCTCGAGGTGGCGTCCGGGGCGCGGGCGGCCTTCCTCACCCGGCGCGGCTCCGGCCTGCTGCCCGATGCCGGGACGGTCCTCCAGGACGGTGACCTCCTCCACGTGCTCGCGGTGACCGACGCCGTCGAGCAGGTCCAGCGGGTGCTGTCCGCTCCCCCGCGCGAGGAGGAGATCTGATGCGCGTCGTCATCGCCGGGGCCGGCAGCGTGGGCCGGTCCATCGCCCGCGAGCTGCTCTCCCACGGGCACTCCGTGACGCTCGTCGACCGCCAGCCCGCCGCCATGCGCATCGCCTCGGTGGCCGACGCCGAGTGGCAGCTCGCCGACGCGTGCGAGATCTCCAGCCTCGCGGAGGCGGGGGTCGACTCGTGCGACGTCGTCGTCGCCGCGACCGGCGACGACAAGGCCAACCTCGTCATCTCCCTGCTCGCCAAGACCGAGTTCGGGGTGCCGCGCGTCGTCGCGCGGGTCAACAACCCGAAGAACGAGTGGATGTTCGACTCCGCGTGGGGCGTGGACGTCCAGGTCTCCACGCCGCGGATCATGACGGCGCTCGTCGAGGAGGCCGTCACGGTCGGCGACCTCGTGCGGATCTTCTCGTTCCACGGCTCGGGAACGAGCCTGCACGAGGTGACGCTGGCGCCCGGCTCGGCCGTCGCCGGCCGCACCGTGCGGGAGCTGGACTGGGGCCCGGGCTGCTTCCTCTCGGCGATCATCCGGGCCGGTGAGCCGGTGCCGGCGGACCCGGACGAGCGGGTGCTCGCCGGGGACCGGCTCGTCCTCGTGCTCAGTGAGCGGGCGGACCCGGCTGCGCTGCAGCGGCTGGTCGCTCCCGCACCAGCAGCCACGTGACCCACAGGGCCAGGGCCCACAGCGGGACGCCCATGACGAGGCGGGCGGTGCCCAGCCACGCCGTCGACGCGTCGAGGTAGAGCGGCAGCTGGACGGCCAGACGCGCGCCGAAGAGCCCGATCCACAGCCACGTCGCGGCGGTGTAGCGGCGCAGCCGCGGGCGCTGCTCGGGGTCGGTGCGCCAGGCGAAGCCCTCCTGGCGCAGGAGCGCGACGACGACGCCGACGAGCGGCCACCGCACGACGATGCTGAGGAGCAGGCCGGCCCCGTAGATGGCGTTGGTCCACAGGCCCAGCGCGAAGTAGTCCTGCGCCTCGCCCGAGCGCCACGCCCACAGGACGCCGACGAGGACGCCGACCACCCCGCCGAGCGCCTGGGTGACCGGCGTGCCGCCGACGAGCCGCGCGACGACGAGGACGACCGCGACGGCGAGCGAGGCGACGAGCGGGGGCACGAGCTCCTGGCCCGCGACGAGGTAGACGACGACGAAGACGAGCCCGGGGGCCACCGACTCGACGAGGCCGCGGACACCGCCGACGGCGTCCGCCACGGAGAAGTCCTCCCCGGCGAGCTGGCTCACCCGCGAGCGGGTCACCGCCTCGGCGACGACCTCCGGTGCGCTGTCGGGTGCGCCGCCCGGGTCGGTGGGGCCGGTGGTCATGAGTCCTCCCGCAGCAGCCGGTAGGCCGGGTTGAAGATGGTGGGGCGCAGGCCGCCGGGGTGGACGACGCCCTCGGCGACGAGCCGCCGGCCGGGGGTGATGCCCGGGATCTCGCGGCGGCCCAGCCACACGAGGTCGACCTCGGTGGTGCCGTCGGTGAGCCGACCCACGAGCCCCACGGGCGAGCCCGAGGGACGGTAGGTGACGGCCACGAGGACACCGTCGACGCGGGTGCGCCGGCGGCTGGGGGCCTCGGCCACGGACAGGCTCACGTCCCTCAGCGGATCTCGGTGATCTCGGGACCGCGGGCGAGCGGGTCGAAGGAGGTCGTCGGGGTCTCCTCCGCCGTCGTCCCCGCGCCCGCCTTGCCGGGCACGCGGAGCATGAGGACGTCGCGCGGCGGGCGGGCCTCCTGCCCGCGGACGACGACGACGTCGGCGAAGAGGTCCTCGAGCTCGGCGGCGGCGTCGGGGTCGACGGCGGCGCGTCCGCTGAGGACGCCGCGGAGGAACCAGCGCGGCCCGTCGGCGCCGATGAAGCGCGCGGGGCGGTGGCCCATGCGGCCGTCCTGGGTGGTGACGGGCAGCCGGGCGAGGATCTCGCGGCCGAAGGGGCCGTCGACCTCGTCGGCGGTGCCGCCCTGCTTCTCCACCGAGGCGATGATCTCGGGGCGCAGGTCGGCCCACAGCCCGCCGGAGCGGGGGGCGGCGAAGGCCTGGAGCTGGAGCGCGGAGCCGGACACGGACAGGCTCGTGGCCACGACCTGGCGGGTGCGCTTGTCCATCTCCATCCGCAGCTTGAGGCCGGGGCGGGCGGGGACGCGCAGCGCGCCGAGGTCGAGGCGCTGGCCGAGCTCGGGGACGTCGGCGACGTCCCAGGGGCCGCGGCCCGAGGGGGCGGCCGCGGCGTCGTCGGCCGAGGCGTCCTCGGTCGTGGCGTCCTCGGTCGGTGCGTCGGTCTCGGCCGGCGCGGCCTCGTCGCCCTTGCGGCGTCGTGAGAAGAGCCCCATCAGTTCTCGCCTCCTGCTCCGGTGGCCGTCCAGCCACCCGTTGACCCCAGCCCGCCCGTGCCGCGTACCGACTCGGGCAGGTCCTGCACCTCGGTGAACCGGGCCTGCGCGACGCGCTGCACGACGAGCTGCGCCACGCGGTCCCCGCGTGCGATCCGCACCGTCTCCCGGAGGTCGGTGTTGAGGAGGATCACCTTGATCTCGCCCCGGAACCCTGCGTCCACGGTACCCGGCGCGTTGACGACCGTGACACCGTGCCGGGCCGCCAGCCCGGATCGGGGGTGGACGAACGCCGCCCAGCCCTCGGGGAGCGCGATCGCCACCCCGGTCGGGACGACGACCCGCTCCCCCGGCGCCAGCTCGACGTCGTGGCGGGCGTGGAGGTCGGCCCCGGCGTCCCCGGGGTGGGCGTAGGACGGTGCCGGCAGGTCCGGGTCGAGCCGGACGAGCGGGACGTCGACGTAGTCACTCACGCCCGCGACTGTACTGACCTGGGCCCTGCGACCCCAACCACCGTCCACACCGCCGGCCGCCCCACCGGGCCGCCCGACGAAGGGGGGCGGGGCGGGCGAGGTGGGAGAGTGGTGCCGTGGACTCCGTCATCTTCTCCGAGCGCCTGCACCCCCGCCCGGTCAACCTCGTGCTCGGCGCGCTCGCCGGTGCGGCGGTCGGCGCGCTCGTGTGGCCCTTCAGCGCCACGGCCGGCTACGTCGTCGGGGTGGTGGCGGCCGTCGCCGTCGTCGTCGCACTGCTCGTCACCTCGCCGCGCGTCGTCGTCGAGCTCGGCGACGAGGAGCTGGGCACGGGCCCGGTGCTGCACGCCGCGAACGCACGAATCGGCGTCGCGCACCTCGGGGGGACCGAGGTGCTCGACGCCGATGCGATGGTTGCGGCCATGGGGCCGAAGGCCGATGCTCGCGCTTTCGTCTGCCAGCGCCCGTGGGTGCGGCAGGGCCTGCGTGTGGAGGTCGTCGACCCGCGGGACCCGGCGCCCTACTGGCTCGTGGCCAGCCGGCGTCCTGCCGAGCTGGCCGCGGCCCTGGGACGGGCAGGTCAGGCAGCGCACTCCGAGCAGACGAGCTGGCCGCCGTCCTCGTAGGCGAGCTGGCTGCGGTGGTGCACGAGGAAGCACCGCGAGCAGGTGAACTCGTCGGCCTGGCGCGGCAGCACCCGGACGGAGAGCTCCTCGTTGCTGAGGTCGGCACCCGGGAGCTCGAAGCCCTCGGCGGCCTCCGCCTCGTCCTCGTCGACCGAGGGAGAGCTCTTCTCGGCCCGACGGGCCTTGAGCTCCTCGATCGAGTCCTCGGAGAGGTCCTCCTCGTTCTTGCGAGGCGCGTCGTAGTCGGTCGCCATGTAGACGTCACGCTCCGGTTCGTCTAGTTGTGTCAGGGGCACGGCTCGTGCCGTACCTCAGGAACGTTGAGAGCCCCGTGTTGTTCCCGCGGCACCCGGATTGTGCACCATCAGGCGGCCCGCCGTCGCGGTCGGGTCCGTACCAAGTGCTGAGTTTCCGCCGCGATCCGCGCGTTGTCGAGTGCAAAACCCCCAGCGGTGTGACCGGAATCTCCCGGCCGGGCGGGACGCTCAGCGCAGGACGGGACGCACGACGGCGAGGAGGGCCTCGACGAGCGCGGCCGGGCCCGCGACGGTCAGGCCCTCGACGCCCTCCCCCAGCCGCTCGACGACCCCGCCCGCCTCGGTGACGACGAGCGCGCCCGCCGCCATGTCCCAGGGGTTGAGGTAGCGCTCGAAGAAGACGTCCATGGCCCCCGCGGCGACCAGGCACAGGTCCATCGCGGCGGACCCGAGGCGGCGGATGTCCCGGACCTCGGGCAGGACCGCGGCGAGCACCTGCGCCTGCCCCGCACGGCGGTCGGCGGTGTAGGCGAAACCGGTCCCCACGAGCGCCGTGGCGAGCTGCGGCGGCGTGCCGACGGTGATCGGCTCGCCGTCGGCGTACGCACCACCGCCGCGCGCGGCGGTCCACGTCTGCCCGGTGGCCGGGGCGTGGACGGCGCCGGCGAGCAGCTCCCAGGCGAAGGGGTCCTCCCCCTCCGCGCGGGCCACGGCGATGCTCACCGAGTAGGCGGGCAGCCCGTAGACGAAGTTCGTCGTCCCGTCGATGGGGTCGACCACCCAGACGAGTCCGGAGGAGCCGGCCTGCCAGCCCTCCTCCTCCCCGAGCACGCCGTCCTCCGGGCGCAGCTCGGCGAGACGGCGGCGGATGAGCGCCTCGGCCGCCTGGTCCACCTCGGTGACGAGGTCGACACCGCTGCTCTTGGTCGCGGCGACGGTGACCGACCCGCCGAGGGCCTCGCGGACGAGGTCGCCGGCCTCCCGGGCGACGGTCTCGGCGATCCCCATGAGCTCCTGGCTGACGGCGGTGGTGTCGGTCATGGCATCCTCCCTGGGCGGCGTCGGGCGGGTCGTGCCACGCCGGGGAACCTCCCCGGTCCGGCGGCCGCACTGGTCCATGCTGACAGGACCCTGGCGAACACACCGGCGGGAATCCGGCATCCGGGCCGCGAGCGGTGGCACCCTCGACCCATACCTCGAAGGGGGACGACATGCTAGAGCTCGAACTCGTCGGGCTGCACAGCGACGGCGAGCACCTCACGCTCGCCGGTCCGGACGGCCAGCGCTACCGCCTGCTGGTCGACGACGCGCTGCGGGCTGCCGTCCGGCGCGACCGGCCCCAGCTCGAGCAGATCCGCGCCGGTGCAGGGCTGCGGCCCAAGGAGATCCAGGCGCGCATCCGCGCCGGGGCCACGGCCGTGGAGGTCGCGGAGGCCGCCGGCCTGCCCGTGGAGCACGTCCAGCGCTACGAGGGCCCCGTCCTCGCCGAGCGCAGCTGGGTGGTCGACCAGGCCCGCCGCTTCACCGTCGGCCGGGCCGAGGACTCCCCGTCGCTGGGCGACCTCGTCCTCGACCGCCTCGCCACCCGCGGGGTGCGCGCACCGGAGATCGAGTGGGACGCCGTCCGCGCCCAGGACCGCTCGTGGGAGCTCATCGCCCGCTTCACCGCAGGCGACAAGCACCGCGAGGCCCGCTGGGAGGTCGACATGGCCGCCCGCACCACGCACGCGCTGGACGACGAGGGCCGCTGGCTCTCGGAGACCGAGGTCACCCCCGCCAGCCCCTCGCGCCGCCACCTCATGCCGGTGCGGCTGTACGACGTCGAGGCCGACGGCGACCTCGGGCCGGCCCTCGCGGCGGTCGACGCCGATCTCACCGACGCCGAGCCGGAGGACGACCTCGGCTACGGCGACCTGCCCGCGGCGAGCACCGACGACCTCCTCGCGGAGCTGCGCGCCACGCGCGGCACCCGACCCGAGCTGGAGCCGGTCGAGGAGGACGACGACTGGGGTCTCCCCCCGGCCGCCCACCCGCCGGCCTCCCGGGCGCACGAGGCGGTCGACGCCCAGGTGCTGCCCATGCCGCGTGACGCCCGTCCCGCCGCCGTGGAGGAGCCGGAGCCCGCACCGTCGGCCCCGTCTGCGCCCTCCATCCCGCCCGCCGCACCCGCCGCGACGACGGCCGAGGAGCCGGCCCAGGCCCGCAGCGGCGAGAGCCAGGGCCGCCGGGCCGCGCAGGCACCGGCACAGCGCCGTGACGGCGAGGCCAAGGACGCCAAGCGACGCCCGAGCCGTGGCCGCCGCGCGAGCGTGCCGAGCTGGGACGAGATCGTCTTCGGCGCCAAGCCCGAGTAGTCAGGCGGGTCGGCCGCCGGCACGCCCGGGTCCGGCCCGCCTCTCCCGTCGCTGACCTGCGCACAGGTCGGCGACACGCGCGCGACACGCCGGGACGGGTGCCGCCCGACCCGCCTCCGGGCGGACCTGTGCGCAGATCGGCGCACCGGCCCTCAGCCCAGGGGCAGGGTCTCCGGGCTGAGCTCAGCCGCACCGGCGACGGCGGCGGTCTCCCGGCGCACGTGGTGGCGGCGGCACAGCACCTCGTAGCCCACGCCGCCGGCCGGCTCGGGCTCCGCCTCGGTGTCCCCGACGACGACCTGCTCGCCCTCGGTCACCATGCGCCCGCCCACGGTGCGGGCGTTGTGGGTCGCGCGACGCCCGCACCAGCACAGCGACTGCACCTGGAGCTGCTCGACGCGGTCGGCGAGCTCGAGCAGCCGGGCGGAGCCGGGGAACAGCCGGGTGCGGAAGTCGGTGGTGATGCCGAAGGCGAAGACGTCCACGCCCATGTCGTCGACGAGCCGGGCCAGCTGCTCGACCTGCGTGACGCTGTAGAACTGCGCCTCGTCGCACACGAGGTAGTCCACGCGCTCCCCGTGGGTGCGCCGGGTGACGACCTCCTGCCAGAAGTCCGTCGCGTCGTCGGCCTCGACGGCGGCGACGGCCAGGCCGAGGCGGGAGGAGAGCACACCGCTGCCGGCGCGGTCGTTGCGGCTGAAGATGAGGCCGCTCAGCCCGCGACGGCGGTAGTTGTGGTCGATCTGCAGGGCGAGGGTGGACTTGCCGGAGTCCATCGTGCCGGCGAAGAAGGCGAGCTCGGCCACCTCACACCACCACCCGCACGAGCGGGATCTCCAGCTCGCCGGGGGTGAGCGAGCCGTGCACGCCCACGAGCGCGATCGACGACGGCGTCTGCGTGCGGGAGTCGACGACGGCGCGCGTCCCCCGGGTCGCGACGACGACGTCGCCCACGGTCGTGCGGTGCCGCTCGCTCAGCGGGCCGAAGAGGCCGACCTCCTCCGCCTCCTCGCGCAGCAGCACCCAGGCGGTGTCCCCGAGCACATCGCGCCAGCGCCCCGCGACGTCCCCGGCGGTCCCGGGCTCGGTGTGGACGTGGACGGCGCGCGGCTCCCCCGCGATGAGCGCGACGTCGCGGTCGAGCTCCGGGGTCGTCGCGACGTCGATGCGCGAGTCGGACCCGAGGTCGACCATGCCGTGGTCGGCGGTGACGAGCAGGAGGGTGCCCTTGGGCAGCTGCCGGGCGAGCCGGGAGATCTCGGCGTCGACGAGCTCGACGGCCTCGCCCCACTGCCAGGAGCCCCAGCCGTGGTGGTGGCCCATCTTGTCGACGTCGCCCCAGTAGAGGTAGACGAGGTCGGTGCCGCGGGTGCGGAGCAGGGAGCAGGTCGCGTCCACGCGGTCGGCCATGGAGTCGGCGGCGACGAAGCGCGGGCCGCGCAGCGCGGCCTCGGTGAGCCCCGAGCCGACGAAGCGCGCTGGTCCGACGCTCGCCACGCGCCGTCCCCACGACTCGGTGCCGAGCTGCTCCACGAGGGTGGGCTCGGGCTGCCACTGCCGCGGCGAGACGGTCGCGTCCTCCCAGCTGATGAGGTTGAGGAGCGAGCCGTCGGCGTCGTTGCGGACCGTGTAGCCGAGCATGCCGGTCTGGCCGGGCGGGCAGCCGGTACCGAACATCGTGAGGCTCGCCGCCGTCGTCGACGGGTAGCCGCTCGTGAGGGTGAGCCCGTCGGCCAGGTGCCGGCGCAGGAAGGGGGCGTGCCCGCCGCGCTCGGCGAGCATGCGGGCGCCGAGTCCGTCGACGAGGACGACGCACACCTTACGGGCCTGCGGCAGGCCCAGGGCCTCGCGGTCGTCGCCGGAGCTGCGGCCGGCGCTCGTCGTCGGGGCACCGACGGCGTCGAGCGCGGCAGGGAGCACGGCGCGGAGCCCCGCGCCGTCGTAGTCGGGCAGGCGCAGGTCGGGGGGCAGCTCGGTCACGTCGACGACACCGTCGCGGCGGACAGCGCCCGCGCGAAGGCCAGCGCCTGCTCCAGGGCAGCGGCGCCCTCCGCCTGCGCGCTCACGCGCACGACGACGTCCTCCGGGGTGAGCAGGCCGGTGTAGCCGTGGTCCGCCTCGCAGTCCGGGTCGCTGCAGCCGGCCGGTGCGAGGTCGACCTGCTGCGCCCCGCCCCAGGTGACGGCGATGGTGAGGTCGTCCGAGCGCAGCCCGCCGTGGGTGCCGGCCGGGTCGCTCACGCCGTGGGTGAGGGCGACGGAGGAGATGCGGTCGATCGGCACCGCCTCGGTGGTCGCGGCGGCCGAGGGCACCTCGTTGCCGGGGACGTCGTCGACGTGCGCCATGACGAGCCGGGTGGGCGTCAGGGCGAGGGCGGTGAGGTGGCGGCGCACCTCCCGGGAGTCGAAGGTCGTCTCGGGGTGCACGAGGTAGGCCCGGACCTCCTCGCCGGCGAGCGCGATGTCGAGCACACCCTGGACGAGCCGCGGGTAGTAGCCGGCGCGGTCCAGGTCTGCACGGAGGCGGGACTGCAAGTCGTTCGTCACGTTGCGGCGATCCACGGCTCCATCTTGACACCACTTGCGCCCGCCCCGGGCAGGACGCGTCGTCCGCTGTCGGCCCGCCCGGGCGGGGCGACCTCGACGACGGCGCTGAGCAGGGCCGCGCCGCGACGCCCGACGAGCACGGGGTTGAGGAGGATCTGCCGCACCTCGGGGAGGTCGTCGACGAGCACGGAGACCCGTGCGATGACGTTCTCGAGGGCCTTGACGTCCATGACCGGCAGGCCGCGGTGGCCGAAGAGACGGGGCGAGGCCTTGGCCGCGCGGACCATCTGCGCGACGTCGACGTCGGTGAGCGGGGGGATCCGGTAGGAGACGTCGTCGAGGAGCTCGACGGCGTCGCCGCCCAGGCCGAAGGACACGACCGGGCCGTAGAGGTCGTCCTCGGTGCCGCGCACGACGCAGGCGACGCCGGGCGGCGCCATGGCCTGGACCTCGACGCCGAGGCCGGGACGGCCGACGGCCTCGAGGTCGCGGGTCATCGCGGCCATCGCGGCGGTGAGCTCCGCGGGGGTGCGGAGGTCCAGGCGCACCCCGCCGAGGTCGGCCCGGTGGCGCAGCACCTCGTCGCGGGTCTTGAGCGCCACCGGCCAGCCGAGGTCCTGGGCGGCCGCGACCGCCTCCTCGGGGGTGCGGGCCGTGCGGGAGGGCACGAGGCTGAGCCCGTAGCAGGCGAGGAGCTCGGCGACGGCGTCCGGCGCGAGCCGCGCCGCCTCACCGGGCCCGAGGCCGCGCAGGGCGGGGGCGAGGAGCTCGCGGGCACGGGCGGGGGCGATCCCGGTGGGGTCGACGAGCTCACCGCGGTCGGTGTCGCGCCACCGCGCGTGGGCGACGGCCCCGGCGAGGCTCGCGACGGCGTCGGCGGTCGTCGCGTAGGCCGGCACGGTGCGTCCGTCGCTCGTGAGCTCGTCGGTGAGGCCGAGGAGCCCCTGGACGGCCGCGAGGACCGGACGCTCCTCCCCCGCCGCGGCCGAGGCGAGCGCCCGCCACACCCCGGCGTCGCCGTCGCCCAGGGGCGGCACGTGGGCGACGACGAGCGCGTCCCACGAGTCGTCCTCCCGCAGGCGGGCGAGCTCACGGGCGTAGTCCTCCCCCGTGGCGAGGGCGGGCAGCGCGCCGGAGGGCACCGGCTGGAGGCCGTGGCCGCGCGCCGCGCCGGCGATCGCGGTGGTGAGGGCGCCGGAGTTGCCGAGCACCGCCGTGCGCGGCCCGCGCGGGAGCGGCTGGGAGACGAGGAGCTGGGCGAGGTCGAGCATCTCCTGGGTGGTCCGCGAGCGCACCACTCCCGCCTGGTCGAGCATCTGCGCGAGCACCCGCTGCGGCTCCCGCGTGGTGCGTACCGCGTGGCCGGGGGGCACCTGCTGGCCGGTCTGCCCGCTGAGCACGGTGATGAGCGGCACGGTGGCGCCGAGACGCCGCGCGATGCGGGAGAACTTGCGCGGGTTGCCGATCGACTCGAGGTTGACGACGGCGGCGGTGATGCCGGGGTCGTCCTGCCAGGCCTGCATCGTGTCGTTGCCGGACACGTCGGCGCGGTTGCCCGCGGAGACGAAGCTGCGCAGCCCGATGCCGCGCCGCTGGACCGCGGAGAGGAGCGCGCTGCCCGCGGCGGCCGACTGGCAGAACATCGCGAGGCCGCCCTGCCCGATCCCGCGGCGGACGGTGGCGTCCAGCCGTCCCGCGGGACCGGTGGCGACGACGCCGTAGGACGCCGGCCCGAGGAGCCGCATCCCGCCCGCGCGGGTGCGGCGGACGAGCTCCGCCTGCCGCTGCCGCCCCGCCTCGTCGCTCTCGGCGAAGCCGCCGGAGAGGACGACGACGGCGTGCACGCCCAGCGCCGCGAGCTCGGGCACCGCCGCGACGACGGCGTCCGGCTCCCCCGCGACGACCGCGAGGTCCGGGGCGGGCGCCTGCGACGCACGCAGGTGCTCGGCGAGCGCGGTGAGGGAGGCGTGGCCCACCCCCTCCGCCCCGCCGTCGGGAATGCCGACGAGGTGGACGGGGCCGGTGAAGCTGCCGTCACGGACGGTCTCGGCGGCGCGCTCGGCGAGGACCTGCTCGGGCCCGCCCAGCCCGGCGACGACGACCGACCCGGCCGCCATGAGTGTGCGCATGCTCAGCGACTCGGCGTGCTGCTCCCGCTCGGCCATGACGCCCCAGGAGCGGCCGGTCTCCTCGATGTGGAACTCCACGCGCAGCACGCCGTCGTCCAGCTCCTGGGTGACGTCGTAGCCGGCGTCGCGGAAGACCCGGATCATCCGGGCGTTGGCGGGCAGCACCTCGGCGGTGAAGCGCACGACGCCGCGCTCGCGGCCCGCGGCGGCGAGGTGCTCGAGGAGCACCGAGCCCAGGCCGCGGCCGTGCTCGGAGTCGGCGACGTAGAAGGCGACCTCGGCGACGTCGTGGTCCACGCGGTCGTAGCGGCCGACCGCGAGGATGTCCTCGCCGCTCGTGAGGACGAGGGCGACGCGGTCGTCGTGGTCCACGTGCGTGAAGCGGTGCAGGTCACGATCGCTGAGCCGCTCCATCGGCGCGAAGAAGCGGTAGTACTGCGAGAGCGGGGACTGCCGCTGGTGCATGGCCTGGAGCGCGGGCGCGTCCTCGGGCCGGATCGGGCGGATGTGCATGGGGATGCCGTCGCGCAGCACGACGTCGGCCTCCCAGTGCGCGGGGTACGGGGGCGCCTCCTCGCTCATGGGCCCAACCTACCGGCCTGGTCCGACACGGGCCCGGACACGGCGGGGACGGGTGCGCGGACCGGCGCCCGAGTCGGGGGACAATGGCCCAATGCCACGCCGCAGCACCCCTCCGCCGCCCGTGCACGAGCAGATCGTCGACATCGACGTCTCCAGCGAGATGCAGGGCTCCTTCCTCGAGTATGCGTACTCGGTGATCTACTCGCGCGCGCTGCCCGACGCGCGCGACGGGCTCAAGCCCGTGCAGCGGCGGATCCTCTTCCAGATGGACGAGATGGGCCTGCGGCCCGAGCGCGGGCACGTGAAGTGCGCGCGCGTCGTCGGCGAGGTGATGGGCAAGCTCCACCCCCACGGCGACACCGCCATCTACGACGCCATGGTGCGCCTCGCGCAGGACTTCTCGCTGCGGGTGCCGCTCGTGGACGGCCACGGGAACTTCGGCTCCCTCGACGACGGCCCCGCGGCCCCGCGCTACACCGAGGCACGGCTCGCGCCGGCCGCCCTCCTCATGACGGCGGGGTTGGACGAGGACGTCGTCGACTTCGTCCCCAACTACGACAACCAGCTCACCCAGCCCTCGGTGCTGCCGGCCGCGATGCCCAACCTCCTCGTCAACGGCGCCTCGGGCATCGCCGTCGGCATGGCGACGAACATGCCGCCGCACAACCTCGTCGAGGTCGTCGCCGCGGCGCGCCACCTCATCGCGCAGCCGGACGCGACGCTCGAGGAGCTCATGCGCTTCGTGCCCGGGCCGGACCTCCCCTCGGGCGGGAAGATCGTCGGCCTCGACGGCATCCGCGACGCCTACGCCACCGGGCGCGGGTCCTTCCGCACCCGCGCCACCACGCACCTGGAGAACGTCACCGCTCGGCGCAAGGCCATCGTCGTCACCGAGCTGCCCTACCAGGTGGGCCCGGAGCGGGTCATCGAGAAGATCAAGGAGGCGGTGGACGCCAAGAAGCTCCAGGGCATCGCGGACGTCGCCGACTACACCGACCGCGCGCACGGGCTGCGGCTGGTCATCGAGATCAAGAACGCCTTCAACCCCGAGGCCGTCCTCGAGCAGCTCTACCGCTTCACCCCGATGGAGGACTCCTTCGGGATCAACAACGTCGCGCTCGTCGACGGGCAGCCGCAGACCCTGGGCCTGCGCGAGCTGCTCTCGGTCTACGTCCAGCACCGCCTGCAGGTGGTCCGCCGCCGCACCGAGCACCGGCTCGCCAAGCGCATCGAGCGCGCGCACCTCGTGGCCGGCCTGCTCGTCGCGATCGCGGACATCGACGAGGTCATCGCCGTCATCCGCTCCTCGGACGACGCCGAGGCCGCGCGCCAGCGCCTCATGATGGTCTTCGACCTGTCCGAGCCGCAGGCCGACTACATCCTCGCGCTGCGGCTGCGCCGCCTCACGAAGTTCTCCCGGCTCGAGCTCGAGGCGGAGCGCGACGCGCTGGCCCGCGAGATCGAGGAGCTGCAGCGGATCCTCGCCGACGAGGCGCTGCTGCGACAGGTCGTGAGCGACGAGCTCGCCGACGTCGCCGCCACCCACGGCACCCCGCGGCGCACCGTGCTCCTCGAGCACGCCGGCGGCCCGGCCACCGGCTCGGCCGCCTCCGCGCGCCGCACCGGCACGAGCGTGCCGCTCGAGATCCCCGACGAGCCCTGCTGGGTCGCGCTGTCCGGGACCGGGCTGCTCGCCCGCAGCGCGCAGGAACCGCCGCGCTCGGGTCCGCGCGTCGCGCACGACGCCATCGCCGCCGCCGTCCCGGCCCGCACCCGCGGCGACGTCGGCGTCGTGCTGAGCAGCGGCCGCTGCGTGCGGCTGTCGGTCCTCGACGCCCCCGCGCTGCCGCCCACCGACTCCGCGCCCGGCCTGTCCGGCGGCGCGCCCGTCGCCGAGCTGCTCCAGCTCGAGCCGGGTGAGCGCGTCGTGGGCCTCACCCGCCTCGACGACGACGCCCCGCCCCTCGCCCTGGCCACCGCCGGAGGCACCGTCAAGCGCGTGAGCCCGGCCGACCGTCCCGGCAAGGGCGACGCGTGGGAGGTCATCTCCCTCAAGCCGGGTGACGCCGTCGTCGGGGCCGCGCACGCGCCCGACGAGCACCGCCTCGTCCTCGTCACCACCGAGGCGCACCTCCTCCACTTCGCGGCCTCCGCGGTCCGGCCGCAGGGGCGCGGCGCGGGCGGCATGGCCGGGGTGAAGATGCCCGAGGACGCGCGCGTCGTCGCCTTCGGCGTCGTCCACCCCGACGACGTCTCCCGCAGCCTCGTCGTCACGGTCGCCGGATCGTCCACGGCCCTTCCCGGGACGATGCCGGGCAGCGCGAAGGTCACCCCCTTCGACCGCTTCCCCGGCAAGGGCCGCGCCACCGGCGGCGTCCGCGCGCAGCGCTTCCTGCGCGGCGAGGACACCCTGACGACGGCGTGGGTGGGCCTCGAGCCCCTCCGCGCGGTCGGCTCCGGTGGGCAGCCGGTCGACCTGCCCGAGGTCGACGAGCGCCGCGACGGCTCCGGCCGTCCGCTCCCCGCCCCCGTCACCGCCATCGGCTGACCGGCCACACACACCCGCCGACAGCTGGATCCCGCCCCCGCCCACTCGCCGACAGCTGACTTGTTACCCGCCGCCGGCCTCCCGGGCGCCGACAGCTGACTTGTTACCCGACGCCGGACCCCCAGCGCCGACAGCTGACTTGTTACCCGACGCCGGACCCCCAGCGTCGACAGCTGACTTGTTACCCGACGCCGGACCCCCAGCGTCGACAGCTGACTTGTTCCCTGCTCCCCGGCCCGCCGACAGCCCACGTGTGACCGGACACCAACCACCCACATGGCGCCGACGCTGCGACTCCGTGGGGGCGAGAGCTGGCGCCGGCGCGCCTGGCCGTCACCAACGTCTCTGGCCGGGCTGCCCCGACTCCCACAGCGGTGACGTCCAGGAACAACTCAGCTGTCGGCGAGGAGGGCGCGAAAGAGGGCGGCGCGGGTGGGGCTGGTCGCCCTGGGTCAGACGGAGCGGGTGAACATGAGCGAGTGGCGCGTGGGCTCGTAGCCGAGCTGGCCGAAGAGGCCGAAGTCGCCGCCGGGCGCCGGTGAGTCGACGCCGAGGCCGGCGTACTCCATGCCGTCGGCGGCGTAGGCGCGCATCGCGGTGACGAGCAGCGCCGTGGCCACCCGCATCCCGCGCCACTCCTCACGGACGCCGAGGATCTCGGTGTAGCCCTCGGTCCAGCCCTGCGCCTCCCAGTCGCCCTCGTAGCGCCCGGACATGAGGTAGCCCGCGACGCGCGCACGGTCGCTCGTGCGGTCGAGGGCGATGAAGCTCCACTGCGGGGCGAAGTACGTGCGGCCCTGCACCCAGGTCTCGGGGGTGTGCTGCTCCCCGCCCCACTGGTCCTTGAACGCGTCGTTGTGGGCGCGCCGGACGGCGTCGTCCAGGGCCGGGTTCCACGGCTCGATGGTGACCTTGCCCTTGGGCTGGACGTCCGGCAGCGGGAGGGCAAGGTCCCTGCGCATCTCGGTGTACCAGCGGGTGGGGACGAAGCCGGCCAGGCGCAGCATGGTCTGCGCGTGGGTCATGTTGTCCTCGACGTGGACGACGGCCAGGGCGCTGCCCTGCCCGGCGGCGTCGAGGATGACGCGGGCGGCCCGCAGCTGCCAGTCCAGGAGGGTCGCGCCGATCCCGCGGCTGCGCCACGCAGGGTCCACCCCGCCGTCGCACAGCGCGCGGTAGGTGCCGGCCGTGGGCCGCACCCGCACGATCGCGTAGGCGCGGGGGACGCCGTCGGCGTCGATCCCGAGGACCTTGGCGTTGCCGGCGTCCGCCCCCACCTGGACGAAGGTCTCCGCGGACTCCTCGGCAGTCGTGCGGTAGGGCGGGTCGTCGTGCTCCTCGATGCGCCCGAGCAGCTCGACGAGCGCGTCGTTGCTCTCCAGGGTCAGCCAGTGCCACCGCAGGTCGTGCCCGTGCGGCAGCTCGACGCCGGTCCCCTCCACGGCGGCGCGGGGCGCCGGGGCGCGGCCGGCGCCGTCGTAGTCCTCGAGCATGCTCCGACGATACGTGCTCACCGCGCCGCGGCCTACCGGCGGCACCGCTGAGCGGGACGCGTCACACCTCGATCGTGTAGAGGATCCGGGCGCCCTGCGGCTCGTAGCCCATGCGCTCGTAAAAGCGGTGGGCGCCGGAGGGGTTCTCCATGTCGACGTCGAGCGCCGCGACCTCGATGCCGTCGCGGTACAGCGCACCGAGGACCGCGGAGAGCAGCGCGCGCGCCACCCCGGAGCCGCGGTGCGCGCGCAGCACCCCGAGGAGCTCGGTGTAGCCCTCGGTGTGGCCCAGCGCCTCCCACTGGTGCTCGTGGCGGGCAGTGAGCGCGTAGCCCGCGACGCTGCCGGTCTCGAGGTGGACGGCGACGACGCTCCACGCCGCCTCGAGCGAACGGTGGGAGGCCGCCCAGGTGGTCTCGGCGACGGGCTGGGAGCCCCAGTGGTCCCGGAAGGCCTCGTTGTGGGCGTCGCGGACGGCGTCGTCGATCTCCGGGCTCCACTGCCGGATCTCGTAGCCCTCGGGGACGTCGACGACGGCGGGCGGCTCGGTGAGCCGCAGGCGCATCTCCCGGAAGGTGCGCTTGGGGCTGAAGCCCGCCGCGGCGTACAGGCGACGGCGGTCCTCGAGGTCCTCGTCGACGTAGGCGGCGATGCGCCCGGGCAGGCTCGGGTCGAGCGTGGCGAGGATCTGGCGGGCACGGTCGTCCTGCCAGGTGAGCAGGGCGCGGCCGATGCCGCGTCCGCGCCACGACGGGTCGACCGACGCGGAGATGAACACGCGGGCGTGGGTCTCGTCCCCGAGCGGCGCGTGGACGAAGGCTGCGGCGCGCAGCTCCCCGGAGCTGTCGAAGCCGCCCAGGCTGTCGGCCTTCATCCCGGTGGCCGGGCGCCCGAGGACGTCCTCCACCTGGGCGCGCGCCGTGCGCAGGACGGGCTGGTCCACGGCCTCGCAGCGCCCGATGAGCGCATGGACGTGGTCGACGTCGTCGGTGGTGAGCGCCCGCCAGGTGAGGCCGAGGTGTGGGGCGGGCACGGCGGCGTGGGCGGGAGGGGCGGCGCGGTCGGGGAGGGTGTCGGGCATGTCGGAATCCTAAAGTGCGCTGGCGATGGTGGTCGGTGCGGGGCGCGTCACGCGTCGATGCGGTCCCGGTCGATCTGGCCGGCACCGGCGACGATGAAGTCCTTGCGAGGGGCGACGTCGTTGCCCATGAGGAGCTCGAAGACCCGCTCGGCCTCGGCCAGCGCCTGGGCGTCGGCCATGCTCACCCGCCGCAGGGTGCGGTGGGCGGGGTCCATCGTCGTCTCGGCGAGCTGGTCGGCGTCCATCTCCCCCAGGCCCTTGTAGCGCTGGATCGGCTCCTTGTACCGCTTGCCCTGCTTCTCCAGCTTGCGCAGCAGCTGGTGGAGCTCGCTCTCGGAGTAGGTGTAGATCTTCTCGCCCTTCTTGCCGCCCGAGCCCGCGATCTCCACGCGGTGGAGCGGCGGCACCGCGGCGTACACGCGGCCGGCCTCGACGAGCGGGCGCATGTACCGGAAGAACAGCGTGAGGAGGAGGGTGCGGATGTGGGCGCCGTCGACGTCGGCGTCGGTCATGAGGATGACCTTGCCGTAGCGGGCGGCGTCGAGGTCGAAGGTGCGCCCGGATCCGGCGCCGATGACCTGGATGATCGAGGCGACCTCCGCGTTGCGGAGGATGTCGGCGGGTGAGGCCTTCTGGACGTTGAGGATCTTCCCGCGGATCGGCAGCAGCGCCTGGAAGTCGCTGGACCGCGCGAGCTTCGCCGTGCCGAGGGCGCTGTCGCCCTCGACGATGAACAGCTCGGAGCGCTCGACGTCGTCGGTGCGGCAGTCCGCGAGCTTGGCGGGCAGCCGTGAGCTCTCCAGCGCGTTCTTGCGCCGCGAGATCTCCTTGGTCAGCCGCGCCTGCACGCGGGCGCGCATCTCCCCCACGACCTTCTCGAGCACCGCGGAAGCCTGCGCCTTCTCGTGGCGCTTGGGCGAGGTGAGGATCTCGGTGAGCTGCTTGTCGACGACGTTCGCGACGATGCCGCGCACCGGCGCCGTGCCGAGGATCTCCTTGGTCTGGCCCTCGAACTGCGGCTCGGGCAGGCGGACGTTGACGACGGCGGTGAGGCCGGCGAGGACGTCGTCCTTCTCGATCTTCGGGTCCTTGGCGGTGACCTTGAGACGCCGGGAGTTCGCCTCGATCTGCTTGCGCACCGTGCGCACGAGCCCCTGCTCGAAGCCGGTGAGGTGGCTGCCGCCCTTGGGCGTGGAGATGATGTTGACGAAGGAGCGGGCCGTCGTCTCGTAGCCCTGCCCCCACCGCAGCGCGATGTCGACCTCGCAGGTGCGCTCGACCTCCTGCGGCCGCAGGTGGCCGGAGGCGTCGAGCTGCTGGACCGTCTCGGTGAAGGTGCCGCTGCCGGTGAGGCGCCAGATGTCCGAGACGGGCGGGTCGGTGGCGAGGAACTCCGCGAAGTCGACGACGCCGCCGTCGTGCCGGAAGACCTCCTCGACCGGGCCGTCCTCCCCCGGCGTGCCGGGCAGGCGGCGCTCGTCGCGGACGGTGATCGTCAGGCCCGGGACGAGGAAGGTCGTCTGGCGGGCGCGGGTGACGAGCTCGTCGTAGGAGAACTGGGAGGTCGAGGGGAAGATCTGCGGGTCGGCCCAGTAGCGCACGCGGGTGCCGGTGCGCCCGCGCGGCGTCTTGCCGACGACGGCGAGCTCGCTCGCGTCGGTGAAGGGCGCGAACGGCGCCTCGGGGCCGGCGCCGCCGCGGTCGTCGTAGGTGCCCGGCTCGCCGCGGTGGAAGGTCATCCGGTAGGTCTTGCCGCCGCGGTCGACCTCGACGTCCAGGCGCGCGGACAGGGCGTTGACGACGGAGGCGCCGACGCCGTGCAGGCCGCCCGAGGCGGCGTAGGAGCTGCCGCCGAACTTGCCGCCTGCGTGCAGCTTGGTGAAGACGACCTCGACGCCGCTCAGGCCCACGGAGTCGACGGTGTCGACGGGGATGCCGCGGCCGTTGTCGCGGACCTCCACGGAGCCGTCGGGGTGGAGAACGACGGCGATGGCGTCGCCGTGGCCCTCGAGGGCCTCGTCGACCGCGTTGTCTATGACCTCCCACAGGCAGTGCATGAGGCCGCGCGAGTCGGTCGAGCCGATGTACATGCCCGGGCGCTTGCGGACCGCCTCCAGCCCCTCGAGGACGGAGAGGTGACGGGCGGTGTACTGCGAGGGCGACGCGGTCGACTTGGGAGGCACCCGGCGATCATACGAACGACTTGCCCCGCTCCCGCGGACTGACCCGCGGAATCGCGCAAGACGACCCCGTGAGGAGGTGATGGGGAGCACCCGCGCGCCGGCCGTCGTCGTGACCCTGGTCACCGGATCCCGCCACCCGGTCCGCTGGAAGCGAACGGGGTGCCGTCCCGGGGATGTTTCCGGCGCCGACGTGGTTGTATGCAGGTGTGAACGCAACGATGACCGCCCCGCTGACCGCACAGGACCGCTGCGACCGCTGCGGCGCCCAGGCGTATGTGCGCGTGGGACTGCCCGTAGGGGAGCTGCTCTTCTGCGCGCACCACGCCCGCAAGCACGCCGAGGCACTCGAAGGGGTCGCCACGGCCATCCAGGACGAGACGCACCGTCTCACCGAGGACAACGCCCGCTGAGAGGCGCCCTCCACGACAGACCGCAGGCGCCGGCACCCGATGGGTGTCGGCGCCTGCGCTATTTCCCATGACGGCCGGCGGCGCGCCCCGTAATCTCCGCGGCATGAGCACCGCACCCGCCCCCGTCTCCGGCCTGCGCTGGCGGCCCATCACCCCGCAGGACGTCCCCGACTGGCACGGGCTCGTCCGGGCGATCGAGGCGGCCGACGACCCCGCCGAGCGCTACACCCCCGAGGACCTCCACGACGAGCTGCTCGACGGCTCGTGGAAGGACCCGGCCCGCGACAGCACCATCGGCATCGACGACGACGGCGTCCCGCGCGCCTTCGGGCACGTCCAGGTGCTCCCGGGTGACGTGCGCACGGTCCGTGCCTTCTGCTGGGGCGGGGTGCACCCGCTGTGGCGCGGCCGCGGGATCGGCCGCGAGCTGCTCGCCTGGCAGGAGCGGCTGGGGCGGGAGAAGATCGCCGCCGCACGGTCCACCGGACCGGGACGCGTGCTCGTCAACGTCGACGACGGGCTCACCGCCACCGAGCGCCTCCTGGACCGGGCCGGGTTCCGGCGGCTGCGCGTCTACCTCGAGCTCACCCGCCCGCTGGACGCCGAGATCGCCGCGCCCGCCCTGCGGGAGGGCCTGCGGCTCGTGCCCTACGACCCGGGCCTCAGCGAGCCGGTCCGGCTGGCCCACAACGAGGCCTTCGCCGACCACTGGGGCAGCGAGCCCCGCGACCCGGAGAACTGGGAGCGCCAGAGCGTCGGCGGGCGCTACTTCCGCCCCTCGTGGAGCTTCGTCGTCCTCGACGGCGACCAGGTCGCCGGGTACAGCCTCACCTCCGCCTACGAGCAGGACTGGGCGGCGCAGGGCTACTCGGCCGGGTGGACCGACCTCCTCGGTGTCCGGCGGCCGTGGCGGCGCGCGGGCGTGGCCAGCGCCCTCCTGGCGGCGACCATGCGGGCCCTGCGGGAGGACGGGATCGAGCGGGCCGACCTCGGCGTCGACGTCGAGAACCCGAACCGGGCCCTGGACCTCTACACGGGCCTCGGCTACCGCGAGTCGCGCCGGTCCCTCGCCTACGGCAAGGACGTGTGAGGCTCAGCCCCGCGCCTCGGTCACCAGGATGACGTCCTGCGCCCGCGGCAGCGTCACGTCCGCGAGCGGGTCGGGGTCGCCGCCGGCAGGGTCCCAGTCCTCGGCGAGCACCTCCCACGCGTCGTCGTCGAGGTCGACGACGACGGCGGCGAGCCGGCCGCCGCTGACGAGGACACGCGCGGCACAGGGCACCCCGCGCGCGGAGGTGAAGCGCGCACTTACCGGGAAGGTGAAGGAGTGCGGCACGGCGAGCGGGGCGCCCTCGGGCACGGACAGCTCGACCATCTGCGGGGCGTCCTCCGGCTCGCCCCAGACCTCCTCGCGGGCACCGGCGAGCTGGGCGCGCAGGCGCAGGGAGTCGTAGTCCTCGGTGTGCGCGAGGATCGCGCCGACGAGCTCGCGCACGGGCTCCGGGAGGGGACGCAGGACGGGACCCTCGGGGGCGTCGTCCTCCTCGTCGGTGGCCTCGGCCCGCCGCTCGAGGAAGGAGACGGCCAGCGAGGCGCCGACGCCGGCCAGGGCCATCGCCAGCCGCGGGCGGCGCACCCCCATGCGCACGAGCCGGCGCTGGAGCGCCCGGTCCATGGCCTCGCCGAGCTCGGCGGCCCCGTAGACGAGCCCGACGGCGCCGGCGGTGAACGCGGCCCGGCTGGGCAGGTCGAGGGCGGAGTCCCCGTCCGTGCCCAGCCACACGCCGGCGCCGGTGGTCCCGGCGACGGCGGTCCGCAGCGCGAAGCGGGTGGCCGGGGTGCGGCGGGCCGGGTCCGGCAGCGTGAGGAGCCCGGTGGCGGCGGCGGTCACGAGGTCGGAGGTGCGCAGGCCCAGCGGCCGGCGCGTGGTCGAGGTGTCGGTGCTCACCGGTCGATCGTAGAGGTCGGCCGCGCCCCCCCCTCGTCCGCAGCCGGACCTGCCGGGCGGTCCGGGCCCACATCCCGCACGCGCAGCCCCGCGGTCCGGGAGGATGGGCTTGACCCTCACGCGGCGTCAGGCGCCACGGTGGAGGCATGACCGACGGAACAGGAGTCCTCACGGTGCTGACGGTGGGCCAGGTGGCCGAGCGCTTCGGCGTCACGGTGCGCACGCTGCACCACTACGACGCGATCGGCCTGCTGAGCCCGAGCGCCCGCAGCCAGGCCGGCTACCGGCTCTACACCGAGGAGGACGTCACCCGCCTGCAGCACGTCGTCGTCTACCGGCGGCTGGACTTCTCCCTGGAGGAGATCGCCCAGCTGCTCGACGACGGCACGCGGCCGGCCCTGCTCGAGCACCTGCGACGGCAGCGTTCCGCGGTCGTGTCCCGGCTGGAGGAGCTCGCCGAGCTCGTCACGGCCATCGACCGAGCACTGGAGAAAGAGATGACCGGGGTGAACCTCACCAAGGAGGAGCAGCGCGAGCTGTTCGGCGACGGGTTCAGCGACGAGTACGCCGCCGAGGCGAAGGACCGCTGGGGCGACACCGACGCGTGGCGCCAGTCCCAGCAGCGCACGTCCCGCTACACCAAGGCCGACTGGGAGGAGATCAAGGCGGAGGCCGAGGAGGTCAACGCCGCCTTCGTCGCCGCCCTGGAGGCGGGTGAGCCCGCGACGAGCGAAGCCGCCATGGACGCCGCCGAGCGGGCCCGGCTCCACATCCACGAGCGCTTCTACTCGCTCTCGGCGGACTTCCACCGCAACCTCGGGGACATGTACGTGAGCGACCCGCGCTTCACGAAGACCTACGAGGACATCCGTCCCGGGCTGGCGCAGTACGTCCGCGACGCCATCCACGCCAACGCCGACCGCCACGCGGCACGCGGCTAGGACGGCCGAAGGCCCGCACCGTGCCGGTGCGGGCCTTCGTCGTACGCGTGCGCTCAGTCCAGGTAGTCGCGCAGGACCTGCGAGCGGCTGGGGTGACGGAGCTTGGACATCGTCTTGCTCTCGATCTGACGGATGCGCTCACGGGTGACGCCGTAGACCTTGCCGATCTCGTCCAGGGTCTTCGGCTGGCCGTCGGTGAGGCCGAAGCGCATGGACACGACGCCGGCCTCGCGCTCGGAGAGCGTGTCGAGCACCTGGTGGAGCTGCTCCTGGAGGAGGGTGAAGCTCACGGCGTCGGCCGGGACGACGGCCTCGGAGTCCTCGATGAGGTCACCGAACTCGCTGTCACCGTCCTCACCGAGGGGGGTGTGCAGGGAGATCGGCTCACGGCCGTACTTCTGGACCTCGACGACCTTCTCGGGCGTCATGTCCAGCTCCTTGGCCAGCTCCTCCGGGGTGGGCTCGCGGCCCAGGTCCTGGAGCATCTGGCGCTGGACGCGGGCCAGCTTGTTGATGACCTCGACCATGTGCACGGGGATGCGGATGGTGCGGGCCTGGTCGGCCATGGCGCGGGTGATCGCCTGACGGATCCACCAGGTGGCGTACGTCGAGAACTTGTAGCCCTTGGTGTAGTCGAACTTCTCCACGGCGCGAATGAGGCCGAGGTTGCCCTCCTGGATGAGGTCCAGGAAGAGCATCCCGCGCCCGGTGTAGCGCTTGGCGAGGGAGACGACGAGGCGGAGGTTGGCCTCGAGGAGGTGGTTCTTGGCGAGGCGGCCGTCGTTGGCGATCCACTCGAGCTCACGCTTGAGCTTGCCGGAGACGTCCTCGCTGGCGAGCTTCTCCTCGGCGAACAGGCCGGCCTCGATGCGCTTGGCGAGCTCGACCTCCTGCTCGGCGTTGAGGAGGGCGACCTTGCCGATCTGCTTGAGGTAGTCCTTGACCGGGTCGGCGGTGGCGCCGGCGGTGACGACCTGCTGGACCGGGGCGTCGTCGTCGTCGTTGTCGGAGACGACGAACCCGCTCTCCTTGCCGGTGGTGGCCTCGGCCTCCGGCGCGGCGGCGGTCTCGCTCGCCTCGCCAGTGGTCGCCGTGGTCTCCTCGACGTCGGGGACCGCCTTGAGGGCCGCCTTCTTGGCGGCGGTGGTCTTCGTGGCCGTGCGCTTGGTAGCCGTGCTGGTCTCCTTCTTCGCCGCGGGCTTCTTGGCCGTGGTCGACTTCGCGGGCGCCTTGGCCCGGGTCTTCGTCGACGTCTCCTCGACCGACGCGGTGGTGCCGCCGGCAGAGGTGCGCGCGGCGTGCGTGCGGCTGGAGGTGCTCTGGGCGTGCGACGACACAGAAAGCCTTTCGGAGGGGAATGGGGGTTCCGGCTTCGAGCCGGTGCGCTGCCTACAATTATAACTCGCCATGCCCGTCCGCGCGGTCTCACGCGGACGCCAGTCCATCGGCAGCCACCCGTGTCAACACGGCAGGCGCCCCCGGCATTCCCCGGCCGGTGGCGGAAACTCAGTAGGAGCGGCGCTCCGTGGAGGGCGGCTTGACCGCGAGCACCGGGCACGGCGCGTCGAGGAGGATGCGCTGGGCGTTGGAGCCGAGGATGAGCTTGCCCACCGGCGAACGGCGGCGCAGCCCGATGACGATGAGCTCGGCCCCCGTCTCCTCGGCGGTCTCGACGAGGTCGGAGGCGACGTCGTTGCCGCGGCCGAGCTGGCGCACGTCGTAGGCGACGTCGGCGTCGTCCAGTCGGTCACGCAGGGCGTCGAGCTCGGCGTCGACGTCGGCGTGCTGCTCCTGCCGGGAGCGCCGGGAGATGACGACGACGACGCGTGCGTCCCGTCGTCGGGCCTCCGCGACGCCGGTCTCCAGCGCCGCCTCGCCCTCCGGGGTTGCGAGGTAGCCCACGACGACCGTCATTCAGCACTCCATCCTCCGGCTCGCGCCGGGACGTCCTGGGCCTGCTCCGTGTGGGCTGACGCTACCGGATCGGCGGGCTCGGGGCCGCCGGGTCACCCGAGGCGGTCCGGACCCACCCCGGCGGGAGGCGCGCCGCGAGGGCCTCGTCGACGAGCTCGGCCAGGCGGGTGCGCGGCCGCGCACGCAGCGCCTGCTGGGCGAGGACGTCGGCGCGGGCGCCGTCGGCGCACCACCACGCGACCCAGGCGAGCAGGCCGAGCGCCAGTGCCCCCGAGCGGCGTGGCACGCAGGCCACGAGCGCCCGCAGGACGGCGGCGGCGGGCTCCACCCTGTCCTGGTCCGGCGGGGGCCCACCGGGGAGCATCGCGAGGTCGAGGATCTCCTCGGTCCGGGCCCGGTCGAGCACGCGGCCGGCCAGCGGGTGGATCACCGAGCACAGGACGCTGTCGCGCACGGTGTTGTCCTCCAGGGCGGCCGCGAGCATGCCGAGCTCGCTCGCCGGCAGGACGGCGCCGCGTACGGCGAGGGCCACGAGCCGCTCCCAGCGGCGCCGCTCCTCCTCCCGCCACTCGGTCACCTCCCGCTGGTCGACGGCCGGCGCCGCACCCGGGACACCGAAGGCCGCACCGGGCAGCGCCGCTCCCCCGCCGCTGCGGGCGCGCAGCTCCGCGAGCCGGCGGCGGCCCTCCCGCGTCGCACGCGTGGCGGCCCGTCGACGCTCGGCGTCGGTGGTGCGGGGCACCGCGAGGTCCTCCCGCGCGGGGACGAGGGCGAGGCCGTGGAGGACGAGGGTGGCGACGACGGGCCGCTGGTCGAGCTCGGCGGCGTCGCGGGTGGCGGGGGCGCACTCCTCGCCGGTCCCCCAGCACCCGTAGGTGCCGGCGCCCACCACCCAGGGGCCGGGTGGGTCCGCCCACGAGGTGAGGGTGCGCAGGTGCTCCAGGGCGCCACGCACGAGAGGGTCGGCCGCGAGCCGGTCCCGGGGCAGGTCGGAGTAGAGGACGACGAAGACGTCGTGGGCCCCCTCCTCCGCCATGAGCCGGGAGACGTCGCGGACGAGGGCGGGTCCCACCCGCGGGTGACCGATGTCCGCGAGATCGGCCCGGGTGACGAGTCCCAGGCGGTTGCGCTCCCCGCACATCGCGAGCAGGACCACCGAGTCCCGCGGGCGGAAGCCGAGCCGGTAGGGCAGGTAGGCGACGATGTCCTCGGGCTGGGAGATCGTGATGGTCGTCGTGTTCATGGGCCCATCGCACACCGCCGCGGGTGTCCACCACCGGGGCGCAGGCGCCCGTTGTGGAGGACACCCGGGCCTGCTCGCCTGGGGAGCAGCGGCCACCACCCGTAGGCTGCCCTGCATGGCAGCACCCACCGCCGGCCTGGCCACGCTCGTGACCGACCGTGTCGCCACCGCCCTGCGCGAGCACACCCGCCCCTTCGAGTCCCTCGAGGGGGTGGAGGAGCTGCTGTCCGCCGGTGAGGCCCTGCTCGGCGGGGGCAAGCGGCTGCGCGCGGCCTTCTGCACCGCCGGCTGGACTGCCTTCACCGACCGGCCGGTGACGGCCGGCTCGGCGCCCGTCCTCGCGGGCAGCGCCCTCGAGCTCTTCCAGGGCGCCGCACTCGCCCACGACGACCTCATGGACGGGTCGCTGACGCGCCGCGGCCTGCCGGCCGTCCACCGGCGGATGGCGGGCGAGCACGCCGAGCGGGGCTGGCTGGGCGACCCGGACCGGCACGGGGCCGCCGGCGCCATCCTCCTCGGCGACCTGCTCCTGTCGGTGTCCTCCGTCGAGATGGACCTCGCGCGGCGGCTCGTCGACGACGCCGCCTCCACGCGGGCGCGAGCCACCTGGGACCTCATGACGACCGAGGTGGCCGTGGGGCAGTACCTCGACGTGCGCTCCCAGGTGCTGCCGTGGAACGAGCAGGACGACGTCGACCGCGCGCTCACGGTCGTGCAGCACAAGTCGGCGCGCTACAGCGTCGAGCACCCGCTCGTCCTCGGCGCCGCCCTCGCCGGCGCGCCGGACGAGGCCCTCGCCGCGCTGCGCCGGGTGGGCCTCCCCCTCGGGGTGGCCTTCCAGCTGTGGGACGACGTCCTCGGCGTCTTCGGCGAGCCCGAGGTCACCGGCAAGCCCGCCGGTGACGACCTGCGCGAGGGCAAGCGCACCGTGCTCCTCGCCCTGGCGCTGCGGGGCGCGGACGCCGAGCAGCGCGCCACCCTGCAGCGGCACGTGGGCCGCCCGGACCTGTCCGCGGACGACGTCGCGCTGCTGCGCACCGTCCTGGAGACGACCGGCGCCGTCGAGGAGCACCAGCGGCTCGTCGACAGCCACCTCGACGAGGGCCTGGCCGCGCTGGACACGCTCGGCCTGCCCGCCGCGAGCCACGAGATGCTCACCGGGCTGGCGCGCCGGCTCACCGCCCGCGCGGCCTGAGCCGCCGCCCGCCCCTCAGACCGCGAAGGTCTGGGCGAGCCGGCGCACCTCGTGGATCCGCTGCGCCCGGAGCGCGGCGATCGGCGTGGTGCCCAGCTCCTCCTGCTCGCTGAGCAGCCACTCCACGGCCTCGTCGACCGTGAAGCCGGTGTCGGTGAGCAGGGTGAGCGTGCCGCGCAGCGAGGGCACCGGCCCCGGCTCCGCGGCGCCGTCCTCCGCGGTGACGATGAAGTCGCGCGGGACGAGGAAGGGCCCCTCCTCCTGCGGGCGGGTGCCGGCCAGGTGGTGGTCGCGCAGGAGGTCCCGGACGTCGCGCAGCCGCACATCGAGGAGCTCGGCGACCTCGGGCAGGGAGCACCAGCGGGGGTCTGAGTCGGTCATCCCGGCAGCCTAACGAGCCCGGCGGCCCCTGCCGTCCCCGCCTTTACGTGCCGCCTCGATAACGCTAGTGTCACAGCGTTCACTCTCGCCCCACCAATAACACCAGCCACTGTGGTCCCGTCTGCGACACGCCGGGACCCGTCGCGGAGGACATCGATGAAGGCTCGCACTCGCACCCGGGCGCCCCGCCCCGCCGGCCGCACCGGCGTGGGCCTCGTGCTCGCGGCGACCACCGTCGCGGCGATGACCGTGCCGGCCGGCGCCGCCACCGCGGCCCCCGCCGCGCCCACCGTGGGCGCCACGGCGCTCGCGCTCACCGCGCCCGCCACCCAGCGCAGCCTGCCGACGGGCACCTACCAGGTCCGCGCCGGGGACACCGTCAGCACGATCGCCGCCCGCGCGGGCACGACCGTCTCCGCGATCGTCTCGGCGAACAACCTCAACTCCCGGGCCCTCATCAAGGTGGGACAGGTGCTGCGCCTGCCGGCCGCCGGCAAGGCCGCGACCGCCGCCCCCACCCGCGCCGCCAGCTCCACCACGCACACGGTCGCCGCGGGTGACACCGTCTCGGCGCTCGCCAAGCGGTACGGCAGCACGGTCGAGGAGATCGTCTCCGCCAACCGTCTCGGCTCGCGCGCGCTCATCATCATCGGCCAGCGCCTCACCATCCCCGGCGCCTCCGCCAGCGGCGTGAGCGCCGCCCCCGCGGCGAACCGCCCGGCCGCCCAGAGCGCGAGCACCCACGTGGTCCGCGCCGGGGACACCGTCTCCGGCATCGCCCAGCGCTACGGCACCACGGTCGAGCGCATCGCCTCCGCCAACGGCCTGAGCGACCCCGGCCTCATCCGCATCGGCCAGCGCCTCACCGTCTCGGGCGGCGGCTCGGGCTCAGCCCCCGCCGCCAAGCCCGCCGCCAAGCCGGCGACGGTCCCGGTGAGCAGCACCGCCTCCCGCACCCACGTGGTCGCGGCCGGGGACACCGTCTCGGGCCTCGCCTCGCGCTACGGCTCGACGACGTCGGCGATCATCTCCGCCAACAACCTTCCCGGCTCCGGGCTCATCTACGTCGGCCAGCGTCTCACCGTGCCCGGCGGCTCCGGTGGTGGCACGAGCGCGGGTGGCGGCAGCACGAGCGGCGGCCAG
Organism: Oceanitalea stevensii; assembly: GCF_014837105.1. GTDB lineage: Bacteria > Actinomycetota > Actinomycetes > Actinomycetales > Actinomycetaceae > Oceanitalea > Oceanitalea stevensii. The sequence goes on along the minus strand of NZ_JACSPO010000001.1, from coordinate 508,616 downwards.
CTCGTCGGCAGCACCTTCCTCGGGCGCACCTACGCGAGCGACGTCGTCGGCGCGGCCAACACGAACAAGGCGACGCTGCTGTCGATGAGCGTCCCCTCCCGCGACCAGATGCGCGCCATGGTCCGCAGCACCGCGGTGACCATGGGCGTGGACCCGGCGCTGGCCCTGGCCATCGCCCAGCAGGAGTCCGGCTTCGACATGCGCGCCGTCTCCCCTGCGAACGCCGTCGGCGTCATGCAGGTCATCCCGAGCTCGGGCCAGTGGGCCTCGGACCTCGTCGGCCGCCGGCTCAACCTGCTCGACCCGCAGGACAACGTCGTCGCCGGCGTCGCGATCCTGCGCCAGCTGGTCCGCACCGCCGACAACTTCGACCAGGCGGTCGCCGGCTACTACCAGGGCCTGGCCGGGGTCAAGCGCAACGGCATGTACGCCGACACCCGCAACTACGTCGCGGGCATCAAGAACCTCATGCGGCAGTTCTGACGGAGCACGACGACGCGGCCCGCCTCACCGGTCCCCTTACCGGTCGGGGCGGGCCCGCCACTCTAGACTCGGCCCCGTGCAGCGCACCGTGAGCGACCCCATGCTCGGCCGTCTCGTCGACGGCCGGTACGAGGTGCGTGCCCGCATCGCACGGGGCGGCATGGCCACCGTCTACCGGGCGCTGGACCGGCGCCTGGACCGCACCGTGGCCCTCAAGGCCATGCACCCGCACCTCGCGGAGAGCGCGGACTTCGTGGCCCGCTTCCGCCGCGAGGCACGGTCGGCCGCCCGGCTCAACCACCCCGGGATCGTCGCGATCTACGACCAGGGCCTGGCCGACGACACGAGCTACCTCACGATGGAGCTCATCGAGGGCCACAACCTGCGCACCGAGCTGCGCCGGCAGGGCGCCCTGCCACTCGGCCGCGCGCTCGACGTCGTCGACGGTGTGCTCGACGCCCTCGCCTGCGCCCATCGCGCCGGCGTGGTCCACCGCGACGTCAAGCCGGAGAACGTCCTCCTGGAGCGCGACGGGCGCCCCAAGGTCACCGACTTCGGTCTCGCGCGCGCCGTCACCGAGGCCACGGCCGCCTCGACCGGCACCGTGCTCGGCACCGTCGCGTACCTCGCCCCCGAGATCGTCACCTCCGGGGTCGCCGACGCGCGCGCGGACGTCTACGCCGTCGGGATCGTCCTCTTCGAGCTCATCACCGGCTCCCAGCCCTTCGTCGCCGACCAGCCGATCCGCGTGGCCTTCCAGCACGTCAACGACGGCGTGCCGCGGCCCTCCTCCCGGGTCGAGTGGCTCCCGGCGGAGGTGGACGAGCTCGTCGCCGCCCTCACCGCGCGCGACGCCGAGGACCGGCCCGCCGACGCCGACGCCGCCCTCGCGCTCCTGCGCCGCACGCGTGCCACCCTCGACGACCCCACCCTCGCCCGCCGCGCGGACGTCGCCCCCGCCGTCGAGGAGGAGGACGCCGAGGCGACCGGCGGCTCCGCCACCGACGTGACGCCGCTGCCCGCCGGCACCGTCGCCCTGCCCATCGGCGCGATCCACGCCGGCGCCCCCGACCCCGGACCCGCCGGACCGGCCCGTCGTCGCCGTCGTCGCCGGGTCTTCGCGCTCACCATGGTGCTGGCCCTGCTCGCCCTCGCCGGTGGCGGCTCGTGGTGGTGGTTCACCCAGGGCCCCGGCGCCTACGTCACCGTGCCCGAGGTCGTCGGTCTCGCCGAGGACGACGCCGTCGCCGTGCTCAGCGAGGCAGGCATCGACCTCACGGTCGAGCGCGAGCACCACGACACCGTGCCCGAGAACGAGGTCGTCTCCGCCGATCCCGCCCCGGGAGACCGCGTCCGCACCGACGGCACCGTCGTCCTCCACGTCTCCCGCGGCATCCTCATGGTCGAGGTCCCCGAGCTCGTCGGCCTCACGCAGGACGAGGCGGCCGCCGCGCTCGAGGAGGCCCAGCTCGGCGTCGGGCAGGTCGAGACCCCGTACGACGACGACGTCCCCGAGGGCGAGGTGATGTCCGCGAGCCAGGAGGCCGGGGAGGTCATCCCCTACGACCAGCCCGTGGACCTCGTCGTGTCCGCCGGGCGGGAGCCCGTCGAGCTCGTCTCGGTGGTCGGCGCCGACACCGACACCGCCGTGTCCGACCTCGAGAACGCCGGCCTGAGCGCCGTCGTCGAGGAGGACTACCACCCCGAGGTCCCGGCCGGCCGGGTCGTGAGCCAGAGCCCCGAGCCGGGTGAGGACGTCCAGCTCTACCGGGGCGACGAGGTGACCGTCACCGTCTCCCTCGGCCCGCAGCCGGTCGAGCTGCCCGACCTCATCGGTCGCCAGGTGGGCGCCGCCACCGACGAGCTCGAGGCCGCGGGCTTCGTCGTCAAGGTCGAGCGGGTGCTCGGCGGGATCTTCGGGACCGTGCGCAGCATGTCGCCGGACGCGGGCGAGCTCGCGGTGCCGGGCACGACCGTCACCCTCACCGTCGTCTGACGTCTCCCGGATCCGGGACAAAGGTCCCGCGCCGGCCACCATTCGTCCGGTTCGACCACCACATCTTGTGGCGCGAGAAGCGACACGCCCCAACACCTAGTGGTTACTCCCTGACGCACCGGCTCTAGCGTCTGTCCTGCCACGGACCGCACGAGCCTCGGGAGAAGCCCATGGACCACCGACCCACCCACGTCGACCCGATCACCACCGTCGAGGAGTACCTGGACCGCAGCGACTGGCGGGTGAACGCCAACGCCAACCAGGGCTACTCGCTGGGCGGGATGATGCTCAACACCTCGGGGAAGGTCGTCGCCAACTACTGGCTCGACCGCGTCTACGCCCCCGACGCTGGCCGCGCCCACCGCGAGGGCGACCTCCACATCCACGACCTCGACATGCTCGCCGGCTACTGCGCGGGCTGGTCCCTGCGGCGGCTGCTCGAGGAGGGCTTCAACGGCGTGCCCGGTGCCATCTCCGCCGCACCCGCCCGCCACTTCTCCTCCGCCGTCGGGCAGATCGTCAACTTCCTCGGCACCCTCCAGAACGAGTGGGCCGGCGCGCAGGCCTTCAGCTCCTTCGACACCTACATGGCGCCCTTCGTCCGGCTGGACGACATGACCTACCCGCAGGTCAAGCAGTGCGTGCAGGAGCTCGTGTACAACCTCAACGTCCCCTCCCGGTGGGGCACCCAGACCCCGTTCACCAACCTCACCTTCGACTGGACCTGCCCGCCGGACCTGCGCGAGCAGGTGCCGCTCATCGGCGGTGAGCCCTGCGACTTCACCTACGGGGAGCTCCAGCACGAGATGGACCTCGTCAACCGCGCCTACATGGAGGTGATGACCGAGGGCGACGCGAACGGGCAGGTCTTCACCTTCCCGATCCCCACGTACAACATCACCAAGGACTTCGACTGGGACGCGGAGAACACCGAGCGGCTCTTCGCGATGACCGCGAAGTACGGGCTGCCCTACTTCCAGAACTTCATCAGCTCCGACCTCGACCCGGGCATGATCCGCTCGATGTGCTGCCGTCTCCAGCTCGACCTGCGCGAGCTCCTCAAGCGCGGCAACGGGCTGTTCGGCTCGGCGGAGCAGACCGGATCGCTCGGCGTCGTCACCGTCAACATGGCCCGCCTGGGCTACCTCCACGCGCACGACGAGCCCGGGCTCGTCCGCCGCCTCGACGAGCTCATGGACATCGCCCGCGACACCCTCGAGCTCAAGCGCGTCGTCATCCAGGAGCACATCGACGGCGGCCTGTTCCCGTGGACCCGCCGCTACCTCGGCACGCTCGAGAACCACTTCTCGACCATCGGCGTCAACGGCATGAACGAGATGGTCCGCAACTTCACCCTCGGCGAGTACGACCTCACCGACCCGCGGGGGCACGCACTGTGCGCCCGTCTCCTCGACCACGTGCGCGAGCGGATGGTCGAGTACCAGGAGGCCACCGGGCACCTGTACAACCTCGAGGCGACGCCGGCGGAGGGCACGACCTACCGCTTCGCCAAGGAGGACCGCAAGCGCTTCCCCGGCATCCTCCAGGCCGGCACCGAGACCAACCCGTACTACACGAACTCCTCCCAGCTTCCGGTCGGTTTCACCGACGACCCCTTCGAGGCCCTCGAGCGGCAGGAGGAGCTGCAGGGGAAGTACACCGGCGGCACGGTCCTGCACCTGTACATGAGCGAGCGGATCTCCTCGGCGCAGGCGTGCAAGGAGATCGTGCGCCGGGCCCTGGAGAGCTTCCGCCTGCCCTACATCACCATCACCCCGACGTTCTCGGTGTGCCCGAACCACGGCTACCTCGCCGGTGAGCACCACACCTGCCCGCGCTGCGGCGTCGACCGCGAGGAGCCGGTGGCCTGCGAGGTGTGGACCCGCGTCATGGGCTACTTCCGGCCGGTCAGCTCCTTCAACATCGGCAAGAAGGGCGAGTACGCCGAGCGGGAGATGTTCACCGAGCAGGCCGCCGTCTCCTCCCCCGTCGCGGCGCCGTGAGCACCGTCGCGGCGGGCCACCCGCCCGCACCGGCCCGTGCCGGCGACCTCCAGGTCGCCGGGATGACGCCGCTGTCGACGGTCGACTGGCCCGGGCGGCTCGCCGCGACGGTCTTCTGCCAGGGCTGCCCGTGGGACTGCTCCTACTGCCACAACCCGGCGCTCATCGCACCGCGCACCCCCGGCACGCTCCCCTGGGAGGACGTGCTCGCCTTCCTCCGCCGACGACGACGCCTCCTGGACGCCGTCGTCATGTCCGGCGGGGAGGCCACCCGCCAGGGCGCGCTCCTCCCCGCCGTCCGCGAGGTGCGCGGGCTCGGGTTCGCCGTCGGTCTCCACACCGCGGGGCCCTACCCGCGGCGGCTGGCCGCGCTGCTCGGCGACGTCGACTGGGTGGGCCTGGACCTCAAGGCGCTGCCCGAGGACTACCACGACGTCGTGCGGCGGCCCGGTGCGGGCCACCTCGCGTGGGAGTGCCTCGACCTGCTCGTCGCGTCGGGCGTCGACCACGAGGTGCGCACGACCGTCGCGCCCGGCTCCCCCGCCGCCCGCCACGCCGTCGAGATCGCCCGGCGCGCCCGCGACGCGGGTGCCCGCGCCTTCGCCCTCCAGGTGGTCCGCACGGCCGGCACGCGCGCGGAGTTCGCCGCCGCGCACTCGTCGGCCGACCACCGCGCCTGGCGGGAGGAGGTGACGAGCCTCGACGAGCAGATCGCCGCGCTCGGCCTGCCGCACTACGAGCTGCGCCCCGGCTGAGCACCGCCGGGTCGCGGCGCGCGGGACCGGGGGGAGTTCTGGACTCGGGGCCCTCGGCTATAGAGTTCGGCAAATGCACTCACCGTTGGAGCACGCGCACGTCCTCGTCACGGGCGCCACCGGCTTCGTCGGCCAGGCCGTCGTCGAGAAGCTGCTCGCCGCCTACCCGACAACCCGTGTCAGCATCCTCGTCCGCCCCCGCGGCGACCTCAGCGCCCAGCGCCGCGCGGAGAAGCTGCTGCGCAAGCCGGTCTTCCGCAGCTGGCGCGACTCGGTCGGTGAGGAGAACGCGCTCGCCGCGTTCACCGAGCGGGTCACCGTCATCTCCGGCGACCTCGAGGACGTCCCCGAGCTGCCCGACGACCTCGACGTCGTCGTCCACTCCGCCTCGAGCGTGTCCTTCGACCTGCCCGTGGACGAGGCCTTCGCCGCCAACGTCGCCGGGCCGGTCAACCTCTACGAGCGGCTCCTCGCCACCGGGACCGACCCGCACGTCGTCCACGTCTCGACGAGCTACGTCGCCGGCCTGCGCAAGGGCGTGGCCGAGGAGCGCAGCCTCGACCACGACGTCGACTACCGCACCGAGCTCCGCTCGGCCCTCGCCGCCCGCCAGACCGCCGAGGAGGCCTCCCGCCGTCCCGAGGTCCTCGAGCCGCTGCTGCGCCAGGCCGACGCCGACCACCGCCGCGCCGGTCCCCGCGCCGTCTCGCAGGCCGCCGAGGCCGCCCGCGCCGCCTGGGTCCGCGAGGAGCTGGTCCACCACGCCCGCACCCGCGCCGAGTCCCTCGGCTGGCCGGACGTCTACACCTTCACCAAGGCGATGGGTGAGCGGGTCGCGGAGACCCTCTGGCAGGGCGGCGGGCACCGCCTGTCGGTCGTGCGCCCCACGATCATCGAGTCCTCCTTCCGCCACCCCTACCCGGGCTGGATCGACGGCTTCAAGGTCGCCGACCCCCTCATCGCCGCCTACGGGCGCGGCATGCTCCCGGAGTTCCCGGCGCTGGCGGACACCGTCCTCGACGTCATCCCCGTCGACTTCGTCGTCAACGCGATCCTCGCCGCGGCGGCGGCCCCGCCGCAGACCGGCGAGGCGAGCTACTACCAGGTCTCCTCGGGCATCACGAACCCGCTGCGCTTCGGCAAGCTCTACGAGTACGTGCGCGAGTACTTCTCCGCCAACCCGCTCAAGGACTCCAGCGGCTCCCACGTCTCGGTGCCCTCGTGGTCCTTCCCCCACCGCGGCGCCGTCGAGCGCGCGGTGCGCCGCCGGGAGAAGGCCGTGGAGATCGCCGACCGCGCCGTCGGCCGCCTGCCCGCCCGCGCCCGCACCCGCGAGTGGATGTCCACGCTCTACAAGGCGCGCCGCGACATCAACACGCTGCGCAAGTTCACCGCGCTCTACCAGCCGTACACGCAGATCGAGGTCATCTTCGACGACGCCCGCACCCGGGCGCTGCACGCCTCCCTGCCCCCGGAGCGGCAGGTCGAGCACGGCTTCGACGTCACCGAGATCGACTGGCGCCACTACCTCCAGGAGGTCCACATCCCCGGGGTGCCCGGGCTCATGCGCGGCGAGCGGCCCAAGGCCGGCACGCCGCGCGTGACCGAGCTGCCCGAGCGCAGCGACGTCGTCGCGGTCTTCGACCTCCAGCGCACCGTCATCGCCGCGACCCTCGTCGAGCAGTACCTGTGGGTCGAGCTCGCCACCCAGCCGCCCTCGGGCTGGCCCAAGGCGCTGGGCAACCTCGTCGCCCTCGGCCCGCGCTACCTCCAGGCCGAGATGCGTGACCGCGGCGACTTCATCCGCACCTTCATGCGCCGCTACGCCGGCACCCACGAGGCGGAGCTCCGGGCGGCGATCCTCGAGCGCGTCCAGGACTCCCTGCGCCGGGACGTCCTCACCGAGGCCGTCGCCCAGATCCGCGCGCACCGCGCCGCCGGGCACCGCACCGTCCTCGTCACCGGGGAGATCGACGTCTTCGTCGAGCCGCTCGCCCCGCTCTTCGACGTCGTCGTCGCCGGACAGATGGAGACGGACGACGACGGCCGCTGGACCGGCCACCTCCTCGCCTCCCCGCTCGTCGGGGAGTCGCGGGCCACCTGGCTCACGCGCTACGCCCGCGACGAGGGCCTGGACCTGTCCGCGTCCTACGCCTACGGCGACAGCTACGCCGACCGGCCCTGGCTCGAGGTCGTCGGCAACCCCCGTGTGGTCAACCCCGACGCCCAGCTCTACCGTTACGCACGTGCCCAGCGCTGGCCCGTCCTCTCCTGGACGACGACGGTCGAGGGCCGGGTGGCACCCGTCCTGCGCAGCCTCAAGGAGGGCGTCCAGCGATGACGACCAGTCCCCGGCGCCCGCTCTCGGCGCCCGCCGAGTCCTCCGTCCTGGGCGGGCGGGCGCTCGTCACCGGCGGCACCTCCGGCCTCGGCCTCGAGTTCGCCCGCGCTCTGGCGGCCCGGGGCCTGTCGCTCGTCCTCGTCGCCCGTAACCGGGAGCGTCTGGAGAAGACGGCCGAGCAGCTGCGGTGGCGCTACGGTGTCGAGGTGGAGACGCTCGTGGCCGACCTCGCGGCGCGCGACGACGTGGACGCCGTCGCGGCGCGGCTCCTCGACGCCGACTCCCCCGTCGACGTCCTCGTCAACAACGCCGGCCACGGCGTGCACGTGCCCCTCCTCGCGGAGGACCTCACCGAGGTCGAGCGGTCGCTGGACGTCATGGTCCGCGCCGTCCTCGTCCTCGGCAACGCCGCGGGCCGCGCGATGGTCACCCGGGGGCGCGGCGTCATCGTCAATGTCGCCTCGGTCGCCGGGCTCGTCCCCATGGGGGCCTACTCGGCGATCAAGTCGTGGGTGGGGACCTACTCCGAGTCCCTGTCCCTCGAGCTCGCCGGCACCGGCGTCCAGGCCACCGCCCTCGTGCCGGGCTGGGTGCGCACCGAGTTCCACGAGCGGGCGAAGATCCGCACGAGCGCCATCCCCGGCTTCCTCTGGCTCGAGGCCGACCGCGTCGTCGCCGACGCGCTGGACGACGTCGAGAAGGGACGGGTCCGCTCGGTGCCCTCCCTCCGTTTCCGCGTCATCGCGTTCCTCGCCGCGCACGCACCGCGGCCGCTCGTGCGGCGCGCCACCGCACTCATCCAGGGAGGTCGGTCGTGACCGAGGGGGACTCCGCACGGGGCGGCCGTGGGGGCGAGGACGCCTCCAGCCTGAGCCGCTACCACGCCCGCTGGCACCGGGCCATGCGCTTCGTCGCGCAGCGGCTCGTGCTGCGCCCCGTCGTCTCGGCGGTGACGACGACGACGGTCGAGGGCACCGACAACGTCGACTCGCTGCGCGGCCCCTTCGTCGTCGTCGCCAACCACTGCAGCCACCTGGACACCGGCGTCCTCGTGTCCCAGCTCCCCTACCGCCTCACCAAGCGGCTGACCGTCGGCGCCGCCGCCGACTACTTCTACTCCCGCTGGTGGGTCAAGGCGCTCACCTCGCTCTTCTTCAACACCTACCCGATCGAGCGCACCGGCGGCCGCGGGCGCAACAAGGGCATGTCCCAGCGCCTGCTCACCAGCGGCCTGCCGATCCTGCTCTTCCCGGAGGGCACGCGCAGCCGCGACGGCGTCATGCGCCCCTTCAAGCCCGGTGCGGCCGTGCTGTGCTCGACCTCCGGGGTCCCGTGCGTCCCGGTCGCGCTCCTGGGCACCCACCAGGCGATGCCGGTGGGTCGCTTCTGGCCCGCGCCCGGCCGTCCGCCCGTCCGGGTGCTCATCGGCCGACCGATGCGGCCCCACCCCGGGGAGACGGCCCGCGAGTTCAGCGACCGCATCGCCCAGCACATCAGCACCATGATGACCATGCAGACGCCGTACGTCGTCGGCGACTCGAGGAGGGGCGGGCCGGAGGGCCGGTCCCAGGAGGAGGCTTCGTGACGGGAGTGACACACCAGAAGTGGTGGGGCTGGGGAGTGGAGGGCATCGCCTTCAACTACCGGGACAAGCCGAAGATGGCGCCCTTCGTCATGGACAGGATCGGGATCGACCTCTCGGCCCCGGGCACGCCCCCGCCGTCCTTCGACGACATCGACGTCCCCGCCACCCGGCTCCCGGAGGACCTCGCCGCCGAGCTGCGCTCCGCGCTCGGTGAGGACCACGTCGTCACCACCGACCTCGACCGTGTCGTCCACACCTACGGCAAGGGCCTCGTCGACCTCGTCCGGGTCCGCGCCGGCCACCTGCCGCGCGTGCCCGACGTCGTCGTCTACCCCGGCACCGAGGAGGAGGTGCGCGCCGTCGTCGACGCCGTCGTCGCGAGCGACGCCGTCCTCATCCCCTTCGGTGGCGGCTCGAACATCTCCGGCTCCCTCACCCCGCCGGCCGACGAGACCCGCCCGGTCGTCTCCCTCGACCTCGGACGCCTCAACCGCGTCCTCGAGGTCGACGAGGACGCGGGCCTGGCCCGCGTGCAGGCGGGCGTCCTGGGCCCGGACCTCGAGGAGCAGCTGACCGCCCGCGGGTGGACGATGGGACACCAGCCCGACAGCTTCAAGCACTCGACCCTCGGCGGCTGGATCGCCACCCGCTCCTCGGGCATGCAGTCCGACAAGTACGGCGACATCGCCGACATCACCCGCGGCATGCGGGTCGTGCTGCCCGGCAAGGTCATCGTCCTGCGCCCGCTGCCGAGCACGTCCTCCGGCCCGAGCGTGCGCGAGATGATCCTCGGCTCCGAGGGCCGCCTGGGCGTCATCACCGAGGCGTGGGTCCACGTCCACCGGCTCCCGGAGAACCGCGAGATCATCGCCTACCTCTTCCCCAACTGGGGCAGCGCGGTCCAGGCCATGCACGCGATCTCGGTGTCCGACGCCCGCCCGTCGGTCACCCGCGTCTCCGACGGCAACGAGACGGCGTTCTCGCTGTCGACGCAGAAGGCGTCCAAGGGCGCGAAGAAGGCGGTCCAGGACGGCCTGTTCGGCTTCCTCGAGAAGCGCGGCTGGGACCTGGACAAGGCCTGCCTCAGCTACGTCGGCTACGAGGGCGGCAGCGCCCGCGTCAAGGCCGACAAGGCGACGGTCGGGAAGATCGTCCGCGAGCACGGCGGCGTCAAGCTCGGCAAGGGCCCCGGCGCGCTGTACGACCAGAAGAAGTTCGACACGCCCTACCTGCGCGACTTCCTCCTCGACATCGGCGCGCTCGCCGACGTGTCGGAGACGGCGATGCCCTGGTCGCGGCTCATGGAGGTCTACCACCTCACCGTCCGCGCGGCCCGTGACGCCTTCGACTCCCTGGGCGTGCGCGGCTACATCATGTGCCACCTCTCGCACAGCTACCACTCCGGCGCCTGCCTGTACTTCACCTTCGCCTTCGTGTCCGGGAGCCCGGACATGGAGGAGCAGCTGCGCCAGTACTGGGTGGTCAAGAGCGCGGTCCAGCAGTCCTTCGTCGACAACGGCGGGACCATCTCCCACCACCACGGCGTGGGCACCGACCACACGCCCTGGCTGGAGGAGGACATCTCCGCCGCCGGCGTCGACGTCCAGGTGACCCTGCTCAAGGGCGTGGACCCGGGCCGCAACCTCAACCCCGGCACCCTCATCCCCGCCGCCCGCGAGTGGTGAGCTAGCCAGCCCCACCTCCGCCGACAGCTGGATCCCGCACCGCCCACGCCGTGCGCGATCCAGCTGTCGGCGCTCGAGGGGTGACGGCGGCTGCTACTCCTGGTAGGAGTAGCGCTCCTCGCGCCACGCGTCACCGCGCAGGTGGTAGCCGCGCTGCTCCCAGAAGCCGCGCTCGGGAGTGGCGGTGTAGTTCCACCCGCGCACCCACTTGGGGCCCTTCCACGAGTACAGGTGCGGGATGACCAGGCGCAGCGGCGCGCCGCGCTCCTGGGTGAGGGGCGCGCCGTCGTGGTGCGTGGCGAGGACGGCCCGCGCGGACATGAGGTCGTCGACCCGGATGGTGGCGCTGTAGCCGTACTCGGCGAAGACGAGGACGTCCTCGACGCCGTCCGCCGGGGGCGCGGCCTCGACGAGCGCGCGGGCCGCGACGCCCGACCACCGCTCGTCCAGCGTGCTCCACCTGGCCGAGCAGTGGAGGTCACCGAGGACCTCGACCGGTGCCATCGCGAGGACCTCGTCCAGCGAGAAGCGGTGCTCCGCGCCGTCGCGGGTCAGCCCGCCGACGGCGAAGTCCCACCGGTCCGGGCGCGGGCGCGGCACCGGGCCGTAGTGCATGACCGGTGCCTCGGCGACGAGGTGCTGCCCGGGCGGGACGCTCCGCTCGGGCGGAACCTCGATCGCCCCCGCCGTGCTCACCGCTCCCCCCGATCCCTGGCCGTCAGCTCCCGCGGAGCATCTCCGAGACGGCGAAGGCCATCTCCAGCGACTGCTGGTGGTTGAGCCGGGGGTCCACGAGCGTCTCGTAGCGGCGGCTGAGCGCACCCTCGTCGATCTCCTCGCCGCCGCCGAGCACCTCGGTGACGTCGTCGCCGGTGAGCTCGACGTGCAGGCCGCCGGGGACGGTGCCCGCCGCCTGGTGCGCCTCGAAGAAGCCGCGGACCTCGTCGAGGACCGTGTCGAAGCGGCGCGTCTTGTACCCGCTGGGCGAGGAGAAGGTGTTGCCGTGCATGGGGTCGCAGACCCACGTGACGGGGCTGCCCTCCGCGGCCACCGCGGACAGCAGGCTCGGCAGGACGTCGCGGATGCGCTCGGCGCCCATGCGGGTGATGAAGGTGAGGCGCCCGGGGGTGCCCTCCGGGTTGAGCCGCTCCTGCAGGGCGAGGGCGGTCTCCGGCGTGGTCGCCGGGCCGAGCTTGACGCCGATGGGGTTGTGCACGCGGGAGAGGAGGTCGACGTGCGCGCCCTCGAGCTCACGGGTGCGCTCCCCGATCCACAGGAAGTGGGCCGAGGTGTTGTACGGGTGCCCCGTGCGCGAGTCGATGCGCGTCATGGCCCGCTCGTAGTCGAGGAGCAGCGCCTCGTGGCTGGAGTAGAAGTCCACGGTGCGCAGCGCGTCGAAGTCGGCGCCGGCCGCGGCCATGAAGCGCACGGCGCGGTCGATCTCGGCGGCCAGCTGCTCGTAGCGCTTGTACGCGGGGTTGGAGGTGAAGCCGCGGTTCCACTCGTGGACGCGCCGCAGGTCGGCGAAGCCGCCGCCGGTGAACGCGCGGATGAGGTTGAGGGTCGTCGCGGAGCGGTGGTACGCCGACAGCAGCCGGTTCGGGTCCGGCACGCGGGACTCGGGGGTGAAGGCGTGCCCGTTGACGGCGTCGCCCCGGTAGGCGGGCAGCTCGACGCCGTCGCGCAGCTCCATCGTGTTGCTGCGCGGCTTGGCGTACTGGCCGGCCATCCGGCCCATCTTGATGATGGGCAGGCTCGCGCCGTAGGTGAGGACGACCGCCATCTGGAGGATGGTGCGGATCTTGTTGCGGATGTTGTCCGCCGTCGACTCCGCGAAGGTCTCGGCGCAGTCACCGCCCTGGAGGAGGAACGCCTCACCGCGAGAGGCCTTGGCCAGGTGCTCGCGCAGCTGGTCGGCCTCGCCGGCGAAGACGAGCGGCGGGGAGACGGCGAGCTCGTCGGTGACGGCACGCAGCTCCTCGGCGCTGCGCCACTCCGGCTGCTGGGAAGCAGGAAGGTCGCGCCAGTTGTCCAGCCCGCGCAGGACCGCGGGATCAGCCTCGATACTCACGCGCTCCACAATACGACGAACGACGAGGGCCCCTTTCCACCGGTCCGACCGGTGGGAAGGGGCCCTGGCGCTGTGCGGTCAGGCGCCCGCGGTCCGCCGGCGCAGGAGGAGCCCACCGCCGAGCGCCGCGAGCACGGCCGCCAGGGCGAGGTACCCCGCGACGCCGCCGGCGCCCGTGCTCGGGAGCGAGCCGCCCGGCGCGGCCGAGGCCTCGTCCGTCGCCCCACCGGAGCCGGTGTCGGGCGCGTCGTCCGTCGGGACGCGCGTGGCGCCCTCGGTGGGCTCGGGGCTCGCGCCGTCGGTGGGCGGCTCGGTCGGCTCGGGCGCGCTCACCTCGAGGGCGAGCAGGTCCTCGACGAGGACGTCGAGCACGCCGTCACCCACCTTGACCCGGCTGTCGGCAGGCCAGCGGTTGCGCAGCGGGTCGACGGGGACGTCGGACGCGGCCGCGGCCGCCTCGCGCGCCCGTGCCGCCAGCTCCTCCCCTGCCTCGGCGTCACCGGCCAGGCGCGCGTCGACGGAGGCGATCGCGTCACGCAGGGCGTCCGCCCACAGCGCGGTGGACTCCAGCCACCGGGCGGCGTCGGCGAGGAAGCCGTCGTGCACACCCTCGGTGATGAGCTCCGGGGCCACGGCGAGCAGCTCGGCGTAGGCGCTGAGCTGGTCCAGGGCGCCGTCGGTGTCGCCCTCCTCCCACGTCGTGCGGAACTCCTCCGCGACGGCCGTGAGGCCCGGCGCCTGCGGCTGCCACGGCTCGGCACCGAAGGTCGGCGCCTGCCGGTTGAGGTCGGCGAAGACGGCGAGGGCGGCCGTGACGTCCGCGTCGCCGCCGGCGAGGAGGGCCAGGGACCGCAGCCACGACTCCTCGGCGTCGAAGGTGGCGTCGTTCCAGGCGAAGTCGGCGACGCTCGCGACGACGACCTCCGAGGCGTAGGGCTGGTTCATCGGGTTCGACACGATCCCGGTGAGGTGCTCGGACAGGCCGTTGTCCCGGTAGGCGTAGGGGCCGAGCAGGAGGCGTCCGGCCGTGTCGCCGAAGTCGTTGACCGGGTAGTTGTCCCAGAGGAACGCCGGCCGCCCGTAGAGCTCGGAGAACCGCTCGGCGTCCGCGGTGGTGATCGAGGTGGGCACGACGTCGGTGCCGGTCCACTGGATGACGACGGCGGGGTCGAGCGTCTCGCGGATCACGTCCTTGTACGCGGTGGCCTCGAGGTCCCCGTACTCCGTGGGGACCATCTGCAGCGGGCGCACGCCCTCACGCTCGCTCACCCACGTCTGCTGGACGTCGTTGAGCAGGTCGACCTGTGCCGCCGCCGCAGCCGCCTGACCGGCCGGCCCGTACGCCTCGGCGTCGGCCTCGCAGTTCCAGTCGGTGTAGGCGATGTCGTCGAGAGCGATGTAGAAGGAGCGGCCCCCGGCGTCGTAGATGGCGTCGAGCTTGGCCTCGAGGTCGGCGCGGTGCTCCGGGTCGGAGTAACAGATCGACACGCCCGGGGAGACGGCGAAGGTGAACTGGACGTGGTTCTCGTCGGCGCGCGCGATGAGCTCGGTGAGCTCGGCGAGAGTGTCCTCGGGGTACGGCTCGCGCCACTGGTCACGGTGGTACGGGTCGTCCTTGGGGGCGTACACGTAGGTGTTGGCCTTGACCGACCCGAGGAAGTCGAGGTGGTCGAGACGCTCGGCATGCGTCCAGGGCTCGCCGTAGAAGCCCTCGATCGTCCCGCGCAGCGCCATCGCCGGGTGGTCGACGACGGCGGCCTCCCGCAGGTGGGTGGCGCCGTCGACGTCCGCGAGCAGCTGGACGAGCGTCTGGACGCCGTAGAACTGCCCGGCGCCGTCGCGCCCGACGACCAGCGCGCCGTCCGCGTCACTGACGAGCGCGTAGCCCTCGGCCTCCTCCGGCACACCCTCGTCCTCGACGGCGTCGGCCCCGACGACCGCGACCGCGAAGCCCGCGGGCTCCTGGCCCGGCTCGAGCACGGTGACGTCCTCGACGCCGTAGGCGTCGAACGCTGCCAGCAGCGCGGCGAGCGCGGCGTCGTCGGTCGACGCGTCCGTCACGACGTCGACGTCCTCGACGGGCACCGACTCACCGGTGTAGGTGGCCTCGACGGGGGCCGGGACGAGGAGCGGGTCGGGCAGGGCGGCTGCGGCGGGCGAGGCCGACGTCGGGAGCGCGACCACGCCGGCGGCCAGCGCGAGCGTCACCCCCGAGGCCAGGACAGGACGTCTCATCGGTGAAGCACCTCTCGGCAGGAGCACGTCCGGCAGGTGCCGGACGAGTGACCCCAGCCTGTGTCCCGGCACACACGGCGGTCAACTCACGGGTGAGGGCGGGCCGCACGCTCGCGACCCACCCTCACCCGTGCGCGTGACCGTCAGTGGGCGGCGTTCTCCGCCGGGGTGACGTCCTGGCCGAGGCTCGCCATGAGCTCGGTGAACCACGGCTGGGTGATGTCGAAGGCCTTGCCGCCGGCGATGCGCGGGAAGGCGATCGTCGTCAGCTCGTCGCCGTTCTCCTCGTCGTGCCCGACGACGCCGGAGACGTCCTTGAAGGCGCTGTCGACCGCGAGGTCGACCATCGACTTGATGAGCGCGATGTCCTGCTCGTTGGCCGCGGCCGAGCGGGAGAAGTAGCCCGACTTCTGGACCATGACCTTCTCGGCGCCGATGAGCTCGGCGAACTGCTTGGCGAACCACTGGCCGGGGTTGATCGTGTCGAGCTTGACGTGGCCGAAGGGGTCGCGCTGGACCTCCTCGCCCTTCGCCTCGAGCTCGGCGATGATCTCCGGCACGCCGGCGCCCTCGGAGAGGAAGATGTTGACGTTGCCGATCTCGTCCATGACGGCGCGCAGGCGCTGCGCCTCGCCCTCGAGGTCGAGCTTCATCTCGGGCAGGAAGACGGCGTGGACGTCCCAGCGCTCCTTGCTCAGGCCGGCGCTCGGGTTCCACTCGGGACGCTCGGCGACCCACTGGTGGTAGTCGCGGGCGGCGGCGGCGGTGAGCCAGCCGCAGTGACGGCCCATGACCTCGTGGACGATGAGCATCCGCGGGTTGGAGCGGTGCTCGCCGATGATGTTCTGGGCGAAGCGGCTGGCCTGCTCGGCGGCGGTGTGGGCGCCGAGGGACTGCCGGATCGGGATGATGTCGTTGTCGATGGTCTTCGGCAGGCCGACGACGGCCATGTGGTAGCCGTTGTCCTCGAGGTAGGCGGCGAGGTCCGCGGCCGTCGTGTTCGTGTCGTCGCCACCGATGGTGTGGAGGACGTCGACGCCGTCGGCGCGCAGCTGCTCGGCGGCGACCTTGAGCGGGTCGTCCCCCTCCTTGACGAGGCCACGCTCGACGAGGTTCTTGGCGTTGGTGAGCTTGACGCGGCTGTTGCCGATCGGGCTGCCACCGAAGTCGTGCAGGACGCTCGCCTTGGCGCGCGCCTCGTCGTCGATGACGACCTTCGTGCCCGTCAGCAGGCCGTGGTAGCCGTACTGGTAGGCGATGATCTCCACGTCCGGCGCCACCTCGGTGTAGCGCTCGATCAGACCTCCGACCGCGGAGGACAGGCAGGGGGCGAAGCCACCTGCGGTGAGCAGGGCGACACGGCGGACGGACATCGGCAACCTTTCGTCGAACGGCGGCCGCGGGGCAGCGGCCGGCGAGCAGGGAGTGCTCGCGCGCGTCCCCCCAGTGTAGTGACGCCCGGAGAGGTGACCCGGGACTGCCTACCTCGTGGACGACGACGGCGGCGTGCCCGCGCCGTCCTCGTCCTCGCCGGCCGCGGTCTCGGCCTCCTGCGCGGCGGCCTCGAGGAGCTCCTTGCCCTCGGCGAGCTCGCGCTCGGTGGGCTCGGGCACGCCGGTGCCGGGGACACGGCGGCCGCCGGGGCCCGCCGGGGCGGCGGGCGCGGCCGTGGCCGGGGCCGTGCCGGAGGCCGCGCGCGCCTTGACCGAGGCGGCGTAGGCGTCGACGTACTCCTGGCCGGACAGGCGCATGATCTCGTACATGATCTCGTCGGTCACCGAGCGCAGGACGAAGCGGTCCTCCTCGAGGCCGGCGTAGCGGCTGAAGTCGAGCGGCTTGCCGATGACGATGCCGATCGGGCGCAGGCGCGGGATGCGGGTGCCGATCGGCTGGGCGATGTTCGTGCCGATCATCGCGACCGGGATGACGGGGGCGCCGGACTGGAGGGCGAGGCGCGCCACGCCCGTCTTGCCACGGTAGAGGCGGCCGTCGGGGCTGCGGGTGCCCTCGGGGTAGATCCCGAACAGGCCCCCCTCCTCGAGGCGGCGCAGCCCGGTGCGCAGCGCGGCCTCGCTGGCGCGTCCGCCGCTGCGGTCGACCGGGATCGTGCCGACGCCGCGCATGAAGCCGGCGACGAGCTTGCCCTTGACCCCGCGCCCGGTGAAGTAGTCCTGCTTGCCGAGGAAGACGACGGACCGGCGCACCATGAGCGGGAGGAAGAAGGAGTCGATGACGGCGAGGTGGTTGCTCGCGAGGATCGCCGCGCCCTCCTCGGGCACGTTCTCCGCGCCGCGGATCCACGGCTGGTAGAAGACGCGCAGCGTCGTGCCCAGCGTCGCCTTCATCAAGCCGTAGAACACTCACTACCCCTTTGCTGCCGGCGGCGCCGGATCGGACCGCGCGTACCTGAAGCACTCTAGAGTGCTCCCCATGGCTGGTCCTACCCGGGGCGCCGCTGACGGCGACCACGTGCCCGACGACGACCTCGACGCCCAGTGGGCCGAGCTCACCGCGCGTCTGGGCGAGCTGCGGCTGCCCCCGGAGGAGGAGTCAGGGCCGGATCCCGCGCCGCCGCCCCCGGCAGCGCCGCCCGCGCCGGGCCCGCGGGACTACGCCCCCGCGGCCGAGACGGAGGACGACGACCGCGCCCGCGACGTCGTCGACGGCTTCAGCGAGCCCGACCCGGACCCGTTGTCCGGCTCGGAGCCGGTGCTCGTCGTCGCCTGGGGCGGGGTGCTCGGCGGGCTGGCGGTCATGCTGCTGTGCGTCCTGCTGTGGCGCTCGGCCCCTGGCGTGGTCTGGCTCGTCGCCGCCGGGGCGCTGGCGGTGGGCGTGGGCCTGCTCCTGTGGCGCATGCCGGCCCGCCGGGACACCGACGACTACGACGACGGCGCCGTCGTCTGACCGCGGGTGCCCACCCGGCATCAGTGACGGACGAGGTCGGCGGCGCCGACGATGCCGGCCTCGCTGCCCATCTCGGCAAGGACGATCTGCGCCTCGGGCCGGTAGCCGCGGGCCGAGAGCTGGTCACGGAAGGACGCCCGGGCGGCCTCGAGGACGAGGTCCCCGGTGTCGGCGACCCCGCCGCCGATGACGAAGAGCTCGGGGTCGAGGATGGCGACGAGGTCGGCGATCCCGGCCCCCACCCAGCGGCCGAGCTCGGTGACGAGGTCACGCGAGAGCGGGTCGCCCTCGGCGGCGGCCAGGGTGACGTGCTGCCCGCGCACCTTGCCGCCGTCGGCGGCCGCGAGCTCGCGCAGGCGGCCGGCGCGGTCCTCGTCGGTGATGAGGGCGTTGCGGGCGGCGCGGGTGAGCGCGCGGCCGGAGGCGTACATCTCCCAGCAGCCCTCGTGGCCGCAGCCGCAGTAGTGGCCCGAGGGCACCACGCGCATGTGGCCCAGCTCGGCGGCCACGCCGAAGGCCCCGCGGAGCAGGCGGTCGTCCAGGACGATCGCGCCGCCGAGCCCGGTACCGAGCGTGAGCATGACCATCGAGCGGGCGTTGCGGCCGGCGCCGAAGCGGAACTCCGCCCACCCGGCGGCGTTCGCGTCGTTCTCGATGACGATCGGGACCTCGATGCCGCGCGCCAGCCGGTCACGGAGCGGGTAGTCACGCCACGCGATGTTCGGGGCGAAGCGCATGCCGTCGCGGTTCGGACTGACGAAGCCGGCCGCGGCCACGCCCACGCCGGTGATGTCGTACCCGGACCGCAGCTCGGCGACGCACGCGATGACCGCGCTCTCGATCGCCTCGGGGTCCAGCGCGTCCGTCGCGCGGCGGGTCTGCGCGAGCACCCGGCCGGTCTCGTCGACAACACCGGCGGCGATCTTCGTCCCGCCGATGTCGATACCGATCGTCGTCATCGATGATTCCTGTCCGTCGTCGTGGACACGGCGCCACTTCCCTGTGGAGGTGGCTCCGAAACGCCCAGATCTGCCATATCGTGGAGCCGGTAGTCAATCCCTCCTACCGCTGCCACTGGAGTCAGTATGGACGAGTTCCATGTCCCCCTTGCCGTGACGTCCGAATCGTCGACCAGCGTGAGCGACCTCCTCATCGCGCAGGCCACGTCCTCCCCCTCCAAGGTGCTCATCGAGCGCCAGGAGAACGGGGTCTGGCGCGAGTACACGACCAGCGCGGTCCTCGAACTCGTCGAGAGCGTGGCGAAGGGACTCATGGCCGCCGGCGTCGGTCCCGGGGACCACGTCGCGATCATGTCCCGCACCCGCTTCGAGTGGACGATCCTCGACTTCGCGATCTGGCACGCCGGCGCCGTCCCGGTGCCGGTCTACGAGACCTCCTCCCCCGACCAGTGCGCGTGGATCCTCGGGGACTCCGACTGCGTGGCCGCCGTCGTGGAGACCCCCGCCCACGCCGCGACCGTGACGCAGGCCCGCGAGGAGAACGGCGGCCTGCCGCACCTCGGGGAGGTGTGGACGATCGACGACGGCGCCATCGACGCCCTCGTGGCCCTCGGCCGTGAGGTCAGCGACGCCGACCTCGCCGCCCGCCACTCCGCCGTCGGCCTCGACGACATCGCGACGATCATCTACACCTCAGGCACCACCGGCCGCCCCAAGGGCGCCGAGCTCACCCACGGCAACTTCGTCGAGCTGTGCCGCAACGCCATCGAGGACCTCCACGAGGTGTTCGACTACCCCGGCGCGCGCACGCTGCTCTTCATGCCGCTGGCCCACGTGTTCGCCCGCTTCGTCGAGGTCCTCGTCATCGCCGCCGGCGTCCCGCTGGGCCACACGCCGGACACCAAGGACCTGGTCGCCGACATGGGCACCTACCGCCCGACCTTCATCCTCTCGGTCCCGCGCGTCTTCGAGAAGGTCTACAACGCCGCCGAGCAGAAGGCCGCGGCCGGCGGCAAGGTGAAGATCTTCCGGTGGGCCGCGAAGGTCAACATCGCCTACTCCCGTGCGCTGGACCAGCCGGGCGGCCCCGGGGTGCGGCTCAAGGCGCTCCACAAGGTCGCCGACGCGCTCGTGCTCAAGAAGATCCGGGCCGTGCTCGGTGGGCAGGCCGTCTACGCGGTCTCGGGCGGTGCCCCGCTCGGTGAGCGTCTCGGGCACTTCTTCCGCGGCCTGGGGCTCGTGGTGCTCGAGGGCTACGGCCTGACCGAGACCACCGCGCCCGTCGCCGTCGCGCGTCCCGGACGCGTGAAGATCGGCACCGTGGGCACCCCGCTGCCCGGGTGCGGCATCAGGATCGCCGACGACGGCGAGATCCTCGCCAAGGGCATCGCGGTGTTCCGGGGCTACCACAACAACCCCGAGGCGACGGCGGAGGCATTCTCCGACGGCTGGTTCCACACCGGCGACGTCGGACGGCTCGACGAGGACGGCTGCCTGACGATCACCGGCCGCAAGAAGGAGATCATCGTGACGGCCGGGGGCAAGAACGTGGCGCCCAGCCAGCTCGAGGACCCCACCCGCGCCCACCCGCTGATCTCCCAGTGCCTGGCGATCGGCGACCGCCGGCACTTCATCAGCATGCTCATCACCCTCGACGCCGAGATGCTGCCCAGCTGGCTGAAGAACCACGGCAAGGAGCCGATGAGCGTCGAGGAGGCCGCGCAGGACCCGCTCGTCCGCGAGCACATCCAGATGGAGATCGACCGGACGAACAAGAAGGTCTCGCGCGCCGAGTCCATCCGGAAGTTCGTCGTCCTCGACGAGGACTTCACCGTGGACAACGGCTACCTCACGCCGTCGATGAAGGTGCGACGCAACGCGGTGCTCCGCGACTACGCGAAGACCATCGACGACATCTACGCCGAGACGCCCGCCGCCACCCGCGGCTGACGTCCGACCTCCACGGCCGGTGCCCGCGACCGCGCGGGCACCGGCCGTGGTGCGTGCGGGGCACGGCACAGCGCTGCAGGGGCGCGGGCGCGCGGCGCGGGGCGCGGGGCGCGGGGCGCGGCACAGCCTGCCGGTGCCCGGGCGCGGCGCGCGGCACAGCGCTGCCGGTGCCCGGGCGCGCGGCACAGCCCTGCCGGTGCGCGGGGCGTGCTGGCCGGGCACGGTTCAGGCCGTCCCGGACCGCCGCAGCCGCAGCGGCGGGACGAGCCCGCTGTCGGCGAGGACGGCAAGCGCGGTGCGCTCGTCCTCCCCGAGGTCACGGGCCGCCGGCGCCTGCTCGCGGCCGGGGTCGGTGAGGAAGCTGACCACGCAGTCGTCGCAGGCGATGGTCCGCATGGTGCAGGAGTCGCAGTCGATGATCATGCCGCGACCGTAGGGGTGACCTCTGACATCGCGGGTCCCGGCACGGCACCGGGGGCTTGTCGGTGGTCGCACGTACGGTCGGACTCGTGACCGCGAACCTGCTTGCTCCCGCCCCCGGTGGTCGGCTGGACCTCGAGGGCGCCACCCGCGCCGGGGCCGGGGTGCCCCTCCAGATCGGCTTCGACGAGATCGGCGTGCCGCTGTCGGAGGTGACCTTCGTCGTCGTCGACCTCGAGACCACCGGCGGCTCCCCCACGCAGTGCGAGATCACGGAGATCGGCGCGGTCAAGGTGCGCGGCGGGGAGGTCCTCGGGGAGTTCCAGACCCTCGTGGACCCCGGCGGGCCCGTCCCGCCGATGATCACCGTCCTCACCGGCATCACCGACGCCATGCTCGTCGGCGCCCCGCGGATCGGGGAGGTGCTGCCCGCCTTCCTCGAGTTCGCCGGCTTCGGCCCCACCACCGTGCTCGTCGCGCACAACGCCCGCTTCGACGTCGGGTTCCTCCGCGCGGCCGCCTCGCGTCTCGAGATGCCGTGGCCCTCACCCGCCGTCGTCGACACCGTCGCCCTGGCTCGCCGCACCGTCACGCGCGACGAGGCGCCCAACAACAAGCTCGGCACGCTCGCCGCCCTCTTCGGTGCCACCACCAGCCCCGACCACCGCGCGCTGCACGACGCGCGGGCCACGGTGGACGTCCTCCACGGACTGCTCGGCCGCCTCGCGCCCCTCGGCGCCACCCACCTCGAGGACCTCGCCACCCTCGGGGACCCGGTGCCCCACAAGCGGCGCCGCAAGGCCACCCTCGCCGACTCCCTGCCCACCGGTCCCGGTGTCTACCAGTTCCTGGGCCCCGGGGGCGAGGTGCTCTACGTGGGCAAGGCCGTCAACCTGCGCCGGCGGGTGCGGTCGTACTTCACCGCCGCGGAGAAGCGCAAGCGCATCGGCGAGATGGTCGACCTCACCCAGGAGGTCCGTCCCATCCCGTGCGCCACCGAGCTCGAGGCGGCGGTGCGGGAGCTGCGGCTCATCGCCGAGCTCGACCCTCCCTACAACCGCCGCTCCCGCAAGCCGCACCGCCGTCCGTGGATCCGGCTCACCGACGAGCCCTTCCCGCGCCTGTCGATCGTGCGCAGCGTCCCCGCCGGGCGCAGCGCCGAGGCGATCGGCCCCTTCTCCTCCCGGGCCGCCGCGCAGTCGGCGCTCGAGGCGCTGGAGGAGGCCTTCACCGTCCGGCGCTGCAGCCAGCGCCTGCCCGTCGTCCCCTCGGCCGAGGCCCGCGCCTGCGCTCTGGCCGAGATGGGCCGCTGCGGCGCCCCGTGCACCGGTGCCCAGAGCCTGGAGGACTACGCCGAGGTCGCCGCCTCCGTGCGCGCGGGCCTCACCTCCGCGGCCGGTCCGGTCGTCGCCGCGCTGCGCGCGCGGATCGGCACGCTCGCGGGACAGCAGCGCTACGAGGAGGCGGCCGCCGAGCGTGACCGGCTGCGTGCCTACCTCGTCGCGGCGCGGCGCACACAGCGCCTGCGTCCGCTGTGGCGCAGCCCGCAGCTCGTCGCCGCCCGGCGCACCGAGGACGGCGGCTGGGAGGTCGTGCTCGTGCGGTACGGCCGGCTCGCCGGCACCAGCACCGTGCCCCGCGGGGTCAACCCGATGCCGACCATCGACGCCCTCGTCGCAACCGGTGAGGAGGTCCCCGCCCCCTCCACCGTCCTCGGCGCCTCCGGCACGGAGGAGGCCGAGCTCATCGCGGACTGGATCGAGCACCCCGCCACGCGCCTGGTCCAGCACGAGGAGGGCGACGAGCCGCTCGCGTGGCCCGTCGACGGCGCCGCCAAGTACCCCCTGCCCCCGACCGCCTAGCCGGGAGCGGGGGCGGCGTCAGTCGCCCAGGCCGATGGCGAAGGCCGACTCGAGGTCGTGCTTGGAGTAGGCCTGGAAGGCGATGTAGGTGCGGGTGTTGGTCACGCCCTTGACCTTGCCCACGCGGTCGGCGACGACGTCGGCGAGGTCCTCGTGGCGGCGTACCCGCGCCAGCGCGATGAGGTCGACGTCGCCGGTGACCGAGTAGACCTCGCTGATCCCGTCCAGCTCGGCGACCTCCTTGGCGACCTCGGGCACGCGGGAGGCGTCGGTGTCGATGAGGACGATGGC
This sequence comes from Oceanitalea stevensii, assembly GCF_014837105.1. GTDB lineage: Bacteria > Actinomycetota > Actinomycetes > Actinomycetales > Actinomycetaceae > Oceanitalea > Oceanitalea stevensii. The sequence continues at coordinate 485,076 of NZ_JACSPO010000001.1, read as the reverse complement.
GGTGAGCATGGGGTCTCCTTCGTCTCGCTGCCGGCGGGGTCCCGCCGGCGGTCTCGCTGACGGCCGGTGCCGCCCGCGTTCAGAGGGCGGCGCTGGCGGCTGCCCACCGGTCGAGCACGCCGCGCGCCCGGCCGTCGTCGATGGCCGCGGTGGCCAGGTCCATGGCGGCCCGCAGCCGGGTGACGAGGTCGCCGTCGTCGGCCCTCGTCCCGGGGAGGCTGCCGTGCGCGACGAGAGCGGCGGCCGAGTTGAGCAGGACGGCGTCACGCACCGCCCCGGTCGCCCCGTCGAGGATCTCCCGGGCGACCCCGGCGTTGAAGGTCGCGTCCGCGCCGCGCAGGTCGGCGATGGTCGCCGGCGCGAGCCCGAAGACCTCGCGGCTGTCGAGGAGGTGCTCGGTGACCTCGCCGTCGGCGACGTGCCAGACCCGGCTGGCCGCCGTCGTCGTCAGCTCGTCCAGCCCGTCCTCGCCGCGGAAGACGAGCCCGCGCGTCCCGCGGCGCGCGAGGACACCGGCGACGAGCGGGGCGATCCGCCGGTCGGCGACGCCGATGGCGGCCGCCCGCGGACGCGCGGGGTTGGTGAGCGGGCCGAGGACGTTGAAGGCGGTGGCGACGGCGAGCTCGCGGCGGGCGACGGCCGCGTGCCGCATCGAGGGGTGGAAGGTCTGGGCGAAGCAGAACGTGATCCCGACCTCCCGGAACACCGCCTCCACCTGGGGCACGTCCATGTCGAGGCGGACGCCGAGCACCTCGAGGACGTCGGCGGAGCCGCTCGCCGAGCTCGAGGCCCGGTTGCCGTGCTTGACCACGGGCACCCCCGCGCCCGCGATGACGAGGGAGGACATCGTCGAGATGTTGACCGTCCGGGCGCGGTCCCCGCCCGTGCCGACGATGTCGACGACGTCGTCGGGCACGTCGATGGGCACCGAGTGCTCGAGCATGACGTCGGCGAGCCCGGTGAGCTCGGCCACCGTCTCGCCCTTGGCCCGCAGCGCGACGAGGAAGCCGGCGAGCTGGACGGGACTGGCCAGGCCCGACATCACCTGGTCCATCGCCCAGCCGGTCTGCGTGGCGCTGAGGTGCTCCCCGGCGACGAGGGAGGTGATGAGGTCCGCCCACGTGGGCTGGACCGGCTCGACCCCCTCCACCGTCACCGACGACCGCCCGAGCGCAGCAGTCCGGCCACGGCCTCCTGGATCTCCACCGGGTCGATCGGCGCCTGGACGATCGCGTCGGCCTGCGCCCACGTCGCCAGCCACGCGTCCTGCGGGCGCGCGGTGAGGATGACGACGGGCGGGCACTTGTACATCTCGCTCTTCAGCTCCCGGCTCACGGCCATGCCGCCAGCCTTGGCCGCCTCGCCGTCGAGCACGATGAGAGCGAAGTCACCCTCCCTGGCCTTCATCACCACGCCCTCGTGCGTGGCCGCCTCCGTCCACCGGATCCGGGGGACGTCGACCGCGGCGCGGCGGCCGATGGCCCGGCGGACCTGCTCGCGGGTCGTGACGTCGTCGCTGTAGAGCAGCACGTCCACGACGTCGGTGTCGGTGGTCGCGGCTGCGTCGGGCTGCGCGGGCGTCATCGTCGTCCTCCAGGTTCGCTCGGTACACACCGCGAGGCGCGGTGACCTCCTCGAATGGTAGTCACGCCGCGGGACCGGGGCGCACAAGCCCACGGCCCGGGCCACGCCGTCGTCGGCCCGAATGAGACGAAGCGGACACCGGCCCCACCGGCGTGTTGCGCCGTGACCGGATCGGGACCAAGGACTCAGGCGCGAGATGTCGCGGAACTCCTAGCCTGAGGTCGAGGCGCAGGAGGAAACGCACGCGTCCGGAGTGGTCATCCACGTGAACTTTCGGGCCATAATGGCAATCGTGTCGTCTACTACGGCTGCTCCGAGCGCCCCCCACGTGAACGTCAACCGGCCGAACGCAGTATCGGTCGGCACCATCGTGTGGCTGTCCAGCGAGCTGATGTTCTTCGCTGGCCTCTTCGCCATGTACTTCACCCACCGGTCGGTGTCGGCGGAGATCTGGCCCGAGAACTACTCGATGCTCAACATCCCCTGGGCACTGACCATCACCCTGGTCCTCGTCGCCAGCTCCGTGACCGCGCAGATGGGTGTGTTCGCCGCCGAACGCTTCCAGCCGCGCCGGACCGGCAAGCTGCTGGACGTGCGCCGCTGGGGCATGGAGGAGTGGTTCGTCCTCACCTTCATCATGGGCGCGTTCTTCGTCGCCGGTCAGGCCTTCGAGTACGCCGAGCTCGTCTCGCACGGCCTCACGGTGTCCTCCAGCCCCTACGGCTCGGTCTTCTACATCATGACGGGCTTCCACGCCCTCCACGTGCTCGGCGGCCTCATCGCCTTCCTCTTCATCCTCGGCCGCTCGTTCGCGGCCAACCGCTTCGGCCACTACGAGGCCACCGGCGCGGTCGTCGTGTCCTACTACTGGCACTTCGTCGACGTCGTCTGGGTCGCGATGTTCTTCATCATCTACTTCCTCGAGATGTTCTAGAGCACCGGCGACCCGCCCCCGTTCCACCCGCAACGCCAGAGAAGGACACATCACCGTGAAGGCACTCGCCGCCAGCAGAAGGCACCGGCTCGCGCCGGTCGTCCTCCTGCTCCTGGCCCTGATCCTCACGGGGGTGGCGTACTCAGCCGTCACCTCCGAGCCGGCCAACGCCCAGGCCGCCAGCCAGGACATGATCGAGGAAGGCGAGGCGCTGTTCCGCTCGAACTGCTCCACCTGCCACGGCCTGGACGCCCAGGGCACCGACCTGGCGCCGTCGCTGGTCGGCGTGGGTGCCGCCTCCGTGCACTTCCAGGTGTCCACCGGCCGCATGCCGATGGCCAACAACTCCCCGCAGGCGGAGCGCAAGGACCCGCAGATGAACGAGGAGCAGACGGCCGCGCTCGCCGCGTACGTCGCCAGCCTCGGCCCGGGCCCCGCCATCCCCTCCGACGAGCAGGTCGACCCCGAGCTCGGAGACGCCGCGAGCGGCATGGAGCTGTTCCGCACGAACTGCTCGATGTGCCACAACGCCGTCGGCGCCGGTGGTGCGCTGACCGAGGGCAAGGTCGCCCCGCCGCTCGACCAGGCCACGCCCACCCAGATCTGGGAGGCCATGCGCATCGGTCCGCAGTCCATGCCGATCTTCAACGAGGCGTCGGTGACCGACGAGGGCGCCCGCGACGTCATCGCCTACATCATGGAGCAGCGTGAGGTCGCCCCCGGCGGGTTCTCGCTCGGCAACCTCGGCCCGGTCTCCGAGGGCTTCTGGGTCTGGCTCGTCGGCATCGGCGGCATCATCGGTATCGCAGTGTGGATGGGAGCACGGTCCTCGTGAGCACGAATCGCCCCTCTGGTGACCTGACCCCCGCCACGGGCGGGGCACCGGTCGCCGACGTCCCCCAGCGCTTCGAGGACCCGGGCCTGCCGCACCACCCCGAGCGCATGGCGGACCGCGACCCGAAGGCCGCCAAGCGCGCCGAGCGCCAGGTCGTCACGCTCCTGCTCGTCTCGATCCTCGCCTCCGTCGGCGGGGTCGTCGGCTTCCTCTTCATCCCGGTCGGGACCACGCTCCTGGACGTCCGCCTCTCGACGATCGCTCTCGGCGTCGGGCTGGGGCTCGGCATGCTGGGCATCGGCCTCGCCGCCGTCCACTGGTCCAAGACGCTCATGTCGAACACCGAGTACGTCGAGCAGCGCAAGCCGGCCGCCTCCTCCCCTGAGGTCCGCGAGCAGGCCGTGACGATGCTCGAGACCGGTGTCGCCGAGGCCGGGATCGCCCGTCGCCCCGTCCTCAAGGGCGCACTCGTCGGAGCCGCGGCCCTCGCGCCGTTGCCCTTCGTCGTCCCGCTCGTCGGTGAGCTCAGCCCGTCGTGGGACACCCGCAAGTTCCGCTACACCGCCTGGGGCGACGTGCCCGAGGGCACCGGTGGCCGCCTGCCCGACGGCACGATGGGCCGTCGTCTCGCGACCGACCCGGACAACCGCCTCATCCGCGCCGCCGACGTCACCAACGGGTCGGCCTTCCAGGTCATCCCGCACGGCATCAGCGACCAGGAGCACTACCTGGAGGAGAAGGCCAAGGCGGTCGTGTTCATGACGCGCATCGACCCCTCCGAGCTCAACGTCTCCCCCGAGCGCCGGGACTGGAGCTACGACGGCATCGTCGCCTACTCCAAGGTCTGCACCCACGTGGGCTGCCCCGTCGCTCTCTACGAGCAGCAGACGCACCACCTGCTGTGCCCCTGCCACCAGTCCACCTTCGACCTCGCCAACGAGGCCAAGGTGGTCTTCGGACCGGCGAATCGCGCCCTTCCGCAGCTCCCCATCACCGTGGACACCGAGGGCTACCTCGTGGCCCGCTCGGACTTCCACGAGACCGTGGGCCCGAGCTTCTGGGAGCGCGAGCGAATGGATGAGAACCGATGAGCACCACCACGGCTCGCAAGCCCAGCAAGGCGGCACCGGCCGCTGACTACCTCGACCAGCGCACGGGTATCGGCAAGGCCGTCAAGGAGTTCGCCCGCAAGGTCTTCCCGGACCACTGGTCCTTCCTCCTCGGCGAGGTGGCGCTCTACAGCTTCATCGTCCTGGTGCTGTCGGGCTTCTTCCTCACGATGTTCTTCGTCCCGAGCATGGGCCACGTCACCTACCCCTCGGACGCGCTGCCCGAGGCGATGCAGGGCGTGGCGATGTCCGAGGCCTTCGCCTCGACCCTGCGGATCTCCTTCGAGGTGCGCGGCGGCCTGCTCATGCGGCAGATCCACCACTGGGCGGCCCTGCTGTTCGTGGCGTCGATCGTCGCGCACATGCTCCGCGTGTTCTTCACCGGCGCGTTCCGCAAGCCCCGTGAGCTCAACTGGCTCGTCGGCTTCTCGCTGATGATCCTCGCGCTCCTCGCCGGCTTCTCCGGCTACTCCCTCCCCGACGACGTCCTGTCGGGCAACGGCCTGCGCATCGCCGACGGCGTGGCGCGCGCGATCCCGATCGTCGGCTCCTACGTCTCCCTCGCGCTCTTCGGCGGGGAGTTCCCGGGAACCGACATCGTGCCGCGGCTGTTCACGATCCACATCCTCGTGGTGCCGGGCCTCATCATCGCGCTGGTGACGGTCCACCTCATCCTCGTCGTCGTCCACAAGCACACGCAGTACCCCGGGCCCGGCAAGACGGAGAAGAACGTCGTCGGCTACCCGGTCCTGCCGGTGTACGCCGCGAAGGCCGGTGGGTTCTTCTTCATCGTCTTCGGCTTCCTCGCCCTGCTCGGCGGCCTCGTGTCGATCAACCCGGTGTGGACCCACGGGCCCTACGACCCCTCGCCCGTGGGCGCGGGCGCCCAGCCCGACTGGTACATGCTCTTCCTCGAGGGCGCGCTGCGGCTCATGCCGGGCTTCGCCGAGTTCACGATCTTCGGCTACGTCCTGTCGCTCAACGTCCTCATCCCGGGTGTCGTCGTGCCGGGCATCCTGTTCACCGCGCTCGCGGTGTGGCCCTTCCTCGAGGCGGCCGTCACCAAGGACCGCGGCGAGCACCACGTCCTGGACCGCCCGCGGAACGCGCCGACCCGCACCGCCGTCGGCGTCGCGATCATCACCGCCTTCATGGTGCTCAACGTCGCCGGCTCCAACGACCTCGTCGCCACCCACTTCGAGCTGTCGCTCAACGGCATCACGTGGTTCCTGCGCATCGCCCTCTTCGTCGCGCCGGTCTTCGCGTTCTGGCTCACCAAGCGCATCTGCCTCTCGCTGCAGCGCCGTGACCGCGAGCTCGCGCTCCACGGCCACGAGACGGGCCGCATCGTGCGGATGCCCACCGGTGAGTTCCTCGAGGTGCACCAGCCCCTCACGCAGGAGGAGCGCTGGCTGCTCGTCCACCACGAGGCCGACCGCATGCTCGAGATCGAGCCGCCCGAGGACGAGAACGGTGTGCGCCGCCCCGGCGCCGCGAAGGACAAGCCGCTCCAGCGCCTGTCCCGCCTCCTCTACGAGGACCGGGTCGAGCCGGTGACCCCGGCCGAGCTGGCCGCCGCGAACGCCGAGCACGGCGCTCACGGCAACGGCAACGGCAGCCACGCCGAGGTCGAGTCCGGGGGCCTGCGTGAGGCCTTCGACCGTCCCGAGGAGCGCGCGTCCATCGGCGCTGGAACCGACGGGCGGAACAACCCGACGTCGTCGTAGGTTAGACCGATGAGTGCATGTGCCCGGCATCACTGCCGGGCACATGCCATATGTAGGCCGGTGCGTTCCCGCACCGGGACGACCTGAGGAGGAGACACATGACCGTGTACACCCTGCCGGAGCTCCCGTACGACTACAGCGCCCTCGAGCCGCACATCAGCGGCAAGATCATGGAGCTGCACCACTCCAAGCACCACAAGACCTACGTCGACGGCGCGAACACCGCCCTCGAGAAGCTCGCCGCGGCCCGTGAGAGCGGCGACAACGCCGCGATCAACCTGCTCGAGAAGAACCTCGCGTTCAACCTCGGTGGCCACGTCAACCACACGGTCTTCTGGAACAACCTCTCCCCCGAGGGCGGCGGTGAGCCCGAGGGCGAGCTCGCCGAGGCCATCAAGGACCAGCTCGGCTCCTTCGAGGGCTTCAAGGCGCAGTTCACCGCCAACGCGACGAGCATCCAGGGCTCCGGCTGGTCCGTGCTGGGCTGGGACTCGATCGGCCAGAAGCTGTCGATCTTCCAGCTCTTCGACCAGCAGGGCAACGTGCCGCTGGGCCTGACCCCGGTGCTCATGCTCGACATGTGGGAGCACGCCTTCTACCTCGACTACCTCAACGTCAAGGCGGACTACGTCAAGGCGTTCTGGAACATCGTCAACTGGCGCGACGTCGCCGCTCGCCTCGAGCGCGCGCGCACCCAGACGGCGGGCCTCATCACCCCCGTGACGGTCGTCTGACGCCTCCGTAGCGCCGCGAAGGCCCGGCAGCCCCCTCAGGGCTGCCGGGCCTTCGTGCGTCTGTGCCTGCCCTCGTCTGGTACGCACGTCCGCACCGCTCGACGCACCTGCCACACGCCGCTGAGGTACCGCAGGTGCGTCCCAGAGACGCGGCTGCCGGCTCCCGGCCGTGCAGCCCGAGGAGTCGCCGCTGCAACGCTCGGCCCGTCGATACCCGACGGCGGCGCCTCAAGCGCGCGCTGCCCGACGACGGGGCCCAATCACGCTCGTCACCGTCTCCGACGCCCGCGTACCGCCACAAGGGCCCAGCAGGCGCCCATGAAGCAGCCGCTCTCGGTGCCCTCGTCCGGTACGCACGTCAGGACCGCTGGACGCACCTGCCACACGCCGCTGAGGTACCGCAGGTGCGTCCCAGAAGACGCAGCTGGCGACTCCCGGCCGCGCAGTCGCCCTCCGCCGTCCGCACCGACGGACGCCGCCGCCCCCGTACGGGACGCAGCTGCGGTGAACCCGGCACGGCGTACAGCCGCGGCTGCCCCCAAGAAACGCCGAACGGGCGGCACTCCTCGTGGAGCGCCGCCCGTTCGGGCCGTGTGAGGTCAGCTCAGTGCGCGTGCGGGCCGCGCGAGAACTCGTAGGTGTGACCGATCAGGCCGACGACGCCGACGGCGACGCCGATCCCGAAGATCCACCAGCCGACGGCCACACCGGCGAAGGCCAGCGCCGCGGCGACGCCGAGGACCAACGGCCACCACGAGTGCGGCGCGTAGACGCCGATCTCACCGGCGTGCTCGTCGACGTCACTGACCGGGTTGTCCTCCGGACGCGGGTCGACGCGACGGGCCAGCAGCGCCAGGTAGAAGCCGGACAGGCCGTACAGCCCGACGAGGAGGAGCAGGGCGACCGTCCCGATCGGCTCCCAGCCCGTCCAGAAGCCGTAGACCAGGGCCACGGGGAGGAAGAAGACGACGCCGGCGATGAAGAGCCACTTCTCGACGCCAAGGGGCTTGGGGTGCTCGGCGGACTGCTCGCCGGGTGCGCGGTCGTGCTCGCGTGCCATCAGGCCTTGCCCTTCTTCTCGTCGTCGTCCTCACGCTCGAGCGTGGCCGTGGACGTGCGTCCCGGCTGCGGCTGGGAGGCGGCGTCCCCGCCACCGGTGCGCTGGGCGTCGCCCAGTGCCTGCTCGAGGACACCCTGGTCCGGCACCGCGGCCTGGTCCATCGCCGCGACCTCCGGGTGGTGCAGGTCGAAGGCGGGACGCTCGGAGCGGATCCGGGGCAGGGAGGTGAAGTTGTGCCGCGGCGGCGGGCAGCTGGTGGCCCACTCGAGGGAGTTGGCGAAGCCCCACGGGTCGTCGACGAACACGGTGCGCGGGCCGCGCGAGGTGACGTAGACGTTCCACAGGAACGGCAGCGTGGACAGCGTGAGCAGCGCGGCGCCGGCGGTGGAGACCTGGTTCATCAGCGTGAAGCCGTCCTCGACCATGTAGTCGGGGTAGCGGCGGGGCATGCCCTGCGCGCCGAGCCAGTGCTGGATGAGGAAGGTGCCGTGGAAGCCGAGGAACAGCATCCAGAAGTGGACCTTGCCCAGACGCTCGTTGAGCATCCGGCCGGTCATCTTCGGCCACCAGAAGTAGAAGCCGGCGAACATCGCGAACACGACGGTGCCGAAGACGGTGTAGTGGAAGTGCGCGACGACGAAGTAGGAGTCGTGGACCTGGAAGTCCATCGCAGGGCTGGCGAGGATGATGCCGGTGACGCCACCGAAGAGGAAGGTGACGATGAAGCCCAGCGACCACAGCATCGGCGTCTCGAAGGTGAGCTTGCCGCGCCACATCGTGCCGATCCAGTTGAAGAACTTCACACCGGTCGGGACCGCGATGAGCATCGTCATGAGGGCGAAGAAGTCCAGCAGCGCTCCACCGGTCGTGTACATGTGGTGCGCCCACACGGTCATCGACAGGGCCGCGATGGCGATCGTCGCGAAGACGATGCCCTTGTAGCCGAAGATCGGCTTGCGGGAGAAGACCGGCAGGACCTCGCTGATGATGCCGAAGAACGGCAGCGCGATGACGTACACCTCGGGGTGGCCGAAGAACCAGAAGAGGTGCTGCCACAGCAGGGCACCGCCGCTCTCCGGGTTGTAGATCTGCCCGCCGAGCACACGGTCGAAGGCCAGGCCGAACAGCGCGGCCGCGAGGACCGGGAACGCCATGAGGACGAGCAGCGAGGTGATGAGGATGTTCCAGGTGAAGATCGGCATCCGGAACATCGTCATGCCGGGCATGCGCATCGTGATGATCGTCGCGATGAAGTTGACCGAGCCGAAGATCGTGCCGAAACCGGTCAACCCGATGCCGAGCACCCACAGGTTGCCACCGAGGCCCGGTGAGAACGGCTCGAGCGACAGCGGCGTGTAGGCCGTCCAGCCGAAGCTCGCCGCCCCCTTCGGGGTGAGGAAGCCGGCCAGCGCGATGAGCCCACCGAAGAGGAACAGCCAGTAGCTGAACATGTTGAGCCGCGGGAAGGCGACGTCAGGGGCACCGATCTGCAGCGGCACGAAGACGTTCCCGAAGCCGGTGAACAGCGGCGTCGCGAAGAGGAACAGCATGATCGTGCCGTGCATGGTGAAGAACTGGTTGTACTGCTCCTTGGACTGGAACAGTGCCATGCCGGGGTCGAAGAGCTCCAGACGCATCGCCATGGCGAGCACGCCGCCGATGAGGAAGAACAGGAAGGCGGTGATGAGGTAGAGGTAGCCGATGACCTTGTGGTCGGTCGACGTCACCCAGCTGACGACAGTGCGTCCCAGGCTCTGGCGCTCCGGCCGCAGCCCGGGGACGAGCTGAGGGCGTGCCTCGTCGGTGGTGGCCATCAGTTGTTTACCGTCCCGTCCTGCAGGTAGCCGCGCTGGTCGTACACGCGGTTGTACTCCTCGCCGCGGACGCCGACGTTGCCGGCCTCCCGCAGCGCATCCATCTGGGCGTCGTAGGTCGCACGGTCGACGACCTCGACGTTGAAGAGCATCTCCGAGTGGAACTCACCGCACAGCTCGGCGCACTTGCCCTGGTAGTGGCCCTCCTCCTGCGGCGTCACCTGGAAGACGTTGGTGTGCCCGGGGATCATGTCGATCTTGAAGAGGAAGGCGGGGATCCAGAACGAGTGCTGGACGTCGCGGGAGTCGACGATGAACTCGACGGTCTCCCCCACCGGCAGGTAGAGGGTCGGGAGCGTCTCCTCGACACCCTCCTCACCGGTGAGCTGGACGCGGCCGCCCTCGGAGAAGACGCCATCGTCGATGTAGTTGAAGTCCCAGCTCCACTGCTTGCCGTAGGCCTGGATCGTGAGGTCCGGCTCCGCGCTCGTGTCCGTGAGCTCGTGCGTGACCTGGGTGGAGTAGAAGTACAGCACCCCGATCATGAGGATCGGCACGACGACGTACATGAGCTCGAGCGGCACGTGGTAGCGCAGCTGGACCGGGAGCGCGTTGTCGTTCTTGCGCTTGCGGTAGGCCACGATGCACCAGATCGTCAGGCCCCACACGATGACGCCGACGGCGAGGGCGGCGACCCAGGCGCCGCTCCAGTGGTTGATGATCGACTCGGTCTTGTCGGTCAGGCCCGGCTCGGAGGGCAGGAAGCCGTTCCGCGGGGCGCCGAGCTCGGCACAGCCGGCGAGGGTGAGGGCCGCCACAAGGCCCAGGACTACCAGTCGCCAACCGCGGGGCGAGCGGCTACCGGAGGACGGTGATCGCACTTCAAGACCTTCCGACACGACGCGTTTAGGGCATTTCAGACAGGACCTACGTCCTTCCGGCCACCTTACCGCTAACACTGCCCTGGTACGCGAAACGGCCCGCCGGGCCAGGGGTGTAACCCTGGTCCCAACGGGCCGTGGCGGGATCCGCCGGTGGCGTGTCTCAGTGGAAGGAGTCGCCGCACGCGCAGGAGCCGCCCGCGTTCGGGTTGTCGATCGTGAAGCCCTGCTTCTCGATGGTGTCGGCGAAGTCGATCGTCGCGCCGGCGAGGTAGGGCACGCTCATCCGGTCGACGATGACCTCGACGCCACCGAAGTCGCGCACGGCGTCACCGTCGAGCAGACGCTCGTCGAAGTAGAGCTGGTAGATGAGGCCGGAGCAGCCGCCGGGCTGCACGGCGATCCGCAGCCGCAGGTCGTCACGGCCCTCCTGCGCGAGGAGGGTCTTGACCTTCTGGGCGGCGACGTCGGTGAGTTCGATCTCGTGCGTCGGGACCTCGGTGGGCGTCGTAGCCGTCGTCTCGCTCATGCTCACATCTCCGCTGTCTCTGGGGCAGTACAACCGGTCAACCACGGCGCGGCCGCAGTTGTTCCCGTCCAGCCTACGCCTCGAGCGCCCAGGTGCGCGCAAGCCGTACGGCCCAGCCCTCGAGCCCCTCGACGCCGGTGGTGCCCGTGGCGTACGTCGCGCTGATCCCCGCGCGGGCGACCTCGCGCCGGGAGGTGTGGACCTCCTCGGCGAGGACGACGACGGGCAGCCCGAGCTCCATCGCCGCTCGCCCCACCGTGGCGACGACGGAGGCGTCGACCGCGGGGGCGTCCAGGACCGCGGTCGCGGTGAGGACGACGTCGGCGCTTGCCACCGCCTCGGGCAGGCCGATGGCGGCGGCGACGACGTCGGGACCGTGGAGCAGCCGCCCGCCCAGCACCGTGAGGGCGTGGGCCGCTCCTCCCCCGGCGCCGGACCCGTCGGCGCGTCCGGGACGCGCCGCGGCGCCGTGCCCGCCCGGCGCGGGCAGCAGCGCCGTCCGGGCAGGCAGCACGCGCCCGAGGCGGTCCAGGTAGGCAGCGAGCTCGCCGGCCCGGGTGTCCAGCCGCTGCGCCTCGGCCGGACCGAGACGGTCGGACAGGAGGGCACCGGCGCCGTGCAGCCCGAGGAGGGGCACCTGCGTGGCAGCGGCGACGACGACGTCGGCCCCCGCGAGCACGCCGTGGGCGGCCGCCAGCACGTCGCCGTCGATCTCGTGCCCGGCGTCCGCGCCGGCGAGGGTCCGGACCAGGCCGGCACCGCCGTCGTGCGTGGCCGCCTCCCCCAGGCCGACGACGACGCGTCCCGCCCCGAGGTCACGGGCGGCGAGGAGCAGCTCACCGAGGCCGGCGCTGCTGCCCTCCTCGGCGTGCCGCTGCTCCTGGCCGGACGCGACGAGCTGGCGGCCAAGGACCTGCCCGGCCTCGACGTACGCCGTGCCGCCCCCGGTGCCGGGGACGTGGAGGAGGGTGGCGGGCACCGGGTCCCCGAGGGGCCCGCGGACGGTGACCGAGACGAGCTCCCCGCCGCGCGCGGTGTGGACGGCGTCGAGCAGGCCGGCCGCGCCGTCGGACATCGGCAGCGCGCGGACCTCCGTGCCGGGGGCGGTCTGCAGCCAGCCGCGGCGCACGGCGGCGGCGACCTGGGCCGCGCTGAGGGCGCCGGACAGGCGCCCGGGGCTCAGGAGCAGCCGCACGGTGCCTCCGCTCCGTGGCGGGGCGCGGTCACAGGCGGTCGGCGAGGCGGGCGAGGAGCAGCGCCTCGGCGAGGACGACCTTCTCCAGCTCCCCGAGGTGCACCGACTCGTTCTCCGAGTGCGCCCGGGAGTCGGGGTCCTCCACGCCCGTGACGAGGATCGCGGCCTGGGGGTACACCTCGGCGAGGTCGGCGATGAAGGGGATCGAGCCGCCCACGCCGAGGTCGACCGGCTCGGTGCCCCACGCGTTGGTGAAGGCCCAGCGGGCGGCCTGCATGGCCGCGGAGTCCTCCGGCGCCTGGAAGGCCTGCCCGGTCTCCCCCGGCGTCACGGTGACGCGCGCGCCGAAGGGGGCACTGGCCACGAGGTGGTCGTGGAGCGCCCGCTCGGCGGCAGCGGGGTCCTGGCCGGGCGCGATGCGCATGGACAGCTTGGCGCGGGCCGACGGGATGACGGTGTTGGAGGAGTGGTCCACGCTCGTCGCGTCCAGGCCGATGACCGAGATCGCCGGCTTGGTCCACAGCCGCGCGGCGAGCGGGCCGGTGCCGGCAAGGCGGACGCCGTCGAGCACGCCGGCGTCGGCGCGGAAGTCGGCCTCCGGGTAGTCGACGTCCGCGTGGTCGGTCGCGACGAGGCCGGGGACGGCGACGTTCCCGTCGTCGTCGTGGAGGGTGGCGACGAGGCGCGACATGAGCGTGAGCGCGTCGAGGACGGGGCCGCCGAACATGCCGGAGTGGACGGCGTGGTCGAGGACGGACAGCTCGACGGTGCAGTCGACGAGCCCGCGCAGGGACGTGGTGAGGCCCGGGACGCCGACCTTCCAGTTGGAGGAGTCGGCGACGACGATGACGTCGGCGGCCAGCCGGTCGCGGTAGGTCTCGAGGAAGGTCCGGAAGGTCGGGGAGCCGATCTCCTCCTCGCCCTCGCTGAAGACGGTGACCCCGACACCGAGCTCGTCACCGAGGACGCGCAGCGCCCCGACGTGGGCCATGATCCCGGCCTTGTCGTCGGCGGCGCCGCGGCCGTAGAGCCGCCCGTCCCGCTCGGTGGGCTCGAAGGGCGAGGAGGTCCAGCCGGCCGGGTCGCCCGGGGGCTGGACGTCGTGGTGGGCGTAGAGGAGGACGGTGGGGGCACCGGCCGGCGCGGGCTTGTGGGCGAGCACGGCGGGTGCGCCGGGGCGGCCGTCGGGGCCGGTGACGCGCACGACCTCGACCTCGGGCATCCCGGCGTCGCGGAACAGCTGCGCCACGGCGGCGGCGCTGTCCTCCAGGTGCTGGGGGTCGAAGGCGGGCGCCGAGACGCTGGGGATGCGCACGAGCGACTCGAGGTCGCTGCGGATGCGGGGGAACTCGGCGGCGGTGCGGGTGGTCAGGTCCTCGATGGTCACGACGTCAGCCTAACGGCGGCCCCCGCGACGGGCGGGTCAGGCGGCCCCGGCGGCGCGGGCGTGCTCGACGGCGGAGCGGGCGCCCTCCGTCCACGGCTCACCGTGGCCCGGCAGCACCGTGCCGGCACCCGTGTCCGCGATCGCGTCGAGGGAGGCGAAGCTGAGCGCGAAGTCGGCCGTCGCCGCCCCGGCCACGATCCGGGGGCCGGTCCGGGCGGTGTAGGGGTCGAGAGTGACGAGGGCGTCACCGGAGATGACGACGTCGCGGTCGGGCAGGTGGAGGGCGACGTGCCCGTAGGTGTGGCCGGGCGTGGCGACGACGTGCGGGCGGCCGGGCACGTCGAGGATCCCGCCGGTCTGCAGGGTCCGCACACCGGTGGTGCCGCGCACGAGGGGCAGCCCGGCGAGGAGCATCGAGGTGAGGATCGGCAGGGCCGCCGGGTGTCGGACCGGGTAGAGCGCCCGCGGGTTCTCGTGGGCGTAGGAGAAGGGGTGGGCCACGAGGTGGTGCTCCGCGGCGGCGGCCCACACGGGCACCCCGATCCCCTGGAGCTTGCGGACCACGCCGACGTGGTCGAAGTGGGCGTGGGTGAGCACCAGGGCCCGCAGGTCACGGGGACGGCGCCCGATCGCGCGGATCGCCTCGCCCAGGGGCCGCCAGACGGCGGGCAGGCCGGCGTCGACGAGCGTGACGCCGTCGTCGTCCTCGACGAGGTAGCAGTTGACGTGGGCGTGGGAGACGAGGTGCACGCCGGGGGCGACCTCGCGGACGGTGGCACTCATGGATGCTCCCCTTCGTCGGTCGGCACGCGGCGGCGCGCGGGACGCGCCGCGCCGTCCACTATCGCCCGGTCCGCCGGGACCCGCACCCGGGCGCGACGCCGAGCAGCACCCGCGGTCGACTACCCTCGAAGGGTGATCGGACGGAGCAAGAAGGAGACCCCGGCGCCCGCCCCCGCGCCGGAGGTGACGCCCGCGGGCAAGGGCCGCCCCACGCCCAGGCGCAAGGAGGCCCAGGCGCGCAACCAGCGTCCCCTGGTCCCGACCGACCGCAAGGTCGCCAAGGCGGAGGCGCGCCGGCAGCGCAACGAGATGTACGCCAAGCAGCAGGAGGCCATGCGCACCGGCGACGAGCGCTACCTGCCCGTGCGGGACAAGGGCCCGGTCCGCCGCTGGGTGCGCGACTACGTCGACGCGCGCTTCAGCCCCAGCGAGTACTTCCTCCCGCTCGCGATGGCCTCGATCGTCCTGCTGTTCTTCGCGAACATCGTCCCCGAGGTCGCCGTCGTCGGCATGGTCGTCATGTACGTCGCCTTCGCGATCTCCCTCGCCTTCGCGATCGGCCTCACCCTCGTCATCAAGCGCAAGCTCGCGGCGCGCTTCGACGAGGCCCAGATCCCCCGCTTCACCGGCATCTACGCCTTCAGCCGGCTCTTCCAGCCACGCTTCCTGCGCGCGCCCAAGCCCCAGGTCAAGCGGGGCGAGCGGCGGGACTGACCTCCGGCGCTGGCTACCCTTACCGGGTGCGCCTGTACCGCCTGGTCTTCCGGTCCCTCCTCCTCCGTACCGACCCCGAACGGGCCCACGAGCTCGCGCTGCGGCTCATCCGCGGGGTCGCGGCCACCCCCGTGGTGGCCGACGCCGTGCGCGGCACCCTCGGCCGCCGGCCCGCCTCCCGGGTGACGACGGCGCTCGGCCGGCCCGTCCCGGGCGTCCTCGGGCTCGCTGCGGGGATGGACAAGGACGCCCGCTCGGTGCTCGGCATGGACATGCTCGGCTTCGGGCACGTCGAGGTCGGCACGATCACCGCCCACCCGCAGCCGGGCAACGACCGCCCGCGGCTGTGGCGCCACCCGGACGAGGGCGCGCTGCGCAACCGGATGGGCTTCAACAACGCCGGCGCGGAGGCGGCGGCCGAGCGGCTGCGGGCGCTGCGCAGCACCCGCCGGGGACGGTCCGTCGTCGTCGGCGTCAACATCGGCAAGTCGCGGGTGACGCCCGTGGACGACGCCGTGGGCGACTACGCGACGAGCGCCCGCCTCCTCGCCCGCTGGGCGGACTACCTCACGGTCAACGTCTCCTCGCCCAACACCCCGGGCCTGCGGGACCTGCAGTCCGTCGACGCGCTGCGCCCCATCCTCACCGCCGTGCAGCGGGAGGCGGACGCCGCGGCGGGCCGCCGCGTCCCGGTCCTCGTCAAGGTGGCGCCGGACCTCGACGACGACGACGTCGCGGCCGTCGCGGACCTCGTCACCGAGCTGTCGCTGGCCGGTGTCGTCGCGACGAACACGACGATCGCCCACGACCACGGCCCGGGCGGCGTCTCGGGCCGCCCGCTCCAGGCCCGGGCGCTGGAGGTCGTGCGGCTGCTGCGCGCGCGGCTCTCACCGGACGCGCTCGTCATCGGCGTCGGCGGCATCGACGACGTCGCCTCCGCCCGCCGGATGCTCGACGCCGGCGCGGACCTGCTCCAGACCTACACGGCGTTCGTCTACCAGGGCCCGGCGTGGCCGGGCTCGGTCAACCGGGCGCTCGCGCGACGCTGAGTCAGCGTCGGCGGCGCTCCGCGGCCCAGTGGCGCAGCGGGTCCTGTCGCCAGGCGTCCGCTGTCACCGGCGCGAGGCCGAGCAGGAGCGTCGCCTCCTGCGGCGCCGAGGCGTCGTCGCGGGTGTGGACCACCAGGCCGCGTCCTCCCCACAGCAGCTGACGCACGGTGGTCCCGAGCCCCGAGTCCTCGTCCAGGTCCGGCTCGGGCAGCGGGCCGTCGTCCTGCGCCCGGCTCGCTCCCTCCACCTGCACCCCGACGACGACGTCACCCTCGAACCACACGGTGAGCCCACGGGGCGCGCCGGGGGACGGGGGCCAGCGGCGCAGCAGCGCGGGGGCGCCGCCGAAGACGCCGCCGTGCGGGCTCTCGTCCAGGCTCGTCCCCAGCTGCGCCTCGACGTCGGCGCCCGTCTGCGGCCCGGTGATCCCCGACCAGGCGGACCAGCGGCCCTCGGCGAGCGCGCGGAACCCGTCCGCGCTCAGTGGACCGGTATCAGCACCCATTCACCCTCCCGTGGTTCGCGGTGGTACAGCTCGTGGTTGGCACGCTCCAGCGCGGCGTCCGAGACACCGTGCTGCACGGCGATCTTCGCCTTTGTCTCCACCGCGACGCCACCGCTGCGGTCGGCGACGGCGAGGGTGCGGTGGTGGGAGGTGCCCGGCACCACGAGCCCGGACGTGTAGGCCGCCGCGGGGAGCGGTCCCCCGCGGACGAGGCCGCTGTTGGCGGCGACGATGTCGTCCTCCGGCGCGCCGGTGACGATGCTCAGCCCCGTGACGCTCGTGACGCTGCGGTGGACGGTGACGGTCCGCGGCATGAGGTGGACGGCGGCGTCGGGGGCGCTGGGGTCGATCATCGACCCGTCCGGCTTGAGGCCGATCGCCTCGACGTGGCCGAGGAAGAAGGCAGCGCGCAGGGCCGCCATGCCCACCTCGGCCGCGATCTTGCCCGCCTGCGCGACGTAGTCGCTGTACTCGCCCGAGGAGTAGTCCGGGACGAAGCGAGGGTCGAAGCCCGGGAAGTCACCGCCCTCGACCTCGCGGCGCAGCGCGGGGTCGGCGTCGGCCTCGGCCCGGGCGATCGCGCCGCCGTGGAGCAGGACGTCCTTGGTGAAGGTCTCGCAGAAGCCCTCGGTGAGGATCCGGTTGCCTCCGCTGGCCGCGTTGAAGCTCGGGTGGGCGAGCGTGTGGATGTACTCGTGGACGAGCGTCTGCCAGGTGCTCCAGCGCATGAGGCGCTCCGCCTCGGACGGTGCGCCGCCGCTGCCCGGGGTGTCGGCGAAGCCCGGCTGGGCGACCACCGCCGTCTGGCTGAGGACCCGCGGGCCCTGCAGCGCGAAGGCGAAGCCGAAGAGGTCGTACCGCTCGAGGTCGTCGCGGTTGCTGCCCTGGGCGATGAACTCGGTGAGGAGCGTGTCGAAGAACTGCGGCTCGCCCTGCGTCGTGCGGCGCGGGTTGAAGCCGTGCGCCTGCTGGACGCTGCGGGCGTCGCTGTCGGTCTCGGACATCCACTCGGACAGGTCACGCGGGTCCGGCGGCCGGACGGCGGGGTCGCTGGCGTCGAGGAGGTTGACCCCGGCCGTGAACCGGAAGGCGCTGCGGGCCGTCTCCTGCGCCGTCGTCAGGGTGGCCGCCGAGGCCAGCGACCCGAAGACGGCGTCGACCGAGCTCTTCGCCGCCCGCCCGGCGCCCTCCTGGTCGGTGGTGGTGAGGACCCGGCCCGCCCGCTTGGCGGCCTCGCGCGCGGTGACGTGGGGCGTGGCCTCGTCGAGGTGCTCCTGCAGGGCCGCGTGGAGCTCGGTGCGCAGCTCGGCGCGTTTCACGGGGTCCGCCCTCCCGTCCCAGTCCCGCGCCGCTCCGCCCGGTCCCGAGGACGTCGGGTTGAGCGCGGCCTCGATCGCCGTGATCTCCGGAGTGGTCGGCGCGTCGACCCCGGCGTGGTGGTCAGGCCCGGTCGTGACCGTCTCGGACGTCGTCGCCGTGAGCCGGTCGAGGGCCTCCCAGGTCTGTGGGCCGACCACGCCGTCCACGCCCACCCCACTGTCACGCTGGAGCCGGCGGACGACGGCGACGGTCCCGGGGTCGTAGGTCTCGGTGACGGGCAGCGGCGTACCGGCGACGCCGGCGGCGTTGAGACGGGTCTTGAGCTCCGCGACGCGTGGGCCCGTGTCCCCCGGGCGGAGCCACTCCTGCCCGCCCTCGCCCGTCGCGGCCGACACCCGCTGCGCCGTCGAAGGCACGTCGATCCAGCCGGCCACCGCGTGGTTGCCCACCAGGCGCTGGAGCCGGGAGACCGTCGTCCGGTCTGCCGACGCCCGCAGCACCGCAGGCCGTGCCGGGCGGACCGCACGCGGGCGGCGGACGGCGCCGCTGCCGTCGACACGGGCGAGGGCAGCGCCGTCGTCCCGGGCCCTGGAGGGCGCGCGGTGCGGGACCATGGACGCAGCAAAGCCGCGTGCCGCCGCACGCGGGAGTGGCCGGCGGGCAGCCGATCAGGCAGGGCTCCCTGCCCCCGGCGTCAGCGGCTCTCGCTGGCGCGGGCCACCCGGCCGGGGCTCGAGCGCCACAGCCAGAACAGGCCGAGGACGGGCAGGACGAGCGGGACGTAGCCGTAGCCGCTGCCGAAGTGCGACCACACGGTGTCGCGCGGGAAGAGCCCCGGCTGGCTGACGCTGAGGATCCCGACGGTGACGACACCGACGAGCTCGATGGTGACGGCGGTCCAGGCCAGCCGCCGCATGCGGCGGCCGTTGTGGGCCAGGGCGGCCGCGGCGAGGACGTAGACGACGGCCGCGAAGGCCGACAGCCCGTAGGCGAGCGGCGCCTCCGCCGCGTCACGGACGAGCTGGACGCCGGCGCGGGCGGAGGCCGCCAGCGCGAAGACGACGTAGACGGCGACGACGAGGAGCCCGGCACCGCGCGCGGGCGGACGGTCGTCGGTGGCCGGTGCGGTGTGCACCGGCTGCTTGCTCATGCCTGCCACAGCTGCCACATCCGAAGCTCCATGACGATGATGGTGAAGGCCGCGACGACCAGGACGACAGAGCTCCAGCGGGTGCGCTCGACGAAGGCCGCCAGCGCCGCTCCCGGCAGGAGCATCATCGCGACCAGGAGGTAGCCCCACATGAGGACCGGGTCGCCCGTGAACGAACCCGTCAGCTGCTCGATCGCGAGGACGAGCGCCTGGACGACGAGCGCCCCCTCGACCACACCCCCCGCGATGAGCTGGCGCAGCACGACCGCGCGGTCGTTCACCGCGAAGACGAGTGCCCACACACCGAGCACGGCCGCAAGGACCGAGACGACGAGGACGACGGGGAGCACCGCGTCATCCTAACGGCGCGACCCCGGCAGTCCCGCACCGTGCCGTGCCCGAGACGGGCCGGATAGAGTCGGGTGCGTGACTGAACTGACGCTGACCACGAAGAACGTTGCTCGCATCCAGGCCGACGCCGTCGTCGTCGCCGTCGGCCGGCGCGGTGAGGACGCCGTGCTCGTCCCGGGCGCCGACCTCCCCTCCGCGACCGTCAAGACGCTCACCTCGCTGCTGCCGGCCCTCGGGGTCTCCGGCAAGGCCGACGAGGTGCTGCGCGTGGCCGCGGGCAAGGAGCTCGCCGCCGACGTCGTCGTCCTCACCGGCGTGGGCCCCGTGGGCGAGGACGGGCCGGACCTCGAGGCGCTGCGCCGCGCCGCCGGTGCCGCCGTGCGCTCCCTCGCCGGGACCGCCGACGTCGCTCTCGCGCTGCCGGCGGCCACGGCCGAGCAGGTCGGCGCCGTCGCCGAGGGCGCGCTCCTCGGTGCCTACAGCTTCGACCGCTACCGCACCACGCGTACCGCGCCGGTCGCCCGCCTCGAGCTCGTCTCCGACGTCGCCAGGACCAAGGAGGCCAAGGCGGCACACGCCCGCGCCGTCGTCGTCGCCGACGCCGTCTCCGGGGTCCGGGACCTCGTCAACACCTCCCCCGCCGACCTGTACCCGGAGTCCTTCGCCGAGGAGGCGACGGCCGGCGCCAAGGGCACGAAGGTCAAGGTCACCGTCCTCGACGAGAAGGAGCTCGCGGCCGGCGGCTTCGGCGGCCTCATCGGCGTCGGCATGGGCTCGGCCCGTCCCCCGCGCCTCGTCAAGGTCACCTACTCCCCCGCGCGCGCCAAGGCGCACGTCGGCCTCGTGGGCAAGGGCATCACCTTCGACTCCGGCGGCCTGTCCATCAAGCCCGCCAAGGGCATGGAGACGATGAAGATGGACATGGCCGGCGCCGCGACCGTGCTCCACACGGTCCTCGCCGCCGCGGCCCTCGAGCTGCCCGTCCGGGTGACCGGCTGGCTCGCGCTGGCCGAGAACATGCCCTCGGGCACCGCCCAGCGGCCCTCCGACGTCATCACCATCCGCGGCGGCAAGACCGTCGAGGTGCTCAACACCGACGCTGAGGGCCGTCTCGTCATGGCCGACGCGCTCGTCGCCGCCGGGGAGGAGAGCCCCGACCTCCTCATCGACATCGCGACGCTCACCGGGGCGCAGATGGTGGCGCTCGGCTCGCAGGTCGGCGCCGTCATGGGCACCGACGACGTCCGCGAGCAGGTGGTGGCCGCTGCCGGCGACGCCGGTGAGCAGTTCTGGCCGATGCCACTGCCCGCCGAGCTCGCCGACTCGATGAAGTCCCAGGTGGCCGACATCGCGAACATGGGCGACCGCTTCGGCGGGATGCTCGTCGCGGGCCTGTTCCTCAAGGAGTTCGTCGGGGACACCCCGTGGGCCCACCTCGACATCGCCGGCCCCGCCTACAACGAGGGCAGCCCCCGCGGCTACACCCCCGAGGGTGGCACGGGCATGGGAGTCCGCACTCTCCTGACAGTCCTGGAGCAGGCCGCCCCCCGCTGACCCCCTCCCCCCCCACTCCGCATATGCGGGAAAAGCGCAGTCCTCCGCGTCGGAAGGCTGCGCTTTTCCCGCATATGCGAGGGGAGGGGGCTACTTCCTGCGCTGAGCGGCGCTCCAGCGGCGCATGCTGCTGGGGTAGCCGGTGAGGTTGACGTCGTAGACGGGGATCTCCAGCTCGCGGGCCAGTGCCCAGGCCGCCTTCTGGTCCGGGACCCGACGGCGGGTCCACTCCCCGGTGCGCGCCACGAGGACCATCGTCGTCGGGTCGTTCGGGGTCGGCGGCTCGATGTAGGCCTCCACCCCGACCCGGGTCGCGACGAAGTCACGGAAGTGGGCGATGACCTCCGCGCGTCGCTGCGCGGTGGGAACCTCGGTGCTCGTGGAGCCCTGGTTCCTGCGTCGGGAGAACAGCCGCATACGCCCTAGCGTACGGCTCCGGTTGTGACCCGACGGACACTGCGTCAGGTGGTCCCGGCAGCGTGGACGGTGACAAGATGGACCGAAGCCCCGGCTGCGGCCCGGGATCGACGTGTGCTCGAGGAGAGGTTTGTGACCGACAGCCCTGAAGGAAATGTCTACGACCTGGTCATCCTGGGAGCCGGGAGCGGAGGCTACGCAGCAGCGCTGCGCGCCGCCCAGCTCGGGCTGTCCATCGCCCTGATCGAAGCCGACAAGGTCGGCGGCACCTGCCTGCACCGCGGGTGCATCCCCACCAAGGCCCTCCTCCACAGCGCCGCCGTCGCTGACGAGATCCAGCACAGCCACGCCGTCGGGGTCAACAGCTCCTTCGAGGGCATCGACATGCCGACGGTCAACTCCTACAAGGACGGTGTCGTCGGCCGCCTGTACAAGGGCCTCCAGGGGCTCATCAAGGCCGGCAAGATCGACTACGTCACCGGCTGGGGACGGCTCACCGGCAAGGACACCGTCGAGGTCGACGGCACCACCTACCGCGGCCGCAACATCATCCTCGCGACCGGCTCCTACGCCCGCTCCCTGCCCGGCCTCGAGATCGGCGGCCGGGTCATCACGAGCGAGCAGGCCCTCACCCTCGACTACGTGCCCAAGAGCGCGATCGTCCTCGGCGGCGGCGTCATCGGCGTCGAGTTCGCCTCGGTGTGGAAGTCCTTCGGGGTCGACGTCACGATCATCGAGGCGCTGCCGAACCTCGTCCCGAACGAGGACATCTCCCTGTCGAAGGCGCTCGAGCGCGCCTACCGCAAGCGGAAGATCAACTTCGCGACGGGCACCCGCTTCTCCGGCGTCGAGCAGAACGACTCCGGCGTCGTCGTGTCCACCGAGGACGGCAAGACCTACGAGGCCGAGCTGCTGCTCGTCGCCGTCGGCCGTGGGCCGGCGACGGCGAACCTCGGCTACGAGGAGCAGGGCGTTCCCATGGAGCGCGGCTTCGTCCTCACCAACGAGCGTCTCCACACCGGTGTCGCCAACATCTACGCCGTCGGGGACATCGTCCCCGGCCTGCAGCTCGCCCACCGCGGCTTCCAGCAGGGCGTGTTCGTGGCCGAGGAGATCGCCGGGCTCAACCCGGCGACGATCGTCGAGTCCGGCATCCCGCGCGTCACCTACTGCGAGCCCGAGGTCGCCTCGGTCGGCCTCACCGAGGCACAGGCCAAGGAGGCGCACGGCGAGGACGGCGTCGAGACCGTCGACTTCAACCTCGCCGGCAACGGCAAGAGCCAGATCCTGCAGACCACCGGCTTCGTCAAGCTGGTGCGCCAGAAGGACGGCCCCATCGTGGGCGTCCACATGATCGGCTCCCGCGCCGGCGAGCTCATCGGCGAGGGCCAGCTCATCGTCAACTGGGAGGCGTACCCCGACGACGTCGCCTCGCTCATCCACGCCCACCCGACGCAGAACGAGGCCCTTGGCGAGGCAGCTCTCGCCCTCGCGGGCAAGCCGCTGCACTCCCACAACTGACCCTCGATCGAAGGAGACACCAGGTCATGTCCGACTCCGTGCAGATGCCCGCCCTGGGCGAGTCCGTCACCGAGGGAACCGTCACCCGCTGGCTGAAGAGCGAGGGGGACCGTGTCGAGGTCGACGAGCCCCTGCTCGAGGTCTCGACCGACAAGGTCGACACCGAGGTCCCCTCGCCGTTCGCCGGCGTGCTCGAGAAGATCCTCGTCCAGGAGGACGAGACCGTCGAGGTCGGCGCCGAGCTCGCCGTCATCGGCTCCGGTGAGGGCGGCGGCGACTCCGCGCCCGCGCAGGACGAGCAGCCCGCCGAGCAGGAGCAGGCTCCCGAGCCCGCCGAGGAGGAGCAGCCTGCCGAGCAGGAGCAGCCCTCCGAGCAGGAGGTGGCCCAGGAGGCCAAGCAGCAGGCCTCGTCCGGGTCCTCCGGCTCCGGCGAGGGCCAGAAGGTCCAGATGCCGGCGCTCGGTGAGTCCGTCACCGAGGGCACCGTCACCCGCTGGCTCAAGAGCGAGGGCGACCAGGTCGAAGTCGACGAGCCGCTGCTCGAGGTCTCGACCGACAAGGTCGACACCGAGGTCCCCTCCCCCTACGCCGGTGTGCTGAGCAAGATCCTCGTCCAGGAGGACGAGACCGTGGAGGTCGGTACCGACCTCGCCGTCATCGGCGGCGAGAGCGGCGGCGACTCCTCCGCGTCCGCGTCCGAGGAGACCCCGCAGGGCTCCGAGGAGCAGGCCAAGGAGGAGGAGCAGCCCTCCGAGCAGCGCGCCGAGCAGCACCAGGGTGCGGCGACGAGGACCATCCCGTCCGAGGAGGCCGCCCCCCGGCAGAGCGAGCCGAAGCAGGCCGAGCAGCCCAAGGCCGAGCAGCAGCAAACCCCGCCGCAGGAGGCCTCGACCACCCCGGCCCCCGAGCGGCCGAGTGCCGCGGAGACCGCCAAGACCTCCTACGTCACCCCGATCGTGCGCAAGCTCGCCAAGGAGAAGGGCGTCGATCTCGACTCCCTCCAGGGCACGGGCGTCGGTGGACGGATCCGCAAGGAGGACGTCCTCGCCGCCGCGGAGAAGGCCCAGCAGCAGGCAGCCCCGGCTGCCGCCGAGGCCCCCACCGCCGCCAAGGCGCCCTCGGTCCCCGAGGTCTCCCCGCTCCGTGGCACCACCGAGAAGATGTCGCGCCTGCGCAAGGTCATCGCCAAGCGCATGATCGAGTCGCTGGACACCTCCGCCCAGCTGACCACGGTCATCGAGGTGGACGTCACGCGCATCGCCAAGCTCCGCGCCCGCGCGAAGAACAGCTTCCAGGAGCGGGAGGGCGTCAAGCTCACCTACCTGCCGTTCTTCATCAAGGCCGCGACCGAGGCGCTCAAGGCCCACCCGGCGCTCAACGCCTCGATCGACGGGGACCAGATCGTCTACCACGGCGAGGAGAACATCGGCATCGCGGTGGACACCCCCCGCGGGCTCCTCGTGCCGGTGATCAAGGAGGCCGGTGACCTCACCATCGCGGGCATCTCCAAGCGCGTCGCGGACCTCGCGGCCCGCACCCGGGACAACAAGGTCACCCCTGACGAGCTCGGTGGCTCGACCTTCACGATCACCAACCTCGGCTCGAACGGGGCCCTGTTCGACACCCCGATCATCAACCAGCCCGAGGTCGCGATCCTCGGCCTGGGCGCGATCGTCAAGCGCCCGGTCGTCGTCACCGACGCGGACGGCAACGAGACGATCGGCATCCGCTCGATGGTCTACCTGCCCCTCACCTACGACCACCGCCTGGTCGACGGTGCGGACGCGGGCCGCTTCATGCAGACGATCAAGAAGCGTCTGGAGGAGGGCGCCTTCGAGGCCGAGCTCGGCCTCTGAGCACCTCCCCCGTGACGGGGCCCGCACCTTCCGGTGCGGGCCCCGTCGCCGTTCCGCCTCAGGGACACGGCTCGCTGCCCAGCAGCCGCCACGCGTCGTCCGGCCCGGCGACGAGCACGAGCCGCGCGCACGCCGGGTCCTGCGCCGGCACGGTGGTCCGCCGGCCGCCCACCACGCGCTCGTGCGCGTCCTGCACGAGGACGACGTCGACGGCGACGCCCTCGTCCACCGACGTCACCCCCTCCACGGCACCCACCTCCGTCCGCAGGTCCTCCAGTGCCGTCCCGGTGGCGGCGAGGCGCTCGAGGAGGACGACGTCGTCACGCGCCGCGGGGCCGCCGGGCACCGTCGTGGCCGCGAGGGCGGCGGCGTCACCGGCCACGAGCGCTCCGTCGCGCCGGGCCAGGAGGGTCGCCACCGCCTCGGCGTACTGCTCCGTCGCGGCCGCCGGACCGTGCCCGTAGCCGCCGGCCCGCTCACCGGGGCCCGACCAGACGATGAGGCCGGTGAGCACGGTCGCCGCGCCCAGCGTGAGGGCAGCGCCGAGCCACGGCGTGGGCAGGGACTGCTCCCGGACGTGACGAGGCGTCCGGACGGCGGGCGCAGGTGCCCGGGCTCGCACCGCGGTGGACGTGGGCCCCGCCCGGGCGGCCGACGCCGTTGCACGGGAGGGTGGCGCCGTGGCCGTGGGACCCGCCCGCGCTACGCCCGCCGGTGAACGTGAGGCCGCCGCGGTGAGCGTGGGACTCGGCCGGACGGCAGCAGCCCGCGCGGCGGTGTCACGGCCGTCCGGGCCCGGCCGGCCTGCCGCCCGCTCGGCCTGCCTGCCCCGCCGGGTGGGCGTCCGCCGACGCGTGGGGGCGACGTCGTCACGCATGCGGGCCTGGGCCAGCGCGGCAGCCGGCGGGACGGCCACCGGGCCGGCGACGGCGATGCCCGGGGCCCGGCTGGCGAGGTCGCGCGCGGAGGGGCGCCGCTCCGGGGCGACGTCGAGCGCGGCACCGAGCAGCCTCAGCAGGTGCGGGTCCGGCGCCGGACCGGCCGCCCACACGACGAGCCGGGCCAGCGCCCACACGTCGCCCGGAGCGCCGGCCGCACTCCCCCGCTCCCGCTCGGGAGGCACGAAGCCGGGGGTGCCCAGCTCGTGGGCGCCCTGGCCGGCGAGGTCGACGAGCACGGGCACGCCGGCACCGGTGACGACGACGTTCGCGGGCGAGACGTCACCGTGGACGACGCCGCGCTCGTGGAGGTGTCCGAGCGCACTGCCCAGCGCGCCGAGCAGCCCGGCGAGCTCGGGCGGCCCGAGCGCCCCGCGTGCGGCCAGCACCGTGGCGAGGGTGGGGCCGGGGACGTGGTCGCTGACGACCGCGCAGCGTCCGCCGTCGAGGGTGAGGACCTGGCGGATGCACGCGAGGTGGGGGTGGGTGCCGTGGCGCAGCGCGGCCAGCCGCCGTAGCTGCGCCGTGGCCGCCTCCCCGCGCGGCAGTGCGAGCACACTGACGACGACGTCCCGCCCGGCCCGGTCCCGTGCCGACCACACCGCCCCGTTCGCACCGAAACCGGCCGTGCCGACGATCTCGTGGCCCGGCAGCCGAGGCGGGCGCGTGCCACCCGTCACCGCCGGGCTGCGCCGTCGTCGTGCCATGACCCAAGCCAAGCGCACGGCGGCGCGGCCCGCTGGCGTCATCCACAGGCTCCCGGGCAGCGAAGGCACGTCCGCGGGCCGGTAGGATTGGCGATCATGGCCCTGAAGAAGAAGAAGGACGCCGCCGAGGGCGCCGCGCCGAAGCAGAAGAAGAAGCGCTGGTACCACCAGCTGTGGGAAGTCTTCCAGATGACCCGCGAGGCGCAGCCCTCGATCACCTGGTGGCTCCTCGGTGCCTTCGTCGGGATCCTCGCCGTCGGGCTCGTCATCGGTCTGGCCGTCGGCCACCCGGTGTACGTGACGCTCCTGAGCCTGCCCGTGGCGCTCATCGTCGTCATGCTCCTGCTCTCGCGTCGCGCCGAGCGCGCCGCCTACTCGCGCATCGAGGGCACCCCCGGCGCCTCCGCCTCCGCCCTGGGCACCATCCGGCGCGGCTGGAACGTCGAGGAGCAGCCGGTCGCCATCGACCCGCGCACCCAGGACGTCGTCTTCCGCGCCGTCGGCCGACCCGGCGTCGTCCTCATCGGCGAGGGCCCCAGCCACCGCGTGAAGCGCCTCCTCGAGGGTGAGCGCAAGAAGGTCGCACGCGTGGCCCCGAACGTCACGGTCCACCTCGTGGAGGTGGGGCGCGACGAGGGCCAGACCCCGCTGCCCAAGCTCGTGCGCACGATCCAGAAGCTCCGGCCTACCCTCACCAAGGCCGAGGTCGCGGCCGTGGCCAAGCGCCTGCGCGCGCTGCAGTCCTCGCGCCCGCCGATCCCCAAGGGCGTGGACCCGCTGCGGGCACGCCCGGACCGCAAGGGCATGCGCGGGCGCTGAGCGTGAGCCAGGAGCAGTCCGCGACCGCGGAGCCGAGCACCGGCCACGCGTCGCTCGTCCGCCGGCTCATCGCCCTCGCCGTCGACTGGGCGGTCGCGACCGCGATCTCCGCCGGGTTCCTCGACAACCACCCGCTCGCCACGCTCGGCGTCTTCGCCGTCGTGACCTTCCTGCTGGTCGCCACGCGGGGGGCCACGATCGGCCACACCCTGCTCGGGCTGCGGGTGCGCGCCGTCGACGGCGGAGCGGCACGGCCGGTCCAGGTGCTCATCCGCACCGTCAGCCTGTGCCTCGTCGTTCCCCCCGTCGTGTGGGGGCTGGACGGGCGCGGCCTGCACGACGTGTGGGCCGGCACGCGGATCGTGCGCGCCTGACCGTCGCCGTCGTCGTCCACGTAACATGCCGGACACATAGGGGTGACGACGACGAAACGCGACGCCGATAACGTCCTGGACGTCGGGACCGTGACGGTCCCCCGGAATTCCCACGCCAGAGGAGCGGTACATGTTCAGCAATGCCGAGGAGGCCATCGCCTTCACCCGGGAGGAGGGCGTCAAGTTCGTCGACGTCCGCTTCTGCGACCTGCCGGGCGTGATGCAGCACTTCAACATCCCCGTCGAGTCCTTCGCCGCTGACGCCTTCACCGACGGCCTCATGTTCGACGGCTCCTCGATCCGCGGGTTCCAGGCGATCCACGAGTCCGACATGAAGCTCATCCCGGACGTGACGAGCGCCTTCATCGACCCGTTCCGCAAGGAGAAGACGCTCGTCGTCAACTTCTCCATCGTCGACCCCTTCACCGACGAGGCCTACTCCCGCGACCCGCGCAACATCGCCGCGAAGGCCGAGGCCTACCTGCGGAGCACGGGCATCGCCGACACCGTCTACTTCGGTGCCGAGGCCGAGTTCTACATCTTCGACGACGTGCGGTTCCAGACGAACCAGCACTCGAGCTTCTACCACCTCAACTCCAGCGAGGCCGCGTGGAACACCGGCCGCGAGGAGGAGGGCGGGAACCTCGGGTACAAGACGCGCTACAAGGGCGGCTACTTCCCCGTCTCCCCCAACGACCAGATGGCCGACCTGCGCGACGAGATGGTCACCGTCCTCCAGGAGGTCGGGCTGCAGGTCGAGCGGGCCCACCACGAGGTCGGCACGGCGGGTCAGCAGGAGATCAACTACCGTTTCGACACGCTGCGCGCCGCCGCCGACGACGTCATGAAGTTCAAGTACGTCATCAAGAACACGGCGTGGGTCAACGGCAAGACCGCGACCTTCATGCCGAAGCCGATCTTCGGTGACAACGGCTCGGGCATGCACTCCCACCAGAGCCTGTGGAAGGACGGCAAGCCGCTGTTCTTCGACGAGCGCGGCTACGGCGGCCTGTCCGACATGGCCCGCTGGTACATCGGCGGCCTGCTCAAGCACGCGCCCGCGCTGCTCGCCTTCACCAACCCCTCGGTGAACTCCTTCCACCGTCTGGTGCCGGGCTTCGAGGCTCCGGTCAACCTCGTGTACTCGGCGCGCAACCGCTCCGCGTGCATCCGCATCCCGGTGACGGGCACCTCGCCCAAGGCCAAGCGCATCGAGTTCCGCGTGCCGGACCCGTCGGCCAACCCGTACCTCGCCTTCTCGGCGATGCTCATGGCCGGCCTGGACGGCATCAAGAACCGCATCGAGCCGCCGGAGCCGATCGACAAGGACCTCTACGAGCTGCCCCCGGAGGAGCACGCTCAGATCGAGCAGGTCCCCGACTCGCTCCAGGGCGCGCTCCTCGCCCTCGAGGCCGACCACGACTTCCTCACCGAGGGCGACGTGTTCACCCCCGACCTCATCTCGACCTGGATCGAGTACAAGCGCACCCAGGAGATCGACCCGCTGCGGCTGCGTCCGCACCCGCACGAGTTCGAGCTGTACTTCGACATCTAGACCGCTCCCCGCAGCCCCCGGCGCCGTTCTCGGTGCCGGGGGCTGCGGCGTTCACCGGGTGGCGGCCGCCCACTCCTCGGCGAGGACGGCGTAGACGAGGGAGTCGAGCCACTCCCCCGAGCGGTGGAGCGAGTCGCGGACGGCGTGCGCCTCACGGCGCATCCCCACGCGCTCCATGAGCCGCCACGACGGCTCGTTGGCGAGGAAGCAGTTGGCGACGGCGCGGCGGGCACCGAGCTCGGTGAAGCTGTAACGCAGCAGCTCCCGGACGGCCTCCGTCCCGTAGCCGCGGCCGCGGTGGGCGGGGTCGAGGACCCAGCCGACCTCGACCTCCGTCCCGGCCGCGAGGTGGGCGAGGTCCGTCTGCGCCCAACCGTCCGTGCGCCGCAGCATGAGGTCGCCGACGACCTCACCGCCGCCGTCGTGCCCGAGCTCGACGACGAGCGTGAGGCCGAGCCGGCCGGGGTCGGTGAAGTGCTCGCGGTGCTCGGCGAGGGTGGTCTGGCGGCTGGTGAGCCAGGCGCTGGCCTCCTCGAGGCGGCGGTAGCGCCAGGTGAGCTCGGCGTCCGCGGGGACAGCCGCACGCAGCGTGAGGCGCTCGGTGTGCAGCGGGTGCTCGGGCAGGGCGGTGGCGGTCATGGTGCTCCATACGGGCGTGGGTGCGTGCCGCAGCAGCCTATGCGGACCCGCCGACGTCGCGGGTCCGGGGCCGCACTCAGGCGGCGGTCGGCCGCGGCGGCAGGCGGTGGAGCTCGACGTCGGCGACCGTGCCGGCGCTCAGGGTGAGCGTCAGGTACGTGCAGTGCGGCTGGCGGCGCCGGTCGGTCGGTGAGCCGGGGTTGAGCAGGCGCAGCCCGTCGGCCGCCCCGTCCCACGGGATGTGGCTGTGGCCGAAGACGAGCAGGTCCGTATCGGGGTAGGCGGCGCGCATCCGCTCGTCGCGGCCGCGGGACTGCCCCGTCTCGTGGACGACGGCGACGCGCACGCCCTCCAGCTCGGCACGCGCGACCTCGGGGAGCCGACGGCGCAGCTCGGCGCCGTCGTTGTTGCCCCAGCAGGCAAGGAGCGCGGCGGAGCGGTCCTCGAGCTCGTCGAGGAGCTCGGGCACCACCCAGTCCCCCGCGTGGACGACGAGGTCCGCCGCCTCGACCTCGGGCCACACCTGCTCCGGCAGCTGCCGGGCGCGCGTGGGGACGTGGGTGTCGGCGAGGAGGAGGACGCGCATGTCGACCACCGTGCCACGGCGACGTGGCGGGGAGCGCGGGGACGCCGTCGTCGTCCGTCAGGACTCGGAGGGAACCGCCTCGGCAGGGGCGGGGCCGTCGTGGGCGGGGTCGCTCACGCGGTCTCCACCGAGGGGCTCTCCCTCCCACAGCTCGGCCCAC
This sequence comes from Oceanitalea stevensii, assembly GCF_014837105.1. Taxonomy (GTDB): domain Bacteria; phylum Actinomycetota; class Actinomycetes; order Actinomycetales; family Actinomycetaceae; genus Oceanitalea; species Oceanitalea stevensii. The sequence goes on along the minus strand of NZ_JACSPO010000001.1, from coordinate 454,289 downwards.
CAGCCCTTGCCCGGGCTGCCCTCGAGGACGACGGCTCCGGTGTTGCTGATCGGGTGGTAGGCGGCGTGCTCGCCGGTGACGTTCGCGGCGCGCACCGCCGTCCAGGAGCGGATGACGGCACCGTGGCTGAACATCACGGCCGTGCGGACGCCCGCGGCGTGCGCCTCGGCAACGACCTCGTCGAAGCGCTGCCACACCTTGTGGCCGTTCTCGCCGCCCGGGACCCGGCGGAGCGGGTCGTCCGCCCAGCTGAAGATCGTGCCGACGTAGGCGCGGATCGACGCCTCGTCCCCGAGCATCTCGAGGTCACCGGCGGCGATCTCCCGGATGCCGTCGCGCACCTGCAGCTCCAGGCCGCGCTCGGCGAGGAGCGGCGCGGCGGTCTGCTGGGTGCGCACGAGCGTCGAGGCGTAGACGGCGTCGATGTCCTCGTCGGCCAGGCTGCGCGGGACGGCAGCTGCCTGCTGCCGTCCGAGCTCCGTGAGGTCGGCGCCGGGTGCGGCCGTGTCGAGGAGGTCCGCGACGTTCGAGCTGGTCTGGCCGTGGCGGATGAGGATGAGGCGCATGCCTCCCATCATGACCCAGGCCGGCGACCGGGAGGTGACCGGGCGTCGCCCGGGCGGGGCGGCGGCCGCGTAGGTTGGCGCCATGAGCCAGTCCATGCGCCGCACCGACACGTCCGTCGACGCGTTCATCGCCCACAACGACCCCGACGGGTCGCTCGCCACGCTCGACGGCGTCATCACCGCGGCACTGCCCGGCGTGACCCGTGTGCTGTGGCAGGGCGTGTTCTGGGGCGGCACCGATCAGTCGATCATCGGCTACGGGGCCACCGTCCAGCCCCGCCCCCGGGGCGCGGACGTCGAGTGGTTCCTCGTCGGGCTCGCCCGGCAGTCGGCGTCGCTCAGCCTCTACGTCAACGCCGCCGAGGGAAAGCAGTACCTCGCGAAGGTCTACGGCCCGCGCCTGGGGCGCACGAAGGTCGGTTCGGCGAGCATCTCCTTCGCCTCCGCCGACGTCATTGACCTCGATGTGCTGGACGAGATGGTTCGTCACGCCGGCCGCCTGGTCGAGTGGCGCTGAGGGGCGGGCGGCACGTGCGCCCTCGGGAGTGACAGCTCAGCGCTCGGCGCGAGTGGGGGTGCGCTGGGCGGCGCGCGGAAGAACGAGAGGGCGGGCGCCCGCTACTCGAAGAAGATGCGTTCGACGACGGCGCGGGCGCGGCGGGTGGCGCGGAGGTAGTCCTCCTCCAGGTCCACGGTCTCACCGGGGCCGTAGCCGAGGAGCCGGGCGACGGCGGTGAGCTGGCCCGGGTCGTGCGGCAGGACGTCGATCTTCGCGCCGGTGACGCGGCCGGTGGCCAGCGCGATCCCCGCGCGCAGCCGTGAGGCGAGGGTCCACGCGGTGACGAGCAGCGCGCAGTCCTCCTCCCCCAACAGCCCGGCGTCCCGCGCCGCGCTGAGCGCCTCGACGGTGCGGGGCGTCCGCAGCTCCGGGACGCGGCCGGCGTGCTGCAGCTGGAGCAGCTGAGCCGTCCACTCGACGTCGGACAGCCCCCCGCGCCCGAGCTTGAGCTGCCGGTTGGCCGGCACGCCGCGCGGCATGCGCTCGGACTCCACCCGGGCCTTGACGCGCCGCAGCTCGCGCACGCCGCGGTCGTCCAGGCCGTCGGCCGGGTAGCGGTAGGGGTCGATGAGGGCGCAGAAGCGCTCGAGCAGCCCCTCGTCGCCGGCCACCGGGCGGGCCCGCAGCAGCGCCTGCTGCTCCCACGGCTCGGCCCACCGCTCGTAGTACTGGGCGTAGGACGCGAGCGAGCGGACCATCGGCCCGTTGCGCCCCTCGGGCCGCAGCGCGGAGTCGACCGGGAGCGGGAGCTCCGCGCCCGGGTCGCCGAGGAGGGCGCGCACGTGCCCGGCGACGGCGACGGCGAACTCCTGGGCGACGTCGTCGTCCCCGCCCACCGGCTCGTGGACGAACAGGACGTCGGCGTCCGAGCCGTACCCCATCTCCTGCCCGCCCAGGCGGCCCATCGCGATGATCCCGAAGCGGACCGGCGGCTGCGCCAGGCCGCGCTGCTCGGAGGCGAGCCGCACGGCGACCTCCAGCGTCGTCGTCAGCGCCTGGTCGGCCGCCACGGACAGGACGGTGCGGTCCCGCTCGTCGCGCACGCCGTCCAGCGCGTCCCCGACGGCGCCGCGCAGCAGCTCACGGCGCCGCAGGTAGCGCACGGCGCGCACCGCCTCCGCCGGGTCGGGACGACGGCGGACGAGGGCGGCGGCCTCGCGGGCCAGCTGCTCCGGGGTGCGGGGGCGCAGTGCCTCGTCCTCCCCCAGCCAGGCCGCGGCCTCGGGCAGTGCCTCGAGCCCCTCGGAGACGTACCGGCTCGTCGCGAGGAGGTAGCTGAGCCGCGGCGCCGCCACGCCGGAGTCGCGGAGCATCTGGAGGTACCAGTGGGTGCTGCCGAGCGCCTCGGAGACCTTGCGGAAGGCGAGCAGCCCGCCGTCGGGGTCCGCGCCGCGGGCGAACATGCCGAGCATGGCGGGCAGGATCTGGCGCTGGATCGCGGCGGTGCGGGAGACGCCCGTCGTCAACGAGTCGAGGTGGCGGACGGCGCCGGCCGGGTCGCGGTAGCCGATGGCCGCGAGCCGCTCCTGGACCGCCTCGGGGCGCAGGCGGGCGTCCTCGGGGCTGAGCTTGGCGATGAGCGGCAGCATCGGCCGGTAGAAGATGTCCTCGTGGAGGTCGCGGACCTCGCGGCGCACGGCGCGCAGCCGCTGCTCGAGCGTCTCGGCACTGCGCGTCCCGTCGCCCGGCAGCGCGCGCGCCAGGCGCCGCAGGTCCGCCTCGCCGGAGGGGATGACGTGCGTGCGCCGTAGGCGGTACAGCTGCATCCGGTGCTCGAGGACGCGCAGGTAGCGGTAGCACTCGTCGAGCCGTTCGGCCGGGTCGCGGCCGATGTACCCCGTCTCCGCGAGCCGGGCGATGGCGTCGAGCGTGCCCGCGGTCCTGATGGCCTCCTCGGTGCGGCCGTGGACGAGCTGGAGGAGCTGGACGGTGAACTCGACGTCCCGCAGGCCGCCGCGCCCGAGCTTGAGCTGCCGCTCCGCCTCGGCGACCGGGATGGTGTCCTCGACGCGGCGGCGCATCGCCTGGGAGTCCTCGACGAAGTTCTCCCGGCCCACCGCCGACCACACGAAGGGCTCGACGGCGGCGACGTACTCCTCGCCCAGCGCCGCGTCCCCGGCCACCGGCCGGGCCTTGAGCAGGGCCTGGAACTCCCAGGTCTTGGCCCAGCGCTCGTAGTACGCGACGTGGGAGGCGACGGTCCGCACGAGCGGGCCGTCCTTGCCCTCCGGGCGCAGGTTCGCGTCCACCGGCCACAGCGGCGGCTCGGTCCCGACGGCGCCGCTCACGTTCTTCGCCAGCGCGCCGGCCAGGCGGGTGCCGACGGCGGTGGCCTCGTCCTCGTCGGTGCCCTCCTCCGGGGCGACGACGTAGACGACGTCGACGTCGGAGATGTAGTTGAGCTCGCGGCCGCCCGTCTTGCCCATGCCGATGACGGCCAGGCGCGTGCCGCGGCCGTGGTCGGGGACGTCGGCGCGGGCGACGGCGAGGGCGGCCTCGAGGGCAGCGGCGGCGAGGTCCGACAGGGCCGCGGCCACCGCCGGGAAGGCACCGAGCGGGTCGGGGCTGGTGAGGTCCGCGGCGGCCACCTCGAGGAGCCGGCGGCGGTAGCAGCGGCGCAGCGCCTCCACCCCGGCGGTGCCGGTGAGCGTGGCGACGGGCGCGGCGTCGGAGGGGTCGGCGCCGACCGCCTGCAGCGCGCGTTCCCGCTCGTCCTGCGGGGTGAGGTCGAGGACGCCGTCGGCGTGCTCGTCGTCGAGGAGGGCGGCGTCGGCGGGGCGGGCGACGAGCATGTCGCCCAGTGCGCTCGAGGAGCCGAGGACGGCGAGCAGCCGGCGCCGGTGACCACCGTCGGAGGCGAGCACCGCCGCGAGGTCCGGTGCGCCGTCGTCGCCCTGCGCCGCCTCGAGCAGACGGACCAGGGTGAGGAGCGCGAGGTGCGGGTCGGCCACCCGCCCGAGCGCGACGGTCAGCGGCGCGCCGGCGTCCTCCGCGCGGGCGAGGGGCGTGGCAAGGACCGGCTCGTCGAGGAGCCCGGCGGCCCGGCGCGGGTCGGTGAAGCCGAGCCGGAGCAGCTCCTGGGTGGGCGTGGGGGCGCGCACGGCGGGTCAGGTGCCGGGCAGCAGGCTACGCAGCTCGTAGGGCGTCACCTGGGAGCGGTACTCGGTCCACTCCTGGCGCTTGTTGCGGACGAAGAACTCGAAGACGTCCTCGCCGAGGGTCTCGGCGACGAGCTCGGAGGACTCCAGCACCTCCAGCGCCTGCTCGAGGCTGCCGGGCAGCGGCTTGATGCCCATGGCCTTGCGCTCGACGTCCGACAGCGCCCACACGTTGTCCTCGGCGCCGTCGGGCAGCTCGTAGCCCTCCTCGATCCCCTTGAGGCCGGCCGAGATGAGGACGGCGAAGGCGAGGTAGGGGTTGGCGGCGGAGTCCAGCGCGCGGTACTCGGCGCGGGTGGAGGGGCCCTTGTCCGGCTTGTGCATGGGCACGCGGACGAGCGCGGACCGGTTGTTGTGCCCCCAGCACACGTAGCTGGGTGCCTCTCCCCCGCCCCACAGCCGCTTGTAGGAGTTGACGTACTGGTTGGTGACGGCGGCGATCTCGGCGGCGTGGTGGAGCAGGCCGGCGATGAACGAGCGGCCGGTCGAGGACAGCTGGTACTGCCCGGCGGGGTCGTAGAAGGCGTTGGCATCTCCCTCGAAGAGGGAGAAGTGCGTGTGCATGCCCGAGCCGGGAGCCTCGATGAGGGGCTTGGGCATGAAGGTGGCCATGATGCCCTGCTGGAGGGCGACCTCCTTGACCACCGTGCGGAACGTCATGATGTTGTCCGCCGTGGACAGGGCGTCCGCGTAGCGCAGGTCGATCTCGTTCTGGCCCGGCCCGGCCTCGTGGTGGGAGTACTCCACCGAGATGCCCATGGACTCGAGCAGCGTGATGGTGTCGCGCCGGAAGTCGTGGGCGGTGCCGCGGGCGACGTGGTCGAAGTAGCCGGCCGTGTCGATGGGGACGAGCGGGTCGTCGGGGCTGCGCCGCTGCTCGAAGAGGTAGAACTCGATCTCGGGGTGCGTGTAGCAGGTGAAGCCGGCGTCCTTGGCGCGCTCGAGGGTGCGCTTGAGGACGTTGCGGGGGTCGGAGCGGGCCGGCTCGCCGTCGGGGGTGAGGATGTCGCAGAACATCCGCGCGACCCCCTGCTCGTCCCCGCGCCAGGGCAGCAGCTGGAAGGTCGACGGGTCCGGCTTGGCGAGCATGTCCGCCTCGTAGACCCGGGTGAGGCCCTCGATGGAGCTGCCGTCGAAGCCGATGCCCTCGGAGAAGGCGGCCTCGATCTCGGCCGGCGCGATGGCCACGGACTTCAGCACGCCGAGGACGTCGGTGAACCACAGCCGGATGAACCGGATGTCACGCTCCTCGATCGCGCGGAGCACGTACTCCTGCTGCCTGTCCATCGGCGGCTTCCTCTCGTCGTCGCGTACCTGCCACCCTCTGCGCCGAGAGTACAGTTCCCGGCCGACATCCCCGGTCAGCGGATCACCGGCTGACCGCGCCGCGTCAGGACGCCGCGGCGCAGGCGTCCACGAGGCGCCGGAGCGGGGACTCCAGCCCCCACCGCTCGGCCAGCTCGAGGAGCGCGTCCCCGTCCGCAGGCACCTCACCCAGCTCGCCGCGGTCCTCGGCGACCGGGGCGTCGCGGGCCACCTGGACGACGGTCGGGGCGACGGCGAGGTAGTCGGCCGCGGCGAGGATGCGCTTGCGCTGGGTGGCGGTGAGCGAGGAGCCGGAGTCGTTCGCGGCCTCGATGATCCCGGCGAGCGTGCCGTGCTGGGCGAGGAGCGACGCGGCGGTCTTCTCCCCGATGCCCGCGACGCCCGGCAGGCCGTCGCTGGGGTCCCCGCGCAGGGTGGCCATGTCGGCGTAGGCCTGTCCGCCCTCGACCCCGTACTTCTCCCGTAGCCACTCCTCGTCGATGCGCTGCGGCTCCTTCTGTCCGCGCATCGGGTAGAGGACGGTGACGCCCGCATCGTCGTCGACGAGCTGGAACAGGTCGCGGTCCCCCGTCATGACGAGCACCTCGCGTGCGCGGTCGGCGGCCGCGACCTCGCGCGCGACGAGCGTGCCGATGACGTCGTCTGCCTCGTAGCCGGGCGAGCCGAGGCGCGGGATCCCGAGCGCCGCGAGGACGTCGACGATGATCGGCACCTGGGCGGTGAGCAGCTCGGGGACCTCCTCGCCGCCGTCGTCGGAGAGCCGGTGCTCCTTGTAGGAGGGGATGGCGGCGACGCGGAAGGCGGGGCGCCAGTCGTCGTCCCAGCACGCGACGACGCGCGAGGGCCGGTGCGCCTCCACGAGCCTGGAGATGGCGTCGAGGAAGCCGCGGACGGCGTTGATCGGGGTCCCGTCCGGGGACCTCATCGTGTCCGGGAGGGCGAAGAAGGCCCGGAAGTACATCGAGGCGGAGTCGAGGAGAAGCAGGGGTCCCGGCTGGTCACTCATGGGGTGATCCTGCCAGCCTCAGTCCCGAGGGGTGTCGACCACGCCGACGAATCGGCTGCCGATGCCCAGGACCTCGTCCCGCTCGTGGCCGGGGAGAGGACGCGGCAGGTCCCCCGGTCGGTGGTCGTCGCAGCTGAGGTGGGTGAAGCTCGGCCACCACTTCTTCGGCCGGGCCTTCTCGGTGAACCCGCAGACGGTGCACTCGAGGTCGACCCACACGGCCTTGCCGGTCCGGTTGGCGCGGGACTGGACCAGCCACGGTGGCGGGTTGTCCTCGATCTCACGCAGCTGGCTCTCGGTGAGCCTCGGGGGCAGGCCGTGCCGGGTGGCCATCTCCACCGGGATGTCCAGGCGTTGGGCAGCGTCGCGTCGGGTGATCATCACCTTCGACGATAGTCGGCTGCCGCGCGGTGACGGGCGCAGGTTCCCCGGCGCCCCGCTCCGACACGGTGAGCCGTGGCGGGTCGCACGCCCGTCCCGCCGGGTCTGTGCCGGTTCGCCGCCCTAACCTGGACATATGCACTCCGACGACATCAACTTCCACACCCGCAAGTGGATCCGGCCCGAGGACCTCAACGCCAACGGCACCCTCTTCGGTGGCAGCCTGCTGCGGTGGATCGACGAGGAGGCGGCGATCTACGCGATGATCCAGCTCGGCAACGAGCGTGTGGTCACGAAGTACATGTCGGAGATCAACTTCCTCAGCTCGGCCACGCAGGGCGACATCGTCGAGATGGGCCTGCGGGCCACCCGGTTCGGACGGACCTCGCTGACGATGCGCGCCGAGGTGCGCAACCTCTTCACCCGCCACAGCATCCTCACGATCGACTCGATCGTCTTCGTCAACCTCGGCGACGACGGCCGCCCCACCCCGCACGGCCAGACGTCCATCACCTTCGAGCGAGACCGCATCCCCGAGCGCCTGCGCCCGGACGTCCACGAGCCGCGTCCCCGCTGAGCCGGCACCTGTGGGCAGCGGCCCCGTCCACAGGTCCCGGAAGAACTCAGCGCTCGGCGGGAGAGGGTGGGGTGGGGCGGGGAGCGGGGGTGGGGGCGGCCGGTTACCGGTTGGTCCAGGCGAGGAGATCGTCCAGGGGCAGCGCGTTGACGATCCGGTCGCGCGGGACCTGCGCCTCAGCGGCGCGCGCGCAGCCGTGGTCGAGGAACTCCAGCTGACCCGGCGCGTGGGCGTCGGTGTCGATCGCCACGAGGCACCCGAGGTCGACGACGAGCTCGAGCAGCCGCATGGGCGGGTCGAGCCGCTCCGGCCGTGAGTTGAGCTCGACGGCGACGTCGTTGTCCCGGCACGCACCGAAGACCGCCTCCGCGTCGAACTCCGACTCCGGCCGGGTGCCGCGACCGCCGGTGACGAGCCGCCCGGTGCAGTGCCCGAGGACGTCGACGAGCGGGTGCTCGACGGCGGCGACCATCCGCCGGGTCATCGCGCGGCTGTCCATCCGGAGCTTGGAGTGGACGCTGGCGACGACGACGTCGAGGCGGGCGAGCAGCTCCGGCTCCTGGTCGAGCTCGCCGTCGTCGAGGATGTCGACCTCGATGCCGGTGAGGACCCGGAACGGCGCGAGCTCGGCACTGAGCGCGTCGACGACGTCGAGCTGCTCACGCAGCCGCTCGGGCGACAGGCCGCGCGCGACCGTGAGCCGCGGGGAGTGGTCGGTGAGCGCGAGGTAGTCGTGCCCGAGCTCGACGGCGGCTCGGGCCATGTCGATGATCGGGGTGCCGCCGTCGGACCACTCGGAGTGGGAGTGGAGGTCACCGCGCAACCAGCCGCGGACCTCCTCCCCGCCCTCCGCGAGCGGTGCACCCGCCCGTTCCTCCAGTGCCGTGAGGTAGTCGGGCACCTGCCCGCGCGCGGCGTCCATCGCGACGCCGGCCGTCCGCTGCCCGACGTCGGGCAGCTCGGTGAGCGTCCCGGTGGCGAGGCGCCGCTCCAGCTCCTGCGGGTCGAGGTCCTCCAGGCGTCGCGCGGCCTTGCGGAACGCGGTGGCGCGCCGGGCCTCCGCGCGCTCGCGCTCCATGAGGTAGGCCACGCGCTTGAGTGCCGCTACTGGGTCCATCCGGGGAGGCTACGACGGCGCAGCACGCCGTGCTCGGGGGTCAGCCGCGCACGAGGCGGCCGAGCTCGGCACCGTCCGCGCCGAGGAGCACGAGCTCGGCACCGTCGACGACGGCGTGGGAGGCGCCACCGACCCAGGCGCCCACCGGCGCTCCGGGGCAGCCGATGAGGGTCATCGGTCCGGACAGCGCGAGCAGTCGCCCCTCCGAGACGGTCCACCGGCCGCCCTGCCCGTTGCACCCGTCGCTGCCGCCCCAGGTCCCGTCGTCCTCGAACACGACGTAGGGCTCGGTCTCGACGGCCGGACCGGCCGGCACCCACCTGCCGAGGAGGTGCTCGGCGCTCGCCGTCCGGGCACCGTCCGGGAGCTCCGGGACGGCCAGCGCTGCCCGCACGTCGTCGGTGACCTCCGGTGGCTCCGCGTACCACTCGGCTACGGTGTCGACGGGCTCGGGAGCGCCGTCGACGGCGAGGGTGGCCACGACCGCGCCGTCGTCGTCCTCGAGCTGCCACCCGTCCTCGGAGACCCGGTAGCCGTGGGCGCCGACGAGCCAGTCCGGGGAGATGTCGTCGACCGGCTGGCCGGAGTAGCCGTCCACCGCCGCGAGGATCGTCCGTCCGTCAGCGGTCCAGCTGCCCGACAGCACCGCCGGCCCGCGCCACAGGACGAGCCCGCCCCCGTCGAGCCGCAGCCACGTGTCGCGGGCCTCGCCCGCTCCGCTGACCCGCCACAGGCCGACGAGGTCGACCGGGTCCGCCCGGCTGTCCTCACCGCCCCGCGGGGCCGGTCGCTCCGCGCAGCCGCCCAGGAGGAGCAGGGCCGCCACCGCAGCCAGGAGTACGCGCACCCTCACCGGGTCTCCTCACGTCGTCGTCCCGTCGAGTCAAGCACGGAGCCGGCGGCGGGAACGGTGAACCGGTGGGTCAGTCCGAGGTGCGCAGCAGCCCCTGCTCCTCCACCACCTGCTTGGACAGGGTCTTGTACCCCTCGTCGGGGAAGAACACGGTGAGGCGGTCGTCCTCCGTGCTCATCACCGTGCCGCGGCCCCACTGCTCGTGGACCACCTCGTCCTGCATGCCCGGTCCGTCGCCCGCGGCGGCCGCGTCCTCGGCGGCGCGCTCCTGGGCGGTCCCGGCCGCGCAGGTGTCGCAGTTCCCGCACGGCCCGGGGTAGTCCTCGCCGAAGTAGCCGAGGAGGAACTCACGGCGGCAGGACAGCGTCTCGGCGTAGCTGCGCATCATCTCCACGCGGGAGCGCTCGACCCGCTGGCGGGACTCGGTCTGCTCCTCGGCGAGGGCGACGACCTCCCCCGCCCGCTGCTTGCCGCGCGCGACGATCCCGCGCCGCGTCTGCCGGACGGCGCCGACCTCCTGGAGGAGGTTGACGGCGGCGGTCACCCGCCGGGGCGGCAGCTCCAGCGCGTCGCGCAGCGCCGTCACGCCCAGCGGGCGGTCGGCGCGGCGGACCGCACCGAGCACCGCGCGCAGGTCCTCCTCACGGACGATCGCCGTCGCGAAGAAGGACCGCAGCCCGAGGTCCTCGGGACGGTAGTGGAGCACCGCCAGCGCGGGCTCGCCGTCGCGGCCGGCGCGGCCGACCTCCTGGTAGTAGCTGTCGAGGGAGCCGGGCGGGTCGGCGTGCAGGACGAAGCGGACGTCGGCCTTGTCGATGCCCATGCCGAAGGCGGAGGTCGCGACGACGACGTCGAGCCGGCCCGCGGAGAAGTCCTCGTGGACCTGCTCGCGCACCGGGGCGCGCAGCCCCGCGTGGTAGGCGGCGGCGCGCAGCCCGCGCTCGGTGAGCTCGGCGGCGAGCTCCTCGGTGTCCTTGCGGCGCCCGGCGTACACGAGGCCGGGGCCCGGGAGCGTGGCGGCGTCCTCCAGGAGCACCCGGCGCTTGCGCCCGGCGTCCACGTGCCGCACCACGCGCAGCTCGAGGTTGGGCCGGTCGAAGCCGCGGGTGATGAGCAGCGGGTCGCGCAGCCCAAGGCGCTGGGCGATGTCGTCGCGGACGGGAGGAGCCGCCGTCGCCGTGAGGGCGACGACGGGTGGGCGGCCGAGCCGGTCGATCGCGTGGCCGAGGCGCAGGTAGTCGGGGCGGAAGTCGTGGCCCCAGGCGGAGACGCAGTGCGCCTCGTCGACGACGACGAGCGAGGGGCCGACCTCCGCCAGCCGCTCGACGACGTCGTCCTTGGCCAGCTGCTCCGGGGAGAGGAAGAAGTACTCCGCCGCCCCCGCCGTCACGGCCCGCCACGCCTCCTTGCGCTCCGCGGCCGGCAGCGCGGAGTTGAGGGCGACGGCGTCCGGCGCCTCGGGCGCGTCGGTGATGCCGGCGATCTGGTCGCCCTGGAGGGCGATGAGCGGGGAGACGACGACGGTCGCCCCCGGCAGGACGACGCCCGTCACCTGGTAGATGGCGGACTTGCCGTAGCCGGTGGGCATGATGGCGAGGACGTCACGCCCGGCGACGACGCCCTCGATCGCCTCGAGCTGGCCGCCGCGCAGGTCCTCCCACCCGAACTGGTCCCGTGCGATCACCTGCAGCTCGTCGCGTGTCGTCATCCCTCAACGGTCCGGGCTGACGGCGGGGTCGGCAACCGCTCGCCGCTACGGCGTCGCACGCTCCCGCCGGCTCGACACCCGCCGTCCGAGCAGGTCGACGCCGACGACGACGGCGAACCCGCCCAGCGCGAGCAGCACCGGGACGAGCACCGGACCCGACGGCGCGCCGAGCGACGTGGTCTCCAGGCCGTGCGGCCAGGGCCACAGGATGCGCAGGGAGCCGAGCATGAGGCCGATGAGCGCCGCGAGCACGAGGTCGTGGTGCCGGTCGAGGAGCCAGGTGAGCAGCGAGGAGAAGGCCGCCAGCCCGAGGCCGCAGCCGAGCAGGAAGACGAGGAGCACGCCGATCTGCCGCTCGTTCACCGCCCCCAGCACCTCGGTGTACATCCCGAGGAGCACGAGGATGAACGAGCCGCTGATGCCGGGCAGGATCATCGCGCAGATCGCGACGGCGCCGGCGAGGAAGAACGCCCACACCGGCCTCGTCACGGCCTCGGAGCCGGCGGCATGGGTGGTGTCCTGCAGCCCGAGGAAGAGGAAGAAGGCGAGGGCCGCTGCGCCCGCGACGACACCGAGCCAGGGCCGCGGCTGCTTGACCAGCCGCCACGACACGACGACCGCCCCGAGGATGAGCCCGAAGAACAGGCCGGCCATCTCCTGCGGCCGCTCGGCGAGGAGCTGCTCGAGCGGACCGGAGAGCAGGACGACTGCCGCCCCGATGCCGGCGAGCAGGGACAGGACCCAGACCCACGGGACGGCCGCGAGCCGGCGACCGGTCTCGCGCAGGTCTCCTCGCACGAGCGCGCCGAGCGCGGAGGCGGCCGTGGAGATCGCGTGGACGAGGCGCTCGTAGATGCCCAGGACCAGCGCGATGGTCCCTCCGGAGACGCCGGGGACGATGTCCGCGGCGCCCATGAGGAAGCCACGGACGAGCTGGGGCACCGGCTGGCCGCGCCCGGTACGGGCCGCGACGCCGGTGCGGGCGTCAGCGGGCATCGCGCCAGGCGACCCACTCGCTCAGCGAGGAGAGGTCGTAGTCAGGGCCGCTCGCGGAGACGGTGAAGAGGGTCGCACCGGCCTCGACGAGAGCCTCGCCGCTGTCGCGCGGGTCGCCCTTGACGGCCACCGAGCGCTCGATCTCGCCGGGGTCGCGCCCGACGTCGGCGCAGTGCTGGTCGAGGACGGCGCTCTTGTGCCGCAGCGTCTCCAGGTCCGCGAAGCTGTGCCAGATGTCGGCGTGCTCGGCGGTGTAGCGCAGCGTCTTGCGCTCCCCTCCCCCGCCCACGAGGACCGGGATGTCACGGGTGGGCGGCGGGTTGAGCCGGGTCCAGCGCTCCTTGATCCGGGGCAGCGCCTGGGAGAGGTCGGCCAGCCGTGTCCCGGGTGTGCCGAACTCGTAGCCGTACTCGTCGTAGTCGCGCTCGAACCAGCCCGCCCCGATGCCGAGGATGAGCCGACCGCCGCTGATGTGGTCGACCGTGCGGGCCATGTCGGCGAGGAGGTCGGCGTTGCGGTAGCTGTTGCACGTGACGAGCGCGCCGATCTCGACGCGGCTCGTCTGCTCTGCCCACGCCCCGAGCATCGTCCAGCACTCGAAGTGCTTGCCGTCCGGTTCCCCGGTGAGCGGGAAGAAGTGGTCCCAGTTGAAGACGACGTCCGCGCCGGCGTCCTCCGCGCGTAGCAGGGCGTCGCGGATCTGGCCGTAGTCGGCGTGCTGGGGCTGGAGCTGGACGGCGATCCTCACGGGGTGGGTCATGCCGCCCATCGTGCCAGCCGCCGCCGACGTCCCGCGCGCCGTGCCCCTCGGGCCGCCGTCAGAAGGTCAGCACCAGCCGCCCACGCGTGCCGCCCGCCTCAAGCTGTCGGTGGGCCTCGGCGGCCTCCTCGGCGGGGAAGGTCCGGGCGACGCGCAGCGACAGCACCTCGTGCGCGGCGAGGTCGACGAGCTCGGCCAGCCCCTCGGCGTCGTGCACGTAGTCGGCCGGGGTGATGGCGTAGACGTCGATGCCGCGCTCGGGCTCCCCGTCGAAGGCGCGCACGCACGCGACGACCCCGCCGTCCCGCACCGCGGGCAGCACGGCGGCGCCCATGACGGCGGCGTCGAGCAGCGCGTCCACGCCGCCGGGCTCGTGCTCGAGCACCGCCTGGGGGAACCCTTCCCCGCGCGGCAGGACGAGGTCGGCGCCGAAGGACTCGACGAGGGCCCGGTCCTCCTCCTTGGCGTCCGCGACGACCCGCAGGCCGGCGTGCTTGGCCAGCTCGATCGCGTACCCGCCGACCGCACCCGCGGCCCCGGTCACCGCGATCGTGCCGGCCCGCGGCACCCGCATGCGCCGCAGGGCGTGGCGGGCGGTGAGCGCGTTGAGCGGGAGAGAGGACGCGGCGACGAGGTCGACGTCGTCGGGCAGGCGGGCGACGCCGTCGGCGGGGACGACGACGAGCTCGGCGTAGGCACCGCCCCGCGGGGTGCGCGGGTCGATGATCGCGACCACGCGGTCACCCGGGGACAGCTCGACCCCCTCCCCGACGGCGTCGACGACGCCGGCCGCGTCCATGCCGGGCACCCACGGTGGCTCGAGGCCGTCGGGGCCTCCCCGCTCGCGCAGCACGGTGTCGGTGGGGTTGACGGCGGCCGCGACGACGGCGATCCGCAGCTCGCCGGGCCCGGGCTGGGGAAGGGGCAGGTCGAGGACCTCCAGCTGCTCAGGTCCGCCGGGCGTGGTGACTCCGATGACTCGCATCTGCTCACGCTAGGACGACGGCGGTGCCCCCGCCCGCCCGGGGCTCAGTCGCCGTCCTCGAGCGGCTTGGTGAGCCGGGCCTGGGTGGCCGCCTTGGTCCGCTCGGGCAACGGCTTGGTGGCGCGGGACATGAGCGTGTTGCGCACGGTGGCGCCGACGACGGCGTCGTCCTTGCCCTCGAGCATCGCGGCGATCCCGTCACGGGCGACCTCGACGGGGTCGTCCTTGCTGTCGCTCCGCCCCACCCGCGTGTCCTCCATGCCGGCACGTGCGAAGAACTCGGTGTCGGTGGGGCCGGGCATCATCGTCGTGAGGGTGACGCCGGTGTCCTTCAGCTCGTACCTCACGGACTGCGCGAAGTTGAGGAGGAAGGCCTTGGAGGCGCTGTAGGTGGCGTAGTAGGGCCCCGGCATCATGCTCGTCACCGAGCCGGTGAGCAGGACGCGCCCGCGTCCGGCGGCGACCATGCGGGGAAGGAGGCGCTTGGCGAGGTGGACGTTGGCGCTGATGTTGAGGCCGATGAGGGCGAGGTCGTCGTCGAGGGACGTCTCGACGAAGTCCCCGCCGACGGCGACGCCCGCGTTGAGGACGAGGGCATCGACGTCGCGGTCCCCCACGGCGTCGAGGAGGTCCTCCACGCCGTCGTAGGTGGACAGGTCCGCCTGGACGGGCTCGACGGTGAGTCCCGCGGACTCGGGCAGGACGGTGTGGATCTCGGCGTCGTCGGCGCAGACGACGAGGTCGTAGCCCTGCTCGGCCAGCAGGATGGCGACCTCGCGGCCGATCCCGCTCGAGGCGCCGGTGACGACGGCGAGGGGGTGGTCGGAGTGGGTACCTGACATGGGTCCTCCCGGGGACTGGTGGGTGCGGCCCACGGTAGGCGCGGCGGAGACCGGACGCGCGGCGGCCACGGCTGTCCACAGCGTTGTCCACCAGTTGTGCATGAGCGCGTCAGGGCCGCTCCGGGTAGCGTCGGCGCATGGGGCACGTCTTCGTCGTCCAGGGCCGGATCGGGCACCTGGACTGCGACGCGGTCGTCGTGCCCACCGACCGGGCCTTCGTCGTCGAGGAGCACTGGCACCACGCGCTCGGCGTGGGCGCGGAGGAGGTCGGCGGGCTCGAGCCGGAGGGCTGGGCCGAGAAGGGCGTCGGCCGCGGCCGCTCGCGCGGGCTCCGTCAGCCGGCGTGGTTCGTCGACGTCGTGCGCGGGGAGGGTGACACGAGCAGCGAGCTGCGCGCCGTCATGGACCGGCTGCGCGGCGCGCTGGAGGACGTCGCTGCCGCGGGTCTGGCACCCGGTGCCGGCCGGGCGAAGCTGCTCGTCGCGCTGCCCACGCTCGGCACCGGCGGTGGCGGCTTCGCGGACGTCACGGGCGCCGTCGTCGACGCCCAGCTCGCCACCTGCCAGGAGGCCGTGGCGGGGCACGACCTCGACGTCGTCATCGTCGCCGCCACGCCGTCCGACTACACCGCCTTCCAGGCCGCGCGCCTGGTCCGCGGGCTGGAGCCGGACGTCTCGCCGGAGGCGGCCGACGCTGCCCGCGGTCTGGCCGAGCGCGCGCGCCGCGGGGAGCTCGCGCTCTTCGTCGGTGCCGGCGTGAGCATGGCGGCGGGCCTGCCGTCGTGGGAGGCGCTCATCGCGACCATCGCCGAGCAGTCCGGCGTCGACCTCGACGACGTCCCCTCCCCTCTCGACCGGGCCGAGCTGCTGCGCCGCGAGCTCGGTGCGGACTTCGGTGCCGCCGTCGCCCGCGAGACCTCCAGCGTGGACCGCTACGCGATCACCCACAGCCTGCTCGCCGCGCTGGGCTGCCGGGAGATCGTCACGACGAACTACGACGCGCTCTACGAGAGCGCCGCCCGTGACGTCGAGGGCACCGACGCCGTGCCGGCCCTGCCCTACGGACAGCCGGTGAGCGGGAGCCCGTGGGTCCTCAAGATGCACGGCGACGTCGGAGACCCCGCTGGGATCGTCCTCACCCGCAGCGACTTCGTCCGGTACGACTCCCGGTCACGGCCGCTCGGCTCGGTGGTCCAGGCGCTCATGCTCACCCGGCACCTGCTCGTCGTGGGCGCCTCGCTCACCGACGACAACTTCCTGCGCCTGGCCCACGAGGTCGTCGACTTCCAGGAGCAGGGGCCGCACGGCGAGGAGCCGCGCGTACCGCTGGGCACGGTCCTCGACCGCCGGCACGCGGGCGGCAAGGCCCGCCTGTGGGCGGGCGTCTTCGACTACGTCGCCGCCTCGGAACGCGAGCGGCCCGAGGAGCAGTCCCGCGACCTCGCGGTGGTCCTCGACCTCCTCGCCGCCCACGCCGCCGGGAACCACCACCTCCTCGACCCGCGCTACGCCGACCTCCTCGTCTCCGTGGAGGAGCGCGCCGCGGCAGCCGCGGCACGCGAGCTGCACGCGCGCGTCGTCTCCCTCGGCGCCCCGTGGGAGACCCTCGCCCAGGCGCTCGCCCTCCTCGGCGGCGACCGGTCCACCTGACAAACAGGTGGCAAACCGTTCCGGTGCGGGCCACGCCGTGCCATGATCACCCCACGATCACGGCGTGGGGGACGTCATGGAGCGAACAGGACCGGCGAACCACCAGGGCTGGGTGCGCCTGCGGCGCAGCGACGGCCTGGTCCGGCTCGAGCTGGGCGGCGAGGTCGACGCCCTCATGGAGCAGGCCCTGGAGCACGCCGTGACCGAGGCCCGGACCGGAGACCTCCCGGTGGAGGTCGACACCCGGTCCGTCACCTTCATGGACTCCCTCGCGCTGACGAGCCTCGCCCGCCTCGCGGTCGGGCACCACACCGCCGTCTTCGTCGACCCGCCCGACCTCGTCCGCTTCCTCCTCGACGTCACCCGCCTCGGTGAGGTCGTCCAGATCCGCGAGACCGGCACCGGCGCGGACGCCACCGCGAGCACCTGAGCCTGCACCCGCCCGGTGCGCACCGCCGTCGGGGATCACGCAGACTGGGGAGGTGACGCCCGTACACGCCGCCCGCAGGCGGCTCAGTGACCTCCTGCTGGCCCGAGTCGCGGGACCGGACGCGCACGACGCGCGCCACCGGATCCACGGTGAGCCCGGCGAGCGCTGGTTCGGCCCGCAGGACCCCGTCCAGCGGGTCCACGGTGACGCGTCGATGTACGTCGGCGGGCTGCGCGCCCTGCTCCTGCAGTCGCTGCACCCGCTGGCCATGGCCGCCGTCGCGCAGCACTCCGACTACCGCAACGACCCGTGGGGGCGGCTGGCCCGCACGAGCACCTTCATCGCCGAGACGACCTACGCGAAGGTGGAGGACGCGGAGCGGGCGATCGCGATCGTCCGCGCCGTCCACCGGCACATCTCCGGCACGACGACGGACGGCGTCCCCTACCGGGCCGACGACCCCCACCTCATCACGTGGGTGCACATCGCCGAGGTCGACAGCTTCCTCACCGCCCACCAGCGCTTCGGCACCCGGCCGCTGACGGCGGCGGAGACGGACACCTACGTCGCGCAGGCGGCGGGCGTCGCCCGGCGGCTCGGCGGGGAGGCGGTGCCGACGACGCACGCCGAGCTCCGTGCCGCCCTCGAGCACTACCGGTCCGAGCTGCGCTCGACACCCGAGGCGCTGGAGGCGGCCCAGTTCCTCCTCCACCGCCCCCCGGTCACCGGCCCGGCGCGGGCCGGCTACGCCCTCATCGGACGGGCGGCGGTCGCGACCCTGCCGCGCTGGGCGCGCGAGCCGCTGCGCCTGCCCGACCACCCGCGCCGCGACGCGACCCTCGGCGCCGCCGCCGGGCACGCGGCCACGCGCAGCCTGCGCTGGGTGCTCGGCGGGCTGGAGGCGGCGCCGGAGCCGGAGCCCGTCAGTCCCCGCTGACGCGGTCGCTGCCCTGCTGCAGCTCGTCGATGAGGCTGGACGCCTGGGCCTTCGTGAGGTTCTCGGGGACCTCGCGCCCGGCCTCGCGGGCCAGGGTGCTGAGGTAGCTGAGCTGGGCGCCGGTGGCGGGCTCCTCGCCGGTGGTCCAGTCCTCGGGGTCCTTGATGGTGTCGCTGGGCTGATCGCTCATGCGCTCACGCTAGGACGGCGCCGCGTGACCGGCGAGCGGAGTCAGACGAGCCGCAGCGTGGTGAGGCAGGTCGGGTCCTCCTCGCCGGTGGCGACGGGGACCTGGCCGGTCCGGCCGTCGTGGGTGACCTCGAGGACGCCCTCGACGTCGCGCGGGAGCCAGAAGCCGGCGAAGCCGTTGGCGAAGGTCGTCGTCGTCTCCTCGAGCAGCACCTCGCCGTCCGTCGTCGTGAAGGTGACCTCGATGTCCGCCTCGGTGAGCTCGCCCTGGCACGTCGTCAAGGAGTGGAAGAAGCACTCGTGGCTGCTGTCCACGTAGGGCGCGACGGACAGGTAGAACTCGTCCTCGGGCAGCGCGACGGCGAGCTCCTCGGTGCCGTCGGACACGATGAGCTCCTCGGGGCGGACGGAGGCCGTGAGGTCGGTGGGCCGCTCGGCGCCGTCGAGCCGGTCGAGGTGGTCGACGATCTCCTTGCCGCTCATGCCGTCCAGGCCGTGCTCGGCGAGGAGCGGCGCGGGTCCGGGCGCGGCCGCGGTGTCCTCCGCGGCCTCGGAGCAGGCGGTGAGGACGAGGAGCAGGGTGGCGGCGGCAGCGGCCACGCGTGAGGTTCGTGCCATATGTCCAGTGTCGGGCAGTGGGGCGGGCGGCGTCACGGGTCCAAGGTCCCGCGGGTGGCATCCTGGCGGGATGCAGCCGATCCTTGCCGTGGCCGCGATGGGTGGGACCATCGCGATGACCGCCCCCGCGCCCGGGGCCGCCGCCCAGCCCCGCCTCGACGCCGTCGCCCTCGTCCGCGGCGTCCCCGAGCTCGCCGACCTCGCCGCCGTGCTCGTGACGTCCGTGTGCACCAAGCCCTCCGCCTCCGTCGAGGTCGGCGACGTCCTCGAGGCCCTCACGTGGGCGCGCGCACAGGTGGACGACGGCGCGCGCGGCGTCGTCGTCACCCACGGCACCGACACGCTCGAGGAGACGGCCTACCTCCTCGACCTCCTGTGGGACCGGCCCGAGCCGCTCGTCGTCACCGGCGCGATGCGCCAGGCCGACCTCACCGGCACCGACGCGCCGGCCAACCTCCTCGCCGCCGCCCGGGTCGCGCTGGCCGCCGAGGCGCGCGGGCGGGGCGTGCTCGTCGTCCTCAACGACGAGATCCACCTCGCCGCCCGGGTGACGAAGGAGAGCTCGACGGCGCTCGACACCTTCGTCTCACCGGGCTTCGGACCCGTGGGCCGGGTCCAGGAGCGCCACGCCCGCTTCGCCTCGCCGGCCGCCGCGCGGCCCGCCCCGCTGCCCCCGCCGGAGGCCGGACCGGTCGACGTCGCCCTCGTCGAGGCGCCCCTCGCCGACGACGGCAGGGTCGTCCGTGCCCTCCTCGCCGCGGGCTTCCGCGCCCTCGTCGTGGACGGCAGCGGGCTCGGGCACGTCTCGGCGGCCACCTCGCAGGTGCTCGCGGGAGCGGTGGCCGACGGCGTCGTCGTCGTGGTCTCCTCCCGCACCTCCCGCGGGGGCACGGGCCGGGCCACCTACGGGTACATCGGCTCCGAGGCGCAGCTCATCGAGGCGGGGGTGCTCATGGCCGGCGAGCTCTCCGGGCGCAAGGCGCGGCTGCTCCTCCACGTCCTCCTCCACGCCGGGTACGCCGGCGAGGACCTCGCGGTCGCGCTGGAGGAACGCTCGCGGGTGTGATCAGTCGGCCAGCGCGGTGAGGAGCTCCTCGAGGATCGGCCCGGCGGTCTGCGCACCGGAGACGCCGGTCTCGACGAGGACGGCGACGGCGAGGTCGCCCTGGGCGGCGATCATCCACGTGTGCGTCTCGTGCGCGCCGTCGTCGTCGGGGTTGCCGTACTCCGCGGTGCCGGTCTTCGCGAGGACGGGCTCGCCGGGGACGTCGTCGAGGGCGATGCCGGAGCCCTCGGTGACGACGCCGCGCATGAGCTCGCGCAGCTGCGCGGCCTCCTCCTCGGTGAGCGGCTCGGCGGGCTCGGCGGCCTCCGGAGTGGTGTCGGCGACGAGCTGCGGGAGGACGGCGTGGCCGGCCTGGACCGACGCGGCGACCGTCGCCATCGCGAGGGGGCTGGCGAGCACGCGCCCCTGCCCGATGAGGGAGGCGGCCCGCTCCGTCTCGCTCTCCGGCGCGGGGACCTGACCGAGGTAGGCGGGGAAGCCGAGGTCGCGCTCGACACCGATGCCCAGCGCCTCCGCGGCCGCGGCGAGGTCACCGTCCTCGAGGAGGTCGCGCTGGTCCATGAGGGCGGTGTTGCACGAGTGCGCGAGGGCGGTGCGGAAGGGCACCTCGCCGAGCGCGGAGGCGGGGTAGTCGTCGTAGTTGGTGAACTCGCGGCCGTCGACCGTGAGGCTCTCCGAGCAGGTGACGGCGTCGTCGGGCGCGAGTCCGGCGCGCAGCAGCGCGAGGGAGGTGACGACCTTGAAGGTGGAGCCGGGCGCGTACTGGCCGACGGTCGCGGCGTTGAGGCCCTCGTTGCCCGGGCCGTTCGCCGCGGCGAGCACCTCGCCGGTGGAGGGACGCAGCGCGACGATCGCGCTCGCGGAGCCCTCGGTGTCCTCGCTGGAGTAGAGGACCTCCTCGGCGGCCTGCTGGACGTCGACGTCCAGGGTGAGGCGCAGGTCCTCCGGCTCGGCGCCCTGCCCCTCGAAGAGGGTGCGGCGCGCGTCGGCGGCGTCGACGGCGGCCACCTCGATGTCGGGGGTGCCGCGCAGCTGGTCCTCGAAGGCGGACTGGAGGCCGGACAGGCCCACCTCGTCACCGGCGCGGACGCGGCCCTCGGAGGCCTCGACGACCTCCGCCGTCGCCGGCCCGACCCTCCCGAGGAGCTCGCGGGCGAACTCGCGGGTGGGGGCCAGCGGGATGGCGTCCTCGACGACGCGGGCACCGGGGATGTCGGCGAAGTCCTCGTCGACGTCCTCGGCGTCCTCCGGGCGCAGGACGATCGCCTCGACGAACGCCCGCGGTCCCATCGCCTCGGCGCGCTCGCGGAAGGCGGCGGGGTCGATCCCGAGCGCCTCGGCCACCTCCTCGGCGCGCTCCCCCACCTCGTCGGCCTCGACGAGGGTCTTGTCCAGGCCGTAGCGGCCGACGGGACGGTCGGTGACGATGACCTCGTCGTCGGCACCGAGGACGTCGGCGCGCTCGGGCAGGGTGCGGCTGACCTCGAGGCGCTCCCCCTCGGCGAGGCCGGGGGCGAGGACGTCGGGCTGCCAGGTGACCGCCCAGCCGGCGTCGTCCTCCTGCTCAACGAGCTCCGCCGTCGTCGTGTAGGCCCACTCGTGGTCCTCGATCGTCCACGACCACGCGAGGTCGACGCTCGCGCCGCCGTCGTCCTCAGCGCGCGTCACCTCCTGGGCCTCCACCACGACCTCGTACTCCGCGAGCGGCTCGACGAGCTCGGCGAAGGACTCGGCGGCCGCCGGGTCGGTGAGGGTCACGCCGTCGAGGCTCTGCCCGGCCAGTGCGGAGGCGAGGGCGGAGGCGGCGTCGTCCAGGCCGTCGTCCTCGGGGCCCGAGCAGGCGGTGAGGAGAAGCGCGAGGACACAGACGGGGGCGAGGCGGCGGATCACCCGGGCGAGTATTGCCGGGGGCACCCACGAGGGGCAAGGCTCCGGGTGCCGGACGACGCACCGCACGTTAGACAGGGCGTATGCCTCGCTACGGATTTCACGCCTCGCACGAGCAGATCGCCCCCTCCCAGCTCCTCCGCGACGTCCAGCAGGCCGAACGGGCCGGCTTCGACATGGCGATGTGCTCCGACCACTTCGCCCCGTGGTCCGCGCGGCAGGGCCACTCCGGGTTCACCTGGTCGTGGCTCGGCGCCGCCCTCGCGACGACGACCCTGCGCCTGGGAACGGTCAACGCCCCCGGACAGCGCTACCACCCGGCGATCGTCGCGCAGGCCTCGGCCACGCTCGCCGAGATGTTCCCCGGCCGTTTCTGGGTGGCGCTGGGCAGCGGGCAGAACATGAACGAGCACATCACGGGCGCCAAGTGGATCGGCAAGGACCTGCGCCAGGAGCGGCTCGAGGAGTGCGTCGAGGTCATCCGCCGTCTCCACGCCGGTGAGGAGGTCACCTTCCGGGGCCGGCACGTGACGGTGGAGCGCGCCCGCCTCTACGACGTGCCGCAGGAGGCGCCGGCGCTCATGGGCCCGGCCCTGTCCCCCGGCACCGCCGCGCGCGCCGCCCGCTGGGCCGACGGCCTCATCACGATCAACACCGAGATCGAGTCGATGCGCGAGATCGTCGGCGCCTACCGGGAGGCGGGTGGGAACGGCACGCTGGCCCTCCAGGTGCACGTCTCCATCGCCCCCACGCTGAGCGAGGCACGCGACATCGCCCGCGACCAGTGGCAGAACAACACCTTCCCCGAGCCGATCGCCCACGACACCGCCACGCCCGAGGACTTCGACCGGATCGGGAGGTACGTGCCCGACGACGTCATCGCCGGGGCCGTCGTCGTCACCGACTCCGTGGCCGGGCTGGTGGAGCAGCTGCGCGAGTACGAGGAGCTCGGCTTCGACGAGGTGTACCTCCACCACGTCGGCCAGGACCAGGCGCCCTTCCTCGAGCTCGCCGAGCGGGAGCTGCTGCCGGCCCTGCGCGCCTGAGGACACGCCGCCCGACGACTTTCGGGTCCCCGGCCCGTCTGTCTCTCCATGGCTACCTTCATGCTGCTGCCCGGGGCCGGCGGCTCCGGCTGGATCTGGCACCTCGTCGCCCGTGAGCTCGAGGCCCGCGGCCACCGCGCCGCCCCCGTCGACCTCCCCGCCGGCGACGACGACGCCGGGCTGCGTGAGTACGTCGACGCCGTCGTCGGTGCGGTGCCGGCCGGGGCGCAGGACCTCGCCGTCGTCGCGCTGTCGATGGGGGCGCTCACCGCGCCGCTCGTCTGCGAGCGCCTCCCGGTCCGCCTCCTCGTCCTGCACAACGCCATGGTCCCGACGCCGGGTGAGACCGGCGGGGACTGGTGGCAGGTGACGGGGCAGCACGAGGCGATGGTCGAGCACGCGCGGGGCATCGGGCTCAGCGAGGCGGACCTCGAGGACGAGGCGGTGCTCTACGGCCACGACGTGCCGCCCGAGCTCTTCGCCGAGGAGGGCGAGCGGGACAGCGAGCAGTCCGGCAGGCCCTTCGCCGACCCGTGGCCGCTCACCCGGTGGCCCGACGTCCCCACCCGCGTCATCACCGGGCGCGACGACCGGCTCTTCCCCCGCGACTTCCAGCACCGCCTCGCCCGCGAGCGCCTCGGGACCGTCCCCGACGACGTCGACGGCGGCCACCTCGCCGCCCTCAGCCACCCGGAGCAGGTGGCCGCGCTGCTCGACCGCTACGCGGCGGAGGTCCTCGGCGCGCAGGCCGGCTGACCCACGGCCGGCCGGCCGCCTCCCTCCGCTCACGCCCTCCCCGCCGCCGGTCCCTCCGCTCCCGGAGGCCCCTTCTCCTAGGGCCTCCTTCTCCGCACCCTGCTCCCGTGGGTCCACCGTGCGCCTCGTCGACCGGGCGCACGGTGGAACAAGCGGGCGCACAGTCGGGCCGAGGGTCTTGTTAGGTGACCGTTTGGTCACCTATGCTCGCCGTGTGGACGAGGACCTCGTGTTCAAGGCACTGGCGGACCCTGTCCGCCGGCTGCTCCTGGACGCCCTCTTCGAGCGCGACGGACGTGCGCTCGGGGAGCTCGAGGCCGTCGTCGCCGAGCACGTCGAGATGACGCGGTTCGGCGTCGCCAAGCACCTGCGCCTCCTCGAGGCGGCAGGCCTGGTGACCACCCGCAAGGTCGGCCGGGTCAAGGAGCACTACCTCAACCCGGTGCCGGTCCAGCAGATCCACCGCCGCTGGATCGGCAAGTACACCGACAGGGCGCGCACCGCCGACGCCCTCATCGATCTCAAGGAACGACTCGAGGACAAGGACCCGTCATGAGCACCGCCGTCATCCACACCATCTACATCAACGCTCCGGCCCAGCGGATCTGGGACGCCATCACCACCTCCGAGGGCACGACCCAGTGGGGCTACGGCGGCGACGTCGAGATCGACCCCCGCCCCGGCGGCACCTACCGCAACCTCTCCACCCCGGACATGGTCGCCTTCGGCATGGGACCGGTGGCCGTCGAGGGCGAGGTCGTCGAGATCGACCCGCCCCGGCTCCTCGTGCTGTCCTGGAGCCCCACGTGGCGGCCCGGGGCGCCGGCCACCCGCCTCACCTGGGAGCTGACGGAGTACCCCAACGGCCAGACCAAGGTCGTGCTCACCCACGACGTGAGCGCCGCGCCCGACCAGGCCGAGGAGCTCAACGGCGGCGGCGACCCGCAGGGCGGCGGCGGTGGCTGGCCGTGGTCGCTGTCCGGGCTCAAGACCTTCGTCGAGACCGGGCGGTCGATGGACGCGGTCTGAGCCGGTCTGCTCCCACTGTGCGCCTCCCGGGTCCACGGTGCGGGTGGCAGACCACCCGCACCGTGGACCAGCGGGCGCACGGTGCCCGCGGAGCCGGCGCGGCGGGCGGGGAGAAACCACGCGCCGCGCCGGGCGAGGAGCAGGCTCACGCCGGGGTCGCGGAGACGGCGACGACTGCCCCCCGTTCGACCACCGCCGTCGTGGTCCAGCCCGCACCCTGCAGGGCCGTCTCCATCCCCGCGCGCACCCGGGGGTTCGGTGCGGGCGGCGCGACGACGAGGTGCAGCACTCCCCCGCGCCGCAGCACACGGCGCAGCGTCGCGAGCTCGGGCGTGGCGGTGCCGGTCCAGAAGAGGTTGACGTCGACGGCGAAGGCGGCGTCCACGCTCCCGTCCGGAAGGTCGAGCCCGCCCGCAGCCGTTCTCAGGAGGGTCACCCGACCGCTCCGCACCGGCTCCGCGAGCCGCTGCGCGGCGCGGGTGAGCGCCGTCGCCGAGCGGTCGACGCCGACGAGCCGGGCCGTCGGCAGCCGCTCTACCAGCAGCGCCAGCGCCGCCCCGTTCCCGCAGCCGAGCTCGAGCACGACGGCCGGCCGCCCCGCCGCGACCAGGGCTGCCGCGCACTCGTGACGGTCCGCCGTCGTCATCCACCCATGGTGCACCGACCACCCCGGCTCCGGGCTCCAGCCAGTCAGACTCGTGGCGGAGAGGCGGGCGGCGCGTCCACGACCGGACCGCCCCTCGACCCCACGTGTTCAGTGAGTGCGCTGCTGAGCCCGGCCCGGCTCCCCGCGGCTCCGTCCGCCGGTAGCCGGGTGGACGCGGGGGTCCACCCCCGGTCTGACCCGGCGCCGTGACGATCCGTCGCCGGGTCGACGCGGCGAGGCGGCCGGTCCGGCCAGGCTCGTGGTGTGAGCACACCACAGCACCCCGCCGAGACCCACCGCCGGCTGCTCGTCCTCGTCGTCGTCGCAGCGGTCGTCGTCGTCATCGCCGCGGTGCTCGGTCGCCCGGGCCCGCTGGGCGCCGTCGCCCAGGAGCCGCTGGACCGGGCGCCGGCCGCCGTCCCCACGGGCGAGCAGCCCGAGCTCGCCGGGCTCGACCCGGTCCTCACGGCCCGCTTCCTGCGTGCGCAGGCCGCGGCCGCCGAGGACGGCTACCCGCTGCGCGTCACCTCCGGGGCCCGCACGGCGCAGGAGCAGCAGCGGCTGCTCGACGAGGCCGTCGAGGAGCACGGCTCCCCCGAGGCCGCCCGCCGGTGGGTGCTGCCGCCCGAGCAGTCCGCGCACGTCCAGGGCACCGCGATCGACGTCGGTCCGGCCGAGTCCCGCAGCTGGCTGGCACAGCACGGGGGCGAGTTCGGCCTGTGCCTCGTCTACGAGAACGAGCCGTGGCACGTCGAGGCGCTCGTCGAGCCCGGCGGCACCTGCCCGGCGCTCGTGCCCGACGCCTCCGCCGTCGGCTGACCGTTCCGGCCCGCGGGTCGCGGCGCGCCGCTACGGTGGCTGGCGACCCGACGGAAGGCACGACATGT
This sequence comes from Oceanitalea stevensii, assembly GCF_014837105.1. Classification (GTDB taxonomy): domain Bacteria; phylum Actinomycetota; class Actinomycetes; order Actinomycetales; family Actinomycetaceae; genus Oceanitalea; species Oceanitalea stevensii. The sequence continues at coordinate 428,315 of NZ_JACSPO010000001.1, read as the reverse complement.
CACTGCCCGGCCCGCCCGACGCCGGAACCACGCGCCTGCGCCTCGCGGCGGCTGCCGGCGCTCTCCTGCTCGTCGTCGGGGTGTGGGGCACGTTCGTCCGCGAGACGCCCAGCTTCGGGTGGGCCTCCTCCGCGCCGCTCGTCTCCGGAGGACCGCGGACGGTCGTTCTCGACACCCCCGGCATGCTGTTCCTCGCCGCGCTCCTCGCCGGCGTCGCCCTCCTCGCGGGGGCGGCCGGCTACCTCGCGGCTCGCCGGGCGTAGCCCGCCCCGGATGCCCCGGCGCTCCCCCACCGGTACACAGGGCGCATGACCCGCATCACCGAGACCTCCGACCAGTGGTGGAAGACCGCCGTCATCTACTGCCTCGACGTCGAGACCTTCTTCGACTCCGACGGTGACGGCGTGGGGGACGTCGCCGGCCTCGTCGACCGGATCGGCTACCTCGACCAGCTCGGCGTCACGTGCCTGTGGCTCATGCCCTTCTACCCCACGCCGGACCGTGACGACGGCTACGACGTCACCGACTTCTACGCCGTCGACCCGCGGCTGGGCAGCCTGGGCGACGTCGTCGAGCTCGTCCGCACCGCCAAGGACCGCGGCATGCGCGTCATCGTCGACCTCCTCATCAACCACACCTCCGACCAGCACCCCTGGTTCAAGGCCGCCCGCCGGTCGAAGGACAACCCGTACCGGGACTACTACGTGTGGCGCGCCGACACCCCGCCGGACACCTCCGACATGGCCGTCTTCCCCGACCAGGAGGAGGGCATCTGGACCCTCGACGAGAAGACCGAGGAGTGGTACCTCCACCACTTCTACTCCCACCAGCCCGACCTCAACGTCGCCAACCCCAAGGTGCGCGACGAGATCATGAAGGTCGTCGGCTTCTGGCTCGAGCTGGGCATCGACGGCTTCCGGGTCGACGCCGTGCCCTTCTTCCTCGAGGACATCGGCATGACCGGCCAGGACGCCGACGCGATGGCCCACCCGCACGACCACCTCAAGGACATCCGCGCCTTCCTCTCGCGCCGCCGGGGCGACGCGGTCCTGCTCGGGGAGGTCAACGTGCCCCACGAGGAGCAGGTGACGTACTTCGGCGACGGCCACCAGCTCCACATGATGTTCGACTTCATCACGATGCAGAAGCTCTACCTCTCCCTCGCCCGGGGCGACGCCGGGCCGCTCACCGAGGCGCTGCTGACCCGCCCGGAGATCCCCGAGGACTGCCAGTGGGCCACCTTCGTGCGCAACCACGACGAGCTCACCCTCGACAAGCTCTCCGAGGAGGAGCGTGCGGAGGTCTTCGCCGCCTTCGGGCCGGAGGAGGAGATGCAGATCTACGGGCGCGGTCTCAAGCGGCGGGTACCGCCGATGATGGACGGCGACCCGCGGCGCATCCGCCTCGTCTACTCCCTGCTGTTCTCCCTGCCCGGCACGCCGTCGCTCTTCTACGGCGAGGAGATCGGCATGGGTGAGGACCTCGCCGCCGACGGCCGCATGGCGGTCCGCACCCCCATGCAGTGGTCACCGGAGCCGAACGGCGCCTTCTCCACCGCCGCGCCCGCCAAGCTCGTGGCCCGCCCGGTGCCGGACGGCTACGGCCCCCAGTTCGTCAACGCGTGGGACCAGATGCGCGACCCGGACTCGCTGTGGAGCTTCGTGCGCCAGCTCGTCCAGACCTACCGCTCCCACCCCGAGCTCGGCCGCGGCACCTTCCACGTCCTCGACCAGCCCCACCCGGAGGTCCTCGCCCACTGCGTCGCGTGGGACGGGCGGATGGTCGTGGCCGTCCACAACCTCGGCGGGGCTGCACGCACCGTCCCGCTGCGGGTCGACGCCCCGGCCGGGTCCACCCTCGAGAGCCTGCTCAGCGACGAACGCCTCGTCCTGGACGACGACGGCGCGGCCGAGCTGGCCCTCGACGGGTACGGCTACCGCTGGTTCCACGTCCACCACGCCGGCGGCCTCCGGCTGCCCTAGGGTCCGACCACGGGTGGACCCGGGACCACCGAGATCAGCCGCGAGGCCGACGCGGGCGGGTACCCCGCCCGGCGAGGATCGTCTCGTGAGCACAGACCGGTCCCGCAGCCCGCTGCCCGAGCTCGCCGGCGCCATCGTCGTCGGCGTCGCGCTCGTGGTCCTGACCCTCCTCGTCCTCGTCGCCATGCACGTCCTCACCGGCCGGCTCCTCACCGGCAGCGACGCGCAGGGTCAGCCGGAAGGTGCAGCCGCCGAGCTCCGTGTCCCATCCCACGAGATGACCGGTGTCCTCGTGCCCGGGGGCGCAGCCGCCCCGGGGACAATGGAGGCATGACCTCCGCCCGTACCCAGCCCCGTGTCCGCGCCTCCGAGCTCGTCGGCCGCGGCTGGCTCAACACCGGGGGCCGCGAGCTCTCGCTGGCAGACCTGCGCGGCAAGATCGTCCTCCTCGACTTCTGGACCTTCTGCTGCATCAACTGTCTGCACGTCATCGACGAGCTGCGCGAGCTCGAGGAGAGGTACCACGACGTCCTCGTGACGATCGGCGTCCACTCCCCCAAGTTCGTTCACGAGGCCGACCCGGACGCGCTCGTCGCCGCCGTCGAGCGCTACGACGTCGCCCACCCCGTCCTCGACGACCCCGAGCTCGTCACGTGGAAGGCCTACACCGCCCGCGCGTGGCCCACGCTCGTCCTCATCGACCCCGAGGGCTACATCGTCGGGCACATGGCCGGTGAGGGGCACACCCCGAACATCGCCGCGGCGATCGAGCAGCTCGTCGCCGAGCACGAGGCGAAGGGCACCCTGCACCGCGGCTCCGGCCCCTACGTGCCGCCCGAGCCGACCGCCGGCCTGCTCAAGTTCCCCGCCAAGGCGATCACCCTGCCGAGCGGCAACCTCCTCGTCGCCGACGCCGGCCACCACCGCCTCGTCGAGCTCGAGCCCGACGGCGAGACGCTCGTGCGCGCCATCGGCTCCGGCTCCCGCGGGCGCACCGACGGCCCGGCCGACGTCGCCGAGCTCAACGAGCCCAACGGGCTGTGCCTCCTGCCTGGTGAGGTCGCCGAGCAGGTGGGCTACGACGTCGTCGTCGCCGACACCGTCAACCACCTCCTGCGCGGCGTGCGGCTGTCCGACGGGCACGTGACGACGCTGGCCGGCACCGGCGCGCAGTTCATGGTCGGCGCCCCGGACAACGTCGAGCCCGGTGAGGAGCCCGCGACCGAGGACTACGGCCCCGCGCGCCGGATCCGGCTCTCCTCGCCGTGGGACGTCACGTGGTCCGCGGAGGCGGGGGCCGTCGTCGTCGCCATGGCGGGGCACCACACGCTGTGGACCTTCGACCCGCTCGCCGGCTTCGTCGCGCGGCTGGGCGGCACGATGAACGAGGGCCTGGTCGACGGCGAGCTGCGCCAGGCCTGGTTCGCCCAGCCCTCCGGGCTGTCGGTCGGCGCGGACGGCCGCATCTGGCTCGCCGACTCCGAGACCTCCGCCCTGCGCTACGTCGACGTGCCCGCCGGGGCCGTGCGCACCGCCGTCGGGCAGGGGCTCTTCGACTTCGGCCACCGCGACGGTCCCGCCGCCGACGCGCTGCTCCAGCACCCGCTCGGCGTCGCCGCCCTCCCGGGCGGACAGGTCGCCGTCGCCGACACGTACAACGGCGCCGTGCGCCTCTACGACCCCGCGACCGGGCAGGTGAGCACCGTGGCCACCGGCCTGCGCGAACCGTCGGGGCTTCTCGTGGACGACGACGGCGCGCACCTCGTCGTCGTCGAGTCCGCCGCCCACCGGCTCACCCGCGTGCCGCTGCCCGAGGGCGCGGCCGAGCTGCACGACGGCGGCGCGCACCGCACCCACCGGCCCGCCACCGAGGTGGCGCCGAGCTTCACGCTGCGCGTCGTCTTCACCCCGCCCGCCGGGAAGAAGCTCGACAACCGCTTCGGCCCCTCGACACAGCTGTCCGTCTCCGCCGACTCCCTCGTGGCCGGTGGCGGGACGGGCACCGACCTCGAGCGGCAGGTGACGCTCAGCCTCGGGTCCCTCGACGGGCGCGACGAGCAGACCGTCCTGTCGGTGACCGCCAAGGCCGCCTCCTGCGACGACGACCCGGCCATCGAGTTCCCCGCCTGCCACCTCGCCGCGCAGGACTGGGGCATCCCGGTGCGCGTGGTCGAGGGCGGCCCGGAGGAGCTCGTTCTCAACCTCCACGGCTGAGTCGGCGAGCTCCGCCGGGAGCGTGCCGCAAACGCGACGGCGGGAGCCCGCGGCGACACCTGTCACGGCGTGTCGCCCGGTGTGTCGCCGCCCCGCCGGAGCGGTTGTGGCACGCCCGTGTCGGCTCAGGCGACCGGCTCGGCGACGACGACGATGTTCTCGGAGTACCGCCCCGTCGCCGCGTCGTAGGTCCCGCCGCAGGTGACGAGCACGAGGCGGTGCGCACCGTCCGTGGTGAAGAGCGACGGGTCCAGACTCTCCTGCGGCGTCGTGCTGCGCTCGACCACCCGGTACTCGTGGGCGCCGCCGCGGCTGTCCTCGAGGGACACGACGTCCCCGGACGCGACGTCGAGCAGGGCGCTCATGGCCCCGTCGCGGCGCAGGCCGTCCATGTGGCCGGCGAGCACCACCGTGCCCTCGCCCTGGCCGGGCACGGCCCCGGCGGCCCACCACCCCACCCGGGAGGGGTCCTCGGGCAGCTGCAGCTCACCGGACGGCAGCACGCCCACCGCCACGACCTCCGCCGCGACGCCGGCGAGCGTCACCGCGGCGGGCGGGACCGGCGTCGGCGCATGGGCGACAGCGGAGACCGCGCCCGGCACCGCCCACGCCAGGCCGGCCACGTCAGGCACGGTGACCGACGACGACACGGGTACCTCCGCGGTCGTCGACCCGAAGTCCTCCGCCCGGACCACGGGCTCCTGAACGAGCAGCTGGACCCCGCCGAGGACGAGACCTACGCCGGCCACCGCGGCCAGCGCGACCGCGCCCAGCGGGACGGTGCGCTGCGTTGCGGCCCCGTGCCGCGGGGTGCCACGTCGCGCGGGAGCGGCGCGCCGACGCGCGCCGGCCAGTGTGGAAGCCGCGCGCCGACGGCCGCCGGTCTGAACGGGGGCCGCGCGCCGACGAGCGCCGGTCTGGGCGGGAGCCGCACGCCGACGTGCAGGGCCCCGCGGGGCCGCCACGTGCCGCGGGGCAACGCGCTCCGCCCGTTCTTCTTCCGGTGCGGGTGCCTCGCGTCGTGGGGTCGCGCGGCCAGCTGAAGCTTCGCGCGGTGGGCGCGCCTCGCGTCGTGCGGCAGCGCGGCCCGCCGGAGCCGAGCGCGGCGGCGGCACCTCGTACCGTGGGACAGTGCGCCCGTCGGGAGCCTCAGGCGGCGGGGTCGCGGCCAGCGCCACAGTCCCGCGCCGTGGGGTGCCGGGACGCGCGAGAACCGCGCGCCACGGGGCACCCCGTCGCGCGCGGGCCGCGTGCCGCGGGACCACCTACGCCCGGACCTGCCTGCGTCGCACGACCACAGCCGCGGAGCCGGCCACGAGGACAGCGCCGAGGGCGATCGCCGCGACACCGAGAGCGTCCGTGCCGCTCTCCGGGGCGATGCCGCCAGGGACCGCACCCGGTGCGTCACCGGACATGGCGAGCAGGTGGTCGAGGTGGCGCTGGATCACCGGAGCGGCGGCCTCGGCCAGCGCGACGACGTTCTCGTCCGACCCGTTCGCGATCTCCTCCTGCCCAGCGGCCAGCGACATGCGGTGCCCCTCGATCTGCGAGGCGATCCACGCGGTGTCGAAGGCCTCCCCCTGCTGCTCCCGCACCTCGGTGAGCGCAGCCTCCTGCTCGGGCGACGGCTGGTCCGGCAGGTCTACGCCGAGCTCCTCGGCGAGCGCGACGAGGTCGGCGTCCAGGGCCTCGTGGTCGGCGATGAGCGTGGCGCCCATCTCGCGTACCGCTTCCGTGGTGGCCTGCTCCTCCGCGGTCGTGCCGGCCGCGATCTCGGCAAGGTTGCTCTGGTGAGCGGCGACCATCCAGGCCTCGTCCTGCTCGGAGGGTTCGGCGGCAGCGGGTGACACCGCGAGCACCGCGGCGCCGAGCAGGACGCCGGCACTCAGGACAGCGCGTCGTAGAACCATGTCGAGCCCCCATCACGAAGAGGTGTGACAGTCGCCACACGGGCCCAAGGTACTGGTATGCCCGCGATCGTGCGCGCGAACGCCTGTGTTGCAACTACGTCTCGACGACGCCGGGGCGCAGCGGACGGACGACGCTCGGCGCTAGCGTGCTCGACATGCGACGAACACTTCCCGCGGTCGTCCTCGCGGCCGGCCTGCTCCTCACCGCCTGTGGCACCGAGAGCGCGCCGGACGCTCCCGGCGAGGAGCCGACCTCCACCGCTGCCTCCCCCTCCGAGACGAGCACCGAGCCCAGCCCGGAGGAGCCCACCACCCCGGAGGAACCGACCACCCCCGAGCCGACCGATGCGGAGGAGCCCACGCACCCGGCCGCCGCCGCAGGCGAGCTGCCCGGCGAGGTCGTCGACATCCCGCCGTACTCCGACGACATCGCCGCCGTCTTCGGCGTCGAGGCCGGCAGCGGCCTCAACTACCGGGTCGGGCCGGGCACGGAGTTCGAGGCCCGCGGAACGCTGGAGCCGCTCGGCGTCCGCCCGGCGATCGGCGAGACCCGCCGGCGCGAGGACGGCTCGCACTGGACGCAGGTCATGGTGCACGACGGCTGGTTCTACTGGGTGAGCCTCACGCACATCGCCCAGCTCGGCGGCACCACCGACATCACCGCCGACCTCGCCGAGCTGCCCTCGGCCGCCACGGTCGAGGAGGCCGGCCTGCTCGTCGCCCGCCAGCGGACCGCGGACCAGCCGCCGTCGGTCAAGGCCGTGGTCGTGGACGGCCCGGTCGAGGGTGACGCCGGAGAAGTGGTCATCGACGTCGTCGGCCTCGGCGACGACGCCCTCGCCGGGGAGCGGCTCCACGTCGTCACCGAGCGCACCGGTCAGGGGCACACCGTGCGGTCCGTCGAGCTCACCCCGCTGTGCGCGCGGGGCGTGACCGAGGACGGCCTGTGCGAGTGAGGCCCTCACCGGCCGGGGCGGTCGTCCTCCGGGCGCCCGTCGACCGAGCGACGGGCCGGTAGGCGTGCCACGACAGGCTGCGTTCCACCACGGCTGCCCGACCGCACTCGCGGGGCTGAAGGACCCGCGTGCCGTCCGGCGCACGTCGCGCACCTCGGCCCGCTCGTGGCACGTGCCGCTCGCCGTCGTCGCCGTGCTCGTCACCGCCTGCGCGCCGGCCGAGGAGACGGCCGGTGAGGTCGCCGTCGTCACCCACGTCGTCGACGGCGACACGATCCGCGTCGACCTCGACGGCGAGGAGGTCCCCGTCCGGCTCCTCAACCTCGACACCCCCGAGAAGGACGGTCCCTACACCGAGGCCGAGTGCCTCGGTGACGAGGCCACCGCCTTCCTCGCCGACCTCCTGCCCCCGGGCACCGAGGTCCGCCTCGAGTCCGACCTCGAGCCGACCGACCGGTACGGCCGCCGCCTCGCCGGGGTCTACCTCGACGACGTCCTCGTCAACGCCGAGGTCGCCCGCGCCGGCCTGGGCGTGCCCGTCCTCGTGCGGCCCAACGAGCGCTTCCACGACGCCGTCGTCGCCGCGCACGACGAGGCGCGGGCGGCGTCCCGCGGGCTCCACGACCCGGCCAACGGCTGCTGACCCGGGCCGCTCCCCCGGTTTCCCCTCCGGCTGCGCGCCCGCTCGCGCGTGGCCCGAGCCCCGTCGTTACATTGACGAGGTGCCTCACACCGACCCTCTCGAGCCCAGCACGGCCTACCTGGCGCACCTCGCAGAGGAGACCGACGCGCGGATGCGGCAGTCCACCGCCCCGCAGTCCCCCTTCGCCGGGGCGCCCGTCGAGCTGAGCGACGCCGTCGAGTCCGCCGCCGAGCGCCTGGCACCCGAGCTCGACCACGTCGTCGCCGCCCTGCACGCCGAGCCGGAGACCGCCTACGAGGAGCACCGCAGCGTCGCCACGCTCGTCGCGCTCCTCGACCGGCACGGCATCCGCGCCGAGGCCGGCGTCCACGGCGTCGACACCGCGTTCCGGGCCGAGGTCCGCGGCGCCGCCGACGGCCCGACCATCGCGATCCTCGCCGAGTACGACGCCCTGCCGAACCTCGGCCACGCCTGCGGGCACAACGTCATCGCCGCCGCAGGCGTCGGGGCCTTCCTCGCCCTCGCGCGCACCCTCGCGGACCGGCCCGACGCCGTCGCCGGCCGCGTCGTTCTCCTCGGCACCCCCGCCGAGGAGGGGCACTCCGGCAAGGAGGTGCTCGCGCTCGACGGCGCCTTCGACGACGTCGACGCCGCGATCATGGTCCACCCCTACGGCTACGACCTCGCCGACCAGGTGTGGCTCGGACGGCGGCTGCTGCGCTGGGTCTTCACCGGCGCCTCCGCCCACGCCTCGGCCCAGCCCTTCATGGGACGCAACGCCCTCGACGCCGCCGCCCTCGCCTACCAGGGCATCGGTCTGCTCCGCCAGCAGCTGCCGCCCGTGGACCGCGTCCACGCCGTCGTGTCCGACGGCGGCACGCGCCCCAGCGTCATCCCCGACCGCGCCGTCGTCGAGCTCTACGCGCGCTCGAAGTACCCCGACACGCTGCGCGACCTCAGCCGGCGGCTCGACGACATCGCGCGCGGCGCCGCGCTCATGACGGGCACGAGCGTCGAGATCGTGTGGGACCGGGAGCCGCCGTCGCTCCCCGTGCGCACCAACGAGGCGCTCACCGCCCGCTGGGTCGCCGCCCAGCGGCGCCGCGGTCGCGAGCCGCTCGCCGGTGGCGTCGTACCCGAGACGCTCGCGGCCTCGACCGACTTCGGCAACGTCAGCTACCGCGTGCCGGGCATCCACCCGCTCATCGCCATCGCCCCGCCGGACGTCGCCCTCCACACCGAGGACTTCGCGCTGGCGGCAGCCGGGCCGGCCGCCCGGTCCGGCGCGCTCGACGGCGCCGTGGGCCTGGCCCTCACCGCCCTCGACTACCTGTGCGACCCGGAGCTGCGTGACGCCGTCGACGCCGAGTTCGCCGCCCAGGGCGGGCCGCTCGACGTCCCCCGCTACTTCGACTGATCCGAGGGCGAGATGAGCACAGCGACCACGGCCCCGCGACGAGGCTGGGGCTCCCGGCTGCTCGACGGCGTCGAGCGCGTCGGGAACCGGCTCCCCGAGCCCTTCACGCTCTTCCTCGCGCTCTTCGTCATCGTCGCGGTCGCCTCGACGGCGATGGCCTGGGCGGGCGTCACCGTCCAGATCCCCGGCAGTGACGAGGTCACGGAGATCCGCGGCTTCTTCACCGGCGAGGGGCTGGTGTGGCTCACCGAGAACCTCGGCGCGAACTACGTCGGCTTCCCGCCGCTCGTCACCGTGCTGCCGATCCTCCTCGCCGTCGGTGTCGCGGAGAAGTCCGGGATGCTCGCGGCCGCGATCCGCAGGCTCATCGGGTCCGCGCCGAGGTGGGCGCTGCCCTACGCCGTCGGTGTCGTGGGCGTGCTCGGCTCGGTGCTGTCCGACGCGTCCTTCGTCGTCATCCCGCCGCTCACGGCGCTGGCCTTCAAGGCCGCCGGCCGCCACCCGGTGGCCGGCCTCATCGGCGGCTTCGCGGCCACCGGCGCCGGCTACTCGACGAACATCCTCGTGACGAGCCTCGACGCGCTCTTCGCCGGGATCACCCAGTCCGTCGTCGGCGTCCTGCCGGACCCGGGCGCGCCGGTCAACCCGGTGTCGAACTGGTTCTTCAACATCGCCGCGGCCCTCATCCTCATGGCGCTGGCCGGCCTGCTCATCGACAAGGTCCTCGAGCCGCGCCTCACCCGGCAGGGCGTGCCGCAGAGCGAGCAGGCCGACGACGAGGACGGCACGCCGTCGAGCGAGGCGGTGACGGCCGAGCTCACCGCGGTCGAGCGCCGCGGCCTGCTGTGGGCCGCGGTGGCCTTCGTGCTGACCGTGGTGGCCGTCGTCGCCGCCGTCGCCGTGCCCGGCTCGCCCTGGCGCAACGAGGAGGGTGGCTTCCTCCCGAGCTCCCCGCTGCTCAGCTCGATCGTGTTCCTCGTCTTCCTGCTCTTCCTCGTGCCCGGGCTGGTCTACGGGTGGGTCGTGGGCACCGCGCGCAGCGTCGCGGACGTCACGACGCTCATGGGCAGGGCGATCCGCGACATGATCCCCTTCCTCGTCCTCGCCTTCGTGCTCGGCCAGTTCATCGCGCTGTTCAACTGGTCGGGGATCGGCTCGTGGATCGCGGTGACCGGCGCCGAGGGGCTCGAGGCCGCCGGGCTGACCGGCTTCCTCGCCATCCTCCTGTTCGTCATGCTCGCGTCCTCGCTCAACCTCTTCATCATCTCGGGCTCGGCACTGTGGACTCTCATGGCGGCGGTCTTCGTGCCGATGTTCGCCCTCATCGGCTACGAGCCGGCCTTCATCCAGGCCGCCTTCCGCGTGGGCGACTCCGCCACGCAGATCCTCACCCCGCTCAACCCGTACATCATCGTGCTGCTGACGATGCTGCGGAAGTACGAGCCCAGGGCGGGCCTGGGCACGATCATCGCGCGGATGCTGCCCTTCACCGTGGTGTTCTGGGTCGCGTGGGTGGCCGTGCTGTCGGTGTTCTTCGCCTTCGACCTGCCCCTCGGGCCCGGCAACGGAATCTTCCTCGACCAGTGACTGTTCGCCCTGGCATGACTCTCCCGATCTACGCCCTGCACGAGAACCCCGAGTGGTTCCCGCCCTTCGCCAAGGCCTTCGCCGACCGCGGCATCGAGGTCGTCGAGTGGGTCCTCACCGACGGCGTCCTCGACCTCGACTCGGCCCCGCCCGAGGGGATCTTCTGGTCGCGGATCAGCGCCTCCTCGCACACCCGTGGGCACACGCTGTCCAAGGACTACACCCGGGCCGTGCTGTCCTGGCTCGAGGCGCACGGGCGACGGACGGTCAACGGTCGCCGGGTGCTGGAGCTGGAGATGAGCAAGGTCGACCAGCTGACGGCGCTGCGCGCTGCGGGCATCGAGACCCCGCGCACCGTCGCGGCGATCGGCCGGGACCAGATCCTGCGCGCCGCGCAGGGCTTCCCCACCCCGCTGATCCTCAAGCACAACCAGGGCGGCAAGGGGCTGGGCGTGCGGCGCTTCGACTCCTTCCCCGAGCTGGAGGCCTACGTCGGGTCCACCGAGTTCGAGGAGCCGGTCGACGGCATCACGCTCGTCCAGGAGTACGTCCAGGCGGCGACGCCGCGCATCACCCGCGTGGAGATCGTCGGCGGGGAGTTCGTCTACGCCATCGACGCCGACACCGCCCGCGGCGGCTTCCAGCTGTGCCCGGCCGACGCCTGCGAGATCGACCCGGGCACCGGCCGCCCGATCATGCCGCCCGGGGCCACCATCGCCCCCGAGATCGGCCAGCAGCTCTTCACTCTCCGTGAGGGCTTCGACCACCCGATCATCGGCAAGTACATCGACTTCGCCGCCCGCACCGGCATCGAGGTGCTGGGCGTGGAGTTCATCGAGTCGGCCGACGGGCGCCTGCTCACCTACGACGTCAACACGAACACGAACTACAACGCGAACGTCGAGGCCGTCGCGCCGCGCTCGGCCCCGGCCGCGCTGGTCGACTACCTCGTCCGCCTCGCCTCGGAGGGCGACGCCGCCGCGGCCTGAGTCGCCTCCCCCGCCGAGAGCCGGATCCTCCGGAGTTTCCGGCTCTCGCTGCCAGTGCTCCCGATCGCGCCGAGAGCCGGATTCCTCCGCGGAGGGATCCGGCTCTCGGCGGACCACTACGGGACGATGACGGCGCGCCCGCGGAGCGTGCCGTCGTGCAGCTTCTCGTAGGCCTTGGGCGCGTCGTCGAGGGAGAAGACCTCGGTCTCGACGTGGACGGCGCCGGTCCGCGCGAGGTTGAGCACCTCGAAGAGCTCGTGGCGGTAGCCCCAGTAGGGGGCGCGCACCTGGGACTCGTACGGCCGGTCGAGCATGCCGACGGGAAGGCTGCCGCTGCCGACACCGACGAGGACCTGGTGGCCGCCGACGGCGACCATCTTCGCGCCGAGGTCCATGGTCGGCTGGGCCCCGACGAAGTCGAAGACGGCGGCGACCCCGCGCCCACCGGTGAGGGCGCGGACCTCCGCCACGGCATCGTCGTCGGAGAGGAAGGCGTGGTGCGCGCCGACCTCCTTGGCCAGAGCCAGCTTGTCCTCGGCGAGGTCGAGGGCGATGACGGTGGCCGGGCTGACGGCCCGCAGGATCTGGATACCGACGTGCCCGAGCCCGCCCGCACCGATGACGACGGCGGCCGACCCCGGCACGAGCTTGTCCAGCGAGCCCTTGATCGCGTGGTACGGCGTGAGGCCGGCGTCGGTGAGGGACACGTTCTGGACGGGGTCGAGGTCACCGAGGGGCACGAGGTGGCGGGCGTCGTCGACGACCATGTACTCGGCCATGGCGCCGGGCGCACCGAGCCCGGGCGGGGCGATGCCGAGCTCGCCGGCCCGCTCGCAGTAGTTCTCCTTGCCCTGGGCGCACATGTAGCAACGGCCGCAGCCCTGGGGTCCGTAGACGGCGACGGCCGTGCCGAGCTCGACTCCGGTCACGCCCTCGCCGACCTTGTCGACGACACCGGCGCCCTCGTGGCCGAGGGTGAGCGGCAGCCCGTAGATGTACTGCTCCTCGGGCAGACTCATGATGAACGAGTCGGAGTGGCAGACGCCGGCGGCGGTGACCTTCAGCCGCACCTGGCCGGGGCCGGGCTCGGGGGTCTCGATCTCGACGACCTCAGGGGCTGCGCCGATCGTGCGGTACTGCAGGGCCTTCATGCTGATCCTCCTTCTGGACCGGCGCGAGGTACCGGCCCTCCCCTCCACCCTCTCAGGAGTCCCGGCGCTCAGCATGAGGAGAAGGTGCCAGGGTTCCCGGCGCGCGTGTGCCGGGGCGCCCGGGGCACCCCGAGAAGGGGACGTGGTCGCGAGACGTTAGATTGCTCCGCCTGGTGGAGCAATCTAACGTCTCCGCACTCATTGCCCCGCTGCCTCCGCGATGAGGCACATGACAACCTGCGACCGGAAGGATCCGGCGCGTGTGTGCCCGGGCGGCAGCTCACGTGGCCGCCGGCGGCCGGGGTCAGTCGGTGGAGCCGCCCTTGAGCCGCTCCTCGACGCGCTCGACCTTGGCGCTGAGCTGGCCGTCGTAGCCGGGGCGCAGGTCGGCCTTAAGAACGAGGCTGACCCGCGGGCTGTGGGCGGCAACGGCGTCGCACGCGGCCTTGATGACCGGCATGACCTCGTCCCACTCCCCCTCGATGGTCGTGAACATCGCCGTCGTCTCGTTCGGCAGGCCGGACTCCCGGACCACGCGGACGGCGGCGGCGACGGCGTCGGAGACGGAGCCGTCGGGCGAGTCGGAGACGGTGGGCGCGACGGAGAAGGCGAAGAGCATGGCGCTCATGCTAAGGCGGTCCAGGGCCGCCCCGCCGCTCCGCTACGCTCGTTGACGTTTTGTCGGCACGGGCGTGAGGTACGCCGTCGAAGGTCAGGGGTTCTCATGCGGTCTGCTCGCGTCTCGGTCTCGGTCCTCGCGGCGGGGGTGCTCGTCCTCGCCGGGTGCTCCAGCGAGCCCGACGCCGCCGACTCCCCCGATCCCACGCCGTCGGCCACCGAGAGCAGCAGCGCGGAGACACCGAGCGCCAAGGAGGAGGAGCCGACCGCCAAGGACGGCGCCGCCACCGCGCCAGCCGGCCAGCGCTTCCCGCAGTGCGAGCCGGGCGAGGGCAAGACGGTCACCATGCTCGAGAACGAGGTCATCGAGGCCCAGGAGATCCCCGAGGTCGTGGTCGAGGCCTTCGAGTTCGGCGGTGAGACCGTTCCGGCGCAGGTCATCGAGGCGGTGACGATCCCCGAGCGGGTCATCGACCGCGGCTGCATCGTCGAGTACGACGCCCCCGGTGGCTGCCTCGGCGCGGTGGAGATCAGCGGGGCCTTCATCCCCGGCTACTCCCTCCCGCCGCGGGTCCTGCCCGCGGTCACGCTGCCGGACGGCACCCTGCTGGAGGAGATCGTCGTCGACGGCGCGAGCCAGCCCGACGTCGTCGTCGAGGGGGCCTCCGCCGAGCAGGTCTGCCAGGTCGAGGACGACGAGCCCGGCTCCTACGTCTCGACGGTCTACCGGCCGGCCATCTACCGGGCGGCCGGGTATCAGGCTGCCTCGTACCAGTCGGTGGCCTACCGGTCCGCCGAGTACCTCGACGACGGCCAGGTACCCGGTGCGTCGATCCCCGGGGTGTCGGTGCCCGGCTCCTCGGTCTCCGGTGAGAGCGTCCCCGGGGCCTCGCTCCAGGGGTACCGGATCGAGGGCAGCGACGACGTCGAGGTCACCGACAAGGACGAGTCCGTCTCCTACAGCAGCGAGGGCGACGTCCTGTTCGGCAACAACGAGGACGAGATCCTGCCCGAGGCCGAGTCCGACCTCGAGGCCGTCGTCGCGGACATCGAGGACCGCGGCACCCCGGTCACCGTCCTCGTCGAGGGGCACACCGACGACGTCGGCACCGAGGAGCACAACCTCGACCTCTCCGAGCGCCGCGCCGAGGCCGTGGCCACCTGGCTCGTCGAGCGCGGCGGCCTGGACGCCGAGCTCGTCACCACCGCCGGCTACGGCTTCGCCCACCCCCGCGCCGACAACGACACCAACGAGGGGCGCGCCCAGAACCGCCGGGTCGTCATCACCATCAAGTTCGAGTAGCCCCGCAGCGGCCTCCGCACCCCTCCCACTGCGCCGAGAGCTGAGTTGTTCCGGGGTTCCCGGGTAACAACTCAGCTCTCGGCGACAGGGGGTTGGGGTCGGGGGGTTGGGGTGGGGGTGGGGTGGGGTTACTCGCTGGCGGTGAGGCGGACGTAGTCGAAGACCGCCTCCGTCTCGGGCTGGGCACCGCCGCCGGTGTAGAGGCCGACGCGCGCGTCGCTCCCGGCGGGCAGCGTCCAGGTGGCGCCCCAGCGCCAGGACTCCCCGTCTGTGGAGAAGGCCGAGCGGTACAGGTGCTCGCCCGCCTCGTTGGTCGTGTGGTGGATGCGCAGCCACGTCGTGTCGGCGGGAGGGCCGCTCGTGTGGCCGCCCCAGGACAGGAACCCGTCCTGCAGGGTCTCCTTGCCGAACTCCACCTGGCGGGTGTTCCAGATGGCCACGTGGCCCAGCCGCAGGAAGTTGTCGTCGTCGGCGTGGACGACGAGCCCGGCCTGCTGGTAGTTGCGCACCTCGGTCTCCCCGAGGTCGAGCGTCAGCCTCGTCTCCACGATCCAGTCGCCCTCGGGCGCCTCGCGCAGGAGCAGGCCGCCAGAACCGCCGGCACCGACGAGGTCGGCCCCGGTGAGCGGCCACACCAGCGCGCCGTCCTCCACGCGGGCGGCGGTGTCCTCGCGGACCCACTCCCACCCCTCGAGGTCGGCATCGGCGAAGTCCTCGGACACGAGCACCTCACCGGCGGCCGGCTCGGCCACCAGCTCGGTCACCGGCACGTGCGCCGCGTTGACCGACAGGTTGTCCACGTGCGCGCCCGTGCCGCGGAACTCCACGGGCGCCGAGCGCAGGACCCCCGGCCGCAGCTCGAGCCCCACCTCGGCGATGACGTCACCGAGCCGGGACTCGCTGAGCCGGACGTGCACCTGGCCCTCGACGACGTGCACCTGCAGCGCCGTCCACACCGACAGGTCGTAGCCGGCCGGGATCGGCACGGTGGCCTCCTCCTGGAAGCGCCCGCGGCCGTACTCGACGTGCAGCTCACGGTCGCCCGGGTTCACCTCCACCTCGATGCGGTTGGACCCGCGGCCCACGTACACGAGGAAGGGCTCGGTGCGCCGGGTGCGCAGGTCGAGCTCGACGTGCACCTCCTCGGGCGCCGGCTCGTCGGTCCACACGCGCCCGCGGAACAGCGCGTGCTCCCCGGACTGCTCGTCGACGTCGGAGCGGAAGGAGCCGCGCAGCGCGCCACCCTCGGAGGGGTCCTCGATCGTCAGCCCGAGCAGCGACGACGCCGCCGGCCCGGTCTGCTCCCCCTCGCTCGGCCCCGCCCCGGCCCGGGTGACCGGCCAGCCGTCCACCCAGTCGAGGCGGTCGAGCAGCGTGGGCCGCCGGTTGATCCCGCCCGGCTCAGCAAGCCACGGGTCCTCGCGGTCGATCGCGTGGTAGTAGATCCAGTCCTGCCCGGACAGGTCGCTCACCACGGTGTGGTGCCCCGCCCCGATCCACCGGTTGCCGTTCTGCACGAGCACCTGCGTGCCGCCGGGCCGGGTGTCGAGCAGCGAGACCCCCTCGTGGTCGACGAAGGGCCCGCGCGGGCTCTCCGAGCGCCCGGCGAACACGCTGTACCCGGTCGACGGCCCCGCGCAGCAGTTCGCCGAGGACGCCATGAGGTAGTAGTACCCGTCGTGCTTGAGCACGTAGGCGCCCTCGAACTTGTCGTTGATCGCCACCTGCGTCGCCTCGCCGACGGCGTGCAGCCCGCTCTCGTCGAGCTCGGTGACCCACAGGCCACCGTAGTAGCTGCCGTAGTAGAGGTACCGGCTGCCGTCGTCGTCGGCGAGCATCGAGGGGTCGAAGGTCCAGAAGAAGCCCCCGCCGTCGGGTCGCGGCGGGACCACGGGCTCGGCCACCGGCGTCCACGGACCCTCCGGCGTCGGCGCCGTCGCGGCCCCGATCGCGGAGTCGTCACCGGCGTTCAGCACGGTGTCGGTCACCGTGAAGTACAGGACGTACTGGCCGTCGACGTAGCGGATGTCCGGCGCCCAGAAGAAGGACGTGTCGGTGGCCCAGTCGGGCGCGGACTCCTCGTCGAGGATGGTGCCGCGGTACTCCCAGTCGACCATGTCGCGCGAGCGCGCCACGTGCATGAGCCCGAACTCCCCGCCCTCGACGAGCGGGTCGGACGTCGCGTAGAGGTACCACCAGCCGTCCTTGCCCCGGATGATCGCGGGGTCGGCGTAGGTGTCGGCGAAGTCCGCCGTCACCGGGTTCGTGTAGGTGGTGGCGGCGGGTTCCTCGCCGCCGTCGGCCTGGGCGGGTACGGCCGCCGTGGCGGCCAGGCCGAGCGCGAGCGCCGCCGCGCCCAGGGCCGCCGTGATCCTTCGGTGTCTCATCGTTGATCTCTCCGAGGGTGTGTCAGGGCACGACGACGACGGGACGTCCGTCGTCCCACTCCAGCGGCAGGACGTTGACGCCGCGGTAGGAGGTGTCGCCGTACCACGAGTGGAAGACGAGCCGGTCGGTGCCGTCGGGCGCCGTCACCACGTCCTGCCCACCGGGGCCGATGAAGCGGCCGTCGGTGGCGTCGGTGGTGAGGAGCGGCCCGTCGGCCTTGGTGTAGGGGCCGTCGACGGCGTCGGCCGTCGCGTACCCGACGGCGTACTGCTCGCCGCCGTAGTCGTTCGCGGAGTAGAGCAGGACGTAGCTGCCGTCCCGCTCCACCAGCGTGGGCGCCTCGATGAGGTGCCCCTCCCATTCCTGGTCCTGCGTGAGCAGCCGCACCGGCTCCCCCTCCAGGGACAGCCCGTCGGCCGAGAGCCGCGCGAGGTGGAGCCAGGTGTCCAGCCCGAGGGCGTTGCCGTCGTTCTTCCACAGCAGGTAGCGGGTGCCGCCCGAGTCCACGAAGGTCGAGGCGTCGATGGCGCCGCCCTCCTCCTCCGGGCACACGAGCATCTCCTCCCCCACCACCGTGAAGGGGCCCTCGGGCGCGTCGGCCGTTGCCACGCCCACGCACTGCGCGTAGGGGTCGTAGCTCGTGGCCGTGAAGTACAGCGCGAAGCTGCCGTCGTCGAGCTGGGTGACCTCCGGTGCCCACGTCTTGCCGGGGATCACCCAGCTCGGCAGCTCCGGCAGCGCGTCCTCGAGCAGCTCCCACTCCACGAGGTCCGTGGAGCGCGCGACCCGCACGTTGCGCAGGTTCCCGTTGGTCCCGTAGGCGTAGTAGACGCCGTCGACCTCCAGGACGTCCGGGTCGGGGAAGTCGTCGTGGATCACCGGGTTGACGTCCTCGGCGGGCGAGGACGACGACGGCGCGGGCGTGGCGGCGTCGTCGTCCGTCACCTGGTCCCCGCCCCCGCAGGCGGCGAGCACGACGACGCAGGCCAGCGCCGTCGCCGTCGTGCCCGGCCGCCTCATCCCTTGAGCCCCGAGCGGGAGACGCCCTCGATGATGTAGCGCTGCAGGAAGATGTACATCGCCAGCACGGGGATGCTCGCGATGACGGCGCCGGCCATGAGGAGGTCGTAGCGCACGGCGTTGGCGGACTGCAGGGTGGACAGGCCGGCCGGCAGCGTCTGGACGTCGGGGCTGAACAGCACGTAGACCGGCCAGAGGAAGTCGTTCCAGTTGGTGAGGAACGCGAGTAGCGCGAGGGTGGCGAGCGCCGGCCGGGCCAGCGGCAGGGCGACCTTGGAGAACGCCTGCCACTGGTTCGCGCCGTCGAGCCGGGCCGCCTCCTCGAGCTCGCCGGGGAGACTGATGAAGAACTGGCGCATGAAGAACACCCCGAACGCGGACGCCGCGGTGGGCACGATGACCGCGAGGAGGGTGTTGAGCCAGGCCAGCTCCCCGACGATGAGGTAGTTGGGGATGATGAGGATGACCGGCGGCACGAAGAGCGTGGCGACGACGGCCCCGAAGACGAGCCGGCGGCCGCGGAACTGCATGCGCGCGAGGGCGAAGCCGGCGAGCGTGGACGTCGTGACGACGAGCGCCGCGTTCGCCGCCGCCGCGCCGAGGCTGTTGGCGAACCACCGCAGCACCGGAGTGCCGGGGGCGTTGAGGATCGACTCGTAGGCGGCGGTGGTGGGCGGGTCGGGGATCCACGTCGGGGGGAACCCGGCGGCCTCGCCACGCGTCTTGAAGGACGTGACGAGCATGTAGATGAGCGGGCTGATGAACAGGAGCGCGAGCACCCCGAGGATGACGTAGCGCAGGACGACGCGTCCCACGGGCGTGCGGCGGGTCGCCGGGGCCGGTGCGGTGGTGGTGGTGGCCATCTCAACCCTTCCGCTCACGGAAGATCCAGAACACGACGATGCTCAGGAGCATGAGCGCCACGGTGAGCACGTAGCTCATCGCGGCGGCGCTGCCCATCTGGAAGTTGCGCAGGCCCGTCTCGGCGATCTGGTAGATCGCGGTGCGGGTCTCGCGGCCGGGACCGCCGGACGTCATGAGGTAGGACTGCCCGAACATGTTCGCCGAGGCGATGATGGTGATCGTCGTGATGAACGCGAGCACCGGCCGCAGCCCCGGGAGCGTGACGTTGCGGAACTGCTGCCACCGGTTGGCGCCGTCCACCCGGGCCGCCTCGTACAGCTCGCCGGGGATGTCCTGGAGCGCGGCGAGGTAGATGACGGCGTTGAAGCCGAGCGTCCACCACACCGTGACCCCGACGAGGCTCACCCACACCGCGGGGCTCGAGGTGAGCCACGGGATGTCGTCCGGGAGGCCGAGCAGCCCGAGGTAGTAGTTGACGAGGCCGATGTTGTTGTCGAGCAGGTAGCGCCACATGATCGCGACGACGGCGACGCCCAGGACGTAGGGCGCGAAGTAGACCGCCCGGAAGAAGGTCCGGCCCCGGAACTTCATGTTCATCACGAGGGCGACGACGAGCGGGATCGTGAGCAGGAGCGGCACGCTGAACACCGTGAAGATCGCCGTCGCCTCCATCGCGTCCCAGAACTGGGCCGCCGCGATCGAGCCGGTGTCGAACAGGCTGGTGTAGTTCTCCAGACCGACGAACGGCTTGTTCGGCAGGGTGTAGTCCCACCGGTGCAGGCTGATCCACGCGCCGACGACGATCGGCGCGACCACGAAGCCAAGGAACAGGACGAGGTACGGGGCGAGGAAGAGCCACGGCGTCGCCTTCCCGTGCACCGGGATGCCACGCCGTCGCCCCTCCCGCAGCCCCTCCTCGCTGCGCGGAGGCGCAACGGTGGGGGCCATCGTCAACCCCCGAAGCTCTCGAGGTTCTGCTCCATGAGGTTGGTGCCCTGCTCGGCCGCGGTGCCCAGCGCCTCGGACGGCGGGGTGTTGCCGAGGACCGCGTCCGCGATCGCCGGCTCGAGCGCCTCGGCCTGGACGGTGCCCACGCCCGGGACGGGCGGCAGGAAGCGCATGGTGTCGATCTGCTCGGCGATGACCTGCTGGGGCATGTCGTCGAGCACGCCGCTCTCCCGGACGGACAGGCGCGCCGGGATGAGGCCCGAGCCGGCCCAGGTGGCGGACTGCTCGGACATCCAGGCGATGAACACCTGCGAGGCGGCGGCGAGGTTCTCGTCCTCGGTCGCCTGCCGGCTCATGAAGAAGTGGTGGGAGTTGGCCCAGACGGCGGCCTCGTCACCGATCTGCGGGATCGGGGCGATGCCGTAGGGCACCTCCTCGGCCTCGAGGTCGTTGATCTGCCAGATGCCGTCCCAGGTGATGGAGTTCTCCCCGTTCTTGAAGGCGACGTACTGGGAGTCGATCGCGACGTCGTTGGGGCTGTAGCCCTGCTCGATGATCGAGCGCTGCCACTCCAGGGCCTCGACACCACCCGGGGAGTCGTACATCGCCGCGGAGCCGTCCTCGGCGTACACCTCCTCGCCGTTCTGCCACGCGAGGGACAGCCACATGAGGTGGCTGGGCCACAGCTGCGGCATCCAGAACGGGGTCTCGAAGCCGGCGGCCTGGAGCGCGTCGAGGGCCTCCATGAGGGAGGCCTCGTCGGTGGGCGGCTCGGTGATGCCCGCCTCCTCGAAGTGCTCGGTGTTGTAGTACATCGCCAGGGAGTGGACGTCGAGCGGGATCCCGTAGCGCTGGTCCTCGTAGATGCCGGCGTCCCAGACGTCCTCGGTGAAGTCCTCCGCGGTGAGCTCGAGGGACTCGGCGAGGTCGTCGAGGGGGACGATGGCGTTGCGTGCCGCCATCGTCGCCAGCTGGTCCAGGTGCATGACGCCCACGTGGGGGCCCTCGCCCTGCGTGACGGCCGCGGGGAGCCGCTGGTAGAAGTCGGACCAGTCCATGGTGTTGGGGACGACGGTGATGTTCTCGTGCTCGGCGTTGAACTGGTCGACGAGCTCCTGCATGAAGGGCCCGTCGCCGCCGGTGAAGCCGTTCCAGTAGTTGAGCTCGACCGCCGGACCGGTGTACTCCCCGGTGAACTCCGGTGCCTCGCTCGGCTCGCCGCCGCCCCCGGCGACGTCCTCGGGCGTCTGGCCCCCGCCGCATGCTGCGAGGAGGACGACGGCGGTGGTCGTCGCGGCCGCGAGGACACTGCGCCTGCGGGCTGCGATCCGTGGTGTGCGTGTGGTTGTCATCGTGAAAGCCCCCTCGTCGATGAGGTGCACCCCCGGCCCTGGAGGTGCCTGGATGGCCTTTCTAACACAGGCGGTAAACGTTGTATACCGGTAGGCCGATTCGTTATGGTCGGACGGTCCGGTCCGATTGCGCGGCGTCGCGGGACGGAGACCGGCGGGCACCGGAAGGAGGGGGCGATGGCTCGGATCGGGTTGCGCGAGGTGGCCTCCCGGGCGGGGGTCTCGATCAAGACCGTCTCCAACGTCGTCAACGGCACCGGGTCGGTCACCACCGCCACGCGCGAACGGGTCGAGGAGGCGCTGGCGGCGCTGGACTACCGGCCCAACCTCGCCGCGCGGCACCTGCGCCGCGGGTCCAGCGGGCTCATCGCCGTCGCCCTGCCCGAGCTCACCCAGCCGTACTTCGCCGAGCTCGCCGCCGAGCTCGTGCGAGCCGCCAAGGCACGCGGGCGCATGGTGCTGCTCTCCCAGACCGAGGGCGACGAGGAGGCCGAGCGCGCGCTGCTCGAGGGCCGCGACCTGCCCGTGCTCGACGGCCTCGTCCTGTCCCCGCTCGCCCTGGACGCCCCGGCGCTGCGCGAGCGCGTGGACCGCTCCCCGCTCGTCCTGCTCGGGGAGCACGTGGGCGACGCCGTCCTCGACCACGTGACCGTCGACAACTGCGCCGCCGCCGCGGACGCGACCGCGCACCTGCTGTCCCTGGGGCGGCGCCGGGTGGCGGCGATCGGCGCCCAGGACAGCGGTCCGAACGAGACGGCGGTGCTGCGCCTGGAGGGGTACCGCGACGCCCTCAGGGCCGCGGGCGTGACCTACGACGAGCGGCTGGTCGCCACCGTCGAGCAGTTCCACCGCCCCGACGGCGCGGCCGCCATGGCCCGGCTCCTCGAGCTGCCCGAGCCGCCCGACGCCGTCTTCTGCTTCAACGACGCCCTCGCCCTCGGCGCCCTGCGCACCCTGGCGGTGCGCGGGCTGCGGGTGCCGCGGGACGTCGCCGTCGTCGGTGTCGACGACATCGAGGAGGCGACGTACACGACGCCGTCCCTCACCACCATCGCGCCGGACAAGCAGGCCCTCGCCACGGCGGCGATCGACCTGCTCCTGCGCGGGGGCGCCGCCGCCGGCCTCCCCCCGCAGACCGTGACCGTGCCCCACCGCCTCGCCGTCCGCGAGACCACCGCCGGCCCCACCCCCTCGCCGACAGCTGACTTGCTACCGCCGACAGCCGGATCCCACCCCGCCGACGGCCCCACCCCCTCGCCGACAGCTGACTTGTTACCGCCGACAGCCGGATCCCGCCCGGCGCCCGACCCAGAGGAGCAGCCATGACCACGCCCGCGTCTCGTCCCAGCCACCAGGACGGCTCCTACCCGCGACCCCAGCTCCAGCGCAGCCGCTGGGCGGATCTGTGCGGCAGCTGGGACTTCGCCGTCGCGCGGGCCGACACCCCCGCCGAGGTGGAGTTCGACCGGCAGATCACCGTGCCGTTCCCGCCGGAGTCCCCGGCCTCCGGGGTGGGCGAGACCGGCTACCTCGGGGAAGTCTGGTACCGGCGGCGGCTCTCGCCCGAGGACCTCACCGCGGCCGGCCTGGACGACCAGGGTGACCGGCTCGTCCTGCGCTTCGGTGCGGTCGACTACCGCGCGCGGGTGTGGCTCGGCGGGACGTACGTGGGCGAGCACACCGGTGGGCAGACGCCCTTCGGCTTCGACGTCACCTCGGTGGTGCGCGCGGCGGACGGGCCGCTCGAGCTGGTGGTCCAGGCCGTCGACGACCCGCACGACGCCGCCCAGCCGCGCGGCAAGCAGGACTGGCAGCGCGAGCCGCACGTCATCTGGTACCACCGCACCACCGGGATCTGGCAGCCGGTGTGGCTCGAGGCCGTGCCGGCCCAGCACGTGGCCGGGCTCGCCTGGCTGCCCGATGTGCCGGGCGCGAGCGTCGCCGCGACCGTGCGCCTGGCGCAGCGTCCCGAGGCGGACACCTGGGTGACGGTTCAGGTGTCCCACGAGGGTGAGCTCCTCGCCGAGCAGCGGGTACGCGCGCTGGACCAGGACGTCGAGCTGCGCGTCCACCTCGCCCGTCAGGCCAACGGCCAGGCCTACGAGGATCTGCTGTGGTCACCGGAGCGGCCCACGCTCCTCGACGCGACCCTCACCGTCGAGACGGACGACGACGGCGGCACGGGCCGTTCCGACGTCGTCGGCTCCTACCTGGGGCTGCGTTCCGTCGCGGTCGCCCACGGCACCTTCCTCCTCAACGACCGCCCGTACTACCTGCGTTCGGTGCTCGAGCAGGGCTACTGGCCCCAGACGCACCTCGCCTCGCCGAGCGCCGACGCGCTGCGCGAGGAGGTCGAGCTCATCAGGGCGCTCGGCTTCAACTCGGTGCGCGTGCACCAGAAGGCCGAGGACCCGCGCTTCCTCTACTGGGCCGACCGGCTCGGTCTCACGATGTGGGGCGAGACCGCCAACGCCTACGCGTTCTCCCCGCGCTCGGTGCAGGCGCTGACCACGGAGTGGGTCGAGCTCGTGCGGCGGGACGTGTCCCACCCGTGCATCGTCACGTGGGTTCCGCTCAACGAGAGCTGGGGCGTGCAGCACGGCGCGCACGACCCCGCGCAACGCCACTACGCGATCGGGCTCGCCAACCTCACCCGTGCCCTGGACCCGACGCGGCCGGTCGTGTCCAACGACGGCTGGGAGCACACCGACTCCGACATCCTCTCGATCCACGACTACTCCCCCACCGGCACCGAGATCCGCGCACGCTACGGCACGCCCGAGGCGGTGCGCGAGCTGCTCGCGGGGATCGGCCCGGCGGGGCGGCGCCTGCAGCTGCGCGAGGACGTGCGGGACCAGCCCGTCATGCTCACCGAGTTCGGCGGGGTGAGCTTCGCCGCGCGCCACGAGGGCGACTGGGGCTACTCGACGGCGGCCGACGCCGGTGACTTCGAGGCCCGCCTGCGCGACCTCCTCGATGCCGTCCGGGACAGCGCCCTCGCCGGCTTCTGCTACACCCAGCTCACCGACACCGGCCAGGAGACGAACGGCCTCCTCGACGAGAACCGCCGCCCGAAGCTCCCCGTCGAGACGTTGAGGAGCATCATCACCGGTAAGTAGCCCACCACCTCCCCCCCTCTTACTTGCGCCGAGCGCTGAGTTGTTCCTCGCGTAACAACTCAGCGCTCGGCGCCAGGGAGGGCTCGATCGGCCAGCTCTGCCGCGGCGCGCCGTGCCGCCTCGGCCATCGGCGAGAGGTCGCCGTCGGAGACGACCGTCCGCCAGCCCTCGGGCCCACGCACCGCCAGGACGAAGGAGGCGTCGTCGACGTCGAAGCCGAGCTGGACCCGCGACTCGGGCGTCGTCCACGCGAGCACCCCGCGCGTGCCGTCGAGCTCGGAGGTGAACTCGCCCTCGAAGGCCGGGTGGGACGCGCGCAGCCGCAGCGCCTCGAGCTGCGCGGCGACGACCGCCCGGTCGAGGTGCTCCGCGACGTCGTCGGCGGTGTAGTACGTGCGGTTGATGTCCCGCCCGACGCCGGTGCGCGTGAAGAGGTCCACGTCGTTCTCCCCGGCCAGCAGCCCCACGTAGTAGACCTGCGGGATGCCGGGGACCATGAGCTGGACGAGTCGCGCCAGGAGGTAGCGCCGGTCGTCGCGCCCGAGCGCGTCGTAGAAGGTGCAGTTCACCTGGTAGAGGTCGAGGTTCGACGCCGCGGCGCCGGTGGCCAGGCGGCTGGCCCCGCCGCTCGCGTCGTGGATCGACTCGACGAGCGCGTCGATCTGCTCGGCCTCGAGCAGGCCCGGCTCCCCCGGGCGCAGGTCGTTCGGTCCGACGTCGACGATCCCGATGCCGTCGTGGGTGTCGAGGACCGTCACCGCGTTGGTCGGGCGCACCTCCATCCAGCGGGCCAGCGGCGCGAGGTCGCGCGCGTGGAGGGCGTGGAGGACGAGCGGCGGCAGCGCGAAGTCGTAGACGTAGTCGACGGTCCGCGCGATCTCCACCTGCTGGAGGTAGTGCCCGTGGATCTCGAGGAGCACCGAGGCACCCCGCGCGTGGGCGAGCTCGAGGATCCGGTCGACGTACGCCTGCGTCGAGGCGGTCATGAAGCAGTCCGTGCCCGCCTCCTTGCCGCTGTACCCGACGGCGTCGAGACGGAGCATCGTCACGCCGGCACCGGTGAGCGCGTCGATGACCGAGACCAGGTAGTCCCACGCCTCGTCGGTGCGCAGGTCGATGTCGACCTGCTCGGGGGTGAAGGTCGTCCACACGAGGCGGGGCTCCCCGCCCAGGGTCATCGTCGTGAACGGCAGGCCCGGCCGCGGCCGGTAGATGCGGGCGAGGTCGGCCTCGCTCACGCCGTCGGGGAAGACGGAGGAGAGGGTGAGGAACATCGGCGCCCACGGGGACGCGTCCCCCTTCTCGACGACGTCCCGGAACTGGTCCGAGCGGCTCGAGACGTGGTTGACGATGACGTCGCTCATGACGACGCCGCGCTCGCTCAGCGCACGGACGTCCTCCCAGGTGCCGAGGCGCGGGTCGACGACGGTGTGGTCCTCGGGGTCGAAGCCGGCGTCGACGCCGTCGAAGGGGCGGTAGTACGGCAGGACGTGGACGCCGGAGAAGGCACCGGCGAGCGGACCGTCGAGCAGCTGGTCGAGCCCGCGGAGGTCGCCGCCGAGCCTGTCGGCGTAGGTGATGAGCTGCGGGCCGTTGGAGAGGGTCACAGGAGGTCTTTCGGTCAGGTGGGAAAGGCGGGTCACGCGTCGAGCAGGAGGCGGCGCAGCCACGCGAGGCGTGCGGCGCGGGCGTCCTGCGAGAGCGGTGCCCACGGGGCGAGGAAGTCGAAGGCGTGGTTGCCGCCGGGCCACACGTGCAGCTCGGCGACGCCGCCGCACTGCCAGATGCGGTTGGCGTAGGCCACGCACTCGTCGCGGAAGGTCTCCACGGAGGCGACGTCGACGTAGGCGGGCGGCAGCCCGCGCAGGTCCTCCGCGCGGCCGGCTGCCGCGTGGGCGGGGACCCCGGGGCCACCGGCGGCGTCGCCGAGGTAGGCCCGCCACGCCGTCGTGTTCGCGGTGAGGTCCCAGGTGCCGACGCCGCGCATCTGCTGCGCGGAGAAGGAGGTGTTGCGGTCGTCGAGCATCGGGCACACGAGCAGCTGGCCGAGCAGGTCCGGGCCGTCGTGGTCCCGCGCCCACAGGGCGACGGCGGCGGCCAGGCCACCCCCGGCGCTCACGCCGCTGACGATCATCCGGGTGGGGTCGAGGTTCCACTCCCGTGCTGCCTCGTGCAGGCCCACGAGCGCGCCGTAGCAGTCGAGCAGCGGCGTCGGGTAGGGGTGCTCGGGGGCGAGGCGGTAGTCGACGGTGGCGACGGCGCAGCCCGTGCGGGCCGCGAGGTCGAGCGCGGCGGGCAGGTCGTCGAGCGGTCCGCCGAGGACCAGTCCCCCGCCGTGGATGTGGAAGAGGACGGGCAGCGGCCCGCTCGTCTGGACGGGCCGCAGGAGGACCACCGGGACCGGCGCGCCGTCCGCGGCCGAGCGGAAGCGCAGGTCCGTGCGCTCGAAGGTGCCGTACCGGGTGACCTCGTGCTCGGGGACAGGGACGGCCCGGGCGCGGAGCACCGGGATGTCCTCGGCCGTCATCCCGACGACGGCGTCCGGGTCGGCCGCGAGCGCGAGCGCGATCGCCGGGTCGAGCGGCGGGGGTGTCATCGTGCTCATCCCTTCACCGCCCCCTGGAGGAGGGCGGCGACGAAGTGCCGCTGGAAGATGAGGAAGACGAGCAGCGTGGGCGTGAGGATGAGCAGCGAGCCGGCGCACAGGAGCGGGATGTCGGTGCCCCACTGCCCCTGGAAGGCGCCGAGCGCGCCCGCCATCGTCCGCTTGG
Organism: Oceanitalea stevensii; assembly: GCF_014837105.1. Taxonomy (GTDB): domain Bacteria; phylum Actinomycetota; class Actinomycetes; order Actinomycetales; family Actinomycetaceae; genus Oceanitalea; species Oceanitalea stevensii. The sequence continues at coordinate 401,083 of NZ_JACSPO010000001.1, read as the reverse complement.
TTGGGTCGTCGACGAGGACCACGGCCAGGAGGAACTGGTTCCACGTCCACAGGAACATGAGGATCGCCAGCGAGGAGAGCGCCGGCATGGACAGCGGGATGTGGATCCGGCTGAACAGCTGGAGGTTGTTGGCGCCGTCGATGCGGGCCGCCTCGGAGATGTCCTCGGGCATGTTGACGAAGTGCGCGCGCATCCACATGACGGCGAAGGGCATGAACAGGCCCAGCAGCGGCAGGATGATGGCCCACCGGGTGTTGAGCAGCCCGACGTCACGCATCTGGTAGTAGAGCGGCACGATGATGCCCTCGAAGGGCAGCGTGAGGCCGAGGATGAACACGAGGAAGATCCACCGGCTGCCCGGCGGGCGCAGGTGGCCGAGGGCGAAGCCGGCGAGTGTGCTGATGAGCAGCGCGAGCGGCACGACCCCGAGCTCGATGAGGACGCTCGAGAGGAGCAGCTTCTGCATGTTCGCGGCCTGGAAGGCGCTGAGGAAGTTGCCCCACTGCGGCTCCTCGGGCCACGACAGGCCGGCCGGGTAGGTCCCGGTCGGGTGGAGGGCCGTGACGAAGAGCGTGACGAAGGGGACGAGGGTGATCACCATGAGGATCACCAGGACGAGCCGGCCGAGCCAGAGCTCGCTTGCGGAGGTCTTCACTGCTCCCTGCCTCGGATGAGCCGCTGAAGCGGGATGACGACGATGAGGACGAGCACCATGAGGGCGACGGCGAGGGCGGAGGCCTGGCCGACCTCACGCTGGAAGAACGCGAGGTGGTAGATCTCCAGGCCCGGCACGAGGGTGCTGTTGCCGGGGCCGCCCTGGGTGGAGATGTAGATGATGTCGAAGCTGGCGAGGGCCGAGATCACCGTGACGGTGAGGCACACGGCCAGTTCCTGGCGCAGGCTCGGCAGGGTGACCGACCAGAACTCGCGGATCGGTCCGGCACCGTCGAGCCGGGCGGCCTCGTAGAGCGCCGGGTCGATCTTCGACATGCCGGCGAGGAGGAGGACGAGGCACAGGCCGAGCGACACCCAGGCGCCGATGACGCCGACGCCGGGCAGTGCGGTGTCGAAGTCCCCGAGCCAGGCGCGGGTGACCGAGCCGAGTCCGACGAGGCGCAGGAACTGGTTGAGGACCCCGTCGGTCGCCATGATCCAGGTCCACATGATGCCCGCCGCGACGAGCGGGATGACCTGCGGCAGGAACAGCACGGTGCGCCCGATGACCGCGAGGCGGCTGGTGGCGAACTTGCGGATGATCGCGGCGGCGACGAGCCCGAGGCTGACGGGGACGAAGCTGAAGTAGATGATCAGCTGGAGGGCGTTGAGGATCGGCCCGAACATCTCCGGGTCGGAGAGGAGGCGGGCGTAGTTCTCCGTGCCCACCCACGTCGCCTCGGTGACGCCGTTCCACTCGTACAGCGAGTACTGGACGGTGAAGAGAATGGGGCGCAGGACGAAGACGACGTAGAAGAAGGCGGCCGGCAGGACGAGGGCGAGCGCCGCCGCCGAGCGACGGCGGCGCGCCCATCCCCCTCGCCGACCCGGACGCGCGGGCGGGAGCTCCGACCGCGCGTCCGCCTCCGGCGTGAGCCGGGAGATGGTCAGGTCGGACATCGGGTCAGCCGATCTCGTTCTCGTACTCCGCCTGGACGACCGGCAGCAGGTCGGCGGCCTCGATCTGGCCGGCAACGAGCTTCTGGAGGTTCGGCGTCCAGCCCTTGGCGTAGATGCCGCCGGTGGCGTTGGCGATGAAGTCCATCGAGCCGTTGTCCTCACCGATGGTGACGCCGGCGGCGAGGGTCTGGGCGGTCACCGAGTTCTCGTCGATCTCGGGCATGAACGCGTCGACCGGGCCCATCGGGTGGGACCCACCGACCTCGACGGCGATCGTGCGGGCGGCCTCGTCGGTCGCGATCCAGTTGAGGAAGTCTGCCGCGCAGTCGGCGTTCTCGGCGCCGGCGCCGATGCCGTAGGTCAGCGGAGCGGACATCGCACCGACGGACCCGCCCTCCTCGACGGGGGGCATGAGGAAGAAGCCGATCTCGCCGGGGATCTGCGAGTCGAAGGTGCCCGACTCCCAGTCGCCGTTGAAGAAGAAGAGGTTGTCGCCCTCGAGGAAGCGCGACATCGACTGGGAGTAGTCGAGGGAGTTGATGTCGTCGGCGAAGTAGCCGGCGTCGATCCAGCGCTCGAGGTGCTCGACGGCCTGGAGGTTGGTGGGCGTGTCGATGGTCGCGCCCTCCTGCTGGTAGACCCAGGCGTTGACCTCGGAGGGCTCGCCGTAGGAGGCCATGAGCATCTGGAGCGGGAACGCGAGGCCGCCGGTGGCGCCACCGTTGAACTGGGCGCTCGGGACGATCCCCGCGTCGACGGCCGCCTGCATGTAGCCGTCGAGCTCCTCGAGGGTGGCCGGGGGCTCGGTCATCCCGATCTCCTCGGCGAGCGCCTTGTTGTAGAAGACGCCGGTCATCGAGAAGTTCATGCCCATGGCGTAGAGCGGGCCGGAGCCGCGACGACCCTCGTCGTCCACCCGCATCTGCTCGAGCTGGGAGGAGGGCCACTCGTCCCAGCCGTAGGCCTCGGCGTAGGAGTCGAGGTTGAGGAGAAGTCCGTCGGAGGCGAGCTCGCTCATCTGCGGCAGGCGCATGAGGTCCGGCGGGTCGTCCGCCAGGACGCGGGGGGCGTTCTGCGTGAGGACCGCGAACTGGTCCTCACGAATGTCGAAGGTGACGTGGGGGAACTGCGCCGTGAACTCGTCCGCCAGCTCGCGGAAGAGCGGGAACCCCGTCTCGACGTAGGCGTCGACGACGACGGCGTCGGTGCCGCAGCCGGGCGCCTCGCCCGAGTCCGTGGCGGTGTCCGTCGCGCCGGCGGAGGCGGTGGGCTCGTCGTCCGGGCTCGCGCCCGGGGCCGAGCACGCGGCCAGGGCGAGCACGCCGGTGAGGCCGAGCGCGGTCACGGTGGAGCGCGACCAGCGCCGTGAGGATGAGGGGGTGTGAGACACCGTTATCTCCCTTTCAGAGGGGCAAAGCACGCGGGGGACGTGCTGGCTAAATCGAGTTAGCAGCCACATATGACCATTCGGTGTGACGTGTGTCAAGGTGGCCCCCGTGCAGTCACCGAACCGTTACCGTGAGGCGCCGAGAGGAGGACCATGACGAGCAAGCGCGTCACGCTGGCGGACGTCGCACGGCACGCGGGCGTGTCGTCGTCGACCGCCTCCCTCGTCCTCAGCGGCCGCGGGCGCGAGCTACGGATCTCCGACGCCGTTCACGAGCGGGTACGCGCAGCCGCCGAGACGCTGGGCTACCGCCGGAACACGATCTCGGTGGGGCTGCGCAAGGGGTCGACGAACACCATCGGCTTCGTGTCGGACACGGTCGCCTCCTCCCAGCTCGCCGGCGGCATGATCCGCGGCGCCCTGGCCGCCGCGCGCGACAGCGGCTTCATGCTCTTCATGAGCGAGACCGGCGGCGGTGCCGCGCAGGAGCGGCAAGCCGTCGAGGCCATGCTCGACCACCGCGTCGACGGCCTCATCCTCGCCTCGATGTTCACCCGGCAGCGCGACGCCCTGCCCGAGGAGCTGGACACCCTCCCGACGGTCCTGCTCAACGCGCTGCCGCCGGAGGGCAGGCAGCTCACCTCGATCATCCCGGACGAGCACGCGGCAGGCCGCGCGGCGGCGGAGCAGCTGCTCACGGCAGGGCACCGCGACATCCACCTCATCGGTGCCGGGCCCGGGCTCGCGGACGCGCCGGCGGCCTCGGAGGCCGGCCACCTCCGCCTCACCGGGATGCTCGAGGTGCTCGCCGAGGCAGGTGTCACGCCGGCCTCCGGGTACCCCTACCGCTCATGGAACCCCGCCCACGGCTGGGAGGCGGTCCACGACCTGCTCGAGCACGGCACCGTGCCCGAGGCCCTCATCTGCTTCAACGACCGGCTCGCCTTCGGTGCCTACCAGGCCCTGCAGGAGGCGGGTCTGCGGGTCCCCGAGGACGCCTCGATCATCTCCTTCGACGACGCCCCCCTCGCCGGCTGGCTCCGGCCCGCCCTCACGACCTTCGCGATCCCGCACCGCACGCTGGGCAGCATGGCGGTCGACATGCTCGTCGCGGCCCTGCAGGACAGCGAGCGCCACCCGCTCTCACGAGGCGTCCACACCGTCGACATGCCCCTGCGCACCCGCGGCTCCCTCGCCCCCCGCCCCACCACCTAGCCCCCGGCTCCCGCCGACAGCAGACTAGTTCCCAACGCCCCCACCCACCGCCGACAGCAGACCTGTTCTGAGCGCCCTCCCCCGACAGCTGACGTCGTCGGTACGGCCGCTGGAACAAGCCGATTATCGGCGGGAGGACGCGGGCGACACTCGACCTTGGCACTAAGCGCCCTCCCCCCGACAGCTGACGTCGTCGGTGCGGCCGCTGGAACAAGTCGACTGTCGGCGGGGACGCGGGCGCGTCGGCCGAGTCCTCGGCGCAGTCGGCGGCGGCTCACCTGGCACCAGCCACGTCCACGGCGCGGACGCCGTTGACCTTGGAGGAGCCCACCCGTAGCCTCCTGCTACATCGTTTTAGCACGCGCTCATCCGAGCCGGTCGAAGGAGACCCATGCCGACAACGACACCCCACCCACCCCGTCGCCGCGCCCGGCGCTTGCTCCGCGCGCTCGCCGTGCCGCTGGTCCTGGCCCTCGGCGGACTCGCCGCTGCCGGCCCGGCAGCGGCCGCCACCGCCCCGCCCCCGGACGAGGGCATCGTCAGCATCACGCCCATCACCCAGGTCCTCACCTTCGGGCAGAAGGTCGTCGCCGTCGCCGTCGAGTACGGCGCCGACGTCGACCCCACGGACCTCTCGACGGACGACTTCTCGGTCCTGGACAGCCCGTACAACTTCCGTGCCCACGACCCCGCCCACCTCGACGCGCTCGAGCCGCGCACCGTCACCGCCGTCTACACGAGCGACGAGCCCGCCCTCCGGGCCGACGGGTCGTCGACCCGCGGGGCCTACGTCGTCGTCGAGCTCGACCCCACCGATCGCGGCGGCAACACGGTCGTCCGCTCCATGTGCGAGGGCTTCCTGTGCTCGGAAAAGCTGCGGGAGTCGCTGCCCACCCAGCTCGTCCAGCTCGGGGACGTCCACGGCTACGCGGCCGGCGGCGCGCCCGCGCCGCTGCTCGCCGCGGGGTCCGACGACGCGCTGCCGATGACCGAGGAGCCGCTCGACCTCGTCGCCGACGAGTTCCGTTCCGACGTCATGCCCTTCCCCGGGGCGGACCTGCCGTACTCCTACCGCCTGCCGGCCGACTACGACCCGGCACGCTCCTACCCGTTCGTCGTCGTCCTCCACGGCTGGGGCTCCGGCTTCGACGGGGAGAACCTCGGGGTCAACGTCGCCGTCGACATCATGGCCACCTCCTGGGCGCAGCCCGGATGGACCGGCAGCGAGGAGGACGTCATCGTCCTGGCGCCGCAGAATGTCCGCGGCGACGACGAGGTGGAGTGGACCTCGGTCCGCGCGCTCCTCGAGCAGTTCACCGACGAGTACAGCGTCGACGAGGACCGCACCTACGTCACGACGTTCTCGTGGGGCTCGACCATCGCGTGGAACCTCATGGCCGACCAGCCCGAGCTCTTCGACGCGGCGCTCATCGTCTCCGGCTTCCCGGTGAGCGAGGAGCAGGCCGCGTCCATCGCCACCGCGCAGACGCCCGTGTGGATCACCCACGCCACCAGCGACCCGGTCCTGCCCCCGACCTTCGGCCAGACCTCCGCGGAGCTGCTCCGTGCGGCGTACACGGACGCGCGGGCGAGCGACGCCGCCGAGCTGGTGCGCTTCACCGAGTACGGCGACGACGCGTTCACCTACCCCGACTACCACGCGGCCACCGGCCCGACCTACAGCGACAGCTCGATCCTCCAGTGGGTACTCGCGCAGGACCGCTCCCCCAACCGGATCGAGAGCATCACCCCGGTCACCGAGGTGTCCTCCTTCGGGCAGCAGGTGACCGGCGTCGTGCTCGAGTACGCCGACGTCGTCGACCCCACCGGGCTGAGCCCCGCGGACTTCACCGTCCGGGACACGTCGTACAACTTCCGCTTCACGGGCCTGGAGGAGCTGGAGAACCTCGTCGAGCGGGACGTCGCCGACGTCTACACGACCGACGACCCGGCCCGGCTCCTCGACGACGACCGGCCCGAGGCCGCCGGCCGGTACGTCGTCCTCGACCTCGAGGACGACCCGAACGGCGGCTGGACCGTCATGGTCTCCCTGTGCCCGACCTTCCTGTGCTCGGTGAGGATCAACCCGGACCAGCCCACCGAGGTGGTCCAGGAGGGCGACGTGCGCGCCCCGAGCGGCGCCGTCATCTCCCGCGGCGACGCCGGCACGGCGTGGCCGCTGACGGAGCCCGCGATCGACCGCGAGGTCGACCAGTTCGTCCACGCGACGTTCGAGTCCGACGTCGACGGCGTGGAGGGTGACGACCTCACCGTCCGTTACGACTACCGCCTGCCCGACGACTACGACCCGGCGCGGGAGTACCCGCTCGTCGTCGCCCTCTCCGGGCACGGGATGGGCTTCGACGGGCAGAACGAGCGGGTCCAGCTCGTCGCGGACATGCCGGCGACGGCGTGGTTCCAGGAGGAGTGGACCGGCACCGACGAGGACGTCATCGTCCTCGCCCCGCAGAACGCGCGCGTGGGCAAGGAGCTCGAGGCAGCGCAGGTGCTCCAGCTGCTCGAGGACTTCACCGCACGCTTCTCGGTCGACGAGCGCCGGGTGTACGCGACGTCGGTGTCCTACGGCTCCCAGCTCATGTGGGAGATGTTCTCCACGCGGCCCGAGCTCTTCGCGGGCGGGCTGCTCACCGGCGGGTTCGCGGCGGACGAGGACGAGTACGCCCTCATCGCCGCGGCCGAGGTGCCGATGTGGATCACGCACGGCACGAGCGACCACCTGCTGCCGGTCGAGAACGCCGAGGGGGCGTACGAGGCCCTCGTCGCGGCCTACCGCGACCGCGGTCTCAGCGAGGAGCGCATCGCCGAGCTGGCGCTGTGGACCGAGTACGGCGACGAGGCGTTCTCGCTGCCCGACTACCACCTCGCCTCGGCACCGACGTACGAGGACAGCACCACGCTCCAGTGGCTGCTCGCCCAGGTGCGCCCGGGCGACGACGACGGCGAGGTGCCCACCGAGGAGCCGACCGACGGCAGTACGGGCGGCGAGAGCCCCGCTCCGGACTCCGGCGAGGAGGACGAGGCGCCCGCCGGCCCCGGCGGCCGCCTCCCGACGACCGGCGTGCCGGCCGCGCCGGTCCTGGCCGCGCTTCTCCTGCTCCTCACCGGTGGCGCCGTCACTCTCGGCGTCCGCCGGCGCAGCACCCGCTGAGCCGGTCCGGCACGAAGGCCCCGGCCCTGTCGCGACAGGGCCGGGGCCTCCTGCGTCTCAGTACACGATCCCGAACACCCACACGGCGAGGGTCATCGCGGTGACCGTGATGAGGACGATGCCGATGAGGTTGAGCCAGATGCCACCCTTCATCATCTGCGGGATGGTCACGTAGCCCGAGCCGTAGGCGATCGCGTTGGGCGGGGTGGCGACCGGCAGCATGAACGCGCAGGTCGCGGCGATGGCGACCGGGATCGTGGCGAGCAGGACCGGCATGTCGATGCCGATCGCCAGGCCGCCCACCACGGGCAGGAAGGTCGCCGCCGTCGCCGTGTTCGAGGTGAGCTCGGTGAGGAAGATGACGAGCGTGACAAGCACGACCACCACGAGGATGACCGGCGCACCCCCCAGGGCCTCCGCCTGCTCACCGATCCAGGCGGTCAGCCCGCTCGAGCCGAACTGCGAGGACAGCGCCAGACCGCCGCCGAAGAGGAGCAGCACGCCCCAGGGCAGCTTGACCGCGCTCTCCCAGTCGAGGAGGCGCACGCCGCGGCCGCTGCCGGAGGGGCACAGGAACAGGAGCAGCCCGACGACCATCGCGATGCCGGCGTCGGAGATGAAGGGCTCGTCGAAGATGAGCGGGATCGCCACCCACGACACTGCCGCCAGGACGAACAGCGCGAGGACCCGCTTCTCACCGCTGGACATCGGCCCGAGCTTGGCCAGCTCCTCGTTCATGAGGTCGCGGCCGCCGGGGATCTCGGTGATCTCCGGCTTGAAGAGCACCTTGGTGAGGACGAACCAGCAGATCGCGAGGAAGACGACCGCGAGCGGCAGCCCGACCAGCATCCACTGCCCGAAGCCGATCTGGATGTCGTGGTTGTCCGCGAGGTAGCCGACCAGCAGCGTGTTGGGCGGCGTGCCGATGATGGTGGAGAGCGAGCCGATCGAGGCGGCGTAGGCGATACCGAGCATGAGCGCCGTCCCGAAGGTCGACTCGACGACGTGCTCCTTGACCTCCTCGGACTGCAGGTCCGTCCCACCGGCAGCACCCGGCGCGCCGGTCGGGGCGTCCTTGAGGTTGGCCACGAGCAGCAGCACCGAGACGCCGATCGGCAGCATCATGACGGCGGTCGCCGTGTTGGACACCCACATGGACAGGAACGCGGTCGCGACCATGAAGCCGGCCACAACCATCGACGGGCTCGTCCCCATCGCCCGCACGGTGACCAGGGCGATACGCCGGTGCAGGTTCCACCGCTGCATCGCCAGGGCGAGGAGGAAGCCACCCATGAAGAGGAAGATGATGTTGTTGCCGTAGGAGGCGCCCACCTGGTCGACGGTGACCGGACTGGTGGTCCCGTCCTCCGCCGTCGTCTCGTTGAAGATGGGGAAGACGACGAGCGGGACGAGCGCAGTCGCCGGGATCGGGATCGCCTCGGTCATCCACCACAGGCCCATGAGGACGGCGGTGGCGGCGGTGACCCGGGCGGAGACGGCGAGGTCGTCGGGGAGCAGGAGGAAGACGAGGAGGCCACCGCCGAGCCCGGCCGCCAGGCCGAGGAGCCGGTTGCGCCAGGTGGTGCGCCTGAGCGGCTCGGCGCGCTCACCCGGCGAGCGGCCGCCCTCGTCGTCGCCGCCGCGTGGGCGCGGTGAGTAGTCGCGCAGGTGGTCGCCCGGAACGGGTCGCTGGGTCATGTCTGGCCCCCTTGTCAGTGTGTGCTGCGCCACACGCTAGTTGCTCCCACCGACACCGGCGCGGCAGCGGCTGGTCCTGCGCGTCTCAGCGGAGCTCGACGACGACGTCAGCACGCCCGCGCGTCGCGGCGATGACCTCGGAGTTGCGCTGGTCGGAGCCGAGCGAACGTTCGCGGGCCTCCTCCGGCGAACGACCGTAGGCCTCGTGCCGGGCGATGAGCCGGGCGATGCGCACGTCCTCAGGCGGCTCGACGTACCAGCTCTCGTCGAGCAGCGGTCCCACCTCGGCCCAGTCACCGTCCGCGACGAGGAGGTAGTTGCCCTCGGTGACGACGAGCGGCACCTCCCGCGGCACCGGGACGGCGCAGGCGATCGGCTCCTCGAGGGATCGGTCGAAGACCGGCGCGTAGACCGTCCGCTCGTCGGCGGCTCGCAGCCGGCGCAGCAGGGCGACGTAGCCGAGCGCGTCGAAGGTGTCGGGTGCCCCTTTCCTCGCTCGGCGGTCCAGGCGCACGAGCTCGGCCTCGGCGAGGTGGAACCCGTCCATCCCCACGAGGCACGCCTTGTCACCGAGCGCGTCGACGACGGCGTGGGCCAGGGTCGACTTGCCGGCACCCGGCGCCCCGGTGATCCCGAGGATGCGCCGTCCGCCCCGGTCGACGAGCGCCCGGACCCGCTCGAGCAGCTCGGCGGTGAGAACCTCCGGGCGAGGGGCGGAGGCCCCAGTCACGCCGGGCCGCCCGTGCCCGCGGCCGCCTCGGTCGCACCCGTCATGATCTCCACGACCTCCCTCATCGAGCTCTCCCCCGGCCGCACCACGGCGGCGCGACGACCGAGCCGGTGGATGTGGATCCGGTCGGCGATCTCGAACACCTGGGGCATGTTGTGGGAGATGAGGACGACGGGCAGTCCACGGTCGCGGATGCGCCGGATGAGGTCGAGGACCATCCCGGACTCCCGCACGCCGAGCGCGGCGGTCGGCTCGTCCATGATGACGAGCCGGGTGCCGAAGGCGGCGGCGCGAGCCACCGCCACGCTCTGACGCTGACCGCCGGACAGCGTCTCCACGGGTTGACGGACGTCCGGTATCCGCACGCCGAGCGCGTCGAGCTGCCGCTTCGCCTCGGTCCGCATCGCACCGCCGTCGAGGACCCGAAAGAGCCTGCCGGCGATCCCCGACCGGCGGATCTCACGCCCGAGGAAGAGGTTGGAGGCGATGTCGAGCGCGGGCGCGACCGCGAGGTCCTGGTAGACCGTCTCGATCCCCCGCTGCCGCGCCTCGAGAGGGGAACGGAAGGTCACCGGCTCACCGTTCATCCGGATCTCACCCGAGTCCGGGACGACCGCGCCGGACAGGGCCTTGATGAGCGTCGACTTCCCCGCGCCGTTGTCCCCGACGACGGCGAGCACCTCCCCGGCACGGAGCTCGAAGTCAGCCTCGGACATGGCACGCACGTGCCCGTAGGACTTGCTCAGGGCGCGCGCCTCGAGGACCGGGGCGCGGTCGTCGACGTTCATCGGGCGGCCCTCCGGCGGGAGATCTGGTCCAGGGAGACGGCGACGATGACGAGGACGCCGGTGGCGACGTCCTGGTAGAGGTTGTCGATCCCGGCCTGGGTGAGTCCGGAGCGCAGGACCCCGACGACGAGCGTCCCGATGAGCGTACCGATGACGCTGCCCCGGCCGCCGAACAGGCTCGTGCCTCCGATGACGACGGCGGTGATGCTGTCGAGGTTGCCGGTCTGGTAGGCGTTCGGGTCGGCGTTGGGGATGCGGCCGAGCGCCTGCCACGCCGCGATGCCGTAGAGCGCCCCGGCGGCGACGTAGACCGACAGGACGGTGCGCCGCGTGTTGATCCCGGTGAGCCGGGCCGCCTCGGGAGCGTTGCCGACCGCATAGACGTGCCGTCCCCACGCGGTGCGGCCGAGCATGAACCAGAAGAGCGCGAACAGGCCGAGCAGGAGGAAGGTGCCCCAGGTGATGCGCACGCCCGCGACGGTCGTCCCCTCCCCCCAGATCCGCAGCAGCCGGTCCGCCACGGGGTAGCTGCGCGACTCGGCGTAGAGGCGCGCGAGGGCGTAGGTCACGGTGAGGATCCCGAGGGTGACGATGAACGGCGGCAGCCCGAGGCGCGTGACGAGCAGACCGCTGACGGTGCCGAGGAGCATGGTGATCGCGAGGCCGAGCACGAGCGCGAGCAACGGGTCCCCGCCGTTGACCACGTGCTTGGCCATGACGATCGTGCCGAGCACCGCGATCGCGCCGTTGGCGAGGTCAATACCGGCGGTGAGGATGATGAGCGTCTGCCCCAGGGCGAGAGTCCCGATGACGATGGACTGCTGGAGGATGAGGGAGGCGTTGCCGACGGTGGCGAAGGTGTCTGTCGTCAGGGTGAAGACGACGATCGCGATGACGAGCGCGCCCAGCGGGCCGATGACCGGGTTGCGCAGCGCGCGTCCCAGCCGCTCGCGCCGGACGACGGCTGCCGGTGGCGCCCCTGCGCCGGACTCACTCGTCGCTGACATGGCTCTCCGTCCCTGCGTCGACCGGTCGGCTCAGCCCCAGCAGTTCTCCAGGCCCCACTCGGTCGTCTCGGAGTCGATGCCCTCGACGGGGTCGTCGGTGATGACGATGCTGCCGGTGTCGACGAACCCCGACGGCGGCTCGCCGCCGCCCGCAGCCTCGACGATCGCGTCCATTCCCTGGCGGACCATCTCGGCGGGGAACTGCATGACCGTCGCCGCGTACCGCCCGTCGGCAACGTCCTGCACGCCCTGGCAGCCTCCGTCGATGGACCCGATGACCACCTGGTCCGTGAGGCCCTGCGCCTCGAGGGCCGCGTAGGCGCCGCGGGCGGCGGGCTCGTTGATCGTGTAGACGGCGTTGACGTCGGGGTTGCGCTGGAGGAGGTTCTCCATCGCGGTCTGAGCGTTGTTCTGGTCGCCCTGGGTGTTCTCCATGCCGAGGATCGCGGCGTCGCCCTCCTCGATGCCGAAGCCGTCGAGGAAGCCGTCGTGCCGGAACGTGTCGACGGTGCCGCCGGCCGTGCCGTCGAGCATGATGAGCGCTGGCTCCTCGTCCCCGAGCGCTGCCCGGACGTAGGCGCCCTGGAGACGGCCCGCCTCGAGGTTGTCAGTCGCGAAGGTCGCGTCGACGGCGTCCTCCGGGTCGGTCGCCGTGTCGAGCGCAATGACGACGATCCCCTGGGCGCGGGCCTGCTCGATCGCGCCGAGCACACCGGTGGAGTTGTTCGGGGTGATCATGATCCCGTCGACTCCCCTGGCGATGAGATCCTCCATCGCCTGGACCTGGCCCTCGTTGTCGCCGTCGAAAGCGCCGGCCAGGGCGGTGAGCTCCACGCCCTGCTCGTCGGCGTACTCCGCGGCGACCTCACGCATGGTGACGAAGAACGGGTTCGTCTCGGTCTTGGTGATGAGGCCGATGCTCACGCCCTCGGCACCGCCGCCGCTGCTGGTGTCGCCACCGTCCGGCTCGGCGTCGGAGCCGCAGGCAGCGGCCCCGAGCAGCAGCGTCGTCGCGGCCAGCGCCAGTGCGCGCCGGGCTCCCCGTCCTGGTGTCGGTCGATCGGTCTTCACGGCACGCCCCCTCGCGTCCAGTGTGGCGTGCGTCACAGCCACATGTCGTGAGTGAACCAGCGCCGCACGCGCGTGGCAAGGACCTGGACTGCTTCGTCACCGGCGCGAGACCTTTCCGGCGCCACGGCGCGACCGGCGGGCCCGAGTCCTACAGTGACCAGATGCCCGCCCCGCCCGCCGCGGGCCTGCGCCCGCAGGACCCGCAGTACCGCCGGGCGCTGCTCGCGCTCGGCGCCACGGGCGTCGCCGCCTTCGCGATGGTCTACGTCGTCCAGCCGCTGCTCCCGCTCGTCTCGGCCGAGCTCGGCGTGGGGGCGACGCGGGCGAGCCTGCTCGTGTCGGCCTCCACCCTCGGGATCGCCGTCGCCGTCCTGCCGCTGGCACGCCTGTCCGAACGCGTGGGCCGGGGACGGACGATGGTGCTGGGACTGGCGGGCGCCGTCGTCGCCGGGGTGGTGGCGGCACTCGCGCCGACCTTCGCCCTCATGCTCCTCGCCCGCGCTGTCCAGGGCGCCGCCATGGCCGCGGTCCCGGCGGCCGCGCTGGCGTGGGTGGCGGAGAACGTCGCGTCGGGGTGGGTGACGCGGGTGGCGGGCCTCTACGTCGCGGGCACGACGGTCGGCGGGATGGGCGGGCGGGTGCTCGGCGGCGTCGTCGCGGACGTGACGACGTGGCGCGCCGCGATGCTCGTCGTCGCACTCGCCGGAGCTGGCCTCACGGCGGCCGCGGCGCTGCTCCTCCCCCGCTCCTCACGCGCTCCCACCCGCGCGGGCCACCAACCGCGCACCGACGACGACGGCGCCCGTGTCGCCCGGATCCGCGTCTACCTGCTCGGCGGGCTCGGGATGGCGATGTTCGTGGGCGTCTACAACGTCATCGGCTACCGCACCCATGCGCCGCCCTTCCTCCTCGGCACGGGGCTGGGCTCGATGTTCTACCTCAGCTACCTCGCGGGCACGGCGACGTCGTCACTCGCCGGACGCCTGGAGCGGCGCGCGGGCCTGCGCACCACGGCGCTGACCGGGCTGGCGGCGTGCGCGGCCGGGGTGGCGCTCACCGTGCCGAACTCGCTCGTGCTCGTGTGGCTGGGGCTGGCGGTGGTGGCGGCGGGCTTCTTCATGGTGCACGCGGTGGCGTCCGCGGCGTCGGCGCGGCTGAGCCCGCGGCCCTCCGACGGCTCGGGGACCGACACGCTGGCGTACTACGCCGGTTCCTCGGTGGGCGGGGTGCTGCTGGGCCAGGCGTGGGAGGTGGGTGCGTGGGGCGGGACGGCAGTGGCAGCGGTGGCGATCATCGCTGTCGCGGGCGCGGTGGCGGCGGGCTTGCCGCGGGGCGGGCGTCGCAGCAGGTGACCGTGTTCGGAGACGTTAAGCCGATCCACGAGGCGGATCGGGTTAACGTCTCGCGCACACGTCTCCCCCTCGCGCCGGAGGGCAGCCCGTCAGGAGTCGGTGAGCTCGCTCCGCTTCCGACGACGCAGGTGACCGCCCCCGTAGAGCGCCCAGAGGATGAGCACCGGCTGGAAGAAGAGGCGGCCGAGCCGCTTCTCGTCGGTGTCGAGGCCGAAGCCGTCCTTGGCCTCGAGGTACTGGGCGATGTTGCCCGGGAAGATGACGACGTAGAACAGCGCGAGCACCGCCCCGACCACCCGCTTGTGCTTGGGCAGGGCGATGAAGGCGGAGCCGAGCGCGATCTCGACGACGCCGGAGGCAAGGACGGTGAAGTCCTTGTCGAGCGGGAACCAGTTGGGGACCTGCGCCTGGAACTCCTCGCGCTGGACAGTGAGGTGCCCGACGCCGGCGCCGATCATGGCGACGCCCAGCGCGAGGCGGGCGACGGTGCGCAGCGTGGACATCAGGACATCCGCTCGAGGACGAAGACCGGGATCTCGCGGTCCGTCCGCTGCTGGTACTCGGCGTAGGGCGGGAAGGCCTCGACGCAACGGGCCCACCACTCCTCCTTCTCCGCGCCGGTGACCTCCCGCGCCTGCATGTCCCACCTCTCCGCGCCGTCCTGCAGCTCGACGTGCGGGTTGGCCACCACGTTGAAGTACCAGACGGGGTGCTTGGGAGCGCCGCCCAACGAGGCGACGGCGGCGTAACGGCCCTCGTGCTCGACGCGCATCAACGGCGTCTTGCGCAGCTTGCCGGACTTGGCGCCGACGCTGGTGAGGATGACGACGGGCCGCCCGCCGAGGGTGTTGCCCTCCTGGCCGTTGGACTTCTCATACAGCTCGGCCTGCTTGCGGGCGCGGTCGCTGGGGCTGGGGGCGTACTCACCGTCAAGTGGCATGAGACCTGTCTACACGAGGGTCGCGAGAGTCGCAGGGTGCGTTCCCGTGTCGCTCAGCGGAGCGCTCCGGCCCGATGTCATAGCCACCCTGCATAGTGGTCCCCGATGCGCCACATCGACGACACCGAACGCCGTAGCCGGCTCGCGATCCGCCACGCCCTGCACCCGGCCCACCGCCTGTCGGACCCCGTCGCCGCCACCCGGGCGATGACCGTCCTGCACGCCACCGAGCCGTCGACCGTCCACCTCGCCGTCCATGCCCGCACCGAGGGCGTCACGCCCGCAGACGTCGACCGCGCGATGTACGAGGACCGCAGCCTCGTCAAGCAGCTCGCGATGCGTCGCACACTGTTCGTCTTCCCGCGCGACCTCCTTCCCGCGGCGCTCGGCAGTGCCTCCGCCCGCGTTGCCGCCGAGCAGCGCCGTGTCATCGCCCGCGACGTCGAGAAGTACGCCGTGGCCGACGACGGCGCCGCCTGGCTCGACGCGGCCGCGAGCGCCGTCCTCGCCCACCTCGCCACGAACGGCCCGCTGTCCGCGCGCACTCTGCGCGAGCAGGTACCGGAGCTCACGGGGCAGTTCACGACCAACCTCGACAAGAAGTACGGCGGCACCTTCCAGATCGGGCCACGCGTGCTCACCATGCTCGGTGCCGAGGGCCGCATCGTCCGCGGTCCCAACGCCGGCCACTGGCGCATCGGCCGGCCCACCTGGACGCTGATGGAGTCCTGGCTCGGCGAGCGACCCACTCCCGTGCCCGCGGACGACGGCTACGCCGAGATCGTCCGCCGCTGGCTCATGACGTTCGGCCCCGGATCGGTCGAGGACGTGCAGTGGTGGCTTGGCTCGACGAAGGCAGCGGCGCGCGCCGCCCTCGCTGCCGTCGACGCCGTGCAGGTGAGCCTCGACGGCGGACAGGTCGGCTGGGTGCTGCCCGAGGACGAGGAGCCAGTGCCCGCACCCGAGCCGTGGGCCGCGCTCCTACCCACCCTCGACCCCACGACCATGGGTTGGAAGGGCCGCGGCTTCTACCTCGACCCCGCCGACACCCCCTACCTCTTCGACACCAACGGCAACGCCGGCAACACCGCGTGGTGGGACGGCCGCATCGTCGGCGCCTGGGTCCAGGACGACGACGACACCGTCAAGGTGGTCCTGCACCGTGACGTCAGCGCCGTCGCACGATCCGCCCTCGACGCCGAGGCCGCGCGGCTGACCGCCTGGCTCGACGGCGTACGGATCAGCAACGTCTACTCGTCCCAGCTCATGAAGCAGGCCCGCCTGCCGTGACGCGGCCATGGCCGAGTGGGCTCCGACGTCCTCCCGTCAAAGTCCGCCGGCGTGTCTAGCAGCACCGATACGCTCGAAATTTCCCAACGAGAGGTTCAGTGATGAGCGACGGCGACCAGTTGGTCGAGCAGATCCGCAAGGAGCTCGGCAGCGATCAGGAGGTGTGGATCGCGCCCACGGGCTACGACAGTGTGGCGCTGGCCGTCATCGACTCCGTCTTCTCCATCGGTACGCATTACTCAGGAGTCGTCAACGCCGTCAACCGGTACCGCGCGGCTCGTCGCGAAGAGGGAGCCGACCCGAATACCGACAGCGCCGCCGACCTCGTCGATGCCGTCGGGCGCTGGGGTGTTGATGGACTGGTCGAGCGGACGAACAAGTGGCGCACCTCCACGAAGCCGGGCGCGCCCCTGAAGGCCGAGGTCGTGCAGCGCGTCGCCCAGATCCTCGACGAGCACGACCTCAGCAGCGTGGACGCAGTAAGAGTCGGCCTCACCGACCCTGGCGCCCAGGAGACATCTGCTGTCAAGAGGGAGTGGCTGGCCCTTCCAGGGCAGAGCTCCGGACTGGCCTGGGGATACTTCCTCATGCTGTGCGGGGTGCCCGGGGTCAAGGCCGACCGCATGGTGGTTCGCTACGTGACGCGTGCCGTCGGCGGCGCAGTCGGCTCCAAGCAGGCACGCGAGCTCGTCACGGCCGCGGCCGACGCCCTCGGGGTGAGCTCCATCCGTCTCGACCATGCCATCTGGCGCTTGGAGTCGGGCCGGCCGGTGGAGTACGCCGCGGCTCCGTAGCTGGCTACTCCTGGAACCGCTCAATCCGCCGCACGGCCTCACGCACGGCCTCGGCACCCGCCGCGAACGACAGGCGCACGTACTCGTGCCCGCGCGCTCCGTCGAAGTCCACTCCCGGCACGACGGCGACCCCCTCCTGCTCGAGCAGCGCCTCGCACCACTCGACCGAGGACGCGTACCGGCCCAGCCGCTCCCCCAGCCCGGCATAGAGGTAGAACGCCCCGTCGGCGGGCGCGACCGGTCCCCACCCGAGCCGCGGCACGTCGTCGAGCAGGACGGCGCGGGTGCGGGCGAGGTCGGCGACGCGCGCGTCGGCCTCGGCGTAGGTCGCGTCGGAGAACGCGCCGAGGGCGGCGTGCTGCGCCGGGGCGGGCGGGCACAGGGCGACGTTGCCGGCGAGCGCGTCGACGGCGCCGGCGAGGTCGGGGGGCAGCAGCGCCCACCCGAGCCGCCACCCCGTCATACCCCAGTACTTGGAGAAGGAGGAGATGACGACGGCGGAGCCAGCGTCGGGCACGTCCCACGCGCACACCCCACGCGCGTCGGGGGCGGCGGGGTCGGCCGGGTAGGTGATGCCGTGGTAGATCTCGTCGCTCACCAGGCGCACGTCGTGCTCGGCGCACCAGGCGACGAGCGCCGTCATCCGCTCGCGGCCGATCATCGTGCCGGTCGGGTTGGCGGGCGAGGCGATGACGAGTCCCGCGACCCGCCCGTGCTCGGCGAGCACGCCGTCGAGCAGCTCGGGCGTGGGCTGGAAGCCGACCTCCACCCCGCAGTCGACCTCCACCACCCGGCACCCCAGAGTGTCGAGGATGTTGCGGTAGGCGGGGTAGCCGGGACGGGCGAGGACGACGACATCCCCCGCGTCGAACGCGGCGAGGAAGGTGAGCATGAACGCGCCCGAGGACCCGGTGGTGACGGCGACCCGCTCGGCGGACACGTCCAGCCCGTACCAGCGCCCGTAATGGCCCGCGATCGCCCCGCGCAGCTCCCGCAGGCCCAGCGCGCTGGTGTACCCGAGGGCGTGACCGCCGGCGTGGGTGCTCGCGGCGAGCTCGCGCACCGCACGGGGCGCGCCGCCGGACGGCTCCCCCGCGCACAGCGAGATGACGTCGCGGCCCTCGGCGCGCAGCTGGGCGACGCGGTCGAGGATCGACATGACCTGGAACGGTGCGACGGCGGAGCGGCGGGACGGGTGAGGCATTCTCCCTGTCTACACCGTGCTGGGCGGGAGACCGCACCGGTGGGGCGGCGCGAAACGCGACCGAAACCGCGGCGTCCTACGGTGCTCCCGTGCGAATCGAACCTGGAAACCTGGACGCGCAGGACGTCGCGGCGCTGCTGCGCGAGCACCTGCAGGACATGTACGCCACCTCGCCCCCGGAGAGCATGCACGCGCTGACCGACAAGGGTCTTCGCGACCCGGACGTCACCTTCTTCGCCGCGCGCGACGACGACGGCGCCCTGCTCGGCTGCGGCGCCATCAAAGGGCTCGGAGAGGGGACCGCCGAGCTCAAGACGATGCGTACCGTCGCGACAGCCCGCGGGCGAGGGGTGGGCTCAGCGATGCTGGCACACCTGCTCGCCGTCGCCCGGGAGCGGGGCTTCACGAGCGTGCACCTGGAGACCGGCTCGATGGACTACTTCGCCGCCGCGCGCCGGCTCTACGCGCGCCACGGCTTTCTCGAGACCGGGCCCTTCGGTGACTACGCGCCCGACCCGCTGAGCACCTTCATGACGTTGCAGCTGAGGCCTGGGCCCGAAGTGACACGGAGTTAACAGGTCGCAACACCCCGGCAACGTCGCTCGGTTTTACTCCGTCGTGTTAACCCACGACGACGAAAGGACCTTGGGCATGCGCACAGGATCACGCCGAGCGACACGGGGGCTGGTGGCGACGTCGGTCGGAGCCGCTCTTGTGCTCGCCGGGGCGGGCACCGCATCAGCGGAGCCGTTGCAGACCTGGGACGGCCTCGAGAGCCGGCTGGACGCCGTCGTCGCCGACGCCGCCGAGTCCGGCGTCACGCTGAGCGTCGCCGTCACCGACCTCGCGGGCGGGTTCGACGGCGCGACGCTGGTGGCCGGTGAGGACGAGCAGGTCAAGGCGGCGAGCATCATCAAGCTGCCGCTGCTCGCCACGCTCATGGCCGACGTGGACGCCGGCGAGCTCGACCTCGACCAGACCGTGACGATCCCGGCCGGTGACCCCAACATCGTCGGCGGCTCAGGCACGCTCAAGGACGGGCAGTTCCCGCTCGACATCACCGTCGCCGAGCTTATGGAGCTCATGGTCCAGGTCAGCGACAACACCGCCACCAACGTCCTCATCGACCTGGCCGGAGGGTTCGACGCCGTCAACGACTACGTCCACGCACTCGGGTTCGAGGACCTGTACCTCGGCCGCAAGATGATCCACCCGGCCTCCCCTCCCCTGCAGGAGAACTACATCTCCGCCGAGGAGGTCACCGAGCTCGTCACCCTGCTGTGGGAGGGCGAGGTCCTCAGTCCGGAGTCCAGCGAGCACATCATCGACCTCATGCGGGGCCAGCTCGTCGACACGAAGTTCGGTGCGGCGATCCCCCGCCCGCACCTGGCGAACAAGACCGGTGAGCTCGCCGACGTGTCCCACGACTCCGGCATCGTCCTGCTGCCCGGACGGGAGCTCGCGTTCACCACGACGACGTCGTTCACCGACCTGCCGCGCGCCGAGGCCGACGTCTTCGTCCAGGAGACCGCCCGGGTCGTCTACGACTTCGCGCGCCTCACCGGGGACGTCACGGCCGACGTCGAGGCGATCGTCCAGCCCTACATCGACGGGGCAGCGGCGCAGGACGTCCGCGTGTCCGTGGGCTTCAGCGACCTCACCGCGGACGGCGACCGAGTCCTGCTCGGGTCGCAGGAGCCGTACAACCCGGCGAGCGTCATCAAGCTCTCGCTGCTCGCCGCCGTCATGCGCCAGACACAGCGCGACCTGCTCCACCTCGACGCGCCGGTGACGATCTCCCCGTACATGGTGGTCGGCGGGTCGGGCAGCTTCCAGGACGAAGAGATGCCGTTCACGACGACGGTGGGCGAGCTCGTGCGGCGCATGGTCGTGGAGAGTGACAACACGGCGACGAACGTGCTGCTCTACCACATCGGCCTGCCGACCACGCAGGAGCTCATCGACGACCTCGGCCTGGACGTCATGCGCTTCAACCGGCAGATGTTCCCCGGGGAGCTCATCGACGAGCCGGCCAACGTGCTGGACGTCGGCGACACCCTCGCGCTGCTCGAGGCGATGTACGGGGACGAGCTGCTGGGCGAGGAGTCCCGCGAGCAGATCCTCACGTGGATGGGTGACCAGGAGGTCGACACGAAGTTCGGTGCCGTGCTGAACGACGCGCCCGTGGCCCACAAGACCGGGGAGACCGGCAACGTCACCCACGACGTCGGCTACTTCCTCGTGCCCGGTCACGAGGCCGCCGTCGTCGTGCTCACCGAGGTGACGAACTCGGGCGGCTTCGACGAGACCCAGGAGATCGGCAACCCGATCGTCCAGGAGATCGGGCTCGCGGTCTACGACTACCTCGACGCCCTCGCGGCCCTGGACGGGGAGCACCCGACGGACGCCCCGACCGACACGCCTCCCGCGCAGCAGCCGACGACGGCACCCGACGACGGCGGTACCCAGGCGCCCGGCGGCGGCACCGGTGAGGGCCCGTCCGCCGGAGGCGGCACCCTGCCGACCACCGGCGTCTCGACGGCGGTGCTCGCCGGCGCACTGGCGACCCTGCTCGCCGGCATCGCGGTGACGGCCGTCGCTCGCCGGAGGGGCGCGGTCGCGGAATAGGCCGGCCCGGGACAGCACCGGAGCGGGGAGGCGTCGAGGGGGGACCTCCCCGCTCCGGTGTGCCCGGACGTCGTCGGACACGCAGACACCCGGCCCGTCTTGCCGTTGGCGTCACCCCTCCGCGGCTACCTGCTCCGGCGGGGTCGTCAGGGTGAAGCTCACACGGCCGTACCGGACGCCGTTGACCTGGAGCTCGAGTGCGTGCTCCCCCGTGTAGTAGCGCCGGGTGGTGATGACACGGAACGAGTGCTGCTTGCCGAGGTCGACGGCCTCGCCGGGTGCGAGTCGGCGGGTGGTGAGCTTGAACGTCTTGTCGGTCTGTGACCCGTTCGCCTTGCGGTGGTGGATGACGTAGTCCACGGCCAGCTCGGCCGACTCCGTCCCCGTGTTGCGGACGGAGGCGGTGAAGGTCAGCACCTCCCCGACCGCGACGACGTCGGTGGCCAGCACCGGTCCCGTCACCTCCACCGCCGCCGGCGTGAACCCGAGCAGGCCGAGCGCTCCGGGATGCCCCTGTTTCACAAGGGTGCGCAGGCCGTGGCGCACCAGCCTCCGGGTGTTCTCCTGGGTCACGTCGGCGTCGCCCGGAGCGCCGAGCCAGGCCGCCGCGGTCTCGACGACCAGGTCGGGCTCACGGCGGCTCAGGTCGTTGAGGTGGTTGGCCACCGAGCGGCGCACGTACTCGGACTCGTCCCGGTAGAGGGCGTGCAGGATCGGGAGCGTGGATCGGGGGTCGACCAGGATGCCCGGTACCCGCACGGACCAGGGCAGGAACGGACGAGTGCCCTCCGTGGCCAGCCGGCGGACGTGCTCGTCCTCGGAGGCGACCCAGCCCTGGATGATCGTCAGAGCCCGGTCGAGGTCGTGGTTCAGAAGCCCGCGGATGGCGAACTCCGCGGTCAGCCGCGGGGTGAGCTCCGCCATCAGGGCCAGAGCGTCGTCGAACGCGCCCGCCGAGCCGTCCTCGATCGCCTTGGCGACGACGGCGCTCGTGACGGGCCAGATGAGCCAGCCGGTGAACGACTCGGCGCGGTCGCGTGCTGCGCGGACCGTCGCGGCCAGCGCGGGATAGTCGCCCGGCAGGTCTGCGAGCAGCGCGTCCCGCAGCAGGTCGCTGCGCTCACGCAAGGACAGCGGTGCCAGCGCCTGCTCCGTTGCACGCACCGCCGTCAGCGCGAGGTCGGGTCGCACCGTCTCGAGCGATGCGGTCAGGGCGCGGACGGTCTGCGTCCCGATCATCTCGTCGGCGAACGGCATCAGGGCCTCCGATCTCGTTGTGCTGTGCAGGGCGTCGCGCGGAGTCGCCGCGGGGCACCAGTGTCACCGGGGCCCGCGACTGGCACCGTGACAGCTACCGGTCGGCAGTGCCGCCGCGGACAGCCTCCGCACGAGGCCCGCGGGCCTCGGCATCCTCCTCCACCATGTCGGCCTGCACCAGGAGGTTGCCCTCGACGGCGGCCTGGGGAACCTGCTCGTCGTCCAGGCTGGTGGCCAGCGGCATCTCCTTGACGAAGCACAGCAGCACCGCGGCGACGAGGCCCAGGGGCGCGATCCACAGGTAGATCGGGGTCAGTGCGTCGTTGTAGGACTCGATGATGGGCTGGCGGATCGCGTCCGGCAGGCCGGCGACCATGGCGGGAGTCAGGGAGTCGGCACCACCGCCGACGCTCTCGACCGCCTCGGCGGGAAGCCGCTCGACGAGCAGGCTCGCCAGCCGGCTCGTGAAGATGCTGCCCACGAGGGCCGAGCCGAGCGTGGCGCCGATCTGGCGGAAGTAGTTGTTCGACGCCGTGGCGGTGCCGACCTCGCGCAGCGGGAAGGTGTTCTGCACAACGAGCACGAGGATCTGCATCGACATGCCCAGTCCCAGCCCGATGACCCCGACGTAGAGGCACACGTGCCACACGCCCATGTCCGCGGTGAGGGTGGACAGCAGCACCAGGCCCACGGCGAGGATGAGGCTGCCGCTGATCGGCATCCACTTGTAGCGCCCGGTGCGGGTGACGAGCTGGCCCGTGACGGTCGAGGTGACGAGCATCGTCCCCATCATCGGGATCATGAGGAGCCCGGACTCGGTGGCGTCGACGCCGAAGGTCATCTGCAGGTAGGTGGGCATGTAGCCGATGGCACCGAACATGCCGACGCCGATGAGCAGGCCGGCCACCGTGGTGAAGTTGAAGTTGGGCTCGGCGAACAGGTGCATGGGCAGGATCGGCTCCGCGGCGCGTCGCTCCACGGCCACGAACGTCACCGCGGCGACGACCGTGCCGGCGATGAGGCCGAGGATGACAGGGTCGGACCAGGCGTAGGTGTGGCCGCCCCAGGAGGCGGCGAGCACGAGGCACGTGGTGGCGACGGCGAGCAGGATCATCCCGCCGATGTCCAGCCGGACCCTGCCGCGCGGGCGCGGCAGCTTGAGCAGGAACACGGCGCCGGCGGCGGCGGCGATCCCGAGCGGGACGTTGATCCAGAACGCCCAGCGCCAGCCCGGCCCCTCGGTGAACCAGCCGCCGAGCAGCGGCCCGGCGACCGACGAGACGGCGAAGACGGCGCCCATGACGCCCATGTACTTGCCGCGCTCCCGCGCCGGGACGACGTCGGCGATGGTGGCCTGGGACAGGATGATCAGGCCGCCTCCGCCCAGGCCCTGGATGGCACGGGCGACGATGAGCGCCGTCATGCCGCCGGCCAGCGCACCGACGACGGACCCCACCATGAACAGTGCGATGGCCGCGAGGAGCAGCGGCCTGCGACCGATGAGGTCACCGAGCTTGCCGTAGATCGGCATCATGATCGTCGAGGCGAGGATGTAGGCGGTGATGACCCACAGCATGTGCGTCACGCCGTCGAGCTCGCCGACGATCGTGGGCATCGCCGTGCTGAGCACCGTCTGGTTCAACGAGGCGAGCAGCATGACCAGCATGAGCCCACCGAAGAGGAGGCCGACGTGCGGGGTGCCGGAGCCAGTGTCGGCCCGGCGGGTGGTGGTGGCGGTCATGAGATCTTTCTGGTGAGTTCGTGCAGGAGCGAGAGGGACGCGTCGACGTCCTCGGGCCGGATGCGGGCCCCGGCGTCGCGATCGGGCGACGTGACGATCGAGCGCAGCGGGACGCCGGCGAGCATGACGAGCATCCGCGCCACCTCGTCCACCGAGTGCCCGTCGATCCCCGCCGTCCACGACGGGTCCTGCGCAAGCAGGTCGGTGAGCGCCTGCCGCACGAGGTCCTCGGCCTCGACCGTCAGCTCCTTGCGTCGCCGGGCGAGGTGCGGGTACTTCGCGAGGAGCTCGTGGCGGCGTACCCGGTCCGGCCCGTCGAGAGCGCTGCGGAACACCTCCAGCAGGAGGCGCGTGACCTGACCGAGCAGGTCACCGTCGAGGGAGAACCCGTCGAGCAGCGCCCGGTCGAGGGTGGGCGTGCGCACCCCGAGCACGGCGTCGTCCTTGGTGGCGAAGTAGTTGAAGAAGGTCCGCGGTGAGATGCCTGCCGCCTCTGCGGTGGCCTCCACGGTCGCGTTCTCCAACCCCCGCTCGAGGGCCAGGGTCGCGGCGGCGTCGTGGATCGCCAGCCAGGTCTCGGCCTTCCGGCGCTCGCGCAGGGAGCCGGGTGGGTCAATGGACATACCGACCGTGTTTGCACTACTGCAAGTTGTGCACAACTGCATGGGCGCGCCTGCACCGAGGTCGCCCCCACGCAGGCCTGTCTCACGCGGAACTTCCCCGCGGGGTGGGACCATGGTGTGGTGACGCTCACCCCGCGAGGTGCGGCCGCGCTGGCCGGACTGGCCGCGGGGGCGGTGACGCTCGGCGTCGCGGAGCTGCTCGCGGGGCTGCTCACCCGCCTCACCACGGTCGAGGGGACGCCGTCGCCGCTGCTCGCCGTCGCCGACGCCTTCGTCGACCTCACCCCGCCGTGGCTCAAGGACTTCGCCGTCGCGACGTTCGGGACCTCGGACAAGACCGCCCTGTTCGTCGGCATGGGCCTCGTGCTCCTCGCCGCGTGCGCGGGCATCGGCCTGCTCGCCCGCTGGATGCTGGCCGCCGGACTCGTGACGTTCACGCTCATCGGGATCCTCGGAGTCGCGGCCGTGCTCAGCCGGCCCGGCGCGGCGGCGACCGACGCCCTGCCGACCATGGCCGGCATCGTCGTCGGCGCCCTCGTCCTCGCCTGGTTCAACCGCGACCTCACGACGGCGACGGCGGAGGTCGAGATGCCCGGTGATCTCACCCGCCGCTCGGTGCTCGTCGGCGGCGGGGCGCTCGCTGTGCTGGGCGTGCTCGGCATCGTCGCCGGCCGCGTCCTCAGCGGCGCCGGCGAGGCGGTACGCGCAGCCCGTGACGCGTTCGTCGTGCCCCGCGTCGCCGCGCCGGTGACCGTCCCCGCCGCCGCGGACCAGGGCGTGCCCGGCCAGACGACCTACCGCACGCCCAACGACGACTTCTACCGCATCGACACCGCGCTCACCGTCCCGCAGGTGGACCCCGCGACGTGGCGGCTGCGGGTGCACGGACTGGTGGAGCAGGAGGTCGAGATCGACATGGCCGAGCTGCTCGACCAGCCGATGGTCGAGGCGCTCGTGACGCTCGCGTGCGTGTCGAACTACGTGGGTGGGAACCTCGCCGGCAACGCCGTGTGGACGGGGTGGCCGGTGCGCGAGCTCCTCGCCCGCGCACGCCCGCTCCCCGAGGCGGACATGGTGCTCTCGACGAGCGCCGACGGCTGGACGGCCGGCACCCCGCTCGAGGCGCTCACCGACGACCGCAACTCGCTCCTCGCCGTCGGGATGAACGGCGAGCCGCTGCCTGCCCAGCACGGCTTCCCGGTGCGGATGGTCGTGCCGGGGCTGTACGGGTACGTGTCGGCGACGAAGTGGGTGGTCGATCTCGAGGTGACGAGCTTCGCGCGGGACGAGGGCTACTGGACGCCGCGCGGCTGGTCCGAGCGCGGCCCGATCAAGACCGCGTCCCGCATCGACGTCCCCCGCCGCGGACCGATCGACGCCGGGCCGACCGTGATCGCCGGGGTCGCGTGGGCCCAGCACCGCGGCATCTCCGCCGTCGAGGTGCGCGTGGACGACGGCGAGTGGCAGCCGGCCACGCTGGCCGCCGAGCCCACCGTCGACTCGTGGCGAATGTGGATGCTCGAGTGGGACGCCGAGCCCGGCGAGCACACGCTCACCGTCCGTGCGACCGACGGGGACGGGGAGGTCCAGACCGAGCGCTTCACCTCGCCCGCGCCGGACGGGGCCAGCGGGTGGCACTCGGTGGATGTGGATGTTCGGGCACGGCAGTAACAGGGCCGAGCTTGGTCTCCGGCCAAGCGGAGCACGATGATTGCGCGCATGAGTCTCATGCTCCGCAAGGGTGAGAAGGTCCCGATGAAGGGCCGGACGGTGACGGTGACCGCCACGGCGTTCGACTGCCTGCCTCGCGTGCGCGATCGGTTGATCGAGGCCGCGCGCACTCGAGAGACGATGACGTACGGCGAGCTGCGCAACGAACTTGCGCTGCCCTACCTCACGCAAGGCATGGGCTGGCTTCTCGACCTCGTCTCGGAGGACTGCTTCCGCAGGGGAGAGCCGTCACTCGCGAGCCTTGTGGTCAACGCATCGACCGGCGAGGTCGGGTCTGACTTCGATGGCGACGCGCCTTCAGAGCGGGACCTGGTGTTCGCCCACCGGAACTGGTCGTAGCAGGCTCGTCCGGGTGTTGCCCCGTACCAATCAGCGGCACACTCTCCCCATGGCCAGATCAACGAAGACGGACGCCAGCGACATCAGCCCCGAGGCCGCCGGGTTCACCACGACGAAGATCCCGAACAAGGTCTACGAGGCCGAGCTCTACCGCCTGCAGGGCGAGCTCGGGAAGCTCCAGGCGTGGGTGAAGGAGACGGGCGCGCGCGTCGTCGTCATCTTCGAGGGCCGGGACGCCGCGGGGAAGGGCGGCACGATCAAGCGCATCACCGAGTACCTGTCCCCGCGCACCGCCCGCATCGCCGCCCTGCCCGCGCCGACCGAGCGCGAGCGCGGGCAGTGGTACTTCCAGCGCTACATCCAGCACCTGCCGGCAGCCGGCGAGATCGTCCTGTTCGACCGGTCCTGGTACAACCGCGCCGGCGTCGAGAAGGTCATGGGCTTCTGCACCCCCGAGGAGCACAAGCGTTTCCTGCGCCAGTGCCCGATCTTCGAGCAGATGCTCATCGAGGACGGCATCCACCTGCGCAAGTACTGGTTCTCCGTCTCCGACGACGTCCAGCTCGAGCGCTTCCGCAAGCGCCTGCACGACCCGCTGCGCCAGTGGAAGCTCTCCCCCATCGACCTCGAGTCGATCACCCGCTGGGAGGACTTCTCCCGGGCCAAGGACGAGATGATGGTCCACACCGACACGCCGGTCGCGCCCTGGTACCACGTCGCCTCGGACTCGAAGAAGCAGGCGCGACTCAACATGATCCACCACCTGCTCTCCTCGCTGCCCTACGAGGACGTGCCGCGCGAGGAGAAGGTCACGCTGCCCAAGCGTCCGCCAGGCACCGGCTACCAGCGACCGCCGATCGAGGTCTCCTCCTACGTGCCGGACTGGGCGTCATCCCTCGTGGACGACCCCGCGCGCAAGTAGCTGCGCCGCCCGCATCCCCTACGTGCTGTCGGTGTGCTTGATCCGCGCCTTGTTGACCTTCCCGCCGTCGCCCTCACGCAGGTCGACGTGCATGATGTCCTTCGCCGTCTTGTACGTCCCGCCCCACGTGAGCCCGGCGCCCACGAGCGCCATGACCACCCGCTCGTCGAGGTCGAGGAAGCCCTCCTCCGGCGGCTTGTGCTTCTTGAAGTCGCCCTTGTCCTTGAGCGCGACGTAGTCCTGCTCGATGACCTTGATCCACCCGGTGGCGTCGGCCGGCTCCCCCGCGGCGGCTGTACGGCCGGTGAGCTTGGCGTCGAGCAGCGGCCGGTTCGCGGCCTCGCGGTAGGAGAAGTAGGTCTTGAGCGCGTCGTTGGCCGCCTTGAGAGCGGTGAAGGAGGCCTGCGCGTCGCCGAGGTCGGTGAGGACGTCGACGGCGGCGCCGTTCACCAGGGACGTGGCCCGGGCGACGACGTCGGGCGCCGTCTTCCCCTGGTTGCCGAGGAAGGGGTTGCCCTTGTAGTTGAGGTCGACCGCCAGGCCGAAGGTGTGCAGGCTCAGGCTCGACCCGCCGACGGCGTTCTTCGGGGCGCGGAGGTCGCTGGCGGTCCCGTACATGCCGAGGGTGGTGCCCAGGGTCTTCGCATCGGCACCGTCCGGGTTGATCGCCGCGTCCCCGACGAGCGCGGTCTCCGCCTGGGTGAGCCGCTCCGCGAGCGACTTGTGCACCCGGGCCGGGACACCGAGGAAGCTCCCCTTCTGGATGTCCCCGTACCACCCGGCGACGGTGAAGCCGGCGTCGTCGAGGATCTGCTCGACGTCCGTGCGCCGCAGCGCGCGGTTGGCGTTCTCGACCTTCGTCCTGAGGGCCTGGAGGCCCGCCAGCTCCGTCGTCTCCTCCGGGGTGAGGGCGCGCTTCTTCGCCGCCTTCGTCAGCTCGACGATCCGGTCCTGCTGCCTCTTGCCGAATGCCGCCCGGTCCGCGGCGCGCTCGGCGGCCGTCTGCGAGGCGAGCAGGGTGGTGTCCTCCGTCGTCAGCGCGTAGTCCGACGCCGCGTCGCTCGCCTTCCACGTCGTCGCCTTCGGCTTGGGCGCGACCGCGGCGGGCGCGGGTGGTGCCGTCGCAGGGTCGTCACGCTGGACGGCCAGCGGCTGGACGGCGGGAGCCTTCTTCTTCGGCTTCGCCGCCTTGAGTTCCGGGACGGTCTTCGCGTCCCACGGGAGCGCCTGGGCGCGGTCGCTCGTCGGTGACGTCGACGCCGTCAGTGCGTCGGCCAGCGCCCCCTCGGTCGCTGGACCGGTCTTGGAGATCACCGTCTCATGCCGCACGCCCGGGACGGCGACGATGCGGAACAGGTCCTCGACCTTGGTGCCCGGGCCGGGCGAGCCCGCGAGGGTCCACTGGTCCGGCACCGTCGCGAGCGCGCGCTTGAGCATCCTGTTCGCGGTGACGTACGGGGTGCGGTAACCGCCCCACTCGGCGAAGTAGCCCCGGAACTTCGGGGACTCGTCGATGAGCCGCTGCCCACCGGCCGGGTCGGCCTTGAGTCCGGCAGCCAGCTCCCCCACCTTCCCCACCACCCACGACATCACCGAGAGGACCCCTTCGGCGTCGAACATGACGACGACGTCGGAGGGTCGCGTCGGTGCCGTGCCGCTCGCGGGTGGTGGCGCCGCGTCGCGCAGGTCCGCCACCTTCCCCGCGACCTGCGTCGACCCGCCGCCGCTGTGGCCCGACACGACGAGCGAGAAGTCACTCACCCCGGCCAGCTCCGGGACGGCGTCGAGCACGGCGCGGACGTACGGGAAGGTCGGGACCTTGCCGAACTCCGACCGGCCGCGGCCCTGGGCGAGGACGGCGACGGTCTGCGGGCCGGACGCGCCCCGAGCGGTGTTCACCGCGCCGATCTGCTGGGACCAGTGCTCCTGGTCGACGTCGCGGACGGTGCCGAGCGCTCCGTGGGCGGGGTCCTTGGACTTGCCCGAGGCGACGGCGTACCCCGCGTGCGGGTCGGTGCCGCCCCGGAAGCCGAAACCGTGGAAGTGCAGCACCACCCGGACGGGCCGGTTCTTGTCGAGGACGTCCGGCATGACGACGACGGCCGTGTTGTCCGGCGACTGCTCGGTCATCCGCCGCTCGGCGCTCGGCGTCCTGACCTCGACGAGCTCCCCGGTCTTCGCGTCCTTCTTCCGGTGGGTGTACTCGGCCTTGAACCCGCCGGTGACGCCGAACCCGGGAACGGTGACCACGCGCCGCGTCGTCCCGCTTCCGGCGACGTTCTTCACGCCCTGTGGCTGGGTGTAGCCCTTGGGGTCCTGCTTGGGGTCCAGCGGCGCGCGCTGCACCCGCCGCGGTGGTGGGCGGCGCCGTCGGGAACGGGTGAGAAGGCCGACGACGGCCAGGTTCCCAGCGGTGCGCTGCATCGCCAGCACCGTCGGCGGGTCGAGCCGGTCCGTGCGGAACGTGCCGTGGGGCCTCGACGGCGTGACCTCGCCCGCGGTGCCGCTACCGCGCCGCCGCCCTAACTTCGTCGACGCGGCACCGGCACCGACCTGGCGCAGACCCTGGGGTCGCACGAGTTCCAGTGTCCGCTGCGGGCCGGGCCTGGCAAGGCGCGGACGAGCGCACGATCGGGCAGTCGGGTGTGCCCGGTCGTGCGGGCCGACCGGACGGCCACCGACAGCGTGAGCGTGCCACGCTGCTCGTCGAGGGAGAGGCACGCGCATGGAGCCGGCCATGGGACCACCATCCCGACGCGGCCGCACGGCTCGCCGCGACGACGCTCGCGCACGCCCGGGCGGGGCGGGGAGGCCACCCACGCTCTCCGGTGCCGCGGCGACGAGGACCGAGCCAGGACGCGCCGTCGACCTGGCCCTCGCCACCCCGCCGTCGGCGCGACTCTCCCCGGCACAGGCCCTGCACCTGCAGCGGACCGTCGGGAACCAGCAGGCCCAGCGCCTCCTCCGACCTGTCGTCCAACGCACTCCGCTCTCCGACGCGCTCGACAACGAGGCCACAGGTAAGCCGCCGTCGGAGATCTTCGCGCTGGTCGGCGAGAAGAGGTTCAAGGACGGCGCACTCGACGCCACCGAGCTCGCGGCACTGACGGGCGTGCTGCGGACCGCGCTGCCGAGATCCGACGACCACTGGATGGCTCTGAGGATCCTTCGCGGGCAGCTCGGCATGTCCGGCGGCGTCACCAAGGCCGAGGCGCCGACGCTCGCCAAAGACATCCCGCCGCAGCCGGTCGTTGTCCACTTCGTCAAGGGCAGGAGCGATGAGCGCGCCCTGGTCATCGCGGGCGTGCACGGCAGCGAGCGGCAGGGCATCGAGGTGGCGCAGGCGCTGCTCGCCACCCTGCAGAAGCAGCAGCCGCACTACTCCGTGGTGGTGGTGCCCTCGCTGTTCCCGCAGCACGCGGACCCGGCGTGGGGCGAGGAGGGGACGCGTCAGCGCGGCACCCAGACCAACCGGAACTTCCCCAGCCTGGAGGCCACGGTGGGCTCCTACTCGGGCGGCAAGGCGCTGGACCCGTCCGGGAAGGAGCTCAAGGCCGCGCCGG
The DNA here is from genome assembly GCF_014837105.1 of Oceanitalea stevensii. Taxonomy (GTDB): domain Bacteria; phylum Actinomycetota; class Actinomycetes; order Actinomycetales; family Actinomycetaceae; genus Oceanitalea; species Oceanitalea stevensii. Next base: position 370,020 of record NZ_JACSPO010000001.1, on the reverse strand, counting down.
CCCCGACGGCGAGTGCGAGCGGCGGCGACGGGCCGGTGAAGGTGTCCCCCATCCTCGCCGAGAACGTCATGCTCATGGAGCTCATCGACCGTTTCCACCCGTCGCGGATCATCAGCATCCACGGCACCAAGGACACCTCGGCGTCGGGCGTGTTCGCCGATCCGCACTTCACCAGCCCCGCCAAGAAGCGGACCATCGAGGCGGTCGCCGCGTTCCGGGCGTTCCTCGCCGCGTTCGACGGGATGGCGGCGCCCCAGCGAAAAGCCCTGATGAAGCAGCTGATCAAGGACCTGACCCGGGCGTCCGAGAAGGCGGACAGCGCCCGGACCCAGAACGACGTCGACCTCGCCCTCGCGACGGCGTACGCCATCCAGAGCCGGGCGACCGGAGCCTCGCTCAAGGGGCGCTCGTTCCCCGTACCGACGCCCGAGAGAAAGGCCGCGAAGAAACCGACGACGGACGAGGAGAAGAAGGCGGCGGAGAAGGCGAAGCGCGCCGAGGCAGCGAGAGCAGCCGCGCTCGTCACGAAGAAGCGGGCGTCGCCGTCGGTCACCGGGAACAAGCTCTACGAGGGCGCCGGTAAGGAGAACGCCACCTGGCGGGAGGACATGGGACCCGGGGGCAAGCCGAAGCCGTGGAAGGACCGGGCCAACAAGAAAGGGATCTCGCTCGGCCTCTACGGGCCGGCGAAGGACATCAGCGTGTTCACGGTCGAGCCGCCGGTCAACCGCGCCTTGGACCAGTACGACGGGACCAAGGCCGAGCCCGGTAGCGCCGTAATCTCCAAGGCGGACCGGGAGAGCGAGCTCAAGGCCTACGCCGACGCCGTCGCCGTCGTCCTCCTCGGGCCGGACCCCGGGGCTACCGCCCTGGCAACCCAACGGCCGGCACCGGCGCCGTAGCGGTTGCGCGGTGTCCGCCCGGGCTCGCCGCCCCGCGCGGTCCGTGCTGGGCTGGCAGCATGTGGTTCGACACCTGGTCCGACATCGTTCGCATCCTCGCCGTGGGGGCCGCGGCGTACGTGACGCTCGTCCTCGTCCTGCGCCTCACCGGGAAGCGGACGTTGGCCAAGCTCAACGCCTTCGACCTCATCGTCTCCGTCGCGCTCGGCTCGATCCTCGCCACGGCCCTGCTCGACACGAACGTCACCTGGGCCGAGGGGCTCGCCGCCTTCGGCCTCCTCACCGTGCTGCAGCTGGTGATCACGTGGACGTCCACCCGCGTCCCGAGCTCCCGGTCCGTCATCACCGCGAAGCCGACGCTGCTGCTCCGCCACGGGGACCCACTGGAGCAGGCACTTCGCGAGGAGCGGGTGACCATGGGCGAGCTGCGTCAGGCGGTGCGTGCCACCGGCAACGGCGACCTTGCCAACGTCGGCGCCGTCGTCCTCGAGAGCGACGGCACGCTCAGCGTTATCCCGGCGGACAAGATGGGCGCCGCCACGGCACTCGACGGCGTCGAGCGCCCCAGCCGCGCCTGAGCATCGCCAGGGCGAGTCACAGATGACCTGCCTACGTGCTCGTGTGGCTAGCGATGGTGCCGCTCGGGCTCGCGATGCTCGGCGTCGGTCTCACCCGCCCACAGCCTCTACCAGGTGGTCCTCGGCAGCTGACGGCTCCCCCGCCCGGGCATCCTCGTGCAGCCGCCAGCGGTGCCTTCGAGACCTCAGTGCACGACGGCGACCGATGAGTTCCGCCGTCGCGGGTGGTCTCCACCTGCATGGCTACCTCACTGTTCGAGAACAGCACCGCGTTCGCCGGCTTCTCCGTGGACGACGCCGCCCGTGCGGCGTCCTTCTACCGTGACACTCTCGGGCTGTCGGTCGAGGAGGCCCGCCAGGAGGGCGTCCTCTTCATCGACCTGCCCGGCGGCTCCCGCGTGCTCGCCTACGCCAAGCCCACCCACGAGCCCGCGACGTTCACCGTGCTCAACTTCCCCGTGCCCGACGTCGAGGCCGCCGTGGCCGAGCTCAAGGAACGCGGCGTCACCTTCGAGCACTACGCGGGGACGCCGATGGAGACGGACGAGCAGGGCATCTTCCGCGGCGGCGGTCCGCTCATCGCCTGGTTCACCGACCCCGCGGGGAACGTCCTGTCGGTCCTCGAGGACTCCTGACGCCGCAGCGGCGGGTCGGTCTGAGCCGGGTCGCCGCTGCGGTCCCCGACTGCCCGCAAGCGCCGTGGGCAGTCGGGGCGAGGGTCGACGAGTCGCTCGGCGTCGTCACTGCGGAGAGGATGGACGCCGCGCCCGCGTCCCCCTCCGGAGGAGTCCTCGATGACCTCGCAGCCCGACCACATCTCCGTCCGCGGCGCCCGCGTGCACAACCTCAAGGACGTCGACGTCGACATCCCGCTGCGTGAGCTCGTCGCCATCGCGGGGGTGTCGGGCTCCGGCAAGTCCTCCCTCGCCCTCGGTGTCCTCTACGCGGAGGGCTCCCGCCGGTACGTCGAGGCCCTGTCCACCTACACGCGGCGCCGCATGGCCCACGCCCCGCGCGCCGCCGTCGACTCCGTCGAGCACGTCCCCGCCGCCCTCGCCCTGCGCCAGCGCCCCGGCGTGCCGGGCGTGCGCTCCACCTTCGGCACCTCCACCGAGCTCCTCAACGTCATCCGCCTGATGTTCTCCCGGCTCGCCAGCCACGTGTGCCCCAACGGCCACCGCGTCCCGCCCACCATTGACGTCGCCGCGGAAGTCCCCTTCACCTGCCAAGAGTGCGGCGCAAACGTCCAGGCCCCCGGCGCCGAGCAGCTCGCCTTCAACTCCGAGGGCGCCTGCCCCACGTGCACCGGCACCGGCGTGGTCCGCGACGTCGACGACGCCGCCCTCGTCCCCGACGAGTCGAAGACCATCGACGACGGCGCCGTCGTGCCCTGGCAGATGTTCAACTTCAAGGTCCAGCCGGCCATCATCCGCGAGTTCGGCGTCCGCACCGATGTCCCCTTCCGCGACCTCGCTGCCTGGGAGCGCGAGATCGTGTTCAACGGCCCGGAGGAGAAGAAGCACATCACCTTCGCCACGAAGAAGAACGTGCACGACCTCAACTTCACCTTCCGCAACGCCCGCCTCACCGTGACCGAGGAGCTCAAGCGGGCCACCGACGAGAAGCGCCTCAGGCGCGTGGCCCGCTTCCTCACCGAGGGCACCTGCCGCACGTGCGACGGCACCCGCCTCAGCGAGCGCGCCCGCCTCCCCCGCATCGGCGAGCTCGGCCTCGCCGACGTCACCGCCATGACCCTCGACGACGTCGTCGCCTGGGCACCGACCGTCACCGCCACCCTCCCGCGCAACATGCACGAGATGTCCGAGGGCCTCGTCGAGACCCTCCAGCGCATGGCCCGCCGCCTCGTCGAGCTCGGCCTGGGCTACCTCACCCTCGACCGCGCCGGCGCCACCCTCTCCACCGGTGAGCGCCAGCGCGTCCAGCTCGCCCGCGCCGTCCGCAACCGCACCACGGGCGTCCTCTACGTCCTCGACGAGCCCTCCATCGGCCTGCACCCCTCGAACGTCGACGGCCTCATCGGCGTCATGCGCGACCTCCTCGCCGACGGCAACTCCGTCGTCTTCGTCGACCACGACGTCCAGATCCTGCGCGAGGCGTCGTGGCTCGTCGAGATCGGCCCCGGCTCCGGCACCGGCGGCGGCCGCGTCATCGCGCAGGGCACCGCCGCGGACCTCGCCGGCAGCCCCGACTCCCTGCTCAGCGGCTTCCTCACCGGCGAGGAGCCCGTCGTCGTGCGCGACCGCGCGGAGGAGGCGGAGATGTTCGACGCCGGGCGCCTCCGCCTCGCCACCGACGCCATCCACACCGTCCACCCCCTCGAGGTCGACGTCCCGCGCGGCCGGCTCGTCGCCGTCACCGGCGTCTCCGGTTCCGGCAAGACCACCCTGGTCCTCGAGTCCCTCGTTCCGGCCCTGCTCGCCCTCGCGGACGACGACGACGGCGCACCCCGGCTCCCCCGTCACGTGCGGTCCGTGGAGGCTGAGGGGATCAAGCGCGTCCACACGGTCGACGCGACGCCGATCGGCATCAACGTCCGCTCGACGGTCGCCACGTACTCCGGCGTCTACGACGACCTGCGCAAGGCCTACGCCGCCACCGAGGAGGCGAAGCGCCGCGGCCTCACCGCCTCGGACTTCTCCTACAACACCGGCTCCCTGGCCTGCCCACGCTGCGAGGGCACCGGCCAGGTGACCCTCGACGTCCAGTTCCTGCCCGACGTCGACGTCCCCTGCCCCGACTGCAACGGCTCACGCTACGCCCCCGAGGCGAGCGAGATCCGCCGCGACGGCCTCGCCCTGCCGGAGCTGCTGGGCTTCACGGTCGACGAGGTGATCGACGCCGTCGGCGACATCGCCAAGGTGCGCCGGCGCCTGCAGGCCCTCGCGGACCTGGGCCTGGGCTACCTCACGCTCGGCGAGGACACTCCAGCGCTGTCCGGTGGCGAGGCCCAGCGGCTCAAGCTCGCCACCCAGCTCCACCGCGACCAGTCCGACGCCGTCTTCGTCCTCGACGAGCCGAGCGTCGGCCTCCACCCGCTCGACGTCCGCACGCTGCTTCGCGTGCTCCAGCGCTTGGCCGACCGCGGCGCGACCGTCATCGTCATCGAGCACGACCTCGACCTCATCGCCAACGCCGACTACGTCATCGACATGGGCCCCGGCGGCGGCGAGGCTGGCGGGCAGATCGTCGCCGTCGGCACGCCGGATCAGATCGCCGAGGACGCCCACAGCGTCACCGGGCAGTTCCTCTCTGCTCACCTGCCCACGGCGAGGCGCTGAGGGCGCGGCGCGTCGATCCTGCCCTCAGGCCACGGCCGAGGTCGCTAGGCAGTCACCGTCCCGCGGGCTCTTCGGCGATGACGCCGGGAAGATCACCGAACCTGGCCACGGCGTCACGGCTGAGCACAACGCGTCCGGTCTGGGCAGCGTGGGCGGCGATGACCAGGTCGTGAGCTCCCCGGACCCTGCCGGATCGTCGAGTGTGAGCGATCAACCGTGCGTGGTGGGCCGCGGTCACCTCGGTGTAGTCGAGCACCTCGATCGTCTCGGTGATGAGCGCCAGCGCACGGGACCGTGCCGCGGCCCGCTCGACCGAGTCGGCGAGCTCGATGCCGGTGCGGTACTCCGCCACCGTGATGGCCGCGATCGCCAGCTCATCGTCGTCCAGTGCTGCCTGATCCAGCTGCCCTCGCTCGTAGTCGATGAGGACGTTGGTGTCGAGGATCAGGCGTCTCGCCACGGGTCGGCCACCTCCTGGGCCAGGCTGCCCACCGCCCCGGCAATATCCGCAGCGAACCCGTCGTCGGGAGCGTCGGTCTGGGCGAGCGCTTCACGCAGGTCGCGACCCGTGCGGCGACGAGCCGGGCGGATCTCCGCGACCGGGCGGTTGCCGCGAGTCACCGTCACCGCCTCCCCCGCCTCGATCGCATCGAGCAGCTCGGAGAACCGACGCGACGCCTCGGTGGCCGTGACAGTGCGCATGACAGGAAGTCTATCTGATTATCAGACTCCGCGGACGAGCCTCTTCAGGAACGTCCCCCCCCTCCGCTGGCCAGGCGCCGGCTACGCCCCGGCCGGATCGAGCATCCCAGTCACTGTTCCGGTCTCCTCGTCGTGGTCTCCCCGCACCCACGCGATGTGCCGCTGCGCGGACCACTCGACCGCGTCGCGGGCACCGGTCTCGATCGGGTTGGCGAAGTTGCCGACGATCCGGTCGAACTCGAAGGACGCCAGCCGGTCGGCGATGTGGCGCACCACCGCCGCGGACAGCGGCAGCCGGTTGGGGTAGCTCCGGAGGAACCCCACCGACCTGCGGTCCGGGTTGGGATACACCGTGTCACCGCTGAGGACGACGCCGCGGCCGCCGGCGCCGTCGGCCCAGTGGGCGATCGCGCTGCCGGGGAAGTGGCCGCCGACGCGGTGGAGGCTCAGACCGGGTCCGAGCTTCCGGGACTCCTCGTAGAGCTCGATCCGGTCCGAGCGGCGACCAACCCACTGCTCGTCGGCCGCGCAGACGAGGACCGGCGCGTCGAGCGCCTCACCCCAGGCCACCTGGACGCCGAACATGTGCGGGTGGCTGGCCGCGACCGCCAGCACCGGGCCGCGGGCGAGGATGCGCTCGACCGTCACGTCGTCGAGGTACCCGGTCGGGTCCCAGAGCAGGGAGCCGGCGCGAGTCGTCACCAGCTGCGCGGTCTGGCCGATCCCCAGGGACGGCTCCGTGCCGATCTCCACCCGGTTCGCTTCGGCTTCCGACCAGGTGAGGCGCTGCCCGTCGGCTCGCAGGGCGGCCAGGCTCGTCCACTGCTGCCCGTCGTCGGGCACCGACCACTCACGTTCGTCGGCGCAGATGGGGCACACCTCGGGTGGCGGCGTCGTGTACTCGACGGCGCACGTGGCGCAGATGGCGAACATCGTTCCTCCTCTGGTCCGCACGCCCACCACGACACCAGAACGAGCGCGGTCCGCAAGGCGAGCACCCAGCCGCTGAGCCGCGCATAGGCGGTGCCGGCCTGCGCTCGGCACCGCCGTCCCGCAGGATGGGCACCAGGGTCATGCAGGAGGGGAGGCAACCATGAGCGAGATCATCACCGGAGTCCTCGCTGTGCTGCTGGGTCTGCTGCTGTGCTTCCGTGGCAGCGGCGCGCTGCGCATCCTGCTCGCGATCTGGGGCGCCTTCATCGGCTTCGGCGTCGGTGCCGTCGCGGTGACACAGCTGACGGACCAGGAGTACCTGGGCACTGTCGCCGGCTGGGCCGGGGCGATCGTCGGCGCACTCGTGTTCGCAGCGCTGGCCTACCTGTTCTACGCCGTCGCCGTGATCCTCGGCTTCGGGGCGATGGGCTTCGTCCTTGGCCAGACGGTCGCTGCCGCCGTCGGCGCCGACGAACCGTGGGTGATCACCACGGTCGGACTCGTCGTTGGTGTGGTGCTCGCGCTGCTCGCGATCGCCACCAACCTGCCCGAGCTCGTGCTCATCATCGTCAGCGCGTTCGCCGGCGCGAGCATCACCGTCGCCGGCGTCATGGTGCTGCTGGGGATGCTCGACGTCGAGTCCCTCGTCGGCGCCGAGGTCTCCCTCGCCGACCACCCGGCCTGGTACGTCGGCCACCTGGTGCTCGCCGTCGCCGGCATCCTCGGCCAGCTGAGCCGCTCCCGACGGCGCAGCCCGGGCACCGTCCGCGAGTCCTGGGCGGCGCCGAGCCGGTGACCTGCGAGCCGCTCTCCGTCCGCCTGCCCTACCGGACGTCGGCGCCCAGCCACTCCCGGAAGGTGATCCGCCCACGTGGCCCGTCCTGCGTCGGCAGCAGCGACCCGTTCGTCATCGCCCGCCCCGCACCGCCCGGCACCCGGACCGGCAGCACCCGACGACGGAGCCCTCGCGCCGCCGTCACCTCCCGTGCCAGGTCGGCGAACTCGAGCACCTGCGGCCCCGCGAGGTCGGCGGCCCGCCGCTGCGGCTCCCCGACGGCGATCTCCACGAGGTAGGCCGCCACCTCCGAGGCCGCCACTGGCTGCATCCGCATCCGCGGAACCACGGCCACCGGCCCCGGCACGCGAGCCAACGACTGGTCGACGAACTCGTGGAACTGGGTCGCGCGCAGCACCGTCGCGGGAAGCGGGCCGGCGAGGACCTCCTCCTCCTGCCGCCGCTTGGCGCGGTAGTACCCGAGCGGGGACCGGTCGACGCCGACGATCGACAGGAGCACGTGGTGCCCCACCCCCGCGCGCCTGCCGGCGGCGAGGATGTTCTCGCTCGCGCGGACGAAGAAGCGCTCGGCGGTGCGCCGGGACAGCGTGGTCACGTTGCTGACGTCGACGACGGCGCCGACCCCGTCGAGCACGCCGTCCAGTCCCGCGCCGGTGGTCAGGTCCACGCCCTGCGAGCGGGCGATCACCACGGGCTCGTGCCCGGCGGCGGACACCGCCTCGACGACGTGCCTGCCCACCACGCCGGTACCACCGGCCACAGCGATCCTCATGGCCAGATCGAAGCACACGACCGCTCGTCGGGAGCGGCCTTCCCCCTGCTCCCCCGCGCCACTAGCGTGGCCAGATGACAACGGAGAGCTCGAACCAGCCCAGCACCTCGCCCGCCGACCGCGCCCGCACCCTGTCCGCCCTGCACGCGGCGCCCGAGATACTGCGGGTGGTGAACGTCTGGGACGTCGTCTCGGCGAAGGCGGTCCTCGCCCTCCCGGAGACCAGGGCCATCGCCACGGCCGGCCACTCGATCGCCGCCACCTTCGGCTACCCGGACGGCACCATCCCCTTCAATCTCACCCTCGACATGGTCGGCCGCATCGTCGCGGCCGCGGGTGACATCCCCGTCACCGCGGACCTCGACGACGGTTACGAGGACACCGGGGAGACCACCCGCCGAGCCATCGGTGTCGGCATCGTCGGCGCCAACATGGAGGACCGCCTGCGCCCGCTCGCCGAGTCCGCGGCGCGCGTCGCGGCCGTCGTCGCCGCCGGCGAGGCCGAGGGCGTGCCCTTCTCCCTCAACGCCCGCACCGACGCGATCGTGCGCGGCGGCGACCGCCCGATGGAGGAGTCGGTCGCCGACGCCATCGAGCGCGGCCGCGCCTACCTCGACGCCGGCGCCGACATCGTCTTCGTCCCCGGAGTCCTCGACGCCGACGTCACCCGCCAGCTCGTCGAGGGCATCGGCGAGCGCAAGGTCAGCGTCATCGGCCTGCCCGGCGCGCTCACCGCCGCCGAGTACGAGGCCCTCGGCGTCGCCCGCATCTCCTACGGCCCCACCACCCAGCGCGTCGCCCTCACCGCTCTGCAGGACGTCGCCAAGAGCCTTTACGCCGACGGCGTCATCCCGGAGTCGACCCGCGCGCTCAACTGAGCTCGGCGGACCGGGGCCGACGGCGGCAGATGAGTTCCGCCGTCGGGCCCGGTCGACACCACCATGGGCAACCTCCTGTACGTCCCCATCTGCTCCCTCGACGGCTTCGTCTCCGACCCCGACGGCGACCACGACTGGGCGGAACCGTCACCGGACGTCTTCGACTTCCTCAACGAGCTCCAGGAACGCATCAGCACCGAGCTCTACGGGAGGCGCACCTACGAGGTGATGTCGGTCTGGGAGACCGACCCGACCCTCGGCGAGTCCGGCGAGCACGAGGGTGACTTCGCCGAGTGGTGGCAGCGCACCGAGAAGGTCGTCTACTCCACGACGCTGACGGAGGTCACCACCTCCCGCACCCGGCTCGAGCCGCACTTCGACCCGGAGGCCGTGCGCCGCCTCAAGGCAGAGTCACCGGGTGACCTCAGCGTCTTCGGCCCCACGCTCGCCGCGCAGGCCTTTGCCGCCGGGCTGGTCGACGAGCTGCACCTGGTCCTCAGCCCCATGACCATCGGCGGTGGCCTGCGTGCCCTCCCCTCCCAGCGGCTGCAGCTCTCACTGCTCGAGAACCGCCGCTTCGCGGACAGCACCGTCCACCTCCGCTACGCCGTCGGATCCTGACGGCGTATCTGGCGCGGCCGCGCCCCTGCCCTGATCCGCTGCCCCAAGGGGAAGCGACGTCCGCCCGATGGCCTGTCGCACCACACCGCGGCCGGCCGGCCCCTGGCGCATAGGCTCGACGGCACCGCCGGTCCCGAGACGATGCGCGCGCGGAGCAGCACGCCAGACGAAGGCTGACCACATGGACGACACCGCGGACTGTCCCCGCTGGCAGCTCCACCTGCTCGACCGCTGGCAGCTGCTGGCCCCTGACGAGGGCCCGGTCGACGTCCCCCAGCGCGAGCAGCGCCTGCTCAGCCTGCTCGCGGTGCGCGGGCCCCGGCGGCGCGACTACCTGGCCGGCGTCCTGTGGCCGGACAGCGACGAGCCGCGCGCACGCGCGAACCTCCGCGGCGCGCTGTGGTGGCTCCACCACCGTGTGGGCAGCATCGTCACCGACGGCGCGGGGTGCCTCGTGCTGGGACCCGCCGTCGACGTCGACCTCCACGGGCTGCGGACGTACCTGGGACCGCGCGTCGGGACCGGTCCCGTCAGCCCGGCCGTCATCGACGCGCTGAGCTTCGACGACCTCCTTCCCGGCTGGGTCGAGCCGTGGGTCCTCGAGGAGCGCCACCTGCTTCACCAGCTCCGCCTCCAGGCGCTGGAGGCCAGCGTGGACCTCGCCCTCGGCGCCGGGGACACCGCCACCGCGCTGCTCGCCGCGACACGGGCGGTGGGCCTGGACCCATTCCGCGAGAGCGCCCGGCGTGCGCTCGTCCGGGTCCACGTCCAGGAGGGGAACTACGCCGACGCCGTCGCCGTCTACGACACCTTCGCCGACCTGCTCCACCGTGAGCTCGGCATCCGGGTCTCCGACGAGCTGCAGCGCCTCGTCCGGCCACTCCTGTGGTCGGCCGTGTCCCCCGACTGACGGACCCCGAACGCCGCAGTAACGGTCGGGCGACGGTGCCCGCCCTACGGTGCGCCTACCGGTCCGGTGCCGGTGCCGCGCTGTTTGGCGCGGGTCCAGCTGACGGAGGAGGAGCGACGATGCGGATCGACGTCGAGATCGCTGTCGAGCATCGCAGCCAAGGACAGCAGGCGGGCAGTGCGCCCGCACTCCGCGAGGCATTCCTCCCGCTACCAGGAGCGAGCTCCTGCTGCGGGTCCGGGTGCTGCTGCAGCAGCAGCTGCTGCTGCTCGTGGTGACTGACAGGCCCAGGAGGAGACGATGAGAACCGCACTGCGCGGCAGCTTGATCATGTGCAACGTCCCGACGACGAACTCCCAGGCGGCGCGCCGGTTCTACGGCTCGCTCCTCGGCGACGACTCGTTCGCCCGGGGCCTCAACGACACGGTGGAGTCCTACTTCATGCCGATCTCCGAGGACGGCATCGACCTCACCATCACCCAGCGCTACGACGACTCCGAGCGGCTCACCTGCTACTTCGCGGTGGAGGACCTCAAGGGCACCCTCGAGGAGCTGCGGGGGCTCGACGGCCGCGTCGTCGTCGAGCCGCAGCCGGTGAAGATCGCCGAGAAGGCCCGTCGCTTCTACCAGGAGCTCGGGCGCCGCGAGGGCATCGAGGTGGGTGACGACGTCGGCACGATGGCCGTCATCCTCGACCCCGACGGCAACCACGTCGGGCTCATGCAGCTCGCGCCGATCGCGGAGAAGCACTTCCGCGTCGGCAAGTACCAGAACCCCATCACCGACGAGCAGTCGAAGGAGCATGAGGAGGCCGTGTCCGTCGGCAAGGACGCGACCTGACCGCCATGCCACCCCTCGACGGGTCGGCCGACCCGACCGCCCTCACCGCCGCCGTCTTCACCAACGGCTTCCGGCCGCTGCAGGCGGCGGCGCGGGCGACCGGCCACCTCACCCACCCCTTCCGCCACGACGCGCTGCCCTTCGGGGCGGGCGGGCCGCGGTCGGCGGAGACCTTCCTCGTCGCCTCGCGCCTGCGCCGCCGCGACGCGGAGTTCGAGGCCTCGGTCGGCCTGTTCCTCAGCGAGGTGGGCAGCGGCATCGGGGCCCTCGTCGACGAGACCGTGGACGACGACGGCGCGATCCCCCTCCCGCCGGTCGCTCCCCTTCCGATGACACTCGGCACGGCACTGGCGGACCGCCGCAGCGTCCGCTCCTTCACCGGTGAGCCGATCCGGCTGCGCGACCTCGCTGCCCTCGCCCACGCCGCGGCGGGCACGACGTCGCCCGACCCGCACCGTCCGTTCCGCACCACCGCGAGCGCCGGCGCGCTCTTCCCCGTCCGGCTCGACGTCGTCGCCCTGCGCGTCACCGGCGTTCCGCGCGGTGTCTACACCTACGACTCCCGCCGCCACGCGCTCTCGCCCCGCGGCGACGGTGCCGCCGTCGACGGGGTGCTCGACGCGATGGCCGTCTCGCGCGAGCTCCTCATGTGGGACCGGGCGGCCGTGCTCTGCCTGCTCGTCGCGCGGCCGTGGCGGAGCATGCGCAAGTACGGGGCTCGCGGGATGCGGCACCTGCTGCTCGAGGCCGGGGCGATGGCCGCCCACCTCGACCTCGCGGCGACCGCCATCGGCCTGGGCAGCGTCCCGTGCTCCTCGGTCTACGACGACGAGGCGCACGAGGCCCTGGGGATGGACGGCGTCAACGAGGCGATCGTCCACGTCGTCGTCATCGGAGCGAAGGAGTGACCCGTGGCCACCCGCCCGCGCATCAAGCCACACTTCACGGCCGTGCCGCACAGCCCCGACGTCGTCGAGCTGCGGCACGGCGGGTGGAGCGCTGAGTCCTACACGCTCTCCGACTCCTCCGGAGCGGGCGCGCTCGCCCGGCTGGTCGAGCTGCTGGACGGCTCACGGACGGTCGCCGAGCTCGCCCGGGAGGCCGGCGTCTCCCGGCGGGACGTGGACGGGCTGCTCGACCACCTCACCGACCTCGGCGCCCTCGAGGACGGGCCGACGACGGCGCTGGACGCCTACGTCGCGCGCGCAGCCCCGGCGCTGCTGCCCTTCGGCGGCGGCGCGGCCACGGAGGTGAGCGAGCCGGTCGTCCTCGGCTCCTCCGCGCTCGCCGGCCGCGTCGCCGACCTGCTCGCGGAGAGCCTGGCCGTGGCGGGCACGCGCGTGCGCACGGAGGACGACGGCGCGCTCCTCGCCCTGGCGGCACGGCCCGGGACGGCAGCGGACCCCTTCGCCCTCGCCGAGGCGGCGGAGGCCTTCGCGGGCTGGCGCGACCACCTCGTCGTCGCCCCGCAGGAGTCGGTCCGGCCGCACGTCGCCGTCGTCCTCAACCGGCTCGCGATGCACTGCGGGTTCACCTGGCTGCACGCCGTCGTCGACGGCCCGTCGCTCGTCGTCGGGCCCCTGACGGTGCCACACCGCTCGGCCTGCTACGAGTGCTTCGAGGCGCGGGTGGCGATGAACCTGCGGGAGAGCGCGAGCTACCTGCGGTACAAGACGGCGCTCGCGCAGGGGCGGGCGGCGGGCGCCGTGCCGGAGGTGGAGCCGGTGCTCGGCGCGATGCTCGCCGCCCACACCGCCGCGGAGGCCCTCAACATGCTCCTCACCGGCACGACCTTCACCGTCGGCAAGGCGCTGAACATCTACCTGCCGACGATGGAGCTCACCTACAACGAGGTGCTGCGGCTGCCCGGGTGCCCGGCGTGCGGCCCGGAGCCCTACGCGCGCGACGAGGAGCTGTTCTTCGACGTCCGCGCGGTCCTCGACGGCGCGTGAGAGGAGGCGGGCGGCGATGAGCACGGAGACACGGACGGTGGCCGACGTCGACGACGGCGCGGCCGGCCCGGCGCTGGACGTCCAGGTCACCGGGACCGGCGTGCTCACGCCCTCGACCCGCCGGCTGCTGTCGCGGATGGTCGGGCCGCTGACCGGGCTGGCGCAGCAGATCGGCTTCGTGCTGCCGGGGCGGCTGGACCCCCGGCTCGTCATCGCGGGCGGGGAGATGACCGGCGTCCACGTCCTGCGCGGCACCGAGCCCCCGGCGGCCGGGGCCTACCACATCGGTGGATCCGGGCCGTCGGTGACGGAGTCGGTGGTCAAGACGCTCGGCGAGACCGTGGAGCGGTACTCGCACGTGATGAGCCAGGTCGCCCCGCGCCACGAGAGCCGCGTCGCGTCGCTCGCGGACATGCGCGCGTCCGGTCACCGGGTGCTCGTCCCGCCCGACGGGTGGTTCACCGACGAGATGCTCGCCCGGGAGGGCTTCCCCTTCCGGAGGCTCGACCCCGCCGAGCCGGTCACCTGGCTGCGCTGCCGCTCGCTCGTCGACGGCGGCCAGCGGTGGATGCTCGCCCAGGAGGCCTCCCCCGGGTACCACGGCTTCCCCGGCGAGCCGCACGTCGTGAGCGGGGTGAGCACCGGCAGCGCCGCCCACACGACGACGGCCGCCGCCCTGCTCAACTGCCTGCTCGAGCTCGTCCAGATCGACGCCGCGATGGGGCACTGGTACGGCGGCGGGCGCGCCTACCGGCTCGTCGGCGGTGCCCGCACGGCGTCCGCCCGGCGGCGGATCGCGGAGGTGCTGCCGGCGGGCGCCGAGCAGCCGACGTTCGTCCTGCTCCCGAGCGCGGACCTGCCGGGCTTCGCCGTCGCGTGCCTCGTCACCTCCCCTCGCGCCCCGCGGGTGGCGGTGGGGCTGGGCTGCGACCTCACGCTCGCGGGTGCCGTCACCAAGGCCTTCCTCGAGGGCGCGGCGGTGGCGCAGCTGGTGAAGGTGCTGCTGTTCCGGCGCTCCGTCGAGGGCGGCGCGGCCCGCGCCGAGGGCCTGTACGACCTCGACGAGAACGTCGCGCTCTACGCGTCGGGTCCGTTGGCCGAGCGAGTGGTCGAGCGGTTCACCGCGGGGCCCGAGGTGAGCGACGAGGACCTCCCGTCCGACGGCCCGAGCGACCCCGCGGCGGGCGCGGCACGGATCGTCGACGCGTTCCGCGACACCGGCAAGGACCTCGTCCTGCTCGACCTCACGACGGTCGACATCCGCGACCTCGGCATGGTCACCATGCGCACCTGGTCCCCGGACGTCCTCACCCTGTCCCTGCCGAGCGCCCCGCCGGCGCGCCACCCGCGCTTCGCCGCCTACGGCGGGTGCACGGGGAGGGAGGCTCCCCATCCGTACCCCTGAGACCGTCGCGTACGCCACCGCCGTGGTCTGGGTGCTCGGCCCCGCGACGGCGACGGTGGCCGGGACGCTGCTGGGCCTCCTCCCCCGCCCCGGGCCACTGAGCTTCCTCCGCCTCCATGCCGGTCTCCTGCTCGCCGCGCTGGTGGTGGGGATCGGGGTGGCGGGCATCGGCCCCGTCGGACGGGCGGGTTCCGTGGATGACGACGGCGGTGGCTGGCTGGGCCTCGGCGCCGCCGCCGCGGTGGGCGACGGCGGGTGGCTCGGTCTCGGCCGCGCCGCCGCGCTGGGCGACGGTGGGTGGCTCGACCTCGGCGGCCTGTCGTGGCCCCTGGCCCTCGTCGCGTTCGTCGCCGTCGGCGGACTCGGCGGACTGGCCGCCATCTGGGCGTACGACCGCATCGTGCGCGTGATCCGCGCACGGGCCCGCGGCGGGCCGATGCGCCCCGCGCCGGGCACGGCTCCTCGCTGGGCGTGGGCGAGTCGACCGCCCGGGACGCCGGCGCGCAGCTCCGGTCCCGGCTCCTCGCCGGTCAGCCGACCGCTCTCTCGGGCGTCGAGTGGGCCAGCAGCTGTCGAAGCTCCTCGGCCAGCGACCGTCACCGGCCACCTCGTGGCGTGCGCCGTCCTCGAGGAGCTCGCCTTCCGCGGCCTGCTCGTGTGGGCCGCCCTGGCCGTCGGCGGCGTCGGTGGTGCGGCGGCGTTGGTCGCGGTCACCGTCCTCTTCGCGCTCTCCCACGCCGAGCTCGGGCCCGGACAGCCCCTGGCGTTCCTCCCGCTGTCCGTCATCGCGCTCGCGCTGGTGCTGCTGACCGGCTCGATGCTGCCGGCCGTCACGGCGCACGTCGTCGTCAACGTCCGGGCAGGCGTCGCCGCCGGCCGGCAGACCGGGTCGCGCGTCCCGGCCGGGGGGTGGGCGCGGTGAGCGCCGTCGTCGTATGCGCCGTCGTCATGGTGTTCTACGCGGTGGTGTACCGCCACGTCGTCGGGCGGTTCGGGACGCTCGCCCGCCGGGTCGCGCAGGCCGCCTCGCTCACCGAGCGGCACAGCGAGAAGGACGTCGACGACGCGCTCAAGCTCGCCGGTGCCGCGCTCGCGCAGCTCGTGCTCGCCGTCGTCCTGTGGCTCCTCGTCGGCCCCTCGACCGGCCCGCTCGTCAGCGGCTGGTCGCCCGCGCTGCTGGCTCTGGCGGCGCTGCTCGGGATCGGCTCGCTCGGCCTGTCCGCGGTGCTGGTCCGCGCGGTCGTCGGCGTGACCCGCGGCTCCGCCGAGACATGGCTCGCCTCCGGCGGGGGCGGGTGGGTGCGGCAGTTCCGGGCGGTCGGGCGGGTGGCGAGCCCCGGTGTCGCGGTCGTGACCGTCGTCGCCTACGTCGCCGGGGAGGAGGTCGTGTTCCGCGTCGTCCTGCTGCACGTCCTCGAGGGCTGGGGCCCCGCGGCGGCCGTCACCGTCGCGACCGCCCTCTTCGTCGGGGTCCAGGCGGTGGGGATGCCCAGCCTGAGCGCCGCGTTCTTCCCGATGGTGGGAGCCGCGGTGGTGGGAGCCGTGCACGGCCTGCTGTACCTCGCGGTTCCCGCCCTCGTCCCACTCGTCGTCGCGCACGCCGTCTTCCTCCTCGGGGCGACAGCACCACGGGTGCCGGCCTCGACGGGCGCCGTCCGGTGAGCGCGCCCGTCGGCGCCGCGCGGGCCACAGAGGTCGCCGCCGACGGTCCGTGGGCGTGGGCAGCGGCGGAGTGGGAGACCTTCCAGGCGGCGTACGTGCCCGAGAGGGCGACCCAGCTCACCGTCGCGCTCGACGCGGTGCGCGACATCCTCGGACGGGAACCTCGCAGCCTTCTCGACCTCGGGACCGGGACCGGCTCCTTCGCCCGCGCGGCACGGGCCCTCTTCCCCGGCTGCACGGTCACCGGCCTGGACGTCGACCCCTTCCTCCTCGAGCTCGGACGGCGCGCGTACCCGGGCGACGGCGTCCACCGCGTCGTCGGGGACCTCCGCCACCCCGGGTGGCTGGACGCCGTCCCGCGGGGCGGGGCCGACGCCGTCGACGCCGTCGTCACCGCGACGACGACCCACTGGCTCTCCCTGGACGTCCTGGCCCGCGTGTACGGGGAGGTGTGGGCCGTGCTGCCCCGCGGCGGGGTGCTCGTCAACGTCGACACGGTGCCGCCCGGCGCCGCGGACTCCGCGGTCGGCCGGCACGCCCTCGCCCGCACCCTCCGCCGCCACCCCTCGGCGGGGTCCGGTGCGCCGACGTGGCCGGAGTTCTGGCGGCACGTCGAGGCGGTCCCCGAGTTCGCGCCGCTCCTCGCGGCCCGTGCCACCGCCCTCGGCCCGCGTCAGCCCCGCGTCTTCGTGCGGGAGGTCGAGCACGCCGCTGCACTCACGGCCGCCGGCTTCCGGGACGTCGGCACGGTGTGGCGCAGCGACGCGTCCGCCGTCGTCGTCGCCGTCGCCTGACGGCCGGACCGTGGCACGCGACGGCAGGAGCTCGCAGGGAGGCGCCGTGGTGCGCGCCGCGATCGGCGGGCCTGTCGCTCGTCGTCTCAGCGGTGGATGCGCTCGAGCCAGTCGGCCGGCACGAGGCCCGCAGGCCCCGGGGTGGGCTGGTCCGTCGGGTGGTGCTGCGGCGGAGCGAGCTCGGGTCCCTCGATCGAGATCTGGTCCTGGAAGTCCCAGTACCACGTCTCCCCCGGTTCGAAGCTGCGCATGAAGCGGTGGCCCGTGCTCTCGTAGTGGCCGGTCGCGTGCTGGCCCGGAGAGCTGTCGCAGCAGCCGATGTGCCCGCAGGTCGCGCAGCGGCGCAGGTGCACCCACCAGCCGCCGCCGGGCAGGCACTCGGCGCAGCCGGTGCCGCTCGGTGGGACGCTGACGTCGATGTCGGTCTCGGCCATGGCCGTCTCCTCGGGTCCGGTCGCCACGGCGCGGCGGCCCGGTACCGACTCTAGGGCGAGGCATCGGCGTGCCGCTACGCCCGAGTCGGTGGCTACCGGCTGAGCGCGAGGTACTGGTGGGCGTGGGCGATCGCCATGCCGCCCTCCCCCACCCCCGCCGCGACGCGCTTGACCGACCCGGAGCGCACGTCACCGACGGCAAAGATGCCGGGCACGCTCGTCTCGAGCGCGAAGGGGCGTCGGTCGGCGGTCCACTCCGGGGCGACGTCGGGCCCGGTGCGGACGTAGCCGTTGACGTCGCGCGCGACCGACGCCGGGAGCCACCCGGTGACGGCGTCCGCGCCGATCATGACGAACACCTCCGTGAGGTCGCGGCGGGACGTGCGGTCGGAGGCGGCGTCGTGCACGTCGACGGCCTCGAGGTCGGTGGCACCGTGCAGGCCGACGATCTGGCTGCGCGTCTCCACCGTGATGGTGCTGTTCGCGGCGATCTGGTCGATGAGGTACTGCGACATGCTCGCGGCGAGGGAGGGTCCGCGGACGAGCATCGTCACCGACCGGGCGTGGCGGGAGAAGAACACCGCGGCCTGGCCGGCCGAGTTGCCCGCACCGACGATGCAGATGTCCCGGCCGCGGGTGAGGCCGGCGTCGCTGCGGGCCGCGCCGTAGTAGACGCCCTTGCCGAGGTACCGGTCGACATCGGGCAGCGCCAGCTTGCGCCACTCCACCCCGGTGGCGAGGACGACGAGCGGTGCCCGCAGGACGTCACCGCCGTAGAGGACGACGTCGTGACCTCCCGGGCGGATCTCCGTCACCGACCGCGTAACGACGATCTCCGCGCCCAGGCGCCGGGCCTGCTTGAGCGCGCGGCTCGCGAGGTCGTCACCGGACACCCCGTAGGGGAACCCGGTGTAGTTCTCGATGCGCGTCGACGTGCCGGCCTGGCCGCCCGGCGCCAGGCTCTCGACGACGAGGGTGCGCAGCCCCTCGGCGGCGCCGTTGACCGCCGCGGTGAGCCCGGCGGGTCCCGCCCCGAGGATGACGACGTCGTACTCCGTGGCCGTCGGCTGGACGCCGAGGCCCACGCCGACCGCGACCTCCCGCATGGTGGGGTCGACGAGGCGGCTCCCGTCGCGCAGCTCGAGCACGGGCCCGTCGGCCGCAGCGGCGTCCGGCGCTACCCGCTCGAACGGGATCTCGTTGCGGCCGAGGAAGGTGGCGATCTCCCGCACGCGACGATCCGCGCGGGGGCCGATGAGGTGCGCCTCGGCCTCTGGGACCGCGGCCGCCCAGCTCTGCAGGTCGGTGAGGTAGCCGCGGGCGACCCCACCGACGTGAGCCGCGACGGACGGGGCCAGGGCGGCGAGGCTGTGGTACTCGCTGACGCCCAGCCGCAGGATCCGCGTCGGCTCGGTCGCGCGCCCGCTGGCCGGGAACTTGGTGCTCAACGTCATCGGCACCTCACCGAAGAGCATGCCCGGGGTGCGCACGCCGATGACCAGCTCGTCCCCGTTGACGACCTTGGTGATCTCGGCGCGGCCCTCGATGACGACGAAGAGCGCCCGCTCGTCCCCCTCCTGCGCGAAGTACTCCCCCGCGACCAGCCGGATGTCCTCCACGGCCCCGGCGACGTAGTCGAGGGTGTCCGGCGGCAGCGCTGAGAACAGCGGGACCCCGCGGAGCGCGTCTGCGGTGATCATGCCGTGGGCACAGCGTCGGCCAGCGTCATTTGCGGGTCATCCTGGCACGGCTGGACAGGCCGCGGGCAAGAACGCTGACGCTGTTTCAACCGCCGTACAGATTGCCGGGGGACGCGTCAGGGAACGATCGGGTGACGACGTCACGAAATCCTCCGACAGGCGTTGACCGGCCCTCACCCAACCACTAGACATGGCTCACTCGGGCGATCCGGGGTCCTTCTTCTCCCAAAGGTGGGTGAGCCTGTGTCCAGACTGCGACCCCGGCTTCTTGTGTCGGTCGTGACGTTCGCGCTCGCGCTGGGGGTGATCCCAGCGGCCCACGCCGGTCCTTCCGACGCCCTCGGCGCCGGGAAGCCCGGGCTCGAGGCTGCGGAGGTCACCGCCTCCACGTCCCTCCCGCGAGGAGGCGACAAGGCGACGGTGCTGCGCCTCGGCAAGTCCCCGGACGCCGAGCGGTACATCGTCCAGCTCGCCGACCCCGCGGTCGCCACCTACTCCGGCGGGGTCGAGCGGCTGCGGGCCACGAAGCCCGCAGCGGGTGGACGGCTCGACCCGGCCGCCGCGCCGGTGCGCAGGTACGCCGCCCACCTCGAGGACGAGCAGGAGGCCCTCCGCGGCCTGATCGCCGGGGAGATCGGCCGCGCGCCGAGAGTCGACTTCACCTACACCTATGCGCTCAACGGCCTCGCGGTCCGCCTCACGGCCGACGAGGCCGCGGCCGTCGCCGGGCTGCCCGAGGTGACCTCCGTCGTCGTCGACGTCCGACGCAAGCTGCAGACGGACAACGGCCCGGCGTGGATCGATGCGCCCGCCCTCTGGGACGGGACCGCCACCGGGGTCGACGGCACACGAGGCGAAGGGATCGTCGCGGGCATCCTCGACACGGGCATCAACCCGTCGAACCCCTCCTTCGCGGACACCGTGCCCGTGGCCGACGGCGGTGACGGCTATGACCACACGAACCCGCTAGGCGCCGGGACCTACGTCGGCATGTGCGACCCAGCCAACGCCGACCAGTACGACGAGCGGTTCGCCTGCAACGACAAGCTCATCGGTGCGTGGGACTTCTCCGGCGACGGCCCGTTCGACACCGACGGGCACGGCAGCCACACCGCCAGCACGGTCGCGGGCAACCAGGTCGACGCCGTCGTGAACGGTCCGTCAGGTATCAGCGAGACCCGCACCATCTCGGGCGTCGCACCCCACGCCAACCTCATCGCCTACGACGTCTGCGATGTCGACGGCTGCTCGATGGCCGCCACGACGGCTGCCCTCGACCAGGCCATCGCCGACGGTGTCGACGTCGTCAACTACTCGATCGGCGGGTGGGAGCCCTCGGCCGCCTGGTCGGACCCGGAAGCCCTCGGCTTCCTCGCCGCCCGCGCCGCCGGCATCTTCGTCGCGACGGCCGCCGGCAACGACGGACCGTGGTCCGAGACGATCGGCACGCCCGCGGACATCCCGTGGATCACCACGGCCGCCGCATCGACGCACGACCGCTCCTACGTCAACGCCGTCACCGACCTCACCCGGGCGGACGGCACCGGGCTCCCCGACCTCGAGGGGCTCGGGTTCACCACCGGGTACGGACCGGCGCCGATCGTCGACGCGGCAGACTACGGCAACCCGTGGTGTGAGCCGGGAAGCTTCAGGAACCGCACCTTCAACGGCGAGATCGTCATCTGCGAGCGCGGCTTCGTCGACCGGCTCGAGATGGGCGAGGTCGTCTCGAACGCGGGCGCCGGGGGAATGATCCTGGCGAACGACGAGGAGAGCGGGGACTCGCTCACCGGTGACGCGCACGAGCTCCCCGCCGTCCACATCACCTACGACGACGCCGTCGCGCTGAGGGAGTGGCTGGCGGAGGGCACCGGCCACACCGGCACCATCGCCGGCGCCACCCTGTCCGAGGACCCCGCGAAGGGCGACGTCACGGCCGACTTCTCCAGCCGCGGTCCGAACCGCGCGATGGACCTCATCTCCCCCAGCGTCACCGCGCCCGGCGTCGACATCCTCGCAGCCTTGGGCGCCTCGACCCCCGAGGCCGAGGCCGCCCCGCAGTGGGGCTTCGCCTCCGGGACCTCGATGGCCAGCCCGCACGTGGCCGGCGCCGGTGCACTCCTCAAGGTGCTCGAGCCGGAGTGGACGCCGGCCGAGATCCAGTCCGCCCTCATGACGACGGCGACGACGGACGTCACCAAGGAGGACGGCTCCACCCCGGCCGACCCGTTCGACATGGGATCGGGCCGGATCGACCTGGACGCCGCGGCGAACGCGGGCCTCGTCCTCGACGAGACGCTGGCCAGCTACCAGGCCGCGGACCCGAGCCTCGGCGGCGACCCCGCCGCCCTGAACCTTGCGAGCATGGCCACCAGCCAGTGCCTGCACGACTGCACGTGGACCCGCACCGTCACCGGCGTCGCCGACGGCACCGTCGACTGGACGGCGAGCGTCGAGTCCGCGCAGGACGTCACGCTGTCGGTCGAGCCCGCGACCTTCACCCTCGCCGAGGGCGAGACCCAGGAGATCGTCGTGTCCGCCGATGTGCGCGGCGCGAGCACCGGCACCTGGCAGTTCGGGCGGGTGACGCTCACCCCGTCGGACGGGGACGTCTCGACGGCGGGTCTGCCGGTCGCGGTCATGCCCTCGACCGGTGTGCTGCCGGCCGAGGTCGTCATCGACACCCGCCGCGACGCGGGCTCGCAGCTCGTGGAGGGTGTGCGGGCGATCGAGATCACCGACCTGAGCGTCGACGTCGCCGGCCTCACCCCGGCCGAGACACAGGAGCTCGCCCTCCCCCAGGACCCGACGGACTTCGACCCCTTCGACGGGCCGGAGGGCACGGAGGTGGTCCTGGTCGAGGTCCCGGAGGGTACGAGCCGCCTCGTCGTGGAGGTCACCGACGCGACCGCCCAGGACATCGACCTGTTCGTCGGGCTCGGCGACACCCCGGGCGAGGAGACCCTCCAGTGCGTGAGCGCGTCGTCCGGGTCCGACGAGCGGTGCGACCTCGCCGCACCCGAGCCGGGCACCTGGTGGGTGGTGGTCCAGAACTGGCAGTCCTCGGACGAGGACACAACCGACACCCTCACCCTGGGGACCGCCGTCGTCGGGAGCGACGCCGGGAACATGTGGGTCGAGGGCCCGCAGGCGCAACCCGTCGGTGAGAAATTCGACCTGCGCGTGTTCTACAACGAGCCGGCCATGGAGGCGGGTCAGCGCTGGTACGGCGCGCTCAGCCTCGGCTCCTCGCCGCAGTCCCCGGGGGACATCGGGATCATCCCGGTGGACCTCAACCGGTTCGCCGACGACGTCACCAAGGCCGCCGACGTCGAGACGGCCGCGCCGGGCGACACCGTCACCTACGAGCTCACCGTGCAGCCCAACGTCAGCGCCGAGGACCTCGCCTACACCATCACCGACGCCATCCCGGAGGGCATGACGTACGTCGAGGGCTCGGCCACGGAGGGCGCGACCGTCACCGACGGCGTCCTTACGTGGGAGGGCATCTCCCCGACGCCGGCCGGCGTCGAGGGCGAGTACGTCATCACGCGCAGCGACGCCGACCCGCTGTGTGTGAACCCGCTGTCGGAGGACGGCGGGTACGTCGACCTCGAGGAGCTCGGCTTCCTCGCCGACCCCGAGATCGCCGGGGACACCGTGGCGTTCAACGTCGGCGCGGGTGCTCCGTTCAGCTTCTACGGCGTCGACTACGACGGGATGTGGCTGACCGATGACGGGTTCGTCGTCTTCGACGCCGCGACGCACTACGACGGCGAGCCATGGGTGCCACAGACGCTGCCCGACCCGCAGGCACCGAACAACCTGCTGGCCATGCTGTGGCAGGACATGGAGATCGTCTACGACGAGGCGACGAACAGGGGCGTCACGGTCGTCGAGGGCGAGACCGAGGTCGGTGGCCTGATCGTCGTCGAGTACGACGACGTCCAGCTCGTCGAGGACCCGGAGAGCACCTACGACGTCCAGCTCGTCGCGTTCCGCGGTCAGGACGACACGGAGGGCAGCTACGAGTTCTACGTGGCCTACGACAACGTCACCGGTCCGGTGGACGGTCCGCTGACGGTCGGCACGGAGAACGCGGACGGCACCTCGGGCCAGACGCTCGTCAACCACGACTCCGGCGAGGGCGTCGTCGCGGACGGCAACGTCGTCTGCTTCGACTACGCCGGCGCATCGTTCGCCCCGGTCACGGTCCGGTACGAGGTGACGGTCGACGACGACGGGAGCCTGAGTGACGGCGACGTCCTCACCAACGAGGCCACCCATGTCAGCGACAACCCCGGTGCCCAGCCGGTGACCGTGGGTGTGGACGTGACGATCGAAGGAGTCGAGCAGCCCACCGAGGAGCCCACGGCCGGGCCCACCGCGGAGCCCACCCCGGCACCGTCCGGCCCTCCGGGCCGACCCGGAGGCGGCCACCTTCCGAGCACGGGCGTGGAGCTCGGACTCCTCGCCGTCGTCGTCCTGCTCCTGCTCGGAGCCGGCGCGGGAGCGGTGCGGATGCGCCGGGCGACGGACTGACGCGTCGTCGGCCCGGTCGCAGCAG
>NZ_JACSPO010000001.1:208333-346265 GCF_014837105.1 Oceanitalea stevensii | reverse complement strand
GCAGTGCGACCGGGCCGACGACGTCGGTCGGCGGTGCCGGGCTACTTGACCCCGAAGTCGAACGCTTCCCGGTGAAGGTTCCGCACTTCTCCCGGACGAAGTTCCGCAGTCTCGACTGCGCCGGAATCCGGCTGGGCCGGCTCCCGCGCAAGCGTCAGGCAGGGGGCGACGCCATGAGCCTGTTCCCCGACGGCGTAATCCCGGACGCGATCACGATCCCGTCCTCACCCACCCCCGCTCCGACGCGCTCGACCGACCCCGAGCGGACGTAGCCGACGGCGAAGATGCCCTGCTCGTCGTCTCAAGCGCGAAGAGACGTCGCTCGGCGGTCCACTCCGGCATGACGTCGGGGCCTGTGCGGATCTACATGTTGACGTCGCGCGCCACGGCCGGCTGTAGCCGCCCGGTGACCGGGTCCGCGCCGACTATCACGAACACCTCCGTCAGGCGTCGTGATGAGCCTTTACGCCCATGGCGTGATCCCGAAGTCGACACGCGCGCGCTCAACTAAGCACCGCAGCGTCCGGAACTGATCGCGGACGCAAGTAGACGGCGCTCACGTTTCACCGCGAAGGCAGCCATCCATACCGCTAACATCGCATAGAGGAACCTACCAAACACAAGGAGTCGACAAATCGATGGCTGATATGCGCTGGAAGGCCGCGATCGAGAAGGTGCTTCGGGATGCTGGTGCGCCGATGCATTATGCTGAGATCGCTCAAGCGATTATTGACAATGGCTACCGCACGAGCGTCGGGGCCACGCCCGCTGCCACCGTTGCCGCCAACCTTTCAAGCACCTCACTACGAGACAGGGTCGAGCGCATCGAAAAGGGTGTCTACAGCCTTCGCTCGCCGCACACAGGCCCGCTGCCGACCGAGGAGGCACCGCCGTCAGGTTCGCCTGAGGACTTGGACGTCGATGCCCCTCTAGCCGATTCGGACATCGAGGCCGTCGAACCTGAGATGGGCCTCATCAACGCATTTGGAATGTTCTGGAGGCGGAGCGAAACTGACTGGGGCAATCGAACTCCGCAGCTCCTCGGGATACAACAGAGCGGCAGCAAACCGGTCGATTTCACGGATCAAGCCGGCGTCTACTTGCTATATGACGGCAATCGCGTCATATATGTAGGACGGGTCACAGAACCGCGGCTCGGTCAGCGATTGCGCGAACATACAAGAGGGCGCCTGAGCGGCCGTTGGGACCGCTTCTCGTGGTTCGGCGTCCGCCGAACGAACGCGAGAGGCGCACTTGGGCCTCTCCCTTCTACCGGCATCGCAGTCGAGACATTGATTGCGACGATGGAAGCGCTCTTGATCGAAGGGCTGGAGCCTCCCCAGAACAGGCGTCAGGGCGACGGGTTCAACGCCGTCGAGTTCATCCAAGTTACCGACCCGGCGATCGAACGACAGCGAACCCAGACTGTACTTGCGAAGGCTCTGGCGAGCATGGACCAGACACAACGACTGGTTGATGGAACGACGCCATAAGCAGCAGATGCGCGGCGCGGCGCGAGACACACTACAAGTCATATGAGAGCGACACCCCGCTAAGCGAGACGCCCTCGTACACTACGTCACCCACTGGAGGGCAAATGGCACGGCGCAACGCCTGGGTCATCACGTGGAGCCAGCATGATATCGACCTTCGAATGCCAGGCGCGGTGATCGGTGAGCCCTTGGCGCTCCTGCCGAGTCGCTCTAGTCGGCCACGCATCGAAGGAGCCATGCTTGGGCTCCTTCAGGTACTAGAGGGATCGAGACCATCCTCCATGGTGAGAAGCCTCGGACGACTCGCTGATCCAGTCTCGTGGGACTTCCTCGGATCAACCGCACGGGTCGGTCATAACCCAGAAGTCATCGCCCATCGGTCGTCCATTGAGCATCGGCTTCGCAGGAAGGACCCCATCACCGGCGAGGGCGTGATCGCTACCTATACGTTTCCAAAGTGGTCCACGCGTTCAGAGTATCGTGAACTTTTCGGCGAGAACCTGCGCAAAGGATACGATCCAAAAGCGTCAGATCTCGGGGCGATTCGACATCTCGAGGCGCGTACTGCAACTTGGACAAGAAAGTAGGCCATCGGGTGGAACCATGATGGCCGCCCGCTGCAGACCTAAGCTTCCTTAATCCTTTCGGAGTCGAAGGCGTTCAGGTGGAGGTTCCCGTACTTCTCACGCAGGAAGTTCCCCGTGGTGGTCAGTTGCGCCGGGATCCGACTGTGCCGGCTCGCGTGCAGGGCCTCGGCCTGGCCGGCGAGGAGCTGGAGCTGCTCGGCGAGCTCCTCGTTGGGAGTGCGTCCGTTGGGCTGGCGGGCCTCCACCATGGTCGGCGGGATGGCGAGGTAGCCGCGCAGGACCCCGGGCAGGTACTCCCGCACCATGGCGTCCAGCTCGTACTCGAAGCGCGCGTCACGGGACGGCTCACGACGCTCTGCCTCGACGACGGCGCCCAGCAGCCGGTGTGTCCGCTCGAAGGTGACGTAGGCGTTGGAGGGAAGCCGCATCCGGCTCTGCTTGGCAAGCGCGCCGACCCAGTCCAGCGCGGCAGCCCGGCCGTCCGCGCCCTCGACGGCTGCCTCCGGCGGAGGCGACGCCTCAATCAGTTCTTGCGACGGGGCCCCGGTGAACCGGTGCCACCACCGCCGTCGGGCAGGGAGCCACAGGTCCCGCAGGTGCCAGGAGCGCACGGCCGACACCCCCATCGACGCGAGGGCGAGCACACCGCCGAGGCCAATGATGTCGAGCGCGAAGATGCCCGCCGTGAAGCCGGCGGCGTACAGCAGGCCCTCGAGAATGACGCCGAGCTTCTTCTTCACCCCGCCGATGAGCAGCACGAGGTAGGCGACCAGGGGAAGGAAGAGGACAACGAGGCCCACCTTGAGGACGTTGCCCAGAGTCAGCCGTGACATCGTCAGCTCCTTGGCTCGGGATCGGTGGTCGAGGCGTCGGAGGAGTGGCTGCGCTCGAGCTGCAGGCGCGCGCGGCCGACCTGCCCCTCGAGCACCTCGACCGTCTGCTTGATCGACCGGGTCGCCTCGACCTTGTACCGGTCGATCTCGTCCATGGCCTGGAAGACGTTGTCGAAGGCCTGCTGCAGCTTGGCCGGGTCGACGGTCGCCCGCGATGCCTGCTGCTGGATGGCGGTGCCCTGGGAGCGCAGCAGCTCCGAGGTGGAGACGATCATGTCCGCGGTCGTCGAGTTGAGAGCCTCGATCTGCGCCAGCGTAATCTGCTGCTGCGCGAGCGCCTGGGACACGATGACGGCCACCCGCAGGGCGGCGATGGTGGTGTCGAGCGCGCGGTCCACGCCCTTGATGAGTTCGGTGTTGTTCTTCTTCACGACGTCGAGGGCCAGGTAGCCCTGGACGGAGACCGCCATCTGGGTCATGAGGTCCTGGTGGCGCTGGCGAACGTAAAAGAGCGCGTCGGTCTCGAGCGTGGTCGCCTCGTCCGTCTTGCCCTCGGCACGGAGACCGCCGATGCGCTGCTCGAGTCCGTTGCCGAGCTCACGGGCGAGCACGGCGTAGTTGGCAAGCTGCCCGAGCGCCGCCCACAGCGCGTCGCGCTCGGTCTGGATCGCGGCGTTGTCCATGCGCAGCTCATCCTGGCCGCCCTTGAGCGCCTTGGTGATGGCGTCCAGCTGGTCCTGCGCGGACTCGTACTTGCGGAAGTACCGCTCGATCGCGTTGCCCTTGGGCAGGAACTTGAGGAGGCGCTTGCCACCGGTGAGGTCGTGACGCTTGGGGTCGAGGTCGGAGACGATCTGCCGGAGCTCCGCCAGGCTCGCACCGGTTCTCGACGCCGGGTCCTCCCCGGACGCCGACGCCGCGGCTGCCGGCCGCTGGAGCATTCGGTTGGAGGAGTCGCCAGCCTGCCGCATCGTGTCCTCCCCCAGCTTGGTCAGCTGGGCGACCTTCGTCTGGAACTCAGGGCTGTGCAGCGGCGCGGCGAGGAGATCGTCGAGGAACTCGCGGGCGGTGTCCGCGTACTTCTGCTGCGTCTCCGCGTCGACGAGAATGACGCCGCCGACCTTCTCCGGCTCACGCACCTCCACCTCGGCCGCCGGCGCGGGCGGCTCGAGCTGCAGCCGGTTCTCGACGGCGGGCGTCTGGTTCTGGCCAAGGTCGAGCGGGTTTGACATGCGGTGCACTCCTCAGGCGCTCGGGGCTTCCAATCGATTCTCTCAAACCCAAGGGGGAAGGCGCCGGGGAACCGCTGATCACCTTCGTCGGGCCTGCGGTATCGCCGATCTCGCGGGCTTCCTCCATATCGGAGGCGCCGGTGAACCCGCGTCCGTAAGCGACGCCGCAACTGCTACGACCGCGGTAGGGGCTATTCCCCCTCGGCCATCGGGGTACGTCACTCTGACGCCCCCACAGCTTGACGCACAGTTCGCGACTGTCGCCTCGTGGACGACGATGGCAGGTTGTGGCGTCGCGTGCCGCACGCCTACGGCACGCTTAGCGTGAAGGACCTTTCCGCGGAGTTGCGCTGCCATCGACTACGGGCAGCGTGCCAGACACGTAGCCCCCGCCGAGCCACCAGCGCCCACGGTCGGCGTAAGACTGCGCCGTATGACACCGACCGCACAGCAACCAAACGTCGTAGTCGCGCAGTTGCTAGGGCACAACCACGATCAACGTCACCGCGCCCGATGTGACTCGAGCTGGTGACGAGACAGCTCTCCACACCACCGCGCCGGTCTCCGCATCGCAGCCGTACATCGCTCCGGATCGTCCACCGTAACGGCTAGACTCACCAGACGCTGCGTCACTGCATAGCCCAACCCACTTCACAGGAGGATAGATGAGACGCGACCAGAGCGAACTGTCCGCGCTCTCTCGTCTCTTCTCCGCAACAGTATTTCGAGAACTTGCAAAACAGGGCCATTCTCAGTTAGCCGGGAGATTGCTTTCACAATCTCGTCTCCCGCAACCCATGAACTCAAGTCTCACACTCAGCGATGTCCTCGACCAAGCCTTCCAAGCACTGAAGGTGAGCGGATGTCGCGACGAATACGTCTACCGGTCCGCCCTTATAAACAAGATCGTACTCGGCAGGCATTCGCTGCGAACAGCCACAGTTCTGAACGAACTACGAGCTGGGCGATGCAAGGTAGATGCGGCCGTTCTGAACGGGACTTCCACCGCATACGAGATCAAGTCTGAGCGCGATTCCTTGGGACGACTTGCCGACCAAGTAGAGAACTACCGGAACGTTTTTGCCAGCGTGAACATCCTAACTAGTTCCGTACATCTCAAGCACGTCCTCTCAACCATGCCCGAAGATGTAGGCGTGATGGTGCTGACCGACCGCTACACATTACGGACGGTACGGACCCCGAAGAATCTACCGGAGCGCACCTCGCCAACCACCATCCTAGAATCTCTCCGAAGCAACGAAGCCGCATCAGTGTTGGGAGAACTCGGCATCAGAGCGCCGAGCGTGCCGAACACGCAACTTCGCGAAGCCCTAAGAGAAGAGTTCTCTATGCTCGACCCGATCGCAGCGCACGGCGCAATGGTTTCGACATTGAAGCGGACCCGCTCCCAGTACGACCTCTCCAGCTTCATAAACCGGCTCCCCCCCTCCCTTCGAGCCGCCGGACTAGCAACGAAACTCAACGCGCAGGAAAGGGCCCGGATCATTGATACACTAAACGCCCCGGCCGCCACAGCACTTCACTGGAGTTGAGCTGATATGTACCACCCGTACTTCCGCGGCAAACAGTTCGAACTGATAGCAATTCGCGAGTCCGCACCCTTACTGGCGACTTCCGGATTCGTCCCTATCATCGAACCGGTACGCGAGTCTCTTAGCGGCCTCGAGCGAACTCTCTCCGCCCTCGAAATGGCGGGCGGAGAGTGCATTCTCGTCGTCAACCCGCACCACGGCGACCACAGGAAAGATAGTCAGTACATCGCGGCGCTCGTGGCTGAGCGCCGGAACCAAGGCTCGAGCTCAATCCTCCCGGGATTGCTGCTACGAAGCAACACTCCCCCCCAGGACGCGTTAGCGCTCGTGTCGGCCCATACCGAAGAGCGTGCCGCCATCATCCATGCAGGGTTCACCGATGCACGTCTGATCGCCCGGGCGTTGACTGGCGAAATGCCTGTTGCAAAGAACATTTTTGTCGCTGAGCATACTAACATGCTATATCGTAGACACTTTATGGATAGCCCGCGAATCCTCGTACGTGACGGCTTCGAACGTAAACGGAACGCGGATTACGACGAGGTAGACAATTTCTCTGACCTACATATCACCCACAACGATCTCGGGATGAACGGATACGGCGACTTCCTTACAGTGGGAGATCATTATAGCGAGGGTGGCGGGCCCGCATATGCGGTCGCCATCCATCTGAGCTACATCGACTCCGATCACGACGATGCGATGTTTGTCTACCACTTTGTCTCTGACACTAACGACACTCCGACTGACCCCGCAGGGAAGTTTGGCCAGGCACTTGCGAAATTGATCACCAGGCTCGATAGCGGTAACTCAATGTTGCTAGAGTCAACGGCGATCGCAGAGTTTCGCGACCTCCACTCGAAGGGCCATTTTCCTGGGCTTGGGTATGTGAAGAAGTTGTCCATCAAACATCACCTCGAAACCCTGGCGCACTTTCACAGCACTGAGGCTCATGCCTGAAAAACTGTGCTGCACAGAGTGCTTTGGAGACCCCGGACTCCGAAGTAGCATTTTTCCTGCTCTTGCGGGGCGTAGCGATGCCAGAGTTGGTGTTTGCGATTATTGCGGTACGGTGGGCGTCACTCTTGTCCGACCTACGGAGCTCCGCCAGTGGTTCGAAATGCTCGTCGGAACGTATGAACAGAGTTCCGAAGGCGGCCGCCCCTTAGTGACTTGGCTGCGAGACGATTGGCGGCTGTTCGGGCACCCCACAATGGACGACGCACATGCAAAAGAACTACTCGCGGACATCCTGGACGATGGCGAGATAGTACGAGCGGATTTTGTTCCCGACGAACGATTCGAGAGCGAGAGCCTAAAGCAGTGGGACGACTTGCGCGACGAGATGATGCATAGGAATCGATGGTTTCTCGATGAACCGATCGATCTCGAACGCCTCAAGTTACTACTTGATCTCCTTATTGCCTCCCACGAACAGTTGGCGGATACCTGGTTCCGCGCACGACTACTGGCGGACGACACGCTTTATGGCATCGACGAGATGGGAGCGCCTCCTCATCGGCTCGCCGGACACGGCCGCGCCAACCCCGCGGGTATCCGCTACCTTTACCTCGGGTCAGAGCCAGCAACTGCGGTGTCGGAAATTCGACCCCATACAGGGGAGTTCGCTTGCGTGGCTACTTTCAACGTACCTCAAATACGTGCGGTCGATCTTAGAGACCCGCGCGCACAGGTTTCGCCGTTCATTCTTTCGGACGCCGATGAAATCAGTCAGCTGCGCGCCGACCTGCCGCTCCTGGAACGCCTAGGGGACGAACTCACCAAGCCGGTGCTTCCTCGCGGCGCAGCGTTTGAGTACACACCGAGTCAGTACTTGTGTGAGTACATTAAGAAATGCGGCTTCGATGGCGTGCTCTACCGCAGTTCGGTGAGTAACGGCGTTAACCTCGCTCTCTTCGACCCTGGGGCTGCGGAAGCAGTCGAGGTAACAGTCCATCACGTTGAACAGGTCAGCGTCGCCACAAAAGCGAATGTGGGTTCTGGTTGGCACACTGCGACCGAGTAGATCATGCCTTCGCAGTATCTCGCGGTCCCTCGCCCGCTTGGAACTTGTGTCGGTACCGGAACACTTCGTGCACCGGCCGAGCGGGCCTGCCGGAAGGAGGACGGCGAGTGGCCAACCCACATGGGAACTCTCGCCGTCGCTGGGTGCACCGCCAAGGTGCTCGTGGCCCAACCCTCGGTTCAGCGCCCCGAATGCCCTGGTGAACAATTGCGGGAAGTGCCTGGCTTGGACGAGCGCAGCCTGCCGCCTGCAGTCTACGTGGGCCTCGGTCCCCCGGCATCGAGCTCGATGCGCCACCGTCGCGCCAACACGACCGCAATGGACGCACCATCCGTTTCCATTCTCAACTTGACACGGCCGAGACGCGCCTTCCAGCGTGGGACCGCGGTGGAGCGCACGAGGCAACAGGCGCTCTGACGAAACCGAAGATTCGCCCAGACGCGGAGCAATCAGGGCGCCGAAGCGTGACATACGGCATGGGTATCGTCCGACGTCGGCGCTCTCGCCCTATTCGGTCGCTTCCGGGCCCGGCCGTGTCGGGCATCGCGACGCAGTTGTCGGTGTAACGTAGTGGATAAAGGAGAGGGAGCGATCTCATGGCGGCCATGGCGGCGAACAGTAACCTCACGGCGGCCCGACGCGCGAGGAACAACGAATTCTACACGCAGTGGGCCGACATCGAACGCGAGATGAACGCTTACGTCGAGTACGACCCTGACGTCTTTCGGGGCAAGGTCATCTTGTGCCCGTGCGACGATCCGGAGTGGTCCAATTTTGCCAAGTACTTTGCTCTGCATTTTACGGACTTCGGCCTGAAGAAGCTAATCTCGACGTCGTACGCGCCGAACAGCAATCCGGCCGTTAAAAGCCTGTATCAGCCGACTCTCTTCGAGTTCGAAGATCCGAAGTTCGATGAGACCAAGACGCGCGCGAACGGTAAGAGGTTTGTGCTGGAGGCTGAGGACATCAGCGGGGACGGCCGCGTGAACATCGATGATCTCCGGTGGGACTACCTTGAGGGCGACGGAGACTTCCGGAGCCCAGAGGTGACGATGCTGCGTGATGAGGCAGACATCATCGTCACGAACCCACCATTCAGCCTCTTCAAAGAGTTCGTCGCCTGGCTTGAGACTGGCAATAAGCGATATTCCATCATAGGCGGCGGTAGTGCAATTACTTACAAGGAGATATTCCCAATGGTTCGGGATAACCTCCTATGGAAGGGCGCGACGGCGAACAACACTGACATGGTCTTCGGTGTACCGAAAGGGACGCCCATTAAGGCCGCCGACAAAGCGAAAGCCGAAAGGCTCGGCTATCCCTCCGACGATCAGTTTGACTATACTCGCATGGGAAACAGCTGCTGGTTCACGAACATTGACCACGGCCGACGCCACGAGCCACTCGAACTCATGACCATGGATGACAACATCAAGTTCTCCAAGCATAAGGAAATCCGCGGGGCTGGCTATCAAACTTACGATAACTTTGACGCGATTGAGGTTCCGTTCGTCGACGCGATCCCCAGCGACTATGACGGCATAATGGGCGTTCCGATTAGTTACCTGGATAAGCACAACCCGGAGCAGTTCGAAATCCTTTTTGGCAGCCATGACATGGCCGATGCTGCCACCTTTGGCATAGAGCCACTTGGCCCTCAACGCGTGTCCGACTACTACGGCGCGGGCGGCACCGGAAGCTTGAGTCGGGGGCACCGCAAGCCCTTCCTCTACGCTCCACGCCCGCACGTGCCGTTCCAGCGCCTGTTCGTCAAGCGAAAGGATGCAGTCAAGTGAAGACTGATCTCAAGCAGTACTCCGTCGAGGAAGTCGTGGCGGGGTTCGTTTACAACGAACTCGAAGGCAAAGGACTCTACGGCCTAGGTGGGCAACTAATTATCCAGCCCGAGTATCAGCGACACTACATTTATAACGACGGAAAGAAGGACGTCGCTGTAATTGATTCGCTAGTTAAGGGGTACCCGCTCGGGCTCATATACTTCAACGTCGCAGACGACAAGCTGGAAGTCCTTGACGGTCAGCAGCGCATCACCTCGATAGGCCGCTTCGTAACCGGCAAGTTCGCGATCAAGGTCGACGGACGGGAGCAGACTTTTTCTTCGCTTTCCCCCCAGCAAAGGCAGCGAATCATGCAGAGCATGCTTCTGGTCTACGAGTGCTCGGGGACTGAGACCGAAGTCAAGGAGTGGTTCCACACGATTAATATTGCGGGCATCCCGCTCAACAAGCAGGAGATGCGCAACGCGATCTACTCTGGGCCGTTCGTTTCGGCAGCTAAGCGAGAGTTCTCGAACTCGAAGAGCGCTCAGATGCAAAAGTGGCAGTCCTACATCAAGGGCGACCCAAAGCGCCAGCAGATCCTCGAAGAAGCGCTTACGTGGGTCGCGGCTCCGCAAGGCAAGAGCGTCGACGGATACCTTGCTTCACATCGCATGGATAAGGGAATCGATGAGTTGAGGACGTACTTCACGTCTGTCATCGACTGGGTGAGCGGCGTGTTCGTCCGACCACCGGACAAGAAGATGCAGGGCCTGGAGTGGGGCCGGCTCTATGAGGCCTATCACCAGACGCCTTACGACCCAGTGAAGGTCGACGAGCGTGTCGAAGAGCTTATCGGGGATCCCGCGGTGAATGACGCGAAGGGCGTCTACGAGTACGTGCTCGGTGGCGAACAGGACCACAAGCTTCTTAACGTTCGGCTTTTCCAAGAGGACGACAAGAGGATCAAATATGCGGAGCAGACGAAGGCTGCGAAGGCCCAGGGCACATCCAACTGTCCCATGTGCTCGCTGGGGAACGACAGCAATAGTACGAGAATCTGGCAGCAGGATGAGATGGACGCTGACCACGTGACCGCTTGGTCCAAGCACGGCGCAACGGACATCTCAAATCTGACGATGCTTTGCAAGACCCACAACAGGGTCAAAGGCAATCGATAGGCGTAGACGTCCGCTTACCGAAGTGGATTCGGAACCCGGTCGCGCGTCCTAAGGATCTACGTGGCCGCATCAGGAAAGGAGTGAAGCGTGACCGCCGCGCTTCGCCCGGCGGTCACGCGCATCGAGCGCGCTTCAACGTGTCGACGGCGACGCTCATCGAGCTCAGCTCTGCATCGTGGCCGCTGCAACCGCAGAGGTAGGCGACAGAAGGTCAGGTCGCAGATTCGCGCGGACGCTGCTCAAGTTGCGCGGAGTGACCGACTGTCTGTCTGCCCCTAAGCCGCCGCCTGCCGTCACGCAGTCGACCGCGCCACGTCACCCCGCCGCGCGAGCGGCGTGCGTCGGAACCTGGGCCGACTGGACCGATGCGCCGCTCCTGGGCGCTTCACGGCGTCTGTCGGCCCGCGACGGCTAGGCGTGCCTGTCGTGCGTTCCGCGCGACCTCCCAGAGCGCTTCTTGAGGTAGTCGAGGGTTCTAGTGATGTCCTCCATCCAGTTCTTCGCCGCACTGCTTCCCCCACACAGCCCGCTGAGTTCCGAACGCCGCAGACACCTATGCGCCGGAGAAGCCGGTGCAGATGATGATCCTTAGACGACTGAGCGCCGCTAGGGCGTTAGCGATGAGGAGACAACCGTTCCGTGGCCCTTCGGCGATAGCAACGACGTCTGGAGCACGTTTTGCCACCCTCATCGGTACCGATATGAGGACGGACGGCAAGTTCGACCTGCCCCGCGAGGGCTGTGGGTGTGAAGGCGGAGCAGTTCGTCGAGGACCGGCTTGCACGGCCCAATTCCCCACCTTGCCGATGTGCACCAGCCGAACGTCGTCGCCTACCTGCCGCGCTGTCGGAACGTCGTGGCTGGTGAACGCCTAGGAGGGATCAAACCCGGTACGCAGTCAGACAAGCAGGTTCATCACCTCCGCTCGCAGGTACGCACCCATGCGACCGGCTTGTGGGGCAGCGCGGCTCCCCTCCCATACCTCGGTCGATCCACCCAACACCTGTCGCCCACGTGCTACGTTGACGCCACAACCACCAAGGAAGGAATGAACCATGGCGCAGACCTGTTGTCTCTTCCCTGGCTTCGTTCCGCCCGGGCTGCCGCATGCTGCATAGCTGACGCACCCGCATCCGAACGAGGCACGAGTCCGTGCCTCGTTTTTTTGTGCCCACAACCCGCGAAAGAACTCGTCGTGACCAGCACACCGCACCACCCGCCGTCGTCGTCCTCGCTGTTCGGGGCTGCCGCCCGATGATCACCCTCGACGGCGTCTCCAAGCGCTACGTCACGAAGAACGGCACCGTCGACGCGCTCGTCGACGTCTCCCTCGACGTCGACCAGGGCGACGTCTACGGCATCATCGGCTTTTCCGGCGCCGGCAAGTCCACGCTCCTGCGGATGGTCAACCAGCTCGAGACCCCGGACGCCGGCACGGTGAACGTCAACGGCCAGGACCTCACCGCGATGTCCCCCCGCGAGCTGCGCCGCCAGCGCCGTGACATCGGCATGGTCTTCCAGCAGTTCAACCTCCTGGAGACCAAGACGGTCTACCGCAACGTCGCCATGCCGCTCCTCATCCAGGGCGCCTCTAAGGCCGAGATCGACCGCCGCGTGGACGAGGTGCTGAAGATCGTCGAGCTCGAGGACAAGCGCAACGCCAGCATCCGCCAGCTCTCCGGTGGCCAGAAGCAGCGCGTCGGCATCGCCCGCGCCCTCACCACCCAGCCCTCGATCCTCCTGTGTGACGAGGCGACCAGCGCCCTGGACCCCAAGACCACCGAGTCGATCCTCGCGTTGCTCAAGAAGGTCAACCGCGAGATGGGCGTGACGATCCTGCTCATCACCCACCAGATGCACGTCATCCAGCGCATCTGCACCAAGGTCGCCGTCATGGAAGCCGGCCGGATCGTCGAGCGCGGCAACGTCCTCGACGTCTTCACCCGCCCCCGCGAGCCCATCACCCAGGACTTTGTCCGCACCGTCGTCAACGACCAGATCCCCGAGCCGCTGCTCGAGATGGTTCAGGCCGAGACCCGCCCCCAGGAGCTGCTGCGTCTGCGCTTCGTCGGGGACACCGTCCGCCAGCCGCTGCTCGCCTCCCTCAGCCGCATCGAGGGCCTGGAGGTCAACATCCTCGGCGCCACGGTCGAGGAGCTGCAGGAGTCGGTCCTGTGCCTGTTCCTCGTCCAGCTCATCGGCGGGCCCGAACCCGTCCGCCGAGCAGAGCAGCTGCTCGATGACGCAGGGATCCTGCGAGAGAGGATCGCCGCCTGATGCAACAGGAGATCTTCGGCGTCACCGTCGACCGGCTGATCCTGGCCGGAGTCCAGACCGTCTACATGCTCGGCTGGGGCATGCTCTTCGGCACGCTCGTCGGCATCGGGCTCGCCCTAGCGCTCGTGCTGAGCCGCCGCGGCGGCCTCATGGAGAACCGCGTCACCTACGCCGCGGTGAACGTGACGATCAACGTCGTCCGCTCCATCCCCTTCATCATCCTGCTCGTCGCGATGATGCCGATCACCCGCGCGGTCGTCGGCACGAGCGTCGGCAGCCGCGCCGCCCTGGTGCCGCTCATCGTCTACATCGCGCCGTTCATCGCGCGCATGGTCGAGGCCAGCCTGCTCGAGGTGTCCCCCGGCGTCCTCGAGGCCGCCAAGGCCATGGGCGCGAGCAACGCCCAGATCGTGCGCCGCTTCCTCCTGCCCGAGGCCTACAGCTCCATCGTCCTGGCGCTCACCACGAGCGTCGTCGGGCTGCTCGGCGCCACCGCCATGGCCGGCTACGGCGGTGGTGGCGGCGTCGGCGACCTCGCCCTCACCTACGGCCGGGAACGCTTCAACACCCCGCTCATGGTGTTCACCGTCGTCATCCTCGTCATCTTCGTCCAGCTCATGCAGGCGGCAGGCAACTACCTGTCCCGCCGCCTGCGCGAACCCCGCTGAATCCCCGAAAGGCACTCCCCCGCATGAAGAAGTTCCGCACCCTCGCCCTGGCGCTGCCGTTCGCGCTCCTCCTCGGCGCCTGCGCCGAGCCCGGCTCGAGCGACTCCGGCGACACCGACTCCGCGTCGGGCGACAAGTCGACCATCACCTACAGCAAGTCCCAGGGCCCCTACACCGAGCTTTTCGAGGACGCCGTCGCCCCCATCCTCGAGGAGCAGGGCTACACGCTGCAGGCCCAGGACGTCTCCGACCTCCTCACCGCCGACATCGCCCTCAACGACGGCGACGTCGACTTCAACGTCGAGCAGCACACCGCCTACCTCGAGGCCTTCAACGCCGAGAACGACGGCGACCTCGTCCCGATCAGCCCGATCCCCACGGTCCCCGCGGGCATCTACTCCGACAACCACGAGACGCTCGAGGAGGTCCCCGACGGCGCCACCGTCGCCGTCCCCAACGACGCCTCGAACATGGCCCGCGCCTACCTGCTGCTCGAGAAGATCGGCTGGATCGAGCTCGACGAGAACGCCGACCGCACGATGCTCACCCAGGCCGACATCGTCGCCAACCCGCACAACCTCGAGATCACCGAGATGCGCTCGCTGACCATCCCGCCCGCCAGCGTGGACTTCGACTACATCGTCATCACCGGCTCGATCGTCTACAACGCCGGCATCGACCCCTCGACGGCGCTGGCCACCGAGGACATCCTCGACCACCTCGTCCTCCAGGTCGTCGTCAAGGAGGAGAACGCCGACACCGAGTGGGCCCAGGCCATCGTCGACGCCTACCACTCCGAGGAGTTCGCCACCTACATGGAGGAGAACAACGACGGTCTGTGGTGGATCCCGGAGGAGTTGCAGTCCTGAGCTTCCTCTAGAACCGCACGACGACGACGGCACACCCACCCGGGCAGGGAGGGTGCGCCGTCGTCGTCAGTAACGGCGCCCGCCAGCCCCGTCAGGGCGGCCCGCGCACCGCGCCGAGCGTCCTCGATCTCCGCGCCGACACATAACCCGCGTTCCAGCCGAGTACGCTCCGCCATACCAAGGAGGCGGCATGGCAGTCCGTAAGGTGGCGATCACTCTTCCGGAAGAGCTCTACGAACTCGTCGAGCGCGCGCGAGCGGTTGAGCACAGGAGCAGGTCGGAGGTCATCCAGGAGGCCCTGCGCACGTACTTCAGCGAGGCCGACTACCGTCCGAGCGAAGCCGAGCGAGCAGCGCTCGTCGCGGGACTCGAAGAAGCGCATGTCGCTCCCATGTCGGTCAGGGACTGGTCTGAAGTACAGGCGCGACTGAGAGCCCGTCGTTGAGGATCCACCTCACCGCGACTGCCGTCATCAACCTCGACATTGCTCGCGACTACTACTCCGCATCGCCGCGAAGCTGGGCCACCGGTTCCTGAGCGACATCGACGCCGCGAGCGCCTCAAGACCTTCCCCGCCGATGCCCCGCCAGTTGAAGGTTCAGCGAGCGCGTCCTCGGGCGGCTCGGCATCACGGCAGGCCGGCGCGGTCGAACTCCTCCTGGAGGCGCGGCCGACGACGGTGAGCCTCGCGCAGCTCGGCGACAAATCGGGCGACACCGGCAGCCTCGTCACCGCCAGCGGCGATCTGCCGCATCGTCGCGAGCCGCCGCGCGGCGGCGCGGTAGCGCTTTGCGTCGGCTTGCGTGAGCTCACGCTCGACCAGCCGCCTGAGAACCGGCAGGACGGCCAGTGGGCGGGTCTTCGCGTACTGATAAGCGAGCCGCTCCCAGACGTCATCGGCCTCGAGCGTCAGCGAGTGGGCGAGCTCCCAGGCGAGCTCAACGTCCTTGAGTGGCTCGAGCGCGAAGAGCACGGCGTCGCGCGGACTGTCGGACAGTCGATTCATGACCTCCTCGCGGTACTCCCGCCACGCCTCCTCGGCATCTCGGTACAGGCCGGCGGCCGTGCTCGACGACGGCCAGCGCCGGAACACCTCGGCACGCGCCGCAAGCAGCTCGCCCGGGCGGTGCTCGGCAAGCAGCGCACACCAGTAGTCGGCGGCCCGTAGCGCCTGATGGCCGAGGTCGAATCGTGCCGCCTGCCCGGCCCAGTCGATCGCCGAATCGATCTCTCCAATCTCCTCCAGCGCCTCTGCCGCGTCCTGCAGCCACGCGGCGACCTTCCGGTCCCTGGCGTGCGTCCGGATGATCGCCTCGACGTCGCGGTCGAGCACCGCGAGCCGGCGTTCGTTCCACTCGAGGACCCACCGCTCGTGCCGGTTCGCCCCGTCCCATTGCACTGTTCCGGCCGGCACCGGCTCGAGGGTGTCCGCGATCTCCGCAAGCCTCGACCGGTACATGGCCAAGCCCTCCTCACCCAACGCCGGGGCGTAGGCGACGGGGTCGAGCTCGAAGTAGTCGACGTCGCCGTCGAACTGGAACGCGACCATCCAGTCGACGAGCTTGCGGGGCGGCACCTGTGCGGCAGCGGCTGCCACCGGGTGGAGGTCGAGCAGGCGGCGGCAGCCGGCGCCGATGATGCCGCTGGAGTCGTCGGCACGCGCGATCACCTTGAGCGCGGACGCGAGCGCCTTGTGGGTGACGGCGTACACGCCCGCCGGATCCTCGGACCCGACGGATTCTTCAAGGATGTCGATGGCGTCGTGCATCTGGCGGCCGTGCGCGTTCGCAGCGCTCCACCGATGGAGGTCCGCACGAGTACGGATGAGCGGCAGGACGGCGTCGGCCAGGTGTGGCGAGATCACGGGGCCGATCCTTCACGCCCGCACCGGCCTGCACAAGAACGGCACTCGAGAGCCGAAGTGTCGCGACCGAACTCAACACCGCCGAGACGGCCACGGCGCCGGAAGGGACCCAGCCGGTGTGGCGTCACCTCCACAGCCTGAGTGCTCCCCGCACCCTGTGAGGCCCATCGTGGCCAGGGCGAGGGCGGCGAGGAACAGGACAGGCTTGCGACGTGCGGCGTCACAGCCTGCTGGTGAGGGCCACCTCGTGCTCGCCTCACGGGTGCGTGTGACGATGCCGTCGTGCACCCCCGCGACGAGACCGACGATCGTCCCGCGCTCTGCGGAGTGCTCGTCGTCGTGCCCGCGCGGGACGAGGAGGCCGAGATTGCCGGCTGTCTGGGCAGCGTGGCGACGGCGGCCGAGCGCGTCGAGCTGCCCGTCGTCGTGTCGGTCGTCCTCCACCGGTGCACGGACCGGACGGCCGAGAAGGTCGCGGACGTCGCCCGCGAGCACGCGAACGTCCACTGGGTCACCGTGGCGAGCGAGGCCGAGACCCTGGGTGGCGCGCGCGCCGACGGCGCGGACG
Organism: Oceanitalea stevensii; assembly: GCF_014837105.1. Lineage (GTDB taxonomy): Bacteria > Actinomycetota > Actinomycetes > Actinomycetales > Actinomycetaceae > Oceanitalea > Oceanitalea stevensii. Next base: position 329,336 of record NZ_JACSPO010000001.1, on the reverse strand, counting down.
CCGGTCGCTCGCACGAGGCCCTGGCGGACCTTCCGCCGGGGGCCGTCTGGTGCGCGAGCACCGACGCGGACTCGCAGGTGCCGCCCGCCTGGCTCGCCGAGCAGCGCGTCCTCGCCGACCGCGGCCTGGACCTCGTACTCGGAACGGTCGAGCCCCGCGAGGACGGCTCCCCGTCCACCCCGTACTGGCACGCCCCGCACCACCTCACCGAGGGGCACCTCGGTGTTCGCGCCGCCAACCTCGGCCTGCGCCTCTCGGCCTACGACGACGCCGGTGGCTTCCCCGACCGCGACGAGGGCGCGGACGTCCACCTCGTGCACGCCGTGCGGGAGATCGCGGGCCTGCCCTGGACCAGCACCGACCGCGCCCGGGTCGTCACCTCCTCCCGGCGACAGGGCCGGTCCAGCCGCGGGTTCGCCCGCTTCCTCACGCGTCTGGACGTCGCCGTCGCGGCCTTCGGCGCGAGCCCTGACCTGCAGGACCGCCTCCGCAGCCAGCTGTTGCAGATCGCCGAGGAGCGCGGAGCGGGCAAGACACTGTGCCCCTCCGACGCGGCCGGAGTGCTCGACCCCGAACGGCGTCGCGAGCTCACTCCCCTGGCCCGTGCGGTGGCCAGCACGCTGGCCGACGAGGGGCTCGTGGTGATCACGCAGAAGGGCGTACCGGTCGACGGACGCACGGCCGTGGGCCCCGTGCGCGTGGGCCTGCCGCTGGCCGAGATGCGGTAGCCGCGCTACCGGGCGTCCGACTCGGCGAACAGCTTCGTCTCCCGCCACCGGCCGAACCGGTAGTAGAGGAAGGCGATGGCGCTGCTGACGATGAAGCTCGCCCCCATCCCCAGGGCGATGCCGCTCTCCCCGACGTGCCGCGCGAACAGCGAGGTGAGCGGGAAGCGCAGCACCCAGAACGAGATGATGTTGAGGACGAGCACCTGGTACATCGCGCCGGACGCCCGCACCACGCCGTTGAGGACGAAGTTGATCCCGAGGAACGGGTAGCACAACGCCACGATGCGCAGGTACTGGGTCCCGAACTCGACGGCGTCGGGCTCGCGGACGAACAGCGAGACCGCCGGCCGGGCGAGGGCGACGACGAGCAGGGCGACCGCCGTCATGATCGCGAGGTTGTACGCGACGCCCACGCGGGAGATCCGCCCCACCCGGTCCCAGTTCCGCGTACCGATGTTCTGCCCGGCCATGCTCGCCACAGAGATCCCCAGCGCCTGCGCCGGGAGCATGATGAGCGAGTCGATCCGCTGCGCCGCACCGAAACCGGCGAGGACGCCGGACCCGAAACCGGTGACGACGCTCGTGATCGCGGCCGAGCCCGCCGAGATCACCGCCATCTGCAGCCCCGCCGGGATCCCGAGGCGCAGGATCGTGCGCACCTCGGGCCACGCGGGCAGGGTGGGACGGCGCAACGGGACCATCCGCCGTCGGGCCACGTAGGCGAGGCCGTAGCCGAACGCGGTGCCCTGCGACAGCACGGTCGCGACGGCGGCGCCGCGCACGCCCAGCCCGAGCACGTGGATGAGGAGCGGGTCGAGGACGATGTTGAGCAGCACCGCGACCAGCACGAAGCGCATGGGCGTGCGGCTGTCCCCCACCGCCCGCAGCACGGTGCTGAGGAAGTTGTACCCGAAGAGGAACGGGATCCCGAGGAAGGTGATCTGCAGGTACTCCTGCGCCGGCGCCATGATCGACTCCGGTGTCCCGAGCAGCGCGAGTAGGCTCCCGGAGAACGCGTAGCCGAGGCCGCCGAGCACGACGGACAGGACGAGCAGCGTGACGACGAAGGCGTTGAGGTAGCGCGCCAGGCCGCGCTCGTCCCCGCGGCCCTTCTGCTGGGACAGGATCGTCAGGGCGGCGTTGTTCATCCCGATGACGAAGGACAGCGCGGTGAAGACGATGACGGCGGAGACGGCGACGGCGGCGAGCGCGTCGGCGCCCAGAAGGTTGCCGATCCACAGGCTGTCGACGAACTGGAAGGACGTCTGGAGCAGGTTCGCCAGCATGATCGGCGCCGAGAAGGCGACGAGCTGGCGGAAGGTGCTGCCCTGGGTGAAGTCATGCCCCTGCCCTGTCCGGGTGATGCTCCTCAGCCCCCTTCACAGCGCGCGCGGCCCCGTCCAGGGCCGGCGTCACTATAGGTCAGCGCCGGCCGGGGGCTCGCGGCGCGCGACGGCGCCGCGCCGCGAGCTCAGCGCACCAGTGCCGCCACCTGCCAGACCATCCCGGAGCCCTGGAGAACCTGTCGCATGCCCCTGGCCTCCACGGCGCCGACCATCGCCGTCGGCGGGTGCGCGAACGCGCGGTACTCGCGGCCCAGCACGCCGGACGTCGCGTTCTGTGCGGCCACGAAGGCGCGCGTGGCGACGTTCCGGGGTGGGTGACTGAAAGCCAGCCGGCCCCGGCAGAGGTCCGCCGCCGCGCCCAGCAACCGCTCGACGTCGGGGTAGCAGCACACGACGCGGTGGAGGACGACGACGTCGGCCGGCTCGACGTCGTCGGCGTCGGCCGCGATGTCGGTGACGTGCCGGTACGCCCTGTCCGCGACGCCCGCCTCCTCCGCCAGTCGCCTCGCCTCGACGTCGTACGCCGGTGAGAGCTCGAGCGTGGTCGCGCTCGCCGCCCCGCGCCTCAGCAGCTCGATGCCGATCTCGCCGACCCCGCCGCCGATGTCGAGCACCGTGGCCCCGGCGACGCCGTCGGCAGCCAGGAAGTCGACCATCTGCCGCGCGGCCGTGTCGAGACCACGCCGGCGGTACCGCCTCGCCGCGTACCGGGCGAAGCCGGCGCCGAACATCTGGTCGCACCCGTGCGGGTCGCAGCACCCGGCCATGGGACCAGTCTCCACCCGCAGTCGGCCGGCACGGGCAGTTCCGCGCACGTCTCATCGCAGGACGCGCAGCACGCCCGGTCGCTCGGCTTGTCCGTAGGCTGGGTGCCATGGCCGAGCTCACCGTCCTCCACAACACCCGCTGCTCCACCTCCCGCCACGCCCTCGACGCCGTCGCGGACGCGGGGGTCGACGCCGAGGTCGTGCAGTACCTCAAGACGCCGCTGGACCGGGCGCAGCTGCTCGACCTCATCGCCAAGCTCGAGGACCCGCCGGCCGACCTCGTCCGCAAGGACGCGTTCTTCACCGAGCAGGGCCTGTCCGCAGCCGACTTCACGACGGCGGAACAGGTGGCCGACCTCCTCGTCCAGCACCCTCGGCTCATGCAACGTCCCGTCCTCGTGCGCGGTGACCGCGCCATCATCGGCCGCCCGAAGGACCGGGTCACGGCATTCCTCGCGGAGGGCTGAGCACGGACGGAAGGGAACACCAGCAATGACGCCTCCAGCTGACCACGCTGCCTACATCGCCGCGGCGCCCGAAGCCTTCCGGCCCTCACTCGAGCGACTGCGTGCCCTCCTGGCCCGCACACTGCCCGAGGCGGAGGAGATCGTCGCCTACAACATGCCCGGCTTCACGATCGGCGGCACGGTCGTCGCCAGCTATGCGGCGTTCAGCAAGCAGTGCGGGCTCTACGTCCTTCCCGGTGCGATCGCCGACCACGCCGACGAGATCACGGCTGCCGGGCTCAAGGCCACGAAGACGGGCGTCACCTTCACGCCGCGCAAGCCGATCCCCGACGACCTCGTCGAACGGCTGGTGAGTGCCTCGCGCGCGGAAGCCGGGGGCTGAGACACCCGCCACCGCCGTGACGCTTGCGTCCTGGCGCCAGCGGCGCCAAACTGGCGCCATGCCGAGCATCCAGATCAAGAACGTCCCCGAGCGCACCCACGCGATCCTGCGTCGACGCGCTGCGGAGTCGCACCAGTCCTTGCAGGAGTACCTGCTCTCCCGGCTCGTGGAGGATGCCGACACCCCCACGCTCGACGAGGTCCTCCACCGTGCCGGCGGCCGGTCGGGCGGGTCCGTGCCCCTCGCGGATGCCGTCGAGCAGCTCGGGCTCGAGCGTGCTCGTCGTTGACGCCAGCGTCCTCGTCACGGCGCTGGCCGACGACGGCCCGGATGGCGACAACGCTCGCTCCCGGCTGCGCGGGGAGACCCTCGCTGTGCCCGAGCTCGCTGACCTCGAGGTTCTCTCGGTGCTCCGCCGCCAGCTCGCCGCCGGTCGCCTCGACGCACGCCGGGCGCGCCTGGCACTGACGGATCTGCGCGACCTTCCCGCGCGCCGGGTTCCTCATCTGCCCCTCCTCGACGGCGTGTGGTCGCTGCGAGCCAACCTGACCGTCTACGACGCCGTCTACGTGGCACTGGCCGATGCGCTCGAGGCAGTCCTCCTCACCGGGGACGGCCGCCTCGCCCGCGCGCCCGGCCTGCCGTGCACGGTGGAGCTGCTCGCGCGCGGCTGACAGGGGCGGTCCTGCCCACGCGACGGGAGACGCCGTCGTCGACAGTGGGCGGCCAGCACACCCAGGCGCCACTCTGGTGCAGTGGAGACCCTCCCGCTCCGGTCGGCGCGTGGCCGCTGGGTGGTGCTCGCCGCGACGCTCGCGTCGGCGATCGCCTTCCTCGACGGCACGGTCGTCAACGTCGCGCTGCGCCCGATCGCGCTCGACCTCGGCGCGACGCTCGTGGACCTGCAGTGGGTGGTCAACGCCTACACGCTCGCGCTGGCCTCACTCATCCTCGTCGGCGGCTCGCTCGGGGACCGGCTGGGCAGGAGGCGCGTCTTCGTCGTCGGGATCGCGTGGTTCGGCCTCGCCTCGGTCGCCTGCGGCCTGGCCCAGGGCATCGACCAGCTCGTGGTCGCCCGCGGGCTCCAGGGCATCGGCGCGGCCCTGCTCACGCCCGGGAGCCTCGCGCTCATCCAGTCCCTCATCGCCGAGGAGGACCGCGCCCGCGCGATCGGCTACTGGTCCGCGTGGTCGGGAGTCGCGGGCGCAGTCGGGCCGCTCCTCGGAGGCTGGCTCGTCGAGGCGCTGTCGTGGCGGTGGGTCTTCTTCATCAACGTGCCGGTCGCCGCCGTCGTCGTCGTCATCGCGGTGCTGCGGGTGCCGGAGTCCCGGGCTGCGGAGCGTCAGGGACGGTTCGACGTGCCCGGGGCAGCGCTAGGGGTTCTCGCGCTCGGTGGCGTCACCGTCGCCCTCATCCAGGGCGGGTGGGTGCCGGCGGCGGTGGGCGCGGTGTCCGCCGTCGCCTTCGTCGCGGTCGAGGCCCGTACACCTCACCCGATGCTGCCGCTCGGAGTCTTCGCCGACCGGACCTTCTCGGTGGCGAATGCCGCCACCTTCCTCATCTACGCCGCCCTCGGCGCGGTGATGTTCTTCCTCGTCCTCCACCTCCAGGTGGTCGCCGGGTACAGCCCGCTCGCGGCCGGGGCCGCGACGATTCCGTTCACCGTCCTGCTCCTCGTCTTCTCGCCCCGGGTGGGGACGCTGCTCGAGCGCACCGGCCCGCGGCTGCTCATGTCGCTGGGGCCGGCGGTCGCCGCCGTCGGCGTCGTCCTCCTCGTCGGCATCCCCGAGGACGCCGCCTACCTCACCGACGTCCTGCCCGGCGTCGTCGTGTTCGGGGCGGGGATCACGCTGCTCGTCACGCCGCTCACCGCGACGGTGCTGGCAGCCGCGCCCACCGCTCACGTGGGCGTGGCCAGCGGGGTGAACAACGCCGTCGCCCGTGCCGCGGGCCTGCTCGCGGTCGCCGCACTGCCCGCCGTCGTCGGGCTCGGCGACGAGGGCTCGCTGTCCCCCGCCACCTTCGCACCCGGCTACGCCCGGGCGATGTGGTGGTGCGCGGGGCTGCTCCTGTCCGGGTCTGCCGTCGCCGGGCTCCTCCTGCCCGGTGGCCCGCGGACGACGGCGCGGCGGGGCTGACGTCTCCCACCACCGGTCGATCCGCCGAGGAGAAGGTGCCGAGCACGAGCACCTGGTACGTCACCGCGTGCGAGCGTCCCCGAGGGATGTGACAACCTGACAGAGCCACGCGTCGGCAGCTTCCTGCTGCCTCCGAGCGACTGGCCGGACCTCGAGCAGCGCCGATAATCGGTGGTGGGAGTGATGCAGCACGTGCTGGAACAACAGGCCGGCGTAACCGACGAGCCCGTGGGCGCGGCAGCACGTCGTCGGACGTTCGCGGTGATCAGCCACCCGGACGCGGGCAAATCCACGCTGACGGAGGCGCTGGCCCTGCACGCCCGGGCGATCACCAAGGCCGGGCACGTGCACGGCAAGGCCGGGCGCAACACGACCGTCTCGGACTGGATGGAGATGGAGCAGGCCCGCGGGATCTCGATCTCCTCGGCGGTGCTCCAGCTCACCTACCGCGACACGGTGCTGAACCTCGTCGACACCCCGGGACACGCGGACTTCTCCGAGGACACCTACCGGGTCCTGACGGCGGTGGACGCGGCGATCATGCTCATCGATGCCTCCAAGGGGCTCGAGGTGCAGACGATGAAGCTGTTCGCGGTCTGCAAGCACCGCGGGATCCCGATCATCACCGTGATCAACAAGTGGGACCGGCCGGGCAAGGACCCGCTGGAGCTCATGGACGAGATCACCGAACGCACCGGGTTGACGCCCACTCCGCTGACCTGGCCGGTCGGGATCGCCGGCGACTTCCGCGGCGTGGTCGAGCGGGACAGCGGCGACTACGTCGCGTTCACACCGACCGCAGGCGGGGCGGAGATCGCCCCAGAGGAGCGCATGAGCGCCGGTGAGGCAGCCGCCCGCGAGGGCGACGCGTGGACCGTCGCCCGGGAGGAGTCACAGCTGCTGGCTGCCTCCGGAGCCGAGCACGACCACGAGATGTTCCTCGGCGGCATCTCCACCCCGGTGCTGTTCGCTGCGGCGGTCCGCAACTTCGGTGTGCGCCGGCTGCTGGACGCGCTGGTGGAGCTGGCCCCCGCGCCCGGCCCCAGGACGGATCGCGAGGGCCAGGCACGCCCGCTGGATGCACCGTTCAGCGCCTTCGTCTTCAAGCTGCAGGCCGGCATGGACACCGCACACCGCGACCGACTGGCCTACATCCGGGTCTGTTCGGGCGTCTTCGAGCGGGGCATGGTGGTGACGACCGCGCGCACGGGCAAACCGTTCGCGACGAAGTACGCCCAGCAGGCCTTCGGCCGCGACCGCAGCCTGGTGGAGGTGGCCTACCCCGGCGACGTCGTGGGGCTGGTCAACGCCTCGAACCTGCGCATCGGCGACACGCTCCACGCCGGTCCCCCGGTCCAGTTCCCCGCCCTGCCGACCTTCGCACCGGAGCACTTCGCGGTGGCACGCGGGGTGGACACGGGAAGGTACAAGCAGTTCCGCCGCGGCATCACCCAGCTCGAGGCCGAGGGCGTGGTCCAGGTGCTGCGCTCCGACCTGCGAGGGGAGCAGGCGCCGGTACTGGCGGCCGTGGGACCGATGCAGTTCGAGGTCGCCGAGAGCCGCATGAGTGCGGAGTTCGGCGCCCCGATCCACCTGGAGACGCTGGGCTACAGCGTGGCGCGGCGCACCACCCCCGCCTGGGCCCCGACACTGAGTGCGGAGTGGGGCGTCGAGGTCGTCCACCGCGAGGACGGCGAGCTGCTCGTGCTCCTCCCCGACCAGTGGCGAGCGCGGTCGATCCAACGCAACCATCCCGACGTCGTCCTCGAGCCGCTGGTCGCGACGTGAACACCGCCACCGACGGTCCGTGCATCGACTGACGGCGCCGCGCCCGCGGGCGGGACTGCTCACGGGCGCGGATCGACCCGCTTCCACCGCTTCTCGCCCCGCCGCGCGCCCATCCCGGCCGCGCACCGCGGGCACAGAGAGGTGACGGCGTCGGCGTGCGTTCCCGTGGCGGGCTGGACCTCCGCCCACGGGACGTGGGAGAAGCGCAGGAGCCGCTCACGGCTCAGGGCGAGCCCGCACACGGTCTGGTTCGTGCCCGGCACCCAGGCGTGGACCTCGCCGGCGGGTGAGCGCGCGCCGTCGAGGTCGGTCGTCTCGTCGGTGGCGACGACGGACGCTGACGTCGGGCGTCCTGGTCCCCGGCCCACCGCTACCTCGTCGCCCCGCCGCGGCGGGCGGCGTACTCGGCGAGCGGGACCCGCTCCCCCGGCTCGATACCGAGTGCGGCGGCGAGCTCCGGGTCGCGGATCGGAGTGGTCTTGGTGCCCGTCTCGAAGAGGAAGGAGACCTCGCGGATCTCGTAACGGTCCCCGCCGTCGGGCAGCTGCTCCTGGAAGCGGGAGCTGCCGGGCGTGAAGTCGCACTCGGCGTAGGCGAAGCTCCGTGCCCGGTCCTCGGTACGGTCCCACGCACGGACCGAGGCGATGGTCTGCGCCGGTGTCTGGCCGTCCGCCTCCGGGTTGTCGCGCACCACCTCGGCGACCGAGCCGGGCAGACCGTCGAGACGCTCGACACCGGGCCACCCGGAGGTCACCGCACGCTCGACGAGCTCGCCCCAGCGCAGGTCACCGGCCACCTTGACGTCCACGCCACCGCAGGGCGCGAGGTCGTCCAGGTCGCAGGCGGACGCGTCGACGGTGATGCCGGGGCGCGAGGCGGAGAACGGCGGGATGATGGCCATGTCTCCATGACACGCCTCCGCTCGCGCCCTCGCAAGCGCCGTTGCCCGGGGTGCGGTCTACAGCCCCGTCCGGCTCACCCCGTACTGCGCCTGCTCGCTGGTGAAGCCCTCGAAGATCAGCTGGTCGACGAGGCCGGCGCGGGAGAAGGCCGAGTACTCGAGGTAGTTCTCCGCTGACTTGGCCGCCTGCTCGTTCCAGTCGACCGTGACGTTGTCGACGGCCCAGGTCGCGTGCTCGGTCGAGAAGCCCTCGAACTCCAGCTGGCCGATGAGTCCCGTCCGCGAGAAGGCCGAGTAGTCGAGGTAGCCCTCGGCGGACCGCTGAGCCTGCTCCTTCCAGCTGACCGTGACGTTCTCGACGGCCCAGGTCGCGTCCTCGGTCGAGAAGCCCTCGAACTCCAGCTGGTCGATGAGTCCGGAGCGCGAGAAGGCCGAGTAGTCGAGGTAGCTCTCCGCGGAGCGCTGCGCGTTCTGCTGCGACACCGTCCCCGCCGCCGCTGCCTCCTCGGCAGCGATCCGCTCGGCCTCCTCGGCGGCGAGGCGCTCGGCCTCCTCGGCCGCGACCTGCTCCGCCTCGAGGCGCTCCGCCTCCTCGGCCGCCTCCTGCTCAGCCTCCTCGGCCGCCAGCCCTTCGGCCTTGTCGGCCTCCGCCGCCGCGCTCTCCTCGGCCTTGCGCTCCTCGGCAGCGGCCGCCTCGGCGGCAGCGGCGTCCTCGGCGCTCACCGTCTCGACCGCCTCGGTCGTCTCCGCGGCCGTCGGCGGGGCGGGGTCATCCCCACCGGTGACGGCACCGATGGCGAGGAACAGCGCCACGAGGCCGGCCGGGATGAGATAGCGCTTCTTGCGGTACCAGGAGCGCGGCTGTTCCGGTGCGCCGCCCACACCGGTGGCCGTGCCGGCCGGCGGGTCGTCGTTCCAGGAAGGCGCGTAGCGCGGGGGTTCGTGCTCGGACATGGAGGACTCCGTGTGCTGCCGCGGCGCGGTGCGTTGCGCCTGTGCCTGCGGCGTCCTGGCTGGTGCAGCGCCTCGTCGTCCCCCTGCGGCACCACGACGGGCGCCCCCAGCACCCTCACGCTAGTGGCGTTTCTCGGCGACGTTTGACGAACAGGGAAGGCATCTTCAGACGCGCCAGGGCCCCGCACCGCGAGCGGTACGGGGCCCCGGCCGGCTCAGCCGACGAGCTCTGGTTCTCAGCCGTTCGGCTCTGCCGTCTCCGACGGCGTGCGGCGCACGCCGAGGGTGTCGCGGCCGTCGCCGTTCCAGTCACCGACGAGCACCTCGTCGCCCTCACGGCCGAACCGCACCGAGAAGTCGGCGTCGCCGCCGGCGAGGGAGTTCTTCACGAAGTACGCGTTGCCGCGTCGCACCGCGAAGGTGTCGGTGCCGTTGCCGTCCCAGTCACCGGCCAGCGTCACGTCGGCCTCACGGCCGTAGGTGAACGTCCGGTCGGCGTCCCCGCTCCGCATGGAGTTCTTCACGTAGTAGGTCGAGGCGCGGCGCACCGCGAAGGTGTCGGTGCCGTTGCCGTCCCAGTCGCCGACCATGACCGCGTCGCTGGCGCGGCCGTAGGTGATGACGTGGTCCGGCTCGCCCCCACGCAGGGAGTTCTTCACGTGGTAGGTCGACCCGCGGCGCACGGCCAGGGTGTCGCGGCCGTCGCCGTTCCAGTCGCCCACGAGGACGACGTCACCGGGACGCCCGTAGGTGAACACGCTGTCCGCGTCCCCGCCCCGGGGGGCGTTGTTGACGTAGAAGCGGTTCTCCCGGCGCACGGTGATCGTGTCGGTCCCGTCCGCGTCCCAGTCACCGATGAGGACCTCGTCGGTGTGCCGGCCGTACTGGAAGACGTGCTCGGGCTTGCCGTCCCAGCCGTCGTTGAGGAAGAACCCGTACTGCTGCGGCGCCGGCCCCGGCTCGACCGGCTCCTCCGGCTCCAGCGGCGGCACCTCGCCGTCGCCGTCGCGGTCGATGACGAAGGACGGGGTCGACCACGTCTCGACGTGGTCCGGGTTGTCCGCGTCGCCGAGCGCGCTGAGCACCTCGACCTCGAGCACGTAGTGCCCGTCCGGCACGGGGCTGCGGCCCCCGCCGCTCGTGGAGCGCGTCCCGTCCCAGGTCCACGCGGTGAACGTGCCCGAGTCGCGGCCGATGTGCTCCTCGTAGCGGGCGACCGCCTGCCGCTCGACGGCCTGCGTGCTCGCGCCCTCCGGCATCGGCCGGTAGATGGTGAACGTCAGCGACTGCGCCGGGTGCTCGAGGTGGACGAGCACCGTGGGCACGTCGCCGTCGGCCAGCGTGTAGACGGTGCCGCCGTCGGCGAGGTTCCACACGCCGCCGGCCGCGCACTCGATGCCGAGGAACCGGTCGCACTCGTCGATCTGGCCGAGAGCCGGCAGGTCGATGTCGCCGAGGTTCTCCAGCAGCGGCTGCGCCTGGTAGTCGCCCGCGAAGCCGGCGAAGGGCACGCTCAGCGGCTCGCCCTCCTCCGGCGTCAGGACGACGTAGCCGCCGTACTGCGCCTGCTCGAGGTCCTCCGCCGGGCTGATGGCGACCTCGAAGGAGGCCTCCCCGCCCGCCGGGACCGTGAGCTCGTCGGGCATGACCACGCGGGCGTCACCGTCGTAGAAGCCCGGGTCGTCCGGGTCGTCGGCCGTGGCGATCGCGCTCGTCGAGGACAGCTCGTAGGTCACGTCCTCCTCGCCGTCGTTGGTCACCGTGAGCTCGCGGGTGACCGCGCCCTGCTCGGACTCGCCCAGCGAGAGCTTTCCCGGGGTCACCGTGGCCGCGGACAGGATCGCGTCGTCGATGTCGAGCATGCCCGCGCCCTGGCGGTGGACCGGCTCGGTGTAGCCCTGGTTCGGCGCACCGGACCAGGTGGCCGGGTCGGCCGTGTTGAGCAGGTGGTCACGGACGTCGTGCGCGTCGGTGTCCGGGCGGGCCTGCAGGAACAGCGCCGCCGCGCCCGCCACGTGCGGGGCCGCCATCGAGGTGCCGGAGATCGTCGCGTACTCCCCCTCCTCCAGCGGGTAGGTGGAGTAGATGCTGCCACCGGGCGCGCCGAGGTCGGGCTTGAGGGTGAGGTCGGCCGCCAGCCCGTAGGAGCTGAAGTCCGACATGAGGCCCGCCGTCGGGTTCGGGGCGGTGCCGATCTCGTCGGTCCAGGTGAGCGTCGCGCCGCCGTCGACCACCGCGGCGTCCGCGGCCAGGCCGGAGGCCTGCGAGATCGCGATGACCGGGATGGTGATCGGCGGGGTCCCCGCGACGGTCGGGTTGATGACGCCCGGCACGTTGTTGTAGATGACGACGGCGGCCGCACCGGCGTTCTGCGCCTTGAGCGCCTTCGCGTAGAAGCTCGCGTCACAGGCCGGGTCAGCGGCGTCCGCACCGCGCTCGATGAGCACCGCATGGCCGTCGAGGTCAGCCGTGATGTCGGGGCACGCACGCGCCGCGGCCGTCCCGGGGTCACCGAGCCGCGCGAGCGGCAGCGAGCCCTCGGTGGGCGGCTCGGGTGAGCCGGTGGCCGGGAAGTACGGGTGCTCCTCGCCGTCGATCTCGACGACGGAGGCGGTCACCGACACGTTGTCGAAGGAGGCGACGCCGATGACGTCCTCCCCCACGCCCGGGGCGCCGGCGGACCAGGTGCCCGAGGCGCCGCTGTTGCCGATGGAGGCGACCATGACGACGCCCGCGTCCACGAGGTTGTCGCTCGCCACCGCCGTCGGGTACTGCGGCCAGGTGGAGAAGGCCGAGCCGATGCTCTGGTTGACGACGTCCATGCCGTCGTCCAGCGCCCGCTCCATCGCGGCAACCATGATGTCGGACTCGGTGGAGCCCTCACAGCCGAAGACGCGGTAGGCGCCGAGCTCGACGCCCGGGGCCACGCCGCGGACACCACCGTTGAGGACGTCACCGTCGGCGCCGACGATGCCGGCCACGTGGGTGCCGTGGCCGTTGCAGTCGTCCGGGTCGGCGTCGGGCATGGGCACCGGCTGGTAGTTCGGGTCCTCGGGGTCGGAGTTGTAGTCGTCCCCGACGAAGTCGTAGCCGGCCACCACCTTGTCGGAGGGGAAGCTGGTCTCGCCGTCGACCCCGGCACCGCCGAAGTCGGGGTGGTCGTAGTCGACGCCGGTGTCGATGATGCCGACGCGGATGCCCTCGCCGTCGAAGCCGAGCTCGCTCTGGGCGATGTCCGCGCCCGTCATCGACAGGGCGCTCCACAGCTCGGGGGCGGCGACCGGACGGTCGGGCGCGGCGACGGGCAGCACCGGGTAGACGGCGCGGACCTGCGGCAGGTCGGCGACCTTGTCGATGTCCTCGTCGTCGATGTCCGCCGAGACGCCGCTCCACAGGGTGGAGAACTCGTGGCGGACCTCGAGCTCGACGCCGGCGGACTCGGCCTCGGCGACGAAGCTGCGCTGGGCGCGCTCGATGCGCGCGGTGCTGCCGCCCTTGGTGGCGGGCCGCTGGTCGAGCTCGACGAACCACGCCCCGGTGGGCGAGGAGGCGAACTCGCTGGTGAGCTCGGCGTCCACGCTGGGCGTCTGGACGCCGAGGTCCGACGCCGTGCCGAGGAACTCGGTGTCGCCGGTGTCGGCGACGGCGGCGGGCGCGGCGAGCGTCAGCGCGAGCGCTGCCACGGTGCCGACGCTCAGGCCGACACGGGCGCAGCGTTGCGCGCCGGTCGGCCGGGTGACTGGTCTTGTCACGGGGATCCCCCTCAGATCTCGAGCACGGGCACCGGTGTGATGCCCTGCCAAGCACCGTAGGTGACCCGTGTTACATCTGCTCCTCCCAGGCCCTCGACTTCATCACAGACAGGTAACGATCTCGTGAGGCGCCCGGCCGACGTGAACAGGCACGGTCCGGGGAGGTGGAGCACGCGTCAGGTCGGACCGCCGTCGTCGCCGTGGTCGGCGCGGGCCAGACCGGTCTGGTAGGCGATGACGACGAGCTGCGCGCGGTCGCGTGCGTCCAGCTTCGTCATGGCGCGCTGCACGTGGGCACGGACCGTGAAGGGACTGAGGTACATGCGGTCAGCGATCTCCACGTTGGACAGCCCGGTCGCCACGAGCGCGACCATCTCGCGCTCGCGCGGGGTGAGCGCCTCGAGCCGCCCGGGCTCGCGCGGTGGTCCCTCCGCGGGCGTGGCGAGGAAGCGGGCGACGAGCGAGCGGGTCGCGGCGGGCGAGAGCAGCGTCTCGCCGTCGGCGATGGTCCGCACCGCGTCCAGCAGCCCGTCGGTGTCGATCCCCTTGCCGATGAAGCCGCTCGCCCCGGCACGCAGCCCCTGCGCCACGTACTCGTCGGTCTCGTAGGTGGTGAGGATGAGGACGCGGGTGGCACGCAGCCCGGGCTCCGCGCAGATCTCCGCCGTGGCGGCCAGACCGTCCATGACCGGCATCTGGATGTCCATGAGCACCACGTCAGGCCGCAGCCGGCGGGCGAGGGCCACCGCCTCCCTGCCGTCTCCCGCCTCGCCGACGACGGTGATGTCATCGGCGCTGTCGAGCAGGGTGCGGAAGGCGCCACGCAGCAGTGCCTGGTCGTCGGCGAGGATCACCCGCACCCCGGCTCCCGGCGCGGGGCCGGTCGCCCCGGCGTCCTGAGCGGATCCGTCGGTCATCGACTCTCCCTCCTCGCGTTCTCGGTGGGACCACCCACCAGTGACCCGGTGGCCGTGAGCGGCAGGTGGGCGGTGACGAGGAAGCCTCCTCCTGGCCGCGGACCCACGGTGAGCCGCCCGTCCACCGAGACGGCGCGCTCGCGCAGTCCCACGAGCCCGTAGCCGGGAGAACGGTCCACGGGCGTGCGGGCCTCGGGGCCGTCGTCCGTGACCGTGACCTCCAGCCGGTCGTGGTGCCAGGTCAGCCGTACCCGGGCGCTGTGGGCGGCGGAGTGCTTGGTGACGTTCGTCAGCGCCTCCTGGACGATGCGGTAGGCGGTGAGGTCGACGGCGGGAGGCAGCGGCCGGGCACTGCCCGTGTGCTGCACCGAGACCTCCAGCCCCGCGCGGCGGAAGGACTCCACCAGCACCTCCAGCCCGCGCAGTCCGGGGGCCGGTTCGGTGGGTGCCGGGGTCTCGTCGCGGTCGCGCAGGAGGCCCACCGTGGCCCGCAGGTGGTCGAGGGCCTGACGGGTCGTCCCCACGAGCTCCTCCAGGCTCTCGCGGGCCTGGCCCGGCCGCGTGTCGAGGAGTCGCGCGGCAACACTCGCCTGGGCGTTGGCCAAGGTGATCTGGTGGGCCACGAGGTCGTGCAGCTCCCGGGCGATGCGGACCCGTTCCTCCGCCACCCTCGTACGCGCCTCGCTGTCACGGGCCTCCTCGGCCCGCAGTGCCCGCTCCTCGACGAACGCCAGGTACGCCCGCCTGTGGCGCGCCGAGCGGCCGAGGACCACCGCGACCAGCGGTGCGGCAGCCACCGTCACCAGCCTGCTGGCGTCCTCCCACGAGAACTGGCTCTCCGTGAAGGGCGCGAGCACGACGAGGAGTGACGCTGCGGGGAGCACGACAAGCGCACGCGCCTCGGTCCGCGAGCCGAGCGTGTGGGCGGCGACGACGGCAGGCGCCACGACGAGCGGCGTCAGCAGCAGGCCCGCCGGCGCAGCGAGCATCCCGCACACCGTGGTGAGGACCATGGTGACGACCGGCGCACGGTGACGCGCGAGCAGCGCCGCCGACGACACCGCCGCGATGACGTACGCCGCGAGCGGTGGGGGTGCCGCCGTGTCGTCGACCTGCAGCACCCCGCCGAGCAGGCAGAGCCCGAAGGCCACCGCGACGACCGCCCCCTCCCGCCACCACGCTCCGGCGTGCGGCGGCGCAGCACCACCGCCGTCGGTCACAGCACCCCCGGCGCGTGTGCCAGCGCCTCGTCGTCGACGTCCACCCACGCAACCACGTCCTCACCGTACGGGACCGCACCGGGCCGCGACCGGAGTCGGGCCTGGTGCGTTCGCACCAGGTCGCCGTGGTCACTGGTCCGCCCGCACCAGGGCCGAACGGTGTCCACGGACGATGTGTGGCCCGTCGGCCGTCGACAGGCTGTCACTGGATCGTTCGGCACCGGGCCGGACGACGGAGTGGCAGGACGAGACGTTGCAGAACACCGGAGTAATGACCGACGCGGTACGGCTGACGGCCGTCCGCAAGGTCTACGGCAGGCGTGACAACGAGGTGGTGGCCCTCGACGGCGTCACGACTCGGTTCGGCCGAGGGACGTTCACCGCGATCATGGGCCCGTCGGGCTCGGGCAAGAGCACGCTGCTGCAGTGTGCTGCCGGGCTCGACCAGCCGACGTCGGGCTCGGTCCTCCTCGAGGACCACGAGCTCAGCGAGATGGACGAGACCGAGCTGACGGCGCTGCGCCGCGAGCGGATCGGTTTCGTCTTCCAGTCCTTCAACCTCCTGCCCGTCCTCACCGTGCGGCAGAACGTCACGCTCCCCCTGCGGCTCGCCGGCCGCCGGCCGGCGGCGGGCCGGGTGTCGGCGGCGCTGGACCAGGTCGGCCTGGGCACGCGGGGCCACCACCGCCCCTCGGAGCTCTCCGGCGGCCAGCAGCAACGCGTCGCCATCGCGCGGGCGCTGATCACCGACCCCGCCGTCATCTTCGCCGACGAGCCGACCGGTGCACTGGACACGAGGACCGCACGGGACATCCTCGCGTTGCTCCAGCGGTCCGCCCAGGACGCGGGCCAGACGATCGTCATGGTCACGCACGACCCCGTCGCGGCCTCGTACGCCGACCGGGTCCTGTTCCTCGCGGACGGCAGGCTGGCCGGCGAGCTGCGCGCGCCGACGGCCGAGTCGGTCGCCGAGCGGATGACCCGTCTCGGAGCCTTCACCGACGAGCGGCCGCTCTCGCGCGCCGGGACGAACCGAGAGGGGCAGCGCTGATGCTCACGCTCGTCCTCCGCACCCTGCGGTTCCGCGCCGGCCTGTTCGTCGCGGCCTTCGTGGCCATGTTCTTCGCCGCGGCCATCGTCATGGCCTGCGGCGGGCTCATCGAGACGGGGATCCGCACGGCGGTGCCGCCGCAGCAGCTGAGCTCGGCCGACGTCGTCGTCGCCGGCGACCAGGCCTACCACGACTCCGGCGGCGACCCCGACGAGCCGCCGACCCTGCCCGAACGGGTCCGTGTCGACGCCGGGCTCGAGGCGGCGATCTCGGCACTGCCGGGAGTGCGTGCGACGGAGAGCCACGTCTTCGAGGGCGATCCCCCGGCGGGGACGGTCGACGCGATCGGCGTGACCGCCGATCCGGGGACCGACGTCGAGGAGCTGCGGGACCGGATCGACTCCGTGCTGGACGCGCGGACGGTCACTCTCGTGGGCGACGAGCGCGGGCGGGCCGAGCTCCGGGACGCGGCGGCGAGCGGGACCACCGTCATGGCCCTCGCGGGGGTCCTCACCGCCTTCGCCCTGCTCGTGTCGATCTTCGGGGTGGCGTCGATGCTCGCGCTGTCGATCACCCAGCGCCAGCGTGACCTGGCCCTGCTGCGCGCCGTCGGCGCCACCCCGCGCCAGCTGCGCCGCTTGATCGTCCGCGAGACCCTCGTGCTGTCCCTGGTCGCCACCGCCGCCGCCTACGTCCCGGGACAGCTCCTCGGTGGCTTCGTCTTCGACCAGCTGGCGGCCCGCGGGATCGCGTCCGACCACGTCGTCTTCCAGCAGGGCTGGGTCCCGACCGTGGCGGCGACGGCGGTCGCGATCCTCGCCGCCCTGGCCGGGGCCACGAGTGCCGGACGGCGGGCGGCACGCATCAGGCCGACGCAGGCCCTCGCGGAGGTCGCCGTCAACGGCAGGGTGATGGCCGGCGGCCGGCTGCTGCTGGCGGTGGTCGTCCTCGCGGCGGGCCTCGTGCTGACCACGGTGACCGTCACCGCGATGAGCGGGCCGCTCATGCCGGCGACCGGCGCGCCGGCGGTGATCCTGCTGGCGATCGGCGCCGCGCTCCTCGCGCCCGTGCTCACCAAGGTGACGACCTTCGTGGTCCAGTGGCCCGTCCGTGCGCTGGGTGGTGTGACGGGCGAGCTCGCCGTGCTCAACGCCCGCGGACGCAGCGGTCGGATGGCGGCCGTCATGGCCCCGGTCATCCTGCTGACCACGGTGTCGACCGGTCTGCTGTACCTCCAGTCGACCAGCGACCACGCCGACCGGCAGGCGTTCGCCGACAACCTCGTCGCGGACGCCGTGGTGAGCGCCGAGGACGGCGTCGACCCCGGCGTCGCGGGGCGGATCGGTGACCTGCCCGGAGCTGCCGGTGCCTCGGAGTACGTCGACAGTCTCGGGTTCATCGAGAGTCCTGAGGACAGCTCACCGATGAACGAGGGCTGGACCCTCCAGGGTGTGAGTGCCGAGGGCGCCGCGGCGACGACGCCCGTCGAGGTCACCGAGGGCAGCCTCGCCGCGCTCGAGGGCGACACGATCGCGATCGGGGACGAGCACGCCGCCACGCTGGGGGTCGGGGTCGACGACACCATCACCCTGCGCATGGGTGACAACACCGCCACCGACGTCGAGGTGGTCGCGCTGTTCTCGGCGCCGGACGACTACGACACCCTCCTGCTGCCCGCCGACGTCCTGGCCGAGCACACGACCGAGGGGGTGCCCACGCGCATCCTCGTCACCGCGGACGCCGGGACCAGCCCCGCCCAGCTCGAGGCGCTCCTCACCGAGTGGGCGGCGGACGAGGGCGGCCTCACTGTGTCGGGCCGGGACGTCCTCCTCGCGGAGTACGACGAGCAGAAGAGGACCGCCAACGTCGCGATCTACATCATGGTGCTCATGGTCGGCGGGTACGCGGCCATCACGGTCGTCAACACCCTCGCGTCGAGCGTGAGCGCCCGACGTCGCGAGTTCGGTCTGCAGCGGCTCGCGGGGTCGACCCGCGCCCAGGTCATGAGGATGGTCGGCCTGGAGGGCGCGATCGTCGCCCTCAGCGGCGTGGCACTCGGCACCGCGGCCGCCGCCGCGATCGTCGTGCCCGTCAGCGAGGAGCGCCTCGGCTCCGTGATCCCTGCTGGATCTCCGTGGATCTACGTCGTGACGGTCACCCTCACTGTGCTCCTCACCCTTGCCGCCATGCTCCTGCCGGCCTGGCGTGCGACACGTGGCCGGCCGGCCGAGGCTGTCCTGGCAGTCGAGTAGCCCGACCTTCGACGCGACCGGACGGCCCGGCCCACCTAGCGTGGAGGGCTCACCCATCACCGCACCTCCGGAGGAGAACCCCATGGCGAACGTGACGATCATCGGCGGCCACGGCAAGGTCGCGCTCCTGCTGGCGCCCCTGCTCTCCGCGCGAGGGGACGCCGTCACCAGCGTCTTCCGCAACCCCGACCACCGCGAGGAGGTCGAGCAGACCGGCGCGAGCGCCGTCGTCGCCGACGTCGAGCACCTCTCCACCGAGGAGCTCGCCGACGTCCTGCGCGGCGCCGACACCGTCGTGTGGAGCGCCGGTGCGGGCGGCGGGAGCCCCGAGCGCACGTGGGCGGTGGACCGCGACGCCGCCATCTGCACCGTCGACGCCGCCAAGCTCGCCGGGGCGCGCCGCTTCGTCATGGTGTCCTTCGTCGGCGCGCGCCAGGACCACGGCGTGCCGGAGGACAACTCCTTCTACACCTACGCCCAGGCCAAGGCGGACGCCGACGACCACGTGCGCGACTCGGGCCTCGACTGGACGATCGTCGCCCCCGGCGCCCTCACCCTCGACGAGCCCACCGGCTCGATCGACCTCGTGACGGCGGACGACGGCGGGGAGCACAAGACCTCGCGCGCGAACGTCGCCCGGGTCATCGTCGCCGCCCTCGACGAGCCCGCCACCGTCGGCAAGATGATCGAGTTCGCCGACGGCGACACCCCCATCGCCGAGGCGCTCGCCCGCTAGCACCAGGCCCCGCCCCGGGCGGCCCCCTGCCAGGCGCCGCCCGGGGCGGACTATCGTGGCGGCACCGGAGCCGAAGGAGTCGCACGATGCAGCCCACCGACGTCGACCCGCGCGAGTTCATCGCCGGCGTCGAGAACGCCACCCGCCGGGCGGACGCCGCGCGTCTCGTCGACATCATGCGGGACGTCACGGGCGAGGAGCCGGTGATGTGGGGGCCGAGCATCATCGGCTTCGGCAGCTACCACTACGTCTACGAGTCCGGGCGCGAGGGCGACGCCCCGCTCGCCGCGTTCAGCCCGCGCAAGGCGAACCTCGTCGTCTACCTCATCGGCGGCTACCAGGAGCGCTACCCCGAGCAGCTCGCGAGGCTGGGCCCCTGGAAGCCGGGCAACGCGTGCCTCTACCTCAGGCGCCTCGACGACGTCGACGAGGAGATCCTGCGCTTCCTCATCACCGACTCCTGCGACCTCACCCGCGCGGAGTACCCGTCCTAGGACAGCGCAGCGCGCCCCGGGGAACGAGTCCCCGAGGCGCGCCGGCCGTCTCCGCAGCTGTCAGTCGCCGGCGTAGCTGAGCTCCGCCGTCGTCGGGTGACGACGCGACGGCGGCTCGGTCACCTTCCCGCACGCACTGTCGGGCAGCGTGACGCGGGCGTTCGCCGGACCGTAGAGCCGCTGGGCACTGGTCCACGGCTCGGCGGCCTGGCCGTCGAGGAGCAGCGGGATGAGCCCGCGCTGCTCCTGCGTGAGCGGCACCATGTACCCGCGTGCCCGCTCCTGGACCCGCCAGCCGTGCGCCTCGATGCGGTCCTCGAGCGTCGTCGCAAAGCCCTCCGGGCTGTCCTCCCGCACGCCGCGGTACTGCTCCTCGGTGAGGAGGTAGCCACAGACCGGCGCCGAGAGGATCTGCTCGGGTCCCGGGATCTCCGGGTTGGGCGGTGCCTCACCGGGGTGCGGGGCCGGGAACGGCTCGACGGTGTAGGACCCGCGGAAGACGATGTCCCCGCGGTTGCGGGCCTGCTCCTGCCGGCCCTGCTCGCCCGCCGCCTCGATCTGCTCCTTGTTGGCGTGGAAGTAGTCGAAGAACTGCTCGAAGGTGTACATCGCCGAGTAGGTCTTGCGCTTGCGGGCCTCGGGGGTCTGGGAGCCGCCGTCGGCAGGACGGGTCTCCCCGCCGGAGCTGCGGGCCTCGAGGAGCACGCCGACGATGTTCTTCAGTCCCAGGGTGTTGCGCAGGATCGTCTCCTGGCTCTGGCCCACCGTGCTGCCGCCCTCACAGCCGTAGGGGCAGAACCACCAGCCGTCCTCCGAGCCGCGCTCGTAGAGCCAGTTCTCCACGAGGTCCTTGCTCTGCAGGTGGACGACCTCGGGGACGTTGAGGTGCCGGGAGAAGAGGATGGGCAGGTCACCGGCCTGGTTGTTGCCGTACTCGTGGCCGTCGAAGGCCGCGTCCGGCTGGTAGTCGCGCAGCATCGCGGTGAAGGCGAAGGTCTCCGGCTGGCGCAGGAGGGAGAAGTCGCGGTTGAGGTCCTGGCCGGTCGCGTTGCCGCGCCGGTTGAGGGCGCGCCCGTCGGCGTTGATCGACGGGACGAGCAGGATGGTGGCCTCGGACAGGAGGTCGAGCGTGCGCTCGTCCTCACCGAAGGCCAGCTGGCGCGCCATGATGAGGCATGCCTCGCGCGAGGACGGCTCGTTGCCGTGGACGTTGCAGTTGACCAGCGCCGTCTTGCCGGCGGCGACCCCCTCCGCCGTCTCCGGCGGGTTGGGGTAGCCGATGACGAACATGTTGATCGGCCGGTCCTGGAGCGTGCGTCCGATCTCGACGACGCGGACCCGGTCGCTCAGCTCGTCCAGCTCCTCGGTGTACTCGGCCTCCTCGACGTCCGTGGTGAAGCGCTCGCCGAAGGTCTGCTCCCAGCCGGTGCGCAGACCCTCGCCGGGCACGTCGAGGTCGCCCCACTGCGGCAGGGTGGTGTCGTAGACCGGCTCGGAGAAGTCCCCCTCGATGCCCACGCGCCAGCGGAAGCGGTCGCCGGGGTCGAAGTTCGCGTCGGCGAAGGCGGGCACGCTCTGGTCGACCTGGCGGTTGGGCCGCCAGATGCCGGTGATGACCGGCTCGCCGACCGGCTCGTTGCTCTCGTCGACCGGCGTGCGCTCGATCTGGTACTCGGTGATCCCGGGGACCGGCTCCCACGTCAGCGTGGCGAAGCCCATCTCCTGCTCGACCTCGAGCCCGCTCACCGCCGCCTCCTGCACCTGCGCCACCGACGGCGGCGTCGCCACCAGTGAGGCGAGGAGTGCGGCGCCGGCGGCCCCGACCACCGCGATCCTGCGTCTGTCACGTACTGCGGAACGTTGCATGTCTTGTCCTCTTCTGCTCAGGCCTGCGTGGTCAACTCCACGGTGAGAAGAAAGCGCCGTTCACCCCCTCGAGAACGCGGGGACGCGGGAAAAGACGTCGAGGACACCAGGTTCCACACCCCCATGCGGACTGCCGACATTCCGGGGTGCACAGCCCGGCCGCCGTGCGGCGACATCACCACACGGCAACGGCCTACTTTGGCCTCGCAAGGCCCCCCGTTGAGTCGGACATTAACGACGGCGTACCTGGCCGTCAAGGAATGACAGAAGTCTCCGCCTTCGCCGTCGCCGCGGTGGCGGGCGAGCCGGCCGGGTACTCCCCCAGCGGCACCCGCCCCTCGCTCCACGCCGCGAGGACCGGCTCGACGACGCGCCAGCACTCCTCGGCCACGTCACCGCGGACGGACAGGAGCGGGTCGGCCTCGAGGACGCCGGCGAGGACCTCGCCGTACGCGGGCAGCTCCGCCCCGCCGAAGGTCGTCGAGAGGGTGACGCGGTCGAGGGACCACGGGTCGCCGGAGCCGTTGACGTCGAGCTCGAGGTCCAGGCACTCCGGGCCCAGGCCGATGCGGACCCGCGCCGGCTGGGAGGTGCCCTCCAGCCCGACGGGCAGGTGCGGGACCGGCTTGAAGGTCACGACGACCTCCTTGCGGGTGGGCGTGATGCCCTTGGCGCTGCGGAGGGTGAAGGGCACGCCCTTCCACCGCCAGTTGTCGATGAAGACGGTGACCTCGGCGAGCGTCTCGGTCTCCCGCGAGGGGTCGACACCGGGCTCCTCGGCGTAGGCCGGGACCTCCCGGACGCCGATGCGGCCCGCGCCGTAGCGAGCGCGGCGGCTGTACTCCTCGGGCTCGCCCGCACGCGTGGCGCGCAGCACCTCGGCGATGCGGTCGCGGACGTCGCGGTCCCCCAGCGTGGTGGGCGGGTCCATGGCGACGAGCGCGAGGACGTGGAGGAGGTGGCTCTGGATCATGTCGCGCAGCGCACCGGAGCCGTCGTAGTAGCGGGCGCGTCCCTCGAGCGCGAGGTCCTCGTCGTAGACGATCTCGACGCTCTCCACGTGCGTGGCGCGCCAGATGGGCTCGAAGATCCGGTTGGCGAAGCGGAACCCGAGGATGTTGAGGACGGTGCTCTTGCCGAGGAAGTGGTCCACGCGGTGCACCTCCTCCTCGGGCACCAGCCTGCCGACGACGGCGTTGAGCCGCCGCGCGGACTCCCCGTCCGTCCCGAAGGGCTTCTCGATGATGAGTCGGGTCCCCTCGGGCAGCCCGATCTCCTCGAGGGCGAGGCAGGCGCGCTCGGTGACGGCGGGCGGCAGGGCGAAGTAGATCCCGATGGGTCCCTCGCACTGCTCGAGCACCCCGCGCAGCTCGTCGGCCCGGGTGACGTCGGCCTGGACGTAGACGGACTCACGCTCGAGGCGTCGCAGCGTCTCCTCGCCCGGCTCGTGGGCGAGGGAGGGGAAGGCCTCCCACGGCGCCATCTCGATGCTCGGCTGGACGGCGAAGGCCTCGGTGAGCCGCTTGCGCCACTGCGCGTCGTCCCAGTCCTCGACGCCGGAGCCCACGAGCCGCAGCTCCGGGGCGCGTCCGGTGGCGAGCAGGCGACCGAGGCCCGGCAGCAGGAGGCGGCCGGCAAGGTCACCGCTGGCTCCGAGGACGAGCAGGGTGCGGATCTCCTCGCGGGCGGCGTGGACCGTCTCAGCCATGACTTCCCTTCCGAGCGTGGGCGCCGCGGCAGCGGACACCTGCCGTCCATCATGGCGGGCGGGCGCGCACCTGGCCGCTCGGACGGGCGGTCGCGTGGAAGAGTTGGTGCCATGACCGCACTCGTGAGCCCCGAGCAGCTGCTGTCCGAGCGTGGCGACACGCTGCTGCTCGACGTCCGGTGGACGCTCGCCGGCCCCGACCGCGCCGGCTACGTCGCCGGGCACCTGCCGGGTGCCGTCTTCTGCGACCTCGACGCCGACCTCGCGGGCCCGCCCGGCACCGGCGGCCGCCACCCGCTGCCGCCGCGGGAGGCACTGGCCGCGGCGATGGAGCGCCTCGGCATGCGGCCCGGGCGCCGCGTCGTCGCGTACGACGGCGGGGTCGCGGCTGCGGCCGCGCGCGCGTGGTGGTGCCTGCGCTGGCTCGGGCACGAGGACGTGCGCGTGCTCGACGGCGGACTCCCGGCCTGGGTCGCCGCGGGTGGTGAGCTCGAGTCGGGTGAGGTGCCGACGACGGACGGCGGCCCGGCCGGTGAGGTGACGACGACGGCAGTTGGCAGCCCCGCCGGTGAGGTGCCAACGACGGCAGGTGACGGGCCGACGCAGGCCGCAGCGCCGCCGTCGTCGTCCACGATGCCGACGGTGACGGCCGAGGAGCTCCTCCCCTACGACGGCGTCCTCCTCGACGCCCGGGCCGCCGAGCGCTTCCGCGGCGAGGTCGAGCCGGTCGACCCGGTGGCCGGTCACATCCCCGGCGCGCGGTCGCTGCCCACGAGCCGGCTGCTCGACGCGGACGGCCGCTACCTGCCCGCCGCGCAGCTCCGGAGCCTGCTCGCCGAGGCGGGCGTGGACGCCGGCCGCCCGGTGGCCGCCTACTGCGGCTCGGGCGTGACGGCGGCCCAGCTCGTGCTCGCCGCCCACGAGGCGGGGCTCGAGGCTGCCCTCTACCCCGGCTCGTGGTCCCACTGGATCACCGACCCGGCCCGCCCGGTGGCGACGGGGACGGACTGACGAGGGCGCCGTCGTCGTCGTCCACGAGGCCGCGGCCCCGTGCCGCGTGGACCAGCGCCCGGCCGTCACCGAGCACGGGGAGCAGCTGGACGACGTGGGCGAGGTGGACGGTGGCGACGAGGGCGTCCACCGGCAGCAGCACCAGCCCGAGGAGCACGCACGACCCCGGCCCGGCGAGCGCCGTCGTCGCCACCTGACGCGGCGTCATCGCCCCGACGGGCGTGACGGACACCCGCCACCCCGCCCGGGCCACGACGACGAGCCGTACCGTCGCCACCCGCCGGACCAGGACGAGGTGCATCGTCTCGTGGAGCACGAAGGAGCCGACGAGCCCGAGCACGGCGACCCGCACGAACCACCACGCGGCCTGGGCGGTGGCGAGGCCGCCGGTCGTCACCGCCACCACGGCGGAGGCGAGGACGGACAGCCCGGCGAGCGCCAGGAGCGGCCAGACCTGAACGACGACGAGCCGCGCGGCCGCCCACACCGGCACCTCCTCGCGCGGGTGGACCCGGACGTCAGGCACTGCCGCTCGGCTGCGCGCGCTCGCGGATGAGCTCCGCGCGGTACCGCTTGAGCCCGAGGTAGGCGAGCTGCACGAGGGCGATGAGCGCGATGCACACGAGGAGCACGCCGACGATGCCGACGGTGTTGTTGACGCCCATCGTCGCGTCCACGCCGCCGCTCACGCTCGTCGCCTCGAAGTAGAGGGAGCCGAACAGCCCCTCGCGGCGGCCGAGCCCCTCACCCACCGAGAACATGAGGAACAGCAGGGAGAGGACGACGACGGCGAGCGTCAGCAGCGTCCCTCCGACGACCGAGTTGATGACCAGCATTGCCTTCTTCATTGCGTCTCCTCTTCTCGTCCTGACGGATGCCCTCGATCGCGTAGACGACGAACAGGGCGGTGGCGCCGAGCAGACCGGCGGGTACGGGCAGCTGGAGCATCCCGAGCCCCAGCGCGATGAGGGTGAGGACCACCGCGGTGGCCGCGAGCCCGACGAAGGCCGCCAGCGGGTTGTCCTTCTCGCTCGGGACGATGATCCCGAGACAGGTGGTGAGCGCGGCGCTGATGAGTGCCCCGAGCACGACGACGACGGTGCCCTCGGCCCGTCCGAACGCCGCCGCGAGCAGCAGCGCCGGCGCCCCGACCGCACCGATGAGGAGCAGCTGGGGGCGCAGCGAGAGCAGGTAGATCCGCCACGCCGGCTGCCGCTGCCCGGTCATCGCGCGCAGCGGCGCGGTCGCGCTGAACAGGTACAGCCCGCCGATGGTGAGGGTGCACAGGCTCCACAGCGGGTTGAGGTCGGTCTCGGCGAGCAGGTAGCCGAAGAGCGCGACCCCCACGACCGTCCCGATGAAGGTGTGCTGGCTGCGCAGCAGGCACCAGTCGTAGGGCGTGAGGTGGGCGGCCACCCGGCGCGGGAGGCGCAGGTCGAGGTACTTCGCGGTGCCGAGGTGCCGGCTCGGCATGACGTGGACGATCGCGACGAGCAGCACGGCGCACACGACGGCGACGGCGGCCAGCGCGGCTCCCAGGCCGGCGCGCTGCGCGAGCCAGGCGATCGCCGTCGGCCACACGAGGGAGCCGTTCGCCGCGGAGTCGGTCATGTGCCACATGAGGTCGGTCATCCGGCCGGCGTAGACGACGATGAGCGCGAAGATGCCGAGCAGCGCGAGCAGGTCCGCCACGGGCCGAGTGCGCATCGCCGACAGCAGCCGGGTCGCGACGACGTGGCACAGGCTGAGCGCGAGGTAGGCGACGACGATCGGCAGGAGCATCGAGGTGAGGATCTGCCCGACGGCGGAGGGGCCGACGAGGAGCACCGCGCTCGTCATCACGGGCACCGCCGTCGCGAGCGCCACGCCCAGGGTGATGGCGGCCTCGAAGAGGAGGAAGGCGACCGAGCGCTCCTTGTTCGTCAACGGGAGCTGGTAGGTGAGCTCGAGCACGCCGTCGGAGCTGAGGAAGAGCACCTTGACGAAGATGAACGCGACCATCACCCACAGCACGAGGGAGACCGTGGACGTCGAGAACAGCAGGTCCCACACCTCCCGGTCGGCCGCGTAGGGCTGGAGGAACTGCCGGGCGACGGCGGTGAGGGACACGAGGAGGACGACGGCGGTGCCCAGCGCCGCGAAGCGGACCGACCGCAGGCGCAGGGCCCCGACGCTGAGGACGCGCCGGCCGAAGAACGCGAGCAGCATCCGCGCGACGACGAGGGCGTGGGACAGGCGCACGGCCTACCTCACCTCCGACTCGATGTGCGCGAAGACGATCGACTCCAGCGACCCGCCCTCGCGGACGAGCTCCTTCGTGGGGCCGTCGAGGACGAGGATGCCGAGGTCGAGGAACACGACGTCGTCGGTGAGCCGCTCGAGCAGGGTGAGGTCGTGGCTGCACAGGAGCACCGCGCGGCCGTCCTCGTGGAGGGCGCGCAGCTCGCGCTCGGCGATGCGCATGGCCTCGAGGTCGACGCCGTTGAGCGTCTCGTCGATCACGGTGAGGGGGCGGCGCAGCACGAGCGCGCCGACGAGCTGGGTCTTCTTGCGCATGCCGTGGGAGAAGCCCGAGATGAGGTCGTCGTAGCGGCCCGGCATGGAGAAGTCGCGGAAGTAGGCGCGCGCCCGGTCGTGGTCGAGGCGCACGCCGTAGAGCTTGCCGAGCATCGTGTAGTACTCGCGCGGGCTGAGGAACTCCGGCAGGTAGTCGTTGCTCGAGAGGTAGACGGCGTCGCGCTTGGCCTCGATCGTCGTGTGCTGGTTGCCGTTGACGGTGATCCGTCCCGACTGCGCCTTGAGGAGGTCGAAGACGTTCTTGATGAGGGTGGACTTCCCCGACCCGTTGGGGCCGATGAGGCCGACGATGCGCCCCGCGGGCACGTCGAAGGACACCTGCTCGACGGCGTTGACGACGCCGTCGTAGGAGTAGGTGAGGTCACGGACCTCCAGGACGTTGCTCATGCGCGGCCTCCTTGGGTGTGGGTGGGGTGGACCGGCGGCAGCGCCTTCGGCACCGAGGGTGCTGCCGCCGGCCCGGTGGCTAGGTCACCGGCACTCGATCCAGAGCGAGAAGCCGTTCTTCCAGGTCATGCCGCCGGTGAACTTGCGCCCACCCGCCTGGGTGAGGCACCAGATCGCGGCACCGGCGACGAGGACGAAGCCGAGCGCGAGGAGGACGGCGACGAACACGAGGAACCAGGCGTCGTAGCGCACGACGGCGTCGTCGAACCGGTTCTTGGCCGTGTCGATGAGCTGGTGCTGCTTCTCGACCAGCGTCGTCGAGAGCTGCGCGGGCAGATCGGTGAGTGCAACGGACATGGGAGTTCCTTTCACGTTGAGGCAAGGCTCGGAACCCGGGTGAGCGGTGCGCTGGGGCATCCGCCTGGTACCAGTCTTCGGCGGGCACCTGCCCCGGCTGAAGAGAGGTTCGACCAGACGGCGCTCGACCTTCGTCTACGTCGTCCTCCGCTGGCGGCGGGCACGGACCGACTGTTCGATGAGGCCCTGATCGACCGTCGAGCACGCTCCCCACGCCTTCGGAGGCCACATGCCGGGCAAGACCATCGTCCTCACCGGTGCCAGTGACGGGATCGGGGCGGCGGCCGCTCGCCGACTCGTCGCGGACGGGCACACCGTTGCGCTCGTGGGCCGGTCCGCCGAGAAGACCCGGGCGGTTGCCGATGAGCTGGGGGCGGACCACTTCCTCGCGGACTTCACCGAGCTCGCCCAGGTCCGCTCCCTCGCGGCCACCCTCGCGAGCACCTACCCACGCATCGACGTCCTGGCGAACAACGCCGGCGGCATCTTCGGGGACAGGACGCGGACTGTCGACGGCTTCGAGAAGACCCTGCAGGTGAACCACCTCGCCCCGTTCCTGCTCACCAACCTCCTCATGGACACGCTGACGGCGAGCGGCGCGTCGGTCGTCACCACCTCGAGCGCCGCCGCTCGGCTCTTCGGGAAGATCGACCTCGACGACCTCGACAACGAGGCGCGGTACTTCGCGAGGAAGGCCTACGGCGACGCGAAGCTCGCCAACATCCTCGTCACCAAGGAGCTCCACCGCCGCTTCGCGTCCCACGGCGTCTCCGCGGCGGCCTTCCACCCCGGGGTCGTGCGGACGAACTTCGCCTCGGACACGACCAGCCTCATGCGGCTCGTGTACCGCACGCCCCTGCGGTACCTCAGCGGCGTCGTCGGTCCCGAGCAGGGTGCCCGGCTCCTCGTCGACCTCGCCGAGGGCACCCCGGGACGCGACTGGGTGTCCGGTGAGTACTACGAGAAGGGCAGGGTCGCGAGGACCAACCCGCAGGCCTCCGACGCCGGTCTCGCGGCCCGGCTGTGGGACCGCAGCGCCGAGCTGGTCGGGCTGACCCGGCCGCCGTCGTCGTCGTCCGCTGCCGAAGGCGCGGCTACTTGATCGCGCCGCGCGTGACCCCGGAGATCACCCATCGCTGGGCGACGACGTAGACGACGAGGAGCGGCGCCATCGCCATGAGGTAGGAGGCGAAGGCGAGGGTGTAGTCGGCGGAGAACTGGCCCTGGAAGACGTACTGGGCGAGCTGGATGGTGGCGGCGTCGGGGTCGGAGAGGATGACGAGCGGGAGCAGGAAGTCGTTCCACGCCCACACGCAGGTGAGGATGCCGACGGTCGCGTTGATCGGCGCGAGGAGCGGGAAGACGACCCGCCAGAAGACGCCCCACGTGCTCGCGCCGTCGATGCGGGCGGCCTCCTCCAGCTCGGCCGGGATCGAGCGGACGTAGGCGGTGTAGAGGAAGACGTTGAAGGACAGCCCGTAGACCGTGTACAGCAGGATGAGGCCGGCCTGGTTGTCCAGCCCGAGGATCGCCGCCTGCTTCGCCGCGGGGAGCATGAGCACCGGGAACGGGATGAACAGGGCGGCGATGAAGTAGTAGAACAGCGCCTTGAACAGGCGCCGGTGCATCTGGCGGGCGATCGCGTAGGCGACCATCGAGTTGGTGAGCAGCGTGAGGACGACGGCGCCCACCGTGATGAGCCCGGTGTTGAGCAGCCGCGCCGGGTAGTCGATCGTCCGCCAGGCCTCGGCGAAGTTGCCCCAGGCCCACTCGGTGGGCGGGGCGAAGCCGGTGCCGCCGAGCTGGTCGGGCGTCTTGAGCGCCGTCACCACCGTGAAGTACAGCGGGACGAGGACCGTGAGGGACAGGACGAGGAGCAGGGCGGTGAGCCACCAGTTGACGCCACTGGGCTTGCGCCGTCGTCGACGACGCTCGCGCGGCGGGGGCATGGTGACGGCGTCCGCGGACATCAGGCCGACACCTCCTCACGCCGCAGGATGCGCAGCTGGAAGAAGGCGAAGGCGACGATGACGATCATGAAGATCACGGCGTTCGCGGTCTGGTACCCGAACTCGCCGCCCTCGAAGCCGCCGCGGTAGATGAGCACGCCGATGGACTCGGTGGACGTGCCGGGGCCGCCGCCGGTCATCGCGATGATCTGGTCGAAGACCTGGAGGAAGTTCTTCAGCGCGAGGACGACGTTGATCGTGAAGAAGCCCCAGATCATCGGCAGCGTGATGCTCCAGAACTGCCGCCAGCGGGTGGCGCCGTCGAGGGCGGCGGCCTCGTACAGCTGCTCGGGAACGGTCTGCAGGCCTGCGAGGAAGATGATGATCGTGAAGGCGGCGCCCTGCCAGACCGTCATGACGACGATCCCGATCCACGCCCGCTCCGGGTCCGCGAGCAGCGAGCTGCTCAGCGCGTCGATGCCCAGCGCCTGCCCCACGGAGGGCAGGGAGAAGTTGAACAGGTAGGAGAAGACGTAGCCGATGACGAGCAGGGCCAGCACGTAGGGGATGAAGTAGATCCCGCGCAGGGTGTTCTTCAGCTTGATGCGGGCGTTGAGGCCCAGGGCGATCGCCAGTCCGATGACGTTGACGAGGATCGTCGTGACGATCGCGAAGCGGAAGGTGAAGAGGTAGGCGTCGACGACGCGCGGGTCCTGGAAGAGCGCCGCGTAGTTCGACAGGCCCACGAAGCTCCACGTCCCGTAGCCGGGTGAGTCGGTGAAGCTGTAGAAGATGCCCTGGAGCACCGGGATGGTGTGGAGGACGAAGAAGAGCACGAAGGCGGGCAGGACCATCCAGTAGTAGGCGCGGTCGATCTTCCGGCCGTCGTTCCTCATTGCTCCTCCACCGCCCCGAGGCCCCAGGTGCGGCGCTCGGCCACCCGGTCCCAGTTGGCGTCGAGCTCGGA
The DNA here is from genome assembly GCF_014837105.1 of Oceanitalea stevensii. Classification (GTDB taxonomy): domain Bacteria; phylum Actinomycetota; class Actinomycetes; order Actinomycetales; family Actinomycetaceae; genus Oceanitalea; species Oceanitalea stevensii. Next base: position 298,621 of record NZ_JACSPO010000001.1, on the reverse strand, counting down.
GAGGAAGGCGTCGAGGTTCCCGTCGAGGAGGAACTGCTGGAGCAGCGGGCCGAGCGGGATCGCCTGGATGAACTGGTGGTCGGTGAAGCCGACGATCCGTCCCTCGTCGATGTACGGCTGGATGCCGGCGAGGGCGGGGTCGTCGTTCTGCTGGTCCTGGAGGGTGGGGATGGCGACCTGCTGCTCCGCGTACTCCTGGACGACGTCCGGCTGGAGGAGGTACTCGAGGAAGCGCTCGACCTCCTCCTGGTGCGGACCGTCGGCGCGGGCGGCGAGGACGATGTCGACACCGGAGACGAGCGTGGTCTGCTCGGGGTCGTCGGTGGCGGGCAGGGCGAAGGACCCGACGGTGAAGTCCGGCTCGAAGCTGCGGATCTGGGGGACGGCGTAGCTGCCGATGAGGAGCATCGCGGCGTCGCCCGCCGCGAAGGCACGCGTGCCCTGCTCGTAGCCGTAGGCGGCGGGGTCCGGCTGGGTGAGCTCGAAGAGCTCGGCCTGCTTCTCGAAGGCCTCCCGCCAGCCCTCCTGGAAGGTCGCCTCCCCGGCGAAGCGGTCCTCGAAGAAGCTCTCCGGCTGGGTCTGGGCGGTGAGGGGTGCCATGGGGGCCTGGGCGGTCCAGGCGTCGGCAAGCATGGCGAAGTGGGGCACGATGCCCTCGCCCTCGAAGTACTCCGCCGTCTCGAGGAGCTCCTCCCACGTGGTGGGGACCTCGCGGCCGTGCTCCTCGAACAGCTCGACGTTGTAGAGGGCACCGGAGGCGTTGGCGGCGAAGGGGATGCCGTTCACGGCGCCCGGCTCGGTTGCGCCCAGTGCCTGGACCACCTCGACGTAGGCCTCCTGGACGCCGTCGAGGAGAGGGCTGCCGGCCCAGTCGTGGAAGACGCCGGCCGAGGCGAACTCCCCGAAGGTGCCGTTGGCGTTGAAGGTGAGGACGTCGGGCGGGTCCTCCTTGACGAGCCGGATCCGCATCGCGGTCTCCGCGCTCGGCACGTTGTCGACCGTCACCCGGACGTCCGGGTTCTCCTCCTGGAAGCGGGCGGCGACATCGGAGAAGAACGCCGTGGCCTCGGGCTTGAACTGGAAGAAGACGATCTCGACCGGCTCGTCCGCGGACGCGGCGCACCCTGCCAGCGCGGCTGCTGCGCTCACGGCAGCAGCGAGTCCGGCAGCCCTCGCCAGTCCTGTCCGGCCCATCACAGCTCCCCTCGGCAACGGTGCAGAACGAGGTGGGACACATCGTGGCACTGGGGACTGACACCGGCGAGCCGGGTGGTGGCCGACGGCGGGGGTCGGGGTGGCGGGACACCCGGCGGTCGTCGTCGGGACCCGGGCACCGTCTGCACCCGCCGGCCGCGGTCGCCGGCCGCGGTCGCCACCCGCACCCGCCCACCACCCGCCGTCGCCACCAGCACCCGCCCACCACCCGCCGTCGCCACCCGCACCCGCCCACCACCCGCCGTCGCCACCCGCACCCGCCCACCACCCGCCGTCGCCACCCGCACCCGCCCGCCACACGCCGTCGGCCCTAGCCATCCCTGTCCAGGGGACCCCACCGCCGGATGTCAGTGGTCGGTGAGAGGGTTCGAGTAGTGGGGTTCTCGCCGTGACGGGGAGGTGACGAGATGAACCTCGAGGGGGACGGGACCGAGCCGGAACGGCAGCCTGACGCGATCGCTCCCGCGCCGGCCGAGCACCTCGAGGAGATGCTGCCCGGCGACTGGAAGCCGGTGCCCGAGGCCCCCACCGCCCCTCTCCCCGTGCCCAACGCGGCCGACGAGCTCTTCGGCCCCACGGGGTCGACCTCCTGGCCCACCGACCGCCTCGCCGAGCTGCTTCCCGTGGAGGGGGCCCTCGGTGACTACCTCGCTCCCCTGCCTCCCGGGCCGCGGCTGGGCATCCTGCTCGCCGCGATCGATCCGGCGGAGGTGGACGAGTACTCGCTCGTGGAGCTGGCCGCCGCGTACAAGCGGATGGAGTCGTACGCCGCGGCGCACGCCGCACAGGTGGCGGCGGAACTGGCTGAGCGACCGGCGCTCAACCCCGACTGGCCAGGCACCCTGCGCGGCCGAACCCGGGGCGAGTGCCTCGCCGGCCACGAGCTCGCGATGCGGCTGAAGATGAGCAAGGTCGCCGCGACCCGGATGGCCGCCAGCGGTCGGGCGTTCGGCAACCTGCTGGAGGCCACGGGTGAGGCACTGGAGCAGGGCCTCATCGACTACCCGCGAGCGCAGGTCATCTTCACCACGCTCGATGGTCTGCCGCCGGAGGTCGCGCTCGCCGCTCAGTGGGAGGTCATCGAGACGGCGCCCGGCCGTACCCTCCGCCAGCTCAAGGAGGACCTCGAGAAGGCGGTCATCTCCGTCGACCCCGAGGAAGCGGACGCGCGTCACCGGGCCGCACGTCAGAAGCGCACGGTCTACCACCCGCGGGCGCTGCCCGACGGCATGGCGAGCATGACCGCCGTCCTGCCCGCGGCCGACGCCGTCGCGGTCGATCTCACGCTCGAGAGCGCTGCCCGCGCCGCCAAGCACGCGGGCGACGGCCGCACCATCGACCAGCTGCGTGCCGATGCCTTCTCGCTCATGGCGTACGGCGCCCTCGCCAACGGGTACATCGGGGTACTGCCCGAGCAGCAGCTCGCCCCGTCGGCGGCCGCGGAGACTGACGACGGCGCCGGCGGCGCGGCGGAGCCAACCGGAGCCGTCGCTGATGTGCCAGCGAGGCGTGCGGCCGATCGGCCTCCCGGTTCCGAGGGCCCTCGTGTGCCCGCAGACGACTCAGCCCCCGAATCCGAGGGGCCAGGTCTGCCCGCAGGGGCGAAGGCAGCTCCTGGCGCCAAGCGAGCCGGACGAGGGAAGGGCACCGAAGTGCCCTACGGAGCGGCGCCGCCGGTCCCGGGGCAGCGTCTGCCCGGTGGTCGGCTCCCCGCGGTGCGCCTCGGCACCATCGGCGGGCTGCCCGTCGAGGTCCGCCTCAACGTCCCGCTCGCCGTGGCACTGCCTGACCTCAACGCTCCGGCACGCAACGCGCTCGAGCGGGATCCCGAGCCCGTCGCCGAGCTCGAGGGCTACGGCCCCATCGCCCCGGAGGTCGCCCGGGCACTCGCCGCCGGCGGCCAGTGGCGGCGGATCGTGAGCGACCCTGTGACCGGGCAGGTGCTCGACGTCGGCCGCACCCGGTACGAGCCGCCCGCCGCCATGGCGGACCTCGTCCGCGAGCGCGACCGGACGTGCATCGAGCCGGGCTGCTCGACCCCGGCCCGTCACTGCCAGCTCGACCACATCCACGAGTGGCAGGACGGTGGGGAGACCTCGGTGTGGAACCTGGGTCCCCAGTGCACCCGCGTCCACGCCGTCAAGAGCCAGGGCGGGTTCACCGTCGCGCGAGCCTCAGACGGCACCTACGCCTGGACCACCATGACCGGCCACGGCTACCTGCGGCGCACCGACGGCACCGTCGTCACCATGCCGCGCGAGACCGCAGCAGGGCTGCGTCGCATCGGCAAGGAGATGCGACGGACCGGCAGGAGCGTGCCCGCCGAGGTGGTCGACACGGTCCTGGCCGAGGTCGCCGCAGGAAGCGCCGTGACGGGCGGATGGACGCCACCGCCGCTGCCTCAGCGCTCGTTGCCGGAGTGCGGCGACGGCGAGGCGGACCAGGCGTGGGGCGCGGACGACGAGCCTCCGTTCTGACCGGACACTGACGTCGGCCCCCGGCCTTCGCCCCCGAACACGGGCCACCGGCGAGCGGCGGCGAGCAGCGCGCGCGAGCGGCGCGAGCGACGCGAGCGACGGCGAGCAGGGCGCGCAACGGCGAGCGCCAGCGAGCGACGGCGAGCGCCAGCGAGTGGCGACGCGCGACACGCGACGCGCGACGCGTGGCGGCGAGCGACGAGCCCCCGCGATCCCTCAGCCCGCGAGCAGCTCCCGCACCCGCGGGATCACCTCGGTGCCGTACAGCCGGATCGCCTCGAGGCTGTGGCGGTGGGGCATCGGTCCGTTGCTGTACTTGAGGTCGAAGCGGCTGAGCCCGAGCTGGCGCACGGTCTTGGCGATCTTCTGGGCGACGGTCTCGGGCGAGCCGGCGAACACGGCCCCGTTCTCCACCTCCATGTCGAACTGCATACGGGTGGTGGGCCCCCAGCCACGCTCGGCGCCGATGCGGTCACGGTTCGCCTTGAAGTGCGGGAACATCAGCTCGCGGGCCTCCTCGTCGGTCGCGGCGACGAAGCCGGGCGCGTGCACGCCCACGGGGAGCTCGGGCCGGCCCAGCTCCGTCAGCGCCCGGCGGTAGAGGTCGGCGAAGGGCGCGAAGCGCGAGGGCTCCCCACCGATGATGGCGAGCATCATCGGGAAGCCGTACCGCGCCGCGCGGACCACCGACTCCGGCGACCCACCCACGCCGATCCACGTCCGCAGCGTCCCGGCCTCGGTCTTCGGGTACACCTGGGCGTCACGCAGCGGACCGCGCAGGGTCCCCTCCCAGCTGACCGGCTCCTCACTGCGCAGCAGCGCGAAGAGGTCGAGCTTCTCGGAGAAGAGCCGCTCGTAGTCGGAGAGGTTGAGCCCGAACAGCGGGAAGGACTCGGTGAAGGAGCCGCGGCCCAGGGTGACCTCGGCGCGACCGCCGGAGACGCCGTCGAGGGTCGCCATCTTCTCGTAGACGCGGACGGGGTCGTCGGAGCTGAGCACCGTCACGGCGGTGCCGAGCAGGATCCGGCTCGTCCGCGAGGCGATCGCGCCGAGCACGATCTCGGGCGCGGAGATGGCGAAGTCGTCCCGGTGGTGCTCACCGAGGCCGATGGCGTCCACTCCCACCTCGTCGGCGAGCATGCCCTGCTCCACCACCTCGCGCAGCACCTGGCCGAAGGTGCGCGGACGACCGTCCTCGTCGACGGTCATGTCGCCGAAGGTGTCCAGGCCCAGTCGGACCTCGTGCGGGGGCAGGACGGGCTGCAGATCGGGTGTGACGCTCATCCGGCCACGGTAGGCGATCGCCCGGGGCTACGGGGACTGCACCCGGTCGGGGTAGAAGGCCCAGTGCCAGGTCTCACGGGGGGTGTCCTCGACGAAGCCGTACTTCTCACCGTTGGCGCGCATCCAGGTGAGGGCCTCGCCGTTGAGGTGGAGGTCCACCGCCCGGCCCCAGCCGTGGTTGCTCGTGCCCGGGACCGCGGCCAGCCCGCCGTCGTTGTAGAGCCCGAGGCGGTCGACGAGCTCGACCTGCCGCTCGTAGGTGCGGTAGGAGTCGTTGATGCCGATGTCCACGCCGTCGGCCTTGGCGTCCGCGAGGAGCTTCTCGAAGTTCGCCGCCGCGGGTGCCCACATGCTGTGACCGGTCGTGCCGATCGGGGCCAGCGCCTGCGCCGGGATCTTGCCGTTGTCGTACATCGCGAGGTCGGCGGGCACGCCCTGGGCGTTGAGCACACCGGTCGGAGCGGCGACAGCAGGGGCCGCGGCTGCGGTGACCGGCGCGAACTCCCCGGCCGCCTGCGAGAAGAGCCGGTCGAAGATGCCGGAGGTGTCCACGGTCGCCGGTGGCGGCGTCGACAGTGCCGTCAGCTGCGCCTGGATCCCCGCGATCCGCTGGGTGATCGAGAGCACCCCGTCCATACCTGTCTCCCCTCGTCCTCCGATCTATCGGCAGGCCGAGCGGAAGGTTGAGGCACTACCGCTCGACGACGTTGCGCAGCTCCCGGCCCTCGACGAGCGCGCGCAGGTTGTGGGTGACGAGCTCGTCGGCACCCACCGGCCGGCCACCCGCCCCGTGCGGGGTGATGACGAGGTTCGGTGCGTCCCACAGCGGCGAGTCCTCGGGCAGTGGCTCGACGGCGGTGACGTCCAGTGCGGCGCCGGCGATCGACCCGTCGGTGAGGGCGGTGAGCAGGGCGTCCTCGTCGACGGTGGAGCCGCGCCCGACGTTGACGACGTAGGCGTGCTCCGGCAGCGCGGCGAACCGCCGCGCGTCGAGTGCCTTGTCCGTCGCCGGCGTGGACGGCAGGATCATGACGAGCACGTCCGTCCGCGCCAGCTCCGCCTCGACGTCCTCCTCGGCGACCACCTCGAAGCCGGCCCGCTCCCCCGCGCTCCTCGCCACGCCGCGCACCGTCGCGCCGAGCGACTTCAGCACCGGTGCCAGGGTCTGCCCGATGTTGCCGAAGCCCCACACGAGCACCCGCGCCCCGATGAGCGTGGTGACCGCGCCCTCCGGGTGCAGCGGCTGGACCCCGCCGATGCGGCGGTCCCACCGGTGCGCGGCCTGGGCCTCCGCCGCCTGCGGCAGACGCCGCAGCAGCGCGAGGACCAGCGCGAGCGCGTGCTCGGTGACCGTCGGGCTGTGCAGCCCGGCACCCGAGGTGATGACGACGTCGTCGGGGAAACCCGCGGCGAGCACCGAGTCCGGCCCGGCAGCCAAAGACTGCACCCAGCGCAGGTTGGGCATCTCCCCCGCAACCTCCGCCAGGTGCTCCCGCGAGCCGCCCCACACGACCAGCGCCTCCGCGTCACGGTGCTCGGGCGGCACGGGACGCGACGCGTCGTACGTGACCGCGTCGACGCCGTCGGGCAGCGTCGGGTCCAGCGGCAGCGAGTCGGGCAGGAGGATCTTCACGGCGAGGGCTCCGTCGGTCGGTCGGGCGGGGGCTCGGTCCATCATGGACGACGGCGCAGCGCCCCGCCGCAGCCGCCGCTCACCAGTAGGGCGGCACGACGTGCTCCTCCTCCAGGTAGGGCCACTCGGGCGCGACCGGCGACAGGACGGTGTTGACCCAGCGACCGGCGTCGGCACGGGCCTCGTCCCACGTGACCTCCGCCCCCAGGTGCAGCAGCCGGTCCACCCGCAGCTCGATGAGCGCGAACGTCAGCCCGCGCTTGAGCACCTCTCGCGTCACCCGCGACATGAGGTCCTCACCCGCCACGCCGCCAGCGAGCGCCAGGGCGTAGCAGATCCGCACGAGGTCCTCCCGGTCCACCCCCGCGATCCCCGTGAGCGCGGGCGGGTTGATGACCGGCCGCGGCGGCAGCTCCTCCAGGGTGACCCGCTCCCAGTCGTAGTCCGGCTCCTCGAGGTGCTCGCGCAGCATCCGCATGACGCGGTCCGGCGGGGCCGAGCGCTCGGCCGGTGGCAGCAGCCGTCTCGCCTTCATCAGCGTCGGGTTCCGCGAGCGCCCGAGCCGCGTGGCGACGTGGTCCATGTCGGTGACGCCCTCCCGGGCGGCGGCGAGGATCTCCTCGTACTCCGCGTCCGTCCACGGCTGCCCCGCGTTCGGCGGTTGCTCACGCGCGGGCGCAGGGCGCCGCGGCCACACCGTCACCGGCTCCTCGAGGGCAAACCCGACGTCGCGCTCCCACGGCTCCATCTCCTCCATCGGCGTCTCTGCCATGGGTCTCTCCCCTCGGTCCCGGCCCGCGGCTGCGGTGCCACACCGAGGATCGCTCGCGGTCGATGGCCGGTGCGGCCGCCCTCCACAGGCCGCCGCGAGGCCAGGACACCAGGCCGCTCTGTGGAGCAGTCAGGTGCGAGGCTCAGACGGGCAGGCGCCGGGCGAGGAACTCGGTCGTGAGCCGCCAGGCGTCCGCACTCGCCCGCTCGTGGTGGAACAGCGGGTTCGGGTTGTCGAAGGCGTGGCCCGCGCCGTCGTGCAGGTGGAGCTCGACCTCGGGCCCGGCGACCGCCGTGCGGATCTCCTCGACCGTCACCATCGGGATGTAGGCGTCGGCGGTGCCGAAGTGGTGCAGGCTCGGCGCGCTCACGCTGCCCGCGAGGCCGAGCAGCTGCGGCAGCGCGGAGCCGTAGTAGGCGACGAGCACGTCGACGTCCGTCACGGCCGCCACGTTGAAGGCCACGCCCCCGCCGAAGCAGAAGCCGAGCACCCCCACGCCGCCGGCCACCTCCGGCCGCGAGCGTAACGCCCCCACCGAGGCGGCGGCGTCGGCCACGGTCGTCTCCCAGTCCAGCTGCGCCGCCAGCGCCATGCCCTGCTCGAGGAACTCCTCGCTCGACTCGTCGACGCTCCCCTCCGCGCGCCAGTACAGCTCCGGCGCCAGCACGACGTACCCGAGCGCGGCCAGGTCCGCGGCGCGCGAGCGGATGTACCCCGACACCCCGAAGATCTCCTGCAGCAGCACAAGACCCGGCCCGGTTCCCGACGGCGGGAGCCACAGGTGGGCGGGCATGTCGCCGTCGGGGACGCGGACGGTGGTGGTCGCTGCGGTCATGCCGGTCACTCCCCTGGGTCGACACCGCGGCCTGCGCCGGCCGCGTCACCACCCTATCGACGGGCGCCGCCCCGCCGGCGTGCGAGGACCTTGGTCCCGGCTCGGGCACGCACGCACGTCCCTAGGGTCGGGGAGGCACCGGGGGGCTGCCGGCCGCACCGCCTCTCGCTGTCGCCACGGACACGACACGAGGGGACACCATGACCGCACAGCTCGAGATCCCGACCGCCACCGTCGAGGAGCGCCTGAGCCCGGAGCACGAGGCCGTCGTCACGGCCACCCTGCCGCTGGTGGGCAGCAGGATCGGTGACATCGCCCCGACGTTCTACCGCCGGATGTTCGCCGCCCACCCGGAGCTGCTGCGCGACACCTTCAACCGCGGCAACCAGGCCCAGGGCGCCCAGCAGAAGGCGCTCGCGGCCTCGGTCGCCACCGTCGCCACCCTCCTCGTCACCCCCGACTCCCCCAGCCCGCGCGAGCTCCTCGAGCGGATCGGGCACAAGCACGCCTCCCTCGGCATCACGCCGGAGCAGTACCAGGTGGTCCACGAGCACCTCTTCGCGGCGATCGTCGAGGTGCTGGGCGACGACGTCGTCACGGCCGAGGTCGCCGCCGCGTGGGACTCGGTCTACTGGATCATGGCGCGCACGCTCATCGCCTTCGAGGAGGACCTCTACGCGGGCGCCGGCGTCGCGCCCGGTGACGTCTTCCGCACCGCGCGGGTGGTCGAGCGCGTCGAGGAGTCCACCGACGTCGCCTCCTTCGTGCTCGCCTCGCCCGACACCGGCCGACCGCTCCCGGACTTCGTGCCTGGGCAGTACGTCTCCGTCGGCGTGCCCCTGCCCGACGGCGCCCGCCAGCTGCGTCAGTACAGCCTGTCCGGTCCCACCGGCACCGGGCGGTGGCGGATCACCGTCAAGCGCGTCGCCCCCACCGCCGGCGACCCGGCCGGCGAGGTCTCCACGTGGCTGCACGCGAACCTGCACGCCGGTGACGACCTCCAGGTGACGCTGCCCTTCGGCGACCTCACGGTCGAGCAGGCCGGCAGCGGGCCGGTCGTCCTCGTGTCGGCGGGCATCGGCCTCACCCCGATGCTCGGGATCCTCCACCACCTCGCCGACCGGGAGGCCGACCGGCCGGTCACCCTGCTGCACGCCGACCGCGACGCCGACGACGCCGCTCTCGTCGACGAGCTGCGCGCGGTGGTGGGCCGGCTGGCCCGCGCCGAGCTGCACACGTGGTTCGAGCAGGGCACCGCCCCCGGGGCGCGGACCGGGTTCATGGACCTCGGCGCCGTCACGCTCGACCCCGAGGCCGAGATCCTCGTCTGCGGCCCCAGCGGCTTCCTCCAGGCGGTGCGGGACCAGCTCGACAAGGCCCACGTGCCCCCGGCACGGGTGCACTACGAGCTCTTCGCCCCCAACGACTGGCTGCTGCCCGCCTGAGGCGAGCGCTACGCCGCGGCCGGGACCGGCTCGGGCTGCGCCGTCGTCGTCGTCCGGCGCTGCCGCAGCTCGAGGAGCGCGGAGGCGCCGAGGATGACCAGGCCGACGACGGCCAGCGCCGCACCGACGAGGTTGGGGGCACGCAGGCCCGCACCGGCGGCGATGACGGCGCCGCCCAGCCACGCGCCGATCGTGTTGGCGATGTTGAAGGCGGACTGCACGCCGGCGGAGACCATGGTCGGCGCACCCCCGGCCTGCTCGACGATCCGCATCTGGATCGCCGGGCCGAGGGCGAGGCTGCCGAAGCCGAGGAGGACGAGGAGCACGACGGCGACGGCCGGGCTGTCGAGGAACGCGGTGAGGGCGAGGAGCACAGCGATGACGACGACGAGACCGCCGGCGAGGGTCGCGAGGGTGCTGCGGTCGGACATGCGCCCGCCGAGGAAGGAGCCGGCCGTCATGCCGACGCCCACGAGGACGAGCACCCACGGCACCGAGGACTCCGCGAGCCCCGCGACGTCGGTGAGCATCGGCGTCACGTAGCTGTAGCTGGCGAACAGGCCGCCCAGCCCGAAGATGACGACGGCGAGCGTGAGGAGCACCTGCGGGCGGGCGAAGGCGGCGAGCTCCGCGCGCAGCGAGCCGGCGGCGGTCGTGTCCCGTTCCCCGCGCGGGGCGAGGACGCCGACGGCGACCGTCGCGACGACCCCGACGAGCGCGATCGCGGCGAAGGTCCAGCGCCACCCGAGCTGCTGGGCGATGAAGGTGCCCGCCGGGACGCCGACGACGTTGGCGACCGTGAGGCCGAGCACCACCGTGGCCATCGCCCGGCCGCGGCGGCCCGGGGCGACGAGCGAGGCCGCGACGAGCACCCCGACCCCGAAGAACGCGCCGTGCGGCAGCCCGGTGAGGAAGCGCGTGGCGAGCAGCGCCTCGTGCGTGGGGGCGAGCGCGGACAGCAGGTTGCCGAGCGTGAAGAGGACGAGCAGGCCGACCAGGGTCCAGCGGCGGGCCAGGCGCACGGTCAGCGCGGTGAGGAGCGGCGCACCGACGACGACGCCGATCGCGTAGGAGGACACGTACTGCCCCGCGGTCGGGACGTCCACGCCCAGGTCCGCACCGACGATCGGCAGCATCCCCATGATGACGAACTCGGTGGTGCCGATCCCGAAGGTGCCGAGCGCGAGGGCGAGGATGGCGATGGGCACAGGCAGACTCCTCGGTGACGCGGAAGAGAGCCGGCCGGGAGGGCACGCGGCCGCGGCGGACGGGCACGCGGCCGACGGCGTGACGGCTCGCTGTCAACACTACGAGCGCGGGCCCCCGCACCGCCGCCCGGACCGGGCCCGTGAGACGAGTGATGCGTCACCCCTTCCGTCGCGGACGGGCCGGTGGCAGGCTGTGCCCCGACCACGGCAGCCGGCCGTGCCGGGCGGCTGCCTCGAGGAAGGGGAGCCCCGTGGACCACGTGACGTCGCAGGACGGGACGGCGATCGCCTGCCGGAGCGTCGGCGAGGGGCCGCCCGCCGTCGTCGTCAACGGGGCGCTGAGCGAGCACTCCTCCGCGCTGCCGCTGGCCCTCGCGCTGGCGGGCGACCTCCGGACCACCGTCTACGACCGGCGCTCGCGCGGGCACAGCGGGGACAGCTCCCCCGGCGTCGAGGGCGCCGTCGAGCGGGAGCTGGCGGACCTGGCCGCGGTGGTGGAGGCGGCGCTCGGTGAGGCGGACGACGACGGCGGGAGCGGCGTGAGCGTCATCGGCTCCTCCTCCGGCGGGCTGCTCGCGCTCGCCGCCGCGGCGACGGGCCTGCCCGTGGCGCGGGTCGTCGTCTTCGAGCCGCCGCTCGCCACCCCGGGCTTCCCGCTGTCCGCGCCGCCCGACCTGCCCGAGCAGCTCCACGCCCTCATCGGCGAGGGCCGGCGGGGCGACGCCGCCGCCCTGTTCCTCACCGCCGCCGTCGGGCTGCCCGCCGAGGTGGTGGCGCAGATGCGCCGGCTGCCGGACTGGGCGGAGCGCGAGGCGCTGGCGGCCAGCACCGTCTACGACACCGCGCTGTCGCGTCGCTACCCGGAGGTGGCCGCCTTCGGGCCGGTCGACGTGCCCGTCCTGGCCCTCCACGGGGAGGGGACGTGGCCGATGCTCCGTGCCTCCGCCGTCGCCGTCGGGGAGGCCTTCCCCGGCGGCCGGCACCGTGTGGTGGCGGGCGCCGACCACCGGCTGGACCCGGACGCCGTCGCCGCGGCGGTGCGCGAGCACCTCACGACGGCGTAGCCCACCTCCGGTCGCGCGGCCCGGCAGCGCGTGTTTCGGTGGGAAGGTCCCGGCCGTGAGGGCCGGCTGCCCACGAGGAGGACACATGACTGACGAGGGAATCAAGAAGGTCGCCGAGCTCATGAAGGACGCTCGCATCGCCATGCTCACGACGGTCGACGCCGACGGGCGGCTGGTGAGCCGGCCGATGGGCCTGCAGGAGGTCGAGTTCGACGGCGACCTGTGGTTCTTCGCCGACGACCGCTCCGACGCCGTCTCCGAGGTGGCCGCCAACCCGGCGGTCAACGTCTCCTTCAGCTCCGGCGACTCGTGGGTCTCGGTCACCGGGAACGCGTCCGTCGTCCGCGACCGTGCGAAGTCCGAGGAGCTGTGGAACAGCTTCGTCGAGGCGTGGTTCCCCGACGGCCCCGACACTCCCGGCGTCGTCCTGCTCAAGGTGGACACCCACGCCGCCCAGTACTGGGACACCCCCGGCGGCAAGGTCGTCCAGCTCTACAGCATGATCAAGTCCAAGGTCGCCGGTGAGCGCTACGACGGCGGGGACTCCGGCACCGTCCAGCTCGACTGACACCAGCCTGGGCCGCGTGGGACGGAGCACGGAATAAAGGCTCCGTCCCACTCGCTTGTTCGACATAGACTCGGCCGCCGGTGCGCGAGGTTGCCCCCGCGGGAGCGACCGTGCGCCGTGGGACCGCGTACGTCCGAACCACGTCCCAGGAGCTGCCCATGAGCGTCGACGAGCGCACCACCCCCGCCACCATCACCGAGGCGGAGGACACGATCCCCGGGCAGATCAAGCTCGTCATCGGGATCCTGCTCGTCGCCTCCTTCGTCATGATCCTCAACGAGACGGTCATGAGCGTGGCCATCCCGCGGCTCATGGAGGAGTTCACCGTCACGGCGGCCACCGCGCAGTGGCTGACGACGGCGTTCATGCTCACCATGGCCGTCGTCATCCCGACGACCGGCCTCATCCTCACGCGCTTCTCCACCCGCTCGGTCTTCCTCGCCGCGATGGGCACCTTCACCGCGGGCACCGCGCTCGCCGCCGTCGCCCCGGTGTTCCCGGTGCTCGTCGCCGCGCGCGTCGTCCAGGCCAGCGGCACCGCCGTCATGCTGCCGCTGCTCATCACCACCGTGCTCACCTTCGTGCCGGTCTCCCGCCGCGGCCGGACGATGGGCCTCATCTCGATCGTCATCGCCGTCGCGCCCGCCGTCGGGCCGACGTTCTCCGGCTTCATCCTCGCCAACCTCGGCTGGCGCTGGATGTTCCTCACGGTGCTGCCGGTCGCGGCGATCGCGCTCGTCGTCGGTGGCTCGCTCGTCAAGAACATCACGACGCCGCGGGCCGTCCCCGTCGACGTCCTGTCGATCGTGCTCTCCGCCGCCGCCTTCGGCGGACTCATCTACGGGCTGAGCAGCATCGGTGAGGCCACCGAGGGCGGGGCGGCGGTCTCCCCGGCGGTCCCGCTCGTCATCGGCGCGGTGTCCCTCGCACTGTTCACGCGGCGCCAGCTCGGCCTGCAGCGACAGGACGCCGCCCTGCTCGACCTGCGTCCCTTCCGCTCGCGCACCTTCACCGTCAGCCTCCTCATGATGCTCATCTCGATGGGCGCACTGTTCGGCACGCTCATCCTGCTGCCGATGTTCCTCCAGAACGTCATGGGGCTGACGACGCTGCAGACCGGGCTCGTCCTCCTGCCGGGCGGGCTCACCATGGGCCTCATCGCCCCGCTCGTGGGCCGGCTCTACGACCGCATCGGGCCGCGCCCGCTCGTCATCCCGGGCTCCGTCATCGTCGCGACCGCGCTGAGCCTCATGACCCTGCTCTCCGCGACCAGCGCCACCTGGCACGTCGTGGGGATCCACGTGCTCCTCAGCGTGGGCCTCGGATTCCTCATGACCCCGCTCATGACCTCGGCGCTCGGCTCGGTGCAGCCGGCGCTGTACTCGCACGGCAGCGCCATCCTCAACACCCTCCAGCAGCTCGCCGGCGGCGCCGGCACGGCGCTGTTCATCACCGTGATGACCACGCGCACCGCGGCGGGCGTCACCGAGGGCCTGGGCGCGGTCGAGGCGCAGGCCGGGGGCATCCACGACGCGTTCCTCTGCGGCGCGGCACTGGCCGTCGTCGCCGTCGCGTTCTCCTTCCTCGTGAGGAAGCCGGCGAACGAGGTCCCCGCCACCGCGGCCCACTGAGGGCTCCCGCCCGCGCCCCCCTCCCCCTCCCCCTCGCCGACAGCCGGATTCCTCCGCGACGCTTGCTCCGCTGGTGTCGGTGGCGGCTGCCACACTGAGGGGCATGCCGAAGAAGAAGCGCCGCCCTCGTAAGCCGGCCGCGCGACGCCCGGAGCACCGCCGACCGCCCGCCGGGGAGACGCTGGGGGCGAACGTCGTCGACTACGCGGTGGAGCAGGGTGTGGACGTCTCGGACCCGGCTCAGCTGGCGGCGTACATGGAGATGTACAACGCCCTGCCGCTGGAGGAGCGCGTGATGATTAGTGACGGCCTCTGGCGGGAGGACGTCGAGGAGGACGACGACCTCGACGACGACGTCCTCCTGCCGCCGTTCCTCGACCGGATGCCGGACGAGGAGACGATGGAGGCCGTGCTCGCCGACGTCGACGAGCACGCCCTCTTCGTCGACGCGCCGCTCATGCGGCGGGCCGACATCCTCATGCGCGCCGTCGGACCCGCGCACCCGTTCGACCCGGACGAGGGCTTCGGGCGGGCGACGACGCTCGAGCTGCTCGGGCACTTCGGCTGCGACGCCGGGGCCGACGTCGAGACCACGTGGGACGCCCCGCCGGTCAGCGCGCTCGTCGCGGGCCTGGTCGGCGGCGGGTTCCTCGCCCTCCGTGACGGTCGGCTCGTCCCCGCGGCCGGAGTCGCGCCCTGGGCGTGGCCGGACGCCGCCCCCGAGGAGCGGGTCGTCGCCGGCCGCATCCTCTACGCCACGACCCTGGGCGCATTCTTCGAGGAGCAGGACGGTGTCTCCGCGGCGATCGCGCCTCCGCTCACCGCGATGGCGCTCATGTCCGCCGTCGCCCCGGACGGGCTGCCCGTCCCCGAGGCCACTGACGAGCAGGACGACTACGAGGACCTGCGGCTCGCCGTCCGGGACGACCTCCTCGCCCTCGAGGACATCGGCATCGTCACCCGTGAGGGCGACACCTTCTACGCCTCCCCGGTCCTCATCACGGTCCTTCCCGCGGTGATCGAGGAGATGGAGGCCGCCCGGGGGTGACCGTACGCCGGGAGCGTCACGGGCGGATCGTCACCTCGACGGGCTCACCGGAGACGACGTCCGTGGTGACCGACGCCCGGCCCTCGGGCGCGTCGGCCGGCACGGTGACCGCGACGGTGAAGGCGCCGTCCTCGTCCGCGTCGACCCGGGTGAGCTCCACGGGCTCACCGTCGTCGGGAAGGAGCTCGACCGTGATGCCGCGGTAGGGCGACGCCGCCTCGCACGACTGGTGCCCTGTGTCCTCGTCCACGCTGCAGTTGTCCGCACAGCCGTCCATGAACGCGGTCCCGCTCAAGGTCAGCTCCTCGCCGCGGGCCACCGCTGCGGGCTCCACTCGCAGGCTCGGGGCCTCGCACGCGGGCGCGCCCGACACCACCGTGTCCTCGGCACACGCCGCGACCGAGATCGCGACCAGCACGAGACACCCCGCAAGCCTCCGACTGCTGCGCACCATCGCTAACCCTCCAGCGTGCCGCCGGCTGCGGCCGTGGAGCTCGACCGTAGCGCGCAGGTGCGGCCGACCGGAGTGGTTTGTAGCGTCGAGGAACGGGCGCGCGACCCCCGCGCTCCCCGACCCGACCACAGGAGGACGCGATGAGGACCGCCGAGATGATCGCCAGCTCACCTGCCCGGACGGGCGTCGACCCCGAGCTCCTGGCGCGCACGATCGACGCGCTCGTCGCCTGCGCGCAGACGTGCACCGCTTGCGCGGACGCGTGCCTGAGCGAGGAGATGGTCGCCGAGATGCGTGCCTGCATCCGCACCGACCTCGACTGCGCCGACCTCTGCGACACCACCGCGCGGGTACTGTCCCGGCAGACCGCGTACAACGCCGACGTCACCCGCGCTCTTCTCCAGGCGTGCATCCAGGTGTGCCGCACGTGCGGCGACGAGTGCGCCTCCCACGCCGACCACCACGAGCACTGCCGGATCTGCGCCGAGGCGTGCCGCGCCTGCGAGCAGGCCTGCTCCGAGCTCCTCGCCGCGATCGGCTGAGACGGGCGTCGAAGGAGAACGTCGGCTCGGCCGCGCGAGGCGGGCAGGCGAGAACGTCGACTCGCGGCCGTGCGGCGCGGCGGCGGGGTGTCAGCGCTCGGCGGTGAGGCCGGGGTCGTCGCGGAACAGGGTCGTCGGCCGCCGGGCGTCGACGAGGTAGTCCAGGGCCACGGCGGCGCGGGAGATGCCGGCAAGGAGCAGCGACACCCCGGTCACCGTGATGATCGCTCCCAGCACCAGCAGACCGACATGTCCCGGCATGCCGTCGAGGCCGGCGTACACGTACAAGCCGTACACGAGGGCCCCGAGGCCGACGAGCGTGACGGACAGGCCTCCCACGAGGTAGTTCGCGCACGGCTCCGGCCGCCGGTCCACCTCGACCGCCACGACGGGCGTCTCCTGCAGCTCCTCGTCCATGTCTCCCCTTCCGCGGGTCCGAGCGTGGACCCAGTGTGGGGGGCGCGGGCCGTCAGCGTGAGGGCTTTGCCCTGGCAGACTGAGGGCTCACGCCGTGAGGAGAGAGACCTGCATGACTGATGACCTGACGCTGGCCGCGGACGTCCCCGTCGACCTCGACAACTGCGCGCGGGAGCCGATCCACGTGCCCGGGTCCGTCCAGCCGCGCGGTGTCCTTCTCGCCCTCCACGACGGTGTCGTCGTCCAGGCCTCGGCGAGCACCGCAGAGCTCCTCGCCCGCGAGGTTGACGACGTCGTCGGGCGGACCCTGGAGGAGGTCGTCGGCGCGAGCGCGGCCGCCGTCGTCGCCGCCCATGTCCGCCTGCCCGGCGACGTGCGCGACCGCAACCCCGTGCTCGTCCACCTGCCCGACGGCGGTGCCTGGGACGCGATCGTCCACCACCCGCCCGGCGCGGAGCAGCTGCTCGTCCTCGAGCTCGAGCCGGCGGAGGGGCCGCGGCCGCTCGCCTACGCCAACACCTTCCAGCTCGTCCGCGGGAGCCTGGGCGAGCTCAACCGGGCCCGCTCCCTCGCGGAGCTCTACGACGTCGCCGCCCGTGAGGTCCGCGACCTCACCGGCTTCGACCGCGTCATGGTCTACCGCTTCGACGCCGACTACAACGGCGAGGTCGTCGCCGAGGCCAAGCGCCCGGACCTCAACGCCTTCCACGGCCTGCACTACCCGGCCACGGACATCCCGGCCCAGGCGCGGGCGCTGTACGAGCTCAACTGGATCCGGCTCATCTCGGACATCGGCTACACCCCCAGCCCGCTGGTGCCCCAGCTCAACCCCGTCACCGGCGCCGCCCTCGACCTCACCTACGCGACGCTGCGCTCGGTGTCCCCGATCCACGTCGAGTACCTCCAGAACATGGGCGTGACGGCCTCGATGTCGATCTCCCTCCTCAAGGACGGCACGCTGTGGGGGCTCATCGCCTGCCACCACTACTCCGGCCCGCACGCCCCCTCCTACGGGGCCCGTGCCGCCGCGGAGTTCCTCGGCTCGGTCCTCTCCCTGCGCCTCATCGCCCAGGTCGAGGAGGACCGGATCACCGCCGCCCGGCGGGTGGCGCGCGACCTCGCGGGCCTCGTCGCGGCGAGCCGCGACGAGGACCTGCCGCTCACCGAGGCGCTCGTCCAGCAGCCCGCCCTCCTGTCGCTCATGGCGGCCGACGGCGTGGTCGTGCGGGCCCAGGGCCGCACCGCCCGGGTCGGGATCGAGCCCGACGACGCCGAGGCGCTGCTCCGCTGGGCCGCCGGCACCGGCGAGGAGCTCGTCGCCACCGACTCCCTCGGCGGCGCGGTGCCCGGCAGCCCGTACGCGGGCGCCCTCGTCGTCAACCTCGCCGACGGCGACGCGATCGTCTGGCTGCGCCGCGAGGTCGCGACCGCCGTCGACTGGGGCGGCGACCCGCACAACAAGGCCATCGCCCGCCTCGAGGGCGACGAGGTCCGACTGTCCCCGCGCAAGTCCTTCGAGCGGTGGCGCGAGGTCGTGCGCGGCTCGAGCCTGCCGTGGACCGAGGACCAGGTCGACACCGCCACCCTGCTGCGGCGCCACGCCGTCGAGGCGCTCTACCTGCGCGGCCTGGCCGACAGCCGCGCCGCCGAGATCCTCCACCGCTCCTCGCTGCCCACCAGCCTCCCCCGCGCCGCGGGCTGGTCGATCGACGCGCGCTACGCGCCGGGCGACGGCGGACGCGTGGGCGGTGACTGGTACGACGCCCTGTGCCTGCCGGACGGCCGGCTCGCGATCGCCGTCGGGGACGTCGCGGGGCACGGCATGCCGGCTGCCTCGGTCATGGGGCAGATGCGCAACGGGCTGCGGGCGCTGCTCGTCCGCGAGAGCTCCGCGGCCGCTGCCACGCTCGGCCTCGACACGCTCGCCAAGCGGACGATGGCCGGGGAGATGGCCACGCTGCTCCTCGCCGTCGTCGACACCGTGACGGGCCGGATGGAGTACGTGCGCGCCGGGCACCTGCCCCCGCTCCTCCTGGGCGCGGACGGCAGCGCCGCCTGGCACACCGACCCCGGCGCCCTGCCCATCGGCTACGGCCGGGGGGAACCGGCCACCGAGGTCGTCGACATCCCGCACGGCGGCGGCATCGTGCTGTTCACCGACGGCCTCGTCGAGCGGCGCGGGCAGCCCCTGCCCGAGGGGCTGGAGCGGCTGCGCCACGCCTTCAGCGGGCCGGTCGCCGGGGACCTCGACGCGCTCATCACCGCCGTCCGCGACCCGCACTCCGACGACGACGCGACCGCCGTCGTCCTGCGCCGCACCTGACCGGCCGGCCGGCCGGGTCTCCCCCGGCCGGCGGCCCGGGTCAGACGGTGGCCGGGGCGGGGGTCAGCGCGTCGGTGAGCAGCGCGACGAGCATCTCCACCTGGACGTCCGCGACGACCTCCTCGTCCGAGCCGTCCAGGGCCCGGGCCGCGAGGCCCGCCTTGGAGCCGATGAGCTCGGCGATGCGGGTGTCGAGGGTCTGGGCGGCGATGATCCGCCACGCGGTCACCGGCTCGGGCTGGCCGATGCGGTGGACGCGGTCGATCGCCTGGGTCTGCTCGGCGTCGGTCCACGAGAGCTCGGCGAGCACGAGGTTGGACGCCACCTGGAGGTTGAGTCCCACGCCCGCCGCGGTGAGCGAGCACACCGCGACCGAGACCTCGGGGTCGTTCGTGAACGCGTCGATGTTGCGCTGCCGGGCGGTGGAGGTCTGGTCCCCGCGGATCGAGGCGAAGCGGATGCCGCGCTGGGTGAAGAGCTCCTCCGCGGCGTCCATGACGTCGATGTGCTTGGCGAAGAACACGACCTTGCCGACGTTGCGCGCCAGCTGGGCGGCGTAGTCGGCCGCGGCCCCGCCCTTGGCCGAACCGAGCTTGCGCATCATCGTGAAGACGTTGTCCTCGGACTTCTTCTCCGAGGTCTTCGTCGTCTCCCACACGGCGACCTGCCGGACGAGCTCGTGGTCGATGCCCTCGACGACGTTCTCCCCGTGCCGCACCTCCAGCGCCTTCTGGTACCGGGTGACGAGACGGCGGGCCAGGGCCCGCTCGGCGTCGCGGATCGAGCGGCCCGCGGCGTCGTCGAGCTCGACGAAGACGTCGGCGATGCGACGGGCCGGCAGGTCGGCGGCGACGTCGATCTTGCGGCGCCGCACGATGCCCTGCTCGATGACGGCGCTGCGGGCGGCGGCGTAGAAGCCGCGGTCCGAGGGCACCAGGCCGGTCTCCTCGAGCGCCTCCATGAGGTCCCCGAGCGGCTTCTCCTCGTCGATCCAGCCGAGGAACTGCCAGATCGCGGTGAAGTCCTCGATGTCGTTGATGAGCGGGGTGCCGGTGAGCGCCATGAGGAGCGGGGCCCACGGGCGCGAGCGCAGCTGCGCGGACAGGCCCAGGACGTGCTGGGAGCGCTGAGACTTCTTGTTCTTGATGAAGTGCGCCTCGTCGACGACCATCCCGCGCACGCCGAGCTCGAGGCTCCCGAGCCAGCCGACGTGCCGCTCGAGGATCTCGTAGTTGATGACGATGATGTCGGCGAAGGCGTCGATGTCCTCGCCGTCGCCGTGGACGACCGTGGCGCGGTGGGCGGGCGTCCAGCGCTCCGCCTCGCGTGCCCAGTTCGTCTTGACGACGTTGGGCACGACGACGAGGAGCGGGTAGGCGTCGGCGGCCTGCGCGGCGAGGAGCGCCTGCGCGGTCTTGCCCAGGCCCGGCTCGTCGGCGAGCAGGAAGGTGCGGTGGCCCTCGGCGGCGGCCTCGACGAGGCGGGACTGGTGGGGCATGAGCTTGAGCCCGGGCGGCACGCGGGTGCCGTTCGGCGGGGGCAGCGTCATGCACGCGGCCTCGCCGCCGTACTCGAAGGAGCGCAGCAGCGGCTCGATGAGCTCCCAGCCGGCGAGCCGGCGCGGACGGGCCGGCGGCTTGCGCACGGCGTCGTAGTCCGGCTCGAGGAAGGGGTTGGACATCTGGCGGGAGATGACGGCCTGCGGGACGACCTGGCGCTGCTCGACGGCGGAGGGCTCGCGGGCCTCCGCGGCCTCGGGCTCCTCCTCCTCGGGGACGTCGAAGCCGGCCTCGAGGAGCATCTCGCGGCGCAGCTCGCGGGCCTCGGGCGAGACGACGGCCTCGTCGGCGATGAGGGCGAGGAGGCGCGGGTCGCGGGCGGCGGTGACGGCGAGGATGGTGGCGATGCCGTCGAGGCGCTTGAGCTCCTCGCCGCGGCGGGCCTCGTTGAGCGTCGTGTCCGCCTTGAGGCGGGCACGTTCCTCGCGTACGAGCAGCGCGATGGCCTGGAACTTCGTGCGAGTGGAGGGGACCACCCGTTCGCGCTTGACCGCACCCTCGACCTCGCGGACGGCGCGGGCGAGCACCGGGATGATCCCGCTGTTGTCCTGGTGCTTGCGCTTCTGCGTGCTGCGCGGGGCAGTACGGCGAGCGCCCGACGGGCGCTGGGCTCCTCGAGCCACTGACTCCTCCTCCGGAGTGACGACACACATCGCGGCGGGAGGCCCGCACGCAGCACCCGGGGCGACGGACGTCAGATGGTCCAGTCTCGCCGAGAGTCTCGCTGCAGCAGGTCCACCACCGGAACAACCCGGTCGGCTGACCACCGCGACGCCTTCACCCTACCCCTGCACCCCGGCCGTGCCGCGTCCATTCGGCGTGGGCGATGTCACGCGCCGCGGTGGGCGACGTCGACGGCGCGCGCCCAGCGCAGCACGTCGTCGGGGATCTCCGGCGAGGCGAGCTCGGCCCCGGCGAGGTGCGCGACGACCTGCGGCGCGGGCACCCGCTCCCCCGAGCCGCGGGTGAGGAAGCGCCCGGCGACGACGCCGCGTGCGCAGCGCTCACCGCGCCGGGTGAAGACCTGCTCGAGGTAGACGACCCGCTCGTCCCAGCCGACGACGCGCGTGGCGATCTCCACCCGGTCCCCCAGCCGCAGGGAGCGGCGGTAGGTCATCGTCGACGCCGCGACGACCGGGTACCAGCGCTTCTCGTTCAGGCGCGGGAAGCCGCCGAGGTCGGCGATGTAGTTGCTGCGGGCCACGTCCATCATCTGCAGGTAGGTGCCGTTGTTGACGTGGAGGTAGAGGTCCAGGTCGGTGGGCAGCACCCGCAGGGTGGTGGTCGACGGCGCGAGGACGTCGAGGCCGATGGAGCGGCGCGGCTTGGCGGTGGCCAGGAGCAGGTGGAGCTGGCGGGACATGCCCGCACGCTACACATGACTCACAGGGCGCTGATCAGCGGCTCCACGGTCGCGAGGATCGTGGCGACGGCGCTCGCGTCCGCCGGTGTGCCCGTCGCCTCGAGCTCGGCGATCTCCAGGCCGGCGACCTGCTCGGGCCGCAGCGCCCCGAGGATCGCGCCGACCTGTGCGGGGAGCAGGCCGCCGGGCACCCGGTAGGCGGCGGGGACCGGGCCCGGCTCCAGGACGTCCCAGTCGATGTGGATCCACACCTCGCGGTCCCCGACCACCTCGCTCACCCGCTCGGGCGTGCTCGCCCCGGGGTCCAGCACCCGCACCCCGTGCGCGTCGAGGAGCTCCTGCTCGGCGTCGTCGATGTCGCGGCCACCGACGATGACGACGTTGCGGGGGTCGAGCCCGGCGCCGTGGCCGCTGTCCCACAGCCCGCACCCCGCCGCGACGACCATGCCGCCGAGGTACCCGGACCACGTCGTGGCCGGGGTGTTGAAGTCGCCGTGCGCGTCGATCCACAGGACGACGGCGCCCGGGTGGTGCCGCGCGACGAGGGGCAGCGTGGCCAGGCTGGCCGCGCAGGTGTTGGCCACCATGACCGGGGTGCGTCCTGCCGCGAGGCTCTCCGCGACCGCGTCCCGCAGGCCGGTGAGCGTGGCGGCCGCGGCGGGCAGCGCCTCGCTCCAGTCGTCGGTGAGTGCCGCCGACGGCTCCCCGACCACCCGGAGCGCGCGGCCGGTCCGCTCGGCGAGGGCCTCGGCGGTGAGCAGGGCGCCGGGGATGGCACCGGCGGTACGGTCGGCGACCCGGCCCTGGGACACGACGAGATCGATCAC
This sequence comes from Oceanitalea stevensii, assembly GCF_014837105.1. Taxonomy (GTDB): domain Bacteria; phylum Actinomycetota; class Actinomycetes; order Actinomycetales; family Actinomycetaceae; genus Oceanitalea; species Oceanitalea stevensii. The sequence continues at coordinate 275,956 of NZ_JACSPO010000001.1, read as the reverse complement.
GTGGGCGCTCCTGCGGACGGCGGCGGGGACGCCTGCAGGGTAGGTCCGAGCGGCTCGCCGGTGACTCCTCATCTCACCGCCCACGCCGCCGATCGTGCGGGTGATGCGGCCGCACGACCGGTGCCCGCCGCGCCCCTCCCGGAAGGCCGCCATGTCCGACGCCCTCACGTTCCTCCGCGACCACAAGGTCGGCATCGGCGTCGTCACGGCGGCCCTCCTCCTCGCCGGCGGCGCCGCCGTGGCCGGCAGCCCGGAGACGGTGACGACGGTCGCGGCCGTCGTGGACGGCGAGACGATCGACGTCGTCGTCGACGGCGAGGAGCAGCGGGTGCGCCTCCTCAACGTCGCCACCCCCGAGGAGTGCCTGCGCGACGAGGCCACCGCCTTCCTCACCGAGCGGCTCCCGGCCGGGACCGAGGTGGACCTCGAGCTCGACGAGGAGCGTCACGACGACGCCGGCCACCTGCTCGCCGGCGTCCTCGAGGAGGGCTCGCTCGTCAACGAGGAGATCGCGCGGACCGGACTGGGCGTCGCCGTCGTCCAGGAGCCCAACCGGCGCTTCTACGACGCGGTCCTCACCGCCCAGCGGGCCGCCGAGGTCGAGGGCCTGGGCCTGTCCTCCGAGACCGTCGGGTGCACCGTGCCCGCCCAGGTGCTCGCCTACGGGGAGCAGGTGACGGAGCTGGAGGCCGCCGTCGGGGCCGGCACGATCGCCGAGCTCGACGGCTGGTCCGCCGAGGCGGCCGCTGCCGCCGCCACGGGCGCCGCCCTCCTCACGCTGCTCGACGGCGACGACACGGCCTTCCCGCTCGTCGCCTACACCGGTGAGCACTGGACGCTGCGCGAGGACGTCGAGGAGTGGAACGCGCGCGTCGTCGCCGTCGAGGAGACGATCGCGACCGAGCGCGCCGCCGAGGAGGAGCGCGTCGCGCGCGAGGAGGCCGAGCGGCGCGCGGCCGAGGAGGCGGAGCGCCGAGCAGCCGAGGAGGAGGCCGAGCGCGCGGCTGCCGAGGAGGCGGCGCGGGAGGCCGAGGAGGCCGCCCGCGCCGAGGAGGCGGCCGAGCGCGCCGCGGAGGCCGAGGAGACGTCGTCGGGATCCGGCGGGAGCGCCTACTACGAGAACTGCACGGCGGCCCGCAACGCCGGCGCCGCACCGGTCCGCGTGGGCCAGCCCGGCTACGGCAGCCACCTCGACCGCGACGGTGACGGCGTGGGCTGCGAGTAGTGGCGACCGGCCCGGCCAACCGCCTCACGGCGAGTGGCCGCTCAAAGCGGCTCGTGTTGGAGCCCGGGGGTGTGAAACCGGGCCGGTCACCTGCTCCAACCACGGACCCCGCCGCCGCATTCCCGGATGCGGTCCGTGAGCTGCGGCGCAGCCTGACGATGACCGCGGGCACCCCGCCAGGGCGGCCGTCACGACCGGTACCGTCGCACGGAGCATGACCGACCCCAGCCCGACGACGTGCCCGGACAGCGAGCAGCCGCCCGGGCCACCGTCTCGTCGCCTGGACCCGGCGCTGTCGCGGCTCGGACGCTGTGGGACCATGGTGGACATGTACCGACTGCACCTGACCTCGCGGAGGCACATCGACCTCGCGCGGGTGCACACGATGATCTGTCGGTCCTAGGCGACACGGCACCCGGCCGCCCAGACGACCGCCTGCCGACCTCTCTGTCGCCCTCTCTCACGTCCGACGTGTGCAGCAGCAGCCTTCAGGAAGGACCCCGGCCTTGACCCAGACGATGCGTGCCCTCGTGCTCCGTGAGCACGGGGAGCTCGACGCGCTCCGCCTCGAGGACGACTACCCCCGCCCCCAGCTCGTGGCCGGGCACGTCGTCGTCCGTGTCACCGCGAGCTCGTTCAACTACCACGACATCTTCACGGTCACCGGGATGCCGGGGATCCGGCTGCCGCTGCCCGTGGTCATCGGCCTCGACGTCGTCGGCGTCGTCGAGGAGGTGGCCGACGACGTGACGGGCTGGCGGCCCGGCGACCGCGTGCTCGTCCACCCGCTCGACTCCGCCGGGAAGCTCATGGGTGAGCAGCGCGACGGCGGAATGGCCGAGTACAGCCTCGTCGAGGCGACCCAGCTCATCGCGATCCCCGACGGCGTCACCGACGTCCAGGCCGCGGCGCTGCCCGTCGCGTACGGGACGGCACACCGCATGGTCGTCGGCAAGGGCGCCATCCACGCCGGGGACAAGGTCCTCGTCCTGGGTGCCTCCGGCGGCGTGGGGACCGCGTCGATCGTGCTCGCCAAGCAGCTCGGCGCGCACGTCGTCGCGGCGGCCGGCTCCGACGAGAAGGCCCAGCGGCTGCTCGAGATCGGCGCGGACGAGGTGCTCAACTACCGCGAGGTCGACTTCTACCAGTGGGTCAAGGAGCACTACGGCAAGCCGGCCCGGTGGAGCGACGAGACCGGCATGGACGTCGTCATCAACTTCACCGGCGGGGACACCTGGCACCCGACGCTGCGCAGCACGAAGCTCGGCGGGCGCATCCTCGTGTGCGGCGCGACGGCCGGCTTCGACCCCGTCGAGGACCTGCGCTACATCTGGTCCTTCGAGCTGCAGATCATCGGCTCCAACGGTTTCGGCACCGAGGACTTCGAGGCCCTGCTCGCCATGGTGGCGGCCGGCACGATCGACCCGCCGGTCAGCGACGTCCTGCCGCTGTCCCAGGCCGTCGAGGGGCTGCGCAAGGTCCGCGACCGCGAGGTCCTCGGCAAGGTCGTCGTCACCCCCTGGAGCGGGGAGTGATCACCGCGGCCGAGCTCGAGGAGCGCATCCTCACCTCCCCCTTCCACCGGTGGCTCGGGCTGCGCGTGGTCTCGGTGAGCCCGGAGGAGCTGCGGCTGAGCGCCACCTGGCGCGAGGAGTGGGAGAACGGCACCACCGCACGGGTCACCCACGGTGGCATCCTCGCCGCCCTGCTCGACCTCGCCGCGGACTGGGCGCTCGTCGCGAGCCAGGGCACCCCCGCGCCGACCATCGACTTCACCACCCACTTCCTGCGGGCGGCCGCGCCGGGCGACCTCCTCGTCGTCGCCCGGCCCGTCAAGCTCGGCCGCTCGCTCACCGTCGCGGAGGCCGAGGTGCTCGACGGCGCCGGCAAACAGGTGGCCGTGGGCCGCGGGACCTACGCGAGCTTCGCGCCGAGCACGACGACGGAGGGACCGCGCTCATGAGTCGCAACCAGGGCGACCGGATCATCGGCGACCGCCCCGACACCCCGGCGGTCATCGGGGTGACCGACGAGGGCAGCACGACCCTCACCTACGGCGAGCTCGAGGCCGCGGTCCAGTCCCGGGCCGCGCAGCTGCACGCCCTCCTCCGGCCCGGCCAGACCGTGGGGATCCTCGCCCACAACTCCCCCGAGTGGCTCGTCGCCTTCTACGCGGTCCAGCGCGCCGGCGGCGTGCCGGTCCCGGTCAGTCACAAGATGCCGGCCGAGACCCTCGGCTACGTCCTCGAGGACGCGGCGGTGACGCTGCTCCTCGTCGACGACCACACGCGGGACCTGGTCACCACCGACGTCCCGATCCTCGACCTCGGGACCCCCGCCCCGCCGTCGTCCTTCACCAGCGTGGTGCCCGAGCCGGGTGACACGGCGATGATCCTCTACACCTCGGGCTCGACCGGCCGCCCCAAGGGCGTGCTGCTCTCCCAGGCGAGCCACCTGTGGGTCATCGACCAGACGGCGCGGACGGTGGAGCCGGGCAGCACGCGCGTGCTCATCTCCGCCCCGCTCTACCACATGAACGCGCTGACGAACTCCCAGCGCTCGCTCGCCTCCGGGGCGACGATCGTCCTCCTGCCGGGGTTCCGGCCCGGCCTGTTCGTCGACGCGCTCACCTCCCACCGCGTCACCGAGCTGAGCGGCGTGCCGCCGATGTTCGCCATGCTCCTCCAGCGGCCCGAGCTGCTCGAGGGCCGCGACCTCTCCTCCGTCCGCGGCATCTACATGGGCTCCGCGCCCGCGGCCCCGGCGCTCTTCGACCAGCTCCGGGCGACCTTCCCCAACGCCGAGATCGCCTTCGGCTACGGCACCACGGAGTCCGGGCCCGTCGTCTTCGCCCCGCACCCGGGCGGGCTGCCCACGCCCGACGGCTCGGTCGGGGTCGCGAACCCCGCCGTCGAGCTGCGGCTCGTCGACGGCGCCGGGCGGCCCGTCGAGGGCCGCGGCGTGCTCGAGATCCGCAACCCGGCGCTGCTCACCGGCTACCACAACCGGCCCGACGTCGCCGTGCCCGTCACCCCCGACGGCTTCCACCACACCCGCGACGTCTTCCGCGTCGACGAGAACGGCTTCTACTTCTTCGCCGGCCGCGAGGACGACATGTTCACCTCCGGCGGCGAGAACGTCTTCCCGCGCTCGGTCGAGCAGGTCCTCGAGTCCCACCCCGCCGTCGACCAGGCCGTCGTCGTGCCCGTCCCCGACGACGTCAAGGGCGCCAAGCCCGTCGCCTTCGTCACCCTCCGGCCCGGCACGCAGGCCGGCGAGCAGGAGCTCAAGGCGCACGTCCTCGAGCACCTCGAGCCCTTCGCCCACCCGCGCCGGGTCTGGGTGCTGGAGGACATCCCGCTCTCGAGCACGAACAAGGCCGACCGCGACGGCCTCGCCGCCCGCGCCGTCCGGCTCCTGGGGGCCCCGTGACGGCCGTGACGACGGCGCGCCGCGAGTCGCGGCTGCAGGCCGTGGCCCTGCCGGCGGCGGTCGTCGTCGGCCTGCTCGCCCTCCTCCAGATGCTCTCCGTCACCGACGTCCTGCCCCGCAGCTACGCCCCGCCGCCCACCGAGGTGCTCGCCGCCCTCGGCCGGCTCCTCGCCGGCCCGGCGCTGTGGGCCGACATCGGCAGCACGCTCGTCGGGTGGGCGGTCTCGCTGGGGATCGCGGTCGTGCTCGGGACGGTCGTCGGCATGCTGCTCGGCAGCGTACGCTGGGTCCAGTGGCTCCTCACGCCCGTCGTCGAGTTCCTCCGCCCCATCCCCTCGATCGCGCTCATCCCGCTCGTCGTCCTCACCATCGGCGGCGCCCGCGACGGCGCGGTCTTCCTCGCCGCCTACGCCGCCGTGTGGCAGATGCTCGTCGCCGCGATCTACGCGACCGGCGCCGTCGACCCGGTGGCCCGCGACACCGCCCGCGCGTACAACCTCTCCCGGCTGCAGACGGTCCGCTGGCTCACGCTGCCCGCGATGGTGCCCGGGCTGGTGACCGGCGTGCGGATCGCCTCGGCGACCGCCCTCATCATCACGGTGACCAGCGAGATCCTCCTCGGCGGCGTGCCGGGCCTGGGCCAGGGGCTCAACCTCGCCCGCAGCGCCGGTGACCTCACCCGGATGTACGCCTACGTCGTCGTCATCGGCATCGTCGGCCTGGCGATCAACACGGTCCTCACCGTGCTGGCCAGGCGGGTCGTCGGCTGGCAGGGGGCCCGCCGATGAACCGCCGCACCCTGCTCGGGCTCCTCGGCGCGGTGCTCGCCCTCGCCGTGTGGTGGGCGACGTCGGCCGGCTCGACCAACCCCTACTACCCGCCGCTGCCGCAGGTGCTGGACAACCTCCTCGAGTACTGGCTCGGCGGGGCCGGCACCGAGCACCTCCTCGACAGCGTCCGCAACCTCGCCGTCGGACTCTCCGTCGCCGTCGTCCTCGGGATCGGGCTCGGCATGCTCGTGGGCCAGGTGCGGTGGCTGGACCGGGCGGTCGCCCCGACCTTCGAGTTCGTCCGCGCGATCCCCGCCACCGCACTCATCCCCTTCGCCATGGTGCTCTTCGGGCTGGGGACGTCGATGAAGATCTTCATCATCGCGCTCGGCTGCTTCTTCCCCATCCTCCTCAACGTCATCGACGGCTGCCGGCAGCTGCCCGCGACGCTGCTCGACACCACCCGCAGCTTCGGGATCACCGGCTGGTTCCGCCAGCTCCACGTCGTGGCCCCGGCGATCTACCCGCGCGCCGCAGCGGGCATCCGCATCGCGATCCCGCTCGCGCTCATCCTCGTCGTCACCAGCGAGATGACCGGCAGCCGCATCGGCATCGGGTTCGTCCTGTGGACCGCGCAGACCAGCTTCAACATCGTGGCCGTGTGGGGGGCGATCCTCCTGCTGGGGATCCTCGGCCTCGTGCTCAACCTGCTCTTCGGCGCCGTCGAGCGCCTCACCGACCGTCGCTACCACCGGGCCTGAGATGACACAGACACCACCGATCCTCCACGTCGACCGGCTCGCCAAGGACTACGGCTCCTTCCGCGCCCTGGACGACATCACCTTCGACGTCGCCGCCGGCGAGTTCTTCACGATCGTCGGCCCCTCGGGGGCGGGCAAGACGACGCTGCTGCGCTGCCTCACCGGCCTGCTCGAGCCCACGTCCGGGACCGTCGAGTACCAGGGACGCGCGGTGAGCGGCGTGCCGCGCGAGTTCGCCGTCGTCCTCCAGGACTACTCGCGCTCGCTGCTGCCCTGGTACAGCGTGGAGAAGAACGTCGCCCTCCCGCTGCGGGCCCAGGGCCTGGCCAAGGCGGAGATCGCCGAGCGCACCGCCCGGGCGCTCGCCGACGTCGGGCTCGGGGACGCCGCCCGCAAGCACCCCGGTGAGCTCTCCGGCGGCATGCAGCAGCGCGCGGCCATCGCCCGCGCCATCGCCTACCAGCCCGAGGTGCTCGTCATGGACGAGCCCTTCGCGTCGGTCGACGCCCAGACCCGCGCGGACCTCGAGGACCTCGTCCTCACGCTCCGCGAGGAGTTCGGCATGACGGTCGTCTTCGTCACCCACGACGTCGACGAGTCCGTCTACCTCAGCGACCGCGTCGCTGTCGTGTCCAAGTCCCCGAGCCGCATCACGACGGTCGTCGACATCGACCTGCCGCGCGAGCGGGACCAGATCGCCACCAAGGAGCTGCCGCGCTTCAGCCAGCTGCGCTCCGAGGTCTTCGCCGAGATCCGCAACCGCGTGCGTGACGTGGACGGACCCACCAGCCCCGAGTACGTCATCTGACGGAGGAACACCATGAGAGCGCGCACGACCACCCTCGCCCTGGCGGCGACCACCGCCCTGCTCCTCGCCGCGTGCGGCGGCGGCGGGGACGAGCTCGAGGCCGGCGAGGACGGCCTCACCCCGCTCACCGTCATGCAGATCACGACGATGGACGCCGGCCCGCTGCACCTCGGCGTCGCGGAGGGCTTCTTCGAGGAGGAGGGCCTGGACGTCGAGGTCCGCATCGCCGAGGCCGGCTCGGCCATCGTGCCCTCCGTCGTCAACCAGGAGAGCCCCATCGGCTACGCGAACGCCGTGAGCGACCTCCAGGCCATCGACCAGGGGCTCGACGTCAAGTTCGTCGCCAACTGCTGCGCCGTGGGAGCGGACCCGGAGGCGGACACGTCCCGCATCTTCGTCCTGCCCGACAGCGAGATCACCGACGTCGCCGGCCTCGCGGGCGCGAACATCGCGGTGAACTCCGTGAACAACCTCGGTGACCTCACGATCGAGGTGGCCCTGGAGAACAACGGCGTGGACACCTCGGCCGTCGAGTTCACCCCGATGAACTACTCCGACATGCCGGCCGCGCTCGAGCGCGGGGACGTCGACGCGATCTGGTCGGTCGAGCCGCACCGGGCGATCTCCGAGAGCCGGGGGTTCACCCCGCTCATCTCGAACTTCGTCGAGTCCTTCCCGGACACGACGATCGGCTACTACATCACCAGCGGGGCCTTCGCGGAGGCGAACCCGGAGGTCGTCGCGGCGTTCCAGCGCGCGATGGACCGCTCGAACGAGTTCGCCACGGAGAACCCCGACCGGGTGCGCGAGACGATCGTCGAGAACCTCCAGATCGACGCCGAGCTCGTCGACCAGACGAACCTCCACGTCTTCGCCCCCGGGCTCGACGAGGAGAGCGTCAAGGTGATCGCCGCGGCCGCGGTCGAGCACGGGATGATCAGCGAGGAGCCGAACTACGAGGAGATCTTCATCCGCCCGGAGGGGTGAACGGGGTGAGGACGAGCTCGGGGATCTCGACGTCCCCGGGCGCCGTGAGCACCGACCGGATGGCGGCGGCCACGCTGGCCGCCGCCATCGCCGTCGCCGGGTCGAAGTCCCGGCCGGCCTGCTCGTGGATGCGGCGCTGCATCCCCGTGTCGGTCCGGCCGGGCAGGACGCTGGTGACCCGGACACCGGGCTCCTCCACCCGCAGCGTGTCCGCGTACGCGCGCAGCGCGGCCTTGGACGCCGCGTAGGCGGCCCAGCCCGGGAAGGCGCCGAGCACCGCGGTGGAGCTGACGAACACGACGTGCCCACCGCGGCGGCGCAGCCCCGGCAGCAGCACGCGGGTGAGCTCGACCGGTCCGGCGAGGTTCGCGGCCAGGACCGCCGCGAGCCGGTCCGGGTCGAGCTCCGCGGCCGGGGCCACCCCCTCGACGCCCGCGCAGTGCACGACGGCGTCCACCTCGGTCCCGGCGACCCGCTCGGCGATGGCGGACGCGTCGGCGAGGTCGAGGAGGAGGACCCGGGCGTCCGGCAGCTCCGTCGCGAGGCGCGCGACGTCCTCGTCGCGGCGTACGGTCAGCACGAGCTCGTGGTCGGTGAGGGCCTCGGCGACGGCGCGGCCGATGCCGCGCGCGGCGCCGGTGACCAGGACACGACGGGCAGGATCAGGAGTCATCGATGAGCAGCCTACGCACGACCGGAGGAGAACCATGACCGTCCCCGCCACCCTCGACCACCTCCTGTGGGCCGTCCCCGACCTCGCCGACGGGGTCGCCCACCTCGCCGGGCTCACCGGCGTCGAGGCCGTGCGCGGCGGCGCCCACCCGGGGCTGGGCACCGCCAACCACCTCCTCGCCCTCGACGTGCCGGGCACGACCGGCCCGCGCCGGACCTACCTCGAGCTCATCGGGCCCGACCCGGAGCAGGGCCTGCCCGCGGACCGGGTGGGTCTCGGCGTCGGGCACGTGCGTGAGCCCTCGCTGCACACGTGGGCCGTCCGCCCGGCGGACCTCGACGAGACGGTCCGCGACGCTGCGGCCGCGGGTGTGGACGTCGGCGAGGTGCGGGCCACCGAGCGCACGACGCCGGACGGACGGCTGCTGCGCTGGCGGATGACGCCCGGCGCCGGCGGCATCCGCCCCTTCCTCATCGACTGGCGCGACACGCCGCACCCCGCGCAGGGCGGGCTGCCGGCGCTCACCCTGCTCGACCTCTCGGCCGAGGCCCCGGACGTCGCCGCGGCGACCCGCATGCTCGCGGCGCTCGGCGCGCCGCTGACGGTGACCGCCGGGCCGAGGGTCGCGCTGCGCGCGGTCCTCGACACCCCGCGCGGCCGGGTGGTCCTCGCTACCGCGTGACCTTCCCGGTGAGCGCGGCGACGGGCTGGGTGAAGACCGGCTTGGCCACCACCCAGGCCGCCACCATGAGCGCGAGGGCGATGCCGAAGTAGACGAGGCCCAGCCAGCTGCCGTCGTTGCGGGCCGCGAACATGTGGTTGAGGTTGCCCTGCGCGTCCGTGGCGAGCACGAGCGTCACGTGGACGACGGTGAAGGCGACGAAGTAGACCATGAGCGGGAAGTGCAGCGCGCGGGCCAGGCTCATCGGCACGAAGCGCCAGCTCGCCGGCCACACCGGCGACATCCGCAGCCCCGTGACGAGGGCGAGCGGCGCGGCGACGAAGACGGTGACGAAGTAGGACAGCACCTGCAGGGCGTTGTAGCTGACCCAGCTGCCGTGGGCCGGCCAGTCCAGGGAGAGGTACTGGATGCCGACGGACAGGGCGTTCGGGAAGACGTCCCAGCTCGTCGGGACGAGCCGCATCCAGTGGCCCGTGACGACGATGAGGACGACGAAGACGAGGCCGTTGAGCACCCACAGGAGGTCCGCGGCGAGGTGGAGCCACAGGTTGAGGCTGATGCGCACCGGCTTCTTCCCGCGGGCGGCCTTCTTCGGCTGCCAGTGGCCCTTGGGGCGCTGGGTGGTGCGGATGAGCCAGCCGCTGCGGACGATGAAGACGAGGAGGAAGGCGTTGAGGAAGTGCTGCCAGCCCACCCACGCGGGCAGCCCGACCGGCGCCGTCTCCGGCAGCTCGGTGGTGCCCGGGTAGTCGGTGACGAAGCCGGTCACCGCCGGCACCTCACGCAGCCACCGCGCGACGAGCACGACGACGACGAGCGCCACCAGCGCCGTCGGAACCATCCACGCCAGCTGCTGACCCCGGCTGCGCGCAGCACCCTTTGACGACATGCCTCACCCATTCCACGACTGACCGGCCACGGGCTCCCGAGCCCGCCCCACAGCCTACGGGCAGCACGACGCTCCTCCCGGACGACGACGCCGTACCGAGGGATGACCAGTCCGTGGGGCTATACTGACCCTTTCCCCGCCGGTACCTGCCGGCGACGGCCGGCACGGAGCGGACCCGCAGCGCAAGGAGCGCGCGGTCGCCCGGCGTCCCGCGCGGAACCACCGCCCGGCCCCCCACCGCGCCGCGGTTCGAGCACGCCCGACGGGCCGAGCTCACCGCGCGCACCGACAACAAGAGAGGCGGTTCCCGTGCCCCGACGTACTCGAGCGCTCGCCGGACTCGACCCGTCCTTCGTCGTGGAGGACCACGGCCGTCCCGGCGCCCACGAGCTCAAGCGCACCGTGGACGCCGTCGGGAACGAGCTGCTGCTCTACCGCGACACCGTCTCGCGCCGGGAGCGCGCCCGTGACCGGGCCGCGGTGCTCGGCAGCCGCGTCGTCTCCGCCCTCCCTCGGCGCCTGGGCGCCGGGCTCGCGCGCCGGGTCGCCCGGGTCCAGACGCTCGGCCGCCGCCCCGGCCCGGACGCGCGTCCCCTCGCCCCCGTGGCGGCGCGCGGCCGCGCCGACGGGCCGGCCGACGTCGGCCGCTACGACAGCGCGACCGAGGAGGCCGCGCGCCGCGAACGAGTGCTCGCGGTGCTGCGCGCGGCCGGGGTCGGCGCGACCGTCATGCCCGCGGGTGCGGGCAAGCCGGCCGCCGTCGTCGTCCGCCGCAGCGACCGTGCCCGGGCCGTCGCCGCCCTCGCCGCCGGCCTGGACGGCACCTGGCGCGTCGTGCCGCTCGACGCGCGCGGGGCCCGTCCCCGCGCCCTCCGTACCCGCCGCCTCGCCCGCGCCGTGGCCACCCGTGACGGGTTCCGGGTCTTCCGCGACGTCCCAGGGCCGGCACGCCCGCTCATGGGGCCCGAGGTGGGTGTCGACGTCGAGACGTGGCCGGAGGCGGTCTCCACGCCCACCGGGCCCGGCGAGCTCCCCTCGGAGACCCACGGCACCCTCGTCGCACCGCGGCGCCAGACCTGGACCACGCACCTGAACGCCGCGCAGTGGCGGCAGGCCACCGAGACCGGGTCGGTCGACGTCGGCCCGCTGCCGCACCTGCTCGAGCCCACCGGCCCGATCGACGTCGTCTACACGTGGGTGGACGGTGAGGACCCGGAGTGGAACGCCGCGCGGCTCGCCGCCCTCGGGGTGCCCGCCGACCAGCGGCACACCCCCGAGGCGACGCACACGGCGCGGTTCCGCTCGCAGGACGAGCTGCGCTACTCCCTGCGCTCGCTCGAGATGTTCGCCCCGTGGGTGCGCCGCGTCCACGTCGTCACGGCCGGGCAGGTGCCGGACTGGCTCGACACCGACCACCCCCGGCTGCGCGTCGTGGACCACCGCGACATCTTCACCGACCCGGGCGTCCTGCCGGTGTTCAACTCCCACGCCATCGAGTCCCAGCTGCACCACATCCCGGGCCTCGCCGAGCAGTACCTCTACCTCAACGACGACGTGTTCTTCGGCCGGCCCGTGTCGCCGAGCCTGTTCTTCCAGGGCAACGGCCTGGCGACGTTCTTCACCTCCTCCGCCCTCATGGACGCGCGCGGGCACCAGCCCGACGACTCCCCCGTGACGAGCGCGGCGAAGAACAACCGCGCCCTCATCGCCGAGGTCTTCGGCCGGCGGGTGACCCACCTGTTCCAGCACACGCCCCACCCCCAGCTGCGCTCGGTGCTCCAGCACATGGAGGCCGAGCACCCCGCGCTGTTCGCCCAGGTCGCGGCCTCGACCTTCCGCCACCCGGACGACCTGTCGATCAGCTCGGCGCTGCACCACTACTACGCCTACGCGCTGGGCAGGTCCGTGCCGGGGCGCCTGGCGTACCTCTACCTCGACCTCGCCCACCCGCGGGCCGCCGCGCGGCTGCGCCGGCTGCTGCGGCGCCGCGAGTTCGACGTCTTCTGCCTCAACGACTCCCCCGCCGTCGGTGAGGTGGGCCGGGGCGAGCTCCTCGGCGACTTCCTCGAGCGGTACTTCCCGGTGCCGAGCAGCTTCGAGCTCCCCGTGGGCGGCGGCTCCCCGCTCGAGCGGCCGCTGACGACGGCGCGGGTCGCCTAGCCCGTCCGACGGTCCTCCCCACGTCCGGTGCGGCCGGCGGGCGGCACGGCGTGATCGGTGCGAGCCTGCCGTCATTCGCAGCGGTCGACGGGAGGGAGCGCGGGATGGCGAAGGACGACGAGGACGGGCGGAGCAGCAGCACGGTCGTGCGCGGGCTGCGGAGCACGGTGGGCCGGGAGAGTACGACCTTCGGCTTCTCGATCCTCGTCACCGTGAGCTTCGGGATGCTCCAGGTGACCGAGGGCACCCCGGACGTCGGGACGATCTTCCTCTTCGCCACCGGCGCGGTGCTGTCCTTCACCCTGCTCGAGGCGGTGCTCTCCCGCGGCTTCCGGCGGCCGATGCCGCAGCACCGCAGCAACGTCCTGGCCGTCGGCACGAGCCTCAACCTCGTGTCGGTCCTCGGCGGTCTCGGGGCGACCTGGCTCGCCGGCACGCTCCTGTCCCACCCGGCCGTGTGGGCACTGGCACCCTTCCTCGCCGGCGTCGTCTACCTCCTCCTCGAGAGCCTCGAGACGGCACTGGGTGAGCGCGTGCTCACCGGCGCCGGGGACGAGGACGCGGACGACGTCGAGCCCTGAGGGCCCACCGCCGTCGCGAGTGCTGCTGATCTGCACCGAAGCCCGCGGCACGCGTCCTGAGCGACACCTGTCCCGGCGTGTCGCGGGCGTGTCGCGGACTTCGGTGCGGCTCAGCGACACCTCCCGCCGACGGACCCCGGCCGCCCCGCGCCGGCGTCCCCCTCAGCCCAGCAGGCGCGGCCGCAGCTCGGAGCCGAAGAAGTCGAGGAACGCGTCCGGGTCCGGGCCGACGTTCATCGCGACGACGTGGTCGTAGCCCGCGTCGGTGAACTGCCGGATCGTCGCGAGGTGCCGCTCGACGTCGGGACCGCAGGCGAACTGCTCGCGCACGTCCTCCTCGCGGACCGTCGCCGCGGCGGCGTCGAAGTTCACCGGGTTGGGCAGCTCGGACATCACCTTCCAGCCGGTGAGCGCCCAGCGGCTGGTCTCCAACGCGTGCGCGGCGGCCTCGTCCTCGGTGGCGGCGTAGGCGAGCGGCGCCTCGGCGTAGAGCGGGCCGTCCCCGCCGGCGTCGCGGAAGGCCTCGACGAGCGAGGGGTCGGGCTCGGTGACGAAGAGCCCGTCGGCGAGCTCCCCGGCGAGGCGCGCCGCCTGCGGACCGCCACCGGCGACGGCGATGCGCGGCAGCTCCTCGGGCAGGTCGAAGATGCGCGCGTCCTCGAGCTGGAGGTAGCGCCCGTCGTAGCTCTGGTAGCCGCCCTGCCACAGCAGCCGGATGATCTCCAGCGCCTCGCGCAGCATGGCCTGGCGCTCCGTCGCGGAGGGCCACGGCTTGCCGACGACGTGCTCGTTGAGCCGCTCCCCCGAGCCCAGGCCGAGGGTGAAGCGGCCCTCGGAGATGAGCGCCGTCGTCGCCGCGGCCTGCGCGATCACGGCCGGGTGGTAGCGGAAGGTCGGGCAGGTGACGCCGGTGACGAGGCCGATGCGCTCGGTGCGCGCGGCGATGGCGGCGAGGACCGACCAGGCGAAGGGGCTGTGGCCCTGGTTGTCGAGCCACGGGTGGAAGTGGTCGCTGATCTCGACGAAGTCGTAGCCCACCTCCTCGGCGCGGACGGCCTGGCGGATGAGCTCCTGCGGCCCGTAGGCCTCGGCGGCGAGCTTGTAGCCGAGCTTCATGACGGTCTCCTTCACGGTTCGGGCTGGTCAATGGCCGGCGGCGCGCCGCACGAGCGCGGCCATGGCGCCGGTGTCGTCGCTGTCGACGACGGGGACCTCGTCCTCGAGGTGGAACTCGATGCCGGGGTTGTGGACGTCGCTGCCGTCGGCGAGGAAGAAGTGCGGGCTGCCCTGCACGTCCTCGCGGTGGGTGCGGTAGTCGCGCATCATCGGCCCGCGCGCGCGGCCGTCGTCGAGCGCCTCCCGCAGCGCGTGGGCGTCCACGGAGGGGCAGGAGCCGGCGACGTCGAGGATCTCGTGGAGCATGCTCACCGTGCGGCTCTCGGCGAACAGCGCCCGCCGCAGCGCGAGGTCGAGCTCCTCCGAGGCGGCGGGGCCCTGCGCCTTCGCGGCGTGGACGGCCTCGTTGGCGAGCAGGGTGGTGACGGGCCACTCCGACTCCTTGCCCTGCCACGTCCGGAAGCCGAAGTCGGGGGCGAGATCGGCGAAGACCGGTACCTCGCCGGAGACGAAGTCGAGCGGCAGCGGAAAGGCGTTGACGTCCTCGAGGAGGAAGAGGCGGTGGTCCACCCGCACCTCCTCCTCCAGCCCCGCCTCGGCGCGGGCCGCGTAGAAGCGGTGCAGGGCCAGGGTGGCCCACCCGCAGGCGACGTCGGAGTAGAGCACGATCGTCCCCGGCTCCACGTGGATGGGCATGGCACGTCCTTCCGTCGGCTTCCCGACGAGTCTCACCCGAGGCGGGCGAGCGGGCATCTCACGCCGACGGCGCGAGCCCGGTGAGCCAGGTGCGGACGGCCTCGCCGATGGCGGGCTGGTCCTTCTTCAGGCTGTGGTCCCCGGCGACGACGACGACGCTCCGGCCGGGTCCTTCCGGCGGCACCCCAAAGGCGTCACGCTCGCCCTGGACGACGAGGGTGGGCACGCCCGCGCCGTCGAGCTCGGGAAGCCGGCTGGGCCGCTCCGCCTTCCCCGGCGGCTGGAGCGGGAAGGCCAGGCACAGGACGCCGACGGCGCCGAGCGGCAGGGCCGTGCGGCACGCGACCCGCGCACCCGAGGAGCGGCCGCCGAGGACGAGCGGGAGACCCGCGCCGGGGCCGGCGAGCAGGTGGTGGACGACGTCGGTCCATGCGGCGTCGAGCTGCTTCGCGGGCGCGGGCGCCCGGCGGCCGGCCACCCGGTAGGGCTGCTCGACGAGTGCGACGCCCCACCCGAGCCCGGTCGCGACCGTGGTCGCGGTGCGCAGGTCCGGTGCCTCGACCCCGCCCCCGGCACCGTGCCCGAGCACGAGCAGTCCGCGGGCGCCCGGGGCGCCGTGCAGGTGCACCCGCGCCGGCCCGTGCGTCGTCTCGATCTCGAGGGTCTCGCCGCTCACCGTCCGATCGTAGGCGCGCGCCGACCCGCCACCACATGCGCCGACAGCCGGATTCCTCCGCGACCCTGCCCTGGAGAGATCCAGCTCTCTGCGCAAACGGAGTACCACCCCTCCGCCGACAGCCGGATTCTTCCGCGACCCTGCCCTGGAGAAATCCCGCTCTCGGCGAAAGTGGGCGGGGCCAACTCGCCCCGAGGCGGGGACGCTATGCGGCGTCGTCGGGGGTGGGGATGTCGCGGCTGATGCGGAAGCGGCGCAGCTCGCGGTTGGTCGCGGCGACGACGACGATCCCGACGAGACACGCGAGCCCGCCCAACGTCGCGGCGAAGGCCGCGCTCGTGGCCCCGGCGACGACGCCCGCGCGGAAGTTGCCGATCTCCGGCCCGGCCACGCCGATGACGTGCTCGACCGAGGTCACCCGCCCACGGTGGCTGTCCGGCGTCGCGAGCTGGACCGCAGCGCCACGGGAGATGACCGAGACCGTGTCGGCCGCTCCCGCGACGACGAGCGCCGCGAGCGCCGACCACAGCGGCCCCACCATCCCGAAGACCGCCAGCGCCGCGCCCCACGTCCCGGCCGCCCACAGCTGGACGGCGCCGGGCCGGTCGGAGCGGGTGACGGTGCCGGAGGCGAAGCCGGCGAGCACGCCACCGACCGCGACCGCGCTGAGGAAGAGGCCGAGCGTCTCCGGGTTCCCGCCGAAGCGCTCCTCGTTGATGACGGGGAACAGGGCGATCGGCATGGCGAGCAGGGTGGCGACGAGGTCGGTGACGTACAGGCCGCTCACCACCCGGCTGCGAGCGATGTACCGCATCCCCTCGACGACGGCGCGCGGCCCGCGTCCGCTCGGCGCCCCGGTGGGCGGCATCGCGGGCAGCCGCACGACGGCGTAGAGCGCGGCGAGCGAGGCGACCGCCTGGACGAGGTAGGCCGGGGTCAGCCCCCACTGCCCGAGGACCACACCGGCGAGCGCCGGCCCCACGAGCATCGCGGCCTGGAAGCTCAGGTGCTGGAGCGCGATCCCGGCGGCGACGAGCTCGCGGCCGAGCAGCCGGACCGGGAAGGTGCGCTGGGCCGGGGCACCGAGCGCCCCGAAGCCCGCCTGGGTGGCGACGAGGAGGAGCAGGAGGCCGAGGGAGTCCACGCGCAGCAGCGCCTGGGCGGCGAGGCCGAGGGCGGCGACAAGCTGGGCGAGCATCGTCCACCGCACGAGCACGCGGCGGTCCACGGAGTCGGCGAGGGCCCCGCCCACGAGCCCGAGCAGGACGAGCGGCACCGCCCGGGCGAGTCCCACCGCGCCGGTCCACACCGGGCTGTGCGTCATCTCCCAGACCTGGAAGAGGACGGCCACCGACGCGATCTGCCCGCCCACCGCGGACAGCGAGGTCCCCAGCCACAGCCGCCGGTACGCCGGGCTCACGCGCAGCGGGCGGACGTCGAGCAGGCGGTGCTTCACCGCGCCACGGTAGCCCCTGGCGTGGGCACGCCCTGACAAGGGCGGCGGTGTCGGGAAGACTGGCGGCATGCGAAACGTGGAGCGGATCACCGACGTCGTCACCTTCCACGGCGAGGGGCCGGTGTGGTCCCTCGAGTGGGGCGGGCTGCGCTTCGTCGACATGCTGGCCGGCGGGGTCCTCACCCTGCGCGACGACGGCGAGGTCGACCGGATCACCGTCGGCAAGGTCGCCGCCATGGTGCGCCCGCGCGCGAACGGGGGCTACGTCGTCGCCACCGAGAAGGGCATCGCCCTGGCCGACGACGTCACCGCCGAGCCCACCCGCTCGATCCGGCTCACCGACCGTGAGAACGAGCGGATGAACGAGGGCGGCGCCGCCCCGGACGGCAGCCTCTACGTCGGCTCGATGGCGTGGGACGGCTCGGACGACGGCGGGCGCCTCTACCGCGTCATGCCCGACGGCGGCACGGAGGTCGTCCTCGACCCCGTCTCGGTCTCCAACGGCCTCGGCTTCTCCCCCGACCACACCCTCGCCTACTACGCCGACAGCGGCCCGGGCCGCATCGACGTGTTCGACGTCGACGGCGGGGTGCTGAGCGGGCGCCGTCCGCTCGTCTCCTTCCAGGACGACGACGGCGTGGGTGACGGTCTCGTCGTCGACTCCCAGGGCACGTTCTGGGTGGCGATGAACGGCGCCGGCCAGGTGCGCCGCTACTCCCCCGACGGTGAGCTGCTCGAGACGGTCGAGGTGCCGGTCCCCGGCGTCACCGCCTGCACCCTCGGCGGGCCGAGCCTCACCGACCTGTTCGTCACGACCTCACGCGAGGGCGACGACACCCCGGGCGCCGGCTCGGTCTACGCCGCCGCGGTGGACGTGCCCGGGCTGCCGGTCCTGCCCTTCACGGGCTGAGCCGTGGACCTGCTGCGCTCGGTCGCGCTCTTCGGCGGCGCCGCGCTCTTCGAGATCGGCGGCGCCTGGCTCATCTGGCAGGGCGTGCGCGAGCACCGCGGGTGGGTGTGGATCGGCGCGGGCGTCGTGGCGCTGGGGATCTACGGCTTCTTCGCCGCCCTGCAGCCGGACGCGAACTTCGGGCGGATCCTCGCGGCGTACGGCGGGGTGTTCGTCGCGGGCTCGCTCGTGTGGGGCATGGTCGTCGACGGCTTCCGCCCCGACCGCTGGGACGTCACCGGCGCGCTCCTGTGCCTCGCCGGCGTCGCCGTCATCATGTACGCCCCGCGCACCGCCGGCTGAGCCCGCGACCAGCCGACGAGAACCGGTCGCTCACCCGCAGGAGGGGACCTCGTCGCGGGACGTCAGATTGATCCACCTGGTGGGTCAATCTGACGTCTCCCGCACACGTCTCCCGTCGGTGAGGTGGCGGCGCATCACCTGGAGGGAGTCGAGGACCCCCGGCTATCCCCATCCCCCCGCCTGGTTCGCCCCTCCGGGCATCTCGACGCACCTCCGGCACGCCTCCGGAGTACCGGAGGTCCGAACCAGAGGAGGTGGAGGTGATCGCGGCAGGAGCCGCCGGGCGTGGGGCGTCCCGGGGCGGCAACGCCGTCCCCTACCTCGGGGGCAGCTCCGGCGGGAGGGCGAAGTGGGCGAAGAGCTCGGGGCCGAAGAAGGCGGTCACCCGGGCCACACCGTCCGAGGT
Organism: Oceanitalea stevensii; assembly: GCF_014837105.1. GTDB lineage: Bacteria > Actinomycetota > Actinomycetes > Actinomycetales > Actinomycetaceae > Oceanitalea > Oceanitalea stevensii. The sequence continues at coordinate 257,386 of NZ_JACSPO010000001.1, read as the reverse complement.
GGGCACGACGTGCTGGAGCTGGAAGGCGCGGTGCACGCCGTCGTCCTCGCGCATGTAGAGGGCGAGGACGGGCTCGCCGTTCGCGGAGGTCGGCAGCATCCGCATGTCGCCGGCGCGCTGGGCGGGGCACCACCGGCTGATGAGCGTGCCCACCGCCCCCGCACCGCGGTACCACTCGGGGTAGGGCGGCATCTCCCACACGACGTCGGCGGCGAGGAGGTCGACGATCGCGGCGACGTCGTAGGCCTCGAAGGCCGCGACGTAGGCGCGCAGCAGGGCCCGGCGGCGCTCGTCGTCGGGCAGCCGCGGCGGCTCCTCCGGGTCGACGTCCGCGAGGCGGGCGCGCGCCCGCTGCAGGGTGGAGTTGACCCCGGCCACGGTGAGGTCCAGCGCCCCGGCGACCTCCCGCGCGCGCCACGCGAGCACGTCGCGCAGGAGGAGCACGGCGCGCTGCTGGGCGGTGAGGTGCTGGAGCGCGGCGACGAAGGCGAGCCGGACGCTGTCGCGGCTCACCGCCTGCGCGGCGGGGTCGGGCTGGCCCTGGGACCACAGGAGGTCGTCGGGCATCGGCTCGAGCCACGAGACGCCGGCCTCCGGCAGCGGCCGCTCGTGCGGGTCGGCGGCCGGCGCGCCCAGGCCGGTGGGCAGCGGGCGGCGCTTGCGGCCCTCGAGGTGGGTGAGGCAGGCGTTCGTCGCGATGCGGAACACCCAGGTCCGCAGTGAGGAGCGGTTCTCGAAGCCGTGGTAGGCCCGCCAGGCCCGCAGGTAGGTCTCCTGCACGAGGTCCTCGGCGTCGTGCACCGAGCCGGTCATCCGGTAGCAGTGCGCGAGGATCTCGCGGCGCAGCGGCTCGAGCAGCTCCGCGACGTCCCCCGCCGTGGCGGCGGGGCGCTGCGGCGGCGCGTCGGCGAGCGCCGTCGTCGGCTGCTCGGTCTGTGAGGCGGCCATCCCCCGACGGTAGAGCCCGCCGTCGGCGGCTGTCACCCCTCCGGGCCTTGTCCGACGGGTGCCGACGACGGTGCTCATGCGGCCGCCCGCTCGATCTCCGCGAGGTCGATCTTGACCATCTGCATCATCGCGGCGGCCACCCGGCCGGCGCGTGCGGGGTCGGGGTCGTTCATGAGCTCGAGCAGCCGGGTGGGCACGATCTGCCACGACAGCCCGTAGCGGTCGGCGAGCCAGCCGCACCTCGACTCCCGGCCCCCGCCCGCGAGCAGGCGCGACCAGTAGTGGTCGACCTCCGCCTGGTCCGCGCAGCCGACCATGATGGAGACCGCCTCGGTGAAGGGCCGTCCGGGGCCGCCGTTGAGGGCGACGAAGTCGCGCCCGTCGAGCCGGAAGGTGACCGACAGCGGCTGCCCGGTGAGCTCGAGGTTGTTCTCGTCCCAGCGCACGACCTCGAGGACCTCCGAGCGGGGGAAGACGGACACGTACAGCTCCGCGGCCTCCAGGGCCTCGGTGTCGAACCACAGGCAGGTACTCATCTCGGGCACGGGGTGCTCCTCTCTCCTCCCCGCTACCGACCGGCGACGACGGCGGAACTCATCGCCGGCGCCCGAGACGAGTTCCGGGGGCGGCCGGGGTCGGTCATGGGTGAGGCGGCACGGTGCCGCCCGCCGAGGAGGACACCGCCATGGACCGCATGATCTTCGTCAACCTGCCCGTTCGGGACCTCGCGGCGACGCGCCGCTTCTACACGGGCCTGGGCTTCGCGGTCGAGGAGACGTACTCCGACGAGCACTGCCTGTGCGTCGTCGTCTCCCCCACGATCTTCGTCATGGCGCTGGACCACAGCCGCTTCGCCGACTTCGTCACCACGCCCATCGCCGACCCCCGCGCGACCACCCAGCTCATCAGCTGCCTGTCGATGGAGACCCGCGAGGAGGCCGACGCCTTCGTCGCGGCGGCCCTCGCCCACGGCGGCGCCCGGCACACCTACCCGGTGCAGCCGACGGAGATGGCCGGCCCGGAGGGCGAGGAGATGTACGGCGCGGCCGTCACCGACCCCGACGGCCACATCTGGGAGGTGCTCTACATGGCTCCGGCGGCCGCCTGAGCGAGCTCGGCGCGACGCGCGCGCAGCGCGGCGACGTCCTCCTGCGACGCCGCCACGGAGGCGACGGTCAGGGCCATCGCCGTCCCGGCGTCGAGCATGGTGTCGTAGGCGGCGTCCTCGTCGGCGGCGCGGGCGAAGTCGGCGGTGTGGATGGGGGCCTCGGTGTTCGGCAGGCTGACCCACGGGTGGATCGAGGGGATGACGCGCGAGACGTTGCCCATGTCGGTGGACCCGCCGCGCGGTCCGCTGCCCGGGGTGGCGTCGTAGCCGATCGTCTCGAGTGCGCCCGCCCAGTGGCGGCACAGGACGTCGTCGTGGACGAGGGGCTCGTAGACCGGCTCGGTGGGCGCGATCTGGAGGGTCGCGCCGGTGGCGAGCGCCCCGGCCTCGAAGCAGCGGCGCACCCGCTCGAGCAGGCTCTCGTACTCGGGCATGGTGAAGGCGCGGCACTCGAAGTCGACGATGACGGTCTCGGGGATGATGTTCGTCGCGTCCCCGCCGTGCGCGACGACGGCGGCGACGCGGTGGTCGCCGGGGATCTGCTGGCGCAGCAGCCCGATCGCCACCTGCGCGACGACGGCGGCGTCGGCCGCGTTGATCCCGCGGTGCGGCGCGGCGGCCGCGTGGGAGCCGCGCCCGCTGAAGGTGGCACGGTAGCGGCCCACGGCCTGCGTCGTCGTGCCCTGCGGGTTGAAGCCGTGGCCGGCGGGCAGGGCATGAATCATGAGGGCGAGGTCGACGTCGTCGAGGACGCCGCGCTCGAGGAGCAGCACCTTCCCGCCCCCGTGCTCCTCGGCGGGGGTGCCGACGACGACGACGCGCAGCCCCAGCTCGGCCGCCACGGGCTGCAGGGCGAGCGCGGCGGCCACGCCGGCGCCCGCGATGAGGTTGTGCCCGCAGGCGTGGCCCACGTTCGGCAGGGCGTCGTACTCGACGCAGAGCGCGACGGTGAGCGGCCCCTGCCCCGTGGTGGCGGTGAAGGCGGTGGGCATCTCGGCCACCCCGTGCCTCACGGTGAAGCCCTCGCGGGAGAGGAGTGCGGTGATGGCCCCGGCCGCCCGGTGCTCGGTGAAGGCCTGCTCGGGCCACTCGTGGATCTCGCGGCTCAGGGAGACCACGGCCTCCGCGTGGCGGGTGACGGCCTGGGCGATCGCGGCGCGCGTGCCGCCGGACGTCGCGAGCTCTGCGCGATCCATCGGTCCTCCTGCTGACGTGGGTGCGCCAATCGTCCCACGGCCGGCGTCAGTGCCCGAAGGCCTCCGCCAGCCACCACGCGGGCTCGTCGGCGACGACCTTCGCGTCGATGAGCAGCGGCCGGTCCCGCGGCCCGTCGACCCAGGCGCGGACCGCCGCGAGGTCCTCGACCCCGCGCACCGTCACCGCCTCGAAGCCGTAGCCGGCGCCGACGGCGGCGATGTCCGTGGGCGGGAAGGTGACCGTCGCGTGGTCCTCACCGGTGAAGTGGTGGACCTCGGCGCCGTAGGCGTCGTCGTTGTAGACGACGACGACCATCGGCAGCCCCAGGCGGCGCACCGTGTCGAGCTCGGCGGCCCCCATGAGGGCCCCGCCGTCCCCGAGGGCCGCGACGGGCAGCCGGTCGGGGCGGGCGAGGGCGGCACCGATCGCCGTCGCCAGGCCCAGGCCGATGGACTGGAAGGCCTGGGTGAAACAGAAGCCCTCCTCGTCGGGGACCTCGAGGTACATCGCCGGGTAGCCCATGAAGTTGCCGGAGTCGACGGCGACGACGCGGTCGCACGGCAGGAGGTCGTCCAGCGCGGAGGTGAGGGTGCGCGGGTCGATCCGCTCGCCGTCGGAGGTGTCGGTGTACGGCACGTCGCGCCACCGCAGCCCGGTGTCGAGACGCTCGCGCAGCTCCTCGCTGCGGTAGCCCTCGCTGCGGTGGCTGCCGAGGAGCCGCTCGACCCCGCGGGCGGTGGCCGCGACGTCCCCGACGACGCCGAAGCTCAGCTCGCGGTGCATGCCCAACGCCTCGGGGGTGTCGTCGACCTGGACGACGGTGGCGCCCGGCCCGATGAGGCGCCCGTGGCGCATCGTCCACATGTTCAGCGCGCAGCCCCAGCCGACGACGAGGTCCGCGCCGGCGATGAGCTCGGCGGCGAGCGGGGAGGAGAAGCCGCCGGAGACGTCGAGGGACCACGGCTGGTCGTGGAAGAGCCCCTTGGCGACGGCGGAGGTCGCCAGCAGCGCGCCGGACGTGTCGGCGAGCGCGACGAGCGTGTCACGGGCCGGCCCGGAGCGGGCGCCGCGCCCGGCGACGAACACCGGCCGGCGCGCGGCCCGCACGGCGGCGGTGAGGCGCTCGAGGTCGCCCTGGGCGACGGCCCGGGCGGGCGGTGGGACGCTCGGCCCGGGCAGCGGGGTCTCCTCGACCTCCGCGTCCAGGACGACGAGCGGCAGGTTGAGCACGACGGTGCGGCGCTCGTGGCACGCCATGGCGACGGCGGCGGCCGTCTCCTCCGCGGCCGTGGCCGGGTCGGTGATGCGCAGCGGCACCGCGCCGACGGCGTAGGCGAGCGCCTCCTGGTCGACGTGGAAGTTCGAGGTGAGCGTGACGGCCTCGGGGGCGAGGACGACGAGCGGGGTGCGGGACTTGGCCGCCTCGGCGATGCCGGTGAGCGCGTTCGTCAGCCCGCAGCCCTGGTGGACGGTGAGCGCCGCGGGAGCCCCGGCCGTGCGCGCGTAGCCGTCGGCCATCGTCGCCGCCCCGCCCTCGTGCCGCGCCGCGACGAACCGGGCACCGGCGTCGATCATCGCGCCGGTCACGTGGAAGTTGCCCGAGCCGACGACGCCGAAGACGTGGTCGACCCCGCACGCCACGAGCGTCCGTCCGACGACCTCCGCTACGCGCACCACGGCTAGTGCTCGACGAGCGCGAGGACGCGCGTGGGAGACCCGGACCCGCCCTCGATCTTGAGCGGGGACGCGACGACCATCGCGCCGGTCACCGGCAGCCGGTCGAGGTTGCGCAGCTGGGACAGCCCGTACTTCCCGTTGCCGAGGAGGAAGTGGTGGCACGGGAAGAGCGGGTCGAAGCCGCCCGCCGCGCCGGCGTCCGTCCCGACGGTCTCCACCCCGATGCCCTGCAGCGGGCTCTCCTCCGCGACCCACCGCGCCGCCTCGACGGACATGCCGGGGCTGTGGGGGCCGTCGTCGGCGCGGTTGATCATGTCCTCCTGGCTCGTGCGCGCCGACCAGCCGGTGCGGCACAGCAGCCAGCCGCCCTCGGGCAGCGGGCCGTGCTCGGCGACGAGGGCGTCGATGTGCTCGCGCTCGATGAGGAAGTCGGGGTCGGCGGCCACCTGCGCGGTGACGTCGAGGACGACGGCGGGCGCGACGAGCGCCCCGACGGGCACCGAGGCGATGTCGGCGAGGTCCCGGCCGCTGGCCCAGTGGTTGGGGGCGTCGAAGTGGGTGCCGGTGTGCTCGCCGGTGCGGAAGTTGTTCCAGTACCAGGCCGGCCCGCGGTCGTCGTAGCGGGAGATCTCCTCGAGCTCGAAGCGCGCGGTCTGGCCGAACTGCTCGGGCAGCTCGAGGATCGGCGTCTGCGAGGTGAGGGGCGCGGTGAGGTCGACGACCTCCACCGCGCCGGTCCGCAGCGCGGCGAGCAGGTCGGTGAGGACGGGCATGGGAGGTCTCCTTCGACGGTCGGGCCGGGTCCACGGTGATCCTGGCACAGGACGCACGACGGTGAGTGCCCTGCCCGCGGACCGCCGTCCTGCCATCATCGAGGCATGACGGAGCGCAACGTCCTGGGCGGACCGCTCGAGGAGTGCGGGACGGACCCGGTGACCGGGTACTACCGGACGGGCAGCTGCGTGCCGAGCGCCGGCCACCCCGGCGGTCACAGCGTGTGCGTCGTCGTCAGCGCCGAGTTCCTCGAGCACCAGCGGCAGCTCGGCAACGACCTCGTCACCGCGCGCCCGGAGCTCGCCTTCCCCGGCCTCGAGCCCGGCATGCGCTGGTGCGTCATGGCCGCCCGCTGGCTGCAGTCCTACCGGGCCGGGACGGCGGCACCCGTCGTGCTCGCCGCGACGCACGAACGGGCCCTGGAGGTGGTCGACCGTCTCGCCCTGCTCAAGCACGCCGTCGACGTCCCCGACGACCCCGGTCCCCTCACCGGGGGCTGACCGCGGCCGGCCGTGCGTGGGGCCGCGCGGGTGCGGGGCGCGTAGGGTCGGGGCACCGGTACACCCACCTGGAGAACGAACGACGATGAGCGAGCAGACCCCAGCCTCCACCCCCGCCGCGAGCGGCACGCCGGGCGGCGTGCCCGTGCCGAAGCGGGTGCGCGTCCACCACCTCGCGCAGATGAAGGAGCGCGGTGAGCCGATCACCATGCTCACCGCCTACGACGCCGTCACCGGGCGGATCTTCGACGAGGCCGGCATCGACATGCTCCTCGTCGGGGACTCCATCGGGAACACCATGCTCGGCCTGCACGGGACGATCCCCGTGACGCTCGACGAGATGATCCCCGCCGCGCGCGCCGTCACCGGTGCCGCGCACCGCGCGATGGTCGTCGCCGACCTGCCCTTCGGCTCCTACGAGGCCTCCCCGCAGCACGCCTTCGCCTCGGCGGCGCGGATGCTCAAGGAGGGCGGGGTGCACGCCGTCAAGCTCGAGGGCGGGGAGCGGATCGCCGAGCACGTGCGCCTGCTGTCCCAGTCCGGGATCCCCGTCGTCGGCCACCTCGGCTTCACGCCGCAGTCGGAGAACAGCCTCGGCGGCGCGCGGGTCCAGGGCCGCGGCGACGAGGCCGCCGAGCGGCTCGTCCAGGACGCCGTCGCCCTCCAGGAGGCCGGCGCCGTCGCCGTCGTCCTCGAGATGGTGCCCGCCCCGGTGGCCGAGCGCGCCACCGAGGTGCTCCACATCCCCACGATCGGGATCGGCGCGGGACCGGGCTGCGACGGCCAGGTCCTCGTGTGGACCGACATGGCCGGCATGACGGCGTGGGCGCCGCGCTTCGCCCGCAAGTTCGGGGACGTCGGGGCGGCGCTGTACACCGCGACCCGCACCTACGCCGGGGCCGTGCGCGAGCGCACCTTCCCCGGCCCGGAGCACACCTTCGCCGAGTAGCGGCACGCCGACGGACGTGAGCTCCCCGGTTCCCCTCGGCGAGACCCGCTGCGAGGCGGGAGCTCGGAGGAGAACCGGGGAGCTCAGCGGGCGGCGACGCGCGGGGCGGCGCTACTCGTCGTCGTTCCAGGCCTTGTCGGCCTCGTCCCAGGCCTCGTTGCGGTTCGCGGCGTTCTCGTAGGCCTCCGCCGCCGCCTCGCGCGAGGGGTAGGGGCCCATGCGGTTGAGCGAGCCGGACACCTTGCCCTCCTCGATCTCCCCGGTGCGGGTGTTGAGGTAGTACTCACCGAGGTCGTGCGGCTTGGTCACCTTCTCGATGCGGTCCTCGCGGTCCTCCGCGGGCTCGTTGACACTGGCCATGGCGCCTCCTTCGTCGGGCCGTACGTAGACTCGTCCCATGCTTGCCGATCGCGCCCCGCTGGGCACCCTGACACCCGGAACGATCTCCCCGCGGCGGCCGGTCCCCACCTCCGTCGAGCACCCCGAGTACGTCGACCGGCCCGAGCCCGAGCCCTTCACGGGCAGCGAGGTCAACGACGCCGAGACCGTCGAGCGCATCCGCCGCACCGCCCGCCTCGCCGCCCAGGCGCTGGCGCACGTCGGTGCCGCCGTCCGCCCCGGCATCACCACCGACGAGCTCGACCTCATCGGTCACGAGTTCGCCCTCGAGCACGGCGCCTACCCCTCGTCCCTCGGCTACCGCGGCTTCCCCAAGGGTCTGTGCACCTCGGTCAACGAGGTCGTGTGCCACGGCATCCCCGACAGCACCGTGCTCAAGGACGGGGACATCGTCAACGTCGACATCACCCTCTTCCGCGAGGGCGTCCACGGCGACAACAGCGCGACCTTCCTCGTCGGCGACGTCGACGAGGAGTCCCGCCTGCTCGTCGAGCGCACCCGCAAGGCGATGGAGCGCGGCATCCGGGCCGTCAAGCCCGGCCGCGAGATCAACGTCATCGGCCGCGTCATCGAGGCCTATGCCAAGCGCTTCGACTACGGCGTGGTCCGGGAGTTCACCGGCCACGGCGTGGGCCGTGCCTTCCACTCCGGGCTCATCGTCCCGCACTACGACGCCGCTCCCGAGCACAACGAGGTCATGGAGCCGGGCATGGTCTTCACCATCGAGCCCATGCTCACCCTCGGCTCCCCCGAGTGGGACCTGTGGGACGACGGCTGGACCGCCGTCACCACCGACCGCGGCCGCACCGCCCAGTTCGAGCACATGGTCCTGGTGACGGACGACGGCGCCGAGATCCTCACCCTGCCGTAGTCCCGCTCCCCCTTCGCCTGGGACGCCCCTCCGGTCCCCTGGACGCACCTCCCGCCACCCTTCGGTGGACCGGATGTGCGTCCCAGACGGCGGGGCGGACGCCGGGCCGCCCTACCCGCTGCGGTAGCGCGAGGGCGGGACGCCGACGACGGCGGTGAAGGCCCGCGTGAGGTGCGCGTGGTCGGCGAAGCCCAGGGAGGCCGCGAGCGCCGCGAGGTCCTGCCCCTCCCCCGCGTCGAGAGCAGCGACGGCGTCCTGCAGCCGGTGGCGGCGCAGCACCCACAGCGGGGAAGCACCGACGTACCGGGCGAAGAGCCGCTGCAGCGTGCGGACCGACACGTGCAGCTCCGCGGCCACCGGCGCGAGCGTCACGTGCTCCCGGTGCCGCATGAGCGCCACCGCCTCGCGCACCGTGCGGTAGCCCTCGTCGGCGCGCACCGCGTCGAGCCGTGGCGCGAGCACCCCGGACAGGTGGCCGACGACGACGTCGCGGCGGGCGCCGTCGTCGTCCTCGCCGAGCACGTCGCGGGTGAGGGGGCCGACGACGTCGCCCAGCACCTCCCCCGCGGGCACGACCGCGTCGGTGAGGTCGCCGACGCCGCGCCCGAGCAGGGCGGCCAGCCCGCCGGGGTGGAACGCGATCCCGGCCACGCGGCCGGCAACGGGCAGGTCGACGGTGAACACCCGGGTGACGAGGCCGTGGACGAGCGCGGCGGGGACGGGCAGGCCGTGGAGCACGCCGCCCTCGGCGGCCTCGACCGTGAGGTGGGTGACCGGGTGGGACAGCACCTGCTGCCGGAACGGCACCCGCTCCGCGCGGCGCCACGTCACCCACCAGTAGTAGGCGGCGACCTCGTCGAGCGGCGCCGGCAGGGGCAGGCGGCCGGTGTCGAACACGTCCGTGCCCGCCGCCGGCCACAGCACGGCGCCGTCGCCACCCTGGCGCGGATCTTCAAGCCCCACGCGCAGCACTCTAGGGAGGCTGGGGGCATGAGCACACACCTCCCGGAGGGCTACACCTCCCTCAGCCCGCTCGTCGTCGTCTCCCCGGCGAACGAGGCGATCGACTTCTACCGCGCCGTCCTCGGCGCGCGGGTCGTCACCCGCATGGACGGGCCGGACGGCTCGGTGTGGCACTGCGAGCTCGACCTCGGCCACGGCCGGATGACGGTCATGGACCCCAACCCGCAGTTCCACGCCGTCGCCGGCGACCCCGGCAGCGACGACGCGAGCTTCTCCCTCGCCGTCTACGTCCCCGACGTCGACGCCGCGCTGGCCCTGGCCCGCGAGCGCGGGGCACGCGTGCGGGAGGAGGCGGCGGACTTCGCGGTGACCGGGGACCGCTTCGCCTCCGTCCAGGACCCCTACGGCGTGCGGTGGACGCTCATGACGCGCGTGGAGCACCGCACGGACGAGGAGGTCCAGCAGGGGCTGGACGCGTGGCGCGCCTCGCTCGACCAGCCGGCGTGACGGCCTGGCGGTAGGCTCCGAACCGCCTCCCGCCGTCGACCCCCGGAGCAGTCGAGATGCCCACGCCCAGCACGCCCACCGCCTTCGGCATCGACATCGGCGGGTCCGGGATCAAGGGCGCGCCCGTCGACCTCGCCGCCGGTGAGCTCATCGGCGACCGGGTGCGCATCCCCACGCCGGCCAAGTCGACACCCAAGGCCGTGGCCGCCGTCGTCGAGGAGCTCGTCGCCGGCTTCGACCTCGCCCCCGACGTGCCGATCGGCCTCACCTTCCCCGCCCCGATCAAGCACGGCGTCGTGCCGTTCATCGCCAACCTCCACCAGTCGTGGCAGGGCGTGGACGTGCCCGCGCTCATGAGCGAGGCGATCGGCCGCCGCGTCGTCGCCGTCAACGACGCCGACGCCGCCGGGTACGCCGAGGCCGTCTACGGCGCGGCCAAGGGGGTGGACGGCGTCGTCTTCGTCGCCACCCTCGGCACCGGGATCGGCTCGGTCCTCATCGTCGACGGCACCCTCGTGCCCAACACCGAGCTCGGGCACCTGGAGATCGACGGGCACGACGCCGAGAGCCGGGCCGCCGACTCCGCCCGCGAGCGCGAGGACCTGTCGTGGGCGAAGTGGGCCAAGCGCCTGCAACGCTACTTCGAGACGATCGAGATGCTCTTCTCCCCCGACCTCATCGTCGTCGGGGGCGGCGTGAGCAAGAAGTCCGACCAGTTCCTCCCCCTGCTCGAGCTCCAGGCGCCGATCGTGCCGGCCGCGCTGCGCAACCAGGCCGGGATCGTCGGCGCCGCCGCTCTCGCGGCCGCGAACCACCGCTGACGTGCTCGAGCAGGTCTCCGCGCGCGTCTGGGTCACCACCTCCCCCACCTGGCTCACCACCTCGAGCGTCGTCGTGGCCGACGACGGCGCGTGCCTCCTCGTCGACCCCGCCCTCACCCCCGCGGACCTCGTCTCGCTCCAGGGCGAGCTCACCGGGCGCGGCTGGCACGTGGCCGCCGCCTTCTCCACCCACCCGCACTGGGACCACGTGCTGTGGTCCGAGGCGCTGCCGGACGTGCCGCGCTGGGCCACGCCCGGGGCCGCCGTCGCGAGCACGGACGAGGAGCTCGCTGCGCAGGCGGCCCGCGACCTGCCCGGCCACCGGTGGGACGTCGTCGGCGGGACGACGCCCCTGCCGCCGGACACGACCGAGCTGCCGTGGACGGGCCTGCGCGCCGCCGTCGTCGCGACTCCCGGTCACGCGCCGGGGCACGCGAGCCTCCACCTGCCCGGCGAGGGCGTGCTCGTGGCCGGGGACATGCTCTCCGACGTCGAGGTGCCGCTCCTCGACGACGACGACGACGCGGTGGACGCCTACCGCCGGTCCCTCCAGCGGCTCGCGGACGTCGTGGCCAGCTGCGACGTCGTCGTGCCGGGGCACGGGCGGGTGGCCGACGGCGCGGAGGCGAGCCGGCGCATCGACGCCGACCACCGCTACCTCGACGACCTCACGGCCGGCGTCGACCCGCTCGACGCGCGGCTGGGCGAGCCGCGGGTGCGCGCCGAGCACGTGGCGCAGGCGGCGCGGCTGGGCGCGGAGAGGCGCTAGCCGGTCGCGACCGCCAGGACGAGGGCGAGCGCGAGCAGGACGGTGTGGACCCCGCTGAGGAGCATGCCCACGGTCGCCAGCCACGAGGACGTCCGCTGCTGGCGCAGCGCGTAGACGCCCGCCACCAGCCCGAGGGGGCCGAGCCCGAAGATGCCGAGGAACAGCGCGGCCATGGTCCACCCGCCCCCGCCGGCGCCGACCATGTCCTTCTCGTCGTCGGTGAGGTACGCCGTATCCCCGGCGCGGACGGCCGCGGCCGCCACGTCGTAGGGCAGCTTGCCCGCCTTCTCGTCCGGACGCTCAGGCACCGGCCGCCTCCGTCACCGTCACGAGCTCCCCGCTCTCGTCCTCGACCCAGATGTCGTGGGCCAGCTCGTCCAGGGTCTCGATCATCGCGACGGCTTCTCCGGGGTTGAGGGTGGCCATGGTGAGCAGGACGCTCACCCACTCGACGTCCCACCGGTAGACGACGGTGACGAGGAGGTCCGCGGTGCTCTCGTGCGCCAGTCCGGCGACGATGCTGCGGGTGCCCCGGCCGAGGTGCTCGGCCTCGACGGTGTCCTCGGCGGTGTCCAGCGGCGAGCCCGGCAGCGCCGCGCCGAGCTCGGCCGTCGGCAGCGCGCGCAGCCGCACCTTCTGCATCGGGGCCCCGTCGGGGGGCAGGTAGAGGTACGCGGTGCCGTCCGCGGTCCGCTGCTCGCTGAGGGCGAGGTCGAGGAGGAGCCGCTCGAGCAGCTCGGCGGAGTCGGCGCCCCGCTCGACGGCGACGGTGCGGGCCCACTCCTCGGGGGTGGCGGCGTCGTCGTCGGGGTAGCGCGAGGGCACCCGCACCCACAGCTCGGGGTCGGGGTCGACGCCCAGGACGAGCGTGCGCATCAGCCCACCCACCGGAAGGTCGAGACGAGGGCGTCGACGAGCTCGGTGACGGCGTCCGCCACGGCGGCGCCCCCCTCCGCCGTCGACTCCAGGACGGTGGCGGAGACGACGGCGTAGCGGCTGCGGTCGTCGGGGTCGGCGAGGAAGTGGACGATCTGCCGGGCGGCGGCCTGCGTCTCCGCGAAGGACTCGCCGAGCGGGGCGGACGCCTGGCGCTCCTCGGTCCGCACGGCCGGCTTGCCGCCGACGTCGACGACCTGGGCGCCCGGGCGCCTGGCGGCGACGGCGAGGAGGAGGTCCATGGGGTCCGCGTCGGACCCCACCGGCGGCAGGCTGACGACGACGGAGGCGGGCACGCTGATGCCGTGGACCTGCTCGGTGGGCAGGTAGAGCTCGACGCCGGACTGGGCGCGCGCCGCCTGCACCTGCTCGCTGAGCAGCTGGTGGAGACGGCGGCGCACGTCGACGGCGCGCCGGTCGTCCAGGCCGGCCACCGCACGGTCGACGACGGCGCGGACGGCGGCGACGGAGCCGGTCCCGAGGGGGATGCGTGACCATCCGGGCGGGAGCACGAGGGTGAAGCGGCCCTGCTGGGCGGTGGCGGTCATCGTCCGTCCCGCCCCACGCGGCGGGCGTCCTTCGCGGCGGCACGGCGCTCGGCGGCCCGTTCCCGTCCCTCCGCGCGGCGCCGCTCACGCTCGCGCTCGCCCTGGCGGCTGAAGACGGCGCGGTGCAGCGCCGCGAGGGCGGTGAGCAGCGCGGTGGCCGCCCACAGGAGCACGGCCGGCAGGGATGCGCCGTAGACGTCGTCCCAGAACGGCGCGGTGCTCACGGGCGCGACGTTGGCCGAGACGTGGTGGGTGAGCACCCCGAGCACCACCGAGCCCCAGAACGCGAGGATCGGCGGCACGTGGTCCTCACCGCTCGGGACCCCGCCGGTGACGGCCTGGCGCCAGGCACCCACGGCCGAGTGGACCCCGAGCGCGGCGCCCCACACGGCCAGGGCGCAGCTCGCGACGATGCCGCCCCACACGACGAGGTAGAGGTAGAAGGAGACGAAGCGGGTGGTGAGGTCCCCCGCCGTGAGGTCCGCGAAGGTCTCCGCGAGCCCACCGCGCGGCAGCCACGCGGAGCCGGCGTGCACGGGCAGCGACACCCAGACGAAGACCGCGACGACGAGCACGCCCACCACCTGGAACTGGCGGGTGGGCGTGGCGAGCAGCCGGCGCAGGGCGCGGGTCACCGGCGGCTCGTCACGTCGTCCTGGAGCGGCTGGTCGCTGATGAGCGAGTCGAGCTGCCCGCCCACCCAGTCCGCGCCGGGGCGCGGGAAGCCGGAGAGGTCCGCCCCGATGAGGGTGTGGGCCGTCGCGGCGTTGGCGAGGGTGCCGTTGACGGTGGCCATCTGCGACATGCCGGCCGCCGCCTGACCGCCTCCCATGCCGGGGGCGCGCATCGCGTTGTAGTAGGACATCTGGTAGGCGTCGCCGCCTCCCGCGCGCAGGACGTTCCAGCCGTTCTGGGAGATGTTGTGCCGCGCGGCGCTCATCATCGAGGACGGCTGGAGGACGCTCCACGAGGGCCGGGACGTCATCTGCGCGTACTCGGCCGCCTGCGCCTGGCGTCCCGCCGCCATGCGCTGGCTGCGCTGGCGGTTGCGTGCCCGCCCGCCGGGACGGTGGCGCCCGTGGGGCATCGTCCGGCCGCGCGGGACAGCCGGTCCCGCGAGCACGTTGGAGCGGCTGCTGCTCACCTGGGCGGCGCGGGCGGCGGCCCGGCCGCGCATGGCGACACCGACGAGCTTGCCGGCCCCGAGGGTGGCGAGCCCGACGACGTCCCACGCGAAGTCCTCCCAGCCCTTGTTGCCGTTCTCGGCGAGGGCGAAGTTGATCGCGGCCGCTCCCAGCCCGATGCCGAGACCGACGAGGATGTTGACGCCGGGGATGAACATGGCGACCACCGCGAGCGCAGCACCCGCGATGGCGAGCCCCTTGGCGATCCCGTCGAGGAGCTCGGCGTTCTTGTTGAGGAACTGGCGCCAGCCGCTGTCGTCCAGGCCGTTGGCCTCCAGCGCCTCGTCGATGAGCGCCATCGCGCTCTCGGCGGCGGTGTCGCGGTTCCCGATCGCCGTGTTGAGCTTGGTGACGGCGTCGTCCAGGGCCTGCTGCGCCCCGGCGCGGGCCGTGTAGGCGTCGCTGAGCGTCTCGTTGGCGCGGTCCATGTCGTCCGGCTCGGTGTACGCGAGGCTCTGCTCGGCGTTGAAGACGTCGGTCTCCGCGGTCATGAGCGCCGTGCGGGCCGCCGTCGCCTCCTCCAGGGCCTCACGGGCGAGGCTCTGCGCCGACCGCAGGGGCTCGACGTACCCGGACAGTGCGTCCGCGGCGCCGGAGTAGCGGTCGTGGACGAGCTCGATCTGCCCGGCCACCTCCAGCGCACGCTCGCGGAAGGCGTCGACGGCGAGGCTCACCTGGCCCTCGGAGTCGGCGATGCTGCGCAGGTTCTTGGCGGCCTCGGAGATGGTCGTCGCGACGTCGGCCATCGCGGCCGCCCCGTCCTCGACGAGGTCGGGAGATCCCGGGACCGGGTTCTCGTACCAGCCGAGCGGGCTCCAGTCGGTCACGGTGCCACCACCGGACCGGCCGTGGTCTCCACGTCGACGGTGATCGCCCGGGCGAGCTCGGCGTCCCACTCCTCGAAGGCGATGCCCACGCCCTCGGAGACGTCCCCGAGCGTGCCGATGGTCTCGAGCATGTCCTGGCGGCGGCTCTGCCAGTTGTCGGCGAAGTTCCGCACGCGCTTGGCCAGGCCGCCGTGGCCGACGTGGTCGGCGAGCGCGTGGGCGTCGTCCTTCGCGTAGGTGAAGGTCTCGACGACGTTGCGAAGCTGTGCACCGGCCTCCTTGAGAAGCTCGGTGTCTACCTGTACGTCGGGCATGTCCTGCCAATCCTCGAGTCGGGACGGCTCGCGCCGTCGGGACGTGCTGCGACATTTCTACCGCACCCGGGCGCGCCGGGACGGTTCTCCCCATGGGGAGAACTCCCCCTAGTAGCCGCGCAGCCGGGTGAGGTCGCGCCGCTCGCGCTTGGTGGGTCGGCCGGCGCCGCGCTCACGGACCGGGACGGCCGCCTGCTCGACCTTCGGCGGGGGCGGCGGGGTCTCGTCGATCATCGCCTGGGCGGCGACCGGAGCGCCGACGCGCTTGCGCAGCGGCCGCTGGACGACGACGGTGCGCTCCAGCGGCCCGCCGGTCACGACCACCCGGGTGCCGACGCCGACGAGCGTCGCGGGCTTGGCACGGTCACCGTCGACGCGGACGTGCCCGCCGCGGCAGGCGGCCTGGGCCTGGCTGCGGGTCTTGAAGATCCGCACCGCCCACAACCAGCTGTCCACGCGCACGGAGTCCTCGGCCATGGACCGATGCTACGCGGGCCCGGCGCCGGCTACATGGCCCGGGCGACGCTGCGGCGCAGCGCCCAGGCGCCGAGCACGATGAGGACCACGGCCATCGCCGCGAGCACGCCGAGCTGGGGCGCGATGTCGGCCAGGCCGCCGTCGTGGCGCTGGATCTCGGCGAAGGCCTCGTAGCCCCAGGCGTGCGGGGTGGCGTGGGCGACGGTGCGCAGGGTGTCGGGCATGAGCTCGAGGGGGAACATGCACCCGCCGAGCGCGGCGAGGACGAGCCCCAGTCCTACGGACACCCCGTTGGCCGCGCCCTCGTGGTCCATGAGGGAGCCGAGCACCATGGCCGCGCCCGTGGCCACGAGCCCGAAGACGAGGACGATGAGCAGCGCCAGGCCGACGTCCCCGAAGTCGACGCCGAAGATGAGGACGCTGGCGACCATGATGTACAGGCCCTGGAAGCTCGCGATGACCCACCGGCCGAGGACCTGGCCGAGGATCGCCTGCGCGCCGGACACCGGCGCGGCGAGCACCCGCCCCTGGACGCCGAGGCGGCGGGACTGGATGAGGGTGACCGCGCTGCCGAGCGTGGAGAGGAAGACGAAGAGCAGCACCATCGTCGCGGCGCCGAGGTCGAACTGGCCCAGGCCGCCGAGCTCCTGGGCGATCTCGTCGACGTCGACGGCGCGCAGCTCCACCGGGGCCACCGCCTCCCGTGCCTCGGCGAGCGCGGCGTCCGCCTCGGCCGCGGGGACGCCGGCGTCGGCCAGAGCGGTGAGCTGGGCGCGGTCCAGCGACAGGGTCTGCAGGGCGGTGCGCACGAGCTGGGCGGCCGCCGGGGAGCCGGCGTCGGAGGAGGAGATGAGCTCGACCTCGGCGGGGGCGCCGGCCGCGAAGGCCTCCTCGGCGTCGGCGTCGACGAGCAGGCCGATGTCCACCCGGCCGCGGGCGACGAGCTCGCGCATCTCCTCGGGGTCGGTCGCGGTCACCGTGCCGCCGGCGTCGGTGAGCTCGGCCGTGAGCGCGGTGCTCAGCTCGCCGCCGCTGCCGGTGAGGGCCACCCGGCCCGAGGGTCCGCCGCCGCCGAACTGCAGCCCGATGACGACGACGAGGAGCAGCGGGAAGATGAGCGCGAAGAAGATGTTCGAGCGGTCCCGTGCGAAGCGGCGCAGCTCGGTGCCGGCGATCGCCAGCGGCGCCCTCATGACGTCACCCCGCGGTCGGGCACGAGCCGCGAGAGCAGCGCGAGCACGGCGGCGAAGGCGAGCATCATGCCCACCGGCCCGGCGACGTCGGCCAGTCCCCCGCCGCCGGCCGTGATGCCGAGCGCGCGGGTGAAGGCGGAGACCGGGTTGAGGTCGAGGAGCGTGGCGGCCAGCCCGCCCGCCGCGATGGGGAAGAACGCACCGCCGGCCATCCCGAGGACGACGGCGAGGATCGCCTGCGCGACCCCGGCCTGCTCGGCGGTGCGCGCCACCCGGGCGACGACGAACATGAGCGAGGTGGCCGCCGCGACGACGCTGAGGACGAGGACGAGGACGACCGGCTCGGAGCCGAAGTCCACCTCGAACAGCAGCGTCCCGGCCGTGAGGAGGACGAGGGTGGAGGCGACCCCGAGGACGTAGCTCGACAGCGCCTTGGCCCCGACGATGAGGCCCGGGCGGATCGGCATCGACCGCAGCCGCGCGAGTGTCCCCTGCTCACGCTCGTTGACGAGGGCGAGCACGCCGAAGCCCACGGTGAACAGGAGGAACAGGCCGGCCTGCCCGGCCACGGTGGTGGCGGCCGGGTCCAGCTGCTCCGTCGCCGTCGTGCCCTCGACGGTCGTGACGGCGGGGGGCGCCTGGGCCACCTGCCGGCCCACCTCGCCCACCGCCTCGTCGGGGAGCCCGACGGCGGCGCCGGCATGCGTGGCGACGGTCCCGGCGGTCATCTGCTCGGTGACGCCGCGGACGACGAGGAGCAGGACGTCGGTCTCCAGCCCCGCGCCGTCGCCCTCGACGAGCTCGACCGTGACCGGCTCACCCGCCGTGACGGCCTCCCCGAAGCCCTCGGGCACGACGATCCCGAGCGCCGCGTCACCGGACTCGGCGAGCGGACGCACGTCGTCGGCGGCGACGGGCTCGACGGTCACCTCGAAGTCCTCGATCTCCTCGAGCGTGGCGAGGAGGGTGGCGGCGAGCTCGTCCTCGGCGGGGACGGCGGCCGCGACGGTGACGGCCCCGAGCTCGGGGGCGTCGCTGCCGGAGAAGACGAGGTTCATGACGAACATGAGGGCCACCGGCACGAGCACGCCCATGATGAGGACCGAGCGGTCGCGCACGCGCTGGCGCAGGTCGCTGGCGGCCATGGTGAGGAGCGGTCGCATGTCAGTCCCGCAGTGCCTTGCCGGTGAGGTGGAGGAAGACCGACTCGAGGTCGGGGCGCGTGATCTCGACGTCCGACAGCTCCATCCCGCTGCGGCCGGCGGTCGTGACGACCCCGGCCACCGCCGTCGGGGCCTCGCGCAGGTGGAGGACCAGGGCGCGTCCCTCGGCGACGACGCTCTCGACGGCGGGCAGCTCACGCAGCGCGGTGGCCGCGGCGGCGGCGTCCCCGGTGCCGACGAGACGGATCTCGTCGAGCTCACCGATGATCCGGATGAGCTCCTGGCGGGTGCCCTCGGCCTGGATGCGACCGGCGTCGATGATGCCGATGCGGTCGCAGAGGCGCTCGGCCTCCTCCATGTAGTGGGTCGTGTAGAGGACGGCCATGCCCTCGGTCGACAGCGCCTCGACGGACTCGAGGATCGCGTTGCGGGACTGCGGGTCCACGCCCACGGTGGGCTCGTCGAGGATGAGGAGCTCGGGGCTGTGGAGCAGTCCGATGCCGATGTTGAGCCGGCGCTTCATCCCGCCGGAGAACTCCTTCGTCTGGTCCTTGGCGCGGTCGGTGAGGCCGATGAGGTCGAGCACCTCGGCGGTGCGGCGCTTGCGGGCCGCGCCGCCCAGGCCGTGGAGGCGCCCGAAGAACTGGAGGTTCTCCCGGGCCGTGAGCTCGGGGTAGATCGCGAGGTCCTGGGGGACGAGGCCGAGGTAGCGCTTGGGCTCCACCTCCCGCGGCCCCATGCGGCGCCCGCCCACGGTCACCTCGCCGTCGTCGGCCGCGAGGAGGCCGGCGACCATCGAGATCGTCGTCGTCTTGCCGGCGCCGTTGGGGCCGAGCAGCCCGTAGGTCTCCCCCGGCGCGATCCGGAAGGAGACGCCGTCGACGGCGGTGAGGTCACCGAAGCGGCGGACGAGACCGGTGACCTCGAGGACCGGGGAGCCCGTGCGCGGCTCGGCGGGGCGGTGGGCGACGTCGCTCGTCACGTGAGCTCCTGCCGGTGGGGGGTCGGTGCGGCTCATCGTGACACAGCGCGGGACGCCCACGCGGACGTATCCCGCACCGCGCCGGCCGTCGGCGTCGAGGTGGGCCGGCTGCAGGCCGCCGTCGTGAACCGGCCCCTGCGGCGCGCTCGCAGCACTACTGTGCCGATGAGGCGCCGCCGGCGCCCCGACGACAGGGGGAGCACGTGCCACGACACCGCCTGGTGGCCCTGGGGGCGCTCGCCGTCCTCGCTGTCAGCGCCTGTGACGGCGCGGAGCCGGCGGCAGTCGCCCCGGAGCGGAGCGCGGCGCCGGCCGCGTCGGGCTTCTCCGGGCCGGACGGGTCCCCGCTGTCAGTCACCGAGCTGAGCCTCCCGGCGCCGCAGGACGCCCCCGAGGCCGGTGTCGAGGTCGTCCGCACCCTGTCCTACCGCGAGGGCGAGGACCCGACCGTCACGCCCAGCGCCGTCTCCCCGTCCGGGGAGGTGCTCGTCTCGACCTTCGCCCCCGGCTCCTTCGACGCCGGCGCGCTCGAGCTGCTCGCCACGACGCCGGTGCACCTGTGGACCGAGGACGGGCTGGACCCCCTGGGGAGCACGGAGGATCTCGTCGCCGGCGACGCGCACCGGCAGGTGGTGAGCGGGACCTTCGCCGGGGAGTCCCCGGCGTGGCACGAGACCACGGGCGTGCAGGTCGGCACGACCGACTGGCGCGTGTTCGCGAGCGCGGGCGGTGCCCCGGTGCTCCTGGCCCGCTCGGAGCAGGTGGTCCCCGACACGGAGCGGGCCGGTCTCGCGGGCCACCCGCGCCTCACCGCGTCCGGGGACCGTGTCGGCTGGGAGACGGTGCAGGCGCGGGAGGACGGCACCCTGCGCACCCGGCTCGTGTCCGTGCCGGTGTCCGGCGGGGAGCTGCGGGTCGAGGCGGAGCTCGCGACGATGCCCGCCGGCGTCGCCGACGGCTGGGTCACGCTGCGCCTGGAGGACAGGGACGTCGTCGGCGTGGACGAGGACGGCGACGCGCAGGAGCCTGCCGCCGGGACGAGCATCGACCACGTCACGCCGGGCGGCGACGCTCGGACCCTCGTGGAGCTCGACGGCGCCCCGGTCCTCGAGCTCGCCGCCGGCGGCGGGGAGGTCGTCGCCTGGACGGACGAGGCGGACGTCTTCGTCGGCACGACCGAGGGGCCGGAGGTCCAGCGCCTCCTCGCGGTGCCTGGGACGAGCGTCGTGCCCTGGTCGCTCGCGGTGTGCGCCGAGCGCGTCGTGTGGGCGGCCTCCCCCGCCGACGGGCCGTCCACGACCTACGTCTTCGACCCCGCGACCGGAGAGGTGAGCGCGCTGCCCACGGTCCCCGGGGACGGGACCACCGTCTGCGGCGGGCCCTTCCTCGCGTGGACGCAGCTGGACGACGACGCTGGCGAGCACGTGGTGACGCTCGCCCGGTTCACCGCGCCGGCCGGTGCGCGCTGAGGTCGTGCGAGGCCTGTGCCACCGGGCGGCGAAAACCGCTGGGTGGCTGGCCACCGTGGCTGTACCGTCCCGGCGATGAGCACCTTGCCGCCGGCCGGCGACCGGCCCTCCGACGCCCTGGCGGGCGCTGACGTCGGCGTCGATCCCGAGGACGCCCTGCTCGCCAACCGGGCCAACTGGGACGACCGCGCCGACATCCACGCCGCCTCCGCGATGTACGACCTTCCCGGCTTCGTCGCCGACCCGCAGCGGATCAGCGACGTCGCCCGCGACGACCTCGCCATCCTCGGGCCGCACCTGCCGGGCGGCACGGTGCGCGGCCTGGACGTCGTGCACCTCCAGTGCCACGTCGGCACGGACACGCTGTCGCTCGCCCGGCTCGGAGCCCGGGTCACCGGCGTCGACCTGTCCCCGCGCAGCCTGGAGATCGCGCGCGACCTGGCCGACCGCTGCGGGCTGGAGGCCACCTTCGTCGAGGCGGACGCCCAGCACGCGGCCGACGCCGTCACGGCCGACTTCGACGTCGTCTACACGAGCATCGGCGTGCTCACGTGGCTGCGCGACCTCACGGCGTGGGCGAGCAGCGTCGCCCGGCTGCTGCGCCCGGGCGGCACGTTCTTCGTCCGGGACGGGCACCCGATGCTCTACACGCTCGACGACGCACGCGACGACCTCCTCGAGGTGCGCTACCGCTACTTCCCCACCGGGCTGGCGCAGGTGTGGGACGAGGAGACGTCCTACACCGGTGACGACCGCGCGATCGCCCACCCGCGCACCTACGAGTACCCGCACTCCCTCAGCGAGGTCATCGAGGCGCTGCTGGGTGCGGGCCTGTGCCTCACGAGCTTCGGGGAGCAGCAGACGTGCCCGTGGCTCGGGCACCCGCTCATGGAGCCGGTCGGGCCGGACTGGGCCTTCCCCGAACCGGTGCGGCAGAAGGTGCCCACCACCTACAGCATCACCGCCGTCAAGGACGCCTGAGCCGGCGGAGCACCGCTGTGGTCGCCTCGTAGAGCGCGGGCACGGCGAGCCCGAAGGCGATGTGCCCGACCAGCCCTCTCAGGTGCGACGCGAGCGGGTAGTCCTGAGGCGGCGCCGCGGAGCCCACGAGCGGGTTGGCGACCTCGTCGACGACGACGGAGACGGACAGGCCCAGGGTGAGCCCCGCCGCCACCGGCCGCAGCCCGAGCCGACGGCGCAGGAGGACGTAGCCGGGGACGAGGACCGTCCCCATGGCGTAGTGGAAGGCGAGGCCGAGCCGCTCCGCCGCCCCCTGGCTGAGCCGTCTGCCGACGAGGCCCGCAGCCTGCTGCACGAGCGCCGCGTAGGCGACGTCGCTGCTCGCCTCCTCCTCCCGTCGCCTCGACTCCGCGGACTGCCGTGACTGGAAGGCGGTCGTCGTCCGGTTCATCACCCAGGAGGCGCCCACGCCGGCGACCACGGTCGCTGCGGCGTCCTGGACGAGGTCCGTGCGCATGTCTCCTCCCCGGTCCAGGCGGTGCTCGTGGTCGACGGTAGTCGCGGGTGCGTGCCGTCGCGCGCCCGCAGCGCGGCGCGCGTGCGGCGCGCGGACCACGACGGCCGAGCGTCCCGCTCACTGCAGCACCCACCGCGGTCACGGACCGAGTCCCTCGGGGCACGGGCCCTCCTGGACGCTCTGGGTGGCCACGCGCCAGGTCCCCTCGTGCACGGTGAGCCGCACGACGAGATGGACCGGTTCGCCGTCGAGCTCGTAGACCACGGAGCCGTCGCTCTCCTCCAGGGCGCCCTCGATGTGGAGGCACACGCCGAGCGCGACACCGAACCCCGTGCCGTCCTCCTCCGGCACGAGGAGTGAGTGCAGCTCCGTGCCGAGCACCTCGGCGCGACCGTCCACCACCCGGCCGACCCCGGCGAGGGCGGTGGCCTCCGCCTCCAGGGCGTCGAGGACGTCACCGGTGGCCGTGGCGAAGAGCGTCTCGACCAGGTCGGGGTCGGTGAACCCCGTGCTCGCCGCGGCGTCGTACGCCGCACGGTGGTCGACGTAGGCCGCCTCGGCCTCCAGGACCAGGCCGTCGATCTCCTCCTCGGGCGGCATGCGTGCGGCGAGCTCCGGCGGCAGGGTCGGCCCCTCGGGACCGGCGGCGGTGTCCGGCTCTGGCTGCGGAGTCGTGGGCGGCTCGACGCTGAGGCTCGGGCTCGACGTCGGGGACGGCGGTTCCGACGGGGGCTCGGGTCCGGGACCGCACCCGGCGAGCACGAGCACGAGGGCGATGACCGTGACGGTGGCTGGGCGGACTCGCATGGGACCTCCTGCGGATCACGGCGGACAGACCGCCGGTGAGACCCAGGATGTCGCGGCCCGCCGACGCGCGTGGCCGCCGGAGCGCGGCCTGTGGACGACGCGAGCACGGGGGAGACCTGTGGACGACGCGTCGCTGCGTGGTCGCGGACCGGCCCGCAGGGCGGATGAGTCGGCCGGTACGCCGGGTTCTGTCCCGCGGCCCGTTGCCGGTCCGCGGTGGCGGCCATCCATCTACGACGTACGTTGCCGCACGCCTCCAGCGACCTACCCGCAGGCTCGGGCGAGCAGCCCTCAGGCGCCTGCTGTCTGGTCTTGCTCCGGGTGGGGTTTACCTAGCCGCACCGGTCACCCGGCACGCTGGTGGTCTCTTACACCACCCTTTCACCCTTACCGCCGCGGCCCGGAGGCTGCGACGGCGGTCTACTTTCTGTGGCACTGTCCCGCGGGTCACCCCGGGTGGGCGTTACCCACCACCCTGCTCTGCGGAGCCCGGACGTTCCTCGTCGCCCCGAGGGGCGCCGCGACCGCCTGGCCGACTCATCCGCCCGCCGAGTCTAGCCGACCTCGGTGCCCACCAGCTGCGCCGGGCAGCCCATGACGTGGACCTCGCCGCGTCCGCTCCACCGGCGCACGACGCTGATCGTGCCGGGCGCGATGCGGAACACGTCCCAGGCCTCGGTGGGTGCCTCGACGACCGTGCCGATGACCGCGGCGATGACGTCGGCGTGGGCGGCGACGACGACCGTGCAGCCGCCGCAGGTCTCGTCCAGCCGGGCCAGCGCCCGCTCGACGCGCACCGCGACCTCCGCGCGGGACTCGCCGGGCGCGGCGGCGGCGAAGTCGTCGTCGACGGTGGGGATGCCGAGGTCGGCGACCTCGCTGATGAGCTCGGCGGTCTGCTGGGCCCGCACGAGCGGGGAGGCGAGGAGCACGCTCGGACGGGCCAGGTGCGGCCACAGCGTGAAGCCGATCGTGTCGACGACGGCGGCCGCGGCACCCGCCAGCTCCATCCCCTCGTCGGTGAGCTCGGGGTCCTCCTCGCCGTCGCGCGGGGTCCAGCCCGGGCTGACGAGGACGAGGGTGATCGCGTCGGGGTCCGCGAGCGAGGGCGCCTCCGTGTCGACGTCGGGGACCGGCGGCTCCTCGTCGTCGTCGTCGTCGGAGGAGGCGGGGAGGCTCCCAGTAACAACTGAGCTGTCGGCGGGAAGGGGGTCTCCGGTCACAGCTGAGCTGTCGGCGGGAAGGGGGTCTCCGGTCACAGCTGAGCTGTCGACCGGACCTGCGCTCCCGGGTGGCGGTGCGCCGTCGGTGTGGTCGGTGGCGATGGTGCCGCGGGAGTCCATGACGGCGTTGGCGAGCGCGTCGGCGGCGCCGTTCTCGGCGCGCGGGACCCAGGTGTAGGTGACCTGTCCGGCGGGCAGGATGGCGCGGGCCTCGTCGGCGAGGCGCCGCATGTCGGCGTGCTTGATCTTCCAGCGGCCCGACATCTGCTCGACGACGAGCCGGGAGTCCATCCGGACCTCCACCTGCGCCGTCGGGTCGATCCGGGCGGCCGCCCGCAGGCCGGCGATGAGGCCGCTGTACTCGGCGACGTTGTTCGAGCACTCCCCGAGGTACTCGGCCCGCTCGGCGAGGACGGACTCGCCCTCGCGGACGAGCGCGCCGTAGCCCGCCGGGCCGGGGTTGCCACGGGAGCCGCCGTCGGCCTCGACGACGAGGACGCGACCGGAGGCGACCAGCCCCCGCTCGGCCGTGCCCTCCGCCGCGGTGGCGAGGGGCTCGGCGTCGAAGAGGCTGGCCTGGCTCACTTCGGTTCCATCCTCACGATGATGTAGCCGTAGTCCTCGTGCTGGACGACCTGCTCGGCGGGCGCCGCATGGATGGCGTCGAGCTCGGTGAGCGAGAAGTCGAGCTGGGTGCCCTCGGTCCGCGACCCGTAGAGCGCGACGGCCGCCAGGCCACCGGTGCGCTCCCGGACACGGTCGTACAGGGCGAGGAGACCGGCGTCGGTCCGCTCCGCGGCGGCGGCGCGCTCCCGGGCGACCGACTCGAGCTGGCCGTCGATGGTGCTCCACTCGGCGTCGCGGGCCGCGACGTGCCGGGCGATGTCCGCGGCGATGGCGGCCTCCTGCTCGCCGAGCTCGGCGAGGCGGGCCTCGGCCTCCTCCAGGCGCTCCATGACCTCCAGCTCGGTCTCCTCGAGGTCGCCCTGGCGGCGGGCGAGCTGCTCGAGCTCGGACTGCAGCGCCTGGGCCTCCTTGGCGGAGACGGCGCCGGAGTCGAGGCGCGCCTGGTGGCGGGTGGCGCGCTGGCGCACCTGCTCGACGTCGGACTCCGCCTTGGCGACCTCGCGGCGGATGTCACCGACGACGGTGCGCTCCTCCACCTGGGCGCTGCGCAGGTCCTCGAGCCGGCCCTCGAGCTCGGCGATCGTCTCGAGCACGGGCAGGCTGCGGCGCTGGTGGGCCAGCTTCGCGGCGCGCGTGTCGAGCGTCTGGATGTCGAGCAGTCGGCGCTGGTCGGCCACCGGGGCTGTGGTCACGGGGTGACTCCCTCGTTGTCGGTCGTGGTGCCATTGTCGGGGGCGCCGAGGCGCAGCGTCCACGGGTCTGTGACGATCGTGCTCACGTGGGTGCGGAGGGTCGCGCCGCTCTCGCGCGCGTCCTCCTCCAGCCGGGCCGCCGCGACGGGCAGCCAGGGCCACTCGCTGGCCCAGTGGGTCGCGTCGACGAGGTACGGCGGACCCGCCTCCAGCGCCTCGGAGGCGGGGTGGTGGCGCAGGTCGGCGGTGAGGTAGACGTCGGCGCCCAGCGAGCGCACGGTGCCGAGCAGCGAGTCGCCCGAGCCGCCGCACACGGCGACCCGGCTCACCTCGGCGTCGAGGTCCCCGGCCACGCGGATGCCCTGCGCGGTGGCGGGCAGGACGGCGGCGACGCGCTCGGCCAGGGCGCGCAGCGTCGTCGGCGTCGGCAGGGTGCCGATGCGGCCGATGCCCGTCCCCGCCGGGTGGGTGGCGTGCTCGACGACGGAGAAGGCGGGCTCCTCGTAGGGGTGGGCGGCGCGCAGTGCGGCGACGACGGCGGCGCGGCGCTCGCGCGGCAGGGTCATCTCGAGGCGGTCCTCGGCCACCTCGGCGACCTCCCCCCGCTCCCCGATCGTCGGGTTGGCGTCCGCGCCGGGGCGGAAGGTGCCCTGGCCGGCGACGGTGAAGGCGCAGCGGTCGTAGTCGCCGATGTCGCCGGCACCGGCCGCGGCGAGCGCGTCGAGCACGGCGGTGGTGTCCTCCCGCGGGACGAACACGGTGAGTGTGTCGAGCGCAGCGCCGCCGTGCGGGGTGAGCGGCTGGCGCTCGCGCAGGTCGAGGAGGTCGGCGAGCGCGTCGGCCACTCCCCCGGCGGCGGAGTCGGCGTTGGTGTGCGCGGTGTACAGCGCGCAGCCGGCGCGGACGAGGTCGTGGACCACCCGGCCCTTCGGCGTCGTCGCGGCCACCGAGGTGGTCCCGCGCAGGTAGAGGGGGTGGTGGGTGACGAGGAGGTCCACGCCGGCCGCGATCGCCTCCTCGGCCACCGCCTGGACGGGGTCGACGGCGAACATCACCGTCCGCACCGGTGCGTCCGGGTCACCGGCGACGAGCCCGACGGCGTCCCAGCCCTCCGCCGTCCGCGGCGGGTATCGCTGCTCGAGGAGGCCGACGACGTCGGCCACGGTCAGGGTGCTCGCCATCCGCCCAGGCTATCGGTGCCCGCCGACGTCCCCCGCCACGCGCCGTGGGCCGCGGCGACATGCCCGTTCGCCGGCACACCACGTGCCGTCCGGTGCCACCGGCCGCCGCGGACGGGCCACGGGGAGACGTGGCGCGGAGACGTTAGATTGCTCCGGCAGGTGGAGCAATCTAACGTCTCGCGCACACGTCCCTTTTCCGGCTGCGCAGCTGGGAAGTGAGGTGTCGGTCAGGCCAGCTGGACGTCGGCGAGGGTGATCTCCGTGCCGGCGAGCGCCTGGCTCACCGGGCAGGTCTCCTTGGCCTTGCGGGCGAGCTCGTCGAAGCTCCCGGCGTCGATGCCCTCGACGGTCCCGCGGACGGTGAGCTCGATGCCGGTGATGCCGGTACCGGCGACGAAGGTGACCGCGGCGCTCGTGTTGAGCTGCGTGGGCGGGGTGCCGTTCTCCTTGAGCATGTTGGAGAACTGCATGGCGTAGCAGGTCGCGTGGGCCGCGGCGATGAGCTCCTCCGGGGTGGTCGTCCCGCCCGGCTGCTCACCGCGGGACTGCCACGCGACGTCGAAGGTCGCCTTGCCGGAGGTCTCCAGGGTGGTGGTGCCGGAGCCGGTGAACAGCTCGCCCTTCCACTCGGTGCTCGCCTTGTTGACCACGGGGTTGGGCATGGGTCTCTCCTTCGCACACGGGGCGGCCCGGGGGCCGGCGGCGCCGGAACTGCGCCGACACCGCCATCCCACCACAGCGCCGCCACGAGCACATCGCAGGGGCGCCGGTAGCCTGGAGGCAACCCTCCACCCGCATCGAAGGAGAAGCATGCAGACGCGCACCCTGGGCCGTACCGGCCGTACCGTCTCGGCCGTCGGACTCGGCACCTGGCAACTCGGCGCGGACTGGGGGGACGTCGCAGAGGCCGACGCCCTCGCCGTCCTCGACGCCTCCGCGGAGGCCGGCGTCACCTTCTTCGACACGGCCGACGTCTACGGTGACGGCCGCAGCGAGTCGATCGTCGCCCAGTGGCGCCGCGCCAACCCCGGCACGGACGTCACGGTCGCGACGAAGATGGGCCGGCGCCTGCCGCAGGAGCCCGAGAACTACTCGATGGACAACTTCCGGGCGTGGACCGACCGCTCGCGCCGCAACCTCGGCGTCGACACCCTCGACCTCGTCCAGCTCCACTGCCCGCCCACCGCGGTGTACGGCATCGACCGCGTCTTCGACGACCTCGACACGCTCGTCGAGGACGGCGTCACCGCCTCCTACGGCGTGAGCGTGGAGAAGGTCGAGGAGGCGCTGGCCGCGATCGCGCGCCCGAACGTCGCGACCGTCCAGATCATCCTCAACGCCTTCCGCCTCAAGCCGCTGGAGCAGGTGCTGCCGGCGGCCCGCGAGGCCGGCGTCGGGATCATCGCCCGGGTGCCGCTCGCCAGCGGCCTCCTGTCCGGCCGCTACACCCCCGAGACGACCTTCGCGGAGAACGACCACCGCAGCTTCAACCGCCACGGCGAGGCCTTCGACGTCGGTGAGACCTTCTCCGGCGTCGACTTCGAGACGGGCGTGCGCGCCGCCACCGAGTTCGCCTCGGTCGCCCGCCTCCTCGTCCCGCAGGCGACGACGGCGCAGGTGGCGCTCGCCTGGGCCGCCTCCCAGGACGGCGTCTCCTCCGTCATCCCCGGTGCGCGCAACCCCGAGCAGGCCCGGGCCAACGCCGCGGCCGGCTCCCTGGAGCTGCCCGCCGAGCTCGACGACGTGGTCCGCACGATCTACGACCGCGACCTGCGGGAGTCCATCCACCCGCGCTGGTGAGCCACCCGGCGCCCCGACCCGCCACCGGTGGCGGTCGGGCGCCGTCGTGCTCCAGCCGTGGTCAGCGCTCGTGTGCGGAGTCCGGGTCCTCCGGCGCCCGCTCGCGGAAGTGGACGACCAGCTCCTTGGACCTCACGACGCGGAGCGCGGTCACGAGGACGATGCCGCCGACGACGTTGAACACCACGGTGTAGCCGAACCACGCGAGCCAGTCGAGGAAGGCGATGTCCGCCCCCGCGTGGATGGCGCCGAAGATCAGCAGCGAGTCCAGGATCGAGTGGAAGAGCTGCAGCCCGGCGAGCAGGAAGCCGCTGGTGAGGCCCGCGACGACCCGGACGATGTCGGAGTCCGTGCCCTTCTGCATGCGGGTCATCAACGTCATGGTGCTGCCACCGAGCACCGCGAGGCAGACGGTCTGCAGCGTGAAGGGCGCGTCGACGAAGTGCCGGGCGGACTCCTCGAGCGTGCCCCACCACTGCGGGAAGGCCTGCACGACGATCCACATGAAGGCCCAGCCGCCGACGAGGTTGGCCAGCAGCGTCCCCACCCACAGCTTGACGAGCTGCCAGAAGCTCGCCTGGCGCGTCACCAGCCCCATGACCGGCACGAGGAAGTCCTCGGTGAACAGCTCGCTGTGCGCGAGGAGCACGGCGATGAAGCCGGCACCGAAGGCGAGCCCGGCGAGGAGGTGGTTGTCGGTCTCGTGGAGCACGGCGAGGAAGGCCATGACTCCCAGGCCCACCTCCATCCCGCCGAACAGCCCGGTGATGAGGACCGAGCGGATCGTGCGGTGCAACCGCTGGGCGCCCTCGTCCATCACCTTGTCGAAGGCGTCCTTGAGCTCCTGCTCCACGGGGAAGTCGCTCTCGCCGAGCTCTCGGCGTCGTTCCTCGCTCATCCGCTCTCCCTGACGTGTCGGTTGCACCTCTCGGCCTGGACACGGTGGCACGTCACCCGCCGGCGCGCCTTCGCGGGCGTGCCGGCGGCCGGTCGCTGTGCCACCGTGGTCGCCCCGACGGAACGGAGGAACCATGGCACTGTCCCAGGGCGACCGCGTCTCGTGGAACACGCCGCAGGGGGTCACCCACGGCGTCGTCGTCGACACCCGCACGAAGGACTTCCAGCTGGCGGGCCAGCACTTCACCGCCAGCGAGGACGAGCCGATGCACATCGTCGAGTCCGAGAAGAGCGAGAAGCGGGCCGCGCACCGGCCCGAGGCCCTGACGAAGGAGGGCTGAGCCGTGGCCACCCCACCCAAGGGCGTCCAGCAGGCCGCCGCCAGGGCCGTCCGCTGGATCGAGGAGGGCAGGGCGGGCAAGGGCTTCACCGAGGTCGGGCGCGGCCGCGCCTACCAGCTCGCGCGCGGTGAGGACGTGAGCGAGGAGGACCTCGCAAAGATGCACGCCTACTTCGCCCGGCACGTCGTCGACCGCGACGCCCCCGGCTTCCGCGGCAACACGCCCGGCTTCCCCTCCCCCGGACGCGTGGCCTGGGACGCGTGGGGCGGTGACGCCGGACGGCGCTGGGCGGACCGCCTGGCCGGCTGAGCGGGCGGTCTCAGCCGCCGGGCAGGGTGCCGTAGCTGTTGGCGTACGCCTTCCCGGGCTTGGGACGGGTGAACTTCAGGGCCGACCACGTGTCGTCGACGCGCAGGCAGGTGCTCTCGACGAGGCCCAGGTCGTAGCCGATGGCGATGACCGACCTGATCGTGAGGTCGGTGCCCAGCCGCCCACCCTTGGGCCACGACACCCACAGCGTGGCGCCCGGGGCCAGCCGGTCGCGCAGCGGCGGGAAGGCCGCGCGCATCTCGTCCTGGCGGGTGACGAAGAGGTGGGCGTAGTCGAGGTCGCCGCCCTGGGCGTGGTCGAGCTCGGGGAGGTCGAGTGCGGCGAGCGCCGCTTCCGGCGCCCCGACGACGTGCGCGCGGGATCCCGCTCGCACACCCATCTTCTCCGCCACCGTGCGGGTCATGACCAGAGGCTAGTCCTGCCGGTCTCGCCGTCGCTCTACTCCACCTCGGTGAGCGTCCCGTCGGTGACCGAGTAGACGAAGCCGCGGACCTGGTCCTTGTGCGGGACGAAGGGGTTCGCGGCGATCCGGGCGAGGGACTGGCGCACGTCCTCGGCGGGGTCGCGGAAGGACTCGGGCGACCACGGCGGGCGGATGCCCGTGTCGGCCTCGATCTGGGCCTTGAGCTCGTCGTCGGTGAAGGTGAGCATGCCGCAGTCGGTGTGGTGGATGAGGATGATCTCCCGGGTCCCGAGGAGCCGCTGGCTGATGACGAGCGAGCGGACCTCGTCCTCGGTGACGACCCCTCCGGCGTTGCGGATGACGTGGGCGTCACCCTCCTCCAGCCCGAGCAGGCCGAAGGGGTTGAGCCGCGCGTCCATGCAGGCGACGACGGCGACGTGACGCGCCGGCGGCATCGGCAGGTCGCCCTTGGTGAAGCCGGCGGCGTAGGCCTCGGCGTTGCGGAGGAGCTCGTCGGTGACGCTCATGGTGCGGCCTCTCGGTGGCTGGGCACGTCTCGCGGCCGGCCTGGCCGCTGCGCCCATCCTCGTCCCTGCCCTCACCGGCCCGGTCTCGTCCGCGGGGACGTCTCGCATCCTGGTCCGCCCGGCCTCCCCGTCCCACGGCTCGGGCCGCACGGCCGGCTCGACGGGGACGTGGCGGACGTCATGCCCCACCGACGACAACCGGATACCCCTGGGGGTATATCGTCGTCACATGACCACTTCCTCCCCCACCCGGATCGTCGTCGTGGGCGGCGTCGCCGGCGGCATGAGCTGCGCCGCCCGCGCGCGCCGGCTCGACGAGAGCGCGGAGATCATCGTCCTCGAGCGCGGGGAGCACGTCTCCTTCGCCAGCTGCGGTCTGCCCTACTACGTGGGCGGCGAGATCGCCGAGGCCGACGACCTCCTCGTCCAGACACCCGAGCGGCTGCGCGCGGCTCTCGACCTCGACGTGCGCCCCGGCCACGAGGTCGTCGGGCTCGACGCCGACGCGCGCGAGGTCGTCGTGCGCACCGCCCGCGGCGAGGAGCGCATCGGCTACGACGCGCTCGTCCTGTCCCCCGGCGCCCGTGCCGTCCGTCCCCCGCTGCCCGGCCTCGACTCCCCGCGCGTGCGCACCCTGCGCACCGTCGACGACGCCGTCGCCCTGCGCAGGCAGGTCGACGGGGGCGCCTGCCGCGCCGTCGTCCTCGGAGCCGGCTTCATCGGCGTCGAGGCCGCCGAGGCGCTCGCCGCGCAGGGCCTGGACACCACGCTCGTCGAGCTCGCACCGCACGTCCTGCCGCCGCTCGAGCCGGAGCTCGCGTGGCTGGCCACCGAGGAGCTGCGCCGGCTCGGGATCACCGTCCACGCCGGGACCGGCGCCCAGGAGGTCGTCCCCGGCGCTGAGCACGACGTCGTCGTCCTCACCGACGGCACCCGTCTGGAGGCCGACCTCGTCGTCCTGTCGGTCGGCGTCCGCCCCGACACCGCGACCTTCGAGCGCGCCGGTGTGGCCACCGAGCGCGGCGCTGTCGTCGTCGACGAGCACGGCCGCACGTCCCTGCCCGGCGTGTGGGCCGTCGGTGACGCGACCGTGAGCACCGACCCGGTCACGGGTGTGCGCCGCCCGGTGGCCCTGGCCGGACCCGCCAACCGGGCCGGCCGCCTCGTCGCCGACCACATCCTGCGCCCGCACACGGCCCGCCCGGTCCCCCAGCCGCTCGGCACGGCGATCGTCCGCGTCGGCGGGCTGACGGCGGCGATGACGGGAGCCAACCGCGCGGCCCTCGACGGTGCCGGGATCACCTACCGCACCCTCCACCTGCACCCGAACCAGCACGCCGGCTACTTCCCCGGCGCCGACCAGATCCACCTCGTCGTCCACGTCCGCGAGGAGGACGGCCTCCTGCTCGGCGCGCAGGCGGTGGGCACCGACGGCGCCGACAAGCGCATCGACGTCCTCGCCACCGCGATCCGCCACCGCGCGGAGGTGGCCGACCTCATCGACCTCGACCTCGCCTACTCCCCGCCCTACGGGCAGGCCAAGGACGCGGTCAACCTCGTCGGCATGGTCGGCGCGAACGTCCTGGACGGCACGCTGCGGCTGTGGGACGCCCGCGACGTCGACGACGTCCTCGCCGGCTCGCTCGTCCTCGACGTCCGCAGCGCGGGCGAGGTCGCGACCGGCATGCTGCCCGGCGCCCTCCACGTCCCGCACACCGAGCTGCGCGGGCGCCTCGACGAGGTCCGGGAGGCCGCGGCCGGCCGCCCGGTGCGCGTCATGTGCGCCTCGGGCGTGCGCTCCGCCATCGCCCACCGCGTCCTGGCGCAGGCCGGGTTCGACTCCGCGTCGCTGTCCGGCGGCACACTCACCCTGCGCGCCGTCCTCGGCGAGCGTGCCCGCACGCTCCTCGCCCCCCGCGTCCACCAGCCCGCCTGAGCAGAGGGAGACCACCCGTGAAGACCCCCGACGACGCCGCCCGGCGCCGTGTCCTCAACCGCCTCCGTCGTGCGCGCGGCCAGCTCGACGGCGTCATCGCCGCCGTCGACGGCCAGTCGGACTGCCGTGACGTCCTCACCCAGCTCGCTGCGGTCACCCACGCGCTCAACCGCGCCGGCTTCGCCATCGTCGCCACGGCGATGGAGGAGTGCCTCGTGGACCCCGACAGCACGCAGGAGCGCGAGGGCCTCACCACCGGCGAGCTCGAGAAGCTCTTCCTGTCCCTCGCCTGACCACCACCACCCAAAGGAGAACCCCCGATGTGCCGACCGGTGACCTGCACGACCTGCCAGAAGACGACCTGGGCCGGCTGCGGCGAGCACGTGGACGACGTCATGCGTGACGTGCCGCCCGCCGAGCGCTGCCAGGGCCACGAGAAGGCCGACAGCGGCCTCCTCGCCCGCCTCCTCGGCCGCTGAACGACGACGGGCCGAGGCCACCCCGCGCGGTGGCCACGGCCCGCTCGTGCGCTCAGGTGTTCGCCCACGCCATCTCGACGTCGAGCACCCAGGTGACCCCGAAGCGGTCGGTGAGCATGCCGTACAGCGGCGCCCACGGGGACGGCGCGAGGGGCACGACGACGGTGGCGTCGGCGGCCAGCGCCTCCCAGTAGCCGCGGACCTCCTCGGCGTCGGTGCCGCGCACCGAGACGTAGAACGGGACGGTGCCCGGGTCCCACGCGTCCATGGACGGGACGTCGTAGACCATGACGCGCACGCCGGCCGTGGAGACGAGCTGGCCCCAGCTGATGTTGCCCTCCTCCCCCGCCGGGACGGGGCGGCCGGTGTCGGCGTGCGTGACGGTGACGACCTCGCCGCCGAAGACGGTCCGGTAGTGCTCGAGCGCCTCGCGCGCCTGGCCGCGGAAGTTGAGGTGGGGGGTGACGGCGACGGTCATGGTGACTCCTTCTGGTGTGTCGAGTCCCCGCTGCGGGGACGTCGCCCACGCTGTCACCTGTAGCGGTCAGATCGTGTCCTCCGCCTCCCCTACCGTGGAGGCATGACGACGCCGACGTCCCGGCTGCTCCAGCTGCTGTCCCTCCTCCAGACGAGACGGGACTGGCCCGGGCAGCACCTGGCCGAGCGCCTGGGGGTGAGCCCGCGAACCGTGCGCCGCGACGTCGAGCGCCTGCGCGAGCTCGGCTACAGGGTCACGGCCGTCATGGGCCCCGACGGCGGGTACCGGCTCGAGGCGGGCTCCGAGCTGCCGCCCCTGCTCTTCGACGACGACCAGGCCGTCGCGCTCGCCGTCGCGCTGCGCACCGCCTCGGCAGGCGGCGTCGCCGCCGACGACGCCGCGTCGCGGGCCCTGGCGACGGTGCGCCAGCTCATGCCGGCAGCCCTGCGCCACCGGGTCGACGCCGTCGACGTCACCGCCCTCGGCCGCCCGGCCGGCGCGCCCGCCGTCGCCCCGGCCGTGCTCGTGGCCGTCAGCGCCGCCGCCCACCGCCACGAGGTGCTGCGCTTCGACTACGGCGCGGGCGACGACGACCGGCCCCCGCGCCGTGCCGAGCCGCACCACGTGGTGAGCTCCGCGGGGCGCTGGTACCTCGTCGCGTGGGACCTCGACCGGGAGGACTGGCGCACCTACCGGCTCGACAGGCTCCGTCCACGGACGCGGACGGGCGTGCCCTTCACGCCGCGGCCACTGCCCGGCGGGGACGTCACGACCTTTCTGACGGGGACCTTCCGCGGTGCGGTCGGCGGCAGCGACTGGCGCTGCCGCGGGGAGGCCACCCTCGCCCTCCCGGCGCAGGAGGTCGCCCCCTTCATCGGCGCCGGCACGGTGGTCGCGCTGGACGACGGCCGCTGCCGGGTGTCGGTCGGCTCGTGGTCGTGGACCGCAGTAGCCGCCTCGCTCGGTCGCTTCGACACCGACGTCGACGACGTCGCCCCCGCCGAGCTGCGCGAGGCGTGCGCCCTCCTCGCCGGGAGGTACGCCCACGCGGGTCGGCGCTGACGGCGGCTGGACGGCGACGCGCCGTGGTCGTGGGCGGGCGCTCGAGTGGCACCGCGACGTGCCGCTCGGCAGTACTGTGTGCGCAGTCTGTGACCACGGCTGGACCTGCGCGTTCCGGTGGAGCGCGCCCGGGCGCACGTTCGCCCGGCCGAACATCCGGAACTCACGTGACAGGGACGTGCCCGACCTCGACCACAGGTCGGTGCAGACCCACCCCTTGTCTGCTCCAGCCCGAGGAACCAGTCATGACGACGACCCTTCCCCTGCCCCCTCGACCCGACACGCTCGTGACATCGCTGGCACCGCCGGCAGCGCACCCCCGAGCGGGCAGGCTCCGCACCTTCGGCCGCGCCCCGAGGGTCGTGGCCCTCGACATCGCCCGCGGGATCGCGGTGCTCGGGATGGCGGCCGCGCACACCGCGGCCCTCCCGGGTGAGCTGCGCTGGGACGCCCCCTCCACGTGGGTGGAGCTCGTCAACGGACGCTCCTCGATCCTGTTCGCCCTGCTGGCGGGCATCTCGATCGCGATCATGACCGGCCGCACCCGCGTCCCGACCGGTGCCGCGCTGGCGCACGCGCGCCTGCGACTGGTCGCGCGCGGCCTGGTGATCTTCGTGGTCGGCCTCGTCCTGGAGCTCCTCGGCACGAGCATCGCGGTGATCCTCACGTTCTACGGAGCCGTGTACGCGGTCGCGATCCTGTTCGTCGGCATGCGCGTGTCCAGCGTCCTGGTCTGGGCCGCGAGCCTGGCCGTCGCCGGACCCGCCCTGGTCGGCGGGCTCATGGCCCTCGCACCGTCGTCGTTCGGGAGTGGGATCACCTTCGTCCTCGAGGGCACCTACTCCATCGTCGTGTGGACCGCGCTCATGCTTGCCGGGCTCGCCCTCGGCCGGCTCGACGTCACGCGGAGGAGGACCGCCGCCCTCGCCCTGGCGGCAGGGGTCGTGCTGTCCACGGTCGGCTACACCGTCGGCGGGTTCTGGGGTGAGGACCAGTACGGGGACGACAGCAGCTGGTTCTCGTCGGGGAGCGAGTCGGCTGTCCTCGACGAGTGGTACGAGCCCGAGGTGGTCCCCGGTGACGAGGCGGACCTCACCGGCCTGGTGTGCGAGGACTACGGCGACGGGTACCTCTCCTGCTACCCGGAGGACGACTACACCGACGTCGCAGGTGACGAGCTCGCCTTCGAGGAGGACGGCAGCGGGTGGGCGACCTATGCCGACGCAGTCGCCTCCGCTGACGTCGGCGGGACCATGCGGAGCGCGTTCCTCTCGAGCAGCCCGCACTCCGGCGGGACGATGGAGATCCTCGGTTCGGGCGGGCTCGCCCTCGCACTCGTCGGCCTCCTGCTCC
Organism: Oceanitalea stevensii; assembly: GCF_014837105.1. GTDB lineage: Bacteria > Actinomycetota > Actinomycetes > Actinomycetales > Actinomycetaceae > Oceanitalea > Oceanitalea stevensii. The sequence continues at coordinate 221,197 of NZ_JACSPO010000001.1, read as the reverse complement.
TCACGGGCGAGGCGTTGCGGTACGTCCTCCTGCCGGTCGCCGCGGTCGGGACGATGCCGCTGACGGCGTACACGGCCCACGTCGTCGCCATCTGGGCGGTGACGGGGCCCGGCGGATGGAGCCAGCCGCCGCTCCTGTTCTGGTCCCTCGCCGCCGGTCTGCTCCTCGGGTGCACGGTCTGGGCCCTCCTGGTCGGGAGGGGGCCCCTGGAGCGTCTCACCGCGCGGGTGTCGGCCCGGCTGGCGCCTCGCCCCGTGACGGTGGGCCCGGCCGGCCTCGAACCGACGACCTCCGCGGTGTAAACGCGGCGCTCTGACCAACTGAGCTACAGGCCCCACGCAGCCGAGCGGCTGCGTGGGCAAGCGTACTGGTCAGGGCCGCTCGTCCGTGCCGAAGCCCTCGCGCGCGCTGCGCTCCTCCAGCGTCTCGGTCTCCTGGAAGAGGGTGATCTGCAGCCCGGCCGGTGCCTCCAGGCGGGAGTTCACCGACCGCCACGGCGTCATCACCGGCTCGGCCACCACCCGTCCGCCGGCCGCGGAGAGCTCGGCCGTCGCGGCCGGTGAGTCGTCCACCTCGAAGGCGAGGCGGATTCCCGGGCTGGGTTCCGTCACGCCCTCGACGCGGTCGATCTCCCGCTTGTGTGCGGGCGAGGCGATCTCGAGCGTCGCCCGGCCGGCGTCGAGGATGGCGACGCGGTCGTCCTCGCCCTCGGCGTACGCCGCCTGCTCGTCCATGCCGAGGACGTCCCGGAAGAACCGGACCGCCTCGTCGTAGTCCTCCGCCTCGACGACGACCCGTAGCTGCCTGACCCGCTGGTGTGCCATGTCGGCATCATGCCCTGTCACCGACGGCGGCGGGCGGGACCCGGCCGTCGGCGAGCGTGCTGCCCCGGGTGCGCGCCGACGGCGGTGGGCGGGACCCGGCCGTCGGCGAGCGTGCTGCCCCGGGTGCGCGCCGACGGCGGTGGGCCGGATCCGGCTGTCGGCGAGCGTGCTGCCCCGGGTGCGCGGCGACGGCGGTGGGCCGGATCCGGCTGTCGGCGAGCGTGCTGCCCGCCCGGTCGCCGACGGCGGTGGGCGGGATCCGACTGTCGGCGAGCGCGCTACCCCGCGAGCGCGGCGACGGCGGCGCGGTAGTCGGCGACGGACCGCGCCACCCCGGCGGGCGAGCGCACGGACCAGGCCACGGCACCGTCGTCGTCGAGGAGGAAGGTGGCCCGCTGCGGGGCGCCGGACGCGTCGTCGAGCACGCCGAAGGCGCGCGCGGCCTGCCCGTGCGGCCAGAAGTCCGACAGCAGCGGGAAGGTCACGCCCTCCTGCTCCCCCCACGCGCGCAGGGTGAAGACGGGGTCGCAGGTGACGGCGACGACGTCCGCGCCGCCGACCGGCTCCTCGACGAGCGCGCGCAGCTCACCGCCGCACACCCGCGAGAACGCGAAGGGGAGGAAGACGACGAGCTGGGGTCGCGGGCGCACACCGCCGACACGCACGGGCGTGCCGTGCGTGTCGGGCAGCTCGAGGACTGGCGCCCGGTCAGCGACCGCGACCACGGGCGAGCAGACGCAGCCCGTTCCAGTCGGCCCCGGCGCCGACGGAACCGGTCGGCTGGAGGCCGGCCGTGCGTGCGGCGTCCTCCACGACGGCGGGCCCGACGTGGCCACCACGGCCCGGCTTGGGGGTGAGGACGACGATCGTCCCGGCGTCGTCCAGGTTGTCGAGGGCGTCGACGAGGAGGTCGGTGAGGTCGCTCTCGTCACCGTCGTCCTCGCGCCACCAGATGATGGCGCCGTCGACGACGTCGGAGTACTCCTCGTCCACGAGGTCCGTCCCCGTGACGTCCGAGACGGCCGAGCGGACCGCCTCGTCGACGTCGGTGTCGTACCCGAACTCCTGAATCTCCTGCCCGGGGTTGAAGCCGAACCGGCTGCCGGCATCAGGGCCAGCGGTCGCTGCCACGTGTACTCCCACTCTCATCTCGGTGGCGCTCGATCGCGCCGATCCACCCCACCGGACGTGGGGACGGGCACAACGCTACTGCCGCGACGTTCCCAATCCCAGACGAACCGCCCCGCGTCGCGTCAGCGCCTGTTGCGAAGGTCATAGCAGTGCACGCCCCAGGCAATGGTTTCGACTGCCACCGGGCGCCAGAATGGGCCTAGTCTGGTTGATACCGAGCACCAGCCACGCGCGTCGGCGCGCCGACGCCTGAGGGAAAGAGGACGTGTGAGTCCACAGGACGGATCTGGACCGCTCATCGACGGTCTGCTGAGCCAGGTCAGGGACATCGACACTGCTGAGACCCAGGAGTGGCTCGAGTCCCTCGACGGGCTCATCGACGAGCGTGGCGGCCCCCGCGCCCGGTACATGCTGCTCAACCTGCTGCGTCGCGCGCGTCAGCGCAACGTGGCCGTGCCGGCCCCGATGACCACCCCCTACGTCAACACCATCGGCGTCCACGAGGAGCCGTACTTCCCGGGCGACGAGGCCGCCGAGCGCAAGTACCGCGGCTGGATCCGCTGGAACGCCGCCGTCATGGTCACCCGCGCCCAGCGTCCCGGCGTCGCCGTCGGAGGCCACATCTCCTCCTACGCCTCGATCGCCACGCTCTACGAGGTGGGCCTCAACCACTTCTTCCGCGGCAAGGACCACCCCGGCGGCGGCGACCAGATCTTCTTCCAGGGCCACTCCGCGCCGGGCAACTACGCCCGCGCCTACCTCGAGGGCCGCCTGAGCGAGGACGACCTCGACGGCTTCCGCCAGGAGCACTCGCACCCCGGCGGCGGACTGCCCTCCTACCCGCACCCGCGCCTCATGAAGGACTTCTGGGAGTTCCCCACGGTGTCCATGGGGCTGGGTCCGGCCGAGGCCATCCACCAGGCCTTCACCAACCGCTACGTCCACGAGCGCGGGATCAAGGACACCTCCCAGCAGCACGTGTGGGCCTTCCTCGGCGACGGCGAGATGGACGAGCCCGAGTCGCGCGGCATGCTCCAGCTCGCCGCCCAGCAGGGCCTGGACAACCTCACCTTCGTCGTCAACTGCAACCTGCAGCGCCTGGACGGACCGGTCCGTGGCAACGGCAAGATCGTCCAGGAGCTCGAGGCCTTCTTCCGCGGCGCCGGCTGGAACGTCATCAAGGTCCTGTGGGGCCGCGAGTGGGACTCCCTGCTCAACGCCGACAAGGACCGCGCGCTGGTCAACCTCATGAACCAGACGCTCGACGGCGACTACCAGACCTACAAGGCGAACGACGGCGCCTACGTCCGTGAGCACTTCTTCGGCCGCGACCCGCGGACCAAGGAGCTCGTCAAGGACATGACGGACGACGAGATCTGGGCGCTCAAGCGCGGCGGCCACGACTACCGCAAGATCTACGCCGCCTACAAGGCCGCCATGGACCACACCGGGCAGCCCACGGTCATCCTCGCGCAGACGGTCAAGGGCTACGGCCTGGGCCCGAGCTTCGCTGGTCGCAACTCCACGCACCAGATGAAGAAGATGAAGACGACGGACCTCAAGATGCTCCGGGACGCCCTGCGCATCCCGATCCCCGACGAGCAGCTCGAGGACCCGTACAACGCGCCGTACTACCGCCCCGAGGACGACGACCCGGCGCTGCAGTACATGCTCGAGCGCCGCAAGGCGCTGGGCGGCTTCGTCCCCGAGCGCCGCGGCGACAAGGGCACCCTGCCCCTGCCCGACGACAAGCCCTACGAGGTGCTCAAGAGCGGCTCGGGCAAGCAGGAGGTCGCCTCGACCATGGCCTTCGTCCGGCTCCTCAAGGAGCTGATGAAGGACAAGCAGATCGGCAACCGCATCGTGCCGATCATCCCGGACGAGGCCCGCACCTTCGGCCTGGACGCCATCTTCCCGACCGCGAAGATCTTCAACACCCACGGCCAGAACTACACCGCCGTGGACGCCGACCTCATGCTCTCCTACAAGGAGTCCGAGACCGGCCAGATCATGCACATGGGCATCAACGAGGCGGGCTCGGCCGCGGTCTTCCAGACCGTCGGCACGTCCTACGCCACCCTCGGCGAGCCGCTCGTCCCGGTCTACATCTTCTACTCGATGTTCGGCTTCCAGCGCACCGGCGACGCCTTCTGGGCCGCCGGGGACCAGCTGGCCCGCGGCTTCGTCATCGGCGCCACCGCCGGGCGGACCACGCTGGCCGGTGAGGGCCTGCAGCACATGGACGGGCACTCCCTCGTGCTCGCCCAGACGAACCCCGCGTTCGTCAACTACGACCCGGCCTACGCCTACGAGATCCGCCACATCGTCCGCGACGGCCTGCAGCGCATGTACGGCGCCGACGACCCGCGCGACCCCAACGTCATGTACTACCTCACGGTGTACAACGAGCCGATGGTCCAGCCGGCCGAGCCGGAGGACGTCGACGTCGAGGGCATCCTCAAGGGCATCCACCAGATCGTCCCCTCCGAGGGTGACGGTCCGTGGGTCCAGCTCATGGCGTCCGGCGTGGGTGTCCCGTGGGCGATGCACGCCCGCGAGATCCTCGCCGAGGACTGGGGCGTGCGCGCCGGCGTGTGGTCGGTGACGAGCTGGGGCGAGCTGCGCCGCCAGGCCCTCCAGGTCGAGCGCCAGCGGCTGCTCGAGCCGGGCGGCGACCACGGCGAGGCCTACGTCACGACCAAGCTGCGTGACGCCGGCGGCCCGTACATCGCCTCGAGCGACTGGGACCACATGGTCCCGGACATGATCCGCCAGTGGGTGCCGGGCGACTACCACGTCCTCGGCGCGGACGGCTTCGGCTACTCCGACACCCGCCCGGCAGCCCGCCGCCAGTTCCTCATCGACTCCCACTCCATGGTGGTCAAGGCGCTGCAGGCCCTCGCGGCCCAGGGCACGATCGACGCCGACATCCCGCGTCAGGCGGCCGAGCGCTACCGCCTGTCCGACGTCAACGCCGGTGAGTCCGGCACCGCGGGCGGCGACTCCTAGGTCCCCCGCACCACACAAGGAAGCGCCGAGCGCTGAGTTGTTCCTGGAACAGCTCAGCGCTCGGCGCTTCTCTGGGTCCCCGCACATACGCCGAGAGCTGGATCCCGCCCGGGCGGGATCCAGCTCTCGGCGTATGCGGGTCGGTTACTCGGCCATGCTCATGACGACGCGGCCGTCGATCCGGCCCTCCTCCATCTCGGCGAAGATCTCGTTGATCTCCGCCATGGGCCGCATTGTGTAGGTGGGGCTGATCTTGCCGCGGGCGAAGAAGTCCAGCGCCTCGGCCATGTCCTTGCGGGTCCCGACGATCGAGCCGCGCACCGTGAGGCCGAAGAGCACGGTGGTGAAGATGTCGAGCGGGAACTGCTCCGGCGGCAGGCCCACGAGGGACACCGTGCCGCCCCGGCGCAGCGCCCCGACGGCCTGGGGGAAGGCGTGGGCGTTGACGGCGGTGACGAGGGCGCCGTGCACACCCCCGGTCGCGGCCTTGATCTCCGCGGCCGGGTCCGCGCTCGTGCGGGCGTTGACGACGACCTCCGCCCCGTGGCGGCGGGCGAGCTCGAGCTTGCTGTCGTCGACGTCGACCGCGGCGACGCGCAGCCCCATGGCGACGGCGTACTGGACGGCGATGTGGCCGAGCCCGCCGATCCCGGAGACCAGCACCCACTCGCCGGGCTTGGTGTCGGTGACCTTGAGGCCCTTGTAGACGGTGACCCCGGCGCAGAGGATCGGCGCGGCGGCGGCCGGGTCCACGCCGTCGGGGATGACGGGGCAGTACCGGGAGTCGACGAGCATGTACTGGCCGAAGGAGCCGTCGACGGAGTAGCCGCTGTTCTGCTGGGACTCGCACAGCGTCTCCCAGCCGGTCTGGCAGTACTCGCACTCGCCGCAGGCGCTGGCGAGCCACGCGTTGCCGACGGTGTCCCCGACCTTGACGCGCTCGACGCGGTCGCCGACGGCGACGACGGTCCCCACGCCCTCGTGGCCGGGGATGAACGGGGCGACGGGCTTGACCGGCCAGTCGCCGTGGGCGGCGTGGAGGTCGGTGTGGCACACGCCGGTGTAGTCGACCTTCACCAGCGCCTCGTAGGGGCCGGGGGTGGGGACGGGGACGTCCGCGATGGTCAGCGGCCGGCCGAGCTCGGGGACGACGGCGGCGCGCATCGTGTCTGGCATGGATCCTCCTCGGGTGGCCGAGGGCCGGGGGTGATGACCCTCGGGGTGTGCACCGGATGTGGTGATGCCACCAGTCAAGCAGCACGGGAGGTGGCACAGGAGGGACCGATGTCCCGCCGCGTCGCCCCTCCCATGCACGCCGAGAGCCGGATTCCTCCAGCCCCACCCCTAACGCCGAGAGCCGGATTCCTCCAGGGAGGAATCCGGCTCTCGGCGTTAGGGGTGGGGGGCGGTGCGTCCGCCTGTCAGAGGCGCTCGGCGGCCGCGACGCGGGGCTCGAGCTCGGTGACGACGGCGCGGGTCTCGGCGTCGTCGCGGGACTTGAGCTCCTCGAGGTGGCGGCGCGCGTCGAGCGGGCGCTCGGCGTCCAGCGCGGCGAGCACGATCTGCCGGCCGGCCTCGGGGACGTGGTCGCGCGGGGACCACTGGCCCACGCCGAGGCCCAGGCCGTCGCCCGGCAGCTCCGCCTCGCGGAGCGTGCGGACGCCCTCGGCGAGCGCGAGACCGGTGTGCTCCCGCTCGCAGGCGGCGTTGAGACGGCGCATCGCCCCCTCGTGGTCGTCGTGGAGGGACAGGCGGGCGAGCTCGATGAGCGGGTACCAGGCCCGCGGGCTGCCGGCGAGCTCCTCGGCGAGCGCCCAGATGGCGACGTCGGCGCCGATGTGGTGCTCCGCCCGCTCGTGCTCGGCGATGAGCGGGTCGACCGGCTCCACCGAGTCGGCGCGGCGGCGGACGAGCTCGGCGAGCTCCCGGAACGCCTGGATGTCGTTGGGGTCGTCCACCAGCTTGGCGCGCAGGGTGGCCTCCTGTGGGAGGTCCTCGCTGCGGGCAGCGGTGGTGGCCTGCCGGGTACCCGGCCGCCGCATCGGGCTGCGCCGGGTGAGCAGCGCCTTCAGTCGCGCGAGAAGAGCCATGTCCTCGACCCTACTGGCGAATGCCTCTCCCCTCACGCCGACGGCGTCACCGGCGGCCACATCGGCCACCGTTTCTCACCAGCCGGGCGCTCTTGTCGGCTTCCCACAAGCGCTCCCCTATGCTCTGGCCCATGGTCCCTGGCAGCACCTCCGCCGACGCGCACGACAGCTCCGACGTCGTCCGTCGTCTCCGCGGCGGGACCGACCTGCTCACCTCGGCGGCGCTCAAGCGCCTCGACGCCGAGATCCCCTGGTACCGCGAGCTCGCCGCCGAGGACCGCTCGTGGATCGGGCTCGTCGCCCAGTCCGGCATCGCGGCCTTCATCACCTGGTACGAGAGCTCCTCGGCGGCCACCTACAACGCGGCCGAGATCTTCCGGGCGGCGCCGCCGGAGCTCACCCGCTCCATCTCCCTGCAGCACACGCTCCAGCTCGTGCGGCTCGTCGTCGAGGTCGTCGAGGACAACGCCGTCCAGCTCGCCGCCCCGGGCCAGCAGCGCGACCTGCGCGACGCCGTCCTGCGCTACTCCCGCGAGGTCGCCTTCTCCGCCGCGGAGGTCTACGCCCGCGCGGCCGAGGCGCGCGGCGCCTGGGACGCCCGGCTCGAGGCGCTCGTCGTCGACTCCCTCGTGCGCGGGGACACCGACGCGTCCCTCCGCTCGCGCGCCTCCGCGCTCGGGTGGTCGGGCACCGGCTCGACCGTCGTCCTCGTCGGCACCACCCGCGGCCCGCTCGACGAGCGCAGCACCGCCGAGCTGCGCCGTGCCTGCCGCCGCGCCGCCCACGACGCGCTCGTCGGCATCCAGGGCGACCGGCTCGTCGTCGTCCTCGGCGGCGAGGAGCTGCGCGCCGCCGCCGACTCCCTCATGCCGCGCCTGCGCCCGGGCACCGTCGTCATCGGCCCGCAGGTGGCCGACATCGCCGACGCCGGACGCTCGGCCCGCGCCGCCCTCGCCGGCCTCATCGCCGCCCCCGCGTGGCCGGACGCGCCCGAGCTCGTCGAGGCCGACGAGCTGCTGCCCGAACGCCTCGTCAACGGCGACCCGCTCGCGCGGCGCACGCTCATCACCGAGATCTACCGGCCCCTCGCCACCTCGGGCGGCCCGCTCCTGGAGACCCTGGGCGAGTACCTCGCCCAGGGCCGCTCCCTCGAGGCCGCCGCCCGGGCGCTGTACGTCCACCCCAACACCGTCCGCTACCGTCTGCGCCGCATCTCCCAGGTGGTCGGCTGGGACGCGACGGTCCCCCGCGAGGCCTTCGTCCTCCAGGTGGCGCTCGTCGTCGGCCGGCTCTCCGCGGGGGCGGGTGACCACTCGGGCGTGTGACCGGCGTCGCACCCCGACGACGCCGGAGCCCCGGGTTTGTGGACACTCCACAAGGCCTCGGAAACGAGTTGGTAGGCGTCGTAGGCGTGGACGGGCGTCGTTTTGTTGGCAGAGTGGAATCCGTGCTTGCCATCCTCTGCCCCGGTCAGGGCGCCCAGGCCCCCGGCATGCTCAGCCCCTGGCTCGAGCTGCCCGCTCTCGACGCGTCCCTCGAGGCCTTCAGCGACGCCGCCCAGGTGGACCTGCGCCAGCTCGGCACCCAGGCCGACGCCGAGACGATCCGGGACACGCAGTACGCGCAGCCGCTCATCGTCGCCGCGTCCCTGCTCTCGCTGCAGGCCCTGCTCGGTGAGGACACCGGCGCCGTCGGCGTCACCGCGGGCCACTCCGTCGGCGAGCTCGCCGCCGCGGCCGTCGCCGGGACGCTGAGCGCCGCCGACGCGCTCACGCTCGTCGGGGTGCGCGGACGGGCGATGGCCGCGGCCGCCGCCGTCACGCCCACCGGGATGAGCGCCGTCGTCGGCGGGGACCCCGCGGAGGTCGAGGCGACGCTCGCCGCCCACGGGCTCACCGCCGCCAACGTCAACGGCGGCGGGCAGGTCGTCGCCGCGGGCACGCTCGAGCAGCTCACCGCGCTCGCCGACGCGCCGCCCGCCAAGGCCCGCGTCGTCCCGCTCCAGGTGGCCGGCGCCTTCCACACCGAGCACATGGCCCCCGCCGTCGAGCAGGTCCGCGCGGCCGCCGCGGCGATCGCGCCGGCCGAGCCGAGCGCCACCCTCCTGTCCAACGCCGACGGCGCCGCCGTCACCTCCGGCGACGACGCCCTCGAGCGCATCGTCGCGCAGGTCGCCCGGCCCGTCCGCTGGGACCTGTGCTGCCGGACCATGCTCGACCTCGGCGTCACCGCCGTCATCGAGCTCGCGCCCGCCGGTGTCCTCACCGGCCTGGCCCGACGTACGCTGCCCGGCGTGCAGACCCTCGCCCTGAAGTCCCCCGACCAGATCGACGCGGCCCGCGAGCTGGTGCGCGAGCACGGAGGCTCCCGATGACCCGTCCCACCCTGCGCTCGGCGCAGCCCACCACCTACTCGCGCATCCTCGGCATCGGCGGTGTACGCGGCGAGAACGTCGTGCCCAACGACGACATCGTCGGGCCCATCGACAGCTCCGACGAGTGGATCCAGCAGCGCACGGGGATCATCGAGCGTCGCCGGGCCACCGAGGAGCAGACCATCGCGGCGATGACCGAGGAGGCCGCCCGCAAGGCGCTGGCCGCCGCGGGCATCGAGGGCTCCCAGCTCGGTGCCGTCATCGTCGCCACCGTCACCCACCTCGAGCAGACGCCCGCGCTGGCGACGATCATCGCCGACCGCATCGGCGCGACCCCGGCCGCGGCCTACGACATCTCCGCCGCGTGCGCCGGGTACTGCTACGGCATCGCCCAGGCCGACGCGCTCGTGCGCGCCGGCACCGCCGAGTACGTGCTCGTCGTCGGCGCGGAGCGCATGTCGGACTTCATCGACCCGACCGACCGGACGATCTCCTTCATCCTCGGCGACGGCGCGGGCGCCGCCGTCGTCGGCCCGTCCGACACCCCGGGCATCGGCCCCACGGTGTGGGGCTCCGACGGCGGTCAGGCCGACGCGATCTACCAGACCCACTCCTGGCTCACCTTCCGCGACGGCACCGACACCTCGTGGCCGACGCTGCGCCAGAAGGGCCCCACGGTGTTCAAGTGGGCGAGCTTCGAGATGGCGAAGGTGGCCAAGGAGGCCATCGAGGCCGCGGGGCTGCGCCCGGAGGACATCGAGGTGTTCATCCCCCACCAGGCCAACATGCGCATCATCGACCAGCTCGCCAAGCAGCTCGGGCTGCCCGAGACCGTGGTCATCGCGCGTGACATCGCCCAGACCGGCAACACCTCCGCCGCCTCCATCCCCCTCGCGACCGAGCGGCTGCAGCGGGAGGGTGCGGTGGAGTCCGGCGCGCTGGCCCTGCAGATCGGCTTCGGCGCCGGTCTCGCCTACGCCGCCCAGGTGGTGGCCCTGCCGTGACGGGCGCGTCGCCCGGAGCGACGAGCACGTCGTAGACCACACTGTTTCTCGACCAACCCACACCGAATTGGAGCAACGCGCATGGCTTACAGCGAGCAGGAGATCCTGGCTGGACTGGCGGAGATCGTCAACGAGGAGACCGGCCTTCCGGTCGACGCGGTCCTCCCGGAGAAGTCCTTCACCGACGACCTCGACATCGACTCCCTGTCGATGATGACGATCGTGACGCTGGCCGAGGAGAAGTTCGAGGTCCGCATCCCCGACGAGGAGGTCGCCAACCTCGCGACCGTCCAGGACGCCGTCTCCTTCATCCAGGGCGCCCAGAACGCCTGACCGAGTCGATCGGGGCGGCGCTGCCGCCCGGGTCGTCCCCCACCCCCGCCACACCCGAGGAGCTGTCATGGCCACCCCCACCGTCGTCGTCACCGGGCTCGGAGCCACCACGCCGCTGGGCGGCGACGTGCCCTCCACCTGGGCCGGTGCGCTCGCCGGACGCTCGGGTGTGCGCACCCTCGAGAACGACTGGTCCGAGCGCTACGAGATCCCGGTGACCTTCGCCGGCCAGCTCGCCGTGCCCGCCGCCGACGTCCTGGCGCGCAACGAGACCCGCAAGATGGACCCCAGCGCCCAGTACGCCGTCATCGCCACGCGCGAGGCCTGGGCCGACGCCGGCGCTCCCGAGGTCGAGCCGGAGCGCCTGGGCGCCGTCGTCTCCTCCGGGATCGGTGGCGTGTGGACGCTGCTCGACGCCTGGGACACCGTCAAGGAGCGCGGCGCACGTCGCGTCATGCCGCTCACCGTGCCCATGCTCATGCCCAACTCCCCCGCCGGGTACGTCTCCCTCGAGGTCGGCGCCCGCGCCGGGGCCCACGCCCCCGTGTCCGCCTGCGCCTCGGGCGCGGAGGCGATCGCCATGGGCGTGGAGATGATCCGCTCGGGCCGCGCCGACGTCGTCGTCGCCGGCGGCACCGAGGCCGCGATCCACCCGATGCCGCTCGCCGCCTTCGCGAAGATGCAGGCGCTGTCCACGCGCAACGACGACCCCGCGGGCGCCTCGCGGCCCTACGACACCACCCGTGACGGCTTCGTCATGGGCGAGGGCGCCGGGATCGTCGTCCTGGAGAGCGCCGAGCACGCCGCCGCCCGCGGCGCGCGCGTGTACGCCGAGATCTGCGGCGTCGGCATGACGTCCGACGCGTACGCCATCGCCCCGCCCGACCCCACCGGCGCCGGGCAGGAGCGCGCCATGCGCCTCGCGCTGGAGGACGCCGGGGTCACCGGCCGCGACGTGGTCCACGTCAACGCCCACGCGACGTCCACCCCCGTCGGTGACGGCATCGAGGCCGCCGCGATCCGCCGCGGCCTGGGCTCGGACGCCGACCACGTGACCATCTCAGCGACGAAGTCGATGACCGGCCACCTCCTCGGCGGCGCCGGTGCGCTGGAGACGATCTTCACCGTCCTCGCGATCAAGGAGCGCACCGCTCCCCCGACGATCAACGTCACCGAGATGGACGCGGACCTCGAGATCGACCTCGTCCGCGACACGCCCCGCGAGCTGCCCTCGGGCGACGTCGTCGGCGTCAACAACGCCTTCGGCTTCGGCGGCCACAACGTCGCCCTGGCCCTGCGCAACGCCTGACGCGGCGGGCGCCCCGCGCCGGCGCCCCCCTTCTTCGCCCAGTACGCACAAACGGTCACTCCGGCTCCCGTCGCAGGGAGCCAGGGTGACCGTTCGTGCGTACTCGCGCGTCGAGAGGGTGGCGGGAGTCAGCCGACCCGGTGGAGCCAGCGGACCGGGGCGCCGGCGCCGGCGTAGCGGAAGGGCTCGAGCTCGTCGTCCCATGCCTGACCGAGCGCGAGGTTCATCTCGTGCCGCATGCGGGCGGGGTCGGCGGCGAACTCCAGCGCCGCGCGGATGCGGTCCTCGGGGACGACGACGTTGCCGTGGGCGTCGGTCTGGGCGTGGAAGATCCCCAGCTCGGGGGTGTGGGACCAGCGGCCGCCGTCGATGCCGGGCGCGGGGTCCTCGGTGATCTCGTAGCGCAGGTGCGTCCAGCCGCGCAGCGCCGAGGCGAGACGTGCCCCGGTGCCCACGGGCCCGGCCCACGAGTACTCGGCGCGGAAGAGTCCGGGCGCGGCAGGCTGCTCCGTCCACTCCAGGGTGACGCGTCCGTCGAGGACCGTCCCCGCCGCCCACTCGATGTGCGGGCACAGCGCACGGGGCGCAGAGTGCACGAAAATGACACCGCGGGTGCTGGCACCACTCATGTCGACCCTCCTGGTTCCGGTTGAGGTACGTCTTCCCCTACGACCTCAGGGCTGGAACCAGTGGCTCTCCACGATCACGGCGTGACGGGCTCATCATGCCACAACCGGCGCGGGGGGGGGGGCCCCCCCCGAGACCACCTGGAGGAACACGTGACGCAGAC
>NZ_JACSPO010000001.1:171447-208323 GCF_014837105.1 Oceanitalea stevensii | reverse complement strand
CCCCCGCGGGGGCGGGGGCGGCCCCCCGGGGGGGCCGCCCGGGCGCTCGGCTCAGGCGCGTGCCGGCTGCGGCTCGGCGGCCTCGGGACGGCCGCTCACCTGCTCGGGCGCCTGTGCGGCGTACTCCTCGTCCTCGTCGGAGAAGATGTTCTCGGCGTTGGCGGAGTTGTACCGCTCGAGGTCGAGGATGCCCTCACGCTTGGCGACGACGGTCGGCACGAGCGCCTGGCCGGCGACGTTCGTCGCCGTGCGGCCCATGTCGAGGATCGGGTCGATGGCGAGGAGCAGGCCCACGCCCTCGAGCGGCAGACCCAGGGTCGACAGCGTGAGGGTGAGCATGACGATCGCGCCGGTGAGTCCCGCCGTCGCCGCGGAGCCGACGACGGACACGAACGCGATGAGGAGGTAGTCGGTGACGCCGAGCTCGAGCCCGAAGAACTGCGCGACGAAGATCGCGGCGAGGGCCGGGTAGATCGAGGCGCAGCCGTCCATCTTCGTCGTCGCGCCGAGCGGCACCGCGAAGGAGGCGTAGGCCGGCGGGACACCGAGGTTGCGCTCGGTCACCCGCTGCGTGAGCGGCAGGGTGCCGATCGAGGAGCGCGAGACGAAGGCGAGCTGGATGGCCGGCCAGGCGCCGCGGAAGAAGCGCATGACGCCGAGCCCGTTGGTCTTGAGGACGACCGGGTAGACGACGAGGAGGACGAGCGCGAGACCGATGTAGACGGCGCCGGCGAAGGTGCCGAGCGGCGCGAGGGCGTCCCAGCCGTAGGTGGCGATCGCGCGGCCGATGAGACCGAGGGTGCCCAGCGGCGCGAGGCGGATGATCCACCACAGCAGCTTCTGGATGATCGCGAGGAGCGAACGGTTGACCGAGAGGAAGGGCTCGGCCTTGTCCCCCACCTTGAGCGCGGCGATACCGACGACGAGGGCCATGACGAGGATCTGCAGGACGTTGAAGCTCAGCGAGCTGCCGACGCCGAGGATGTCGCCCGCCTCGCTCCGCTCGAGCGAGGCCGAGGTCTCCAGGCCGAGGAAGTTCACCGGCACGAGGCCGCTGAGGAAGTCGAGCCAGCTGCCGGAGCGGCCGGGGTCGCTCGCGGCGTCGGCACCGACCGAGGTGTTGATGCCCGGCTGCATGAGCAGGCCCAGCCCGATGCCGATGGCGACGGAGGCCGCCGCGGTGATGGCGAACCACAGGAGCGTCTGGCCGGCGAGGCGGGCGGCGTTGGCGACGCCGCGCAGGTTGGCGATCGAGGCGACGATCGCGGTGAAGACCAGCGGCGGGACGGTGGCGCGCAGCAGGCTGACGAAGGTCGAGCCGATGGTGCTCAGCGCGACGGTGAGCCCGTTGGGCTCCTCGTTCGGGCCCTCACCGATCGCGAGCGCCCACCAGCCGAGCAGCACGCCCAGGACGAGGGCGGCGAGGATCTGGACGGTGAAGGACGGCGCCCGCAGACGCCGTCGGGTAGGTGCAGTGGACGTGGACATGACTGCCTTTCCGGGTACGCGAAGGTGACAAGGGTGGCGGCGCGCGCGAGATGTGCGCGCGCCGACGCGGGTACTCGGACGCGTGCCGACACGGGTCGGCAAGGTGGTTCAGGGTCGGCGTCGTCGCCGGGGGCGTCCGGGGCTCAGGTCCCGCGGGTGCTCAGGGTCGACAACACAGCGCGCTGGCCAGACGACCGAGGTCGCGGTCGTAGCGCGCGGTGAGGTTCCAGAGGTTGAGCACGCACCCTCCCCAAGGTGAGGTCCGACGGCCGGACCAGCCGCTCACTTTAACCGACAATCAGCGTCGGCGGAAGGGCTCAGAGCATCTCGCGGATCGCGCGCATCGCCTTCTTGCGCTGGGCGCGCTCGAGCCGGTCGATGTAGAGCATGCCGTCGAGGTGGTCGCACTCGTGCTGGAGGCAGCGGGCCATGAGCTCCTCACCCTCGACGACCACCTTCTTGCCGTCCAGGTCGGTGCCCTCGACGCGGGCGTACCAGGCGCGCTCGGTGGGGAACCAGAGCCCGGGCACCGACAGGCAGCCCTCGTCGCCGTCCTGGTACTCCTCCTCGGAGACCTCGACGAGGCGCGGATTGAGGACGTAGCCGATCTCGTCGTCGATGTTCCACGAGAACGCGCGCAGGCTCACACCGATCTGGTTGGCCGCCAGCCCGGCCCGGCCCTCGTGGTCGACCGTCTCGAGGAGGTCCTCGACGAGCATCTTCACGCGCTCGTCGATGTCCGTGATCGGTTCGCACGGGGTGCGCAGGACGGGGTCACCCACGACGCGGATGTCTCGCATAGCCATGGGGACCAGTTTCCCACGGCCCGCGCGGTGCTCCGGCACGCGCGGTCGCCCTCCGGCCGGGCTTGGGTGTGGGATTCGCGACGTCAGAGGACCACAAGTCCACACCCTAGGTCGACGACGACGACGACCACGACGGCGACGACGGCGGCCCCGTCGCCGCCGGCACGTCGCGTGGGACCCGGTCCCCGGCGGACCCGGAGGCCGCACGACCGGCGACGCGGGCCCGGGCGCGGGCGCCGGCCCGCCCGTGCCCGCTACGTCTGCGCGATGACGCCGCGGCCGGCCTGGCGGCCGGAGAAGAGGCAGCCGCCGAGGAAGGTGCCCTCGAGGGAGCGGTAGCCGTGCACCCCGCCCCCGCCGAAGCCCGCGGCCTCCCCGGCAGCGAAGAGGCCCGGGACCGGGCCGCCGTCGGCGGTGAGGACCCGGCCGTCGAGGTCGGTCTCGATCCCGCCCAGGGTCTTGCGGGTGAGGACATGGAGCCGGACCGCCACGAGCGGCCCGGCCTCGGGGTCGAGGAGGCGGTGGGGCGGGGCGACGCGGATGAGGCGGTCGCCGCGGTAGGTGCGGGCCTGGCGCAGCGCCGTCACCTGGGCGTCCTTGGTGAACTCGTTGGCCATCTCCCGGTCGCGGGCGTGGACCTCCCGGGCGACGACGTCGAGGTCGAGCGGTGCCTCGGGCGTCACCCGGTTCATCCCCGCGACGAGCTCCTCGAGCGAGTCGGCGACGACGAAGTCCGCGCCCTGCCGCATGAACTCGGCCACCGGCCCGGGCGCACCGGCGCGGAGCCGCTCGGCGAGCCGGCGCAGGTCCTTGCCGGTGAGGTCGGGGTTCTGCTCGCTGCCGGAGAGCGCGAACTCCTTCTCGATGATCCGCTGGGTGAGGACGAACCAGCTGTGGTCGTGCCCGGTGGCGCGCAGGTGGCGCAGGGTCGCGAGGGTGTCGAAGCCCGGGAACAGCGGGGCGGGGAGGCGGCGGCCGGCGGCGTCGAGCCACAGCGACGACGGGCCGGGCAGGATCCGGATGCCGTGCCCGGGCCACACGGGCGCGTAGTTCTCGATGCCCTCGGTGTAGTGCCACATGCGGTCGCGGTTGACGAGGTTCGCGCCGGCCTGCTCGGCCACCTCGAGCATCGAGCCGTCGACGTACGCGGGCACACCGGTGAGCATCCGCTCCGGCGGCGTGCCGAGGGACTGCGGCCACCAGCGCCGCACGAGCTCGTGGTTCCCGCCGATCCCCCCGGACGCGACGACGACGGCCTGGGCCCGGAGCGCGAAGTCGCCGACGACCTCGCGGCTCGTCGGCTCGCCCCGCGCGGCGGTGTCCGGCGCGAGGACCTGCCCCGCGACGCCGTCGACCACTCCCCCGCTCGTGGTGAGCCGGGTGACGCGGTGGCGCGGGGCCAGCCGCACGAGCCCGTCGTCGACGGCGGCACGCACCTGCCGGGCGAAGGGCGCGACGAGGCCGGGGCCGGTCCCCCAGACGATGTGGAAGCGCGGCACGGAGTTGCCCGGGCCGGTGGCGAGGGTGCCGCCGCGCTCGGCCCAGCCGACCACCGGGAAGAACCGCACGCCCAGGGAGTGCAGCCAGGCCCGCTTCTCGCCCGCGGCGAAGTCGACGTAGGCGCGTGCCCAGCGCGCGGGCCAGCGGTCCTCGCGCGGGCGGTCGAAGCCGGCGGTGGCCTGCCAGTCCTGCCAGGCCAGCTCGACGTCGTCGTGCACGCCCATGCGTCGCTGCTCGGGCGAGTCGACGAGGAAGAGCCCGCCGAAGGACCAGTAGGCCTGCCCGCCGAGGTTCTGCAGCGGCTCCTGGTCCACGAGCAGGACCCGGCGTCCCGCTCCGGCGAGCTCGGCCGTGGCGACGAGCCCGGCCAGTCCCGCCCCGACGACGATGACGTCCGCGTCCATGCGACCTCCCCTCCCGCGACGGCTCCCTCACCGTCGCGAGCCAGGCTAGCGGGCCGCCGCGCCGCCGGTGCACGGTCCGTGTCCCCTCCGTGGGCACACCCTTGACACCCGCGGATGTGAGCGGCAACATCGCCGGTTCAGGCGCTTTTCCTCACCGGTCCACGCCGACGCGGACCGGTGGCGCGCCGTGGTCGGGGGACTCTCCTAGCCGCGTGCGCGCGCAGGCCCGATCACGACGAAGGAGTACGCGATCCATGACACCTGACCCGACAGCGACGAGGCAGCGGCGTACGCGGCTCCTCGGCGCCATCACCGCCGTCACCGTGGGGATCGGTGGGCTGGCCGCCACCTCGGCCTCAGCGGGCACCGTCCCACCGGACCCGACGCCGGACCTCGAGGGCCTCGTCCACCACTTCCTGCTCGACGAGACGAGCGGGACCGTGCTGGCGAACTCGGGCTCCGCCGGGACCCCGGCCACCCTCGTCAACGCCGACAAGGCGACGCTCACCGGGGACGGCGTGCGGCTCAACCCGGACTCCTACGAGACCGCCCTCGAGGGCGCGTACGTCGACCTGCCGGACAACCTCACCGCGGGCATGTCGAACCTCACCATCGACTACGACGTGTGGGTCGACCCCGCGAACGTCGGCCACCACCAGATCTGGAGCCTGGGGAGCAAGGCCGGCTCCTGCGACGCCGACACGGGCGTCCAGGGCTCGATCTTCGCGTCCAACACCGCGGCGAACCGGCCCGGCTCCCGCTTCCGCGTCCAGGTCGGGAACCAGGCGCTGCACCAGGAGCGCCTGCGCGAGGGGGCGTGGAAGCACGTCACCTACACCCAGGCGCTCAACGAGGACGGGACCTGGACCGGCACGGTCTACGTCGACGGCGCCCAGCAGAGCCAGGTCGCCAACCTCACCACGCCCCCGTCGGTCAACGCCGCGGGCACGAGCTGCAACTTCCTCGGCCGGTCCCAGGTGTCCGGCGACTACTCCTTCCGCGGGACCCTGCGCGACTTCCGCGTCTACGACCGCGCCGTGGACGCCGACGACGCCGCGGCCCTCGCCGCCGAGACGGTCACCACCGGCGCCCAGGCGGACGCCGCCGCGATCGACCTCGGCCTCACCGAGGCCATCGTCCGTGACATCACGCTGCCGAAGTTCGGCACGGTGGCCGGGTCGACGATCACCTGGGAGTCCTCCGACCCGTCCGTCGTCGAGGTGTACACGCCGCCGGCGAGCGCCCCGAAGGTCGACGTCACCGGCCGGGTCACCCGGCCCGCCGTCGGGCAGCCCGACGCCACCGCGACGCTGACCGCGACCGTCCGCAAGGGCGGTGAGGTCGTCACCCGGGACATCGAGGTGACCGTCAAGGCCGAGTTCCAGGACTCCCCCGCCGTCGAGCGCGACGTCTACGACCTCGACCTCGACGCGGGCGACGACGTCCGCGGGAACATCACCCTGCCCGCCGAGGGAGAGTTCGGCTCGACGATCACGTGGGAGTCCAGCGCCCCCGAGGTCGTCAGCCCCACCGGCGAGGTGACCCGCCCGGCCTACGGCCACCCCGACGTCGACGTCACGCTCACCGCCACCGCCACGAAGGGCGAGGCGTCGGAGACGAAGACCTTCGAGGTCACCGTCAAGGCCACGCCCCGCGTCGAGGAGTTCGAGCGCTACTTCCTCGGCTACTTCAAGGGTGAGCACCTGGCCGACGGCGAGCAGATCATGTTCGCGACGTCGAACGGCAACACGGCCCTCGACTGGACCGGCCTCACCGGCGGGCAGCCCTCGCTCATCTCCCAGCTGGGCGACCAGGGGCTGCGCGACCCGCACATCGTCCGCTCCCCCGAGGGCGACACCTTCTACATGATCGCCACCGACCTCAACTGGTACGACCAGGGCGGCTACAACATCAACGACACCCAGTACATCGAGGTCTTCGAGTCCAACGACCTCGTGAGCTGGACGCCGCAGCGGCACGTCAAGGTCGCTCCGGACGACGCCGGCAACGCATTCGCGCCGGAGTCGCTGTGGGTGGAGGAGATCGGCGCGTACGCCGTGTTCTGGGCCCAGTCGCTGTGGAACGACCCGGTCAACCGCACCGGTCAGGGCAACGCCCAGATGTGGTACAACACCACGCGCGACTTCCAGACCTTCTCCGAGCCCCAGGTGTGGCAGGACCCCGCGCCGCAGTCCCGGATCGACACGACGGCGATCAAGGTGGGCGACGAGTACTACCGGGTGACGAAGAACGAGGCGGGCAACGCCGGCTCGGACCTCTTCTCCGAGAAGCACACCGACTTCCTCGACAGCGACATCGACAACTGGGAGCTGCTCGCCCCGGCGCTCGGCCGCACCACGTGGGACCCGAACCAGGGCTACGAGGGCCCGGTGATCTTCCAGGCCAACCCCGGTGACACCTCGTGCCCCGGCGAGTTCTACCTCTGGGGCGACCGGTACACGAACGGCGGCGGCTACCAGGCGGCGTGCAGCGAGGACATCGAGGCACCCACCTGGGACCCCAAGCCGATCACCATGACCAACGCCGGCGTGCCGCGGCCGCGCCACGGCACCGTCATCCCGATCACGCTGCGGGAGTGGAACGACATCCGCGGCATCGAGAACGAGGACGTGCCGACGACGACGGAGCTCACCGTCGACGCGGAGGTCCAGGAGGGCGAGACCGCCACGGCCACCGCGACGGTCGTCGCGGAGGACGGCTTCGAGACCGGCGGTGAGGTCACCTTCCGCGCCGGCTCGTGGTCCGAGACGGTCCTCCTCGAGGACGGCGTCGCCACGGCGACGCTGCCTGCGGACCTCGCCCCCGGCGACGTGACCGTCACGGCCGAGTTCCTCGGCTTCGACATCCTCGAGGGCTCCGAGGACAGCGCGGTGCTCGTCGTCGTCCCCGGACCGGACGAGCCCGAGGAGCCCACGGACCGCCGGAGCGCGGAGTTCCACCTGTCCAACACCTGGCGCGGGTCGACCGACGTCGCCTTCACCTACGGACGGTGGACCGACGCCGTGTACGTCGGCGACTGGGACGGGGACGGCAAGGACACGGTCGCGGTGCGCCGCGGCAACGTCTTCCACGTGTCCAACGCCCAGCAGGGCGGGGACGCCGACGTCGTCCTCACCTACGGCCGACCCGATGACACCATCCTCGTCGGCGACTGGGACGGGGACGGCACGGACACCTTCGCGGTGCGCCGTGGCAACACCTACCACGTGACGAACTCCCTGCGTGGCGGGGACGCCGACTCGGTGTTCCGCTACGGCCGGGCCGCTGACCAGGTGCTGGTCGGCGACTGGGACGGCAACGGGTCGGACACCTTCGCGGTCCGCCGCGGGGCGACCTACCACGTGAAGAACTCCCTGCGTGGCGGCGACGCCGACGTGGTGTTCCGCTACGGCCGGGACGGGGACACCACCCTCGCCGGTGACTGGGACGGCAACGGCACCGACACCTTCGCCGTCCAGCGAGGCCGGACGTACTACGTGAACAACTCCCTGCGTGGCGGGGACGCGGACACCGTGGTGACCTTCGGTCGCGCAGGCGACGAGGTGCACGTGGGTGACTGGGACGGCAACGGGACCGACACCCTCGGGATCCGCCGCCCCGCGGCAGGCTAGGACCGGCGCCGCCCGGCGGCGCGCACGACACCGGACGCAGGAACGCCCGGCTGGAGCTCTCCAGCCGGGCGTTCTGCGTCTGCGACTCCCGTGCTCTACTGTGTGACGGGGATCATCGATACCGTTATCGACATCGTTGTCGACGCCCTACCGTTCAGGCACCGCACAGCGCCCCGGGCTTCCGCCCGCGGCGCTGTGCGGGACCAGTGACCCTCTGCGAAGGAGCAGTGATGACGCGGAACCGACCACGTTGGAGACCCCTGGGGGCGGGCCTCCTGGCCCTCACGATGACCGGAGGAGTCACGGCCGCGGCAGCGCCGGGCGACACCCCGGCACCCGCGGCGGCCGGCGACCCCGTCGTCGTCGTGAGCACCGACCTCGAGGACGGCTCCTGGGAGCCCTGGACCCTCAGCGGTGAGCCGACCCTGTCCGTCGTCGACGTCGACGGCACCAAGGCCCTGCAGGTCGCGGGCCGCGGCGCGGACTACATCGGCATCCAGACCCCCGCCGGGCTCCTCGAGGAGGGCACCGAGTACACCTTCTCCATGCGCGCCCGCCTCGCCGCGGGCACACCCGGCGAGGCCGGCGTCCGCTTCGTCATGAAGCCGGACTACACGTGGATCGGCAGCACGACGATGACCGCCGACGCGTGGACCACCGTGACCGGCACCCTCACGGCACCCGCCGACGGCCAGGTCTACATCGGCACCGGCGACCTCCCCGAGGGCACCTACACCTACCTCCTCGACGACCTCCTCATCACGGCCGCGCCCGACGACGGCGGCGGCGAGGACTGGGAGCCGACCCCGGACCCGGACTTCGTCCCCGGCGGGGCGACGAGCCCGGTCGAGGCGCAGGTGACGACGGCGCGCGGCACCGGTGACGTCGCCGCCCTCACGTTCGACGACGGCCCGAACCCGGGCGAGACCGCGGACCTCCTCGACTTCCTCGCGGAGAACGACCTCACCGCGACCTTCTGCGTCATCGGCCAGAACATCCAGGCCGACGGCGGCGCGGAGCTGCTGCGCCGGATGGTCGACGAGGGCCACACCCTGTGCAACCACACGACGAGCTACGCCGACATGGGCGCCTGGTCCCAGGAGGAGGTCGAGGCCGACCTCAAGGAGAACCTCGCGATCATCCGCGAGGCGCTCGGCGACCCCGACCACCCGGTCCCCTACTTCCGCGCACCCAACGGCAGCTGGGGCGTGACGCCCGAGGTGGCCGTCGCGCTCGGCATGCAGCCCCTCGGCCTGGGCAACCTCATCTTCGACTGGGACGGCAACGACCTGTCCGAGGCGACACTGACCGCCAACCTGCGCACCGCCGTCGCCCCGGGCGCCGTCGTCCTCGTGCACGACGGCGGAGGGAACCGGGCGAGCTCGATCGCGGCCGTCCGCACCGTCATCACCGAGCGGCTCGCCGAGGGCTTCACCTTCACCCTGCCCAGCGGCGGGCTCCTCGACTCCGTCGCGCCGCTCGACCTCACCTTCGGCTTCGAGGACGGCCTGCAGGGCTGGGCCCCGCGCGGCGACGCGGACGGCGACCCGACCGTCTCGGTGACGGACGCCGAGGCGCACGGCGGCGCGCAGGCCGCCCTGGTCACCGGTCGCACCTCCCAGGGCGACGGTACCGGCCTCGACCTCACCGGACGGGTCGAGACGGGCACGACCTACGAGGTGACCGCGTGGGTGAAGATGGCGGCCGGTGAGGACACCGACGACATCTGGCTGAGCATGCAGCGCACCACCGACGGCGCCGACGCCTTCGACACCCTCGCGCAGGTCCCGGGCGTCACCTCCTCGGGGTGGACCCAGGTGACGGCCACGTTCACCATGCCGGCCGCCGACAGCGCCCGGATCTACCTCGAGACGAGCTACAACACCGGCGGCGCCGGCGACTTCCTCGTCGACGACGTGACCATCCGTTCCCAGGACAGCACCGGCATCGAGGACCTCACGCCGCTCAAGGACACCGTGCCCTTCCCCGTGGGCGTGGCCATCGACCGGCGCGAGACCCTCGGCGACTCCGCCGAGCTCACCACCCGCCACTTCACCCAGGTGACCGGCGAGAACCACATGAAGCCGGAGGCCTGGTACGACGACGAGGGCGCCTTCCGGATGCACCCCGAGGCCGCGGCGATCATGGACTTCGCCCAGGCCGAGGACCTCGACGTGTACGGCCACGTCCTCGTGTGGCACAGCCAGACCCCGGCCTGGTTCTTCCAGGACGCGGCGGGCGCCCCGCTCACGACGAGCGCGGCGGACCAGCAGGTCCTGCGTGACCGGATGCGGGAGCACATCTTCTCCGTCGCCGAGACGATGAGCGACGAGTACGGGCCCTTCGGCAGCGAGACGAACCCGCTGAACGCCTGGGACGTCGTCAACGAGGTCGTCTCCGACAGCGGCGAGTTCTCCGACGGGCTGCGCCGCAGCGAGTGGTACCGGATCCTCGGCGAGGAGTTCATCGACCTCGCCTTCGAGTACGCGGACGAGGCGTTCAACGACGTCTACGCCGTCGCCGGCGCCGACCCGGTGACGCTGTTCATCAACGACTACAACACCGAGCAGTCGGGCAAGCAGACGCGGTACTACGACCTCGTCGAGCGGCTCGTCGACCGCGGCGTGCCGATCGACGGCGTGGGGCACCAGTTCCACGTCAACCTCGCCATGCCGGTCCAGGCGCTGGAGGACGCGATCGTCCGCTTCCAGGACACCGGGCTCCTCCAGGTGGTCACCGAGCTCGACGTCACCACCGGCACGCCGGTGACCGAGGCCCTGCTCGTCGAGCAGGGCTACTACTACCGCGACGCCTTCCGCGTCTTCCGCGACCACGCCGACGACCTGTACTCGGTGACGGTCTGGGGGCTCATCGACACCCGCAGCTGGCGCAACGACAACGGCGCGCCGCTGCTCTTCGACGGCAGCCTGCGCGCCAAGCCGGCGTACTACGGCGCCGTCGACAGCGAGGAGCTGCCGCCGCGGCAGCGCTCGGCGTTCGTCTTCGCCGGTGACGTCCCGCTCGACGAGGACGCGTGGGACGCCGTCGAGTGGGCCCAGCTCCCGCTCCACACGGTCCAGGACGAGGCGCTCGACGAGCTCGCGGCCTTCCAGCTGCGCTGGGCGGAGGACCACCTCACGGTGCTCGCCGCCGTCACGGGCGACGCGGACGCGATCGAGATCGTCGTCGGCGAGGAGACCTACACCGTCGCGCGCGACGGCTCGGGTGACGCCGAGGCGGTCACCGAGGACCTCGACGAGGCCTGGTTCGCCGTCGTCCACGTCCCGCTCGACGGCGCGGCGGAGGGCGACCTCCTCGGCCTCGACCTGCGGGCGCTGGTCGACGACGGCGCGGTGGGCTGGAGCTCGCCGGGCACGCTCGCGCAGCTCACGCTCGTCGAGCCGCTGTCCTACCTCGAGGTCGCGCCGGCCGAGGCGCTGCCGGAGGTCGACGGCGACGTCGACGGCGTGTGGGAGTCGGCGAACGTCGTCACCACCGACAAGCAGACGCTCCTGACCGACGGGACGGACGCGGACGGGACGGCGACCGCCGAGGTCCGCACCCTGTGGGACGAGAACACGCTCTACGTCCTCATGGAGGTGACCGACGACGAGCTGAACGCCGAGCACAGCGACCCGTGGGCGCAGGACTCGGTGGAGATCTACGTCGACGCGGGCAACGACAAGAACGGCCCGTACCGCTACGACGACACCCAGATCCGGGTCAGCTACGAGAACGTCGTGTCCTTCGGCACCGGCGACGAGGCCTTCCAGGCCGACCGGGTGCAGAGCGCGACGTCCGTGACCGAGGACGGGTACGTCGTCGAGGTGGCGATCAGCCTCCTCGAGGAGGGCGGCCTGGGGTCCTTCCACGGCCTGGACTTCCAGGTGAACGACGCGAGCACCGTCGACGGCGTCGCGACCCGCACCTCGATCCGCAACTGGGCCGACCCGACCGGGCTCGGCTACCAGAGCACGGCGCGGTGGGGCGTGGGCCAGCTCGTGGACGCGGCCGAGGAGCCGACGACGCCGCCCACCGAGCAGCCGACGGAGCCCCCGACCGGCTCCCCGGCCCCGACGGACGGGCCGACCGACGGCGCCACGCCGCCGCCCGCAGGCGGACCGGACGGTCCGGGCCGCGGCGGCCTGCCCGTGACGGGTGTGGAGCTCACCGCTCTGCTGCTCGCGCTGCTCCTGGTGGCGGGCGGTGGTGGGCTCGCCGCCCACCGTCGGGCAACCACTACCGGGTGACCGGCTGAGTGAGGAAGGGCCGCCAGGCAGCTGCCTGGCGGGGCCCTTCTGTGGCTCCCGCGGCTGGATTCGAACCAGCAACCGTCCGATTAACAGTCGGATGCTCTGCCGTTGAGCTACGCGGGATTGCGGGGACGATGCTACCAGGGGACGGGGCACCGCCCCGCCGCCGTGATCACGACGGCGGGGCGCACGCGGCCTAGCCGAGCCGGACGCCACCGAGGCGCTTGGCGACCTCGGGGTCGTGGTGGTCGAGGGAGATCGACCGGCCGGTCTCGAGCTCGGCGATCCGGCCCATCTCCTCCTCGCTCAGCTCGAAGTCGAAGATGTCGATGTTCTCGGCCATCCGCTCCGGGCGCACGGACTTGGGGATGACGACGACGTCGCGCTGGACGAGCCAGCGCAGCGCGACCTGCGCGACGGTCTTGCCGTGCGCCTCCCCGATCGACGTGAGGGTGGGGTTGGAGAAGATGTCGTTCTTCCCCTCGGCCAGCGGTCCCCACGACTCGATCTGGACGCCCAGCCCGGCCATGACCTCCTGGTCGGTGGTCCGCTGGTAGAAGGGGTGCGTCTCGATCTGGTTGACGGCCGGGACGACGTCGGTGTGCTGGACGAGGTCGACGAGGCGGTCGGGGAAGAAGTTCGAGACGCCGATCGCTTTGGCCGCGCCCTCACGGTGGAGCTCGGACATCGCGCGCCAGAAGGAGTAGTAGTCGCCGAAGGGCTGGTGGATCAGGTAGAGGTCGACGTAGTCGAGCCCGAGCTTCTCCAGGGACGCCTCGAAGGCGCGGCGGGTGCCCTCCTCGCCGCCGTCGTGGTTCCACAGCTTGGTCGTGACGAAGAGCTCCTCGCGGGCGATGCCGCTGGCGGCGATCGCGCGCCCGACGGCGTCCTCGTTGCGGTAGCCGGCCGCGGTGTCGAGGTGGCGGTAACCGGCGGCGAGCGCGTCGGTGACGACCTTCTCGGTCTCCTCCGGCGGCACCTGGAAAACGCCGAATCCGAGGATGGGCATCGTCGTGCCGGTGTTGAGCGTGACGGTGGGGATCTGAGTCATGCGCGTGCCTCCCGGTGGGTGGGTGTGGGGGCCGCCGGGGCGAGGTCGTCGCTCCCACGTGCGGCCCAGCCATGGTGCGCGCCGGACGGCCCGCGCGCGAGCGCAACGGCGTCCCGGGAAGCACAAAGGCCCGGAACCTGGCGGTTCCGGGCCTTGCCTGCTCCCGCGACTGGACTCGAACCAGTAACCGTCCGATTAACAGTCGGATGCTCTGCCAATTGAGCTACGCGGGATCGTGCGGCTCGACTCTAACAGGACGGCGGCGTGCTCCGGGAGTCGCCCACGGGCGCCCCGGCTGTGAGTTGGGCCGCACTTCAGCCGGTGAGGCCGACGGCCTCGCGGACGCGGCGCTCGAGCGCGTCGATCTCACGGTCGGCCTCCTCGCCGCGGGGCAGCGGGCCGAAGGCGGTGACCTGGGAGTACAGGCTCCCGTCCTCGCGACGGCGGACGATGGCGCGCACCCGGGTGCCGCCCACCTCGACGGTCTCGTGGTGGACCACGGAGGACTGCACCCGCTCGCGGAGCGTGGAGGTGAAGACCTCGACCTCGTCCGACTCGAGGACGAGCGGCTGGTCCGGGCGCTCCCGGTCGGCCCACGTGATCGTGAAGGTCCGGGTCTCCCCGTCCCAGGAGCCGTTCTCGATCTCGTGCCACGCCGTGCGCTGGCCGAGCCCGTCCTCGCCCACGACGATCAGCGCGTCACGGACGACGACGGCGTAGGACCCGTTGGTCATCGCGGCGAAGGCGAGCGGCCGGTCACCCTTGGGCAGGTGCGCGGCGACGGCGTCGGGCAGGCGGGCGGAGCGACGGAAGATGGGCACGCCCTCACGGTATCCCGACCGCCGGCCGCTAGGATTGCCGGGCCGTGGCGGCCTGCGCCGCCCCGCGCCCCAGTAGCTCAGCCGGTCAGAGCAGCGGACTCATAATCCGTCGGTCGTGGGTTCAAGCCCCACCTGGGGTACCGACACGTCGCTCCGACGAGGACGAGCACCGATGCTCCACAGGCCGGTGCGGGACGGGCGCCGTCCCGCTCGGGGCTCACGCCGGCCCCACCGGGGGGTCTCAGCGCCCGGCCTCGAAGGCGTCGGCCAGGGTGTTGAAGAACTCGGTGTACGTCTGGATGCCCTCGTTGGTGTAGGTGTCCGCGGGCATGTAGACGAGCTGGTCCTCCTTGACCGCGGTGACACCGGTCAGCGCCTCGGAGGCCTCGAGGACCTCGGCGGCCGGCGCGTACTCCGGGTCGTCCGCGGCGACGGCCGCGTCCCGGTCCATGACGAGGATCCAGTCCGGGTTGGAGTCGGCGATGGCCTCGACGGAGATGTCGTCACCCTGGTGGTCCTCGCTGGCCTCAGGGACCTCGAGGGCCGGGGTGAGGCCGAGGACGTCGAAGACCGGGCCGAGGGTGCGGCCGGTGCCCGGGGCGGAGTAGCCGATCTCCCCACCGGAGGTGATGACGGCCATGACGGTGTCGGCGGAGTCGTAGGCGGTGCGGGCCCGCTCGATCGCGGCGTCCAGGTCGGCGTTCAGCTGCTCGGCCTCGGCCTGCTTGCCGAAGATCTCCCCCAGCACGGTGGTCTGGCGCTTGAGCTCGTCGGTGAAGGGCTCCCCCTCGCGCGGGTCGAGCTCGAGGACGACCGCCTCGGGGGCGAGGGAGACGAAGTCGTCGTGGTAGTCCGCGAAGCGCTGGCCGTTGATGATGAGGTCCGGCTCGGCAGCGACGACGGCCTCGAGGTTCGGCTCGCGGTGGTTGCCGAGGTCGATGATCGACTCGTCCTGCACGTAGGGGACGGTGTCGGGCATGAGCGCCACGGCGGCGGCGCTCAGCTCCACGTCCCACGCGGCGAGGGTCTCGAAGGTCCGGTTGTCGGTCGCGACGACCGACTGCGGCGGCGTGGTGATCGTCTGCGTGCCGTTGTTGTCCTCGACCTCGACGGTCTCGGCGCCGGTCTCGGCGGCGGCGTCGGTCTCGGTGGCGCCGTCGGCCTGGCCACAGGCGGCCAGCGCCAGGGCGGCGACGACGGCCGCGCCCGCGAGGCGCGCCGGGCGACGAAGGGGGGAAGCGATGCTCATGGGTGTCCTTCACTCGTGGGCTGTGGCGGCCGGTGGCGCCGGACCGGCCGAGGTCAATCTAACGGTTAGGTGAGCCTTACCTACAAGCCCTTCGGCCTATTTCGTACCGGCGTCGTTGCGTAATTCATGCCAAGGGAGGAGGGAAGTCCGCAGGGCGCTGCCGATCGGCCAGGTAGCGGGCCGTTACCGAATTCCGCCGAGGTGTGAGGCACCTCACCGCCCCTCCGCTCGCGCTTCCCACGCCCCCACCCCCTCGCGCGCGCCCACGCCCCACCCCCCTCGCGCCGAGCGCTGAGTTGTTCCCGGAGCAGCCCTCGTCGTGCCCCACCCCCTCGCGCCGAGCGCTGAGTTGTTCCCGGAGCAAACCCGCCACGCCGCGCCCCCCGCCCTCGCGCCGAGCGCTGAGTTGTTCCTGGAAGCCCAGGCGCGCCGACCTCCGCTCGAAGCCGTGGCCGCGGGTGTCGGAGCGACGTGGGAGCGTAGGGACCGGGAGGCGACATGGACACAGTGACGACCGAGGCCCGGGCGCAGGCAGCGCTCCAGGCGCTCGTAGGACGGCCCGACGCCCGGCTCCGGGCGGACCAGTGGCGCGCGATCGAGGCGCTCGTCGTCCACCGCCGCCGTGCCCTCGTGGTCCAGCGCACCGGCTGGGGCAAGTCGGCCGTGTACTTCGTCGCCACCGCGCTCCTCCGCGCCGGGGTGGAGGGCCGTCCACCGGCCGGGCCCACCGTCATCGTCTCCCCGCTGCTCGCCCTCATGCGCGACCAGATCGGCGCGGCCTCGCGAGCGGGGATCCGCGCCGTCACGGTCAACTCCGCGAACGTCACCGAGTGGGAGTCGGTGCACGCCGCCATCGCCGCGGGAGAGGTCGACGTCGTCCTGTGCTCACCGGAGCGGCTCAACAACCCCGGCTTCCGCAGCGAGGTGCTGCCCCGGCTGGCGGCCACCGCCGGTCTCGTCGTCGTCGACGAGGCCCACTGCATCTCCGACTGGGGCCACGACTTCCGCCCCGACTACCGCCGCATCCGCACGCTCCTGGAGGACCTCCCGGCCGGCGTGCCGGTGCTCGCGACCACCGCCACCGCCAACGACCGGGTGAGCGCCGACGTCGCCGAGCAGCTCGGCACCGGTGACGACGACGACGTCCTCGTCCTGCGGGGCTCGCTGGACCGCGAGTCGCTGCGGCTGGGCGTGCTCAGCCTGCCGGACCAGGCGCAGCGGGTGGCGTGGCTCGCCGAGCGCATGGCCGCCTGGCAGGGCTCGGGGATCGTCTACACGCTCACCGTCGCGCAGGCCGAGCAGGTCGCCGAGCAGCTGCGGGCCGCCGGCCTGGAGGTCGAGTCCTACACCGGGCGCACCGAGCCCGCGCGCCGCGAGCAGCTCGAGGAGGACCTGCGCGCCAACCGGCTCCGGGCGCTCGTCGCCACCTCGGCCCTCGGCATGGGCTTCGACAAGCCCGACCTCGCCTTCGTCGTCCACCTCGGCGCCCCCTCCTCCCCCATCGCCTACTACCAGCAGGTGGGCCGTGCGGGACGCGGCGTCGACCGTGCCGACGTCGTGCTCCTGCCCGGCCCGGAGGACCGCGACATCTGGGCCTACTTCGGCTCCCTCGCCTTCCCGCCGGAGCACGCGGTCCGCGAGGTGCTCGCCGCCCTCGGCGACGAGCCGCTGTCCACCGTCCGGCTCGAGCCGCTCGTCGACCTGCGCCGCACCCGCCTGGAGACGATGCTCAAGGTCCTCGACGTCGACGGCGCGGTCGAGCGCGTCGCGGGCGGCTGGCGGACCACCGGGGCGCCGTGGGAGTACGACGCCGAGCGCTACGCCCGCGTCGACGCCGCCCGCGAGCGCGAGCAGCAGGCGATGGTCGCCTACGTCGGTCTCGGGGCCGGGCAGTGCCGGATGGCCTTCCTGCGCGCCCAGCTGTCCGACCCGGAGCTGGAGGAGGGCTGGCGCTGCGGGCGCTGCGACCTGTGCGGCAGCCTGGACCTGGACGCCACGGTGGACGAGGCCCGGCTCGAGCAGGCGCGTGCCGTCCTCGACCGGCCGGGCGCCGACGTCGCGCCCCGCAAGCAGTGGCCCACCGGGATGGCCGCCGTCGGCGTGCCCCTCCAGGGCCGGATCCCGGCCGAGGAGCAGGCGGCCGCGGGGCGCGCGGTCGCGCGGCTCGACGGCCTCGGCTGGTCCGCCGCGCTGCGCGAGATGCTCGAGCCCTCCCCGGACCGGCCCGCCGGCCGCGAGGCGCGCGGTGGCCACGACGGCGAGCTGCCCACCGGCCTGCGCGGCGCCGTCGAGCGGGTGCTCACCGACCAGCTCGCCGCGATCCGCGAGGCCGGTGGGCAGGTCGAGGGCGTCGTCGTCATCTCCTCGGTGACCCGGCCGCAGCTCCTCGACCACCTCGCGCGCGGGGTCGCGCACCTGGCCCAGGTGCCGCTCGTCGGGGCGGTGGCGCCGGACCCGGCACGCCCGCCGGGCCGGCACGACGTCAACTCCGCCACCCGGCTGGCCGGTGTCCACCAGCGGCTGCGGCTCGACCTGCCGGAGGCGTCGCTCACGGGGCTGCCGGGCCGCTCGGTCCTCCTCGTCGACGACCTCACCGACTCCGGCTGGACACTCACCGTGGCGGCCCGG
Source organism: Oceanitalea stevensii (assembly GCF_014837105.1). Lineage (GTDB taxonomy): Bacteria > Actinomycetota > Actinomycetes > Actinomycetales > Actinomycetaceae > Oceanitalea > Oceanitalea stevensii. The sequence continues at coordinate 190,491 of NZ_JACSPO010000001.1, read as the reverse complement.
CTGCTGCGGCAGGCGGGGGCCGCGGCCGTGCACCCCTTCGTCCTCGCCCAGCGCTGACCGGCGCCCCGCCGTACGATCGGGCGCAGCCGACCGGAGGAACCATGCCCTCGTTCACCGTTGACCTCAAGGACGCCGTCGACCCCCTCGTGCTGGCCGTGGACGTCGGCTCGACCGCGAGCCGTGGCGGGCTCTACGACGCCCGTGGCCTGCCCGTCGACCGGATGAAGCACAAGGTCCCGCACGCCTTCACCACCGCCACCGACGGCACCTCGGTCATCGACCCGCTCCAGGTGGTCGAGGAGGTCGCGGCGATCATCGACGCCCTCGCGCGCCCCGAGCTGGCCGGCCGCATCGCCGGCGTCGCGCTGGACACCTTCGCCTCCTCCCTCGTGGGCGTCGACGCGGTAGGCGAGCCGCTCACCCCGTGCTACACCTACGCCGACTCCCGCTGCGCACCGCAGGTGAACGCGCTGCGCGCCGAGCTCGACGAGGCGCAGGTCCAGCAGCGCACGGGGACGCGCCTGCACTCGAGCTACCTGCCCGCGCGGCTGCGCTGGCTGCACGAGACCCACCCCGACGTCGTCGCGCGCGTGACGCGGTGGATGACCCTCGGCGAGCTCGTCGTCCTCCGCCTCACCGGGACCACCGCCGTCGGCACGTCCGCGGCGGCGTGGTCCGGGCTCCTCGACCGCCTCACCGGCACCTGGGACGAAGGCATGCTCGCCGTCGGGGGCATTTCCGCCGACACGCTCTCCCCCGTCCACCACCCCGACCAGCCGCTCACCGGACTCACCACCCGCTGGCCCGCGCTGGCGGGAGCGGCGTGGTTCCCGGTGGTCACCGACGGCCTGGCCGCGAACATCGGGACGGGTGCGACCGACGCCCGGACCGTCGTCGCGTCCTTCGCCACGAGCGGTGCCGTGCGGGTCCGCGTCCCGGCCGAGGTGCCCGAGCTGCCCTCGGGGCTGTGGGCCTACCGGGTGGACGCCGAGCACGCGCTGCTCGGCGGTGCGCTCAACGACGTCGGGCGCGCCGCGAGCTGGCTGGAGGCCACGCTCAGGCTGGACGACGTCGACCTCGACGGCGTGCTCGCCGCCGAGGTCGACCCGACGACGCCGCTGGCCCTGCCCTTCCTCACCGGGGAGCGCAGCACCGGCTGGGCGGCCGACGCCCGCGCCGTCGTCGCCGGCCTGTCAGCGGCCAGCACGCCCGCGGCGATCGCCCGCGGCCTGCTCGAGGGCGTGGCCCTCAGCTACGGCCGGGTCGTCACCGAGCTCACCCGGGTCGCCCCGCGGCCCGAGCAGATCCTCGCCAGCGGCCGGATGAGCCAGTCGCTGCCGCACCTGCTCCAGCTCCTCGCCGACGTCACCGGGGTGCCGGTGACGCCCGTGACGATCAAGCGCTCCACCCTCCACGGGACCGCGCTGCTCGCGCTGGAGTCCCTGGCGCCGGAGGTGGAGCGGGCGGCGCCCACCACGGCGGCCACCGTCGAGCCGGTGGCCGGGCGCGCCGACTACTACGCCGAGCGCGCCGAGCGCTTCGCCGCGCTCTACTCCGCCGTGGTGGGCTGACCGCTCACAGGTGGTAGGTGATGTCCGCGTCGCCGCGGAGCTGCTCGAGGAGGGTCTGGACGGCCGCGCTCTCGTGCTCCTGCTGGAGCTGCGCCTCGATCTGGGGGCGGACCTCCTCGAACGGGGGCAGCTCGCCCTCGGCGCCGCCGCCCTGCTCGGCGGCGGAGTCGTAGAGCTCGCGCGCCTCCTCCTCCGAGGGGGTGAACTCCCCGGCCTCGTCGGCGAAGAGCTGCTCGAGAGCCGTCTGCTCCTCGATCTGCGCGACGGCCTCCTCCCGGCCCAGCCCCTGCTCCTCGAGCGCGGTGAAGAGCTCGTCGGCCGAGCCCAGCCCGCTGGAGGCGGCGATCTCCTCGGCGGCGGCGTCGATCTCCTCCTGGGTGGGGGCGATGTCGCGGGCCTCGGCCTCGGCGAGGAGCAGCTCGGTGTCCACCAGGCCCTCCGCGGTGCTCTGCTTGAGAGCCTCCTGGTCGACCTGCTCGCCCGTCATCTGCGACTGCATGAACGCCTGCTGGAGCTGGCCCTCGTACACCTGGGTGAACTCCTCCAGGGTGACCTCGGTGCCGTTGACCTCGGCGACGACGTCGGGCAGGCCCTCGAGGTCGGCCGCGGGAGGCGTGGGCGCCTCCGGTGCTGCGCTCTCCTCGGCGGCAGGCGTGCTCGTCTCCGCGGTCGGTTCGGCGTCGTCGTCGCCCGATCCGCAGGCCGTCAGGGCCAGCAGGAGGGCAGCGGTCGCCACGGCAACCTTGGTTCGCATGGGGATTCCTCTCGAAGACGAGGTTCCAGCGTGCGCGCCGCACGGCCCACCACGCAAGTCCCCGCCGCCTACGGGTCCTCCCCGCCGACGGTCCGCCGCCCGCCGACGGCCGACCTGCCGCCGTCGTCGGGGCGTGTGCGCCCTCGGCGAACGGGTCAGCCGAGCCGGAGGTCGACGGCGTCGGCGTGGGCCGGCAGGTCCTCGGAGACGGCGAGCGCGCGCAGCGGCCCGGCGACCTTCCGCAGCGCGGCGTCGTCGTACTCGATGACCTGCACCTGCTTGAGGAAGGCCATGACGCTCAGGCCGGAGGCGAAGCGGGCCGTGCCGCCGGTGGGCAGCACGTGGTTGGAGCCCGCGAGGTAGTCCCCGAGCGGCACCGGGCTGTAGGGCCCGACGAAGATCGCGCCCGCGTTGCGGATCCGCTCGGCGACGGCGGCGGCGTCCGCGGTCTGGATCTCGAGGTGCTCGGCGCCGTAGGCGTCGCACACGGCGATCCCCTGCTCGAGGTCGGTGACGAGCACCGTGCCCGACTGCGGGCCGGACAGGGCGGTGCGGACACGCTCGGCGTGCGTCGTCGCGGCGGCCTGGCGCTCGATCTCGGCGTCGACGGCGTCGGCCAGCTCGGGGCTGTCGGTGACGAGGACGGAGGCCGCGGCGGGGTCGTGCTCGGCCTGGGAGATGAGGTCGGCGGCCACGTAGCGGGGGTCCGCACCGGCGTCGGCGAGGACGGCGATCTCCGTCGTGCCGGCCTCGGCGTCGATGCCCACCCGGCCCATGACGGCCCGCTTGGCGGCGGCGACGAAGATGTTGCCGGGACCGGTGACGACGTCGACGGGCGCACACAGCTGTGCGTCGTCGGGGGTGCCCTCCTCCCCCGCCGCCCCGTGGGCGAGCATGCCCACGGCCTGGGCGCCGCCGACGGCGTAGACCTCCTCGACGCCGAGCAGGGCGCAGGCGGCGAGGATCGTCGGGTGGGGCAGGCCGCCGAACGCCTGCTGGGGCGGGCTGGCGACGGCGAGCGAGCGCACGCCGGCCACCTGCGCGGCGACGACGTTCATGACGACGCTCGAGGGGTAGACCGCGAGGCCGCCGGGCACGTAGAGCCCCACCCGGCTCACCGGCACCCAGCGCTGGCGGACGTGGCCGCCGGGCAGGATCTCGGTGTCCCGCTCGGTGGGCAGCTGCGCGGTGTGGCCGGCGCGGTTGTGGTCGATCGACAGCTCCAGGGCCTCGCGCACCTGCGGGTCGAGACCCTCGAGCGCCTCGGCCAGGGCCCGGGCCGGCACCCGCAGGTGCTCGGGCCGCACGCCGTCGAAACGCTCGGCGAGGTCACGCAGGGCGGCACCGCCGCGGGCGCGGACGTCGTCGATGATGGGGAGCACCTGCGCCATCGCGGCCTCGACGTCGAGCGTGGCGCGCGGGAGCACGTCGACGAGGGCGGCGGGGGCCAGGTCGCTGGCGCGGAGGTCGATTCGCCTGAGCATGGATTGATCGTATGCCGCCCAGCAGGGCGCGGCGGGGGCCGTCCAGCCGACGACAGGGCATGATCGGTGCCATGGAAGCGCAGCACGTCGTGCCCGTCGAGGGGGAGATCCGGCTCGGCCAGTTCCTCAAGCTCGCCTCGCTCGCCGAGTCCGGGGCCCACGCCCGCGAGCTCATCGCCGACGGCGAGGTGAGCGTCGACGGCGTCGTGGAGACCCGCCGGGGACGCCAGCTCGCCTCCGGTGCACGCGTCGAGGTGAGCACGCCCGGCGGGGTGCTCGTCGCCGTCGTCGGCTGACCGCTACAGACCCGCCGCCCCGAATCTGTGCGGGTCCGCACCCCGCCCCCCGCCTGCCACTCGTTAGCGTGGCCGGTGTTCCCCACGAGAGGTATGCCATGACCACGACCACCCCCGCCGCCGTCCTCGCCGACTCGCTGCCCGCCGGGCTCGTCCGCGACGCGTCCCTCGTCGCCGGCGGCGCCGTCGTCACCGGCGTGCTGTCCCAGGTGGTCCTGCCGCTGCCCTTCACCCCGGTGCCGCTGTCGCTCGGCACCTTCGCCGTCCTCCTCGTGGGGGCCTCGCTCGGGCCGGTGCGCGGGACGCTGAGCATGCTGCTCTACCTCGTCGCCGGGGTGGCCGGCGTGCCGTGGTTCGCCGAGCAGTCGGCGGGGTGGCACACCGCCTCCTTCGGCTACGTCATCGGCTACGTCCTCGCCGCCGGCATCGTCGGGGCGCTCGCCCGCCGCCGCGCGGACCGCAGCCCGCTGTCGATGGCCGGCGCCGCCGTCCTGGCCACCCTCGCCGTCTACGCCGGTGGCGTGCCGTGGCTCATGGTGAGCCTCGGCGTCGGCCTCGGGGAGGCGCTCGTCCTCGGCGTGCTGCCCTTCCTCCTCGGCGACGTCCTCAAGGCAGCGGCCGCCGCCGGGCTGCTGCCCGCCGCCTGGCGTCTCCTGCGCCGCAAGGGCTGAGCGGGCCCCAGGTTGGTCGGGCCATGACCCGGGTCGCGCTCCTTGGGAGCGTGTTCCTGCCCGCCTCCGTCCTCGAGCCGCTCGCCAGTGAGCTCGGACGTCTCGGGTCACCGGCCTCGGTGATCGGGGTGGAGCCTGCTCCGGGCCCGGAGCAGGTCCTCGCCGCGTACGCCAACGCTCTCGGCACCCGGCGCTGGGACGTCGTCGTCGCCCACTCCAACGCCGGGCTCTACGTCCCCGCCCTCACCGGGACGCCGGGCGTGGGGCGGGCCGTCTTCATGGACGCCGGGCTGCCCGCGACCGCCGGCGGCGCCCACGACGTCGCACCGGCGTCGCTCCGCGAGGCGCTCGGGCCCGTCGCGGAGGACGGGCTGCTCCCCCGCTGGACCGACTGGTGGCCGGAGGAGGACGTCCGCGCGCTCTTCCCCGACGCCGCGACCCACCGCGAGGTCCGCGCCGCGACGCCGCGTGTGCCCGCGGCCTATCTCCGCGGCACCGTCCCTGTCCCCGCGGGGTGGACAGCCGCCCTGCGCGGTGCCTGCCTCACCTTCGGTGACACCTACGCGGCCGAGCGGAGGCGCGCGCAGTGGCTGGGCTGGCCCGTGCGCACCCTGCCGCTGGGCCATCTCGGCTTCCTCACCGACCCCGCGGGCGTCGCGCGCGCCGTCCACGAGCTGGTGACGGCGACCGGCTGAGCCCGCCGGGCCGGCCTGAACTATTCACACGGCTGTATCCCCGCCGAAACGTCCCCGGAACGGGGGTCGGCCAGCCTGGGGGCATGGACAAGCACGGGGACCCGACGGACACGCTGGCCTGCGAGGTGTGCGGGCGGCTGCCCGAGCCACGCAAGGCACGCCGGACGGCCGCGACCGTCCTGGCCATGCTCCCGCTCGAGCTGGCGGTGCACGCCGCCGTCGTGGCCAGCGACCTCCCGCTCCTCACCAAGGTGCTCGTGCTCACGGTGACGGCCACCGCCCTGGCCGTGTGGGTCGCCGAACCCTCGGTGACCCGGCTGCTGCGGCGCTGGCTGCACGGGCCGATCCTGCGCGAGCGGCGACGCCTCGACGCCGCCGGCTCGCTGTGGCGGCTGCGGACGACGGTGCGGGACACCCCCGGCAGCCTCGAGGCCATCACCCGGCAGCTGCGACTGCTCGACGGCAACATCCTCGGCGTGCAGGTCCAGCCCGGTGCCGACGGGGCGGTCGACGAGTTCGTCGTCGACGTCCCGGAGGAGATCACCGCGCGGGACCTCGTCGAGGCCGTCGAGGACGGCGGGGGCCGCGCCGTCCAGGCGTGGCCGACCACCGCCCTGGCCCTGGTCGACAACCCGACCCGGGCGCTGTGCACCGCCCTGCGCGTCGCGGAGGCCCCGCACGAGCTTCCCGAGGCCGTCGCCGACTTCCTCGGTGCCGAGGTGGTCGACGGCGGGCCCGGCGACCCGGCCTCCCACCTGTCGGGCGACGCCACACGGATCAAGATCCACGCCGGCTGGCGCGGAGCGGTCGTGCTCGCCCGGCCGGGTCAGCCGTTCACGCTCGCCGAGTCGGCCCGGGCGCACCGCCTCGCCGAGCTCGCCGAGCTCGTCGACGGCGTCCGGCTCACGGGCCTGGGCGGGGCCACCTCCCACGCCGAGGGCTGAGCCCCCGAGGCCGGACCGCTAGACGAGGCAGCCCGGGCCGAGGAGCGTCTTGAGGTCACCGAACAGCGCCGTGGAGGGCTCGACGCGGAAGGAGTCCTCCAGGCGCATCGTCGTCGACCGGCCGGGGCTGGTGAGCCGCAGCCGCACCTCCGAGCTGCCGGGGTGGTCGGTGAGGATCCCCTTGAGCCGCTCGACGAGCGGCGCGGTGCACCGGTTGGCGGCGAGCGTGAGCTGGACCGGCCCGTCGGTGGCCTGGGAGACGTCCGGCAGGGTCATCTCGGCGGCGTAGATCGTCGGGATGTCGTCGCGCCGGTTGAGGCGGCCACGCACCGTGATGATCGAGTCGTCGGCGAGCATCGTCGAGACCGTCGAGTAGGTCTGCGGGAAGAACAGCACCTCGATCGCGCCCTCGAGGTCCTCGACGGTGGCGATCGCCCACGGGTTGCCGTTCTTCGTCATCTTCCGCTGCAGGGAGGTGACGAGGCCGGCGATGGTGACGTTGGAGCCGTCTGGACGGGTCTCGTCGGTGAGCAGCGTGGCGATCGAGACGTCCGCGGCGCGCTGGAGCACGTGCTCGAGCCCGAACAGCGGGTGGTCCGAGACGTACAGGCCGAGCATCTGGCGCTCGAAGGTGAGCTTCTCCGGCTTGTCCCACTCGGGCAGGTCGGGGATGTCGATGGTGAAGCCGGCACCGCCCGCCCCGCCGTCGCCGCCGAGGCCCGCGAAGAGGTCGAACTGGCCGACCGCCTCGTTGCGCTTGACGTCGATGACCATGTCGATGGCCTCCTCGTGGCGGGCGAGGAGAGCGCGGCGGGTGTGGCCCAGGGAGTCGAAGGCCCCGGCCTTGATGAGCGACTCGATGGTGCGCTTGTTGCACACGACCGCGGGCACCTTGTCGAGGAAGTCGGTGAAGGAGGTGTACTCCCCCTTCTCCTCGCGGGTGGAGATGATCGCCTCGACGACGTTCGCCCCGACGTTGCGCACCGCGGCGAGGCCGAAACGGATCTCCTCCCCGACGGCCGCGAAGGAGCCCACCGAGGTGTTGACGTCCGGAGACAGCACGCTGATGCCCATGTGGCGGGCCTCGCCGAGGTACAGCCCCAGGCGGTCCTTGTTCACCTGCGTGGAGGTGAGCAGGGCGGCCATGAACTCCGTGGGGAAGTTCGCCTTCAGGTACGCGGTCCAGTAGGAGATGATCCCGTACGCCGCCGAGTGCGCCTTGTTGAAGGCGTAGTCGGAGAAGGGCAGGAGGATGTCCCACAGCGTCTTGACCGCGGCCGGGGAGTAGCCACGCTCGAGCATGCCGGCCTCGAAGCTGGCGAACTGCTTGTCCAGCTCGGCCTTCTTCTTCTTGCCCATGGCGCGGCGCAGCAGGTCGGCCTGGCCGAGCGTGTACCCGGCGACCTTCTGCGCGATCGCCATCACCTGCTCCTGGTAGACGATCAGGCCGTAGGTGGTGCCGAGGATCTCGGCGAGCGGCTCCTCGAGCTCGGGGTGGATCGGCTCGATCGCCTGCTGGCCGGTCTTGCGCAGCGCGTAGTTCGTGTGGGAGTTCGCGCCCATCGGGCCGGGCCGGTAGAGCGCGCCGACGGCGGAGATGTCCTCGAAGTTGTCGGGGCGCATGAGACGCAGCAGGGTCCGCATGCCGGCGCCGTCGAGCTGGAACACGCCCAGGGTGTCTCCGCGGCCGAGCATGGCGTAGGTGAGGGGGTCGTCCAGCGGGAGGCGCTCGAGGTCGGGGACCTCCTTGCCGTTGCGCTCGATGTTCTCCAGGGCGTCGTCGATGACGGTGAGGTTGCGCAGCCCGAGGAAGTCCATCTTGAGCAGCCCGAGGTTCTCGCACTGCGGGTAGTCGAACTGCGTGATGATCGCGCCGTCCTGCGGGCGCAGCATGACCGGGATGACGTCCTGGAGCGGCTCGCTGGACATGATGACGGCGCAGGCGTGCACGCCCCACTGCCGCTTGATGCCCTCCAGGCCCTGCGCGGTCTCGACGACGGCCTGCGCGTCCGGGTCCGCGGCGTGGAGCTGGCGGAACTCCTCGGCCTCGGCGTAGCGCTTGTCGCGCGGGTCGAAGATGCCGGCGAGGGTGATGTCCTTGCCCATGACCGACGGCGGCATGGCCTTGGTGAGCTTCTCCCCCATCTGGAAGGGGAAGTCCAGGACGCGCGCGGAGTCCTTGAGGGCCTGCTTGGCCTTGATGGTGCCGTAGGTGACGACCTGGGCGACGCGGTCGTCGCCGTACTTCTCGGTGACGTAGCGGATGACCTCACCGCGCCGGCGCTCGTCGAAGTCGACGTCGAAGTCGGGCATCGAGACGCGGTCGGGGTTGAGGAAGCGCTCGAAGATGAGGCCGTGGACGAGGGGGTCGAGGTCGGTGATGCGCAGCGCGTAGGCGACCATCGAGCCGGCGCCGGAGCCACGGCCCGGCCCCACGCGGATGCCCTGGGACTTGGCCCAGTTGATGAAGTCGGCGACGACGAGGAAGTAGCCGGGGAAGCCCATCTGGGTGATGACCTCGACCTCGTACCGCGCCTGCTTCTCGACGTGGTCGGGCACGCCCTCGGGGTAGCGGTACTTCAGTCCCTTCTCGACCTCCTTGACGAACCACGAGTGCTCGTCCTCCCCCGCGGGCACGGGGAAGCGCGGCATGTAGTTCGCGCCGTCGGCGGAGGTGCGGAAGGTGACGTCGCACTGCTCGGCGACGAGGAGGGTGTTGTCGCAGGCCTCGGGCAGGTCACGGAAGACCTCGCGCATCTCGGCGGCCGGGCGCAGGTAGTAGGTGTCCCCGGTGAAGGCGAAACGGCTGCCGCCCTGGTCGTAGCTCGGCTCGGTGAGCTTGCTGCCCGACTGCAGGGCGAGCATGACCTCGTGGGTGCGCGCGTCGTCCGGGCGGGTGTAGTGGGAGTCGTTGGTGGCCAGGAGCGGCGCACCGATGTCCTTGGACAGGCGCAGGAGGTCGCTCGTCACGCGGCGCTCGATGTCCAGGCCGTGGTCCATGAGCTCGACGTAGTAGTTCTCGCGGCCGAAGATGTCCTGCAGCTCGCGGGCGGCGCGCAGCGCCTCGTCGTACTGGCCGAGGCGGATGCGGGTCTGCACCTCGCCCGACGGGCAGCCGGTGGTGGCGATGAGGCCCTCGGCGTGGGTCTCGATGAGCTCGCGGTCCATCCGCGGCCACTTGCCCATCTGGCCCTCGATGGAGGCGCGCGAGCCGAGCCGGAAGAGGTTGTTCATCCCCCGGTTGTTCTTGGCCAGCAGGGTCATGTGCGTGTAGGAGCCGCGGGCTGAGACGTCGTCCTTGGCCTGGTGCTCCTCGCCCCAGCGCACCCGGGACTTGTCGAAGCGCGAGGTGCCCGGCGTCACGTAGGCCTCGAGCCCGATGATGGGCTTGACGCCGTGCTTCTGGGCGCTGGACCAGAAGTCGAAGGCCCCGAAGAGGTAGCCGTGGTCGGTGATCGCCAGGGCGGGCTGGCCCATCCGGGCGGCCTCGCCCAGCAGCTCGTCGACCTTGGAGGCACCGTCGAGCATCGAGTACTCGGTGTGCACGTGGAGGTGGGTGAAGTTGTCAGATCCTCCAGCAGCCATGCTCGCCAGTCTAGGTCGCGGGACCGACACGGCCGGCCACCTCGGGGCGAGATCCAGGTCGCTCGGCGTGTCGCCGTCCGCCGACGCCGTGCCCGGCGTGAGGCAGCCACGACGACGTCCGCGGCGGCCCCGCGGCACGTCTCCGCCGCCCCGCCGGGCGGGTCAGGACTCGACCAGCTCCGGCTCCCAGTGGGCGAACCGCGCGAGCGACGACAGCGCAGCAGTGGCGGGCGTGGCGCGCACCATCAGGTCACGCACCGCGACGAGCGGCGCGGACCGCAGCTCGTGCCCGAAGCGGCCGCTCCAGCGGGAGGCCCTCGCCACCGCCTGCGACCGCGGCCGCCGGGTGCGGTTGTAGACGCGGAGCGCGGCCGGGACGTCACCCTCGTACCGGGCCACCGCGCGTCCGAGCACGACGGCGTCCTCCAGCGCCTGCGCCGCGCCCTGCCCGAGGTTCGGTGTCATGGCGTGGGCGGCGTCCCCGAGGAGAGCGGCAGCGCCGGTGACGTAGCTGGGCAGTGGCACGGCGAGGTGCTGCAGGTCGTGGCGCAGCACGGCGCCCGGCTCGGCGGCGGCGAGCAGCTCGGGGATCGGGGCGTGCCAGCCGGCGAAGCGCCTGCGCAGGTGGCCGACCTCGTCCGCGAACCGGTGCCCGACGGGCGCGCCGGCGACCGCCGCGAACCAGTAGACCCGCCCGTCCACCAGGGGCACCGTGCCGAACTCCGTGCCCGGGCCCCAGGTGACGGCACCGACGAGGTCGAGCGGCCACCTGTCCGCGGTCACCGAGCGCCAGGCCGTCACGCCCGTGTGGGCCGGACCCGGGTGGTCGGGCCAGAGCGTGCGACGCACGGCCGACCTGATGCCGTCGGCCCCGACGACGAGGTCCGCCGTGAGCGTGTGCCGCTCGCCGTCACGGACGAAGGTCACCGACGCGGGCGGTCCGGCGGTGACGTCGAGGACCTCGGCCCCCGTGACGAGCGCGCCGGCGGGCAGCGCCTCACGGAGCACGCGGTGCAGCTGCTCCCGGTGGATCCCGACGACCGAGGTGCCGAGCTCCCGCTTCAGGGCGGCGCCGTCGACCCGCGCGAGCCAGCGTCCTGACGGGTCCCGCAGCCCGCCCCCGCCCTGCGGCGCGGCGGCGGCGCGGACGGCGTCGGCGAGGCCGAGCTCGCGCAGCGCCCGCTGCCCGTTCGCCATGATCGTGAGCCCTGCTCCGATCTCCCCGCCCTCGGCGGCGCGTTCGAGCACGGTGACGTCCCAGCCCGCCTGACCCAGCGCGCTAGCTGCGGCGAGCCCGCCGATGCCGCCGCCGATGACGACCCCGGTGCGTCCACGACCGACCACGACGACTCCTCTCGGCGTTCAAACCGCCGGCGAGCCTGCCACCGGTGCGGACATCATGCCGCAGCCGGGCGGCGTCGAACGCGATCTCCCTGTCGTGGCGGCGGGCGACCGACCGCGCCCGGTCACGGGCGGACGGACGCCCCGGCACCGACGGCTCTGCGCGCGATGTCGCCCACCACCAGCTCGGCGTCCAGGACGACGCCGAGGGCGTTGTGGGAGGAGAACCGGTGCTGGAACAGCTGACCGAGGACGTAGAGCCCCGGCTGACCGGTGACGGCGCCGCGGTCGTTGTCGAGGAAGCCGGAGGAGTCGAGCCCGGGCAGCTCGAGCCAGCCGTGCCCGGGGAGGAAGCCGGTGGCCCACACGACGTTGGCGACGTCGAGCACGTCGCCGTCCGCGGTGACCGGCAAGCCGTCGGTGACGTCCACGACGCGCCCGGCCCGGCGGACGCCCGCGGCGTCCAGGTCCCACGGCTTGACCCGGATGAGGGGTGCGCCGCGGCCGGCGAGCACCTTCTCCCGCGACCTCCGGCCGGGAGGAGTCTCCCGCGTGAGGACGTGGTTCCAGGTGAGGGCGATGAGGGGAAAGACGGCGAGCATCGCCCGGGACTCGATGCGGAGCGGGATGTGCCCCGGGTGGCGTCCGCACAGCACCACCTCGTGGGTGGCCGCGAGCTCGAGCGCGAGGTCTGCGCCGGAGTTGGCGGCACCGACGACGGCGACGCCACCCGGCTGCAGCTGGGAGGGGTTGCGGTAGTCGGCCGAGTGCAGCTGCACGATCCGGGAGGAGAGGCGCTCGGCTACGGACGGGACGTTGGGGACACGCTCGGCCCCGGTCGCCAGGACGACGTTGGCGGCGGTGAAGGAGGCCGCACCAGCGGTCACCTGGAACCGCTCCCCGTCCCGGAAGACGCCGTCGACGGCGACGCCCGTGCGGACGTCCAGACCGACCCGCTCGGCGTACGCACTGAGGTACTCGGCCACCTGTGCGCCGGCCGGGAACATCTCCCCGCGCGGGAACGGCACACCGGGCAGCCCGATGCTGGGCGCAGGGGTGAACACCCGCATGCTGTCCCAGCGGTGGTTCCACGCCCCACCGACACGGTCGTCGGCCTCGAGGATCGTGACGGGCAGCCCGCGGCGGGCAAGGTGGTAGCCGGCGGCAAGGCCCGCCTGTCCGGCACCGATGACGATCGTGTGGTCCATGGTCTGCTCCCTCGGTCGGTCCTACGGCCGGAACGCTACGGAGGGGACCGGTCGCGCCACATCGGTGAGACCACCCACCCGTGGCCGACGGTGCACGTGGGTACCGTCGCCGCGTGGGGCGCCCGTCAGAGCAGCTGTCGGGCGGCCGCTCGGGCCGTGGCCGCCGCCCGGCTGGAGACGTCGAGCTTTGTGAGGATGTTGCTCACGTGCCGGTCGACGGTGCGCTCGCTGAGGACGAGACGCTCGGCGATGGCACGGTTGGTGGCACCGGTCGCGACGAGCCGCAGCACCTCGACCTCACGCGCGCTCAGCACCTCCCGGGCGCGGCGGTCCAGCGCCTCGAGATCCGGCAGGGCGCCGAGGCTCGTGAAGATCTGCCGGGCGGTGTCCCGTTCCCGCTCGGCAGACTCGACGTCACCGAGGGCGTGCCAGGCCGCCGCCAGGAGTGCTCTGCTCCGGGCCTCCTCGTACGGCGCCGCGACGCGCAGCCACGTCGCGAGCGCGCGGGCCAACGGTGCACCGGCCTCCTCGGGACGACCGGCCGACAGGGCGAGGCGGCCCTGCGCCTGAGCGGCGGCCGCGCGGACGAGGTCACTGTCCTGCCGTTCGGCGAGGGCCGCCAGCTCCTCGGCCAGCGATCGCGCCCCGGACTCGTCACGCACGGCGAGAAGGACCTCGACGGCCGCGGCCAGCAGCGGCACGCGCCGGGCGACCGTGCTCGTCTCGGCCAGCGCCCGGCGCACCATGGCGGCCGCCGCCTGCGTGCTTCCCCGGGCGAGACGCAGGAGGGCGAGGCCCGGCTGCGGCTCCCACCCGCCGCGGGCGGCCGTGGCGTACGCCGCGTCCGCATCACCCCACCGGCCCTGGAGGCGCGCGAGGTCACCGCGCACGGACGCGGCGAGTGCGGCGGAGGTGCGGTCGACGTCGTCGTCCAGGCCGACGAGCAGCGCGTCGGCCGCGTCCCACTCCCCCACGAGCTCGAGGAGCTCGGCGCGCCGGACCCGGCACTCCCCGACGAACCCCGCCATCTCGGGCTGGGTGGCGCACCAGCCGGCCATGGCGTCGGTCCACTCGTGGGCGCGGCCGATGTCGTAGATCTCCCAGCAGCCGGCGATCACACCGCAGTAGACGATCCCGGTGACCATCGAGGACACCCGGTCGGCGGTGACGACGACCATCGCCTCGTCGAGGAGCGCACCACCCTCCTGGACGAGGCCTGCGGCGAGACGGACGATCCCGGCCTGGTGGAGGGCGAGGGCGGCGAGGTCGGCGTCGGCGGACCCGCGGGCCGCGCGTGCGGCCGCGGCAGCCAGGCGGGCCGCCGCGTCGAGGTCGCCGCTGCCCGCGGCGGGGAAGGACCGCGCCAGGAGGAGGTAGCCCGCGATGCGGTCGTCACCTCCCTGCGAGGCCAGATGCTCGAACCGCTGCAGCCAACCGGTGCCGTGGGCGACGTCCCCGTCGTGGAGGTGCTGTGCCGCGATCCAGAACGAGCTCAGCGCTGCTGCGGCGTGGTCGCCGCTGTCGAGGTGCCGCTGGTAGGCCAGCTCCCGGGCGGCGAAGTACTCGTCCATCCGGTGGAGCAGGTGGGCGCACTCCGCCATCTGGTCCAGGTCTCGCGGGTGGAGCGGCCCGGTGCGCTCGGCCTCGCGGAACGCGGCGAAGGCCGTGGCCCACCGCCGGTCGGTGTGCGCCGACCGGGCGCGGGCGAGGGCGTCGCTGCTCACCTCCCCAGTATGGCGCGGTGGCGGGCTGACGCGGCGCCGCGTCAGCCGCGCGTGAGCGTGCGGGCCATGTCCTGGTGCCAGATGTCGGCGTCGAGGTACCGCTCGCCGGACACGACGGAGAAGCCCAGCCGCTCGTAGAAGCCCATCGCCGACTCCTGGGCGCTGAGCACGACCTCGACGGCGGGCGGCTCGCCCGCGACGTGCCGCTCGAGGGCGAGGTCGACCAGTGCGGTGACGAGCCGTGCGCCCACCCCGCGGCCGCGTGCGGCGGCGTGCACGGCCAGGCGCCCGAGGTGGACGTGGCCCGGGGCGTCGAGGAGCAGCCGCCCCGTGCCGAGCACCTCGCCGGTGGTCCCGTCGACGGCGAGGACGTGGGTGGTCGTGGGGGCCTCGTCGAGCTCGTCGACCTCGATGTCCGCCGGCACGCCCTGCTCGTCGACGAAGACGGCGAAGCGCACCGCCCACGCGGCCTCGAGCTCGGCGCGGGTGGCGACGGTGCGGACCTCGACGCTCACCGGCGCCCCTCGCGCACCATCTCCAGCGCCCCCGCGAGGTCCTGCGGGTACTCGCTCGTGACGACGAGCGGGCGGCCGTCGCGCGGGTGCGCAAAGCCGAGACGCACGGCGTGCAGCCACTGCCGCGTCAGCCCCAGCCGCTGGGCGAGGACGGGGTCGGCGCCGTACGTCGTGTCCCCCAGGCAGGGGTGGCGGACCGCGGAGGTGTGGACGCGGATCTGGTGGGTGCGACCGGTCTCGAGGTGGATCTCGAGCAGGGACGCCCCGGACATCGCCTCGAGCGTCTCGTAGTGGGTGACGGCGGGCTTGCCGTCGGCGACGACGGCGAAGCGGTAGTCGTGCCGCGGGTCGCGGCCCACGGGCGCGTCGATCGTCCCGGCGAAAGGGTCCATGTGGCCCTGGACCAGGGCGTGGTAGACCTTCTCGACCGTGCGCTCCTTGAAGGCGCGCTTGAGGACGGTGTACGCGAGCTCGGACTTGGCCACGACCATGAGGCCGGACGTGCCGACGTCGAGCCGGTGGACGATGCCCTGCCGCTCGGCCGCCCCGGACGTCGAGACGCGGTACCCGGCGGCGTGGAGGCTGCCGACGACGGTGGGGCCCTGCCAGCCCGGGCTGCCGTGGGCGGCCACCCCGACGGGCTTGTCCACGACGACGACGTCGTCGTCCTCGTAGGCGATCCTCAGGCCGGCGACCGGCGCGGGCGGCGGTGCCGACGGCGCGTCGGGCAGGGTGACCTCGAGCCACCCGCCGGCCACGAGCCGGTCGGACTTGGCCAGGGTGCGGCCGTCGAGCACGACCCCGCCCTCGGTGGCCAGCTCCGCGGCGCGGGTGCGGGACAGGCCCAGCAGCCGTGACAGGGCGGCGTCGACCCGCTCGCCGGCGAGGCCGTCGGGGACGGGCAGGGAGCGCGTCTCAGGCATCGTCGTCGGACGTGGCGAGGCGGATCTCGCGGCGGCTGCGCGGGCGGCGCCGGGAGGTGGGGCCGGAGCCCTCCCCGGGCGTCGTCGCCTCGTCGGCCGGCTGCGTGTCCGCGGCCGGCCGCACCGCGGACCACGTGGGTGTCACCGGGGCGGGAGCCGGTACGTCACCGCGCGGCGAGGGGGTGGTGGGCGCGGAGCCCGCCCCGCTCACCCAGGTGGCGACGTCGACGCCGTCGTCGTCGGTGGCGCGCGGCACCTCCGGGGAGAAGTCGCTCTCCTCGACGAGCGGCTCCTCGCTCACCGGCTCGGCGTCGTCGTCGGCGGGTGCGACGTCGTCGTCCTCCCGGTGGCTGACGGTGCGGGTGCCGTCGACCTCGATGCCGAGCAGCGCGAGGAGGGCGATGAGGATGGCGGCGAGCACGATGGCGATGTCGGCGACGTTGCCGACGAACCAGCCGTTGTAGTTGATGAAGTCGACGACGTGGCCGCGCGCGAAGCCGGGCTCGCGCAGCAGCCGGTCGTAGAGGTTGCCGACCGCCCCACCGAGGAGCATGCCCAGCGCCAGTGCCCAGGCACCCGAGCGGAGACGGCGGGAGACCCGCAGCACGACGGCGATGACGACGACCATGATGATCGTGAAGACCCACGTCATCCCGGTCCCGAGGGAGAAGGCCGCCCCGGGGTTGTAGATGAGCTGCCAGCCGAGGAGGTCACCGACGAGGGGGACGTACACGCCCTGGGTCAGCCGCTCCTCGGCGAGGTACTTCGTCGCCTGGTCGATGCCGGCGATGCCGAGGGCCAGGGCGACGAGGAGGATGACCATCCCGCGTCGGCCCCGCTGCTGCTGGGTCATGCGTTCCCTTCCTTGACGTGCGACGACGGCGGCGGCCCCGTGGGCCGCCGCCGTCGTGTCACGCTCAGCGACCGAACTGTGCCGAGCCGGAGTCACCACGCCCGGAGACGTTGCCGCGACCCTCGACGTCGGAGAGGAGCGACTCGAGGTAGCTCTTCAGACGCGTGCGGTAGTCGCGCTCGAAGACCCGCAGCTCGTCGATCTTGCGCTCGAGGAGCGACCGCTCCTGCTCGAGCTGGGCGAGCGTGCGGTTGTGGGTGTCCTCGGCCTCGCGCACGATGCGCTCCGCCTCGGTGCGCGCCTCGTGGAGGATGCGCTCACCCTCCTGCTTGCCGTTGTTGACGTACTCGTCGTGCACGCGCTGCGCCAGGGCGAGCATGCCGGTGGCCGAGGTCGGCTCGTCGGCGTTCTCGGTGACGCTCTCGACCGGCGCGGGTGCGGCGGCCGCGGCGGGCGGCGCGAAGGAGGGCTGCGGCTCGGGCTCGGGCTCCGGCTCGGGCTCGGGCTCGGGCTCGGGCTCGGGCTGCGGCTCCGGCGCCACGGCGACGGCCGTGGGCTGCTCGCCGCTGCTCAGCTCGGCGACGCGGCGCTCAGCCGCGGCGAGCTTCGCCTTGAGCTCCTCGTTCTCACCGCTGAGCGTGCTCAGCGTGTTGACGACCTCGTCCAGGAAGTCGTCGACCTCGTCCTGGTCGTAGCCCTCCCGGAACTTCGTCGGCTGAAACTTCTTGTTCAGCACGTCGTCTGCTGTGAGCAGCGCCATAGTCGTCACCTCAGTAAGTCAGTCGTTCGGTCGTGAGCGTCGCGCGTCTCACGGGTCCACGTTAGCGGAACGTTACTAGAGCCAGCACGTCTCGGGGTTCACATGCGTCACGCGAGTGACAGGGAACCGGCCACGCGCATCGCGATGCTCACGCCCAGGAACAGGATGATGAAGCCCAGGTCGAGCGCCACCGGACCCAGTCGGAGCGGCGGGATGTAGCGGCGCAGCCAGTTCAGCGGCGGGTCGGTCAGCGTGTACACGAGCTCGGCGAGCACGAGGAGGATGCCCCGTGGCCGCCAGTCGCGGGAGAACACCTGCACCCAGTCCAGGACCAGCCGCCCGATGAGGACGACCAGGTAGAGGAGGAGCAGGAAGTAGACGATCGAGAAGACGAGTTGCACGTCTCAGCTCTGGTTGAACAGGCGGCCGGGGCCGGTCTCGGGCTGGCCCGAGTCGGTGGCGACCTCGACGCTCGCCGGGGAGAGCAGGAACACACGGTTGGTCACCCGCTCGATCGAGCCGTGCAGGCCGAAGACGAGGCCGGCGGAGAAGTCGACCATGCGCTTGGCCTCGGTCTCGCTCATGCCGGTGAGGTTCATGATGACGGGCGTGCCGTCGCGGAAGGCCTCGCCGATGACCCGCGCCTCGTTGTAGGTCGAGGGGTGCACCGTGCTGATCCGGCGCAGGTCGTGCTCGACGGGCTCCGGGGCGGGCACCACGCGCATGGGCGTGACCTGGGCCCGCGGCTCCTCGCGCTCGGGGCGGGCCTCGGGGGCCGCCGGCTCCTCGTGGCGGGGGACGTCGAGCTCGTCGACGTAGTCCCCCTCGTCCTCGGACAGTCCGAGGTACGCCATCGTCTTGCGCAGTGCTCCGGCCATGACTGCTCCCGTCTCGAGTTCTGCGATCACACCTCGTGCCGCTCCTTGTCGTGACGCTAGACCAGGGCCGTGCCCACTCCGCGCACCGAGGTGCGGCGTGTCGTCGCCGGGTTTTTGCGCGTTCTCAGGCGGGACGGACGACGCCGACGAAGCGGCCGGTGACGCCGTCGCGCCGGAAGGAGTAGAAGCGCTCGTCCTCGCGGGTGCACGCGTCCACGTGCTGCACGCGCCGGACGCCGCCCGCGGCGAGCTGGGCGAGCACGCCGGCGGGGATGTCGAGGGCGGGGGTGCCCCACGCCGTCGTGCCCGACGCGGCGGGGACGACGGCGGCCACCTCCTCCCGCAGCGCGGCCGGGACCTCGTAGCAGCGGCCGCAGATGCTCGGGCCGAGGGAGGCGTACAGCTCGGGGACGACGGCGCCCTCCGCGGCGAGCACCTCGAGGGTCGCCAGGACGACGCCGCTGGCGAGGCCCTGGCGGCCGACGTGGACGGCGGCGACGAGCGCGCCGTCGGGCGTCGCGAGGAGGAGCGGGACGCAGTCGGCGACCATGACGGCGACGGCGGGCGTGCGGGCCCCGCTGCGCCGTCCCACGAGGGCGTCGCACTCCCCCTGGGTGGTCCGCCCGGGGCTCGGCTCGCCGCGGACGGTGCGGACGCGGGCGGTGTGCCGCTGGCTCATCCAGGCGACGTGGGAGCCGACGTGACGGTCGAGGAGCTCGCGGTTGGCGAGGACGCGGTCCTCGTCGTCGTCCACGTGGAAGGCGAGGTTGAGCCCGCCGCTGCCGTCCGCGGCCGCGTACGGGCCGCAGGAGACGCCACCGGCGCGCGTGGTGAAGCCACCA
>NZ_JACSPO010000001.1:78549-171437 GCF_014837105.1 Oceanitalea stevensii | reverse complement strand
CCCCCCCCCCCCCCCCCCGGGACCGAGGTCAGCGGGCTCGAGCACCGCTGGTCAGCGCAGGAAGTCGGGGATGTCGAGGTCCTCCTCGCGGCGGCTGCGCACCGGCTCCTCGTCGAAGACGCGGGGCACCTCCAGGCCGCGACGCTCGCCCTCGCTGCCCGCGTAGGCGGGCACCGGCTCGGCGGGCTGCTCACGACGGGCCGGCTCGGGGCTGGCGGCGACGGGCGGCTCCGGGGCGCTGGGCGCGCTCGGGAGCGTGGCCGGGGCGGCGGCGCGGCGCGCCGGGGCGAGCGGCGCCGGGGCCTTGGTGCCCGGGTCGTCGAAGCCCGCCGCGATGACGGTGACGCGCACCTCGTCGCCGAGGGCGTCGTCGATGACGTTTCCGAAGATGATGTTCGCCTCGGGGTGGGCGGCCTCCTGGACGAGGCGGGCGGCCTCGTGGATCTCGAAGAGCCCGAGGTCGCTGCCACCCTGGATGGAGAGCAGGACGCCGTAGGCGCCGTCGATGCTCGCCTCGAGGAGCGGGGAGGAGATCGCCAGCTCGGCGGCCTGGACCGCCCGGTCCTCACCGCGCGCCGAGCCGATGCCCATGAGCGCGCTGCCGGCGCCCTGCATGACGGACTTGACGTCGGCGAAGTCGAGGTTGATGAGACCCGGGGTGGTGATGAGGTCGGTGATGCCCTGGACACCGGACAGGAGGACCTGGTCGGCGCTCTTGAAGGCGTCGAGCACCGACACGTTGCGGTCGGAGATCGACAGCAGGCGGTCGTTGGGGATGACGATGAGCGTGTCGACCTCGGCGCGCAGCGCCTCGATGCCGGCCTCGGCCTGGGTCGAGCGGCGGCGCCCCTCGAAGGTGAACGGGCGGGTGACGACGCCGATGGTCAGCGCGCCGAGCGAGCGCGCGATCCGCGCGACCACGGGTGCGCCACCGGTGCCGGTGCCACCACCCTCGCCGGCGGTGACGAACACCATGTCCGCCCCGCGCAGCACCTCCTCGATCTCCTCGGCGTGGTCCTCGGCGGCCTTCTTGCCGACCTCGGGGTCCGCGCCGGCGCCGAGCCCACGCGTGAGCTCACGCCCCACGTCGAGCTTGACGTCGGCGTCGCTCATGAGCAGCGCCTGTGCGTCGGTGTTGACGGCGATGAACTCCACGCCCTTCAACCCGACCTCGATCATCCGGTTGACGGCGTTGACACCGCCGCCCCCGATGCCCACCACCTTGATCACTGCTAGGTAGTTCTGCGGTGCCGCCACGTCGGCCCCCTCACTTGAGTCTGCTGCTGGTCCTCGGCCAACCCTCAACCTCTAGTTGAGCGTTAGACTTATGTCATTCTTGCGCACCCGGAACGCTAGGTGCCCGGTGCTGCCCCGGCAACGACCACCGTGGGTGTGTCGCGCCCGGATGTCGGGCTGCCGTCCGGGCATGTGCCACAAAGGCGCTCCGGACGGCGGGCAGCGGGCGCTGAACCAGCCTGCGACCTTGAGCTGAGGCCGAGCCGGGTCCCGCCCCGCGGCCTTAGTGGCACGTGCCCACGCCCCCGCCCTCACCAGGGTGCCGTCCGGACGCTGGCCCGTCCCGGACGCACCACCAGCGGGACCAGGCGGAATCCGGCTGTCGGCGCATTGGCACGACGCGCTGGTGCGTCGCCCCGGCAGCAACAGCTCAGCGCTCGGCGAGAAGGGGGTGGGCGGGCGGTCAGTCGGAGAGGGTGGGGGCGCGCGGGACCGTGACGTCGTAGACGGAGGCCTCCCGCTCGCGCAGGACGGCGAGGACCGCCGCCTTGAGGTCGGACTCCTCGACGCTCCCCCAGCGGACGTCGGCGCCGTCGGTGAGCGTGAGGCTGATCGAGGCCGGGTTGACCGCCCCGGCGGTGTCGACCTCGGCGCGCAGGTCCTCGGGCAGCTCGGCGAGCACGGTGAGGACCGCGCTCAGGGTCTCCCCCGCCCGTTCCCCCTCCAGCGGCACGGTGACCCGGGGCAGGCCCTCGGGCGCCTTCTGCGCCGTGCCGACGACCACGCCGTCGACGTCGAGCAGGACGAGGCCGTCCTCCGCGGTCGCCGCCGCGACGGGCTCGCGCGGGACGACGTCGACGGCGAGGCCGCGCGGCCAGTGGCGCGTCACGGTCACCGAGCGCACCGTCGTGATCGCGCGCACGTCCTCGGCGAGGGCGCCGGTGTCGAGCCGGGTGAGCGGCGTGCCGGCACGGTCCTCGACGAGCGCCATCACGTCCTCGCGGGGAACGGTCGTGCCCTCCCCGACGCCGGAGACGGTGACCTCCGCGACGTCGAGGGCGAGGAGGGGCGAGGCGAGCAGCGCCCACGCGACCCCGCCGACGAGCGTGACCACGCCGACGGCGAGGAGCACCTTGCGCCAGGCGAGGCGGCGCCGTGCGCGGGCCTGCTCGGCGAGGCGCTCGAGGAAGCCGGGCTGCGGGGGCAGGGCGGGGTCCGGCTGCTGGCGCACGGGCAGCCAGCGCCGGCGCTCGGCCGGCTCACCGGTGACCGCCCTCGAGCGGTCGGGAGGCTCGGGGCGCCGGGGGGCGACCTCGCGCGGCTCGTCGGCCGGCTGGTCCGGCTGGTCCGCCTCCGGCCCGCGGCGCGGCTGGCGCGGCGCTGCCGGCGGCCTCACGACCGCTCCGCCAGGAGCGCCAGGACACGAGGTCCGAGCTCGGTGACGTCCCCGGCGCCCATGGTGAGGACGAGGTCGCCGGGGCGCGCGAGGGCGGCGACGGCGGCCGCGGCCTCCTGGCGGTCGGCCACGTACCGGGCGCCGTCGGCGAGGTCGGTGATGAGCGAGCCGTCCACGCCGGCGACGGGGTCCTCCCGGGCGGCGTAGACGTCGGTGACGACGACCTCGTCCGCGGCACCGAGCGCCGCGGCGAACTCCGCCGCGAAGGTCTGGGTGCGCGAGTACAGGTGGGGCTGGAAGAGGACGACGACGCGCCCCTCGCCGGCGGCCAGCCGCGCCGCGGCGAGCGTGGCGGCGACCTCCGTGGGGTGGTGGGCGTAGTCGTCGACGACGCGCACGCCGGCGGCCTCCCCGCGCGACTCGAAGCGGCGTCCGGTGCCCCGGAAGGCGCCGAGCGCGGTGGCGAGGGCCTGCGGGTCGGCGCCGAGGGCGACGCCGGCGCACCAGGCCGCGGTCGCGTTGCGGACGTTGTGGGCGCCGGTGACGGCGAGCTCCAGCCGCACGGGCGGCTCGCCGGCCCTCTCGAGGGTCGCGGAGGCGCCGGCCGCGCCGACGGTGAGGCCGGTGATCCGCACGTGGCCCTCCCCCACGCCCGGCGCCGCGCCGGTGCCGTAGGTGAGCACCCGTCCGGGGGCGTGCCGGGCCAGCCGCAGCGCGCCGTCGTCGTCCGCGCACGCGACGAGGAGGCCGGTGACCCGGGCGGCGAAGTCGACGAAGGCCTGCTCGAAGGCCTCCCGCGAGCCGTAGTGGTCGAGGTGGTCGGGCTCGACGTTGGTGACGACGGCGACGGCGGGACGGTAGTTGAGGAACGAGCCGTCGGACTCGTCTGCCTCGGCGACGAAGGCGCGGCCGGTGCCCAGGTGCGCACCGGTGCCGAGCCCGGCGACCTGCCCGCCGATGGCGTAGCTCGGGTCCGCGCCGACCTCGGTGAGGGCGACGGCGAGCATCGCGGAGGTCGTCGTCTTGCCGTGCGCCCCGGCGACGGCGACGAAGTCCTGGCCCCCCGCGGCGGCGACGAGCGCCTCGGAGCGGTGGATGACCGGCAGGCCGAGCTCCCGGGCGCGGACGAGCTCGGGGTTGTCCGGGCGGACCGCGGTGGACACGACGACGGTCGCGCCGGCGGGCACCTGGGCGGCGTCGTGCCCAGCGTGGGCGCTGACACCGAGGCCGCGCAGGCGCTCGAGCGTGGCACTGTCGCGCGCGTCCGAGCCCGAGACCTCGAGCCCGCGCGCGGCGAGGAGCTCGGCGACGGGAGCCATGCCCGCACCCCCGATGCCGATGAGGTGGTAGCGGCTCACGGCGTCACCCGGGCGGCGTCGACGACGAGCTCGGCGAGCCGCGCGGCGCCGTCGCGGATGCCCGCCCCCGCCGCGGCGCGTCCCGTCGCGGCAAGGCGCTCGGGGTCGGCGAGCAGCTCGCGGAGCGGGCCGGTGACGTAGGCGGGCGTGAGCTCGGCGTCGGCGACGATCGTCCCCCCGCCGGCGGCGACGACGTCGGCGGCGTTGCGCCGCTGCTCGCCGTTGCCGATGGGCAGGGGCACGTAGACCGCACCGATGCCGAGGGCGGCGAGCTCGCTCACCGTGCCGGCGCCGGAGCGCGCGAGGACGAGGTCGGCGACGGCGTAGGCGCTGGCCATGTCGTCGAGGTAGGGGCGCACGTGGTAGCCCGCCAGCCCGGCGGTGGCGGCGCGGACCGGCTCGTCCTTGCCCTGCCCGGTGAGGTGGAGGACCTGGACCCCGGCGTCGGTGAGGGCACGGGCGCCGGCGGAGACGGCCTCGTTGACGCGCTGGGCGCCGAGGGAGCCGCCGGTGACGAGGAGGGTGGTGCGCTCGGGGTCGAGCCCGAGGGCGGCCGCGCCGGCGACCCGGCGGGCGGCGGCGTCGCTCTCCCGCTCGGCGACGAGCGCGGCGATCGCGGCACGCAGCGGCAGGCCGGTGAGCACCGCCCGCGGCAGCGGCGTGCCCGGGAAGGAGACGGCGACGTGCCGGGCCCAGCGGGCACCGAGGCGGTTGGCCAGCCCCGGCCGGGCGTTCTGCTCGTGGACGACGACGGGCACCCCCAGGCGCCGTGCGGCGAGGTAGGCGGGGGTGGCGACGTAGCCGCCGAAGCCGACGACCACCTGCGCCCGGGAGTCGGTGATCGCCTCCGCCGCCGCGCGGACCGCGGAGCCGAGCCGGCCCGGCAGGCGGAGGAGGTCGGGCGAGGGACGGCGCGGCAGCGGGACCCGGGGGACGTGGCGCAGGGGCAGCCCGGCGTCGGGCACGAGGCGTGCCTCGAGGCCCGCCTCGGTACCGAGCACCGTGATCTCCGCGCCGCCGGGCAGCGCCTGGAGCGCGGTGGCCGTCGCGAGGAGGGGGTTGACGTGGCCGGCGGTCCCACCGCCGGCGAGGAGGGCGCGCAGCTCAGCCACGGCCGCGCCCCACGACCGCCAGCGAGCGGCGCACGACGCCGCGGCGTGCGCGCAGCGCGGCACTGGCGCCCGGCTCGTCCCGCGCGAAGGCGAGGACGACGCCCATGGCGAGCAGGGTGGCGATGAGTGCGGAGCCACCGGCCGACACGAGCGGCAGCGGGACGCCGATCACGGGGAGGAAGCCGATGACGACCCCGATGTTGATGAGCGCCTGGCCCAGGATCCACGCCGCGATCGCACCGGTGGTGATCTTGACGAACGGGTCGGGGTGGCGCCGCACGATCCGGAACATGCCGGTGGCGAGGGCGGCGAACAGGCCGAGCACGAGCAGCGTGCCCCACAGGCCCAGCTCCTCGCCGATGATCGCGAAGATGTAGTCGTTGTGGGCCTCGGGCAGGTAGGCCCACTTCTCGCGGGACGCCCCGAGCCCGAGGCCGGAGATGCCCCCGGTGCCCAGCCCGTAGAGCCCGTGGAGGGTCTGGTAGCAGGCGGCGCTCTCGTCGCACTCGCCGCCGAAGACCGCGGTGATGCGCTGCATGCGGTTGGGCGAGGAGATGACGAGGAAGGAGACGACCGCGGCGGCGCCGACGACGGCGGCACCGAACCACTTGAGCGGCACCCCCGCGACGAACATGGCGCCGGCGACGACGAGCGCGACGACCATCGCCGTCCCGAGGTCGCGCCCGACGAGGACCAGCCCGAGCGCCAGGACGGCGACGGCGATGCCGGGCACGAGGACGTGCTGCCACCGGTGCAGGAGGTGGGCCTTGCGGGCGAGGACGAGTCCGAGCCACACGGCGAGCGCGAGCTTGAGGAACTCCGAGGGCTGGATCGACTGCCCGGTGCCGGGGATGAAGATCCAGTTCGTGTTGCCCTTCTCGGACAGTCCGAGCGGCGTGAGGATCAGGGCCTGCAGGAGCAGCCCCAGGCCGAGCGCGGGCCATGCCAGCTTGCGGTACCAGCGCACCGGGATCCGGCTGGCGACGACCATGAGCGGCACGCCGACGAGCGCGAAGGTCGCCTGGCTGACGAACTGTCCGTACGGGCTGCCGGTCGCTCGGATCGAGGTGATCGAGGACGCGGAGAGGACCATGACGACGCCGAGGGCGAGGAGCAGGAGGGTGGCCCCGCCGACGAGGTAGTAGCTGAGGACCGCCGGACCCTGGACGGCCGGGTGGCTGGTGTCCCGCGCGCCGGTGCGCAGCGAGCCGGCGGCCGTGGCGGTGGCCCGCGGCAGGCGGCCCGGCTGCACGGCGGTCACGCCGGCTCCCCGGGCAGGGCGCGGACGGCGGCGGCGAAGGCGTCCCCGCGGGCGCCGTAGCTCGCGAACTGGTCCATGGACGCGCACGCCGGGGCGAGCAGCACGGTGTCGCCCGGGCGGGCGAGCCGCGCGGCCGCGGAGACGGCGTGGGTCATCACCTCCCCAGTGTCACCAGCCTCGACCTCGGTGACGGGCACATCCGGTGCGTGTCGTGCAAGTGCCTCGCGGAGCGGGGCGCGGTCCACCCCGATGAGGACGACGGCGCGCAGGCGGTCGGCGACGTCGCGGACGAGCTCGTCGAAGGTGGCGCCCTTCGCCAGTCCCCCGGCCACCCACACCCCGCGCCCGGCGGGCAGCGCCGCGAGGCTGGCGCGGGCGGCGTGGGCGTTGGTCGCCTTGGAGTCGTCGATCCAGGTGACGTCCCCGCGGGTGGTGACGAGCTCGATGCGGTGGCGCCCGCCGTCGTAGGCACGCAGGCCGGCGGTCACCGCGGCGGCGGGCACCCCGTGGGCGCGGGCCAGCGCGGCGGCGGCGAGGGCGTCGGCGACGACGTGCCCCGGCACCTGCCCGCCCGGCAGCGGCGCGAGGTGCGCGAGGTCGGCGAGCGTGGCGAGGGAGGCCGCCGTCGTCTGCCGGCGCGGCTCGAAGGCGCGGTCGCACAGGACGTCCTCGACGATCCCGAGCTCGCCGACCGCCGGGGTGCCGAGCACCGTCCCGACGGCGCGGGCCCCCTCGGCGACGTCGGCCTGCTCGACCATCGCGCGGGTCGTCGCGTCGGTGTAGACGCAGGCCTTGCGGGTGCGCTCGTAGACGCGGGCCTTGGCGTCGCGGTAGGCGGCGAAGGAGCCGTGCCAGTCGATGTGGTCGGGGGCGACGTTGAGGCAGACCGAGGCCTCGGGCGCCACGCTGTGGGTGAGGTGGAGCTGGAAGCTCGACAGCTCGACGGCCAGGGCGTCCACCCCGCCGTCGGCCACGACCTGCACCACCGGGGTGCCGACGTTCCCGACCGCGGGGGCACGCAGGCCGGCGGCGGTGAGGATGGAGCTGAGCATGCCGACCGTCGTCGTCTTGCCGTTGGTGCCGGTGAGGGTGAGCCACGCCGGCGCCGTCGTCGTGGCCGTCTGCTGCACCTGCCAGGCGAGCTCGACCTCGCTCCAGCACGGCAGGCCGGCAGCCTGCGCGCGGGTGAGGAGCGGGGAGGTCGCGGGGACGCCCGGGGACACGACGGCGAGGTCCGCCCCGGCGGCGAGCACGGCGTCGGCGAGGGCGGCGTCGTCGGCGGCGGCGAGCAGCTCCACGCGGGAGCCGAGCGCCGCGCGGGCCGCCTCGACGGCGGCCTCGCTGCGGTCGACGCCGGTGACGCGGGCCCCGAGCGTGGTGAGGACGTCGACGGCGGCACGCCCGGAGGTCCCGAGGCCGACGACGACGACGTGCGCGTCGCCGAGCCCGCTCACGCCGTCACCCACTCCGCGTAGAAGATGCCCAGGCCCAGGGCCACGCACAGGGCGGCGACGAGCCAGAAGCGGATGACGATCGTCACCTCTCCCCAGCCACCGAGCTCGAAGTGGTGGTGGAGCGGGGCCATGCGGAAGACACGTTTCCCGGTCGCCTTGAAGAAGCCGATCTGGATGACGTCGCTCATGACGATGATGACGAAGAGGCCACCGATGACGATGGCGAGGAACTGCGTGTGGGTGAGGATCGAGAAGCCGGCGATCGCGCCGCCGAGGGCGAGGGAGCCGGTGTCGCCCATGAAGATCTGCGCCGGGGAGGCGTTCCACCACAGGAACCCGAGGCAGGCGCCGATGAGGGCGGCACCGATGAGCGAGAGGTCGCGCGGGTCGCGGACCTCGTAGCAGGCGGACCACGCGGCGCTCGGGTCGGAGAGGAACTGGCAGTTCTGGTTGGACTGCCACATCGCGATGACGGTGTAGGCCGCGAAGACCATCGCCGACGCCCCGGTGGCCAGGCCGTCCAGGCCGTCGGTGAGGTTGACGGCGTTGGACCACGCGGTGATGAGGAAGTTCGCCCAGAGGATGAAGAGGATGAGCCCGAGGAACGCGCCGGCGAAGGCGAGGTCGATCGAGGTGTCGCGCACGCCGGAGATGTGGGTCGAGCCGGGGGTGCGGAAGTTCTCGTTGGGGAACTGGAGCGCGAGGACCGCGAAGGTGATGCCGACGAAGGCCTGGCCGACGATCTTCCAGCGGGCGCGCAGGCCGAGCGAGCGCTGCCGGCTGATCTTGATGTAGTCGTCGGCGAAGCCGATGAGGCCGAGCCCGACGATGAGGAAGAGGAGCAGCAGCCCCGAGGCGTTGGGCGGGCGCCCCGCCGTGAGGTTGGCGACCGCGTAGCCGATGACGGTGGCGAGGATGATGACGACGCCGCCCATCGTCGGCGTGCCGCGCTTGGTGTAGTGCGCGGTGGGTCCGTCCTGGCGGATGAACTGGCCGTAGTTGCGCTTCGTGAGGAAGCGGATGAACAGCGGCGTGCCGAAGAGCGCGACGACGAGGGCGGTGGCCCCCGCCACGAGGACGGTCACCACGCGGCGCCACCCCCCTGCGTCAGCCGTTCCGCCAGGCGCCACACGCCTGAGCCGTTGGACCCCTTGAGCAGCACGAGGTCACCCTCCTGGAGGAGCTCGTCGAGAAGGGCCGCGGCGGCGTCGGCGTCGGCAGGACAGTGGGTCTGCGGGCCCTCGCCCGCCCCACGGCGCACCGGCTCGCCCGCCGCGCCGAGGGCGACGAGGACGTCGACCCCCAGCTCCGCGGCGAGGCGACCGACGTCCTCGTGGGCGCGCTCGGACTCCTCGCCGAGCTCGAGCATCTCCCCGACGACGGCGATCCTGCGGCGGGCGGGCATCGCCGCCGTGGCGCGCAGCGCGGCCGCCATGGAGTCGGGGTTGGCGTTGTAGGCGTCGTCGAGGACGACGACGCCGTCGGGCCGGTGGGTGATCGCCATGCGGTGCGCGCTCACGCGCTCGGCGGTGCTCAGCGCGTGGGCGACGGCGCCGGCGTCCAGGCCGAGGGCGAGCGCGGCGCCGGCGACGGCGAGGGCGTTGGAGACCTGGTGCTCCCCGAGGAGCGCGAGGCGCACCGGGTGGCTCGTGCGCGCGCCGGAGGCGTCGGTGTGGAGGACGAAGGAGGGCCGGGCCTGCTCGTCGAGGGCGACGTCGGAGGCGCGGACCTCGGCGCCCTCGCCCCGGCCGAAGAAGGTGACCGGCCCGGGCGCGGCGGCGGCCATGGCGGCCACGCGCGCGTCGTCGGCGTTGAGGACGGCGGCGCCGCCGGGGAGCAGGCCGGCGACGATCTCGGCCTTGGCGCGGGCGACGGCGTCGATCGTGCCGAAGCCGCCCATGTGGGCGTGCCCGACGACGAGGACGACGGCGACGTCCAGCGGCGCGATCCGGGTGAGGTAGTCGATGTGCCCCGGGCCGCTGGCCCCCATCTCGAGGACGAGGTAGTGGGTCTCCCGGGTGGCCGAGAGGACGGTGAGCGGCAGGCCGATCTCGTTGTTGAAGGACTCGCGCGGCGCGACGGTGGGCCCGGCGTGGGCGAGCACCTGGGCGAGCAGGTCCTTCGTCGTCGTCTTGCCGACGGAGCCGGTGAGGCCGACGACGCGCAGGGAGCCCTCGGCCCGCAGCCGGGCGAGGACCTCGCGGGCGAGCTCGCCGAGCGCGGCCACGGAGTCCTCGACGAGGACGTGCGGGGCGTCGACGGCGTGCTCGGCGACGACGACGGCCGCGCCGGCGGCGTGGGCCGCGGCGGCGTGCGCGTGCCCGTCGGTGCGCTCCCCGCGCACGGCGACGAAGACGGAGCCGGGGCCGGCCAGGCGGGAGTCGGTGACGACCCCTCCGGTGAGGAGGAGCTGGGGGTCCACACCCACCGGGCGTCCGCCGACGGCCTGGGCGAGCTGGGCGACGGTGAGCTGGATCACGGCTGCCCCCACCGGAGCTGGTCGTCTGGAGTCACGTCTCGACAATCTATCCGCAGCGGGCTCACTCTGCCCGCATCGGGAAGAGTGACGCTGGCGTCGTTGACGGCGGGATGCCGAGGTGCTGCAGCGTGTAGCCGGCGATGTCCTTGAAGGCGGGGGCCGCGATGATCGAGGACGGCACCTGGTGTCGCGGGTGGTAGACGACGATGCCGACGGCGAACTGCGGGTCGTCCGCCGGGGCGACGCCGACGAAGTTCGCGACCGTGCGGGTGAGGTTGCCGTTCTCGTCGGGGACCTGCGCGGTACCGGTCTTGCCCGCGAGGCGATAGCCCTCGAGCTGGCCGAGGACACCGGTGCCCTCCTGCGTGACGACCCCCTCCATCATCGTCACCATCTGCTCGGCGGTCTCCTCGCTCACCACCTGCCGGCCCTCGGGCGGCTCGGCGGCGTGGAAGCGGCCCGTCGCGTCGGTCGTGCCGTCCACCAGCCGGGGGGCGTGGTAGACGCCGTCGTTGCCGAGCGCGGCGGCGATGGCGGTGTTCTGGACGAGGTTGACCGCCAGGCCCTGGCCGAACATCGTCGTGTACCGCTGGCGGCCGTCCCACTCCTCGGGTGTGGCGAGGATGCCGGGCGTCTCGCCCGGGAGCTCGATGCCGGTGCGCTCCCCCATGCCGAAGGCGCGGAAGTACTCGTAGCGCTCCTCGTCGCTCATCCGGTCACCGATCATCACGGTGCCGGTGTTCGACGACGTCGCGAGGATCCCCGCGACCGTCATCTCCTCGGTCGCGTGCGGGTCGGCGTCGGAGAAGGTCTGCCCGGAGGGGGTGGTGAAGCGGTCGGGCGTGGTGAAGGTCGTCGTCGGGGTGACGGCGCCGGTGTCGATGGCGGCGGCGAAGGTGGGCAGCTTGCCCGTCGAGCCGTTCTCGTAGGCGGCCTGGACGGCGCGCGAGCCGCGGTTCTCCGGAGGGCTGGCCTGGTAGTCGTTCGGGTCGACGGCGTCGGAGTCGGCGATGGCGATGACGCGGCCGGTGCCGATCTCCTGGACGACCATCGCGCCCCACGACGCCTTGTACCGGTCGACCGTCTCGTCGATGACCTGCTGGGCGCGGAACTGGACGTCCCGGTCGATCGTCGTGTGGAGGGTGTCGCCGGGCTCGGCGGGGACCGTCTCGCGCAGACCGGTGGGGATGGACTGGCCGGTGCGGCCGATCTCGACGACGCTGCTGCCGGGCACCCCGCGCAGCTGCTCCTCGAAGGAGAGCTCGAGGCCGGCGAGGCCCTCGTTGTCGCGCCCGACGTAGCCGAGGACGTTGCCGGCGGTGTTGCCGTTGGGATAGAGCCGCTCGGAGGTCTGCTCCGGCTCGACGCCGGGGATGCGCAGCGCCCTCACCTCACGCCACTCCTCGGGGGTGAGGCCGCGGGCGATGTAGGCGAAGGTCGAGTCCCCGACCATGTCCGCGCCGAGCTCGGCGGGGTCACGGTCGAGGATCGGGGCGAGGAGGGCGGCCGCGGCGACGGCGCCCTCCTTCTCCTCGCCGTCGATCTCGGCCCGGAACTCGCGGATCTTCAGCTGGTTGACGCCGACGTTGTAGCGCTGGACGGAGGTGGCGAGCACCTCCCCGTTCGCGTCGAGGATGTCGCCGCGCATGGCCTGGATCGTCGAGTGCGACAGGCGGCTGTTGAGCGCGTCCTCGGCCAGGCGCGGGCCCTCGAGGGCCTGGACGTAGACGAGGCGGCCGGCGAAGACGATGACGATCGCGAGGACGACGGCGAGGACGGCGTTGTGGCGCCGGACGAGGGTGCGGCCACTCACTCCGCGTCACTCCCGCCGAGGATCGTGCCCTCCCGCAGGGAGATGAAGTCGACCCGCTCGGCGGGCTCCATGCCGAGCTCCTCGGCGCGGCGCTGGAGGCTGGCGGGTGAGCCGGCCTCCTCGACCTGCTGGACGAGCGCGGTCTGTGCCTCCTCGAGCCGGTTGAGGTTCTGGGTGGCGTCGTGGATCGCGTAGGCGTCCACGGCCATCTGGGTGTTGATGAGCAGCGCGGCGACGAGCGAGCCGAGCAGGATGGTGGCGCACAGCAGGAGGTAGGGCACGAGGGACCGGGCCGGCGCAGGGCTGCGCACGACCTGGAGCCGCGGGCGCCAGGACCGGCGCGGTTCGACGGCGGCGGTACGGGCGGGCATCGCACTCATGCGGCGCTCCTTGATCGTGGACGCATGTGGTCGGGGGTGGGACGGGTGCGCTCGGCGGCGCGCAGGCGGACGGAGGTGGCCCGGGGGTTGGCGGCGCGCTCGGCGTCGTCGGCCTCCTCCGCGCCGCGGGTGAGCAGCCTGAGGTAGGGCTTGTGGGTCTCGGGCTCGACCGGGAAGTCGGGCGGTGCCGAGGACGTGGCGCCGCGGGCGAGGGCGCGCTTGACGGCCCGGTCCTCGAGGGAGTGGTAGGCCATGACGACGATCCGTCCGCCGACGGCGAGCGACTCCAGGGCGCGCGGCAGGGTCCGCTCGAGGACGGCCAGCTCGTCGTTGACGGCGATGCGCAGGGCCTGGAAGGTCCGCTTGGCGGGGTTGCCACCGGTGCGGCGGGTGGCGGCCGGGATGGCGGCGCGGACGAGGTCGACGAGCTCGCCCGTCCGCAGGATCGGCTGCTGCTCGCGGCGCCGGACGATGGAGGAGGCGACGCGCTTCGCGAAGCGCTCCTCCCCGTAGTCCCGCAGGATGCGGCTCAGCTCGCCGACGGACGCCGTGGCGAGGAGCTCCGCGGCGCTCATGCCGCGCGTGGGGTCCATCCGCATGTCGAGCGGGGCGTCCTGGGCGTAGGCGAAACCGCGGTCGGCCTCGTCGAGCTGGAGGGAGGAGACACCGAGGTCCATGAGGATCCCGTCCACTCCCCCGGGCGCGTACTCGGCGGCGACCCGGTCGACGTCGTCGTAGACGGCGTGGACGGCGGTGAAGCGCTCCCCGAAGGGAGCGAGCCGGCCACCGGCCAGCGCGATGGCCTGCGGGTCGCGGTCGATGCCGACGACCCGCGCCTCGGGGAAGCGCTGGAGCGCGAGCTCGCTGTGCCCGCCCATGCCGAGGGTCGTGTCGATGAGCACGGCACCCGGCCGCTCGAGGGCCGGGGCGAGGAGGTCGAGGCAGCGTGCGGCGAGCACGGGGACATGACGCTCGGCGGCGCTGCGGTCCTCGGTCATGGCCCTCCTCCCTCTCTCTTTCGGTCTGGTGCTGCTCGGTCGTGCCACTGGGGCGGTCGGGGGCCCTCCACCACCCGACCAGGACTCCCGCCGCCGGGCTCTGGCGCCGGGGAAGTGCGTCAGAGTCGCGGTGAGAGACCTCGTCGTGCGGAGGTCGGGTGGGTCAGAAGAGTCCGGGGACCACCTCCTCGGCCGTGTCGGCGAAGGCGTCCTCGGAGGCGGCCAGGTAGTCGTCCCACGCGGCGGCGGACCAGATCTCCACCCGCGAGCCCGTCCCGATGACGGCGAGCTCGCGCTCGAGGCCGGCGTACTGGCGCAGGTGGGGCGGGATGGTGATGCGGCCCTGCTTGTCGGGCTGCTCGTCGGTGGCACCGGCGAGCAGGACGCGGGAGTAGTCACGCACGCGCCGGTCGGTGACCGGCGCCTTGCGCAGCTGCTCGTGGATCTCCTCGAACTCCCGCATCGGGTAGGCCGCCAGGCAGCGCTCCTGGCCCTTGGTGAGGACCAGGCCCCCGGCGAGCTGGTCGCGGAACTTGGCGGGAAGGATGAGGCGGCCCTTGTCGTCCAGGCGCGGGTGATAGGTGCCGAGGAACACGCAGTCCACCACCCTTCCCCGAACCACTCGCCGCCAATGCTCACCACATTACTCCACTTCCCTCCCCCGTCAATGGAAAGACGCGTCACGCCGCCGCCTTGCGACGCCGTCGTCGCAGGTCAGCGCATGTGGGGAGAAGTGGAGGAGATTGTCAGCGGTGACGGCGTCGGCGCGTCGTCACGCCGCCGCTCGCCGCCCGAAACCGCCCATCCGGCCCGCCGGGGAGCGCGGCGGGCCCCGCGGGTGGAGCGATGTGGGGGGCGCTCGTGGAGGGATGTGGGGCCGACCGGTGGAGGGGTGTGGGGCGGCCGCCCACCGTCAGGCGCCGAGAACGGGGGCCTCAGACGCCGAGAGCCGGACTCCTCGGGTGAGGAGTCCGGCTCTCGCGAGAAGGGGGTGGGTCAGCGGCCGCGCTCGTCGCGGCGGCGATCCCAGCGCTCCTCGAGACGCTGCATGAAGCCGCTGTGACGCGGCGGGGAGGCGGCCCCTCCGGCCCGCGGCCGGGAGGACGGCGCCTTGGGGGCGGCACCTCGCGGCTTGGAGATGGCAAGCATGACGCCGCCGAGCATCGCGACGAAGCCGAGCACCCCGAGCCACACGAAGGAGGCGGCGACGCCTCCGACGAGCATCGCGAGGCCGGCGAGGACCGCCAACGTCCCGAGGGCGAGGCGACGGCCCGAGTAGCGCTGCTCGGAGGTGAAGGTGCTCACCAGGCGGGGGTCGGAACGGAGCTGCTGCTCCATCTGGCTGAGCACCCGCTGCTCATACTCAGAAAGAGGCATCGGTCCTCCGATCCTGGTCGAGGTGCCCTCCACGAGGGCGACTGACCCAAGTTTAGGTCTCCGGAGCGCCGGGGGAAAGCCGACCGGAGCCCGACTCTTCTCAGTATCGCTCCCGGTTGCCGCCCGCCGTCGGCTCCGGGCCCTCGGCCGGGCCCGCTCCCGCCTCCGCGGAGCGCTCGAGGAGGGACGCCGGGCGCAGCGCCGCGGGCCCGAAACGCTGTCGGATCGTGTCCATCGCCGTCTCGGCCTCGCGCCTGTTGTCGTCCTCGTCGAGGCGGAGCTGGACGCCCTCGCCGGCCTGCTGCAGCTGCTCGACCCGCAGGCCGATGAGGCGCACGCCGCCCGGGGGCAGGGCGACGTCCTCGAGGAGGGAGCGGGTGACGGCGAAGACGTCGTGCGCGACGTCGGTCGCCTCGGTGGCACGCGAGCGGCTGATCGTCCGGAAGTCCGAGAAGCGCACCTTGAGCGCCACGGTGCGGCCCACCATGCCGGCGGCCCGCAGCCGCGCCGCGGTGCGGTGCGCCTGGTCGAGGAGGACCGCCTCGAGGGTCGCCCGGTCGGTGACGTCCGCGGCGAAGGTCGTCTCGGTGCCGACCGACTTCTCCACCCGCTCCGGCTCGACCGCGCGCGGGTCGCGGCCGTTGGCGAGGTCGTGCAGCCGCTGCCCCGCGGCCACCCCGAGGATGCGGTGGAGCGTGCGCACCGGCTGGGCGGCGAGCGCCTCCACGGTGTCGATGCCGTGGACGTGCAGCCGCTCGCGGGTGCGCTCCCCCACGCCCCACAGCGCTCCCACGGGCAGGGAGTGGAGGAAGGGGACGGTCGCCTCGCGCGGGACGAGGAGCAACCCGTCGGGCTTCGCGTGGCTGGAGGCGAGCTTGGCGACGAACTTGGTCGCCGCCACACCCACGGACGCGGGAACGCCCAGCTCGCGGTGGATGCGCTCGCGCAGGGCACGGGCGATGGCCACCGGGGGGCCGAGCCGCCGTCGGGCGCCGGACACGTCGAGGAAGGCCTCGTCGATGCTCACCTTCTCCATGACGGGCGTGACGTCGCCGAGGATCGCCATGACCTGCCGGGAGACGCGGGTGTAGGTGTCGTGGTGGGGCGGGAGGACGACGGCCTGCGGGCACAGCGCCCGCGCACGCGACATCGGCATCGCCGAGTGCACGCCGAAGCGCCGGGCCTCGTAGGTGGCGGACAGGACGACGCCACGCTGCTCACCGCCGACGATGACCGGCCTGCCGAGGAGGTCGGGCCGGTCGAGGAGCTCGACGGCGGCGAAGAAGGCGTCCATGTCGACGTGGAGCACGCTCGTGCCCGTGTCGTCGCTGCCCCAGTCGCGCCGGGCCGCGGCGCTGCGCTCGCCTCTGCTCATGTCGGGTTCAAGGCTAGCCTGGGGCGCATGCCCGAGCGCCCAGCCCTCCGACGGCGCGGCCGCAGCAGGCGCCTGCCCCTCCCCGACCTGCCCGAGGGCCCGGTCCGGACCTCCACCGGGGTGGTCGAGCTGCTGCGCGACCCCTCCCGACCGTCGGCCGTCACCGTCTTCATCAACGACGCCGAGAGCTCCTACGTCGACCTCGCCGACCCCGCCCACCTCGAGTTCGAGTACATGCAGCAGATGACGGTCGTCCTGGAGGAGGCGGGAGCCCCGGCGCCGGCGCCTCTGCGCGCCGTCCACCTCGGCGGTGCCGGCTGCGCGCTCCCGCGGGCGGTGGAGGCCGCCCGTCCGGGATCGACCCAGCTCGTCGTCGAGATCGACGCGGAGCTCGCCCGCCTGTCGCGGCTGTGGTTCGACCTGCCCCGCGCCCCCCGCCTGCGGGTGCGGGTGGCGGACGCCCGCGCCGCCCTCGGGACGCTCACGCCCGGGTCGTGGGACGTCGTCGTGCGGGACGTCTTCGCCGGCGTCGTCGTCCCCAACCACGTGCGCACCGTGGAGGCCGCCGAGGAGGCGCGTCGCGCGCTCACCGAGGACGGCCTGTACCTCGTCAACCTCACCGACCGGCCGCCGCTCACCGTGGCCCGCACCGAGGTCGCCACGCTGCGCGAGGTCTTCCCGCACGTCGCGCTCGTCGCCGACCCCGCGATCCTCCGCGGCCGCCGCTACGGCAACGTCGTGCTCGTCGGCTCGGCGCACCCGGTCGCGACGCCGGGCCTCGACCGGGCGCTGCGCGGGCTCCCGCTGCCGGTGCGGCTGGTGGCGGGTGACGACCTGGTCGACTTCGCCGGCTCGCACGCCCCCCGCCACGACGACGTCCCGGCCGCGTCACCCGGCGAGTCCTGAGCCGGGGACGACGAAGGGGCCCGCACCGTCACCGGTGCGGGCCCCTTCACGGGTGTCAGAGCGGGCGGACGCTCTCCGCCTGCGGGCCCTTGGGGCCCTGCGTGATCTCGAACTCGACGCGCTGCGCCTCCTCGAGGGAGCGGTAGCCGTCGGACTCGATCGCGGAGTAGTGGACGAAGACGTCGGCGCCGCCACCGTCCTGGGCGATGAAGCCGTAGCCCTTCTCAGCGTTGAACCACTTCACGGTTCCCTGTGCCATGTGAGTGTCCTTCCGGGGACGTTGTGGAACCGGCCGTGTGCCGGCTCCGCCGTGCCGCAATGCCTCGTCCCACGTCGTGCTAGGCCCAGCCATGGCCAGGGTCATACGTAAGCGAACTGCAACTGCAACGCGGACAAGTGTGGCACGTCCGCGCCGTCGTGACTAGCGATCGACAGCGGGCCCGTCCGGCGGCACGCGGGACGGCGCTACACGTCCCCGCGCGGCTCCGGGAGGTCCTCGCCGGCGGCGTCGTCGGGGTCCGCCGCGAGGTCCTGGTCGGCGAGGAACGCCTCGACGGCGGCGCCGATCTCGTCGGCCGTGGGGAGGTCGACGGGCTGGGCGAGGAGGGTCGCCTTCGTCTCCTGGTTCACCCCGCGCATGAAGGCGTCGTACTGCTGCTCGAGGGCCTTGACGACCGCGGTGACCTCCGGCGACGCGGAGACCTGACGCTCGATCTCGTTCGCGGCCTCGGTGGCCGCCTGCTCGAGGTCCCCGACCGGCAGGGCCAGCTCACCGGAGCGGGCGGTCTGGCGGACGAGCTCGGCCGCGGCCTGGTGGAAGTGGCTCTGCGCGAGGTAGTGGGGCACGTTGGCGGAGAAGCCGACGGCCTGGTGTCCGGCCTGGCCGAGCCGGTACTCGAGCAGCCCGGTGACGCTGCCCGGCACCTGAACGGTGCCGATGATCTCGGGCTGGGTCGGGATGAGGCCGGGCTCGCTCGCGTGGGCGGTCACGGTCGTGGGACGGGTGTGCGGCACGCCCATCGGCACGCCGTGGATGCTGATCGTCCGCTGGACCCCGTGGCGCTCGACGATGTCGATGACGGCGTCGACGAAGCCGTGCCACCGCAGGTCCGGCTCGGTGCCGTGGAGGAGGAGCAGCTCGGTGCCCTCGTCGTCACGCAGGACGTCGAGGACGACGTAGGGCTCCTCGTAGTCCGTCCAGCGCCAGGTCTCGAAGGTCATCGGCGGCCGGTGCGCCCGGTAGTCGATGAGCTCGTCGGCGCGGAAGGTGAGCAGGCGCTGGTGCTCGAGGGTGGCGGTGAGGTGGCGCGCGGCGAGCGCGGCCGCGTGCCCCGCGTCCATGGCTCCGGTCAGCGCGTTGACGAGCACTCGCGCGCGGACGTCCCCTGCCTCGGGGTGCACGTCGTACAGCTCCACCAGCGTTCTCCCTCCTCAGGCTTCGGTTACCGGGTGGAACGCGCGGGCCGCTGCCCGCATTCCCGGCGGCTCAGCGGCTGGGCAGCCGCACGACCGAGACGAAGAAGTCGTCGATCTTGCGGACGACCTCGATGAAGCGCTCGAAGTCCACCGGCTTGGTGACGTAGGCGTTCGCGTGGAGGTTGTAGCTGCGCAGGATGTCCTCCTCCGCGTCGGAGGTCGTGAGGACGACGACGGGGATGCGGCGCAGCTCGGGGTCGGCCTTGAGCTCGCCGAGCACCTCACGGCCGTCCATCCGCGGGAGGTTGAGGTCGAGGAGCACGAGGTCCGGCGTCGGCGCGTCGGCGTACTCCCCCTCCTTGCGCAGGTAGGCCATGGCGGACTCGCCGTCGGCGACGACGGTCAGCTGGTTGGCGACCTTGTAGTCCGCGAAGGCCTCCTCGGTCATGAGGACGTCCCCGGGGTCGTCCTCGACCAGCAGCACCTCGATCATGTCGGTCATCGGTCCACCTCACTCGTCTGCGGGCCGCCGGCGGCGCCCGGGCTCATGATGGCACGCTCCTCGCCCGTCCCCGTGCGCGGCTCGACGGTCGACAGCCCTCGGTGCGCGGACGTGGGGACCGTCCACCGGACGGTCGTCCCCTTGCTCGGGTCCTGGTGCTCCACCCAGATCCGGCCCCCGTGGTGCTCGACGATGCGCTTGCACATCGCCAGGCCGATGCCCGTGCCGCTGTAGGCGTCCTTGGCGTGGAGGCGCTGGAAGATGGCGAAGACGCGCTCGGCGTGGCGGGGCTCGATGCCGATGCCGTTGTCGCTGCAGCGGAAGAGCCACTCCGAGCCCACCCGCTGGACGCCGATGTGCACGCGGGGGGTCTCGTCCGGGCGGCGGAACTTCACGGCGTTGCCGACGAGGTTCTGCATGAGCTGGGTGAGGAGCCCCGCGTGGCCGAGCACCTCCGGCAGCGGGTCGGAGGTGACCTGCGCGCCGGTCTCCTCGAGCAGCTCCGAGAGGTTGTCCAGGGCCTCGGTGAGGCAGTCCCCCACGTCCACCTGCGTCGGCTCCGCGTCGCCGCGACCGAGCCGCGAGAAGGCGAGGAGGTCCTGGATGAGGCGCTGCATGCGCCGGGCGCCGTCGGAGGCGAAGGCGATGTACTGGTGCCCGCGCTCGTCGAGCTGGTCGCCGTAGCGCCGTTCGAGCAGCTGGGTGAAGGACGCCACCTTGCGCAGCGGTTCCTGCAGGTCGTGGGAGGCGACGTAGGCGAACTGCTCGAGGTCGCGGTTGGACGCCTCGAGCTCGACCCGGGCGCGCTCCGTCGTCGCGATCTGGGCGACGAGGTGGCGGCGCATGAGGTCGACGTCGTGGGCGAGTGCGACGATCTCGTCGGGTCCGGAGACGGCCACCGGTCGCTCGAGCTCGCCCTCCGCGACGGCTCGGCTCGCCTCGGCGAGGTCGTCGAGCGGGTCGGTCACCCAGCGGCGCAGGTAGCGCCACAGGAGCACGCCGGTGACGAGACCGAGGACCGCGAGCGCCATGACGGAGCCGAGGAGCACCCGCTGCCAGGAGGCCATGGCCGCGGCGCCCTCCGAGCGGTAGTCGATGAGGTCGTCCAGCGCTGCGCGCAGCGACTCCCGCACGTCACCGAAGAGCTCGGCGCCGGGCTCCTGCCACTCCCCCAGCTCGACCTCGACGTCGGGTGAGCGGGTGGCGTCGATGAGGGGCTTGGCGTACCCGGCGCGCCAGTCGTCGGTGGCGGCGGCGAGCGTGTCGAAGTGCCCGTCGAGCTCGGGCACCCGGGGCAGGATCTCGACGAGGCCGGCGCGCACGCGGTCCGGCCGGCCGTAGGCGAGGTCGGTGTAGGGCTCGAGGAGCACCTCGTCGTTGCTCAGTGCGTAGGCGCGCACGGCGGCCTCGGCGTCGATGAGGTCGGCCTGCAGCTCCTCGAGCTCGACGACCGCGTTGAAGACGACACCCGTCACCTCGTCCTGGTAGCGGGAGAGCTGGCTGAACGCCGCGACGGCCACCATGAGGACGAGCCCGAGCGAGATGCCGGCGACGACGATCGCGGTGCGCAGCCGGTTGCGCAGGGTCCACGCGACCCCGGTGCGCCTCACGCGGGGGCCCAGCCGAGCAGGGTGAGCTCGACCTGCCCGTCCGGCCCGTAGGCGCGCACGGCCCGCTCGACCGTGTCCGCGAGCGCGGCGTCGTCACCGGTGCCGCGGGAGGCGGCCTCGAGCACCGTGGCGAGCGAGGACCCGGGTGCCGCATCGGCCGCCTGGTCGAGCACGGCCGTGTGGAGCACGAGCAGGCGGTCCTGGGCGCGCAGGGACGTGCGGACGACCGGGCGCGCGCCGGGCCCCGACCCGAGCGGTGCACCGCGGTCACCGGCGGCCGCGAGCGGGCCGGCGTCCGCGGACAGGAGCAGGGGGGCGTGGTGGCCCGCGAGGTGGCACACCGTCTCGCGGCTGCCGGGAGCGAGCTCGACGAAGACGGCGCTCACCGAGCCCTCGTGCGCCGCCACGAGGCGGTCCAGGACGGTGAGGACCTCGGGGACCGGCAGCTCGCTCAGCGCGAGCGCACGGAAGGCGGCACGCACGCTCACCGCGAGCGCCGCGGCGGCCGGTCCGCTCCCCGCGGCGGTCCCGGTGACGCTGAGCACCGTCCCGTCGGGACGCTCGACGACGTCGCACAGGTGGGGCGAGAGCGGCCCGCCGTCGTTGCTCCGGACGAGCACCCGCACGGGCGCGTCGGCCAGGCGGGGCTCCGGGCGCAGGGCGGAGGCCAGGCTCGAGACGGCCTCGACGTGGGCGCGCTGCTCCTCCTGGCTGCGCTTCTCGTGGTCCCCACGGCGGCGCTCGACGGCGTAGCGGACCGCACGGCCGAGGGCCTCACCGCCCACCGTGCCCTTGACGAGGTAGTCGTCCGCGCCCGCGCCGACGGCCTCCAGGCCGCGGTCGGCGTCGTCGAGGCCGGTGAGCACGACGACGGCCGCACTGGAGGCGCTGCGCAGCTGGAGCAGGGCGTCCAGGCCCGAGGCGTCGGGCAGGCCGAGGTCGAGGAGGATGCAGTCGACCGGCATGACGAGGGCGTCCAGCGCCGCCTCCAGGCTCCAGGCCCGTGTGACGTCCGTGTCGATGCGGGCGTCGTGGAGGAGCTCCTCCACGAGCACGGCGTCGCCGTCGTCGTCCTCCACGAGGAGCAGGTGCAGGGCAGCGGGGGCCTCGCTGTCGGTCACTGTCGTC
This sequence comes from Oceanitalea stevensii, assembly GCF_014837105.1. Classification (GTDB taxonomy): domain Bacteria; phylum Actinomycetota; class Actinomycetes; order Actinomycetales; family Actinomycetaceae; genus Oceanitalea; species Oceanitalea stevensii. Next base: position 149,636 of record NZ_JACSPO010000001.1, on the reverse strand, counting down.
CTTCCGGTCGGTGGCGCCATCGTACGCAGCGGCGAGGAGGGCCTCGGACGCACGGCACGCGCGCCGTCGTCCATAATGGTCTGCCGGTCGAGACGGAAGCGGGGACGCGGTGCAGCCGAACGAGGCAGAGACGACGTGGCAGGCGGACCAGGAGTTCGTCGACCACGTCTACGGGCGCCTGGACGACCTCCGGCGCCGCTACCGGCAGCGCCTGGAGGAGGTCCGCCGGCAGGGGGCGAGCGGCACGCCACAGAACCGCTCGGAGCGTGACGCCTTCGCGGTCCACTACGAGGACACGCTGTCGCGCCTGGAGCAGGTGGAGAACCGGTTGGTCTTCGGCCGCCTCGACCTCACCGACGCCGCCCGCCGCTACATCGGGCGCATCGGGATCGCCGACGAGGACCAGGAGTCGCTGCTCATCGACTGGCGCGCCCCGGCGGCGCGGCCCTTTTACCAGGCGACGGCGGCGCGGCGCGGCGACGTCGTGCGCCGGCGCCACCTCATGACCCGGGGGCGGCAGGTGACCGGCGTCGAGGACGAGCTGCTCGACACCGAGGCCGACGTCGAGGGCCTCACCGGTGAGGGCGCCCTCTTCGCGGCGATGGCCGCCGCTCGCGAGGGCCGGATGGGTGACATCGTCGCGACCATCCAGTCCGAGCAGGACGAGATCATCCGCGCCGAGTCCGAGGGCGTGCTCGTCGTCGAGGGCGGCCCCGGCACCGGGAAGACGGCGGTCGCCCTCCACCGCGCCGCCTACCTGCTCTACACCCACCGCGAGCGCCTCGAGCGCTCGGGTGTGCTCATCGTCGGGCCCAGCCGCGTCTTCCTGCGCTACATCGAGCAGGTGCTCCCCTCGCTCGGCGAGAGCGGCGTCGTCGCGACGACCCTCGGTGACCTCCTCGCCGACGTCCCGGCGACCGGCACCGAGCCGGAGGCGGTGGCGGAGGTCAAGGGGCGGGCCGTCATGGCGCAGGTGCTGCGCCACGCCGTGCGCGGGCTGCCCCGGCGTCTGGAGCAGCCGGTGCTGCTCGACGTCGACGGCGAGCAGGTGCGCCTGGAGCCGGAGGACGTGCGCGCCGCGCAGGAGCGGGCCCGCCGCAGCTCCCGGCCGCACAACGTGGCGCGCCGCACCTACGCGACGGCCGTGCTCGACGCGCTCACCCGGCGCTGGGCCGGGGAGAAGGGGCTGGACCTGGAGTCCGAGCAGGGCTGGCTGCTGCAGTCGCTGCGAGAGTCGCGCGACGCCCGCCGTGAGATCAACCTCCGGTGGATGCCCACCACGGCCGAGCAGCTGCTGCGCCGCCTCTACTCGGACCCCGCCTTCCTCGCGCGGCACGGGCGCGGCCTGAGCCCGGCGGACCGTCGCCTGCTCCGCCGCCCGGCCGACGCCCCGTGGACGCCGGCGGACCTGCCGCTGCTCGACGAGCTCGCCGTCCTCCTCGGGCGCCTGGAGAACCCGGACGAGGAGCGCGCCCGGCTCGCGCGGGCTGCCGAGCGGGCGGCCGAGGTCGCCTACGCCGAGCACGCCATCCGCGAGGACGGCATCGGGGGCGGGATGGTCGACGCCCAGACCCTCGCCTCGCGCTTCGCGGCGCCGGAGGCCCGGCGGACCCTCGCCGAGCGGGCGGCGTCCGACCGCGAGTGGACCTACGGGCACATCGTCGTCGACGAGGCGCAGGAGCTGTCCCCCATGGCGTGGCGGGCGCTGCTGCGCCGCAACCCCAGCCGGTCGATGACGCTCGTCGGTGACCTCGACCAGCGCTCGGGCCACCAGCCCGCGCGCAGCTGGACCGAGCTGCTCGGCACGGCGGCCAGCGAGCACGTGCGGACCGCGGCCCTGACGATCAACTACCGCACGCCGGCGGAGGTGATGAGCGCCGCCGTCCGGGTGCTGCGGGCGGCAGGAGGCGCGCAGGCCGCGCCGGCGCGCTCGGCGCGCTCGGTCCCCGGCTCCCTGCGCACGACGCGGGTGGCCGGTGACCGTGAGGTGGCCGACGTCGTCGTCGCGGAGCACGCGGCGATGGGCCAGGGCCGCCTCGCGGTCCTCACCGGCCCGGGCCGGGTGGCCGCCACGCGCGAGCTCCTCGCCCCCCTCCTCGGCCCCGCGCTCGAGGCCCCGGGCGGGGACGTGCTCGGCGCGCCCGTCGTCGTCCTGGACGCCGTCACCGCCAAGGGGCTGGAGTTCGACGTCGTCGTCCTCGTGGAGCCGCGGGAGATCGCCGCGGGCGGACCGGGCGACCTCTACGTCGCGATGACCCGCCCCACGCGCCTGCTGCACGTCCTGCACCGCGGCGAGCTGCCCGCGGGGCTGGGCGACTGACGTCCGCAGGGCGGATCGGTTTCCCTGATCGTGCGCCGGTGCGCCACCATGGGCAGGTGCGCGCACTGCTACTGGAGAACCCCCACGAGAACGCCGACGCAGCCCTCGAGTCCGCCGGGCTGGAGGTGGTGCGCCACACCGGCGCCATGGACGAGGACGAGCTCATCGCTGCCCTCGACGGCGTCCAGGTGCTCGGCATCCGCTCGAAGACGACCGTCACGCGACGTGTCCTCGAGGCCGCCCCGGACCTGCTGACGGTGGGTGCCTTCTGCATCGGCACCAACCAGGTCGACCTCGCCGCCGCGGCCCACCGCGGGGTGGCGGTGTTCAACGCCCCCTTCTCCAACACGCGCTCGGTCGTCGAGCTCACCCTCGGGGAGATCATCGCGCTCAACCGGCGCCTCACCGTCCAGGACCGCGCCCTGCACGAGGGGCGCTGGGACAAGTCGGCGGCCGGCTCGCACGAGGTCCGCGGTCGCACGCTCGGGATCGTCGGCTACGGAAACATCGGCACCCAGCTCTCGGTCCTCGCCGAGGCGCTCGGCATGCGCGTCGTCTTCTACGACACCGCCGAGAAGCTCGCGCTGGGCAACGCCCGGCGCATGGGCAGCCTCGAGGAGCTCCTCGAGATCGCCGACGTCGTCACCCTCCACGTCGACGGCCGGGCCGGCAACGCCGGCATGTTCGGACGCGCGCAGTTCGAGCGGATGCGCCCCGGGGCGATCTTCCTCAACCTCTCGCGGGGCTTCCTCGTCGACTACGCCGCCCTGCGCGAGCGGGTGCTGGCCGGTGCGATCGCCGGTGCCGCCGTCGACGTCTTCCCCGAGGAGCCCAAGCGCAACGGCGACCCCTTCGACTCCGAGCTGCGCGGCCTGCCCAACGTCATCCTCACCCCGCACGTGGGCGGCTCGACGGAGGAGGCGCAGGAGGGCATCGGCGCGTTCGTCTCGAACAAGCTCGCCTCCTACCTCCTCGACGGCACGACGACGATGAGCGTCAACGTCCCGCCGCTCGCCCTGGACCGGGCCCAGACGGCCCGCTACCGGGTCACCTACCTCCACCGCAACACCCCCGGCGCCCTCGCCCTCGTCAACCAGGCCTTCGCCGAGAGCGGGGCGAACATCGAGGGCCAGATCCTCGGCACGCGCGGCGACCTCGGCTACGTCGTCACCGACATCGGCGGGGAGCTGCCCGACGAGGCGCGCGTGGCACTGGACGAGGTCCCCGACACGATCCGGCTGCGGGTGCTCCTCGCCGGTCGGTGACGTCCGCGCCGCACTACCGTGTGGCCATGACCTACCAGCCAGCGTCCGACCGCTACGACTCGATGACCTACCGCCGCTGCGGGCGCAGCGGCCTCGACCTGCCGGCCATCGCGCTGGGCCTGTGGCAGAACTTCGGCCACAGCCACGCCGAGGACACCCAGCGCGAGATCGTCCTCCACGCCGTCGACCGCGGCGTCACGCACATCGACCTCGCCAACAACTACGGCCCGCCGCCGGGCGCGGCCGAGTCCTTCTTCGGACGGCTCCTCGCCGAGGACCTCGCGCCCTACCGCGACGAGCTCGTCATCTCGACCAAGGCCGGCTACCGCATGTGGCCGGGCCCCTACGGCGAGTGGGGCTCGCGCAAGTACCTCCTGGCGTCCCTGGACGCCTCGCTGCGTCGCCTCGGGCTCGACTACGTCGACATCTTCTACTCCCACCGTGACGACCCGAGCACCCCGCTGCGCGAGACCATGGGCGCCCTGAAGACCGCCGTCGACTCCGGCCGGGCGCTGTACGCGGGCATCTCCTCCTACACCGCCGAGCGCGCCGCCGAGGCGGTGGCCGTGGCCGAGGACATCGGCCTGAGCCTCCTCGTCCACCAGCCCTCGTACTCGATGCTCAACCGGTGGGTCGAGGAGGGCACCCCCTCGGTGCTGGACGTCACCGAGGAGGCGGGCATGGGCAACGTCGTCTTCTCCCCGCTCGCGCAGGGGATGCTCACCGAGAAGTACCTCCACGGCGTCCCGGCGGACTCCCGCGCCGCCCGTGGCGGGTCGCTGAGCGAGGACTTCCTCTCCGAGGAGACGCTCACGCACATCAGGGCGCTGTCGGGGATCGCGAAGGAGCGGGGCCAGACCCTGGCCCAGCTCGCCATCGCCTGGGTGCTGCGCGACCCGCGCGTGACGACGGCGCTGATCGGCGCCTCGAGCGTGGCCCAGCTCGACGACTCGCTCGCGGCGCTGGACAACCTCGACCTCAGCGACGAGGAGCTGGAGCGGATCGACGCGCACGCCGTGGACGCCGGCATCAACATCTGGGCCAAGCGCTGAGGGAACCGGTGACGGTGGCGGCTTCCCCTCCGCCACCGTCACCGGTGGTCAGTGCGAGCCCGGCTCGCTGGCCCCCACAGTAGCGGAGCCGCCCTCGGTGGCGACCGGGTCGACGGGGCGCTCCGCGCGCAGCGCCGCGATCGCCGTCTCGAAGTCCTCCAGGGACGTGAAGGCGGAGTACACACTGGCGAAGCGGAGGTAGGCGACCTCGTCGAGCTCTCGCAGCGGCCCGAGGATCGCCAGCCCGACCTCGTGGGCGTTGATCTGCGCCGCCCCGGCCGCACGCACCGTCTCCTCGACCTGCTGCGCGAGCAGCGCGAGGTCGTCGTCGGAGACGGGACGGCCCTGGCACGCCTTGCGGACGCCGGCGACGACCTTCTCGCGGCTGAAGGGCTCGACGACGCCGGAGCGCTTGACGACCGAGAGGCTCGAGGTCTCGATGGTCGTGAAGCGGCGGTGGCAGGCCGTGCACTCGCGCCGCCGACGGATCGCAGAACCGTCGTCCGCCGTCCGCGAGTCGATGACCCGCGAGTCCGCGTTCCGGCAGAACGGACAGTGCACGTGAGCTCCTCGCTGCTTGGGCAGGCCACCGCGTGGCACCGCTGGGAGCACGGTACGGGCGCCGCGGCGCGAGGTGCAAGGCTGCGCGGGCTCAGCCCGCCGGGACGACGAGCTGCTGGCCCACGACGAGGTCGCCCGAGGCGAGACCGTTGAGCTCGAGGATCTCGTCGACCACCTCGCGCACGTCCTGGCCCTCGGCCGCCGTGGCCGCGGCGATCGCCCACAGAGTGTCCCCCGTGGCGACGCTCACGCGCTCCACGGCGCCCTGGTAACCCTGCGCGTCCGCCGTGAGGCTGCCGAGCCAGCCGCCACCGGTGACGGCAGCGGTGAGGGCGACGGTGAGCACGAGCACGGACCGCACGAGCCGGCCGCGGGCGGTGAGGCGGACCGCCGGGCGGGCGGCCGGCGCCGGTCGTGCGGGCTCGGCGCGCTGCGGGGCGGGGACCACGTATCCGGGGCCGACGAGCTGGAGGTGCCCCCGGCGCCGGCCGGGCACCTCTCGGACCGGGACCGCGGGAATCGCTAGTGCACTCATCGTCTCCTCCTTCGAACGTCTGTACGTCGAACGTCTGTGCGACACCGTACTACTCGGGACCGACACTGTCGACACGCCGTCGAACAGATGTTTGATCTCGGCCCGAGAGCCTTCTACGCTGTCGAGGACGAGCCCATCACCGACCACTGACATTCGAGGAGCACGTGCCGTGAACCCAGGCCAGGACGAGCGCGACAGCGGCGCCACGGTGCACGAGCTGCCGGAGCAGGAGCCGCTCGACGGCGCGCTCACCGAGCGGCAGCGGCTCGTCCTCGAGACGATCCGGCGCAGCGTGGACGACCGCGGCTACCCGCCGACCATGCGAGAGATCGGCACGATCGTCGGGCTGGCCAGCCCCTCCTCGGTCAAGCACCAGCTGACCGCCCTGGAGCGCAAGGGCTACCTGCGCCGCGACCCCAACCGTCCGCGCGCCATCGAGATCGTCGGCACCGAGGTCCGTGGGCCCGAGCTCGGCAACCCCGAGGACGCGAGCGACGCCCCGGCGCCCGCCTTCGTGCCGGTCGTCGGGCGGATCGCGGCCGGTGGCCCGATCCTCGCGGAGCAGGCCGTCGAGGACGTCTTCCCCCTCCCCCGCCAGCTCGTCGGGGACGGTGAGCTCTTCCTCCTCAAGGTGAGCGGCGACTCGATGATCGACGCCGCGATCTGCGACGGCGACTGGGTCGTCGTCCGGCGTCAGCCGGTCGCCGAGAACGGGGAGATCGTCGCGGCCCTGCTCGACGACGAGGCCACGGTCAAGACCCTCCAGCGCCGCGACGGCCACGTGTGGCTCATGCCGGCGAACGAGGCCTACTCCCCCATCGACGGTGACGCGGCCCAGGTGCTCGGCCGGGTCGTGTCGGTGCTGCGCAGCCTCTAGAAGCCGAGCTCGCGCCCCACGGCGCGGATGTGCTCGGCGCTGGCCCGCAGGCCGGCCTGCTCGCTCGGCGTCATGGGCGGCAGCAGACGCTCCTGGGCGCCGTCGCCCCCGACGACGGTGGGCACCGACAGGCAGACGTCGGAGATGCCCACGTAGTCGGTGAGCAGGGTGGAGACGGGCAGGACGCGGTTCTCGGCCCGGAGCACCGCCTGGATGATGCCGACGGCGGCGAGGGCGACCGCGTAGTTCGTCGCGCCCTTGCCTTCGATGATCCGGTACGCCGCGGTGACGACCTCCTCGGCGATGGCCGTCCGGGACGGCTCGTCGAGGAGCGGGGCGTGGGTGCTGCTCCAGTCGAGGAGCGGCACCGCCCCGATCATCGCCGAGCTCCACAGGACGAGCTCGGAGTCACCGTGCTCACCGACGACGTAGGCGTGGACGTTGGACGCCGCGATCCCGGTCTCCTGGGCGATGCGGTAGCGCAGCCGCGAGGTGTCGAGGACGGTGCCGGAGCCGAAGAGCTGCTCGCGCGGGAGCCCGGAGATCGCGAGCGCGGCCTGGGTGACGATGTCGACGGGGTTGGTCACCATGAGGAAGATCGCGTCGGGGGCGACGGCGGTGAGGCGCGGGACCAGCGTGCGCATGAGCCCCACCGTGCTGGCGGCGAGGTCCAGGCGCGTCTGGCCCGGGCGCTGCTTGGCGCCGGCGGTGATGACGACGACGTCCGCGTCGCGGCACGCCTCGACGTCGTCGGAGCCGATGATCTGGGCGTGCGGCATGAACTGGATGCCGTGGGCGAGGTCGAGCGCCTCCGCCTCGACCTTCGCGCGGTTGACGTCGTGGAGGACCACGCGCCGGGCCGCGCCCTGCATGAGGAGGGCGTAGGCGAGGGTCGCCCCGACCGCTCCCGCCCCCACGATCGCGACCGTGCTCGCTCCTGCGCGTGCCATGGCACTTCCTTCCCTCGCCGACGGCTCCGAGCCTAGGGGGTCAGCGCGGGCTGCGCGGCCAGGCGCCGCAGCGCGGCACGGGCCACCTCGCCGTCCGTCGTCGGCCACAGCGGCGGCATGGAGCCGCGCAGGAAGCTGCCGTACCGGGCGGTGGCGAGGCGCGAGTCGAGGACGGCGACGACGCCGCGGTCCCCGGTCGAGCGGATGAGGCGCCCGGCGCCCTGGGCGAGGAGGAGCGCCGCGTGGGTCGCCGCCACGGACATGAAGCCGTTGCCGCCGCTCGCGGCGACGACCTCCGAGCGGGCCGAGCGGACGGGGTCGTCGGGCCGCGGGAAGGGGATGCGGTCGATGACGACGAGCCGGCAGGTGCGGCCGGGCACGTCCACGCCCTGCCACAGGGACAGGGTGCCGACGAGCGTGGCCGACTCGTCCTCGGCGAAGCGCCGCACGAGCGAGGGCAGCTGGTCCTCACCCTGGCACAGGACCGGGGTGTCGAGCTCGGCGCGGAGGAGCTCGGCGGCCTCGTCCGCGGCCCGCCGGGAGGAGAACAGTCCCAGCGCGCCGCCGCCGGAGGCCCGGACGAGCTCGACGAGCTCGCGCTGGGCGTCCTCCCCGGGCCCGTCCCGGCCGGGTGCGGGCAGGTGGCGGGCGACGTAGAGGATGCCCTGGCGGCCGTAGTCGAAGGGCGAGCCGACGTCGACGCCGTGCCAGCGCGGGCCGGGCGCGGGCCGCGGGGCGTCGTCGTCGGGCTCGAGGTGGTCCAGGAGGCTGACGCCGAGGGTGCGGGCCACCGGCGCGAAGCTGCCGCCGAGGGACAGGGTGGCGGAGGTGAGGACGGCGGCCTTGCCGGCGAGCAGCTCGGTGGCGATGGGGCGGGCGACGTCGAGGGGCGCGAGGTGCAGGCGCGCCGCCTCGAACCCGGTCCGTCCACGCTCGCACCACAGGACCTCGCGGCGCTGGGCGACGCCGTCACCGAGGAGGCGCTCGGCGATCTCGTGGAGGACGACCATGGCCGAGCGCGCCATGACGCGCCCGCCGGGCTCGGCCTCGCTCTCCCCGCGCATCGCGCTGATCGCCTCGCGGCTGCCGGCCTCGAGGAGCGTGACGGCGTCGAGGAGCTCGGCGGGCACGGAGCGCAGCCGCCCGCTGGGCGCCGTCTCGAGCCAGGCGCCGAGCGCGCGGCCGGCGGCGTCGAGCGCCTCGACCGCCACGCCGGCCTGCTTGCGGGCCAGCCGGGCGGTGCGGTCGACGACGGCGGTCGACAGCTCGAGGGTGGACTGCGCCGTCACGCGCTCGGCCAGCTCGTGGGCCTCGTCGACGACGAGGACGTCGTGCTCGGGCAGCACCCGCGGGGAGCCTGCTGCGGCGATGCCGAGCATCGCGTGGTTGGTGACGACGACGTCCGCCTCGTGCGCCGCGCGCCGGGCGGCCTCGGGGAAGCACTCCTCGAGCATGGGGCAGCTTGCGCCGAGGCACTCGAGCTTGGTCACCGAGACCTGGCGCCAGGCGCGGTCCCCGACGCCGGGGTCGAGGTCGTCACGGTCGCCGGTGTCCGTCTCCTCGGCCCACTCGCGCAGCCGGACGACCTGCTCGGCGAGCGGCCCGCGGGAGGTGCTGCTCGCGGCGTCGGCGGTCGCGGCGTCCACGGCGAAGAGGCCGGGCTCGTCCTCGGTGGGGTAGCCGCCGGCGACCTTGTGCTTGCACACGTAGTTGTGCCAGCCCTTGAGGAGGGCCACCTGGGGGCGGGGCGCGCCGGAGGCGGCGACGACGTCGGCGACGAGCGGGACGTCGTGGGTGAGCACCTGGCGCTGGAGGGCGAGGGTGGCGGTGGAGACGACGGCGCGCTGGTGGTGGCGCACGGCGTGGTCGAGGACGGGCACGAGGTAGCCGAGGGACTTCCCGGTGCCGGTGCCCGCCTGCACGAGCAGGGCGCGCGGCTCCGCGAGGGTACGGGCGACCTCCTCGGCCATCTCGAGCTGGCCCGCGCGCTCCTTGCCGCCCAGGCGCCGGACCGCGGCGGCGAGCAGCTCGGGCGTGCCGCTCACGCCGACGCGGCGGCGGTGAGGTCGGCCGCAAGGGTGGGATCGACGAGCGCGGTCAGCTGCGTGCCGTCGCCGGTGTGCTCCTCCGCCAGCACCTCACCCGTGGCGTGCGCCCGCGAGACGAGGTCGCCACGCGAGTAGGGCACGAGGACCTCCACGCGCACCGAGGGGCGCGGGAGCAGCTCGGCGATGCGCTCGCGCAGCTCCTCGATGCCCTCACCGGTGCGGGCCGACACGGCGACGGCGCCCGGGTAGCGGGTGCGCAGGGCGGCGACGGTGCCGGGCTCGGCGAGGTCGGCCTTGTTGAGGACGACGAGCTCGGGGATGTCCTCGGTGCCGGGGATGTCGGCGAGGACGTCGTGGACCGCCTTGACCTGGCCCTCGGGGTCGGGGTGCGCGGCGTCGACGACGTGGAGGATGACGTCGGCGTCGGCCACCTCCTCGAGGGTCGAGCGGAAGGCCTCGACGAGCTCGTGGGGCAGGGAGCGCACGAAGCCGACGGTGTCGGCGAGGGTGTAGACGCGGCCGTCCGGGGCCTCGGCGCGGCGCACCGTGGGGTCCAGGGTGGCGAAGAGCGAGTTCTCGACGAGCACCCCTGCGCCGGTGAGCCGGTTGAGGAGGGAGGACTTGCCGGCGTTGGTGTAGCCGGCGATGGCGACGGCGGGGACCTGCGCACGGTGCCGCGAGGAGCGCTTGGTCTCCCGGGACGGGGCCATCGCCGCGATCTGGCGGCGCAGGCGGGCCATGCGGGTACGGATGCGGCGGCGGTCGAGCTCGATCTTCGTCTCACCGGGGCCGCGGGAGCCGATCCCGGCACCGCCGGCGACGCGTCCACCGGCCTGCCGGGACATCGACTCGCCCCAGCCGCGCAGGCGCGGCAGCAGGTACTCCAGCTGGGCGAGCTCGACCTGGGCCTTGCCCTCCCGGGACTTCGCGTGCTGGGCGAAGATGTCGAGGATGAGGGCCGTCCGGTCGATGACCTTGACCTTGACGACGTCCTCCAGCGCACGGCGCTGGGAGGGGCTGAGCTCGGAGTCGGCGACGACGGTGTCGGCGCCTACTTCCGCGACGAGCTCGGCGAGCTCGGCCGCCTTGCCCGAGCCGAGGAAGGTGGCGGGGTCCGGGGTGGCGCGGCGCTGGAGCACCGCGTCGAGCACGACGGATCCGGCGGTCTCCGCGAGCGCCGCGAGCTCACGCAGCGAGACCTCCGCGAGCTCGGCCTGAGGGCCGGACCACAGCCCGATGAGGACGACGCGCTCCAGCCGCAGCTGGCGGTACTCGACCTCGGACATGTCCTCGAGCTCGGTGGACAGGCCCGCGACGCGGCGCAGCGCCGAGCGCTCCTCGCGGTCGAGCTGGTCGCCGTCAAGCTCGTGGCCCTCGGCGCCGCCGCTCTGGAGCGCGGTCCCGGCCCGGGCGAGCACCCGCGCCACGACGTCCCGCGCGGGGTCGCGCTCCTGCACCGCGTCGTCGTCGTGATCTGCCATGGTCTCCCAGTCGTCGTCCACCACTCCCAGGATCCCACGGGAGGCCCCGTCCGGCGACCAGTTATCCCCAGGGGCGGGGTAGGTTTCGGTGAGTGAGCGAGCACTACTTCACCGCGCAGCCGGCCTCCCCCGGGGAGACCCGCACCATCGACGTCGTCCTGCGCGGGCGACCGGTCCAGGTCCGCACCGCCCCGGGCGTCTTCTCCGGCGACCGCCTCGACCTCGGCACCCGGGTGCTCCTCGACGCCGTGCCCGATCCCGTCCCCGCGGGGACGCTCGTCGACCTCGGCTGCGGCTGGGGGCCGGTGACGCTGGCGATGGCGACCGCGTCCCCGGGGGCGAGGGTCGTCGCCGTCGACGTCAACGAGCGCGCCCGGGACCTCACCGCACGGAACGCCGCCGCGCTCGGGCTGGGCAACGTCGTCGTCGCCGCTCCTGAGGAGGCCGCCGGGCTCGTCGCGGACGGGATCGACGAGCTGTGGTCCAACCCGCCCATCCGGATCGGCAAGGAGGCGCTGCACGAGCTGCTGCGCACGTGGTTGGGGCGGCTGGCACCGGAGGGACGCGCCCGGCTGGTCGTGAGCAAGAACCTCGGGGCCGACTCCCTGCAGCGCTGGGTCGAGACCGAGCTCGGCATGCCCACCGAGCGCCTGTCGAGCTCGAAGGGCTTCCGGGTGCTCGACGTGCGCCGCGCCTAGCCCTCCTCCGCTCAGTGCGCCGGGAGGCAGCCGCCGTCGAGGATGACGCCGGCGAGCTCGGCGCTGACGCTGCCGTCCGCCGCGACGCTGCCGACCATGCACCCGCCCGCCGGCGCGCCGACACCGAAGCGGACACCGCCCGCACCGTCGCCGCGCGTCCGGACGTGCTCGAGGCCCACGTCGGCGAGTGCGCGCTCGACCCCGTCCTCCGTGAGCGGCTCGTCACCCTCGCCGAGTGCCTCAAGCGCCGCGGTGGCCTGCTCGAGCGCGTCGGCGTTGCCCGCCATCGCGCTGTCGTCAAGGGGAGCGCGGTCGCGGTACCGCTCGTTCTGCTCCATCGCGTGCTCCGGGTCGTAGGGCACGCAGTCCGCGGGCACCTGGCCGTCGACGGGCGCAGGACAAGCGGGGAGCGTGCTCGGGCTCGAGTCCGGCGCGCCGGGCGACGTCACCGTCCCGCACGCCGGCAGGAGGAGGAGTGCCGCAAGCGCCCCGGTCGCACGGCACACGGAGCGTCTTGTGCGGAGCTGAAGGGGCATGGCCGGGGAGTGTACCGACGCCGCCACGGGACAGGCTTGGCTCAGCGCAGCGTGACGCGACCGACGAGCGTCGCGGGCCCCGAGAGGAGTGCGCGGCCGTCGTCGGTGAGCCGCACGACCAGCTCCCCGCCCGGCACGAGGACCCGCCACAGCCGGGGCGCTCCCGCCCCGCCCCACGCGTGCAGCGCGACGGCGACGGCGCAGGCCCCGGTGCCGCACGAGCGGGTCTCCCCCGCGCCCCGCTCCTGCACGCGCATCCGCACGGTGCCGGTGGGCTCGCCGTCCGTCGTCGTCTCCCCGAGGGGGACGACGATCTCGACGTTCGTGCCGTCGGCGGGCTCGGGGTCGACGGCGACGAGCGGGCCGAGGTCCGCCGCCACCAGCTCGTCCTCGTCGGGCAGCGCGACGACGGCGTGCGGGTTGGGCATGGTGACGCGCAGCCCGGCGCGGGTGCCCTCGAGGCCGCGGACCTGGACGGCGACGTCGAAGCCACGGGTGACGGCGTCACCGCCGCCGGGCAGCTGCCACGGGCCCATGTCGACGGTCCAGTCGGTGCCGGCGCGGGTGACGCTCCGCACGCCGCCGCGGGTGCCGATGAGCACCGGCTCGCCGTCGGCGGGAGCGATGAGGCCCTCGTCGACGAGGTAGGTGGCGAGGAGACGGGCGGCGTTGCCGCACATCTCGGCGACCGACCCGTCCGCGTTGCGGTAGTCCATGAACCACTCCGCGCCCTGCGCCGCGGCGGCGCGGGCCTCGGGCGTGCCCAGGGCGGCCGACCGGACGGCGCGGACGAGGCCGTCGGCGCCGATGCCGGCGCGCCGGTCGCACACGGCGGCGACCGCGGCGGCGTCCACGTCGAGGCGGGCGTCGGGGTCGGTGAGGAGGACGAAGTCGTTCTCCGTGGCGTGCCCCTTGGTGAGCGGGACACCCCGGAGCGGGGCCAGCGGCGACATGCGAGGAGCCTACGCGCCTCCCCCGCTCACCCCGTACCCCGCCCCCATGTCCGCATATGCGGGATATCTGCAGCGCTGCGGTGCTGAGAGCCGCAGCCTTCCCGCATATGCGGAGGGAGGGGCTACCCGAGGAGGGCGGCAACCCGCTCCGCCAGGTCGGGCGACGGCGGGAGCCAGTGGACGCGCGGGTCGCGGCGGAACCACTGCTGCTGGCGGCGGGCGAGCTGGCGGGTGGCGATCGAGATGGCCTCGTGCGCGTCCTCGACGCTGAGCCGGCCCTCGAGGACGGCGACCGCCTGGGCGTAGCCGACGGCACGCGACGCGGTCAGGCCCCGGCCCAGGCCCGCGCCGAGCAGCTCGCGGGTCTCCTCGAGGAGTCCGCCGTCGAGCATCGCCCGGGCACGCGCGGAGATGCGCGTGAGGAGCTCCTCGCGCGGGACGTCGATGGCCACCTGGACGGCAGGCAGGTGGTAGCGGTGCTCGGGCATCGTCGCAGAGTAGGGCCGGCCGGTGAGCTCGATGACCTCCAGGGCGCGCACGATGCGCCGGGTGTTGGCCGGCGGGATCCGCTCGGCGGCGGTGGGGTCGCGCTCGGCCAGCTCGCGGTACAGCATCCCGGGGCCCTGCTCCTCGGCGCGGGCCTCGAGGCGGCCGCGCACCTCGGGGTCGGTGCCGGGGAACTCGAGCTCGTCGAGGACGGCACGCACGTAGAGGCCGGAGCCACCGACGAGGACACCGCGGCGGCCGCGGCCGGCGACGGCGGCGAGGTCGGCGCGCGCCTCGCGCTGGTAGGCCGCGACGTTCGCCTCCTCGGTGACGTCGAGGACGTCGAGCTGGTGGTGGACGATGCCGCGGCGCTCGGCGAGCGGGAGCTTCGCGGTGCCGACGTCCATGCCGCGGTAGAGCTGCATCGCGTCCGCGTTGACCACCTCCGCGGCGGCGGGGCCGCCGAGGAGCTCGACGACGTCGAGCGCGAGGTCGGACTTGCCCGTCGCGGTGGACCCGACGACGGCGAGGACGGGAGGGTGCACGGCGCCCACGCTACGCACCACGGCACCGGCGGACCGGTCGCACCTTCCGCTCACCGCGGCCCGTGGAGAGGGGCGCGCCGTGACCGGGAAGGGCGACGCAGGGCTCCGGGAGCACGCCGCCGCTCAGCGGGTGCGCAGGGACGGCATGCCGAGGGTGACAGCGCCGCCCGGGGCAGGGGCGCCGCCGCCGTGGTCGTGGTCGCCGCGCTGGGCGCGCTCCCACGCGTCGCCGGCGCGCGTGCGGCGCAGGGCGTAGGTGCCGCCGAGCGCCGGGGAGTCGGCGACCAGGTGGTGGGGCGCGCCGTGGGTGACGGTCGCGGTCACCATGTCGCCGGGACGCGGGAGGTCCGTGACGCCGTCGGGAAGCGCGACGTGGACGAGCCGGTTGTCGGCGGCGCGGCCACTGATCCGGGCGGTCGCACCGTCCTTGCGGCCGCCGCCGTCGGCGACGAGCACCTCGACGGTGCGCCCGACCTGCCGCTCGTTCTCCTGGGTGCCGATCCGCTCCTGGAGGGCGACGAGGCGCTGGTAGCGCTCGGCGACGACGTCGGCCGGGACCTGCTCGGGCAGGTCGGCCGCGGGCGTCCCGGGGCGCGGGGAGTACTGGAAGGTGAAGGCGCTGGCGAAGCGGGACGCCTCGACGACGTCGAGGGTGGCCTGGAAGTCCTCCTCGGTCTCCCCCGGGAAGCCGACGATGATGTCGGTGCTGATCGCGGCGTCGGGGATGGCGGCGCGGACGCGGTCGAGGATGCCGAGGAACTTCGCCGAGCGGTAGGAGCGCCGCATGGCCCGCAGGACGCGGTCCGAGCCGGACTGCAGCGGCATGTGGAGCTGCGGCATGACGGTGGGGGTCTGCGCCATCGCCTCGATGACGTCGTCGGTGAAGGCGGCGGGGTGCGGGGAGGTGAAGCGCACCCGCTCCAGGCCCTCGACCTGCCCGCAGGCGCGCAGCAGCTTGGCGAAGGCGCCGCGGTCGCCGAAGCCCACGCCGTAGGAGTTGACGTTCTGGCCGAGCAGGGTGACCTCGATGGCGCCCTGGGCGACGACGGCCTCGACCTCGGCGAGCACGTCGCCCGGGCGGCGGTCGCGCTCCTTGCCGCGCAGGTGGGGCACGATGCAGAAGGTGCACGTGTTGTTGCAGCCCACGGAGATCGACACCCAGCCGGCGTAGGCCGACTCCCGCTTGGTGGGAAGCGTCGAGGGGAAGACCTTGAGCGACTCCTCGATCTCCACCTGCGCCTCGGCGTTGTGCCGGGCCCGCTCGAGGAGCGTGGGCAGCACGTCGAGGTTGTGGGTGCCGAAGACGACGTCCACCCACGGGGCCTTGTCGACGATGCCGTCGCGCATCTGCTGGGCGAGGCAGCCGCCGACGGCGATCTGCATGCCGGGCCGGGAGCGCTTGACCGAGGCGAGCTGGCCGAGGTTGCCGAAGAGGCGGCTGGCCGCGTTCTCGCGGACGGAGCACGTGTTGATGACGACGACGTCCGCACCGGTGCCCAGCGCCTCACCGGCGCCCGCCTCCGCGGGCACGTAGCCGGCCCCCTCGAGCATGCCGGCGAGGCGCTCGGAGTCGTGGACGTTCATCTGGCAGCCCATGGTGCGCACGACGTAGGTGCGGGGCGCGCTCGCGGTGGCAGTCATCGTCGGCCAAGTGTAGTTGGGCCGCGCCGTGTCCCGACCGTGACCTCGATTTACATGATCGTCATCACAAGTGTGGTTAGGTTTGCCACTATGACTCAGCCGGGCACGGACTCCATGCCGCCTCCGACCACCGAGCCGCTTGTCGAGATGCGCGGGGTCAACAAGTACTTCGGCGAGCTCCACGTGCTCAAGGACATCGACCTCACCGTCCACCGCGGCGAGGTGGTCGTCGTCATCGGCCCCTCGGGATCGGGCAAGTCCACGCTGTGCCGCACGATCAACCGCCTGGAGACGATCAGCTCCGGCGAGATCGTCGTGGACGGCACCCCGCTGCCCGAGGAGGGCAAGGCGCTGGCCCGTCTGCGCGCCGACGTCGGGATGGTCTTCCAGTCCTTCAACCTCTTCGCGCACAAGACGGTCCTCGACAACGTCACCCTCGGGCCGATCAAGGTCAAGGGGCTCAAGACGAAGGAGGCCAAGGACCTCGCGATGGACCTCCTCGAGCGGGTTGGGGTCGCCAACCAGGCGGGCAAGCTCCCCGCCCAGCTCTCGGGCGGCCAGCAGCAGCGCGTGGCGATCGCCCGGTCGCTGGCCATGCAGCCCAAGGTCATGCTCTTCGACGAGCCGACCTCGGCCCTGGACCCCGAGATGATCAACGAGGTCCTCGACGTCATGACCTCCCTCGCGCGAGACGGCATGACGATGGTCGTCGTCACCCACGAAATGGGCTTCGCCCGCAAGGCGGGCGACCGCGTCGTCTTCATGGACGCCGGCGAGATCGTCGAGGAGAAGACCCCCGAGGAGTTCTTCACCCACGCCGAGACGGAGCGCGCCAAGGACTTCCTCGGCAAGATCCTCACCCACTGACCCTCCGCACTGTCCGCACTTCGAAGGAGAACAGCATGCAGAAGACCCGAGTGATCGCGATCGCAGCCGCAGCGCTGCTGGCGCTGACGGCCTGCGGAGACGACGGCGGGAACGGGAACGGCGAGAGCGCCGACCCGGCCGACTTCCCCGAGGGCAGCACCATGGCACGGATCGTCGAGGAGGGGACCATCACCATCGGCACGAAGTTCGACCAGCCGCTCTTCGGCCTCCAGGGCCCCGACGGCGTCCCCGTCGGCTTCGACGTCGAGATCGGCCAGCTCATCGCCGACGAGCTCGGCGTGGAGGCCGAGTTCGTCGAGGCGCAGTCCGCCCAGCGCGAGACGCTCATCCAGAACGGGTCGGTCGACCTCGTCGTGGCGACCTACACGATCAACGACGAGCGCAAGGAGCTCATCGACTTCGCCGGGCCGTACTACGTCGCCGGCCAGTCGCTCATGGTGACGGCGGACAACACCGACATCAACGGCCCGGACGACCTCGCCGGCAAGACCGTGTGCTCCGCGGACGGCTCGACGCCCGCGCAGAACATCCGCGACAACTACCCCGACGCCGAGCTCGTCACCTACGGCGCCTACACCGACTGCCTCGACCCGCTGAGCAGCGGCCAGGTCGACGCGGTCACCACCGACAACGTCATCCTCGCCGGCTACGTCAACGAGCAGCCGGACGACTTCAAGCTCGTCGGTGAGCAGTTCACCGAGGAGCCCTACGGAATCGGTCTGGCCAAGGACGACGACGACTTCCGCACCTTCGTCAACGACACCCTCGAGGCCGCCTACGAGGACGGCCGCTGGGCGGAGGCCTGGGAGAACACCGCCGGCGCGGTGCTCGACACGCCCGAGCCGCCGGCGGTCGACCGGTACTGAGCCGACCTCCACGCGGTCCGGGGCGCTGCGGCGCCCCGGACCGCACCCACGCTGATCGGGAACCTTGATGAACGTCGTCCTCGACAACCTGCCGGCATTCTGGAACGGCTTCCTCACCACCCTGTACATCGCCGCGGTCAGCGGCGTCATCTCGCTGGTGGCGGGAGTCCTGCTGGCCGCGATGCGCGTGTCCCCCCTCTCGACGCTGCGCTGGGTGTCCACCGCGTGGGTCGAGGTCATGCGCAACACACCGCTGACGCTGATCTTCATCTTCGTCGCCGGCGTGCTGCTGACGATGGACATCCTCATCCCGATCGGGCGCACCCAGGCCATCGTCGCCCTCTCCGTGTACACCTCGGCCTTCGTGTGCGAGGCCGTCCGCTCGGGCATCAACAGCGTGGGCATCGGGCAGGCTGAGGCCGCCCGGGCCATCGGCCTCACCGGCGGCCAGTCGCTGCAGCTCGTCGTGCTGCCGCAGGCGCTGCGCACCGTCGTGCCGCCACTCATCAACGTCCTCATCGCCATGGTGAAGAACACCTCGATCGCCGCGGGCTTCGCCTCGCCCGAGCTCGTGTCCGCCGCCCGCACGGTCTCCCTGTCGAACCCCGGCAGCGCCCTGTGGGTGTTCAGCGGTATCGCGGTCTTCTACCTCCTCATCACGGTGCCGGCGGGCATCCTTGCCAACCGGGTCGAGCGAAAGGTGGCGTTCGCACGATGAGTGACGTCAGCACCGTCCTGTACGACGCCCCCGGCCCGGTCACCCGTCGGCGCCAGCGCCTGCTCTCCGCCCTCGCCGGGCTCCTCATCCTCGCGATCCTCGCGTGGGGCCTGTACGCGATGTACCGCAACGACATCTTCAACGACCGCTGGCTCGTGCTCGTCGACCCACCGCGCGGCCAGTCCGTCCAGAACGTGTGGTGGGACTCGCTGCTGTGGGGCGGGCTCATCCAGGGCACCCTCAAGGCCGCAGCGCTCGCCATGCCGTTGGCCGGTCTGCTCGCGCTCGTCCTCGTCATCCTCCGCACCACGCCGCGCCGGGCGGTCCGCACCCCCACCACCGGCCTCATCGAGCTCTTCCGCGGGCTGCCGGTCCTCGTCCTCATGATGTTCGGGTACTTCGTCTTCGGCTTCAGCCCGTTCGCCTCGGTGGTGTTCGGACTGGTGATCTACAACGCCGCCATCGTCGCCGAGATCCTCCGCGCCGGACTCTCCTCCATCGCCAAGGGCCAGGGAGAGGCAGGCCTGGCGATCGGCCTGTCATGGTTCCAGAACTTCTTCATCATCATGCTCCCGCAGGCCGTGCGGGTCATGCTGCCGAGCCTCATCGCCCAGCTGGTGGTGCTGCTCAAGGACACCTCGATCGGCTTCATCATCGCCTACCACGAGCTGCTCCGGGCGTCCCAGCTCAACTACAACTTCTTCGGCAACGAGAGCCGGCTGCCGTTCTTCGTCGCGACGCTGGCGATCTACCTCACCCTGAACTTCACACTCACCCGGGTGGCGATCGTCGTCGAGAGGCGCCTGCGCCAGCGGGGGCAGAAGGTCGAGAAGCCGGGGGCCCGCGTGGCGGCGCGCTGAGTCGACCTGGTCCGGCACGCAGGGCCGACCTCCGGCTCCTACGGCGCCAGGGGCTCGCCGGCGGGCTCCTCGCCGTCGGCGGCGAGCGCCTCGTCGACTGCCCGCATCGCCACACCGGGTGAGTAGCCCTTGCGGGCGAGCATCCCCGCGAGCCGGCGGCGGCGCTTGTCGTGGTCCAGTCCGCGGCTCGCGCGAGCCTTGCGGAGGGCGAGGTCACGCGCGGCTGTGAGCTCGTCGTCGTCGTCGATCTGCTCGAGGGCCTGCTCAGCGACCTCGGGGCTCACGCCCTTGAGACGCAGCTCGTGGGCCAGCGCCCGCCGGGCGAGGCCGCGCTCCCCGTGGCGGGTGCGCACGAGCATCTCGGCGTAGGCGGCGTCGTCGACGAGGCCGACCTCCTCGAAGCGGTCGAGGAGCTGCTCGGCGATCTCGTCGGGGACGTCCTTCGCGGCGAGCTTCTCCGCCAGCTGCGCGCGGCTGCGTGGTGCGGCCGCGAGCTGGCGCAGGAGGATCGCGCGGGCGACCTCCTCACCGGGAGGTTCGACGTCCTCGGCGGCAGCGCCGGTGGCCGGAGGCTCCTGCGCGGGCCTCCGACCACCGGGACGGGACGAGGGGCTCAGAAGTCGACCTTCGCCTCGGCGTCGGCGTCCTCCACCTTGACCCCGATACCGAGCTTGTCGAGGATCTTCTTCTCGATCTCCTCGGCGAGCTCGGGGTTGTCCTTGAGGAAGCGGCGGGAGTTCTCCTTGCCCTGGCCGAGCTGGTCGCCCTCGTAGGTGAACCAGGCGCCGGACTTGCGCACGATGCCGTGCTCGACGCCGAGGTCGATGAGGCCGCCCTCGCGCGAGATGCCCTGGCCGTAGACGATGTCGAACTCCGCCTGCTTGAAGGGCGGGGCCATCTTGTTCTTGACGATCTTGGCCCGCGTGCGGTTGCCCACCGGGACGGTCCCCTCCTTGAGGGTCTCGATCCGGCGGACGTCGATGCGGATGGAGGCGTAGAACTTCAGCGCCTTGCCACCGGTGGTGGTCTCCGGGGAGCCGAAGAACACGCCGATCTTCTCGCGCAGCTGGTTGATGAAGATCGCCGTGGTGCCCGACGCGGACAGCGCACCGGTGATCTTGCGCAGCGCCTGGGACATGAGGCGGGCCTGGAGACCGACGTGGGAGTCGCCCATCTCGCCCTCGATCTCGGCCTTGGGCACGAGCGCCGCGACGGAGTCGATGACCACGATGTCCAGCGCCCCGGACCGGATGAGCATGTCCATGATCTCCAGCGCCTGCTCACCGGTGTCCGGCTGGGAGACGAGGAGGGCGTCGGTGTCGACGCCGAGCTTCTTCGCGTACTCGGGGTCCAGCGCGTGCTCTGCGTCGATGAAGGCGGCGATCCCGCCGGCCTTCTGCGCGTTGGCCACGGCGTGGAGCGCGACGGTCGTCTTGCCCGAGGACTCCGGGCCGTAGATCTCGACGACGCGGCCGCGGGGCAGCCCGCCGATGCCGAGGGCGACATCCAGGGCCACCGACCCGGTGGGGATGACGGCGACGGGCGGACGGGTGTCGTCCCCCAGCCGCATGATCGAGCCCTTGCCGAACTGGCGGTCGATCTGGCTGAGCGCGGCCTCCAGGGCCTTGCTGCGGTCTGCTACGGGAGCGGCCATGTGGGTCTCCTTGTGTCGTGGCCGGCGGGGCGCGGCCGTGCGGGACGGGGCTGGTCTGTCAGGGCCCGCCCTCTCCGGACGGCTACCTGTGGGGAGGCTATGTCCGACCACTGACATCCGGGACGTGGGCCCCACCGGCTGTGGAGCTCCGCGGCTCGTCCTTCCCTGGGGACCAGCGTAAACCGAACGGGCGTTCGACCGCCCCTCCGACACGCGCGCAGACTGTTCAGCGCCGCCGCGGGTCCAGGGTGCCCCGGTGGCGCCAGCGCACCCGCTCGTCCAGCTCCATCTCCACGCACACCGCGTCCCACACCTCGCGCGGCGCCACCCCGTCCGCGAGCGCCTGCTCCGGCGTGCGGTTGCCGAGCGGCACGAGGACGAGCTCGGTGGCCAGGGTGCGGCCGTAGGCGGGGCCGAAGGTCTCCTCCAGCGCCTGCCGGAACTCCGAGTGCTTCACCGCACCAGCGTGCCACGCCCGCGGCGTCCACCGCTCCCGCAGCGGCACCGACGCGTGCATGTCACACCTGCCCTGCACAATGACGACATGGTGGACGACGCGCTGGCCGGGTTCTCCGCTCCCACGCGCGCGTGGTTCGCCGGGGCCTTCGCCGCACCCACCGCCGCGCAGGCGGGTGCCTGGGAGGCGGTGCGTGCCGGGGACCACGCCCTCGTCGTCGCGCCCACCGGGTCGGGCAAGACGCTGTCCGCCTTCCTGTGGTCGGTGGACCGCCTGCTCACCGGCGAGGACCCGCCGCCCGAGCGGCGTGCCCGGGTCCTGTACGTCTCCCCGCTCAAGGCCCTGGCCGCGGACGTCGAGCGCAACCTCCGCTCCCCGCTCGTCGGCATCACGCGGGCGGCCGCAGCGGCGGGCACGCCGGTCCGCGACGTGACGGTCGGCGTCCGCACCGGTGACACCCCGCCCGCCGAGCGGCGGGCCCTGGCCACCCGGCCGCCCGACATCCTCATCACCACCCCCGAGTCGCTCTACCTCGTCCTCACCTCCGCCGCCCGCGAGGGGCTGCGCGGGGTGGAGACCGTCATCCTCGACGAGGTCCACGCCGTCGCCGGCACCAAGCGTGGCGCGCACCTGGCCGTCTCCCTCGAGCGGCTCGACGCCCTGCTCCCCCGCCCCGCCCAGCGGGTCGGTCTCTCGGCCACGGTCCGTCCGGTCGAGACCGTCGCCCGGTTCCTCGGCGGCACGCGCACCCCGGAGGACGGCGGGCGCCCGGTGCGCGTCGTGCGCCCGGACATCGCCAAGGAGCTCCAGGTCGACGTCGTCGTCCCGGTGCCCGACCTCTCGGACCTGCCCGACGCCCCCGGCCGCGAGTCCACGCCCGGCGAGGAGGACCTGTCCGGCAGCGCCGCGGGCCGCCTGCCCACCCAGCACCGCGCCTCCATCTGGCCGCACGTGGAGGAGCGGCTCGTCGACCTCATCACCGCCCACCGCTCGACCATCGTCTTCGCCAACTCCCGCCGCGGCGCCGAGCGGCTCGCGGCGCGGGTCAACGAGGTCTGGGCCGAGCGCACCCGACCCGCCGGCGACGCCGCCGCACCGCCGTCGTCGTCCTCCCCGGGCTCGGGGTGGGCGGCCCAGGTGCCCGGACAGTCCGGGACCGCCTCACCGGCCGCCGACGGCGAGCTCGCGCGCGCCCACCACGGCTCGATGAGCCGCGAGGAGCGGACCAGGATCGAGTCGGCGCTGAAGTCGGGCACCCTGCCGGCCGTCATCGCCACCTCCACACTGGAGCTCGGCATCGACATGGGCGCCGTCGACCTCGTCGTCCAGGTCGGGTCCCCGCCGTCGGTCGCCTCCGCCCTCCAGCGCATCGGACGCGCCGGCCACCAGGTCGGGGCGCTGTCCCGCGGGGTCGTCCTGCCCACCCACCGCGGGGACCTCCTCGCCGCCTCCGTCACCTCCGTGCGCGCGCAGGAGGGGGCCATCGAGTCGCTCCAGGTGGTGGCCAACCCGCTCGACGTCCTCGCCCAGCAGATCGTCGCGATGCTCGCCGTCGAGGACTGGTCGGTGGACGAGCTCGCCGCGCTCGTCCGGCGCAGCGCACCCTTCGAGTCCCTGGGCGACGCCTCCCTCCACGCCGTCCTCGACATGCTCTCCGGCCGCTACCCCAGCGAGGACTTCGCCGAGCTGCGGCCCCGCCTCGTGTGGGACCGCGCCGCCGGCACCCTCTCCGCGCGGCCGGGCGCGGTCCGGCTCGCGACGACGAGCGGCGGCACCATCCCCGACCGCGGCCTCTACGGGGTCTTCCTCGCCGCCTCCGTGAGCGCCGACGGCGGCGACGGCGTCACCTCCGCCGGGCGCGGCGGGCGCCGCGTGGGCGAGCTCGACGAGGAGATGGTCTTCGAGTCACGGGTCGGGGACACCTTCACCCTCGGCTCGAGCACGTGGCGCATCGAGGACATCACCCCCGACCGCGTCCTCGTCTCCCCGGCACCGGGGCAGCCCGGACGCCTGCCGTTCTGGAAGGGCGACTCCCCCGGCCGGCCCGTCGAGCTCGGCCGGGCCCTGGGCGCCTTCGTCCGCACCACCGCGGCCCTGCCGCTCGAGCAGGCCCACGAGCGCCTCGCGGAGCAGGGGCTGGACGAGTGGGCCCGGGACAACCTCCTCGGCTACCTCCACGAGCAGCGCGAGCATGCCCACCTCAGCGACGACCGCACCATCGTGCTCGAGCGCTTCCGCGACGAGCTCGGTGACTGGCGGCTCGTCATCCACTCCCCCTTCGGCTCCCGGGTCCACACGCCCTGGGCGCTGGTCCTGGCCGCCCGGCTGCGGGAGCAGCTCGGCATGGACGTCGCCGCGATGCCCGCGGACGACGGCATCGTCATGCGGCTGCCCGACATCGGCTCCGAGGGCGGCGAGCTGCCCGTCAGCGGCGAGGACCTCCTCCTCGACCCCGACGAGCTCACCGGGCAGGTCGTCGACGCGCTGGCCGGCTCCGCGCACTTCGCCTCGCGCTTCCGCGAGGCCGCCGCCCGGGCGCTGCTGCTGCCCCGCCGGCGCCCCGACCGCCGCCAGCCGCTGTGGCAGCAGCGGCACCGGGCGGCGCAGCTCCTCGGCGTCGCCGTCGACCACCCCGACTTCCCCATCGTCCTCGAGGCCGTCCGCGAGTGCCTCCAGGACGACTTCGACACCCCCGCCCTCGCCGAGCTCATGGGGCAGGTCGTCCGCCGCGAGCTGCGCGTGGTCGAGGTCTCCACGCCCACGCCGTCGCCCTTCGCGCGCAGCCTCCTCATGGGCTACGTCGGCCAGTTCCTCTACGACGGCGACGCACCCGCGGCCGAGCGCCGCGCCGCCGCCCTCACCCTGGACCCGCGCCTCCTCGCCGAGCTCATCGGTCCGGGCGCCACCGAGCTCGCCGACCTCCTCGATGCCACCGCCCTGGCCGAGATCGAGGCCGAGGTCTCCCTGCGCCGCTACCCCGCGCAGGACGTCGAGGCGGTCGCCGACCTCGTCCGCCGCCTGGGGCCCGTGACGACGGCGGAGCTCGCCACCCGCTGCGACCCGCCCACCGCGGCCGAGGGCTGGCTCGAGGAGCTGGAGGCGGCCCGGCGCGTCGTCCGGGTCACCGTCGCCGGCGGCACCCGCTGGGCGGTGCTCGAGGACGCCGGCCGGCTGCGTGACGCCCTCGGTGTCGCCCTGCCCGTCGGGCTGCCCGAGGAGGTCCTCGAGCCGGTGGCCGACCCGCTCGGTGACCTCGTGCGCCGCTACGCCCGCACCCACGGCCCCTTCCGGGCCGACGAAGTCGCCGCCCACCTGGGCCTGGGCACGGCGGCGCTGGCGCCGGTGCTGCGGAGGCTCACCGCGGCGGCCGCGCTCGTCACCGGTCGTCTGCGCCCCGGCTCGGAGTCGGCCGACGAGTACTGCGACTCCGAGGTCCTGCGGCGGGTGCGCCGGCGCAGCCTGGCCGTGCTCCGCAGCGAGGTCGAGGCCGTGCCCGCGGCCACGCTGGGCGCCTTCCTGCCGCGGTGGCAGCAGGTGGGGACGGCCGGCTCGGGCACCGCGGCGCTGAGCTCGGTCGTCGACCAGCTCGCCGGGGCCCGGGTGCCTGCCTCGGCGCTGGAGTCCCTCGTCCTGCCCGCCCGCGTGAGCGGGTACCGCACCGCCCTGCTCGACGAGCTCACCACCGCCGGTGAGGTCGTGTGGTGCGGCGCCGGCGCGCTGCCGGGCGTGGACGGCTACCTCGTCCTCGCGCCCGCCGACAGCCCCGAGCTCCTCCCCCCGCCGCAGGAGGTCCCCGACGACCCGCTCCAGCGCACCATCCTCGAGGCGCTGGCCGGGGGCGGGCAGTTCTTCCGCGACCTCCTCGCTGCGTGCCGGGAGGAGGACATCCTCGTGAGCACCGAGCGGGTGCTCGACGCGCTGTGGGAGCTCGTGTGGGGCGGGCACGTCACCAACGACTCCCTCGGCCCGGTCCGCGCGCGGCTCTCCGGTGGCCGCCCGGCCCACCACTCGGCACGGCGGCCGCCGCGGGCGGGCGGGGCCCTGTCCCGCCGTCGCTCGCTCATGGCGGCGGCCGGCACCCGCCCGGGCAACCCGCAGCCCCCGGCCGCGGCCGGGCGCTGGTCGCTGGTCCCGCGCGGCGGGGACACGGCGACGGCGGTGCTCGCCCAGGTGGCCGCCCTGCTCGAGCGGCACGGCGTCCTCACCCGCGGCGCCGCGGGCCTCGAGGACCTCCCCGGCGGATTCGGCACCGCCTACCCCGTCCTCACCCGGCTCGAGGACGCCGGCAAGGTCCGCCGCGGCTACCTCGTCGAGGGCCTGGGTGCCGCCCAGTTCGCCCTGCCCGAGTGCGTCGACCTCCTGCGGGACGCCCTCCGCCGGGAGGACGCCACGGCCCTCCTCCTCGCCGCGACGGACCCGGCCAACCCGTACGGCGCGTCCCTCCCCTGGCCCGAGGGCACCACCGAGGGCGCACGTGCGCGCCGGGCGGCGGGCGCCGTCGTCGTCCTCGTCGGCGGGGAGCTGTGCCTGTACGTCGAGCGCGGCGGCCGCACGCTGCTGTCCTTCACCACGGACGCCGCCCGGCTGGCCGCTGCGGCGCAGGAGCTCGCCGCCACGGCGGCACGCGGGACGCTCGGCCGCGTCACCCTCCAGCGGGTGGACGGCGAGCCCGCGCTCGGCGCCGGCGGACCGGCGCGTGTAGCGCTCGAGGCGGCCGGCTTCTTCGCCACCCCGCGCGGGCTGCGGCTGCGGGAGGACGGTCCGGCACGCCGGGCGGCGGAGGGAGCCACCCGTGCCCGAGGGTGACATCGTCCTGCGCGTCGCCCGCCGGATGGACGCCGCGCTGGCCGGTCAGCGGCTCGTGCGCGGGGAGCTGCGCTGGGGACGGCTGGGCGACACCGACCTCGCGGGCGCCGTCGTCCTCGGCAACCACCCGGTGGGCAAGCACCTGCTCACCCGCCTCGACGACGGCCGCACCCTGCACACCCACCTCCGCATGGACGGCAGCTGGTGGATCACCCGCGCCGGTGAGGAGCGCGGAGCAGACCGCGCCCACCGCGTACGGGCCGTGCTCGGCACCGAGCGGTGGACGTGCATCGGTCGGCTGCTCGGCATGGTCGACCTCGTCCGTACCCGGGACGAGCACCTCGTCGTCGGGCACCTCGGACCGGACCTCCTCGCCGACGACGTCGACCTCGAGGACTGCGGCGAGCGGGTCCGGGCCCAGGGAGAGCGCCCGATCGGTGCCGTCCTCCTCGACCAGACCGTCGTCGCCGGCATCGGCACCCTCTACCTCGCCGAGTCCCTCTGGGCCCACCACGTCCACCCGCTGCGGCCCGCCCGGGACGTCACCGAGCCGGTGTGCGCGACCGCGCGCCACCTCATGCTGCGCTCGGCCGACGCCCCGCTCCCCACGGCCACCGGGGAGACCGGGCCGGGACGCGACAAGCACGTCCATGGACGGCGCGGGCGCCCGTGCCGGCGCTGCGGGACGCCGATCGTCGAGATCAAGGTCGGCCCGCCCGGCCAGGAGCGGCCGGCGTTCTTCTGCCCGCGCTGCCAGCCCGCGTAGGAGCATCCCGAACCGAGACAGGTTCGTTGCCACCGAAGCATCCCCGGTGGACGTCGCCCTGGCATGCTGGCGATCACCGGTGATCGGAGGTCCTGATGACGATGGCCCGCCCCGCACTGCTCACGCTCGGCCCGCTCCTGGCCGGGGTGCTGCTCGGCCTCCTCGCCACCCCCGGGGCGGACACACCCCCCGTCCCCGACGACGTCGCCGCCTGGTTCGCCGCCCACGGCGGCACGGCGGCCACGACCGCGGCCGAAGGCCTGGACGTGGAGGCCGCCGGTCGGGCAGCGGTCGGTGGTGCGTTCCCGCTGCACCTGTGGAGCGAGTCCGTGCGCACCGGCGAGCCGGAGCCACACCCGGTCGTGCCACGGGAGGAGTGGGTGGCCGCGTACAGCCGGGACGGCACTGCGGCGGGGACGCTCGTAGCCTGGCGCGTGGACGGCGAGGTGGCCCTCGCCAGCGTCGACGACCACGCGGAGCTGGCTGCGGCTCTGGCCCCGCTGCCGGCCGGGTCCCTCGTCGTCGAGGAGCCCCTGCTCGGTGCGTTCTTCGCGATCCGCGACGAGGAGGTGACGACGCTCGTCCCGGGCTTCTTCGAGGGGCCACGGACTGCGCCGTTGGCCGCCTTCTCGGAGTCGCTCGCCGCGCAGCTCGAGGGGCTGGTCGGCGGCGGCGGCGAGCCCGAGCAGGAGGGGCGCGGGTGGCTGCTCGTCGCCGCGGCCGTGGGGGCCGGCGTGGTGGCGGCGGGTGGGGTCTGGGTCGCACGACCGTGGCGCCGGGCAGCGGGCAGCGCCGGCTGAGCCCTCGCACGCCGGCCGGGTCCACGCACACGTGAGCCCCCGGACCAGCCGGGGGCTCACGTGTGGTGCGAGGTCAGGCCACGCCTGCGAGCTCCTCGCGGAGGGAGGAGACGAGCTCCTCGGGCACGGTGTCGGGGACGTGGACGCCCTCGGCCACTGCGATGCGGTCACTGACCTTGCGCAGGACGAAGGACATCGGGATGTTGAGAGCGGTGCAGATGGAGGCGAGCAGCTCGGAGGACGCCTCCTTCTGACCGCGCTCCACCTCGCTGAGGTAGCCGAGGGACACACGGGCCGCGGAGGAGACCTCACGCAGCGTCCGGCCCTGGTGCTGACGCACCGTCCGGAGCACATCACCGATCTCACGTCGTAGGACGATCATCGGGGTCACCTCCTGTCGCTCACCGAAAGTTGTCTTACCGTACCCTGACGCGGGCGATGGCGCGGGTCGGGTGGGTCGCCGTCCCACAGGGCGGCGTGTCGGTCGCACCGCGGTGCGGCCCGGAACACTGTTCGTCGTCATCACACTGGTCAACGGGCGGCCGCCGCAGTTTGTTCCCCGTCCTCCAGGAGCCCGAGGAGGACGGCGAGCGCGGCACCGACCGCGGCGCGTCTCACGAGCGGCCGGGTGCCGGCGACGGCGAGGCGGCGCACCCGGACGGTGCCGGTGAGGCTGGCGGCGACGAACACGGTGCCCGCGGCAGCGCCGTCGGCCGGTCCCGGCCCGGCCACGCCCGTGGTGCCGATGCCGCAGTCCGCACCGAGGAGGCGGGCAGCACCCAGGGCGAGCTGCCGGGCGACCTCCGCCTGGACCGGCCCGCCGTCGTCCAGGACCGCCTGCTCGACCCCGAGGACCTGCGCCTTGAGGCTGGTCGCGTAGGTGACCACCCCGCCGCGCACCGCCCACGAAGCACCCGGGACGTCGACGAGCGCGGCGCTGACGAGCCCACCGGTGAGCGACTCCCCCGTCGCGACGGTGAGACCCGCGCGTCGCAGCCGCTCGACGACGGCGGCGGCGGTCACCGGCGCTCGGCGGCCGGGGACTGGGCGATCCGCACGGCCCGGACGACGTAGTCCAGGCCCGTGACGACCGTGACGAGGACGGCGAGGAGCATGACCCACCACGCGCACACGAGGAGGACGTCGGCCGCCGCCTGCGGCAGCAGGGACTCCCACGGGATGAGGTAGGCGGTGATGAAGACGATCTGCAGGACGGTCTTGAGCTTGCCGCCGTTGGAGGCGGCCATGACGGCGCGGCGCACCATGACGAAGCGCAGCGCGGTGATGCCGAGCTCGCGGACGATGATGACGACGGGCACCCACCACGGGATCGTCCCCTCGGTCCACAGCAGGAGGAGCGCCGCGATGACGAGGGCCTTGTCGGCGATCGGGTCGGCGATCTTGCCGAAGTTCGTCACCAGGCCGCGGCTGCGGGCGATGTGACCGTCGAGCTTGTCGGTGGCCGCGGCGGCGAGGAAGACGACGGTGGCCGCGACCCGCGAGGCGGTGGAGTCCCCGAGCATGAGGACGGCGAAGACGGGCACGAGTGCCACGCGCACCATCGTCAGCACGTTCGCCAGGTTCCACAGCGGGACGTGCGGGGAGCTCTCCGTCGACATGGGGTCCAGGGTACGGGCCGCCGGGACGAGGTACCCGCCACCGCGCAGTACTCTCGGCGCCATGGGACGCCACGCCCTCCCCGCCCGCCCACGGACCGCGCCCTGGGTGGCGCTCGGTGTCGTCCTCCTCGTCGGTCTCCTCGCCGCCGTCGCGCTCTGGCGGCCCTGGCAGGAGCAGCCGGCCGCCGCTCCGTCCCCGACGGCGACGGCGACCAGTGAGCCGACCGCCACACCGACGCCGACGCCGAGCCCGACGCCCGAGCCGCGGCCCGACGCACGCTTCACCATCCTCGGCGGCGGCGACGTGCTGCCCCACACGACGGTCATCGAGACGGCGCGCACCGGCGACGGCTACGACTTCGTCCCCATGCTCGAGGCCAGCGCGGAGTACACGCGCGGCGCGGATCTCGCGCTGTGCAACGCGGAGGTGCCGATCGCGCCGTCGGGCACCGAGCCGAGCGGGTACCCGATGTTCGGCGCCCCCGAGGAGCTGGCCGCGGACCTCGTCCGCCTCGGCTGGGACGGGTGCTCGACCGGCACCAACCACAGCCTCGACCGCGGGCTGGACGGCCTCACCCACACCCTCGACGTGTTCGACGACGCGGGCCTGGGGCACGTGGGCACCGCTCGCAGCGAGGCGGAGGCGGGCAGCGCGCAGTGGTACGAGCTGGAGCGCGAGGGGCAGACCATCCGCGTGGCCCACCTCGGCGCGACCTACGGCACCAACGGCATCCCGGTGCCCGCGGACAGCCCGTGGGCGGTAGAGCTCATCGACGCCGACCGGCTCGTGCGGATGGCGACGGAGGCGCGGGAGCAGGGGGCGGACCTCGTCGTCGCGAGCATCCACTGCTGCAGCGAGTACAGCGGAGTCGTGCACCCCGACCAGGCGAGCCTCGCCGAGACCCTCGCCGACTCGGGCCAGGTCGATCTCGTCCTCGGTCACCACGCGCACGTCCCCCAGCCCATCGACCGGCTGCCGGGTGGACCCGACGGCCAGGGGATGTGGGTGGCCTACGGGCTGGGCAACTTCATCTCCAACCAAGACGAGCTGTGCTGCGTGCCGCAGACGGCCACCGGCCTGCTCGCCCTCGCGCACGTCGTCAAGCCCGACGGCGAGCCGGCCCGGGTGGAGTCGGTGGAGTGGACGGCGGTGACGGTGGACCGCGTCGGCGACCAGCGGCTGCACGTCCTGTCCGACCTCGTCGCCGGGGAGCGCCCGGAGGGCCTGGCCCTGTCCGAGCAGCAGATCACCAGCCGCTACCAGCAGGTGCTCGACGTCGTCGGCGACGTGGCCCCCGAGCGCACCGAGCCCCCCGAACCGACCGGCCCCCCGCCCACGGTCGTCCCCCGCCCCACCGACTGACCGCCCGAGCCGCTGCCACCGAGCGCTGAGTTGTTCCAGACACCCCTTGTTGCCGAGCGCTGACTTGCTCCTGCCACACCCCATCGCCGAGCGCTGAGTTGTTCCAGACACCCCATCGCCGAGCGCTGACTTGTTCCCGTCACCCCCTGTCGCCGAGCGCTGAGTTGTTACCGCCACACCCCGTCGCCGAGCGCTGACTTGTTCCCGACAGTGCACGTCTCGGCGCGGCGCATCGCGGTTCCGCGCGAGGGGTAACAACTCAGCGCTCGGCGCAAGAGGGCTGGCTCGGCGCGAGGGGTAATAACTCAGCGCTCGGCGCAAGAGGGCTGGCTCGGCGCGAGGGGTAACAACTCAGCGCTCGGCGCGAGAGGGCTGGCTCGGCGCGAGAGGGCTGGCTCGGCGCGAACGGGGCCGGGGCGCCGCGACGGGGGTAACAACTCAGCGCTCGGCGCGAGAGGGGCGGCGCGGCGTGAGGAAGGCGTCACAGCTCAGCTCCCGCGGGAAGGCTGGGTCAGCGGTTGGTGAGGTTCCAGGCGTCCTCGTCGGAGGGGGCGTCGTCGTCGTAGTAGTCCTCGACGACCTCCGCGTCCCCGGTGGGCAGCACCGTGGTGGCGTCCACCTCGGCGGCGACGTCGTAGGGGACGTCCTCCCCCGACGGCGCCGGCGTCTCCCCACGGAGCATCGCCAGCGTGCCGGGCAGGTCGTCCGGCTGGACGAGCACGTCACGCGCCTTGGAGCCCTCGGACGGGCCGACGATCTCCCGCGACTCGAGGAGGTCCATGAGGCGGCCGGCCTTGGCGAAGCCGACCCGCAGCTTGCGCTGGAGCATCGACGTCGAGCCGAACTGGGAGCTGACGACGAGCTCGGCCGCCTGGAGCAGGAGGTCGAGGTCGTCGCCGATGTCCTCGTCGACCTGCTTCTTCGCGGCCGCGACGACGACGTCCTCGCGGTAGCTCGGCTGCAGCTGCGTCTTGACGTGCTCGACGACGGCGTGGATCTCCGACTCCGTGACCCAGGCACCCTGGACACGCATCGGCTTGGGCGCGCCCATCGGCAGGAACAGCGCGTCGCCCTGGCCGATGAGCTTCTCGGCGCCGGGCTGGTCGAGGACGACCCGCGAGTCGGCCAGCGACGACGTCGCGAAGGCGAGCCGCGAGGGCACGTTCGCCTTGATGAGCCCGGTGACGACGTCGACGCTCGGGCGCTGCGTGGCGAGCACGAGGTGGATGCCGGCCGCGCGGGCGAGCTGGGTGATGCGCTGGACCGAGGCCTCGACGTCGCGCGGGGCGACCATCATGAGGTCGGCGAGCTCGTCGACGACGACGAGGAGGTAGGGGTAGGTCGAGATCTTACGCTCGCTGCCGGGCAGCGGCTTGACCTTGCCGGCGCGCACCCCGGCGTTGAAGTCGTCGATGTGCTTGTAGCCGAAGGCGGCGAGGTCGTCGTAGCGCGCGTCCATCTCCCGCACCACCCACTCCAGCGCCTCGGCGGCCTTCTTGGGGTTCGTGATGATCGGGGTGATGAGGTGCGGGATGCCCTCGTAGATCGTCAGCTCCACCCGCTTGGGGTCGACGAGCACCATGCGCACCTCCTCGGGGGTGGCACGCATCATGATCGAGGTGATCATCGAGTTGACGAAGCTCGACTTTCCGGCGCCGGTCGCGCCGGCGACGAGCAGGTGCGGCATCTTCGCGAGGTTCGCGACGACGTAGCCGCCCTCGACGTCCTTGCCCACGCCCATGACGAGGGGGTGCTCGCTGCGGCGGGCGACGGAGGACCGCAGGACGTCACCCAGGGAGACGGTCTCCCGGTCGGCGTTCGGGATCTCGATGCCGATCGCGGACTTGCCGGGGATCGGGGACAGGATGCGGACGTCGGCGCTGGCGACGGCGTAGGCGATGTTCTTGCTCAGCGCCGTGACCCGCTCGACCTTCGTGCCGGACCCGAGCTCGACCTCGTAGCGGGTGACCGTCGGGCCGCGGGAGAAGCCGGTGACCTTGGCGTTGATCTCGAACTGCTCGAGGACGTTGCTCAGCGCCTCGACGACGCGGTCGTTGGCGGCGGAGCGCAGCTTGTGCGGAGCGCCCTTGACGAGCACGTCGTCGGCGGGGAGCTGGTAGACGATGTCGGGGCTGAGCTCGAGCTGCTCGGCGCGTGCGGGCAGCGGCTCGGTTGGCGGCGCGAGCAGCTCGTCCTGCGGCTCCGGCTCCTGCTCCTGTGCGACGGCCTTCTTGCGAGGGGCGCGCTTGCGGCCCGGCTCGGGCAGGACGGTCGTCTCCTCGGCGGCGGCCGCCGTCTCGGCGGCGCGCGCATAGGCCTCGTCGGCGGCGTACTCGCCGGGCACGACCTCGGTGTCCGCCTTCGGCGCGCGGCGACGGCGGGGACGTGGCGGACGCGCGGCGGCGACATCGTCCTCCTGGGGTGCCGCGGGGGCGTCGTCGTCGTGGCGGCCCGTGAGGCCCCGCAGCTTGCGCGGGATCGCGGCCACCGGGGTGGCGGTGATGATGAGGAGGGAGAAGAAGGCGAGCAGGACGAGCACCGGGATGGCGACCCACTCGCTGAGGAGCACGGTGAGCGGGGTGCCGACGAGCCAGCCGACGACGCCGCCGGCGTCCTGCACGGCCGCGAACTCCTGCGTGGCGCTCGGCACGCCCTTGGCGACGTGGATGATGCCGGTGACGGCGACGACGGCGATCGCGACGCCGATGCTTACCCGGCCGTTGTCGTGTCCCCGCTCGGGGTGGCGCATGAGGCGCACGGCAAGGACGACCAGGGGGACGGGGAGCAGCACGGCGAGCACGCCGACGCTCCCCGCGGTGACGGCGTGGACGACGGTCCCGGCCGCGCCGGAGAGGCCGAACCACTCACGCGCCGCGACGACGATCGCGAGCGCGAGGAGCAGCAGGGCCACCCCGTCCTTGCGGAGTGCCGGGTCAAGCCCGCGGGCACCACTTCCCATACGACGCAGCGTCCCTCCGATGACGTGGGCGATCCCCAACCACAGCCCGCGCACCGCCCGGACCGGCCACGGCGGGCGTGACGGGCTGGGGGCGCGGCTCGACCGTCCTCCGGAGCGCGCGGCCGAGCTCGCGCTCGGCCTGGCGGGCCGGGCGGACCGTGCGGGGGAAGTCGTACGGGTCGCCATGTGTGTCCTCCAAGCGGTGCGTCTCAGACGCACCTGCGGGTCCACTGAACCACACGAAGCCTGCCGATCGCGCGATGGCACGCCAGAGTCTGCACGATCGTCCCTGTTCCGTCGGACGGCAGCACAGTACGTTTGCCGTCATTCGATCACCGACCCTGGTCCACCGCGCCCTGCCTCACCGAGGAGCCGCCATGCGTGACACGAGGTCCCCCGAGAACGCGCCCGGGTCCGATCGCCGCCGGCCGGCCGGCCTGCGCGAGGGCGGACCTCCGGTCATCGGTCCCACCGCCGTACCGGGGCCCGGCCGGCTGCGCGCGCTCCAGCGAAGCGTGGGGAACTCCGCCGTCACGGCGCTCCTGGCGCACACGGGCCGACCGACGACGGCGCCACTCCCGGCGGTGCAGCGGGAGGTCATCAACATCCCTCTGCCCGGTGTCGGACGGATCGAGACCGACGACGTCGACCACGCCACTCTCGTCAGGTACCGCCAGGCGCTGGAGCGCCTTCTCGGCGACACGGAGACGGTCGTGGTGCGCAACGCGTACGAGCGGCTGAACGACGCCCTCGGGACGAGGGCGCCCGACGTCGTCACGCCGGGCAGGACGACGTACTGGTACGTCGGTCCGCAGGGCCGCGTCCCGCTGAGCATCGCCGGGCGCCTCGACCAGGTCGTCAACCGGTTGAACCCGCACCCCCACCACCGCAACTACAGCGCACACGGCGGGCACGGGAGTCCCACGAGCCCGACGGGCTCCTACGTCCAGAACCACCTGCTCGAGGCGGGGTTCGCGTTCCACGTCCTGCCGGCAGGGCCGCGTTACCTCGAGGCGGTGTACGCCCCGCCCGGCGCCGCCGCGGGACTGACCCGCGTCATCATGGGCGACGACCACTCCGTGTACTTCACGGACGACCACTACTACATCTACTACAGGGTCTTCGCGGAGCAGGGCGGCACCCACATCGAGTTCGGGTAGGGGCTCACCGTCGGAACCACTCTGCTCGGTGGGAGGGCCGGCTGGGCGCGCTACCTTCGCCGCGCGAACCCGAGCGCGAGCTCGACGAGCAGACGCGCACCGAAGGCCGTGGGGCCCTTGTTCACCCAGCCCCGCTCGGCCGAGGACTGGGCGGTGCCGGCGATGTCGAGGTGCGCCCACGGGGTGCCGGCGACGAACTCCTCGAGGAAGAGGGCGGCGTGGATCGAGCCGCCGTTGGCACCGCCCATGTTCTTCATGTCCGCGATCTCGGAGTCGAGCTCCGCGCGGTAGCTGCGCACGAGCGGCAGGCGCCAGACCTGCTCGTCGGTGTGCTCGGCTGCCGCGACCACCTGGGAGGCGAGGTCGTCGTCGTTGGCGAAGAGGCCGGCGACCTCCTCCCCCAGGGTGCGCAGGCACTGCCCGGTGAGGGTGGCGATGTCGACGATCGCGTCGGCGCCCTCCTCGACCGCCAGGACCAGGGCGTCGGCCATGACCAGGCGCCCCTCGGCGTCGGTGTTGAGCACCTCGACGGTCCTGCCGCCGCGGATGGTGAGGACGTCACCGAGCTGCATCGCGGAGCCGGAGGGCATGTTGTCGGTGCACATGAGATAACCGGTGACCTGCGCGGTGGCGCCGAGCTCGGCGATCACGGACATCGCCGCGAGGATGTTCCCGGCGCCGGTCATGTCGTTCTTCATCTGGGAGTGCGACAGGTCGCCCGGCTTGAGGCTGATGCCGCCGGAGTCGTACATGACGCCCTTGCCGACGAACGCGAGGTGGCCGGTGGGCTCCCCCTCGGGGACGTAGCGCAGCACGATCATCCGCGGCTCCTCGACCGAGCCCTTGTTCACCCCGAGCAAGCCGCCCAGGCCCATCTCGACGACGGCGGCCTTGTCGTGGACCTCCACCTCCAGCCGTGACTCCGCAGCGAGGGCCTCGGCGATCTCCCCGAGGCGCGTCGCGGTGAGGAGTCCGGCCGGGCAGGCGGCGAGGTCCCGGGCGAGGCAGGCGGCCCGGGACGTGGCCAGGCCTCGCGCCACCCCGGCCCGGGCCTCCTCGACGGCGTCGTCGGGCGCCACGAGGACGATCGAGCGGAGGGCCACCGGCCCGCGGTGCTCGCTGCGCAGGGAGTACCGGTAGCGGGCCAGCACGATCCCCTCCACCACGGCAGCGGCGGAGTCCCGCGCGGACAGGGCGTCGTTCACGGGGATCCGGGTGGCCAGCCGCGCGTCCTGCGGCACGGCCCGGGCGAAGGCGGCGGCAGCGTCCCGCACCTCGGCAGCACCGAGCCGGCCCACCTGCCCCACCCCCACCGCCACGAGCACCGGTTGCTGGGAGGACGGGAAGGCGATGGCCTTGCCCACCTCGGGGGTGAAGCCGGCCCGCTCGAGGGCCGGCAGGTCGACGCCGAGGACGTCCGGGACCGCCCCGTCACTGGGGACGGGAACGGCGAGCGCGTCGGCGTCCACGCTCTCGCCGTCGGCGA
Organism: Oceanitalea stevensii; assembly: GCF_014837105.1. GTDB lineage: Bacteria > Actinomycetota > Actinomycetes > Actinomycetales > Actinomycetaceae > Oceanitalea > Oceanitalea stevensii. The sequence goes on along the minus strand of NZ_JACSPO010000001.1, from coordinate 113,286 downwards.
CGACGGTGACGGCGAGGTCCGTCCGCAAGGAGGGCACGATCCTCGTGAGGATGTCGTCGAGCGTGGTGCTCATGACGGGTCTCCTTCCGGTCGGTGGGGAACGGGTGCCGGATCACCCCGGCAGGTTGACGGGCGAGCCCGGGCCCCACGGGATGCCGAGCACGAACCACAGGACGAACAGCACCGTCCACGCGACGAGGACCGCGACGGCGTAGGGCAGCATGAGCGCGATGATCGTGCCGATGCCCGCATCCTTCTTGTACCGCTGGGCGACGGTGACCATGAAGGGCAGGTACACCATGAGCGGCGTCAGCACGTTGACCGGCGAGTCGCCCACCCGGTAGGCCGCCAGCAGGGTCTGCGGGGCGACGTCGAGGGTGGCGAAGATCGGGATGAACACCGGGGCGAAGATCACCCACTTCGGCACGAGCCCGGGGAGGATGACGTCGAGGACGACGATGACGAGGATGAACGCGAGCAGGAGCACGATCGCCGGCACGTTGGCCTGCTCGAGGAGCTCGGCCGCGGAGACGGCCGCGACGGTGGGCAGGTTGCTCCAGTTAAACACCGCGATGAACTGGGCGATCATGAGGAACATGACGAGCAGCCCGCCCAGGCTGCCGAAGGTCTTGGCGATCGCGTTGACCGCGGCGTCCCCGCCGACGAGTGTGCGCGCCCCCGCCCCGTAGGCGACGCCGGCGACGAGGAACGCGAGGGAGATGATGAAGATGAGGCTGGCCATGAACGGCGTCGTGCCGATGATGTCGCCGGTCTCCGGGTCCCGCAGCGGCGCGCCGGGCGGCAGGGTGAGCAGTGCGATGACGACGACGTAGACGAGCATCGCCCACAGCGTGAAGCGCAGGCCGCGGGAGACCGCCGCCTCGTCCACCTCCCCCTCCTCGGGGGCGTCCGCTCCCCCGGCGGCGTCGTAGGCACCGAGCCGTTTCTCGGTGACGAGCACCGTGACGAGGAGGACGACGACGGCGAGCACGAACGAGGAGACGATCGCGAAGTAGAAGTTCTGCGTCACCTCGATGGTGTCCATGCCCGCGCTCGACAGCACCTCGTTGGTGATCTCGGTGAGCATGCTGTCCGAGGGCGTGATGAGGAGGTTGGCACCGAAGACGGCGCCAACCCCGGCGAAGGCCGCGGCGAGGCCGGCGAGCGGGTGCCGGCCCACCGAGAGGAACGCTGCGGCCGCCAGCGGCACGAGGATGAGGTAGCCGGCGTCGGTGGCGACCGAGGAGAGGACACCGACGAAGATGAGGACGAAGGCCAGCCACCGCGGCGGGGCGATCTTGACGACCTTGCGGATGAGCGCGGCCATGAGGCCGGCGTGCTCGGCGACGCCCACTCCCGCCATCGCGATGAGCACCGTGGCGACGACACCGAAGCCCGCGAAGTTGTCGACGAAGGAGGAGAAGAAGAACCGCACGCCGTCGACGGACAGGAGGCTGCGGACGTCGAAGGTCTCCTCCGAGACGACGTAGTCCGGGAGGGTCGCCGGCTCACCCGTGGTGGAGTCGTAGATCGAGTACGTCCCCCCGAGGTGCTCGTTGATCTGGTTGAACTCGTCCCGCGGGACCGGGATGACGACCTCGTCGGTCACGCTGACGCCCGCCCAGGCGAGCAGCGCGGACAGCACGGCGACGACGCCGATGAGGTAGACGAACATGATCGACGGGTTCGGCACCTTGTTGCCGACCCGCTCGATCCAGTCGAGGAACCCCGAGGACTCGGAGCTCCCCGTCTCGGTCGTCGCCATGCGTGCCTCGTCCGCAGGAGTGCTCGCGTGCCCCTGCTTCTCCGCCCTTGCAAGGACCGCGATGGGCCCAGCATAGCGACGGAGGTGTCCGCGGCGGCACCCTTCGGGTCACCCGAAGGGCAGGACGACCGGCACCCACAGGACGGCGACGACGAGGAAGAGCAGCAGCAGGGGCAGCCCGAGCCTGCCGTAGTCCCCGAACCGGTAGCCGCCGGGCTCCAGCACCATGGTGTTGGCCGGGGTCGCGACCGGGGTGAGGAAGGAGGCCGCACCGGAGACCGCCAGGGCGAGCATGAAGGGCAGGACCGAGACCGAGAGGTCCGCGGCGAGGGCGGCCGCGACCGGCACGAGGATGAGCACGGTGGCGGTGTTGGAGATGAGCTGCCCGAGCACCATGGTGAGCACGCACATGGCGAGCAGGGCCACGTGCGGCGAGCTCTGGCCGACGACGCCGAGCAGCTCCTCGGCGATGCGATCGGCCGTGCCCGTGGTGATGAAGGCGGTCGACAGCGGGATCATGCCGGCGACGAGGACGACGGTGGACCAGCCGATCCTCCGGAAGGCCTGCACGGGGGTGAGCACACCGGACAGGACGAGCGCGCACGCGGCGAGCAGCCCGGCGACCGCGGGCGGCACCGCACCGGTGGCGAGCAGCAGCACCATGAGCGCGAGCACGGTGAGGGTGCGCCGGGCCCCGCGCCCCAGCGGGACGCCGCGGCGCAGCTCGTCCGGCGGGGTGGCGACGAGCACGTCGGGCCCGGCCGTGTGCCGCTCGAGGTGCTCCCAGGTGCCGCTGACGAGCAGCGTGTCCCCAGGCCGCAGGTGGGAGTCCGGACCGGTGAGGTCCTCACCGCCCCGCTGGACCGCGACGACGACGAGGTCCCCGCTCGGCGTCGCCATGCCGGGGAAGACATGGAGCCCGACGAGCGCTGACCGCGGCGCGACGGTGACCTCCGCGACCCCGCGCTCGGCGCTGGTCAGCCGCTGGTCGGCGGGCAGCGCGTACTGCTCACGCAGCACCCCGATCACCGCGGTCAGGTCGCTGGGCAGCTCGTTGGGGGTCCGGTCCGGGAGGAGGAGGGGCCCGAGCAGCACGATGACCAGCACGGTCCCGACGAGCAGCGGGACACCGGCCAGCCCGAACTCGAAGAAGCCGAGGGCACGCTCCCCGGCGTCCTGCGCGGCCTCGCTGACGATGATGTTCACCGGGGTGCCGGTGAGCAGGAGCATCGACCCGGCGTGCGCGGTGAAGGCGAGCGGCAGCAGCAGGTGGGACACCGGGATCCCGGCGCGGGTCGCGACGACGACCACCATCGGGATGAGGGCGGCCACCGCCCCGTTCACGCTGATGAAGGCGGTGAGGACCGCGACGAGGAGGGAGACGGCGAGGAGGATCGCCGTCCGCGACGTCCCGGCGCGACGGATGACCTGGGTGCCGGCCCACGCGGTCACGCCGGTGGCCTCGAGGGCCTCGCTCACGACGAACAGGGCGGCGATGAACAGCACCGTCGGGTCACCGAACCCGGCGAGCGCGTCCTGGAGCTCGAGCACCCCGGTGGCCCACAGGGCCAGGGCCACCCCGATCGCCACGATGGCGAGCGGGATCCTGCCGGAGACGAAAGCGACGATGGCCGCGACGAGGATGATCAGCGTCGCGGCCATCGCACTCCCTCTGTCCTATGCCTCGACGACGACCGGGATGATCATCGGACGGCGGCGCAGCCTGCTGGACGCCCAGCGGCCCACCACCCGGCGCATCACCTGCTGCAGCTGGCGCGTGTCGGTCGCCCCGCCGCGCGCCGCGCTGGTGAGCTCCTCGGCGAGCTTGGGGAGGATGCCGTCGAAGACGGACTCGTCCTCGGCCATGCCGCGGGCCTGGATGTGCGGTCCGGCGACGACGGCGCCGGTCGCGGAGTCCACGGCGGCGAAGATCGAGATGAAGCCCTCCTCGCCGAGGATCCGACGGTCCTTGAGCTCGGCCTCGGTGATCTCCCCGACGGACGAGCCGTCGACGTAGACGTACCGGCTCGGGACGGCGCCGACGATCCGGGCCTTCCCGTCGACGAGGTCGACGACGACGCCGTCCTCGGCGAGCACGACCCGCTCGGCGGGCACACCGGTCTTGACGGCGAGCGCCCCGTTGGCCACGAGGTGGCGGATCTCCCCGTGCACCGGCATGACGTTGCGCGGCTTGACGATGTTGTAGCAGTAGAGGAGCTCACCGGCGCTGGCGTGGCCGGAGACGTGCACCCGGGCGTTGGCCTGGTGGACGACCTTCGCGCCGAGACGGGTGAGCCCGTTGATGACCCGGTAGACCGAGTTCTCGTTGCCCGGGATGAGGGAGGAGGCGAAGATCACCGTGTCCCCCGGGCCGACCGCGACGCGGTGGTCGCGGTTGGCGATGCGGCTGAGGGCCGCCATCGGCTCGCCCTGGGAACCGGTCGCCATGAGGACGAGCTCGTCGTCGCGCAGGTCGTCGACCTGCTTGATGTCGACGACGGTGTCCTCCGGGACGTGGAGGTAGCCGAGGTCGGAGGCGATCTTCATGTTGCGCACCATCGAGCGCCCGACGAAGGCGACCTTGCGGCGGTGGGCGTAGGCGGCGTCGAGCACCTGCTGCACCCGGTGCACGTGCGAGGCGAAGGAGGCGACGACGATCTTCTGGGTGGCGTCGGCGAAGACGGCGTCCAGGACCGGGCCGATCTCCGCCTCGGCGGTGGTGAAGCCGGGGACCTCAGCGTTCGTCGAGTCGGTCATGAACAGGTCCACGCCCTCCTCGCCGAGACGGGCGAAGGCGCGCAGGTCGGTGATCCGGCCGTCCAGCGGCAGCTGGTCCATCTTGAAGTCACCGGTGTGGAGCACGTTGCCGGCACCGGTGCGCACCATGACGGCCAGCGCGTCGGGGATGGAGTGGTTGACGGCGACGAACTCGGTCTCGAAGGGCCCGAAGCGCTCGACCTGCCCCTCCTTCACCGCGCGGGTGCGGGGAGTGATGCGGTGCTCCTTGAGCTTGGCCTCGATGAACGCGAGGGTGAGCTGGGAGCCGATGAGCGGGATGTCCTGGCGCAGGCGCAGGAGGTAGGGCACGGCGCCGATGTGGTCCTCGTGCCCGTGGGTGAGGACGATGGCCTCGACGTCGCCCATGCGGTCGGCGATGTAGTCGAAGTCCGGGAGGATGAGGTCGACGCCGGGCTGGTGGTCCTCGGGGAAGAGCACACCGCAGTCGATGATGAGCAGGCGGCCCTCGTACTCGAGGACGGCCATGTTGCGGCCGACCTCACCCAGGCCTCCGAGGGCGACGATGCGCAGCGCCCCTGGCGCGAGGGGCCCCGGGGGCGCGAGGTCGGGGTGGGTGTGGCTCACAGAAGTCCTTCCTGGCGCAGCACCGTCTCCAGTGCCACGATCTCGTTCTCCGCGGCGCGCACGAGCGGCAGCCGCACGGCCGGGCTGGGCAGCCGGCCCTGGAGGTGTAGTGCCTCCTTGACCATGACGGCGCCCTGGCCACCTCCCATGATGGCATTGACGAGGCCGCGTGTGCGGTTGGCGACGGCGCGGGCGGCGACGAGATCGCCGTCGTCGACCGCGGCGACCATCTCGGCGTAGGCGCCGGCCGCGAGGTGCCCGACGACGCTGACGACGCCGGAGGCGCCGTGCGCGAGCCAGGCGAAGTTGAGGCCGTCGTCGCCGGAGTAGAACTCCAGCCCGGTGCGGGCCATGCGCTCGAAGCCGTGCGGCACGTCGCCGGTCGCGTCCTTGACCGCGAGGATGCGGGGGTGCTCGGCGAGGCGGTCCAGGGCGTCGTCGCCGATGGCGACGCCGGTGCGGCCGGGGATGTCGTAGAGCATGACCGGCAGGCCGGTGGAGTCGGCGATGGTCTCGATGTGGGTGACGACACCGGCCTGGGAGGGCCGGTTGTAGTACGGGGTGACGACGAGCAGCCCGTGGGCGCCGGTGCGCTCGGCGCTCTTGGCGATGCGCACGGCGTGCGCGGTGTCGTTGGACCCGGCGCCGGCGATGACCATGGCGCGCTCCCCCACGGCCTCGACGACGCCGAGCACGAGCGCGTCCTTCTCGGGCTGGTGGGTGGTCGAGGACTCCCCGGTCGTGCCGTTGACGACGAGGCTGTCGCAGCCGGCGTCGACGAGGTCGACGGCCAGCTGCTGCGCGGTGGGCACGTCCACCGTGCCGTCGGCGTGGAAGGGGGTCACCATGGCGACCGACACCGAGCCGAAGGTGCGCGAGGGTGCGGCGGCGTTCATGGGGACGACGGTACCGTCCGCGCGGGTCGGGGACCGCGGCGGTCCGCACCGTGACCGCCCGCGCCGGTAGCCTGCTGGGGTGAGGATGGACAGCACGCCGCACGACGCGGACGACCTGCTCGGTGCCCTGGCAGCCGGCGCCCTGCCCGACGACGACCCGCACGCGGGTCACGACCACGGCCCGACGGCGGACCTCTCCGTGCGCCCGGCCGTCCCCGAGGACGCCCCCCTCGTCACCCGGCTGCAGCTGGCGGCGTGGCGCGGGCGCGGGATCATCACCGAGGAGGAGCTCGGCGCGGTCGACTCCTCGGCCGTGACCGCCCAGTGGCAGGCGGCCGTCACCTCCCCGCCCAGCCAGCGTCACCGCGTCCTCACCGCCTGCGCGGGCGTCGAGGTCGTCGGCTTCCTCGCCTTCGCCCCGGCCGAGGGCGTGGAGCTGCCCGAGTCCGCCGGCGAGGCGCCGGTGGAGGTGCTGGCGCTGGAGGTGGAGGCCTCCCACACCCGCGAGGGGCACGGCTCCCGGCTGCTCGCCGCCTGCGTGGACCTGGCCAGCGAGGCGGGCGCCACGTCGCTCGTCATGTGGGCGGGCCAGGAGGACGACGCCCGCACCCGCTTCCTCTCCTCGGCGGGCTTCGCGCCGGCCGGGCCGCGCCGCGTCCTCACGACCGGTGCGGGGGACGTCGTCGAGAGCTGCTGGTTCGCCCAGGTCTGAGCCGGGGACCAGACTCGGTCCATGACCGAGAAGATCATCCTCGACTGCGACCCCGGCCACGACGACGCCCTGGCGATCCTCCTCGCCGCCGGCGACCCGCGCTGCGAGCTGCTGGCGGTGACGACCGTCGCCGGGAACCAGACCATCGACAAGGTCACCCGCAACGCCCGCGCGGTGTGCACGATCGCCGGGGTAGACGTGCCGGTCGCGCGCGGGGCTGCCGGGCCCCTCGTCCGGGAGGCGATCGTCGCCCCCGACTACCACGGTGAGAGCGGCCTGGACGGGCCGGTGCTGCCCACCCCGACGGTCGGCCTGGACGAGCGGCGCGCCGCCGAGCTCATCGTCGAGACCGTCCTGTCGCACGAGCCGGGCACGGTGACGCTCGTGCCCACCGGCCCGCTCACCAACATCGCCCTGGCTCTTGCCCTCGAGCCGCGCCTGGCCGGGCTCGTCAAGCGGGTGGTGCTCATGGGCGGCAGCTACACGCGGGGCAACCGCACCCCGGCGGCCGAGTTCAACATCCTCGCCGACCCCGAGGCGGCGGAGGCCGTCTTCGCCGGGTCGTGGCCGGTCACCATGGTGGGCCTGGACCTCACCCACCAGGCCCTCGCGGACGACGCCTTCCGCGGCAGGGTGCGCGCGCTGGGCACCCCGCTCGCGGCCTTCGTCGACGAGCTGCTCGAGTTCTTCACCGCGGCCTACGCGGCGCGCGGCTTCCCCGCCCCGGCCGTCCACGACCTGTGCGCCGTGGCCGCCGCCCTCGACCCCGGCGTCATGACCTACCGGGACGCCTTCGTCACGGTCGAGACGGCAGGGCGGTGGACCACCGGCATGACGGTCACCGACTTCGACGGCGACCTCGGCCGGCCGCTCACCACCTCCGTGGCGGTGGGACTGGACCGTGACCGCCTGTGGGACATGACGGTCGCGGCGATCGCCGCCCTCGGGGGCTGAGACCGGGTCAGAGGTCGAGCAGGTGCTCCAGGCCCACGGTGAGCCCCGGGCGACCGCCCACCTCGCGGACGCCGAGGAGGACGCCGGGCATGAAGCTCTCCCGGTCGAAGGAGTCGGTGCGGATCGTCAGCTGCTCCCCGGGGTTGCCGAGGACGACCTCCTCGTGGGCGACGAGCCCGCGCAGGCGCACGGCGTGGACGTGGACGCCGTCGACGACGGCGCCGCGGGCACCATCGAGCTGGGTCTCGGTCGCGTCGGGCATCGCGCCCAGGCCGGCGTCGCGGCGAGCGGCGGCGATGCCGCGCGCGGTGGCCAGCGCCGTCCCCGACGGTGCGTCGACCTTGTTCGGGTGGTGGAGCTCGACGACCTCGGCGGACTCGAAGTAGCGGGCCGCGGTGGCGGCGAACTGCATGGCGAGCACGGCGGACAGGGCGAAGTTGGGGGCGATGAGCACCCCGAGCCCGTCGGTGCGGGCCAGGTGCTCCTCCACCCGGGCCAGGGCCGCGTCGTCCCAGCCGGTCGTGCCGACGACGGCGTGGACGCCGGCGTCGAGCAGCGCGTGGACGTTGGCCTCGGTGACGGAGGGGACGGTGAAGTCGACGGCCACGTCCGCCCGCCCGGCCAGGGAGGCGACGTCGTCGTCCTTCTCGAGCCGGGCGACGAGCTCCAGGTCCGGTGCCTTCTCGACGGCGTCGCAGACGGTGGCGCCCATGCGCCCGTCGGCCCCGAGGACGGCCACCTTGAGGGGTTCACTCATGCCCGCGAGCATAAGCCGCGCGTCCCTCACCCCTCAGCACCGCCCACCCGCCGAGCGCTGAGTTGTTACCCACCCCCGCCGAGCGCGGAGCTGTGGCCCTCACCCCCGCCGAGCGCGGAGCTGTGGCCCCCACCCCCGCCGAGCGCTGAGTTGTTACCCCACCCCGCCGAGCGCGGAGCTGTGGCCCACCCCCGCCAAGCGCTGAGTTGTTACCCCACCCCCGCCGAGCGGGGAGTTGTGGCCCACCCCCGCCGAGCGCTGAGTTGTTACACCCCCACCCGCGCCGAGAGCGCAGTTGTTACCGAGTGCTCGTGCCGCTCACAGCGCAGGTACGCGCCGTACGGCGTGAAGCGCGAGGAACAACTCAGCTGTCGGCGGCAGGGGGACGCCGGAACAACTCAGCTGTCGGCGGCAGGGGGATACCGGAACAACTCAGCTGTCGGCGGCGGGGCTGGCGAGGAGCTGACCGGCGAGGTCGTCCTCGAAGGGGCCGACGACGACGAGCGAGCGCGGCTTGGCGGCCAGCTCGACCGCCAGCGCCTGCACCTGCTCGGCCGTGACGGCTGAGACCCGCTCGAGCGTCTCGGCGACGGTCGTCAGCTCGCCGTGGACGATCTCCGCGCGCCCCAGCCGGGACATGCGCGAGCCGGTGTCCTCGAGGCCGAGGACGAGGTTGCCGCTCAGCTGGCCGATGGCCCGCTCGAGCTCCTCGGCCGGGAGCGGTGCGGCCGCGATGCGGTCGAGCTCCTCGCCGAGCAGCTCGACGACCTGCGCGGTGTTCTCCGGCGCACAGCCGGCGTACAGGCCCACCGTGCCGGCCTCCGCGTACGAGGAGGCGAAGGCGTAGGTCGAGTAGGCCAGGCCGCGACGCTCGCGGATCTCCTGGAACAGGCGTGAGCTCATGCCGCCGCCGAGGGCGGTCATGAGGACCGACAGCGCCCAGCGGCGGTCGTCACCGGCGGGCAGGCCCTGGCAGCCGAGGATGACGTTGGCCTGCTCGGTGGTGCGGTGCAGCGTAAGGGCGCGGCCCTCGGTGGGCAGCGCGTCGTCGCCGGCGGAGCGGCGCTCGGCGGGCACGCCCGCCGGGTCGAGCTCCCAGCCGCCCGCGCGGACGGCCTCGAGGACCTGGCGGCACAGCTCGTCGTGGTCGACGGCACCCGCCGCCGTGACGACGAGCTCGCTGGGCACGTAGGTGCGCCGGTAGTGCTCGAGCACGGCCTCACGCGGCACGCCGCGGATCGTCGCCGGCGTGCCACCGATCGGGCGTCCGAGGGGGTGCGGTCCGAGGACCGCCGTCGCGAACTGCTCGTGGGCGACATCGACAGGGTCGTCCCCCGCCATCGCCAGCTCCTCGAGGATGACGCCGCGCTCGGTCTCGAACTCCTCGGCGTCGAGGAGGGCGGAGGTCACCATGTCGGTGATGACGTCGACCGCCATCGGCAGGTCGGCGTCGAGCACCCGCGCGTAGTAGCAGGTGTGCTCCTTGCCGGTGGCGGCGTTGGCCTCCCCGCCGACGGCGTCGAAGGCCACGGCGATGTCCATCGCGTCCCGGCGCGGGGTGCCCTTGAAGAGCAGGTGCTCGAGGAAGTGGGTCGAGCCGTGGTGGCCGTCGGTTTCGTCACGCGAGCCGACGGCCACCCAGGCCCCGATCGTGGCTGAGCGCTGGGCCGGCATGGCCTCGCTCAGCACGCGGATCCCGCCGGGCAGGACGGAGCGTCGGATGACGCTCCCGTCCTGCTCCAGCGAGATCTCGGTACCCGGCTCACCGGCCGGGCCCAGGGGAAGTGCCTCAGGCACCGGCGCTGTCGCCGTCCTCCCGCGTACGGGTGCGACGCTCGCGACGACGGCCGCCGCCCTCACGGCGCGGACGCTCCTCGCGCTCGCCCTGCTCCTCGCCGGACGAGGCGGCCTCGGTGGCCTCGGGCGCGGCGGTCTCGGCCGCCTCACCCTCCTCGTCGTCGACGACGGCGTGCAGGGACAGCTTGCCGCGGGCGTCGATCTCGGCGAGCTCGACCTGGACCTGCTGGCCCACCCCGAGGACGTCCTCGACGTTCTCCACGCGCTTGCCACCGACGAGCCGGCGGATCTGCGAGATGTGGAGCAGGCCGTCCTTGCCCGGGGACAGGGAGACGAAGGCGCCGAAGGTCGTCGTCTTGACGACGGTCCCGACGAAGCGCTCGCCGATCTCCGGCATCTGCGGGTTGGCGATGGCGTTGACCGCCTGGCGGGCGGCCTCGGCCGAGGGGCCGTCGGTCGCGCCGATGTAGACGGTGCCGTCGTCCTCGATGGAGATGTCCGCGCCGGTGTCCTCCTGGATCTGGTTGATCATCTTGCCCTTCGGGCCGATGACCTCACCGATCTTGTCGACGGGGACCTTGACCGTGATGACGCGGGGCGCCGTCGGGGCCATCTCGTCGGGGGCGTCGATGACCTCGGTCATGACGTCGAGGATGTGCAGACGCGCGTCACGGGCCTGCGAGAGGGCACCGGTGAGCACGGAGGACGGGATGCCGTCGAGCTTGGTGTCCAGCTGGATGGCCGTGACGAACTCGCGGGTACCGGCGACCTTGAAGTCCATGTCACCGAAGGCGTCCTCGGCGCCGAGGATGTCGGTGAGCGCCGCGTAGCGGGTCTCACCGTCGACCTCGTCGGTCATGAGGCCCATGGCGATACCGGCCACGGGGGCGCGCAGCGGCACGCCGGCGTTGTACAGGGACAGGGTCGAGGCGCAGACCGAGCCCATCGAGGTGGAGCCGTTGGAGCCCAGCGCCTCGGAGACCTGCCGGATCGCGTAGGGGAACTCCTCGCGGGTCGGCAGCACCGGCATGAGGGCGCGCTCGGCGAGGGCACCGTGGCCGATCTCGCGACGCTTGGGCGAGCCCACGCGACCGGTCTCACCGGTGGAGTAGGGCGGGAAGTTGTAGTTGTGCATGTAGCGCTTGCGCGTCTGCGGGGAGAGCGTGTCGAGCTGCTGCTCCATGCGGAGCATGTTGAGCGTGGTCACGCCCATGATCTGCGTCTCGCCGCGCTCGAAGATCGCCGAGCCGTGGACGCGCGGGAGCACGTCGACCTCGGCGGACAGGGTGCGGATGTCGCGCAGGCCGCGACCGTCCATGCGCACGCCGTCGGTGAGGACGCGGCGGCGCACGAAGTGCTTGGTGGCGGCGCGGAAGGCGGCGGAGAGGTTCTTCTCGGCGTCGGGGAACTGGCCGGCGAGCGCCTCGAGGGTGGCCTTCTTGACCTCGTCGAGACGGCTCTCGCGCTCGTGCTTGCCCGCGATGGCGATGGCCTCGGAGAGGTCCGTGCCGGCGTGGGCGACGACGGCCTCGTACTCCTCGGTGGAGTAGTCGAGGAAGCGGGGCAGCTCGGTGGTCGGCTTGGAGGTGTTCGCCGCGAGCTCGCTCTGCGCGTGGCACAGCGCGAGGATGAACGGCTTGGCGGCCTCGAGGCCCTGGGCCACGACCTCCTCGGTCGGGGCGGTGGCGCCCTGCTCCTTGATGAGCGTCCAGGCGTTGTCGGTGGCCTCGGCCTCGACCATCATGACCGCGACGTCCTCGGTGCCCTGCGCGTCGGTGACGACGCGGCCGGCGACGACCATCGAGAAGACGGCCCGCTCGAGCTCGGAGTAGCGCGGGAAGGCGACCCACTGGTCGTCGATGAGGGCGATGCGGGTGCCGCCGATCGGCCCGGAGAAGGGCAGACCGGAGATCTGGGTCGACATCGACGCGGCGTTGATCGCCAGGACGTCGTAGGAGTCGTCGGGGTGGATCGCGAGGACGGTCTCGACGACCTGGACCTCGTTGCGCAGGCCCTTGGCGAAGGACGGGCGCAGCGGGCGGTCGATGAGCCGGCAGGCGAGGATCGCCTCGGTCGAGGGACGGCCCTCGCGGCGGAAGAACGAGCCGGGGATCTTGCCGGCGGCGTACTGACGCTCCTCGACGTCCACGGTCAGCGGGAAGAAGTCGAAGTGGTCCTTCGGGTTCTTGCCGAACGTGGTGGCCGACAGCAGCATCGTGTCCTCGTCGAGGTACGCGACGGCGGAGCCGGCGGCCTGACGGGCCAGGCGGCCGGTCTCGAAACGGACGGTGCGGGTGCCGAACTTGCCGTTGTCAATGACGGCTTCGGCGGACGTGATCTCGGGTCCCTCCATGGGGCGCCCTCCTTCGTGGTCGTCGCGCGGCGCCCGGCGGCCTTCGATCGAGGCCCACGGACCACCGGCGAACCGGTCTTCCGGGGGCCACTACCGAAAACCGGCTCGGTACGTCCGGCGCGGTGGTGGTGTGTTGAGTTGTCGTCCGCCGTCACCGGCGGACATTGCAAGGCCGGCCCGGACCCGTACGGGTCCGAGCCGGCGCGAGTGTCAGCGACGCAGTCCGAGGCGCCCGATCAGGGTGCGGTACCGCTCGATGTCGACACGCTGCAGGTACTTGAGCAGGTTGCGGCGCTGACCGACGAGCAGCAGCAGACCACGACGGCTGTGGTGGTCGTGCTTGTGCGTCTTGAGGTGCTCGGTGAGGTCGAGGATGCGACGGCTGAGCATCGCGATCTGGACCTCCGGCGAACCGGTGTCGCCCTCGTGGGTGGCGTACTCGGCGATGATGGACTGCTTGACGTCTGCAGCGAGGGGCACAGGTTCTCCTAGGGGTTGTTGCGCGGAGCACCGGGGCATGTCCACCCGGGCATGACGCATCCGCGGCCGATCTGACGGCAAGAGATGATGTTATCAGACGGCCGGCTCGCCGAGCGCGGTGAGCGCGTCGGTGACGTCCAGGCGCATCTGCGTGACGAGCGCCTCGACGCCCTCGTAGCGCAGGGTCGGGCGCAGCCGCTCGACGAACTCGACGACGACCTCCTCGTCGTACAGGTCGAGGTCTGTGCGCCCGATGACGTGGGCCTCGACGATCCGCTCGGCGATGTCCCCGAAGGTCGGGTTCGTCCCGACGGAGATCGCGGCGGGCAGCCGCTCCCCCGCCCCCTCGTGCCGGCGCAGCCAGCCGGCGTAGACGCCGTCGGCGGGGATGGTGCCGGTCGCGGACGGGGCGAGGTTCGCCGTCGGGAAGCCGAGGTCACGCCCGCGGGCCTGGCCGCGGACGACGACGCCGCGCATCCGGTGGGGGCGGCCGAGGATGGTCGCGGCCGCGGCGACGTTCCCCGCCTCGACGAGCTCGCGCGCCCAGCTGGAGGACCAGCGTCGGTCCACCCCGACGTCCTCGACGACGTCGACGACGAAGCCGTGCTCCCGTCCCAGGGCCGCCATCGTGTGCTGGTCACCGGAGTTGCCGCGGCCGAAGCGCGCGTCGTGCCCGACGACGACGGCGCGCGCCCGCAGAGCGTCCCGCAGGTACCCGGTGACGAACTCCTCGGGCGTCAGCGCGGCGAGGTCGAGGGTGTAGTGGAGGACGAGCGTGGCGTCGATGCCGATCTCGGCGAGGAGGGCGAGCCTGTCGGTGAGACCGGTGAGGAGCGGCGGCGTCGTGCCGGGCCGGTGGACCTGCGCGGGGTGCGGGTCGAAGGTGAGGGCGACGGCGGGGACCCCGAGGGCGCGGGCCCGGTCGGTCGTGGCCGTGAGGACGGCCCGGTGGCCGCGGTGGACGCCGTCGAAGTTGCCGATGGTGACGACACTGCCGCTCAGACCGTCGGGGATCTGCTCGATGCCGTGCCACACCTGCACGCTGGGGCTCCTTCTGTCGTCGGCGGTCGCTGGCTGCGGGCCGCAGCCGAGACTACCCCGGCTCAGCCGATGAGGATCCCGGCGATGGCCGCCGACAAGAGGTTTCCGAGCGTGCCCGCGAGCACCGCCCGCAGGCCGAGGGTGGCGATGACGCTGCGCTGGGTGGGAGCGATGCCGCCCAGCCCGCCGAGGAGGATGGCGAGGGAGCCCAGGTTCGCGAAGCCGGTGAGCGCGAAGGTGATGACGGCCTGGGACTTCTCGCTGAAGTCCTCGGCCCTGGGCGCGAAGTCGGAGAAGGCGACGAACTCGTTGAGGATGACCTTCTGGCCGAGGAAGCTGCCGGCGTCGACCGCCTCGTGGAGGGGGACGCCGACGGCTGCCATGATCGGGGAGAAGACGTAGCCGAGGATCTCCTCGACGCTGAGGTCGTCGTTGCCGAACCACCCGCCGATGCCGCCGACGACGATGTTGGCCAGCGCGATGAGCGAGATGAACGCGAGGAGCATCGCCCCGACGTTGAGCGCAAGGGTGAGGCCGTCGGACGCGCCGCGGGCGGCGGCGTCGATGACGTTGACCGGCGGCTCCTCCTCGTCCTCCTCCGGGGCGTCCTCCCCACGCGCCCGGCGGACGAGCTCGTTGCGGCCCTCGTGGGTGCCGCCCCGGCGGGAGCCGCGACGGAAGGCCGCTGCCAGCCGCGAGCCGCCGCGGCTGTCGGCGGGGGCGCCGTCGTCGGCGGTGTCGGTGGCGGGCGCGTCCGACGGGGCGGTGGTCTCGGCGTTGGGGCCGATGTCCGCGAGGGCGCCGGCGGGGACGAGCATCTTCGCCATGAGGAGGCCCGCGGGGGCTGCCATGAAGCTCGCGGCGATGAGGTACTCGAGGTTGGCGCCGAGCAGCGAGTAGCCGACGAGCACCGAGCCGGCGACCGTGGTGAGGCCGCCGGCCATGACGGCGAAGATCTCCGAGGGCGTCATGTCCTTGATGTAGGGGCGGATGACGAGCGGCGCCTCGGTCTGGCCGACGAAGATGTTCGCGGCGGCGTTCATCGACTCCGGCCCGGTCGTGCCCAGCAGCTTCGCGAGGGCGCCGCCGATCCAGCGCGTGACGAGCTGGAGGAGGCCGACGTGGTACAGCACCGCCGTGAGAGCGGCGAAGAAGACGATGACGGGCAGCACCTGGAAGGCGAAGACCGAGCCCTCGTCGGGGAGGATCGGGCCGAAGAGGAAGGCGATGCCCTCCGCGGAGGAGTTGATGACCGACTGGACGCCGGACGTCACCGTCTCGAGCACGCGCTGGCCCGCCGGGACGTAGAGGACGAGGACGCCGAAGACGATCTGGACGAGCAGGGCGAGGGACACGGTGCGGTAGTTGATCCGCCGTCGGTCGACCGAGAGCAGCCACGCGATCGCCAGGACGACGACCATGCCGCCCAGTCCCCACAGCACCTGGAGCACCGCTCCCCCTCCCGTCGTGTGACGCTGTCCGGGCAGGGTGGCACACCTGGCCGGGCCGCGCGCGGAGAGGTGTGTCCGCGGGGAGCTCAGGCGGGGTCGAGGACGAGCACCGGGCGCGCCTGGGCGCCGCGGTCCTCGAGGAGGGCGACGACGTGGCCGTCCGGGGCCAGGGCCGCGACCGGGCCGGGCCTGCCGGTGGCGTCAACCCGCTGGCCGTAGCGCACGGCGGTGGTCTCACTGTCGGAGAGCTCGCGGAGGTCGAAGGCCGCGCGGCACGCCTCGGTCGTCGAGAGCAGCTGGACGGGCCGGCCCTCCGCGTGCTCGGCGCCGAGGGTGTCGAGGTCCGCGGCGCCGTCGAGGGCGAAGGGGCCGACGTAGGTGCGTCGCAGCGCGGTGAGGTGGCCGCCGGTTCCGAGGGCGGTGCCGAGGTCGCGGGCGAGGGCGCGGACGTAGGTACCCGAGGAGCACCCGACGACGACGTCGAGGTCGGTGACGGCGGTGCCGTCCTGCGCCGTCGTCGTCCGCTGCGCGAGCACGTCGAGACGGTGGATGGTGACGGGTCGGGCCGCGAGCTCGACCTCCTCCCCGCCGCGGACGCGGGCGTAGGAGCGCTTGCCGTCGACCTTGATGGCGCTGACGGAGCTGGGGACCTGCTCGATCGGCCCGCGCAGGGCGGCGACGGCCGCGGCGAGAGCGTCGGGGTCGACGGCCGCAGCACCGGGGGCGTCGGTGACGTCTCCCTCGGCGTCGTCGGTCACGGTCGCCTGACCGAGACGGACGGTCGCGGTGTACTCCTTGTCCGCACCCACGAGGTAGGTGAGCAGCCGCGTGGCGCGGTTGACACCGAGGACGAGGACGCCGGTGGCCATGGGGTCGAGGGTCCCGGCGTGGCCGACCTTGCGGGTGCCGGCGAGGCGGCGCACGCGGCCGACGACGTCGTGGCTCGTCCAGCCCGACGGCTTGTCGACGACGAGGAGCCCGTCGACGGGGTCGGAGGCACCGGAGGGGGAACGTCGCTCAGTCACCCGGCGACGCTAGCAGCGGAGCCGGGCCCCCCACCCCGCCCCCTCCGCCGACAGCCGGATTCCGCCAGAAGCAAGCCCCCCTTTCGCCGACAGCCGGATTCCTCCGCACGCGTGGCCCGCGGAGGAATCCGGCTCTCGGCACAAGGAGGTGGCCTCCATCGCGCCACCCGCGGAGGAATCCGGCTCTCGGCACAAGGAGGCGGGCTCCATCGCGCCACCCGCGGAGGAACCCGGCTCTCGGCACAAGGAGGTGGGCTCCATCGCGCCACCCGCGGAGGAATCCGGCTCTCGGCACAAGGAGGTGGACTCCATCGCGCCGCCCGCGGAGGAACCCGGCTCTCGGCGCAAGAGGGGGCGGCGTCTGTCAGCGCTTGCGGGCCTTGAGGACGAGCTGGACGGCCGAGTAGACGAGCAGGACGGCGAAGAGACGCTGCAGCCACACCTCGGGCACCGCCTGGGCGAGCAGTGCGCCGAGCGGGGCGCCGAGGACGCCGCCGAGGCCGAGCACGAGCCCGGCGCGCCAGTCGGTGTAGCCGCGGCGGGCATGACGCCAGGCGCCCATGAGGGAGACGGGGACCATGACGGCGAGCGAGGTGCCCTGCGCCTCGTGCGGGGAGAAGCCGAAGCCGAGGACGAGCAGCGGCACCATGACGACGCCACCGCCGATACCCACCAGCGCCGACAGCAGGCCCATGAGGAGCCCGGCGCCCACGTAGCCCACGAGGACCGGCGGGTCGAGGTGGGCGAGCTCGCCGGCGCCCTCGACGGGCGGCGCGAGAGCCATCCGGACCGCGACGACGACCATGACGGCGGCGAACACGATCCGCAGCGTGCGCTCGGACATCCGGTGGACCAGCTCGGCCCCGACGAGCGTGCCGACGATCCCGCCGGCCGCGACGACGAGGGCGGGGACGAGGACGACGTCGCCCGCGACGCCGTAGCTGATCGCGCCGGCGAGGGCGGTCAGGGTGATCGCGGCGAGGGAGGTGGCCTGCGCCCGCTTCTGCGCCATCCCCATGAGGAGGACGAGCAGCGGGACGAGGACCACTCCCCCACCGATGCCGAGCAGGCCGGAGAGCACCCCGACGGCGACGCCGGCGGCGCCGAGCCGCGGGATGCTCACCGGCACGACGGGCTCAGCGAGCGTCGTCGGCGGGCTCGTCCGCCTCGTCGACCTCGTCCGTCGCGGGACGACGGTACGGGTCGGCGTCACCGGCCGGCTGAGCGCCCGCGGCCAGGCGCGCCAGCTCGGCGTCGCGCTCGGCGGCCTCGCGCAGGGCGCGCTCGAGGTCGGCGGCGGTCTCGGGCACGACGTCGGCCGTGAACTCGAGCGTCGGGGTCAGCCGCAGACCGAGCTGCTTGCCGACCTCCGAGCGGATGTGGCCGCGCGCGGAGGCGAGGGCGGCCGCGGTGTCCCGCTGGGCCTGCTCGTCACCGAGCACGGTGTAGTAGACGGTGGCCTGCTGGAGGTCCCCGGTCACCCGGACCTCCGTCACCGTGACGAAGCCGAGGCGCGGGTCCTTGATGCGGGACTCGAGCATCGACGCGACGATCTGCTGGATGCGGTCACTCACGCGGCGCATCCGCGGGGTGTCGGCCATGGTTCTCTCCTGTCGTGGGACGCGACGTGGCGCGCACCTGTCGGTGCGCGCCACGTCGCTAGGACTGCAGCCCTCTACTTACGCGGCTTCTCGCGCATCTCGAAGGTCTCGATGACGTCGCCCTCGGTAATGTCGTTGAACGACCCGAGGCTGATGCCGCACTCGAAGCCCTCGCGGACCTCGGTGACGTCGTCCTTCTCGCGGCGCAGGGAGTCGATCGTGACGTTCTCCCCCACGACGACGCCGTCCCGCAGGACGCGCGCCTTGGTGTTCCGGCGGATGGTGCCGGACCGGACGATCGAACCGGCGATGTTGCCGACCTTGGAGGAGCGGAACACCTGGCGGACCTCCGCGGTGCCCAGCTGGACCTCCTCGTACTCCGGCTTGAGCATGCCCTTGAGCGCCTGCTCGACGTCGTCGATCGCCTGGTAGATGACCGAGTAGTACCGGATGTCGACGCCCTCGCGGTCGGCCAGCTCCGTGACCCGCTCCGCGGGCTTCACGTTGAAGCCGATGATGATGGCGTTGTCGACCGTGGCGAGGTTGACGTCGTTCTGGGTGATGGCACCCACGCCGCGGTGGATGATCCGCAGCGCGACCTCGTCGCCGACCTCGATCTTGAGGAGCGAGTCCTCCAGCGCCTCGACGGCACCGGACACGTCGCCCTTGAGGACGAGGTTGAGGGTCTCGACCCGGCCCTGCTGAAGCGCCTCGGTGAAGTCCTCGAGCGAGACGCGCTTGCGGCGCTTGGCCAGCGTCGCGGCGCGCTCGGCGGCGGCCCGCTTGTCAGCGATCTGCCGGGCGGTGCGGTCGTCGCCGGCCACGATGAAGGAGTCACCGGCGCGAGGCACGGAGGTGAGGCCGAGGACCTGCACGGGACGCGCGGGACCGGCCTCCTCGACCGGGACGCCGTGCTCGTCGAACATCGCCCGGACGCGCCCGTGGGCGGTACCGGCGACGATGGCGTCCCCGACGTGCAGGGTTCCGGACTGGACGAGAACGGTCGCGACCGTGCCGCGGCCCTTGTCGAGGTTCGCCTCGATG
Organism: Oceanitalea stevensii; assembly: GCF_014837105.1. Classification (GTDB taxonomy): domain Bacteria; phylum Actinomycetota; class Actinomycetes; order Actinomycetales; family Actinomycetaceae; genus Oceanitalea; species Oceanitalea stevensii. Next base: position 94,047 of record NZ_JACSPO010000001.1, on the reverse strand, counting down.
GCGACACCGCGCGCGTCCTTGTCGGGGTTGGCCCGCAGGTCCAGGGCGGCGTCCGCGGTGAGGAGGACGGCCTCGAGGAGGTCGTCGATACCCATCCGCTGGAGCGCGGAGACGTCGACGAACATCGTGTCGCCGCCGTACTCCTCGGCCACGAGGTTGTACTCGGTCAGCTGCTGGCGGATCTTGGCGGGGTTGGCCGCCTCCTTGTCCACCTTGTTGACGGCCACGACGATCGGCACACCGGCCGACTGAGCGTGGTTGAGCGCCTCGACCGTCTGCGGCATGACGCCGTCGTCGGCCGCCACCACGAGGATCGCGATGTCGGTGACGTCGGCACCACGGGCACGCATGGCCGTGAAGGCCTCGTGACCGGGGGTGTCGATGAAGGTGAGAGCGCGGTCGTGGCCCTCGTGCTCGGTCCAGATCTGGTAGGCACCGATGTGCTGTGTGATGCCACCGGCCTCGCCGGCGACGACGTCGGTGCTGCGGATCGCGTCGAGGAGCTTGGTCTTTCCGTGGTCGACGTGACCCATGACGGTGACGACCGGCGGACGGGCCATGAGGTCCTCGTCGGTCTCCCCGGCCAGCTCGGCGTCGAGGTCGATGTCGAAGCCCCCGAGGAGCTCACGGTCCTCGTCCTCGGGCGAGACGATGTTGATGATGTAACCGAGCTCGTCACCCAGGGCCTTGAAGGTGTCCTCGTCCAGCGACTGGGTGGCCGTGGCCATCTCGCCGAGGTGGAAGAGCACCGTCACGAGCGCTGCGGGGTTCGCGTCGATCTTGTCGGCGAAGTCCGCGAGGCTGGCACCGGCGCGGATCTGCACCTCGGTGGTGCCGTTGCCGCGGGGGACCTGGACGCCACCGAGGCTCGGTGCGCCCTGCTGCTCGAACTCCTGACGCTTCGCGCGCTTGGACTTGCGTCCGCGCACCGGACGGCCGCCGGGACGCCCGAAGGCGCCCTGCGTACCGCCGCGCGCACCGGGACGACCGCGACCCGCGAAACCGCCGGGACGACCGCCGCCACCGGGACCGCCTGCGCCACCGGGACCACCGGGGCCACCGCCACCGGGACGGCCACGGCCGCCGCCGCCACCACGAGCCGGGGCGCCAGGCGTCCCGACCGAGCTGCGGCCGGGCATCATGCCCGGGCTGGGGCGTGCGCCACCGGGACGCGGTGCACCCGGACGCGGGCCTGCCGCACCGGCGCCCGCACCGGGGCGGGGACCGCCCGGACGGGGGCCACCGGGACGCGGGCCGGCTGCGCCGGCACCGCCGCTGCCACCGGGCCGGGGCATGCCCTGGCTCGTGGCGAAGGGGTTGTTGCCCGGACGCGGGGCGCCGGGACGCGGACCACCGGGACGGGGTCCACCGCTGCCACCGGGCCGGGGCATGCCCTGGCTGGTGGCGAAGGGGTTGTTGCCCGGGCGCGGGGCGCCGGGCTTGGGACCGGCAGCGGCCTTGGTGGCCGGCTTCGGTGCCTCGGGGGTGCTCGCCTCGGCAGCGGGCTGCGCGGCGGCGGGCTGCGCGGGCTCGGGGGCTGCCGGGGTCGCCTTGGGCTCGGGCGCCGGCGTCGGTGCAGGTGCACCGGGCTTGGGCGCCGCGGGCCGCTCTGCGGCGGCGGGCGACGGGCGGGCGGGGCTGGGTGCCGGGGCGGCGGGTGCCGCCGGTGCCTCCTGCGGGGCAGGGGCCTCGGGCTCAGCGGTCTTGGCGGCGGGGGCCTTGGGCTTGACCGCCTTCTTGGGTGCCGGCTTCTCCTCGGAGGCCGACGGTGCGGGAATGGCCTCCCGGAGGCGGCGCACGACGGGCGCCTCGACGGTGGACGAGGCCGACTTGACGAACTCTCCGAGCTCGCCGAGCTTGGCCAGAACCGTCTTGCTGTCGACGCCGAGCTCCTTGGCGAGCTCGTGGACGCGAAGCTTTGCCACATTTCTCCTGTCTCGGCCCGCCCGGGACAGGGTGGGGCCGTGTTAGTGCTTGAAACTCATCGCTGGGTACTCATCGGGTGCCCATCGGCTTCCAACCCGCTTTCTTCGTCGATGACTCGTACCGGCTCAGGTCTGACCCGGCGTTCTCGTGCTGAACCACTCCGTGACGGCGGTGGTGTCCACCGGTCCTGCGGAGCGCAGGGCCCGGGGGATCGCCCGCCGGCGATCGGCGAGGTCCAGGCAAGCCCGGTCAGCGTGCAACCAGGCCCCCCGCCCCGGGGCGTCCGTCCGTTCGTCCACCATCGCGCGAGGCGACTGGGGAACGAGGACGACACGCACGAGGGCGGACCGCGGGGCCTTGACCCGGCATCCCACGCATGTGCGCACCTGTCCCTCGCCGGGAGGTGAGGGGGAAGGAGGCGTTGTCATAGGAATTCGGGCTGCGACCCGTCGGGAAGTCTACCCCCACCGGCCCGTGCGGGACAGTGATGGGCCCCGCAGCGGGGGGTGGTGTGTTTCCTCACACGCCCCCGCCGGGGGTGCTCAGCCCTCGGGCTGCTCGCCCTCGGTGTCCGAGTGGATGTCGATCCGCCAGCCGGTGAGGCGGGCGGCGAGGCGGGCGTTCTGGCCCTCCTTGCCGATGGCCAGGGACAGCTGGAAGTCGGGCACGACGACGCGGGCGGACCGCTCCTCGGCGTCCACGACCTCGACGCTCGTCACGCGGGCGGGCGAGAGCGCGTTGCCGACGAAGGTCGCGGCGTCCTCGCTGTAGTCGACGATGTCGATCTTCTCGCCGTCGAGCTCGCTCATGACGGCCCGCACCCGCTGGCCCATGGGGCCGATGCAGGCACCCTTGGCGTTGAGACCGGGAACGGTGGAGGCGACGGCGATCTTCGTGCGGTGCCCGGCCTCGCGGGCCAGCGCCTTGATCTCGACGCTGCCGTCGGCGACCTCGGGCACCTCGAGGGCGAAGAGCTCGCGCACGAGGTTGGGGTGGGTGCGCGAGAGGGTGACCGAGGGCCCCTTGGTGCCGCGCGTCACCTCCAGGACGTAGGCGCGCAGGCGGTCGCCGTGGCGGTAGGTCTCGGTGGGCACCTGCTCGTGGGCGGGGAGCACGGCCTCGAGCTCGCCGATGTCGACGAGGACGACGCGCGGGTCGCGGCCCTGCTGGACGACGCCGGCGATGAGGGTGCCGGCGCGGTCGCGCAGCGAGCCCATCACCTGGTCGTCCTCGGCGTCACGCAGCCGCTGGACGATGACGCTGCGGGCCGTGGCGGTGGCGATGCGACCGAAGTCGCTGGGGGTGTCGTCGTACTCGCCGACGGCGTTGCCCTCCTCGTCGACCTCGGTCGCCATGACGGTGACGCGGCCGGTGCGGCGGTCGACCTCCACGCGGGCCCGCTCCGCGGCTCCGGGGGTGCGCTGGTAGGCGAGGAGGAGTGCTTCCTCGATGGCGCCGACCAGCACGTCGAGGCGGATCTCGCGCTCGCTCTCGATCAGGCGCAGCGCGGTCATGTCGATGTCCATGTGTCCTCCTCAGCCCTCTGCGGCAGCGTCTGCCGCACGCCCCAGCTCGGGCTCGACCGTGCCCGAGGTGATGTCGGACAGCGCGACGACCTGACGCGTGCCCTCAGTGTCGATGACCACGTCCTCGCCGTCGACCGCGAGCACGCGTCCGCGCAGGGCGCCGGACGTGGTGCGCAGGCGGACGAGGCGCCCCTCGGCGCGGCGGTAGTGGCGTGCCGTCGTCAGGGGTCGCGTGACCCCGGGGGTGGAGACCTCGAGGGTGTACGCCCCGGCGACGACGTCGACGTCGTCGAGGGTCGTGGAGACCTGGCGGGAGACGTCGGTGAGGAGCTCGGAGCCGACACCGCCGGGTCCGTCCGTGAGGTCGACGACGACCCGGACGACGCTGCGTCGGCCGGCCGCGCTCACGCTCACGTCCTCGAGGTACAGGCCGGCGTCGGTGACGACGGGCTCGAGGACGCGGCGCAGCTCGGCTGCGACGTCCGACGGGCGTGCCATGGTGCTCTCCTGGGGGCTCGGCTGCGGAACTCCCACACCTTACCCGGGGCGCGGGCCCCCCTCAGGAGAGGCCGGGCAGGGCCGGCAGTGCGGTATCCCACGACCGCGCCTGCCCGGCGGCGTACGTCGCGGCGTCGAGGACGGTCTCCCGGTCCTCCACCGGCGTCCCGAGCAGGGCGACGTACGCGCCGAGGACGTCGAGCTCTGCAGCGCCCGCGAGGGCGCGCTCCGGCGCCTCGGCGTCGGCCGCGTCGCTCACGTCGTAGGCGACCTCGCGCTCGTCCTCCTCGGGGGCGACGGCGCCGGCGACGAGCGCGAGCTGCTCGGCGCGCACGGCGGCGGCCTCGCGCTGCCCACCGCTGCTGCGGGCGGCGACGACCTCGAAGGCGTAGCGGGCGGCGTCGACGGCGCGGGAGGTCTCCGTGTCGACCGTGCCGGGCTCGGGCGCGGGCTGTGGCTCGGCCGGGAGCCGCTCGGCGTCGACGGACAGCGCGCGCGCGAGGTCGGCGGCGAGCCAGGTGCGGGAGATCGCGACGGCGGCGAGTAGCTGGCCGAGCTCGCCGTCGTGCGCGAGGGCGTCCTCACGCGCGGTGGCGGCGCCCTCCTCGAGGAGCTCGAGGACCTCTTGCGGCGTCGCCGCCGCGGCGGGCGCGGGCGCGGTGGGGTCCTCGGGGTACGCCGTCGCGTCCGGGCCGGCACCCGGCCACGGCTCCCACACGCCGCCGAGCGCCTCGTGGTGCTCGGCCGACGCCTCCTCGACGGCCGTGAGCACCTCGCCGACGTCGGCGCCGTCGTCCGTAGCCGCCGCGCCGGCGGCGTCACGCAGCTGCGCGGCCACGAGGGCGGCGTCCTGGCGGGACTCCTCCCCGGCGTCGGCGGTGGGGACCTCAGGAGGCGGCGTCTCGAGCCGGACGCCGCAGCCCGTCAGCGTGAGCGCGGCGAGCAGCGCGGCCCCCAGCGCGCGGCGCCCGCACACGGTGACGCTCAGCTCCCGAGGGCGGTCCGCACGGCCGTGGCGACCGCGTCGACGGCCTCCCCGACGGGAACCTCGCGCCGCTCCCCCGTGGCGCGCTCGCGCAGCTCGACCTTGCCCTCGGCCAGGCCGCGGCCGACGACGAGCACGAGCGGCACGCCGAGGAGCTCGGAGTCGGCGAACTTCACGCCCGCGGACATCTTCGGGCGGTCGTCGAGGAGCACCTCGATGCCCTGCGCGGTGAGCGCGGCGCCGATGCGCTCGGCCTCGGCGAAGACCTCGGGGTCCTTGCCGGTGGCGAGGAGGTGGACGTGGAAGGGGGCCAGGCTCATCGGCCAGGACAGGCCCGAGTCGTCGCACGTCGCCTCGGCGACGGCGGCCAGCGCGCGGCTGACACCGATGCCGTAGGAACCCATCGTCACGGTGACGGCCTTGCCGTTCTCGTCGAGGACCTTGAGGCCGAGGGCCTCGGCGTACTTGCGACCGAGGGCGAAGACGTGTCCGATCTCGATGCCGCGGGCGAGCTCGAGGGGGCCGGAGCCGTCCGGCGCGGGGTCGCCCGCGCGGACCTCGGCGGCCTCGATGGTGCCGTCGGCGGTGAAGTCACGGCCGGCGACGAGCCCGAAGACGTGCTTGCCGTCCGCGTTCGCGCCGGTGATCCAGCTCGTGCCGGGCACGACGCGGGGGTCGAGGAGGTAGCGCAGCGCGGTGCGCTCCTCGCCGTCCTCGCCGGTGTTGGGGCCGACGACGGCGGGGCCGATGTAGCCCTTGACGAGCTCGGGCCGCGTGGCGAGCTGCTCGTCGGTGGCAGGCGCGACGAGGGTGGGCTCGAGCGCCCCCTCGAGCCGCTTGAGGTCGACCTCGCGGTCCCCGGGCAGGCCGACGACGACGAGCTCCTCGGTGCCGTCCGGGTGGGCGAGGGCCAGGACGACGTTCTTCAGCGTGTCCGCCGCCGTCCAGGGACGGTCGGGGCGCGGGTAGAGCGCGTTGGCCTGCGACACGAGGGTGTCGATGGTCGTGGAGTCGGGGGTGTCGCGGACCTCGGCCGCGGGCAGGTCGCTCGCGTCGACGGGCTCGGGCACCGCCGTGAGCGCGGCCTCGACGTTGGCCGCGTACCCGCCGGGCGAGCGGACGAAGGTGTCCTCGCCGGACGGCGTCGGGAAGAGGAACTCCTCCGAGCGGGAGCCGCCCATCGCGCCGCTCGTCGCCGCGACGATGACGTACTCGAGGCCGAGGCGGGTGAAGATCCGCTCGTAGGCCTCGCGCTGGGCGCGGTAGGAGCGCTCGAGGCCGGCGTCGTCGATGTCGAAGGAGTAGGCGTCCTTCATGATGAACTCGCGTCCGCGCAGCAGGCCGGCGCGCGGGCGCGCCTCGTCGCGGTACTTCGTCTGGATCTGGAAGAGCGTGAGCGGCAGGTCCTTGTACGAGGAGTACAGGTCCTTGACGAGGAGGGTGAACATCTCCTCGTGCGTGGGCGCGAGGAGGTAGTCGTTCTCGCGGCGGTCCTTGAGACGGAAGAGGTTCGGGCCGTACTCGGTCCAGCGGCCGGTGGCCTCGTAGGGCTCGCGCGGCAGCAGCGCCGGGAAGTGGACCTCCTGGGCGCCCGCGGCGGTCATCTCCTCGCGCACGACCTGCTCGATCTTGCCGAGGACCCGCAGGCCCAGCGGCAGCCAGGTGTAGATGCCAGGGGCGGCACGGCGGATGTAGCCGGCCCGCACGAGCAGCCGGTGGCTCGGCAGCTCGGCGTCCACCGGGTCTTCACGCAGGGTCCGCAGGAACAGGGTCGACATCCGCATCAGCACGCGCGCCAGCGTATCGCGCCCGCTCCCCCACCCCGTCCGCGCGCCCCACCGGGGGTGGGCACCGGGGTAACAACTCAGCGCTCGGCGCGGGAGGGGTCCCTCCGCTGAGAGCGGGATCCCGCTCAGAAGAGGACGGTGGCGTACGTGCCGACCTGCTCGAAGCCGGTGCGGCGGTAGGTCGCGATGGCGGGGGTGTTGTACCCGTTGACGTACAGGGAGACCACCGGCGCGGTGCGGCGGCGCACGTCCTCGACGACGGCGGCCATCGCCGGTGCCGCGACGCCCTGCCCGCGGTGCTCGGGGTGCACCCACACGCCCTGGATCTGGGCGACGCCGAGCGCGCACGCGCCGACCTCGGCCTTGAAGACGACGCGCCGGCCCTCGGGGGCGTCCTCGATGCGGACGTAGGAGCGCTGGGTCGAGACGAGCTCGTGGACCCGGGCCGCGTAGGCGCCGCCCGAGGCGAGGGGCGAGTAGCCCACCTCCTCGGTGAACATCGCCACGCAGGCCGGGACGACGACGTCGAGGTCCTCGAGACTGCTCAGCCGCACCCGCGGGTCCGGCTCGACGGCGGGGGTGTCGGAGATCGCCATCGACGGCTGGTCGGCACGGATCTCGCGCGAGGGCAGCCAGCCGGGACCGAGCCGGTCCCACAGGCCCAGCACCTGATCGGCGGGGCCGACGATCGAGGACGCCCGCCGCCCGCGGCCGCGGACGTGCTCGGCGACGGCGTCGAGCAGCTCCGGCTCGTCGACGGCGACGGGCACGAGGTTGGCGCCGGACCAGCACATGGCCTGCAGCTCGCCGTCGCACCACACGCCGAGCAGCTCGGCACCGGGCAGCCGGCGGCGGCCGAGCGCCTCGACCTGGACGGCGGCGAGGACGTTGCCGACGGGGTCGGCAGCGCACAGCCCGAGGGCCGCCTCACGGTCCTCGTCCCGCAGGGGACGGACGCGTGGGCCCACGGGGTGGCGCCACCTGCCCAGCACAGGGGCTCCGCTCAGCTGACCGTGACGACGGGTCCGCCGGACTCGGGCTCCAGGCCCATCTGCTCGGCGATCCGGTTGGCCTCGGCGATGAGCGTCTCGACGATCTGGTCCTCGGGGACGGTCTTGATGACCTCGCCCTTGACGAAGATCTGGCCCTTGCCGTTGCCGGACGCCACACCGAGGTCGGCCTCGCGAGCCTCACCGGGCCCGTTGACGACGCAGCCCATGACGGCGACGCGCAGCGGGACGGTCATGCCCTCCAGGCCCGCAGTGACGTCGTCGGCCAGCTGGTAGACGTCCACCTGGGCGCGCCCGCAGGACGGGCAGGAGACGATCTCGAGCTTGCGGGGACGCAGGTTGAGCGACTCGAGGATCTGGTTGCCGACCTTGATCTCCTCCACCGGCGGGGCGGAGAGGGAGACGCGGATGGTGTCGCCGATGCCCTTGGACAGCAGCGCACCGAAGGCGGTGGCGGACTTGATCGTGCCCTGGAAGGCGGGGCCGGCCTCGGTGACACCGAGGTGCAGCGGCCAGTCGCCCTGCTCGGAGAGCAGCTCGTAGGCGCGCACCATGACGACGGGGTCGTTGTGCTTGACCGAGATCTTGAAGTCGTGGAAGCCGTGCTCCTCGAAGAGGGAGGCCTCCCACACGGCGGACTCGACGAGCGCCTCCGGCGTGGCCTTGCCGTACTTCTTGAGCAGGCGCGGGTCGAGCGAGCCGGCGTTGACGCCGATGCGCAGGGAGACGCCGGCGTCGGAGGCCGCCTTGGCGATCTCCTTGACCTTGTCGTCGAACTTGCGGATGTTGCCGGGGTTGACGCGCACCGCGCCGCAGCCGGCCTCGATGGCCGCGAAGACGTACTTCGGCTGGAAGTGGATGTCGGCGATCACCGGGATCTGGGACTTCATGGCGATGATCGGCAGCGCCTCGGCGTCCTTGTCCGTGGGGCAGGCCACGCGGACGATGTCGCAGCCCGAGGCGGTGAGCTCGGCGATCTGCTGGAGCGTCGCATTGATGTCGTGCGTCTTCGTCGTCGTCATCGACTGGACGCTGACGGGGGCGTCACCACCCACCTCGACGTTGCCCACCCGGATCTTGCGGGTGGGCCGACGGGGAGCCAGCACGGGCGGCTGCTCCTTGACGGTCGGGATGCCCAGGGAGATCGGTGTACTCACCTCGTCAGTATCCCCCACCGCACCGCCTGCGTGCACGGCTCAGCCGGTGAGGGTGATCGGCCGCACGATGTCGGCGTAGGCGAGGAGCAGGCTCATGCCCACCATCGCGACGACGACGACGTAGGTGAGCGGCAGCATCCGCGCGACGTCGACGGGGCCCGGGTCCGGGCGTCCGCGCCACGCCGCGACCCGGCGGCGCAGCCCCTCCCACAGGGCGCCGGCGATGTGGCCGCCGTCGAGCGGGAGCAGCGGGACGAGATTGAAGACGAACAGCGCGAGGTTGAGGGAGGCGAGGAGACCGAGGAGGTCCGCGGCCCGCTCGACGACGCCGTACCGCTCGCTGTCGATGGAGGCGATCTCCCCGGCGAAGCGGCCCACGCCGACGAGCCCGACGACGCCCGGGTCGCGCTCCTCCTCGCCGAAGGCCGCCTGGGCGACGTCGACGAGCCGCTGCGGCAGGGTGAGGACGACGTTGACGGTCGCGCCCACCGCCTCCGCGACCCGGCCGGGGACGGCGGTGACCGGCTGCGGCACGAGCTCGGCGAGCGGGCCGATGCCGACGAAGGGCTGCGGCTCGGTCACCGGCTCACCGGCGTCGTCGGTGACGACCTCGCCGTCGACGACGACGGGCCGCTCGGTCATCACGGGCGTCACCGTGACCGTGCGCTCCTGCCCGTCGCGCTCGACGACGACGGCGGCCGGGCTGGGCCCGGACGCGGCGATGGCCGCGCGGACGTCGTCCCACGTCTCGACCGGCCGCCCGCCCCAGGACAGGACGGTGTCGTCGGGCTCCAGGCCGGCGACGGCGCCGGGCGCGGCCGGGTCCGCCTCGGCGCACTCGGTGGCCGCGGGGTCGGCGGGCAGGCACTCCTGGACGTTGCCGAGGGTGGCGGTGTAGGCGGGCACGCCGACGCCGACGAGGACGACGGTGAGGAGGACGACGGCGATGAGGAGGTTCATCACCGGCCCGCCGAGCATGACGACGAGCTTCTTCGGCACGCTGAGGGCCGAGAAGGTGCGGTGCTCCTCGCCGGGGCCGACCTCGGCCAGCGCGTACTCGCGGGCCTCCTCGACGAGGGTGGCGCGGCCGTCACGACGGCGGCGCACGGGCCGGTCGGTCCGCGCGGGCGGGTACATCCCGACCATCCGGACGTAGCCGCCGAGCGGGACGGCCTTGACGCCGTACTCGGTCTCCCCGCGGCGGCGGGACCACAGGGTGGGACCGAAGCCGACGAAGTACTCGGTGACCTTGACGCCGAAGCGCTTGGCGGGCACGAGGTGCCCGACCTCGTGGAGCGCGATCGAGACGACGAGCCCGACGACGAGGACGAGGACGCCGACGAGGAAGCTCATCGCGTGCCTGCCAGCTCCCGGGCGCGGTGCCGGGCCCAGGCCTCGGCGGCGTGGACCGTGGCGAGGTCGAGGCTCGCGGCGGGGACGCCCTCGTGCTCGGCGAGGACCTGCTCGAGGATGTCGGTGATGGCGAGGAAGCTCAGCCGGCCGTCGAGGAAGGCGGCGACGCACTCCTCGTTGGCGGCGTTGAGGACGGCCGGGTGGGTGGCCGAGGCGGCGGCCGCCTGGCGGGCCAGGCGCACCCCGCGGAAGGTGTCCTCGTCGAGCGGCTCGAAGGTCCAGCTCGTCGCCTCGTCCCAGCGGCACGCGGCGACGGCGCGCTGGGGGCGGGCGGGCCAGGACAGGGCGAGCGCGATGGGCAGACGCATGTCGGGCGGGGACGCCTGGGCGATGGTCGAGCCGTCGACGAACTCGACCATCGAGTGGACGACGGACTGCGGGTGGACGACGACGGTGATGTCCTCGACGGCGACGTCGAAGAGCAGGTGGGCCTCGATGAGCTCCAGACCCTTGTTGACGAGGGTCGCGGAGTTCACCGTGACGACCGGTCCCATCGCCCACGTGGGGTGGGCCAACGCCTCGGCGGCGGTGACGCCGGTGAGCTCCTCGCGCCGCTTGCCGCGGAAGGGACCACCGGAGGCGGTGAGGACGAGCCGGGCGACCTCGGCGTGCGTGCCGGAGCGCAGCGCCTGCGCCATCGCCGAGTGCTCGGAGTCGACGGGGACGATCTGGTCGGGCCGCTGCCGCGCGGCGCGCACGAGGGCGCCGCCGACGACGAGCGACTCCTTGTTCGCCAGCGCCAGGCTGGACCCGGCGCGCAGTGCGGCGAGGGTGGGCTCCAGGCCGACCGAGCCGGTGACGCCGTTGAGGACGACGTCGCTGCCGGCGCCGGCGAGCTCGGCGGCGGCCCCCTCCCCCACGAGGACCTCGACCGGAGGGGCCGGCACGCCCCGGTCGGCCGCGACGGCGGCGACGGCGTCACGCACGTCCGCGGCACTGCCGCGGGAGACGGCGACGAGCGGCACCTCGTGGTCGACGACCTGCTCGGCGAGGAGGCGCAGGTTCGCCCCGCCGGCCGCCAGCGCGGCGACCTCGTAGCCGCCGCGGGAGACGACCTCCAGGGCCTGGGTCCCGATGGAGCCGGTCGAGCCGAGCAGCGTGAGCGTGGTCATTCGACGGCCAGGAGGACCTCGACGGCGCGGTCGAGGTAGGCGTCGACGACTCCCTCGGCGTAGGCCTTGTCGCGGCGCGCGGAGGGGAAGGTGACGGTGCGCAGCTCGGCGGCGGTGAGGTCGCCGTCGGCGTCGAAGTAGGCGACGAGCCGGTCCATGAGGTCGTCGACGGCGTCGCGGTCATAGCCGCGGCCCCGCTCGGGCGCCGCGAAACGCTCCCCGGCCGGGCGCACGAGGCGCGGGTAGAGCGTGGTGGCGCGCTCGGCGATCCGGTCCATCCAGGCCTGCTGGCCGTTGGCGGCGACGAAGGAGTCACGGCGACGCTGCACGAGCGCGGCCTCGAGGCGGTCCAGCGCCGAGTCCACCGACCCGGTCGCGTAACCGGCCCGGACGAGGTCGAAGGCCACCTGGCGGACCTCGGTCTCGGTGAGGCCGGTGTCGGTGCCGGAGCGTCCCGCCTCGTAGGCCTGGCGGGCGCGGGTGAAGAACTCCTCGACCTGCTCACGGTCGTAGCCGGTGCTCATCCGCCCCACGACCGGGAACAGCGTGCTCATCGTGGGGGCTCCTTCACCTCGGGGACTCCGACCTTGGGGGCCGCGGTGGCGAGCTGCTCGGCCGCGAGCTGGCCGCACGCGCCGTCGATGTCGCTGCCGCGGGTGTCGCGCACCGTCGTGGGGATCCCGGCCTTGCGCAGCGTCCGGACGAAGGTGTCCTCGACGTCGGGGTCCGAGGCGGTCCACTTCGAGCCCGGCGTGGGGTTGAGCGGGATCGGGTTGACGTGGATCCAGCCCTTGCCGCGGGCGAGGAGCTCGTCGGCGAGGAGCTGGGCGCGCCACTGGTGGTCGTTGATGTCGCGGATGAGCGCGTACTCGATGCTCACGCGGCGCCCGGTGGCGTCGAAGTAGCGGCGGGCCGCGTCGAGCAGCTCACCGACCTTCCAGCGGGAGTTGATCGGGATGAGCTCGTCGCGCAGGCCGTCGTCGGGGGCGTGGAGGGAGACGGCCAGGGTCACGGGCAGCCCCTCCTTCGCGAGCTTGTCGATGGCGGGCACGAGGCCGACCGTCGAGACGGTGACGTTGCGGGCCGACAGCCCGAAGCCCGCGGGGCTGGGCTCGACCATCCGGCGCACCGCGTTGACCACGGCGCGGTAGTTGGCCAGCGGCTCGCCCATGCCCATGAACACGACGTTGGTGAGGCGGGTGGGGCCACCGGTGAGGAGTCCGTCGCGGCAGGCCGCGGCCGCGACGCGCACCTGCTCGACGATCTCCGCCGTCGAGAGGTTGCGGGTCAGGCCCTGCTGGCCGGTCGCGCAGAAGGGGCACGCCATCCCGCAGCCGGCCTGCGAGGACACGCACAGGGTGGCGCGCTCGGAGTAGCGCATGAGGACGGACTCGACCTTGGCGCCGTCGAAGAGGCTCCACAGCGCCTTGCGGGTGGCCCCGCCGTCGGCCTGGAGGGTGTGGACCTCGGTGAGGAGCTCGGGCAGCAGCTCGTTGATGAGCTCGTCGCGACCGCCGGCCGGGAGGTCGCTCATCGCGGCGTCGTCACGCGTGAGGTGGCTGAAGTAGTGGCGCGAGAGCTGGTCGGCCCGGAAGGCGGGCAGGTCCTTCTCCCGCAGCACCGCGGCGCGGTCCTCGCGGGTGAGGTCGGCCAGGTGGCGCGGCGGCTTGCCACGGCGGCGCGCGGTGAAGGTCAGCTGGGGCCGCTCACCGGCAGCGCCTGGCGTCGGAGGGAGGGGTGAAGTCGTCGACATGTCGGTGCCGATTGTTCCATGCGTTCCTGGGAATCAGCCGACGAACGTCGTGAGCAGCAGGTAGCTGGCCGGCGCCGTCATGAGCAGGGAGTCCAGCCTGTCGAGGATTCCGCCGTGGCCGGGCAGGAGCGTGCCCATGTCCTTGAGTCCGAGATCACGCTTGAGGAGCGACTCCGAGAGGTCCCCGACGGTGGCCGTGACGACCGCACCGGCGCCGAGGACCAGCCCCACCCACCACGGCGCGTCCAGCGCGAGGAGTGCCAGCCCGACACCGACGGCGGCCGCGAGGACGAGCGAGCCGCCGGCTCCCTCCCACGACTTCTTCGGGCTGATCGAGGGGGCCATCGGGTGGCGGCCGACGAGGACGCCGGCGATGTAGCCGCCGGTGTCGTTGGCGACGGCGCACAGCACGAGGGTGAGGACGAGCCAGGGCCCGCGGTCCTCGGTGAGGAGGAGGACGGCGAAGCCGGCGAGGAAGGAGACGTAGGCGGAGGCGAGGATGCCGGCGCAGGCGTCGCGCACGGCGTCGGGGCCCCCGCCGTCGAGCACGCGCCACACGAGCACGCCTCCCGCGGTGAGGAAGAAGGCGACGAGCATCGCCCCCGGCCCGGCCGTGTAGGCCGAGACGAGGATGCCCGCGTTGCCCACCCACAGCGGCAGGAGCGGCACCATGACGCCGCGGGTGCCGACGGCGCGCGCGAACTCCCACAGCGCACCGCTCGTGGCGAGCAGCGCGAGGACGACGAACGCCTCCTCGCGCACGAACAGGCACAGGAGGAGCACGCCGAGCAGACCCAGACCGACGGCGATCGCGGCGGGCAGGTTGCGTCCCGCGCGGCTGGCCGGCTTGGGCGGCGCCTGGGTCACGATGGCGCGCCGCGCACCCTCCTGGATCTCGCGGATCTGACGGCGGGTGAGCGGCGGGTCACCGCCGGTGGTGCTCACTCAGACCTCGAGGAGCTCTCGTTCCTTGCCGGCGAGCAGCTCGTCGACGGCGTCGACGCGCTTCTTCGTCAGCCCCTCGAGCTCCTTCTCGGCGCGGTCGACCTCGTCCTCGCCGGCCTCGCCGTCCTTCTTCATGCGGTCGAGCTCGTCCTTGGTCTTGCGGCGGACGTTGCGGATGGAGATGCGCGCGTCCTCGGCCTTGGTCTTGGCGAGCTTGACGTAGTCGCGGCGGCGCTCCTCGGTGAGGGCGGGCAGCGCGACGCGGATGACGTTGCCGTCGTCCGTGGGGTTGACGCCCAGGTCCGACTCGCGCAGCGCCTTGATGATCGCGTTGGAGGCGCCGCGGTCGTAGGGCTGGATGAGGACGGTGCGCGCCTCGGGGATCGTCAGGGAGCCGAGCTGCTGCAGCGGCGTGGGGGCGCCGTAGTAGTCGACAAGGATCTTGGAGAACATCCCCGCGTTCGCCCTGCCGGTACGGATGCCGGCGAAGTCCTCGCTGGCCACCTCGACAGCCTTGTCCATCTTCTCCTCGGCCTCGAGGAGGATCTCGTCGATCACCGTGTCTCCTTCATGTCGTCTCCTGCCGCGGAGGTGTCGCCACCGCCGTCGACCGTCACCAGTGTGCCGATCTTCTCACCCAGCAGCGCACGCGTGACGTTGCCGGGCGTGTTCATGCCGAACACGCGCATGGTCAGGCCGTTGTCCATGCACAGCGAGAACGCGGCGGCGTCGACGACCCGCAGGCCCTGGCGCAGCGCGTCGGCGTAGGTGACGTGGTCCAGGCGGGTGGCCGTGGGGTCGAGGTTGGGGTCGGCGGTGTAGACACCGTCGACGCCGTTCTTGCCGACGAGGACCTCGTCGCAGTGCGTCTCGAGCGCACGCTGGGCCGAGACCGTGTCGGTCGAGAAGAACGGCATGCCGGCGCCGGCGCCGAAGATGACGACGCGGCCCTTCTCCAGGTGGCGCACGGCGCGCAGCGGGATGTAGGGCTCGGCGACCTGGCCCATCGTGATGGCGGTCTGCACGCGGGTGCGCACGCCGGCCTGCTCGAGGAAGTCCTGGAGGGCGAGGGCGTTCATCACGGTGCCCAGCATGCCCATGTAGTCGGCGCGGGAGCGGTCCAGCCCGCGCTGGGAGAGGTCGGCGCCGCGGAAGAAGTTGCCACCGCCGACGACGATGGCGATCTGCACGCCGGCGGCGTTGGCCTCGGCGATCTGCTTCGCCACGCCGGCCACGACGTCGGCGTCCAGACCGATGGAGCCGCCGCCGAAGACCTCACCGGACAGCTTGAGGAGGACCCGGCGGGGCGAGGGCCCGCTCGCGGGCGTGTCGGACGAGACGTTCATGCAGACCTCCGGGAGATGGTGTGCGGGTGGCCCCCCCCCC
>NZ_JACSPO010000001.1:25539-78539 GCF_014837105.1 Oceanitalea stevensii | reverse complement strand
ACCT
Organism: Oceanitalea stevensii; assembly: GCF_014837105.1. Lineage (GTDB taxonomy): Bacteria > Actinomycetota > Actinomycetes > Actinomycetales > Actinomycetaceae > Oceanitalea > Oceanitalea stevensii. The sequence continues at coordinate 78,535 of NZ_JACSPO010000001.1, read as the reverse complement.
CATCCTCCCCCTGTCTCTCCACGACCGCCCGGCCGGGGGGGGGCCCCCGCCCCGGGGGGGCGGGGGCCACCGGACGACGTGTGTCAGGCGCCGACGCGGAACCGGACGAAACCGGTCAGCGTGCCACCAGCACCCTCGACGACCTTGCCGACCGTGGTCTTCGGGTCGCGGGCATAGGCCTGGTCGAGGAGCACGGTCTCCTTGAAGAAGCCGTTCATGCGGCCCTCGACGATCTTCGGGAGCGCAGCCTCGGGCTTGCCCTCGTTGCGGGAGGTCTCCTCGGCGATGCGACGCTCGTTGGCGACGACGTCCGCGGGGACCTCGTCACGGGTGAGGTACTGCGGGCTGTACGCCGCGATGTGCATCGCGACGTCCCGGCCGACCTCGGCGCCGGCGGCGTCCGTGGCGACGAGGACGCCGACCTGCGGGGGCAGGTCCTTGGCGGTGCGGTGCAGGTAGTGCGCCACCTTCGCGCCGGAGAGGCGGGCCACGCGACGCACGACGAGCTTCTCGCCGAGGGTGGCGGCGTGCTCGTCGACGAGGGCGCCGACGGTGCTGTCACCGGCGGGGGCCGCGAGGAGGGTCTCGACGTCGGCCGCGCCGGAGGCGACGGCGGCCGCGAGGACCTTCTCGGCGAGGGTGATGAAGACCTGGTTCTTCGCGACGAAGTCCGTCTCGGAGTTGAGCTCGACCATGACACCGGTCTCGCCCTCGCCGTCGGCGACGACCTCGATGGCCACGAGGCCGTCGGAGGCCGCGCGGCCCTCGCGCTTGGCCACACCCTTCAGGCCCTTGACGCGGATGATCTCGATGGCCTTGTCGGCGTCGCCGTTGGCCTCGTCCAGCGCCTTCTTGACGTCCATCATTCCGGCGCCGGTCTTCTCGCGCAGCGCCTTGATGTCAGCGGCGGTGTAGTTCGCCATGTGTGTGTCTCCTCGGAGTTTCGGGGATCAGGCCTGGCTGGCGGGGGGCTCGTCCGCCGCGGGGGCGTCCGTCGCGGGGGCGTTGTCGGCCACCTGCGTGGTGTCGGGGCCCTCGGCGCTGACGACGGGAGCGGACTCCTCGCCGGCCTCGGCGGCGGCGGCGACCTGCTCGGCGTCGTTCGTCACGCCGGCGGCGTGCTGGGCGGCCTCGACGGCCTCGTCACCCTGCTCGGCGACGACGGGCGAGGCCTGGGCGCTCTGGTCGGCCTCGTTGGCGGCGAGGAGCTCGCGCTCCCACTCGGCCAGCGGCTCGGCCTCGGTCGGGGCGTTGCCCGAGCCGCCACCGTGACGCGTGACGAGACCGGCAGCGGCGGCGTCGGCGATCACGCGGGTGAGCAGACCGACGGCGCGGATGGCGTCGTCGTTGCCGGGGATGCCGTAGTCCACCTCGTCCGGGTCGCAGTTGGTGTCGAGGATGGCGACGACGGGGATGTTGAGCTTGCGCGCCTCGGCGACGGCGAGGTGCTCCTTCTTCGTGTCGACGATCCACACGGCGGAGGGCAGCTTGGCCATGTCGCGGATGCCGCCGAGGGTGCGCTCGAGCTTCTCCTTCTCGCGGCGCATCATGAGCAGCTCCTTCTTCGTGTGGTTGGAACCAGCCACATCGTCGAAGTCGATCTGCTCGAGCTCCTTCATCCGCTGAAGGCGCTTGTGCACGGTGGTGAAGTTCGTGAGCATGCCGCCCAGCCAGCGCTGGTTGACGTAGGGCATGCCGACGCGCGCGGCCTGCTCGGCCACGGCCTCCTGGGCCTGCTTCTTCGTGCCGACGAAGAGGATGCTGCCGCCGTGGGCGACGGTCTCCTTGACGAACTCGTACGCACGGTCGATGTCCGTCAGCGACTTCTGCAGGTCGATGATGTAGATGCCGTTGCGCTCGGTGAAGATGAAGCGCTTCATCTTGGGGTTCCAGCGACGGGTCTGGTGCCCGAAGTGGACGCCGCTCTCGAGGAGCTGGCGCATGGTGACGACGGCCATGGCTCGTCCTTTCCGGTGCGGGTGCTCCGCACGTCGGGCGAACAGGGCGCGGGCGTGCCGCTGCCTTTGTCCGCTTCTCGGTTGTCTGTGGTCGACCGGGTGGTCGCCACTCCTGGTGCTCACGACTGCCGGCACCCGCCTGGGCGGGACCGCGCCGGCTGCCTCGCGTCGCTGGGTCCGAGGGACTGCGAGCGCGACATGTGGGCACGCGATGTCAACCAGATCGCTCCGGCTGCGGTTCAACTCTACCGCACGCCGCCGCGGCTCCCGGCAGTGCAAGGACGAGAGCGTCGGCGTGTGACGCGCACGACTCCCCCTCGTCGCCGAGAGCTGACTTGTTACCCGCCCCCCTCATCGCCGAGCGCTGACTTGTTACTGGTCCACCGGTCACCGTCGCGGGGCATCGGCCCCCAGAGACCTCTCACCGCACGAGGAGGCCGGCGCGCTCGCCCCACTCTGGTGCCATGGGACTGAGCGGCGGTGCCGTGGCGGCAGCGGGCGTGCTCGCCGTCCTCGGTGGCGCGCTCCTCCTGGCTCCGCAACCGGCAGCCGCACCCCCGGTGGTCGCGACGCGCACTGCCGAGGCCGTCGGTCGGGTCCTCTACGAGTGGCCGACCGGAGACCCTGGCGAGGTCGTCCGCCCTTTCTCCGCGCCGCCGGAGCGCTGGTCGGCAGGGCACCGGGGCGTCGACCTCGCCCTCCCGGTAGGCGCAGACGTCCGGGCTGCCGGCGACGGCGTCGTCGCCTTCGCCGGTCGGGTCGCCGGCCGGGGTGTCGTGTCCGTCGACCACGCCGACGGCCTGCGCACCACCTACGAGCCGGTCGCAGCGGCGACCCGACGCGGCGCGCAGGTGGCGGCGGGACAGGTGGTCGGCGTGCTCGAGCCGCTCGGCCACCACTGCCCGGACGAGCCGTGCCTGCACTGGGGAGCGCGGCGGGGGCGGGACGACTACGTCGATCCGCTGACCCTCCTCACCGAGGATGTCGTGATCCGGCTGCTCCCCCAGCACGGGTGAGGGGCCGCACCCACCGGAGGGCCGACGCGCGCTGCCCACGGCTCGAAGTGCGGCAGGCCTCCTCCCGCGGGCGGGATCCCACTGTCGGCGCCAGGCGAGTGTCAGTAACAAGTCAGCTCTCGGCGATGAGAGAGGGTGTGAGGGCCGGGGCCGGGGCCGGGGCCGGGGCTGGGGCTGGCGGGGGGTCAGGCGCGGGGGTGGGCCTGGGTGTAGGCGGCGCGGAGGCGCTCGGGGGTGACGTGCGTGTAGCGCTGGGTGGTGGCGAGGGAGGCATGACCGAGCACCTCCTGGACGGTGCGCAGGTCCGAGCCACCGGCGAGGAGGTGGGTGGCGGCACTGTGCCGCAGACCGTGGGGCGCCATGTCGCGCACGCCCGCGAGCGCCGTCAGGTCGTGCACGCGCTCGCGCACGGCCCGCACGCCCAGCCGGCCGCCGCGCGCGCCGAGGAAGAGCGCCGGCGGGGACGTCGGCCCCACGAGCTGCGGCCGGCCGCGCTCCAGCCACTCCCCCAGGGCGCGGTCTGCCGGGACCCCGAAGGGGACGACCCGCTCCGTGCCGCCCTTGCCGAGCACCCGCACGGTGCGCTCACGTCGGTCGACGGCCGCCGTGTCGATGCCGACGAGCTCGGCGACCCGCACGCCGGTCGCGTAGAGCATCTCGAGGACCGCCCAGTCGCGCAGGTGGAGGGGGTCGCCGTCGTCGGCCACCTGGGCCGCGAGGTCGAGCAGGACGGTCGCCTCGTCGACGGCGAGCACCTGCGGCACGCGCTTGTCGGCCCGCGGGCTCTGCAGCCGCACGCCGACGTCCTCGGCGAGGTGCCCCTGGCGCACGGCCCAGGAGCAGAAGGTGCGGGCGGCCGCCGAGCGGCGGGCGAGCGTCGACCGCGAGCGCCCCTCGCGGGCCTGCCCGGCCAGCCACGCGCGCAGGGCGGTGAGGTCGAGCCGCGCGAGGTCCACCGCTCCGTCGTCGCCCTCGCGGAGCGTGTCGAGCAGGGAGCGCACGTCGGAGAGGTAGCCGCGCACGGTGTGCTCCGACAGGCCCCGCTGCAGGGCGAGGTGTCGCCCGAAGGCGTCGAGGAGCGTGGCGGAGTCGGGCACGCGCTCACCGTCGCGCGTCCCGGCGGTGAGGGCAAGCCTCACCGCCGGGCGCGTCGGGCTCAGCGGATGGAGCCGTGGGCGTCGATGACGTACTTCTTCGCCGCCCCCTTGTCGAACTCCTCGTACCCGCGGGGTGCGTCGTCGAGGCTGATGACCTCGGCGTTGACGGCCTTGGCGATGTGGATCCGGTCGTTGAGGATCGCCTGCATGAGGCCGCGGTGGTACTTCATCACCGGGGTCTGGCCCGTGACGAAGGTGAGTGCCTTCGCCCAGCCGGTCCCGAAGTCCATCGACAGGGCGCCGCGCTGGGCCGCCTCGTCGACGCCGCCCGGGTCACCGGTGACGTAGAGGCCGGGGATCCCCACCGAGCCGCCCGCGGACACGACGCTCATCACGCTGTTGAGCACCGTCGCCGGGGCCTCCTTGCCCCCGTGGCCCATCGCCTCGAAGCCGACGGCGTCGATGGCCGCGTCCACCTCGGGCGACTTGAGCAGGTCCTCGATCTGCTCGTGCGGCTCCCCCTTGCTGAGGTCGATCGTCTCGCACCCGAAGCTGCGCGCCTGGGCGAGCCGCTCGGTGTTGAAGTCGCCGACGACGACGACGGCCGCGCCGAGCAGCTGCGCCGAGGCGGCGGCCGCGAGGCCGACCGGTCCGGCTCCGGCGACGTAGACGGTCGAGCCCGTCCCGACCTTCGCGCTCACCGCACCGTGGTAGCCGGTCGGGAGGATGTCGGAGAGCATGGTGAGGTCGAGGATCTTCTCCATCGCCTGGGCCTTGTCCGGGAAGACGAGGGCGTTCCAGTCCGCGTAGGGGACGAGCACGTACTCGGCCTGCCCTCCGACCCAGCCACCCATGTCGACGTAGCCGTAGGCGCTGCCGGGGCGGTCCGGGTTGACGTTGAGACAGATCTCGGTGCGCCGCTTCTTGCAGTTGACGCAGCGGCCGCAGGAGATGTTGAACGGCACGGAGACGAGGTCGCCCGTCTTGACGAACTCCACGTCCCGCCCGACCTCGACGACCTCGCCGGTGATCTCGTGGCCGAGGACGAGGTCGCTGGGCGCGGTCGTGCGACCGCGGACCATGTGCTGGTCGGAGCCGCAGATGTTGGTGGCGACGGTCTTGAGGATGACGCCGTGGGGCACCTGACGTCCCACGTTCGCCGGGTTGACGCCCGGTCCGTCCTGGAGCTCGAAGGTGGGGTAGTCGGTGTCGATGACCTCGACCTTGCCGGGGCCCTTGTAGGCAACTGCGCGGTTTCCTGCCATGGTTCCTGCCCTCCTGGTGAGCCGGCCGCGGGCGCTGCATCGCGTCGGTGGGGCCGGTACGACGACCTCGTCGTCCGGCCACGCTACCTCACTGTGACCTGGCTCACGTGGGCCTGGGGGTGCGACGCCAGCCGCTGCCGCTGCGCTGGGCGTGGCCGCTGAGCTCGAGCCGCCCCACCCCGGCCCGTACCTCCCGCTCGCTCAGCCCGGCCGCCCGCGCGAGGCTGGCCAGGCTCGCGGCCGACCGCGCCGGCAGTGCGTCGAGCACCCGGGACCCGAGGGGGTCGAGCCCGTCGAGGAGGCCCGGCTGCACGGGCCGGTCCGGGGCGAGGTCCTCCCCGCTGGGGGCGAGCAGCTCGAGGACGTCCGCGGCGTCGGTGACGCACACCGCGCCGTGGTCCCGCAGGAGGCGGTGGCAGCCCTCCGAGGCCATCGAGCTCACCGGCCCGGGCACGGCGGCCACCGGACGCAGGAGGTCCTCGGCGTGCCGGGCGGTGTTGAGCGCTCCCGAGCGCCACCCTGCCTCGACGACGACGCACACCCGGCCGAGCGCGGCGATGAGACGGTTGCGGTCGAGGAAGCGGTGGCGGCCGGGCGACGAGCCGGGTGCCGGCTCGGCCAGGACGACGCCCTCGTCCATGATCGCCTCGAGCAGGCGGGTGTTGCCGGCCGGGTAGAGACGGTCCACTCCCCCGGCGAGCACCGCCCACGTGAGGCCGTCGGCGCTGAGCGCACCGCGGTGGGCAGCGGCGTCGATGCCGTAGGCGCCGCCCGACACGACGACGACGCCCCGCTCGGCGAGCTCGATGGCCATCTGGGCGGCGACCGTCTCCCCGTACCGGGTGCTCGCGCGCATCCCGACGACCGCCGCGGCCGGGCGCGGCAGGTCGAGGCGGCCGTTGCCCCGCACCCACAGGGCCGCCGGTGCGCGCTCGGCGAGGTCGTGGAGCGCGGCCGGCCACTCGTCGTCCCCCGGCAGGAGGAGGCGCCCGCCGACGGCGTCGAGCATGCCGAGCTCTCGACGGATGTCGAGATCGTCGAGGCGCGGCAGCCACCGGCCCACGGCCTTCGCCCAGTCGCGGGCGGTGACGCCGTCGTCCGGGGAGATCCCGCCGGGTGGGACCGGTGGGCTCGACCGGCCCGAGCGCCGGACGTGGCCGAGCCACTCGAGGGCGGCGCCGGCGCCGAGGCGGGCGCGCAGCACGCCGGCGACCGGGTCACCGGGCTCGGCGACCCTGGTCCACGCGGCGGCGGCCAGCCGCGGGTCGGTGGTGTCGAAGGGCAGGTCAGGCACCGGTGCCTCCTCTGATGCGCAGGCTCATGGCGGCCCCGACGTCGTCGAGGTCCGGGTGGGGCCGCCCGGCGAGGTCGGCGAGCGTCCAGGCGATCTTGAGCACGCGGTCCATCCCCCGCAGGCTCAGCGTCCCGGAGTCGAGGGCCCGCTCGAGCACGGCCCGCGGGCGCGTGCCCAGCCCCTGCTCCGGGGCACGCAGCCACGCGCCGGGCACCTCGGCGTTGCTCTGCCACGGGGTGCCCGCCAGCCGCCGCTGCTGGGCCGCCCGGGCCGCGGCGACCCGCGCGGACACCACCCGGCTGCTCTCCCCCTCCGTGCCGAGCGCGGCGGAGGCACGGGTGACCGCGGGGACGTCGATCTGGAGGTCGACGCGGTCGAGCAGGGGCCCGGACAGCCGGGCGAGGTACCGGCGCCGCTCCAGCGGCGTGCACGTGCACGCCAGACCCTTGCCCGTCGCCTTGCCGCACGGGCAGGGGTTGGCGGCGAGGACGAGCTGGAAGCGGGCCGGGTAGCGCGCGGCGCCGCGGGCGCGGTGGACGACGATCTCCCCGTGCTCGAGCGGCTGGCGCAGCGAGTCGAGCACCCGTCGCGCGAACTCCGGGGCCTCGTCGAGCAGGAGGACGCCGCGGTGGGCGCGGGAGGCGGCGCCGGGACGCGGTACCCCGGACCCGCCCCCGACGATGGCCTGCGCGGTGGCGGTGTGGTGGGGGTCCTCGAAGGGCGGGCGCCGCAGCAGTCCCCCGCCGGCGTCGAAGGTGCCGGCCACCGAGTGGATCGCCGTCACCTCCAGGGCGTCGGCGTCCTCGAGGTCGGGCAGCAGGCCCGGCAGGCGCGCGGCCAGCATCGTCTTGCCCGCTCCGGGCGGCCCGACCATGAGGAGGTGGTGACCACCGGCGGCGGCGACCTCGAGGGCGAAGCGCGCCTCGTCCTGCCCGACGACCTCCGCGAGGTCCGGTGGTGTCCGCACCGGCGGCGGCGCCGGCACTGGCAGCGCCTCGGGGACCGGCACGCTCACGTCCGCGCCGTACTCGCGCGCGAGCTCGGTGAGGTGCTGGACCCCGCGCACCTGTGCGCCGGGGACGAGGCGCGCCTCGGCGAGGTTGCCGGCGGGCACGACGACGTCCGGCCGGCCGGACGCGACGGCGGCGGCCACGGCGGGCAGCACCCCGCGCACCGGGTGGACGCGCCCGTCCAGCCCGAGCTCGCCGAGGTGGACCTCCCGCCCGGCCCGTTCGGCGTCGGGCAGGCCGTCCGCCCCCAGGCAGGCGACGGCGATGGCGAGGTCGAATGCGGAGCCCGCCTTGGGCAGCGAGGCCGGGGAGAGGTTGACCGTGCGCCGCCGCGCGTCCCAGGGCAGCCCGCAGGACGTCACCGCGGCGCGGACGCGCTCGCGTGCCTCGGACAGCGACGCGTCGGGCAGGCCGACGAGGATGAAGGCCGGCAGCCCGCTCGCCGCGTGCGCCTCGACCTGGACGAGGTGCCCCTCCACGCCCACGAGCGCCACCGACCACGTCCGCGCCAGGCCCACCTCAGCCCACCGCCCGCAGGTGCTCGACGAGGGCGGGGCGCCCGTGCCGGCGCAGCACCGCGACGACGTCGATGCGCACCTCGGCGGCCCGGGTGCCGTGCTCGCTCAGCCAGCGCCCGGCCAGCCGCCGCAGCCGCTCGAGCTTGACGGCGCCCACGGCCTCGGACGGGTGGCCGAACCCGGTACCGCTGCGGGTCTTGACCTCGACGAACGCGATGGCGTCGGACCGCGGGTCGCGGGCGACGATGTCGATCTCGCCCTCGCGGCAGCGCCAGTTGCGGTCGAGGATCTCGTAGCCGTCCTCGCGGAGCATCGCTGCGGCGATGCGCTCGCCACGGGCGCCGAGCTCGTCCTTCGCGGCCACGGGGCACCACCTCCGCGACCAGCGTCACCGACGCCGCCCACGCAACGCCGGGCACGGTCGCCGGGCGGTGGACAGGCTCGGCGCGAGCCTGCCCTGTGGGGCAAGCGGGTCAGGACGGGAGGTTGAGCTCCGCCCGCGGCAGCTCCTCGACGTTGACGTCCTTGAAGGTCACCACCCGCACCGAGCGCACGAAGCGCGCGGACCGGTAGACGTCCCACACCCACGCGTCCCCGAGGGTCAGCTCGAAGAACACCTCACCGCCCGCCGAGCGCACCTGCAGGTCCACCTCGTTGGCGAGGTAGAAGCGACGCTCGGTCTCCACGACGTAGGAGAAGAGTCCGACGACGTCCCGGTACTCGCGGTACAGGCCGAGCTCGAGATCGGCCTCGTAGTTCTCCAGGTCCTCAGCACTCACGTCCCCATCATGCCCCGGGACGGGCCGCCGCGGCACCGGCGGGCACCGGGACGGGCGTGGCCTCGGGCACAGCGGCCTGGGGGACGGCGGCTTCCGGGGCCGGGTCCTGGGCCGTCGGCAGCCGCCAGGACCGGCGGTGCAGCTCGGTGGGCCCGAGCTCGCGCAGCGCGGCGAGGTGCCCGGGGGCGGAGTAGCCCTTGTTCGCCTCCCAGCCGTAGGCGGGGTGCTGCTCGGCCAGGCCGACCATCATCCCGTCGCGCTCGCACTTGGCCAGCACGCTCGCCCCCGCGATGACGGCGCACCGCAGGTCGCCCTTGACCTGGGTCCGCACCGGCGGGACGAGGACGGGCAGATCGGGGTCGAGGCCGCCGAAGAGGTCGTCGGGCGGGGTGAGCCAGTCGTGGATGCCGTCGAGGACGACGACGTCGGGCAGCAGTCCCTGCCCCGCGAGCGTGGCCAGGGCGCGGGTCCCGGCGAGCCGCAGCGCGGCGATGATGCCGAGGGCGTCGATCTCGTCGGGCCCGGCGTGCCCGACGGCGCTGCCCACCGACCAGCGGCGCACCGGCTCGCACAGGGCCTCCCGGGCAGGCGCGGTGAGGAGCTTGGAGTCGCGCAGCCCGCGGGGCAGGCGCCCGGTGGTCGCGTCGACGAGGCACACGCCCACGCTCACGGGCCCGGCGAGGGCGCCGCGCCCCACCTCGTCCATCCCGGCGACGAGCCGGTGGCCGGAGTCGAGCAGCTCACGCTCGAGCTGCCGGGTGGGCGCACGGTTCACAGGCACGCAGCCATCGTAGGCACGGGCCCGCTCAGGGCTCGGGGACCTCGGCGAAGGTGTCGCCCGGGTTGCGGAGCACGGTCCAGCTGTCGAAGGGCCACAGGATGAGCACGGCGGTGCCGACGACGTTGCGCATCGGCACGGCCCCGCCGCCCGGGTCGCCCTGGTGGGCGCGGGAGTCCTGGGAGTTGGAGCGGTTGTCGCCCATGAGCCACAGGTGGTTCTCGGGGACGGTGACGGAGAACTCCGTGTCGCTCGGGGAGACACCCGGCTTGAGGTAGGGCTCGTCGATCCCGACGCCGTTGACGGTGATCCGGCCGTCCGCGTCGCAGCACTCGACGGTGTCCCCACCCAGGCCGATGATCCGCTTGATGAGGTGCTCGCCGGCGTTCTGCGGGAGCAGGCCGACGAAGGTGAGGACCTCCTCGACGCCGCGCTGCAGCTGGTTGCGGGTGTCGGCCTGGGGCTCGAGCCAGCCGCCGGGGTCGACGAAGACGACGACGTCGCCGCGGCTGACGTCCAGCGGCCCGGGCGCCAGCTTGCTCACCAGCACCCGGTCCCCGACGGCGAAGGTGTCCTCCATCGAGCCGGAGGGGATGAAGAAGGCCTGAACGAGGAAGGTCTTGATGAGGACCGACAGGACGAGCGCGCTCACGACGACGATCGCCGTCTCCCGCAGCCAGCCGCTCTTGCGCCGGCCCGCCGGCGGGGCGGCGTCGCCCGCCTGCTCGGCCCGCAGCTGCTCACGGTCGCGGCGCGTGGCGCTGGTCCGTGCGTCGTCGTCGTTCGTCACGGCCTGCGCACTCCTGTGTCGGAAAAGTACTTCTGCCCGGCTCGAGACGAGCCGGGCAGAAGTGATGGTACGGGTACTGCTCGCGAGTCAGCGCTTCTCGCGGATCTTGGCCTTCTTCCCCTGCAGACCGCGCATGTAGTACAGCTTGGCCCGGCGGACGGCGCCGCGGGAGACGACCTCGATCTTGTCGATCGACGGGGAGTGGATCGGGAAGGTGCGCTCGACACCGACGCCGAAGCTCACCTTGCGGATGATGAAGGTCTCGCGGACCCCAGCGCCGGAGCGGGCCATGACGTATCCCTGGAAGATCTGGATACGGCTGCGGTTGCCCTCGACGACCTTGACGTGGACCTTGAGGGTGTCGCCCGCCCGGAAGTCGGGGATGTCGTCGCGCAGCGATGCTGCGTCGACGTGGTCGAGGGTCTGCATGGTTGTGCCTTCCCGCTGGTGCCACAGGTCACCGGCGCTGTTCGTGGCAGCGGTCGCTGCCGACATCTGATGGTGGTCACGCTGCCCGGATGCGCCGGTCCCCTGAGGCAGACCGCGCGCCGTGGGCGCATGACCGGTCCATCTTGCCACAGCGGGTCAGGGCGCCAAAACCGGTGTGCTCATCACCACGTCGTCGTTGGGCACGCCGCCGACGTCGTAGGTCCGCCTCCCGACGACGGCGAACCCGCACCGCTCGTAGAACCGCCGGGCCCGCCGGTTGCCGACGTTCGTCCCGAGCCACAGCTCCCGGGCCCCGTGCTGCGCGGCCGCGTCCGTCGCGGCGGCGACGAGCCGGGCGGCCAGTCCCCCGCCGTGGACGTCGGGGTGGACGTAGCACTTGCTCAGCTCGGCGACGCCGTCGCCGTCCTCCCGGCCCGGGGCCGGGGAGTCGAGGACGACCATCGTGTAGCCGAGCAGCGCGCCGGTGTCCTCGTCGGCGGCGACGTGCACGAGCCGCCGCGGGTCGGTGAGGAAACGGGTGAAGCTGTCGGCGTCGAGCTGGGTCGCGACGTGGGCGGCGATCGCCTCCTGGCCGAGCGAGGGCGGGCAGGCGAGCGGGAAGGTGAGGGCGGCGAGCGCGGCCAGGGCGGCGGCGTCGTCGGGGCCGGCGAGGCGGACCTGCGCGCGGCGGGGGCCGGCCGGACCGACGTACCAGCCGAGGCCGGCGAGGACCCGCCGGTCCTCGCGGTCGAGCGCCTCGGGTGCGAGCCGCTCGAGGAGGTCGGGGCGGCGGGCGGCGGTGCGCTCCAGGGCGCGGTCGCGGCGCCAGCGCGTCACCTTGGCGTGGTGCCCGGAGGTGAGGACCTCGGGGACGGGCAGGTCCCGCCAGGCGGGGGGCTTGGTGTAGACGGGGTACTCGAGCAGCCCCGCGGCGCCGTGGGACTCCTCGACGAGCGACTCGGGGTTGCCGACGACGCCGGGCAGCAGCCGCGCCACGGCCTCGACGACGACGAGTGCCGCCACCTCTCCCCCGTTGAGGACGTAGTCGCCGATGGACACCTCACGGACGGTGACACCCGGACGCGAGGCGTAGTGCTCGGCCACGCGGGCGTCGATGCCCTCGTAGCGGCCGCAGGCCAGGACGAGGCGGCGCGCGCCGGCCAGCTCCTCGGCGGCGCGCTGGGTGAAGACCTCCCCGGCGGGGCTCGGCACGAGCAGCACCGTCCCGCCGTCGTCGGCGTCGTCCCCGAGGACGGCGTCCAGGGCTGTGCCCCACACGTCCGGGCGCATGACCATGCCGGCGCCCCCGCCGAAGGGGGTGTCGTCGACGGTGCGGTGCCGGTCGGTGGTCCACGCGCGCAGGTCGTGGACGGCGAGGTCGAGCAGCCCGGACTGGCGCGCCTTGCCGACGAGCGAGAGCTCGAGCGGCGCGAGGTAGTCGGGGAAGATCGTCAGGACGTCGATGCGCACGTCAGGCCTCGTCGTCCTCGCCGGCGAGCAGGCCGCGGGGCGGGTCGATGACCACGCGCCGTCCGGGGACGTCGACGACCGGGACGATCTCCGCGACGAAGGGGACGAGGGTGCGCTGGCCGCCCTCCTCGGTGAGGACGAGGAGGTCCTGGGCGGGGAGGTGCTCGATCCCGGCGACGGTCCCCAGGTGGCGGCCCTCGGTGTCCTCGACGGGGAGCCCGACGAGCTCGTGGGGGTACCAGGCGTCCTCCTCGGCGTCCTCCTCGGGAGCGGCGAGCAGGAGGGTGCCGCGCAGCGCCTCGGCCGCGGTGCGGTCGGGGGCCTCGGTGAAGCGGACGTACCACGAGCCCTGCCGCTCGCTGCTCGCGGCCACGGTGAGGGGGCCACGCTCGGGCGGGTCGGTGGCGAGCACCGTCCCGGGGGCGAAGCGGCCGGCGGGGTCGTCGGTCCGGATTTCCAGGCGCACCAGGCCGTGCAGGCCGTTGGGTGCGCCGATGCGGGCGACCACCAGCTCCATCTGTAGCTCTCCTCGGGTAGAACGAGCGCGAGCCCTGGCTCACCGGGGGTGAACCAGGGCTCGCGCCTGTGGTCAGCGGTCGGTGTCGACGACGTCGACGCGGACCGGGCCGCGCGTGGACAGCGCGGAGACGACGGTGCGCAGGGCTCGCGCCGTGCGCCCCTGCCGGCCGATGACGCGGCCGAGGTCGTCGGGGTGCACCCGGACCTCGAGCAGCTCACCGCGACGCAGCGAACGGGAGGTGACGGTGACGTCGTCGGGGTTGTCGACGACGCCACGCACCAGGTGCTCGAGGGCGTCAGCCAGCATTGGTCTCGTCGGCGGGCTCCTCGGCGGGCGCGTCCGCAGGCGCCTTCTCCTCGGTGGCCGCGGCGGCGGCCTCGGAGGCCTTGGCCTTGCGCTTCTCGGCCTCGTCCTCGGCGGCCTTCACCGCAGCGGCGCGAGCCTCGGCGGCGTCCTCGGCGCTGACGCCCTTGACGCGCAGGGTGCCCTCGGCGCCCGGCAGGCCCTTGAACTTCTGCCAGTCGCCGGTCACCTTGAGCAGCGCGGCGACCTGCTCGGTGGGCTGGGCGCCCACGGAGAGCCAGTACTGCGCACGCTCGGAGTCGATGTCGATGAGCGAGGGCTCCTCGGTCGGGTGGTACTTGCCGATCTCCTCGATCGCCCGGCCATCACGCTTCTTGCGACCGTCCATGACGACGACGCGGTAGTACGGCGCGCGGATCTTGCCCATGCGCTTGAGACGGATCTTGACTGCCACTGTGGTGGTCACTCCTGGTTCATGTGGGGTGGGCCGACGCGTGTCCCCGGTGGGTTTCGGGGACGTGCTTGGCCCTGGACGCGGCTCCGACGGGTGAGAGGGGCCCACCGGTCCGAGTACAGCGGGTCATTCTGCCAGACTGGCGCGTGTCTTCCCAACCCTCCGGGACCGGTGGCCGGCTGCGGCGTTGGTCACGCCGGCACCGGCGACGCCCGCGAGACGCCAAGGACCGCCCTTCCGCCCTCCACGGAAGGACGACCCTTCACGCCTCGCGGGCGCCACGGGTCAGGACCAGCGGAACACCTTCGCGGCCACCGGGTACCCGACGACGCTCCAGCCGGCGAGCACGGCGAGCTCCCGCCACGGCAGGTCGCCGCTGAACCACGCGGTGGTCATCGCCTCGCTGGCCGCACCCAGGGGGGTGAACGTCGCGACGGTCGCGAGGGTGTCGGGCATCTGCGAGATCGGCAGCCACAGGCCGGCGAAGAACAGGAGCGGGAAGTACAGGAGCATCCCGATCCCTGAGGCCGTCGACGCCTTGGGCGCCAGGCCACCCACGACGAGGCCGATCGCGAACAGCGCGAGCGTCGCGAGGAGGAAGGCGGCGAGGACGACGAGCGGGCTCTCGGGCAGCGGGATCCCCAGCGTGGCCATCCCACCCACGAGGGCGAGGACGACGGCGACGGCGAGCGCCGCCCCGCTCACCGCGACGTGGGAGGCGAGGACGGACCTGGGCCGCATCGGCGTCGTCGACAGGCGCCGGAAGATGCCCTGCTCCCGGTAGCCGGCCACGGTGGCCGGCAGCGTGGTGAGGGAGACGGTCGCGATCGCGGTGGCGAGGACGACCGGGCCCCACAGGTGGATGAGGGTGACGCCCTCGAGCCCGGGGACGCCCTCGACCTCCGTCCGCATCCCGGGGATCGCGTGGCCCATGCCGAGGAGCAGGACGGTCGGGAACGCGAGAGCGAAGAACACGCCCCCGGGGTCGCGGAGGAAGAGCTTGCCCTCGGTCCTCATGAGGGTGCCGAGACCGCGGCTGCCCGAGGGCGCCCGGGTGGCGGCGGCGGTGGCGGTGGCGCTCATGCGGGTACTCCTTCCGTGCTGGGTGAGCCGGTCACCTCGAGGAAGACGTCCTCGAGGCTGCGGCGGACGGTGGTGATGTCGTCGGGGACGACGTCGTGGCGGGCGAGCTCGAGCACGACGGCGGGCAGCACCCGGCGAGTGCCCGTCACCTCGACCTCACGGCCGTGGGCGACGACGTCGGTCACCTCGGGCAGGGCCAGCAGCAGCGCCGGGTCCACGGGCTGCGGGGTGGTCATCCGGAAGCTGCGCCCGTCCGCGCTGCCCGCGGCGAGCTCGGCCGGGGTGCCGTCGGCGACGACCCGCCCGCCGTCGATGACGACGACGCGGTCGCTGAGGTGCTCGGCCTCGTCCATGAAGTGGGTGACGAGGAGGATGGTGACCCCTCGCCGTCGGACGCCGTCGATGAGCGCCCAGGTCTCGCGCCGCGCCTGCGGGTCCAGGCCGGTGGTGAGCTCGTCGAGGATGGCGATGCGCGGGTTGCCGACGAGGGCCAGCGCGATCGACAGGCGCTGCTGCAGGCCCCCGGAAAGGCGGTCGAAGCGCTTGTCGCGGTGCTCGGTGAGCCCGAGCAGCTCGAGGAGCTCCTCGCCGTCGGCGGGCTCGGCGTAGAAGGAGGCGTACAGCTCGATCGCCTCGGCCACGGTGATCTTCGGCGGCAGCTTGGCCTCCTGCAGCTGGATGCCCACGTGCTCACGGATGAGCTCGGGGTGACGCTGCGGGTCGACGCCGAGGACACGGACCTCGCCGCCGTCGGCCGTGCGCAGGCCGGCGACGGTCTCGACCGTCGTCGTCTTGCCGGCGCCGTTGCGGCCGAGGACGGCGACGATCTCGCCGGGGTGGACGTCGAAGCTGACGTCGGCGACGGCGACCTTGTCGCCGTAGGTCTTGCGGAGGTGGCGGACCTCGATGACGGGTTCCATCTCATGACTCCGTTCGGGCGATGGGGACACGGCGGACGAGCAGGGCGAAGGCGAGGCCGGCCGCGAGGACGAGCACGGCGCCCACGAGGTAGGCGCTCCAGCCCGGCGCGTCGAAGGGGACGAAGGGGGCTTCGGTCCAGCTCGTCATGAACATGACGGCGAGGATCGGCGAGATGGTGAGGGGCAGCGCGAGGGTGCCCCACCAGCCGCCGAGCCGGTAGTAGGTGATGCCGACGAGGAGCCCGGTGAGCGTGCCGGAGAGGGCGAGGAGGGCGTGGTCGACGAGCAGCGTCCCGAGCCCCGACTCCCAGACGCCCGCGGTGTAGTCCTCCCCCGGCTCGGCGTCGTGCTGCCACCCCATGCGGTCGTAGAGCGCCCCCTCGAGGAGGAGGAGCCCCGCGCCGGTCACGGCGTGGAGCAGCGAGCTGCTCACCGCGGCGACGAGCCCGCCGGTGAGGAAGGAACGACGCGTCATGCCGTTGGCGACGTGCGCGGTGAGGTACGTCGTCGCGACGATGACGGCGATCGAGAAGAGGAACCACACGAGCGGGCCGGTGCGCACGAACTGGACGACCGACACGTTGACCGTGCCGACCTGGTCGACGACGGCGATGGCGACGGCGGCGCCGACGACGACGATCGCCCACAGCCACACCCACATGAGCAGGTAGACCTGCAGGTGGTGGACCGCCGAGCGGACCCACTGCGGGCGGCTGACGCTCACGCTGCCGCGCAGGCGCGGGGCTGAGGTGCCGGTGATCATCGGTGGGCCTCCTTCTCGGTGAGGGCGATGAACAGGTCCTCGATCGGGACGGCGCCGAGCTCGAGGGAGGCGGCGCGGAAGCGGCCGCGCGCGGCGTCGTCGAGCCGGCCGAGCACGGTGACGCGCTTGGTGGGCCCGAGCACCTGCTCGCCGAGCACGCGCAGACCCGCGGTGGCGGCGTCGACCTCGGCGGCCAGGCCGGTCACGGTGACGCCGTGGCTGCGCAGGGTCTCGGCCTCCTCGGCGAGGAGCACCCTGCCGGCGTCGAGGACGACGACGTTCTCGAAGAGCCGCTCGACCTCCCCGATGAGGTGGCTGGAGAGGATGACCGTGCGCGGGTGCTCGACGTAGTCGGCGATGAGGAGGTCGTAGAAGCGGCGGCGGGACGGGGCGTCCATGCCGAGGTAGACCTCGTCGAAGATCGTCACCGGCGCGCGGGAG
The DNA here is from genome assembly GCF_014837105.1 of Oceanitalea stevensii. GTDB lineage: Bacteria > Actinomycetota > Actinomycetes > Actinomycetales > Actinomycetaceae > Oceanitalea > Oceanitalea stevensii. Next base: position 61,647 of record NZ_JACSPO010000001.1, on the reverse strand, counting down.
GCGAGCCCGATGACGGCGCCGAAGGCCGAGCGCTGGCCGCGGGAGAGCTTGCCCGGCTTCTTGCGCGGGTCCAGCTCGAAGGCGTCGAGGAGCTCCTCGGCGTAGGCCTGGTCCCAGGTGGGCCGGGCGGAGGCGACGAGCTCGAGGGTGACCTTGAGCTTCTCCTCGCTCAGCACGTCCCCGCTCTCGCGGATGAGGCAGATGCTCTCCATGAGGCGCTCGTCCTCGAAGGGGTCGCGGCCGTCGACCCGGACGGTGCCGCTCGTGGGGCGCCGCAGGGAGGCGATCGTCGAGAGCATCGACGTCTTGCCCGAGCCGTTGCGGCCGAGGAGACCGGTGATGGTGTCGGCGGGGAAGCGGACGGTGGCGGAGTCGACGGCGCGGGTGTCGCGGTAGTCGACCGTGAGTCCGGTGAGCTCGACGTCGAGGCCGCTCATGCTCCGGCTCCCTTCTGCTGGATGTAGCGGACGAGGTCGTCGGGGCCGATGCCCAGGACGCGCGCCTCGTCGAGGACCGCGTCGAGGCGGTCGGTGAAGAAGGCGCCGCGGCGGTGCTCACGCAGCCGCTCCCGGGCGCCGTCGGCGACGAACATGCCCACTCCTCGCTGCTTGTAGATGACACCCTCGTCGACCAGCTGGGCAAAGGCTTTTGCCGCGGTGGCCGGGTTGATGCGGTAGGTCGTGGCGTACTGGGTGGTGCTCATGACCTGGTCCCCCTCGGCGAGCGCGCCGTCGAGGACCTGGCGACGCAGGTGCTCGGCGATCTGCACGTAGATCGGCTCCGGTCCGTCGAACATGTCCCACCTCCCTCGCCTCGTTGGTTCATTACTCGACTAATGAACCATAGAGGCGGGCGCGCGTCAAGGGCGTCGCGTCGAGCGACGCCCGTGGGCTCCGGGGCCCGGGTCAGGCCGGGAGGACGTTGTGGTTGAGCCGGAAGACGTTCTCGGGGTCGTAGCGGCGCTTGAGCCGCGCGAGCCGGTCGAGCGTCCCCCCGCCGTAGACGGCCCGTGCCGCCCCGGTGCCGTCACCGGACTCGCTGCCCATGAAGTTGACGTACAGGCCGCCGGTGGAGAACGGCGCCATGTCCGCCGCGAAGGCGCGGACCCACTCGGTGCGGGCGGTGTCGTCGGCCGCGTCGGTCCACGCGCCGTAGACGTTGAGCCAGAACCGGGCACCGCGCGCCGGGAAGGGGCTCGCCTCCTCCGGCACCCGGGCGAAGGCACCACCCATGTGGTGGATGTCGATCCCGGTCCCGACCCAGCGCTGCTCGGCGGCCCGGCGCAGCACCACAGCGGCGACCTCGTCGTCGAGCCGGTCGAAGGAGGTGTTGCGCCAGTAGCCCCGGCGGCCCCTGGCGCCCAGCACGTCGACGGCCGACTGCCACGCCGGCCAGTCGCTCTCGGGCGTCTCGTCGTCGGGCGGCGAGGCACCGCGCAGCTCGGCGACGAGCCGCTCCCCCGTCGCCCGGTCGTCCGGGTCGGCCCACATCGAGGCCAGGATGAGCAACGGCTGGTCCCCGGCACCGAGCTCGGGCGGCGGGACGATGAAGGTGGCGATCGACTGCATCGCGTCGGGCAGGTCGCGGGTCCACTCCTCCCACGCGCGAAGCGCGGCCGGCCAGTGCGGCTCGGCGTAGGCGAGCTCGACCGCGTACAGGTCCGGGGGCAACCGGTGGGCCCGGAAGGTGAAGCTCGTGACGACGCCGAAGTTGCCCCCGCCCCCGCGCAGCCCCCAGAGCAGCTCCGCGTGCTCCGTCCCGCTCACCGTGAGGCGGTCGCCCGAGGCGGTGACGACGGTCGCGCCGAGCACGTTGTCCGCCGCCAGCCCGTAGGCGCGGGTGAGCCAGCCGACCCCGCCGCCCAGCGTCAGGCCGCCGACGCCGGTCTGGGACACCACCCCGAGCGGCACGACGAGCCCGTGCGGCGTGGTGGCGCGGTCGACGTCGGCGAGCCGGGCACCGCCGCCGACCGTGACCGTGCCGTCCTGCGCGTGCACCTCCACCCCGTCGAGGGAACGGAGGTCGATGACGACGCCGCCGTCGACGGTGCCGTACCCGGCGACACCGTGCCCGCCGCCGCGCACGGCGAGCGGGAGGCCGTGCTCGCGCGCGTAGGCGACCGCGGCGGCGACGTCGTCCTCGTCGGCAACGCGGACCACCGCCCACGGGAACCTGTCGATGATCCCGTTCCACACGCGGCGGGCCTCGTCGTACCCCTCGTCGCCGGCCCCCAGCACGGGGCCCGTGAGGCGGGAGCGCAGCTGGGCGAGCGGCTCGTCGGTCGCGGCAGTCGTGGCGTCCATGAGGACCTCCGTCGGTCTGCGCGGCCGGACAGCCGCGGCCGGCCAGCCGTTGGACCGCGCACCTGCCGGCCACGCTACTCCCGCAGGATCGGCTCCGGTAGGTCGCGCAGCCCTCAGTACAGCTCGCCGCGCAGCACGACGGCGCGCGGCCGGGCGAGCGCGGAGACGTCCTCGCGGGGGTCCTCGGCGTAGACGACGACGTCGGCGCCCGCGCCCTCGTGGATGCCCGGCACCCCGAGGAGGTCGCGGCCCCGCCAGCTCGCGGCCGCGACGACGTCGTGCACGGGCACCCCGGCCCGCACGACCTCGGCGAGCTCGGCGGGCAGCGACCCGTGCGCGATGGTGCCGCCGGCGTCGGAGCCCATGAGCAGCGGCACGCCGGCCTCGTGGAAGGCGCGCACCTGCTCGTAGCGGCGCTCGTGCATGGCGCGCATGCGCGCGGCGTAGACGGGGTACTTGCTCCCGGCCTGCTCGGCGAAGTCCGCGAAGTGGGCCACCTGGAGCAGGGTCGGGGTGACGGGGACGCGGCGGCGGGCGGCCTCGGCGATGTGGTCGGCCGTCATGCCGGTCCCGTGCTCGATGCCGTCGATCCCGGCGTCGAGGAGGTCGTCGACGACCTCGCGGGAGAAGGCGTGGGCGGTGACCTTGGCGCCGGCCTCGTGCGCGGCGGCGATCCCCTCGGCGAGGATGTCGGCGGGCCACAGCGGGCGCAGGTCGGAGTCGGCCCCCTCGGACCGGTCGATCCAGTCGGCGACGACCTTCACCCAGCCGTCCCCGGAGGCGGCCTCCTCGGCCATCGCCTGCGGGAGCTGCGCGACGTCGTCGAGCTCGCGTCCGTAGTGGCGCAGGTACCGCTTGGGCCGCGCGAGGTGGTGGCCGGCGCGGATGAGCCGGGGCAGGTCGCTGCGCTGCTGCACCCACCGGTTGTCCTGCGGCGAGCCGGCGTCGCGGACGAGGAGCGTGCCGGCCTCGCGGTCGGCCTTCGCCTGGACCTCCGCCTCCTCGACGCTCACCGCCCCCTCGGGGCCGAGGCCGATGTGGCAGTGGACGTCGACGAGCCCGGGCAGCACCCAGCCCTCGACCTCACGCACCGGCTCGGCGGGTGGCTCCAGCGTGAGGCGGCCGTCGACCACCCAGCACTCGTCGAGCTCGGCGGCGTCGCCGACGACGATCGTCCCGGTCAGGTGCAGCGGCTGGCCCATCCCACTCCCCGTCAGCGCAGGTACTTCTGCAGGTCCTCGAGGTCCGGCACGGCGTCCGGGGCGCCGGCCTGCCCGCCGCCCAGCCCGAAGGCGGAGCCGGTGGGCGCGGCGGGCTGCTCGGCGGCCTTGCGCAGCGCCTCGGCCTCCTGCTTGGCGCGCTTGGCGGGGTTGCCGGACTTCGCCTTCTTGCCCTTCTTGGGCGGCGGGGCCATCCGCCCCTTGGACTTCTTGCCGCCACCGGGCAGACCGCCGGGACCGAAGCCGCCGGGGGGCATCTTGCCGCCGGAGCGGGCCATCTGCCGCATCATCGTCTTCGCCTGGTCGAAGCGCTCCATGAGCTGGTTGATCTCGGTGACGGTGGTGCCCGAGCCGCGGGCGATGCGCGAGCGGCGTGAGCCGTTGATGATCTTCGGGTTCGCCCGCTCCTGCGGCGTCATCGAGCGCACCATCGCCTCGATGCGGTCGACCTCGCGCTCGTCGAAGTTCTCCAGGGCCTCACGCATCTGGCCCGCGCCCGGGAGCATCCCGAGCACCTTCTTCATCGAGCCCATCTTCTTGAGCTGCTGCATCTGGTCCAGGAAGTCCTGGAGCGTGAAGTCCTCGCCGCCGGCGACCTTCGCGGCCATCCGCTCGGCCTCGCCCGAGTCGAAGGCGCGCTCGGCCTGCTCGATGAGCGTGAGGATGTCGCCCATGTCGAGGATGCGGGAGGCCATCCGGTCGGCGTGGAAGCGCTCGAAGTCGGTGAGCTTCTCACCGGTGGAGGCGAAGAGGACGGGCCGGCCGGTGACCTTCGCGACCGAGAGGGCGGCGCCACCGCGGGCGTCGCCGTCGAGCTTGGTGAGGACGACGCCGGTGAAGTCGACGCCCTCCTGGAAGGCCTGCGCCGTCGCGACGGCGTCCTGACCGATCATCGCGTCGAGGACGAAGAGGGTCTCGTCGGGCTGGACGACGTCCTTGATGGCCGCGGCCTGGGCCATCATCTCGGTGTCGACACCGAGACGGCCGGCGGTGTCGACGATGACGACGGAGTAGAGCTTGTCCTGCGCGTGGGCCAGGCCGGAGCGGGCCACCTCGATGGGGTCACCGACGCCGTTGCCGGGCTCGGGCGCCCACACGGGCACGCCGGCGCGCTCACCGACCACCTGGAGCTGGGTGACGGCGTTGGGGCGCTGGAGGTCGGAGGCGACGAGGAGGGGGGTCTGGCCCTGGTCCTTGAGCCACTTCGCGAGCTTGCCGGCGAGGGTGGTCTTACCGGCGCCCTGGAGGCCGGCGAGCATGATGACCGTGGGCGGGCGCTTGGCGAAGCGCAGGTCCCGCGCCTGGCCGCCGAGGATCTCGACGAGCTCGGAGTTGACGATCTTGACGACCTGCTGGCCCGGGTTGAGGGCGCCGGAGACCTCGGCCCCGAGCGCCCGCTCGCGCACGGCGGCGGTGAACTCACGCACCACCGGCAGGGCGACGTCCGCCTCGAGGAGGGCGCGCCGGATCTCGGAGACGGTGGTGGTGATGTCCTGCTCGGACAGCCGGCCCTTGCCGCGGAGGTTGCGGAAGGTGGCTGTCAGGCGGTCGGAGAGGCTGGCGAACAAGGACGTTCCTCGTGCTCGTTGGGTCCGGTCAGAGCTCCAGGGTACTTGGCGGCACCGACGGCGCGTGCCGCAGCCGCTCCCGGCCCCGGGCGAGGAGCTCGCCCACGAGCCGTGCGCGCCACGGCGTCCACGCGACCGGACCCGCCGCGCTCGCGTCGGCCTCGGTGAGCAGGGCGAGGAGCTCGAGGGTGACGGGACGGTGCCCGACGGCGTCGAGCAGCTCCTCCGCCACCTGCGGGTCGGCGGGGTCACGCGTCGTGGCGAGGGTCGCGAGCGTGAGGTGCTCGCGCACGAGGAGCGTGACGGTCGCCGCGACGGGGGCGGGCAGACCCAGCCGCCCGACGACGGCCCCGGCCCGCCGCTCCCCCTCCTGCGAGTGGTCCGTCGCGCCGTCGACCTTGCCGATGTCGTGGAGCAGCGCCGCCAGCAGGAGCGTGGCCCGCTCCGGCTCCGTGAGGCCCGGAGCTCGCTCGCGCAGCAGCTCGGCGGCGTTGGCGGCGGTCTGGACGAGGTGGCGGTCCACGGTGTGCCGGTGCACCGGGGAGCGCTGCGGCCGGTTGCGCACGTCCTGCCACTCGGGGACCCACCGCGTCACGACGCCGGCGAGGTCGAGCGCCTCCCACACGGGGACCTGCGCGGTGCCGGAGCCGAGCAGCTCGAGGAGGTCGGCGCGGGCGCTGCCCGGCCACGGGACCGGTGGCGCGGGCGCCCGCCGCAGGCTGTCGAGGGTGACCGGGGACAGCGGCAGGCCGGTCCGGGCCGCGGCGGCGGCCGCGCGCAGCGTGAGACCGGTGTCCTGCTCGACGTCGGCGTCCGAGGCGAGGACGAGCTCGCCGTCGTGCTCGGCCAGTCCGGCGGCGACCGGCCGCAGCCGGGGCGCCACCCGCCTGCCCCGCACGACCGCCGGGCCGCGGCGCAGCAGCGCGGTCCGGCGCAGCGCCTGACGGGCGCGGCGGACGGTGAGGTCGAGCGCCGCGGTGACGACGCGGGCAGCCTGGGCGAGCTCCGCGAGGAGCGCGTCCGGGCCGGCGAGCCCGAGCCGGTCGGCGACGTCGGGCGTGTCGGCACGCAGCAGCCGCGTGGTGCGGCGCCGCGTGACGACGGCGACGGCGTCCCGCACGTCGAGGAGGAAGGCGGCGGCGTCGTCGAGCTCGCCGTGGGGCCGGTCGGCCAGCCACGTGGCGGTCAGCGCCCGCAGGACGACGACGTCACGCAGCCCGCCGCGGGCCTCCTTGAGGTCCGGCTCGACGAGGTAGGCGAGCTCCCCGTGCCGCTCCCCGCGCTCGCGCACCGAGCCGAGCAGCTCGGGCAGGCGCCGTCGTGCCGCCGCCCGCCAGTCGGCGAGGACGGCGCTGCGGGCCCGGGTGACGACGTCGACGTCCCCGGCGACGTGCCGGACGTCGAGCAGGCCGACCGCCGAGACGAGGTCGTCGGAGGCCACCTGCCGGCAGCCGGCGAGGCTGCGCACGGCGTGGTCGACGTCGAGGTCCGCGTCCCACAGCGGGTACCACAGCGCCTGGGCCAGCGGCGCGACGGACGCGGCGTCGTGGTGGCGCCCGTCGTGGAGGAGGACGACGTCGAGGTCGCTCGTGGGCCCGGCGTCGCGGCGTCCCTGGGACCCGACGACCGCGAGCGCGAGGCCGGTCGGCGCGTCGGGGACCGCAGCCTCCCACAGGCCGGCGAGGGCGGTGTCGACGAGGCCGGAGAGCTCGGCGCGGTAGCGCGTGCCCGCCGAACGCCCGCTGCCCGGCCCCGCCGGGGGCGGGGGGGGGCAGCGGGAGGGCGAGCCGGGCCGCGCGCAGGTCGCCGACGGTGTGCGCGCGGCCCACGGTCAGACCGCGACGGCGCCGCGGTCGCCCGTGCGGACCCGCACGACCTCCTCGACGGGAGAGACCCACACCTTGCCGTCGCCGATCCGCCCGGTCTGGGCGGCCTGGACGATGGCTCCGGTGACGACGGTGACGTCGTGGTCGTCGACGAGGACCTCGATGCGGATCTTGGGCACGAGGTCGACGGCGTACTCGGCGCCGCGGTAGACCTCGGTGTGCCCGTGCTGGCGTCCGTAGCCGCTGGCCTCGGAGACCGTCATGCCGCGCACCCCCACGCTCGTGAGTGCCTGCTTGACCTCGGTCAGCCGGTGCGGCTGGACGACTGCGGTGATGAGCTTCATGACCCGACCTTCTCTTCGCTGCTGACGGTGGTGGGAGCGGCCTCGCGGGGCGGGAGGGTGGCGGCCAGGCCGCTGCCCAGGCCCTCGTAGGCGGACTCGCCGTGGACGGCGGAGTCGATCCCGATCGTCTCGACGTCCTCGGCCACGCGCCAGCCCAAGGTCGCCTTGAGGGCGAGGGCGATGACGAGGGTGACGACGGCGGACAGGAGCATCGCGACGACGGCGATGATGACCTGGACGGCGAGGAGGTTGACGCCGCCGCCGTAGAGGAGGCCGCCGTCGGTGGCGAGGAAGCCGATCATCACGGTGCCGACGAGGCCACCGACGAGGTGGACGCCGACGACGTCGAGGGAGTCGTCGTAGCCGAAGCGGTACTTGAGCGACACGGCGAGGGCGCACAGCCCACCGGCGAGGAGGCCCAGGACGATCGCGCCGACCGGGCTGAGCGCGCCGGCCGCGGGGGTGATGGCGACGAGGCCCGCGACGATGCCGGAGGCGGCACCGAGGGAGGTGGCGTGCCCGTCACGCAGCTTCTCGACGACGAGCCAGCCGAGGATCGCGGCGGCGGCGCAGGTCGTCGTGTTGACCCAGGCGAGGCCGGCGAGGCCGTCGGCGGCGTAGGCGGAGCCGGCGTTGAAGCCGAACCAGCCGAACCACAGGAGCGCCGCGCCCAGCATGACGAAGGGGAGGTTGTGGGGGCGGCTGGGGGTGCGCCCGAAGCCGCGGCGCTTGCCGACGACGATCGCGAGCACGAGGGCCGCGACGCCGGCGTTGATGTGGACGACGGTGCCGCCCGCGAAGTCGATCGGCTCGGCGATGGAGGCGAAGGGGCCGTCACCGCTGAGGAGGCCGCCGCCCCAGACCATGTGGGCCATCGGGAAGTAGGCCAGGGTGACCCACAGTCCGGTGAACACCATCCAGGTGCCGAACTTCACGCGCTCGGCGAGGGCACCGCTGATGAGGGCGGTGGTGATGATGGCGAAGGTGACCTGGAAGCCGACGTCGACGATGACGGGCAGTCCGCCGTCGAGGACGAACTCCCCGGACTCGTCGAGGATCGCGCCGTCGAGGCCGAACATCTCGAAGGGGTTGGCGAAGATTCCGCCGATGCTCTGGCTGCCGTAGGACATCGACCAGCCCCACAGCACGTAGATGACGCCGATGACGCCCATCGCCCCGAAGGACATCATCATCATGTTGAGTACGGACTTGGACCGGGTCATACCGCCGTAGAACAGCGCCAGCCCGGGTGTCATGAGCAGCACGAGCGATGCTGAGACCAGCATCCACGCGGTGATGCCGCTGTCGAGCTCCATGGGTGGTCCTCTCGATCCCGGCTCCTTGCGGCCGGCTGGGACCACCTTGCTCGCACCATGTTTCAGGCACGGCGCGGCCATGTTTCGGTCAGGTGACGTTATTCGCCGCCGTGTGACGGCCGTGTTTCCAGCCCCTCCCCCTCGTCCGCATATGCGGGAGTACGACGTCCGGGGACTCCCCGCGTGCGTCGTTTTCCCGCATATGCGGCGGGGGAAGCCTCAGGCGAGCAGGGCCTCGACGAAGTCCTCGGCGACGAAGGGGGCGAGGTCGTCCGCGCCCTCGCCCAGGCCGACGAGCTTGACCGGCACGCCGAGCTCGCGCTGGACGGCGACGACGATCCCGCCCTTGGCGGTCCCGTCGAGCTTGGTGAGGACGATGCCGGTGACGTCGACGACCTCGGCGAAGACCTGCGCCTGCCGCAGGCCGTTCTGGCCCGTGGTCGCGTCCAGGACGAGGAGGACCTCGCTCACCGGTGCCTGCCGGGAGATGACGCGCTTGATCTTGCCGAGCTCACCCATGAGGTCGGCCTTGTTCTGCAGGCGCCCGGCGGTGTCGACGAGGACGACGTCCGCCCCGGCGGTGCGCCCGGCCTGCACGGCGTCGAAGGCGACGGCGGCCGGGTCGGCGCCCTCGCGGTCCGAGCGCACGGTGGTGACGCCCACGCGCTCGCCCCAGGTCTGCAGCTGGTCGGCGGCCGCCGCGCGGAAGGTGTCGGCGGCACCGAGGACGACCTCGAGGTCCTCCGCGACGAGGACGCGGGCGAGCTTGCCCACCGTCGTCGTCTTGCCCGTGCCGTTGACGCCGACGACGAGGATCGTCGCCGGGTGCGGCGCGCCGTCGTCGCCCACGCCCTGCGCCGTGCGCAGCGTGCGGTCCATCGTGGGGTCGACGAGCTGGAGGAGCTCCTCGCGCAGGATCTCGCGGACGGAGGCGGCGTCCTTGGTGCCGAGCACCTGGACGCGGGTGCGCAGGCGGTCCATGAGCTCGGTCGTGGGGCCGATGCCGACGTCGGCGAGCAGGAGGGTCTCCTCGATCTCCTCCCAGTCCTCCTCGGTGAGCGACTCACGGGAGAGGATCGACAGGAGCGAGCGCCCGATGGTGCCCGAGCGGGAGAGCCGCTCGCGCAGGCGGACCATGCGGCCGGCGACGGGCGCGGGACGCTCCGTCTCGACGGCCGGCGGCTCCTCGACCACGACGTCGCTGTCGTCCACCTCCGGCGGCAGGGTGTCGGCCGGCGCCTCGGCCGTGGCGACGGACGCGGGCCGCTCCTCCGGCAGCGCGGGTGGACGACGGCGGCGCACGCCCGCGGTGAGGGCGGCGGTTCCGCCGGCGAGGACGACGAGGACGACGGCAAGGACTGCCCAGAGCTGATCGGTCACAACAGCCAAGTCTGGACCACGGGACGGCCGCAGGGCCACCGCGCAGGTGAGGCGGGGGCGCAGCGCGTCCCCGGCGCCTGGGTCAGGCGCGCGCCTCGGTGGGCCGGCCCTCGCCGCGGTCGGGCAGGGCGGGGGCGTGCTCGCGGATGTCGCGCAGGCGCTCGGCGAGCTCCTCGGCCGTCGTGTAGGCGTTGCCCGGCTCGCTCATGAGGTACAGCGTGCCGAGGCCGCCGGCGTCCTCCTCGTCGACCTCGTCGGCCCACGTGAAGTCCTCCCGCCGCCAGGCGCGGACCGTGTCACGCAGCCAGGTGCCCCATCCCTCCTCGGGACGCTGGGCCATGAGGACGGCAGCGAAGATCCCCGCGGCGCACAGCGCCGCGAGCGTGGTCACCAGGATCGCCCCCGTCATGGGCCCATTATCACTCACGGACCGGCGATTTGTGCTACCCGGTCTCACCGGCGTGGGTCAGACCCCGGCGCGCTCCTCCTCGGCCAGCCGCTGGCTGATGACGGTGGTGACGCCGTCACCGCGCATCGTGACGCCGTACAGGGCGTCGGCGATCTCCATCGTCCGCTTCTGGTGGGTGATGACGATGAGCTGGGAGTCCTCCCGCAGCTCGGTGAAGATCTCCAGCAGCCGGCCGAGGTTCGTGTCGTCCAGCGCCGCCTCGACCTCGTCCATGACGTAGAAGGGGCTGGGCCGCGCCTTGAAGATCGCGACGAGGAGCGCGACGGCGGTGAGCGAGCGCTCCCCGCCGGACAGGAGGGACAGGCGCTTGACCTTCTTGCCCGCGGGCCGGGCCTCGATCTCGATGCCGGTGGTGAGCATGTCCTCGGGGTCGGTGAGGACGAGCCGGCCCTCGCCGCCGGGGAAGAGCCGGGCGAAGACGTCGTCGAAGGCGGCCGCGGTGTCCGCGTAGGCCTCCGCGAAGACCCGCTCGACGCGCTCGTCGATCTCCCGGACGATCTCCATGAGGTCGGCGCGGGACTTCTTGAGGTCGGCGAGCTGCTCGGTGAGGAACTGGTGCCGCTCGGCGAGCGCCGCGTGCTCCTCCAGGGCCAGCGGGTTGACCTTGCCCAGGCGGGCGAGGTCCCGTTCGGCACGCTTGCGCCGCTTGTCCTGCTCCTCGCGCACGTAGGGGACGGGCTCGCGCGGCTCCTCCCCCTCGGGCACGACGACGGGCACCGGCTGGTGGGGGCCGTACTCCTCGACGAGCACCTCGGGGTCCAGGCCGAGCTCGCTCACCGAGCGCTCCTCGAGCTGGCTGATGCGCAGCCGCTGCTCGGTGCGGGCGACCTCGTCACGGTGGACGGCGTCGGTGAGCCGCGCGAGCTCGCCGGTGGCCTCCTCGAGCTCGCCGCGCACCTGGGCGATCTCCCGCTCCCGGGCCCCGCGGGCCTCCTCGGCCTCCTCGCGGGCGTCCGCGGCGGCGGACAGCGAGCGCTCGACGACGGCGAGCGCCTGCTCGGCACCGGAGCGCACGAGAGCGGCGGTCTCGGCCTGCCGGGCGCGACGCTGCTCGCGCTCGGCGGCCTTGCGGCGTGCGACCCGCTCGGCCTCGGCGGCCCGCTCGAGGGACGCGGCCCGGCCGGACAGGGCCCCGGCCCGCTCCTCGACGGTGCGCAGCGCCAGGCGCGCCTCGGTCTCCCGGGCGCGGGCCGCGCGGGCCTCCCCGGCGGCGCGGTCGCGCTCGGCCGTCGCGGCCGTGAGGTCGTCCTCGGTGCGCTCGGGCTCCCGCTGGGCGACCTCGAGGCGGGTGAGGAGCTCGGCGAGCTGGCGCTCGTGCTCCTCGCCCGTGGTGACGAGCTCGGCGATCGCGGGACGGATGCGCTCGGCCTCGGCCTCGGCGGAGCGGGCGGCGGACCCGAGGCGGCCCAGCTGCTCGGCGACGCCGGCGAGCCGGGCGTCCGAGGCGTGCAGGGCGGCGAGGGTGGCGTCGACGGACTCCTGGGCGCGGGCGACGCGGTCGCGGGCGGCGACGAGCCCGAAGCGGGCCTGCTCGGCGCGGGCGGTCGCGGCGTCGGCCTCGCTCGCCGCCTCCTCGTGGGCGGCGTGCAGCTCGAGCACGCTCGGGCCGGCGCTCGTGCCGCCGGCGGCCCTGGCGCGGGAGAGGACGTCGCCGTCGCGGGTGACGGCGAGGACGTCGGCTGCCGCGACGGCGGCCCGGGCGGCGGCGAGGTCGTCGACGACGACGGCGCGGGCCAGCAGGGTGTCGACGGCACCGGCGAGCTCGCCGTCGGCGGTGACGACGTCACGGGCCCAGCGCCCGCCCGCGGGGGCGGCGCCGTCGTCGTCGGGGGCGGCGGCACCGGCGACGACGAGACGCACCTGGCCGAGGTCCTCGTCGCGGGCGCGGCGGATGGCGTCGACGGCGACGTCGGTGGACTCGACGACGGCGGCGTCGGTGTGGGCGCCGAGGACGGCGGCGACGGCGGTCTCGTAGCCGTGCTCGACGCTCAGCGCGTCCGGCAGGGAGCCGCACAGCCCGGCGAGCCGGTCGGCGGCGTCGAGGAGCGCCCCGGTGCCGTCCTTGCGGGCGAGGGAGAGCTCGAGGGTGTCGCGGCGGGTCTGCCAGGTGCGGCGCTCGCCCTCGGCGGTGCGCTCCTCCTCGAGGAGCGCGGCGAGGGCGGCCTCGGCGGCGTCGAGCTCCTCCAGGGCCTCCTCGTGCGCCTCGTCCAGGCCCTCCTCGCCCTCCTCCTCGCCGGCGACCTGCTGCTCGAGGGCGGTGAACTCGGCCTGGGCGTGGCGGCTGCGCTCCTCCGCCTCGGCGAGGTTGGCGCGCAGGCGTCCGAGCTCGGCCTGGGCGGCCTCCGCGGCGCTGCGGCGGGCGGCGACCTGCCCGGTGAGGCGGGCGAGCCCCTCGCGGCGGTCGGCGACGCCACGGTGGACGGCGGCCAGCGCTCGCTCGGCCTCGCGCTCGGCCTCCTCCAGACGGGTGCGCTCGGCGACGACGGCGTCCCGTGCGGCGCGGGCGGCCTCGACCTCCGCGGCGAGCGCCTGCTCCTCCTCGCGGGCGCGGGCGGCGCGGGCGTCGAGCTCCTCCGGATCGGTGCCGCGGTGCTCCTGGGTGGGTGCGCCGAGGAGGCGGGTGCGCTCGGCGGCCAGGGAGTGCAGGCCGCGCAGGCGCTCGCGCAGCCCCGAGAGGGAGTGCCACGTGTCGGTCGCCTCGCGCAGGAGCGGCGCGGCGGCCGCGGCCTGCGCCTCGAGGGCGGCGAGCCGGCTGCGGGCGGAGTCTGCGGCGGCCTCGACGGCGGTGCGGCGTTCCCGCAGGGCGGTCTCGTCGGCGACCTCCCGCTGGAGGGTCGCGGTGAGCTGGACGAGGTCGTCGGCCAGCAGGCGGGCGCGGGAGTCGCGCAGGTCCGCCTGGATGACCTGCGCGCGGCGCGCGACGTCGGCCTGGCGGGCGAGCGGGCCGAGCTGGCGGCGGATCTCGGTGGACAGGTCGTTGACCCTGTCGACGTTGGCCTTCATCGCCTCGAGCTTGCGCAGCGCCTTCTCCTTGCGGCGGCGGTGCTTGAGGACGCCGGCGGCCTCCTCGATGAAGCCGCGGCGCTCCTCGGGCCCGGCGGACAGGACGGCGTCGAGCTGACCCTGCCCGACGATGACGTGCATCTCCCGGCCCATGCCGGTGTCGGAGAGGAGCTCCTGGATGTCGAGGAGCCGGCACGCCTCGCCGTTGATGGCGTACTCCGAGCCGCCGCCCCGGAACAGGGTGCGGGAGATCGTCACCTCGGAGTAGTCGATGGGCAGCAGCCCGTCGGAGTTGTCGATGGTGAGGGAGACCTCGGCGCGGCCGAGCGGCGCGCGCGAGGAGGTGCCCGCGAAGATGACGTCGGACATCGAGCCGCCGCGCAGCGACTTGGCGCCCTGCTCCCCCATCACCCACGACAGGGCGTCCACGACGTTGGACTTGCCCGAGCCGTTGGGCCCCACCACGCAGGTGATCCCCGGCTCCAGGTGGAGGGTCGTCGCTGAGGCGAAGGACTTGAACCCCCGCAGCGTCAGCGTCTTGAGATGCACGGAAGCAGCCTAACGGGCGGAACCGCGGTCCCCGGGGAGTCGCGGGCCGGTCCCTGCCGCGGTCCGCTTGGCTAGGTTGGTCGCGTACCCGGCCTCCCGACCCGAAGGAACCTCGCATGACCGATGCACCGACCGGTGCGCCCGAGCGTGGCCCCGCCCCCGCGGTGTCGCGCTCGCTGCGGATCCTCACCCTGCTGGCGGACGCGCAGGGGGTCCCCCTGACGCTCAGCGAGATCGCCCGGGCCCTGGGCATCGCGAAGTCCTCGACGGCGAACCTGTGCGCGGCCCTTGAGGACGGCGCGATGATCGAGCGGGACAACGGCGGCTACCGGCTGGGGCGGCGGGTGGCCGAGCTCGGGGGCGCCTACGCGCAACAGTTCAACCAGGTCCGCGAGTTCTACCGGGTCGTCGCCGCGTCGCCGGTGCTCCACGGTGAGGTGGTGCAGATCGCCATGCTCGACGGCAGCGAGGCGGTCTACCTCGCGCGGCACGAGGGTCGGTGGCCCAACCGCTTCGGCACCCCTCTCGGCTCTCGGCTGCCGGCGGCCATGACCGCCACCGGGCTGGCCCTCCTGTCCACCGTCGACGACGACCGGGTGCGCTCCCTCCTGGCGGGCTCGCAGCCCTTCCGGCAGCTGACGCCGGACAGCCCGACGACGGTGGACGAGCTCCTCCCCACACTCGCCGCGACCCGCGAGCGCGGCTACGCGATCGACCGCGGCGCCTCGCTCGCGCGGATCACCGGGGTCGCCGTCCCGCTCGAGCCGTGGGCGCCGGTCGACCCGCCGCTGGCGATGGGGGCCGCGCTCCTCACCGAGGAGGCCGACGAGGCGCGGGTCGCGGAGGTCGGCGCCGCACTCCTCACGGCGGCACAGGCCCTGACGAACCCCCTCCACCGACCGGCCACCTGACGACCCAGCACCGATCTGTTCAGCAGGTTGTACGGCGTTCAGCATGGTGTTACGGTTCACACGCAACGGAGCACGCCTATCGAGGGGATGGCACGTGACCAACGACGACACCACCAGGCGCCTGGACCACACCGACGATCCGGACTACGCCGACAACCTGCGCCGCGCGACGCTCGCCTCGAGCGTGGGAAGCGCACTCGAGTACTTCGACTTCGCCCTGTACGGGCTCTTCTCGGCGCTGATCTTCGGCGATCTGTTCTTCTCCAACCTCCCGCCGGAGCTCGCCGTCGTCGCCTCGCTCGCCTCCTTCGGGGTCGGGTTCGTCGCCCGTCCGCTCGGCGGCCTCTTCTTCGGCACGCTCGGCGACCGGCTCGGCCGCAAGTGGGTGCTCGTCGTGACGATCGCCCTCATGGGCGGGGCCACGACGCTCATCGGCGCGCTGCCCACCTACGACTCGATCGGCGCCTGGGCTCCCGTCCTGCTGACGGTGCTCCGCCTCCTCCAGGGCTTCGGGGCGGGCGCCGAGCAGGCGGGCGCGACGGTGCTCATGGCCGAGTACTCCCCGGTCCGCCGCCGCGGCTTCTTCTCCGCGCTGCCCTTCATCGGCATCCAGCTCGGCACCCTGCTCGCCGCCCTGGTGTTCTCGCTCATGTCCCTGCTGCCCGACGAGGTCTTCTTCGGCTGGGCGTGGCGCCTGCCCTTCCTCTCCTCCTTCCTCCTCATCCTGCTCGCGCTGTTCATCCGCATGCGGCTGCGTGAGACCCCGACGTTCGTGGAGCTGGAGAAGCACGAGCAGGTCGCCGAACGACCCGTGCGCGACATCTTCACCACGGGCTTCCCCAGCGTCGTCGTCGGGATCGGGCTGCGGATGGCCGAGAACGGCGGCTCCTACATGTTCCAGACGCTGGGTCTGGCGTTCGTCGCCGGCAACTTCATCGCCAACCCCGTCGACCGCGGTGTCGCGACGTGGGGCGTCACGCTCGGCGCGCTCATCGCGATGGTCGTGCTCCCGCTCAGCGGTCACCTGTCGGACCGGTTCGGCCGCCGCATCGTCTACCGCGCGGGGGCCGTGTTCCTGCTGCTGTACTCCTTCCCGGCCTGGTGGGTGCTCTCCCAGGGTCACCCCGTCGGCGTCATCGCCGTCATCGCGATCGGGATCGGTGTCGCGGTCAACACCATGCTCGGCCCCCAGTGCGCGATGCTGCCCGAGCTCTTCGGCAACCGTCACCGCTACCTCGGCGTCGCGATGGCGCGGGAGATCTCCGCTGTCCTCGCGGGCGGGCTGGCCGGCGTGCTCGGCGCCTACCTCCTCGCGGTCTCCGACGGCGACTGGCTGCTTCCCGCCGTGTACATGGCCACGCTCGCGCTCATCACGACGGCGTCGACCTTCCTCGTGCCCGAGACCAAGGGCCGCGACCTCCTCAGGCACGACGACGCCATCCGTGTCTCCACCGACGAGACGCACGCGGCGATCAGCACGGCGGTGCGGTGATGCGCATCGGGCGCGCGGTCCTCGACGGCACGGTCCGCCACGTCCGGCTCGACGGCGACGTCGTCCGGCCCGTCGAGGACCCGTACGTCGCCCTCGGCGAGGGACGCCGCCCGCACGACGACGGCGAGGCCGTCCCCGCTGCGGACCTGCGGCTGCTCCCCCCGACCGTCCCCACGGTGCTCGTCGGCATCGCCCAGAACCGGGGCACGTCGGACCACCCCTCCCCCGTGCAGGCCTGGCTCAAGAGCCCGCGCACCGTCGTCGCGCACGGCGAGCCGGTGCGCCTGCGCCGCGACGCGGGACGCGCCGTCATGGAGGCGGAGGTCGCGGTCGTCATCGGCCGTGACACCGGCAGCCCGGAGAACCCGGACCTCACCGAGGGCAACGCCCACGAGCTCGTCCTCGGCGTCACCGCCGTCAACGACATCTCCTACCCGGACCGCTCCACGCTCGACCCGCGCAACTTCGAGTCCAAGGGCGGGGACGGCTCCACGCCGCTCGGCCCGTGGATCGACACCGCGGCGTCCCTCGACACCGGGCTGCTCGCCCTCGAGCTCGACGGCACCCGCGTGTGCGGCACGACGGTGGAGGCGATGCCCGTGCCCGTGAGGGAGTCCCTCGCCTACGTCGCCCGGTGGGTGCGCCTGGGCCCGGGTGACGTCGTCATGGCGGGCGCACCGCTGTCCAACCACGAGGCCCGTCCCGGTCGCGTCGTCACGGTGATCGTCGGCGCCACCCGCCTCGAGACCCCGCTGCGCTGACCGCGCCCCACCCGGCCCCCGCCGCCCCCACAGCAAGGAGTTCCCGTGCCGGACCACACCCTCAAGGTGGCGCTCGGCGTCACCCTCGACGACGCGTCGGTCGAGCTCGTCCTCCGTCGCGAGCCGCGCATCGAGCTGCTGCGCGGACCCGGCCTCACCCCGCCGTGGCGCTGGAGCGGCGACTGGGAGGGGGACCCCGACTGGCGCCGCGACCCGGCGCAGCAGCGTGCCTTCGAGGCCCTGCTCGACGACGCGGACGCGCTCTTCGGGATCCCCGACGTCTCCCCCGAGGCGCTCGCCCGGACCGTGCGCAGCAACCCGCGGCTGCGGTGGGTCCACACGACCGCCGCGGGCGGCGGCGGCCAGGTCAGGGCCGCAGGGCTCACGGCCGAGGAGCTCGAGCGCGTCACCGTGACGACGAGCGCGGGCATGCACGCCGAGACGCTGGCCGAGTGGGCCCTCCTCGGTGTGCTCGCCGGCGCGAAGGACCTGCGGCGGCTCGAGGCGGACCAGGCGTCACGCACGTGGGGCGACGGCCGGCGCCTCATGCGGCACGTGAGCGAGATGACGGTCCTCGTCGTCGGGCTCGGCGGCATCGGTCGCGTCGTCGCGCAGCGCTTCGCGGCGCTGGGCGCCACCGTCTGGGGCACGAGCCGCCGGCGCGAGGCCGTCGAGCACGTCGACCGCGTCGTCCCGCTCGACGACCTCGCCGCCGCGGCGGCGCAGGCGGACGCGATCGTGTCGGCGCTGCCGGGCACCGACCGGACGACCGGGCTGCTCGGGGCCGAGGTCTTCGGTGGCCTGCGGCCCGGCACCCTCTTCGTCAACGTCGGCCGAGGGACCGTCGTCGACGAGGACGCGCTGGTCGAGGCCCTCGACGCCGGCCGCGTCGGGTTCGCGGCGCTCGACGTCACGGCCGTGGAGCCGCTGCCCGTCGACAGTCCGCTGTGGGGCCACCCGAGCGTGCTCCTCAGCCCTCACACCGCGGCACTCTCCGAGCAGGAGCCGCGCCGGATCGCCGCGCTCTTCGCCGAGAACGCCACGCGCCTGCTGGACGGCCGGCCGCTGCGCAACGTCATGGACACGCGGGAGTTCTACTGACCCCTGCCCCACGACGCCGAGAGCTGAGCCGTCCCGAGGAACGGCTCAGCTCTCGGCGCGGACGGGGTGGGTCAGAGCGTGGGGAACCAGAGGGAGATCTCGCGCTCGGCCGACTCCGGGGAGTCGGAGCCGTGGACGAGGTTCTGGATCACCTGGGTGTCCCACGCGCGGGCGAGGTCGCCGCGGATGGTGCCGGGGGCCGCCGTCGTCGGCTCGGTGGTGCCGGCGAGGGAGCGGAAGCCCTCGATGACACGGTTGCCCTCGACGACGGCGGCGACGAGCGGGCCGGAGCCCATGAACTCGAGGAGCGGCTCGAAGTGGGGGCGCCCGCGGTGCTCGGCGTAGTGCTCGCCGAGGAGCTCGGCGTCGGCGCTGCGCATCTCGAGGGCGACGATGCGGTAGCCCTTGGCCTCGATGCGGCGCAGGACCTCCCCGACGAGGGAGCGCTGGACGCCGTCGGGCTTGATGAGGACGAGGGTGCGTTCGGTGGAAGTCACGCGACCGACACTACCGGCCCGTCGCGGCCTCCCCCGCCCCGTGCTGCTCCTCGTACTCGCGCTCGGCGTCCTCGCGCACGACCCGCTCCGCGTCGATCTGCCCGCCGATGCGCAGGGACACGAGCCACAGCACCGCGAAGAGACCGCCGACGACGTACATCATCGGCACGACGAGCCCGGTCGCGATGAGCGCGACCTGGAGCACCGAGCCGAGGACGTAGCCGACCGTGCCGCGGCGCACGAGCGCGCCGGCGAGCACGGCCCACACCGCGAGCACCAGGCCGCCGACGACGATCTCGCGCACGGGAGCGAGGCGCAGGCCGTAGGCGACGAGCCCGGCGAAGAGGACGACCATCGCCTCGCTGAGGAGGAGGGTGGCCGTGAACAGCGCCCGGGCGCTGCGCCGGGGACGGCGCGTCACCGGTCCGCCCGCGGGGCGTACTCGGCGACGAGCGGGGTGACGTCGGCGATGGAGTCGACGACCCGGGTGGGCACGTACGGGAAGCGGTCCACCTGCTCGGGACGGGTGGAGCCGGTGAGCACGAGGATGGTCCGCATACCGGCCTCGAGGCCGGACACGACGTCGGTGTCCATCCGGTCCCCGATCATCACGCTGGACTCCGAGTGCGCGTCGATGCGGTTGAGGGCGCTGCGCATCATGAGCGGGTTGGGCTTGCCGACGAAGTAGGGCTCCACGCCGGTGGCCCGGGTGATGAGGGCGGCGACCGCGCCCGTGGCCGGGAGCGTGCCCTCCTGGGAGGGGCCGGAGGGGTCGGGGTTGGTCGCGATGAAGCGCGCCCCCGCCTCGATGAGCCGGATCGCGCGGGTGATCGCCTCGAAGGAGTAGGTACGGGTCTCCCCGAGGACGACGTAGTCGGGGTCGACGTCGGTCATCGTGTAGCCGATGTCGTGCAGCGCGGTGGTGAGCCCGGCCTCGCCGACGACGTACGCGCTGCCCCCGCGGCGCTGGCCGTCGAGGAACTGGGCCGCGGCCATCGCCGAGGTCCAGATCGCGTCCTCGGGGATGTCGATGCCCCCGGCGCGCAGCCGCGCGCGCAGGTCGCGCGGCGTGAAGATCGAGTTGTTCGTCAGGACGAGGAACCGCCGCCCCGAGTCGATGAGGGCCGAGATGAACTCGGCGGCGCCGGGGATGGCCTGCTGCTCGTGGACGAGCACGCCGTCCATGTCGGTCAGCCAGCTCTCGACGGGCTTGATCTCGCTCATGGCCCCTATCGTGCCCTACCCACCGGGCCGGGCCTGTCAGTGGCCGCGGTCGACCCACTCCTGCAGGTGCGGCTTCTCGGCCCCGACGGAGGTCGCGTCGCCGTGGCCGGTGAGCACCTCGGTCGACTCGGGCAGGGTGAGGACCCGCTCGCGGATCGACTCGATGATCGTCGGGAAGTCCGAGTAGGAGCGGCCGGTCGCGCCGGGCCCGCCGTTGAAGAGGGTGTCCCCGGAGAAGAGGACGCCGCCCTCCCCCAGGGCCGGTGCGTAGAAGCACGTCGAGCCGGGCGAGTGGCCGGGGGTGTGCAGGGCGGTGAGCGTGACCCCCGCGACGGTGATCTCCTGCCCGTCGGCGATCTCCTCGTCCGCCGTCGTGCCGGGGTGGACCTGCTCCCACAGCATCGTGTCGGCCGGGTTGAGGTGGACCGGCGCGCCCACCCGGGCGGCGACGTCGCGCACGGCGCGGATGTGGTCGTCGTGGCCGTGGGTGAGCAGGACGGCGACGACGCGACGGCCGCCCACCGCCTCGACGACGGCGGCCGGGTCGTGCGCCGGGTCGATGACGACGCACTCGGTGTCGTCACCGACGACCCACACGTTGTTGTCGACGTCCCAGGTCCCGCCGTCGAGCGAGAAGGTGCCGCTCGTGACGAGGTTCTCGACGCGGACGCGTCCGCTGCTGTCGGTGCGCACGGGGGTGGTCATCGGGTGGCTCCCACGGGGTCGGGTGACAGCCGGTAACAACTCAGCTGTCGGCGATAAAGGGTGAAGGGCGAGGGCGGCGGGTCAGGAGGCGGGCGGGTCGTTGATCTCGACGACGGAGCGCAGCACCTTGCCGGCGGCCATCTTGTCGAAGGCGGGCTCGACGTCGTCGATGCCGATGCGCTCGGTGACGAAGCCGTCGAGGTCGAGGCGGCCCAGGCGGTACTGCTCGACGAGCATGGGGAAGTCGCGCGAGGGCAGGGTGTCGCCGTACCACGCGGACTTGATCGCCCCGCCGCGGCCGAAGACCTGGTCCAGCGGGATCTCCCACGTCGTGCCCGGGTCCGGCACGCCGACGAGGACGACGCGGCCGGCGAGGTCGCGCGCCTCGAAGGCCTGGGCGAAGGTGGCGGCCACGCCGACGGCGTCGACGACGACGTCGGCGCCGAAGCCGCCGGTGTGCTCGCGGATCGCCTCGACCGGGTCCTGCTCACGCGAGTTGACGGTGTGGGTGGCGCCGAAGCGGCGGGCGGTGGCGAGCTTCTCGTCGTCGAGGTCGACGGCGATGATCGTCGTCGCCCCGGCGAGCACGGCGCCGGCGATGGCGGCCGTGCCGACCCCGCCGCACCCGATGACGGCCACCGACTCCCCGCGCTGGACCGCGCCGGTGTTGAGGACCGCGCCGATGCCGGCCATGACGCCGCAGCCGAGCAGGCCGAGGGCGGCGTACTGCTCGGGGGCGATGTCGCCCTCGATCCGCGTGCACTGCCCGGCGGCGACGAGGGTCTTCTCGGCGAAGGCGCCGATGCCCAGCGCCGGGCTGAGCTCGGTGCCGTCCTGCAGGGTCATCTTCTGCGTCGCGTTGTGGGTGGCGAAGCAGTACCAGGGCTGGCCCTTGCGGCACGCGCGGCACTGCCCGCACACGGCGCGCCAGTTGAGGATGACGCGGTCCCCGACGGCGATCTCGGTGACGCCCTCACCGACGGCGGAGACGACGCCGGAGGCCTCGTGCCCGAGGAGGAAGGGGAAGTCGTCGCTGACCCCGCCGACCTTGTAGTGGAGGTCGGTCTGGCACACGCCGCACGTGACGACGTCGACGAGCGCCTCCCCCGGGCCCGGGTCGGGGACGAGGATCGTCTCCACCGTGGCGGGGGCGTTCTTCTCCTTGACGACGACGGCCTTGACCTCGTGCATGGGGTGGGTTCCCTTCGGGCGACGGTGCGGTCGGGTGAGCGCTCCGGCCACCATAACCATGTCCCGGCGAGTCGGCCCCTACGCCTCCCCGAAGCCCTCGTCGACGACCTGGGCGACGGCGTCGAGGGCGTGCTCGGCCTGCGGGCCGCTGGCCCGGACCGTCATCGTCGCGCCACCCGAGAGCCCGAGCCCGATGAGGGCGAGGACGCTGGCGCCGTCCACGCCGTCGACCTCGACGTGGGCGTCGAAGCCCGAGACGAGGCGGGCGAGCTGCGCGGCGGGACGGGCGTGCAGGCCCAGCGGGTTGCGCAGCTGGAGGACCCGCTCGAGGACCTCCCCGCCGCGTGCCGGTTCGGCGGGGCCGCTGCGCTGGGCGGCGGCGAAGGACAGGGCGGCCTCCTCGGCGGCACGCCGGACCTCCTCCGGGCCGGCGCCGCCCTGCGCGGCGACGGCCGCGGCGACGGTGCCCTCGACGAGCGGGGCGTCGGCGAGCAGCACGCGCTCGTCGTCGACCATCTCGAGGACGGACTCGGCGGTCATCGTCGCCGAGCCGAGGTCGGTGAGGACGACGACGCCGTCACCACCGTCCGCCGTCAGCTCACCGACCGCGGTGAGGAGCTTGTCGAAGCTCGTGCCGATGCGGCCGTCGTCGGTCCCGCCGGCCGGGCGGAGCAGGACGTCGGGCGCCATCTGCGCCGCCACCTCGCACAGCCCCTGGGCCAACTGCGCGGAGTGGGAGACGACGACGATCGCCGTCGTCACTGCCCCGCTCCCCCCGCGGCAGCGTCGGCGGCGGCGCGCAGGATGAGGGCGCTGGACTGGGCGCCGGGGTCGCGGTGGCCGGCCGAGCGCTCACCGAGGTAGCTGGCGCGGCCCTTGCGGGCCACCATCGGCTCCGTGGCCTCCGCGCCCGCGGCGGCGGCGTCGGCGGCGGCCGCGAGGGCGGCCCGGGCGCTGCCGCCCTCCTCGGCGACCGCGCGGGCGGCCTCGGCGGCCGGGCGCAGCGCGTCGACCATCGTCTTGTCCCCGGCCTCCGCCCGGCCGCGTGCCGTGACGCCCTCGACGGCGCCGGTGAGCAGGGCCGCGACCCCCGCCGCGTCGACCGGCCCGTCGCCCAGGGCCGTGGCGGCCCGGAGGAACGCCGTGCCGTACAGGGGGCCGGCCGCCCCACCGACGGTGGACATGAGGGTGGTGGCGATGAGCTTGAGGGCCGCCGTCGGGGAGTCCGGGGAGGCGTCGGCGAGCTTGGCGCTCACGGCGGTGAAGCCGCGGTCGAGGTTGTCGCCGTGGTCGCCGTCGCCGATGGCGCGGTCGAGCTCCATGAGCGCGATCCGGTTCTCGGAGACGGCGTGCTGCGCGAGCTCGGCCCAGCGCAGCACCCAGGAGGTGTCGAGCGTGTCGTCCATGCGGTCCTCACATTCCCTGACGCAGTGCCACGGTGTGGGAAGGAGCGTCCCACAGCGTGATGAGCTCCTCGTCCAGCGGCATGACGCTGATGCTCGCGCCCGCCATGTCGAGGGACGTGACGTAGCTGCCGACGAGCGAGCGCACCACGGTAGCGCCGCGCTCCTCGAGCAGGCGCCGGGCGGCGCCGTACACGACGTACAGCTCGAGGGCCGGCGTGGCGCCCATGCCGTTGACGAGGAGGAGGACCTCGCGCCCGGACACGTCGCCGAGGTCGGCGAGCACGGCCTCGAGGAGCAGCGCGGCGGTCTCGTCGGCCGAGGCGGCCGTGACGCGCCGGCGGCCCGGCTCGCCGTGGATGCCGATGCCGAGCTCGACCTCGTCGTCCTCGAGGTCGAAGGACGGGCGGCCGGCGGCCGGCACGGTGGGCGCGTGGAGGGCGATGCCCATCGTCCGCACGGCCGCGGCGGTGCGCTCGGCGACGGCGACGACGGCGTCGAGGTCGTCGCCGCGCTCGGCGGCGGCCCCGGCGATCTTCTCCACGACGAGCGTGCCGGCCACGCCGCGGCGCCCAGCCGTCCACGTCGAGTCCTCCACGGCGACGTCGTCGGCGACGAGGACGCTGCGCACCGTCATCCCCTCGGCCTCACCGAGCTCGGCCGCGACCTCGAAGTTGAGGACGTCGCCGGTGTAGTTCTTGACGATCTGGATGACTCCCGCCCCGCCGTCCGCGGCCTGCATGGCGGCGAGGATCGGCTCGGGGCTGGGGGAGGTGAAGACGGCGCCGGGGACGGCGGCGTCGAGCATGCCGACCCCGACGAATCCGGCGTGCAGCGGCTCGTGGCCGCTCCCGCCGCCGGAGACGAGCCCCACCTTGCCGCTGACCGCACCGCCGGCGCGGGAGACGAACAGGGGGTCGGTGCTGGCGGTGAGGATGTCGCCGTGCGCGGCCACGAGGCCCGCGACGGACTGGGTGACGACGTCACCCGGGTCGTTGATGAGCTTCTTCACTGCGGTCTCCCTCGTCGTCGTGGGACGGCGCGCACTGCCGCGCCGCAGGCAGTGGCCGCACCTCCCGGCGGGCTGACGCGGGCCGGTGAGGACGCCAGCCCCGCCTTCCCCCACACCGTACTCGGCCGGTGCGACAGGAGTGCCTGAATCCGCACGCGCACCCCGCCACCGAGAGCCAGGTTCCCTCCCTCGCCGACCTCGCGGGCGCGTAGGGGTCAGCTGCCGCGCCGCAGGAGGAACCGCGCCTCCCCGACGAGGACGACCGAACCCGTGACGAGGACGGCGCCGCCCGGCTCCCCGCCGTACTCCGCCCTGGCCGCCGCGAGGTCGATGGCCTCGTCGATCCTGTCGGTGACGTGGACCCGCTCGGGGTCGAAGATGTCGCGGGCGAGCTCGGCGAGGTCCTCGACGTCGTGCGCACGGTCCGTCGCCGCCCGGGTGATGACGATCTCGGTGAGCATCGGCTCGAGGCCCGAGAGGATGCCCTCGGCGTCCTTGTCCGCCATGAGACCGACGACGCCGACCACGCGGCGCAGGTCGAAGGACTCCTCGAGGGCGGCGCGCAGCACCTCGACCCCGGCGGGGTTGTGGGCGGCGTCGACGAGGACGGTCGGGCTCGTGCGGACGAGCTCGAGGCGGCCGGGCGAGTCGACGGAGGCGAGGGCGTGCTCGACGACCTCCCCGCTCAGCGAGCCACCGCCGAAGAACGCCTCGACGGCGGCGACGGCGAGCAGCGCGTTGTGCGCCTGGTGGGCGCCGTGGAGCGGGAGGAAGACGTCGGTGTAGGTGGCGGCCGGGGTGCGCAGGACCAGCATCTGCCCGCCGACGGCGAGCTGGCGGTCGACGACCTCCATGTCCTGCCCGTCGACGACGAGCCGGGCGCCCAGCGCCTGGACGGCCTCCCGGACGACGGGGACGACCTCCTCGTGCTGCTCGGCGCTCACGACCGTGGAGCCGGGCGTGAGGATGCCGACCTTCTCACCGGCGATCTCCGGCAGCGTGTGCCCGAGCCACTGCTCGTGGTCGCGGGAGATGGGCGTGAGGATCTCCACGACGCCGTCGGCGACGTTCGTCGCGTCCCAGCGCCCGCCCATGCCCGTCTCGACGACGGCGACGTCCACCGGCGCGTCGGCGAAGGCCGCGTAGCCCATGACGACGAAGACCTCGAAGAAGCTCAGCCGCGGCCCGCCCCCGGCACGGGAGCGCTCGTCGACCATCTCGATGTACGGCGCGACGTCCTCCCAGGTGCGGAGGAAGGCCTCGGGGCTGATCGGCTCGCCGTCGAGGGCGATGCGCTCGCGCACCGTCGACAGGTGCGGGGAGGTGAACCGTCCGGTCCGCAGGCCGCGCTCGCGCAGCAGCCGCTCGACGACCCGCGCCGTCGACGTCTTGCCGTTGGTGCCGGCGATGTGGATGACCGGGTAGGCGCGCTGCGGCTCGCCGAGGAGGTCGAGGACCTCCCGGACCCGGTCGAGGCTGGGCTGGACGTCGTGCTCGGGGGCCCGGGTGAGGATCTCGGTGTAGACCCGGTGGACCTCCGTCTCGGCCTGGGCACGGGCGACCGGGTCGACGACGACGGTGACGTCCGGCGAGGCGAGGACGTCGTCGACGACCGTGGGGTCGGGCCCGCTGAACAGCCCGGAGGAGACGAGCTCCTGGGCGGCGCGGTCGTGCTCGGCCTGGACCTCGCGGGCGGCGAGCTCGGCGCTGTCGGGCGTCGCCGCGCTCGCGGGCGTGGGTCCGCTCGCCGCCGGAGGGGCGGCGTGGTCGCCGGCCCGTCGGGAGAGCATCTCCCGGCGGGCGCGGTCGTCGCGGTCCTCGGGACGCTGGTCGTCACGGTCGGTCACGGCTGTGCCACCTCCAGGCGGACGGCGATCTCATCGGTGGGGCTGACGTCGACGGTGAGGGAGACCGCGAGGGTCTCCTCGGTGACGAGGTCGGCGTGGTTCTCGATCCAGCGGGCGTAGCGTCCGGGGACGTCGACGGCGAGGGTGATCCGGTCGGTGACGTGCAGGCCGGCGGCCTTGCGCTCGTCCTGGACCCGGCGCACGACGTCGCGGGCCACGCCCTCGGCGAGGAGCTCGTCGTCCAGGGCGGTGTCGAGGACGACGAAGCCGCCGCCGCCGAGCACGCCGGCGGCGCGCTCGTCACCGGGACGGTCCTCGACCTCCGTGGTGAGTGTGTACTCCTGCTCCTCCAGGGCGATGCCGTCGACGACGACGCCGCCGTCGGTCTGCTCCCAGGCCCCCGAGCGGGCGGCCCTGATGACGCGCTGGACGTCCTTGCCGAGCCGCGGTCCGGCGGCGCGGGCGTTGACGGTGAGCCTGGTGTAGACCCCGTACTCCTGGGCGGCGTCGTCGGCGAGCGAGCGCAGCTCGACGGCCTTGACGTTGACCTCGTCGGCGATGAGCCGGGTGAAGGGCTCGAGCGCGGCGGGCTCGTCCGTGACGACCTGCAGGGCGCGCAGCGGCTGGCGCACGCGCAGCCCGCCGGCCTTGCGCAGGCCCAGGGTGGTGGACACGACGTCGCGCACGCGGTCCATCGTCGCGACGAGCTCGTCGGCGGCGAAGGCGTCGTCGAGCACCGGCCAGTCGGTGAGGTGGACGCTGCGCCCGCCGGTGAGCCCGCGCCACACCTCCTCGGTGATGAGCGGGGCGAGCGGCGCCATGACCCGCATGAGGACCTCCAGCGCCGTGTGGAGGGTGTTGAAGGCGTCCTCGTCCTCCTCCCAGAACCGGTCGCGGGAGGTACGGACGTACCAGTTGGTGAGGACGTCGAGGTGCTCACGCACCGCCTGGCAGGCGCCGGGCACGTCGTAGGCCTCGAGCATGGTCCGCACGTCCGCGGCGAGCGTGCGGGTGCGGGCCAGGAGGTAGCGGTCCATGACCGGCAGGCCGGCCGCCTCCTCCGGCGTGACCTCGCGGCCCACGCGGCCCTGCCCGCCGTTCGCGGCGCCCGCGTACAGGGAGAGGAAGTACCACGTGTTCCACACCGGCAGGAGCACCTGGCGCACGTTCTCCCGGATGCCCTCCTCGGTGACGACGAGGTTGCCGCCGCGCAGGATCGGGGAGGCCATGAGGAACCAGCGCATCGCGTCCGAGCCGTCGCGGTCGAAGACCTCGTTGACGTCGGGGTAGTTGCGCAGCGACTTGCTCATCTTGCGGCCGTCGGAGCCCAGGACGATGCCGTGGGACACCGAGGTGGTGAAGGCCGGCCGGTCGAACAGGGCGGTGGCGAGCACGTGGAGGGTGTAGAACCAGCCGCGCGTCTGCCCGATGTACTCGACGATGAAGTCGCCCGGGTAGTGGTGCTCGAACCACTCGGCGTTCTCGAAGGGGTAGTGCACCTGGGCGTAGGGCATCGAGCCGGAGTCGAACCACACGTCCAGGACGTCGGGGATGCGGCGCATCGTCGACCTCCCGGTGGGGTCGTCCGGGTTGGGCCGGGTGAGCTCGTCGATGAAGGGGCGGTGGAGGTTGGGCTCGCCGTCGCGGCCCACCGGCAGGCGCCCGAAGTCCGCCTCGAGCTCGGCGAAGGAGCCGTAGACGTCGATGCGGGGGTGCTCCGGGTCGTCCGACACCCACACCGGGATCGGGGTGCCCCAGTAGCGGTTGCGCGAGATCGACCAGTCGCGGGCACCGGCCAGCCAGTTGCCGAACTGGCCGTCCTTGATGTGGTCCGGGACCCAGGTGATCTGCTGGTTGAGCTCGACCATCCGGTCGCGGAACTCGGTGACGCGCACGAACCAGCTCGTCACGGCCTTGTAGATGAGCGGCTGGCGGCAGCGCCAGCAGTGCGGGTAGGAGTGGTCGTAGGTCTCCTGGCGCACGAGCACGGGCCGCTCGGCCTCGGGCCGGCGGCCGACCGGGCCGGTGGCGTTCTTGAGGTCGGCGATGATCGCGCGGTTGGCCTCGAGGACCTGCGTGCCGGCGTAGTCGGTGACCTCGGAGGTGAAGCGGCCGCCGTCGTCGACGGGGACGACGGTGCCGATGCCGGCGGCGGCGGACACGGCCATGTCGTCCTCACCGAAGGCCGGGGCCTGGTGGACGATGCCGGTGCCGTCCTCGGTGGAGACGTAGTCGGCGGTGAGGACCGTCCACACGTTCTCGCCCAGGCCCTCGCGGCCGACGAAGTAGTCGAAGACGGGGGCGTAGCGGCGCCCGGCGAGCTCGCGTCCCGTCGTCGTCGCGACGACCTGCGGCTCCTCACCGAGCTCGCGGGCGTAGGCGCCGACGCGCGCCGCGGCGAGGAGGACCTTCTCCCCCGCGAGCGCCCCCTCGGTGGGGACGACGGTGACGTACTCGACGTCGGGCCCGACGGCGAGGGACAGGTTGGAGGGCAGGGTCCACGGCGTCGTCGTCCAGATGAGGGCCAGCTCGCCGCTCTCCAGGCGCAGCCCCACCGTGACCGCCGGGTCCTGACGCATCTGGTAGACGTCGTCGTCCATGCGCAGCTCGTGGTTGGACAGCGGGGTCTGGTCGTTCCAGCAGTAGGGCAGGACGCGGTAGCCCTCGTAGGCGAGGCCCTTGTCGTAGAGCTGCTTGAAGGCCCAGATGACCGACTCCATGTAGGAGGGGTCCAGGGTCTTGTAGTCGTTGTCGAAGTCCACCCAGCGCGCCTGGCGGGTGACGTAGTCGCGCCACTCCCCCGTGTAGCGCAGCACCGAGTCCTCGCAGGCCTTGTTGAAGGCCTCGATGCCCATCTCCTCGATCTCGGACTTGTCCGTGATCCCGAGGGTTCGCTCGGCCTCGAGCTCGGCCGGCAGGCCATGGGTGTCCCAGCCGAAGCGGCGCTCCACCCGGCGCCCGAGCTGGGTCTGGAAGCGCCCGACGACGTCCTTGACGTACCCGGTGAGGAGGTGGCCGTAGTGCGGCAGTCCGTTGGCGAAGGGCGGGCCGTCGTAGAAGACGAACTCGTTGCTGCCGTCCTCGCCCGCGGGCCGGTTGTCGACGGAGGCCTGGAACGTGCCGTCGGCGGCCCAGTGCGCGAGCACCTGCTGCTCGAGCTCGGGGAACCGCGGGGAGGCCGGGACCTCACCGCCGGTCTGGTGGCGCGGGTAGCGGGGGGTGGTGGCCATGGTGGTGGTGCTCCTCGTCGTCGTTCGCGTCGCTGCGAGGACGACGACGAACCCACCCTGGGCGGGTCCGCTGCCGCGGTACCACCTCGCTTGCCGCCGGGTCCGCGGCCGGAGCCGTGGCCCGGAGCCACTCTCGCGCGGATGTGACGGTCCGCTGCCGGCCGGTTCTACTGGGGGCTCGCGCCCCGTTCTTCCGGCGGCTCACCGGTGATGGCCGGGTCGATGCCTGTGCCCGGAAGTGTAGCCGCTCGCGGCAGGGCGCACGGCGACCGGGGGCACATGGGGAGTTCTCCCTATGCCCACCGCTGTCCATCGCGAGCGGCGCTCGTCATGATGGTCCCCGGCAGGCGTGCACCGGGCACGTCAGCGGCGAGAGAGAGGCGCACACGTGGTCGACCTGTTCATCGACGGCGACGCCCTGGCAGCCACGAGGACGACGCTGGAGAACATCCGCGAGACCCTGTCCGGCGCGGCCGGGGCGATGTCCGCCGTCCCCGGGGACGTGACCGGGCACGACGCCCTGCGGCAGCAGCTCAGCAGCTTCGGCGAGGAGTGGAACCACGGCATCGGCGAGCTGGCCGAGGTCTCGGGCAGCGGCGCCGAGGGGCTCGGGGCCATCGCGCAGGGCTTCGCCGAGCTCGACGCCGCCCTCAAGGCCGCCCTCGAGAGCGGTGAGGCCTGATGGTCGCCCGGTCCTTCCCCGCGCTCGGTTTCGACCCCACGCCGGGCAGCGTCCTCTCCGCCGAGTCGGTCGCCGAGCAGGTGCGCACGACCGCCGCCAACATCCGCGAGGCCGCGGACGTCCTCGGCGGCACCGGCCAGCAGAACTGGCAGGGCGAGACCGCCACCGCCTTCCACGAGACGATGTCCGGCGAGCTGACGCCCCGGGTCGTCACGGCCGCCGACAGCTTCGAGGCGGCGGCCGCCGCCCTGGAGACGTGGGCGTCCTCGCTGGTCACCTTCCAGCAGCAGGCCGAGGACCTCGAGACCCGTGCGGCGACCGCGATCACCAACGTCTCCAACGCCGCCGACGACCTCACCGCCGCCCAACAGAGCGAGGACCCGGACGTCGACACCGACGGGCCGGCCAACCAGCTCACCGCGGCTACCGGCGAGCTCGAGCAGATCCGTCTCGAGGCCCAGGGGCTCGCGGAGACGTACGCGGGCGAGGCGGAGTACGTCGCGTCCTGCCTGTCGTGCGCCGCCGACGACGCGCCCGACTCGAGCCTGTGGGACAAGATCACGAGCACGCTCGGCGACATCGAGGACTGGTTCCAGGACTACGTCCTGCCGGTGCTCGAGGACATCATCGACATCCTCGCCGTCGTCGTCGCCGTCGCCGCGATCGTCGCCCTCATCGTCTCCGGACCCGTCGGCTGGCTCGGCATGGCCGGCCTCATCCTCGGCGGCGCCGCCGTGGCCGTCGACTTCCTCCAGTTCGCCGGCGGCCGTGAGGACGCGACCGAGATGCTCACCGGCGCGCTCGGGCTGCTCGCGGGCGCGGGCCTCGGCAAGATCGTCCAGGGCCTCGGGTCGCTGGCGGCGAGCTCGGGCGGGATGTCCGGGCTCGTCCCGGCGGTCGCCGGCATCTCCCGGGGAACGGGCGGCGCCGGTGCCACGGCGACGGCGGCTCTCTCCTTCAACCCCGTGGGACCGATGGCGACGTGGGGCTACGTCACGGGCCGCACGTACGAGGAGAGCAAGAACGTCTTCGACACGCAGGAGAACCTCAACGACGTCGGCAACCCGGTGGGCCGGACCGTCGAGCGCTTCGGCAACCTCTTCGGCGGCCACGGCTTCGTCACCTCCGAGCAGCAGCGCGACATCGCCGATCGGAACGACTGATGACCGCGACCGCTGCCCAGCAGCAGTTCTGGGTCCCCACCCCGCCCGGCTGGGTGGAGGTCGCCGCCTTCGACACCGACGCCCGCGCCGAGGCGCACTGGCGCGACATGATCGAGCCGGCCCGTGAGCACCTCGGCGACGGTCCGACCGACCACCTCTACGTCGGTCTGCGCGAGGCCCGGGCGGCGGTCGCCGGCTCCGGCGTCACCTCCGCGGGCGTCGTCGTCACCGAGGTCGACGACACGCCCGCCGTGTGGACCTTCTCGACGACGGTCGAGCACGTGCCGAGCGGGGAGGTCAACCCCGTCGCGCTCGTCGAGCGCGCCGTCGGGACGGCGGGCACCGTCGAGCGCGTCGAGGACATCACGCTGGTCGACGGGCGTACCGCGGTCCAGGCGTTCCTCACGCTCACCCCGGACACCCGGCTGGGCCGGACGCACGGATCCACGGCGGCACCGGCCCGGACTCCTGGGAAGCCGCCGGTCGAGCGGCTCGGCAGCTGCGTCGTCGCCGTCGCCCTGCCGGGGCGTCCGCACGACCTCGTCCTCGTCACCGGCAGCTCCCCCGACACCGGGCACCGTCCGCTGCTCGCGCACGTCGTCAGCGCGATCGCGGCCGGGGTGCACGTCGGCACCGAGGCGCCGGAGGGGGTCGCCAAGGCCAGCGGGGTGCTGCCGGTCGACGGACCGACGGGGTCGTGAGGTACCTGCCGGCGGCCGTCGAGCCCTACGTCGTCGCCGCCGAGCGTGGCGAGACCACGGGCGGGCGCCGGCCGGCCGTCCACGCCCTCGTCCGCGAGTACACGGGTGCCCCTCGCGTCCTCACCGGCCTGGGCCTGTGGCTCGGCGTCGTCGCGGCACTCGTGCTCGCCGTCGTCGGCTGCGTCGCCGTGCTCGACCTCGTCGTCGGCACCGGCACCGCGGCGGTCGCTGCCGCCGGTGGTGTCGCCGTGCTCGCCGCCCTCGCCGGAGGAGCCCTCGCCGCTGCCCGCGCCCGGGACCTGCTCCGCGCGGGCGCCCGCCTGTCCCGCGCCGCGGAGGCGTGGATGACGAGTGCCCCGGCCCGGCAGCCGGGCCTCGCGCACCGCGCTCACGGCCTGCTCTCCGCGCTGCGGCCCGAGCTCTTCCCGCGCGTGGTCCTGTGCAGCCTCAGCGGCCTGGCCGCCGTGCTGGCCGCGAGCGCCGTGGGCTTCAGCCTCTCGCGTACGGGCGGAGACGCGGCAGACGTCGCCCTCGACGCCACACTGGGTGTCGCCTGCGCCGTGCTCGCCGTCGTGTGCGCGGTCCCGGCCGTCGCCCTGTGGCGCGGCTCCCGGCGGATCCAGCGCGGCCTCGTCCACGATCCCGCGGCGACGGCGTAGGGGCCGGTGGGCGGTCACCATCCGCCCGCGAGGAGCCCGGAGGGATGGCGTCATCGCCGGACGGGCGCAACCGGACGGCTCGAGCCCGAGGATGCACCGCAGGGTCGAGCTGCGCGCGGGAGAGTCGTGCGCTGGGTGACCACCGTCGTGACGCAGGTGACAGGCTGGACCCATGTCTCCCGAGGATGGCGTCTACGCCCAGGTGTTCCAGCGGCACGCTCATCCGGTCAGCGCCTGGTCGAGGCTCCTGAGCACCCCGCTCCTGCTGGTCCCGCTGTGGACGCGGCGCTGGTGGTTGTACCTCCCCGTCGGCGCGTGGATGGCGGTCAACCCGGTGATGACGCCGCCGGCTCACACCACGTACTCGTTCGCGACACGGCCCATCCTCGGTGAGAAGTCCTGGACTCGGGACCCCCGGTCGGAGCCGTTGCTCCTGGCCCTGACAGGCATGGCCAGCGGCTCGCTCGGCGGCGCGATGGTGGCCAGCTACCGGCGCAGCGGGACCGGCGCGATCGCCGGCACCGGGATGTTCATGGCGCTCACGCTGTGGCAGTGGAAGCTGTGGGCCGACCGCTTCGCACGCGAGGCGGGTCCGACGGCGGCCTGACCCGGCGGACCGGCCGCTACCGGTCGCGAGCCACCACGGTGTTCGACGCCTGGGCCCGGGGCCGCAGGACCATGAGGTCGACGTTGACGTGGTGGGGGCGGCTGAGCGTCCACGCGATCGCGTCGGCGACGTCCTCGGCGACGAGGGGCTCGGCGACGCCCTCGTAGACCCGTGCCGCCGCCGCCTCGTCACCCAGCCGGTTGAGCGAGAACTCCTCGGTGCGCACCATGCCCGGGGCGATCTCGATGACGCGCACCGGCTGACCGACGAGCTCGAGGCGCAGCGTCGTCGCGATGACCCGCTCCGCGTGCTTGGCGGCCACGTAGCCGCCACCGCCGGGGTAGGTGTCGAGCGCCGCCGTCGAGGACACGACGAGCACGTCGCCGGCGCCCGACTCGCGCAGGTCAGGCAGCAGCGCCTGCGTGAGCCGCAGCGTCGACAGGACGTTCATCTCGTACATCGCCCGCCAGTCCTCCACGCTGCCCGTCTCGACCTGGTCCGCGCCGCGAGCGCCACCGGCGTTGTTGACGAGGGCGTGGAGCGGCCCACCTGACCGCACCGACGCGACGAGGGCGGCGACGTCGTCCTCGTTCGTGAGGTCGGCGGCGACGGCGACGGCACCGGTCTCCTCGGCGAGCGCGGCCAGCCGGTCGGCGCGGCGGGCCGTCGCGACGACGTCCCAGCCCTCGGCGCGCAGGCGCCGCACGGTCGCGGCGCCGATCCCGCTCGAGGCGCCGGTGACGAGGGCGCGGCGGACAGGGGTGGGCGACGTGGAGTCCATGCCCCCATGGTGCCTGGCCGCGCGGGCAGCACGCCGTGGATACTGGGGCGCGTTCGCAGACGGCAGCGGGAGGCAGCATGACGATCGGGTTCATCGGGGCAGGCACCATGGCCGGCGCCATCGTGCGCGGCATGACCGCGGCGGGCGTCGTCCCGGGCGGGGACGTGCTCCTCTACGACGTCAACGGACCCGCGGCCCAGCGCCTCGCCGACGACGTCGGGGCCACCGTGGCGGACTCCGCGGAGGCGGTCGTCCGCGACAGCGACGTCGTCGTCCTCGCCGTCAAGCCGCAGGTGCTGCCCGCCGTCCTGGGCGACCTCGCGTCCGCCGTCGTCGAGCGTCGCCCGGTCCTCGTGTCGATCGCCGCGGGGATCACGCTCGCCGCCCTCGACGCGCTGCTGCCCGGGGGCGACGTGCCCGTCGTGCGCGTCATGCCCAACGTCAACGCGATGATCGGCGCCGGGATGGCGGCCCTGTGCGGCAACGCGGCCGCCGGCGAGGACGACGTCGCGCGCGTCGAGGAGATCTTCGCGGCCGTCGGCGGGACGGTCGTCCTCGCGGAGAAGGACTTCGCCACGTACACGGCGATCGCCGGCTCCTCCCCCGCCTTCGTCTTCACCTTCATCGACGCCCTCGCCCGCGGCGCCGTCCGCGACGGGATGCCCAAGGCCCTCGCCACCCGGATCGCCGCGCAGGCCGTGCTCGGCAGCGCCCGGATGGTCCTCGAGCGGGCCGACGACGGCGTGAGCCCGGCCGACCTCGTCGACATGGTGTGCTCCCCCGGCGGGACGACGATTGCCGGGATCGTCGCGATGGAGGAGGCCGGCTTCACCCCCGCCGTCGTGCGCGGGGTGCGTGCCGTCGTCGACCGGGACCGCGAGCTCGCCGACTGACGGCGCCGCGCCGTCGGGCGGGCCCCTGCCGTCCGCCGGGTGGGCGGACTCAGGTGGTCGCCAACCCGACGTTCCGGGCGATGACGTCGTCCTGGTCGAGGGCGATCGCCACCGCCTCCGCTCGGTTGTGCACCCCCAGACGCTCGTAGGCGTTCTCCAGGTGCTTGCGCACCGTCCCCTCGGAGATCCCCAGCGCGCGTGCGACGAGCCGGTTCGGCATGCCGAACCTCACCAGCCGCAGGATCTCCAGCTGCCGCGGGGTGAGGACCGGGGCGGCGACCGCTCGTTCGCTCGCTGCGGCCACGAGCAGCGGCTGCAGGTGCGGGTGCAGCAGCCGCATGAGGACGAGCTCGCGCTCCGCGAACGGTCTGCCCGAGGTCCTGGGGGCGATGATCCGCAAGGACCGGAACGGCCCGACGGGGTGGCCGACGATCAGCTCGTCCACAAGGTGCAGGAGCTCGCGGTTCAGCGGGTCCTCGGCCAGCTCCCGCTCGGTGTACCAGCTGCGGTCGGAGGTGACCACCGCGGCGCCGGTGCGCTCGATGAGGCTGCAGGTGCCGCTCCACCAGGAGCGCTCCCAGAGCTCCGCCGTCGGATCGTCCTCGGACGCCTCGATCTCCTCGGGCCCGTACTGGGCCCCCTCGCCGTCCACCACGTCCTGCTGGTGCCACAGGGCCAGCGTCAGGGAGTCCATCGCCTGGAACGACACGCCGTCGCAGCCCAGGAGGGGCTCCAGCAGGCGGAGCACCTGGAACGTCGCGTCGACGGGTGACAGGTCCGGGCGCGGCCGGGCGAGGTCGAGGATGTCCCGCAGCGCGGCGATGTCGCTGGTGGTGATGGAGCCGTTGACCATCGTGGCCTCCTCGGGCCGAGATCTCCCTTCACGCTACTCCCGGGCGGAGGGGCTGCGACATACGCGCAACGTCGTATTCCGCCAGGTTCCCGTCCGCCGGACAGTTGAGGCGTCGACCGCGACGCCTGCACTGCCTTCGCAGGCGCACGGCTCACCTTGAGGAGTCGACATGATCAGCATGAAGCGCCACCACATGGTCACAGCGGTGTCCGTCGGTCTGCTGCTGGGCGGCGGGGTCGTGTCCGGCCCGCCCGGCCCGGCAAACGGCCCTCCCGAGGCTGCGGCCCCGGCCACGTGCGGGGTGGTGACCGAGACCGGCGCCGACGCGTCGACCGGTGACCGGTACCCGCGCAGCATCGCGCTCGGGCCACGCCTCCACCGGGCCGAGTGACAGGGGTCCGTCCTCGGGCCCGCGGC
>NZ_JACSPO010000001.1:0-25529 GCF_014837105.1 Oceanitalea stevensii | reverse complement strand
CCCCCCCCCGGCCCCCAGGACTCGGTGGCGCCTCTCCCCGCGCCGACCTGGGCTTTGGGCGCTAGCGTCCCGGTGACCGGACGGCGCGACGAGGAGAGGGCCATGAGCGACAGCGGCAGCACGATGAACGGACGCATCCTCGGCATCAGCCTGGCGGCGGCCATGGGCGGGTTCCTCTTCGGCTTCGACACGGCCGTCATCAACGGCGCGATCGACGCGATGAGCGAGGACTTCGGCATCAGCGGCTTCCTCCAGGGCTTCGCGGTCTCCTCCGCGCTGCTCGGCTGCGTGGTGGGAGCGTGGCTGGCCGGCCCGATGGCCTCACGCCAGGGCCGGGTGCGCGTCATGGTCATCGCCGCCGCCCTCTTCTTCGTCTCGGCGATCGGCTCGGGCCTCGCCTTCGGCACCTGGGACCTCATCGCGTGGCGCGCCCTGGGCGGTCTCGGTGTCGGTGCCGCCTCCGTCATCGCCCCGGCCTACATCGCCGAGGTCTCCCCCGCGGACGTCCGCGGCCGGCTCGGCTCGCTCCAGCAGCTGGCGATCGTCCTCGGCATCTTCGCCGCGCTCCTCTCCGACGCCTTCCTCGCCGACGTCGCCGGCGGTGCCGCCGAGGAGCTGTGGCTGGGCCAGGAGGCGTGGCGCTGGATGTTCCTGGCCGAGGCCATCCCGGCCGCCATCTACGGGCTGCTCGCCCTCACGATCCCCGAGTCCCCGCGCTACCTCGTCGACCAGCACCGGGAGGAGGAGGCCGCGGAGGTGCTGCGGAAGTACACCGGCGTCAAGGACACCGCGACGAAGATCAAGGAGATCCACCACTCGCTCAAGCGGGAGGCCAAGGAGAGCCTGGGCGACCTGCGCGGGGCGTCGATGGGCCTCAAGCCGATCGTCTGGGTCGGCATCGCGCTCGCCGTGTTCCAGCAGTTCGTCGGGATCAACGTCATCTTCTACTACTCGACGTCGCTGTGGCGCTCGGTCGGCTTCGACGAGAGCCAGGCCCTGACGACGTCGGTCATCACCTCGGTGACCAACGTCCTCGTCACCATCGTCGCGATCCTCCTCGTCGACAAGGTGGGCCGCCGCCCGCTCCTCATCGGGGGCTCCATCGGCATGGCCGTGACCCTCGGGACGCTCGCCGTCGCGTTCTCCCAGGCGCAGGGCAGCGGCGAGGACGTCAGCCTGCCCCAGCCGTGGGGCACCGTCGCGCTCGTCGCCGCGAACCTCTTCGTCGTGTCCTTCGGCGCGACGTGGGGCCCGATCATGTGGGTGATGCTCGGGGAGATGTTCCCGAACAAGATCCGCGCGACCGCCGTCTCGGTCGCCTCCGCGATCAACTGGGTGGCGAACTTCGTCGTCTCCACGACCTTCCCCACCCTGTCGGAGATCAGCCTCAGCCTCGCCTACGGGCTCTACGCCACGTTCGCCTTCCTCTCCCTGCTCTTCGTCCTGTGGAAGGTGCCCGAGACCAAGGGCCGCGAGCTGGAGGACATGACCGACGACGCCAGGCAGAGCAAGGCCCGGACCTAGCTGCGCCCACCCGGGGGTACGGGGCGTAGGCTGGACCGCGGACCCCGGGCCACGCCCGGTGGCGGGCCTCGACCTTGGGCCCACGGTCCGCGCGCGGCGCTGTGACTGCGCAGAGCTCATCTCCTCCTGCTCTGGAGTCACGCGTGCCCCTGCCCCGCCGTGCCGCCGTCCTCGGCGCGCTCGCTCTCGTCCTCACCGCCTGCTCGGCCGCCCCGGCCGAGGACGCCACGACCGGCGACGACGGCGGGAGTGCTGCGCCGTCGTCGTCCGCGGCCGGGTTCCCGGTGACCGTGACGAGCTGCGGGACCGAGACGACCCTGGACGCACCACCGGAGCGGATCGTCACGATCAAGTCCTCGGCCACCGAGATGGTCATCGCGCTGGGCGCGGGCGACCGCATCGTCGGCACGGCCTTCTCCGACGGTCCCCTGCCCGACGGCGTGACGCCGCCGCCCGTCCTCGCCGAGCGCAACCCCTCCCGTGAGTCGGTGCTCGAACTCGCCCCCGACCTCGTCTACGCCGGGTGGGAGTCCAACCTGTCCGACGACGGCGCGGGCGAGCGCGCGGGCTACGAGGAGCTCGGGGTCTCCACCTTCGTCTCCCCCTCCGCCTGCCAGGACCCGGCCCACCAGCCGAACCCGCTGACCTTCGAGGACGTGTTCGCGGAGATCGAGGAGGTCGGCCGGGTGCTCGGCGTGCCCGAGGAGGCCGAGACCCTGGTCGCCGAGCAGCGCGCGGACCTCGAGGCCGTGACACCGACCGGTGAGGGCCTCAGCGCCCTCTGGTACTCCTCCGGCTCCGACACCCCCTTCGTCGGCGCCGGCATCGGGGCGCCGCAGATGATCATGGCGGCGGCCGGGCTGACGAACGTCGCCGCCGACGTCGAGGACACGTGGACCTCGCTGTCGTGGGAGGCCGTCGCCGACCGCGACCCGGACGTCCTCGTCCTCGTCGACTCCGCCTGGAACACCGCCGAGCACAAGATCGAGGTGCTCGAGTCCAACCCCGTCACCGCGGCCATGCCCGCCGTCCAGGAGGGCCGCTACCTCACCGTGCCCTTCGCCGCGACGGAGGCGGGCGTGCGCAACGTCTCCGCCGTCGCCGACCTCACCCGGCAGATCGGCGAGCTCGCGCCGTGACCGACCTCGACCGCCGCGCACCGGCCACCGGCTCGCCCGTCCCGCGGGTGGGCGGGCACCGGTCGGGCCGTCTGGCCCTGGCCGGCGGGCTCCTCGGGCTCCTCGCGCTGCTCCTCCTCGCGATGAGCTGGGCGGTGACCGTGGGCCCGGCCTCCATCACGGTGGGGCAGGTGTGGGGCTCGGCGTGGCACCACGTGTGCTCGGCGCTCGCGCCCGGTTCGGTGAGCTGCGCGGCCGACCCGCTCACCGCGATCCAGGACGCCATCGTGTGGCAGGGCCGCGGCGCGCGGGTGGTCGCGGCGGCGAGCGTCGGCGCCGGGCTCGCGGTGGCCGGCACGGTCATGCAGGCGGTCGTGCGCAACCCGCTGGCCGATCCCTACCTCCTCGGCGTCTCCTCCGGAGCCTCCCTCGGCGCGGTGGGCGTCCTCGTGCTCGGGATGAGCGTGCTGCTGCCGGTGGCCGCCTTCGTCGGCGCCGTCGGGGCGCTGGTCCTCACGCTCCTCCTCGCCACGGCCCGCGGCGGGGGCCTGCCGCCGGTGCGGACCGTGCTGGCCGGCGTGGCGGTCGGGCAGGCCTGCTCGGCACTCGTCAGCTTCGTCATCTTCTGGTCCGCGACGGGCGACTCCTACCGCGAGATCCTGTCCTGGCTGCTCGGCTCCTTCGGCGGCATCACGTGGCCCGAGACCGCCCTGGCCCTGGGCGGGACCGTCGTCCTCGGAGGCCTGCTCGCCTCGCGCTCGCGGGTGCTGGACGCCTTCGCATTCGGGGACGTGTCCGCCTCGTCCTTGGGCGTCGACGTGCGGCGCGAGCGGTGGCTGCTGCTCGTCGTCGTCACGCTCCTCACCGCCGTCCTCGTGTCGGTGTGCGGGTCGATCGGTTTCGTCGGTCTCGTCGTCCCTCACGCCGTCCGGCTCGTGCTGGGCTCGCGCAACCACCGGGTCATGCCGGTCGCCGCGCTCGTCGGTGCGCTGTTCCTCCTCCTCGCCGACACCGCGGCCCGCACGGTCTTCGAGCCGCGGGAGCTGCCGGTCGGGATCCTCACCGCCGCCATCGGGGCGCCGGTCTTCGCGGTCCTCCTGCGCCGGAGCCGGCTGTGAGCGGGGCCGCGCGCACCGGCGCTCGCACGGACGCCGTCACCCTCACGGTCGGCGGGCTCGGCCTGCGGCTGGGCGGGACGCCGGTGCTGCGCGATGTGGCCGCCCAGCTGCCGCCCGGTGAGGTGAGCGCCGTCGTCGGGCCCAACGGGTCGGGGAAGTCGACGCTGCTGCGGCTGCTCGTGGGGGCGCTGGAACCGGACCACGGCACGGTCCTCCTCGACGGCCGCGAGCTCGCTGACCTCTCCCGCCGCGCCCGCGCCCGTGAGCTCGCGCTCGTCGAGCAGGACTCGAGCGCGCCCGTGTCGCTCGACGTCCTCGACGTCGTCCTCCTGGGCCGGACCCCGCACCGGCCGACGTGGTCCGCGGACTCGAGCGACGACGTCGCCCTCGCCCGCGAGGCGCTGGGGCGCACGGGGGCCGCGCAGCTCGAGGGCCGCGACGTCGCCACGCTCTCCGGCGGAGAGCGCCAGCGCGTCCACCTGGCGCGGGCCCTGGCGCAGACGCCGCGGCTGCTCCTGCTCGATGAGCCGACCAACCACCTCGACGTCGCCGCCCAGCTCGACGTGCTCCACCTCGCCGGCGAGCTCGCGGCCACAGGGGTCACGGTGCTCACCGCGCTGCACGACCTCAACCACGCCCTGCGGTACTGCGTGCACGTCGTCGTGCTCGACGCGGGGCGGGTCGTCGCCGCCGGACCGCCGGCCGACGTCCTCACCGAGGAGCTCGTCTCCGGGGTCTACGACGTGCAGGCCGAGCGCGTCACGGTCGGTGGGCGCGAGATGCTCGTCTACGAGCGGGCCTGACCCTGCCACACGCGTGGTCACCCGAGGACCGGACGTACGACACGCTCGGCGTGTCGTCGGCCTGTCGCGGCCCCGTGCGTCTTCGCGCGCGTTCCGAGCCTTGAAGCCGGTGCTACTGGAGCGACGACGCCGACGCCGACCGGCCGCCGTCGTCGCTGATGCCGCGGACGACGCGCGCCGGGGAGCCGACGGCGACGGACCCGGCGGGGACGTCCCTCGTGACGACGGAGCCGGCACCGATGACCGCGTCGTCGCCGATGGTGACTCCCGGGAGGACGGTGACGTTGGACCCGAGCCACACGTTGCGCCCGACGACGACAGGCGACGGCGTGAGGTCGCCGCGTCGAGCGGGGTCGATGTCGTGCTGGAGGGTGGCAATGACAGCGTTGTGGCCGATCAGGCAGTCGTCGCCGATCGTGATCCCTCCCTGGTCCTGGAACCGGCACCCGGAGTTGATGAAGACGCGCTTGCCGAGCGAGATGTTGCGTCCGAAGTCCGCGGTGAACGGAGGGAACAGGGTGACGGACTCGTCGACCGGACGCCCGATGAGCCGTGCGAGGAGCTGCCGCACCTGCGCCGGTTCGTGGTAGCCCGTGTTGAGCTCACCGGCGGTCCGGAGTGCTTCCTGACTGGTCTCGAGCATCACGGCGTGTGCGGCTGAGCCGCCGATGATGGTCTCGCCTGCGTCGAGAGCGGCGATGAGGTCGGAGAGAGTCATGTGGCGTCCTCTGCGCGGATGGAGGGGTGCGGGTGGTCCCCGACGGCCGTCGGCGCTGCTGCCGGCACCGCGGTTGACCAGCTCGCGAGCAGCTGGAGTCGCTCCGCCGTCGGCGACCCGGGCTCGGCCGTGTAGACGATCAGCCGGAGTCCGTCCTCGGCGGTGACCGCGAGCTCCTCGTAGAGCACGGTGAGCGCGCCGACGACCGGGTGGTGGAAACGCTTCGTCCCCGTCCCGTGCGTGCGGACGTCGTGCGCCGACCACAGTCTCGCGAAGGTTTCACTCCGGGTGGTCAGCTCGCCCACGAGATCCTGCATGGCACGGTCGTGCGGGTCGCGGCCCGCCTCGACACGCATGATGCCCACGCACATCTGCGCGAACAGGTCCCAGTCCGGGTAGAAGTCGCGGGACGCCGGATCGAGGAACTGGAAGCGTGCGAGGTTCGGCGCGCGTCCACTGGTGCCGATCACCGGTGAGTAGAAGGCCGCGCCCAGGGCGTTCGTCGCGACGAGGTTTTGGTGGCGGTCGCGGACGAAGGCGGGCCCGCCGGTGATCGCGTCGAGCGTCCGCTGCAGACCGGCGCGGGCGGGCTGCTGCGGGGTGGCGCGACGACGTGCCCGGCCGGACGTGGGGATCCCGTCGGCCGAGCGCGCCAGGTCGAGGAGGTGCATGCGCTCGGTCTCGTCCAGACGCAACGCCCGTGCGAGGGACTCGAGCACGCCGGCCGAGGCACCCGCGATATCACCGCGTTCCAGCTTCGCGTAGTACTCCACGCTCACGTCGGCCAGCATGGCGACCTCGGTGCGCCGCAGGCCCGCCACCCGCCGGTTGACGCCTGCTGGCAGGCCGACGTCGGCGGGCGAGATCCGCGCGCGGCGCGTCATGAGGAACTCCCGTACCTCCGCCTTGTTGTCCATGCGAACCACAGTAGGACCGTCCTCGCGGGCACGGGGTTCCCTGTCAGTACACCTTCCGCCAGTGACTCCCTCGACAGTCGCGACCCGGGTTTGCTGGACCGGTGACGATCCGCAGGCCCGGCGGCTCACGGCAGCCGGCCCGGGCACGCCCGTCCACGACTCAGCACCGCTACGAGAGGAACGCCCAGTGCGAGCAACCGTGATGTACAAGGCCGGCGACGTCCGCGTGGAGGACGTTCCCGATCCCGTCCTCCAGGCACCGACGGACGCGATCGTCCGGGTGACCTACGCCTGCGTGTGCGGGTCGGACCTGCACCCGTACCACTCCCTCGAGGAGACCTCCGCGGGACGCCGCATGGGGCACGAGGCCATCGGCGTGGTCGAGGAGATCGGCTCCGACGTCACACGCCTGACCGTCGGGGACACCGTGATCGTCCCGTTCGCCTGGTCCGACAACACGTGCGTCTTCTGTCGCGACGGGGTGACGACGTCCTGCGTGCACGGCGGGTTCTTCGACGGCGCACCGTCGGCGACCCAGGCCGAGAAGCTGCTGGTCCCGCAGGCGGACGGCACCGCGGTCGTCGTCCCGGGAGGCACCGACGAGGCGCTCATGCCGTCGCTCCTCACCCTGTCCGACGTCTACCTGACCGGGCACCACGCCGCGCACAAGGGAGGCGTGCGAGCGGGCAGGACCGTCGCGGTCATCGGCGACGGAGCCGTGGGCCTGTCCGCGGTGCTCGCGTCCAAGCAGCACGGCGCGGACACGATCATCCTCATGGGCCGCCACGAGGACCGCACCTCCCTCGGCCGCGAGTTCGGGGCGACCCACGTCGTCACCGAGCGCGGTGAGGAGGGCGTCGCGAAGGTCCTCGCCATCACCGGCGGTGAAGGCGTCCACGTCGTCATCGAGGCCGTCGGCCACATGCCCGCCTACGAGCAGGCCTACGGTGTCGTCCGTCCCGGCGGGGTCATCTCCCGCGTCGGCGTCCCTCAATACGAGGAGGCTCCGGTCGGATTCGCCTCGCTGTTCGGCAAGAACGCGACACTGACCGGCGGGCCCGCCACGGTCCGGGCGTACATCGAGGCCGCCCTCCCCCAGGTCCTCGACGGCACCATCGAGCCGGGCAGGGTCTTCGACCGCGAGCTCCCGCTGAGTGACATCGCCGAGGCGTACCGCTTGATGGACTCGCGTGAGGCGCTCAAGGTGCTGATCAGGCCTTGAGCCGTGCGGGAGCCACCCGCACGGCCGGCTGGCCGGCTGCCCGAAGGGCCTACGCCCGGGCGTCGGCCCGGCCGCGGGCGTAGGCCTCGGCGGAGCCCTCGCGGAAGAGGTCCTCGGCCGCGGACCGGGCGAGCACGCGAGCGCCGTCGCCGTCCTCGGTCGTCACGAGGTGGGCTAGCCCGCGCACGACGGCCACCGGGCGGCCGTCGGCCTTGCC
Source organism: Oceanitalea stevensii (assembly GCF_014837105.1). Taxonomy (GTDB): domain Bacteria; phylum Actinomycetota; class Actinomycetes; order Actinomycetales; family Actinomycetaceae; genus Oceanitalea; species Oceanitalea stevensii. Next base: position 17,892 of record NZ_JACSPO010000001.1, on the reverse strand, counting down.
CTTGACGAGCTCGGCGGCCGCGGCGATCTCGTCGGCGGCGGCGATCGTCGTCATCCGCAGCTCGCGGCCGTACCCGTCGCGACGTCCCCGGTGGTCCTGCAGGACGACGACGCCGGCCGCGCCGATCGCGATGTCGGCCACGCCCTCGCGCCACGGCCGCCCCACCGTGTCGGTGACAACCACGCCGGGCCGCACACCCAGGCGGGCGTCGAGCCCGCGGCGCAGCCGGCGCGCCGACTCGTCCGGGTCCTCCGGCAGGAGCAGCGCGGTGCCGAGCGGCACGTCGGAGGAGTCCACCCCGGCGGCGGCCATGACCAGGCCCTGCGGGGTCTGGACGATCCGCAGCGTCGACCCGTCAGGCCGCGGCCGCTCGGCCACGACCCGCACCGTCTGGGAGGCGATGGCCGCCTCGAGCTCCTCGCGGGTCCGGGCGGCGACGAGCCGTCGCTCCGCCTTGGCCACGACCTTGCTCGCGACGACGACGACGTCCCCCTCGGCGACGCCGGTGCTCCCGTCGGGCCAGACCAGCTCCCGGAGGGCGGGCGCGACGACGGCGGCGAGGTCGTCCCCGCCGGTGACCGGGGGCAGGCCCTCGACGGCCTGGGCGAGCAGCATCAGCGGGCGAGCTTGGGCAGGACGTCGCGGCCGAAGACCTCGACCCACTCACGCTGGTTGCGCCCGACGTTGTGGAGGTAGATCCGGTCGAAGCCGAGGTCGACGTACTTCTGGATCTCCGCGCGGTGGACGTCGGGGTCGGCGGAGATGACCATCCGCCCCTCGAAGTCCTCCGGGCGCACGAGCTTGGCCATGGCGGCGAAGTCGAAGGGCGAGCGGATGTCGGCCTTGGGGAACTTCATCCCGCCGTTGGGCCACTGGTCCAGGGCGTTCGCGAGCGCCTCCTCGTCCGTCGGTGCCCACGACATGTGCAGCTGGAGGATCTTGGGCATCGTCTCGGGGTCCTTGCCCACCTCGCGCGCGCCGGAGGCGAACTTGTCGAAGAGCCCGGAGATCTTCTCCAGCGGCGCCCCCACGGTGATGAGGCCGTCGGCGTGCTTGCCGGCGCGGCGCGCGGTCACCGGGCCTCCGGTGGCGATGTAGATGGGCGGTGCCTCCTCGGGCATCGTCCACAGCCGGGTCGACTCGAGCTTGTAGAAGGTGCCCGAGTGCTTGGTGTCCTTGCCGGCGAGCGAGGCCGTGAAGAGCTTGCGGATGATCTCGATGGCCTCGAACATCCGGTTGATGCGCTCGGGCGCCTCGGGCCAGTAGCCGGCGGTGACGTGCTCGTTGAGTGCCTCCCCCGAGCCCAGGCCGAGCCAGTGCCGCCCCGGGTACATCGCCGCGAGGGTGGCCGAGGCCTGCGCGACCATCGCCGGGTGCCAGCGGAAGGTCGGCGCGGTGACGCCCGGACCGAGGTCCCCGCGGGTGCGCTCACCCAGCGCCGAGAGGACGTTCCACACGAAGGCGGCCTGCCCCTGCGACGGCGTCCAGGGCTGGAAGTGGTCGGCGGCCATGACGCCGGAGAAGCCGTGCTCCTCGGCCAGTGCACTGATCTCCACCACCTCGGTGGGGTGGAACTGCTCCAGCGCGGCCGCGTACCCGATCGTGAGGTCCATGGGACCAGTCTGTCAGGTGTGCCCGGCCCCTCGCCCGCCCGCACCGGCACGGACGGATGAGCCCACCGCCCCGGGGGCGTGGAACAATCTGGTCCCATGACCGACGCGCTCGACCCCACCCCCGCCGCCCCGCTGTCCGCCGCCTCCGTCCCGGACAAGGTCAGCCTCGACGGCCTGGAGGAGAGGTGGGACGAGCGCTGGGCCGAGCAGGGCACCTACGCCTTCGACCGCACCGCCACCCGCGAGCAGGTCTACTCGATCGACACCCCGCCGCCCACCGTCTCCGGCTCCCTCCACGTCGGCCACGTGTTCTCCTACACGCACACCGACGTCGTGGCCCGCTACAAGCGGATGACCGGCAAGCGCGTCTTCTACCCGATGGGCTGGGACGACAACGGCCTGCCCACCGAGCGTCGCGTCCAGAACTACTACGGCGTGCGCGTGGACCCCACCCTCCCCTACGTGCCGGACTTCGTGCCCCCGCACGACGGCGGTGAGGGCAAGAGCGTCAAGGCCGCCGACCAGCAGCCCATCTCCCGTCGCAACTTCGTCGAGCTGTGCGAGCGCCTCACCCAGGAGGACGAGAAGCAGTTCGAGGCGCTGTGGCGCCACCTCGGCCTGAGCGTCGACTGGTCGCTGCACTACCAGACCATCGGGCGCGAGTCCCAGCTCGTCGCGCAGGCCGCGTTCCTGCGCAACCTCGCCCGCGGCGAGGCCTACCAGGCCGCCGCGCCGGGACTGTGGGACGTCACCTTCCAGACCGCCGTCGCCCAGGCCGAGCTCGAGGCGCGCGACTACCCGGGCCACTACCACCGGGTCGCCTTCCACCTCACCGACCCGGCCGCCGGCGCCGGGCTCGAGCAGGTGACGGACGGCAAGGTCTACATCGAGACGACGCGCCCGGAGCTGCTGCCCGCCGTCGTCGCCCTCATCGCCCACCCCGACGACGAGCGCTACCAGCCCCTCTTCGGCACCACGGTCCGCTCCCCCCTCTTCGGGGTCGAGATCCCGGTGCTCGCGCACCCGGCCGCCGAGATGGACAAGGGCGCCGGCATCGCGATGTGCTGCACCTTCGGCGACCTCACCGACGTCCAGTGGTGGCGCGAGCTCGACCTGCCCACCCGGCCCGTCATCCGCCGCGACGGCCGCCTGCTCGCCGAGGCCCCCGAGTGGCTCGAGCAGGCCGCCGCCCGCGAGCTGTGGACCGAGTCCCTCGCCGGGAAGACGACCTTCACCGCCCGCAAGGAGCTCGTCGAGGCGCTCCGCGCCAGCGGCGACCTCGACGGCGAGCCGATCGCCACCCAGCGCAAGACGAACTTCTTCGAGAAGGGCGACAAGCCGCTCGAGATCGTCACCTCGCGCCAGTGGTACATCCGCAACGGCGGCCGTCCCGGCACCGACTCCCAGGGCCGCGACCTGCGCGAGGCGCTCCTCGAGCGCGGGCGCGAGCTCGGCTTCCACCCCGACTTCATGCGGGTGCGCTACTCCAACTGGGTCGAGGGCCTCAACAGCGACTGGCTCATCTCCCGCCAGCGCTTCTTCGGCGTCCCGATCCCCGTCTGGTACGCCGTCGACGAGAACGGCGACGTCGACCACGAGCGCGTGCTCACGCCGTCGGAGGACCTGCTCCCCGTCGACCCGAGCATCGACGTGCCGGCCGGCTACACCGAGGACCAGCGCGGCGTGCCCGGCGGCTTCGTCGGCGAGGTCGACATCATGGACACCTGGGCCACCTCCTCGCTCACCCCGCAGATCGCCGGCGGGTGGCTGCGCGACGAGGACCTGTTCTCCCGGGTCTTCCCCATGGACCTGCGCCCGCAGGGCCAGGACATCATCCGCACGTGGCTGTTCGCGACGACGGTCCGCGCCCACCTCGAGTTCGACTCCCTGCCGTGGCGTGACGCCGCGATCTCCGGGTGGATCCTCGACCCGGACCGCAAGAAGATGTCGAAGTCCAAGGGCAACGTCGTCACGCCGCTCGGCCTGCTCCAGGAGCACGGCGCCGACGCCGTCCGCTACTGGGCGGCATCGGCGCGCCTCGGGACCGACGCGGCCTTCGACACCGGCCAGATGAAGATCGGCCGGCGCCTGGCGATCAAGGTCCTCAACGCCTCGAAGTTCGCGCTGACGATGGGCGGGGACACCCCGGCCAGCCTCGACGTCTCCGCGGTCACCGAGCCGCTGGACCGCGCGCTCCTCGCCGGGCTCGCCGACGTCGTCGAGAGCGCGACGACGGCCCTCGAGCGCTACGACCACACCCGCGCCCTGGAGCTGACCGAGACCTTCTTCTGGACCTTCTGCGACGACTACCTCGAGCTCGTCAAGGACCGCGCCTACGGCTCCACCGCGGCCGGGTACACCCCGACCGAGGTCGCCTCGGCCAGGACCGCGCTCGCGGTGACGACCGACGTCGTCCTGCGTCTCCTCGCCCCGTTCCTGCCCTTCGCGACCGAGGAGGTGTGGAGCTGGTGGCGCAGCGGCTCGGTGCACGCGGCTCCGTGGCCCTCGGCCGCGCCGCTGCGCCAGGCCGTGACCGACGCGGACCCCGCACTCCTCCACGCCACCGGCAAGGCCCTCGCGGCCCTGCGGAAGGTGAAGTCCGAGGCCAAGGTGTCCCAGCGGACGACCTTCGCCCGGGTGCGCCTGGAGCTGCCCGCCTCCGACGTCGACCGCATCGGCCACGCGCTCGCCGACCTGCGCGCCGCGGGCCGGGTGCGCGGTGACCTCGAGGTCATGGGCCGCACCGACCTCGAGGACGCCGTCGTCGGCGCCCACGAGCTCGACGAGCCCCCCGCCAAGACGCGCTGACCAGCCCACGCGGCGGGCGCGCCCGCCGCCGCACGACCGAGCACCCGGGGCCAGCTCCCGGCGAGAGGATCGACCGATGAACGAGCAGCGTCCCGAGGCGAGCACGCCCGGGGTCGGGCGGCTCGAGCCGCACATGTCCCTGCCCTGGGTGCTGGCCGACCGGCTGGCCCGCGACCCCGCCGGGGTCATCTTCGAGCGCAAGTCCTCCCTGGGCACCGAGTTCGTCCCGGTGAGCGTGCAGACCTTCGCCGAGGAGGTCACCGCCGTCGCCAAGGGCCTCATCGGCCTGGGCGTCGAGGTCGGTGACCGCGTGGCGATCATGGCGCACACGAGCTACGAGTGGTCGCTGCTCGACTTCGCGGCCTGGTCCGCCGGCGCCGTGCCCGTGCCGATCTACGAGACCTCCTCCGCCGAGCAGGCCGAGTGGATCGTGTCGAACTCCGGTGCGCGCGTCGTCTTCGCCGAGACCCGCGGGATGGCGGCCATGCTCCAGCCCATGGTGGAGCGGCTCGAGCACCTCGAGCGGGTGCTCGTGCTGGACGAGAACGCCATCGAGACCGTCATCGGCCACGGCGCCGACGTCCCCGCCGACCGGGTCACCGAGCGCTCCGAGGCCGCCGACATGTCGAGCCTCGCGACGATCATCTACACCTCCGGCACCACCGGACGGCCCAAGGGCGTCGAGCTGACCCACGGGAACTTCGTCAGCCTCGTCGTCAACGGCAGCGACGACCCGAACTTCTCCGGCGTCGTCCGCGGCCCGGACAAGCGGACCCTGCTGTTCATGCCGATCGCGCACGTCTTCGCGCGCTTCGTCCAGATCCTCTGCGTCTACTCCGGCGCGACGATGGGCCACGTCCCGGACGCGAAGAACCTCGTCGCGGACCTCGACGCCTTCAAGCCGACCTTCCTCCTCGCCGTCCCCCGCGTCTTCGAGAAGGTGTACAACTCCGCCGACGCCAAGGCCGGTTCCGGCGCCAAGCAGCGCATCTTCCGGTGGGGCGCGAAGGTCGCGATCACCTACTCCCGCGCCCTGGAGTCCGACGGTGGCCCCTCCGCGGCGCTCAAGGCGCAGCGCACCCTGGCGGACCGGCTCGTCTACGGCAAGATCCGCTCCGCCATGGGCGGCAACCTCGACTGGGCGATCTCCGGCGGCGGCCCCCTGGGCGAGCGGCTGGGCCACTTCTTCCGCGGGATCGGCGTCGGCGTCCTCGAGGGCTACGGGCTCACCGAGGTCGGCGCCCCCACGACCGTCAACCGTCCCGGCCTCACGAAGATCGGCACGGTCGGACCGCCCTACCCGGGCACCCGCGTGGCGATCGCCGAGGACGGCCAGGTGCTCGTCAAGGGCGACCACGTCTTCCGCGGCTACCACGACAACCCCGAGGCGACGGCGCAGGCCTTCACCGAGGACGGCTGGTTCGTCACCGGTGACCTCGGCCAGCTCGACTCCGACGGCTACCTGCGGATCACCGGCCGCAAGAAGGAGATCATCGTGACGGCCGGCGGCAAGAACGTCGCGCCCGCGGTGCTCGAGGACCGGCTGCGCGGCCACCCGCTGGTCTCCCAGGTCGTCGTCGTCGGCGACGGTCGCCCCTTCATCGGCGCGCTCGTCACGCTCGACGAGGACATGCTGCCCGGCTGGCTCGCCAACCACGACCTGCCCGCGATGAACGTCGAGCAGGCCGCCACGGACGAGCGGGTCCTCGCCGCCCTCGACCGCGCGGTCACGCGCGCCAACGAGGCGGTCTCCCGGGCCGAGTCGATCCGCAAGATCAACGTCCTCACGACCGACTTCACCATGGAGAACGGCTACCTCACGCCCAGCCAGAAGGTGAAGCGGGCCAAGGTCCTGGCGGACTTCGAGCGCGAGATCAACGACATCTACGGCACCTGAGCCACGCCCGGTCCTCGCCGCCCTACTCGGACTGGCGCGACTCCGCCGTCTCCACGTGGTGGCGGATGACCTCCTGGACGATGAAGGAGAGGAACTTCTCGGCGAAGACCGGGTCGAGCCCGGCCTCCTCGGCCAGGCCACGCAGGCGCCGGATCTGCTCGGCCTCACGGCCGGGGTCCGACGCCGGCAGCCCGAGGTCCGCCTTGATGTGCCCCACCCGCTGGGTGCACTTGAAGCGCTCGGCGAGCAGGTGGATGAGGGCGGCGTCGATGTTGTCGATGGTGCCGCGGGCGCTCGCCAGCTCGGCCGGGATGGTCTCGCTCATGGCCCGATCCTAGGTGCAACGTGCCGGGCGACGGCAGCGTGGCCGCGCCGTGGACGCCGAGCTCCTGCACCCGGACCTCGCGCGCGACGTCACACGTCGTGACCGGGTGCGACGCCTGTCTCGTAGGCGTAGATCACCGCCTGCACGCGGTCGCGCAGAGCGAGCTTCATGAGCACCCGACCGACGTGTGTCTTCACCGTCGTCTCCGACACGAACATCTCCGCGGCCATCTCCGCGTTCGTCAGGCCCCGCGCCAGCATCCGGAGGGTCTCGTACTCGCGGGGGGTGAGGGTCGCGAGGTTCGCTCGCGCCTGGACGTCGACCGGTCGCGGCCGCTGCAGGAAGAGCTCGATCATGCGGCGGGTCACGGTCGGTGCCAGCAGCGACTCACCGGCCCGCACCGCACGGATGCCGGAGACGAGCAGCTCCGGCTGCACGTCCTTGAGGAGGAACCCGCTCGCCCCGGCCCGCAGGGCGGCGAAGACGAACTCGTCCATGTCGAAGGTCGTGAGCATGACCACCCGTGCGCCGCTGCCGGAGGCGACGATCTGGCGGGTCGCGGCGATCCCGTCCACGACCGGCATGCGCACGTCCATGAGCACGACGTCCGGCCTCAGCGCGGCGGCCTGCAACACGGCCTGCGCCCCGTCCGCTGCCTCACCGACCACCGTGATGTCCGGCTCGATCTCGAGGATCAGCCGGAACCCCGCTCGTACCAGGGCCTGGTCGTCGACGACCAGGACACTGATCGGCTCGGGGGGCCGGGCCGCGGTCGGGGAGCTCACGTCGGGCCGACCGGAAGTGTCGCGACGAGCTCGAACCCGCCGTGCGCGCACGGTCCGGCGACGAGCGAGCCACCGTAGAGCTCCACACGCTCCCGCATGCCGACCAGGCCGTTGCCCGGCTCGGCGGCCTGCTCCGACGTCCCGTCGTCGCGGACGGCGACCTCGACGTGGTCCGCCCCGTAGCGGATCGACACGTCGGCCCCGTGGGCGTCCCGCGCGTGGCGCAGGGTGTTCGTCAGCCCCTCCTGGACGAGGCGGTAGGCGGTGAGGTCCAGACCCGGCGCCAGCGCCCGTGGGGTGCCGGTCACCGACACCGAGACCTGCAGGCCCGCGGCTCGGACCTTCTCCACCAGGCCATCGAGCCGACCGAGGCCGGGAGCCGGCATGAGGTCGGTGCCGTCGCCGTCGTGGCGCAGGACGCCGACCAGCCGGCGCATCTCGGCCATCGCCGCCCGCCCGGTGACCTCCACGGCCTCCAGCGCCTCCCGTTCCACCGCCTGGTCCGGCGTGAGTCGACGGCGAACCGCCGACGCCTGGACCGTCATCACACTGACGCTGTGCCCCACGACGTCGTGGAGCTCGCGCGCGATCCGGTTGCGCTCCTGCGCGACGGCCTGCGCCTCCCGCTGCAGCAGCGCGGCGCGGCGCTGCTCCCTGTTGACCGTCGACAGCCGTAGCAGCGCCCCGACCAGCCACGCGATGACGATCGGGGACATCCAGACGATGGTGCCCAGTCGTTCCGCGACCGACGCCCCCTCGTTGAGCGGGTCGAGACCGGACCACGCCGCCCAGTACGCGGTGGCCAGGACAAGGCTCCACCACGCCCGGCGGGCCTCCACGAGCCTGCCGACCGTGTAGGCGGCGATCGCGGACGGCAGGGCGACCCCGGTCCCCTCCGGTGCCCCGTAGGCGACGAACACGACGACGCTCACCGCGAGGATCGCCGCCTGGCAGCCGAGCGGACTCACCCGGCGCCCGACGAGCAGGGCCGCGCTCACGGCGTACAGGAGGGCCTGCGCCCACAGCGGTCCCTGCCGGTGCGTCGCGCCGGTCCCCCACCACGCCTCGAGCTGGCCGGCCACGCCGACGACCACCGCGAGTGCGATGTCGAAGGCCCAGCTCCTGCGCGCCACATCGCGACCGTACCGCCGCCGGGGGGACGCATCGTCCTCCTCGAGGAGGACGCGGGGCGGACGACCCGTCCTGCCGGCCAGCGGCAGCTCGTCCTCAGTGACGACGACGGCCCTCCCGGCCGTTCCTACGGTCGGTAGTGGCGATCATGTCGACGCCGGAGTCCGGCCCGAGGAGCAGTCATGGACATCAGCCCCACCACCGCACAACGCATCAACCGCGCCGCCTGGACCATGGCCGTCCTGGGCACGGTCGTCGGTCAGCTGCACGCGCTCGCCCGTTTCCAGGTACATCCGGACGATCTCGCCGCGTCCCCCCTCGCTCGCGCCTGGGCCGAGCCCGCCACCCGGACCCTGCGGCCGCTGCTCGACTGGGCCGACGGGTGGACCGTCTACCTCACCTACGGGAAGGTCTGGGCCCCCGTCTGCGTCGCCCTCACGGCCGCCGCCTACCTCGTGTACCGGCGCCGGCGCCCCGGCGGTGCCGAGCGGCGGCTGTGGCTGGTCACGCTGGCCGCCTACGTGACGATGACACTCTCCGTCGTCGGTGAGTACTTCACCCCGTGGACGGACCAGATGTTCGTCGTCGGCATGGCCGCTGCACTGGTCATCGCCGGCAGCGGCATCGCCCTCGGCGTCCTCCTGCTGCGTCGCGGGTTCCGGCCCCGGACGACCGCGGCTCTCCTCGTCCTCTTCCTCCCCCTGATGGTCGTCATCTCGAGCGTGACGTCCCTGGGCAACGCGCTGCTGCCGCTGGTGTGGGGATGGGCCCTCGCCTCCCGAGCGGCCGTGCGGGCGGAGCGAGGGGCACGGCCCGACCCTGGCTCGCGCACCGCACCGGTTGCCCCTCGGACCTGAGGAGAACGTCACGACCGTCCGGGCCACGCCCCGACGACCCCGGCTGCCCCCAGACACGCCGACGGCGCCGCCCCCGGTGGGACGGCGCCGCCGGGCTGAGGTCAGGAGCGGGCGTTGTCCCCGCTCACCTTGTAGGCGTGCTCGCTCGGGGTCGAGGCGTCGCGCCACCGGAGCAGCGCACCGACGCCGTCGACGAGCTCGGCGGCCGCCTCGTCGACGATCGTCACACCCGCCGCCTGCTCCGCGGCGGCCCGGCCGATCGCGAGGTCGGCGCGCACCTCCCGCGGCTCGCTCACGCCGAGGTCGGCGACGAGGGCGGGCGTCGTGGCGATCTCCAGGGCCCCGTCCCCGGCCCAGAGGCTGCGGAGGCGCAGCTGGGAGTTGCGGCCGGTGGTGTCCTCCCGCAGGAGCAGCTCGGCGACCTGGCCGCGGGAGAGCGCCGTGACGACGTCGTCGACGCTCTGCGTCGCCGTCCCGTCCCGGCCCTGCTCCTGGCGGAAGCGGTCGAGCACCCCCTCGCGGCGGCGCACCCGGAAGACCTCGAGCACCTCGTGCAGCTTGCGCTCGAAGGCCTGCTCGTTGACGCCCGCGGCGCGGGACCCGCCCTCGAGCACCGTGGCGATGGCCCCGGCCTCCGCGCCCAGCCGCTCGCGCACGAGCGCGACGGCCCGGATGTCGCCGGTGAGGAGCAGCAGCTCGGGCCGGCGCTCGGTGACGATCCGGTCCAGCTCCACGGCGACGGTCTCCGCGTTGCGCTCCCAGGAGTCCTCGGCGCGGGCCTGCAGGCGTCGGGTCGCCATCCCGGCGCGGCGCACCTTGTTGATGACGTCCTGGTCGCCCTCGACGCTGCCGAGCTCGTCGCCCCCCGTCTCGTACTCGAAGGCGGCGTGCCGCTGCAGGGTGAGATCGGCCCCCGTGCGGTCGATCTCGGCCAGCAGGTAGGCGACCGTGCCGTCCGCGACCTTGGCCAGCGACACGACGTCGAGGCCCACGACGCCGGTGTCGTCCGACGGCGGTTCGGGCAGCACCCGGTCGATGACGACGCCGTCCGGCCCCGCCACGATCGTGCGACCGTGCTTGCCGGGGACGTGGGTGGGGACGCGCGCCTGTTCCTCGACGTGGTCGAGGGTGCGGGCGCTCACGCCTCGGCCCTCCAGCGTGCGGCGGATGTCGCGCCAGCGGGTCAGCACGGCCTGGTAGCCGTTCTCCGACTCGCGCGTGGCGTCGAACGTGACGGTGACGACGTCGTCGCCACTGGGAACCAGGCTCGTGAGCCAGTCGATCTGCATGTGACAGCACCTCACTCGTCTCGCGTGCAGTGCTGTCTACTGTGGTCCACGAAGCGCGGACCCGCACCTCATCCCAGGTGGGTCAGGCGCTCTTCTCACGAGGCGGACGGCGCTTCTTCTCGCGCGGCACGAGCGTGGGGTTGACGTTCTGCTGGACGACCTCGGCGGTGATGACGACCTTCTCGACGTCGTCGCGGCTGGGGACGTCGAACATCGTCTCGCGGAGGATCTCCTCCATGATGGCGCGCAGACCGCGGGCGCCGGTCCCCCGCAGGAGTGCGAGGTCGGCGATCGCCTCGAGGGCGTCCTCGGTGAACTCCAGCTCCACGCCGTCGATCTCGAACATCCGCTGGTACTGGCGCACGAGCGCGTTGCGCGGCTCGGTGAGGATCTTGATGAGCGCGCCGCGGTCCAGCGGGGAGACGGTCGTGACGATCGGCAGGCGGCCGACGAACTCGGGGATGAGCCCGAACTTGTGGAGGTCGGCGGGCCGCACCTCGGAGAAGGGGTCGACGTCCACCTCGGTGGAGCGCAGCGTGGCGCCGAAGCCGATGCCGCTGCGACCGATGCGCGAGGTGATGATGTCCTCCAGCCCGGCGAAGGCGCCGGCCACGATGAACAGGACGTTCGACGTGTCGATCTGGAGGAACTCCTGGTGGGGGTGCTTGCGCCCGCCCTGCGGCGGCACCGAGGCCTGGGTGCCCTCGATGATCTTGAGCAGCGCCTGCTGCACGCCCTCACCGGAGACGTCGCGCGTGATCGACGGGTTCTCGCTCTTGCGGGCGATCTTGTCGATCTCGTCGATGTAGATGATGCCCTTCTCGGCCTTCTTGACGTCGAAGTCGGCGGCCTGGATGAGCTTGAGGAGGATGTTCTCGACGTCCTCACCGACGTACCCGGCCTCGGTCAGCGCCGTGGCGTCGGCGATCGCGAAGGGCACGTTGAGCATCTTCGCCAGCGTCTGGGCGAGGTAGGTCTTGCCCGTGCCGGTGGGGCCGATGAGGAGGATGTTGGACTTGGCCAGCTCGACGACGTCGTCGGACGCGGGCGCCTTCTCGGCGGCCTGGACCCGCTTGTAGTGGTTGTAGACGGCGACGGCGAGGGAGCGCTTGGCAGGCCCCTGGCCGACGACGTACTGCTCGAGGAAGTCGAAGATCGCGCGCGGCTTCGGCAGGTCGACCAGGCCGAGCTCACTGGCCTCGGCGAACTCCTCGTCGATGATCTCGTTGCACAGGTCGATGCACTCGTCGCAGATGTACACCCCCGGCCCGGCGATGAGCTTCTTGACCTGCTTCTGGCTCTTGCCACAGAAGGAGCACTTGAGCAGATCGGTACCCTCTGCACTCCGCGCCATGCTCACTCCTCTTCACCGGTGGGGTCACTGTCCATTGGACACCATGACGGGCCCGCGTGTCTTCTCACCGGGCCGTGGTGTGTCGGGCGATACGTGGACGTGGCCCGGACACGGGTCCGGGGGGGGGGGGGGGGGCCGGGACAGGGGTCCGCCGGCCGGGCTCGCGCCCGGCCGGCGGGGGTGGCTCACGCGGTGATCGCGGGGGCCTGCGCCTTGCGGGACTCGAGGACCTGGTCGACCAGTCCGTACTCGAGCGCCTCGGCGGCCGTGAGGATCTTGTCGCGCTCGACGTCCTCGCGCACCTGCTCGACCGGCTTGCCGGAGTGGTGGGCGATGGTCTCCTCGAGCCACTCGCGCATCCGCAGGATCTCGCGCGCCTGGATCTCGATGTCCGAGGCCTGGCCGTAGCCGCCGCCCTGGACCGCCGGCTGGTGGATCATGACGCGGGAGTTCGGCAGCGCCAGCCGCTTGCCGGGCGAGCCGGCCGCGAGCAGCACGGCCGCGGCGGAGGCCGCCTGGCCGAGGCAGACGGTCTGGATCTGCGGCTTGATGAACTGCATCGTGTCGTAGATCGCGGTGAGCGCCGTGAAGGAGCCACCGGGCGAGTTGATGTACAGCGTGATGAGGCCGTCGGGGTCCGAGCTCTCGAGGACGAGGAGCTGGGCCATGACGTCGTCGGCCGACGCGTCGTCGATCTGCACGCCGAGGAAGATGATGCGGTCCTCGAAGAGCTTGGTGTACGGGTCCTGACGCTTGTACCCGTAGGCGGTGCGCTCCTCGTACTGGGGCAGCACGTACCGCGCGGACGGCGCGGCCGGTGCGAGGCCTCCGGCGAGGGCGGAGCCGTCGAGGCGTCCGGCGCGGGCCATGAACTGGGATTCGATGCTCACTGGTGCTCCTGGGTGGTCGTCGTGGTCCGCTACTTGCCGGTCGTCCCGCCGCCACCGGAGACGGAGGCAGCGGACTCGACGACGTGGTCGACGAATCCGTACTCCATCGCCTCGGGCGCGGTGAACCAGCGGTCGCGGTCGGCGTCCCGGTTGATCTGCTCGACCGTCTTGCCGGTCTGCTCGGCGGTGATCTCGGCCAGCACACGCTTCATGTGGAGGATGAGCTCGGCGTTGATCCGGATGTCGGTGGCGGTGCCGCCGATGCCGCCGGAGGGCTGGTGCATCATGACGCGGGCGTGGGGGGTGGCGTAGCGCTTGCCCTTGGCACCGGAGGAGAGGAGGAACTGCCCCATCGAGGCGGCCATGCCCATGCCGACCGTCGCGACGTCCGGCTGGACGTACTGCATGGTGTCGTAGATGGCCATGCCGGCCGTCACCGAGCCGCCCGGGGAGTTGATGTAGAGGAAGATGTCGCGCTCGGGGTCCTCCGCCGCGAGCAGGAGCATCTGGGCGCAGATGGCGTTGGCGTTGTCGTCACGCACCTCCGTGCCGAGCCAGATGATGCGCTCCCTGAGGAGACGCTGGTAGATCGAGTCGCTGAGGCCGAGGCTGTTGCCCTCGTGGGCACCTCGAGGCTGGTGGCTCACGTACACGCTCCCATTGGTCGTCCGGGGCACCGGCGGTCGTGGAGACCCGCCGTGCGGCGATGTTCTTAGGACACTAACCCCGCCCGCGGCCCATCTCTGCCGCCTTACGGGTGTTTTCGCTGTTGGCGCACCCGGCGTGGTCCGGGTACGCCGCAGGGCGGCGCCGTGTCGGCACCGCCCTGCGGATGGTCGAGTCAGTCGGCGCTGGGCGCGGACTCGGCGCTGTCGGCCGAGTCGGCCGAGTCGCCGCTGTCGGCCGAGTCGGCGCTGTCGCCGGAGTCGGCGCTGTCCGCGCTCTCCCCCGACTCGGCGCTCTCGGCGGCCGGCTCGGCGGCGTCCGCGACGGCGGCCGCCTCGGCGAGTGCCGCCGCGGCGTCGTCGTCGTCGGAGCCGATGAAGTCGCTGAGGTCGACGTCCTTGCCCTCGCCGTCGACGACCTTGACCCTGCGAAGCGCGACGGCCAGCGCCTTGTTGCGCGCGAGCTCACCGGCGAAGATCGGGATCTGGCCCGCCTGGCCGGCGGACTGGATGAACTCGTTGGGGTCCATCCCGTACTGGCGGGAGGTGGACAGGAGGAACTCGAGGAGCTCGTTCTGCCCGACCTGCACCTCCAGCGCCTGGGCCAGCTCGTCGAGGATGAACTGGTCGCGCATGGCCTTCTCGGTGTCCTCGCGGACCTCCTCGCCGTGCGGGTCGTCCTCGGCCTTGCCCTCGGCCTCGAGGTGCGCCTTGATCTCGGCGTCGACCGCGTTCTTCGGCAGCGGGAACTCGATCTCGCCGCGCAGGCGCTCGAGGAGCTGGTCGCGGGCGGCGACGGCGCGGTTGGAGTTCTTGTCCTTGCCGACCTGCTCACGCAGGTCCGCACGCAGCTCGTCGATCGTGTCGAACTCGGAGGCGAGCTCGGCGAACTCGTCGTCGGCGGCGGGGAGCTCGCGCTCCTTGACGCTGTTGACGGTGACCGTGACCTCGGCCTCCTCACCGGCGCGCTCGCCACCCACGAGGGTGGTGGTGAAGGTGGTGCTCTCGCCGGCGGACAGGCCAGTGATGGCCTCGTCCATGCCCTCGAGCATCGTGCCCGCGCCGACCTGGTAGGAGGTGCCGGTGACGGAGTCGACCTCCTCCTCGCCCACGGTCGCCTTGAGGTCGATGGAGACGAAGTCGCCGTCGGCGGCCGCGCGGTCCACGCCCACGAGCGTGCCGAAACGCTCCCGCAGGGACTCGAGACGCTGCTCGACGTCCTCGTCGTTCACCTCGACGGAGTCGACGGTGATCTCGTAGGTGGACAGGTCGGGGAGGGTGATCTCGGGGCGCACGTCCACCTCGGCGGTGAAGGTGAGCTGGCCACCGACCGCGCCGGTGAGGTTGGGGACCTCGGTGACGTCGACCTCGGGCTGGCCGAGCGGCTTGATGCCGGTCTCGGCGACCGCGTCGCGGTACAGGCCCGGCAGCGCGTCGTTGACGGCGTGCTCGATGACGGCCGCACGGCCGACACGCTGGTCGATGATGCGGGCGGGGACCTTGCCCTTGCGGAACCCGGGCACGTTCACCTGCTCGGCGATGTGCGAGTAGGCGTGGTCGATGCTCGGCTTGAGCTCCTCGTACGACACCTCGACGGTGAGCTTGGCCCGGGTGGGCTCAAGGGTCTCGACGGCGCTCTTCACTGCGATGCTCTCCACTCTTCGGTTCCATGGGACGCCCCCGCGCGGGGGAAGTGCGGGTGCTGTGCGTTCGCGAACCGAGGCAGACGGACGTGCGCACAGGCGCGTTCCATCGTAGAGCACGGCTGCGGGGACCCGCGACGGCGCGGGAGCCCGGGGGCGTGACGTCCGCCGCAGGCAGGGGGTCGGGATGACAGGATTCGAACCTGCGACCTTCCGCTCCCAAAGCGGATGCGCTACCAAGCTGCGCTACATCCCGGTCGGCCGGTGGCCGCGAGCCGATTGTAGGGGACCCCGCTCGGCGCGTTACACTCGGGTCTGCACGCCGGGAGACCGGCGCGCCCGCGGGTGTAGCTCAATGGTAGAGCCTCTGCCTTCCAAGCAGATGGTGCCAGTTCGATTCTGGTCACCCGCTCCACGCACCAGCGCAGGTGCGCCCCTCGAGGAGGTGGCCCGTGACCGCTCGCAGACAGCTGGCAGTGGGCGCCGTCCTGGCCGCCGTCGCCGGCGGCGTCATCGCCGCGGCCCGCCCGAGCAGTCCGCCGCTCCCCCGCCGCACCGGCACGTCCGCCGGCGGGATGGAGTTCCTCGCCATCGGTGACGGCCCGCGGTCACTGCTCAGCATCCCCGGCGGCCCGGGGAGCGACCTGCCGGAGGGGCTCATGGGCCGGCTCAGCGAGCGCGAGCTGCGGCCCTACGTCGCTGCCGGGTTCACCGTCTGGACCGTCACCCGGCCGAGGCACATGCCCGCGGGCCACACGGTGGCCGACATGGCCACCGACCACGCCCGCTTCGTCGGCGAGGAGATGGGCGGCACGGCCGACGTCGTGCTCGGGCAGTCCTACGGCGGCCTCGTCGCGCTGCACCTCGCCGCCGACCACGCCGACGTCGTGAGGGCCGTCGTCCTCGTCGGGGCGGCGGCCCGGGTCGAGGAGTGGGGCAGGGAGGTGGACGCTCGGTGGGCCCGTCTGCGCGCCGAGGGGCGCGACGCGGAGGCCGGTGCCGTCTTCCTCGAGTACCTCCTGCCCGACGCTCGTCACGCCCGACTGCGTCAGGCCCTCGGCCGGCCGGTGGGCAGGCTCTTCACCGGGTCGGCCACGCCGCCGGGCGACCTGCTCGTCGAGGCCGACGCCGAGCGCTCCTTCGACGCGTGGGACGCCCTCTCGCGGATCACCGTGCCGGTCCTGCTCCTCGCCGGGGAGGAGGACCGGTTCTTCTCGCTCGACACCGTCCGGCAGACCGCGGCGGGCATCGCCGGCAGCACCCTCGTCACGTACCCGGGACGCGGCCACGTGGCGACGATCTCGAGCAGCGACGTGCCCCGCGACGTCCTCGCCTGGCTCGAGTGGGACCGCGCAGGAACGCGAGACGGCCGCCACCCCGAGGGGTGACGGCCGTCAACGCGTGAGTACGCGATCAGTCTGCGAACTCCAGGCCCTTCTGGTAGGCCTTTGCCAGGCGCCGGGGCACCTGGATCTCGCGGCCCTGGACGCGGACGGTCTGGAGCGTGGTGGGCTCCGCCTTCCACTGGGACCGGCGAGAGCGGGTGTTGCTACGGGACATCTTGCGCTTCGGAACTGCCATCTGCCCTGCCGCTCCTTTCGTGGTCGAGACGATTGCCGTCGTATAGCGTGCCACGGCGCAGGCGTCCGGGTCCAATGCCGGACGCCGCGGCCGGGTGTGACATTGCCCCCTTCGGGGCGTCCACAATGGCCACACCATGGATGTTCGCACCCTTGCCGGCGCCGTGACCACCGCGACCGAGCTGGAGATCCGCCGCTCCCGCTTCATCACGTGGCTGCGCCGTGCCGACGACGAGACGGCGGCGCGCGCGCTGGTCGACGAGGCGCGGCACGCCTTCCCCGACGCCCGGCACCACTGCTCCGCCTTCGTCGTCCGGGTCCCCGGGGCGAACCTCGTCGAGCGGTCCTCCGACGACGGTGAGCCGGCCGGCACCGCGGGCATGCCGATGCTCGAGGTGCTCCGCGGGAGCGGGCTGGTCGACCTTGCGGCCGTCGTCGTCCGCTACTTCGGCGGGGTCAAGCTCGGGACGGGCGGACTGGTACGTGCGTACTCCGACGCCGTCCGCTCGGCCCTCGAGGAGGCCCCGGTGGTGGTGCAGCGCGAGAGCCGCCTCCACGCGGTCTCGCTCCCCCACGCCGACGCGGGCCGCGTGGAGTCCGAGCTGCGGGCGCTGGGTTTCGCCGTCGACGACGTCGCCTACGCCGAGCAGGTGACCCTCGTCCTGGCGAGCAACGACGACGGCGCCCTCACCTCCGCCGTCGCGGGCCTCACCGGCGGCGTCGCCGAGGTGCGGCCGGCCGGCACGCGCGTCGTCGAGCTCCCCGCATAGCGCTCCCGCTCACCACCCCTCCCCGCCCCCTCCCATCGCGCCGAGCGCTGAGTTGTTCCGGAACTCCTTCCGCCGAGCGCTGAGTTGTTCCGGAACTCCTCCCGCCGAGCGCTGAGTTGTTACGGAACTCCTCCCGCCGAGCGTTGAGTTGTTACGGAACTCCTCCCGCCGAGCGTTGAGTTGTTACGGAACTCCTCCCGCCGAGCGTTGAGTTGTTACGGAACTCCTCCCGCCGAGCGTTGAGTTGTTACGGAACTCCTCCCGCCGAGCGTTGAGTTGTTACGG
>NZ_JACSPO010000019.1 GCF_014837105.1 Oceanitalea stevensii | reverse complement strand
GCCCGCTCGACGACTTCGTCGGCCTGGCGAACTACACCCGCGCCCTGCAGGACCAGATCTTCACCAGCGCGGTCATGCACAACCTCACGATCGTCGTCCTGTCGATCCTCATCCAGCTGCCCCTCGGCCTGGGGATCGCGCTCCTGCTCAACCGGGAGATGTGGGGACGTTCCTTCCTCCGGGTCGTCATCTTCGTCCCCTACGTCCTGGCGGAGGTCGTCGCCGGCGTCGTGTGGTTCATGCTCCTGCAGCCCAACGGTCCGGTGGACGCCGCCCTGGAGGCCGTCGGCCTCGGCAGCCTCGTCCAGGTGTGGCTCGGGGACCCGGAGGTCGCCCTCTACACCGTCATGGTCGTCCTCACCTGGAAGTACCTGGGTCTGGCCGTCATCCTCTTCCTCGCGGGGCTCCAGGGCGTGCCGCCCGAGCTCTACGAGGCCGCGCAGATCGACGGCGCCTCGTGGTGGCAGGTGCAGCGCCGCATCACCGTGCCGCTCCTCGGCCCGACCATCCGCACGTGGGGCTTCCTCTCGATGATCGGCTCGCTCCAGCTCTTCGACATGGTCTGGATCCTCACCAAGGGCGGGCCGGCGAACTCGACGATCACGATGGCGATCTACCTCATCAACCAGGGGACGAACCGGAGCCTGTACGGCTACGCCTCTGCCGTCGCCGTCCTCCTCTTCGTCATCTCCCTCGTCCTGGCGCTCACCTACCAGCGCCTCATCCTGCGGCGTGACACCGACATGCCCCGCACCAGCCGGAAGAAGGTGACCCGATGACCGCCGTGGTCCCCGTCTCCCGGCCGGAGGAGAGCGTCGCGCCGGACCCGCAGCGTCGGCGACGCAGCACCGCGTTCGCGGGCGGCAACCCGCTCGTCTACGGGATCGCGCTCGTCGTCGTCGCGGCCACCCTCGCCCCGGTCGTCTACGCCGTGCTCGGCGGCTTCCGCAGCAACGCCCAGCTCGCGTCCGACCCCGTGAGCCTCCCCGACCCGTGGGTGCTGAGCAACTACACGAACGTCATCACGTCGTCGAGCTTCTGGCGCTTCGCCCTCAACTCGACCATCGTCTCGCTCATCACGACGGCCGTCGTCGTCGTCTTCGGGATCATGGCGGCCTACCCGCTGGCGCGCTACACGTTCAAGGGCCGCGAGTCGCTCTTCCTCGTCTTCGTGCTCGGCCTGCTCTTCCCGCTGACCGTCGCGATCATCCCGCTCTTCCTCATGGTCCGGGACCTGGGCCTCACCAACAGCGTGTGGGGCGTGGCGCTGCCGCAGGCGGCCTTCGCCCTGCCGATGACCGTCGTCATCCTGCGGCCCTTCCTCATGGCGCTGCCCAAGGAGCTGGAGGAGGCCGCGCTGCTCGACGGCGCCAGCCGCATCGGCTTCTTCTGGCGCATCCTGCTGCCGCTGTCCGGGCCCGGCATGGTGACGGTCGGCGTCCTCGCCTTCGTCGCCTCCTGGAACGCCTACCTGCTGCCGCTGCTCGTCCTCAACGACCCCGCGTCCCAGACCCTGCCGCTCGGTGTGGCGGGCTTCTCCACCGAGCACGCCCAGGACACCGCCGGCGTCCTCGCCTTCACCTCCCTGGCGATGATCCCCGCCCTCGTCTTCTTCCTCACGGCCCAGAAGCGGATCGTCAACGGCCTCCAGGGCGCCGTCAAGGGCTGAGGCCAGCACCACCCCGTCCCGGCCGAGCCGGGCCCCGAACGAAGGAACACCCGTGACCGACACCGTCCCCGCCCAGCCGGACACCCTGGCCCGTGGCGCTCACCAGGAGCCCGCGAGCGCGCGCGTGCGCGAGCTCCTCGACTCGATGACCCTCGACGAGAAGCTCGCGCAGATCGTCGGGCTGTGGGTGGGTGCCGGCTCGGACGGCGAGGTCGTGGCCCCGCTCCAGGACGCGATGCTCGACGAGGCGCCCCGCTTCACCGAGTTCGCCCGGCACGGGCTGGGCCACCTCACGCGGGTCTTCGGCACGCGCCCGGTGGAGCCGGCCGTCGGCCGCCGCGCCCTGCTGGAGTCCCAGCGCTGGCTCGTGGAGAACACCCGCCTCGGCATCCCGGCCATCGCCCACGAGGAGTGCCTCACCGGTGTGGCCGCCTGGCGCGCCGCGACCTTCCCGACGCCCCTCGCCTGGGGCGCGGCGTTCGACCCGACGCTGGTCGAGGAGATGGCGGCCGCGATCGGTGAGTCGATGGCCGCCCTCGGGGTGCACCAGGGCCTGTCGCCCGTGCTCGACGTCGTCCGCGACGCGCGCTGGGGCCGGGTCGAGGAGTGCATCGGTGAGGACCCCTACCTCGTCGGCACCGTCGGCACCGCCTACGTGCGTGGCCTGCAGAGCGCGGGGATCCACGCCACCCTCAAGCACCTCGTCGGCTACTCCGCGTCCCGCGCCGGGCGCAACCTCGCCCCCGTGAGTGCCGGGCCCCGCGAGATCGCCGACGTCCTCCTGCCGCCCTTCGAGATGGCGGTGCGCGACGGCGGAGCCCGCTCGGTCATGCACGCCTACACCGAGATCGACGGCGTGCCCGTCGCGGCGGACCCGGAGATCCTCACCGGCCTGCTCCGTGAGCAGTGGGGCTTCGACGGGACCGTCGTCGCCGACTACTTCGGCGTCGCCTTCCTCCACCTCCTGCACAGCGTGGCCGCCAACCCCGGCCACGCGGCCCAGCTCGCCCTCGCCGCCGGGATCGACGTCGAGCTTCCCACCGGCAACGCCTACCTCGCCCCGCTCCGCGAGCGCGTCGAGGACGGGCGGACACCGGTCGAGCTCGTCGACCGTGCGGTGCTGCGCGTGCTGCGCCAGAAGGAGGAGCTCGGCCTGCTCGACGCCGACTTCTCCGCCGACGTCCCCGAGAACGAGATCGACCTCGACCCGCCGCACCACCGCGCCCTCGCGCAGCGGCTCGCCGAGGAGTCCGTCGTGCTCCTCAGCAACGACGGCACCCTGCCGCTGGCCTCCCCGGCCCGCGTCGCCGTCCTCGGCCCGAACGCGCACCGGGTCCCCGCGCTCTTCGGCTGCTACTCCTTCGTCAACCACGTCATCCCGCAGCACCCCGGCACGGAGGACGGCATCGCCGCCCCCACCGTGCTCGAGGCGCTGCGCACCGAGGGCGTCGCCGCCACCTACGCCGCCGGCTGCGCCGTGGACGACGACGACCGCTCCGGCATCCCCGAGGCGGTGGCGCTCGCCGCGGAGGCGGAGGTCGCCGTCGTCGTCGTCGGCGACCAGTCCGGCCTCTTCGGGCGCGGGACCGTCGGCGAGGGCTGCGACCGCGACGACCTCGAGCTGCCCGGCGTGCAGCGCGAGCTCGTCGAGGCGGTGCTCGCCACGGGCACCCCCGTCGTGCTGGTCCTGCTCACCGGCCGCCCCTACGTGGTGGACTGGGCGCTGGACCGGGCCGCCGCCGTCGTCCAGAGCTTCTTCCCCGGCGAGGCGGGCGGCGCGGCACTGGCCGGTGTCCTCACGGGGCGGGTCAACCCCTCCGGGCGCCTGCCCGTGAGCATGCCCCGGTCGGCCGGCTCCCAGCCCTACTCCTACCTGCACCCCGCGCTCGCCGGCCCGTCCTCGACGACGAACCTCGACCCCACCCCCGCGCTGCCCTTCGGGCACGGGCTCGGCTACACGACCTTCGCCCGGACCGGGCTGCAGGTGGCCGCGCCGGAGGTGGCGACCGACGGCAGCATCGCGGTGTCCGTGCGGGTGCGCAACACCGGCGAGCGGGCCGGGACCGACGTCGTCCAGCTCTACGGGCGCGACGTCGTCGGCACCGTCACCCGGCCGGTCGCCCAGCTCCTCGGCTACTGCCGCGTCGACCTCGAGCCCGGCGAGGAGGTGACCGTCCACCTCACCGTCCCCACGACGCGCCTCGCCTTCAGCGACCGCCGCATGGTCCGGGTCGTGGAGCCGGGCACCGTCGAGCTGTGGGTGGGGCCGAGCTGCGCGGAGCGCGAGACCGAGGCCACCGCCGAGCTCGTCGGCGGCGTGCACGAGGTCCGCCCGCAGGACCCCCGCCTCACCCGCACCGAGATCACCCGCTAGCACCCAGCCGCGACAAGGCGCTCGCCCCCTCACGTCCCGCCCCGCCCCCGCCCTCCCCGCCGAGCGCTGACTTGTTACTCCCCCAGCGCCTCCCCTCCCCGCCGAGCGCTGACTTGTTACTCCCCCAGCGCCTCCCCTCCCCGCCGAGCGCTGACTTGTTACTCCTCCAGAGTCCCGCTCCCCGCTGCCCGGTCGGGGCTCAGCGAGTAACAACTCAGCTCTCGGCGCGGGAGGGGTGGGGGTTACAGGAGGCCGGCGCGGCGGCGGGTGGTGCGGGTGGCGTGGACCGACCAGCGCGGGACCCAGCGGGCCAGCGCCGCGGTCGCGAGCCCGCCACCGGCCGCCATCACCCAGATGCCGGCGGCCAGCGAGCCGAGGGCGGCGCCGCCGGAGACGACGAGCGGACCGAGCGCGGCCCCGCTGTCCTGGAACACGCGCCAGATCCCGAGGAACTGGGCCCGCTCCCCCGGTGGGGCGGTGTCCGCGCCGAGCGTCATGAGGATGCCCGAGCTCATCCCGTTGCCCAGGCCGAGGAGCACGGCCACCGCGACGACGGGACCGAGCGTCGTCGTCAGCGGCAGGAGGGCCATCGCCAGGCCCATGGTGAGCATGGCCGGCACCCCGATCCACAGCCGTCCGAAGGAGTCCATCACCTTCCCGGCCGGGTAGAAGAGCAGCATGTCCGCCGCGCCGGCGATCCCGAAGACGATGCTCGTGACGGCGGGGTCCAGGCCCAGGTGCTCGGTCCACAGCGGCAGCACCGTCTGGCGGGCCCCGCGCACGGCGCCGACGAGGAGCACCGCGACCCCGAGGGTGGCGAAGACCTGCCGGTGCTCGACGAGCACCGAGCGCATCGACCGCCGCGGGGGCGCGTCCCGCCGCGGCGCCGCGCCCGCGGCACCGGGCTCGGAGGGGACGGCCGCGATGACGGCCGTGGCCACGAGGGAGGTGCCCAGGGCCAGCCAGTACCCCGCGCGGACGTCGGCGCCGTGGATGACGGCCGCCCCGGCGAAGGGGCCGATGAACAGCCCGATGCGGTGGACCCCGGCGAGGGTCGACAGCACGCGGGCACGCCGCAGCGGCGGGGTGATCTCGGTGAGGTAGGCGTGGCGGGCGAGGTTGAACACCGCGTTCGCCGCGCCGATGACGAGGACGCTCACGGCGAGGAGCGCGAGGTTCGGCGCGAGCGCGAGGCCGACGAAGCCGAGCGAGGCCACGAGGCCCGCGAGCAGCATCGCGCCGCGGTCACCGACTCGGGCGGACAGCGCCCCGGCGGGGACGTCGGCGAGGAGCTGGCCGATCGGCAGGAGGGCCGCCATGAAGCCGGCGACGGCGAGGGACGCGCCCAGCGCCGTCGCCGTGAGCGGGACGATCGGCAGCATCGCGCCGATCCCGATCTCGAAGACCAGGGAGGGCACGAAGGCGCCCAGCACCACGGGACGCATGGGGAACATGGGTTCCCCGCGCCCGGCCGCGCGTGCGGTCACGAGGCGTCGGGCGTGGTCCCCGTCTGCGGCTCGCCGGCCGGCGGGTCGTGCGGCTGCGCGACGGAGACGACGTCGAGCTGGAGCTCGTCGATGACCGGCGCGGTGGGGTTCCAGTCGCTGGGCCGGTGGCGCTCACCGGTCTCGGAGTGGGAGCCGCAGCCGTGGTCGAGGCTGACGACGCCGCCGTCGTCGGGGGACCACTCGTTCGCGCACACCCCGAAGACCTGGCGCAGCGAGCCGGCCAGGGGGAGGAAGAAGGCGCAGGTGGAGCACTGGGCGCTCGCGGCGCGGGCGCCGCGGGAGGTGGGGCCGCGCTCCCCCTCGTACCAGCGCGTCGCGGCCTGGCTGCGGCCCGCGGCCGACAGCACGCGCTCCCGGCCCAGGCCCACCTCGTAGGCGAGCTCGGGGCCGAGGACGTCGGCGTCGGTCCCGGTGGCCTCGTACCCGGCGTCCAGCCGCTCGTCGTCGCCGATGTAGGGCAGCTCGTCGGTGGGGCCGACGTCGCTGGGCTGCAGCCGCTCGGACCACGGCACCCAGCCGGGCGCGAGCACGGCCTGCGAGCCGGGCAGGTGGTTGACCTCGACGACCGTGGCCCGGCGCGCGCGGGGCGGCCGTGCCAGCGTCACGGCCCAGTACCAGCCGCGGTAGCCGGGCAGGAGGGAGGTGAAGACGTGCGTGAGGAGCCGGGAGTCCTCGACGACGTAGCCCGCGTGCTCCCCGACCTGTGCCTCTCCGACGTCTGCGACGACGGCCTCGCGGGCGAGGTCGACGGCCCCGGCCAGCACCGCCTCCTTGGCGGGCGGGGCGGTGCGGGGCACGAGCACGGCGGCTGCAGTCACGACTTGATCCTAGTTGCCGAGGCTCAGGCGTCGAACTGGTCGGCGAGAACGCGCAGGACCTGGGCGAGCTTCGTCCCGCGGCCCTTCTCGGGATAGCGGCCGCGGCGCAGCTCGCCGGAGGCGCGGTCGAGCTCGCGGATGAGGTCCTCGACGATCGGCACCATGTCCTCGGCCGGACGGCGGTGCGCCTTGGCGACGGACGGCGGCGGGTCGAGCAGGCGCACGGACAGCGCGGAGGGGCCCTTGCGGCCGTCGGCGAGACCGAAGTCGACCTTCGCGCCGGGCTTGGGGTTGGGGCTGTCCGCCGGCAGCGCCGAGGCGTGGAGGAAGACCTGGGTGCCGTCGTCGGCGGTGATGA
This sequence comes from Oceanitalea stevensii, assembly GCF_014837105.1. Taxonomy (GTDB): domain Bacteria; phylum Actinomycetota; class Actinomycetes; order Actinomycetales; family Actinomycetaceae; genus Oceanitalea; species Oceanitalea stevensii. The sequence continues at coordinate 15,647 of NZ_JACSPO010000019.1, read as the reverse complement.
AGCCGAAACCACGGTCGGCGTCGAACCACTTGACCTTGCCGGTGGGCATGGGACCTCTCTGGGGCGGTGCAGGGGCGGAGGAGGCGGCATCGTGCCGCCGGGGGGAACGACCAGTTTACCGGCCCTGGAACGCGCTTCGGGCCCGTTCCGCTCCGGGTGATCGCGGGGCCCCGGCGGGCTATACCGTGGACGACGGGGCCGGGAGGTCCTGGCGCACCGAGCGAGCGAAGGGCGAGAGATGACGCAGCAGTCCCCGGACCCTGTCCAGCAGGAGGTCCTCAGCGTGCTGGCCCGTTGGATGGTCGACTCCTTCCCCGCCGAGCCCGGCTGGGACGAGCTGCACCTGCAGCTGCGGCCGCTGCGTGACGTCGTGTCCTTCCGGGTCGTCGAGGTCCGCGGCGAGGAGCGCACCGCCCGCCTGGGCCGACTGACCGCCGACCAGCCGCCCTACACCCTCGCCCGGCGCCTGCAGGACCTCAGCGCCCAGCCCGAGCAGGGCACGTGGATCGAGGCCGCGCTCACGCTGAGCGCCGTCGACTGGCCCGAGCCCACCTTCACCGTGACCGGCCGCTTCAACCGCGACGGCGAGCCCGCCCCCTGGCGTGAGGGCGAGGAGCCGCTCGACGCGACCGACCTCGTCCACCACCTCACCCGCTACCCGCGCCGCGAGGACGCCGTGCCCGGCTGGATGGCCCAGCGCATCACCGCCGCCGGCCTCGCCGTGCCGGGGGCGCGTGGCGCAGAGGAGACGACGGCGGGGCCGACGGTCACCGCGGCCGAGCCGGAGGGGGCGGCGGTCGCGAGCATCGCCGAGCCCGGTGACCGCCCGCGGCCCGAGGTCCTCGACATCGCCGTCGACCGCGACGGCCCGGTGCTCGCCGACGGCACCCGGCCCGGACGGCGTCGCCTGCGCCTGGGCGGCTCACTGCGCCTCCTCGACGTCCTGGAGACCGTGGGCGTCCCGCTCACCTTCGTCGACGACCGCGGCACGTGGATCGTGCGCCTGGGCGAGTCGCGCGACGCGGGCCAGGTCCTCGCCGTCGTCGAGCAGGGACCGGGCGCCTCCACGGGCGCCGTCCCCGACGCGCGTGTCCACCTCCTCACCGAGGCGCAGCCCGCCGACCTCCTCGACGAGGACGGGCGCCTGCTCCTCTACTACTGCTCGGTGCCCGGGGAGCTGGAGGTCGTCCTCGACAGCGCCCGGCTCGGGGAGATCGTGCCCCCGCCCGCACCGGCCACCCCGCCGGACAACGCGCTGGTGCGTGCCGCCGTCGCCGAGTTCGCCGCGGACCCCGGGCCGAAGCGCATGCTCCACGTGCTGCGCCAGGCCCTGGGCGGGAAGCTCGTCGTCGACGCGACCGGCTCGGAGCTGCCCGCGCCCGGCACACCGGCCCCGGAGCTGCGTCTCACCACGCTGACTGCACCGGACGGCAGCCGCGCCCTCGCCGCGTTCACGAGCAACGCCGCCCTCGCGGAGTTCCGCGCCAAGGCCGCCACGACCGAGGAGCGGGTGACCGGCATCGCGCAGGCCGGTACGGCGCTGCTCGAGACCTTCCGCAAGGCCGAGGAGCTCGGCTGGTTCCTCATCGACCCCAACGGCCCCTCCTGCGCCATCGGCCGCAAGGAGGTCGAGCTCGCCCTCGCTGCGCCGAGCGCGAGCGCCGTCAAGGACCTGCTCACGGGCTCGTACACGGCCCAGAAGCTCGTCACCGCGCTGAGCGAGCCGGGCACCCACCTGTTCATCGCCCACACCGAGACCGACGGCCGCGCCGGCCCCGTCCTCGTGCGCGACCGTACCGACGGCAAGCCGGTGCTCCTCGCCTTCACCTCCCCCGTCGAGGTGGCCGCCTACAACCCCGACTTCGGCGCCCGCCGGCTCCCGGCCGGGGCCCTGCTCCAGCTGGTCGTGGCCAACCGCGCCAAGGCGCTCCTCATCAACCCGTCCGGCCCCCAGGGCGTGCTGCCCCTCGCGCAGGTGTGGCACGCGCTCGGCAACCCCGAGCTGCCCCCGGCACCCGCCGGGACCGGCGACGGCGGCGGCACGGCCACCGACGACGGCGAGGGCACCACCCCGTGACCACCGGTGGGACGGCCCGGCTGGCCGACGTCGTCGCCGAGCTCGCCCGGCGCCCCGACGCGGACGTCGTCACGCTCCTGCGCGAGCGGCCCGACCTGCCCGTGCCACCGCCCACGACCCTCACGGCCCTCGCCGCGCGCGCCTGCTCCCGCCCCTCGGTCGAGCGGGTGCTCGCGGGCCTGGACCAGCACGTCCTGGAGATCGCCGAGGCGGTGTGCGCGCTCGGCGGGCTCGGCCCGGTGGACGCGACGGCCCTGCGCTCGGCCACGGGCGCCGCGGACGCGAGCGCGGCGGCGCGTGTGGACGAGGCGTACACCCGGCTGGAGCGCCTGCTGCTCGTCGTCGGCGGGCTGCCCGTCCTCGCGCTCCACGAGGCGCTCGGCCCGTACCCGGCCCGGCTCGGCCCGCCGCTCGCGGCGCTCGACGCCGTCCATGCACCCGTCACCACGCCCGAGGCGCTCACCGCGGTGCTCGCCGACGCTCCCCCCGCCGCCCACCGCGTGCTCGACGCGCTCGTGACCGGCACGCCCGTCGGCGTGACGAGCGGGGAGCCGGCCGGTGCCACGCGCTGGCTCCTCGACCACGGCGTCCTCCAGCGGCTCAGCGCGACCCAGGTCGTGCTGCCCCTGGAGACGGGTCTGGCCGCGCGCGGCGGACGCACGCACCCCGAGCCGCACCCCCACCCACCACGGGTGGAGGCGCCCACCCGGCCGGCCGCCGTCGTCGCCGCCGAGTCCACGCGTGCCGCCGAGGAGCTCGTCCGGCTCGTGGGCGCCGTCGTCCGGCAGTGGACGCAGGAGCCCGCGCCCGCGCTGCGCAGCGGCGGCCTGGGCGTCCGTGAGCTGCGCCGGCTCGCCGGCGACCTCGGCACCACGCCCGAGCAGGCGGCGGAGATCGTCGAGCTCGCCGCGATGGCCGGTCTCGTCGGCCCCGACGACGACGGCGAGCGCCCGGTCCTCGGGCCCGCCGCCCCGGCCGCGGACTGGGCCGAGGACGAGCTCGCCGACCGGTGGGTCGCCCTCGCCGAGAGCTGGCTCGCCTCCCCGCGGATGCCGTGGCTCGTGGGCACCCGTGACGACCGCGGCACGCTGCGTGCGGCGCTCGGGCCGGGCCTGGAGCGGGGCTGGGCGGCGCGGCTGCGCCGTCGGGTGCTCGCCGTGCTCGCCTCCCTGCCCGCCGGGACGGCGCCGGCCGCCGCGGACGTCCACGCCGCGCTGCGCTGGCAGGCGCCGCGCGCCACCCCGCCGGAGGCGAGCGTCGCCGCCGTCCTCGCGGAGGCGGAGCTGCTCGGGCTCACCGGCGCCGGTGCGCTCGGCTCCGCGGGCCGCGCGCTCGCGGACGGGGCCGGTGACGTCGCCGCGGCCCTCGCGGCGGACCTGCCGGAGCCGGTGGGCGAGATCCTCGTCCAGGGCGACCTCACCGCCGTCGTGCCGGGGCGTCCCACGCGCGAGCTGGCCGAGCTGCTCGACCAGGTGGCCGACGTCGAGAGCCGCGGCGCGGCCCTCACGGTGCGCTTCACCGCGGAGTCGGTGCGGCGGGCGCTGGACGCCGGGACGGAGGCACCGGCCCTCCTCGAGCGGCTGGCCGCCGTCTCCCGGACCCCGCTGCCGCAGGCGCTGGAGTACTTGGTGGGAGACACCGCCCGCCGGCACGGACGGCTGCGCGTGGGTGGTGCCGGCAGCTACCTCCGCACGCCGGACGAGGCCACCACCCGCGCCCTCCTCACCGACCCGCGGCTGGCCGCCCTGGGCCTGCGGCAGATCGCCCCGACGGCGCTCGTGAGCCGCGCCCTGCCCGGGGAGCTGCTCGAGACGCTGCGCCGCACCGGGGCGGCACCGGTGCTCGAGGGCCCCGGAGGCGCGTCCGTCGGTGCCCGGGCGGAGGTGCGGCGCGCCGTCCGCACGGCCCCGCGCGTGCAGCGGGCGGGCGAGGTCCACGTGCAGGGACCCGACGACGTCGCCCTCGAGCGGCTCGTCGGCCGGATGCGGGCCGGCCAGGAGCGCGCCGACCAGCGCGACGACCTCCCGGCGACCGACCCGGTCCACACCGTCGCGGCGCTGCGGGAGGCCGCGAGCGCCGGCAGCGCGGTGCGCGTCGTCCTCATCGGCGCGAGCGGCAAGCCCGAGCGCCGGCGGGTGCGGCCGGTGAGCGTCGAGGGCGGTCGCGTGCGGCTGATCGACCTCGACCGCGAGTCCGAGCTCGTCGTCGCCATCCACCGCATCAGCGCCGTCGCCGACTGACCGCCCCTCCCGTCCCCCCTCCCGCCGACAGCCGGATTCCTCCGCGCCCGCCGGGTCACCCCCTTCCCCGACAGCCGGATTCCCCCGCGCCGGTGCTCCACACGTCTCGCCGGCGCGAGCGCTGTCCCCCGTGTCCCGGCACGGGCCGCCCTCACCTGCTCGGCGCCCGCATCGTCGGACCATGAAGCTGATCACCGAACCCTTCACGCTCCGCGAAGCCGCCCGGCACGGCCTCGACACCTATGCCCTCACCGAGCTCTGCCGCACCGGTGAACTCGTCCGTCCTCATCAGGGCGTCTACATGCCGGCGGACCTCGCCGACAATCTCGACGCACGCATCGCGGCCACCGCTCTCGTGCTGCCGCGAGGCGCCGCAGTGGCTCGTGAGTCGGCGGCCTGGATCCTCGGACTGGACGTGCGACCGCCCGAACGGTGGCGGGCGCCACCGCTTCTCGAGTGTCTGGTTCCCCTCGGCGCCGTGCGCCCCGACCGCCCGGGGATCAACGCCTTCATCAGCGACCTCCCGCCGGAGGACATCGCCATGGTGAGTGGGCTCCCCGTCACGACCCCGACCCGCACGGGACTGGACCTCGCCCGCTACCGGCCGCGATTCATCGGCCTGGGGTCTGTCGATGCCCTGACCCATGCAGGGCTGACGACGATCGGCGAGCTCGCGGCGGCTGCCGAGCGGCTGCGCGGGAGGCGCTTCATCCGTCGCGCACGTGATGTCATCGATCTCTGCGAGCCCGCTGCCGAGTCACCTCCCGAGTCCTGGTGCCGGCTGCGCCTCATCGAGGCGGGGCTGCCTCGCCCGGTGGTCCAGATCAGCCTCACCGATGAGCACGGCCGCGAGGTCTACCGCCTCGACATGGGGATCCTCAAGGAGCGGGTCGGTATCGAGTACGACGGCAGGGAGCACCATCTCCGGACCGTCGCCCAGCAGCGGCACGACGAGAAGCGCCGACGCGACATCCGCGACCGCTTCCGATGGACCGCACTACCGGCTACCTCGCGCGACATCCTGGGCCGTGAGCCACTGCTCGAGCATGCGGTCATGGAGCTGCTCGGCATCTCGCTGGAGGTGCGGAGAAGGCGCTGGGAGCACGCGTAGCCGATCCAGCGATGGGGTTCGAGCCGGACAGGCTGCGGAGGAGTCCGGCTCTCCGCGGACGAGACACGCGCCGGGAGAGCGCGGGCCCGCTGCGGAGGAATCCGGCTGTCGGCGCAGGAGGAAGGGGCGAGGGGCGAGGGGCTGGTCGAGAGCAGGGCAGCGAGGGGGACGTCACTGGGAGCTCGCCCGCCTGCGGGGTGACAATGGTCGGATGCCTGATGGCCCGCTCATCGTCCAGTCCGACAAGACCCTCCTCCTCGAGGTCGACCACCCGCGCGCCCGGGACGCCCGCCGCGCGATCGCCCCGTTCGCCGAGCTCGAGCGCGCCCCGGAGCACATCCACACCTACCGGCTCACGCCGCTGGGGCTGTGGAACGCGCGCGCCGCTGGACACGATGCCGAGCAGGTGGTGAGCGCGCTCATCGACTTCTCGCGCTACCCCGTCCCGCACTCCCTGCTCGTCGACGTCGCCGAGACGATGGACCGCTACGGGCGCCTGCGTCTCGTCGCCCACCCGGCCCACGGGCTGGTCCTGGAGAGCACCGACAACGCCGTGCTCGAGGAGGTGCTGCGGTCCAGGAAGATGGCCGGCCTCGTGGGCGAGCGGCTCGACCCGAGCACCGTCGTCGTCCACGCGAGCGAGCGCGGCCAGGTCAAGCAGGTGCTCGTCAAGCTCGGCTGGCCGGCGGAGGACCTCGCCGGGTACGTCGACGGCGAGGCGCACCCCATCGCGCTCGAGCAGGACGGCTGGGCGCTGCGGCCCTACCAGGAGGAGGCCGTCGACACGTTCTGGCACGGCGGCTCCGGCGTCGTCGTCCTCCCCTGCGGGGCGGGCAAGACCCTCGTCGGTGCCGGGGCGATGGCCCGCTCGGCGACGACGACGCTCATCCTCGTCACCAACACCGTCTCGGCCCGCCAGTGGCGCGACGAGCTGCTGCGCCGCACCACCCTCACCGAGGACGAGATCGGGGAGTACTCCGGGGCGCGCAAGGAGGTGCGGCCGGTGACGATCGCGACCTACCAGGTGCTGACGACGAAGCGGAAGGGCCTCTACCCCCACCTCGAGCTGCTCGACGCCCGCGACTGGGGCCTCATCCTCTACGACGAGGTCCACCTGCTGCCCGCCCCGATCTTCCGGATGACGGCGGACCTCCAGGCGCGCCGCCGGCTCGGGCTCACCGCCACGCTCGTGCGCGAGGACGGCCGGGAGGACGAGGTCTTCTCGCTCATCGGCCCCAAGCGCTACGACGCACCGTGGAAGGACATCGAGGCGCAGGGCTACATCGCGCCCGCCGAGTGCACCGAGGTGCGCCTGACCCTGCCGGACAGCGACCGGATGGTCTACGCGACCGCCGAGGCGGAGGACCGCTACCGGCTCGCCGCGACCGCCGGCGGCAAGGAGCGCGTCGTCGAGGACGTCGTGCGCCGGCACCCCGGGGAGCAGGTCCTCGTCATCGGGCAGTACCTCGACCAGCTCGAGGACCTGTCCGCGCGGCTGGACGCCCCGGTCATCACCGGCGCGACGAGCGTGACCCAGCGCGAGCAGCTCTTCGGGCAGTTCCGCGCCGGTGAGCTGCCGGTGCTCGTCGTGTCGAAGGTCGCAAACTTTTCCATCGACCTGCCCGAGGCCTCTGTCGCGGTGCAGGTGTCCGGGTCCTTCGGCTCCCGCCAGGAGGAGGCGCAGCGGCTCGGCCGGCTGCTGCGGCCCAAGGCCGACGGCAAGACGGCGCACTTCTACACCGTCGTCACCCGCGACACCGTCGACCAGGAGTTCGCCGCACACCGGCAGCGCTTCCTCGCCGAGCAGGGCTACTCCTACAAGATCGTCGACGCCGAGGACCTCAGCGACACCGCCCTCCCCGCCGACGGCTGAGCTGCCGGCCGTCAGGTCGGGCCCTCGGAGGAATCCGGCTGTCGGCGGAAGGGGCTGGGGGCGACGGCCCCGGAGGAATCCGGCTGTCGGCGGAAGGGGCTGGGGAGGGGAGGGGGAGGGGGCAGGGATCGGCCCTCAGGCGTAGGCGAGCTCGGTGATGCGCTCGAGGGTCACCGCGGTGCGGCGGGTGAGCGCGGCGTCCTCCGGGTCCGGCGTGCCGGTGCGCACCCGGTCGGCGAAGCGCGCGACCTCCGTGCCGTACTGGTCGCCCTCGACCTCGACGACGGCGGTCTCCTCACCGTCGCGTTCGAGCACGATCCGCGCCCGCCCCTCCCGCTGGTCCGCCCGGAACACGTCCGGCAGGTGGATCGTGCCCGCGCTGCCGATGAGCCGCGCCTCCGCGCGGAAGGCCGCGTCGAAGGAGCAGTGGAGGTTCGCCGTCACCCTCCCGTAGCGCGCGGCGACCGAGACGCGGGTGGCCGCCCCGCCCGGCTCCTCGGTGCGCGCGACCACGCCGAGGTCGTCCGGCTCGGTGCCGGTGAGCCAGCCGAGGAGGTCCACCGGGTAGCACCCGATGTCGTTGTGGGCGCCGCCGCCCAGGTCGCGGCGCAGCCGGATGTCGAGCGGCTCGGAGCGCGCCTGGACGAAGTGGAATGAGGACTCCACGGTGACGAGCTCACCGATCTCCCCGCCGTCGAGCATCTCGCGCACCCGCTGCAGCTGGGGGTGGTAGCGGTACATGAAGGCCTCGGCGACCTGCACGCCGGCCCGCTGGGCGGCCGCCTCGACGGCGTCGAGCTCGGCCACGCCCTGGACGATCGGCTTCTCGCACAGCACGTGCTTGCCCGCCTCGACGGCGGCGATGGTCCACCGCGCGTGCTCGGTGTTGGGCAGCGGCACGTAGACGGCGTCGATGCCGGGGTCGGCGAGGAGCTCCTCGTGGCTGCCGTAGTGCCGGGCGATGGCGAGCCGCTGCGTGTAGTCCTGCGCCCGGCCGCTGGCCGAGCTCACCGCCACGACCTCACCGGCACCGGCCCGCCGGATCGCGGGGATGACCGCCTTCTCGGCGATCCGGGCCGCACCGAGCACGCCCCACCGCACCACGTCCACCATCGAGCTCCTCCTCCTGTCACGGGCTGCGGTCAGGCTAGCGCGACGCACCGACCAGCCCGGCCGACCGCCGTCGTCCTCCCGCGACCCGGCATGATGGGGCCCGACATGACGACGACGGGAGGCCAGGTGGACGAGGAGCGCGTGAGCGCCGAGCTCGTCGCCGTCATCACCGCGGTGCAGAACGACGTCCCGCTCGTCCTCACCACGGCCGACGGCCAGCTCCTGCCCTCGGGCCCGCTCCAGCCCGGCGGCGGCTCCATGCAGGCCGGCATGCGCTCCTGGGTCACCCGTCAGACCGGCTACGAGCTCGGCTACGTCGAGCAGCTCTACACCTACGCCGACCGCAGCCGCGGACCCAGCCCCGTCCTGGAGATCTCCTACCTCGGCCTCACCACCGTCTCCGCGGTGACGCCGGGCTGGCGCAGCTGGCTCGAGTACTTCCCCTGGGAGGACCAGCGGGGCGGCGACGGCGTGGTCGAGGAGGTCCTCGCCCCCGCCCTCGAGCGGTGGGCCACGACGACGGCGGACGACGAGCTGGCCCAGCGGCGCCGCCTCCGCACCGCGGTGACCTTCGGGCTCGAGGACCACCCGTGGCTGCCCGAGCTGGCCCTCCAGCGCTACGAGCTCCTCTACGAGGCGGGGCTCGTGCCCGAGTCGGGGGGCGCCGGCGCCCCCGGTCTGCCGATGCAGCGCGACCACCGCCGGATCCTCGCCACCGGCATCAGTCGCCTGCGGGCCAAGATCCAGTACCGGCCGGTCGTCTTCGAGATGCTCCCCGAGAGCTTCACCCTCGGCCGGCTGCAGACGACGGTCGAGGCGGTGGCCGGGCAGCCGCTCCACAAGCAGAACTTCCGCCGGCTCGTCGAGCAGCAGGAGCTCGTCGAGGAGACCGGGGAGGTCGACTCCTCCACCGGCGGCCGCCCGGCCAAGCTCGTCCGCTTCCGCCGCGCCGTCCTCGACGAGCGCGAGGCCGTGGGGACCAAGCTGCCCATCGCCCGGCCCCGGTAGGCGCATTGCGTTGCACCGGCGGGGAGGCGAAGATCGCAGGGTGAGCCAGACCTCCTCCCGGCGCCTGCGCGCCGCCCTCGTCGCCCCCCTCCTCGTCCTGCTCGGCCTCGTCGCCGGGCCGGCGGCCGCGGAGCCGCCGTTCTACCTCGAGGGCCCGGTGACCGACGAGGCGGGCGTGCTCGACGGCGGGGAGGTCGGTGACATCGAGGACGCGGTCACCGAGCTCCAGGAGGAGCGCGGCGTCGACCTCTTCGTCGTCTACGTCGACACCTTCGACGGCATGGACCGCGAGAGCTGGGCGCAGGAGACGATCAGCACCTCCGACCTCGGCACCGACGACGTCCTCCTCGCCGTCGCCGTCGAGGACCGCAACTACTGCCTGTGCGGGGACACGACGACGATCTCCGAGGAGGGCCTGCAGTCCGTCAGCACCCAGGACGTCGAGCCGGAGCTGCGGCAGGACAACTGGGCCGAGGCGGCCGTCGCTGCCGCCGAGGGCCTGCGGGAGTGGGACGGCAGCGGAGCGGGAGCGCCCGGCCCGGGCAGCAGCAGCGGCGGCGGGATCAGCTTCGGGACGATCTTCGTCATCGGCCTCCTCGTCATCGCGGCCATCTCCCTCTTCTCCTGGGTGCGCGGCCGCAACAAGCGGGGCACGGCCCCGCGCGGGCCGCGCGGCCAGGAGCTGCCCGCCGACCACCCGCTGCGCCTGCCCACCGAGGAGCTCAACAAGCGGGCCGGCTCGGCGCTCGTCGCCGTCGACGACGCGATCCGGTCCTCCGAGGAGGAGCTCGGCTTCGCCCGCGCCCAGTTCGGCCTCCAGGCCACCGACACCTTCGGCAACGCGCTCGCCGAGGCGAGGACCAAGGCCGCACGCGCCTTCCAGGTGCGCCAGCTCCTCGACGACGACCAGCCCGAGACCGAGCCGCAGGCGCGGACGATGATGGCCGAGATCCTCACCCTGTGCGACGACGTCGCCACCACCCTGCAGGAGCAGGCGTCCCACTTCGCCGAGCTGCGCGACATGCAGTCCCGCGCGCCGCAGGTGCTCGGGGAGATGGAGATCCGCGCCGGGGAGGTCGAGGGCCGCCTGCCCACCGCACGCGTCGTGCTCGACGGGCTCGCCGCCCGCTACCCGGCCTCCGCGCTCACCTCGATCTCCCAGAACCCGCAGCAGGCGACCGGCCTGCTCGAGGGGGCACGGGAGGCGATCGCCGAGGGGCGTCGCCACGTCGACGCCGGTGACCGGGCGGCAGCAGTCGCCGCGGCCTACACCGCGCAGGAGGCGATCGGCCAGGCCGCCTCCCTCCTCGACGCCGTCGACCGCGCCGGGGACGACCTCGCCCAGGCGGGGAAGCGGCTCGACGCCGCCCTCGCGTCCATCGGCTCCGACGTCCAGGACGCCGCGCGCCTCGCGCCGGACGACGCCGTCGTCGCGCCCCGCGTCGCGGAGGCCCGCGCCGCGATCGAGCAGGGCAACCGCGCACGCCAGGGCGGGGACCCGCTCGCCGCCCTCGAGCGGCTCAGCGCCGCCGAGGACGCCCTCGACGCGGCGCTCGCGCCCTCCCGCCAGCTCGACGAGCGCCGCGAACGCGCCCGCACCCAGCTCGCTCACCGGCTCGACGCCCTCAACGCCCGCATCGGCGCCGTCTCCGACTTCATCCGTACCCGGCGCGGCGCCGTCGGCAGCGAGGCCCGCACCCGGCTGTCGGAGGCCACCCGGCTCGCCGAGCAGGCCGCCGCCCTCGCCGGCAGCGACCCCGAGCGTGCCCTCGTGCTCGTCCAGGAGGCCGAGCAGCGCGTCGCCGCCGCCCAGCAGCTCGCCGAGCGGGACACCAACTCCTTCGGCGGCTTCGGTGGGGGCTTCGGTGGCGGCTACGGCGGGCAGCGCGGCGGCGTCGACGTCGGCTCCCTCATCCTCGGCGGCATCCTCCTCGGCGGCGGCAACCGCCACAGCGGCTGGGGCGGTGGCGGCTTCGGCGGGGGTGGCGGCTTCGGTGGAGGCGGGGGCTTCGGCGGAGGCGGAGGCGGCTTCGGCGGGGGTGGCGGCTTCGGCGGCGGCGGCGGACGGTTCTGACCGGACGGGCCCCGCACGGCAGGCTTTGCAAGAATCCATGAGCACCACACGACGAAGGGCAGCACCATGACCGAGAAGCAGAGCATCCTGGGGCGCATCGCCCAGCTGACGCGGGCGAACCTCAACGCGCTCATCGACCGCGCGGAGGACCCGCAGAAGATGCTCGACCAGCTCGTGCGCGACTTCACGAACTCGATCGTCGAGGCCGAGGAGGCGGTGGCCGTGACGATCGGCAACCTGCGCCTCGCCGAGCAGGACCACGCCGCGGACCTCGAGGAGGCCCGCGACTGGGGCAACAAGGCCCTCGCCGCGTCGAACAAGGCCGACGAGATGCGCGGGGCGGGCAACGCCGCCGAGGCGCAGCGCTTCGACGACCTCGCGAAGATCGCCATCACCAAGCAGATCGCCGCCGAGCAGGAGGCTCGTGACGCCGAGCCGATGATCGCCTCGCAGAACGAGGTGGTCGACAAGCTCAAGACCGGCCTCACCCAGATGCGCACCAAGCTCGAGGAGCTGAAGTCCAAGCGCGACCAGCTCGTCGCGCGCGCCAAGACCGCCGAGGCCCAGGGCAAGGTCCAGAGCGCGATCTCCTCGATCAACGTCCTGGACCCCACGACGGAGATCTCCCGCTTCGAGGAGCAGGTCCGCAAGGAGGAGGCCCGCGTCGCCGGCCGCGCGGAGATCAACGCCGGCTCGCTGGAGTCGCAGTTCGCCGAGCTCGAGGACTACGGCACCAAGAGCGAGGTCGAGCTGCGCCTCGCCGCCCTCAAGCAGGGCAAGACGCCGGGCCAGATCGAGGCCTGAGCCACCAGCCGCACCACCGCGTGGGGCCCGGGTCCGTGACGGACCCGGGCCCCACACGTCTTTCCGGGCGCGACGCGGCCCGGCAGCCGCCGTCGTCGTCCACTCGTCGCTAAGGTGAGCCCATGCCCGACGCGCCGCGCACGTACCTGCTCATCGACGGTGAGAACATCGACGCCACCCTGGGGATGAGCGTCCTCGGCCGGCGCCCGGCCCCCGAGGAGCGGCCCCGCTGGGACCGCATCCTCGACTTCGCCCACGCCGCCTTCGACCAGCCGGCCAAGGGCCTGTTCTTCCTCAACGCGAGCTCGGGGCAGATGCCGATGAGCTTCGTCCAGGCGCTGCTCGCGATGAGCTTCAACCCGATCCCGCTGTCCGGTCTCTCCTCGGAGAAGGTCGTCGACATCGGTATCCAGCGCACCCTCGAGGCGATCGCGGACCTGCCCGAGGGCGACGTCCTCCTCGCCAGCCACGACGGCGACTTCCTCCCCCAGGTGGAGCAGCTCGTCGACGCCGGCCGCCAGGTGGGCGTCATCTGCTTCCGCGAGTTCGTCAACCACCAGCTCACCGAGCTCACCTCGCGCGGGCTGCGGATCTTCGACCTCGAGGACGACCTCGGCGCCTTCCAGACGCCGCTGCCCCGCGTGCGGATCATCCCGCTCGCGAGCTTCGACCCGAGCCGCTACCTCTGACCGTGACGAGCCTGCTCGTGCGGCGGGCACGGCTCGTGCCGGTCGCCTCCCGTCGCGGTGCCCCCTCCCCGGGCGGCGCCGTCGTCGACGTCCGGGTGACGGACGGGCGCGTCGTCGAGGTCGGGCCCCGGCTCGCGGCCGGTGGCGAGGAGCTGGACGCGGACGGACGCTGGCTCGTGCCCGGGCTGTGGGACCAGCACGTCCACAGCAGCCAGTGGGCGCGGTCCTTCACCCGCATCGACCTCACGACGGCGCGCAGCGCGGCCGACGCGGTGGAGACGGTGCGCGCGGCCGTCGCCGCCCGTCCGCCCGCGCCGGGCGCGCTCGTCGAGGGCTACGGCTTCCGCGACGCGCTGTGGCCGGACCTGCCGACGACGACGGCGCTGGACCGGGCGGCACCGGGCGTCGCCGTGGTCCTCGTCTCGGGTGACGTCCACTGCGGCTGGCTGAGCACGGCCGCCATGCGGCAGCTGCGGGTCGCGCCCCGCGACGGGCTGGTCCGCGAGCACGAGTGGTTCGACGTCCTCGCCGCGATCGGGCGGCTGCCGCAGTCCGACGACGACGGGCTGCGGGCGGCGATGGCCGCGGCCGCGTCCCGCGGGGTGGTCGGCGTCGCCGACATGGAGTTCGCGGCCAACCACCGCGTGTGGCCCGAGCGGGTGGCCGCGGGCCTGGACGCGCTGCGGGTGCGCACCGGCGTGTACACCGACGACCTCGACGACGTCCTCGCTGCCGGTCTGCGCACCGGCGACCCGCTGCCCGGCGGGCGCGGCCTGCTCACCATGGGGCCGGTCAAGGTCATCTCCGACGGCGCGCTCAACACGCGCACCGCCTTCTGCCACGAGCCCTACACCGCCGTCGGCGCCGACGCCGGAGCCGGGGCGGGGCACGGGGAGCAGACGGTCCCGCCGGCCGAGCTGCGTGAGCTCATGCACCGCGCCGCCGGAGCGGGGCTGGCGACGGCGGTGCACGCGATCGGGGACGCCGCCGTCACCATCGTGCTCGACGCCTACGAGGCGACGGGTGCCCGCGGCACCGTCGAGCACGCGCAGCTGGTGGCCGCGGCGGACGTGCCGCGCTTCGCGTCGCTCGGGGTGGCCGCCAGCGTGCAGCCGGCGCACCTGCTCGACGACCGTGACCTCGTCGAGGCGGCCTGGCCGGGCCGCGCGGAGCGGACGTTCCCGCTGCGCCACCTGCTCGACGCCGGCACGGAGCTGCGTTTCGGGTCCGACGCACCCGTCGCGCCGCTCGACCCGTGGCTCGCCATGGCGGCCGCCGTCACCCGCACCGCCGACGAGCGTCCGGCGTGGACGCCCGCCCAGTGCCTCACGCCCGCGGAGGCGCTGGCCGCGAGCACCGACGGCTGGGGCACCGTGGCGCCCGGCCACCCCGGCGACCTCGTCCTCCTCGACGCCGACCCGCTCGCCCCCGGGGCGGACCTGCGCACCACCCCCGTCGCCGCCACCCTCCTCGCCGGCCGCCCCACCCACACCACTCTCTAACCCCTCCCGCCTCAACCCCTCCCGCGAGCGCTGACTTGTTCCCCGGCGGCCCCCTCACCCGCCGAGCGCTGAGTTGTTACGCCCTTCATCCCGCCGAGCGCTGAGTTGTTACGCCACGTCCCCACGCGCTCCCCCTCCTTCACCGCCGAGCGCTGAGTTGTTACCCACGACTCCACGTGTCCCCCTCCCTCCTCTACCCGCCGAGCGCTGAGTTGTTACGCCACGTCCCCACACGCTCCCCCCTTTGACCGCCGAGCGCTGAGTTCTTCCGCCTCCGCGGGGACGACGCGTCGGAACAGTGCTCCACAGATCGCACCCACCACCCCGATGTCCCCACGTCCTCACGTACGGCGGAGGCTGCTTCGGCAGTCGCTGCCACCGTCTACCGATGGACGTCATCTCTGAACCATTCACCTACGAACAGGCCCGACGACACGGTCAGACGGCCAACGACCTCGTCGAGCTCTGCCGTGCAGGCGAGCTCGTTCGCCCACATCGCGGTGTCTACCTGCCCGCTCACCTGGTCGACGACCTCGATGCGCGCGTGGTCGCTGTCGGCCTTCTCCTTCCGCGGGGCGCTGCGGTCGCCCGCGAGTCTGCGGCATGGATGCTCGGGCTCGACGTCCGCCCACCGGAGCGGTGGCAGAGCGCCCCCAAGCTCGAGTGCCTCGTGCCCCTCGACGGGATACGGCCGCGGCACCCCGGCGTCAACGCCTTCATCAGCGCGCTGCCCCCGGACGACATCGTCGTCATCAACGGCATCGCGTGCACCACGGCGCCTCGGACAGGCCTGGACCTCGCCCGCTGGCGTCCCCGCTTTATCGGGCTCGGCGCGGTCGATGCGCTGACCCATGCCGGACTGACGACCGTCACTGAGCTCGCGGAGGCGGCGGGCCGCTTGGCTGGTCACCGCTTCATCCGACGGGCACGCGAGGTCATCGATCTGTGCGAGCCCGCCACGGAGTCAGTCCCTGAGTCGTGGTGCCGGCTCCGCCTCATCGAGGCCGGCCTCCCCCGACCAGCCGTCCAGATCAGTCTTCGGGACTCGGCCGGCAGGGAGGTCTATCGACTCGACATGGTGAATCGCCCCGGGTTTCGTAGAGGCTCGGTTACGTGGAACCAGCCCCGGTCGGGACAGGTGTTTCAGGGTAGTGCT
>NZ_JACSPO010000018.1:29106-31969 GCF_014837105.1 Oceanitalea stevensii | reverse complement strand
ACAACTCAACGCTCGGCGGGAGGAGTTCCGTAACAACTCAACGCTCGGCGGGAGGAGTTCCGTAACAACTCAGCGCTGGGCGAGAGGGGGCCGGAACAACTCAGCGCTCGGCGAGAGGGGGCCGGAACAACTCAGCGCTCGGCGAGAGGGCGCGGGAACAACTCAGCGCTCGGCGGGAAGGAGGGCACACGAACTTGTTCTAGTTGGGGTAGAGCAAGTAGGGTGGCCCCATGCTCATCCGGATCGACCCGTCCTCGGCGCTGCCGCTGTTCGAGCAGCTCGCCAGCCAGGTGCGCACCGCCGTCCTGCGCGGTGAGGTGACGAGCGGCGAGCGGCTGCCCTCGGCGCGGGACCTCGCCGAGTCCCTCGACGTCAACCAGCACACGGTGCTGCACGCCTACCAGCTGCTCCGCGACGAGGGCCTCGTCGAGCTGCGCCGCGGGCGCGGCGCCGTCGTCACCGCCCACGCCGTCGAGCACTACGCCCCGCTGCTCAAGGCCGTGGCCACCGTCCGCCGCGAGGCGGGCCGCCTCGGCCTGCCGATGTCCGCCGTCGCCGCCCTGCTCAGCTCCACGGAGGAGACCTCATGACCTACCCCCTGCCCCACCGCCGCCGCGCCTGGCTGCTCGGCGTCCTCGTGCCGGTGCTCGTCACGGCGGCCGCGTGGCTCGTCGTCGTCCGCCTGCTCCCCCGCCTGCCCGACCCCGTCGCAGTCCACTGGGGACCAACGGGCGCGGTCGACCGCACCGGCTCGGCGGCCGAGCTCCTCGTGCCGATGGCCGTCATCAGCGGCCTCTCGCTCCTCGTCATGGCCGCCTTCTCCGTCCTCGCGGGCCGTCAGGCGATCACTCGTCGTCTCACGCTCGGGCTGGCGGTCGGTCTCTCGGTGCTGTTCGCCGGCATGACGCTGGCGAGCGTCGTCGCCCAGGTCGACGTCACCTCGGCCACCGCTGCGACCTCCCCCGACGGCTGGCTCGTCGTGAGCATCCTCGCCGCCGTCCTGCTCGGGGCGGTGGCTGGCGCGGCGGCCGGCGCCGACCCGGCCCTGGCCGCCACCGGCGCGCTCGCCGACGGCGCCCCCACCGCGGACCTGCCCGAGGGGCAGCGCGCCGTGTGGGTCCGTGGCGTCTCGGGCCTCGGCACCACCGTCACCTGGGTGGTCGTCGCCGTCGGCGCGGTCGGCGGGGTGGCGCTGTGGCTCCTCGGGGACACGCTGGTCCCCCTCGTCGTCGCGGTCCCGCTGCTCGTCCTCGTCCTCACCATGACGACGTGGCAGGTCCAGGTGGACGCGCGCGGGCTCACCGCCCGCGGCACCTTCGGCTGGCCCCGGCTCCACGTCCCCGCCGGTGAGGTCGAGCGCGCCGACGTCACCACGGTCCGCCCCTTCCCCGAGTTCGGCGGGTGGGGGCTGCGCACGAACGTGGCGGGGACGGTCGGCGTCGTCATCCGCTCGGGCGAGGCGGTCGCCGTCGAGCGTTCCGGCGGGCGGCGGCTCGTCGTCACCGTCGACGACGCCGCGTCCGGCGCCGCGCTCCTCAACACCTACGCCGCCCGCGCCCGCCGGCAGACGCCCGCCCGCGATACGACTACCGATTGATCGGCCCGAGGGCCTGGTTTAGGGTTCAAGGAACGCAGGCCGGCACGTCGACCGGCCCGGCAGCAGTGAGAGGAGATGCCGCAGCCGTGCCCGTGCTCGCCGCCCCCGCCTCCTCCCGCTGCCAGCGCTGTCTGTAGAGCGCCCGGCTCCAACCGTGCGGCCTGCCGCATGCCCGGCGCTCCCCAGCCACCAGAGTCGGTGGCGCCCCTGCCCCGAACCTCCCGAAGTGAAGGAAGTCCCATGGCACGTATCTACGACGACGTCACCGCCCTCATCGGCCGCACCCCGCTCGTGCGCCTCAACCGCGTCACCGAGGGCCTGGGCGCCACCGTCCTCGCCAAGCTCGAGTTCTACAACCCCGCCAACTCCGTCAAGGACCGCATCGGCGTCTCGATCGTCAACGCGGCCGAGCAGTCCGGCGCGCTGCCCCCCGGCGGCACGATCGTCGAGGCGACCTCGGGCAACACCGGCATCGCCCTGGCGATGGTCGGCGCCGCCCGCGGCTACAACGTCGTCCTCGCGATGCCCGAGACGATGAGCCGCGAGCGTCGCGCGCTGCTGCGCGCCTTCGGTGCCGAGCTCGTCCTCACCCCCGGCTCCGAGGGCATGAAGGGTGCCGTCGCGAAGGCCGAGGAGATCGCCGCGGAGCGCAAGGGCGCCGTCCTCGCCCGCCAGTTCGCCAACGAGGCCAACCCCGCGATCCACCGCCAGACCACCGCCGAGGAGGTCTGGAACGACACCGACGGCGAGGTCGACTACTTCGTCGCGGGCATCGGCACCGGCGGCACCATCACCGGCGTGGGCCAGGTCCTCAAGGAGCGCAAGCCCGGCGTCAAGATCATCGCGGTCGAGCCGGCCGAGTCGCCGATCCTCAACGGCGGGCAGCCCGGCCCGCACAAGATCCAGGGCATCGGCGCGAACTTCGTCCCCGAGATCCTCGACACCTCCGTCTACGACGAGGTCATCGACGTCAACGCGGAGCAGTCCGTGGAGATGGCCCGCCGGCTCACCGCCGAGGAGGGCATCTTCGTCGGCATCTCCTCCGGCGCCGCCGTGACCGCTGCGCTCGAGATCGCCGCCCGCCCGGAGGCCGAGGGCAAGACGATCGTCGTCGTCATCCCGAGCTTCGGTGAGCGCTACCTGTCCACGCCGCTCTACAGCGAGTTCGCCGACTGACGTGCACAACTCCCACATCCGCTTCTGGGTCCTTCTCCGGGAGGACCTCGAGGCTGCCCCCCGCCGTGACCCCGCGGCGCGCACCCAACC
>NZ_JACSPO010000018.1:0-29096 GCF_014837105.1 Oceanitalea stevensii | reverse complement strand
GCCCCCCCCCGCCCCCCCCCCCCCCCCCCCCCCCCCTCGCAGAGGTGGCGCTCGGCTACCCGGGGGTCCACGCCCTGTGGGCCCACCGGGTCTGCCACCGGGTGTGGCACGCCGGTCCCCTCGGCAGGCTGCCGGCGCGCCTCCTGTCCCAGCTCGTGCGGGCGCTGACCGGCATCGAGATCCACCCGGCGGCCGTCCTCGGGCGCCGGCTGTTCATCGACCATGGCATGGGCGTCGTCATCGGCGAGACCTCCCGGGTGGGCGACGACGTCGTCCTCTTCCACGGCACCACGCTGGGCGGCCGCTCGATGACCCGCGGCAAGCGGCACCCGACGATCGGCAACCGCGTGGTCATCGGCGCCGGCGCGAAGGTGCTCGGCCCGATCAGCGTGGGCGACGACGCCCAGATCGGCGCCAACGCCGTCATCGTCAAGGACGTGCCGGCGGGCGCCGTCGCGGTCGGCGTGCCCGGCCGCGTGCGTGAGAACCCGCCGGAGATCGACCCCTACGCCGATCCCGCGCTGTTCATCTGAGCCGACTCCCGTCGCACCCTCCGCCTCCGCCTCGGTGGGGCCGGCCGCGCGTCAGTACGGGGTCCGGTCCGCCTTGTCCTGCCAGGCGAGGAAGGGCCGGGTGGCCGCGGGCACCGGCTGCCTCACCACCGGCAGCAGCTCCCGGCGGCCCGGGTCGGTGAAGTAGTCGTGGAAGGCGGCGTCGTCGAAGCCGGCGCGGGCGGCGTCGTGGCGGTCGGCGGCGTAGTAGACCGCGTCGACGCGTGCCCAGAGGGCTGCCGCGACACACATCGGGCAGGGTTCGCAGCTCGCGTAGACGACCGCGCCCTCCAGCGCGACCGAGCCCGTCGCGGCGCACGCGCGCCGGATCGCGACGACCTCGGCGTGCGCCGTCGGGTCGCTGGTCGGAACGACCTGGTTGACCCCCTCGAACCGCCGGCCGTCCGGCAGGACGACGACGGCGGCGAAGGGCCCGCCGTCGTGGACGACGTTGCGCTCGGCCCGCGCCACGACGGCGGTCAGCTCGGTGGTGACAGTCTCCTCGTCCATGCCCCCGATGCTGCCCCCGGTCGCGCGCCCGACGCGAGTGTTTTCCTCAGGCGGCGGCCGAGGGCCGGCGCTGCTCCCGCGGGCACCAGAAGACCCGCCGACCGGCCATCTCGTCCTCGGCGACCTTGCTCCCACACCGCAGGCAGGGGCGCCCCTCGCGGTGGTAGACGTACCAGCGGTCCTCGTCCTCCTGCCGGTCCTCCGGCTCGGTGGTGACGATCCGGCCGGTGGCGACGCCGTCGGACATGAGCCCGACGAGGTCGGCCCACATCTCCCGCAGACGCGGCGCGGCGACGGTCCGGCCGAGCTTGCGCGGGTGCAGCCGGGCCCGGTAGAGCGCCTCGGCGCGGTAGATGTTGCCGACGCCGGCGATGACCGACTGGTCCATGAGCAGCTCGCCCACCGGCCGCGCCCGGCGGCGCACGTTGGCGACGAACTGCTCGACGTCCCCGTCCGCCCGCAGCGGGTCGGGACCGAGCCGTGCCTGCACGGCGTCCTTCTCCTGCGGCGTCACCACCTCGCAGGCGGTGGGGCCGGTGAGGTCGGCGACGCCGTGCTCCCCGAGCAGCCGGACCCGCACGGCTCCCCGCGGCTCGGGCACCGTCCACTCCGCCGGCGACGGCGCCTGGGCGCCGCCGTCCCCCACGGGTGTCTCCTCCTCCGCGACCCGCCGCCGGGGCGCGCCGATGGCGTGCGGTGCGTGGAAGGTGGTGTCGCCGGCGAAGGTCCACGAGCCGTACAGGCCCAGGTGCACCCGCAGCCAGCGGAAGTCCTCGGGCGCCTCGCCGTCCTGCGCGAAGCCGAGGAACAGGTGCTTGCCGTGGGCGTCGGTGGCCGCCAGGCGCCGTCCGTCGAGGAGCTCGGCGCCCGCGGCGAAGCGCCCCTGCGGTGAGGTGACCTCCAGGCGCTCGCCGTGGAGCAGCTCGTCGAAGGCGAGCGCGAGGCGGTGGATCGAGTGGCCTTCAGGCATGGGGGTCCTCCACGGGGTCCCACAGGGCGCGGGTGAGGTCGACGGAGCCGCCGGGGCGCCGCGGCGTCGCCTCGCTGCGGTAGTGCTCGGCGGCGCGGGCGGTGAGCTGCTCGGGCAGGGAGCCGTCGGCGCGGACCACCCGCCACCAGGCGACGGAGCTGCCCTCGCGGGACATGACGGCGCCGACCGACCGCGCCGAGCCCCGGCCGGTGCGGGCGCGGGCGGCCTCCGCGACGAGGCCGTACGTCGTGGCGCGGCCGGGCGGGACGTCGTCGGCGATGTCGAGGACGAGCTCGCTCCAGTCGGTCACGCCGGCCATTGTCCCAAAATCCGTTCGCCGCGCCGTCGGGGCCGCTGCCATGCTCTGCCCGTGACCTTCACCGACCCGCCCGAGACCCCGCTCCCGTCCGGCTACCGCCTGGCCGAGCTCGACGACGTCGCCGACCGCGAGGCCATGCGCGAGATCGACCGCTGGGCCTTCGCCTTCGACCTCAACCCCGAGGACGAGCCCGCCGACGTGTGGAACCTCGAGCCCGGCCGGAGCGTCGGCGTGTGGCACGACGCCACCCGCGGCCCCGTCCTCGCGGCGATGCACTCCTCCTTCGCCTTCCGGGTCCAGGTGCCGGGCGGCGAGCGGCTACCGGCCGCCGGCCTCACCTGGGTCGGGGTGCACCCCGGCCACCGCCGTCGGGGACTGAGCCGGGCGATGCTCCACGCGCACCTGCGCCGCTCCCGCGAGCGCGGGGAGGTCCTCTCCGTCCTCAACGCCGCCGAGAGCGGCATCTACGGACGCTACGGCTACGGGATCGCCTCCCACCGCGTGTCCCTCTCGCTGTCCCGCGGCGCCGGCCTCCGGGCGGTCCCGGGGGCCGACGCGCTCGCCGTCGAGCTCGAGACCCTCGACCCCGCGTACCACGGCCCGGAGGTCGTCGAGCGTGTCCACGGTGCCGTCGTGCGGCCCGGGTGGATCACCCGGGACACCCCGGAGCTGCGGGCCGCGCACCTCGTCGACTGGCCCTCCGCGCGCCGCGGCGCCGAGCGCAAGCGCATCGCCGTCGTCAGGGACTCCTCGGGTGAGCCGCGCGGCTACGCCGTCCTGCGTCGCAAGGAGAGCTGGGGCGAGGAGAACCTGCCCGCGGGCACCGTCAGCGTCCACGATGCCCTCGCGCTCGACCCCGCCGCCTCCCGGGCGCTGTGGTCCACGCTCCTCGACCTCGACCTCATGGGGCAGGTCAAGGCCCACAACCTCGCCCCCGACGACGCCCTCCTCGGGCTGCTCATCGAGCTGCGCGGCATCGAGCGTCGGGTCCACGACGACGTCTGGGTCCGCATCCTCGACGTGCGGGCGGCGCTGGAGGCACGGGCGTACCCGGCCGCCGTCGACGTCGTCCTCGAGGTCGACGACGCGCTCGTGCCCGACAACGCGAGCCGCTGGCACGTGCGCGGCGGGCCCGACGGCGCCGAGGTCACCCGGACCGACGAGCCGGCCCAGCTTGCGCTCGGCATCGCCGACCTCGGGGCGGTGTACCTCGGGGGGACGTCGCTCGCCGCGCTCGCCGCGGCGGGCCGGGCCACCGAGCTCGTGCCGGGCACCCTCGTGCCCGCGGCGACGGCGTTCGCGTGGCCCGTCGCCGCGTCCACCGGCTGGGGCTTCTAGGAGGAGGCGGCCCGTCTCAGCGCTGCTCGTACTCCGCGAGCTGGTCGATGCGGCGCTGGTGGCGGGCGTCGCCGGAGAAGGGCTCGGCGATGAAGGCCTCGACCATGGCGACGGCGTCGTCGACGGAGTGCTTGCGAGCGCCGAGCGACAGGACGTTGGCGTCGTTGTGCGTGCGCGCGAGCGTCGCGGTGTCGAGGTCCCACGCGAGCGCGGCGCGCACCCCGCGGACCTTGTTCGCGGCGATCTGCTCGCCGTTGCCGGAACCGCCCAGCACGATCCCGAGGCTGCCCGGCTCGGCGACGACGGCCTCCCCGGCCGCGAAGCAGAAGGACGGGTAGTCGTCCTGGGCGTCGTAGGTGTGGGCCCCGTGGTCGACGACGTCGTGGCCCCCCGCGGTGAGGTGCTCGACGAGGGCGGCCTTGAGCTCGAACCCGGCGTGGTCGGCGGCGATGTGGATGCGCATGGTCCCTATCTTGCCGTGTCCCGCGACCGCCGCGGACGACGATCTCAGCCCGCGCCGGCCACGGCGCCTCCCGTATCGTCGGACCATGACGACTGACGAGACCACCACGTCGATGTCGTTCGAGCAGGCCATGGACACGACCGTGCGGCCGCAGGACGACCTCTACCTCCACATCAACGGGACCTACCTCCGCGAGCACGAGATCCCGGCCGACCGGGCCCGCGACGGCGCCTTCATGGTGCTGCGCGACCTGTCCGAGCAGCGGGTGCGCGAGATCATCGCCGACGCCGCCGCCGCCGAGGACGCGACGGGCGAGGCCAAGCAGGTCGGCGACCTGTTCGCCTCGTTCATGGCCGAGGAGCGCATCGAGGCGCTCGGGACCGGACCGCTCCAGCCGGACCTCGAGCTGTTCACCGCCGCCCGCGACAAGGAGTCGCTCGCCCGCGCGATGGGCACCCTCGCCTCCACGGGGGTGGGCGGCGCCGTCGCGCTCTTCGTCGACACCGACTTCAACGACCCCGACAGCTACCGCGTCTTCCTGTGGCAGAGCGGGCTCGGGCTGCCCGACGAGTCCTACTACCGCGAGGACGCCCACGCCGAGACCCGCGCGGCCTACCTCGCGCACGTCGCCGCGATGCTCGAGCTCTCCGGGCTCGTCACCGCCGACGAGGCGATGGGCGCGGCGCAGCGCGTCATGGACGTGGAGACCCGCCTGGCCGCAGGCCACTGGGACAAGGTGCGCTCCCGCGAGGCGGACCAGATCAACAACCCCCGCACGTGGGCCGAGGTCCTCGACTCCGCCCCCGGCTTCCCCTGGGACCTGTGGCGCGAGTCGCTGAACCTGCCCGCGGGCGCCGTCGACTCGACCATCGTCGGGATGCCCTCCTTCCTCACCCACTTCGCCGCGGCGTGGGAGGAGCTGGACGTCGACTCGCTGCGGATGTGGCTGCTGTGGCACGTCGTCTCGGCCCGCGCGCCGTACCTGCCGGCCGCCCTCGTCGAGGAGCACTTCGACTTCTACGGCCGCACGCTCACCGGCGCGCCGGAGATGCGCGAGCGCTGGAAGCGGGGCGTCGCGCTCGTCGAGGGCGCCCTGGGCGAGGCCGTGGGCAAGATCTACGTCGAGCGCCACTTCCCGCCCGAGCACAAGGCCCGGATGCAGGAGCTCGTCGACAACCTCATCGAGGCCTACCGCCAGTCGATCACCGAGCTGGACTGGATGGGCGAGGAGACCAAGGAGCGCGCGCTGGAGAAGCTCGCCGCGTTCACGCCGAAGATCGGCTACCCCGACAAGTGGCGCGACTACTCCACCCTCGAGACGGACCCGACCGACCTCCTCGGCAACGTCCGTCGCGCCGAGCTCTTCGAGACCGCGCGCAACCTCGCCAAGCTCGGTGAGCCCATGGACCGCGACGAGTGGTTCATGCCGCCGCAGATGGTCAACGCCTACTACAACCCGACGATGAACGAGATCGTCTTCCCCGCGGCCATCCTCCAGCCCCCGTTCTTCGACGTCGACGCCGACGACGCGTGGAACTACGGCGGCATCGGCTCGGTCATCGGGCACGAGATCGGCCACGGCTTCGACGACCAGGGCAGCAAGTACGACGGCACCGGCCGGCTGCACGACTGGTGGACCGAGCAGGACCGCACCGAGTTCGAGGCCCGCACGAAGGCCCTCATCGCCCAGTACGACGCCTTCTCCCCCGCCCAGCTCGACGGGTCCCACCACGTCAACGGCGCCCTGACGATCGGGGAGAACATCGGGGACCTCGGCGGTCTGTCCATCGCGATCAAGGCCTACGAGATCGCGCTGCGCAAGCAGGGGCTGTCCGGGCTGGACGGCGCCCCGGTCGTGGACGGGCTCACCGGCCTGCAGCGCATCTTCTTCTCGTGGGGCCGCATCTGGCAGCAGAAGGCGCGTGACGCCGAGGTGGTCCGCCTGCTGTCGATCGACCCGCACTCCCCCAACGAGTTCCGCTGCAACGGGGTGGTGCGCAACCTCGACGCCTTCGTCGAGGCCTTCGACGTGAAGCCCACCGACGCGCTGTACCTCCCGCCCGAGGAGCGCGTGCGCATCTGGTGACCCGCTGACGCGCCGCGAGGGCCGCCCGGGACGTCCCGGGCGGCCCTCGTCGCGTCAGAACAGCTCGTAGGACGCGCGGGCCACCGTGAAGCCGTAGCCGGAGCCGTCGTGGCGGCACGTGACGCCGGACTCCGCGCTCTCGCAGGTGAAGCCGTGCGCCGTCGTCGTCTCCCCGTAGTCCAGGGCCGGCACGTCACCGGCGACGACGAGCGGCTCGCAGGGCATCGACGCCCCGGCCTCCTCCACGCGCAGGTGCCCGCCGGCACCGTCCTCCTCGCAGGAGGCGTCCTCGGGCTCGTACTGGAAGTTCGAGATGACGCAGTCGGCGCTGTCCGGCGTGAGGGCGCAGACGATGTTGCCCGACGGCGAGGCGAAGTACTCCGCCTCGGGCTCCGCCGTCGGCGTCACGTCGTCGGTGGCGTCGTCGGTGGCGTCACCGGTCGCGTCGTCGGTCGACGCGGCGGTGGTCGTCGACGCGTCCGCACCCGGCTCGCCCCCGCCGTCCGTGAGGCGGCCGGCGAGGAGGATGACGAAGAGCAGCACGAGGATGCTGACGACGACGATGAGGAGCAGCTGCGCCGGCGTCAGCCGGCGGCCGGTGTCGGACATGGGCCTTCCCGTCTCTCGAGAACCCCGACACGGTACGTGACGAGCCCCCGTGAAGGACAACCTAGCCGGTGGGGCGGGCTCCGAAGACGGCGGTCCCGACCCGGACCATCGTCGCGCCGGCAGCGACGGCGACCTCGAGGTCGGTGCTCATCCCCATGGACAGCTCGCGCGCCTCGGCCGTCCCCGGCGCGCCGCTCGCGACGACGTCGTCCCGCAGCGTGGCGAGCCGCTCGTAGGAGGCGCGCACGACGTCGACGTCCTCGGACCGGGCGCCGATCGTCATGAGCCCGCGCAGCCGCAGGTGCGGCAGGGCGGCGACGGCGAGGGCGTGCGCCACCGCGCCCTGCGGCGCAGCCCCGGCCTTCGTGTCCTCACCGGAGGTGTTGACCTGGGCGAAGACGTCGAGCCGGCGTCCCTCGCGGCCGGCGAGGCGGTCGAGACGCTCGGCGAGGGCGAGGCTGTCGACGCTCTGGACGCAGCTGACGAGCGGCACGACCTTGCCCGCCTTGTTCGACTGCAGCCGCCCGATGAAGTGCATCTCGTGCGGGAGGCCGGCGAGGTCGGGGGCGGTGGCGACGAGCTCCTGCGCCCGGTTGTGCCCGAGGAGGCGGGCGCCGGCGTCGATCGCCTCCCGGACGCGGTCGGCGGGCAGCGTCTTGACCGCCAGGAGGAGCTGCACCTCGGCGGGGTCGCGGCCCACGACCCGGGCGGCGGCGGCCACCCGCTCCCGCACCTGCGCCAGGCGCTCGGCCACCTCACTGCTCACGCCGCCGACCATATCGCGGCGGCGGCGGACCCCTCTCCGGGAGTCGGAACGGGCTGGCCGCGCCCCGGCTTGCCGAGAGCCGGATCCTGCCCGTGCGCGATCCAGCTGCGGGCGCCCCCGTGGCGGTCAGGGGACCCGGTAGGTCCAGGTGTCGTCGAGGAACTTGTCCTGGACGAGCTGCTCGGCGCGCGCCAGCTCGTCCTCGGTGTAGTCCGAGCGCACGGTGTCGTAGCGGCCCTCGAAGTGGGCGATGAAGGAGTCGATGATGGCCGCGCGGCTCATGCCGGTCTGCGAGCGCATCGGGTCGACGCGCTTGTTCGCGCTCGCCGTGCCCTTGTCCGACATCTTCTCCCGGCCGATGCGCAGCACCTCGAGCATCTTGTCGGCGTCGATGTCGTAGCTCATCGTCACGTGGTGCAGGACGACGCCGCTGGCGAAGCGCTTCTGCGCGGCGCCGCCGATCTTCCCGGCGTCGGACGCGATGTCGTTGAGGGGCACGTACCGCGCGTTGACCCCCACCTCCTTGAGGGCGCCGAGCACCCAGTCGTCGAGGAAGGCGTAGGAGCGCTCGAAGCTCAGCCCCTCGACGAGCGACGTCGGCACGACGAGGGAGTAGGTGATGCAGTTGCCGGGCTCCATGAACATCGCCCCGCCGCCGGAGACCCGGCGCACGACCGTCATCCCGTGCCGGGCCAGGCCGTCGGGGTCGATCTCGTTGCGCACCGACTGGAAGGAGCCGATGACCACGAGCGGGGCGTCCCAGTCCCAGATCCGCATGAGCGGGCCGCGGCGGCCGGCGGCGACCTCCCCGGGCAGGACCTCGTCCAGGGCCACGTGCACCGCGGGCGGCAGCACGCGCGGTCCGATGACCTCGAAGGTGTGGTCGGCCCAGCTCGTCGCGTGCCCGAGCGCGCGGCGCACGGCGATACCGACGGCGTCGGCGCTGAAGCCGACGAGCGCGACCTGCGGGTCCAGCGCCCGCGTCACCGCCTGCGCGAGCTCCTCGGCGCCGGCCGTCGCGGGCATGCCCTCGAGGGCCGCGTTGATGTCCTCCAGCGCGGAGTCGGGCTCGAGGAAGAAGTCCCCCGAGACGCTGACGTGGCGCAGCCGGTCCTCGACGACATCGAGGTCGACGGCGACCAGCTTGCCCTGGGGAACCTTGTACTCGCCTCGCACGCCTGCAGGCTACCGCGCGCCGCCCCGGCCGCGGCGGTCGCGGTCAGCGCGGGTGGACGTCGCGGTGGAGCAGCCCGTAGACCACCGAGTCGACCAGCGCCTCCCAGCTCGCCTCGATGATGTCGGGGCCCACGCCCACCGTGCTCCACGAGCGCGCGCCGTCGGAGGTCTCGATGAGCACGCGGGTCGTGGCGTCGGTGCCGGACTGGGTGTCGAGGATGCGCACCTTGAAGTCGATGAGCTCGAAGTCCTCGAGCTCGGGGTACACGTCGACGAGGGCCTGGCGCAGGGCGTGGTCCAGGGCGTTGACCGGTCCGTTCCCCTCGCCGGTGCACACGATGCGGCCGCGGCCGGTGTGGAGCTTGACGGTGGCCTCGGCGAGGGTGAGGGAGATGTCCTCGCTCAGGGTCTGCACCATGGCCCGCCAGCTCTCGACGGTGAAGTAGCGGGGGCGGGCGCCGTCGAGCTCCTCGCGCAGCAGCAGCTCGAAGGACGCGTCGGCGGCGTCGAAGGTGTAGCCCTGCGCCTCGGCGGCCTTGACCCGCTCGGTGACGCGCGAGAGGACGTCGGCGCGGCCGGACAGGTCGATGCCGAGCTCGCGGCCCTTGAGCTCGATGCTCGCCCGGCCCGCCATCTCCGAGACGAGCATGCGCATGTCGTTGCCGACGGCGACGGGGTCGATGTGCTGGTAGAGGTCGGGGTCCACGCGGATCGCCGAGGCGTGCAGGCCGGCCTTGTGGGCGAAGGCGCTGGAGCCCACGTAGGGCTGGCGGGCGTAGGGGCTGATGTTGGTGATCTCGCTGATCGCGTGCGACAGGCGGCTGGACTCCCGCAGGCCGTCACCGGCGAGGGTGTCGACACCGTGCTTGAGCTCGAGATTGGCGACGACGGTGACGAGGTCGGCGTTGCCCGTCCGCTCGCCGTACCCGTTGACGGTGCCCTGGACGTGCCGCACGCCGGCCTCGACGGCCGCGAGGGAGTTGGCGACCGCGCAGCCGGTGTCGTTGTGGGCGTGGATGCCCAGGACCCCGTCGACCCGCGCGCGGACGTCGGTGACGATCTCGCCGACCCAGCCGGGCAGCATGCCGCCGTTGGTGTCGCACAGGACCGCGACGTGCGCGCCGGCGTCCAGGCCCGCCCTGATCGCGGCGACGGCGTACTCGGCGTCGTAGCGGTAGCCGTCGAAGAAGTGCTCGGCGTCGAGGATGACCTCGCGGTCCTGCTCGCGCAGGTAGCGGACGGTGTCCGCGATCATCCGGAGGTTCTCCTCCCCCGTCGTGCGCAGCGCCCGCTCGACGTGCCGGATGTCGCTCTTCGCGACGATCGTGATGACCGGCGCCTCGGAGTCGACGAGAGCACGGACCTGCGGGTCGTCGTGGGGGCGCGTGCCGGCCTTGCAGGTGGACCCGAAGGCGGCCAGGCGCGCGTGGCGCAGGTCCAGCTCCTTGGCGGCGCGCGCGAAGAACTCGGTGTCCTTCGGGATCGCGCCGGGCCACCCGCCCTCGATGTACCCGACCCCGAGCTCGTCGAGGAGCGGGGCGATGGCGAGCTTGTCCGCGACGGAGAGGTTCATCCCCTCCTGCTGCGCACCGTCGCGCAGGGTCGTGTCGTAGACGTCGATGGTGAGCTCAGCCTGCGAGGCGGGGCGCGTCGTCGTGCTCATGGTGTCGGTCTCCCTGTGTCAGCCGTCGCAGTCCTGCTCCCCGGCGGGGGTGGTGCCGGGTCTCGGCCGCCGCCGGGCAGGTGGCCCCGGCAACAAAAAAACCTCCCGGGGTACGGGAGGTTGCGCACGTGGCGGGTGGTGCCGCGTGCGCTAGCCGATAATGAGCCGGAACTGCATGGGGTCATGATGCCACACGCGGAGGGTGACCCGTGCCACCCGTCCACGCGCTCCCTCAGATGAGGGGCTGCATCCAGCCGTGGGGGTCGGGCGCGTGGCCGAACTGGATGTCGGTGAGCTGGCTGAAGAGGCGCTCGGTGACCGGGCCCGCCGCGCCGTCGGCGACGGTGACGTCGAAGGACTCCCCCGCCAGCCGCCCGATCGGGGTGATGACCGCGGCGGTGCCGCAGGCGAAGACCTCGCTGACGGAGCCGTCGCGGATGCCGGCGAGCAGCCCCTTGAGCGGGATGTCGCACTCCTCGACCGGGGTGCCCTGGTCGGCGAGCAGCGTGAGGATCGACGAGCGCGTGACGCCCTCGAGGATGGTGCCGGTGAGGGCGGGGGTGCGCACGACGCCGTCGGCGCCGACGACGAAGACGTTCATGCCCCCGAGCTCCTCGAGGTTGGTGCCCGTGCCGGCGTCCAGGAAGCACACCTGGTCGAACCCGCGGGCGTAGGCGGTCTGCTGCGGGAGCAGGCTCGCGGCGTAGTTCCCGCCGAACTTCGCGTTGCCCGTCCCGCCGGGGCCGGCGCGGTGGTAGTCCTCGGCCACCCAGATCGAGACCGGCTGGAAGCCGTTGACGAAGTACGGGCCCACCGGGGAGGCGATGACGAGGTACTCGTAGCGGTGGGAGGGACGCACCCCGAGGAAGGGCTCGGTGGCGATCATGAAGGGGCGCAGGTACAGGCTCGCGCCCGCGGTGGCCGGCACCCACTCGAGGTCGGTCTCCACGAGGGCGCGGATCGAGGCGAGGAAGTCCTCGACAGGCAGCTCCGGCATCGCCAGGCGGCGCGCGGAGGCCTGGAAGCGCCGGGCGTTGGCCTCGGGGCGGAAGGCCCAGGCCGAGCCGTCGGCGTGCCGGTAGGCCTTGAGGCCCTCGAAGATCTCCTGGCCGTAGTGGAACACCGAGGCGGCCGGGGAGAGCTCGAGCGGGGCGAAGCCCTCGACCCGGTGACCGTGCCACCCGCCGTCGACCGTCCACGTCGCCCGCGCCATGTGGTCGGTGAACTCGACGCCGAAGCTCAGCCGGTCCAGGGCAGCCGCGCGCTCGGACGTCGTCCGCGGCCGCGAGCTGGGCACGATCGCGAACTCGGCAGGTGCAGTGGTCATGGCGGGCCTCCAGCGGTCCTTCGGTCATCCGCCCACGCGGGCGGGTGCTGGTGCGTGCAGTGGTACTCGAGGGTAGCGCCCGGGGAGCGCGTCGCCGGGAACCGGGGTCACCGGTTCCCGGCGTGGACGGCCGTCAGGAGACGGGCTGGGCCTCCGCGACGGCGGCCGCGAGCGCGTCGCCGACCTCGCTCGTCGTGCGGGGGGTGGTCCCCCGGGCGGCGATGTCGGCGGCGACGGCGCGCTCCACACGGGCCGCGGCGTCGCCGAGGCCGAGGTGCTCGAGCAGGAGGGCGACCGAGAGCACGGTGGCGGTCGGGTCGGCCTTGCCCTGGCCGGCGATGTCCGGCGCGGAGCCGTGGACCGGCTCGAACATGCTCGGTGCGGTGCCGTCGGGGTTGACGTTGCCGGACGCGGCCAGGCCGATGCCGCCGGTGACGGCCGCGGCGAGGTCGGTGACGATGTCGCCGAAGAGGTTGTCGGTGACGATGACGTCGAAGCGTGCGGGGTTCGTGACGAGGAAGATCATCGCGGCGTCGACGTGGAGGTAGTCCACGGTGACGTCGGGGAACTCGGCGTTGACGCGCTCGACCGTCCGCCGCCACAGGTGGCCGGCGTGGACGAGGACGTTGTGCTTGTGGACGAGCGTGAGCTTCTTGCGGGGTCGCGCCGCGGCGCGGGCGAAGGCGTCGCGCACGACGCGCTCGACGCCGAAGGCCGTGTTGACGCTCACCTCGTTGGCCACCTCGTGCGGCGTGCCGACTCGGATGGCCCCGCCGTTGCCGACGTAGGGCCCCTCCGTGCCCTCGCGGACGACGACGAAGTCGATCTCGCCCGGCTCCGCGAGGGGCGTGGACACCCCGGGGAAGAGCTTCGAGGGGCGCAGGTTGACGTAGTGGTCGAGCTCGAAGCGCAGGCGGAGCAGCAGACCGCGCTCGAGGACACCGCTGGGGACGCCCGGGTCCCCCACGGCACCGAGGAGGATGGCGTCGTGCTGGCGGATGGCGGCGAGGTCCTCGTCGGTGAGGGTCTCCCCGGTGCGGTGCCAGCGGGCGGCGCCGAGGTCGTAGGGGGTCGTGCGGACGGTGACGTCCGTCAGCGCCGCGTCGAGGACCTTGAGCCCCTCCGCGACGACTTCCTGACCGATCCCGTCGCCGGCGATCACTGCGAGGTCGATGGTGCGCGTCATGCACCCACCCTAGAGATGGCGTCCACGTGTCGGGATACGCGTCTCACTGTTCGGTCGGAGTGTTCCCTCCAGGACGCCCCGCCACCGGGCACCGGCGCGGACGCGATCAGCCGCTCGCCGAGGCGGGCGGGCCGGTCGCCTCAGGTGAGGACCGGCTCCCGCTCGTCGGCTCCCTGGGAGTGTCGCTTCGGGTCGAGGAGCCGGAAGCGCTCGAGGACGACCTCGCTGTCGTCGTCGAAGCCCAGCCCCACCTCCGCGAGCTCCGCGGCGAAGAAGGGCGCGTGGACGGCCCGCCAGTGCTCGAGAGACAGGTCCCCCTCCCCCTCGGCCGCCGCGTGCGCGGCGTCGCCCGCGGAGTACGGGCCGACCTCGATCGCCGGCGTGACGATGAGCGCCCGCGGGCGGCCCGAGCCGTCGAGGATGATCGAGAGGTCACCCGGCCGGGGCACCGACTCGCCGCGCACGGCGTAGGGCTGGGCCGCGCTCGAGGTTCCGGTCTTCGCGCCGCTGAGCACCAGGCCGAGCAGGGAGTCGGCCTCGCGCGGGTCGGAGCCGAAGGACCACGCCGGCGGCTGCACCGCCCCGATCGCCTGCTGGCCGACGACGACGTCGAGCCGGTTGAGGCCTGCCCGCTTGCGGGCGGTGGCCCAGTAGGCGGCGACGGCGGCGTCCCGCGCCTCTGCCGTCCCCGGCTCGTGCTCGGTGCTGCCGTCTGTGTCCTCGCTCCATGCCATGACAGGGAGTCTGCCAGGCGGCGGGGACACCGCCGCCCTCACGCCCGTACGCTGGGCCTCAGCACGCCGTGCCGACGAAGGAGCACCATGTCCACCACGCCTCCGGACGACTTCCGCGACCAGAGCCAGCCGCCCTCCGGGGGACAGCCGTGGCAGGGCGGCGGGTACCCGCCACAGGGACAGCCCTACGGCGAGCAGCCCTACGGTGCCCCGCAGTACGGCTACCAGGCCCCCGGGCAGCAGCCCTACGGCTACCCGCACCACGGGCAGCAGCCCTATGCCTCGAGCGACGACCGCACGATCGCCGTCCTGGCCCACCTCTCGCCGCTCATCGGTCTCGTCCTCACCGCGACGCTGCTCAGCTTCCTCGCCCCGCTCGTCGTGTGGTTCATCTGGCGCGACCGTGGACCGCTGGTGCGCAACGCGGCTGCGAGCGCCTTCAACTTCAACGTCACCGTGTGGGTCGCCAACATCGCGGCCATCATCTGCGCCTTCACCATCTTCCTCCTGCCGGTCGCGATCTTCCTGTGGGTGGGCGCGTTCGTCGCCCAGCTCGTGCTGTCGATCAAGGGCGCGATCGCCGCCAACCGCGGCGAGGTCTACCGCTACCCGTTCCAGGTACCGATCCTGCACTGAGCGCCGGAGGGTGATGGAGGGTGCTTCGCGGAAATCCCCCTTCGTCACCCTGTCCGCCGCTGGATACGTGGGCATAGCCTCGCGCTGTCCCGGCGGAGGCGGGAGGGCGAGGCGGGCCCAGGAAGCCCGTCGCCGCGCACCCGGGTACCGGTCGTCCCAGCCAGGGACGGTCGTCCTCTTCACGCCTGGAGAAGCCCATGCGCAAGAAGTCCACCCTGGCCGGAGCGGGCACCCTCGCCCTGGCCGCCTCCCTCCTCATGGTCCCGGCCCAGGCCGACGACCACGTCCCCGAGCCGGAGGTGGTCACGGGCGGTCTGATCGGCCCGCTCACGGTCGCCACCGGCGACGGCGGTGACGTCTACGTCACCCAGACCTTCGCCAACACCCTGTCCAAGGTCGACGGCACCGGCGCGGTCACCAACCTCCGCACCCTCGACGGGAGCCCGGAGACCGCCGAGCTCGTCGGCGTCGCCTACAGCGACGGCGCCACCTACCACATCGAGAGCGACTTCAGCGGCGAGGCGCCCACCACCTACATCGTCAGGACGAAGGACGGTGAGCGCACCGTCGTCAGCGACGACCTGTGGGCCTACGAGATCGCGAACAACCCGGACCGGTCACAGCGCTACGGCGTGACGAACGCGCGAGGCACGTGCCTCGACCAGCTCACCGCCTTCGAGGAGACGGCCGGCTTCCCGATCGTCAACTACCGCGGCATCGTCGAGTCGCACGGCTACCAGCTCGAGGTGCACGACGGCGCCATCTACGTCGCCGACGCGGCCGCCAACGCGGTCCTCAAGGTCGACGAGAGCACCGGTGACATCTCGACGGTGAGTGTCCTGCCCGGGAAGACGATCAAGTTCACCGCCGGGCTCGAGGCCGCGCTGGAGGGACAGCTCGGGCTCGACATCCCGGACTGCATCGTCGGCAAGCGGTTCATCGCCGAGCCGGTGCCGACGGACGTCCAGGTGGGCTGGCTCGGCGGGCTGTACGTCAGCACGCTGGGCGGGAGCGCCGGGGAGGTCCTGCCGCTGAGCAGCGTCTACTGGATCAGCCCGGACGCCGAGTACACCTTCGAGGTCGCCGGTGACCTGCACGGCGCGACGGGCCTGGACGTGACTCCGGACGGCACCGTCGTCGTCGCGGAGATGTTCGGCGGGAGGGTCTCGGCCATCCCCCACGGCGACAACGAGGCGACGACGCTCTTCGAGGCGAACTCACCTGCAGACGTCGCCGTCGCCGGCCACACGGTGTACGCCACCACCGGCACCTTCGGTGAGGGCGCGCTCGTGAGGTACGGCTACGGCGACTGATCGCACGGTCGCCCACGCACGAGGCGCCCGCCCCGGCGGTCCCCGGCCGGCGCCTCATGTCGTCGGTCAGCGCGCGGCGCTGCCCTCGGTGTAGTCGGAGTCCTTGGTCTCCACCCAGCTGAAGAGCTTGCGCAGCTCACGGCCGGTCGTCTCGATCGGGTGCTGCTCGCCCTTGGCGCGCAGCTCCTTGAACTCCGGCGCACCGGCGTCCTGGTCGGTGATGAAGCGGTCCGCGAAGGCGCCGGACTGGATGTCGGCGAGCACGCCCTTCATGTTCTCCTTGACCTCCGGGGAGATCACCCGCGGGCCGGAGACGTAGTCGCCGTACTCGGCGGTGTCGGAGATGCTCCACCGCTGCTTGGCGATGCCGCCCTCCCACATGAGGTCCACGATGAGCTTGAGCTCGTGGAGCACCTCGAAGTAGGCGACCTCGGGCTGGTAACCGGCCTCGGTGAGGACCTCGAAGCCGTACTGGACGAGCTGGGAGGTGCCACCGCACAGGACGGCCTGCTCGCCGAAGAGGTCGGTCTCGGTCTCCTCGGTGAAGGTCGTCTTGATGCCGCCGGCGCGCAGGCCACCGATGGCCTTGGCGTAGGAGAGCGCGGTGTCCCACGCGGTGCCGGTCGCGTCCTGCTCGACGGCGACGATGACGGGCACGCCGCGGCCGGACTCGTACTCGCGGCGCACGAGGTGGCCCGGGCCCTTGGGGGCGACCATGACGATGTCGTGGCCCGCGGCCGGCTTGATGTAGCCGAAGCGGATGTTGAAGCCGTGGGCGAAGAGCAGGGTGGCGTCGGCCTTGAGGTTGGGCTCGATGTCCTGCGCGTAGAGGGTGCGCTGCACCTGGTCCGGGGCGAGGATGACGACGACGTCGGCACCGGAGACGGCGTCGGCGATGCTCGCGACCTGCAGCCCCTGGTCCTTGGCCTTGGCGGCCGACGAGCTGCCCTCACGCAGGCCGACGGTGACGTCGACGCCGGAGTCGCGCAGGTTCAGCGCGTGGGCGTGCCCCTGGCTGCCGTAGCCGATGACGGCGACCTTCTTCCCGGCGATGACGGACAGGTCGGCGTCGTCGTCGTAGTACAGCTCAGCCACAGTGTTCTCCCTGGTGTTTGGTGTGGTGGCCCCGCGGGGGCCGGTGCTTCGTTGGTCAGTATGGGGGTCAGGCGGTCCGGACCCGCTCGAGGGCGCGGTCGGTCATCGAGCGGGAGCCGCGGCCGATGGCCACGGTGCCGGACTGGACGATCTCGCGGACGCCGTGCGCCTCGAGCGCCGTGAGCAGCGCCTGGAGCTTGGAGTGCGAGCCGGTCGCCTCGATCGTCACGGCGTCCGGGGCGACGTCGACGACGTGGGCCCGGAACAGCTCGACGACCTGGAGGACGGCGGTGCGCGAGGCGTCGTCGGCGCGGACCTTGACGAGCAGGAGCTCGCGCTGGACGGAGGACTCCGGCTCCAGCTCGACGATCTTGATGACGTTGATGAGCTTGTTCAGCTGCTTCGTCACCTGCTCGAGGGGCAGCTCCGCAGCGTCGACGACGACCGTGATCCGGGAGATGTCCGGGTGCTCGGTCGGGCCGACGGCGAGGGAGTGGATGTTGAAGGCGCGGCGGGCGAACAGCGCGGAGACGCGGGTGAGCACGCCAGGCTTGTTCTCCACCAGCACCGAGAGGGTGTGACGGGTACTCATCGCTTTCCTCGCTTCACTCGTCGCGGTCCCACGAGGGGGTGATCCCCCGCGCGTACTGGATGTCGTCGTTGCTCACTCCGGCGGCGACCATCGGCCACACCATCGCGTCACGGCTGACGACGAAGTCGACGACGACGGGACGGTCGTCGATCTCCATCGCCCGCTTGATCGTGTCGTCCACCTCGCCGACGGACTCGGCACGCAGGCCGACGCAGCCGTAGGCCTCGGCGAGCTTGACGAAGTCGGGGATGCGGGCGGTCTGGTGACCGGTGTTGAGGTCGGTGTTGGAGTAGCGGCCGTCGTAGAAGAGGGTCTGCCACTGCCGGACCATGCCGAGGGAGGAGTTGTTGATGACGGCCACCTTGATCGGGATGCCCTCGAGTGCGCAGGTGGCGAGCTCCTGGTTGGTCATCTGGAAGCAGCCGTCGCCGTCGATGGCCCACACCGTGCGGTCCGGCATGCCGACCTTCGCGCCCATGGCGGCGGGCACCGCGTAGCCCATGGTGCCCAGGCCACCGGAGTTGAGCCAGGTGCGCGGGTGCTCGTAGCGGATGAACTGCGCGGCCCACATCTGGTGCTGGCCCACGCCCGAGGCGAAGATCGACTCGGGGCCGGAGATCTCCCCGATGCGGCTGATGACGTGCTGCGGCGCGACGTGCCCGTCCGCCGTCGGCGTCCAGCCGAGGGGGTAGGTCTCGCGCAGCTCGTCCAGACGCTGCCACCACGCCTCGATGTCCGGCTTGCCGAACTGCTCGTGGGCAGCGGCGAGCTCGGTGACGAGGTCGGGGATGGTGTCGGCGAGGTCGCCGACGATCGGGACGTCCGCGTGGCGGTTCTTGGAGATCTCGGCCGGGTCGATGTCGGCGTGGACGATCGTCGCCCTGGGCGCGAAGGACGACAGCTGGCCGGTGACGCGGTCGTCGAACCGGGCACCCAGCGTGACGATGAGGTCGGCCTGCTGGAGCGCGGCGACCGCCGCGACGGACCCGTGCATGCCGGGCATGCCCAGGTGCTGGGGGTGGGAGTCGGGCAGGGCACCGCGGGCCATGAGCGTGGTGACGACGGGCGCGCCGGACAGGTCGGTGAGCCGGCGCAGCGACTCCGAGGCCTGGGCGCGGATGACGCCGCCGCCGACGTAGAGCACCGCACGCCGCGAGGTCGCCAGCAGGCGTGCGGCCTCGCGCACCTGGCGCGAGTGGGGCTTGACGGCGGGACGGTAGCCGGGCAGGTCGAGGTGCTGCGGCCACGCGAAGGTGGTCGGGGCCTGCTGGGCGCTCTTGGCGATGTCGACGAGCACCGGGCCGGGGCGGCCGGTGGAGGCGATGTGGAACGCCTCGGCGATGCGCGCGGGGATCTCGTCGGGGTCGGTGACGAGGAAGGAGTGCTTCGTCAGCGGCATCGTGGCGCCGACGATGTCGGCCTCCTGGAACGCGTCGGTGCCGATCGCGCTCGCCCCCACCTGGCCGGTGATGGCGACGAGGGGCACGGAGTCCATGTTGGCGTCGGCCAGCGCGGTGATGAGGTTCGTCGCGCCGGGGCCGGACGTCGCCATGCACACGCCGACCTTGCCGGTGGCCGCGGCGTAGCCGGTCGCGGCGTGGCCGGCACCCTGCTCGTGGCGCACGAGGATGTGGCGCAGCCGCTTCGAGTCGAAGAGCGGGTCGTAGGTGGGCAGGATCGCCCCGCCGGGGATGCCGAAGATGACCTCTGCGCCGACCTCCTCGAGGGAGCGCACGATGCTCTTGGCGCCGTTGACCTCCTCGCGGATCTGCCCGACGGGCGCGGCCGACGCCGGGACGACGCTCGGCGCCGACGGCTGCGGGGTGGTGCGGGGCGGCGCGGGGACTGGTCCCTTGGCCATGATGACCCTCCTGGTACCTCGGTGGTGGTGCGGCAGAGCGGCAAACAAAAAACCCCTCGACCCGAGGAGGGTGCGAAGGGATGCGCGCAGCGGGACCGGCTCAGCGGTCGGCGGCTGCGCGCCTGTGAAGTACGACGTCCTGCTGCATGCCGAAACTGTAGCCCCGACCACCGGACGGGCCCAAACCGTCTCACATGCTGGCTTCCCGTCCCGGCATCTGACACGGCGTCTGTGCGGCGACGGCCTCCGACGGCCCCGCCGGCCGCGTCCAGCCGTGGTCGCTGCCGCGGTGCTCCGCGGGACGACCGGTATACATGGAGCCATGCGCGCCATCCACGCCACCGAGGCCGGGGGCCCCGAGGTCCTCACCGTCGTCGACCTGCCCGACACGCCGCCAGGCCCCGGCGAGGTCCGGGTGGAGGTGGCCGCCGCGGGGGTCAACTTCATCGACACCTACCGTCGCGGCGGGGTGTACCCGATGGAGTTCCCGCACGTCGTCGGCTCCGAGGGCGCCGGCACCGTCGTCGAGCTCGGCGACGGCGTCACGGAGTTCTCGGTCGGTGACCACGTCGCGTGGGCGGCCGCGCCGGGCAGCTACGCCGAGCGGGTCAATGTCCCGGTGCAGGAGGCCATCCCGGTCCCGGCGGGGATCGACCTCCACACGGCCGCCGCGCTCCCCCTCCAGGGGATGACCGCCCACTACCTCAGCGCCTCGACCTTCCCGGTGTCACCCGGCGACGTCGCGCTCGTCCACGCCGGCGCGGGCGGGGTGGGGCTCCTGCTCACCCAGCTCGTCGTCCGGCGGGGTGGCCGCGTCATCTCGACCGTGTCGACCGAGGAGAAGGAGCTCCTGTCCCGCGAGGCCGGCGCGGAGCAGGTCGTCCGCTACACCGAGCTGGACGACCTCACGGGCGAGCTGCCCCAGATCGTTCGTGAGCTCACCGACGGACGCGGCGTCGACGTCGTGTACGACGGCGTGGGCAGGGCGACCTTCGACGCCTCCCTGGGCAGCCTGCGCCCACGGGGGATGCTCGTCCTGTTCGGCGGGTCCAGCGGTCAGGTGCCGCCGTTCGACCTCCAGCGCCTCAACGGTGCGGGCTCGCTCTTCGTCACCCGCCCGACGCTCGCGCACTACACCGCCGACCGTGCCGAGCTGCTGTGGCGGGCGGCTGACCTCTTCCACGCCGTCGCCGACGGGCTGGACGTCCGCATCGGGCAGGAGTTCCCGCTCGCCGAGGCCGCCGCCGCGCACACCGCCCTCGAGGGCCGGCAGACGACGGGCAAGGTCCTCCTCGTCCCCTAGCCTCGCCTCCTCTTACGCCGAGAGCCGGATCCTCCGTGGAGGAATCCGGCTCTCGGCGTAAGAGGGGGGTGGCTTAGGCGAGGATGGCGCCCTTGCTCGCCGACTGGACGAGCTTCGTGTACTTGCCGAGCACGCCCTTGGTGAACTGCGGGGCGATCGGCGCCCAGCCCTCGCGGCGCCGGGCCAGCTCGTCCTCGTCGACCAGGAGGTCGAGGGTCTTGCCGGCGACGTCGAGGCGGATCCTGTCGCCGTCGCGGACGAAGGCGATGGGACCGGCGTCGACGGCCTCGGGGGCGACGTGCCCGACGCACAGGCCGGTCGTCCCGCCGGAGAAACGGCCGTCGGTGAGGAGGAGGACGTCCTTGCCGAGACCGGCGCCCTTGATCGCGCCGGTGATGGCGAGCATCTCGCGCATGCCCGGGCCGCCCTTGGGGCCCTCGTAGCGGATGACGACGACGTCGCCGGCCTGGATCGTGCCGTCCTCGAGAGCGTCCATCGCGGCCCGCTCACGCTCGAACACGCGGGCGGTGCCCTCGAAGACGTCGGAGTCGAAGCCCGCGGACTTCACGACTGCCCCCTCCGGGGCGAGGGAGCCACCGAGGATGGTGATGCCGCCGGTCGCGTGGATCGGGTTGTCCAGCGCGCGCAGGATCTTGCCGTCCGGGTCCGGCGGGTTGATGCCCTCGAGGTTCTCCGCGACGGTCTTGCCGGTGACGGTGAGGCAGTCCCCGTGGAGCAGCCCGGCGTCGAGCAGCGCCTTCATGACGACGGGGACGCCGCCGATGCGGTCGATGTCGTTCATGACGTAGCGGCCGAAGGGCTTGAGGTCGCCCAGGTGCGGCACGCGCTCGGCGATGCGGCTGAAGTCGTCGAGCGTGAGGTCGACCTCGGCCTCGTTGGCGATCGCGAGGAGGTGGAGCACGGCGTTCGTCGAGCCGCCGAAGGCCATGACGACGGCGATCGCGTTCTCCAGCGACTTCTTCGTGATGATGTCGCGCGCGGTGATCCCCTGGCGCAGCATCTCCACGACCGCCTCACCGCTGCGATGGGCGAACATGTCGCGGCGACGGTCGGCCGACGGCGGGGCGGCGGAGCCTGGCAGGGACATCCCCATGGCCTCGGCCACGGAGGCCATGGTGTTGGCGGTGTACATGCCACCGCACGCGCCCTCGCCGGGGCAGATCGCGCGCTCGATGCGGTCGAGGTCGCCCTTGCTCATGAGTCCGCGCGAGCACGCGCCGACGGCCTCGAAGGCGTCGATCAGCGTGACGTCCTTCTCGGTGCCGTCCTCGAGCTTGACCCAGCCCGGCATGATCGTGCCGGCGTAGAGGAAGACGGCGGCGAGGTCGAGGCGGGCCGCGGCCATGAGCATGCCCGGCAGCGACTTGTCGCAGCCGGCGAGGAGCACGGAGCCGTCGAGGCGCTCGGCCTGCATGACGGTCTCGACCGAGTCGGCGATGATGTCGCGCGAGACGAGCGAGTAGTGCATGCCCTCGTGGCCCATCGAGATGCCGTCGGACACGGAGATGGTGCCGAACTGGAGGGGGTAGCCACCGCCGGCGTGGACGCC
This sequence comes from Oceanitalea stevensii, assembly GCF_014837105.1. GTDB lineage: Bacteria > Actinomycetota > Actinomycetes > Actinomycetales > Actinomycetaceae > Oceanitalea > Oceanitalea stevensii. Next base: position 7,028 of record NZ_JACSPO010000018.1, on the reverse strand, counting down.
CTCCTTCGCTCCCTGGGCCAGACGGTCCAGGGAGAGGTTGCAGGGCGTGATCTCGTTCCACGAGCTCGCGATGCCGATCTGGGGCTTGGCGAAGTCGTCGTCCCCCATGCCGACGGCGCGGAGCATGCCCCGCGACGCCGTCGCCTCGATGCCGTCGGTCACCTGACGGCTACGCGGCTTGATGTCAGTGGCTTCGGTGGTCATGTCCCCGAGTCTAAGACTCCGGACCGACACTCCTGGCGCGCGTTCGAGCGTCAAGACATGACAGCGGGGCGGCACCCCGGTCGGAGGTGCCGCCCCGCAGGGTCAGGCCGGTGTCAGTCCGTCAGGCGACGGCGGGCGACGAGCGCCGCGCCACCTCCGGCGAGCAGCACCGTGAGCACGCCGAGCGCCCAGACGTCGGCGCCCGTGGTGGGCAGGCGCCCGCTCCCCGGGCCGTCGGTCGGGGCGGCCGTCGGGGCGACCGTGGGCTCCTCGGAGGTCGGGGCCGTCGTCGGCTCCTCGGTCGGCTCGGGGGTGGTCGGCTCCTCGGTCGGCTCCTCCGTCGGCTCCTCGGTCGGCTCCTCGACGGGCGGCTCGACGAGTGCCCCCTCGGGGCCCGCCCAGAAGAGCGCGGCCGCGACGTCGTCGAACATCCCGCGCGGGTGGGTGCGGAAGAGCGGGTCGGTCCCGAAGACGAGGGCGCGAGAGCCGTCATCGGTCACCGCGGAGATGACCGAGGGCTGGCCTGCGGCCTGCTCCGGCCCGCCGGTCCCGTCCTCGTTCGGCAGCCAGTGCCCACTGAGCAGCGGCTCGGCGGTGAAGGTCTGCTCGACCGTCACCTCCTCCCCCAGGTCGGTGAAGTACGCCGGCCCGTAGGTGAACGCGGCGTCCTCGGCCTGGGCGCCGATGACGCCGTCGGCCGTGTCGACGAGCGCGACACCGTTGGCGCGGCCGGGACCGCTCACCGCCGCCGCCTCGAAGAGCTCGAAGGTGTCGGCCGCCCAGATGCCCGCCTGCGCGGAGGCGACGACGCCCTTGCCCTCGTCGAAGTAGTCGTCCAGCTCCCGGGCGGCCCGGGCGGCGGCGTCCCCCTCGCCGAGGCGCAGCTGCGAGCCGAGCCACAGCACGTCGATCTCGTCGAGGTCGACGGTCCCGTCGGCGAGCCCGGCCGGCGTCACGCGGACCGGGTCGACGAAGCCGAGACCGGTGAGGACGAGCTCGTCCTCACCGCCGTAGGCGGCGGACGAGGTGTAGCCGACACGCAGCGCGGACAGGCCGCGGACGTCGTCGCCGGCGAGCTCGCTCCCGTCGGTGGCGGTGAAGGCGACGCCGAGGAGCTCGCTCACCACCTCCGCCTCCTCCAGGCCGTCGGGGCCGACGACGACGGTGCCGTCACCGACGTCGGCGACGGCCACCCCGCCCGCGAGCAGCAGGTTGACCGCCTGCACCGCCGCGACGCCCTCGAGCGCGAGGCTCACGTACTCGGCGTCGTCGGGGAAGGCTCCGGTCGGCGGCGCGACGACGAGCGGCGTCGCCGTGACAGGCAGGGCCGGGTCGGTCGTGTCTCCGACGCGGTCGACCTCCGCTCCCCACAGGCGGCCCAGGCTCCACGCGGAGATGTCGTACATGCTCGGGACGCGGTCGGAGATGTCGGACCCGTCGGAGAGGAGGACGTTGGCCAGTCCGCGCAGCGGCTGGTGCATGTCGACGACGAAGGTGCCGGCCGGGTACTCCTGGTCACCGGCGGTGAACGCGGCGTCGGCGGTGCCGACCTCGACACCGTGGGCGAGGAGGTGGTCGACGAGGGTCGCGGCGTCGGTCGTGCCCGCGGGGATGACGTAGGCGCGCGGGAAGTCGGTGCCCGTGACGTCGGGCTCGTCCCACTCCTCGGTCCACTCGTCCGGACCGGCGTAGTCCTCAGGGTCCGGGTTGGCCGGGATCTCGCGGAGCGGCTCACCCGCCTCACCGCGGCGGAAGATCTCCATCTGGTTGCCGAGGATGGCGTCGCGGTTCTCGTCGACGTAGGCGACCGTCGACTCGATCACCTGGTGACCGACCGCGCGGTTGGTCGCGAGCCGTCGGGCGCTCTCCTCGGGGTCGTTCGTCCGGCCGGGGCCGAGCTCGACGGTGTAGGCGATCGAGCCCTGGAACTGGACGTACTGCGGGGTGAAGATCGGCGGCCAGCCGTCCCAGCCGTCCGGGATGTCACGGAAGGGGATGATGATCCCCCCGTCCTCGGTCAGCGGGTTGCCCTCGATGTCGGCGGCGACGACGTCCTGCTCGATGCGCAGCGCGGCGGCGTAGGAGTACGGCATGAGGAGGTCGTGCTCGTAGTTCTCACCCTGCGGTGGGCCGGTCGGCTCGACCTGGAGGTTGCCGGTGTACCCGTGCAGGTCGATGAAGAAGACCGGCTGCAGGTCCCCGGTGAGGTCACGGATCGCGCGGGTCTCCGGCGTCGTGTTCGTGATGAAGTCACGGTTCGCGTCGAGGTTGAGCGCGGTGGCGCGGGTGCCGGCCACGCGGCCGTCGGGGTTGTTGCTCACCGTGAAGTAGAGGCGGTAGCCCTCAGCGAGGGCCACGGCGGCCTCGTCGCCCGCCTCGAGCGCCTCGACGAGCTCGGTGATGTAGGAGAGCGAGGCGTCGGTGCCGTCCCACTCGTTGCCGTGGATGTTGTTGTTGAACCAGATCGGCGGCTTGTAGCCGGCCACGAGCTCGGCGTCGTCCTGGGCGGCGTCGGAGTCGTGCTTGATCCGGTCGCGCCACTCGTCCTGCTGGGCGCTCTCCTCGGCCGTCTCGGGGGCCGTGATCGTCACGAGGTACAGGTCGCGTCCCTCGGTGGACTGGCCGACGACCTCGGTGGAGACGTACTCGTTGCCCTCGGCGAGGTCGTTGAGCAGCGGCGCGATCTCGTGGAAGGGGATGGCCCCACGGCCGTAGGACAGGTCGTCCTCGTTGACCGGCGGCTCGGTCAGCGGCTCCTGCCGCGGGTAGGGCACGCCGTCGTCCTCGGGTGCGGCGCTCACCGTCGGGGGCGTGACCACCGTGGCCACCGGCCCGGTGCCCGCGGCGGGGACCGTCACCGCCCCCAGCAGCACGGCGGAGACCGCCGCACCGCCCCAGACTCGTCGTCGAACCTGCATCGTGTTCCTCTCATCAACTGTTCACGAAGGTGTTGCGGAGGTGCACCAGCAGCGGGGGTGGGAGCGGCTAGAGCACCTTCGACAGGAACGCCTGGGTGCGGGCGTGCTGTGGGGAGGCGAGGACCTCGGCGGGTACGCCCTCCTCGACGATGAGGCCGTCGTCCATGAAGACGAGCCGGTCCCCCACCTCGCGTGCGAAGCCCATCTCGTGGGTGACGACCATCATCGTCATGCCTTCGGCGGCGAGGAGCTTCATCACGTCGAGGACCTCACCGACGAGCTCGGGGTCGAGCGCGGAGGTCGGCTCGTCGAAGAGCATCATGTCGGGGTTCATCGACAGGGCGCGCGCGATGGCCACGCGCTGCTGCTGGCCGCCGGAGAGCTGCGCCGGGTAGGCGCCGCCGCGGTCGGCGAGGCCCACCCGCTCCAGCATCGCGCGGGCGACCTCGGCGGCCTCCTGCTTGCCGCGCTTGAGGACGCGGCGCTGGGCGATGGTGAGGTTGCCCATGACGTCGAGGTGCGGGAAGAGGTTGAACTGCTGGAAGACCATCCCGATGCGGGTGCGCACGGCGTCGATGTCGCAGTCCGGGTCGAGGATGTCCTCGCCCTCGATACGGAGGGAGCCGCCGCTCGGTTCCTCGAGCCTGTTGACCGTGCGCAGCAGGGTGGACTTCCCCGAGCCGGAGGGGCCGATGACACAGACGACCTCGCCCTGGTGCACCGACAGGTCGATGCCCTTGAGCACCTCGTTCTCGCCGAAGCTCTTGCGCAGTCCCGTAATCTCGATCGCGGGGGTGGTGGTGCCCGTCATCGTCCCCTCGCCATCCGTCGTTCGAGCACTGCCACGAGCCGGGTGAGCGGGATCGTGATCACCAGGTAGAGCAGGGCACCCATGACGAGCGGGGTGCCGTTGCCCGTCGTCGTCTGACCGTCGCGCGCGAAGGTCGTGAGCTCCTTGGTGAGGACCGTGGAACCCGCGATGAAGAGCAGCGAGGTGTCCTTGAGGAGGAGCACGAACTCGTTGGTCAGCGGCGGGATGATGATGCGGAAGCCCTGCGGCAGGATGATTCGCACCATCGTCTCGGCCGGGGACATGCCGAGCGACCGGGCCGCCTCGCTCTGCCCCTTGGGCACGGCCTGGATACCGGACCGGATCACCTCGGCCATGTACGCGGAGGCGACGAAGATGAGCCCGACGAGGCCGGCCCCGACGTTGCCGCCGGGGATCCGGAAGCCGAAGGCGATCGGCACGACGTACGCCATCACGAAGATCGTCAGCAGCGCCGGCAGCCCCCGGAACAGCTCGATCCACACCGTGGCGAACCACCGGTAGGGACCGACGCTCGACAGCTTCATGAGGGCGAAGAGGATCCCGAGCACCAGGCCGCCGGCGAAGGAGATCAGCGTGAAGAGGAGCGTGTTCTTCAGTGCGATCGTGACGATCTCCGGGAACTGGTCCCGGGCGATGTCGAGGCGGAAGAACTGGTTGGAGATCCGTTCCCAGTCGGCCAGCAGGGCGACGGCCGCGAGTGCGGCGAAGAACAGGACGTACATCCCCGCCCGGGTCAGCCGCCGGCGTGTGGTGAGACGCATGGGCTTAGCGGGGGTCGACGGCGAAGTAGGAGTCGTAGATCTCCTGGTAGGTGCCGTCGTCGCGCAGACCCTGGAGCGAGGAGTTGATCGCGTCGACGAGCTCGGCGGAGGCGTCCTTGGCCATGGCGTAGCCGTACTGCTCGTCGGTCGAGTACTCCTCGACGATGACGTAGCTCGGGTCCGCCTCGGCGTTCTCGATGTTGACGGGCAGGTCCTGGAGGATCGCGTCGATCTGGCCGGCCTGGATCGCCGACCACAGCTCGGCGTTGCCCGGGTACTCCACGAGCGTGGCGCCCTCGGCGTTCTCCTCGGCGTAGGACAGACCGGTCGTCCCGGCCTGGACGCCGACGTTCTTGCCCGCGAGGTCGGCGATGGAGTCGATGCCCGAGTCCGGCGCCACGAGCAGTGACTGGAGGGAGTCGTAGTAGGGCTCGGAGAAGGTGAGGTTCTCCTGGCGCTCCTCCGTGATGGTGATCGCGGAGGCGCCGACGTCGCACTGCCCGGAGACGAAGGTGGTGCCGGACTGGAGCGCCTCGAAGCTGACGTTCTCGACGGCGAGGTCGAGCTCGAGGTCGTCGGCGATGGCCTGGAGGAGGTCGATGTCGAAGCCGCTGTACCCGCTCGGCGCCTCGGCGTCCTCGAACTCGAAGGGCGGGTAGGGGACGTTGGAGCAGGCGGTCAGCGTGCCGTCGCTGACCAGCCCGAAACCGGCGCTCTCACCGCTCTCCCCCTCGTCGCTGCCGCAGGCCGACACGAGCAGGAGCGCCGCGGCTGCCGTCGCGGCGAGCGCGGAGCGTCGGGCCAGAGGAGAAGAGTTCATTGTCCGTTGTCCTTCTGCTGGGTGAGAGACGGCTGGCGTCATGCTACGCGGTCCCACGTTACCGGCGTGTCACATGGCTGCCCCGCTGGATCCGTCTCGAAACGCGGACTTCCCAGGGTTCTCCTGCCTACCATCGTGATGGATCGCACCGAGGCGAGGAGGCGTCGATGACCACGGCGGAGACCATCGCAGCCGAGAGGTCCGTGCTCGCGCAGACCTACGCGCCGCTGCCGGTCGTGCTGAGCGAGGGAAGCGGCGTGTGGGTCCGGGACGTCGAGGGCCGCGAGTACCTGGACGCTCTCGCGGGATACTCCGCCCTCAACTTCGGCCACTCCCACCCCGCCCTGCTCGCGGCGGCCGAGGAGCAGCTGCACCGCCTCACCCTCACGAGCCGTGCCTTCCACAACGACCGCCTGGCCGGCTTTGCCACGCGCCTGGCCCGGTTGTGCGGCAAGGAGCGAGTCTTGCCGATGAACACGGGGGCCGAGGCGGTGGAGACCGCCATCAAAGTGGCACGGAAGTGGGCGTACACGAGGCGCGGGGTGCCGGACGGGCGAGCGCGGATCATCGTCGCGGAGGGGAACTTCCACGGCCGGACGACGACGATCGTCGGGTTCTCGAGCGACCCGGCAGCGCGCGCGGGCTTCGGACCGTACGACGGCGGCTTCGACCTCGTCCCCTTCGGTGACGCCGCCGCCCTGGAGGCGGCCGTGACACCGACGACCACGGCGGTCCTTCTCGAGCCCATCCAGGGCGAGGCCGGTGTCCTCCTGCCACCGCGCGGGTACCTCGCGGCGGTGAGGGAGATCTGCGACCGCCACGGCCTGCTGCTCCTCGCCGACGAGGTGCAGAGCGGGCTGGGCCGCACTGGCCACACCTTCGCGTGCGAGTGGGAGGGAGTGGTCCCCGATGTCTTCATCCTGGGAAAGGCGCTCGGCGGCGGGGTGCTCCCCGTCTCCGCCGTCGTCGCCGACCACGACATCCTCGGCGTCCTCGGCGTCGGCGAGCACGGCTCCACCTTTGGAGGCAACCCGCTGGCCTGCGCCGTCGGTGAGGCCGTCGTCGAGCTCCTCGAGCCCGGGGACGTGCAGGACCACGTCCGCCGCCTCGAGCCCGTCCTCGAGGAGGGCCTCTCGCGGCTCCACGCCCTCGGGATCCTGCGTCACCGCGTCCGCGGGCTGTGGGCCGGCATCGACCTCGATCCGCGCGTCGCCAGCGGGAGACGCCTGTGCGAGGAGCTGCAGCACCACGGCGTGCTCGCGAAGGACACCCACGGCGCGACGATCCGTCTGGCTCCTCCGTTGGTGGTGACGGAGGAGGAGCTGGTGTGGTTGGTGGAGCGGTTGGAGGCGGCGTTGATGGTGGTGCGGGGGTAGAGGGTGTGGGTGGTGAAACACGTAAGGGCCGCACCAGAGGTGCGGCCCTTACGGGAATGGGTGTTCGGCGGTGTCCTACTCTCCCACGTAGTCTCCCACGCAGTACCATCGGCGCTG
>NZ_JACSPO010000017.1 GCF_014837105.1 Oceanitalea stevensii | reverse complement strand
CCTCCCCGCCGACAGCCGGATTCCTCCGCCCACGGGAGTCCCGGCCCCCTCTCTGCCCGCCGACAGCCGGATTTCTCCAGCCACGGGGGTCCCGGACCCCGCTCTTGCCGCCGACAGCCGGATTTCTCCAGCCACGGGGGTCCCGGCCATGCCCGACCTGCGCCGCCCGACGGCCTGGCTCTTCGGTAACGAGGCCCACGGGCTACGTCCCGAGGAGCGGGAGCTGGCCGACGCCGTCGTCGGGGTGCCGATCCACGGCCTGGCCGAGTCGCTCAACGTCGCCACGGCGGCGACCCTCTGCCTCTACGCCTCCGCCCGCGCCCAGCGCCGCTGAGGCGCCCCGCCCGGGCGCCCGTGGCACGATGCCGAGATGCGCCTCTTCGCCGCGCTGCGCCCGCCGCTCGACGTCCTCGACCACCTCGAGCAGACGCTGCAGACCGTCTCACCGCCGTGGCTGGGTGCCGGTCCGCCGCCCCTGCGGTGGGTGGCGCCCGAGCAGCGGCACGTGACGCTCGCCTTCTACGGCGAGGTTCCCGACGGCGCGCTGGAGGACCTCGCGGGCGCGCTCACCGCCGTCGGGGGTGAGTACGAGCCGCTGCGGCTCCAGCTCGCCGGCGCGGGCATCTTCTCCCGCGCGACGCTGTGGGTGGGGGTGCGCGCGCTCGACGACGACGCCGCGCTCGTCCGGCTCATGGCCGACTGCGGCGCCGCCGCCGAGGGCGTGTCGCACCTCGAGCCGCGGGACCGCCACCGCGCCCACCTCACGGTGGCCCGGCTCAGTGCCCGCCAGCACCGGGAGGAGGCGGACCGGCGACGACGGTCGCGGCGGGGCGAGGTACCGCGTGCGCCGTCGGTCGACCTGCCCGCGCTCGCCCACGCGCTGTCCCTCTACCGGGGCCCGGAATGGGAGGCGGGGGAGATCGAGCTCGTCCAGTCCCACCTCGGAGCTGGTCGCGGTGGTGGGCCGCACCACGAGGTCGTGGCCACGCTGCCGCTCGGCCGATAGCGCGGTTGTCCGCGGAGAATCCGGCTGTCGGCGCATGGGGAGGCGTTGGTGTGCGGGCGGAGGAATCCAGCTGTCGGCGCATGGGGGCGGCTGTCGGCGGGTGGGGGAAGGGGCTCCCGCGGGGAACGGGCGGTGTGGAAGGATGGTCACCATGCGCGGCGATCGTCGATTTAGTGGGCCCGTTCGGGTCCTGCGCTGACGCGCGCGCAGCCCGAGCGGGCACGACGACTACAGTCCTGTCCTGGATGCCGACAGGCACGACGACGCTCGGAAGGTTCGCATGACCACCCCACCCCTGTCCCCGCTCGACGCCGACGGCGTCGCAGCAGCCGTCGAGGAGGCGCTGGCCGCCGTCGCGGCCGCGACCACGCTGGAGGAGCTCAAGGCCGCGCGCCTGGCCCACACCGGTGACCACGCCGCCCTCACCCTCGCCAACCGCGAGATCGGTCGGCTGGAGGCCAAGGACAAGGCCACCGCCGGCAAGCTCCTCGGCCAGGCCCGTGGCCGCCTGCAGAAGGCGATCGCCGCCCGCCAGGCCGAGCTCGAGGTCGTGGAGGAGGAGCGCCGGCTGCGCGAGGAGCGCGTCGACGTCACCCTCCCGGTCGAGCGCCGCCCCCGCGGGGCCCGCCACCCCCTGGAGACCCTCCAGGAGGAGATCCGCGACTTCTTCGTCTCCATGGGCTGGGACATCGCCGAGGGCCCCGAGGTCGAGCACGAGTGGCTGAACTTCGACGCCCTCAACCACGGCCCGGACCACCCGGCCCGGCAGATGGCCGACACCTTCTACGTCCAGGGCACCGCCGAGCAGGACACCCCCGGCCTCGTGCTGCGCACCCACACCTCCCCGGTCCAGGCGCGCACCATGCTCAGCCGCGAGCTGCCCATCTACATCGCGTGCCCGGGCAAGGTGTTCCGCAACGACGCCCTGGACGCCACGCACACCCCGGTCTTCCACCAGGTCGAGGGCCTGGCCGTGGACAAGGGCCTGACCATGGCGCACCTCAAGGGCACCCTGGACCACTTCGCCCGCGCGATGTTCGGTCCCGAGGCGCGCACGCGCCTGCGCCCCAGCTTCTTCCCCTTCACCGAGCCCAGCGCCGAGATGGACCTGTGGTTCCCCCAGAAGAAGGGCGGCCCCGGCTGGATCGAGTGGGGCGGCTGCGGGATGGTCAACCCGCAGGTGCTCATCGCCGCGGGCATCGACCCGGACGTCTACACCGGCTTCGCCTTCGGCGTGGGCACCGAGCGCGCGCTCATGCTGCGCCACGGCATCGCCGACATGCACGACATCGTCGAGGGTGACATGCGCTTCTCCCTCCAGTTCGGCACCACCGGAAAGGGGAACTGACATGCCCTACGTCCCGCTGACCTGGCTCGCCGAGCACGTCGCCGTGCCCGAGGGCACCACCGCCGCCGACCTCGCCGCGGACCTCGTGCGCGTGGGCCTGGAGGAGGAGGCGGTCATCCCGCCCGCCGTCACCGGCCCGCTCGTCGTCGGTCGCGTCCTGTCGCTCGAGACCGAGGAGCACAAGAACGGCAAGGCGATCAACTACTGCCGCGTCGACGTCGGCCCCGAGCACAACGACGCCCCCGGCGAGGGGAAGGAGCCCGCGGACGTGCCCTCCCGCGGCATCGTCTGCGGCGCCCACAACTTCTCCGTCGGTGACGACGTCGTCGTCGCCCTGCCCGGCACCACGCTGCCCGGCGACTTCCACATCGCCGCCCGCAAGACCTACGGGCACACCTCCGACGGCATGATCTGCTCGGCCCGCGAGCTCGGCCTCGGTGAGGACCACAGCGGCATCATCGTGCTGAGCGAGTTCCTCCCCGACGTCCCGACGCCGCGGCCCGGCGCCGACGCGATCGCGCTGCTCGGCCTGGGTGCGGAGATCCTCGAGATCAACGTGACGCCCGACCGCGGCTACTGCTTCGCCATGCGCGGCGTCGCCCGCGAGTACTCCCACGCGACCGGGGCCGCCTTCACCGACCCCGGCCTGCCGGAGAACCTCCCCGCCGGCCCGCCGCCGGCCGCCACCGAGGACGGCTTCGCCGTCGAGGTCGACGACGCCGCACCCGTGGGCGGCAACGTCGGCTGCGACCGCTTCGTCACCCGCATCGTCCGCGGCATCGACCCGTCCGCGCCCTCGCCGTCGTGGCTCACCGAGCGGCTCGTCCAGGCGGGCATGCGCCCGATCTCCCTGGCCGTGGACGTCACCAACTACGTCATGCTCGACCTCGGCCAGCCGCTGCACGCCTACGACCTCGCCGCCGTGAGCGCGCCGGTCGTCGTGCGTCGCGCCGCGGCGGGGGAGGAGCTCACCACCCTCGACGACGTGCGCCGCACCCTGCACCCCGAGGACCTCCTCATCACAGACTCGCCCGACGGCGCACGCGGCAGCCGCGTCCTCGGCCTCGCCGGCGTCATGGGCGGGGCGGAGACCGAGGTCGGTCCCGGCACCACCGACGTCCTCATCGAGGCCGCGCACTTCGACCCGGTGTCCGTCGCGCGCACGGCGCGCCGGCACAAGCTGCCCAGCGAGGCCGCCAAGCGCTTCGAGCGCGGCGTCGACCCGCAGCTGCAGGCCGTGGCCGCGCAGCGTGCCGTCGACCTCCTCGTCGAGCACGGCGGCGGCACCGCCGACCCGGCCGTCAGCGACCTCGACACGACGTCCCGTCCCGCCCCGGTCCGGCTCCGGCTGGACGAGCCGCGCCGGCTCACCGGCGTCGACTACCCGGCCGAGCAGGTCGTCGAGCTCCTCACCACGATCGGCGCGACGGTGAGCGAGGCCGACGCCGACGGCGTCGTCACCGTGACCCCGCCGAGCTGGCGCCCGGACCTCGTGGGCCCGGCCCACCTCGTCGAGGAGGTCGCGCGCCTCGCCGGCTACGACGCGATCCCCTCGATCCTCCCGGCCGCGCCCGCCGGCCGCGGGCTCACGCCGGGTCAGCGCCACCGCCGCGACGTGGCGCGTGCCCTGGCCGACTTCGGCCTCGTCGAGGTGCTGTCCTACCCGTTCATCGGGGACACCCACGAGCGTCAGCAGCTGCCCGCGGACGACGAGCGCCGCCTCACCCTGCGCCTGGCCAACCCGATGGCCGAGGACGCGCCGGCGATGCGGACCTCCCTGCTCGACTCGCTCCTCGACACCGCGCGCCGCAACGTCAGCCGCGGCCTGGAGGACACCCGGGTCTTCGAGCTCGGGCTCGTCACCCGCCCCGCCGGGGTGGGCGCGGCGTCCTCGCCGGGCGTGGACGGCCGTCCCTCCGACGAGGAGATCGTCGCCCTGCACGCCGCGGTCCCGCACCAGCCGCGGCACGTCGCCGGCGTCCTCACCGGCAAGGTCGTCCCCGACGGAGCGCGCGGCCCCGGCCGCAGCGCCGACTGGGCCGACGCTGTCGACGCCGTCCACGCGGTGGCCGGCGCGGTGGGCGTGAGCGTCGAGCTGGCGGCCGCCGAGCGTGCCCCCTGGCACCCCGGCCAGTGCGCCGCGGTGTCGGCCGGCGGGCGGGTGGTCGGGTACGCCGGCCAGCTGCACCCGCGCGTCGTCGCCGCCTTCGACCTGCCCCCCGGTGCCGTCGCCTTCGAGGTCGACCTCGACGCGCTGACCGCCGCCGCGGGGGACCAGCCGGTCCAGCCGACGCCCGTGTCCACCTACCCGCCGGGCAAGGAGGACATCGCGCTCGTCGTCGACGACGCGGTGCCCGCGGCCGAGGTCCTCGCCGTCGTCCGCGAGGGCGCCGCCGAGCTCGGTGAGGAGGTGCGCCTCTTCGACGTCTACACCGGCGAGCAGCTCGGCGAGGGGAAGAAGTCGCTGGCGTTCGCGCTGCGGCTGCGCGCCGCGGACCGGACGCTGACGGCGGAGGAGACCGCCGCGGTGCGCGAGCGGATCGTCACGCTCGCCGCTGAGCGGGTCGGGGCGGTGCTCCGTGGCTGAGGTCGCCGCCGCCCAGACGGCGCTCGTCACCGGGGCCTCCCGCGGCATCGGCCGTGAGCTCGCCATCGGCCTCGCCCGCGCGGGGCTGGACGTCGCCCTCCTCGCCCGCGACGAGCGGCTCCTCGAGTCGACCGCGGAGGAGGTCCGGGCGGCCGGGCGCCGCGCCGTCGTCCTCACCGCCGACGTCACCGACGCCGACGCCGTCCAGGCCGCCGTCCGGCGCGCCGAGGACGAGCTCGGGTCGGTCGACCTCCTCGTCAACAACGCCGGCGTCATCGACGCCGAGGTTCCGCTGTGGGAGACCGACCCCGAGCGGTGGTGGTCGGTCGTCGAGACCAACGTGCGGGGCCCGTTCCTCCTCACCCACGCCGTCGTGCCGGGGATGCTCGCCCGCGGCGGGGGCCGGGTGATCGACGTCAACTCCGGCTCCGGCACCCGCGACTTCGCCGAGGCGACGGCCTACACGGTCTCCAAGACGGCGCTGTTCCGGATCGGCGGCGCGCTTCACGAGGCCGGCTTCGAGCGGGGCCTGCGGGCCTTCGAGCTCGCGCCGGGCGTCGTGCGCACCGACATGACAGGGTCGATGCGTCTCCATGAGGGGCGCACCGACTGGACCGACCCGGCCGACGTCGTCGCGCTCGTCGTCACGATCGCCCGCGGGGAGGTCGACGCCCTGTCCGGCTGCTACGTGCGGGCAGGTACGGACACCCCGGACTCGTTGCGCGAGATGGTCGCGCGCGGGCTGTCGGGCGACGAGCGCCGCCTGCGCATCGTCTAGCGGATTCCGCACGAACGTGAGGGGTTCGGGGCCGTCACGGATCCGAACCCCTCACGTCGTTCGCAGCGCTGGTCAGCGCGGCGTCGTGTCCCCGTCCGCGGCGTGCCTGCCGTGGGTGGGGTCCTCGTCCGGGTGCGGCCGGTCGGCCGCCTCCCGGGTGATGTCGCCGTCCGCGGAGAGGTCGGGGTCGAGGGCGTCGGCGTCGGCACGCTCGCGCTCCACCTGGGAACGTGCCTCCTCGGCGGCCTCGGTGCGCTTGCGCGCCTCCTGCTCGAGGCGGTCCGCCTCGACACGGGCTCGCTGCGCGTCGGCCTGCTGCTGGAGGGCAGCGGCCTCCCGTTCGCGCGCCGCGATGTCCTGCTCCTCCGCGTGCGCCCGCAGGTCACGCGCGTGCTCGCGGTTCTCACGCTCGCGCCGTGCGCGCTCCTCCTGCTGCCGCTGCTTGCGCTTCTTGGAGGCCGAGAGCACGAGGGCGATGACGATCGCCAGCACCACGACCCCGATGACGATCCAGACCCAGGGTTCCATCACTCGCTCCTGTTCGTAGAGGGTCCGCCCATAGAACTGGACATGCGGGGCCTCCGCGACCGGGGGCGCCTCCCAGTCGGGTGGTGGGGCATGCCCCACCACGAGCACGCCGGGACGCCCTCCTGACTGCGCCGGCGCCGGCGGGAAGGCTGGAGCCATGAACACGACACCGCCCACCACCGTCCCGGTCCAGCACCCGGCCAACCCCCTAGGATCGACCGGTGGCCCCGGCCGGCCGCACCGAGAAGAGGCAGACGTGACCGCGAGCTCCCGCCCGCGCCGGCTCCTGGGGCGCACCGCCCGGGAGAGCGGCTACCTCCTGCTGTCCTTCCCGCTCGCCGTCGTCGGCTTCGTCCTGGCCGTCACGACCGTCACGGTCGGCGTCACCGCGCTCGCCGCCTTCCTCCTCGGCCTGCTGGTCCTCGCCGCGGGTCTGGCCGCGGCCCGGGCGGTGGGCAGCCTCGAGCGCCGCCGCCTCGCCGAGGTCGGGTTCCCGCTGCCCGCCGTGCTGCCCTACCGAGGCGGCCAGCGGGGGACAGCGTGGGTCCGGGGGCGCCTCACCGACGCGCAGGCCTGGCTCGACCTGCTCTTCCAGGTCCTCAACTTCCCGATCTCGGTCGCGTCCTTCGTCCTCACGATCACGTGGTGGTCGGTGGGTCTCGGCGGCCTCACCTACCCGCTGTACTCGTGGGCGCTGCCCGAGGGCGACATCGGCCTCGCCGACCTGCTCGGCGCGTCCGGCCCGGTGCTCGACAACGCGATCACCGTGCTCACCGGCGTCCTCTTCCTCGCCTCCGCGCCGTGGGTCGTGCGCGGGCTGGTGCACGTCCACCACGCCTGGGCCCGCCTCACCCTCGCCGGCACCAGCCACGCCGCCCTCGAGCAGCGGGTGAGCACGCTCACCGAGAGCCGGGCCGCCGTCGTCGGTGCCGAGGCGGAGACGCTGCGGCGCATCGAGCGTGACCTCCACGACGGCCCCCAGCAGCGCCTCGTGCGCCTGTCGATGGACCTGCAGGCCGCTCAGCGCCGCCTCGCCGACGGGGACCGCGAGGCCACCAGCGCCCTGCTCACCGAGAGCCTCGAGCACGTCCAGGGCAGCCTCGCCGAGCTCCGGACCCTCTCGCGGGGCATCGCGCCGCCGATCCTCGTCGACCGCGGTCTCGCGGCCGCCGTCGTCTCCGCCGCCGGGCAGAGCCCGATCCCCGTCGAGACCGACATCGCCCTCGCCCCCGGCCAGCGCCTGGCCCCCGCGCGCGAGTCCGCCGCCTACTTCGTCGTCACCGAGGCGCTGACCAATGCCGCCAAGCACTCCGCCGCCTCGAGGGTGGCCGTCCGGGTGGGCATCGACGACGACGGCGTGCTCCGCGTCGTCGTCGCCGACGACGGCGTGGGTGGGGCGCACCCGGGCAAGGGCCACGGGCTGGCCGGGCTGCGGGACCGGCTCGCCGGCGTCGACGGCGAGCTGCACGTCGAGAGCGCGGACGGACGCGGCACCGTGGTGAGCGCGGCGATCCCGTAGCATCCCGGCGTGCGCGTCGTGCTGGCCGAGGACTCGGTCCTGCTGCGCGAGGGCCTCGTCCGCCTCCTCGAGGAGGCCGGCTGCGAGGTCCTCGCGGCGGTCGGCGACGGCGAGCAGCTCCTCGCCGCCGCGCGCGAGCACCGGCCCGACGTCGCCGTCGTCGACGTCCGGATGCCGCCGTCGTTCACCGACGAGGGCCTGCGGGCGGCGCTCGCCGTCCGCGAGGAGCTGCCCGGGACGGCGGTGCTCGTCCTGTCCCAGTACGTCGAGGAGTCCTACGCCGGCGACCTGCTCGCCACCGGCGGGGGAGTGGGCTACCTCCTCAAGGACCGGGTGTCCGCGCTCGCGGAGCTGTCCCAGGCGCTGGAGCGGCTCGTCGCGGGTGGCACCGTGCTCGACCCAGCCGTCGTCTCCCAGCTCTTCGCCGCGCGCCGTGCCCGCCCGCTGGACCGGCTCACGCCGCGGGAGCGGGAGGTCCTCGGCCTCATGGCGGAGGGCCGGACCAACCCGGCGATCGCCCGGGCGCTGGTCGTCACGCCCAAGGCCGTGGAGAAGCACGTGTCGGCGATCTTCGACAAGCTCGACCTGCCGCCCTCGACGGACGACCACCGGCGCGTGCTCGCGGTGCTTGAGTGGTTGCGGGGCCATGAGGACGGCATCTGACCGCGGCGGGCCGTAGCGTCGCGTCATGGTGACCGACCAGGACATCGCGCGGTGGCGACTGCGCACCCAGCACCTCACGGAGCCCGCCCCGGACGCGCGGGCAGTCGTCCGCGGTCTGCTCGCGGTCCAGGGGGAGAACCGGCAGCAGGCGGGGTGGGCGGTCGCGTGCCGGACGGTCCGGCCCCGGGCCGCGGAGCTCGACGCGCTCCTCGCGGCCGGGGACGTCGTGCGCACCCACGTGCTGCGTCCTACGTGGCACTTCGTCGCGGCGGAGGACATCGGGTGGCTGCTGGAGCTCACCGCGCCGCGGGTGCGGCCGGTGCTCCTCCGCCAGCTCACCGAGCTGCACGGGTGGGCCCCGGCCGAGCTCGACCGCGCGGCCACCACCGTGTGCGAGGCGCTGGCGGCGCAGCCCGACCAGGACCGCGGGCAGCTCGGCGCGGCGCTCGCCGAGCGGGGGCTCGCCGCGTCCGGCCAGGTCGTCATGCTCCTGCTCGGCCTCCTCGAGCTCGACCGGCTCGTGTGCAGCGGCCGGGAGCGCGAGGGCACCCACACCTACGCGCCGTTCGACGACCGGGTAGTCGCCCCGCGGCGGCTGGAGCGGGAGGAGGCGCTCGGCGAGCTCGCGTGGCGCTACGTCGCCGGGCACGGGCCGGCGACCGAGCGCGACCTCGCCTACTGGGCGACCCTCACCCTCACCGACGTGCGGCGTGGACTCGACCGCTGCCGCGAGCGGCTCGAGACCTTCACCCACGACGGCCGCACGTACTGGCACACGCCCGGCTCGGCGCCTTCGGGACCGGGGACGCCCGCCGGGCACCTCCTCCAGCTGCTCGACGAGACGTACCGGGGCTACCAGGACAGCCGGATGGTGCTCGACGCCGCGGGCGTGGTGCCCCGCGGACGGGAGGCGGCGATCGGGATGGCGCTCGTCGACGCCCAGCTCGTCGGCAGCATGCGGCGCACGGTCGGCACGCGCGTCCGCTTCGACGTCGTGCCCTACCGGCCGCTCTCCACCGCCGAGGAGGCCGCGCTCGAGGAGGCGGCCGGGCGCTACGGGGCCTTCCTCGACCACGAGCCGGAGCTGCGCATCCACCGGTAGAACCGGACGAAAGTCCCTCGCGGCCCGGCCACGGGGCGGCGACAGTGGAGATATGCGCATCCTCGTCGTCGCCGCGTCCAAGCACTCCTCGACCGCCGAGGTCGCCGACACGATCGGCGCGGAGCTCGAGTCCCTCGGCCACGCCGTCCGGCGGGAGCCGGTCGGGACCGCCGAGGCCGGTGACGCCGAGGCGGTGGTCCTCGGCTCCGCGGTCTACATGTCGCGGTGGATGGCGCAGGCACGCGAGTTCGCCGAGCGGAACGCCGCGGCGCTCGCGGCCCTGCCCACGTGGGTGTTCTCCGTCGGCCTGGCCGGCGCCGAGGCCGACGACCCGCTGCGGATCGAGCGCGCCGTGCTCGCGGGGGTCGACCCCGTGGGAGCGACCGTATTCAGCGGCCGCCTCGACCCGGCCGTGCTCAACCTGCGCGAGCGCTCGGTCACCCGGCTGACGAAGGCACCAGAGGGCGACCTGCGCGACTGGACCGCCATCCGCGCCTGGGCGCGCTCGATCGACCGGGAGCTGCGCGAGCACCTCGCCCCCGCGCGGTGAGCCGACGGCGGTAGCGGCTGTCCCGGCTTCTCACACCGGCCCCCGCGAGGGTGTGCGTTCTTCCTAACGCACGGTTCACCGTGGGAACGACCCGACGAAACACGGCCCTCCTAGCGTCCCTGGTACCGACCGGGACCTACTGGAGGAGCCGCCATGACCGCCCCGACGAGACCGACCGAGCAGCTCGCGCCGCACCCGTCCGACGCCACACCGGCCGGCACCGCCCCGACCGCGGGCGGGCACCGCCGTTCGGGCCGGTGGATCGACCACTGGGACCCCGAGGACGCCACCTTCTGGCACGACGGCGGGAGGCGGGTCGCGTCCCGGAACCTCCGGATCTCCGTCTTCGCCGAGTTCGTCGGCTTCGCCGTGTGGGCGCTGTGGTCGATCGTCGTGCCGCAGCTCCCGGCCGCCGGGTTCGTCCTGACGATCGACCAGCAGTTCTGGCTCGTCGCCGTGCCGAGCCTCGTCGGCGCGACGCTGCGCATCCCGTACACCTTCGCCGTGCCACTGTTCGGGGGACGCAACTGGACGATCGTGTCCGCGCTCCTCCTCCTGCTCCCCACGGTGGCCCTCGCCCTCGTCGTCCAGCGCCCGGACACCTCCTTCGGCCTCCTGCTCGCCGTGGCGGCGCTCGCCGGCTTCGGCGGTGGCAACTTCGCCTCCTCGATGGCGAACATCTCCTTCTTCTACCCCGAACGGGAGAAGGGCAAGGCGCTCGGGCTCAACGCCGCCGGCGGCAACCTCGGGACGGCCGCGGTCCAGCTCGCGGTGCCGCTGGTCATCACCGTCGGGGCCGGCGTCGCGCTGGAGCGGGCGGGGCTCATGATGGTGCCGTTCATCGTGCTCGGGGCCGTCCTCGCGTGGCGCTGCATGGACAACCTCTCGGCGGCGCGGGCCGACCCCCGGTCCTTCGCCGCGGCCGCGCGCAACAAGCACACGTGGATCATCTCCTTCCTCTACATCGGCACCTTCGGCTCGTTCATCGGCTACGCCGGGGCGTTCCCGATGCTGCTGGGCGCCCAGTTCCCCGGGGCGGGGCTGTCCATCGCCTTCCTCGGCGCGCTCGTCGGCTCCCTGACCCGCCCGCTCGGCGGCGTCATCGCCGACCGGGTGGGCGGCACCCCCGTGACGATCGCCTCGTACGGCACCATGGCGCTCGGGGCCCTCGGCGCGATCCAGGCACTCGAGCGGGACAGCTTCGGCCTGTTCTTCGGCTCCTTCCTCCTCCTCTTCGTGGCCACCGGCGTGGGCAACGGCTCGACGTACCGGATGATCCCGGCGGTCTTCCAGGCCAGCGCGACCGGCGACGGCGCGCCCGGTGACGTCCGTGCCCGCGCCCGGCAGGCCGCGGCGGGCTGCATCGGCATCGCCGGAGCCGTCGGGGCCTTCGGCGGCTTCCTCATCCCGCGCGGGTTCGCGGCGTCGACCAGCATGACCGGCTCCCTCGTCCCGGCCCTGTGGGCCTTCATCGGCATGTACGCCGTCATGGCGCTCGTCGCGTGGGCCGTGTACCGGCGTCCCGGTGCGGCGCTCGCGGGCGCGAGGATCTGAGCGGGTGCGGAGCATGACGACGACGACGCCCGCCGCGCGCACGGTCGCCGGTCCGACCACGGCCGACACCCACTGCCCCTACTGCGCGCTCCAGTGCGCCATGTCCCTCGCCGCCGAGCCCGACCGCACCGTCACCGTCGCCCCCCGCCAGTTCCCCACGAACCGGGGCGGCCTGTGCCAGAAGGGCTGGACCAGCGCGGCCGTGCTCGGCGCCCCGGACCGGCTCACCACGCCTCTGCTGCGAGGGACGGACGGCGAGCTCCACCCGGCGAGCTGGGACGAGGCCCTCGACGTCGTGGCCCGCTCGGTGGTCGGCATCCAGCAGACCCACGGCCGTGACGCGGTGGCCGTCTTCGGGGGTGGGGGCCTGACCAACGAGAAGGCGTACGCGCTCGGCAAGTTCGCCCGGACCGTGCTCCGCACCGCGAACATCGACTACAACGGCCGGTTCTGCATGGCCTCCGCCGCCGCCGGCGCGAACCGGGCGTTCGGTGTCGACCGTGGGCTGCCCTTCCCGCTCACCGACCTCGCCGGTGCCGACGCCGTCCTCCTGCTCGGCTCCAACCTCGCCGAGACCATGCCCCCGTCGGTGCAGCACCTCACCGGCGTGCGCTCGCGCGGTGGACTCGTCGTCGTGGACCCACGGCGCAGCGCGACGGCGGCACTTACCGGGGAGCCCCACGACGTCCCGGCGGCCGGTGGTGCCGGCCCGGTGGGCGACCAGGGCGTGCACGTCCAGCCCGTCCCGGGCACCGACCTCGTCGTGCTGCTCGCGCTGCTGCACGTCGTCGTCACCGAGGGGCTCCTCGACATGGAGTTCGTGACGGCGCGCACCACCGGCTTCGGTGACGTGCGGCGTTCCGTGGCCGCGTGGTGGCCCGAGCGGGCGGAGACGGTGTGCGGGGTGCCCGCCGAGCGGCTGCGCCACGTCGCGCGGCTCCTCGCCGCCGCCTCACCCGCCCGCGGCGGCGCGGGCGCCTACGTGCTCACCGGCCGCGGCGTCGAGCAGTCGACCCAGGGCACCGCGACCGTGACCGCCGCGATCAACCTCGCCCTCGCGCTCGGCCTCCCCGGCCGCCGCGGCTCCGGCTACGGGGCGGTCACCGGCCAGGGCAACGGGCAGGGCGGGCGCGAGCACGGGCAGAAGGCCGACCAGCTCCCCGGCTACCGCTCGATCACCGACCCGGCCGCCCGTGCCCACGTCGCCGCCGTGTGGGGCGTGGCGCCGGCCTCGATTCCCGGTCCGGGACGCCCGGCCGTCGAGCTGCTCCAGTCGCTCGGCGTTCGCGGCGCGGGCGCCGACACCGAGGACGGGCGGCCGCGCGCGCTGCTCGTCCACGGGTCCAACCTCGTCGTCAGCGCACCGGACGCCCAGCGCGTCGAGGCCAAGCTCCGGGCCCTGGACCTGCTCGTCGTCTGCGACGTCGTGCCCTCCGAGACCGCCCTGCTCGCCGACGTCGTCCTCCCGGTCACCCAGTGGGCCGAGGAGGAGGGCACGATGACCTCGCTCGAGGGGCGCGTCATCCGCAGACGCCAGGTGCTGGCGCCGCCCGGCGAGGCACGCTCGGAGCTGTGGGTCCTCGCCGAGCTGGCCCGCCGCCTCGGGTCGACCGTCGCGTTCCCCACCGAGCCCGCCACCGTCTTCGCCGAGCTCGCACGGGCGTCGGCGGGCGGCGTCGCCGACTACTCCGGGCTCAGCCACGCACGCCTCGACACGGACGAGGCAGCCGGTGGCCCGGGCCTGTTCTGGCCGGTCCCCGCCTCCGACGACGCCGCAGCGCCCCATCCCGGCACACCGCGCCTGTTCCTCGACCGCTTCGGCACGCCGGACGGGCGGGCGCGGATGGTCGCCGTCGACCACGTCGGCCCCAGCGACGACGTGCGGGCCGACGCCCCGGTGTACCTCGTCACCGGCCGCGTCCTGCAGCACTACCAGTCGGGCGCGCAGACGCGCCGCGTGCCCGAGCTCGTGCGCGTCGCGGCGGCGCCGTTCGTCGAGATGCACCCGCTGCTCGGCGCACGTCTCGGGATCGCCGACGGGGAGCGGGTGCGGCTGACCTCGAGCCGCGGCCACGTCGAGGCCGCCACGCGGTGGACCGACCGCATCCGGCCCGACACGGTGTTCATGCCGTTCCACTGGGGTGGCGCCGGCAGCGTCAACCGGGTGACGACCGACGCGACCGACCCCGTCTCCGGCATGCCGGAGTTCAAGGTGTGCGCGGTGGAGGTGCGCCGCGCGGAGCGCGCCGACGGCACGGAGGTGGTCGCGTGAGCCCCGTCGGTGCCCCGAGGTGGCGCGTCGTCGTCGTCGGCAACGGCATGGTCGGCTCCCGGTTCGCGAACGACCTCGTCGCGTGCCTGAGCGACGACGAGGTGAGCGCCGTCGAGATCACGGTGCTCGGCGCCGAGGAGTACGAGCCCTACAACCGCGTCCTGCTCAGCGAGGTCGTCGCCGGGAAGGTCGACCTCGCGGCGATCGGTCTGCCCGGCGCGGACGACGACCGCGTGACGGTGCGCCGCGGCACCGAGGCCATCGCCATCGACCGCTCCGCGCGCCGCGTCATCACCGCCGACGGCGCCTACCCCTACGACGCGGTCGTCCTCGCGACCGGCGCCGCGGCCCGGGTCCCGGACATCTGCGGGATCACGGACCAGGCGGGGGGCCTCCCGCGTGGCGCGCACGTCCTGCGCACGCTGGACGACGCGCGCGGGATCGTCGCCGCCTCGGTCAACGCGCGGCACGCCGTCGTCATCGGGGCGGGCGTGCTCGGTCTCGAGGTGGCGTGCGGCCTGGCGTACCGGGGAGTGCCGGTGAGCGTCGTGCACGGTGGTGCGAGCCCGATGGACCGTCAGCTCGGCACGGACGCCGGGCGCGTCGTCGAGGCGAGCCTGGCCCGCCTCGGGGTGCACACGTGGACGGACGCGCGGACCGAGCGGGTCCGTACTGACCGGCACGGGCGTGTCTGCGGGGTCGAGCTCCGCACACCCGACGACGCAGCGGATGTGCCGTCGTCGGGCGCGGCGGGAGGGGCGAACCTGGTGGACATCGAGGCGGACCTCGTCGTGCTCGCGTGCGGCGCCACCCCCGAGACGGGCCTGGCGCGGGCCGCGGGCCTAGCGGTCGGCCGGGGCGTGGTCGTGGGTGACGACCTCGCCAGCCCGGACGACGCGCGCGTCTTCGCGATCGGGGACTGCGCGGAGCCGCCCGAGGGCGGTACCGGCCTCATCGCGCAGGGGTGGGACCAGTCCCGGCGCCTCGCCGCCGCTCTCGCCTCGGCCGTCCGACCGCGTGAGGACGCGCCCGTCGGCGGGTCCACGGCCACGGGCCGCCTCCCCGACCACCGGCCGGCGGGCACCGGTGAGGGGGACCGGCCCAGCATGGCGCTGCGGCTGGCGACGAGCGCCGTGGTGCGTCCGGTGGCGCCCGAGCCGGAGCCCGGAACGCCTGCGGGGGGCGCGCCCGCCCGAGCGGCCGTCACCGGGGTCGATGTCGTCCGCGTCAAGGCCGTCGGCCTGGAGATCGTGACGATGGGGGTGTCCGGTGCGGCTCGCGCGCCCGAGCACCGGGCGCTGACGCTGAGCGACCCGGCGTCCGGGCGACACGTCGAGGTCGTCGTCGCCGACGGGCGGCTCGTCGGCGCGACGTGCGTCGGTGCGGCGGACGTCGGCGCCGACCTCACTGCCACCTACACCCGGCGTGTGCCCGTCCCGGCGGACCCGGCCCACCTGCTGCTGCGGCCGGTGGCGCCCCCTCCGGTCCAGGCGGCGACTCCCACCCAGATGCCCGACCAGACCACCGTCTGCCAGTGCAACGGCGTCACCAAGGGTGACCTCGTGGCGTGCTGGCACGACGGTGCACGGAGCGTGGCCGACCTCGCCCGCGGGACGCGCGCCACGACCGGGTGCGGCGGGTGCAGGGACGTCGTCTGCGGCATCGCGGACTGGTTGGCGGCCGCGGACCCGTCCGACGACGGGGTGCGCGACACCGCGGCGAGCGGCACCGCCGGGCGCCCCGTCCTCTCACCGCACCCGCAACGTTCGTGAAACAGCATTTACCTCGACGCAACAAGCGCGGAACGACCGGGAAACCACGGCTCCGTAGCGTCGGGAGCACCGGACCCACACCCGAACCGGACGGGGCGAGGCACTCGCCCCACCACATGTCAGGAGATCGTCGTGACCGGACCCCAGACCGATCCCACCCCGCAGGGGCGTGGCACCCGGCACCTCGTCGTCGTCGGTGGCGGCATGGTCGCGCAACGGCTCGTCGAGGCGATGCGCGACCGCGACGACGCCGGCGACTGGCGCATCTCCGTCTTCGCCGAGGAGTCGCGCGCTCCGTACGACCGGGTCGCCCTCACCAGCTACTTCTCGCTGCAGCACGCCGAGGAGCTGACGCTGGGTGACCCGGCGCTGTGGGACGACGAGCTCGTCTCGCTGTACCGCGGCTGCGCCGTCACCGCGATCGACCGGACCGCGCGAACGGTCACCGACCGGCACGGCCGCGTCCACGCCTACGACGAGCTCGTCCTCGCCACCGGCTCCTCCGCGGCGATGCCGCCCATCAGCGGCAACGACCTGCCCGGCGTCTTCGTCTACCGCACCATCGACGACCTCGCCGCCCTCAGCGACTGGGTCGAGGAGAAGCGCCGCACGACGGCGAGCGGGTGGAGCCGCCCCGTCCGCGGCGCCGTCATCGGCGGTGGCCTCCTCGGCCTGGAGGCGGCGGGCGCGCTCAAGGCGCTCGGTGCGCAGGCGACCGTCGTCCAGTTCGGCACGCACCTGATGAACGCGCAGCTCGACCTCGGTGGCGGGCAGGCCCTCAAGCGGCTCATCAACGACATGGGCATCGCCGTGCGCTGCGACACCGCGACCACGGCGATGGGCGCCGCGCGGCGCACCGGGCACGTCGGGCGGCTGGACTTCGCCGACGGCGGGCGGCTCGACGTCGACGTCGTCGTCGTCGCCACAGGGGTGCGGCCCCGGGACGAGCTGGCCCGCGCGGCGGGTCTCGCGGTCGGGGAGCGGGGCGGCGTGGTCGTCGACCTCGCCTGCCGCACCGCGGACGAGCACGTGTGGGCGGTCGGTGAGGTCGCGTGCATCGAGGGCCGCTGCAACGGCCTCGTCGCGCCCGGCTACGCCATGGCAGAGGTCGTCGCCGACCGGCTCCTCGGTGGTGAGGCGACGTTCCCCGGGGCCGACACCGCGACCAAGCTCAAGCTCCGGGGCGTGGACGTCGCCAGCTTCGGGGACGTCTTCGCCGAGAGCGCCGGCGCGATGGAGCTCGTACACGCCGACCCCGTCGCCGGCGTGTACAAGAAGCTCGTCCTGTCCGACGACGCGCGCACCCTGCTCGGGGGTGTGTTCGTCGGCGACGCGAGCGCCTACGCGACGCTGCGCCCCATGCTCGGCTCCGAGCTGCCGGGCGACCCCGGGCTGTTCCTCCTGCCGGAGGGCGCCGGCTCCGCGGGCGCCCCGACGCTCGAGCTGCCCGACGACGCCACCGTCTGCTCGTGCAACAACGTCACCGCCGGCACCGTCCGCGGCGCCGTCACCGAGCACGGGTGCACCGACCTCGCGGGCGTCAAGGCGTGCACCAGGGCCGGCACCTCCTGCGGCTCGTGCCTCCCGCTCGTCAAGAAGATCACCACGACCGAGCTCCAGCGGGCCGGCGTCGAGGTGTCCACCGCGCTGTGCGAGCACTTCGAGCTCTCCCGCGCCCAGCTCTTCGACGCCGTGCGCGTCGCCGACCTCCACACGTTCAGCGAGATCATCGGACGCTTCGGCGACGGGGGCCGCGGCTGCGACATCTGCAAGCCCGTCGTCGCCTCGATCCTCGCCTCGCTCGGTAACGGGCACATCCTCGACGGCGAGCAGGCCGCGCTGCAGGACACCAACGACCACGTGCTGGCGAACATCCAGAAGGACGGCACCTACTCGGTCGTCCCCCGCATCCCCGGCGGCGAGATCACCCCCGACGGGCTGCTCGTCATCGGGCAGGTGGCCAAGGACTTCGGGCTGTACACGAAGATCACCGGCGGCCAGCGGATCGACATGTTCGGCGCACGCATCGAGCAGCTCCCCGACATCTGGCGCCGGCTGGTCGACCACGGCTTCGAGTCCGGCCACGCGTACGGCAAGTCGCTGCGCACGGTGAAGTCGTGCGTCGGGTCCACGTGGTGCCGCTTCGGCGTCCAGGACGCCGTGGGCATGGCGGTCGAGCTCGAGCTGCGCTACCGCGGGCTGCGCTCGCCGCACAAGCTCAAGCTCGGGGTGTCGGGCTGCGCGCGCGAGTGCGCCGAGGCTCGCGGCAAGGACGTCGGCGTCATCGCGACCGACAAGGGCTGGAACGTGTACGTCGGCGGCAACGGCGGCTTCACCCCGCGGCACGCGCAGCTGCTCGCGGAGGACCTCACGTCCGAGGAGCTCCTCCGGACCATCGACCGCTTCCTCATGTACTACATCCGCACCGCCGACCGGCTGCAGCGCACCGCCGCCTGGGTCGCGGACTACGAGGGCGGGCTCGAGGCCATCCGCGAGGTGATCATCGAGGACTCCCTCGGCATCGGCACCGACCTCGACGCCGCCATGGCGCGGCACGTCGACGCCTACGAGGACGAGTGGAAGGCGGTCCTCGAGGACCCCGACAAGCTGCGCCGCTTCGGCTCCTTCGTCAACGCGCCCTCGGAGCCCGACCCCGACCTCGCCTACGTCGTCGAGCGCGGCCAGATCCGTCCGGCCACCGTCGCCGAGCGGGCGGTCGCCCGCGAGGACGACGCCCCACCCACCCTGATCGCCGGTACCACCCTGGAGGTGCGTCGATGAGCGCCCTGTCCCACGCCCCGCAGCCCGGCCTCGACGACGACGTGGAGACGTGGGAGACCGTCTGCCTGCTCGGTGACCTCCTCGTCGAGCGCGGCGCCGCCGCCCTCGTGCGCGGCACCCAGATCGCCCTGTTCCGGCTGCCGGACGACACGGTCCGCGCGGTCCAGCAGCGGGACCCGTTCTGCGGCGCCAACGTCATGTCGCGCGGGATCGTCGGGACGCGCGGCGGGCGCCCGACGGTCGCGAGCCCCATGTACAAGCAGGTGTTCGACCTCGCGACCGGCCGGTGCCTGGACAGGGCCGGCTTCGAGCCGACGGACGCAGCCGAGGACCTGCGCACCTGGCCGGTCACGGTGCGCGACGGCGTCGTGCACGTGGCCGTGCGGTCCGCGCCCGGACGCGAGGTGGCGTGATGACCACGCTGCTCGGGCTCGAGCTGGTGGGCCGGACCGTCCTCGTCGCCGGTGGCGGCCGTGTCGCCGCCCGCACGGTCCGCGCGATGCTCGACGACGGCGCCCTCGTCCGCGTCGTCGCGCCCAGCCTGTGCGCGGACCTGCGCCAGCTCGTCGACGACGCCGCATCGGGTCGGGCCCTCACCTGGCTGGCGCGCGAGGTGCAGGAGACCGACCTCGACGGCGTCTGGCTGGCGCTCGCGGCGACGGACGACCCGGCGGTGGACCGGGCGATGGCCCGGTGGGCCGAGGAGCGGCGGACGTGGTGCGTCGACGCCGGGGCCGTGCGCGACCGCACCGCCAGCACGCCCGAGAGCACGTCGAGCGGCGCTCGGCGGCGACGCCGTCGCCCGTCCGGGGGAGTGGGCTCGGTCGTGCTCGTCGGGGGCGGCCCCGGTGCGGTCGACTTGCTCACCGTGCGCGGACGCCGGGCCCTCGAGGAGGCGGACGTCGTCGTCACCGACCGGCTCGGCCCGGTCGACGTGCTCGACGAGCTCGCGCCCGGGGTCGAGGTCGTCGACGTCGGCAAGACCCCGGGCCACCACCCCGTCCCGCAGGAGGAGATCAACGCGATCCTCGTCGCCCAGGCCCGCCGCGGCCGACGCGTCGTGCGGCTCAAGGGCGGGGACCCGTTCGTCTACGGCAGGGGTGGCGAGGAGGTTGCGGCTTGCCAGGCCGCCGGGATCCCCGTCGAGGTCGTGCCCGGCGTCTCGAGCGCGCTGAGCGTCCCGGCGCTGGCGGGCATCCCGCTGACCCACCGCGGGACCGTCGCCGCGTTCCACGTCACCAGCGGGCACGACACCCTCGACGAGGCGGCCCTGGTCTCCGCGCGTGACCGGACCGCGACGCTGGTGATCCTCATGGGCGTCTCGCAGCTGCCCCGCCTCATGGCCCAGCTGCTCACCGCCGGGGCCGACCCGGGGCTGCCGGTCGCTCTCGTCGAGAACGGCTCGACGCCGCGTCAGCGGGTCACGCGCGCGGTGCTGGGCGACGTCGTGAGGCGCGCGACCGAGGTCGGTGTCCGGTCCCCGGCGGTCATCGTCGTGGGGGACGTCGCCGCCGAGGGGCGGCTCGCCCAGGTGCTCGTCGCATGAGCGGGGTGGCCATCGAGCCGGCACGCGCGCCGGACGAGCGCATGCTGCGACAGGTCATGGCGGGCTGCACGGTGCTCGTCACGGCCGACCGTCGCAAGGAGGAGCTCGGGGCGGCGCTGGGGCGCCGCGGCGCGCAGGTGCGCTACGCGCCAGCACTGAGCATGGTCCCGCACGTCGACGACGACCGGCTGCACGCCGCGACGCTCGCCCTCCTCGACGACCCGCCCGACGTCGTCGTCGTGACGACGGGGATCGGGTTCCGTTCCTGGATCGAGGCGGCCGACGCCCACGGCATCGCCGACCTGCTCCTGGCGGTCCTCGCCGGCGCGCGGATCGTCGCGCGCGGCCCCAAGGCGCGCGGCGCGATCCAGGCCGCCGGCCTCACCGCCGACTGGGTGGCGGAGTCGGAGAGCTCCGCGGAGATCGCCGACCTCCTCCTCGGAGAGGGCGTCGCAGGCCTGCGCATCGCCATCCAGCACCACGGCGCGGGCGCCGACGGGCTGGACGTCGTGCTCGCCGAGGCGGGAGCGGCCGTCGCGAGTCTCGTCGTCTACCGGTGGGGCCCGCCACCGGACCCCGACGCGCTGCACGCCTCGGTGCTGGCGGCGGCGGCCGGCGAGATCGATGCCGTCGTGTTCACCTCCGCACCGGGCGCCGAGGCGTGGCTGGGTGCGGCCGAGGAGCAGGGTCTCGGTGCGCCTGTCGTCGAGCGGTTCCGGGACGGGATGGTGGCGGCGGCGGTCGGCCCGGTGACGGCCCGTCCACTCGAGCGCCGCGGCGTGACCCCGCTGCAGCCTGACCGGGGCCGCCTCGGCGCGCTCGTGCGCTGCCTCGTCGCCCACTACGAGCACGCGGAGACGGTGGCGCTCGCGACCGTCGCCGGTCCGCTGCAGATCCGCTCGCGCCTCGCCGTCCTCGACGGCGAGGTCCTGCCGCTGTCGCCGAGCTCCCTGGAGGTGCTCCGCGTCCTCGCCTCCCGCCGCGGCGAGGTCGTGACCCGCGACGAGCTCCTCGCGGCACTGCCCGGCGCCTCGTGTGACCCCCACGCTGCGGAGGTCGCGGTCGCGCGGCTGCGTGAGGCCGCCGGCCGCCGCGACCTCGTGAGGACCGTGGTGAAACGCGGTTACAGACTGGAGCTCACATGACCACGCAGACCTCGACCCGGCCGGCGCCGGGACGCGCGGGCGTAGCGGACCCCGTGCTCGTCGGCTGCTCGCACGGGACCAACGACCCCATCGGCCGGCAGGTGGTCCGCAGGATCCTCGACGACGTGCGCGCGGCGCGTCCCAGGTTGGATGTGCGGGAGGCGTTCGTCGACGTGCAGGAGCCGGAGGTGGCGGACGTCGTGACGTCGGTGGTGACAGCGGACGGCGGCTCTGGACGTGCGGTCGTCGTGCCGCTCCTGCTCTCGGGCGGGTACCACGTCGAGGTGGACATCGCCGAGGCGGTCGCGGACCGTGACGGACCGTCCGCCCGGGCGGTGGCCACCCCAGCGCTCGGACCGGACCATCGCCTCGTCGACCTCCTCGCGCACCGGCTCACCGAGGCCGGGGTGCGCCCGCACGACGCCGTCGTGGTCGCGGCGGCCGGGTCGAGCCGCAGCGGCGCCGCCCGCGACGTCGAGAGGGTCGCCGCCGGGCTCCGGGAGTGGCACCCGGGGCCGGTGACCGTGGGCTATGGGGCCAAGGCCCGGCCCTCGGTGCCCTACGCCGTCGCCGCCGCCCGTGCCGCGCTCGCCGACGCGGCGGGCCCGGAGCAGCGGGACGGGGGCGCGACCACGCCCCGGGTCGTCGTCGCCGCGTACCTGCTCGCGCCGGGGTATTTCTACGACCGGGTGCTGGAGGCCAGCGCCGACGTCGTCACGGCACCGCTGGGCGCGGACCCCCGGCTCACCTCGATTGTGCTCGACCGCTACGACACCGCGGTCGCCGCCCTCGCCGCGGGAGAGTGAGCGATGCCCGCGTGGGCATCGCCGATGCCGGCGGTCGAGCGATCCTTCAGACAAGCCGCTGTTGTCGGAGGTCGAATTCGAACGTCCCGGCCAGCACCTCCCGACCGGCCACATCGCCGGATGAGTCTCAAGGGACGGTCCAAGCGCGAGCGCGGCGTCGGGGCAGGTCAGCAGCGGGCGTCGCCGTCGAAGGTTCGGCTTACGGGACGCCCCGCGGTGGCAATCAGGCGGCCTCCGCTGCCTACCTTCGTGATGTCACTCTCGGCTAGTCTTTGCGTTTCACGCGGTGGCGGCGGCGACACGGGCCGGTAGTGGCAGGGCTGAACTTCGCGCTGGTCGCGACCTACATGAACCGCCCTGGATCTTCCGGAGGGTGGTTAGTTAAACGACCTCCGGTTCGGGGTCACGGTCGTAGCCTGCCGGTGAGCGTGCTTCGAACTCAACGGGTGGCAGCTGCCCGATTGAGCAGTGGAGCCGCTGGGTGTTGTACCAGTGGACCCAGCGGGCGACCCTGCCACTCGCCTTCGGTGTGGTTCTGCCAGGTCGGTCCACCGTCGTTGATCGCCTCGGTCTTGAACAGCCCGATCATCGACTCACACAGAGCGTTGTCGATTGCATCACCGATGGTGCCCGATGGACCCAGCGATGCTGGCCTGAGCCAGCTCCGCGGTCAGCGCCAGAGAGAGATATTGGGACCCGGCATCGGAGTGATGGACGAGCCTTCCGAGCTCCCAGCGGGCTCCAGCGCGGTGGCGGAGTCGATCGCCTGCCGCAGGTCGTCGGTGACCAGAAAGGCGCGCATCGAGGTGGCGACTCGCCAGCCCAGGATCCGGCGGGAGTAGACGTCCACGACGAAGCGGCGCAGATGAACCGGGTCAGCGTCCATACGCAGGAGAAGTCGGCCACCCACAGCTGATCTGGGGCGGTGGGCACGTGCCAGCCACGCTTGACCGGGTCAGGGTGACGCGGCGCCTCAGCAGCCCGACGGGTCGTGGTCGTGCGGTGCCGTCCGCGGACCGCGCCGGTGATGCCGGCGATCCCCATGAGCAGGGCGACCTGGTCTCTCGACCTCGAGGCTGGCGCGGCGGGCGACGTACCAAAACGTGCGCACCCGGGCACACGCCCCAGTTCTCCCGATGGAGCATCACAAGCACGTTCGCCAGGTAGGCCGCCTCCAGCAGCGCCTCGCTCACCGGCTGAGCCTTGGGGGCGTAGTAGGTGAATGGCGCGATCTTCATCCCGTGCGCGGTGAGCTCGGCGCAGATGGACTCGACGCCGAACCGGTCCCTGTAGCTGTCGATGTAGGCCACGATGACTTGAGTCGGCGCCGCAAAGGGGTCCAATTTCAGCACCCGTTGGCAAACGTACGAGAGCTGGCACCCTGACGGCTCGCAGGCCACCGGATCCGGATTCGGGCATCGTCGAAGGAACCGAATGGGCCACCTACTACAACGACCTCGCTACCGCCTTCGACCTGACGATCGATGCCCTCGGCCGGCACTTCGGCGACGAAGCCCTTATGGACCCGCTCGCCTAGTCCGCGGACCTCGCCACTCTGATCGGTGAACGCGACCGCCACGTCTGGCCAGCGCACTACGACCTCCGGCGCATCCCGGTGCGTGGCCCGACCCACCCCGATCTATCCTCACTCGCTCATCTGGCTGGCGGCGAACCCCCAGCCAGCCTTGGCTGAACTGCGCGCATACCTCGCCGCTATCCGAACGACGCCCGCGAGCACCGACATCTGGGCACCTGCCTGGGCCGCCCGCTGACCCCTCGGCGCACAGCCAGTAGCGAGCCAACCATCTTCGTTTACCACCGAGAGCTGCCACGCCTCTTGCAGGTCGAGGGCAGACGCGCGGCGCCGATGGGCAGTACGGTGTCGAGAAGGTTAGAGCGCGAAGCGAGGAGAGCGATGCAGGTCCTCTACGTCGTCGAGTTCTCTGTCACTCCACGTCATGCTGGCGTTGATCCGTACAGAGCAACTCTGGATAGCGTGACGTCATGGCTCACGTTTCTCGCTGAGCGTGACCTTGACGGACAACTCTTGGAGTCCAGCGGAGACATGGCGCTCTCGCCCAACCTGGCAGGCGCATCACGAACCGCTATGTGGGAAGTCGCAGGCACGGACGACACCAAGGCCGTCAGGGTGGAGATTCGTGACGACAGCCCGGATTCAGGGGCGGCGTTCGTCACTCGGGTGACCGTGGGGCGGATCGGTGCCGCGACGACAATCCGAGTGTCAATGGCTCGCGAGAGTTCACCGATCTGGCTATCTCCAGCGCCCGCAGCCGACATTCGGCAGCCGGGCATCGTGCGGTCACTGTTGGAGAACGTTCGGATCATCCTCTCGATCGTGGGGCAAGAGCAGGACGGCCGTTACATACAGGTCCGTACCGACCCTGAAGTCCATACGCTCGCTTCCGCGATCCAGAAGCCGACGCGCCTGCCGATCCTCCTAGTTCACACCCGAACGTTGCCTGCACTTGCGACGGCACGTCAGGTCGCGGGCAAGCTAGTTGGCCTCGTGCGGGTCGTGACGCTCGACTATCGCGCTTCGCGGGCGCTCGATGCTGAACTCCCCGGATACGCGCCACCACGCGCAGGTGCACGCTTGATCTGGAGTGACCCGTCCGCACGCAGCATCACGTTCGACGATTTGAGGGTGAACGTTGATGATCCCGACGTCCTCCGCTCTGACCTCATGCGGCTGCTCGCGCCCGTTTCAGTACTTGCTCGGGGACTGGATCATGCGTACCGCGAGGCGAGGCGTGCAGAGATTGTTGACCGGGATCGCGACGCGCGAGCCCGTGCAGAACAGGCAGCCGCCGAGGGTGATCTGGTTGCGGAGGCCGCAGCACTACGCGCCGAAGTCTCCGCCGCACGTGCTAACGCCGAGGAGTGGCAGCGACTCGCAACTGACGAGGAGCAGCGTGCCGACCGGTTCCAAGCCCAGGCAGGCAAGGTGCCTGACTTGGAAGCACAGATCGAGCAACTCACCATTGCGTTGCTTGCAATCCCGCCCGCATCCGAGCAAGACGACACTACGGAGACCGATCCGTGGGACGGGTTGCCAGAACTTGTCAGTGGTGACAGTGATAGCGCAGAGAATCTAATCCTTCACCTCGAAGATGCCTCCTCGGGCCACATCGCCTTCACTGATCGCGCGGTGACAACGTGGAAGAAGTGCAAGTACCCATTCTCTGGCGAAATGACTGAATGCCTAGTCAAGCTCGCCCGTGTGGCAGCAGCGCTCTACGACGGTGCCGAACGAAGCTATCCGCACCTCGACACCTGGATCAGAGACGAGTTCGACCTCAAAGTCTCACTCCAAGATGACACGATCGAAAAGAACTCGAAGATGCGCTACTTCGACTACGACGGCGCAACCCATGATCGAACTCCACACGTGAAGGTCCGCGACCACGCCCCGCCATCACAGGTCGGTCGTATCCATTTTGCCCTCCACCACGAAGGACGGCGCCTTATCGTCGACCACGTTGGACTGAAGCTCTACTGACTTGTACATACCGGTCGCACCTACGCTCACCGTCGAACTCCGCCGAGCCGAGGCCAACCATCACGACCTCGTCACCCTGCTCCCGCGCTTGGTGGCGGCGCGCAGCGATGATGCTGACGACATCGCCTCCGTCCTACACCACCGCGTCGCCCGCGCCACCGCATGCCCAGCCGGCTCGGGCCGCCCCGTTACCTTCTTCGTAGCTCCGATGGTTCGGGGTTCTGGTCGCCAGGTTCGGTATGACTGTCTGCCCCTGTCGTTCGCATGATCCGGGGGGTGTTGTCGCCGGGTCTGGTGGCGTGGGGTGACCGCTGATAGGGACACGGCCGCTTCCACCCGGTGAGGGTCGGGAGTAGGTCTCTTCGTAACGTGGGTGTCGGCTTCCTGCGCCAGACTGCGGCCAGCGAAGACTGGGCTCGCAGAGGAGGACAGGGAGATGGCCCCCAGCGATTACGCGGTGTTCGTCGGGTTGGACGTGGGCAAGGAAGCGCATCACGCCTGCGCCCTGGATCCCGGCGGCGCGCGAGTGCACGACAAGGTACTGCCGCAGTCCGAAGCCCAGATCCGCCAGGTCCTCACACGGCTCGCGGATCGGGGCCGGGTGCTCGTGGTGGTGGATCAACCGGCCTCGATCGGGGCGCTGGCCGTCACCGTGGCCCGCGAAGTCGGGATCGACGTGGCCTATCTGCCGGGTCTAGCGATGCGCAGGATCGCTGACCTTCATCCAGGCAACGCCAAGACCGATGCGCGCGACGCCTACGTCATCGCCGACGCCGCCCGATCGATGCCCCACGCCCTGCGCCGGGTCGATGCAGGGGATGAGGCCCTGGCCGACTTGGAAGTCATCGTGGGCTACGACGATGACCTGGCCGGGGAGGTCACCCGCGTCAGCAACCGGATCCGCGGCCTGCTGACCCAGATCCACCCGGCACTTGAGCGGGTGCTGGGCCCCAAGATCCAGCACCAGGCAGTCCTGGAGCTGCTGATCCGCTTCGGCGGACCACAGGGACTGGCCAGCGCCAGTCGCCGGCAGTTGCTGGCGGCGACGAAGGGCCGGGCTCCGCGGTCCTACGAGGCGCTCATCAGCGCCCTCACCACGGCCCTGGAAGAGCAGACCGTCACGGTCCCCGGTACCCGGGCCGCCGAGCTCGTCCTGCCCAAACTCGCCACGACCTTGCGTGAACTCCTGCAACAACGTGAGCAGGCCGCGGGCCAGATCGAGGAGATGCTCGATGCGCACCCTCTTTCCACGGTCCTGACCTCGATGCCCGGCATCGGCGTCAGGACCGGAGCCCGCATCCTGCTCGAGGTCGGCGACGGCTCGTCCTTCGCCACCAGCGGGCACCTGGCCGCTTACGCCGGCCTGGCCCCCGTCACCCGCCGCTCGGGCACTTCCATCCGCGGCGAACACCCCGCCCGCGGGGGCAACAAACAACTCAAACGCGCGTTCTTCCTGTCCGCGTTCGCCTCACTGTCCGACCCGGCATCACGCGCCTACTACGACCGCAAACGAGCCGAGGGCAAGAAGCACAACGCCGCTCTCATCTGCCTAGCGCGCCGCCGCACCGACGTCCTGCACGCCATGCTCCGCAACGGCACTCTCTACGAGGCACGCACCCCGGCAGCCGCTTGACGAACCGATAGGGACACCCCCCCCCGCAAGGCACCACGATCGATCGCCGGACTCATCCGTTCCGCCGACGGACACATAGCCGGCGACATGCGCCGGGCACTCGATGAGAGGCGGGAGCTGATTGAGACCCGTGGTGAAGTCCTGCTCGACACCGCACGTCAGGCCGGTGAGTCCTGGACCGCGAGCCACCCCGTGACCAGCGAGAGGCCGCTGCGTGGCGACGCCACTGGCGCACGGTCGCGGCCTACCCTGATCGGTATGGCATCACCGACGACAGGCCCCTCGGGCCGGCGCCGGAGAAGGCGGAGCAAGGAGATTGACACCGCCCGCGCGCAGACGGCGCTCGACCGCGCACGCGATTTGACCACCCGTGCGGGTGCCGTGCCGAAGCGAT
Source organism: Oceanitalea stevensii (assembly GCF_014837105.1). Classification (GTDB taxonomy): domain Bacteria; phylum Actinomycetota; class Actinomycetes; order Actinomycetales; family Actinomycetaceae; genus Oceanitalea; species Oceanitalea stevensii. The sequence goes on along the minus strand of NZ_JACSPO010000017.1, from coordinate 7,213 downwards.
CGCAGGGGCGAGAGCAGCTCGGGCGTTCGCTCTGACCGATGCCCGTCCCGGTCTCGCCGCCACTCCGTAAAATGAAGCTTGAGGCGGCCTCTATAGGCGTTGTCGCTTGTCGCGACAATACGACTTCCCCGGCCGGGCGGTCCTTTCAGGTTCTTGTCGCCGAACCTTTGGAGAGGACTGTCCATGTTCCGACTCATCTGGGACCTCAGTGTCCGCACCCGGTACTTCCTGCGTCGCTACATGCCCACCAACATCCTGCTCGACGCCGTCCGCACCCGTCGCGGCCTGCGATGGGGCGTCCCGGCGATGCTGCTGACCATCTCGTACCAGTACGCCGCGAGCATCTGCGTGCAGCTCATCGAGTACGGTGGCCCCGGCTGGCTGCATCTGCTCGTGCTGCTGTTCATCTACAACGCCATGAAGGTCACCATCTTCGGACCGCTCAGCCTCGTCCTCCTGCTGTGCGCGCGGGTGCGCGAGCATGTCGAGCGGCGACGCGAGCTTCCCGCTGACCACCGGTCCGTCGTCGCGACGTAGGGGAGCACGCGATGGGCAAGTACGTGAAGCAGACCTCGCGGCGTCGCTACGACGAACGGCAGTTCTCTATCCGCGCCGTGCATCGTGACCCACCCGCCCTGCACAAACTCTGCGAGGGCCTGATCCGACTCCCGTTGCAGGAGGCCCAGTCACGAACCTAACGCCGCGCGGACGAGACTTCCGAGACGTACCGGACCCCCGAGAGACATGAGCTCAGGGCGAAACGTCCGTCGCGGATATTGCGAGCAGCACGGTCCCTCCGCGCGGACCGACGTCGCTGATAGCCTGACGTTAGACCCCGCAGGAGGAGAGTGCGAGAAGATGGCGGAAGGACACGAAGTTCTCACCACGGAGGAGGCTGCCGCGCTGCTCCGTGTGAGCACCAAGACCGTGCTCGCGCTCGCTCGCGACGGCTCTCTGCCCGGAGAGAAGGTCGGACGAGCCTGGCGCTTCCTCCGCAGCGACGTCCTCGCAGTGGTCCGAGGCAGCAAGGACACCCCGAATGGTGTGGGGGACTGAGTGGCAGCACGAGATACCGTCCGCACGCCCCTTACCGATCAGGACGTTCTCGCTGAGCTGGGGACGTCATGATCGACATGTCCACGTGGGAGGAACTAGTCGTCGACGTTGTCAACGACATCAAACTCGACCCGCGCAACGTCCGACTCGACATCCCTGAGGGAGTGCCGGAGTCCGACATCGTGCAGGACTTGTTCAGCAACGAGAAGGCACTGAGCCTCGTCGAAGGTATCGCCAAGGTCGGCCTGCTGACGCACGAAGTCCCCATCGTCCTGGAGCGTGACGGTCAACTCATCGTGGTCGAGGGCAATCGACGCGTAGCCGCGCTGAAGGCTATCCAGAACCCGTACCTCGCGCCCGATCACCAAGCGCGCATCAGAAAGCTCGCGCAGTCGATGCCCGATCGCGCCGCGATCCGTCGTATCACCGTCAAGAGAGCACCTTCGCAGGACGATGCCGACCAACTCGTCGCAGCTCTTCACACCGGCAATCAGCGCGTGGCGTGGGGTCCTGCCAGGCAGGCCGCGTTCTTCCAGGCGCAGCTCGACGCTGGCAAATCGTCGGAGGAACTGATCGCCCAGTATCCAACGATCGACGTCCGGAAGTTCATTACACGGAGCAAGATTCTCGAACTGTTCCGCAACGTCAACTACGACGACCCGTCACTCGGCGATTACGCACGCAAACGCCGCTTCCCAGTGTCGACCCTCGCGCGCCTCTACGAGAACGAGAAGTTCCTCGACCTCGTCGGGGTCCAGATCCAGAACGGCACGGGAGAAGTTTCCCTCGTCTCAAGCGCCGGTTTGTTCAAGCGAGTCGCGACGAAGATCGTGAGCGACATCCGCGACGGCGTGATTAACACACGTACCCTCAACAAGACCTCGAGCGACCGTTACGTCGAGTACATGGACGACCTGCGCGACCTGCTCGATAAGCACAGAGACGACGAATCAGCGAGCGGCGAATCGGCCAGCACACACTCTGATACATCGAACTCCTCGGCGAAGGGGAATAGGCGCTCCGGCCCCGATGATCAGGGCCAGGGACCGCACGCTCGTGACGGCGCAGATGTTGGCGCCTCTCGCGGATCGAACGACGCTGGACGGGACAAGCCGAAGCCGCTTCCGCGGAAGAGGAACTACCTCAACACCGACAACCTGACGGTCCCCGCGTCGTTCCCCGCTTCAATACACGAGATCGTGAGGGAACTATCGGCGATCAACATACAGCGCTTCCCGAACGCGACGCTCGATTTGCTGCGAACCTTCCTGGAAAAGACGATCAAGGCTCATGCCGAGGTTCTCGGCGAGGAGATCAAGAAGAGTTCAAACGAGCAAGGCTTCGTATATCTCTCGAACTGCCTCGTCTGGCTTGAACAACACTTCAAGTCGAACGGACAGACAGCATTCATCCAGCCCGTTCAGAAGATCCGAGGTGGACGCTACGGCTTTGTGGGCTCAAAAGCACAGCTCGATGCCACAAACCACAATCAACATATTTTTGCTACACCCGACGACGTTCGTGAATGCTGGGCCACGATCGAAGGAGTCATGAAGGCGGTCCTCAAACCATGACCCAAACAGCGACTTCTGCACGTAGACGAGTGACCATCTCGCCGCTCCGGTACCCCGGCGGCAAGGGCCTGCTCTACTCGCGCCTGCGGACGATCATCCGGGAGAACGACCTCACCTCAAGCGTGTACGTCGAACCCTACGCAGGAGGTGCGGGCGCGGCTCTCGCCCTGCTCGTCTCCGGTCAGGTTGAGCGGATCGCGATCAACGACCTCGATCCTGCCGTGTTCGCGTTCTGGAACGCAGTCGTCACTCAGCCCGACGAGTTCACCACGCTACTCAATGGCGTCGAACTTTCCGTCGATGAGTGGGAACGACAGCGCGAGGTCTATCTGACGTCCGCCCGCGACGACCACCTCTCGCTCGGGTTCGCAACGTTCTATCTGAATCGAACCAATCGCTCAGGCGTCCTGAATGGCGGACCCATCGGCGGGAAGGACCAGACGGGCAACTATAAGATTGACGCTCGCTTCAACCGCGAAGGCCTAGCCGAGCGCATCCGTCTCATCGCTCTGCACGCAGACCGCATAGCCGTGACCAACGAGGATGGTCTGCGCGTCATCGAGCGGTACTCAGACCGCGATGACGCTTTCATCTACGCTGATCCGCCCTACTTCGAAAAGGCGGGATCGCTCTATCTTAACGCCTTCCAAGATTCCGACCACCAGGCTCTCGCCGGCTGCCTCAAGGGCGTGCGGCGGGCAAAGTGGATTCTCACCTACGACAACGTCCCTCAGGTCGCAGAACTATACTCAGATTTGCGCAGGAGACTCTTCGCACTGAACTACTCGGCTCACCGCGTGATGAAAGCCAGCGAGATCATGGTGTTCTCGTCGGATCTGGCGATTCCCGAGGAAATCGAATCCGCGCATGCCGGCCTTGCGCAGGTGGCGGACGCCGCTACAGGAGGAGCACGCTGATGGCGCGGCTAGACAAAGCACCACCCGGCACGCTCTCTCTCGACCTCGCGAACCCGCGTATCCCCGACGCGAAGTTCACCGACGAGGAGGAGGCAATCGCCTACCTCTATACACACGCCGACCTAGGCGAGCTGATCCAGTCGATCGGCAATTCAGGGTGGCTCGACTTCGAGCCTCCCATCGTGGAAGAACCAACAGGGACCGTCGTCGAGGGTAACCGGCGCCTTGCGGCCCTGCGCATCATCGCGAGCCCTAGCCTCCAGCAGCGGTTCAAAGTGGCACTGCCACAACCGGTGCACCCGAACGCCATACCGACCGAGATTCAGGTCAACTACGTCGATAGCCGCAAAGAGGCGCGGGACTTCATCGGGTTCAAGCACGTCAACGGCGCCTTCAAGTGGGACTCATACGCGAAGGCACGATTTGCGCATTCATGGCTCCAAGACGGAGACGACATCGACGAAGTGAGTCGCAGGCTGGGCGACGGGCACAACACCGTCAGCAGACTCGTCAACGGCGTTGTCTTACTAGAGCAAGCGGAGAACGCCAAGCTCTTCGACCGCGAACTCCGTTCCAAGAAGTCCTTCTACTTCTCTCACCTCTACACCGCGCTCTCGACAGCAAACGTCCGTCAGTTCCTAGGACTGCCTGAGAGCGACAACTCAGTGCTTCCACCCACGCCAGTGCCACCATCGCACCGAGCGCATCTACGTAACCTCCTGTCATGGCTCTACGGTCAAGAAGACGAACCATCGCTGATCAGGAGCCAGAACCCCGATCTCGGACGACTCATCAACGTGCTCGGCAGCGAGCGGGCAATCCGAGTGCTCGAATCCAACCGTGACCTCGACCGCGCCTTCGACGTCGTCGAAGACAAGGCAAAGGCATTCGAGAAGGCGTTCTACCAACTTGCCAGCTCCGCCGAAGACGTCTCTCGCGTCATCGCCCGCTACGACCCGAAATCCCATCTGGTCGACGACGCGGAAGCAACCCTTCGCGTAGTGACCATTGTGGTCAACGCGATGAAAGAGGCACACCTCGGAGGCCGCTCTTCTGATGAGAATTAACGCGCCTCTGGAGCGCTCAACAAGGAGCGTCGCAGCTGACTGGGTAGAGCTGCATGCCCTGCTGGATGCATCCGTTGCGAACGAGCAGAGCCTGATCCGAAGCCAGACCGTTCAACGGGAACCCGACCATGGCAGCCTGCTGACTGACATCGACGCTGAACTGGTCGACGAGGAAATTCTTGAGCCCGAGAACGACGAGCTTTCTGAACGCGTTTACGAGGAACTCGCCTACCGCGAGCGGGTGCTCGGCGCTCGGTATCCGTTCGAGCTTGTGTCCGAGTACGGGAAGTGGGCTCTTCGGCGGCGGGCAGCGGAGAGAGAGGCTGAGGTTGCAGCACACAACTGCTACATTTGCTGCCTTTTGATCTCTGCGATCCACTCGGAGCTGCTGCCGACGAAGAGTGACCACGAGGTCTTCAAGTCAAGTGCGAGAGCGCTACAGGTCGAGTCGTATCTAACGGCTGCCGAAGTGCTGGGTGGGCGCGCGTATTGGTTCGGCTTCCCACGGCCCGACGGCTCGGGAATGCTCAAAGCGATTCAGGACCTTGCGTCCTCAATGGGAACCGCGCTGGCGCCGGAAGAACGGCCCCTGGGCCTCTCCGCCAATGCTGCGGACGGCACCGTGGACATTGTCGCCTGGCGTCCGTTCCTCGACGGACAGGCGGCCTCGATCGTCGCGTACGGGCAAGTGGCTTCTGGCCGGAACTGGACCGCTAAACCCATCAAGTCCTTCATTGACGGCCACTTTCTTCCCTGGTTCGACAAGGCGCCGTCACACAAGCACATCGAGATGCTCTTCGTGCCGTTCCCGCAGCACCATGAACAGCTTGAAGAGAAGAAAGAGGACTTCCGTACCGTCGCGTCAGAGAAGGCTCGTCTCCGCGAAAATGACTACGGCGTCGTGATTGACCGACTTCGGCTTGCCGAACTTATGGCTTCCTCGAAGGTCAGCGGCCGCTATGAAACTAGTGACTACCAAACCCACGAGGCGTTCACCTTGGCCTGGGTGGAGGGGGCACTTGAGTACGCAGCGGACGGCACCGTGTCGGAATGAAGCACATACTCGCTCCCGGCAAGGCCGTCATTGATGGACTGGAGCGGCTTGGAAGCGCGTTGGGCTACGAAGTCCGCCGAGAGCACCGCGTGGGCCGTAATGCTGCGGTCGATCTGTCGTGGAACGCAGCCGAGTTCAATGACGTTCCGCTTTTTGTTTTCGAGGTAGAATCAACTCCGTCCGCGGGACTTGCGAACAACGCCACCAAGGTGTTCGGCAGTTCTCTTGACGAGCTTCCTAGGCCATTGTTCTTTTTCCATCTCGTGCTAGCGGGAAATCCCGACAATGCGCGAATTAAGAACGCCGAGCGATCTTGGGGCCAGCATAATTATCGGGTCTATCGATTTCATGCGCCTGACGACCGGCGAAGACTAGTCGTTGACGTGCTGGAACAGCATCGACGAGTGTGCCAGGCAGTTCGCCCCCGTTCAGTGGTGGACGCTCTCCAAGGTCCAGGGTTCGACGACTTCTCGATCGCGGAAGCAGCATTAACGCGGATGGAGGAACTCCGCTTCGTTGCCCCCTATCTTCTCGACTATGGAATGCTCGCCCTCAGAGATGAGCGTTTCTTTCCCCTTTATGTTCGGCGCCTACGGGCAGTCGATCGCCATCCGGCGACACCCTGCGCGGCGAGACCGGTACCCGCCGGAGCCACTAGTGAGATCGAAGATGGCTACTTGGATGCGCCCGGAAGCTACATTCCGGGTCTGCTTGAGAGCGCATTGCGAATCTACGGCGGCGATGTTCTGGACTCCGAGGGTCCCGAACTGCTGGAGCGATGGGCAACGAGTGGCGGACCTCATATGCGGATGATTGATGCCCCTTTCGGACTAAACCGTGACTATGATCAGTTCGTCCTCATCTCCGCCCCTTTCCACTACGTCTGGGCTGCGATTGCTCTGGAGGAGCACCCTAAGTCTCGGGCATGGGTTCTGAATGACTTGATGGAACTTGTGAAGCGTGAGCACGACAAGGGCATACACGGTCCCGTGTCTTGGCCTGCCATCATCTGGATGGCCCACCTCTTGGCGGGTCGACCCGCGCTTGATTGTCCGCTGAACGTGGAATCCATGTATCGCGAACTACAGCGGATCGTGGACGAGATCGGAGGCATCCCACTGGCGCTGCTGCTTGATCCGCCACCGCCCTACGGGGAACTCTGGGGCGGGGATGATATGGGATGGATCGACGCAGAGGGTGCCGGGGAACTACCCGCCATTCATCGCCTGGGGGAGGCTGTGGGTGCCCGGCTAAGAGTGCGTGACCAGCAGCTCGACGCCGCAGACGACGGACTTGGGGCGGCACCGATGGGTTTCTGGCGGACCTGCCTCTCGGCGCTGCTGGCGGACGACGCGTACCTCCGCCCGACGAGAGATGTGTTGCGCGATGTCTACGATCTCGATCGACACACAGAGTGACTTTGAGGCGCCGGGGTACGCGTAGATGCGCTGGCGCCGGGGCCAGTGTTTGAATCGCCCCGGGTCTGGTGGAGGCTCTCAATCCATGGAGGATGAGAGTCATGGCAGCACCGAGGAAGTACCCCGA
>NZ_JACSPO010000016.1 GCF_014837105.1 Oceanitalea stevensii | reverse complement strand
CCCCCCCGGGGGGGGGGGGGCCCCCCCCCCCCCCCCCCACCGGTCCGTCCCGCCCTGACCAGACGAGAGGCCCCCATGACTTCCACCGCCCCCGTGCGGCCGGCAGCGAGCGCGCCGGCCCCCGAGCCCCCCGCGCGTCCCGCGCCCGAGCCGCCCCGCCGCACCCTGCGGTCCCGGATCTTCCGGTGGGAGGCCGTGACGGCGCCCTACGTCTACGTCGCGCCGTTCTTCCTGCTCTTCGCCGCCTTCGGGCTGTTCCCCCTCATCTACACGGTGTGGGTGAGCCTCTACGACTTCCGCCTCAACTCGGAGATGACCTGGGTGGGGCTGGACAACTTCGTCTGGCTCTTCGAGAACCCGAAGTTCTACAACGCGCTGCTCAAGACCTTCACCATCGGGGTCCTCTCGACGGTGCCGCAGCTGATTCTCGCCCTCGGCCTGGCGCACCTGCTCAACTACCGGATGCGGGCCCGGAACTTCTTCCGGATCGCGATGATCATGCCGTACGCGACCTCCGTCGCGGCGTCGACGCTCGTCTTCGCCCAGATCTTCGGGCGTGACGGCGGCTTCGCGAACTGGATGCTCTCGCTCATCGGCATGGACGCCATCGACTGGCGCAACGGCAACGTCACCGCGCAGATCGCCATCGCGGTCATCGTCACCTGGCGATGGACGGGCTACAACGCGCTCATCTACCTCGCCGGCATGCAGTCGATCCCCTTCGACCTCTACGAGGCGGCCTCGCTCGACGGCGCGAGCCGGTGGCAGCAGTTCCGCCACATCACCCTGCCGGGCCTGCGCCCGACGATCGTGTTCACCGTCGTCGTCTCGACCATCGGCGCGACCCAGCTCTTCGGTGAACCCTTGCTCTTCGGCGGTGGCACGCCCAACGGCGGCGCCGTCAACCAGTACCAGACGCTGGGGCTGTTCATGTACCAGCAGGGCTGGCAGTTCGGCAGCCTCGGCCGGGCGGCCGCCGTCGCGTGGGTGACCTTCCTGCTCATCATCGTCCTGGTCCTGCTCAACACCGCACTCGTGCGCCTGCGCACCCGCCAGCGCCTCACCGACGGGGGAGACCGATGACGACGATCACCCGACCGCCTGCCATCCCCGGCACGCCGCTGGCCGCGCCGCGCCGTTCGCGCAAGCGCGACAACCACGGGGCCGGCTGGCTCACCTACGTCGTCCTCGGCGTCACGGCCTTCCTCTTCATCGCGCCCTTCTACTACATGATCGTCGCGGCGAGCCGGCCGATGTCGGAGATGGTCCAGTCCCCGCCGCCGCTCACCCCGGGCCCGAACCTGGTGGCGAACATCCAGACGGCGCTCGACCAGCAGAACATCGGCCTGGCCATCACGAACTCGGTCATCGTCTCCGGCACGGTCACCGTCGCGACGCTGCTCTTCTGCACGCTGGCCGGCTTCGCCTTCGCCAAGCTCCACTTCAAGGGCAAGAAGCAGCTGTTCGCCATGACGCTGGGCACGATGATGATCCCGCCGACGCTCGGCGTCGTGCCGCTCTACATGGTGATGTCCGAGCTGGACCTCGCCGGGCGGCTGTCCTCGGTCATCCTCCCCACGCTGGTCTCGGCCTTCGGCGTCTTCTTCATGCGCCAGTACCTCATGCAGTCCCTGCCGGACGAGCTCATCGAGGCCGCGCGTGTGGACGGCGCGACGTCGCTGCGCACCTTCTGGAGCATCGTCCTGCCGATCGCGCGCCCCGGGATGGCGGTGCTCGGCATGCTCACGTTCATGACGGCCTGGAACGACTTCTTCTGGCCGGTCATCACCCTGAACTCCACCAACCCGACCGTCCAGGTCGCGCTCAACAACCTCGGCAGCGGCTACGTGCCCGACACCGCCATCATCATGGCCGGCACGCTCATCGGCACGCTTCCCGTCGTCGTCGTCTTCATCCTGCTCGGCCGCCAGATCGTCAGCGGCATCATGGCCGGCGCCGTCAAGGGCTGACGCCACCTCTCACCCACGAAGAAGGGAGCAGGGCGTCAGCGCCCTGATTCACACCATGAGCATCCAGACCACCACCGCGCCCGACGCGCTCCGCCTCGACCTGCCCAAGAGCTTCGTCTGGGGCGCGGCGACCGCGGCCTACCAGATCGAGGGCGCCGCCGACGCGGGCGGCCGTACCCCCTCCATCTGGGACACCTACAGCCACACCCCCGGCAAGGTGCAGAACGGGGACACCGGCGACGTCGCCGACGACCACTACCACCGCTTCCGCGAGGACGTCGCGACCATGAAGGAGCTGGGTCTGCAGACCTACCGCTTCTCCATCGCCTGGCCCCGCATCACCCCGCAGGTCACCGCCGACAGCCTCGGCCCGGTCAACGAGGAGGGCATCGACTTCTACTCCCGCCTCGTCGACGAGCTCCTCGCCGCCGGCATCACCCCGGCCGCGACGCTCTACCACTGGGACCTGCCCCAGGCGCTCGAGGACGCCGGCGGCTGGCCGGCACGGGCGACGGCGGAGCGCTTCGCCGAGTACGCGGGCGTCGTCGCCGCCCGCCTCGGTGACCGCCTGCGCACCTTCATCACCCTCAACGAGCCGTGGTGCTCGGCCTACCTCGGCTACGGCAGCGGTGTCCACGCCCCCGGCCGCACGGACCACGCCGACGTCCTCGCCGCCGTCCACCACCTCAACCTCGCCCACGGCCTGGCGACGACGGCGATCCGCGCCGAGCGTCCCGACGCGACGGTCGGGCTCACGCTCAACCTCGCCTGGGTGAACCCGGCCACCGACGCCCCCGCCGACGTCGCGGCCGCGCAGCGCATCGACGGCCTGCAGAACCGGGTCTTCCTCGACCCGGTGCTCACGGGCTCCTACCCGCAGGACATCATCGAGGCGACGGCCTCGGTCAGTGACTGGTCCTTCGTCCGGGACGGCGACCTCGAGCTCATCCGCCAGCCCCTCGACGTCCTCGGGGTGAACTACTACAGCCCCACCGTCGTGCGGGCGTACGACGGTGTGGGGGAGCGCGAGGAGGCCGACGGTCACGGGGCGAGCACGGCCAGCCCGTGGCCCGCCTGCTCGGACATCGAGTTCCCGCAGCAGCCCGGCCCGTACACCGAGATGGGCTGGTCCATCGACGCCCGCGGCCTCACCGAGCTCCTCGTGCGGATGCACCGCGAGCACCCGGGCCTGCAGCTCATGGTGACCGAGAACGGGGCGGCCTTCCCCGACCGTGTCGAGACCGACGGCAGCATCCAGGACCTGGACCGCATCGAGTACCTGCGCGACCACGTCCAGGCCGTGAGCGACGCCGTCGCGGCCGGTGCGCCCGTGCGCGGCTACTACGTGTGGTCACTGCTCGACAACTTCGAGTGGGGCTACGGCTACTCCAAGCGCTTCGGCATCGTCCACGTGAACTACGAGACCCAGGAGCGCACGAAGAAGGCCAGCGCCCACTGGTACGCCGACCTCATCAAGGCCCAGCAGGCCTGAGGAACCGCTCGGCCCCGCACATCGCGCCACCTGCCCGGTGCGGCGTGCGGGGCCGTCTCACGCGAGGCCGGCCTCGCGGGCGCGGATGGCGGCCTGCACCCGCGAGGTGCAGCCCAGCTTGGCGAGCACGCGCGACACGTGGGTCTTGGCGGTCGCCTCACCGATGTGCAGCGCCTGCGCCAGGCCCGCGTTCGAGAGCCCCTGCCCGAGCCCGGCCAGCACCTCCCGCTCCCTGTCGGTGAGTGCGGCGACGTCGGCCGGGACCTCCGCCTCCACGGGCTCCGGTGCCTGCGCGAAGGCGGCGAGCAGCCGACGGGTCACCTCCGGCGCGACGACACCCTCCCCGGCAGCGACGCGGCGGACGGCGTCGAGGAGCGTCGCGGCGTCGGCGGTCTTGAGGAGGAAGCCCGCGGCGCCGGCCCGGAGCGCCCCGAAGACGTACTCGTCGAGGTCGAAGGTGGTGAGGACGAGGACGTCGGCCAGCCCCTCCGCGACGATCGCCCGGGTCGCGGCGATCCCGTCGGTCCCGGGCATGCGGATGTCCATGAGGACGACGTCGGGGCGCAGCGCCCGCGCGTTCGTCAGGGCGCTCGCGCCGTCGGCGGCCTCGGCGACGACGGCGACGTCCTCGTCGCCCTCGAGGATGAGCCGCAGCCCGGAGCGGATCGCGGCGTGGTCGTCGGCGACGAGGACGCGGATGGTCACGGGGTCTCCTCGAGGGGGATGGTGGCGCGGACGTGCCACCGGCCGTCGGACGGGCCGGCGTGGAAGCTCCCGCCGAGGGCCTCGGCGCGCTCCCGCATGGTGAGCAGGCCGACGCCCGTGCCCGCCGGGGGCGGGGGGAGCACGCCGTCGACGGCGTTGGCGACCTCGACCCGCACCGCCGCGCCGGTGAGGGCGACGGTGACGTCGACGGGCCCGCTGCGGCCGTGCTTGAGGGCGTTGGCGAGGGACTCCTGGACGATGCGGTAGGCGGCCTGGTCGACGGCCGCGGGCAGCTCGGGGGACGCGGCGGGGGACGCGACGGTGAGCTCCATCCCCTGGCCGCGGAACCCGGCGGCGAGCGCGTCGAGCTCGGCGAGCCGGGCGGGGCTCGTGCGGGCCTCGTCGCCCGTGCGCAGGAGATCGATCATCGCGCGCATCTCCCGCAGGGCCGCCACGCTCGCCGAGCGGATCGCGGTGAGTGCCTGCCGGTCGCGGCGGGCCGCACGGTCCTCCTCGTCGGGTCGCGGCGAGCTCAGGGCGGCCTCGGAGTGGATCGCGATCGCGGAGAGGTGGCTGGCGAGCGCGTCGTGCAGGTCACCGGCCATCCGGGTGCGCTCGGCGTGGACCACCTCCTGCTCCCGCAGCTCACCGATCCGGGCCAGATCGCGGGCGCGGGCCGAGGCCAGCGCGGCGAGCTCGGTCTGCTGGCGTACCGACCGTCCCCACCAGAGCGGGGTGCCGAGCACCGCGAACGCGAGGAGGGCGACGTTCGCCGTGGCCCGCAGGTCACCGGTCGCGACGAAGGCCGCCGCCGCGCCGCCCGTGACGCTGAGGACGACCGCCACGCTCAGCCTGCGGAGGGCGGAGCCGCTCACCCGCAGGGCGGCCGAGTAGATGAGGTCGAGCAGGCCGAGCATCGCGCCCATGCTGCCTCCGAGCAGCGCGTCGACCGCGAAGACGAGCACGCCCGCACCGAGCGAGAGCAGCGGGGTGCGCGCCTTCGCGAGCATGACGGCGCACATGACGGCGAGGGTGAGGACGAACCACCACCGGTTCGTCGCGAGCGACGGGCCGCCGCCCCACAGGCCGACCAGCCCGACGGCGAGGAGGGCCAGGCCGGCGACGAACGTGGCGAGGGCGTCGCTCACCACACGGGCGCGCTCGGTCCCGCGCACCCGCTCCCGCAACGTCCCGACCAGGCCTGGCACGTCCCCATCCCAGCACACGCCCGGACGCGACCAGGTCCGTCGAAGGATGTACGCGCGGTGGTGGTGGCGTCGGCCCGTCGGCGGACGACGGCGAGGGCGGGCGGGCGGCACCGTCGAGGGCATGACCACCGCGACCGCCGCGACCCTCGCCGTCCTCGCCCTCGTCGACTCGACGAGCTTCGGCACGCTCCTCATCCCGATCTGGTTCCTCCTCACGCCCGGCCGGGTCCGGGTCGGGCGGATCCTCGTCTTCCTCGGGACGGTGGCGGGGTTCTACCTGCTCCTCGGCATCGCGCTCGTCGCCGGGCTAGGCGCGGTGCTCGGCGACCTCGACACCGTCCTCGAGAACCCGCTCGTCGCCCGGCTCCAGCTCGTGCTCGGGACGGCGATGCTCGTCGGCAGCTTCTTCGTCGGGCGCAAGCGGCCGGGGGAGCCCGCGCGGCCCGGCAGGCTGCTGCGGTGGCGGGAGCGGGCGATGGGGACGGAGACCGACACCGGCGTGGGCGGCCTCGTCACGCTCGCGCTCGCCGCCGCGCTGCTCGAGGTCGCGACGATGCTGCCCTACCTCGCGGCGACGGGCATCATCGGCTCCTCCTCGCTCGCGGCGCCGGCCCGCCTCGGGGTGCTCGCCGCGTACTGCGTCGTCATGGTGCTGCCGGCGCTCCTGCTGCTCGGCGGCCGGCTCGCCGCGGCACGCCTCGTGCAGCCGCTGCTCGAGCGGGTGGCGGCCTGGATGGAGCGGACCGGAGGGGAGACGACGGCGTGGATCGTCGGGATCGTCGGCTTCCTCGTCGCGCGCGACGCCCTCGGCCGGATCCCCGAGCTGCTCTCCTTCCTCGACGCGATGTGACGGCCCGACGCGCGGCGCCGCGGGTGGACGTGGCGAGGAAGGTCACCTCGGGCGTCGGCGCCTCGCCCTGACGGCGGGGTAGTCGCTAGCCTGTCGGGATGACCTCAACCTCCGCGAGCACCATCGTTCCGCGCGCCGACGGCCGCGCCCCCGACGAGCTCCGTGAGGTCCGGTTCACCCGAGGCTGGCTCGACAGTGCCGAGGGCAGCGTCCTCGTCGAGTTCGGCGGCACCCGGGTGCTGTGCGCCGCCTCCTTCACCCCGGGCGTCCCGCGCTGGCGCAAGGGCTCGGGCCAGGGCTGGGTCACCGCCGAGTACGCGATGCTGCCCCGCTCCACCAACACCCGCAGCGACCGCGAGTCCATCAAGGGCCGCGTCGGCGGCCGCACCCACGAGATCTCCCGCCTCATCGGACGCTCCCTGCGCGCGATCATCGACGTGAGCGCGCTGGGCGAGAACACGATCGTCCTCGACTGCGACGTCCTCCAGGCCGACGGCGGCACCCGCACCGCTGCCATCACCGGCGCCTACGTCGCGCTCGCCGACGCCGTCGCGTGGGGCATCGCCAAGGGCGCCATCACCCAGGGCGCGACGCCGGTGCTCACCGACTCCGTCGCCGCCGTCTCCGTCGGCATCGTCGACGGGCAGCCGGTCCTCGACCTGCCCTACGTCGAGGACGTCGCCGCCGAGACCGACATGAACGTCGTCGTCACCGGGTCCGGCGGCTTCGTCGAGGTCCAGGGCACGGCCGAGCGCAAGCCGTTCGAGCGCCACGAGCTCGACGAGCTGCTCGACCTCGCCGTCACCGGCACCGCCAAGCTCACCGAGCTCCAGCGCACGGCGCTCGCCGCGCCGGTCCCCGGCCGGTGACCGGGAGCCCGGCGCGGCTCGTCCTCGCCACGCACAACGCGCACAAGATCGGGGAGCTGCGCGCGATCCTCGCCCCGCTCCTGCCCGACCTCGACCCCGCCTCGGGGGTGGGCGCCGCCGACGGCGGGGCGCCCGAGCCCGTCGAGGACGGCGTCACCTTCGCCGAGAACGCGCTCATCAAGGCCCGTGCGCTGGCCGCCGCCACGGGCCTGCCGGCCGTCGCGGACGACTCCGGCCTCGCCGTCGACGTCCTCGGCGGGGCGCCGGGCATCTTCTCCGCGCGCTGGTCCGGCCGGCACGGGGACGACCGCGCCAACCTCGAGCTCCTCCTCGCCCAGCTCTCCGACGTGCCGGCCGAGCACCGGCGCGCCCGCTTCGTCTGCGCCGCCGCACTCGTCACGCCCGGCGGCGAGGAGGTCGTCGAGACCGGCGAGATGCCCGGGCGGCTGCTCACCGCGCCCCGGGGCAGCGGCGGCTTCGGCTACGACCCGATCCTCCAGCCGGACGGCGAGGACCGCTCCGCGGCCGAGCTCAGCGCGGAGGAGAAGAACGCGATCTCCCACCGCGGCAAGGCATTCCGCGCTCTCGCGCCGCACGTCGTGCGCGTCCTTGCCGGCTGACCCGCAGCCCCCGCCTCGCCACGCCCGCCCCGGACCCCGCGAGTACGCACACACGGTCACCTGGGGGGCGCCCGCCGGGCGTCCAGGCGACCGTATGTGCGTACTCGGCGAGAAGGACGTGGGTCAGGGGCGGCGGGCTCGCGCCACCATCAGCCAGACGGCGCGCCAGCCGAGGAGCAGCGCGCCCAGCACCCCGAGCGCCACGAGGACGAAGGGCAGCGCCGTGCCGTCGCCCAGCGCGGCCCGCAGTCCCAGGCCGCCGGCCCACGTGACGAGCCAGGCGACGACGCCACCGGGCCACAGCCGCAGCGACCCGTGCTGGACGAGCACGGTGACGAGGAGCCGCGCGAGGAGGAAGGGCAGCGCCACCTCGAGGACGTCGGTCACCGACCGACCGCCCTCGTGCGCCCCGCGCCCGAGGTAGGCGAAGAGCACGACCGCCGCCATGTCGAGCAGCATCGCGGCGCCCCGCTGGCCCCACGTCCCGGGCCCGGCGGCCCGCGACGCGCGGCCCACGTCCAGCCCCTGCGGGCCGGTGCCGGGCTGGATGCTCACGGCAGGCGGCCCACGTGCGCCAGCGCCTGGCGCAGGAGGGTGCTGTGCCCGTCGACGAGCTCGGCCTGCACCTCGGGGAGCAGCGCCTCGCGGGGGGTGAACCAGCCGACCTCGAGGGTGTCCTGCTGGGGGTGGCAGTCGCCGTCGACGGGGACGACGTAGGCGAGCGACACCGCGTGCTGGCGCGGGTCGTGGAAGCCCTGACCGGGGGTCGGGAAGTACTCACCGACCGTGAAGGGCTGCGGGGAGAGCGGCACGCGGGGCAGGCACAGCGAGCCGAGGTCCTTCTCCAGGTGGCGCGTGAGCGCCTCGCGCAGGGTCTCGTGGAAGAGGACGCGGCCGGAGACCAGCGCGCGCTGGAGGCGGCCGTCCGTGGCGCGCAGGAGCAGGCCCACCTGCTGGACCTGGCCGGTGGCGTCCACCCGCACGGGCAGGACGTCGACGTAGAGCATCGGGACCTGGCGGCGGACCCTCTCGAGGTCCTCCGGCGGGAGCCAGGGGGTGATGTCGTCCGAGGCCAGTCCGCTCATGGTGCTTCTCTTCCGTGTTGCGTGGGTGCCCGCGCGGGGCGAGTACGTCGTGCGCGAGGCGGGACTCGAACCCGCACGTCCGAGGACACCAGGACCTAAACCTGGCGCGGCTGCCAGTTACGCCACTCGCGCGCGGGACAAGCCTACGGGGTCAGTCGATGCCCAGGTCCTTGCGCAGGCGGGCGACGTGGCCGGTGGCCTTGACGTTGTACCGCGCCAGCGTGACGGTGCCCTCGGCGTCGACGACGACCGTGGAGCGGATGAGGCCCGTGTAGGTGCGCCCGTAGTTCTTCTTCTCGCCCCAGGCGCCCCACGCCTCGATGACCTCGTGGTCGGGGTCGGAGGCGAGCGGGAAGGTGAGGGACTCGGCCTCGGCGAAGCGGGCGAGCTTGTCGGTGCCGTCGGGCGAGACGCCGACGACGGCGTAGCCCTGGCCCTGGAGGGCCGCCAGGCTGTCGCGGAAGTCGCAGGCCTGGGTGGTGCAGCCGGGCGTGGACGCGGCCGGGTAGAAGTAGACGACGACGCCCTTGTCGGCCGAGGCGCGCAGCTCCGCGAGGCTCACCGAGGCGCCGTCGGCGGTGGGCAGGGTGAAGTCCGGGGCGGTCTCGCCGGGGGAGAGCTGGGGCACGGGTCCTCCGTCGTCGTCGTGGGCGTCCCGTCCAGCATCGCACGGCCCGCCGCCACCGCGGACTATGCAAGTACGGAAGTTCGTAATAGCGTTGCGGCATGTCAGCAGAACGCCTCGCCGCCCTCGAGGAGCGCGTCGCCGCCCTCGAGTCCCGCCTCGCCACCCCCGCTGCCGCGGTCACGCCCGACAGCCCGCTGTGGGCGCTCGAGGGCCTGCAGGAGCGGGTGGAGGACCCCGGCGCCGTGCTCCTCGTCGGGCACGTCGAGCTCCCTGACGGGCGCCGCGCACAGTGGCAGCTCGGGGCCGTGACCGACGACCTCCTCGGCGCGGACTGGACCGAGGAGGCCGACGTGCTCGTCGCGCTCGGGCACCCGGTGCGGCTGCGCCTGCTCCAGCGCGTCCTCGGTGGCGCGACGACCGTCGCGGAGCTCGTCGACACCGACGGCGTCGGCACGAGCGGGCAGGTCTACCACCACCTGCGTCAGCTCACCGCCGCCGGCTGGCTGCGGGCGCTGGGCGGCGGCCGGTACGAGGTCCCCGTCGCGCGGGTCGTCCCGCTGCTCGCCGTCGTCCTCGGGGGGCGGCGATGAAGCGCGCGGTCGCCCGCTGGCAGACGTGGTGGACGCGGCTGTTCGTCGCGGCCGTCCTCGCCGCGGCGCTCCTGCCGGTCCCGCGGCCCTGGGGGCTCGTCGTCGCCGCCGTGCTCTTCGCCCTGTCCCTCGTCCGCCCGCCGGCGACCACCCGCGAGCCGGTCGAGGTCGATCCGCCGCTGCGGGGCCGCTGGGTCGTCGTCAACGGCCCGGGGACGGCGGTGCCCAGCCACGGGGTCAAGGCCTACGGACAGGCGTACGCCGTCGACGTCCTCCAGCCCGCTCCCGACGCGCCGACCTCGATCGGCTGGGGACTGCGTCCCCGCCGTCCGGAGACCTACCCGTCCTTCGGCCGTCCGGTGCACGCCGTGGCCGGCGGCACGGTGGTCCGCGCCCGCGACTCCCAGCGGGACCACGGGGCCCGGGACACGTGGCCGCTGCTCGTGTGGATGATGACCGCCGAGGGGTTCCTCCGGGACCTGGCCGGTGTCGGCAGGATCCTCGGCAACCACGTCGTCGTGCGGCACGACGACGGCACGGTCGCCGTCTACGCCCACCTGCGCCGCGGCTCGGTCGGTGTCCGGGACGGCGAGGTGGTGCGTGCCGGTGAGGTGCTCGCCGAGGTGGGCAACACCGGCAACACCTCCGAGCCGCACCTGCACGTGCAGCTGATGGACCGTGAGCGGCCCACCGCGGCGGCGGGTGTCCCGATGCGGTGGCGCGGTGTCGGCGCCGACGGCGAGCGCGACCCGCGGTGGGCGACGGGCCGGCGCAGGCCGAGCGCGCTGCCGGACTTCCCGGAGAACGGCCAGGTGCTCGAGCTCGGTGAGGGAACGCGAAAGGCCGCCTCCCGGGGGAGACGGCCTTCGGCTGGTGCGCCATCTAGGACTTGAACCTAGAACCCACTGATTAAGAGTCAGTTGCTCTGCCAATTGAGCTAATGGCGCTTGCTGTTGCCCTTGCGGCAGTCCCAAACATTACCACCGGCTCCGGGCGCTGCCCAGCCGGGAGGGCCCCTCGTGACGAGTATCACCGGCCCTCGCGAGCAAGCCGCGGCATACCGCGGTTTCGGATAGGTTGAGCGCGTGTCGAAGCCTCGTGTCACTCTCGCGACCTGCCTGGACCACCCCGAGCTGGACCAGGGGGAGGAGGGGCTGCCGGACGCCCTCGCCGAGCGGGGCATCGACCCGCGCGTCGCCGCGTGGGACGACGAGTCCGTGGACTGGTCCGAGGCGGGCATCGTCGTGCTGCGCTCGGTCCACAACTACGCGACCCGTCGGCAGGACTTCCTCGCGTGGGCCAAGGGCATCGGCAAGCTGCTCAACAGCGCGGACACCGTCGAGTGGAACACCGACAAGCACTACCTCCAGGAGCTCGGCCGGCGCGGCATGCCCACGATCGACACCGTGTGGCTGGAGCCGGAGAAGAACCTGTCCAAGCACCAGGTGCACACGCGCTTCCCCTCGCTGGGCGACTTCGTCGTCAAGCCGGCCGTGTCCTCCGGCTCCCGCGACACCGGCCGGTACACCGCCCGCGACGCGACGTCGCGCATGCACGCGATCCAGCACGCCTACCAGCTCCTCCAGGACGGGCGCGCCGTCATGGTGCAGCGGTACGTGGAGTCGGTGGACGAGCGCGGTGAGACGGCGCTGATCTACCTCAACGGTGTGCTGTCGCACGTCGTGGAGAAGGAGCCCATGCTCCTCGGTGAGCAGGCCGCCGCCGACGAGACGGGCGACGAGGTCGCCGTCGCCCGGCACGCCACCGAGGCCGAGCTGCGCGTCGGTGAGCGCGCCCGGGCCGCGATCCACGGGTACATCAAGTCGCGGATGGGCCGCGACGCCCAGCTCCTGTTCAGCCGTATCGACATGGTCGAGGGCGACAACGGCGAGCCCTGCGTCATGGAGGTCTCGCTCGTCGACGCGTCCCTCTACCTCGGTGCCGTCGACGGTGCCGTGGGCGGCTTCGCCGACGCCATCGCCTCCCGCGCCTTCTGGTGACCCGCGGGCGCGCCACCGCGCCCGTCTCAGTGACCGGACGGCGGTGGACCCGCCCGCGCGCCCGCTCCTAGCGTCGCCCCCAGGTCGAAGGACCTGACAAGGGGGACCACCATGCTCAGCCACACGTACCTGTCGCCGCGCGCTGCTGCCCGTCGCCTGTGTACCGGCGAGTGTCGGTGACCCCGCTCGCCTGACCGGCTCGAGCGACCGACCCCGGCGGTGCGCCGGCCCTTTCGCACCTTCGCCATGTCCGCGCGCCGTGCCGGCGCGCCCTGCCCGCGCGCGCCGCCGCGCCGGGACCTGCACCCACACCTGGCAAAGGAACACCACTCATGGTCCTCACCGGACTTGCCGTCGGCGGAGCCCTCGGCTTCGCCATGCAGCGGGGACGCTTCTGCGTCACCGGTGCCTTCCGCGACGTGTGGATCGGGCGCAACACGCGCTGGATCACCGCGTTCCTCATCGTCATCGCGGTCCAGAGCGTCGGGATCTTCGCCCTCGACGCCCTCGGCGTCATCCAGCTGAGCTCCGGGGAGCTGGCGCCCGTCGCGACGATCGTCGGCGCCTTCATCTTCGGTTTCGCGATCGTCCTCGCCGGGGGCTGCGCCACCGGCACCTTCTACCGCTCCGGCGAGGGCCTCATCGGCTCCTGGTTCGCGCTCATCTTCTACGCCGGCTCGGCGGCGGCCATGAAGTACGGCGTCTTCGCCGACCTCACCGCCGCCGCCCGCGCCCAGACCGTGGGGCTCACCTCGATCCACGAGACCCTCGGCATCTCCCCGTGGTGGCTCGTCGCCGCCCTCGTCCTCGCTGTCGGGTACGCGGCAAGCCGCCACCTCGCGGCCGAGCCGACGCTCGCGTCGCTGCCGCCGCGCCGCACCGGCCTGGCCCACCTGCTCCTCGAGAGGCCGTGGCACGCCTTCGCCACGGCCGTCGTCATCGGCGTCATCGCCATCGTCGCGTGGCCGCTGAGCACCGCCGCGGGCCGTCCCGCGGGCCTCGGGATCACCACGCCGTCGGCCAACACCGTCGCCTTCCTCGTCACCGGCGACGTCGAGCTCGTCGACTGGGGCGTCCTCCTCGTCCTCGGCATCCTCGTCGGCGCGTTCATCGCCGCCAAGGCCTCCGGGGAGTTCCGCCTGCGCGTCCCCGACGCCACGACCATGGTCCGCTCGATCACCGGCGGCACGCTCATGGGCGTCGGTGCGGCGCTCGCGGGCGGCTGCACCATCGGCAACGCCATGGTCAACACGGCCCAGTTCTCCTACCAGGGCTGGCTGTCCTTCGGCTTCATGGTGCTCGGCACCGGCGCCGCCACGCACGTCTTCATCCTGCGCCACCGCCCGGTGGCGCAGCGCAGCTCGACCCCGTCCCTCGTGGACGCCTGAGAAAGGACCACCCGTGCCCATCACCCTTCAGACCTCCGGACAGGTCTGCCCCTTCCCGCTCGTCGAGGCCAAGGACGCCATCGCGGCCCTGCCCGAGGGCGACCACCTCACCATCCACTTCGACTGCACCCAGGCCACCGACGCCATCCCGCGCTGGGCCGCGCAGGAGGGCTACCCGGTGACGGACTACCGCCGCATCGGTGACGCGGAGTGGTCGATCACCGTCCAGAAGAAGTAGCCCGGGAGGCGCGAGGACGACGACGGCGGGGCTGCCCGCCGTCATCGTCCTCGCGTATTCCCTGGCGCGCGGTGGGCCGTCACCGCCAGGATGGCCGCGAACCGACGTCACCGACAGGGGGAGACTCCGTGCGCCGCCTCACCTACTACATCGCCGTCTCGCTCGACGGCCGGATCTCCGGCCCGAGCGACGAGTTCGACTTCTACCCGCAGCCGGAGGACTACACCGCGTGGATGCTGGAGGAGTACCCGGACACGATCCCCAGCCACGGCCGTGCGCACCTCGGCCTCACCGACCGCCCGAACACGCGCTTCGACACCGTCGTCATGGGCAGGCGGACCTACGAGCCGGGACTGCGGGAGGGCGTCACCAGCCCGTACGCGCACCTGCGCCAGTACGTCGTCTCGACGACGCAGGAGGAGCTGGACCCCGACGTCACCATCGTCCGTGACGACCCGGTCGCGCTCGTGCGCCGGCTCAAGGCCGAGGACTCCCCGCTCGACATCTACCTCGCGGGCGGTGCGCGGCTGGCCGGGGCGCTGCTGGCGGAGATCGACCGGTTCATCGTCAAGGTCTACCCCGTGGTCGCCGGCGCCGGGCACCCGATGCTCGAGGGAGCCGGCTTCGCCCCGAGCGAGGTCGAGCTCACGGACGTGCGGACCTTCGCCGGCGGGAACGTCGTGCTCACCTACGACCGGCGCCGCTGAGCGCGACCGTCGCCGGCCGCACCGGGCGGCCACCGCTCGCGGCGGCGCGTGCCGACGTTCAGGAGCCGTTCACGGGTCCGCTGGGGCGGGCGTGCCGTCCCACACGACGACGCCGTCACGCACCCGGGCGCCGTCGGACGGCTCGTGGAGGCGCACCTCGCCGTCGTGCATGAGGTGGTGGACGGGCAGGTCGAGCAGCAGCGTCGCGACGTCGGCGACCAGCCGGCGGTGGCAGCGCCACCACACCGCCTCGGAGCACATGACGGCGATGCGAGCGTCCCCGCGGGCCTCCTCGGCCACCTCGCCGAGAGCGGCCGTGAACTCCTCGGTCCGCGTGTAGCCCGCGTAGGCGCGGAAGGCGTCCACCTGCCACCACGTGTCCGGGGAGGCGGCGTCCTCGGCCTTGCGGAGGTGGCGGCGCCCGCCCAGGCGCGGCTCCCACCGGTAGGCGACCCCAGCCTCGGGCAGCCACTGCGCCATGGCGTCCCGCGCGACGTCGGCGTTGCGGCGGCTGCCGGGGAAGCGGCGGATGTCGACGACGGCGGCCACCCGCCGGTTGGTGAGGAGGGAGGCGAGCCCGGCACTCTCGAGCGATCCGTGTCCCACGGTGAGCAGAGGCATCTGGCCATTCTTCGACAGGCGGCGACCGGGCGCAGGTCAGTGGCGGTCGAGGTCCTCGAGCAGCTCGACGGCCGCGCGGGCGTACTCGCCGATCCAGCGGTCGTGGATGCGCTTGATCGGCAGCGGTGCGAGGGACAGGTGGCGCTCGCGCCCGACCTTGCGCCCGGTGACGAGCTCGGCGCGCTCCAGCACCCGCAGGTGCTGGAGGACGGTCGTGCGGTCGAGCTCGGGGACGTGGGCCGCGACCTCGCCGGTGGTCCTCGAGCCGGCCCTGAGGAGGTCGAGGATGCGGCGGCGGGTGGGGGAGGCGAGCGCCTTGAAGACGAGATCGTCGTCGGACCCGTTGACCTCACCCGCAGACACGTTGTAAAAATATCACATGAACACGTCAGAGCAGCTGAGCGAGCTGAGCTTCACCGTGTCGGGCCGCGTCTCACGGCCCTGCGCCGAGGTCTACGAGGCGATCGCCGACCCCGAGCGGCTCTCGAGGTACTTCACCACCGGCGGCGCGCGCGGACGCCTCGAGGCCGGCGCCGAGGTGACGTGGGACTTCCACGACTTCCCCGGCGCCTTCCCCGTGCGCGTCCTCGAGGCCGACAAGCCCCGGCGCATCGTCATCGAGTGGGACGGCGAGGCGACGACGAGCGAGCGGGGGACGACGACGGTCGTCTTCGAGCTCGAGCCGCTCGACGACGACTCGCGCACCCTCGTCACCATCACCGAGTCCTCGTGGCGCGCGACGCCGGACGGCGCGCGCCGGGCCTTCGACAACTGCGAGGGCTGGACGAGCATGCTGGGCGCGATGAAGGCCTGGGTCGAGCACGGCATCAACCTGCGCGAGGGCTTCTACGTCTGACCCTCGCGACGGACCGGGCTCCCAGCGTCAGGACGCGCTGCCGGTCACCGGGTGCCGCTCGGCCTCGTGGAGGATGTTGCGCGCCATGACCGGGAAGATCAGGGTGTGGAAAGGCAGCACGGCCAGCCAGTACAGGCGCCCGAAGATGCCGCGGGGGAAGAAGATCGCGCGCTGCCGGTAGCGGGAGCCGCCGCTCGGCAGGGCGTCGACGGACAGCTCCAGCCAGGCCCGGCCGGACGCGCGCATCTCGGCGCGCAGCGTGAGACGCCGTCCGGGCTCCACCGACTCCACCCGCCAGAAGTCCACGTGGTCCCCGACCTGCAGCCGGTGCGGGTGGCGCCGTCCGCGCGCCATGCCGGGCCCGCCGACGAGCTTGTCGAGGAACCCGCGCAGCCTCCACAGCAACGCCGGGGAGTACCACCCGTTCTCGCCGCCGATGCCCTGGACCACCCGCCACACCGACTCCGGCGCGGCCCTGCCGTCGCGCTCGCGGACGTCGGTGTAGACGGTGTGCCCGGCCCAGTCGGGGTCCGAGGGCAGCGGGTCGGCGGGGCCGGCGGACGCGGTGACGTCGTCGTCCCAGCTGGCCGTCACCCGGCCGGAGACCTGCCGCTCGATCGCGAGCCGGCACGCGTCGGGGTACTGGGTGAGCCCGCCGGGCGGGTCGGGGATGACCGTGGCGATCTCGTGGTCCCCGGCCACGGCGTCCTCGGCCATCGACGCGGCGAGCGGCATCGCCAGCGCGCGGGGGATCGGCGTCGTCATCCCGATCCAGAAGCCTGACAGGCGCGGGGCCGGGATCGGCAGCGCCCAGATCCGCCGGGGCCGCAGCCCGGCCACCTTCGCGTAGTCCGAGAGCAGGTCCTTGAAGGGCTGCGGCTTGCCGGAGCCGATGTCGAAGGTGCGGTTGACCGGCTCCGCCAGCGCGCTCGCGTGGGCGAGGTAGTAGAGGACGTCGCGGATGGCGATCGGCTCGATGAGGTTGTCGAGCCAGCGGGGCCCGGGCATGACGGGCAGCCGTTCGGTGAGGTGGCGGATCATCTCGAAGGAGGCCGAGCCGGACCCGATGACGACGCCGGCGCGCAGCACGACCGTGGGGACGCTGGAGCCGAGCAGGATGCGGCCCACCTGCTCGCGCGAGCGCATGTGGTCCGACAGCTCGTCGAGCTCCCGGTCCGGGTGCAGGCCGCCGAGGTAGACGATCTGCTGCACGCCCTGTGCGGCGGCCGCCTCGGCCACCGTCCGGGCGATCTGCGCCTCCCGCTCGACGAAGTCCCCGCCCCCACCCATCGAGTGGACGAGGTAGAGGACCGTGTGGACGTCGGCCATCGCGGCGCCCACCTGCTCGGCGTCCTCGAGGTCGGCGGTGACGAGCTCGACGTCCTTGGCCCAGGGCCGGTCCTCGAGCTTGCGCGGGTCGCGCGCCCCGGCACGCACCGTGAAGCCGGCGGCGACGAGCTCGGGGACGAGGCGTCCGCCGACGTAGCCGCTGGCACCGGTGACGAGGACCCGCCGGCCACCGCCGTCGGGCAGGGACAGGTCGAGCGGTGAGGCGGGGCGTGGGCTCATCCGCCCACGCTAGAGGCGCCGCGCCCCGGGCACCCGCCGAGAGTCCGGCCGTCCGGAATGACGACGAAACATTGCACCAGTAGATTCACGGGAATGGACACCCAGCTGCAGTCGGAGATCATCGCCGCGCTCGAGGTCGTCGACCCCGAGACGTTCGACGCCGCCGCCGAGGCGGAGCGTCGCATCGAGTTCCTCGCCCGGTACCTCCAGGACACCGGGGCCAAGGGCCTCGTCCTCGGGATCAGCGGCGGCGTCGACTCGACGGTCGCCGGACGCCTGTGCCAGCTCGCCTGCGAGCGGGTGCGCGAGGCAGGCGGCGAGGCCCAGTTCGTGGCCGTGCGCCTGCCCTACCGGGTGCAGAAGGACGAGCACGACGCCGTCGCCGCCATCGAGTTCATCGACGCCGACCTCGTCGAGACCATCGACATCGGGCCGGCCACCGACGCCCTGTGGGACCAGGTCCTCGCCTCGCGCACACCGGTCACCGACGCCAAGGACGACTACCACAAGGGCAACGTCAAGGCCCGGATGCGGATGGTCAGCCAGTACGCGATCGCCGGTGCTCGCGGCATGCTCGTCGTCGGCACCGACCAGGCGGCCGAGGCGTGCGTCGGCTTCTACACCAAGCACGGCGACGGCGCCGCGGACGTCACCCCGCTGTTCGGGCTGCCCAAGCGTCGGGTGCGCGACATCGGGCGCCGCCTCGGCACGCCGGACGAGCTCGTCAACAAGGTCCCCACCGCCGACCTCGAGTCGGACAAGCCGCTGCTCGCCGACGAGGAGGCGCTCGGGGTGCGCTACGAGGCCGTGGACGACTACCTCGAGGGCCGCGAGGTCTCGGCCGAGGACGAGGCGACCATCGTCGGCTGGTACCGCCGCACCGGCCACAAGCGGGCACTGCCCGTCACGCCCGACGGCTACCTCGGCCGCCCCTGAGACTCAGGGCCCAGTAACACGTCAGCTCTCGGCGACAGGACGCCCGTCGCCGAGAGCTGACTTGTTCCTGGGTCAGTGGGCGGCGGCGTCCTTCTTCCGGCGCGGGACCAGGTGCATGATGACGACGACGACGGCGCCCACGACGAGCCCGACGACCGCCGAGGACAGCGTGTTGACGAGCCAGGTGACGAAGCCGCTCAGCGCTCCGAGCCCACCGGCCACGGCCTCCTCGAGGTGGTGGACGAGCTCGTAGGGCGCGTGCCAGCCGAGGTCGTCGACCCCGACGAGCAGGATGTGCCCACCGACCCAGAGCATCGCCACGACGCCGACGACGGAGAGCACCGCGAGCACCTTCGGCATCCCCTTGACGAGGAGGCGGCCGACCTTCTGGGAGCCGGCGGAGTCCCGCTTCGCGAGGCTGAGGCCGATGTCGTCCATCTTAACGATGAGCGCGACGACGCCGTAGACGAGCGCCGTGATCCCCAGGGCCACGACGACGAGGATGATCGCCCGGTTGAGGAGCGGCTCGTCGGCGACCTCGTTGAGCGCGATGACCATGATCTCGGCGGAGAGGATGAAGTCGGTGCGGATCGCGCCGCTCACCATCGTCTTCTCGTGGTCCTCGCCCTTCGCGGCGGCGGGGGCCGCCGTCTTCTCCTTGTGGTGCCCGGTGACGTACTCGTAGAGCTTCTCCGCGCCCTCGTAACTGAGGTAGAGACCACCGACCATGAGGATCGGGGTGAGCAGCCACGGGAGGAACTGGCTGAGCAGCAGGATCGCCGGGAGGATGAAGACGAGCTTGTTGCGCAGGGAGCCGGTCGCGATCTTCCGGATCATCGGCAGCTCGCGGTTGGAGGTGAAGCCGTGGACGTAGCGCGGCGTCACCGCGGTGTCGTCGATGACGACGCCCACGGCCTTGGCGCTGGCGCGGCCCGCTGCGGCACCGATGTCGTCGACCGAGGCCGCGGCGATCTTGGCCAGGGCGGCGATGTCGTCGAGCAGTGCAGCAAGGCCACCGGCCATGAGATCTCACTTCCGTTCACGCGGGCACGGGTTCCCCGCGCCCCTGGGTCAGCGTGAGCATAAGTGCTGGGACGCCCGTCGGCGCGCGCGTGCCCGTTCGCGTCGACACGTGCCCGGCGGGCAGGATGGGCCCGTGATGGTCGAGGCGTACTGGACGGTCGGTCCCGAGGAGGGACAGCTCCGGCAGACGTCCCTCGACGCTCCCGGACCCGGCGAGGTGCTCGTCCGCACCCTGGCCTCGGCGATCAGCCGGGGCACCGAGACGCTCGTCCACCGCCACGCGGTGCCCGAGGCCGTCCGCCCGCTCATGCGCGCCCCGTTTCAGGAGGGCGACCTGCCCGGCCCGGTGAAGTACGGCTACCTCTCCGTCGGCGTCGTCGACGCCGGCCCCGAGGAGCTGGTCGGCCGGCGGGTGTTCTGCCTGTACCCCCACCAGACGCGGTACGTCGTGCCCGCCACCGCCGTCGTCCCCGTGCCCGACGACGTGCCCACCGAGCGCGCCCTGCTCGCCGGCGCCGTCGAGACCGCCGTCAACGCCCTGTGGGACGCCGCCCCACGGCTGGGCGACAGGGTCGCCGTCGTCGGCATGGGGATGATCGGCGCGTCCGTCGCCGCCCTGCTCGGCGGCTTCCCGCTCGGGCGGCTCCAGGTGGTGGACGTCGACCCGCGCCGTGGGGAGCTCGCCGCGCGCCTCGGGCTGGAGCTCGTCACCCCGGAGGAGGCCGCCGGGGACTGCGACGTCGTCCTGCACTGCTCGGCGAGCGAGGCCGGCCTCGCCACCGCCCTGCGGCTGGCCGGGGAGGAGGCGGAGGTCGTCGAGCTGTCGTGGTACGGCACCGACGCGCCGCGCGTCCCGCTGGGGGAGGCCTTCCACGCCCGTCGGCTCACCGTCCGCGCCAGCCAGGTCGGTGCCGTCAGCGCCGCCCGCCGCGCCCGCCGCACCACCGCGGACCGGCTGGGAGTGGCCCTGGACGCGCTGCGCGACCCGCGCTTCGACGCCCTCCTCACCGGCGCCAGCGCCTTCGCCGAGCTGCCCGGGACCATGGCGGACATCGCCTCCGGCCGGCTCCCGGCCCTGTGCCACGTCATCCGCTACCCCGAGGAGAGCTGAGTGTTCAGCGTGACGGTCCGCGACCACATGATGGTCGCCCACAGCCTGCCCGACCCGTTCTTCGGCCCCGCCCAGGGGCTGCACGGCGTCACCTACGTCGTCGAGGCGACGTGGTTCCGCCCCGAGCTCGACGAGCACGGCGTCGTCATCGACATCGGCGCGGCGACCGAGCGGCTCGGTGAGGTCACCGGCGCGCTGCGCTACCGAAACCTCGACGACCTCGAGGACTTCGCGGGGCTCGTCACCACCACCGAGGTCGTGGCCCGGCACGTGGCCCACCGTCTCGCCGAGGGGCTGGACATGACCCCGTACACGGCGCTGGAGGTCACGCTGCGCGAGCACCCCGACGCCTGGGCGACCTACCGACTCGAGCTCCCCGGGAGCTAGCCGGTGCCGGCGCTGCGGTTCGTCGTCCCCGCGCGCGGGGACGGGCCGAGCGGGGGCGACGTCTACGACGCGTGCCTGGCCCGCGCCTGGCAGGCCGCGCACGGGCCGGTGGAGGTGCTCGCCCTGCCGGGGTCGTGGCCGCGGCCCGGGCCGGCCGAGCGGGAGGCGCTGCGAGGGGCGCTGGGCACGTCCGGCACCGTCGTGCTCGACGGCCTCGTGGGCAGTGCCTGCCCCGGGGAGGTGAGTGCCGCCGTCGCCGCCGGCGTGCGCGTGGTCCTCCTCGTCCACCTCCCGCTGCCGGCCGAGCTCGGACTACCGCGCGCGGACGCGGACCGGCTCGCCGCGCTGGAGTCCCGTACCGTCCACGCCGCGTCCGCCGTCGTCACGACGAGCCGCTGGGCGGCCGCGGACCTCACCCGCCGCTACGGGCGGACCGGCGTCCTCGTGGCCAAGCCCGGGGCCGAGCCCGCCGCGGTCGCGGCAGGTAGCCGCCCGCCGCACCTCCTCGCGCTCGGCGCCCTCACCCGGGTGAAGAACCACGCCGGGCTCGTCCCGGCGCTCGACGCCGTGCGCGACCTGCCGTGGCAGGCGACCTTCGCGGGTCCGGGCACCGCCCAGCCCGCCGTCGCCGAGCACCTGCTCCGCGCGCTCGACACGGTGGGGCTGGCGGACCGGGTGTCGCTTCCCGGCGTCGTCACCGGGGACGCCCTCGAGGGGCTGTGGCAGCGCACCGACCTGCTGCTCGTCCCCTCGCTCGTGGAGACCTACGGGCTCGTCGTCACCGAGGCGCTCGCCCACGGCGTGCCCGCGGTCGTGTCCGCGGGCACCGGCGCCGTCGAGGCCCTCACCGGCCGGCCCGAGCCGCTGCCCGACGACGCGGCCGGCACCGCCGTGCCGCCCGCGGACCCCGGCGCGTGGGCGCGGGTGCTGCGCCGGTGGCTGACCGACACGGAGCAGCGCGCGGCGTGGCGCGCGGCCGCCCTCGCGCGCCGGCAGCACCTGCGCACGTGGGCCGACACCGCGGCGGACCTACGGCGCGGTCTCGGCCCGGGCTGAGCGCAGCGCCCGCAGGTCCAGCTCGGTGCACACGTCCTCGCCCAGGAGGAACCGGCGCGTGCGGGTGCGGACGGCGTCGGCGAGGAGGTCGGAGCCGGTGAAGCGGACCCCGGGGACGCCGTCGCCGATGAGGACCGGCGCCGTCGTGAGGAAGAGGCGGTCGAGCACGCCGGCGTCGAGGAAGGCGGAGACGACGCGGCCCCCGCCCTCGACGAGCACCCGGCCCAGGCCGCGCTCGCGCAGCAGCTCGAGCACGCGCGCCGGGGCCGCCGGGCCGTCGTCGTCCAGGCGGACGACGTGGACGTGGCCGGGGAGGTCGTCGGGCACGACGGCGCCGGGGCCGACGAGCCACAGGGTCGGCGCCGCGCCGTCGGTGAGCACGTGGGAGGCGAGGGGCGTGCGGGCACGCGGGTCGAGGACCACCCGGACGGGGTGGTGGCCGGGGACGGCGCGCACGGTGAGGCGGCAGTCGTCGGCGGTGACCGTCCCGACCCCGACGACGACGGCGTCCACGAGCGCCCGCAGCCGGTGCAGGTGCTCGCGGTCCTCCTCACCGGTGACGAACTCCGCGTCACCGGTCCTCGAGGCGATGAAGCCGTCCAGGCTCTGGCCGAGCTGGGCGACGACGGCGTGGGAGCCGAGGGCGACGAGCGGGCCGTAGCGCTCCACCAGCTCGTGCGCGGGGTCGTCCGGTGTCACGGCGGGAACCGCACCCCCCAGGAGGGCGTCCCAGGCGTCGTCCGCGCGCGGGCGGTCGTGCCGCATGCGCTCGCGCTTGGTCGCGAGGTACGCCTCGTTCTCGGGGTGGGCGGGGACGATGAGGCTCACCCGCTCGACGACGTCGACGCCCAGGGCGCTGAGGGCCTCCTCCTTGGCGGGGTTGGAGGACAGGAGGCGGATCCGGTGCACGCCGAGGTCGTGGAGGATCGCGGCGGACTGGTCGTAGCTGCGGGCGTCGGCGCTGTGCCCGAGGGCGAGGTTGGCGTCGACGGTGTCGGCGCCGAGGTCCTGCAGGGCGTAGGCGCGCAGCTTCTCGAGGAGACCGATGCCGCGGCCCTCGTGCCCCCGGACGTAGACGACGGCGCCCTCGCCCTCGGCGGCCACCGCCGCCAGCGCGGCGTCCAGCTGCTCGCCGCAGTCGCAGCGCCAGGAGCCGAAGGCGTCACCGGTGAGGCACTCGGAGTGGACCCGCACGAGCGGCGCGTCGAGCGGGTCCGGCTCGGTGAGCCCCATGACCAGGGCGACGTGCTCGGTGCCGGTGACGTCACGGAAGCCGAGCATCCGGAAGGCGCCGTGCCGGGTGGGCAGGACGGTCTCGACCTCACGCTCGACGACGGCGGGCGGCTGCGCGGCCAGGGGTTCGGCACGCTCCTCGAGCTGGGACATCGGTTGATCCTTCCTGCACCGGTCTGGCGACCTCGCCACTCTAGACGGGGCCGGGGCGCAGAACGGCCAGGTTCGGCGCCGCCGCGACCGCGCCCACGGCGCGCAGCTCCGCGCGCCGCCCGGAGTCAGGGGACAGGCCGATGCACGGCATCCCGGCCGCCGTCGCCGCGTGGACGTCGCTGGGCGAGTCGCCGACCATGACGGCGTCCGCGGGAGCCACGCCGGCGCCTTCGGCCGCGGCCAGCAGCGGGTGCGGGGAGGGCTTGAGGTGCTCCGGCCGCTCCGGGTCCCGCCCGTGCACCGGGAGCCCTGCGAGGACCGGCCCACCCGTGGCGAGGACGGCGGCCGCCGCCTCCGGTGCGTTGTTCGTGACGACGGCGACGGCGGCACCCCGGTCGAGGCACGTGACGACGAAGGCCTCGGCCCCGGGAACGAGCAGGGCGCCGGCCGCCGCCGCGACCTCCCGCTCGGTGCACCACCGCTCGACGACGCGTCCGGCGTCCGGGTCCCGCTCGGCGACGAGGCGCAGGAGCTGGACGTGGTCGGTCTCGGTGCCGAGGTCGTCGTCGGGCTCGAGCCCGAGCGAGAGGGCGAGCTCGAGAGCGCCGGCCGTCACGCGGAGGTACTCCTGGCCGGGCAGGAGCCGGGTGAGGGGACCGTCGAGGTCGAGCACCACGAGGCGCCGGGTGCTGAGGAGCGCGCGCGCCGCGCCGAGATCGTCGTCCACCGCGTGATCGTACGGTCCGCGCCCCCGCGGACCTCGCTGCTGAACCGGACCCGCTGCTGCCGGGCGGACCCCGCTGCTGATATCGGTCGGGCCCCGCTGCTGATACCGGTCCGCGCTGCTGATATATCCGCCGCGCGGATCAGCATCAGCAGCGTGGACCGGGGGAGGCGGGAGCCGGCGCCCCGGAGGCGCGAGCCGGCGCCCCGGAGGCTGGGGCCCGGAGGCGGGAACCGGCGCCCCGGAGGCGGGAGCCGGGGGCGGGGAGGTGGGCGGACCCCGCTGGTGATGCCGGGCGGACCCCGCTGCTGATACCGGTCCGCGCTGCTGGTATATCCGCCGCGCGGATCAGCATCAGCAGCGTGGACCGGGGGAGGCGGGAGCTGGGGCCCGGAGGCGGGAGCTGGGGCCCCGAGGCGGGAGCTGGGGCCCGGAGGCGGGAGCTGGGGCCCGGAGGCGGGAGCCGGGGGCCGGAGGCGCTGCCGGGGCCGCGGGAAATGGGCGAGGCCCGGACCTGTCGGTCCGGGCCTCGCTCTCCGGGTGAGTGACGGGACTTGAACCCGCGACATCCGCGACCACAACGCGGCGCTCTACCAGCTGAGCTACACCCACCATGCACGCCTCAGGGAGGCGCAGCAGTCACCCACTGTAGCCGCTGGACCCCAGCGGTGTGGAATCCGGACGGCTCAGGAGCCGGTGATGCGTGTCTCACCGGCGGCCCTGGCGGCCGCCTTCGCGGCGAGGCGCTCGACCTCCGCCGCCGTCGGGCTCGAGGTGACGGCCTCGGCGGCCGCCTTGACGGTGGGCGTGTCCGGTCCCTCCCCCTCGGGCCACAGGACGGCGCGGTAGTAGCGCAGCTCGTCGATGCTCTCGAGGATGTCCGCCAGCGCGCGGTGGCCACCGTGCTTCTGCGGGGAGTGGAAGTAGGCGCGCGGGTACCAGCGCCGGGCCAGCTCCTTGACCGAGGACACGTCGATGATCCGGTAGTGCAGGTGCTCGACGAGCGCGGGCATGTCGCGCTCGAGGAAGGTGCGGTCGGTGCCCACGGAGTTGCCCGCGAGCGGGGCCTTGCGCGGCTCGGGCACCCAGCGGCGCACGTAGGCCAGGACCCGCTCCTGCGCGTCGGCCATGGTGAGCCCGGCGTCGAGCTCCTCGAGGAGGCCGGAGGTCGTGTGCATCTCGCGCACGACGTCACCCATCTGCTCCACGGCCTCGGCGGGCGGTGCGATGACGAGGTCGATCCCCGCGTCCACCGGCCGCAGCTCGGAGTCGGTGACGACGACGGCGACCTCGATGAGCGCGTCCCGGCTGAGGTCCAGCCCGGTCATCTCGCAGTCGATCCAGACGATCGGGTCCTTGATGGTTGCAGGCACCGTCCCACTCTAGGTGCTGGCGCCCGACCGTTACCGAATCGAGTCCCCCGGGCGACGGAAATCATTCCTTGGTACGACGCCGCCGAGGTGGCCCGCTCACTAGCGTCACTCGCATCGGCTCGCACTGGAGCGCGCCCCACCCGAGGAGATGCCCATGCGCACCGCCCGAGTCGTCCTTGCCTCCGTCGCTGCTCTCGCGGCGCTGACCGCCTGTTCGGACGGCCCCGCCGCCGAGAGCGCCGAGCTCACCTGGGAGGACAGCCCCCTCAACGAGGCGCTCGGCGTCGTCTGGGGCAGCGGGCAGGACCCGGAGGAGATGGAGCGCGAGGAGGCGGAGCGCATGCGGCAGGTCGAGGAGACCGTCGCCTCCTGCATGGCGGACGAGGGCTTCGAGTACACGCCCGTCGAGTACGACATGGGTACCACGATCGTCACCGAGGACGAGGACTGGAACACCGAGGAGTGGGCCCAGCAGTACGGCTACGGGGTGACCACCGACCCGTGGTCGGCGCAGGAGGAGGAGGTCGCGGAGCCCGAGGAGGAGTGGGTCGACCCCAACGACGAGTACGTCAACGGGATGTCGGCCTCCGAGCAGGAGGCCTACTTCGAGGCCCTCTACGGCCCACAGACCTTCGAGGAGGAGGAGTGGGTCGAGGACGAGGAGATCCTCGAGGAGTACGACTGGGAGGAGGCCGGCTGCCAGGGCCTGGCCACCCACGAGGTCTACGAGGAGGGGGACCCGTGGTCCGACCCGGCCTTCACCGAGCTCTTCGAGGCCATGGACCAGCTCTACCAGGACGGTGAGAAGGACCCCCGCATGCGGGAGGTCAACGACGAGTGGGCCGCCTGCATGGCTGACGCCGGCATCACCGGCATGACCACCCCCATGGCGGCGACCGAGCAGTTCTACGAGGAGTACGACGCGCTCTACCAGAAGGCCGACGCCGAGATCGACTGGGAGAACCTCGACTGGGAGGCCCTGGACGCCGCGGGCGGTGGCGACCCCGTCGCGGAGGTCATGGAGGAGATGGGGCTCGCCGAGCTCCGCGAGCGCGAGATCGCCGCCGCCGTCGCCGACTTCCGCTGCCAGGAGGAGCTGGACGTGGAGGCCCGGTCGCTCGAGATCCAGTTCGAGCTCGAGAAGAAGTTCATCGAGACCTACCAGGCGGACATCGACGCCGTCGTCGCGGCGTACGGGAAGGACGCGTGATCCGCCTCCGCCGCCGGCAGCAGCCCGGCGAGCCGGTCGACGCCGTCCTCGACCTGCCGGGGGAGCCCGAGGAGGAGCTGCCGCCCGGGGTCCGGCCGCCCCGCGCGAACCGGACGATCGTCGTCGTCGCCGCGACCGCCGTCGCGAGCCTCGCGGCCGGGATCGGGGTGAGCAACCTCGTCATCTCCCCGGCGCAGCGTGCGGCGGAGGCCGCGCCGCCCGAGGCCGGGCTCATCACCGTGCCGGTCGAGGAGCGCGAGCTGTCCACCGACCTCACCCTGCGCGGTGACGCGCTCTACGACGACCCGGTCTCCGTGGCCCTCGAGACCACCGACATGGGTGGACCCGCCATCGTCACCGGGCAGGTGCCCGAGGTCGGGGACCTCGTCGAGGCCGGGCAGGTGATCATGGAGGTCGCCGGGCGGCCGGTCATCGTGCTGCCCGGGGAGCTGCCCGTCTACCGCACGCTGCGCGTGGGCAGCTCGGGCCCCGACGTCACCCAGCTCAAGGACGCGCTGCACTCGCTGGGCCTGGGCGTCGGCAACCGCGACTCCGACGTCTTCGACGCCGCCACCTCCGCCGCCGTCGACGCCCTCTACCAGGAGGCCGGTTACGCGTCGCCCGTCGCGGAGGAGGGGGCCGGCGAGGCGCTCACCGCCGCCCGTGAGGGGCTGCGGATGGCCGAGGAGGCCTACGCGCAGGCGCAGGCAGAGGTCGACCGTGCGGCCGGCGGGCTGCCCCGCTCGGAGCGGCTGCGGCTGGACACCGCGGTGGCCCGCGCCGAGCGAGCCGTCCAGCTCGCCGCGCCGGAGGGCGCCGAGGCCGTCACCCAGGCCCGGGAGGAGCTGGCGGTCGTCCGCGCCGAGCGCGAGGAGGCGCTCACCGCCCCGGACACCTCCGCCGAGCGCTCCGCCCGTGACGCCGCCGCCACCGCCGTCGAGGACGCCGCGCGCGCGCTCGCCGAGGCGCGCAACACCGCGATGACCCCGCTGCCCGCGGCGGAGGTCGTCTACGTCGACACCCTGCCGCGCCGGGTCGACTCCGTCATGGTGCGCCGCGGGGACACGGTGAGCGGGGAGGCCCTCACCATCTCCGGGGCGACCCTCCAGGTCCTCGCCAGCGTCTCCGACGCCGACGCCGCCCTCGTGCCCGAGGGGACGACGGCCTACTTCACCGTGGGGGAGGAGGAGATCGAGGCGACCGTCACGGAGACGCGCACCCCCAGCGCCCGGCCCACCGCCGACGGCGAGGGCGACGGCGAGGACGGCGGCGGTGGCGGTGGCGGCGGGGACCGGCACGAGCTCGTCCTCGTCCCGGTCGAGATCACCGAGGAGCAGCGCGCCGAGATCGTCGGCTCCAACGTCCGCGTGACGGTCCCGCTCGAGTCGACCGGCGGGGAGGTCCTCGTCGTGCCCGTCGCCGCGCTGACCGCCGGCGCCGGCGGGGAGAGCCGTGTGGAGGTCGACCGCGGCGGTGAGCGCACCGAGATCGTCGTCGTCGAGACCGGCCTCACGGCCGACGGGTACGTCGAGGTCAGCGCTGAGGGCCTGGCCGTCGGCGACCTCGTGGTGGTCGGCCGGTGACGGCCGCGCCGGTCCGCGAGGACGCGGTCGTCGAGGACGGCGAGGTGCCGCCCGTCGTCGACCTGCGTGAGGTCTCCCGCTCCTTCCCCGGACCGCCCGCCGTCACGGCGCTGCACCCGGTCTCCCTGCGGGTGCCACGCGGGGAGTACCTCTCCATCGTCGGGCCTTCCGGCTCGGGCAAGTCGACGCTGCTCAACCTCCTCGGCCTCCTCGACCGGCCCTCGGCCGGGGAGTACTGGCTCGACGGCATCCCCACCCACACGGTGGGCGAGCGGCAGCGCACGGCGCTGCGTGGCGGGCTCATCGGCTTCGTCTTCCAGGCCTTCCACCTGCTCCCGCACCGCACGGTCCTGGAGAACGTCCTGCTCGCCACGATGTACTCCGGCCTGCCGCGCGAGGAGCGGCTGCACCGCGCCTACGCCGCCCTGCAGCGGGTGGGCCTCGAGCACCGCATCGGCTTCCGCCCCACCACGCTCTCCGGCGGGGAGCGCCAGCGCGTCGCCGTCGCCCGGGCGGTCGTCACCGCGCCGCGGCTGCTGCTCGCCGACGAGCCCACCGGCAACCTCGACACCGTGACGTCCGGGGAGGTCCTCGACCTCTTCGACGAGCTGCACGCCGACGGCCTCACCCTCCTCGTCATCACCCACGACGACGCCGTCGCCGCCCGCGCCCAGCGCCGCGTGCGGATCACCGACGGCGTGCTGCGGGAGGTGCCGTGAACGGCAACGGCTTCGGGCTGCGCGACCTGCTGCGCGAGTCCGCGCACGGCATCGGCGCGCGCCCGGGCAAGCTCGCCCTCACGATCCTCGGCACGGTGCTCGGCATCGCGGCGCTCGTCGTCACCATCGGGATGGCCCAGACCGGTGGCGGGCAGATCGCCCGCCAGTTCGACGCCGTCGCGGCCACCCAGGCCGTCGTCACGCCCGGCACCGCGGAGGGCGCGGGCGGCGCGAGCCGCTCACGCACGGCGCTGCCGTGGGACAGCTCCGAGCGGCTCGAGCGCCTGGCCGGGGTCGAGGCCGCCGTCCTCATGGCCGACCTCGACGCCGGGGGACGCCGGATCACCTCCGTGCCGCTCGTCGACCCCGCGGCGGCCACCCAGGCGCAGCCCAGCCTCGTGGCGAGCTCGGACCAGCTGCTGCCCGCCCTGCGCGGGGAGCTGGCCACCGGGCGCATGTTCGACGCCGGGCACGACGCCCGCGCCGACCGCGTCGTCGTCCTCGGCTCCGGCGCCGCCCAGCGGCTGAGCATCAACCGCGTGGACTCCCAGCCCGCCATCTTCATCGGTGAGGAGGCCTACACGGTCATCGGCATCATCGACGACGTCGCCCGCCGCAAGGACGTCCTCGACGCCGTCATCCTCCCGCTGGGGACCGCGCGCGCCGACCTCGACCTCACGGCGGCCACCGAGGTGCAGGTGCGCATCGCCGTCGGCGCCGGCCCGCTGCTGGCCGAGCAGGCACCGCTCGCGCTCTCGCCGAACACCCCGGAGAACGTCACCGTCCAGGCGCCGTCCCTGGGGAACGTGCTGCGGGAGAACGTCCAGGGCGACATCAACGCGATCTTCCTCGCGCTCGGCGGGGTGGCCCTGCTCGTCGGTGGGCTCGGGATCGCCAACGTCACGCTGCTGGGCGTCATGGAGCGGGTGGGGGAGATCGGCCTGCGGCGGGCGCTGGGCGCCAGCCGCCGACAGATCGCCACCCAGTTCATCGCCGAGTCGGTGACCATCGGCCTGCTCGGCGGGCTCATCGGGGCCTCGATGGGCGCCTTCGCCGTCGTGGGGATCAGCGTGGTCCAGAAGTGGACGCCCATCCTCGACCTCGGCCTGGTCGCCGGCTCGGCAGCCCTCGGCGGTGTCATCGGCCTGCTCGCCGGGGCCTACCCGGCGCTCAAGGCGGCGTCCCTCGAGCCGGTGGCAGCACTGCGCGGAGGACTCTGAGGCGCTCCCCTTGACCGCGGCTGAACACGTGTTTAGCCTATTGAACATGGGTTCAGCCCAGGCCGTCGGTGGCGAGCTCACCGCCCGTGCCCGCATCCTCCACGCCGCCGTGCGTCGCTTCGCCGCCGACGGCGTGGCCGCCCCGCTCCGCACCGTCGCGGCCGACGCCGGGGTGAGCGCGGCGCTCATCCTCCACCACTTCGGCTCCCGCGACGGGCTGCGCGAGGCATGCGACGCCCACGTCCTCACGGTGGCCCGCGAGAACAAGGCCCCCGTGCTCGGCGGTGGCGGTGGGGCGGGGGCGATGCTCACGCAGCTGGCGCAGATCGAGGGCTACGCGCCTGTCGTCGGCTACGTCCTGCGCCGGCTGCAGGCCGGCGGCCCGCTGGCCACCCAGCTCGTCGACGGCTTCGTCAGCGACGCCGTCGAGTACCTCCGGCAGGGGGAGGCGGCCGGCGTCGTCCGGCCCAGCAGGAACCCCGAGGCCCGTGCGCGGGTCCTCACCGAGCAGGCGCTCGGCGCGCTGCTCCTCCAGCTGCCCGCCCAGCAGGAGCACCTCGACCTCGACGAGCTGCCGGGCTGGCTGCGCGCCTACTCCGAGCGCATCGTCGGCCCGCTCCTCGAGGTCTACACCGAGCCGTTGCTCACCGACCGGTCCCTGCTCGACTCCTACGTCGAGAGCCGCACCGGCCAGGCACCCGAACGCTGACAGGAGACACGATGTCGGACACCGCCATCCTCGCGCAGGACCTCGTCAAGACCTTCGGCTCCACCCGCGCCCTCGACGGCTTCTCGCTCCGCGTGCCGGCCGGTCAGGTCACCGGCTTCCTCGGCCCCAACGGGTCGGGCAAGTCGACGACCATCCGCGTCCTGCTCGGCATGCTGCGAGCGGACTCGGGCACCGCCCAGGTCCTCGGCCGTGACCCGTGGAGCGACGCCGTCGCCGTCCACCGCCGCCTCGCCTACGTCCCCGGTGACACGAGCCTGTGGCCGGCCCTCACGGGCGGTGAGGCGATCGACGTGCTCACCCGGCACGAGACGGGCACCGCCCACCGCCGCCGGCGCGCCGAGCTGCTCGAGCGCTTCGAGCTCGACCCCACCAAGCGGACCCGGACCTACTCCAAGGGCAACCGCCAGAAGGTCGCGCTCGTCGCGGCCCTGTCCCGCGACGTCGAGCTCTACCTGCTCGACGAGCCGACCTCCGGCCTGGACCCCCTCATGGAGGCCGTCTTCACCGAGGAGGTCCGCCGCCTGCGGGACCAGGGACGCACCGTCCTGCTCTCCAGCCACATCCTCGCCGAGGTCGAGAAGCTCTGCGACACCGTGACGATCATCCGCGCGGGCCGCGACGTCGAGACCGGCACCCTGGCCGAGCTGCGCCACCTCACCCGGTCCACCGTCACGGCCACGACGACGGCGGACCTCGCCCGCGTCCGACGGGCACCGGGGGTGCACGACCTCGCCGTCGACGGCGGCCGGCTGCGCTTCGACGTCGACGACACCGCCGTCCCGCAGCTGCTCCCCGTGCTCGCGGAGCTCGGCGTGCACAACCTCACCATCACCCCGCCCTCGCTCGAGGACCTGTTCCTGCGCCACTACGGCGACGAGCCGGAGCACGAGACCGCAGGGGGGAGGGCCGCACGATGACGACGACGAGCACCGCCCCGGCGGCCACCGTGCCCGCGAGGGCCGACGGCGGTGAGCTCCTCACCGCCACGGGTGGGCTGCTGCGCCTCTTCCTGCGGGTCTCGCGCCGGCAGATCCTCATCTGGGCGCTCGCCTTCGCCGCCCTCGTCGCCGGCTCGGTGGCCACGCTCGAGGACACCTACCCCGACGCGCAGGCGCTGCAGGCCCGCGCCGCCCTCATGGACAGCCCGGCCGCCGTCATGATGACCGGGCCCGCGTTCGCGCTGGACGACTACACCTTCGGCGCCATGCTCGCCAACGAGCTCTCGCTGTGGGTGTTCCTGCCGGCCGCGATCATGAGCGTGCTCCTCGT
This sequence comes from Oceanitalea stevensii, assembly GCF_014837105.1. Classification (GTDB taxonomy): domain Bacteria; phylum Actinomycetota; class Actinomycetes; order Actinomycetales; family Actinomycetaceae; genus Oceanitalea; species Oceanitalea stevensii. Next base: position 9,348 of record NZ_JACSPO010000016.1, on the reverse strand, counting down.
CGTGCGCCACACCCGCGGCGAGGAGGAGTCCGGCCGCCTGGAGATGCTGCGCTCACTGCCCGTGGGCCGCTTCGCCCCGGCGCTGGCCGCCGTGCTCACCGTCACCGTCGCCGACCTCGCCGTGGGTGCCGCCGTCACGGGCGCGCTCGTGGGAACCGGGATGGCCGTGGCGGACTCCGTGGCGCTCGGCGTCGCTACGGCACTCACCGGCCTCGTCTTCGGCGCGGTCGCCGCGGTCACGGCGCAGCTCACCGAGCACGCCCGGGCCGCCTCGGGCATGGCGCTGGGGGCGGTGGCCGTCGCGTTCCTCGTCCGCGGGATCGGTGACGTCATCGAGCCCCAGGGCTCCTGGCTGTCGTGGCTCTCCCCCTTCGCGTGGGCGCAGCAGACCCGCCTCTACGTCGACCTGCGCTGGTGGCCACTGGCGGTGTCGGCCCTCGTCACCGTCCTGCTGCTCGTCCTCGCGGTCTCCCTCGCCCGGCAGCGCGACCTCGGCGCCGGGCTGCGGCCCGCCCGCCCCGGGCCGCCGGCCGCGTCCCGGTCGCTGCTCGCACCCACCGGTCTCGCCCGGCGCCTCGTGTCCGGCACCTTCATCGGCTGGGCCGTCGCCCTGTTCCTCTTCGCCCTCGCCTTCGGGACGCTCGCGAACTCCCTCGAGGGCATGGTCGCCGACATCCCCGCGGTGGGGGAGTGGATCGACCTCGACCTCAGCGACCTCACCCGCTCCTTCGCCGCGGTCATGCTCGGGTTCCTCGCCGTCGGGCCGGCCGCGCTCGTCGTCTCCGGCGTCCTGCAGCTGCGGGCGGAGGAGCGGGCGGGCCGGGTGGAGGGCCTGCTCGTCTCCGGGAGCTCGCGCACCGCCCTCCTCGTCCGGTGGGTCGCCGTCGTGCTCGTCGAGACCGTCCTCGTCCAGGTGCTCATCGGGCTCGGCGTGGGAGCCGGTGTCGCGCTGGCCACCGGTGAGGCCGGCTGGGTCGGTGAGCTCACGCTCGCCGCGCTCGCCCACCTGCCCGCGATCCTGCTCGTCGGCGCGCTGGCCGTGGCGCTGTACGGCCTCGCCCCACGGGCGGCCTCCCTCGCGTGGGCACTGGTGGTGTGGGTGGTGATCGTCGCCGTCCTCGGGGACCTCCTCGGGCTGCCCGACTGGGCGCGCGACGTCTCACCCCTCGCCCACACCCCGGCGGTCCCCGACGCCGACCTCGCGCCCGCCCCGCTGGTCGTCATGGCCGCACTCGCCGCCCTGCTCCTGCTCGCCGGACTGGTCGGGCTGCGCCGCCGCGACGTCGGGGCCGCCTGACCCCGCCGTCGTGCCGGTGCCCGTTCACCGTCCGGACACCCGGCGGACCTACCGTGTGCCGCCGGGCCGCACGCCGCGCCCGGCCGGAGGAGGAGGTGAGTCGTCATGAGCGCCGGTGAGGACGACCTGGCCCGACGGCTGGGCACGGGGGACGCCGTCGTCATCGGGCTGTCCTCGATGGTCGGTGCCGGGGTCTTCGCGGCCTTCGCGCCCGCGGCCGCCGTGGCCGGCGCCGGCCTCCTCGTCGGGCTCGCGGTCGCGGGCCTCGTCGCCTGGTGCAACGCGACGGCCTCGGCCCAGCTCGCCGCGCAGTACCCCACGTCCGGCGGGACGTACGTGTACGGCCGCGAACGGCTCGGTGCGTGGCCCGGCTTCCTCGCCGGCTGGTCCTTCGTCGTCGGCAAGACCGCGAGCTGCGCCGCCATGGCGCTGACCTTCGCCGCCTACGCGGCCCCGCCGGGGTGGCAGCGACCGTCCGCGGCGCTCGCGGTCCTCGCCCTCGCCGCGGTCAACTACGTCGGCGTCACCCGCACCGCAGCGGTCGCCCGCGTGATCGTCACGGTCGTCGTCCTCGTCCTGCTGCTCGCGGTCACCGTCGGGGTGGGCACGGCAGACCGCGACCTGGCGGTGCTCGTGCCGACCGAGCTGTCCTGGTTCGGTGTCCTGCAGTCGGCGGGTCTCCTCTTCTTCGCCTTCGCCGGCTACGCACGCGTCGCGACGCTGGGCGAGGAGGTGCGCGACCCCGAGCGGGTGATCCCCCGTGCGATCCTCACGGCGCTGGGCCTGACGCTCGTGCTCTACGCGCTCGTGGGCGGCACGGTCCTCCTCGCCCTCGGCCCCGAGCGGCTGGCGGCCTCGGCCGCTCCGGTGGCCGAGGCCGTCGCCGGGACGTGGCTCGCGCCGCTCGTGCGGGTCGCGGCGGCGCTCGCGGCGCTCGGCGCGCTGCTCGCGCTCCTCGCCGGCATCGGCCGGACGAGCCTGGCCATGGCCCGGAACGGCGACCTGCCGGGGTGGCTCGCCGCCGTGCACCCGCGCTTCCGGGTGCCCCACCGCGCGGAGGTGGTGCTCGCCGTCGTCGGCGCCGTCCTGGTGCTGGTCGTCGACCTGCGCGAGGCGATCGGCTTCTCCTCCTTCGGCGTCCTGCTCTACTACGCCGTGGCCAACGCGGCGGCCTTCACCCAGCCCCGCCACCGGCGCCGGTCCCCGCGGCTGCTGCAGGTCCTGGGCGTCGTCGGGTGCCTCGTCCTCGCCGCGTCACTGCCGCCGACGGCGGTGGCGGGCGGCGTCGTCGTGCTCCTCGCCGGGGCCGGCTACCGCTACGGGCGCGGGCGGCGGGCCAGCCGCCGGTAGGCGCGGTCCCACCAGTGCTCGGTCTGCGGGACGACGACGTGCTCGCCGCGGGCCATCCGCTCGAGGATGTCCGCGCGCACCCCGAGGAGCGTGAGGACCTGCGCGAGGGTGGAGAAGACGGCGATGAGGGCGATGGAGGCCACGGCCCACCGGTAGTCGAGCAGGCTGGGGTCGGTGCCACCGCGCAGGTCCAGGACCCGCCCGACGACGATGGCGGCGACCATCGCCCCGACGAAGCCACCCGCGTTGACCAGGCCGGTCGCCGTCGAGATCCGCACGGGCGCGTTGTAGTCGCGGGCGATGTGGAAGCCGATCTGCGAGCCGGGGCCACCGATCGCGAGCATGAGGAAGGCGATCGTCACGACGGCGTGCGGCGGCTGCCCGCCCGGCCACAGGACGAGGAGGGCGAGGGCGAGGATGCCGAGGAGCGCGACGGCGATCGCCATCGGGGAGCGCCACGTGGGCCTGCGCCCCGCGAGCGGCCCGACGACGAAGCTCATCGCGAGCGTGCCGAGGACGAAGACCGACAGCTGGGAGGCGGCCGCGGCGTCGGACCAGCCGAGCCCGCCGGTGAGGTAGGGGAAGCCCCAGACGAGGGAGATGACGACGCCGGGGGTCATCGTGGCCTGGTGGGTCCAGAAGCCCAGGCGGGTCTCGCGGCGGGTCCAGGCGGCGCGGACGTCGGCGACGGCGCTGCGCGGGACGGCGGGCACGTCAGGCGACGGCACCGCACGGTAGGGCGCAGCGACCGCGGGGCGCAGCAGCAGGAGCGCGTAGAGGAGCGAGGCGCCCGCGGTGAAGGCGAAGGTGCGTGTCCAGCCCAGCCAGCCCAGGGCGGCGGCGAGCGGGACGGTGGCGGCGAGGTTCCCGGCCATCCCGATGAGCCCGGTGAGCATCGTGAGGAAGGCGTACCGGTGGTGCGGGAACCACATCGCGGCCAGCCGCAGGACGGCGATGAAGACGGCCGCGTCCCCGATGCCGAGCAGGGCGCGGGCCCCGAGGGCGACGGGGTAGCTCGTGGCGAGCGCGAAGCCCAGCTGTGCCGTCCCGAGGACGAGCGTGGCGACGAACAGGACGCGTCGCGGCCCGAAGCGGTCGATGGCGACGCCGGCGGGCACCTGCATGACGGCGTACAGGCCCAGCTGGACCATGACGAAGGAGCCGAGCTGGGTGGACGTGATCCCGAGACGGTCCACCGCGTCCGGGCCCGCCACGCCGAGCGAGGCGCGGTGGAGAAGGGCGAGGAAGTAGACCCCGCCGCCGGCCAGCCACACGGCCCACGCCGACCGGCGGGCACGGTCACCGAAGCGGGAGAGAGGTGTGGTCACGATGCTCCATGATCCACCTGACGGTGGCGGTGCGTAGCATTCGTGGGGCAGAACACCGAGGAGAGGCGGCCCACCCTGAGCCCGGCGGACGACGGCACCACCCCCGACCCGCGGCGCTGGCGCATCCTCGCGGTGCTCCTCGTCGCGATCTTCATGTCGCTCGTGGGCGTGAGCATCATCAACGTCGTCCTGCCCTCGATCCAGCGCGGGCTGGACGCCTCGGACTCCGAGCTGCAGTGGGTGCTCACCGGCTACGCCCTCACCTTCGGCGTCGTCCTCGTCGCCGCCGGCCGCGCCGGGGACATCCTCGGCCGGGGCCCGCTGTTCATCGCCGGCGTCGCCCTCTTCACCCTCTCCTCGATCGCCGGCGGTCTCGCTCCCGACCCGCTGAGCCTCAACATCGCGCGCGTCCTTCAGGGCCTGGGGTCGGGCCTGCTCAACCCGCAGGCCGTGGGGATGATCCAGCAGTACTTCCGCGGGCCCGAACGGGGCCGCGCCTACGGCGCGCTCGGCAGCGTCATCGGAGTGTCCGTCGCCATCGGCCCCGTCATCGGCGGGCTCATCGTCCAGCTCGCCGGGGACGCCCAGGGCTGGCGGTGGACCTTCCTCGTCAACGTGCCCGTCGGCATCGCCGCGATCGTCCTCGCGCTGCGCTGGCTGCCCCGCCCGCTGCGGAACCCGCGCGAGCGCGGCGGGCGGTCGGTGGTGCGCGAGCTCGACCCGGTGGGCGCCGTCCTGCTCGGCCTCGCGGTCCTCGCCCTGCTCCTGCCCTTCGTCGAGCGGTCCCTCGGGCCGGGCGGCTGGCTCGTCCTGCCCGTCGCCGTCGTGCTCCTCGGCGTGTGGCTGTGGTGGGAGCGCCGCTACCGCGACCGCGGGCACGCGCCCATGGTCGACCTCGCGCTCTTCCGGGTCCGCAGCTTCACCACCGGCACGCTCATCGCCGGCCTGTACTTCATGGGCGTGACGTCCGTGTGGGTGCTCGTCGCGCTCTACGTGCAGAACGGCCTGGGCCGCAGCGCCCTGGAGGCGGGGCTCATCGGCATGCCCGCCGCGGTCCTGTCCGCGTTCACCGCGAACTGGTCCGGCCGGCGGGTGAGCCGCCACGGCCGGCGCATCGTCGTCGCCGGGATCTGCAGCGCGATCGTCGGCCTGGGGCTGAGCATCGCCGTCGTCCAGCTCGTCGACGCGGGCCGGGTGAGCGTGTGGTGGATGCTCCTCACGCTCGCCTTCGTCGGCGGCGCTCAGGGCCTGGTCATCACCCCGAACCAGACGATCACGCTGGGGGAGGTGCCCCTCGAGTACGCGGGCAGCGCCGGTGGCGTGCTCCAGACCGGCCAGCGCATCGGCACCGCGATGGGGCTGGGCGTCATCACCGCCGTCGCCTTCGCGGTGCTCGACGGCAACGGCTGGCCGCTCGCCGTCACCGCGGGGTTCGCGACCACGGCGGCACTGCTGCTCGTCACCCTCGTGGTCGCCGTCGTCGACGCGCGGAGGGGGACGGCGGGCGAGGTCCGCTCCTAGGACTCCCCGCCGAGGTGGCCGGCGAGGCGGGCGTGACGCTGGGCGCTCGCCTCGTTCAGCCCGGTGATGGTGACGTTCTTGCCCTTTGCGGCGTACTTCGTCGTGATCGCGTCGAGCGTCGCGACGGTCGACGCGTCCCAGATGTGGGACCGCGAGAGGTCGATGACGACGTTCTTCGGGTCCCCGGTGTAGTCGAACTGGTAGACGAGGTCGTTGGACGACGCCCACAGCAGCTCACCGACGACCGCGTAGACGCGGGTGTCCTCGTCGGGGTGGGCCACCTCGACGACCTCGGTGACGTGGGCGACCCGGTTGACGAACATGACGGCCGCGACGACGACGCCCGCGACGACGCCGTAGGCGAGGTTCTCGGTGAGCACGGTGACGACGACGGTCGACAGCATGACGGTCGTCTCGCTCTTCGGCATGCGGCGCAGCGTCGAGGGACGCACGGAGTGCCAGTCGAAGGTGGCGACGCACACCATGACCATCACCGCGACGAGCGCCGCCATCGGGATCGTGCCGACGACGTCACCGAGCGCGACGACGAGGACGAGGAGGAAGACTCCGGCGACGAAGGTCGAGATGCGGGTGCGGGCGCCGGAGACCTTCGTGTTGATCATCGTCTGGCCGATCATCGCGCAGCCGCCCATCCCGCCGAGGAAGCCGGTGATGACGTTGGCGGCGCCCTGGCCCCACGCCTCGCGGGTCTTGTCGGAGTGCGTGTCGGTGACGTCGTCGACGAGCTTCGCCGTCATGAGCGACTCCATGAGCCCGACGAGGGCCATGGCGACGGCGAACGGGCCGATGGTCTGCAGCGTCTCCAGCGTGAGCGGGACGTCGGGCAGGAAGAACGAGGGCAGGGAGTCGGGCAGCTCGCCCTGGTCGCCCACGTCCGGGACCGCGAGCCCGAAGGCGACCGTCACCGTCGTGAGGACGACGATGGCGACGAGCGGGCCGGGCACCGCCCTGGTGAGCCGGGGGACGAGGACGATCATCGCGATCCCGGCCGCGACCATGGCGTAGACGTGCCAGGAGACGTCGGTGAGGTAGGGGAGCTGGGCGAGCAGGACGAGGATCGCCAGCGCGTTGACGAAGCCGACCATGACGCTGCGCGGGATGAACCGCATGAGCCGGGCCACGCCGACGACGGCGAGCAGCACCTGGATGAGCCCGGCGAGGATCACGGTCGCGATGAGGTAGTCCATCCCGTGCTCGCGCATGACCGGCGCGATGACGAGCGCGACGGCACCGGTCGCCGCCGAGATCATCGCGGGCCGACCACCGAGGAAGGCGATGGAGACCGCCATGGTGAAGGAGGCGAAGAGGCCCACGCGGGGGTCCACGCCGGCGATGATCGAGAACGAGATCGCCTCGGGGATGAGCGCGAGGGCGACGACGAGGCCGGCCAGGACCTCGGTGCGCAGGCGGCGCGGGCTGCGCAGCGCGCCGACGACGGAGGTGACGTCCTCGCTGTGGGCCCGTCGACGCTCCATGGGGCTGGGGCCGGTGGGCGCAGCGAGGGGTGAGGTCACGAGGTCTCCCGTGGTCGACGGCGCAGGCGCCGGTGGTCAGGACTGGGAGGCGCGCCGTCGGGCCTGATGAGCGAGGCGCGGGGGACCGGCCTGCTCCGACCGTCCACCTTAGTGGCGCGGCGTGGCGCGGCCCAGATGACCTCGCTCACCCGGCGGTCCCGGCCGTGCCGGGACCGCCGGGTGGTGTCAGGCGGAGGTGCTGCTCTCGCTGTCGTCGCCCGCGGTGGGGCGCCCCACGCCCACCGGCGCGGGCTGCTGCGCGTCCATCGTGCGGCCGCGGACGAGGTCGAGCAGGTCGATGCCGGTCTGGGCCTTGAGCAGCGTGCCGAGCTCCTGGACACCCACGGAGACCTGCTCGGTGAGGCGCGAGGCGCCGGCCTTGTCGATGACGGTGATGTCGTCGATGCTGCCGAGCGCGTCCGCGTAGGGCTGGGCCATGCGGGGCAGCGCGTCGAGGATCATCTGGAGACGGGCCGACTCGGGGAACGCCTGGTAGGCGTCGGACTCGGCCTTGATCGCGGCACCGCGGGCCTCACCCTTGGCGCGCTCGGCGGCCGCCTCGGCCTCACCGCGGGCCTGGACGCCGTCCGCCTCGGCACGAGCGAGGGCGAGCGCACCCTCGGCGCGGCGCTGCTGCTGGACGAGGTCGGCCTCGGCGCGGGCGCGGGCGGCGGACGCCTCGGCGTCGGCCTGCGCGATGGTCCGCTGGGCCTCCGCCTCGGCCTTACGGATGGCGGTGGTCTTGGACGCCTCCGCCTCCTGCTCGACGGAGTACTTGCGGGCGTCGGCCTCCTGCGCGGCCTCGTACTTGCGGGCCTCGGCGGGCTTGCGGACCTCGGTCTGCAGCTCCTGCTCGCGCAGCGCGGCGCGGCGCACGGCGACCTGCTCCTGCTCGACGAGGACGGCCTGCTGGGCCTCAGCCTCGGCGCGCTCCTTCGCCGCCTCCGCCTCGGCCTGCGCCTGCGCCGTCTGCTGGGCGATCTGGGCGTTGCGCAGGGCCAGGGCCTTGTTCGACTCGGCGATCTGGACCGCGGCCTCGTTGGACCGCTCGGTGCTCTCCTGCTGCGCCTGCGCCTCGGCGATCTCCGCGTCACGGGCGACGGCGGCGGCGCGGGGACGCCCGAGGTTGCGGATGTAGTCCCCGGAGTCCTCGACGGTCTGGATCTCGAAGTTCTCCAGGACGAGGCCACGCTCGGCGAGCATCGGGACGGCGATGTCCTTGACCTCCTTCGAGAACTCCTGGCGCTCGTAGAGGATCGACTCGACGGTCAGCGTTCCGGCGATCGTGCGGAGCACACCGACGAGCACCTCGCTCGTCTGCTGCTCGATGACCTGCTCCTGGCTGCGGCCCGCGAAGCGCTGGGCGGCGGCGCGCACCATCCGCTCGGTGCCACCGACCTTGACGACGGCGATGGAGCGCAGCGTGACGCCGACACCGCTCTTCGTCGTCGCGTCCTCGGCGGCGACCGAGAAGCTCTGGGAGGCCAGCGACAGGCGCACGACCTGCTCGAAGACCGGCTTGACGAAGGTGCCGCCCCCGATGACGACGCGCTGGCCGGACAGGTCGGTGGTCTCGTCCCCGGTCTCCGGGTTGATGACGGGCTTGCCGCTCTTGCGGCCGGTGATGATGAGCGCCTCGTCCGGGGTGGCGATCTTGAAGCGCACCTTGGCGTAGACGAAGCCGATGATGACGAGGGCGATGAGGGCAACGACCGCCACGACGACGATCAGGGCGGTGCCGGCGAGTTCCATGGAGCTCCTATGCAGGTGAGCGGTACGGCCGTGCGCAGCCGCCGCCGGCGAGCGTTGCCGGCGGGGACTGGTGCCCGCAGATCGGCGGGCACCGCCACCCTACCGACGTCGGCCTCGACAGCTGTCGTTTTTCATGGGACGGCCAGGACCGTCTCGGGCAACGAGCCTGCTGCCGCTGCCCCTCTTCTTCGTGGACCGGTCGAGTTGTGGCGCTTCCAGCCAGTCGGCTCTCGCCGGCGGTGCTCATTCCATCGCGATGGTGGGGGGCCAGCTTCGTGTCCCGTCTCGCGCCGTCGCGGGCGCTGGGCACCGTCCTGGTGGCCAGCGGGTAGATGCTCGGCGTCGTGCCGCTCACCGCCGTCGTCGCCGGAAGTGGGGCGCCTTGGTCATGACCAGTGCGATGACGGCGCTGTGGCTCGCCTCGCCACCTCCTCTGCGGCGCCCCTCTCCGGGCTGCGGACGTCCGAGCTGCCCTGAGGACGGACGGAGCTCGGATGTCAGTGGTCGGTCATAGCCTTGGAGCAGGACGGCAGAGCAGTCGGAACCCGCAGAGGGGGTGGGGTCG
>NZ_JACSPO010000015.1 GCF_014837105.1 Oceanitalea stevensii | reverse complement strand
TCGGGGCCAGTCGATGAGACCGCGGTCGAGGAGCTCGCCGGTGGGTTCGAACATGCCACCGAAGGCGCGGCCGCAGGCGGCCATCCTGACGGCGGCCTGCTTGGTGATCCGCAGCCGCATGGACAGCTCCTGGCCCACGACACACTCCCCCCGGGTGCGGCCGGGGACGTCACCGGGCCAGGTCGGGTTCACCGAGTCACGCTCGGCGAGGACCGCGGCGGCGCGGGCGGCCTGGGCCGCGGACCACGCTTCCATGCGCTTGTGCGCGGCGACCAGCTCGACGAGGGAGAAGTCGTCCACGTCGACGGGATCGATTGCCGCGAGCAGCGTGGCCAGCCGCTCGTTCGGGGCCAGCGGCTCGAGGTAGTCCCCGAGGGCGCCGGGCTGGGGGAGGAGTTCCGCGAGGAGGCTGCCGGGCCACCCCGGTGGCTCCTCGTCCGCCGCTGCCGGCGGCCGGGGCCGTGCCTGACCGGGACCGGGCGTCGGGTTGGAGGGTGTGGGGTCGGCCGTCTGCCCCGGCCGGCTGACAGACCGGAACACCAGACCGGCAAAGTCGGGGGAGAGTGCCTCCGCGAAGGTGGCCCTCGCGATCAGGGGCGAGCGGTCGTCGTCGTCAGCGGCGGCTGTCCCGGCTGTCTGACTGACCATCGCCCTCACCCCCTCCTGCCCCTATGATATCGAACACATGTTCGAACGACAAGGGGTGTGGACGACGACGACCGCGCCGCCGCCGGGCGGACCGGCAGGCTCATTCCTACACTCGCTGCCATGGCCGAGGTGCGGATCGGCGTGTCCGGGTGGAGGTACGCCCCCTGGCGCGGAGACTTCTACCCTCCCGGGCTGGCTCAGCGCCGGGAGCTCGAGTACATCGGGCAGACCTTCCCGACCGTCGAGCTCAACGGCTCCTTCTACTCCCTCCAGCGCCCGGAGTCCTACGCGCGCTGGCGCGAGAGCACACCGCCCGGCTTCACCTTCGCGGTCAAGGGCGGCCGGTTCATCACCCACTTCAAGGCGCTGCGTGACGTCGAGGTGCCGCTGGCCAACTTCTTCGCCTCGGGCGTGCTCGCGCTCGAGGACCGGCTCGGTCCGATCCTCTGGCAGCTGCCGGCTCGCCAGCGGCTCGACCTCGACAGGGTCGCCGCGTTCCTCGGCGCGCTCCCGACGAGCACCACCCAGGCCGCTTCCCTCGGCGAACGGCACGACGAACGCCTGGACGGCCGCGCCTGGACGACGACGGACGCGGACCGGCCGCTCCGCCACGCGCTCGAGGTGCGCCACGAGAGCTATGCGGACCCCGCCTTCCTGCGGCTGCTCGCGGAGCACGACGTCGGCCTCGTCGTCTCCGACGGCGGCGAGACCTGGCCCGTGTTCGAGGACGTCACGGCGAGCCTCGTCTACGTGCGCCTCCACGGCGCCACCGAGCTGTACGTGAGTGGCTACGACGAGCCGGCGCTCCGGTCGTGGGCCGCGAAGGTGAGGGCCTGGTACGAGGCGGGGCACGACGTCGTCGTCTACTTCGACAACGACGCCAAGGTGCGGGCGCCCTTCGACGCGCTCGCACTCACCGACATGCTCGCGGACATCGCTGAGCGCCCCGCCGCCACGGTCGGCACACTGGGTGGATGATCAGCGATCGTCTCGCCCGTGAGCTCGAAGCCGCCGGACTTCGCTGGGACCCCGCGCCCGGCGACCGGTTCCGCATCAAGGCGGAGGAGCTCTCCGAGGACGTCTTCATCCTCTCCCACATGGTCATCGAGGCCCGGACCTACGACACCGGCACCGTGCTCAACTTCAACGGGACCACCGAGTGGGCGCTGGACAACGTCGACCAGGACGACGCCCTCTGGTTGCCCCGCGAGGACCAGCTGCGCGAGTACCTCGGTGGCACGTTCCGCGGCTTGGAGCGGGTGGACGGGGAGTACGTCGTCACGACCGCCGGCCCCGACGGGGCGGCCAGCACCCACCGCGCCGCGGACGTCGAGGACGCCTACGCCGCAGCCCTCCTCGAGCTCGTGGAGCGCGCGGTCTCGGCGTAGCGCACGGCCCGGAGCCCTGGCAGGGGGCTCCGGGCCGTGGATCGTGGGTCAGTCCGTGAGGCTGACCGTGACGCCACCGGAGAACATCGAGTCGTGCAGCTCGATGGCGGCGGGCTGGGCGTCGGCGGGAATGTCGAAGACGACCGTCCCCTCGACGGAGTTGCCCGGGTTGATGTCGTTGAGGAACGTCTCCGAGCCCTCGAGGTAGATGGCGGCCGACCCGTTGGCGGAGTGCTCGCGCCCCTGGTCGTCGACGAGGGTCTGGTTGCTCCCGCTGAGCATCTGCGCCTGGTCCCCGATGTTGCTCACCGTCATGTGGACGAGCACGAACTGGCCCTGCGCCTGCTCGCTGAGGAACTCGTCGCCCACCTCGCTGACGCCCGTCTCGACCTCGGTGACGGTGAACTCGAACTTGCCGTCACGCACGGGGTCGCCGACGCCGGCGGCGGCGTCGTCGGCAGGCTCCTCCGGCTCCTCGGCGGGTGCGGCGTCGGCGGGCGCGGCGTCGTCGGCCGCCGGCTCGGCGGCCTCCTCCGCGGGCGCCTCCGAGGTGGTTCCCGACGACGGCGCCTCCTCCTCGCCGCCACCGAGCGCGGTCCCCGCAACGACGAGGACGACGAGGACGAGGATCGCGGTGAGGATCTTGTGCCGGGCGAACCAGCTCTTCTGCTTCGGGGGCTCGGGCGGGTAGGGGGCGCCCGGAGTGGCGTAGGCGCCAGGACCGTGCGGGAAGGTCTGGCCGTCGGTGTGGTTCATCGTGTCCTCCTGGGAGTGGGGCGTGTGACCACCAGCGAACTCGACCGGGCACCGTCGCCACATCGGCCGACTGCCTACCGTTCGCAGCCGATCGGCCAGGCCCGCGCGGCGCGACACTGGCCGGTCGGCGGTGCCGGCGCGGTCCGGCGGTGAATACGGTGTGCCCATGGAGCGACGTGCGCAGATCCCGGCGCGGCCCGCGCCGTGGTGGCGCACCGTGCTGTGGGGCACGCTGTGCGCGCTCATGTCGCTGACGAGCTTCGTCTTCTCCGAGACCGGCCAGCGCGCGGAGGACGGCGCGGTTGTTGTCGTCCTGGTCGGGTTCTTCGTCTCCCTCGGTCTCCCGCTGGTCCTCCTGTGGCGACGACGTGCGCCCTACGCCGTGACCCTGACCGCCGCCGCCACCGCGGTGGTGCTGCCGGTGGGGAGCTGGACGGCGCTCGTCGCCCTCGGTTCGCTCATCTCCCGCAGACGCGGGCCCGACGTGTGGTGGACGACGGCGGCCGTCGCCGTGGCCACGACCGTGACCGTGGCCCGGGACGCCGCCGGACGCACGTCGGGCGCCTCCCTGATCAAGACGCTCCTCGCGCCCGCGGGATCCGAGCCCGGCACCGCGGTCACCCTCGGCTGGTGGGTCGCGCCCCTCTTCCTCGCGCTGGGGATGGCGGTGGCGGTGGGCGCAGGGCTCGCCGTCCGCGCCCGCCGGGAGGCGGCGGTGTCCGCCGGCCAGGTGAGCGCCGCCGAGCAGCGGACCGACCGCCTGGACGACCAGCTGGCCCGCCAGCGTGAGCGCGAGCGCATCGGCCGGGAGGTCCACGACGTCCTCGGCCACCGGCTCTCCCTGCTCAACCTCCACGCCGGTGCCCTGGAGGCCAACGCGCCACCCGACGGCCAGCTCCGCGAGAGTGCCCGCCTCGTCCGCGAGGGCGCGGCGAAGTCGATGGCGGACCTGCGCTCCCTGCTGGCCATGCTCAACGAGCCGCTGAGCGCCGAGCCCGCGGAGCCGGACCTCTCGCTCGTCGACCTCCCCGCGATGATCGGCGAGACCGTCGACGCCGGGCTCCCCGTGAGCTCCTCGGTGTACATCGACGGCGCGGAGCGGGCGGACCCGGCCCTGGCCCGCGGGGTCTACCGGATCGTCCAGGAGCTGCTCACCAACGCCCGCCGGCACGCCGAGGGTCGGCCCGTGCGCCTCGACGTCACCGGCAGCCCGAGCGCCGGCATGCACATCGACGCGCGCAACCCCTACGAGCCCAGCGGGCACGTCGGGGGCGGGCAGGGCCTGCGCGGCATCGCCGAACGCGTCGAGCTGCTCGGCGGGGACCTCGCCTACGGCCTGGACGACGACGGCCGCACCTTCCGCGTCACCGTCCGCCTGCCGTGGCGCGAGGCAGCCCTCTGACCTGCGCCGCCTACGATGACGGCATGCCCGAGGCCCACCGCATCCTCCTGGTCGACGACGACCCGCTCGTGCGGACGGGCCTGCGGCTCCTCCTGAGCAGCGACCCCGCCCTCGAGGTCGTCGGGGAGGCCGGTGACGGTGACGAGGTCGTCGAGGCCGTCCAGCGGCACGCGCCCGACGTCGTCCTCATGGACCTGCGCATGCCCCGCCTCGACGGGATCGCGGCCACCCGCGCGGTGCGGGCGCTGCCGCGGGCACCGCACGTCATCTCCCTCACCACCTGGGACGTCGACGACGCCGTGCTCCGCAGCCTCGAGGCGGGCGCCGAGGGCTTCCTCCTCAAGTCCTCCTCTCCCGCGGAGATCATCGGGGCCGTCAAGGCCGTCGTCGCCGGCGACGCCGTGCTCTCCCCGCGCAGCACCCGGCAGCTCCTGGACCACTACACGCGCGGCGGCGACGGCCAGGCCCGCCAGGAGGCGAAGGCCGCGATGGCGGCGCTCACCGAGCGGGAGCGGGACGTCGCCGTCGCCGTCGGCCACGGGCTGAGCAACGCCGAGGTCGCCGCCCAGCTCTTCGTCTCGGCCGCCACGGTCAAGGCGCACCTCGCCACCATCCAGACCAAGCTCGGGGTCCGGAACCGCGTGCAGGTCGCCGTTCACGCCGAGCGTGCCGGTCTCCTCCGGGCCGCCCACGACCACTGAGGCGTTCACCACGGCGTCGTGACCAAAGCGTGACATTCGCCCGCGTCCGGGGTTAGTGTCGCCCGTGTCCCGCGAACCCTCCGCGCGGGACCCTCGGCCGGCTCCCCCTCCCGCCGCCGCCCGAGGACGACGACCCAGCGGCGGGGTGTGCCGTCGGTCGGGCGCCGACGAGCCGGGGGGTGAGAAGGGCCAGTCGTGGCCGAGCCGTCGTCCCACCGCACCGTGTCCCGAGCCGAGCGTCTCGCGCAGCGCCTGCGACCGTACGAGCAGGTCGCCGCGCCGCTCCAGCGCCGCTACCGCGCGGGCCTGGCCGGTGCTCTCGCCGTCGTCCTCGTCGCGGGCGCGACGGCGGCCGCGGTCGTCGACGACGACGCCTCCGCGGCCCGCGCCGACCTCGCCGCCCTCGGGCTCGAGACCGGCAACGACGTGGCCCCCGGCATCACGGTCCCCGGCTCGGCGGACCTCGGGCTCGAGCCGATGGACGTCGACGTCGAGCTGAGCAAGGGCGACATCCAGGACATCCCCGACGTCGTCGCCGCGATCGAGGCCGAGGAGGAGGCCGAGCGCCAGGCCGCCGCGGCCCGCGAGGAGGCCGCCGCCGCCGCGAGCCGGTCCGCGTCCCGCTCGCCGGCACCCGCCGCCGAGAGCAGCGAGGAGACCGCCGACGACGACGCCCCCGCGGCCGCCGTGTCCGTGGGGCAGGGCGGTGAGCGCGGCGCGATCGGCGCCATGGTCAACGACTTCCGCGCGCAGAACGGCCTGCACACGCTCGGCAGCGACGGCACGCTCGACCAGGTCGCCCAGAGCTGGGCCGAGTGGATGGCTGCCAACCAGACCCTCCAGCACAACCCGAACTACCGGTCCGAGATCGGTGGCGGCTGGTCCGCGGCGGGGGAGAACATCGTCCGGAACACCGGCGGCGCCTCGATGTCCTCCAGCGCGATCACGAGCTGGATGGTCGACTGGTGGAAGAACTCCAGCGTCCACCGGGCCAACATGCTCAACACCAAGTACACCCACGTGGGCGTGGGCTACGCGATGGGCTCGGGCGGCCCCTACGCCGTCCTCCTCCTCGGCGGTCGCTGAGCCCGCTCCGTCTCACCGCGCACGGCGGGGAGCCCCCCGCTTCTCACGCGCTGAGATTTCGCCCGACCTCCCGGTCACACGGGGGCGGACGGCCTCCACGCTGATGGTCAAGCGTTCAACCGAACGCTCGACCGTCAGCCCGAGAGGACCGCCCGATGAGCACCACCCATCGCCGCACGCTCGCCGCAGCCACCGCTGCCGCCGCGACCCTGGTCCTCGCCGCCTGTAGCGGCAGCCCCGGTGCGACGAGCGAGGCAGCCGCCGACGACGGCGCACCCCGCCAGGGCGGCACCCTCACCTTCCTCGAGTACCAGTTCCCCACGTGCTTCTACGCGGGCGGCTCCGGCTACTACCCGGTGGCCACCGTCCTCAACCAGGTCGCCGACAAGCTCACCTTCCAGGACCCCGAGACCCGCGAGATCCACCCGTGGCTCGCCGAGTCCTGGGAGGTGTCGGAGGACGCCACCGAGTACGTCTTCCACCTGCGCGAGGACGTCACCTTCTCCGACGGCACCCCGCTGACCGCCGAGCACGTCGCGGCCAACTTCGACCACCTCGGCCTCGGCGACGAGGAGCTCGGGCTCGCGAGCCAGGAGTTCGTCTCGAACTACGCCGGCTCCGAGGTGCGCGACGAGCACACGGTCGTCTTCACCTTCGACGCCCCCGTGCCCGGCTTCCTCCAGGCGACCTCCGTCGTCGGCGCCGCGATCGTCGGACCCGCGACCTACGAGCTGCCCTACGAGGAGCAGTGCCAGCTCGAGAACCTCGTCGCGACCGGCCCGTTCACGGTCACCGAGGTGGTGCCCGAGCAGGAGTACACGCTCACCGCGCGGGAGGACTACGACTGGGCCCCGCCGCACCAGGAGCACCAGGGCCGCGCCTACCTCGACGAGATCCACATCGTCGTCACCCCCGAGGACTCGGTGCGCATCGGCGCCCTCACCTCCGGGCAGGCCGACGCGGTGCGCTCGGTCCAGGCCTACGACGAGCCGACGGTCGAGGCGGCCGGCTACCAGCTGTACGCCCCACAGACCAACGGCGTCAGCCCGCAGATCGCGCTGCGCCCCGACAACCCCGTCCTCACCGAGCTGCCCGTCCGGCAGGCGCTGCTCAAGGCGACGGACACCGGTGCGATCGTCGACACGCTCTTCACCGAGAACTACCCGGTGGCCACGTCACCGCTCAGCTCCGGGGCCACCGGCTACACCGACCTGTCCGACAGGCTGACGGCGGACCCGGAGGAGGCCAACCGCCTGCTCGACGAGGCCGGCTGGGAGCGCGGCCCGGACGGCATCCGCACCAAGGACGGCCGGCGCCTGGAGCTCACGACGATCGTCCCCGCGGTCTTCCCGCTGGGCCAGGAGACGGCCGAGCTCGTCGCCCAGCAGTGGGAGGCGGTCGGCGCCAAGCTCCACATCGAGCTGCCCGACCCCGCCACCGCGGTCCAGCGCCAGCAGGACCCGGCCGACGTCGGCGTCCTCATCAGCCACGTCGGGCGCGTCGATCCCGACGTCCTCTACAGCGCCTTCCACAGCAGCCAGCGCGACTACCTCGTCTCCACCGACGAGACGCTCGACGACCTCCTCGAGGAGATCACCTCGCTGCCGGGCACGGAGGAGCGCTACGCCAAGGCCGCGGAGGTGCAGGAGTACCTCGTCGACAACGCCTTGACGATCCCGCTGTACGACATGCCGCAGACCTACGCCGCCGGGCCGCACGTCCACGGCCTGGGCTGGGAGCCGGTCGGGCGCCTGCGCCTGTACGACACGTGGCTGGAGGAGCGGTGACCGCGCGCTACGTCGCGGGGCGGGTGGGCCAGGCCCTCCTCGTCCTGTGGGCCGCCTACACGCTGTCCTTCCTCCTCCTCGGCGCGCTGCCCGGGGACGGGATCCTCATCAAGTTCGAGAACCCCGAGCTCGGCCTGTCCGCCGACCAGGTCGCCGCGATCCGCGAGTACTACCGCGTCGACGACCCGCTCCTCCTCCAGTACGTCCACGCCCTGGTGGGGACGCTGCAGGGGGACCTGGGCTACTCCGTCGAGACGGCCACCCCCGTCGTGGACCGCGTCTCGGCCGCCCTGCCCGCCACGCTCCAGCTCGCGTCCCTGGCCTTCGTCGTGGCGGCCGCCGTCGCCGTCGTCCTCGCCCTCGCGGCGAGCTACGCCCGCGGCCCGTGGCTGCACAACGCGATCACCGCGATCCCGTCGCTGTTCGTGTCCGTCCCGGCGTTCTGGCTCGGCATCGTCCTGCTCCAGGTGTTCTCCTTCCGGCTCGGCTGGGTGCCGGTCATCGGGGCCGAGGGCTGGCAGGAGCTCGTGCTGCCCGTCCTCACCCTCGCCGTCCCGGTGAGCGCGCCGCTCGCCCAGATCGTCCTGCGCACCCTCGACGACGTCGCCACCCGGCCCTTCGTCCACGTCGTCGAGGCGAAGGGCGCCTCGCGGTGGTGGACGCTGAGCCGGCACACCGCCCGCAACTCCCTGCTGCCCGTGCTGACGATCAGCGGGCTCCTCGTCGCCGAGCTCATCGCCGGCTCGGTCGTCACCGAGTCCGTCTTCGGCCGCGACGGGCTGGGCCGGCTCACCAACCTCGCGGTCGCGGCGCAGGACCTGCCGGTGATCCAGGCGATCGTCCTCGTGGCGGCGCTCGCCTTCGTCACCGTCAACCTCGTCGTCGACCTCCTCTACCCCGTCCTCGACCCGCGTCTGCGCCGGGCACGGACGACGACGGCGCCACCGTCCGGCGCCGTCGCCGCGCCCGCCGTGGCCGGCCCGCTGGAAGGAGCCCGGACATGACCGCGACCACCACCCGAGACCCGGCGGCGCCCACGGTCCCCGTCGCGCTCACCCCCGAGCCCGCACCCGTCGCGCGCCGTCGACGCGGTCCGGTCCCCGTCGGCCTCGTGCTCGCCTGGGCCGTCATCGCCACCGTGCTGCTGTGGGCCGTGCTCCCCGGGGTCCTGGCCCCGTTCGACGCCTACACGAGCGTCGGCGCGGGGCTCCAGGCCCCGGGCGGTGAGCACCTCTTCGGCACGGACGCCAACGGCCGCGACCTGTTCTCCCGCGTCGTCCACGGCGCGTCCGAGTCGCTCGCCGGCGCCCTCGTCGCCGTCACCGTCGGACTCACCGCCGGCACCCTGCTCGGGGTCGTCGCCGGCACCGTCGGCGGGCTCGTCGAGGAGGTCCTCATGCGGGTCGTCGACGTCCTTCTCGCGATCCCCGGCCTGCTGCTCGCGCTCACCGTCGTCGTCCTCCTCGGCCCGGGCACCGTCAACGCGGCGCTCGCCGTCGGTGTCGGCGCGGTGGCCGGGTTCGCCCGGCTCGTGCGGGCCGAGGTCGTCCAGGTGCGCGCCACCGAGTACGTCGAGGCCGCCTACGGCAGCGGCGGGCGCGTCCTGTCGGTGCTGTGGCGCCACGTGCTGCGCAACTCCCTGCGGCCGGTCGTCGCGCTCGCGGCGATGCAGCTGGGCACCGCGATCCTCGCGCTGTCCACCCTCGGCTTCCTCGGCTACGGCGTCACCCCGCCGGACCCGGAGTGGGGCATGATCATCGCCCAGGGCCGCGACCTCCTCGCCGCCGCCTGGTGGGTCACCACCCTGCCCGGCCTCGTCATCGTCGCCGTCGTCCTCTCGGCGAACCGGGTCAGCCGCTCCCTGGGGAGCGAGCGATGAGCCTCCTCGACGTCCGCGACCTCTCCGTCACCTACCGCACCCGCCGCGGCGGGGAGCACACCGCCGTCGCCGGCGTGAGCCTCACCGTCGCGCCGGGGGAGGTGGTCGCGGTGGTGGGGGAGACCGGCTCGGGCAAGACGACGACGGCGCACGCCGTCCTCGGGCTGCTCGCACCGGGCGCGACGGTCACCTCGGGGCAGATCCTCCTGCACGGCACCGACATCCGCGGCTGGTCGGACAGGCGGCTCCAGGACGTCCGCGGCCGGCGCATCGGTCTCGTGCCGCAGGACCCCGGCAGCTCCCTCGACCCGCTGCGGACCGTGGGCTGGCAGGTCGCCGAGACCCTGCGGGTGCACGGGGAGCGGGACGAGGCGGCGGTGCGGGCCCGGGTGGCCGAGCTGCTCGAGCGCGTGGGCCTGCCCGGCCCGCGCGTGGCCGGCGCCTACCCGCACGAGCTCTCCGGCGGCATGCGCCAGCGGGTGCTCATCGCCGCGGCGCTCGCGCTCCGGCCCCAGCTCCTCATCGCCGACGAGCCGACCAGTGCCCTGGACGTCACCGTCCAGCGGCGCATCCTCGACCTGCTCGACGAGCTGCGCGCGCAGGACGGCACCGGCGTCCTCCTCGTCACCCACGACCTCGCCGCGGCCGCCGAGCGCGCCGACCGGATCGTCGTCATGCAGGGCGGGCGGGTCGTCGACTCCGGGACGGCGAGCGAGGTGGTCGGCGCTCCCCGCAGCGACTACACCCGGCGCCTCGTGCGGGACGCGCCGGCGCTCAACCCGGCGCCGCTGCGGCCCACCCCGCCGGCGCCGCCGCCGGGCGCGGTCCCCGCGGTCGAGCTGCGGTCCGTGCGCAAGGACTTCACCGGCCGTGGTGGGCAGCACGTGCGGGCCGTGGACGACCTCAGCCTCACCGTGCCGGCCGGGACGACGCACGCCGTCGTCGGGGAGTCAGGCTCCGGCAAGTCGACGACGGCGCGCATCCTGCTGGGCCTGGAGACGGCGACGGCGGGCACGGCGCTCGTCCACGGCACCGACGTCGCCTCGCTGCGCGGGGAGGCGCGCCGCCAGTGGCGCCGCCAGGTCCAGCTCGTCTACCAGAACCCCTTCGGCTCCCTCGACCCCCGGATGACCGTCCTCGACATCGTGGCCGAGCCGCTGCGCAACTTCCGGCTCGGCAACCGCCGCGAGCGGGCGGCGGCGGCCGCGGCGCTCCTCGAGCGGGTCGCCCTGGGACCAGAGCTGCACGGACGGCGGCCGCGCGAGCTCAGCGGCGGGCAGCGCCAGCGCGTGGCGATCGCCCGGGCGCTCGTCCTGGACCCGGGCGTCGTCGTCCTCGACGAGCCGGTCTCCGCCCTCGACGTCAGCGTGCAGGCGCAGATCCTCGACCTGCTCGCCGAGCTGCAGCGCGAGCGCGGCCTCACCTACCTGTTCATCTCCCACGACCTCGGCGTCGTCCGCCAGGTCTCCGACAGCGTCACCGTCATGCAGCGCGGCCGCGTGGTGGAGAGCGGCACGACCGCCGAGATCTTCCACGCCCCGCGCAGCGAGTACACCCGCGAGCTGCTCGACGCCGTCCCCGCGGCCCACGCCACCAGGAGAGACTCATGACCCACGTCCTCGACCACACCCGCGCCCCGGAGGTGAGCGCCGACGTCCTGCGCGAGCTCGCCGGGGTCCCCGCCGGCGGCGCCGTGGACGCGCTGCGCGACCTGCGGCCCGCCGCGCGGGAGAACGCCCAGCTCGCCTACCGGCTGCTCTTCGCCCCCGACGACGACGGCGAGGTGTCCGTCCTCGACCGGCTCGCCGTCGCCCTCTTCGTGGCGGGCCTGCACCGCGACGAGCGGGCGGTGTCCCACTACCGGCGGGCGCTGCTGGGCGCCGGAGGGTCGGACGCGCTCGCGGCCACGCTCGTCGCCGAGGCCGGGACCGCCGCCGTCACCGGCCCGGCCGGGACGTACCGGGAGCCCGGGCTGGCTGCCGAGTCCGACCCCGTGCCGGACTACCGCGTCGTCGCGCGCGAGGTGCTGGGCGAGCGGTTGTCGGCCGCCGTCGAGCACGCCCGGCTGCTCGTCCTGCACCCGCGTGACGCCCGCCCGGCCGCGCTCGAGCGCCTCGCCGCCGCCGGCTGGGCCGCGGGCGGGACCGTCACCCTGTCCCAGCTCGTCGCGTTCCTCAGCTACCAGCTGCGCGCCGCCGCCGGCCTGTCCGTCCTCCACGCCACCCCGGGAGCCCCGCGATGATCCACCACCACCCCGACCTCGACCGTCCCGAGGCCTTCACGCGCGAGCCCCTGGGCTGGGTGCCGTGGCTGGAGCCGCTCGCCAAGGAGGAGCTCACCGAGCGCCACTACGCGGGCCTCGTCGAGCCGGCGCGGGCGGACTTCGCCTACTTCCGGCTGCTGGCCCGCGACCCCGAGCTGCTGGGGGCGCGCACGCGCCTGGACAACGACATCTTCTTCACCGAGGACGGCGGCCTGCCGCGCGCCGAGCGCGAGCTCGCGGCGGCGGCGGCCTCCCGCGTCAACGGCTGCGTGTTCTGCGCGTCCGTCCACGCCCGGGCCGCGGCCCGGCTCTCCGGACGCCCCGAGGACGTCGACCGGCTGCTCGACGAGGGGACCGGCGCCGAGCTCGGGCAGCGGTGGGAGGCGATCGTCGCCGCCGCCAAGGCCCTGACGGCGACGCCCGTCCGCTTCGGTCCGGACCACGTCGAGCAGCTGCGGGCGGCCGGCCTGGGCGACGACGAGATCCTCGACGTCATCGGGGGAGCCGCCTTCTTCAACTGGGCGAACCGGCTCATGCTCTCCCTCGGTGAGCCCGAGGTGCCCGCCAGGAGGCGCTCGTGAGCGGCCCCCGGCTCGGCTTCTTCACCCGGGTGCTCGACGACGCCTCACCGGCGGAGCGCTACCGGCTGGCGCTCGAGCAGATCCGCACCGCAGAGGCCGCCGGGTTCGACGCCGTCGCGGTCGCCCAGCACCACCTCGACGGCAGCGAGGGCGGGCTGCCCTCGCCCCTCGTCCTGCTCGCCCACGCGGCCGCGATGACCTCCCGGGTCCGGCTCACCACCGGCGTCATCACCCTCGCCCTGGAGGACCCGGTGCGCGTGGCGGAGGACGCCGCCGTCCTCGACCAGCTGAGCGGGGGACGGGTGGAGCTGGGCCTGGCCTCGGGCGGCTCACCGGGGGCCTTCGCGGCCCTCGGCCTGGACTTCGCCGACCGGCACGCGGTGTTCGCGGCCAAGCTCGACCGCCTCGAGGCGGCCCTGCGGGGGGAGCCGGTCGCGGAGGGACGGGCGCTGTACCCGCCGGCGGGAACGCTCGCCGAGCGCGTGTGGATCGGCACCTTCTCCGAGCCGTGGGCGGTGGAGGCGGGGCGGCGCGGCCACGGGCTCATGCTCTCGCGGACCCAGCCGCGTCCGGCGGAGGAGCCCGGCCTGACCCTCGGGTCCCTCCAGGAGCGGCTCGTCGACGCCTACCTCGAGCACCTCCCGGCCGGCGTCGAGCCCCGGATCAGCGTGGCCCGCACCGTCGTCGTCACCGACGACGAGTGGCGGGCCGCCGAGCTCGCCGAGACCGGCCTGCGGAGGGTGGCGCCCCTCGTCGAGCGGATGACGGGACGGCCGGCCGTGGGCCTGTCCACCGCCGAGCTCGTCGCGGCGACCGACTCGCACGTCGGGTCGCCGGCCACCGTCACGGCGGGGCTGCTCGCCGACCCGGCCGTCGCGCGGGCGACGCACCTGTCCTTCCAGGTCCACTCCGTCGACCCGCCCCACCGCGAGGTGCTCCGCTCGGTGGAGCTCCTCGCGCGGGAGGTGGCGCCGGCCCTGGGCTGGAGCCCGGCGGCGCTCGCGACGGTCTGAGACGCACGCAGGACCCCGGCGGCCGCCGGGGTCCTGCGCTCGGGTGGCTGCGTCGCCTACGGGGTGCGGCGCACGCCGAGGGTGTCGCGGCCGTCGCCGTTCCAGTCACCGACGAGCACCTCGTCGCCCTCACGGCCGAACCGCACCGAGAAGTCGGCGTCGCCGCCGGCGAGGGAGTTCTTCACGAAGTACGCGTTGCCGCGTCGCACCGCGAAGGTGTCGGTGCCGTTGCCGTCCCAGTCACCGGCCAGCGTCACGTCCGCCTCGCGGCCGTAGGTGAACGTCCGGTCGGCGTCCCCGCTACGCATGGAGTTCTTCACGTAGTAGGTCGAGCCGCGGCGCACCGCGAAGGTGTCGGTGCCGTTGCCGTCCCAGTCACCGACCATGACCGCGTCAGTGACACGGCCGTAGGTGATGACGTGGTCCGGCTCGCCCCCACGCAGGGAGTTCTTCACGTGGTAGGTCGAGCCCCGGCGCACCGCGAGGGTGTCGCGGCCGTCGCCGTTCCAGTCGCCCACGAGGACGACGTCACCGGGACGCCCGTAGGTGAACACGCTGTCCGCGTCCCCGCCCCGGGGGGCGTTGTTGACGTAGAAGCGGTTCTCCCGGCGCACGGTGATCGTGTCGGTCCCGTCCGCGTCCCAGTCACCGATGAGGACCTCGTCGGTGTGCCGGCCGTACTGGAAGACGTGCTCGGGCTTGCCGTCCCAGCCGTCGTTGAGGAAGAACCCGTACTGCTGCGGCGCCGGCCCCGGCTCGTCCGGCTCCTCCACGGCCGCGGCCTGGACATTGAGCTCGGCGGCCGAGGCGAAGTGGTTGCTCCAGTCGCTGTAGGACGTGAGGAAGTCCAGCCGCAGGTACCGGCCCTCGGCCGGCTCGAGCTCGATGGCCTGCGGGGCCGTCGACTGGGGCAGCATGCCCTCGGCGACCGGCTCGCCCCAGGTCTCGCCGTCGGAGGAGACCCGCACGGTGTAGTCGCGCAGGACCCCGTTCGTGCCCCCGGACTGCCGCGCGAGGTAGCGCAGCGTCTGGACCGTGTACTCGCCCCCGAGGTCGAGGGTGATGTGGTGCGGGCCCATGACGTCGGCCCACTCGGTGTGCCAGATCGTCGCGGGGTCACCATCGATCGCGTTCCCCGCGGGTGTCTGGGCCTCCACGGTCTCCTCGCTCGAGACGTCGGTGACGGAGAGCTGGTCCTGCGGGAGGAGGTTCTCCGGGGCGCGGACCTCGACGGTCGGGGCGGTGCGCTCCAGCTGTCCGATCTCCGGTCCGGAGTAGTTCCCGCGCAGCGCCGTCCACGTGGTCTGCGGGGTGAATGAGCCGGCGTCGAGGTCCTCCTGGGTGAGGACCCGGTAGGCACTGGTGCAGGTGTAGCTCGAGCCCGGCTGCAGGTTCTGCCAGCGGCAGTTCGGGGCCTCCGGCGGGTTGAAGCCCGCGAGGTTGGAGGACTGCGGGACCACCGACACGACCTCGTCGGAGATGTTGGTGACCCGGTAGGAGAAGGAGAGCCGCTCCCCGGGCAGGTACTCCGCGCTCGCGCTCGCGTCGGTCACGCTCGGCACGACCGTGATGACCTCACCCTCGGCGGCGTCGACCGTGACGGTGAAGGAGCCCGACGACGTCCCCTGGTCGGTCGTCAGCCTGACGTCCACCGGGTAGCTGCCCGCGAAGGCGTCGTCCGGCACCGCGACGGGCACGGTGACGGTGGCCGACGCGCCGGGGGCCACGGTCGGCACCTCGGCCTCAGCCTCTCCCCACCCCTCGGGCAGGGTGAGCGACAGCGTGCCTCCGGTGAGCTCAGCGGAGGCCTGGTTGGTCACCGTGACGTCGACGTCCGCCGTCGTGCCCGCGTCCGTGGCGACGTCGTCGGCGGCGACGGCGGCGCACACACCACCGAGCCACGCGAGGTTGAACCTGGCGTAGCGGATGCCGCCGTTCCCGGCGTCGGGCTCGTAGAGGAGCCCGACGCTGCCGTCCGGCTGGGTGGCGAGGGTCGAGTACGCCATGCCACCGGGCTGGAACACCCGGGAGACCGGCCAGGTGCGGCCGTCGTCGCAGGACATCCGGACGGTGCCGTTGCTCCGCGTGCTCGAGCTGCCGGCGTTGGAGAAGAGCAGGACCTTGGCCTCCGGGGAGCCCTCCTCCGCGTTCGGGAAGGCGCGCACGATCGAGGCGTTGTTCGTCGGGTCCGGCAGCTGCCGGTCGACGACGACCTCGCCGTAGGAGTGCCCGCCGTCCTCGGAGATGGCCACCTTGCGGAAGCCGGAGCGCTGGGAGTCGCGCGAGTTGAGCATGACGCGCCCGTCGGAGAGCTCGACCGTCTTGTTCTCGTCCATCCCCGTGCCGACGGGCTCGCCGACCTGCCAGGTCTCGCCGTGGTCGTCGGAGTAGACGCTCACGGCCTGGAAGGCGCCGCCGAGGTCGTCGTTGATGATCGTGTACTGCTGGACGAGCCGCCCGGCGTGCGGGCCGTACTTCAGCTGGATGCCCTGGCCGGACGCGGCGAAGCGGCTGCGCCAGCCGAGCTCCGCGGTGATGTCCGCGGTGATCGTCCGGTGCGTCCACGTCTCGCCGTTGTCGTCGGAGCGGGCGACGTTGGCGTGGATGACGTTGCGGTCCGCCGGGTCGGTGCCGGGCTGGCTGTTGCCGAAGCCCCGGTCCAGCGAGAAGACGTGGAAGTTGAAGATCGAGCCGGTCTCGCGGTCCACGACGTAGCTCGGGTCGGAGAAGCCCTGGATCGGGGCCTCGGTGCGGCCCTGCCGGATGACCGTCTGCTCACCCCAGGTCTCCCCGTTGTCGGTACTGCGCCGCTGGAGGATGGAGTTGGGGCCGGGGGAGTCGGCGGCCGTGGGGCGCCCGTCGTAGGACGCGAGCACGTCCCCGTTGTTCGCCACGGCGAGCGCGGCGATGCGGTAGTTCGCGAAGCCCTCGCCGTTCGACGCCAGCTGCTGCTCCTCGTAGAAGGACTCACCTCCCCACACGGCGTCGTAGTCAGGTGCCGGGGCGTCCTCGGCGGCGGCGTGGACCGGGGCGATGCCCAGCAGTCCGGTCGTGAGCACAGCGGCCAGGCCGGCCGCCGCGCGTCGTCTCGTCGTCAGTGACATGTGGACCTTTCCGGGCGACATCGCCCGAGAGAAGCGCCCGGTGCGTCGTGCGGGTAGGACTCACCGTTGCGCCGTGACCAGTACGAGGTGCGGTAGACACCTGACATCAGACGTTATACGACCGACAAGTGATGTCAACCGTTCGACCCGGCCAGCCGTCAACCACGGTTGACGGGTGGCCTGTGTCAACGTAGGTTGACACCATGTCCGGCACCGAGGAGGCCCCGATGAGTGCACTCGCCCAGTCCGTCGACGACGACGGTGACGTCGTCGCCGCCCTCCACGCGCTCTCCGAGCTGCGGCGGCAGGCCGACCGCCGGGAGGCGATGCTCGTCAGGCGCGCCCGGGCCCGGGGGCTGACCTGGGCCGAGATCGCCGTCCTGCTCGGCGTCTCCAAGCAGGCGGTGCACAAGAAGTACGGCGGTTCCCGGCGCGAGGCACGCACGCCCTGAGCGTGCCTCACGCCGGGCCCCTCATCCGGCCAGGTGCGGGCCCTCGCTCAGGGTGGGCGCCGGCAGGAGGGCGACGACGTCGCCGCTGTGCGCGGAGCGGTAGGCGGCGTCGATGACGGCGATGGCGTCCCGGGCCTCGTGGACCGTGTAGTCCGGCACCGTGCCGGCCGTCAGCGAGTCGACGACGTGGCGCAGGTAGCGCTCGAGGGCCACCTGCCCGGCGTCGGCGACGAGGGCGTCCGCGCCGTCGGGCCCGAACACGGCGATGGCGGGCTTGTCGTCGTCGGCGACGGCGTGGCCGTGGGAGCCGAGCAGGCGCAGCGAGCTCGTCGTCGGGGTGGTGCCGGGGGCGAAGGGCACGCGCCCCAGCGTCACCGTGGCGGTGACCCCGCGGTCCAGGAGCAGGCTGACGACGGCGCTGTCCTCGACGTCGTGCGCGGCGTGCGCCTCGGAGAACAGGGTGCCGGTGAAGGCGTGCACCTCGCGGACCGGCAGGCCCGTGAGGTAGCCGATGGCGTCGACGCAGTAGCCGAGGAAGTTGAGCACCTCCCCGCCGCCGGACAGGGCGGGGTCCACGACGAGCTCGGGACGCTCCACCGACGTGGCGAAGTGGGCGCCGGAGGCGAGGAGCTCCATGTCGACGTGCCGCGGCAGGCCGATGTGCCCGGCCTCGACCCAGGCACGCGTGCGGCGCAGGGCGGGGGCGTGGGTCCGGTTGACGACGGCGCACACGCGTCCGGTGCGCTCGGCCGCGGTGACGAGGGCGTCGGCGTCGTCGAGGGTGGTCGCCACGGGCTTGTCGACGAGGACGTCGATGCCGGCGAGCAGCACGGCGAGCGCGAGGCGGGCGTGGCGCGTGGGCGCGCCGCACACGACGACGAGGTCGACCCGCTCGGGGTCGAGGACCTCCTCGACGTCCTCGGTGTAGCGGACGCCGGCACGCTCGGCCGCGGCGCGGGAGTCGGCGCGCACCCAGTCGGGCGCGGAGGGCTCCTCGGCGACGGCGACGAGCTCCACACGCTCGTCCTGGCCGAGGATGCGCAGGTAGTCCGCGGCGTGCCGCACCGCGGAGAGGACACCGATCCGCAGC
This sequence comes from Oceanitalea stevensii, assembly GCF_014837105.1. Classification (GTDB taxonomy): domain Bacteria; phylum Actinomycetota; class Actinomycetes; order Actinomycetales; family Actinomycetaceae; genus Oceanitalea; species Oceanitalea stevensii. The sequence goes on along the minus strand of NZ_JACSPO010000015.1, from coordinate 34,802 downwards.
ACCATCACAGGACCTCCTCGACGTTGGCGTGCGCCCCGACGTCCGGGTCGCCCTCGATCTCGGTGACGTGGACCCGCCGGCCCGTGACGAGCGAGCGCTGGGCGGCGAGCGCGCCGGCCAGCGCGGCCCGCACCTCCTCGGTCCGCACGAGGGGCTCGGCCCGACCGGTGACGACGTCGGCCCAGTGCTCGAGCTGGTCGCGCAGCGCGCCGTCGAGGGAGAGGGGCGCCGGGCGGGCGGCGTCGGACGTGAGGCCGGGCTCGTTCTCCGTCGTGTGGCTCAGCGTGCCGCCGGTGCCGACGAGGACGACGCGGCGCAGCATGTCACCGCGCTGGCGCAGGGCGTAGCACAGCTCGAGGGTCGCGAGGCCGCCGTCGGCCGTGCGGAGCTGGACCTGGAAGGAGTCGGGGGACTCCATGTCGGGGGAAAAGGTGCGCATCCCGCGGGCGAAGACCTCGGTGGGGGCCGAGCCGAGCAGCCAGGTGGCGGCGTCGAGGATGTGCGTGCCGTTGTGCACCGGGTGCCCCCCGGACATGGCCGGGTCCAGCTGCCAGCTGCGCCAGCCGCCGGGCCACGCGTGGCCGGTGTACCAGGTGATGTGGAGCAGTCGCGGGTCCCCGACGCGTCCGTCCCGGACGGCCTGGGCCAGGCGGCGCACGGCGGGCTGGAAGCGCACCGTCTGCCCGACCACGAGGCTCGTGCCGGCGGTCGCCTCGACCATCGCGTCGAGGTCGCCGAGGGTCAGGGCCGCGGGCTTGTCGACGTGCACGTGCTTGCCGGCGCGGCCCGCGGCGATCGTCCAGGGAGCGTGGCCGGGCGTCGCGTTGACGACGTCGACGGCGTCGACCGCCGGGTCGGTGACGGCGGCGTGGATGTCGGTCGTGGCGCGTGCCCCGACGAGGCTCGCGAGCTCCTCGGCGCGCTCGAGGTCGCTGCCGGCGACCCACGCGACGCGCAGCCTCGGCACCTGCCGCAGCGCGAGAAGGTGCTCGCGGGCGAAGGCGCCCGTCCCGACGACGGTGACGAGAGCCGTCATGGCTGGTCCTCCAGTGCGGCGTTGGCGGAGGTGCGCTGGGGGCGCACGCCCTCCAGTGTCCGCACGATCGGCTCGTAGTGCCGCCCGACGGAGGCGATGAAGGCCTCGGCGTCGCCCTCCTCGGCGGCGCGCAGCATGTCCCCGTGGGCCAGGGCGGTCTGGACCATGTCGGCGGACGGGGCGACCCCGAGGCTCGGCATGACAGCGGTGTGGACGTCCCAGAAGGCGCCGACGAGCTGGCCGACGAGCTCGTTGTCGATGCGGGCGAGCAGGGAGGTGTGGAAGGCGCGGTCCTGGGCGGGGAAGAGCTTGCCGCGCTCGGCGAGCGCGACCATCTCGTCGACGAGGTCGTGGAGGTCCTTGTTGTAGGTGCCGCGCATGGTGGTGGCCACCTGCTGCGCCATCGCGGTGTCCAGCGCCTGGCGGACCTCGACGATGTCGCGCAGGGCGCGCAGGTCGTCCCCGGGGATGAGCACGCCACGGAAGACGAGCGACTCGACGAGCGCGTCCAGGCTCATGTCGCCCACGAAGGTCCCGTGGCCGTGGCGCACGGAGACGATGTTGAGCGTCGTCAGGGTGCGCACCGCCTCCCGCACGTTGGACCGGGAGACGCCGAGGAGCTCGCACAGCTCGGACTCCGTGGGCAGGGAGTCGCCCGGCTTGAGGCCGTTCGCGAGGATGTACTCCTTGATCTGGTCGGCGGTCGTCGCCCGCCGACCCGCGGCCTCCCGTGCATTGCCGTTCGCTCGTGCGCCTGCCGTGGTCGCCATGTCCGTCCTTGACCTTTCGCCGTCGGTGAGTCTAAGGTCACCCTACTACGTCAGACATCAGACGTCATCTGTCTCATAGGAGAGCTCATGCGGACACTGTCCTTCACCCGCCCACGCCGGGCGGTCGGCGTCACGGCCGCCGTCGTCGTCGGAGCCCTCGCCCTCACCGCGTGCGGTGGCGGCGACGAGCCGGCGGGCGACGCCACCGGCTCCGAGTCCACGCCCGCGGGCGAGATCGACCCCGACGCCATCATCGAGGCCGGCATCTCGTACCCGCTCAGCGGCGGCTTCGACCCGATGACCACCTCCGGCGCGGTCACGGTGGCGGCCAACTGGCACACCCTCGAGGGCCTCACCGAGCTCGACCCGGTGACCCGCGAGGTGTACGCCGCCCTCGGTGCCGAGCTGCCCGAGCAGATCGACGACACGACGTGGCAGGTGACGCTGCGTGAGGGCGCCGTCTTCCACAACGGTGACCCCGTCACCACCGACGACGTCGTCTACAGCTTCGAGCGGGTGATGGACCCGGCGAACAACTCGCTGTACGTCTCCTTCATCGACTTCATCGAGTCGGTCGAGGCCGTGGACGAGACCACGGTCCAGATCAACCTCGAGCACGCCTTCAGCCTCACCCCCGAGCGCCTGTCGGTCGTCAAGATCGTCCCGCAGGCGGTCGTCGAGGCCGACTACGAGGCCTTCAACGCCCTGCCCACCGGCACCGGCCCCTACGTGCTCACCTCCGCCACCCCCGACGACGCGATCACCTTCGAGCGCTTCGACGACTACACCGGCCCGCGCCCGGCCCAGGCCGCCGGGATGAACTGGAACCTCCTGTCCGACGCCGCCGCCCGCGTCACCGCGATGAGCTCGGGCACCGTCCACGCCATCGAGGACGTCCCCTACATCGACCTGCCGTCCCTCGAGGGCCAGGTCGACGTCGAGTCGGTCCAGTCCTTCGGCCTGCTCTTCATGATGTTCAACACCGACCTCGAGCCCTTCGACGACGTCCGGGTGCGCCAGGCCTTCCACCACGCGCTCGACCTCGAGTCGATCATCGAGACCGGCATGCTCGGCAACGCCACCGCCGCGACGAGCTTCCTCCCCGAGGACCACCCGAACTACACCGAGGCCTCCACGGTCTACTCCTACGACCCGGACCGGGCGCAGGAGCTGCTCGCCGAGGCGGGGGTCGACTCCCTCGACATCACGCTGCTCACGACCGACACCGGGTGGGTGGCCGACGTCGCGCCGCTCATCAAGGAGGACCTCGACGCCGTCGGGATCAACACCACCCTCGACATCGGCCAGTCCGGTGGCCAGTACACCAAGGTGGACAACGGCGAGCTCGAGGTCATGGTCGCCCCCGGTGACCCCTCGGTCTTCGGCAACGACCCGGACCTCCTCATGCGCTGGTGGTTCGGCGACAACGTGTGGCCCAAGGACCGCTACCGCTGGGACGACACCCCCGAGTACGCCGAGCTGACCTCGATCCTCGACGAGGCCGTGCGCACCGAGGGCGACGAGCAGCAGGAGCTGTGGAACCAGGCCTTCGACCTCATCGCGGAGCAGGCCGTGCTCTACCCGCTGTTCCACCGTCAGCTGCCCACCGCGTGGAGCAGCGAGGACCTCGTCGGCTTCGCCCCCGTGCCGCTGACCGGGCTGTCCTTCCTCGACGTCGGCGTCGTCGCCGAGTGATCAGCCGGTGAGGCGGCCGGCACCCCGGCCGCCGCACCGCCCCACCCCTACCTAAGGAGCCCAGAGCGTGACCGCACTGCTGCGCCTGACGGGTCGGCGACTCCTCCAGCTGCCCGTGATGATCCTGGGCATCACCCTGCTCGTCTTCATCGTGATGTCCTTCTCCCCGGTCGACCCCGCCATCAACGCCCTCGGTGAGGGCGCCTCCGTCGAGGCCCGCGAGGCGTACCGGGAGGCCAACGGCCTCAACGAGCCGCTGTGGACGCGCTACCTGCTGTTCCTCGGGGGCCTCCTCCAGGGTGACTTCGGCACCTACAGCGCCCGGCAGGTCCCCGTCGTCGACGAGATCGTCCGCGCCTTCCCGATCACCCTCCAGCTGACCTTCCTCGGCCTGTCGATCGGCATCGTCGCCGCCTTCGTCCTCGGCGTCGTCGCGGCCCTCTACCGGGACCGCTGGCCCGACCAGGCCATCCGCCTCGTCTCGATCGTCTCGCTGGCCACGCCGTCCTTCTGGCTGGCCGTGCTCCTCATCCAGGTCTTCACCCTCGGCCTCGGGTGGCTGCCCGGCTCCGGGCCGTTGCCCCCCTTCACCGAGGACCCCGGCGGGTACCTCGCGCGGATGGCGCTGCCGGCCTTCGCCGTCGGCCTGCCGCTGTCCGGCTCGCTCACCCGCGTGGTGCGTACCGCCGTCGTCGAGGAGCTCGACAGGGACTACGTGCGCACCGCGATCGGCGGCGGCGTCAGCCGCGTCGAGGTCGTGGCCCGCAACGTCCTGCGCAACGCTCTCATCACGCCCATCACCGTCCTCGGTCTGCGCATCGGCTACGCGATGGGCGGCGCCGTGGTCATCGAGGTCATCTTCGCGCTGCCCGGCATGGGCACGCTCATCCTCTCCGGCGTCACGGCCAACGAGCCGAACATCGTCCAGGGCGTGACCCTGACCGTGGCGCTCGCCTTCGTCATCATCAACATCGTGGTCGACATGCTCTACCTGCTCGTCAACCCGCGGATCAGGACGGTGTGACCGTGCGACGCAAGCTCACCGAACGTCTCTCCACGCCCGGCCTGCGGCTCGGCTCCCTGCCCCTGGGCGCCAAGGTCTCCCTCGGCGTCGTCCTCGTCGTCGCCCTCGCGGCGGTGTTCGCCCCGCTCGTGGCCACCCACGGCCCGCTCACCAGCGGCGCACCGGTGCAGCCGCCGAGCGGTGAGAACTGGTTCGGCACCGACCGCCAGGGCCGCGACATCTTCTCCCGGGTCGTCTACGGCGCCCGCTACTCCCTCGTCATCGGGCTCGGCGCCACCCTCGTGGCCCTCGTGGCGGCCGCCCTCTTCGGCTCCGTCGCGGCGACGGCCGGCAAGAAGGTCTCCGAGGTCATCATGCGGGTCATGGACATCGTCATGTCCTTCCCCGGCATCGCCCTCGCCGCCGTCTTCGTCAGCGTCCTCGGCCGCTCGCTGCCGGTGCTCGTCCTGACGATCGCCTTCCTCTACACCCCGCAGCTCACCCGCGTGGTCCGTGCCAACGTGCTGGCCGCCTACGGCGAGGACTACGTCGCCGCGACGAAGGTCATGGGCGCCTCGACGCCGTGGATCGTCGTCAAGCACGTCGCCCGGAACACCATCGCCCCGGTCATGGTCTTCGCGACCGTCCTCGTCGCCGACGCGATCATCTTCGAGGCCTCGCTGTCCTTCATCCAGGCGGGCGTGCCCGACCCGGACCCCTCGTGGGGCAACATCATCGCCGCCGGCCGCGACCTCGTCATGAGCGGCTACTGGTGGGCGACCTTCTTCCCCGGCCTGGCGATCATGGTCACCGTCCTGTGCCTCAACATCTTCTCCGAGGGCCTCACCGACGCGATGGTCGCGCCCAAGCCCACCGGCAAGGGCCTCACCACCCGGGACGAGGTCGCCGCCCCGGCCCGCGCCGCCGCCGCGACCCACGCCCCGGCGCCCGGCACGTCCCTGGAGGAGCAGCTCGCCCAGCTCCGCGAGGTCGAGCTCACCCGCGGTGACCGCCTCGTCTACGACCGCGACGAGCCGCCGCTGCTCGAGGTGCGCAACCTGTGCATCCGCTTCCCCGAGCGCCACGGCGAGGTCAACATCGTCGACAACGTCTCCTTCACGGTCCGGCCCGGGGAGACGATGGCCCTGGTCGGTGAGTCCGGCTGCGGCAAGTCGATCACCGGTCTGACGATCATGGGCCTCATCGACCGCGGCGCCGAGGTCAGCGGCGAGATCCTCTACAAGGGCACGGACCTGCTCAGGATGCCGGCCAAGGAGCGCAACCCGCTGCGCGGCCACCACATCGCCATGGTCTACCAGGACGCGCTGAGCTCGTTGAACCCCTCGATGCTCATCCGCACCCAGATGAGGCAGCTGACCAGGCGCGGGGGGACCCGCACGGCGGAGGAGCTCCTCGAGCTCGTCGGCCTGGACCCCGAGCGCACCCTGGGCAGCTACCCGCACGAGCTCTCCGGCGGCCAGCGCCAGCGCGTCCTCATCGCCATGGCGCTCACCCGCGACCCGAGCCTCATCATCGCCGACGAGCCCACCACGGCCCTGGACGTCACGGTGCAGGCGCAGGTCATCGACCTGCTCAACGAGCTGCGCGAGAAGCTTGGCTTCGCGATGGTCTTCATCAGCCACGACCTCGCGCTCGTCGCCGAGCTCGCCCACCGCATCACCGTCATGTACGCCGGCCAGGTCGTCGAGCAGGCCCCCACCCGGGACCTCCTCACCGAGCCCGTCCACGAGTACACCCGCGGTCTCCTCGGGGCGGTGCTGTCCATCGAGTCCGGTGCCGACCGGCTCCACCAGGTGCCCGGCACGGTGCCCTCCCCGCGGGACTTCCCCGTGGGCGACCGGTTCGCGCCGCGCTCCTCGCGGCCGGACGTCGGCCTGGACACCAAGCCCGTGCTCCGCCGGATCGAGGGCACCGAGCACTACTACGCCGCGCACGTCGACGACGTGCCGGTCCTCGCGACGGGAGCCCTGCGATGAGCCAGACCACCACGCCGGTCATCGAGCTGCGCGACGTCCGCGTCGTGTACGCCTCCCGGACGGGCACCCTGTTCACGCCGGTCAAGGTCAGCGCCGTCGACGGCGTGAGCCTGAGCGTCATGCCCGGCCGCACCCTCGGCATCGTCGGGGAGTCGGGCAGCGGCAAGACGACGACGGCGCGCATCCTCCTCGGTCTCGAGCAGCCCACCTCCGGTGAGGTGTGGTTCAAGGGCCACCTCACGGGCAGGCGCAACGCCCGCCAGCGCAAGGAGATCGGCCGGGTCGTGTCCGCGGTGTTCCAGGACCCCGCGACCGCGCTCAACCCGCGCCTGGTCATCCGCGACGCGCTGCGCGACCCGCTCGACGTCCACGGCATCGGCAGCGCCAAGGACCGGGCGGCGAAGGTCCGCGAGCTCATCCAGCTCGTCGGCCTGCCGACCTCGGCCCTCGACATGCTGCCCACCCAGCTGTCCGGCGGGCAGCGCCAGCGCGTGGCGATCGCCCGCGCCCTCGTCCTGGACCCCGACGTCATCGTCGCCGACGAGCCGACCTCGGCCCTCGACGTCTCGGTGCGTGCCCAGATCCTCAACCTGCTCGCCGACATCAAGTCCGAGCTCGGGCTGGCCATGGTCTTCATCTCCCACGACATCCAGACCGTGCGCTACGTGTCCGACGAGATCGCCGTGATGAACCGCGGCCGCCTCGTCGAGCTCGGCCCCGCCGAGCAGGTCTTCGCCGACCCGGAGGACGCGTACACGCGGACGCTGCTGGGCGCCGCGCCGTCCCTCCTAGCGGGGTGAGCAGCACCTCTCAGCCACCCCCGACCTCAGCACCGAACCACCCGCGGCCCCGTGCCGCCCCCGAATGGAGCTCTTCCGTGACCACCACCCGCTTCCGCGGCATCATCCCGCCCGTCATCACGCCCCTGACCACCGGGGGCGAGGTCGACACGACGACGCTCACCGCGGTCGTCGAGCACCTCGTCACCGAGGGCGTCCACGGCGTCTTCGCCCTCGGCTCGACCGGTGAGGTCGCCTACCTCGACGACGCCCAGCGCGACGTCGTCGTCCGCACGGTCGTCGCCGCCGTCGCCGGCCGGGTGCCCGTGCTCGTCGGCGCCATCGACACGACGAGCGGGCGCGTCGCCCAGGCCGCCCGCCGGGCCGCCGAGGCCGGCGCCGACGCGATCGTCGCCACCGCCCCGCTCTACGCGATCAACGACATGGCGGAGATCGAGCGCCACTTCCGGGCCGTCGCCGCGGCGACCGAGCTGCCGCTGTTCGCCTACGACATCCCGGTGCGCGTGCGCACCAAGCTGCCCGCGGACCTCCTCGTGCGCCTCGGCAGCGACGGCGTGCTCGCCGGCGTCAAGGACTCCTCGGGCGACGACGTCGGCTTCCGCCGTCTCGTGGCCGCCAACGCTGCCGCGGGCAGCCCGCTCGCGGTGCTCACCGGCCACGAGGTCGTCGTCGACGGGATGCTCCTGCTCGGCGCCGACGGCGTGGTCCCCGGCCTCGGCAACGTCGACCCGGGCGGCTACGCCCGCCTGTGGCAGGCCGCGCAGGCCGGCGACTGGACCCGTGCCCGCGAGGAGCAGGACCGCCTCGCCGCCCTCTTCGAGATCGTCTTCCAGGCGCAGGGCCGCTCCGGCGACGCGTCCGGCGTCGGCGCCTTCAAGACGGCGATGCACCACCTGGGGCTCATCCCCAGCGCGACGATGGCCTTCCCGGTCGAGCCGCTCGACGGCGCGACCACGGCCCGCGTCGCCGCGATCGTCGACGCCACCATGCCGGCCCGCGTCTGAGCCGGGAGAGGACTGTCGCCAGTACAGTCCTTGACCGCTGCCCGATTCGGACTGGAAGGACCACACATGAGTGACGTCGTCGTCGGGGTCGACCTCGGAGGGACGAAGACCGCGGCCGCCCTGGTGCGCGCGGACGGGGCCGTCGGCCCGGTCCGCTCCGTGCCGACCCCCGCCACCGCCGGGCCGGAGGCGGTGCTCGACGCCGTCGCCGGCCTCGTGCGTGACGTCGTCGCCCACGGCGGCACCCTCACCGCCCCCGGCGGCACGACGACGGAGCTCACCGGGCCCGTCGCCGTCAGCGGGCTCGGGGTCGGGACCGCCGGCGTCGTCGACACGACGACGGGTACGATCGTCTCGGCCACCGACGCCATCCGCGGGTGGACCGGGACCGACGTGCGCGGCGGGCTCCGTGCCCGCCTGCGCGACGTCGTCGGCGAGGGCACCGTCACCGTCGAGAACGACGTCGACGCGCACGCCGGCGGCGAGGTCTGGCTCGGCGCCGCAGCCGGCGCGGACAGCGTCCTCATGGTCGCCGTCGGCACCGGGGTGGGGGCGAGCGTCGTCCTCGACGGCCGCCCGCTGCGCGGTGCGCACCACGTGGCGGGGGAGATGGGCCACCAGCCCAGCCCCGACGCCGCCGGGCTGCGCTGCGGGTGCGGGCGCCCCGGCCACCTCGAGGCCCTGGGCTCCGGGCCGGCCCTCCACCGCCACTACCTGCGCCTGGGCGGTGACGCCGCCGTCGCGGACACCCGCGAGGTGTGCGCACGCGCCGCCGCCGGTGACGAGGTCGCCGAGCGTGCCGTGCGGGAGTCCGCCCGCGCCGTCGGCCGCTCCGTGGCCGGCGTCGTCACCGTGCTCGACCCGGCCGCCGTCGTCGTCGGTGGCGGCATGAGCCAGGCCGGGCCGCTGTGGTGGGAGCCCATGGACGCCGCCCTGCGCGAGGAGCTCATCGAGCCGCTCGCCGACATCCCCGTCCGCCCCTCCGCGCTCGGCCCGGTGGCCGCCGTCCTCGGCGCCGCCCGCACCGCCCTCGTCGCGCGCGGCTGACCGAAAGGCCCCTGCCATGTCACCGATCCTCGAGCGCCTGCGCGGCCGGCTCATCGTCTCCTGCCAGGCCTACCCCGGCGAGCCCCTGCGCGTGCCGGAGGTCATGCAGCGCATGGCCCAGGCCGTCGTCGCCGGCGGTGCGGCCGGTCTGCGGGCCCAGGGACTGGAGGACATCGGGCTCATCGCCGGGTCCACCGACGTCCCCCTCACCGGCCTGTGGAAGGACGGGGAGGACGACGTCTTCATCACCCCCACCCTCGAGCACGCGCTCGCGGTGGCCGACGCCGGGGCGCACATCGTCGCCCTCGACGGCACCCGCCGGCCCCGCCCGGACGGGCGCACGCTCGCCGAGACCGTCACCGGCCTGCGCGAGCAGCACCCCGGAGTCCTCGTCATGGCCGACTGCGGCAGCCTCGACGACGCGCTCGCCGCGGAGGACGCCGGCGCGGACGTCGTCGGGACCACGCTGGCCGGCTACTCGGGCGAGCGGGAGAAGACCGCCGGGCCGGACGTCGAGCTCATCGACCAGATGGTCGCCCGCTGCCGGCGACCGGTGGTCGTCGAGGGGCGCGTCCACACCCCGGCCCAGGCGAGGGACGCGATCGACCGCGGCGCCTTCGCCGTCGTCGTCGGCACGGCCATCACCCACCCGACGTCGATCACCAGCTGGTTCCACGAGGCGGTGACGGCCGGGTAGCGCGGCACCGCCGGCGCAGGTCAGACCCGCGCGTACCTCGCGCGACCGAAGGAGTACACCCCGTAGGCGGCGATGCCGAGGCCGACGGCGGTGAGGAGCGCCTTGCCGAGCGGCACCTCGAGGAGGCTGCGCAGCGCGCCGTCGAGCCCCTTCGCCTCCTCGGGGTCGTTCTGCACCGCGGCGACGACGAAGAGCGCGCCGACGATGCCCAGGGCGATGCCCTTGGCGACGTAGCCGACCCTGCCGGCGACGGTGACCGCGCGTCCCGGGTTCTCCCGCAGGTCCTCGAGGAACTTCTGCCGCCAGCCCTTGACCACGTGGTAGCCGCCGACGACGACGACGCCCAGGCCCACGAGGCCGACGGCGACCTGCCCGAGGGGGTGCTCCATGACGCGTGCGGTGATGCTCGTGGTCTGCTCGTTCCCGCCGCCGCCCGAGCCCTGTCCCGTGGCGGCGCGCGCCGCCAGGGCCGTGAGGACGAGGTACGTCACCGCCTTGCCGGCGGACTTGAGCCGGTCCTTCGTCTCGCCCGTCGCCACCGCGGTGGCCACCTGCCACAGGGTGAGGAGCGCGAAGCCGGCGACGACCACCCACAGGAGGAACGCGCCGACAGGCGTCGAGCCGAGCTGCTCGAGGGCGCCGGACTGGTCCGCAGACTCGCCCGAGCCGCCGGTGCCCCAGGCGAGGCTCACCGCCGTCCAGCCGAGGACGAGGTGGAGCACCCCGCTGGCCGCGTAGCCGAGCCGGGCCCCCGTGGTGAGCACGGGGTGGTCGTCGAGGTCTGCCGCGGTACCGCGCACGGTGTTCATGGGCCTCACCCTGCAGGAGCGGGACGGGCGGCGCGACCCCTGGGCCAGTGCCGGAGGTCCCGGCCGACCGTCCCGCGGAGCGGATACCGTGGCCGCTGTCCCCGGACCAGGAGCACCGATGATCCGTCTCGCCGTCCTCAACGCCGCGACGAGCCCGAACCGGCTCGGCAACCACATCACCGACTGGGTCGTCGACCGGCTCGGCACGAACCGCGCCTTCGTCATCGACCGCATCGACCTGCGCGACGTCGGCCTGCCGCTCTTCGACGAGCCGGACCTGCCCCGCTACGGCCACCACCGCCACGAGCACACGCGGCGGTGGGCCCGGCGCATCGACGCCGCCGACGCCTTCGTCGTCGTCAGCCCCGAGTACAACCGCGGCTACTCCGCGCTGCTCAAGAACGCCCTGGACTACCTCGTCCAGGAGTGGGCCTTCAAGCCGGTCGGGATCGTCAGCTACGGCTCGGGCATGTCCGGCGGGCTGCGCGGGGCGGAGGCGCTGCGCACGGTGCTCGGCGCCCTGCAGATGTACCCGGTGCGCGAGATGGTCGTCGTGCCCTTCGTCACCGAGGCCGCCGTCCGCGAGAGCACCCTGGAGGCCTCCGCCGGGATGGTCGAGGGGATGGAGCTCATGATGGACGCCCTCGTGCGGATGGACGCCGCGATGCACCTGCTCCGGGCGCCCGACGAGGAGCTCGGGGACCAGCAGGGCGAGCAGGCGGGCCGTGACGGCGGCGAGACGCGCTGGCAGCCGCGTGATTCCGGGACGGATGCCGGGTGGAGCGCGACGAGCGCGCTGGGGCGTCCGCCGGGCTTCGTCTGAGGGCACTCCGTGGGGGTCACATCGTCCCCACGCGCCCCACGAAGCGGACAGATCCGCAGGCTCACGCCGAAATCTCGGCGCGTGAGGGCGACAACGGGCGCCCCGACGCCGTAATGTCTGCCCCGTCGCACCCATAAGGGTGCGCACGCCGACTGAGAGAGGGATTTCATGTCCGTCAACCGCACCGAGCTCGTCGCCGCCGTGGCCGAGCGCTCCTCGCTCACCAAGTCCCAGGCCGACGCCGCTCTGTCGGCGCTGCAGGACGTGCTCGTCGAGTCCGTCAGCAAGGGCGAGGCCGTCAAGATCACCGGCCTCCTCGCCGTCGAGCGTGTCGAGCGCGCCGCGCGCACCGGCCGCAACCCGCAGACCGGCGCCGAGATCCAGATCCCCGCCGGCTACGGCGTCAAGATCTCCGCCGGGAGCGCCCTCAAGAAGGCCGTCTCCAACAAGTGACGTCCTAGCGACATCACCGCAAGGCGGGCAGGACGAGCGATCGTCCTGCCCGCCTTGCTGTGTCCGGACGGCCCGCGCGCGCTGACCTACCCGCTTGTCCTCCCACCTCCCACCTCCGCCCCGTGCTCGATGAGGAGAACCGGGGAGCTCGGGCCGGGAGTCCCTGCCGCGAGCAGTGGGGTCACATAGGCTGGAGTGCGGGTGCACCCGCACCACGTCGCACGCAGAGGAAGAGGTGTCCGGTGGAGGTCGTCATCACGTCCGGTGCGGAGGAGAGCGCGCGGCTCGCCGCGGACGCCATCGAGCAGCTGCTCGGCCGCAAGCCCGACGCCGTCCTCGGCCTGGCCACGGGCTCCACCCCGCTGCCCACGTACGACGAGCTCGTCCGCCGGCAGGAGGCCGGGCGGATCAGCTTCTCCCGGGCCCGCGGCTTCACCCTCGACGAGTACATCGGCCTGCCCGCCGACCACCCGCAGCGGTACCGCAACGTCATCGACCGCGAGCTCGTCGGCCGGGTCGACTTCGCCCCCGACGCCGTCACGGGCCCTGACGGCCTGGCCGAGGACCTCCAGGCGGCCGCCGCGGCCTACGAGCGGGCGATCGCCGAGGCCGGTGGCGTGGACCTGCAGATCCTCGGGATCGGCACCAACGGGCACATCGCCTTCAACGAGCCCGGTTCCTCCCTGGCCTCCCGCACCCGGGTGCAGCCGCTCGCCCCGCAGACCCGCAGCGACAACGCGCGCTTCTTCGACGGGGACGTCGAGGCCGTGCCCCGCCTGTGCTTCACCCAGGGCCTCGGCACGATCATGGAGGCCCGCCACCTCGTGCTCATCGCCACCGGCGAGGGCAAGGCGAAGGCCGTGCAGCAGCTCGTCGAGGGGGCCGTCAGCGCGTCGTGGCCGGCGACGATCATGCAGCACCACCCCCACGCCACCGTCCTGCTCGACGGCGCCGCCGCCAGCCTGCTCGAGCGCGCGGACGACTACCGCGAGGCCTACGCCGCCAAGCCGCAGTGGCAGGGGATCTGAGCGGCCGGGTGTGACCGCCACGGCACGCCGGGCCACCGGGACCCGGGCCGGAGGACGACCTAGACTGGTCGACATGAGTTCCACCGAGCCCCCCAGCAGCCCGAGCGAGCCGTCGACGTCGTCGGGAACGAGCGTCCTCGAGCGCGAGGAGCTGCGCGAGCACGAGGCCGGTGACAACGACCGCTACGCCCACTACGTGAAGAAGGACAAGATCATGTCCTCCGCGCTGTCGGGCCAGCCGGTCGTCGCGCTGTGCGGCAAGGTGTGGACGCCGGGACGCGACCCCAAGAAGTACCCCGTGTGCCCCACGTGCAAGGAGATCTACGAGGGCATCCAGGGTGGCGGGTCCGGATCCGGGTCCGGTGGCGGACGCTTCGGCGGTTTCGGCCGCGGCGGCCGCGGCGGAAGCGGAGAGTGAGCGCCGCACCTTCGCGCAGGCCGGCCACGACGACGACGCAGGGCACCCCTGCGGCCGTCTCGACGGCTGCCGCCGAGCACCTGCCCCCCGCCTACCCGGCGCGGGCGGCCTGGGGGACGGCGTCGCGCCTGCGCGCGTGGCAGGCCGAGGCGCTGGAGCGCTACTTCGCCGACGACCCGCGTGACTTCCTCGCCGTCGCCACCCCCGGCGCCGGCAAGACGACCTTCGCGCTGCGGGTGGCCACCGAGCTGCTCTCCCGCGGGGAGGTCACGGCCATCACGGTCGTCGCCCCCACCGAGCACCTCAAGGGCCAGTGGGCCGAGGCCGCCGCGCGCGTGGGCATCCAGATCGACCCGGCCTTCCGCAACGCCCAGGAACGCCACGGCGCCAGCTTCGACGGCGTCGCGCTCACCTACGCGCAGGTCGCCGCGAACCCCGACCTGCACCGCCGGCGCACGACGAACGAGCGCACCCTCGTCATCCTCGACGAGGTGCACCACGGCGGCGACGCGCTGAGCTGGGGCGACGGCATCCGGCTCGCCTTCGAGCCCGCCCGGCGGCGCCTGGCCCTCACCGGGACCCCGTTCCGCTCCGACACCGCCGCCATCCCCTTCGTCACCTACCAGCGGGACGCCGACGGCGTGCGCCGCTCCCGTGCCGACTACTCCTACGGCTACGCCGACGCGCTGCGCGACGGCGTCGTGCGGCCGGTCATCTTCCTGTCCTACTCGGGGCAGATGCGCTGGCGCACCCGCGCCGGTGACGAGGTGAGCGCCGCGCTCGGTGAGCCGCTGACCAAGGACCTCGTCGCCCAGGCCTGGCGCACCGCGCTGGACCCGAAGGGCGACTGGGTCCCCGCCGTCCTCGCCGCCGCCGACCGCCGTCTCACCGAGGTGCGCCGCGGCGTCCCCGACGCCGGCGGCCTCGTCATCGCCACCGACCAGACCAAGGCCCGCGCCTACGCACGCGTCCTCACCGAGATCACCGGGGAGAAGCCGACGGTCGTCCTGTCCGACGACGACGGCGCCTCCGCCCGCATCGACGAGTTCGCCGCCGGTGAGCAGCGGTGGATGATCGCCGTGCGGATGGTGTCCGAGGGCGTGGACGTGCCCCGCCTCGCCGTCGGCGTCTACGCGACCTCCGCGGCCACGCCGCTCTTCTTCGCCCAGGCGATCGGCCGCTTCGTGCGGGCCCGCCGGCGCGGGGAGACCGCCTCGGTGTTCCTCCCCAGCGTGCCCGTGCTCCTCGAGCTCGCCGCCCAGCTGGAGGTCGAGCGCGACCACGCCCTGGACCGGGTCCTCACCTCCGAGGAGAAGGGCGACTTCTTCACCCCGGAGGACGCCCTCGTCGCGGCCGCCAACCGCGAGGACAAGGCGAGCGACGACCTCATGCTGCCCGGCTTCGAGGCCCTCGACGCCCAGGCCTCCTTCGACCGGGTGCTCTTCGACGGCGGTGAGTTCGGCACGGGGGCGGAGGTCGGCTCCATCGAGGAGGAGGAGTACCTCGGGCTGCCCGGGCTCCTCGAGCCCGAGCAGGTCCGCTCCCTGCTCAAGGCGCGCCAGGCCGACCAGGTCAAGTCCCAGAAGCGGCAGGCCGCGGCCCGCGCCCAGCGCGAGGAGAACTCCGGGGTCTCGGACCACAAGCGGCGCGCCGCCATGCGCAAGGAGCTGTCCAGCCTCGTGTCCGCGTGGTCGCGGCGCAGCAACATGCCCCACGCGATCGTCCACAGCGAGCTGCGCAAGGCCTGCGGCGGCCCCGAGGTGCCCCTCGCGAGCACCGAGGAGCTCGAGGCGCGCATTGCCCTGCTCCGCAACTGGTTCGTCGGCCGGAAGTAGCAGGCGGTCAGCCGAGGTCCCACAGCAGGCGGTAGTAGGCGATCCGTTCGCGGTCCGGCGCCGCCCCGTAGGCGGCGTAGACCTCGTCGGTGTACCCGGGGCCGACGTTCCACTCGGTGCTCCACGCGGCGACCGCGAGGTCGGCCCACGGGTCGGCGACGCCGAGGGAGCCGAGGTCGACGTGCCCGACCCAGGCGCCGTCGTCGTCCACGAGGGTGTTGGGGACGCAGGCGTCGCCGTGGCAGACGACCGGGCGCTCCACCGGCGGTGGGTCGCGCAGGACGGCCAGCGCGTCGGTGACGCTGAGGCCCCGGTGCTCGGCGGACCACGTCGCCGGGCCGCCCCGGCCGGTGGCGAGCCGGTCGCGTGCGCGGCGGAGGCGGTCCGGAGCCGACCAGGTGAACGGGCAGCGGGCCACCGGCAGCGCGTCGTGCAGCCGCCGCAGGCCCAGACCGACGGCGACGGCCGCGCGGCGTGCGTCGTGCTCGACGGCGGAGCGTCCGGGCATGGCGGCGGTGACCAGCCAGCTTCCGTCGTCGTCGGCGCCCTGGCCCAGCACGCGCGGGACCGGGGTGGCGGGCGCCGCCCACGCCAGGCGCGCGGCCTCGGCGGCGAGGTCGAGCCCGGGGGTGCCGCGGGCCACCCACTTGACGTACCGGTCGGCCCCGAGCCGGAAGGTGAGCCCGCCCAGCTCGTTGCGCCAGACCGCCGTCGCGGGCTCGCCGCCGGCGAGGGCGGCGACGGCGCGCGGGACGACGACGCCGGTGCCGGGCGGTCCCGCGAGCGGCGGCCGGCCCGCCCGCTCGGCACCCGTCGACGCGTCCTCGTCCATGCCCTCGTCCCCACCTCGGTACCGGCCGACGATACGCGCGGCCCGTGGACGGGGCCCTGCACGGGCAGGCCGACGTCGCTAGGTTGGACGCCATGCCCCGCGCGACGACCGCCTTCCTCACCGACCGCTACGAGCTGACGATGCTCGAGGCCTCCCTGCAGTCCGGTGCCGCGCACCGGCGCAGCGTCTTCGAGGTCTTCTCGCGCCGGCTGTCCGGCGGGCGGCGCTACGGCGTCGTCGCCGGCACCGGCCGGGTGCTGGACGCCATCGCCGACTTCACCTTCTCCGGCGCCGAGGTCGACTGGCTGCGCGAGCAGGGCGTGGTGAGCGGCGAGACCCTCGACTACCTCGCCGGCTACCGCTTCGGCGGGGACGTCCTCGGTTACGGGGAGGGGGAGTGCTTCTTCCCCGGCTCGCCGATCCTCACCATCCGCGGCACCTTCGCCGAGGCGCTCCTCCTCGAGACGGTGGTGCTCTCCGTCCTCAACCACGACTCCGCCGTCGCCGCGGCCGCCTCCCGCATGACGACCGCCGCCCACGGGCGCCCCTGCCTGGAGATGGGGGCCCGGCGCACCCACGAGGAGGCCGCCGTGGCCGCCGCGCGAGCCGCCGTCGTCGGCGGTTTCGTCGCGACGAGCGTGCTCGAGGCCGGACGCTCCTACGGGATCCCGACGATGGGGACCGCCGCCCACTCCTTCACCCTCGTCCACGACGACGAGGAGGCCGCCTTCGACGCCCAGGTACGGGCGATGGGCCCGGGGACCACGCTCCTCGTCGACACCTACGACGTCGAGCGCGGGGTCGAGCTGGCCGTCGCGGCCGCCCGCCGTCACGGCGGGGAGCTCGGCGCGGTGCGGCTCGACTCCGGCGACCTCGTGGCCCAGGCGTTCACCGTGCGCCGCCAGCTCGACGCGCTCGGCGCGACGACCACGAGGATCACCGTCACCTCCGACCTCGACGAGTACGCCATCGCGGCCCTCGGTGCCGCTCCGGTCGACTCCTACGGCGTGGGGACCAAGCTCGTCACGGGCTCCGGGCTGCCGACGGCGGAGCTCGTCTACAAGCTCGTCGAGCGGGAGGGCGCGGACGGGCAGATGGTCGACGTCGCCAAGGCCTCCGCGGCCAAGGCGACCGTCGGCGGCTTCAAGGTCGCGGGGCGCGTCTTCGAGAACGGGGTGGCCCAGGAGGAGCTCGTCGTGGGCTGCGACGACGAGGCCTCCGGCGCCCGGGTGCTGGCCGAGCACGGCGCCCGGCCCCTCCAGCTGCCCCTCGTCACCGGGGGCGCCATCGCCGACGAGCACCGCGGCCCCGACGCCGTGCGCGCCGCGGCGGAGCGCCACGTCGCCTCGCGTGCGGCGCTGCCCTACGAGGGGTGGCGGCTGAGCGAGGGCGAGCCGGCGATCCCCACCCGCCACGTCCTCGGCTGAGCGGGACTTTCTCGTTCAAGATGCCGACGTGAACAATCTCCGCAACGATTAGGGCCACTGCGGTGCCGGACAGGTACCGGAACGAAGGGAGCTCGTATGTCCTTGTGGCTGATCCTCATCATTGTCGGCGTGATCATGCTCATCATCGGCGTGGCCGTCGAGGCCGCACAGATCCTCATCTGGATCGGTGTCGCCATCCTCGTGATCTCGCTCATCCTCTCGCTGGTGGGACGCGGCAAGAACAGGGTGTAGCGCCCGACCAGCGGTCCTCCAACCGCTCGTCACACGTGTACCGAGGCCCGGCAGGAACGTTCCTGCCGGGCCTCGCCGTGTCCGAGGTCATGGGCGCAACCGCCCCCTCTCGTGCCTAGGCTGGGCGCATGACGGTCACGACACCACACCCGGCCACCGCGCCGGTGGAGACGCCGCAGGAGGAGCGCCGCCCCGCGCGCCCCTGGCGCACCATCGTGTGGAACGACCCGGTCAACCTCATGAGCTACGTCACCTACGTGTTCCGCACGTACTTCGGCTACTCCCAGGAGCGTGCGCACGAGCTCATGCTCCAGGTCCACCACGACGGCCGCGCCGTCGTCGCCGAGGGTGCCCGCGAGACGATGGAGGTTCACGTGACGGCGATGCACTCCTACGGCCTGTGGGCCACCCTCGCCCCCGAGGGAGGGGGCTGAGGTGCGCGCCTTCACCGCCGTCCCCGGCGGCTACGCCTGCGAGCTCGAGCGGGCCGAGCTGCGGATCATCGCGCGGGTCACCGCCGACACCTGCGAGCTCCTCGGCCTGCCGCTCGACGCGGACGACGACGCCGCCCGGGACGACGACGGCTCGCCCGCGCCGTCGACGGACGAGGAGATCCTCGCCTCCCTCGACTGGGACCCGGCCGCGGGGCAGACGCCGCGCGACCCGGCCCTGGCCCGCCTGCTGCCCCCGGCGAGCACCGACGACGACGAGCTCGCCGCCGAGATGCGCCGCCTCACCGAGCACTCGCTGCGCGCGACCAAGACCGAGCAGCTGCGGGTGGTGCACGACGCCCTCGCGGCGAGCACCGGCCTCGTCGTCGTGCGGGCGGGGCAGGAGCGGGCGTGGCTCTCCGCCCTCACCGACCTGCGTCTCGTCCTCGCGTCCCGGCTGGGCATCGAGACCGACGCGGACGCCGAGCGGGTCTACGAGCGCGCCGGTGCGGGGGAGCCGCAGACGCCCGAGGACGAGCTCGACGCCGCGCTCACCAGCCTCTACGCCGCGCTCACCTGGTGGCAGGAGTCACTCCTGGAGGCCATGTCGGGCGGGGCGTCGTGACACTACGCTCTGGCAGCGTGAACGACGCACCGATCGGTGTCTTCGACTCAGGTGTCGGAGGCCTCACGGTCGCGCGTGCGATCCTCGACCAGCTGCCCCACGAGTCGATGCTCTACATCGGGGACACCGCGCACACGCCCTACGGCCCCAAGCCGATCGCCGACGTCCGGGCCCTCGCGCTGGACGTCATGGACCGGCTCGTCGCCTCCGGGGTCAAGGCCCTCGTCATCGCGTGCAACTCCGCCTCCTCCGCCGTCCTGCGCGACGCGCGCGAGCGTTACTCGGTGGGCGGTGGCGTGCCCGTCGTCGAGGTCATCCAGCCGGCCGTGCGCCGCGCCGTCGCCGCCACCCGCAGCGGGAAGGTCGGTGTCATCGGGACCCGCGCGACCATCGAGTCCGGGGCCTACCGCGACGCCTTCGCCGCCGCGCCGCACCTGGAGCTCACGATGAACGCCGCCCCGCGCTTCGTCGAGCTCGTCGAGCGAGGCATCACCTCCGGGCCGGAGGTCCTCGAGGCCGCCCGCGAGTACCTCGAGCCGGTGCGGGCGGCGGGCGTGGACACCCTGGTCCTCGGCTGCACCCACTACCCGCTGCTCACCGGCGTCATCTCCTACGTCATGGGCGAGGAGGTCACGCTCGTCTCGAGCGCCGAGGAGACGGCCAAGGACACCTACCGGACGCTCGTCGCGCACGACCTCGAGCGGGACCCCGGCGCCCCGCCGCCGGAGCACCGCTTCCTCGCGACGGGCGAGGCCGCGAGCTTCTCCCGGCTGGCCCGCCGGTTCCTCGGGCCCGAGGTCGACCGCGTCGACAGCGACACCGAGCTGGAGGTCACCGCATGAGGCTGACGGTCGTGGGCTCCTCCGGGTCGATGTCCGGCCCTGACTCCGCCTCCTCCTGCTACCTCGTCCAGGCCGACGGGCCGGACGAGGACGGCACGACGCGGACGTGGAGCATCCTGCTCGACCTCGGCTCCGGCGCCTTCGGGGCGCTGCTGCGGCACCTCGACCCCGCCCGGCTGGACGCCGTCGTCCTCAGCCACCTCCACGCGGACCACGTCGTCGACATGACCGGCCTGGAGGTCTACCGCCGCTACCACCCGGCCGGCGCCCTCGGGCCGGTGCGGGTGCTCGGTCCGGCCGACACGCCCCAGCGGATCGGCGCGCTGACGATGGAGGACGACCTCAGCGCCCTGGACGCCTCCTTCACCTTCGCCGCGCACACCCCCGGCCAGGCGGTGAGCGTGGGGCCGCTGCGGATCGAGTCCGTCCCCGTCGACCACCCCGTGCCGGCGTTCGGTGTGCGGGTGACCGGCCCGTCCGAGGACGGGAGCCGGGAGGTCGCGCTCGCCTACTCGGGGGACAGCGACACCTGCGACGGGCTCGTCGAGGTCGCGCGCGACGCCGACCTCTTCCTCTGCGAGGCGGCCTTCCAGGAGGGCCGCGACTCCGTCCGTGGCATCCACCTCACCGGCCGGCGGGCCGGTGAGACGGCGACGCTCGCGGCCGCCCGCCAGCTCGTCCTCACCCACCTGCCGCCGTGGACCGACGCCGAGGTCGTCCGCGCCGAGGCCGCCGAGACCTACGGCGGCACCATCGAGCTCGCCGCCCCCGGCGCGGTCTGGACCCTGTAGGCCCGCCCCACCCGACTGGCCGTCGACGGCCGACGTGTCGCCCGCCCACGCCGGTGCTCCGCTGCTGAGCTCCCCCGTTCACCCCGTCGAGGGCCGGGCGGAGGGGGGAGGTCGGAGGACGAGCGGGGAGGTCAGCGAGCGACGCCGGGGCGTGCGCCGAGAGCGGAACTCCTCCCGATCCCCTTCCGCGGCGTCGGCCGGCGCGGTTGGCTACGGGGATGAGACGCGTCCTCGTCCTCGGTGGCACGGCCTGGCTCGGCCGTGAGGTGGCCAGGGCCGCCGCGGCGGACGGCGCCGAGGTCGTGTGCCTCGCGCGGGGGACGTCCGGCGACGTGCCCGACGGCGCACGCCTCGTCCGCGCGGACCGCACCCGGCCCGGGGCGTACGACGACCTCGACGGCGAGTGGGACGCCGTCGTCGAGCTCGCCTACCAGCCCGCGCTCGTGGGTCCCGCCCTCGAGGCGCTCGCCGACCGGGCGGCCCACTGGACCCTCGTGTCGAGCATCTCCGTCTACGCGCGCCACGACGCGCCGGGCGCCGACGAGTCCGCCGAGCTGGTCGAGCCCACCGACCTCACCGACTACGCGCACGCCAAGGTCGCGGCGGAGCGCGCCACCGCCGAGCGCCTCGACGGACGGCTGCACGTCGTGCGGCCCGGGCTCATCGCCGGGCCGGGTGACCCGAGCGACCGCTTCGGGTACTGGCCGGCCCGCCTCCTGCGGGGCGGCCGCGTCCTGGTCCCGGCCCTCGCCGGGCAGGTCGTCCAGGTGGTCGACGTCGCGGACCTCGCGGCGTGGGTCGTCCGGGCCGGACGGACGGGGACGACCGGGACCGTGGACGCTGTCGGGCACAGCCACGGGCTCGCCGACGTCCTCGCGGTGGTGGGCGAGGCGGCCGGCTTCACGGGCGAGCTCGTGCCCGCGGACGACGCCTGGCTGCTCGACCACGACGTGCGGTACTGGGCCGGTCCGCGCTCGCTGCCGCTCTGGCTGCCGGAGGACCACATCGGACACTCGCGGCGCAGCAACGCGGCCTACCTCGCGGCCGGGGGCCGGGTGCGTCCGCTCGGTGACACGGTGGAGCGCGTCGTCCGCGACGAGTCGGCGCGCGGGCCGGGCCGGGAACGGCGCTCGGGCCTGACCGCGGACGAGGAGGCGCAGCTCCTACGTCAGTTGTCCGGTGACGCCTGAGCCCGGTCCGCTGCCGGCGAGCACAGGGGGACAACGGCAGGCGAGCGGGGGCGGCGGCTACCACGGCACCCGGATTCCCGCCTGTGCACGTGGTGGACGCACGTCACGACCCCCCGCCGGGTGTCGTTAACCTGAGCCCATGATGCAGACCTCCTCACCGGACGAAGCACGGAGCAACGCCCGCCTCGACATGCCCGACGACCTGCGCGCCGACGTGCGCACCCTCGGTGCGCTCCTCGGGCGGGTCCTGCGCGAGGACGGCGGCGAGGAGCTCTTCGCCGACGTCGAGCGCCTGCGCGAGCTGGCCATCGGCGCCGTCGAGGACACCGACGGCGACGGCCGCCTCGCCGAGGCGCAGGCCCTCATCGACTCCTTCACCGTCGAGCGCGCCGACCAGGTCGCCCGCGCCTTCACCTGCTACTTCCACCTCGTCAACCTCGCCGAGGAGTATCACCGGGTCCGCGCGCTGCGCGCCCGGGAGGACGCCACCCCGCGGGCCGACGCCCTCGCCGGCGCCTACGAGCAGCTCGCCGCGGAGACCTCCGAGGAGGAGGCCGCGCGCCGCCTGCGCGAGATCGAGTTCCACCCGGTCCTCACCGCCCACCCCACCGAGGCCCGCCGTCGCGCCGTCTCCGGCTCGATCCGCCGGATCTCCGAGCTCGTCGCCGAGGCTGACGACCCGCGGCTGGGCGCCAACGGCCGGCTGCGCATCGAGCGGCGTCTCCTCGCCGAGATCGACACGATGTGGCGTACCGCACACCTGCGTGAGACGAAGCCCTCGCCGGTCGACGAGGTCTTCACGGCGATGTCCGTCTTCGAGGCGACCCTCTTCGAGGTGCTGCCGCAGGTGTACCGCCAGACCGACGACTGGCTGCTGGGGGAGGAGCGCGGGCTCGCCGCCCCCCGTGCGACGCCCTTCGTGCGCCTGGGCAGCTGGATCGGCGCGGACCGCGACGGCAACCCCAACGTCACCGCCAAGGTCACCCGGCAGGCCGCCGCCATCGCCGCCGAGCACGTCCTCACCGCCCTCGAGCGGGAGACCGCCCGCGTGGGCCTGGCGATGACCCTCGACGAGAAGACCACCCCGCCCTCCGCCGAGCTCACGGCCCTGTGGAGCACCCAGCGCCAGCTCTCCGAGGAGGTCACCGCTCAGGTGGCCGCCCGCTCCCCGCGCGAGCCGCACCGCCGCGTCATGCTCGTCGCCGCGGCCCGGCTGGCCGCCACCCGCGAGCGTGACGCCGACCTCGCCTACTCCGGCGCCGAGGAGCTCCTCGCGGACCTGCGCATCGTGCAGGACTCCCTGCGCCAGGCCGGTGCGCTTCGCAAGGCCCACGGAGACCTGCAGAACCTCATCTGGCAGGTGGAGTCCTTCGGCTTCCACCTCACCGAGCTCGAGGTCCGTCAGCACTCCAAGGTGCACGCCCAGACCCTCGCGTGGATCGCGGACCCGGCCTCGATGCCCGAGCCGAGCGTCGACCCGGAGGAGGTCCTCGAGACCTTCCGCTCCATCGCCGCGATCCAGCGCCGCCACGGCGTGGACGCCTGCCGCCGCTACACGGTCTCCTTCACCCGGAGCAGCGAGGACCTCATCGCGGTCTACCGCCTGGCCGAGCACGCGCTCGGCTCCGCGGAGGCGGCGCCGGTCCTCGACGTCGTCCCGCTGTTCGAGACCTTCGACGACCTCCAGAACGCCCCCCGGATCCTCGAGGAGATGCTCGAGGTCCCGCAGGTTCGGGCCCGCCTGGAGAGGACGGGCCGGCGCATGGAGGTCATGCTCGGCTACTCCGACTCCGCCAAGGACGTCGGCCCGGTCTCCGCGACCCTGGCCATCTACACCGCGCAGGAGGAGATCGCCGCCTGGGCGCAGCGCCACGACATCCGCCTCACCCTCTTCCACGGCAAGGGCGGCGCCCTGGGCCGCGGCGGTGGCCCGGCGAACCGCGCGATCCTCGCTCAGCCGCCGCACTCGGTGGACGGCCGCTTCAAGCTCACCGAGCAGGGCGAGGTCATCACCGCCCGCTACGGGGACCGCGCGATCGCCGCCCGGCACATCGACCAGGTCGCCGCCGCCACGCTCCTCGCGTCCGCCCCGTCGACCGAGAAGCGCAACGCCGAGGCCGCCGAGCGCTTCGCCGGCCTCGCCAGCACCCTGGACGAGCGCTCGCGCGAGCGCTTCTTCGACCTCATCCACGCCGAGGGCTTCGCCCCGTGGTTCGCCCAGGTCACCCCGCAGGAGGAGGTCGGCCTGCTGCCGCTCGGCTCCCGCCCGGCCCGCCGCGGGCTGTCGGTGGAGTCCCTCGAGGACCTGCGCGCCATCCCGTGGGTCTTCGCCTGGACCCAGGCGCGCATCAACCTCACCGGCTGGTTCGGCCTGGGCTCCGCGCTCGCCGCGGTGGGCGACATCGAGCAGCTGCGCACGGCCTACCGCGAGTGGCCGCTGTTCAACACGCTCATCGACAACGTCGAGATGTCGCTGGCCAAGACGGACCGGCGCATCGCCCGCCAGTACCTGGCCCTCGGGGACCGCGAGGACCTCGCCGGCCTCGTGCTCGAGGAGCTCGACCTCACCACCGAGTGGGTCCTGCGCATCACCGGCCACGAGTACCCGCTCGAGGGCCGGCGCGTGCTGGGCCGTGCGGTCCAGCTGCGCAACCCCTACGTCGACGCGCTCTCGCTCATCCAGCTGCGCGCCCTGCGCGCGCTGCGCACGGACAACGGCGAGGCCCGTACCGAGGAGGAGATCGCCGAGATCAAGCGCCTGTTGCTCCTGTCGGTCAACGGCATCGCCGCCGGCCTCCAGAACACCGGCTGACCCCACCCCCAACTCCGCATATGCGCGAAAACTGCGGCCCGCCGAGCTCGGGGACCGCAGTTTTCGCGCATATGCGGTTAGGGGGTGGGTGGGGCGGCGGCGGTGAGGAGGGCTTTGGTCACGTGGGCCTTCGGGTCTTGCCACACCTCATCCACCGGGCCCTGCTCCACCACGCGGCCGGCCTGCATGACGACGACCCGCTGGCACACCTGACGCACCACCGCGAGGTCGTGGGACACGAGCACGAGCGCGGTCCCGGTGCGCTCCTGGAGCTCGACGAGCAGCTCGAGGATCGCCGCCTGGACGGTGACGTCGAGGGCGGAGACGGGCTCGTCGAGGACGAGCACCTCCGGGTCGGCCGCCAGGGCACGGGCGATCGCCAGGCGCTGGCGCTGGCCGCCGGACAGCGCCCGCGGACGCCGTCCCAGCGTGCCGGGCGGCAGGCGCACGAGCTCGAGCAGCTCGGCGGGCGTGCGGTCGCTGCCCGACGCCCGGATCGCCGCGCGCAGCACCCGGCCGGCGCTCCAGCGCGGGTCGAAGGAGCCGAGCGGGTCCTGGGGGACGAGCCGCACGAGGTGGCGCCGCGGCCGGCGCCGGCGCTCGGGAAGCTCGCTCCACGGCTCCCCGGTCAGCTCCACCCGTCCGGCGTCGGGCTGCTCGGCGGCGACGAGCATCCGCGCGAGCGTCGACTTCCCGCTCCCGGACTCCCCGACCACCCCCACGGACTCCCCACGGCGCACGACGAGCGAGACGTCGTCGAGGGCGCTGACCGATCCGCCGCCGGGCAGCCGGTAACGACGGTGCAGGCCGGTCGCCCGCAGCACCTCCCGCCCCGGCTCGGCCGCCGGCGGCCGGGAGCCGCGCGGGACGGCGTCGAGCAGGGCGCGGGTGACCTCGTGGGCGGGGGCGGTGAGGACGACGTCGGCCGGTCCGGACTCGACCACGCGCCCGCCGTCGAGCACGACGACGTCGTCGGCCAGCCGGGCGACGGCACCGAGGTCGTGGCTCACGAGGAGGATCGCGGTCCCGGCGTCGCGCAGGCGCCCGAGCATCTCGAGCACGCCCTGGGCGACGGTCGCGTCCAGGGCCGTGGTCGGCTCGTCGGCGACGAGCAGCGCCGGCTCGGAGACGATGGCCGAGGCGATGAGGGCGCGCTGGCGCATGCCGCCCGACAGCTCTCCCGAGCGCTGCGCGGCCCGGGTCCCCGGCTCGTCGAGCCCGGCGGCGGCCAGCGCCGCGAGCACCCGTTCGTGCCGCTCGGCGCGGCCCACCCCGCGCACCGCGAGGGACTCGCCCACCTCGGCGCCCACGGTCCGCAGCGGGTCGAGGGACTGCAGGGCGTCCTGGAGCACGAGGCCCACGTCCTGCCCGCGCAGGCCGCGCCACCGGCGCTCGTCGGCGCCGAGCACGTCCTGCCCGGCCACGGTGAGGCGCTCGGCGCTCACCCGCGCGGGCGCGCCGCCCTCCCCGGCGAGGCCGACGAGGCTGCGGGCGAGCACGGACTTCCCGGCGCCGGACTCCCCGACCACGGCCAGGCAGCGTCCGGCCTCCATCCGCAGGTCCACCCCGCGCAGCACCTCGCCGACCCCGGGGAAGGCGACGGTGAGGCCGGCGACGTCGAGGACGGTGCTCATGAGGGAGCCACCGCGCTCAGCCTGCGCCCGAGCATGGTGAGCGCCGCCGCGGTCACCGTGATCGCCAGCCCGGGGGCCACGGTGAGCCACCACGAGGTGGTGATGTGGAGGCGGCCGGCGTTGAGCATCGCGCCCCACTCGGGGGAGGGCGGCAGGGCGCCGAGGCCGAGGTAGCTCAGCGCGGACACCCAGACGATCGCCTGGCCGATGCCGAGGGTCGCCACCGCCACGAGCGGCCACACCGTGTTGGGCAGGACGTGGCGGACGAAGGCCGCGGGCGCCGAGACGCCCTCGAGCCGGGCCGCGCCCACGTAGGAGCTCTGTGCCACGGCCTGCGCCCGGGCGCGGATGATCCGCGCGTAGCCGGGCGCCGTCGCCAGCCCCACCGAGATGACCGAGGGCCCCACACCGGCGCCCAGCACCGCGACGAGCAGCAGCGCGAGCACGAGGCTGGGCAGGGAGAAGAGCACCTCGATGACCCGGCTGAGCAGGCCGTCGAGCCACCGCGGGCCGAGCGCGGCGCCGAAGCCGAGCACCACCCCGAGGGAGAGCCCGATCGCCGTCGCGAGCGCCCCCACCCCGAGGGACTGGCCCGCGCCGTGGACGACGCGCGTGTACACGTCACGTCCGGACGCGTCGGTCCCGAGGGGCGCGCCGGCGCTCGGCGGCTGGTAGGCGTCGGCGGGGGCGACGGCGGTCGGGTCACCGGGCGCGAGCAGCTGCGGCCACAGGGCGGCGAGCAGCACGAGGACGATGACGGCGGCACTGACGACCCCGCCCGGGCCCAGCACCTGCCACGCACGGGCCGACCGCGCGGGTGCCGTGCGCCCCACCGTGGCGGTCACGAGACCACCTGGCCCTGCGGCGCGCTGCGCACGGCCTCGACGCGGCCGCGCAGGCGCGGGTCGACGACCCGCTCGAGGACGTCGGCCACCGACATGACGACGACGTAGCCGAGGGCGATGACGAGGACGACGCCGATGACGACGGGCACGTCGCGGGAGTGGGTCGCGTCGATGAGGAGGCGGCCCAGCCCGGGCCGGCCGAAGAGCGTCTCGACGACGACGGCTCCGGACAGCAGCGAGCCGAAGGCCCAGCCGGACAGCGCGATCGCCGGCAGCGCCGCGTGCCGCAGGGAGTGGCGCCACAGCACCCGGCCCTCGGAGGCGCCGCGGGCGCGGGAGGTCGTCGCGAAGGGGGCGGTGTGGGCCTCCTCGAGCCCGTCGCGCATCACCTGGCCGAGGAAGCCGGCCACGGGTACCGCGAGGGTGAGGGCGGGCAGGAGGAGGGAGCGCAGCGAGCTGTCGCTGCTCGTGGCGGGCAGCCAACCGAGCCCGCCCGCGAAGACGGCGATGAGCACGGCGCCCAGCCAGAAGTGCGGCATGACCGAGGCGACGACCTCGGCCCCGCGCAGCAGGCCCACCGCCCGGCGTCCCACGCGTCCACGGGCGAGGACCGCCGTCGTCGCCACCGCGAGCGCGATGACCCAGGCGAGCAGCAGGCCCAGGGCCGCGAGCACGAGCGTGCCGGTGAGCTGGTCGCCGATGAGCTCGGAGACCGGCCGGCGTCGGGCGTAGGAGTCACCGAGCTGGAAGGTGACCGTGCGCGCGAGCTGGAGGAGGTACTGGACGAGGAGCGGCTCGTCCAGGGAGTACTCCGCGCGGACCTGGGCCACCGCCTCCGGGCTGGCCTGCGAGCCGGGACCGCCGAGGATCGCCTCGGAGGGGTCCCCGCCCGCCGAGCGCAGCGCGAAGAAGACGACGGTGGCGACCACCCACGCCACGAGCGCCGCCGCGGCGAGGCGTCCGAGCAGCCAGCGCAGCACGGTCATCGGGCGGCCCTCAGGAGGTGAGCCGGGCGTTGACGAAGGTCGGGGTGGACACGGTCCCGAGCGTCGTCACGCCCTCCACCCCGCGGGTGAGGAAGTGGTTCTGCTGGTCGTACAGCGGCAGGACGTAGTAGCCCTCGAGCACGCGGCGCTGCGCCTCCTCGTACAGGTCGGCGCGCTGGCCGGGGTCGGTGATCCGGGCGGCCTCGTCGAGGAGGGCGTCGATCTCCGGGTCGGTCACCTGGGAGAGGTTGGCGAAGTAGCCGCTGGGTGCGGGGACCGTGCCGTCGGAGTGGTAGAGCGTGCGCAGCACGTCCGGCCCCACCTTCGTGTACGGGGCGCTGACGGCCTCGTAGGCGTTCTCCCCGCCGTCCTCCGGCGCGGCGAGCGCGCCGTACCAGGCGGACAGGTCGAGCGGGGTGAGGACGACCTCGAAGCCCACCCGCCTGGTGTTGGCCTGGACCTGCTCGAAGAGCGCCTGCTCGGCGGCCACCGACTGGTTGGTGCTCACCGGGAAGCGGACCGTGAGGCGCTCGCCGTCGCGGACGCGGTAGCCCTCGTCGTCGACCTCGGTCCAGCCGGCGTCGTCGAGGAGGCGCTCGGCCTCCTCGAGGTCGGTGACGAAGAGCGAGGGGTCGCTGTAGCCCATGGGCTCCACGCTCGAGAGCGGGGAGTGGGAGCGGGTGGCCACGCCCTGGTAGAGCGCCTCGATGCCGGGGTCGACGTCCGCGGAGTAGACGAAGGCCTGGCGCACGCGGGCGTCGTCGAAGGGCGGCTGGGAGGAGTTGAGCTCGATGCGGTTGACCGAGCCGGGGCGCGGCGCGTCGATGTGGGTGATGTCCTCCCCGGCCTCGGCGGAGACGATGGCCTCGGGCTCGGGGTTGTCGATGACGTGCACCTCCCCGGACTGCAGGGCCGCCCAGCGGGTGGCGGGGTCGGGGATGAAGCGCCACTCGATGCGCTCGAGGTGGGCGGCGCCGTCGTGCTCGGCCTCGGGGCCGTGGCTCGCGTAGTCCTCGTTGCGCTCGAGGACGACGTGCTGCTGGGGCACCCACTCGGTGACGACGAAGGGTCCGGTGCCGATGGGCGCGGCGCAGTTCTCGTCCTGGCCGCGGGCGATGCCGGCGGGGGACTGCATCGCCGTCCACTGCATCGACAGCGACTCGAGCAGCGCGGAGTCCGGCTCGGAGAGGTGGAGGCGCACGTGGGTGGCGTCCACCGGCTCGACCTCCTCGATCTTGCGCACCCCGAGGTAGCCGGTGGAGGAGGCGGTGTCCGGGTCCTGGAGGTGCTCGATGTTCACCTTGACGGCCTCGGCGTCCAGCGGCGTGCCGTCGGTGAAGGTGAGGCCCTCGGCGAGCGTGAGGTCCCAGGTGAGCCCGTCCTCGCTCACCTCCCAGTCGGTGGCGAGCCAGGGCTGGATCTCCCCGGAGGCGTCGCGCCCGACGAGCGGCTCGAGGTACTGGGTGCTGACGAGCGCCTGGGGGTAGTTGCCGCCCACGTGCGGGTCCAGGCAGGTGGGCTCGGCGTCGCCGGTGGCGTAGACGAGCGTGCCGCCCGCGACGGGCTCGCCGCCGCCCGTCGCGGCGTCGTCGCTGCCGCCCCCGCCGCACGCGGCGAGGAGCAGGGAGGCCGCGAGCGCAGCGGCAGCGAGGGAGGTGGCCTTGGCCATGGGAGCACCGTTCACTCGGAGGTTCTTGGTCTGCGTCCAACAATAGACCTGCGCGAACGGCGGCGGACCGTAGGATCTCGGTATGCACGAGGGACGCCGGGCGGGCCGGCCGCGGTCCGCAAGCCGCGAGATGCTGGAGGAGGCGGCCGTCGAGCTGTTCCTCGAGCAGGGCTACGCGGACACCTCCGTGGCGGACATCACCCGCCGCGCGGGCGTGAGCCGGGCCACCTTCTTCAACTACATCCCCGCCAAGAGCGACCTGCTGTGGACCTCCGTCGACGACGCGCTCGCGGTGCTCGGCGAGGACCTCGCCCCCTCCGGCGACGGCGTGCCGGGCAGGGAGGTGGGCGCACCTCCCGCCGCGGGAGCCGTGGGGGAGGCCCGCGCGGCGCTCGTGCGCGCGGCCGAGCTCCTGGAGCCGGGCACCGTCGTGCTGGCCTTCGGCAACGCCGAGCCCATGGGGGTGGCCGACGAGCTCGAGGAGTCGGCGGCACGCCGCCAGCGGCGGGCCGCCGCACAGCTCGCGGGCTTCCTGCGCCGCCGCGGTGTGGCAGAGCTCGAGGCGGAGGTCGTCGGGGCGGCGCTCGCCGGGGCCTTCCTCGCGGCGCTGCGCTCCTGGTCGCGCGTCCCCGTCCCGCGCCCGCCCCTCACCGAGGTGCTCGCTCGCGCCCTGGACGCCCTCAGCCGTGCGGGCGGTGCAGCCCCCGGGGAGCCGTGAGCGCCCCCACCTCCCGGCGCACCCACCACACCCGCTCGCGCAGCTCCTCCCAGGTCGAGTACCGGTAACGGAACACCCGCGCCCGCACCCAGACCGGCCGCTCGCCGTCGAAGGGGTCGTGGGCGAGCAGCCGCAGGGTGGCGCGGTCCGCCTCGAGGAGCCGGTCGAGGAAGGGCAGGAACCACGACAGCTGCGCCGAGGAGCCCAGCGCGAGGAACCACATGCCCCAGTCCAGCCGCAGGTGGTACGGCGCGAACTGCCGGGGCAGCCGCCCCGTCGGCCCCGGCTTGCCGCGGAAGACGTACTCCTCCCAGTCGTCCTCGCCCGGGTCCGCCGCCCGCGTGCCCTCGACGACGACCTCGTCCCGCCGCCGCGTGATCGACCCGAAGGCCCCGTAGGCGCCCATGAGGTGGAAGGCGTTGAAGGAGGCGTTCATCCGCTGCCGCCGCGAGAACAGGTTGCGGGCCGGCCACCAGCTGAGCACGAGCAGCACCGCCCCCACCGCGACGACGACGACGGCGAACCACAGCGGCGTCGGACCGTACGCCCGGTCCGGGGCGAGGGACGGGACCAGGCCCGAGACGACGTCGTCGCTCACCGCCGAGAAGGCGAGCACGATCGTCACCCAGTTGAGCCAGGCGAAGTTCCCCGACAGCACGAGCCACAGCTGGGTGACGACGACGACGGCGGCCGCCCACGTCGCGACCGGCTGCGGAGCGAGGAGGAGGACGGGGACGACGAGCTGGGTGACGTGGTTGGCGAGGACCTCCACCTTGTGCAGCGGACCGGGCAGGTGGTGGAAGAACCAGCTGAGCGGGCCGGGCATCGGCTGGGTCTCGTGGTGGTAGTGCAGCGCGGTGAGGTCGCGCCAGGCGGTGTCGCCGCGCAGCTTGATGAGGCCGGCCCCGAGCTCGACGCGGAACAGGAGCCAGCGGAAGGCGACGAGCGTGATCCACGGGGTGCCGACGTCGTCGGACCCGAGGAAGGCGGCGAGGAAACCGGCCTCGAGCAGCAGCGACTCCCAGTCGAAGCCGTAGAAGACCTGCCCCACGTTGACCACTGACAGGTACAGCCCGTAGAGCACGAGGAAGGTGAGCATCGGCAGCCACGGCGGACCCGGCTGCGGGAGACCGACGACGACGGCGAGGGCCAGCGCGAGGCCCGTCCAGGCGACGACGCGCAGCAGCCGGTCGGAGTAGCGCCAGTGGAAGAGGCTCGGGGTCGCACGCGCCGGGACGCGGGCGGTGAAGCGGGGGACGGGCAGCAGGCCGCGCTCGCCGAGCAGGGCCGGGAACTGCCGCAGCACGGCGACGAAGGCGACGACGTACAGCAGCGCGACACCCCGCTGCAGCACGAGCCGCGCGAGCCCGTAGTCCTCCGCGACGAACCAGTCCACCGCTGCCTCCCCGCCCATCGAACACCGGCGCGCGGACGCCTGCACGCCTGGGCGATGGACGCCGCCCATGGAAGCGGTGTGCATACTGTCCACCACGACCACTCGCCGGAGGGAGGAGCCCCCATGGCCACGCCACTGAGAGACCCGGCGCCGACGCTGGACACGGTTGCCGAACGGGCCGGGGTCTCGCGCGCCACCGCCAGCCGCGTGCTGAGCGGCGACCCGAGGGTCAGTGACCGGGCCCGCGAGGCGGTCCGCACGGCCGCCGCGGAGCTCTCCTACGTCCCGCGCCAGGCCGCCCGCTCGCTGGCCACGAGCCGCAGCGACGCGCTGGCCTTCGTCGTCGCCGAGTCCGGGGAGAAGTTCTTCGCCGACCCGTTCTTCGCCGGGGTGCTGCGCGGGGCGCAGGTCGCGGCGGCCGAGCGGCGGCGCCAGCTGCTCTTCGTCGTCGTGAGCAGCGACGACGACCGCGCCCGGCTGGAGGAGTACGCGGCCGGCGGCCACGTCGACGGCGCGATGTTCCTCTCCGTCCACGGCGACGACCCGCTGCCCGGGCGCGTCAACCGCCTCGGGGTGCCCGTCGTGCTGGCGGGCCGCCCACCGAGCCGCCGCGCCTCCTTCCCCTTCGTCAGCCCGGACAACTTCACCGGGGGCCGGCTCGCCGCGCAGGCGCTGCTCGCCCGCGGCTGCCGCACGCCGGCGACCATCACCGGCCCGCGTGACATGACCGCGACCAGCGACCGGTTCGCGGGCTTCCAGGCCGAGCTCACCGAGCAGGGCGTCGAGCTGCCGGGCTCGCGCGTGGTCGAGGGAGACTTCACGATCGGCGGCGGGTACCGCACGATGCGCGAGCTGCTCGCCACGGGGGAGCAGCTCGACGGGCTCTTCGCGGCGAACGACCTCACCGCCGTCGGGGCGCTGCGGGCGCTGCGCGAACGTGGCCTGCGCGTGCCCGACGACGTCGCGGTCGTCGGCTTCGACGACGTCCCGATCGCCGTCGACTCCGACCCGCCGCTCACCACCGTCCGCCAGCCCCTCGAGGCGATGGGACGGCAGATGGCCCGGATGCTCATCGACCTCGCCGACGGTGGGCAGGCCACCTCGGTGACCCTCGACGTCGCCCTCGTCCCCCGAGACTCCGCCTAGCCCCGGCTGGCCCTGAGCCGGCCTCTCGCCGGCCG
This sequence comes from Oceanitalea stevensii, assembly GCF_014837105.1. Classification (GTDB taxonomy): domain Bacteria; phylum Actinomycetota; class Actinomycetes; order Actinomycetales; family Actinomycetaceae; genus Oceanitalea; species Oceanitalea stevensii. Next base: position 1,756 of record NZ_JACSPO010000015.1, on the reverse strand, counting down.
GTCCGGACGCGCTTGCGTCGCACCTTCCGCTCCGCCGAGGGCGACGGAAAGGGCGCGGCGAGATCGGAAAGGGCGACGCAAGCGGCGGCGGGGCGGGGCGCGCGCTGCGCGCTGTCACCTCGGCGCCGTGACCTTGTCGTGACCTGCGTGGCGCTTGACACGGTGGGCACCGCACCGGCACAGTACGTGGAACGTCGTGGAACCGCTTCCACGGCGCCCATCCGTTCCCGCGCCGCCCAGGAAGAGCTGGGGGCACGGACGGGGCGATCAGGAAGGCCTGATCCGCCCGCCGACACCAGCCGGCCGCTTCGGCCGGGAGGAGGAGCAATGCACACCAGGAAGTCTGTGGCCGTCATCGCGGCCATGACGGCGGGCGCACTGACGCTGTCCGCCTGCGGGGACAGCGCAAGCAACGACTCGGCCGCGGCCGACGCCAGCAGCGACGGCAAGACGACGCTCACCGTCTCGCTCTTCGGCACCTTCGGCTTCGAGGAGTCGGGCCTCTTCGAGCAGTACATGGAGGAGAACCCCGACATCGTCATCGAGTACGACTCCACCCAGGGCGAGGACAAGTACTGGCCCGCGCTGCAGACCAAGCTCAACTCCGGCAGCGGCACCGCCGACATCCAGGGCATCGAGGTCGCCCGCATCTCCGAGGTCACCGCCAACCAGGCCGACCTGTGGACCGACCTCAGCGAGACCGTGGCCGGCGAGCGCGTCGGTGACTACGTCCAGTGGAAGGCCGACGCCGCCACGACGGCGGACGGCCGCGTCCTCGGCCTGGGCACCGACATCGGCCCGATGGCCCTGTGCTACCGCACCGACCTCTTCGAGGAGGCCGGCCTGCCGACCGACCCCGACGAGCTCGCCGGACGTCTCGGCTCGTGGGAGGACTTCCTCTCCCTCGGCGAGGAGTTCCAGGCCGGCGCTCCCGACGGCACCGCCTTCCACGACTCCGCCGGTGGCCTTTACAACGCGATCATCTCCACCGAGGAGGAGATCTACCACGACACGAGCGGCGAGCTCGTCGTCGACAGCAACCCCGCCGTCCGCGAGGCCTTCGACATGGCGGCCCAGGCCGGCCAGGACGGGCTGACCGCCAAGCTCGAGCAGTTCGTCGACCCGAGCTGGGACGCCGGCTTCGGCAGCGGCACCTTCGCCTCGATCGCCTGCCCCTCGTGGATGATCGGCTACATCAAGGGCAAGGCCGGCGACGCCGGCAGCGGCCAGTGGAACATCACCACCCTCCCCGGTGGCCAGGGTGGCAACTGGGGCGGTGCCTACCTCGGCATCCCGGAGGCCAGCGAGAACAAGGAGGAGGCCGCCGAGCTCCTCGCGTGGCTGACCGACGCCGAGCAGCAGGCCGCCGTCTTCGAGAACGTCGGCAACTTCCCCTCCAACACCGGCGCGATCGAGCTCGTCGGTGACACGACCGACGAGTACTTCAACGGCGCCCCCACCGGTGAGGTGTTCACGACGTCGGCCGAGAACGCGCCGACGCAGATCCTCGGCCCGCACGACGGCGTGGCGAAGAACGCGCTCGTCCAGGCCCTGCTGTCCGTCGAGGTCAACGGCGTCGACCCGGCCGAGGCCTGGGAGAACGGCGTCTCCCAGATCCTCAACCAGGTCGGCTGACGGCACCCGGTGGGGGGGGGGGGCCCCCCCCCCCCCCCCCCCCGCTCCCGGGTGTCGCTCGGTCAGCCCGTGAAGGGCTTGACCTTGACGATCTCGACGGCGATCTCCTTGCCGTTCGGCG
>NZ_JACSPO010000014.1 GCF_014837105.1 Oceanitalea stevensii | reverse complement strand
ACGGCACCGACACCCTCGGTGTCCGTCGCCCGGTCGGCCCGGCGCCCGTCGCCAAGGAGGTGCGGTCCGCCGCCAAGCTCGGCTGATCCTCTCCGCTGAACGCCGACAGCCGGGTCCTCGCCACGCGGGGATCCGGCTGTCGGCACGTCCGGGCAGGCATCGGGTGAGTCAAACGTCGGTGTGCACTCGGCCCGCCGCCGCGGAGAACCCTTTACGATGGCGGCGTGACCAACGTACTTCTTGTCGAGGACGATCCGGCGATCGCCGAGCCGCTGGCCCGCGCACTCACGCGTGAGGGCTATGACGTGCGGGCCTTCAGCACGGGTCAGGGGGCGATCGACAACTCCTCCGGCATGGACCTCATCGTGCTGGATCTCGGTCTGCCGGACATGGACGGCCTGGACGTCGCACGGTGGGTGCGCAGCCAGGGGATGACCACCCCGATCCTCGTGCTCACCGCACGGGCGGACGAGGTGGACCTCGTCGTGGGCCTGGACGCCGGTGCCGACGACTACGTGACCAAGCCGTTCCGGCTCGCCGAGCTGCTCGCCCGGGTGCGGGCGCTGCTGCGCCGCGCCGGGGGTGAGCTCACCGACGAGGACGAGCTCGACGCCCAGGACGTGCGCGTCGACGTCGCCGCCCACCGCGCCTTCCAGGGCACCCGGGAGCTGCAGCTGACCGCCAAGGAGTTCGAGCTCCTGCGCGTGCTCGTGCGCGAGGCCGGTTCCGTCGTCGCCCGCGACGCGCTCATGCGCGAGGTGTGGGGCTCGGACCCGACCGGCTCGACGAAGACCCTGGACATGCACGTGTCCTGGCTGCGCCGCAAGCTTGGCGACGACGCGAACGACCCCCGCTACATCACCACCGTGCGCGGGATGGGCTTCCGTTTCGAGACCTCCGGCGAGGGCTGAGGCAGCGTGCGTCGTCGTGCAGTGACGATGACGCTCGTGGCGGTCACCGTCGCGGTCCTGCTCCTCGGGGTGCCGCTCGCCGTCTTCGGCGGGCTCATGATCTGGGACTCCGAGCGCGCCACGCTGGACCTCCGGGCGTCGTCGCTGGCGCGTTCCGTCGAGCGTCGCGTCTCCAACGGCGAGGAGCTCGACGACGCGATGCTCGCCCCGTGGGTGGGGGGTGACAGCAACCTCGAGGCGCGGATCGTCGTCCAGGACTCCCTCGGCCGGCACTTCGTCGCCGGCCCCGTCCTCGAGGGCCGTGTCATCCGTTCCCTCGAGACCACCCCCAGCGGCGCGACCGTCCGGATGGAGGTCCGCGCCGCCGAGGTGCAGTGGATGGTCGTGCGCGTCGTCGCGCTCGTCGTCGTGGCCGCGACGCTCGCGCTCGGGGTGAGTGTCCTCGTCGCCCGGCGGCAGGCCCGCAAGCTCGCGGCGCCCCTCATCTACCTCGCGGCCAGCGCCGAGCAGATCGGCTCCGGCCAGGTCCGTCCGCACCTGCGAAAGTCCGGCATCGAGGAGATCGACCTCGTCGCCGCCGAGCTCACCCGCACCGGTGACCGCCTCGCCGGGCGGCTCGCGGCCGAGCGGCAGTTCGCCGCCGACGCCTCCCACCAGCTGCGCACGCCCCTGACGGCGCTGTCGATGCGGCTGGAGGAGATCCAGGCGATCGCCCCGGACGACGACATCGCCGAGGAGGCCCGCATCAGCCTCGAGCTCGTCGAGCGCCTCACCGGCGTCGTCGACGACCTCCTTCGCAACTCCCGGCAGGCGGGCGGCGGCACGACCGAGGCGCTGCGCCTCGAGGACGTCTTCGCCCAGCAGGCCGAGGAGTGGGCGCCCACCTTCGCCGCAGCCGGGCGCGAGCTCGTGCTGCCCGAGAGCACCGACCTCGCGGTCCTCGCGACGCCCGGCGCGCTTGCCCAGGTCCTGTCGACGCTGCTGGAGAACTCCCTCAAGTACGGCGAGGGCCGGACGACGGTCAGCGCGCGGTCCTCGGCCTCCGAGCACGGGGTGGTCATCGAGGTGGGCGACGAGGGCCCGGGTGTGTCCGACGACCTCGCCCCCGACATCTTCGAGCGTTACGTCACCGCGGGGAAGGGCACCGGCCGCGGCCTGGCCCTGGCCCGTGACCTCGTCGCCGCCGACGGCGGACGGCTGGAGCTGGCGCAGCGGCGCCCGCCGGTCTTCGCGATCTTCCTCTCGGCCGTGCCGAAGACCTTCGACCCCGCCGTCGTCCTCCCGCAGGGCTCCCTCGTGAGCATGGGCCGCCGCCGCCGCCGCTGGTAGCCAGCCCCCGCCCCCGCCTCGCGCGGCCCAGCCCCGCCCAGCCCCGGCCCCCCCGGCCCCCCGGCTCCCGCTCCCGGCCTCCCTGTCGCCGACAGCTGAGTTGTTCCGGGCCTCCCCGTCACGCCGGGAGCTGAGCTGTTCCCACCAGGAGGCAGCGCGCCCGCCGCCCTGCCCGCCGCTGGGCGGGTAACAACTCAGCGCTCGGCGAGGGGGGTGGGGGTCGTGAGGGGGCGGGAGGGGGTGGGGCGGGGTCAGCGGGCGGTGAAGACGACGTGGCGGTAGCAGAAGTACCGGAACAGGGTCCCGAGCACGAGGCCGACGCCGTTCGCGGCGATGTTGTCCGCCAGCGGTGACGTGAAGCCCAGGACGTAGTGCGAGACGCCCAGCGTCCCGACGGCGAGGAGCATCCCGCCCGCGTTGACGAGGAGGAACCACACGAGCTCGCGGCCGCGCTCCTCGCGCCGCGAGGCGGCGAACGCCCAGTACCGGTTGCCCAGCCACGACACGAGCGTCGCGACGACGACCGACAGCACCTTCGCCGTCAGCGGCTTGTCACCCAGCACCTCACCGGGGCCGAAGCGCAGGAGGTTCATCAGCCCGACGTCGACGACGAACGCGACTCCGCCGACCGCGCCGAACTTGAGCATCTCGATCGCCCGCTGTCGCCAGCGCAGCCACCGGGTACCCGCCACCACCCGGGCTCCGACCGCCTCGCGGTCCTCCCGGCTGCCGGTGGGCAGCTCCGCCGCGGTGTGGGACGAGGTCACCTTGCCAGCGTACCGGCAGTAGGCTCGCGAACCGTGGCAGCAGTGGTGGCAGTCGTGGGAGGCGGGCAGCTGGCCCGCATGATGCAGCAGGCAGCGATCGGGCTCGACGTGCACCTGCGCGTCCTGGTCGAGGCCGCCGACGGCTCGACAGGCCAGGTGGTCCCGGACGCGCCTGTCGGCCGCGCCGACGACGAGGCCGCCGTGCGCGGCATCCTCCCCGGTGCCGGCGTGCTCACCTTCGAGCACGAGCACGTGCCCGGCGAGCTGCTGCGGCAGCTCGAGGCCGAGGGCGTCGCCGTCCGTCCCGGCGCGCACGCGCTGCGTCACGCCCAGGACAAGATCGTCATGCGCACCGCCCTCAGCGAGCTCGGCATCCCGTGCCCGCGCTGGGCCGCGGTCCGCACCCGCGATGAGCTCACCGCCTTCGGGGACACCACCGGCTGGCCGGTCGTCGTCAAGACCGCCCGCGGCGGGTACGACGGCAAGGGCGTGCGCGTCGTCGCCGCCGCCGACGACGCCGGGGACTGGCTCGACGCGCGCCCCCCCCCCGCGTCCCCTTCACCCGGGAGCTTGCCGTCCTCGTCGCCCGCCGCCCGAGCGGCGAGATGCGCGCCTGGCCCGTCGTCGAGACGATCCAGCGCGACGGCGTGTGCGCCGAGGTGCTCGCCCCCGCACCGGGCCTGGACCCCGACCTCGCGGCCGCCGCCGTCGACGTCGCCACCCGCATCGCCGAGGGCCTCGACGTCACCGGGGTGCTCGCCGTCGAGATGTTCGAGTACCCCGCCGACGACGGCGGCACCCGGATCGCCGTCAACGAGCTGGCGATGCGCCCGCACAACTCCGGCCACTGGACCATCGACGGCGCGGCGACGAGCCAGTTCGAGCAGCACCTGCGTGCGGTGCTCGACCTGCCGCTCGGCCCGACCGAGCCGCGCGCGCCGGTGAGCGTCATGGTCAACCTCCTCGGCAGCGCCCTGCCGGACCCGGGCGCCGCACTGGGCGAGGTGCTCGCCCGCTGCCCGGGCGCGCGCGTGGAGCTGTACGGCAAGGAGGTGCGGCCCGGGCGCAAGCTCGGCCACGTCACCGTCTACGGTGAGGACCTCGAGTCCGTCCGGGCCGAGGCACGCACCGCCGTCGCGATCTTGCGCGGCGAGGACGAGCACGCGGGATGAGCGAGAGGGAGATCGGGATGGACGTCGGAATCGTCATGGGGTCGGACTCGGACTGGCCCGTCATGGAGGCTGCCGGCGACGCGCTCGAGGAGCTGGGCGTGACCTTCGAGGTCGACGTCGTCTCGGCCCACCGGATGCCCGACGCGATGCTCGCCTACGGCCGGGAGGCCGCCGAGCGCGGTCTGCGCGTCATCATCGCCGGGGCGGGCGGCGCCGCCCACCTGCCCGGCATGCTCGCGGCCGTCACCCCGCTGCCGGTGATCGGCGTGCCCGTGCCGCTGCGCCACCTCGACGGCATGGACTCCCTGCTGTCGATCGTCCAGATGCCGGCCGGCGTCCCGGTCGCGACCGTCTCGATCGGCGGGGCACGCAACGCCGGCCTGCTCGCCGCTCGGATCCTCGGCGCGGGGACGACGGACGCCGACATCCGGCTCCGGGCGCGGATGGTCGACTTCCAGGAGAACCTGCGCCAGCAGGCTCAGGACAAGGGTGCGCGGCTGCGCTCCAGCCGCAACCACACGCCGGGCTTCTCCGCCTGATCGAGCCTGTTCGAATTTGGTGGACCCCGGCCGGGCGCTCCGGTAGCCTGGGCGCATGAGCATCATGGTCACCGGCGGAGCCGGGTACATCGGCGCGCACGTCGTCCGGCTGCTGCTGGAGCGGGGTGAGGACGTCGTCGTCGTCGACGACCTGTCGACGGGGCGCGAGGACCGCGTCGGGGAGGCCACGCTCGTCGAGCTCGACGTCGCCGACGGTGACGCCCAGCAGCGCCTCGAGCTCGTCATGCGCGAGCGCGAGGTCGACGGCGTCATCCACTTCGCCGCCCGCAAGCAGGTGGGCGAGTCGGTCCAGCGCCCGGCCTGGTACTACCAGCAGAACGTCACCGGCCTGGCCAACGTCCTCGCCGCGATGGAGGCCGTCGGGGCCGACCGGCTCATCTTCTCCTCCTCCGCGGCCGTCTACGGGATGCCGGACGTCGAGGTGGTCACCGAGGACACGACCCCGCAGCCGATCAACCCCTACGGCGAGACGAAGCTCGTGGGGGAGTGGCTCATCGCCGACGCCGAGCGCGCCTGGGGGCTGCGCTCGGCCAGCCTGCGGTACTTCAACGTCGCGGGCGCCGGGTGGGCCGACCTCGGCGACCCCGCCGTCCTCAACCTCGTCCCCATGGTGCTGGACCGCCTCGCGCGTGGGGAGCGGCCGACGATCTTCGGCGACGACTACCCGACGCCGGACGGCACCTGCGTGCGCGACTACATCCACGTCCTCGACCTCGCCCACGCGCACCTCGCTGCCCTCGACCGGCTCGGGCAGGGCGAGGAGCGCGTCTTCAACGTCGGCACCGGCCAGGGGGCGTCGGTGGCCGAGGTCATCGCCGAGATCGGCCTCCCGAGGAATCCGGCTGTCGGCGCTTGCTGGGCGGGGGGTGCAGGGCCTCCTAGGCCGGACGTCGGACGCCGATGGTGTCGGTGCCGTTGCCGTCCCAGTCGCCCACGTACACCTCGTCGCCCGCGCGTCCGAAGGTCACCACGTGGTCGGCGTCGCCGCCGCGCAGAGAGTTCTTCACGTGGTAGGTCCGACCGCGCTGGACGGCGAAGGTGTCGGTGCCGTCCCCGTCCCAGTCGCCCGCGAGGGTGACGTCGCCCGCGCGGCCGTAGCGGATGACGCGGTCAGCGTCGCCCGCGGTGACCGAGTTCTTCACGTGGTAGTCGGCCCCGCGACGGACCGCGAGCGTGTCGCGCGCGTCGCCGTCCCAGTCGCCGACCATGACGTCGTCGCCCGCCCGCCCGTAGTGGAAGGTGACGTCGGCCTGGCCGCCGTGCAGGGAGTTCTTCACGTGGTACTCCGCACCGCGGCGGACCGCGAAGGTGTCCCGGCCGTCCCCGTCCCAGTCGCCCACGAGGATCGTGTCCCCGGGCCGACCGTAGGTGATGACGGCGTCGGCGTCCCCGCCGCGCTGGGCGTTGGACACGTGGAACACGTTGCCGCGGCGCACCGCGATCGTGTCCTTGCTGTCGCCGTCCCAGTCACCGATGAGGACCTCGTCGGCCCAGCGGCCGTACATGAAGTGGACGTCGGTGGAGCCGCGCCAGGAGTTCGAGAGGTGGAACTCCGCGGAGCGCGGCCCGGGTACCGGCTCGACCGGCTCCTCGCCGTCGTCGCCGACGACCTCGACCGGGACCGTCCGCGTCGCGTCGTTGACGGCGAGGGTGACCTCGACCGTGCCGGTGCGCAGGCCGGTGAGCTCACCGGTCCGCGGGTCGAGGGCGGCGACGGCGTCCTCGGGCGCGTCCGCGGCGGCGCCGACGTGCACGCCGTCGGAGCCGCTCCACGCCCAGCTCATCGGCCAGGCGAGCCCGAAGGTGCGGGTGTCGTCCTGGGTGACCTGCGCGTCGAGGGTGAGGGACTCGCCCGCCGCCAGCGGGGCCGACGGCGCAGTGAGGGCGAGCTCGTCCACGCGCGTCTGCACCTCGACGGACAGCCACTGGCCCTCGGTGTCCTGCCAGCGGCCCGCGTCGGGGTCGACGCCGAGCATCGTCCACCCGGTGAAGCCGCCGTTCGCGGGGGTGGAGGCCGGGCCCTTGCCCGCGTTGCCGTTGATGACGTACGGGACGCCGTCCACGCGGGAGACGTCGAAGACGCCGACGTGCGCCCCGACGTGCGCGACCGACTTGCCGGTGCTCGCCCGCCAGTCCGCGAGCCAGCGGTCGATCATCTCGGCCTCGTGGCGGTCGGTGAGCTGGCTGTTCTTCGTCGGCAGCGGGTCGTTGGTCGGGTGGTGGCTGACCACGAGGACACCGGTGACGGCGTCGTCGCTCGCGGCGTCGTCGAGCTGCTCGCGGAGCATCCGCACCTGCTCGAAGTCGGCCGCCAGCCGCCCGGTGGCCGAGCTCAGCGTGATGATGCGTGTGCCCTCGAGGTCGCGGACGCCGGACGTGTCACCGAACTCGGCGACGAAGTTGTCGATGGAGGCGCCCATGACCTCGTGGTTGCCGGGCACGTAGGTCCAGGGGAAGTCGGCGTCGCCGAGCTCCTCCTCGAGGATGGTCCTCGCGAGGTCGAAGTCCTCGGGCGCCGCCTCGTCGACGAGGTCGCCGTTGATGACGAGGAGGTCCGGGTCCTCGGCGACGATCTCGCGGAAGGCGTCGCGCGCCCCCTCGACGGCGCCGCTGTCCGGGGAGGCCGCGACGAACTGCGCGTCGGACATGACGGCGACGCGCAGGTCGTCGTCGTCGGTCGCGCCCGTGGGCACGACGAGCGGGTCGGTGACGCGCTGCGTCGTCGGCGCGGGCACGCCCTCGGGCGGGAGGTAGGCGTAGATGTCGGAGAAGCCGACCTCACCGGTGTACTGCTTGGCGGCGACCGTCTCGAGGAGGCGGATCCGCTCGAGCGTCAGCGGCGTCTCGAAGGACGGCGGGACGACGAAGTCGACACGCTGCCAGCCCTCCCACGTGACGTGGAGGGACTGGGAGCCGCCCGGGCCGTCGATCCAGCCGACGACGCCGTTGGCCTGGCGCACCTGCAGCCGCAGGAGGGAGCCGTTGCCGTCCCCGTTCACCCACAGGGACAGCTTCTGCGGGCGGCCGGGGATCTCGATCGCGCCGCCGGGCGCCACGGCGTACTGGCCGCGCGTGCCGGTCGACTGGGTGAAGTCGTAGGTCATCCGCAGGCCGCTGCCGCCGTCGTGGCCCTCGCCGGCGGTCACGGTGCCGCCGGGGGCGCGGTCGTGCGCTGAGGTCCACGCCTCGGCCTCGGTGAGGTCGTCGATGACCCGCAGCTCGAGCGGGACGGCGACGACGACCTCCACCTCGGCCTCGCCGACGGCGAAGGTGAGGGCGGTCGAGCCCTCCTCGCCGGTGGCGGTGACGAGGAAGGTCCCCGTCCCGGTCGGCTCGACGTCGAAGGTCTCCGGCGCGGGGTTGGTCACGGTGACGTCCTGCGCCTCGACGGGGGCGGTGAAGCCCTCGGCGTCGTGCCCGGTGAGGGTGAGCTCGGCGGTGGAGCCCTCGGCCTCGAGGTTGACCACGGTCTGCGAGGCGCTGATCCGGGTGAGCGGTCCGAGCACCTCGACGTCGAGCTCGCCGGTGGCCTCGCCGGTGGCCGCGGTGATCGTCGCGTGGCCGGGCTCCTCGCCGCGGACGACGCCGTCGCTCACGGTGGCGGCACCGGTGCTGGCGGTCCACGCCTGCGGGGCGCCGTCGACCGGGGAGAGGGTCTCGTCGTGACCGGACGCCGTGAGGGTGCGGTGCAGGCCGGGGAAGACGCGGGTGGCGTCGTCGTCGGCGGTGAGGGTCTCGAGGCGGTAGCCGGTGAGCTCGCCGGACCCCGGCGTGGCGAGGAAGAGGCCCAGGCCGTTGGCGTCGTCGCGCTCGTAGCCGTCGGAGGGGCTGTTGCGGACGGTCGTGCCCTGCCTGCCCGGCTCGCGGGTGTTCATCTGGGAGGAGCCGCCGCCGTCGAGGTTGAGGGCGTCGTGGGCGCCGAGGTCGAGCATGAGCGTGCCGAGCTCGCTGAGGGACAGGCCCCGGGAGGTGGCCTGCCGCCCGTCGACGACGGCGAGGTAGGCGGTGGCGCCGTCCTCGCTGAAGCCGACGGCGGTGCGGGGGTGGCGGGTCGTGCTGTACTCCCCGCCCGCGTTCCCGACGACGCCGTCGGCCAGGACCGGCGGCTCGCCCTCGGGCTGGCCGCCGACCGCGACGCGGACGTCGTCCTGGTCCAGGGCGTAGCTCACGGTGACCTCGTCACCGGCCTCGAGCGCCGCGAGGGCGTCGGCCGCGGCTCCGGGACGGGCGACGAGGGCCTGGACGCCGTCGGGCAGCCGGCCCTCGCCGGGCTCGCCGACGGCGGTGACCCGGCCCTCGGGGTCGAGCAGCACCTCGACCCCCGTCTCGCCGGCCGCGAGGGTGCGGGCGCGCGTGTAGTCGCCCCACTGGCTGGTGTAGACGGTGACGCCACCGGCGGGGGCGGCGAAGAGGTTGACGCCGGCGAGCGGGAGGCTCGTGCCCGGCAGCTCGACGGTGCCCTCGAGCAGGAGGCGCGTCACTCGGCCCAGGCCATCCTCGTCGAAGGCGACCGACTGACCGCGGCCCGGGTTGGCGGACTTGAGGATGCCGTCCTCGGCGTCGACAGCGAAGCCGGCCGGCGCCCAGGAGTTGTTGATGTCGAAGAAGTCGCCGTTGACGGCCGCGACGGCACCGGCGCGCTCGGCCATGTCGGTGACGGTGCCGCCCTCGGTGAGGGTGGGCGGGGCGATGTGGTCGGCGCGGATCGAGTCCCCGAGCTCGGCCTTGAGGACGTTGACCTGGAGCCAGCCGTCGCCGTCGAGACGCTCGAAGCGGACGTGGTCGAGCCCGGGTGCGACGACGGTGTGCTCGACGTCGGTGACGATCGCGGCGCCGTCGTCGTCGAGCCGCATGCCGGCGACGACGACGGGTTCCGGTGCGGTCTGCGCGGCGGCCGGGGCCGCGGTGATGACGCCCCCGGCCAGCAGCACTGCTGCGGTCGCGGAGGCTGCGAGCCTCCGGGGGACGGACGTGAGTGGTGACACGCTTCCTCCTGGTCTGCGATGACGGCCGGCGGCAGCGCGCCCCCCGGCGTGACGGCCCTCACCATATTGGGCAATGCTTGACGCGGGCAACGGTCTGCAGAAAGAACTTTCCACAGCGCTGACCCGTGGCGGGGACGCTACGGCCGTGCCGTGAACCGCTGGTGAACCGCGGATGACCGCCCGGCCCCGGAATGCGGGCGGTGGTGGGGGCGTTGCCCAGCCATGAGCCACCGCAACGACCCTGCCGTCATCGAGCGCCTCCTGCGGACCCCGGGCCGGTGGGCCGTCGTCGGCCTGTCGGGCAACCGGGCCCGCACGGCGTACGGCGTGGCGGCCTACGTCCAGGACCTCGGCATGGAGATCGTGCCGGTCCACCCGCGCGCCGAGTCGGTCCACGGGGCGCAGGGCTACGCGCGGCTCGCGGACGTGCCCGGCGAGATCGACGTCGTCGACGTCTTCGTCAACTCCTCCCTCGCCGGCGGGGTGGTCGACGAGGCGATCGAGGCGGGGGCCAAGGCGGTGTGGCTGCAGCTCGGCGTCGTCGACGAGGCGGCCGCCGCGCGCGCCAGGGCCGCCGGGCTCGACGTCGTCATGGACACCTGCCCGGCGATCGAGTACCCCCGCCTCGCCTGACGGGGGCGGCTACTCGAAGTCGGCCTCGGTGAGCTCGCCGGAGGCGAGGCGCTCGAAGAAGTCCGGGGCGAGGTCCGGGTCGAGGAGGACCGTGGAGCCGACGCCACCGGGGCGGTAGTTGTAGTCCGCGATCGGCGGCGGGCCGATGAGCCCGGCGGAGCCGGTGGCGGCGCGGAAGGCGAGTGCCATCCGGCCGAGGTCGATGATGCCGGTGTCGTCGTCGACGACGATCGCGCTGAGGGCGGAGTCGATGAGCCCGACGTGCCCGCGCGGGTCGAGGACGGTGCTCGGCGTCGCGACCTCGGAGATGATCGAGGAGACGAGCTGGCGCTGGCGGGCGGTGCGCCCGATGTCGCCGTCGGGGTCGGAGTAGCGCATCCGGGCGAAGGCGAGCGCGGTCTCGCCGTCGGCCGGGTGGCAGCCGGCCTCCCACACGAGGTCGCTGCGCCAGTCGTCGACGTCGTAGTCGAGGCACAGCTCCACCCCGCCGACCGCGTCGACGACGTCGCGCACGCCGGCCATGCCGATCTCGACGTAGTGGTCGACCGTGAGGCCCGTGAGGCCCTCGACCGTCTCGACGAGCAGCTCCGGGCCGCCGTAGGAGTAGGCGGCGTTGAGCTTGGCCGCGCCGTACCCGGGGATGTCGGTGTAGGTGTCACGCGGCAGCGAGACGAGCGCGGCCGGCCCGGACTCGGGCTTGTGGAGCACCATGATCGTGTCCGAGCGCTGCCCCTCGGTCGCGTCGTCCGCGGCGCCGTCGGCCCGCGAGTCGGAGCCGGCGAGCAGGTAGGTGGTGCCGGGGGTGTTCGCCGCTCCCGACAGCGCGGAGACGTGGGAGATGCGCCCGTTGGCCCACCACAGCAGCCCCACCGGCCAGGCGAGGACCAGCACGAGCAGGACGACGACGACGGCGGCCACCCAGCGGCCGCGGCGGCGGCGCTTGCGGGGGGCGGGGGTGGGGGCCGGCTGGCGGGGGTCCACCTGGCGTGGCGGGGTGGTGGCCTCCGCCGGCGTGGCCGTGCGGGGGGCGTAGGCGGCGGGCCGCTGCGGGGACGCGCCGCGCTGGGCCTCGGCGGTGCGGGGCGCCTGGGCCGGCCGCTGGGCCGGGGACGCGGGCTGGGCCTGGCCGCGGACGGACCGGCGCTCGGGTCCGGCGGGGCGGGAGGTCGGCATCGCGCGGGTGGCGTCGGCTGCGCCGCTCGGCGGTGGGCCGACCGGCCGGGCGCCTCGGGCGTCGGGCCGGGGGGCTGAGCCTCCGGGCGCGAAGCTCGGGGGCATAGCAGGCTCTTCCGGCCGTGGCCGGCGTCCGCGCGCCCGAGGTCCGTCCTGACTCATCTCACTCCCGCCTGTCCGTGCTGGGCCAATGTAGTGCGCCCGCGTGCGTGCGTGTGGGAGGCGCTCAGGGGCAGACCGGCGTCTCGGTGGGCTCGGGGTCCGCCGTCACCGGCGGCTCCTCGGTGGTGGGCTCCTCCGTGTCACCGGTCTCGTCGTCCGACGGCTCCTCGGTGGGCTCCTCGCCGGCGGCGTTCAGCGCGCCCTGGATTGGCTCGTCGTCCCGCAGGGCCTCCCACAGCTCCTCGGCCTCGGCTGCGGGGACGACGCGGTTGCCGGCCGGCAGGTGGGGCATCGTCTCGAAGACGATGCTCTCGAGGTCGATGCCGCGCAGCGAGTAGGCCAGGCCCGCCATCGTGGGGATGGAGCCGAGCTCGGTCCCAGTGGTGAGCGTGGAGGTGGCGGCGTCGAGGAAGCGGTAGAGCTTGGGCAGGTCGGTGAGGAGGTTCTTGGACAGCGCCTCGCGGGCGATGGCGGCGACGAGCTCCTGCTGACGGCCGATCCGGTCGATGTCCGAGCCGTTGCCCAGGGAGTATCGGGCGCGGGCGAAGCCGAGGGCGTCGCGGCCGTCGAGGACCTGCTCCCCGGCCTCGAGCTCGAGCTTCGCCTTGGGGTCGCTGATCGCCTCGGGGATGCACATGGGCACCCCGCCGAGCGCGTCGATGACGTTGATGAACCCGGCGAAGTCGACGATGACGAAGTCGTCGATGAGGACGCCCGACAGCTCCTCGATGGTGCGGATGGTGCAGGCCGCGGCGGTCCCCAGGCCGCCGCCGTCGGCGCCCATCGCGAAGGCGCGGTTGAACATCGTCTCGTAGCTCGGCTCGGTCCACGTGCCGTCGCCCATGCCGCAGGAGGGGATCGTGACGAGCGTGTCGCGGGGGATCGAGACGATCTCCACCCGGTCCCGCTCGGCGGAGATGTGGACGATCATCGTCGTGTCCGAACGCTGCCCGGCCTCCGGCGTCGTGCCGTACTCGTCGTTGACCTCACCGGCCCGGGTGTCCGAGCCGAGGACGACGACGTTGATCGCCTCGCCGGACGCGGGGTCCAGCGGAGCGGGCTCCTCCTGGCCGGCCTGCGTGGGCCGCTCGCCGAGGAGGTCGTCGATGTCGTGACGGTCGATGTTCGTCTGGATGTCGTTGTACGCGATCGCGAAGGTGCTCGTCCCGAACAGGACGAGGCTCAGCGCGGCGAGGCCGGCGCCGCGCGCCCAGCGGGAGGGGCGGCGGTGGGAAGCGGCGTGGCGCGGGGTACGGACAGACACAAGTGTCGATCTTAGGGCCGGTCAGCCCGCTGTCGGCGGCAAGGCCGTGGGGCGATCGTGGAGGGTTTGTGCAGGATCCTCCGCGCGAGGCGCCCGCGTGCCCTCCGACTGAGCCTCGCCGGCCTCGATGCGCGACCGGGTGAGGGCCAGCTCGCGGGTGAGGACGGTGATCCGGCGCTCGAGCTCACCCAGGCGCCGGTAGCTCGTCGCGATGAAGGAGAGGAACGCGATGACGAGTGCGTACAGGAGCAGGTCGGCGCCGCGCCCGACCCCCACCCGGCGCGCCAGCCAGGTGAGCCAGTCGGGGAAGACGACGGAGGCCGCGGCGACGGCGACGAAGCCGACGAGGAGGATGCGCCGGATCGCCTGGTGCCGGGCGTTCGCCGTCGTCCGCGTGAGCAGGGCGGCGACGACGCCGACGCCGACGAGCAGGATGACCTGGATGACGATCTGGTCGGACATGGGGCTCCGGTCAGCGGAAGACGAGGTCGACGAGGATGTTCACCGAGTTGAGCAGCGACTGCCCCTTGGCGCGGGAGTAGTCGGTGTAGAGCAGGTGCACGGGGTGCTCGGCCCACGGTAGCCCGGTGCGTCCGAGCTGGGCGACGATCTCCGTCGCGTGCGCCATCCGGTCCTGCCGCAGCTCCACCCGCTCGGCCGCGTCCCGGCGGATGACGCGCAGGCCGTTGTGCGCGTCGGTCAGCCGCAGACCGGTGCTCCGGTTCGTCACCCACACCGCGAGCTTGAGGACGATGCGCTTGAGCAGCCCCGGGCGCGTGCGGCCGTCGAGGAAGCGGGAGCCGAAGACGACGGCGAGGTCCTCCTCCCGCGCGCGGCGCACCATCTCCGCGGCGTCGGCCACCTGGTGCTGGCCGTCGGCGTCGAAGGTGACGAGGTAGCGGGCGTCGGTGCGCGAGAGGACGAAGTCGATCCCCGTCTGCAGCGCCGCTCCCTGGCCGAGGTTGACCGGGTGGCGCACGACGACGGCGCCCGCCTCCCGCGCCCGCTCGGCCGACTCGTCGGCGCTGCCGTCGTCGACGCAGACGATGTGCGGAAAGGTCGCCCGTGCCTGCCTCACGACGTCGCCGACGACGGCGGCCTCCTGGTACAGCGGGACGACGAGCCACGCGTCGGTCACCGGCGTCGTGCTCATGGCGCCCATTGTCGCAGCCGGGAGCGGGTCGACCGCCGCCCCTGCGCCCGCGGGTCCCGGCCCGCCGTCGCCCCGCTCGGTTAGCCTGAGCCCAGCGCTGCGCCACGGCAGCCGGGAAGGGACGCATGACCGCACGGATCACCGACACCGCCGACGTCGCGCCGGACGCCCAGATCGGCGACGGCGCCAGCGTCTGGCACCTCGCCCAGGTGCGCGAGGGTGCCGTGATCGGCGAGGGCTGCGTCGTCGGCCGCGGTGCCTACATCGGCACCGGCGTCCGGATGGGGCGCAACTGCAAGGTGCAGAACTACGCGCTCGTGTACGAGCCCGCCGAGCTCGCCGACGGCGTGTTCATCGGCCCGGCGGCCGTCCTCACCAACGACACCCACCCGCGCGCCATCAACGCCGACGGCACTCTCAAGTCCGCCGAGGACTGGCAGCCCGTGGGCGTCACCATCGGGACCGGCGCCGCCATCGGCGCCCGCGCCGTGTGCGTCGCCCCGCTGACGATCGGGGCCTGGGCCACGGTCGCGGCCGGCGCCGTCGTCACCCGCGACGTCCCGCCCCACGCCCTCGTGGCGGGGGTGCCCGCCCGGCAGATCGGCTGGGTCGGCCACGCGGGCCAGCGTCTCCTGCCCGACGGCAACCAGCTGCGCTGCCCGGCCACCGGCCGGTGCTACGAGATCCACGACGACGAGCTTCGCGAGGTCACCGAATGAACCAGCCCCTCATCCCCGCCGCCAAGCCCCTGATCGGGGACGAGGAGCGGGCTGCTGTCGACGCCGTGCTGCGCTCCGGGATGGTGGCCCAGGGGCCGCAGGTCGCGGCCTTCGAGGAGGAGTTCTCGGCCGCGCTGGTGGGCGGGCAGCGGTGCCAGGCGGTGAGCTCGGGGACGGCGGGCCTGCACGTGGGTCTGCTCGCGTGCGGCATCGGTCCTGGGGACGAGGTCATCGTCCCGTCCTTCACCTTCGCGGCGACGGCGAACTCGGTGGCGCTCACAGGCGCGACGCCGGTGTTCGCGGACATCGACCCGGACACGTTCTGCCTGTCGGCGGACTCGGTGGCGGCGGCGGTGACGGAGCGGACGCGGGCGGTGATGCCGGTGCACCTGTACGGGCACCCGGCCGACATGGACGGCATCGGCGCGGTGGCCGCGGAGCACGGGCTGGAGGTCTTCGAGGACGCCGCGCAGGCGCACGGGGCGAGCCTGGACGGTCGCCTCGTGGGTACGTGGGGGCGGTTCGCGATGTTCTCGCTGTACCCGACGAAGAACATGACCTCCGGTGAGGGTGGCATGGTGGCCTGCGCCGACGAGGAGGTCGCACGGCAGGTGCGGCTGCTGCGCAACCAGGGCATGGAGCGGCAGTACGCGAACGAGGTCGTGGGCCTGAACGTGCGGATGACCGACATCCACGCGGCGATCGGGCGGGTGCAGCTGGGCAAGCTCCCCGGCTGGACGGCGCAGCGGCAGGCGAACGCGGCGTTCTTCGACGCGCACCTGTCCGGCGTGGTGACCCCGCCGGTCCGTGAGGGCGCGGTGCACGTCTACCACCAGTACACGATCCGGGTGGAGGCGGGCGAGCGGGACCGGATGGTCACCGCGCTGCGTGAGGAGCACGGGATCGGCACGGGCGTGTACTACCCCACCCCCTCCCACCGGCTGTCCTCCCTGGAGCGGTACGCGCCGGCGGTCGACATGTCCCAGACCGAGCGGGCGGCGGGTGAGGTGATCTCCCTGCCGGTGCACCCCTCCCTGTCCCAGGGTGACCTGGAGCGGGTGGTGGCGGGCGTCAACGCCGTCGCCGGGGCGGGCGCCTGATGACGACGACGACGGGGCGTGGCCCGGTGCGGATGGGCCTGATCGGGCTGGGGTCGATGGGCCGCCACCACGCGCGGGTGATCCGGGCGACCGATGGTGTGGAGCTGGTGGCGGTGGCCGACCCTGCCGGTGACACCTACGGGGTGGCCGGTGAGCTGGAGGTGCTCCCCGACGTCGAGGCCCTCGTCGCCGCGGGCATCGAGGCCGCGATGGTGGCCGTGCCGACGGTGTACCACGAGCAGGTGGGCCTGACGCTGGCCGCGGCCGGGGTCCACACGATGATCGAGAAGCCCATCGCGCACACCGTGGAGGCCGGGCGCCGCGTGGCGACCGCCTTCACCGAGGCCGGCCTGGTGGGCGCGGTCGGCTACGTGGAGCGGTGCAACCCCGCGATCATGGAGCTGCGCCGCCGCCTGGCGGCCGGCGAGCTGGGACAGGTGTACCAGATCCAGACCCGCCGCCAGGGACCGTTCCCGGCGCGGATCTCCGACGTCGGCGTGGTCAAGGACCTGGCGACCCACGACGTCGACCTCACCGCGTTCATCGCCGGCTCCACCTACCGGCAGGTGTCCGCGCAGGTGACCCACCGCTCGGGCCGTGACCACGAGGACATGGTCGTGGCCACCGGGGTGCTGGAGTCCGGGGTCATCGTCAACCACGTCGTCAACTGGCTCTCGCCGATGAAGGAGCGCACCACCGTCGTCACCGGTGAGCGCGGGGCCTTCGTGGCCGACACGATGAGCGGGGACCTCATCTTCTACGCCAACGGCACCGTCCCCACGACCTGGGACCGCGTCGCCCACTTCCGCGGCGTCACCGAGGGCGACGTCGTGCGCTACGCCCTGCCCAAGCGCGAGCCCCTGGCCGTGGAGCAGGAGAACTTCCGCGACGCCGTCCTGGGCAACGGCGCCGACATCGTCACCATGGACCAGGGCGTCCACACCCTCACCGTCATCGAAGCCATCCTCGAAGCAGCGCGCGAGGGGACGACGGTCACCCTCTGACGGCGAGTCCTGACCCCGGCCGGCCCCCGAAAGCCCCGCGCCGAGCGCTGAGTTGTTCAGCAGCCATTCCCGCCGACAGCCGGACTCCTCCCTCCACCCCCGCGCCGGCCCCCGAAAGCCCCGCGCCGAGCGCTGAGTTGTTCCTCGTTGTTGGGGCGCGCGGCGTTGGCGGCGCCGGTAACAAGTCAGCGCTCGGCGGGGTGGGGGCGGCGGCGGGGTGGGGGCGGCGCGGGTCAGCGCAGCAGCTTTGACATGCGGCGGTCGGCGAGGAGCTTGCCGCCGGTCTGGCAGGTGGGGCAGTACTGGAGCGAGGAGTCGGCGAAGGACACCTCCGCCACCGTGTCGCCGCACCGTGGGCAGGGCTGGCCCGTGCGCCCGTGCACGGCCATCCCCGAGCGTTTGACGTCCTTGAGCTCGGCCGCCTCCCGGCCCACCGCCGCGGCGATCGCCGCCTCGAGCACGCCGGCGATGCTGCCGTACAGGTGGTCGCGGGCGTCGGCGTCGAGGGTGCGCGTCAGCGCGAAGGGGCTGAGCCGCGCGGCGTGGAGGATCTCGTCGGAGTAGGCGTTGCCGATGCCGGCGATCGCCCCCTGGTCCCGCAGCAGGCCCTTGATCTGCTGGTTCTTCCCGTCGAGCAGGTCGTCGAGGAGCTCGCGCGTGAAGGCCGGGGAGAGCGGCTCCACGCCGAGCGTCGCGATCCGCTCGACCTCGGCGGGGTCGCGGACGACGTGGATGGCCAGGCTCTTCTTCGTGCCCGCCTCGGTGAGGTCGAAGGCGCCCTCGTCCAGGACCACCCGCGCCGCGAGGCCTGACTTCCCTGCCCGCGGCATCCCGGCGGGTGCCGTCTCGTGCCAGCGCACCCACCCCGCCCGGGCGAGGTGGAAGACGAGGTGGAGATCGCCGTCGGGCGTCGTCGCGGTGAGGTCGAGCCACTTCCCGTGCCGGGAGGCGCCGGTGACGGTGGCCCCGACCAGCGCCGTCGGCGGCGGGCCGTAGGTCTTGAGCGCCGGGAAGGAGGTGATGTGGAGGGCGCGCACCGTCCGGCCCGTGGCGCGGGTGGCGAGCACCTGCACCAGGGCCTGCACCTCCGGAAGCTCGGGCACCGGAGAAGTCTCGCAGAGCGCCGTGCGGCGCAACAGTCCTGGGAGCCGTCGACAGCTCGGCAGGCCCAGGGGCGGGATCCAGCTGTCGGCGGGACGGGGGCCGGCGGGGAGGGGGGCCGGCGGGGAGGGGGAGCCGGCGGGAGGGGCGGCTACTGGCCGGTGGCGGCGTACTTGGCCTCGACGGCGTCCTTCTGAGGGCGCCACCAGGCCTCGTTGGTGCGGTACCACTCGATGGTGTCGGCCAGGCCGGCGCGGAAGTCGTGGAAGCGGGGCTCCCAGCCGAGCTCCTCGCGCAGGGGGCGGGAGTCGATGGCGTAGCGCAGGTCGTGGCCGGGGCGGTCGGCGACGTGGTCGTAGTCGCCGGGGTCCTTGCCCAGGAGCTCCAGGACGAGCTCGACGACGGCCTTGTTGCTCATCTCCCCGTCGGCGCCGATGAGGTACGTGCGTCCCACCTGGCCGCGGTCGATGATGTCCCACACGGCGGCGTTGTGGTCGGCGACGTGGATCCAGTCGCGGACGTTGAGGCCGGCGCCGTAGAGCTTGGGGCGCCGCCCGTCCAGGACGTTGGTGATCTGGCGGGGGATGAACTTCTCGATGTGCTGGTAGGGCCCGTAGTTGTTCGAGCAGTTCGACAGGGTGGCGGCCACCCCGAAGGAGCGGACCCAGGCGCGCACGAGCATGTCCGAGCCGGCCTTGGTCGAGGAGTACGGCGAGGAGGGGTTGTACGGCGTGGTGGCGGTGAACTTGGCCGGGTCGTCGAGCTCGAGGTCCCCGTAGACCTCGTCGGTGGAGATGTGGTGCAGCCGCGTGCCGTGGCGGCGCACCGCCTCGAGGACCGTGAAGGTGCCCACGATGTTGGTGTGGACGAAGGGCCACGGGTCGTTCAGGGAGTTGTCGTTGTGGGACTCGGCCGCGAAGTGGACGACGACGTCGGCCTGGGCCACGAGCGGGTCGACGACGTCGCGGTCGGCGACGTCGCCCTCGACGAGCTCGACGTCAAGCCCGGCCAGGGACCCGCGGCTGCCCGCGTAGGTGAGCTTGTCGAGGACGGTGACCTGCACGTCGGGACGCTCGGTCAGGGTCTGGCGGACGAAGTTGGCACCGATGAACCCGGCACCACCGGTCACGAGCACGCGCACGGGACTACTCCTTGGTCGGTCGGACGGTCAGGGTCGGCCCATGCCGTGGTAGGTCCAGCCGGCGGCGCGCCACTGGGCGGGGTCCAGGACGTTGCGGCCGTCGATGATGGCCGGCCGGTTGGCGAGGTCCTTGACGGCGGCGGGGTCGAGGTCGCGGAACTGGCGCCACTCGGTGAGGAGCAGGACGACGTCGGCGCCGGTGATGGCGTCCTCGGCGGTGTCGGCGACGGTGAGGCCGTGGTTGTCCTGGGCGGCGAGGATGGGACCGGCCTGGGGGTCGGTGACGGCGACGTGGGCGCCGGCTCCGGCGAGGCGGTGGGCGATGTCCAGGGCCGGGGAGTTGCGCATGTCGTCGGTGTCGGGCTTGAAGGAGGCGCCCAGGACGGCGACCTTCTTCCCGGACACGGCTCCGTCGAGGAGGTCGGTGGCCAGGGTGAGGACGTGGTCGCGGCGGCGGTCGTTGATGGAGTCGACCTCGCGCAGGAAGCCCAGGGCCTCGTCCACGCCGAGCTCCTCGGCGCGGGCCATGAAGGCGCGGATGTCCTTGGGCAGGCATCCACCGCCGAAGCCGACGCCGGCGCGCAGGAACTTGTGGCCGATGCGGTCGTCGTGCCCGATGGCGGCGGCGAGCTGGGTGACGTCGGCGCCGGTGGCCTCGCACAGCTCGGCCATGGCGTTGATGAAGGAGATCTTGGTGGCCAGGAAGGAGTTCGCGGCGACCTTGACGAGCTCGGCGGTGGCGTAGTCGGTGAGCAGGCGGGGGATGCCCTGGGTGGTGATGAGGTTGTCGTAGACCTCGTCGAGGACCTCCTGGCCGAGGCGGGCGGCCTCGGGGTCGGGGGACAGGCCGTAGACCATGCGGTCGGGGGAGATGGTGTCCTGCACCGCGAAGCCCTCACGCAGGAACTCCGGGTTCCACACCAGCACGCCACCGGCGGCGGTCACCTGGTCGGCGATCCCGGCGGCGGTGCCCACCGGCACGGTGGACTTGCCGACCACGAGCACCGGGCCGTCGGCGGTGGGGGCCAGGTGGGGCAGCAGGTTGGCCACGGCGCCGTTGACCTGGGACATGTCCGCGGCGTAGGACCCGGCCTGCTGGGGGGTGCCCACCCCGATGAAGTGGACCCGCGCGCCGGCCACGGCGGCGAAGTCGGTGGAGAACCGCAGCCGCCCCGAAGCCACCCCGCGCTGGAGGAGCTCCTCGAACCCGGGCTCGTGGAAGGGCGCCTTGCCCGCCGAGAGGAGGGCCACCTTGTCCTCGTTCACGTCGATCCCGACGACGTCATGGCCGAGCTCCGCCATCGACGCCGCGTGCACCGCACCGAGGTACCCACAACCGATCACCGAAATCTGCATGAGCACACACTAGCCATGCGAACGTGTGAGGAAGATGAGACTTCCGTCGAGGTCATCGCCCTCACTGGCCCGCTGAGGCCTGCGAGGTACATTCGCAGGCATGACAGTTCGCGGGGGGCGGATCGCTCTGTGCTGCACGATTGCCGGACTCACCACTGTCGGGGCGCTCACGCCGGCCGCGCAGGCGGTGGAGGAACCCGCGGGCGGTGACGACGCCGTCGTCCTCGAGCTCACCGACGCCGACGGCGTGCCGACGGACCTCGCCTCAGGCCTCCAGGTGGACGGGGCGGTCGCCACCGACGAGCTCGACGTGCCCGAGTTCTCCGTGGCCGCCGTCACCTGGGACGGGCTGGACGCGCCGGACGAGACCTTCTCCGTCCGCGTGCGCACGGGCGGGGAGTGGACGCCGTGGGCGGCGATCGAGCCCGACGCCGCCGAGACCGGTGACGTGGGCGGGACCGAGCCCTACGTCGTCGGCGGGGCGACCGGGGTGCAGCTGCGGGTGGCGGCCGGCGACGGCGACCTGCCCCACGACCTGCAGCTCCACCTCATCCCCCCGGAGCCGAGCGGGGAGGAGACGGTCGCGACGACGCCGCGGGAGACCGCGCAGCTCGCGGCCGCGGCCGCCGGCCGCGCGTCCGCCACACCGGAGACCGCCGCGGGGCAGGACGCCGTCCCCGCACCCGTCGCGGCGACGGCCGCCTCGCCCGAGGTGGCCGCTCCCGAGGTGGCCGCGACCCAGGCTCGGGCGGCCGTCTCCCGCCCCCGGGTGACGCACCGCGCGGGCTGGGGTGCCGACGAGTCGAAGATGACGTGGACGCCGCGGCACGACCCGCTGCGCGCCGCCGTCGTCCACCACACGGCCGGCACGAACAGCTACACCGCCGCCCAGTCCGCCGGGATCGTCCGGGGGATCTACCACTACCACGCGGTGAGCCGGGACTGGGGCGACATCGGCTACCACTTCCTCGTCGACAAGTACGGCCAGATCTTCGAGGGGCGGGCGGGCTCCCTCGACGCGCCGCCCGGCCGGATCCCCGAGGCCGCGCACGCCCGCGGCTTCAACCGCGGGACGCTCGGCATCTCGGTGCTCGGTGACTACTCGAGCGTCTACGCCCCCGACTCCGTGCTCACCACCATGGCCCGCGTCATCGCGTGGAAGTTCGACGCCGCCGACATCGACATGAGCACGCCCAGCGGCATGATCTCGCCCGGGACCGCCCACCGGCCCGCGGGGCAGAACCTGCCGCGCGTCTTCGCCCACCGCGACGTCGGCGCGACGACCTGCCCCGGCAACAACATCTACGCGCGCATCCCTCGCCTCAACGAGCAGGTCGCCACCCTCGTCGACGGCGACGAGTACCACCTGCGCAACAGCCTCACCGGCGGCGAGGCCCACCTCGCCTTCCGCCTCGGCCTGTCCACCGACGAGGTGCTCGTCGGCGACTGGGACGGTGACGGCAAGGACACCCTCGCCCTGCGCCGCGGCAGCACCTACCTCGTCTACGACGCCCACCCCGGCCAGCGTTTCCGGACGGTGCGCTACGGGCGGCCCGACGACGTCGTCCTCGTCGGTGACTGGAACGGCGACGGCAAGGACACCTTCGCGGTGCGCCGGGGTCGGACCTACCACGTGAAGAACTCGATGACGGGCGGGGACGCCGACCACGTGATCTTCTACGGCCGCCCGGCCGACGACGTGCTCGTCGGCGACTGGAACGGGGACCGCCGCGACACCCTCGCGGTGCGTCGCGGCGCCGACTACCACGTGAAGAACCGCATCGCCGGTGGCGACGCGGACGTCGTCCTCCGGTACGGCCGCCCCGACGACGTCGTCCTCGTGGGGGACTGGGACCGCAACCGAACGGACACCTTCGCCGTCCGGCGCGGCCGCGAGTACCACGTGCGCAACTCCCTCTCCGGCGGAGAGGCGCAGGTGGTGCTCACCTACGGGAAGGCCGGCGACGTCGTGATCGTGGGCGACTGGAACGGCGACGGTCGCGACACCTTCGGGGTGCGCCGCAGCGGCTGACGGACCGGGTGGCGGAACTGGCGTCGACAGGCGTAGCGGAGCGGTACGCTCTCCTCGCACGGGGGCCCCTTTTCTGACACAGGAGTCCTAGTGAACCTTCGACGTTCGCTGTCCGCCGTGGCGGTGGCGGCACTCTCCCTGGGGCTGGCGCTCGGCGCCGGTTCCCCCGCCCTGGCCAAGGGAGAGGTTGTCCGCGGGAACGGCAACGAGTACTTCCTCACCAACAACTTCTCCGGCACTGCCCACCGTTTCACCTACGGCAAGGCCACCGACGAGCTCTTCGTCGGTGACTGGGACGGCGACGGGCGCGACACCCTGGCGATCCGCCGCGGGAACACGTTCTACGTGTCCAACTCCCTCACCGGCGGCACGGCCGACAAGACCTTCAAGTACGGCCGCCGCGGGGACGTCATCCTCGTGGGCGACTGGAACGGGGACGGCAAGGACACCTTCGCGGTGCGCCGCGGGGCCGAGTACCACGTGAAGAACTCGGTGACCGGCGGGGACGCCGACCGCGTCTTCCGCTACGGCCGCGCCAAGGACACCATCCTCGTGGGCGACTGGGACCGCGACCGCCGCGACACCTTCGCGGTGCGCCGCGGCAGCGTCTACCACGTGAAGAACGCCCTGCGCGGCGGGGACGCCGACACCGTTGTCAACTACGGCCGGGAGCGCGACGTCGTCCTCGTCGGTGACTGGGACGGCGACGGCGACGACACCTTCGCCGTGCGCCGCGGCAACGAGTACCACCTCGCCAACAAGCTCCGCGGCGGCGCCGCCGACCGCGTGGAGAAGTACGGGAGCTCCAAGGACACCGTCTTCGTCGGTGACTGGAACAAGGACGGCAAGGACACCATCGGCCTGCGCCGGGTCTGGACGCCCTCGCCCGAGCCGGCGCAGCCCGCGCCGAGCAAGCCGAAGCCGTCACCGAGCCGTCCGCCGCGGGACCTGGACTGCAAGGACTTCAGGACCCAGCGCGAGGCCCAGGCCGAGTACAACTACTGGAAGAACAAGGGCCTGGGCGACGTCCACGACCTCGACGGCGACAACGACGGCAAGGCCTGCGAGAGCCTTCCGCGCTGACCCGGACCCGTGCGGCGCAGGCCCGGGCTCAGTCCCGGGCCTGCGCCCGCAGGTCGTCCAGGTGGGCCTGCACGGCCTCCCAGGTGGGCAGCAGGCCGGAGGCCCGCGCCTCCTCGAGGCCGGGTGCGTCCCGGTCCTTGTCCGAGAGCAGCGGCTCGAGGGGACGGCCCTGGCGGTCCGTCGTCGGCCACTCGATCCCGATCGCCGGGTCGAGCGGGTCGATGCCGTGCTCGCGGCCCGGTGCGTAGGTCGCCGAGCACAGGTAGATGACGGTCGAGTCGTCCTCGAGGGAGCAGAACGCGTGCCCCAGCCCCTCGGAGACGTAGATGGCGCGCCGGTCGACGTCGTCGAGCAGGACGCTGTCCCACTGCCCGAAGGTCGGCGAGCCGACGCGGATGTCGACGACGACGTCGAGCACCGCCCCGCGCGGGCACATGACGTACTTGGCCTGCGACGGCGGGACGTCGGCGAAGTGGATGCCGCGCACGACGCCCGCGGCCGACACCGAGGAGTTCGCCTGGCGCAGGTCGAGCGGGTGGCCGACGGCCTCGACGAAGCGCGGCTCGCTGAAGGCCTCGAGGAAGGTCCCTCGCGGGTCGCTGAACTGCCTCGGGGTGATCTCCCAGGCTCCGGGCACTGCCAGCTCGCGGAACTCCACGCGCACTCTCCCTGCTCTCGACGTCGGGCTCAGGCTAGGGCACGTAGGCTGCCGCCGTGAGCCCTGAGAAGAAGCGGTGGATCGTCACGGGTGCCGGCGGCATGCTCGGCACCGACCTCGTCGCGCTCCTGCGCGACCGCGGTGCCCAGGTGACGGCACTGGGCCGGGAGGACCTCGACGTCACCGACCCGGGCGAGGTGGCCGAGCGCATCCGCGACGTCGACGTCGTCGTCAACTGTGCCGCGTGGACCGCCGTCGACGACGCCGAGGGGCTCGAGGACGAGGCCTTCACCCTCAACGCCGTGGCGCCGCAGCTCCTCGCGCGTGCCGCGCGCCTCGCGGGTGCACGGATGGTCCACGTCTCCACCGACTACGTCTTCGCCGGCGACGCCGCGCGGCCCTACGCCGAGTCCGCTGCCCTCGCGCCCCGCTCGGCCTACGGCCGGACCAAGGCGGCCGGGGAGTGGGCGGTGCGCGTCGAGTGCCCCGACCACCTCGTCGTGCGCACCGCCTGGCTCTACGGCGCCCACGGCGGCTGCTTCCCGCGCACGATGGCGCGCCTCGCCGCCGAGCGCGAGGAGCTCACCGTCGTCGCCGACCAGGTCGGTCAGCCGACGTGGACGGCGGACCTGGCCGACCTCGTCGTGCGCCTCGTCGACGCCGCCGCTCCCGCGGGGACCTACCACGGCACCTCCTCGGGGGAGACGTCGTGGCACGGCTTCACCGAGGAGATCGTCCGGACGCTGGGCAAGGACCCGGCCATGGTGCGGCCGACGACGTCCGCGGACTTCCCGCGCCCGGCACCCCGGCCCGCCTACTCGGTGCTCGGCCACGGCGCGCTGCTCGCGGCCGGGGTCGAGCCGATCGGCCACTGGGCCGAGCGCTGGACCGTCGCCGCGCCCACGGTGCTCGCGGGCGGCTGAGCCGCCCCCGTCCTAGGCGGACGGGGCGACGAAGTCGAGCTCCTGGAACTCGGCGACCTCCGGCACCCACCGGCGCGCGACGAAGTCGACGTGCGAGGGATGGGCGTCGTAGGCGTCGAAGGTCGCCTGGTCGGCGAAGCGCATCCGGAACTGCCAGGTCAGCCGGCTCTTCGCGCTGACCTGCCGCATGACCGCGAAGTCCTCGACGCCGGGGATCGCGGTGAGGACCGTGCGCCCCTCCTCGAGGAAGGCCGCCTCCTCGACGGAGCCGGCGGGGTGGGACAGGCGGAAGGCGACGGTGTGCTCGATCGACAAGGCGGGCTCCGGTGCTCGGCTGGGTGAGGTCCCGACCGAGGCTAGCCGTGCTCGAGGAGGCTGCGCAGGTAGTTCCCGTACCCGGACTTGGCCAGGGCGTCGGCGCGCTCGGCGAGCTCGGCGTCGGACAGGAAGCCCTGACGCCAGGCGACCTCCTCCGGGCAGCCCATCTTCAGGCCCTGGCGGGCCTCGACGGTGCGGACAAAGGCGGTGGCGTCGGCGAGGGAGTCGAAGGTGCCGGTGTCCAGCCAAGCCGTGCCGCGCGGCAGCACCTCGACGTGGAGGTCCCCGCGCTCGAGGTAGACGCGGTTGACGTCGGTGATCTCGTACTCCCCGCGCGCGGAGGGCGCCAGGTTCTTCGCGATCTCCACGACGTCGTTGTCGTAGAAGTACATGCCCGGCACCGCGTAGGAGCTCTTGGGCTCGGCGGGCTTCTCCTCCAGGGAGACCGCCTTGAAGTCGGCGTCGAACTCCACGACGCCGTAGGCGCTGGGCTCGGCCACGTGGTAGGCGAAGATCGCCCCGCCGCGCACGGCGGAGAAGCGCGAGAGCGTCTGGCCCAGACCGGGGCCGTAGAAGATGTTGTCACCCAGGACGAGGGCGGCCGGCTCCCCGCCGATGAAGTCCTCGCCCAGCACGAAGGCCTGCGCCAGGCCGTTGGGGACCTCCTGGACCTGGTAGGAGATGGAGATCCCGAACTGGGAGCCGTCGCCCAGCAGCCGCCGGAAGGCCTCCTGGTCGTGGGGCGTGGTGATGACCAGGACGTCGCGGATCCCGGCGAGCATGAGCGTGGTCAGCGGGTAGTAGACCATCGGCTTGTCGTACACCGGCACCAGCTGCTTGCTCACCCCCAGGGTGATGGGGTGCAACCGTGTCCCTGAGCCGCCGGCCAGAATGATCCCTCGCATGGGGCCAAGTGTTGCCCATCGGACCGCCGCGATCCACCAGCGTGGACGGCACGTGCCGATGGCGGCGCAGCGACCTACAGTGGTCGGGTCACTGGACAGGGCGCCGCCGCGGGTGGCCCGGTTGGGGGAGAACATGACTTTGCGACGAGTGGCCGTCCTCGCGGCCTCGCTGACCGCCTCGCTGATCGCCGTCGGAGCGCCTGCGGCCGGAGCGACCGGCGGGGAGATCGGCGGCCGGGGGGACCAGTACCACCTCACCAACGGCTGGCAGGGCCGCACGGACGTCGCCTTCGCCTACGGCCGCGACAGGGACGTCCTCTACGTCGGCGACTGGAACGGGGACCGGGTGGACACCCTCGCCGTCCGCCGCGGCGCCACGTACCACTTCACCAACCGCCTCACCGGTGGCGAGGCGGACCGCGTCGTCACCTACGGTCGCGCGGGGGACACCGTGCTCATGGGCGACTGGGACGGCGACGGCGTCGACACCCCCGCCGTCCGGCGGGGCGCCACCTACCACTTCAAGAACAGCCTCTCCGGCGGTGACGCCGACCGCGTGGCCACCTACGGGCGCCGGGGCGACGTCGTCATCGTCGGGGACTGGAACGGCGACGGCCGCGACACCCTGGGCGTGCGCCGCGGCTCGGTCTACCACCTGAAGAACTCCGTCAGCGGTGGGGACGCCGACTCCGTCGTCAGCTACGGCCGCCAGCGCGACCAGGTGATCGTCGGTGACTGGGACGGCAACCGGCGCGACACCCTCGGCATCCGGCGCGGCAACGTCTTCCACATCAAGAACTCGATCTCTGGCGGTGACGCCGACCGCGTCATGAGCTACGGCCGCGACACCGACGCCGTGCTCGTCGGGGACTGGAACGGCAACCGCACCGACACGATCGGCCTGCGCACCCAGCGCGCCGGGCAGGTCGAGCAGCCGCCCGCACAGGGCGGGCTCACCGCCTACGACGAGCGCATGTTCCGTCTGGTCAACGAGGAGCGCGTCGCCGCGGGCGTCGCGCCGATGCGGCTGTGGCCGGGCCTGCGGACCGGAGCCCTCTCGCACTCGCAGTGGATGGGACGCACCGGCAGCTTCGAGCACGCGACGACGGACACGATCCGGTCGGACGCCCGCGCCGTCGGCTGCACGGCCGCCGCGGAGAACATCTTCTGGGGCACCCGCGGCTACGTGGACGACCCGGACGCCGCCGTCGACGCGTACATGAACTCCCCGGGCCACCGCGCCAACATCCTCAACCCCAACCACCGCTACTTCGCGGCCGGCACGGCGCAGGCCGACAACGGCAACGTCTACAACACCCAGCGCTTCGCCAGCAGCTGCTCCTGAGCCCGGCCCCCACCCCGCGCGCCCCCCCGGCGCGCGGGGTGCGGCATGCCCGCTCGGCCGACCGATACGGTAGGCGGGCCGGCAGGCGCCCGCCTGCCGCGGTGAGAGGTGGAGATGCGGCGATTGCTCGGCGTCCCGCGGGACTACGCGTGGGGCTCGCCCTCGGCCATCCACCGGCTCATGGGCACGGAGCCGGACGGGACGCCGCTTGCCGAGCTGTGGTTCGGGGCGCACCCCAGCGGTCCCGCGCGCACCGAGGACGGCACCGGTGACGTGCGCCGCCTCATCGAGGAGGACCCCGACGGCACCCTGGGCCGTGACGTCCTGGCCCGCTTCGGCGCCCACCTGCCCTACCTGCTCAAGCTCATCGCGCCGCGTCGGCCGTTGTCCCTGCAGGTGCACCCCGACCTCGAGCGGGCGCGTGCCCGCTTCGCCGCCGAGAACCGGGCGGGGGTGCCGCTGGACGCCCCGTGGCGCAACTACCGCGACCCCAACCACAAGCCCGAGCTCGTCTTCGCGCTCACCACCTTCGAGGCCGTCTCCGGCTTCCGCGCCCCCCGCCGCGCCGCCGAGCTCCTCGCCGACCTCGACGCACCGCTGACCCGCTCGCTCCACGCCACCCTGCTCGCCGACCCCACCCCGAGCGGGATGCGCACGGCCTTCACCTCCCTGCTCGACCCGGCCACCCGCCCCTCCGCGCGCGAGGTGGCCGACGTCGTCGACGCGTGCCGGCGGCGGGCGGCGGACGGGTCGCCCTCACCGCGCGCGGACGCGATCGTCGGGCGGCTCGCCGAGGAGCACCCGCACGACCCGGGCGTCGTCGCCTCGCTCCTGCTCAACCCCGTGACGCTGCAGCCGGGGGACTCCCTCTTCGTCCCCGCCGGCGGTGTGCACGCCTACCTGTCCGGCCTCGGGGTCGAGATCATGGCCTCCTCGGACAACGTGCTGCGCGCCGGGCTCACGAGCAAGCACGTGGACGTCGGGGAGGTCCTCGACTGCGTCGACTACGTCGCCGCCCCGCCCATCCGTGTGGCACCGGAGGTCTTCCACGGCGCCACCCGCGTGTTCTACGCGCCGGTGGACGACTTCGAGCTGTCCGTCACCACCCTGGCCGACGGCGACTGCGCCGACGGCGCGCGTCCACTCCCCGGCCGCGGGCCCCGGATGCTCCTGTGCCTGCAGGGCGAGATGGAGGTCGCCGCGGCGTCGGGCGCCCTGCGTCTGCGCCACGGGGACGCTGCCTTCGTGCGCGCCGACGACGGCCCGCTCACCGTCCACGGCGCCGGCACCCTGGTCCAGGCCGACGTCCCGTAATCCCCACCTCCCCCCCCAACCCCCGCCGACAGCTGACTTCTTACCGGTGAACCGTCGCCTGTTCGGTGACATGCGGCGGGCTCGCGGGAACAACTCAGCTGTCGGCGGCGAGGGGCTCGGGTAACAACTCAGCTGTCGGCGGTGTGGGGTTCGGGTAACAACTCAGCTGTCGGTGGTGAGGGGGCGCGGGGCGGGGCGGGGGGGATCGGGGTGGGTCAGGCGGGGGCGGGGACTCCGGCGAGGCGGAGGAGGAGGTCGCGGACCTCGGTCGCCTGCACGTGGTCCGTCGCCGCGGACGCGTCGGAGCACAGGAGCACCGGGCCCTCGTCGGGGGTCTCGGGCAGGCGGCCGTGGCTGCCGCGGAGCGGCGCCGGGTCCAGCGGGACGACCTCCATCATGTAACGCATGCCGAGCTTCTTGCGCAGCAGCGCCTTGCCCGCGCGCAGCTTGACCCACTTGTCCTTCGGGTCCATGAACAGCTCGACAGGGTCGTACCCGGGCTTCTTGTGGATCTCCACGAGCTTGGCGAAGTCCGGTGCCTTCTTGTCGTCGAGCCAGTAGTAGTACGTGAACCACGCCCGGGGCTCGGCGACGAGCACGAGCTCCCCCGAGCGCGGGTGGTCCAGCCCCGCGGCCTTCTTGCCCTCCTCGTCGAGCACCTGCTCGACGCCGGGCAGCCCGGCCAGCAGGTCGCGGACGGCGGGGACGTCGTCGGGGTCACGGACGTAGACGTGGGCGACCTGGTGGTCGGCGACGGCGAAGGCCTTGGAGGTCCACGGGTCGAGGATCTCGCCGGTGGAGTTGGTGTGGACGTGGAGCAGGCCCGCGCGGCGCAGCGCCCGGTTGACGTCGACGGGCTGGTCGACGTCGGTGATCCCGTACTCGCTGAGCACGACGACGGTCACGCCCATCCGCTCGGCGTCGTCCAGGAGCGGGGCGAGCGCCTCGTCGACCTCCTTGGCCGCGCGGACCGCCTCCGGCCCGGAGGAGCCGAAGCGCTGGAGGTCGTAGTCGAGGTGCGGGATGTAGGACAGCGTGAGGTCGTGGTCCGGCATGACGCGGCGGGTGGCGCCGACGATCCACTTCGAGGACTCGATGTTCGCGCCGGGGCCCCAGAACGTGAACAGCGGGAACGGGCCGAGCTCGGCGACGAGCTGGTCGTGCAGCGACGGCGGCCAGGTCCAGCAGTCGGGCTCCTTGCGCCCGTCGGCGTGGTACTCCGGGCGCGGGGTGACGGTCGTGTCGACGTCGGCGCCCATCGCGTACCACCAGCACACGTTGGCGACGCGGTAGTCGGGGCGGTGACGGCGGATCGTCTCCCACACCCGCTCGCCCTCGACGAGGCCGCTGTGCTGGCGCCACAGGAGGATGTCGCCGAGGTCCCGGAAGAACCACCCGTTGGCGACGATGCCGTGCTCGCTGGGCGGCAGGCCGGTGAGGTAGGTGGACTGCGCCGTGCAGGTGACCGCCGGGAGCACGGTGTCCAGCCGGGCGCGGTAGCCCTGCTGGGCCACCCGCCTGAGACGGGGCATGTGCTCGAGGAGCCGCGGCGTGAGCGCGACGACGTTGAGTACGAGCAGCTTGTCGGTCATGCGTCCTCCAGTCCGAGCGCGTGGAGCTCAGCGCGCGCGTGGTCCAGCTCGGCGGCGATCCCGGCGACGAGCCCGTCGTCGTCGGTCGGCCGCTGGTCGGCGGGCAGCACCGACCACGTGTAGGTCTCCACCTCGAGGTGGTCTGTCAGCGGCCGCTCGCCGCCCACGAGGGCTCGCGCGGAGGCGCTGAGCTCCGTCGTCGTGGCGGCCAGCGGGGAGCGGGGGGCGGAGTGCAGCGGCAGGTGGAAGTGCACGCGCCACGGGGCCTGCGCCGGCAGCGGCGAGCCGCCCAGCGCGTCCGGGAGGTCGTCACGACCGAGGACTCCCGCTGCGACGGGCTCACGCACCTGGTGGAGGAAACGGTCCTCGACGAAGTCGTCGAGCAGACCCTCCGCCACGGCCGCAGCCGGGTCGGCGACGTGGAGGGCGGCGGACAGCTGCGCCTTGACGACGGGCAGCCCCGCCCCGGTCAGCCGGCCCATCGCCTCGTCGACGTCCTCGAAGGCGGTGGCGAGGTGGGCGGTGTCGACGCACACGCCCAGGAACTCGGTGTCGATGCCGGCCAGGGCACGGACGGCGTCGGTCGTCGTCTCGACGACGCAGCCGGGCTCCGGCTCGAAACCGACCCGCACGGTGCGGCCGGTCTCCTCGCGCAGCCGGGCCAGGCCGGTGGCGAGCGCGTCGAGGTTGGCCCGGGCGGCCTGCGCCGCCTCGTCCGACCAGGGCGTCCACCACGCGAGGGGCAGGGTGCTGATGCTCCCGCGGGCGGCGTCGGCGGGCAGCAGCCCGGCGAGGACGCGGGCGGCGGCCAGCGTGTAGTCCAGCCGCGCGCGCTCGGTCCAGTCGGGGCGGTAGACGCGGTGCTTGACCACGGGGTCGTGGAAGCCGCCGTAAGGGAAGGCGTTGAGGGTGACCACCTCCAGGCCCTGCTCGTCCAGGACGCGGCGCAGGTCGTCGAGCTCGCCGGGCTCGGCGGCGAGGCGCCCGGCGGCCGCGGCAGGGAGCCACAGCCCCAGGCCCAGGCGGTCGACGCCGAGCCGCTCACGCACGGGCCCGGCGAAGCTCCGCAGCTGCTCGTGGATGCCGGCGAGGTCCTCGGCGGGATGGACGTTGCTGCAGTAGGCGAGGTGGACGACGGTGCCGTCGCGGTGGCGCAGTCGCACGGCTCAGGCCTCGGCGGTGGGGCGCTCACCGCGGAGGATGGAGTTGCCCTCGAAGGTGGCGGCGGTGGTGTCGGAGGTGTCGTAGCCGAGCATGAGGCGTCCGCTCTGCCCGAAGAACTCCACGGGGTTGCGCCACAGCACGCGGTCGACGTCGTCCTCGGTGAAGCCGGCGGCGAGCATCGCCTGCCCCGTCTTGTAGGTCTTGAGCGGGTCGCTGCGGCCCCAGTCGGCGGCGGAGTTGACCAGCACCCGCTCCAGCCCGCGCTCCTGGAGGATCGCGACCATGCGGTGCTCGTCCATCTTCGTGTCGGGGTAGACGGAGAAGCCCATCCACGCCCCGGCGTCGTCGACGATGTCGACGGTCGTCTCGTTGAGGTGGTCGACGACGATCATCCCCGGCGCGATGCCCACCTGGGCGACGAGGTCGAGGGTGCGCTGGGTCCCCACCGCCTTGTCGCGGTGCGGGGTGTGGACCATGGCGGGCAGGCCGTGCTCGCCGGCCAGCTCGAGCTGGCGGACGAAGACCTCCTCCTCGGCCTGCGTCATCGAGTCGAAGCCGACCTCGCCCACGGCGACGACGCCGTCCTTGGCGAGGTAGCGGGGCAGGAGGTCGAGGATGCCGCGGCAGCGGGGGTCGTTCGCCTCCTTGGGGTTGAGCGCGATGGTCGCGTGGTGCGCGATGCCGAACTGCGAGGCGCGGAAGCGCTCCCAGCCCACGAGGCTGTCGAAGTAGTCGACGAAGGACTCCACGCTCGTGCGCGGCTGCCCGAGCCAGAACGCCGGCTCGACCAGGGCCCGCACGCCGGCCGCGTGCATGGCCTCGTAGTCGTCCGTCGTGCGGGACGTCATGTGGATGTGCGGGTCGAAGATGCGCATGGAGGGCTCCTGGTCGAGGGGTGGGTCAGGCGGACGGGCGCAGCGCTGCCGCGACGTCGGGGAACTGGTCCAGGGCACCGGGCTCCTGGTCGAGGACGAGGTGGACGTCGTCGGGGACGCTGCGCCCGGCGGCGAGCCGCTCGTGGGCGTAGGCGGCCACCATGCGGGCGAGCTCGGGGTCGGTCCGCTCACCGAGACGGTCGACGGCGGTGAGCGGGACGCCCACGAAGAGGCACTTGAGCACGCCCTGGCGCCAGGTGGCGTCGTCGAGGTGGGCGCTGGCCCAGGGGCCCATGGCGGCCGCGACGATCCGGATGTCGTTGGTGCGCAGCGCGTCCTCGACGACCGGCTGCGCCTCGGGGCCGAGGAGGTCGAGGGCGCGGAGCACGGCGCGCTTCTCGTCGCCGTCGCCGTAGCGGTACAGGTCGCTGACCTCGCGCAGCAGGCGGGCGTCGTCGTCGACGGCCTCGGCGAGGGCGGCGAGGAGGACGCCGCGCACGGCGTCGTCGAGGGTCGGGCCGTGGATCCCGCTCGGGTCGTCGAGGTCGAGGGGGCCGCGCGCGACCTCGCGGGCGGCGGCGGGGAACAGGCGGGCGGCGGCGGAGGGGTCGGCGGCGATCTCCGCCGTCATCTGCGACAGCCGGCTCGCGGCGGCGGGGGAGAGGTCCGCGGCGATGGCGTCGCGCAGCTGCTGGGTGCGGCTCATGTCGGCTCCTGGGGACGGGCGGGGGTCAGGCCTGGGCGGCGTCGAGGGCGCTGCGCAGGACGGCGAGGGAGCGGGCCGCGACCGCGGGGGCGTCGTGGCTGTGGCGGGTGAGCTCGACGGAGACGAGGCCGTCGTAGCCGATGTCGAGCAGGGCGCGCAGGGCGGCGGGGACGTCAACCTCGCCCTCACCGAACTCGAGGTGCTCGTGGACCCCGCGCCGCATGTCCTCGATCTGGACGTGGGCGACGAGGTCCGCGTTCTCGCGGATGCAGTCGGCCGGGCTGGCCTCCTCGTTGACGACGGCGTGGCCGACGTCGACGGTCGCGACGAGGGCCGCGGGGTCACCGAGGCGGGTGCGCAGCTCGCGCACCCCGGAGAGGCGGTTGACGAACATCCCGGGCTCGGGCTCGAAGGCGAGGCGCACCCCGGCGCTCTCGGCGTGCTCGAGCACCGGCGCGAGACCCGCGACGAGCCGCTCCCAGGCGACGTCGTCGGAGGTCCCCGCCGGGAGCGTGCCCGACCACAGGTGGACGATGTCGGCGCCGATGTCGGCGGCGACGTCGACGGCCACCCGGATGAGCTGCGCCCGCTGCTCGGCACCCTCCTCGGAGACGAAGGTGGGCTCGTGCTTGCGCCACGGGTCCAGCACGTAGCGGGCCCCGGTCTCCACGGCGACCGCGAGGCCGTACCGCTCGAGCAGGGTCGCGGTCTGCGCGACCCGCGCGGCGAGGTCGGGAGCGAAGGGGTCCAGGTGCTGGTGGTCGAGGGTGAGGGCGACGCCCTCGTAGCCGAGCTCGGCCATGATCGCCAGCGCCTCGGGCAGGCGGTGGTCGGTGAAGCCGTTGGTGCCGTAGGACAGGCGCAGGCTCATGTCGGTGAGATTCCCTTCGCGGCGGCGCGGAGTGCGGGCCCGGCGGCCATGAGGCCGACGGCGGTCGCGACGGCGCCCCCACCCGCGACGAGCGCGGCCTGGAGGGGCACCATGCCCCGGATCCCGGTGCCGGTGGCCCGGCGGACGGTGACCGCGTCCGGGCTGGCGGCGGCGGCCGCCTGCGCCCGGCCCACGGTGAGCGCGTAGGTGCCGGCGAGCGCCGCCGACGCGAGCCGGCCGAGCGTCCCGGCCCGGCCCCGGCGCAGGCCGCCGCCGGCGACGGCAGCGGCGACCGCCGTCGTCGTCGCGAGGGCGCCGCGCGCGACGGCGGTGCTGGAGCCGTGGACCTCACCGCGGCTGAGGACCGTGACGGCGCAGGTGTGGGCACCGAGCGCGAGGGCGGCCGGGACCGCGCGTCGCGGCGCGGCCGACCCGCCGAGCACGACGTCGAGACTGCGGGCGGCGGCCATGACCACGGGGCCGAGCGGGGTCGGCTTGGCGAGCATGTCGTAGGCCCACACGGTCGCGGCGAGCGGGACGGCGACGGCGACGGCGCGGCGGCCGCCCAGGGCCGCCAGCCCGATCCCGGCAGCGGTGAGGCCACCGGCGACCCCGAGTGCCGTCGTCGGGCTCACCCGGCCGGAGGGGATGGGCCGCTCGGGCCGCTCGACGGCGTCGAGGTCCCGGTCGGCGTAGTCGTTGAGCGCCATACCGGCCCAGTACAGGCACGTGGAGGAGGCGGCCAGGCCGGCCGTGCGCCACCCGAGCGTGCCGGTGACGGCGGCGCCGGCGAGCGCGTCGCCCGGCACCGACAGCGCGGCCGGCAGGCGGACGAGCTCGGCGATGTCGCGTGCGCTGGTCACGCCGACGCGCCGAGGTTCTCGCACCACTGGGCGAGGGTGCGCCACTGCCCGGAGAGGGTGTGGTCGATGCCGCCGAGCGGGTCCTTGAAGAAGAAGGCGAGGGCGCCGACGACGCCGTTCTCCCCGCGCTCGTGGGCGCGGGCGGTGAGCCGGACGAGGTCGAGGACGAGCGGCGCGGCCAGGGCCGAGTCGCAGCCCTGCCAGGTGAACTGCATCGTCATCCGGGTGCCGAGGAAGCCCTCGAAGGAGATGTTGTCCCAGGCCGTCTTCCAGTCCCCGAGGTCCTCGACGTAGTCGATGTGCATGGGTCCCTCGACGTGGTAGCCGAGCATGGCGTCCAGGCCGGCGCCCTTCGTCGTCGTCTTGCTCACCGCGGCGCGCGGGTCGGCCAGCGTCTGGCCGTCACCGCCGCCGAGCATGTTGTAGGAGGCCCAGGAGCGGACCTTGAGCGCGCGGGTGCCGAACATCGGGGCGAGCGCCGACTTCACGAGCGTCTCGCCGGTCTTCCCGTCACGTCCGGCCCACGGCAGCGCCTGCTCCTTGGCGAGCTCGGTGAGCGCACCGAGCGTGGCACCCGGGCTGGGCGTGAAGGAGACGAGCGGGCACTCGGCGCGGAAGGCCGCGTACGCGTACAGCGAGCTCGTGGGCAGCGGCGCGTGGCCGGCGTCCAGGGCCTCCTCGAGCGCGGCGAGGCTGTCGAGCTCGGGCCGCTGCGTGGCCGGCGGCTCGGTGTTGGAGACGTCGACGACGATGACGCGGTCGAGGTCGTTGTCCTCGCGGAAGGCGCGGATGTCCTGCTCGACGGCCTGCGCGGACTCACGCTGGGTGCTCAGTCGGGGTGCGAGGCGGATGCGGGAGTCGGCGGCGGCGAGCTCGTCGGCCAGGGCCGTGACGAGCGCGGGCGGGAAGACGCCGGAGTCCGCGAGCACCTGCGCGCGGTGCGCGAGCGGCGTCTCGAGGATGTCGTGACCGCCGGTGATGAGACCCTCGAGGGGCGGGAGGCCGGCGACGGCGACCTCCGGCAGCTCGCTGACCAGGCCCGTGCGCGGGGCCAGCCCGGCCGCCATGGCCAGGGCGCCGATGGTGGCGGTGGTCGCGACCGAACCGCGAGCACCGACGAACCACACCCCGACCCGCTGGTCGTGGACGGCATTAGGCTGGGTCATCACATCACCTCGTTGTATGTGCTTCGGGTAACCGACTGTGGTTCCCAAACTCCGCAATGTTACGTAAGACAGTGTTGTCGACGCGAAACACGGCTTGACAAAAGACGTTAACACATCGTGCTCTTGTCCCAAGCCTACTCGTCGTCGCGGGCCTGACGAAGGCGTTGGCAAGCCCGTGCACGAGCTCGTGGAAGGAGACGGAGTGGACAGCACGCCCCTGCGCGCGGGCGCCGCGCGCCCCGCCGAGGCGGAGATCAGCGCCGTGCTCACCGGCCTCCTTACCGAGCTGCGGCCGGTCGCGGAGCGGCACGGGCCGCTCTACGGACGGCTCTGGGAGGAGCTCGGACGGGCCGCCGCCGGGGGCAAGCGCTTCCGCGGCCGGCTGGTCGTCGAGATGCACGACGCCCTCGGGGGGACGCGCCGCGCGGCCGCGGCGCAGGTGGGGGCCGCCTTCGAGCTCCTCCACGTGGGCTTCCTCGTCCACGACGACCTCATCGACCACGACACGATGCGCCGCGGCGAGCCCAACCTCGCTGCGCGGATGGCTGCTGCTGCGCGCACGGGCGGCGCCGGCGAGGCCGCCGCGCAGGAGCTCGCCGAGGGGGCTGCCGTGCTGGCGGGTGACCTGGCGATCTCCCTCGCGCACCGGCTGGTCGCCACGGTGGACGCCCCGCCGGACGTCCACGCCCGCCTCCAGCAGCTGCTGTGGGACACCGTCTTCGTCAGCGTCGCCGGGGAGCTCGGCGACGTGGCCGCGGCCCTCGGGCTGCAGGACGTCTCGCTGGCGGACGCGCTGCGCATCGCCGCCGAGAAGACCGCCCTGTACAGCTTCCAGGCCCCGCTGCGCGCTGGTGCCATCCTCGCCGGGGCGCCGCCGTCGCTGCGCGAGGAGGTGGAGGCCGTCGGCCTCGCGCTCGGCAAGGCCTTCCAGCTCGTCGACGACCTCCTCGGTGTCTTCGCGCCCGAGTCGGTGACGGGCAAGAGCGCCCTGTCCGACCTGCGGGAGGGCAAGGCGACGACGCTCGTGCTGCATGCCCGCACCCTGCCGGTGTGGTCGCGGATCGGGGCGGACGTCGGCCGGGCGGACCTCGACGAGGCGACCGCCGCCGTCATGCGCCGTGAGCTCGCGCTGTCCGAGGCGCCCGAGCGAGTGGCCGGCCAGGCCCTCGAGGAGCTTGCTGCCGTCGACCGTGTGCTCACCGGCTCCTCCCTGCTCTCGCCGGCGGCCGACGTCGTCGGTGCGGCTCGCGCCGTCGTCGCAAGGAGCCTGGACGACGCCCTCACCCACGTCCGCGCCGCTGCCACCTGACGCCCTCTTTGCTCGGGTATGCCGGGCTGCTGCCGCTTCAAGGGGCGCAGAAGATGCGGAGTTGCCCATCGTGCGGTAATGGAGCGCGGGCTGGAAAGTGACCGAACCTGTCTGTCCGGATGATGACTTTTGGTTTGACGCTTGCTAAACCCGGATCTATCGTGGGCCGGGTCGTGATCTGAAGCACGTAGGTGGGGGAGGGCGCCCCCGCGCACCACGAAGTGCGTATCGGCGCCGCTGCCGCCAGCCGGGCCGAGAGGCAGTTTGGCGGACCTCCCGCCAGTCATCGGGCCGGTCAGGTCCTCTCCGCGATCGGCGGTGGGGTCCTCCGCGTGCGCGACTCAAGGAGGAATCGTGGTCAGACGATCAACGGGACGCCGCTGGGCGACCCGAGGTGCGAGCGCGCTGCTGGCCAGCGCACTCGTGCTGCCGCTCGCGATGAGCGGTGCGCAAGCACAACCGCAGGCGCCGCAGGACGCCGCACCGGCCCAGGTCGCGGACGACCCGGCGCTGGACTGGGACAACTACGAGAAGGTCCTGCTCACCAAGAACACCGGTGAGCCGATCGACCTTGCCGTGCTGCCGGACGCGCGTGTGCTCCACACGGCGCGCAACGGCGTGGTCCGCCTGACGGACCCGACGACGGGCGCGACCACCCAGGTCGCCCAGCTCGACGTCTACGCCAACTCCGAGGACGGCCTCCAGGGCATCTCCCTGGACCCCGACTTCGAGGACAACGGCTGGGTCTACCTGGTCTACGCGCCCCGGGTCATGTCCGGGACCGCCGCGGACGGGACCCCCTACCCCGAGACCACCCCGTCCGGGAACGCGCCGAACAGTCTCCCCGAGGGCGCCGACCCCGACACGTACTGGGACCAGTGGCTCGGCTACAACCTGCTGTCGCGCTTCCAGTGGGACAGCGAGACGAACACGCTCGACCTGGACTCCGAGCAGGAGATCATCAAGGTCGACGCGCAGCGCGGTCAGTGCTGCCACGTCGGCGCCGACATGGCGTGGGACGCGGAGGGCAACCTCTTCCTGTCGACGGGTGACAACACCCCGGCCGGCACCCCGGGCGCGAACGGCTACACGCCGATCAACAACGCACCGGGGATGAACCCGGGCTTCGACGACCGACGCGGTGCGGGCAACTCCAACGACCTGCGCGGCGCGATCCTGCGGATCAACCCCAACGAGGAGATCGAGGACGGTGCGGAGCCCGGTCCGGGCACCACCTACACGATCCCCGAGGGCAACCTTTTCAACAACGACGAGTACGACCCTGACCTCGTCCGCGAGGAGATCTACGTCATGGGTCTGCGGAACCCCTTCCGCATCGACTACGACATCGAGTCCGGCGCGCTGGTCTGGGGCGACTACGGCCCCGACGCCGCCCAGGCCCAGGCCGACCGCGGCCCCATGGGCTACGTCGAGTGGCAGCTGACCACCGAGCCGATGAACGGCGGCTGGCCCTACTGCCACGGCCCCAACGACGGCGGCGCCTACAACGAGTGGGACTTCGAGAACAACGCCCCGGGCGAGAACGGCTTCTTCGACTGCGAGAACGGCCCGACGAACCGGTCCACCTTCAACACCGGCCTCGAGGTGCTGCCCCCGGTCACCGAGCCGCAGGTCTACTACGGCGACAACCCCGGCGACCAGCCCTGGGACGAGTTCGTCGAGTTCCGCACCGCCGGCGGCCAGGCCCCCATGGGTGGCCCGATCTACCGCTACGACGAGGAGCTGGACTCCCCGACGAAGTTCCCCCAGTACTGGGACGGCAAGCCGCTCATGGCCGAGTTCTCCCAGGACTACGTCGCCGCGATCACCATGGACGAGCTCTCGTCCGACGGTGTCGTCACGGCCGTGGAGAACTTCCTGCCCAACGCCCACCTGGAGACGGTGAACCAGCCCATCTGGGACAACGTCATGGACATGGAGTTCGGTCCGGACGGCTCGCTGTACGTGCTCGAGTACGGGGACGGCTTCTTCCGCCAGAACCCCGACGCCGGCCTGTACCGCGTCAACTACGTCGGCGAGGGCAACAAGACCCCGCAGGCGGCCTTCACCGCCACGCCCGCGTCCAGCAGCGAGGCCCCGCTCGAGGTCGTCTTCGACGCCTCGGCGTCCCGCGACCCGGAGGGCGAGGAGCTCACCTACGAGTGGGACTTCGACAACGACGGTGAGTTCGACGCCGAGGGCGTCGAGGTCACCCACACCTTCCCGGACCTCGGCCGCTACAACGTCGTCCTGCGCGTCACCGACCCGCAGGGCGCGATCGGCCTGGCCACCACGCCGATCACGGTCGGCAACACGGCACCCGAGATCACGCTCAGCGTGGACAACGGCGCCATCTTCAACTGGGGCGACCAGATCCCCGTCACCGTGTCCGTGAGCGACGCGGAGGACGGCGACGAGCCCGTCTGCAACCGGGTGAACTGGACCTTCGGTCTGGGCCACAACGAGCACGCGCACCCCGAGGTCTCCGGCCGCGGCTGCGAGTTCACGATCCCCACCAGCGAGGACGCCGTCGAGCACGGCGCGGGTGAGAAGCTCTACGGCACCCTCGTCGTCACGTACGCGGACAACCCCCAGGGTGACGTCCCCGCCATCACCGGCGAGGCCACCCTGGTCCTCAAGCCGGAGGTGCAGCAGGCCGAGTGGTTCGACGCGTCCGAGGGCATCACGGTCGTCGACGACGCCGAGGCCGCCGCCGGCGGCTACGTCGGTGAGTTCGACGAGGGTGACTCGATCACCTTCCGTCCGATGGCCATGACCCACGCCGCCACCGGCGACGTCATCGACACCGTGACCGCGCGCGGCGCGGGCGAGGGCACCGTCTCCCTCACCTGGGCCGGCGAGGACACGCCCTTCGCCGACATCGAGTTCACGGGCGGCGAGCCGGCCGAGCGCACGCTCACCGCCAGCTCCACCGTCGGTCAGTGGATGGCCGACCCGCTCGGCGCAGAGCTGCTCGGGGAGATCATCCCCGAGGACGTCGTCGACCAGATCAGCGACGTGCCGCTCGAGGACCTCGTCGAGCTGTCCGAGGGAGCTTTCTCGGCACACGCCCTGGCCGAGCTCGTCGAGGCCTACAACAACGCCCCCGCGGCCCCCGGTGACGGTGGCTGGCAGGACGTCGAGGTCCGCTTCACGAGCATCCCCGAGGGCTCGGGAGAGGTCGTCGTCACCAGCACCGGTGGCGTCGACCTCGACTACCTGGCCTTCACCGCCTCGGGCGAGGAGCCCCCGGCCGAGAACATCCGCATCCCCGCGGAGAAGGTCTCGATCGGCATGTTCTCCCTCATCCCGTGGGTCGGGACCGACGGCCTGCCGTCCGTGCTCACCCGTCTGGCGGAGATCGGCTTCGAGAACGTCGAGCCCTTCGGCAGCAACTTCAACGGCTACACGGCCGAGGAGTTCCGCGCGATGGTGGACGAGATCGGCCTCAATGTGCCGTCCTCGCACTACAACGTCGCTGAGAACACCTTCGACGAGACGCTCGCGTACGTCGACACCCTCGGTCAGGAGTACGTCGGCTCCGGTGGCTTCGCCGCCCCGGGCATCGGCTCCTACGAGGACACGCTGGCCACGGCCGCGACGATGAACCGTCTCGGCGAGCGGTCGGTCGAGGCCGGCATCGGCAAGTTCTTCGGCCACAACCACGACCGCGAGTTCACCACCGTCTACACGCACGAGGGTGAGGAGCTCTCCGCGTGGGAGATCCTTGTCCGCGAGACGAACCCGGAGTTCGTGACCTTCCAGCTCGACGTGGCCTGGGCTGCGCACGCCGGTGTGGACGTCCCTGCCCTCATCGAGGAGTACGGCGACCGCATCGAGCTGCTGCACGTCAAGGACGCCGTCAACGTGGCTGGCGAGGGTCGTCCGACCTTCACCAACCTCGGTGAGGGTGAGGTCCCGCTGCAGGAGATCCTGGCCGCGGCCGAGGAGCACGCGAACATCGCGCTCTACGTCCTGGAGTACGACCAGGCGCCGCTCGGTGAGACCTTCGCCGAGACCGGCTTCTCCTACCTCACCGGCGAGGAGCTCGCTCCGATCCGGGTGGAGACCGAGGACGTGTCGATCGGCATG
The DNA here is from genome assembly GCF_014837105.1 of Oceanitalea stevensii. Taxonomy (GTDB): domain Bacteria; phylum Actinomycetota; class Actinomycetes; order Actinomycetales; family Actinomycetaceae; genus Oceanitalea; species Oceanitalea stevensii. The sequence goes on along the minus strand of NZ_JACSPO010000014.1, from coordinate 12,292 downwards.
TTCTCCCTCATCCCGTGGGTGAACGAGGCCGGACTGCCGTCGGTGCTCGCGCGGCTCGCTGAGATCGGCTTCGAGAACGTCGAGCCCTTCGGCAGCAACTTCAACGGGTACACCGCCGAGCAGTTCCGCGCGATGGTCGACGTCATCGGCCTGAACGTGCCGTCCTCGCACTACAACGTGGCGGAGGGCACCTTCGGGCAGACCCTGGAGTACATCTCGACCCTGGGCCAGGAGTACGCCGGTTCCGGCGGCTTCCCCCAGCCCGGGATCTCCTCCTACGGCAAGGTTCTCCAGACCGCCGACGCGATGAACCGGCTCGGCCGACTCTCGGTCGAGGCGGGCGTGGGCAAGCTCTTCGGGCACAACCACGCGACGGAGTTCACCACCGTGTACAACCACGGCGGTGAGGAGATGTCGGCGTGGGAGATCCTCGTCGACCTGACCGACCCCCAGTACGTCACCTTCCAGCTCGACGTGGCCTGGGCTGCGCACGCCGGTGTGGACGTCCCTGCTCTCATCGAGGAGTACGGCGACCGCATCGAGCTGCTGCACGTCAAGGACGCGACCGGGCTGGGTGGGGCGACCAACCCCACGTTCACCAACCTCGGTGAGGGTGACGTCCCGCTCCAGGACATCCTGCGCGCCGCCCGCGACCACGCGGACATCGCGCTGTACGTCCTCGAGTACGACGTCGCGCCGCTGGGTGAGAACTTCGCCGAGACGGGCTTCGAGTACCTCACCGGCCAGCCGGCCGGCGAGGAGGGCTCGCGCCCGGTCGAGGTGACCGCCGCCGCGGTGACCTTCACCGACGAGTACGGCACCGCCGCCGACACCTTCACGGTGCCGCGCTCCACCGGCGTCGTCTACCTCGTCGACGGTGAGGTCGTCGCGCCCGGGACGTACCCGGGCACCGGCACGGTGACCGTGACCGCACAGGCCGCGGAGGGCTTCGTGCTCGCCGGGGACGCCGAGTGGACCCACACCTTCTCGACGGCGGGCGCCCCGGCTCCCGACCGCCGGACGGCGGAGTTCCACCTGTCCAACACCTGGCGCGGGACCACCGACGTCCACTTCATGTACGGCCGCTGGGCCGACGAGGTGCTCATCGGTGACTGGAACGGCGACGGCAAGGACACGATCGCTGTCCGCAAGGGCAACGAGTTCCACGTCTCCAACAGCCAGCGCGGCGGGAACCCGGACTCCGTGTTCACCTACGGCCGGCCCGGTGACGTCATCCTCGTCGGTGACTGGGACGGCGACGGCCGCGACACCTTCGCCGTGCGCCGCGGGGCGGAGTACCACGTCAAGAACACCCTCCGGGGTGGACCTGCCGACGTGAGCTTCACCTACGGCCGTGCGGACGACCAGGTGCTCGTCGGCGACTGGGACGGCAACGGCAACGACACCCTCGCCATCCGCCGTGGCGCGGCCTACTACGTGAAGAACTCGGTCATCGGCGGCGACGCCGACGTGGTCTTCACCTACGGCCGCCCCTCGGACGTCACCCTCGCCGGTGACTGGGACGGCGACGGCGTCGACACCTTCGCCCTCCAGCGCGGTCGCACGTACCACGTGACCAACTCCCTGCGTGGCGGGGACGCGGACCGCGTGCTCACCTTCGGCCGCCTCGGCGACGAGGTGTACGTCGGTGACTGGAACGGCGACGGGACCGACACCCTCGGCATCCGCCGCCCGGTCGGTGGTGCCGCCAGCGCGAAGGGCATCACCTCCTTCGCCAAGGTGAGCTGACCCGAACCACCCGCTCGAACAGGGGCCCCTAGCCAGTCGGCTGGGGGCCCCTGCGCGTTGCGGTGTCTTGACACTCCTCATACGCTCGAACCGCAAAGTGACGTAGCACACACTGTCGGTGTGCTCGGTGGGGGTCGCTGAGTTCTGTGCAGGCGCAGGGGGCGACGCCCGGCCGGACGATGTCCGGCCGCACCAGCCGCGCCCCGGCGCGGCCGCACGTGAACGCGACTCCAAGGAGATTGCCGTGGTCAACCGACCAACAGGCTCCCGAGGGTGGGCCCGCGCCGCGGGCGCCGTCCTCGCCAGCACGCTCGTCCTCCCGCTCGCTGTCAGTGGTGCCAGCGCAGACGTCGAACCACCACCGGACGACAGCGAGTTCAGCGCGCTGGTGTTCAGCAAGACGGCCGGCTTCCGGCACGGGTCCATCGAGGAGGGCGTCGCCGCGATCCAGCAGCTCGGCGCCGACAACGGCTTCACGGTTGAGCACACCGAGGACGCCGCCGACTTCACCGAGGAGAACCTCGCCGACTACGACGTCGTCGTCTGGCTCTCCACCACGGGTGACGTGCTGGACGACGCGCAGCAGGCTGCTTTCGAGCAGTACATCCAGGGCGGCGGCGGCTACGCCGGCATCCACGCCGCGAGCGACACCGAGTACGACTGGGCCTGGTACGGAGAGCTCGTCGGGGCCTACTTCGCCGGCCACCCCCCGGGCACCCCGGACGGCACCGTCGACGTCGCCGACCGCGTGCACCCCTCCACCGCGCACCTGCCGTTCGAGTGGGACCGGACGGACGAGTGGTACAGCTACGAGCCGAACGTGCGCGGCGAGGTCCACGTCCTCGCGACGCTCGACGAGACGAGCTACGAGCCCGGTGACCTCGCCATGGGCTCGGACCACCCGATCGCCTGGTGCCACGACTACGACGGCGGCCGGTCCTGGTACACCGGCGGCGGCCACACCGAGGCCTCCTTCGCCGAGCCCGCGTTCCTCGAGCACATCCTCGGGGGCATCCGGACGGCGGCGGGCGTCGAGGACGCCAACTGCGCCGCGACCGTCGCGAGCTCCTACCAGAAGGTCACCCTCGTCCAGGGCGAGGAGAACGTCGGGGAGCCGATGGCCCTGGCGGTGCTGCCGAACGGCGACGTGCTCCACACCGCCCGTGACGGCCGGATCTTCTACACCAACGGCGACGGCGGTACGCGCCTCGCTGCCACCGTGCCCGTGTACTCGCACGACGAGGACGGCATGCAGGGCATCGCGATCGACCCCGACTTCGAGGAGAACCGGTGGGTCTACGCCTACTACGCCCCACCCGTCGACACCCCGCCGGGTGACGCCCCCGAGTGGGGCACCGCCGAGGAGATCGCGGCCTTCGACGGCTACAACCGGCTCTCCCGCTTCCAGCTGACGGAGGAGGGCGTGCTCGACCTCGAGTCGGAGGAGGAGATCCTCCGGGTCGAGGCGTCCCGCGGCACCTGCTGCCACGCGGGCGGCGAGATCGACTTCGACGCCGAGGGCAACCTCTACCTGTCCACCGGTGACGACACCAACCCCTTCGCCTCCGAGGGCTACACGCCCATCGACGAGCGGGAGGGCCGCAACCCCGCGTGGGACGCCCAGCGCTCCTCGGCGAACACCAACGACCTGCGCGGCAAGCTGCTGCGGGTGAACGTCCTCGACGAGATCCCCGAGGGTGCCGAGCCAGGCCCGGGCAGCACCTACGAGATCCCCGAGGGGAACCTCTTCGCGCCCGGCACGGAGCTGACGCGGCCGGAGATCTACGGGATGGGCTTCCGCAACCCCTTCCGCTTCGCCGTCGACAAGGAGACCGGCTGGGTCCACCTCGGTGACTACGGGCCGGACGCTGGTGCGGCGAACCCGAACCGCGGCCCCGGTGGCCAGGTCGAGTTCAACCTCATCAAGGAGCCCGGCAACTACGGCTGGCCGTACTGCCACGGCGACAACGACGCCTACATCGACTACGAGTTCCCGCCGCAGGGCGAGCCCGCCGGCTCGGGAGAGTCCGGGGAGGCCTTCGACTGCGACAACCCCGTCAACGAGAGCCCCAACAACACCGGCCTCACCGAGCTCCCGCCCGTGATCCCGGCATGGCTGCCCTACGACGGTGGCTCCGTCCCGGACCTCGGCAACGGCAGCGAGTCGCCCATGGGCGGCCCGACCTACCACTACGACCCCGAGCTCGACTCCGACCGCAAGTGGCCGGAGTACTGGGACGGCAAGACGCTCAACTACGAGTGGGGCCGTGACTGGATCCGCGAGTTCGTCATCGACGACGACGGTGGGCTCGTCGACATCGTCCCGTCCCTCGACTGGCTCGAGCCGTCCACGCCGATGGCCGTCGAGTTCGGACCCGACGGTGCGCTGTACGTCCTCGACTACGGCAGCGGCGGGTTCTTCTCCGGCGCGTGGGACTCCGCGGTGTACCGCGTGGACTACGTGGCCGACAGCCCCAACCCGGTCGCCCGCATCACGACGTCGACGAACAACGGGCAGCCCCCGCTGACCGTCGAGTTCGACGGGTCCGGCTCCACCGACCCGCAGGAGATGCCGCTGTCCTACGCGTGGGACTTCGACAACGACGGCGAGATCGACTCGACCGAGCCGACGGCCAGCTTCACCTACGAGACGGCGGGCGTCTTCATCGCGCGGCTCACGGTGAGCGCCGGCGAGGGTGAGGAGCTCCGCACCGGGACGATCACGACGAACGTCATCGTCGGCAACACCGCGCCCGAGGTCACCCTCGAGCTGCCGGTCGACGGCGGCATCTTCAGCTTCGGGGACGAGGTGCCCTTCCGGGTGACCGTCACCGACCCCGAGGACGGCGAGATCGACTGCTCCCGCGTCCGGGTCGAGTACATCCTCGGCCACGACGAGCACGGCCACCCGCTGAGCTCGGCGACCGGCTGCGAGGGCACCATCACGACGCCGCGCGACGAGGGGCACGGCCTGGACGCCAACGTCTTCGGCGTCATCAACGCCTCCTACACCGACCTCGGTGCCGAGGGCCTGCCGGCCCTGTCGGCCGACGACGAGGCCATGCTGCGGCTGCGCCACCAGCAGGCCGAGTTCTTCACCGAGAGCGAGGGGGGCGAGGTCGTCGACCGCGAGGGCGCCAATGGCGGCAGCGCGGCGGGCGAGCTCGGCGACGGCGACTGGATCTCCTTCGCGCCGATGGACCTCACGAACATCGACGAGGTCTCGCTGCGCTACACCTCGACGGGCGACGGCACCGTGGAGCTGCGCAAGGGGGCTGTCGACGGCGAGCTCATGGCGACCGTCGAGCTCGGGACGACCGACGGGTGGACGGACTCCGCCACCGCTGACGTCACCCCGGTCGGAGGACCGGACCCGGTGTACTTCGTCGTCACCGGCGACGCGGCGGTGGAGATCGACGAGATCCACTTCCACGGCCAGGGCATGTCCGCCGAGGATCCCGACCCCGGAATGGTCGAGATCCCCGTGGACAGGGTCTCGGTCCAGATGTTCTCCCTCATCCCGTGGGTGAACGAGGCCGGGCTGCCGTCCGTCCTCGCGCGCCTCGCGGAGATCGGGCTGGAGAACATCGAGCCGTACGGCGGGAACTTCGCGGGCTACACCGCCGAGGAGTTCCGTGCGATGACCGACCTCGTCGGGCTCGACGTGCCCTCGTCGCACTACAACACCGACGTCGCCACCTTCCCCCAGACCCTCGAGTACGTCGAGACGCTGGGCCAGGAGTACGTCGGCTCCGGTGGCTTCGCGGCACCGGGGATCAGCAGCTACGGTCGCGTGCTGGAGACGGCACGGACGATGAACCTGCTGGGCCGCGCCTCGGTCGAGGCCGACATCGGCAAGTTCTTCGGCCACAACCACGCGACGGAGTTCACCACCGTGTACGAGCACGGCGGTGAGGAGATGTCGGCGTGGGAGATCCTCGTGGAGGAGACCGACCCCCGGTACGTCACCTTCCAGCTGGACGTGGCCTGGGCGACGCACGCCGGCGTGGACGTCCCTGCTCTCATCGAGGAGTACGGCGACCGCATCGAGCTGCTCCACATCAAGGACGCGACGGGTCTCGGTGAGGAGGACGGTCCGAACTTCACCAACCTCGGGGAGGGGGACGTCCCGCTGCAGGACATCCTGGCCGCCGCGGAGGAGCACGCCGAGATCGCGTACTACGTCATGGAGTACGACGTCGCCCCGGAGGGCGAGGAGTTCGTCGAGACGGGCTTCGAGTACCTCACCGGGCTGGATGCCGGTGAGGAGGGCTCGCGGCCGGTCGAGGTGACGCCGGCGCCGGTGACCTTCACCGACGAGTACGGCACCGCCGACGACACCTTCACGGTGCCGCGCTCCACGGGCGTCGTCTACCTCGTCGACGGTGAGGTCGTGGCGCCGGGAACCTACCCGGGTGCGGGCACCGTGACCGTGACCGCACAGGCCGCGGAGGGCTTCGTGCTCGCCGACGGCGCCGCCACCGAGTGGACCCACACCTTCTCGACGGCGGGTCCTCCGGCTCCCGACCGCCGGACGGCGGAGTTCCACCTGTCGAACTCGTGGCGCGGGACCACCGACGTCCACTTCATGTACGGCCGCATGGCCGACGAGGTGTTCATCGGTGACTGGGACGGGGACGGGGAGGACACCATCGCGGTGCGCCGCGGGAACGTGTTCCACGTGTCCAACGCCCAGCGCGGCGGGGACGCCGACGCCGTGTTCACCTACGGCCGGCCCGGTGACGTCATCCTCGCGGGTGACTGGGACGGCGACGGCCGCGACACCTTCGCCGTGCGCCGCGGGGCGGAGTACCACGTGAAGAACACCCTCCGGGGTGGACCTGCCGACGTGGCCTTCACCTACGGCCGTGCGGACGACCAGGTGCTCGTCGGCGACTGGGACGGCAACGGCAACGACACCCTCGCCATCCGCCGTGGCGCGGCCTACTACGTGAAGAACTCGGTCATCGGCGGCGACGCCGACGTGGTCTTCACCTACGGCCGGGCAGCGGACGTCACCCTCGCCGGTGACTGGGACGGTGACGGCGTCGACACCTTCGCCATCCAGCGCGGTCGGGTCTTCCACGTCAACAACTCCCTGCGTGGCGGGGACGCGGACCGCGTGCTGACCTTCGGCCGCCTCGGTGACGAGGTGTACGTCGGTGACTGGAACGGTGACGGGACCGACACCCTCGGGATCCGTCGCCCGGTCGGTGGTGCCGCCAGCACCGCCGCCAAGGGCATCGGCTCCGTGAGCAAGGCGATCAGCTGACCTGACAGCCGACGAGCAGGGCCCCGCCGCCGCCGGCGGCGGGGCCCTGTCTCGTGTCCGGCCTCGTGCCACACGTGCGAGGTTGCACACCAATCGCCAGTGCGAAGGTGGCAACTTTTGATTGACGGTAGGCAAAACTCACCTTAGGCTGGGACCGCCTGTGATCTGTCACACACGGCGCAGCGCCCGGCACAGACGCCGGGACACTGCGCGGCACCGGCCGAGAGGCCGAGACCTGTACACGATTCGAGGAGGAAACGTGACCAGACGACCGATGGGCGGGCGGTGGTGGGCCCGAGGCGCGAGCACGGTGCTCGCCAGTGCCCTGGTACTCCCGCTCGCAGTGAGCGGGGCCAGCGCCGATGTCGAACCGCCACCGGCGGACGACGCCGAGTTCAGTGCACTCGTCTTCTCCAAGACCGAGGGCTGGCGGCACGACTCCATCCCGGCGGGCATCGCCGCGATCCAGCAGCTCGGTGAGGAGAACAACTTCTCGGTGGACGCCACCGAGGACGCCACCGACTTCACCGCCGAGAACCTCGCCCAGTACGACGTCGTCGTCTGGCTGTCCACCACCGGTGACGTGCTCAACGACGAGCAGCAGTCCGCCTTCGAGGCGTACATCCAGGACGGCGGCGGCTACGCCGGTATCCACGCGGCGAGCGACACCGAGTACGAGTGGCCCTGGTACGGCGAGCTCGTCGGCGCCTACTTCGCCAGCCACCCGCCCGGGACCCCGAACGCGGACGTCGCCGTCGTCGACCAGGTCCACCCGTCCACGGCGCACCTGCCGATGACGTGGAACCGCGACGACGAGTGGTACAACTACCGCGACAACCCGCGCGGTGACGTGCACGTCCTCGCGACGCTCGACGAGACCACCTACGCCCCCGGCAACAACGCCATGGGCACCGACCACCCGATCGCGTGGTGCCACAACTACGACGGCGGGCGCTCCTGGTACACCGGTGGCGGCCACACCATCGCGTCGTTCAGCGACTCGGCCTTCGTCGAGCACATCCACCAGGGCATCCGGACTGCGGCCGGCGTCGAGGACGCGGACTGCACCGCCACCGTGGAGAGCTCCTTCGAGCAGGTGACGCTCGCCCGGGGCGGTGCGACGATCGGTGAGCCGATCGCGCTGGCCGTCCTGCCGAACGGGGACGTGCTCCACACGGCTCGCGACGGCCGGGTCTTCTACACGACGGCGGACGCCTCCACCCGCACCGCCGCGACGATCCCCGTCTACAACCACGACGAGGACGGCCTGCAGGGCATCGCGATCGACCCGGACTTCGAGGAGAACCGGTGGGTGTACATCTACTACGCGCCCCCGCTCGACACGCCGCCGGGTGACGCGCCGGAGGACGGCACCGCCGAGCAGTTCGCTGCCTTCGAGGGGTACAACAGCCTCTCCCGCTTCCAGCTGAGCGAGGACGGGGTCCTCGACCTCGCCTCGGAGCAGGAGATCATCCGGGTCGAGGCCGACCGCGGAATCTGCTGCCACGCCGGCGGCGAGATCGACTTCGACGCCGACGGCAACCTCTACCTCTCGACCGGCGACGACAGCAACCCCTTCGCCTCCGACGGCTACTCGCCGCTGGACGAGCGGGCCACCCGCAACCCGGCCTTCGACGCACGCCGCACCTCGGGCAACACCAACGACCTGCGCGGCAAGCTCATCCGGATCGACGTCCTGGACGAGATCGCCGAGGACGCCGAGCCGGGACCGGGCAGCACGTACACCATCCCGAGCGGCAACCTCTTCGACGCCGACGAGTACACCGGGGACAACGCGGACCTCGTGCGCGAGGAGATCTACGCGATGGGCTTCCGCAACCCCTTCCGCTTCGCCGTCGACAGGGAGACCGGCTGGGTCCACCTCGGTGACTACGGGCCGGACGCCGGTGCGGCGAACCCGAACCGCGGCCCTGGCGGGCAGGTCGAGTTCAACCTCATCAAGGAGCCCGGCAACTTCGGCTGGCCCTTCTGCCACGGCGCGAACGACGCGTACAACGACTACGACTTCGCCACCGGCACCTCCGGCCCGAAGTTCGACTGCGAGAACCTCGTCAACGACAGCCCGCACAACACCGGGCTGGCCGAGCTCCCGCCGGCCGTGCCGGCGTGGCTGCCCTACGACGGCAACTCCCAGCCGCAGCTCGGCAGCGGCAGCGAGTCACCCATGGGTGGCCCGACCTACAACTACGACCCGGAGCTGGACTCGGACACGAAGTGGCCCGAGTACTACGACGGGAAGACCTTCAACTACGAGTGGGGCCGCGGCTGGATCCGTGAGTTCGTCATCGACGACGAGGGTGGGCTCGTCGACGTCGTCCCGTCCTTCGACTGGCTCGAGCTCTCGTGGCCGATGAACGTCGAGTTCGGTCCCGACGGTGCCCTGTACGTCCTCGACTACGGGCAGAGCTGGTTCGGTGGGGACCAGTTCTCGGCGCTCTACCGCATCGACTACGTCGGCTCGCTCAACCCGGTCGCGCGCATCGAGACCTCGGCCACCAACGGCGCCCTGCCGCTGACCGTCGAGCTCGACGCCTCGAGCTCGGTCGACCCGGAGGGATCGGACCTCACCTTCGAGTGGGACTTCGAGAACGACGGCGAGATCGACGCGACGGGCGTGACGGCCTCCCACACGTTCACCGAGGCCGGCGTGCACACCGTGCGCCTCAACGCGGTGAGCGAGGACGGCCGGGTGGGGACGGCGACCGTGAACATCACGGCGGGCAACACCGCACCGGTCGTCGAGCTGGAGATCCCCGAGGACGGCTCGATCTTCTACTTCGGTGACACGGTGCCCTTCAAGGTCAACGTCACCGACGTGGAGGACGGTGACATCGACTGTGACGACATCATCGTCGAGTACATCCTCGGCCACGACGCCCACGGCCACCCGCTCTCGCGGACCACGGGCTGTGAGGGGACGATCGCGACGGCGGCGGACGAGGGCCACGGCCTGGACGCCAACGTCTTCGGCATCATCAACGCCCGCTACGCCGACCAGGGCGGTGCCGGCGGTGTCCCCAGCCTCACCGGTGACGACGAGGCGATGCTGCGGCTGCGCCAGCAGCAGGCGGAGTTCTACGACGACGCCTCCGGCGTCAACGTCTTCGCGAAGGCGGGCGCCGCTGGTGGCCGCCAGGTCGGTGACATCCACGACGGTGACTGGATCTCCTTCGACCCGGTCAACTTCGCGGGCATCGACGGCATCTCCTTCCGGTACACCTCCGGCGGCGCCGGAGGCACGCTCGAGGTCCGGCAGGGGGCCGTCGACGGCCACCTCGTCGCCTCGGTCGAGCTCGGCAGCACGGGCAGCTGGGAGACCTGGGACGTGAGCGACGTCGTCGAGGTCGACGCGGAGCCGGGCAGCGGCCCGATGTTCCTCGTCTTCACCGGCGACACGGAGGAGGCGCTCTTCGACGTCGACGAGATCCGCTTCTCCGGCCGCGGAGCGGCGGACAACGTCGCACCGACGGTCGAGGTCGCGGCCACCCCGACCTCCGGGGAGGCACCGCTCGAGGTGACCTTCACGGCCACCGCCACCGACGCCGACGGCGACGACGTCACGCTCACGTGGGACTTCGGCGACGGAGGCACGGGTGAGGGCGCCGAGGTGACCCACACCTACACGGAGGCCGGCACCTACACCGCGACGGTCACCGCGACCGACGAGGGTGGCGCTGCGGGCACCGCGACGGTCACCGTGACCGTCGGTGCTCCGCCGGCACAGTGCGTCGACGAGTGGACCGACGACTTCGACGGCGACACGCTCGACGCCGAGTCGTGGAGCGTGGTCCGCAGGGACCACAACCTGCGGGTGAGCGACGGCAGCCTCATCATGCCGACGTCCGGCACGGACATCTACGGCACGGACAACAGCGGCTCGCCCAACCTCGTCCTGCGGGACCTGCCGGGCGGCCCGTTCACGGTGACCACCAAGGTGACCATGGAGGGCACCGGCGCCTACCAGCAGGCCGGGCTGCTCATCTACGGCGACGACGACAACTACGCCAAGATGGTGCTCCAGGAGCGCAGCGACAACCGGGCCGAGCGGGTGTACCAGTTCATCCGCGAGGAGGCCGGGCAGCCCAACGAGGTCGGGGCGTCCAACAGCCCCGCTCTCGGTGCGGACTACCCGAGCACCGGGTGGGTGCGCTTCACGAGCGACGGGGAGGACCTCACCGCGTCCCACAGCGCGGACGGGGTCACCTTCACCGAGATGTCGGAGACGAAGTCGCTCGCGGGCATCGAGAACCCGCGGGTCGGCGTCTTCGCCGTCCAGGGTGCGGGCCGGCCGCAGGCGCCGGTCGACGCCGCGTTCGACTTCGTGTCGATCGCGTCGGTCGACTCCTCCGCGGACGTCGACCCGAGCGACGAGTTCAGCGGCAGTGCGCTCGACGAGTGCCGCTGGGAGGTCGTGCGCCCCGACCCGGAGCACCTGCGGGTCGTGGACGGTCACCTCGAGCTGGACGCCACCGCCGGTGACATCTACGGCGGTGACAACCAGACGCCGGCGAACTTCGTGGTCCAGGACCTCGGCGACGAGGACTGGACGGTGGAGACGGTGGTCGACACCTCCGACACCACCCGCCAGTACGAGCAGGGCGGTCTCATCGCGTACGTCGACGACGACAACTACGTCAAGCTCGACGTGCTCACCACCAACACCGCCGGCGCAGCCGTGACGCGGCTGGTGGAGATCCGCAGCGAGGTCGGCAGCACGGTCCAGAACCCGCAGCCGAACTCGCCGGCGATCACCGCGACGACGGTGCACCTGCGGCTCGCCAGGACGGGGGACACCTTCACCGGGTCCTACTCCGTCGACGGCGGCGAGACGTGGACCGACCTGCCGTCGGTCGCCAACGCCGGCGTCGCGGCAGACGGGCGCGTGGGTCTCTTCGCGCTCGGTGCTGCCTCGCAGGAGGAGCCGACACTCCGCTTCGACCACTTCCGGGTCCTCGGTGACGAGCCCGACCCGGACCCGGTGCTCGTGCCGGTGGAGAAGGTGTCGATCGGTCTGTACTCCCTCATCCCGTGGGTGAACGCCGAGGGGCAGCAGACGGTGCTTGCGCGGTTGGCGGAGATCGGGCTGGAGAACATCGAGCCCTACGGCGGCAACCTCGCTCCGTACACGGCGGAGCAGGTGCGGGCGATGGCCGAGGAGATCGGTCTGGAGATTCCGTCCTCGCACTTCGACGTGGGTGAGGCGGGCTTCGACGAGACGCTCGAGTACGTCGAGACGATCGGTCAGGAGTA
>NZ_JACSPO010000013.1 GCF_014837105.1 Oceanitalea stevensii | reverse complement strand
CAGCGCCGATGGTACTGCGTGGGAGACTACGTGGGAGAGTAGGACACCGCCGAACACCCATTCCCGTAAGGGCCGCAACGATGCGTTGCGGCCCTTACGTGTTTCTACCCGGGTGCAGCCCAGATGAAGAGAGAGATCGATGGACGACCACAGGAACAGCTCATCACGTGGCGAGGATCGCTCCGGGCGGCCCGACAGGGGGCAGCGCGGCGGAGCCGGCGCCTCCCGCGGTGCAGGCCAGGGAGGACAGCGCCGCGACGGCGCGCCCCAGCGCCCCTACCGCAAGAACGACGGGCCGCGTAGCTCGGGCCCTCGCCGCGTGGGCGACAACCGCGGTGCACGCGGTGACTGGACGCCCCGTTCCGGAGGCGAGAGTGGGCGCGCGGGCGACCGTGAGCGCCCCTACCAGCCGCGCCGCGATAACGACGGCCCTCGTCGCGAGGGCGACCGACGGTCCGGCTCCGCCGAGGGCGGCGCGCGGTCGCGCGGTGAGTGGGGCTCGCGCCCGGCGCGCGCACCGTACAACCGTGACGGCGGCCCCCGCCGTGACTCCGACGACCGCCGCAGCGGCCCGCGCGACGACCGCAAGCCGCGTGGCGAGTGGAGCTCGCGTCCCACCAGCGGTTCGCGCCGTGAGGGAGACGACCGACGTTCCGGCCCCCGTGCCGACGACCGTCGTCCCCGCGGCGACTGGGACTCCAGGTCCACGCGCCCCGGGTCCGACCGCGATGGCGGGCGCGCAGCGGGCGACCGCGGCTACGGCGCCCGGAGTGAGGACCGCCGTGGCGGCGAGTTCCGTCGTGATGGTGACACCCGTGGTGGCCGTGACTTCGGTCCCCGTCGTGATGGTGACAGCCGTGGTGGTCGTGACTTCGGTGCGAGCCGTGGTGGCGATGAGCGCCGTGGTGGTCGTGAGTACGGTCCGCGCCGTGATGGTGACAGCCGTGGCGGTCGTGACTCCGGTCCCCGTCGTGATGGTGACAGCCGTGGTCGTGACTTTGGCGGGAGCCGTGGTGGCGACGAGCGCCGTGGTGGTCGTGACTTCGGTGCGAGCCGTGGTGGCGATGAGCGCCGTGGTGGTCGTGACTTCGGTCCGCGCCGTGATGGTGACAGCCGTGGCGGTCGTGACTTCGGTGCCCGTCGTGATGGTGACAGCCGTGGTCGTGACTTCGGCGTGAGCCGTGGCGGCGACGAGCGACGCGGTCCCCGGGACTCCGGCCCCAGGGGCGAGGACCGTCGTACCGGCGGCTCCGGAGACCGTCGCGACGAGCGCCGTGGAGACTGGAGCTCTCGCGCGCCGCGCGGCAGCGAGCAGGCCTCCGGTGGACGCGAGGAGCGGGGCTTCCGGCCCCGCGGTGACGACGACCGCAGTGGCGGACCCCGCCGCGACGCGCGTCGTGACGACCCGCGCGCTCCCCGGCGCTTCAGCCGGGGTGGTGGCGACGCTGCGGCCAACGCACGAAGCGGTCGCCCCAGCCGCCCGGGTGAGCTCGACCCGCGTCGCGTCGAGCGCGAGCCGGAGCCGATCATCGATGAGGACGTCACGCCCGACATGCTCGACCGCGCGGCGCGTGCCCGGCTGCGGACGCTGACGAAGTCGAACGCCGACCACGTCGCCTCCCACCTCATCATGGCCGGCAGGCTCGTCGACACCGACCCCGAGCTCGCTTACGAGCACGCCCGGACGGCTGTGCGCAGCGCCGGCCGCGTCGACGTCGTCCGCGAGGCTCTCGCGCTCACCGCCTACGCCACCGGCCGGTACGCGGAGGCACTGCGTGAGGTCCGCACCGTGCGCCGCCTGAGCGGCATGGACGCCCACCCGGCGATCGAGGCGGACTGCGAGCGTGGCCTGGGCCGCCCGGAGCGGGCGCTCAGCGTCATCGCCGAGGCCAAGGGCCGGAAGCTGCCCGTCGCCGAGGCCGTCGAGCTCACCCTCGTCGAGAGCGGCGCCCGCGCCGACCTCGGTGAGCACGAGGCCGCCCTGCTCGTCGTGGAGCGACTGCTCCCGGCGGTCAAGGACGCTGAGCCCAAGCGCCGCCTGCAGCTCGTGCGCGCCGATCGTCTCGAGACGCTCGGCCGCCACGAGGAGGCTGCCGCCGTCCGAGAGGCCGCGGGAGAGATGCAGCTCGAGGACGAGGAGCTCGTCGTCGTTGACCTCCTTGGGGACGAGGACGAGAACGACGCGCCGGATCACCCGGTGGCGACGCAGCCCGAGCCCGAAGACGACGAGGACGGCACCGAGACGGACGCAGCTGCTGAGGCTGAGATCGAGCCCGAGGTTGCTCCCGAGCCGGAGCCGGAGCCGGAGCCGGAGCCCGAGCCGGAGCCGGAGCCGGAGCCCGAGCCCGAGCCGGACGCAGCTGCTGAGGCTGAGGTCGAGCCCGAGGTGGCTCCGGAGCCCGAGCCCGAGCCCGAGCCGGAGCTGGAGCCCGAGCCCGAGCCTGAGGTCGAGGCCGAGTCCGAGCCGGAGGCCGAGGCTGCTGTTGAGCCCGAGGCCGAGTCGGACGCGGAGTCCCAGCGAGAGGACGACACCGACGAGCCCGCGCAGGTCCAGCTCGACCTGTTCGCCGACACCGAGGAGGAGCGCCCGTGACGGCAACCCTCACCGGGTCCGCAGTACCCGCCGACACCTACGACGTCGCCCTGTACGACCTCGACGGCGTCGTCTACCTGGGCGACGAGCCCGTCAACCACGCGCCGGCCGCCATCCAGGCGGCCGCCGCGCGGGGCCTGCGTCCGCTGTACGTCACGAACAACTCCTCCCGGGAACCGGAGGACATCGCCGCGCAGATCAGCGGCTTCGGCATCCCCTGCGAGCCGCAGGAGATCGTCACCTCCGCCCAGTCGGTGGCTCTCCTCCTCCAGGAAGAGCTCGAGCCCGGTGCCCGGGTGCTCCCGGTCGGCGGCAAGGGCCTGCGCACCGCGCTGAGCGCGGCGGGCTTCGAGCTCGTGACGAGCGCCGCGGACGCGCCGGCGGCCGTGGTCCAGGGCTTCGCGCCCGACCTGGGGTGGCGTGACCTCGCCGAGGCCGCCTACGCCGTCGGCGCCGGAGCCCGCCACGTGGCCACGAACCTCGACGGCTCCATCCCCAAGGAGCGCGGAGTCGCCCCCGGGAACGGTGCGCTCGTGCGCGCCGTCGTCGAGGCGACGGGCATCGAGCCCCTCGCGTCCGGCAAGCCGCTCCCGGCGATCTACCACCAGGCCGCGGACCGGCTCGGGGCCTCGACGCCGATCGCCGTCGGCGACCGGCTGGACACCGACCTCGAGGGCGCACGAGCCGCCGGCATGCCCGGCCTCCTCGTCCTCACCGGCGTGACCACCGCGCGCGACACCGTCCTCGCCCCGGCGCACCAGCGCCCCTCCCTCCTCGCCATCGACCTGCGCGGGCTGTTCGTCCAGCACCCGTCGCCGGTCGAGGTCGAGGACGGATGGTGGGGGTCCGGTGCCGCCCTCGCGCGTGTGCACGACGGCGCACTCGAGCTCCTCGACGACCCCACCGGCCCGCTCGGCCCGACCGACACCCAGCGGCTGGGCGGCGGCAGCCGCGCACGCGTCAGCCTCGACGGCTGGCGGGCACTGTGCGTCGCCGCGTGGGACGCCGCCGACCGCGGGGCCCCGCTCTCGCCGGAGGCCGTCCCGGCCCTGGTGGTCGGCTGACCTCGGTTCCCGTGTCACGGCCGACCACCCAGGAGGGCACCGGCCGCCGCGTCGAGATCGGCGCGGGCGTCCGGGCCTCCCTGGCGGCCGGGCTGGGCCTCTACCCGCTCGGCGTGGCCTTCGGGCTCCTCGTCGTCCAGGCCGGACTCCCGTGGTGGCTCGCCCCGGCGCTGTCCGTCGCCGTCTTCGCCGGTTCCCTCGAGCTGCTCCTCGTCGGGATGATCAGCGGGGGAGCCTCGATCGCGGCGATCGCCCTCACCACCCTCGTCGTCAACTTCCGGCACGTCTTCTACGCCTTCTCCTTCCCCCTGCGCGTCGTGCGCCACCCGGTGGCCCGCGCCTACTCGGTCTACGCCCTCATCGACGAGGCCTACGCGATGACCGCCGTGCGCCCCCACGGCTGGACGGCGTGGCGCCTCGTCTCGATGCAGGTGTCCTTCCAGGCCTACTGGGTGGGCGGCGGCCTCACCGGCGTCGCGGTCGCCTCCCTCCTGCCCGGACCGGTCCAGGGCCTGGAGTTCGCCCTGTGCGCCCTGTTCCTCACCCTCACCCTCGACGCGGCTCGCAGCCGCCGGGAGGTCCCGTCGTTGCTGCTCGCCGGGCTCGCCTTCACCTGCGCCGTCGTCGTCGCCCCCGACTCCGTCCTCCTCGTCGGACTCGTCCTGCTCGTGGGACTCCTCCTCGGCCGGTACGCCCTCACGAGGGGAGGGGCGCGTGGTTGAGCCGGGCTACGTCGTCGCCGTCCTCGCGACCGTCTTCGTCATCACCCTCGCGCTGCGCGCGGTGCCCTTCGCCATCCTCGAGCCGCTGCGCGACTCGCGTCTGGTCACGGCGATGGCGGCCTGGATGCCCGCCGGCATCCTCGCCGTGCTCGCGGCCGCGACCTTCCGCTCCTCCGCCACCGGCGGGCACCTGCTCCACGCCGCGCTGGCCGCCGCCGTCACCGTCGCCGTGCACCTCACCGGCGGGCGCCGCACCCTGCTGAGCGTGGGCGCCGGCACCCTCACCTACGTCGTGCTCGTCAACCTCACCTGAGGGCGGCGCCGCCGGTCACGGCCGCCACGGCGGTACATTGGCGGAGGACCGGACCCTGCAGGACGGACGTGAGAAGGAGACCCATGCCGGACGTGACGCCAGCGCCCGCCCCTCGGCCCGCGCCGCCGCGCCCCGGCCCCACGGCACCGCAGCCCGTCCCCGAGCTCGCGGAGCTCGAGACCCTCGCGGAGCGTCCCCTCGGCGAGCACGTCACCGTCCTCGACGCCGTCCACCGCGCCCTGGCCGCCCAGCTGTCCGCGGCCGAGTCCTGACGTGGCGCGCCTCGTCAGGGTGGACGCAGAGCTCGTCCGCCGCGGGCTGGCCCGCTCGCGCCAGCACGCCGCCGAGCTCATCGCCGAGGGGCACGTCCTCCTCGACGGTGCCGCCGTCACCAAGGCCGCCCGGCAGGTCGACCCCGCCCAGGCGCTGCGCGTCGTCGCCCCGCCCACCGACGACTACGCCTCCCGCGGCGCCCACAAGCTCGCCGGCGCCCTCGACGCCCTCGGGCCCGCTGCGCCCACGGTCGCCGGCCGCCGCGCGCTCGACGCCGGTGCCTCCACCGGTGGCTTCACCGACGTGCTGCTGCGCCGCGGGGCCGAGCACGTCGTCGCTGTCGACGTCGGCTACGGGCAGCTCGTGTGGTCCCTCCAGCAGGACCCCCGAGTCACCGTGCTGGACCGCACGAACGTCCGCACCCTCGACCCCGCCGCCGTCGCCCCGGCGCCCGGGCTCGTCGTCGGGGACCTGTCCTTCATCTCCCTCACCCTCGTCCTGCCCGCCCTCGCCGCCGCGGCCGCGCCGGACGCGGACTTCCTCCTCATGGTCAAGCCGCAGTTCGAGGTCGGCAAGGAGCGCCTGGGCAAGGGCGGCGTCGTGCGCGACCCCGCCCTGCACGCCGAGTCCGTGCGGACCGTCGCCGACGCCGCCGCGGCGCTCGGCCTGGGGACCTACGCCGTCGTACCCAGCCCGCTGCCCGGTCCCAGCGGGAACGTCGAGTACTTCATAGGCTTGCGCCGTGACCCGAGCCGCGTCCACCCACCCGAGGAGCTCGACGCCGTGATCGCTGCCGCCATCGACCAGCGCCCGGCGGTGGCGCCGTGAGCCGCCGGGTCCTCCTCGTCAGCCACGAGTGGCGCGAGCAGGCGGTCACCGCGGCCGCGCAGGCGGAGGCCGGGCTGCGTGAGCTCGGTATCGAGCCGATCCGTGACCTCGACGACGACCCCGCCCACGACCCCGAGCTCGTCCTCGTCCTCGGCGGTGACGGCACCCTGCTGCGCGCCGCCGAGCTCGTCCGCGGCCGCGACGTGCCGCTCATCGGCGTCAACCTCGGGCACGTCGGCTTCCTCGCCGAGGCCGACCCGGACAGCCTCGGGGAGGTGGTCCAGCGCATCGCCGACCGCGACTACACCGTCGAGGAGCGGATGACGATCGACGTCGAGGTCCAGACCCCCACGGGCGAGGTCCACACCGGCTGGGCCATCAACGAGGCGACCATCGAGAAGGTCGACCGCTCCGGCGTCATCGAGCTCGCCCTCGGCGTCGACGGCCGCGGCCTGTCTTCCTTCGGCTGCGACGGCATCGTCATCGCCACCCCCACCGGCTCGACGGCCTACGCCTTCTCCGGCGGCGGCCCGGTCGTGTGGCCCGACGTCGAGGCGCTCCTCGTCGTGCCGATCGCCGCCCACGCCCTCTTCGCCCGCCCGCTCGTCGCCGGGCCCTCCTCGGTGCTCGCCGTCGAGGTCCTGGACCGCAACCTCTCCGGCGGCGACGTGTGGTGCGACGGGCGACGCCAGCTGCCCGCGCCCGTCGGCTCCCACATCGACGTGCGGCGCGGCGCCGAGCCGGTGCGGCTGGCCCGCATCGAGCCCACACCGTTCTCCGGGCGGCTGGTGGCGAAGTTCGCGCTGCCGGTCACCGGCTGGCGCGGGGGGAGGAAGGACCCGTGATCGAGGAGATCCGCATCGAGAACCTCGGTGTCATCGCGTCGGCCACCCTCGGGCTCGGCGCCGGGTTCACCGTCATCACCGGTGAGACCGGTGCCGGCAAGACCATGGTCCTCACGGGGCTCGACCTCCTGCTCGGCGGACGGGGCGACCCCGCGATGGTCCGCAGCGGCGCCGAGCGCGCCGTCGTCGAGGGCACCTTCGTCGTCGGGGACGACGTCGCCGCGCGGGTCACCGACGCTGGCGGCTCCCTCGACGACGACGCCCTCCTCCTCGCGCGCGCCGTGCCCGCCCAGGGCCGCTCCCGGTCCTTCGCCGGCGGCCGCAGCGTCCCGCAGGCCTTCCTCGGTGAGCTCGCCGCCGACCTCGTCACCGTCCACGGCCAGTCCGACCAGCTGCGCCTGCGCTCGCCCGCCCGGCAGCGGGCGCTCCTCGACGCCTTCGCCGGCGTCTCCGCGCTGCTCGGGGAGTACCGCGCCACGTGGCAGCGGCTCACCGAGGCCCAGGCGCGCCTGGAGGAGTGGCAGGCCCGGGCCGACGAGCGTGCCGGGGAGGCCGTGCGCCTGCGGACCAACCTCGAGCTGCTCGAGGCCCTCGACCCCCAGCCCGGTGAGGACGACGCCCTGCGCGCGGAGGCGGAGCGGCTCGGCAACGTCGAGGAGCTGCGGCTGGCCGCCGGCCGCGCCCACTCCGCGCTCCTCGGGGCCGGGGAGGGCGCCGAGCTGGACGCCACCGTCCTCGTCGACGACGCGCGCCGCGCCCTCGACGTCAGCGACCCCGAGCTCGCGGCCCTCTCCACCCGGCTCGCCGAGGTCTCCTACGTCCTGTCCGACGTCGGCACCGAGCTGTCCGGCTTCCTCTCCTCCCTGGAGGCGGACCCGGACCGCCTCCAGACCGTCCACGAGCGCCGGGCCGCGCTGCGGGACGCCGCCCTGCGCCTGGGCCTGGAGAGCACCGACGAGCTGGGGGAGTGGTCACGCGCCGCCGCCGCCCGGCTGGCCGAGATCGACGGCCCCCAGGACGGCGGCGCCGCGCTCCGCGAGGAGATCACCGCCCTCACCGCCACCCTCGGTGAGCTCGCCGAGCGGCTCAGCGCCGCCCGCACGGACGCCGGCACCCGGCTCTCCGAGGCGGTCGACGCCGAGCTCGCCGGCCTGGCGATGCCCGGTGCCCACCTCGAGGTGCGCCTCGAGCCGCTGCCCGAGCCCGGCCCCTGGGGCGTGGAGAACGTGGGCCTCCTGCTGCAGCCGCGGCCGGACTCACCGCCCCGCCCGCTCGGCGACGGTGCCTCCGGCGGTGAGCTGTCGCGCGTCATGCTCGCCCTCGAGGTCGCCGTCGCCGCTCCGGCCGGGGACGCGGCCGTGCGCCCCACCTTCGTCTTCGACGAGGTCGACGCCGGCGTGGGCGGCCGGGCCGCCATCGAGGTCGGCCGCCGGCTGGCTGGCCTGGCCCGCGTCGCGCAGGTCGTCGTCGTCACCCACCTGCCCCAGGTCGCGGCCTTCGCCGACACCCACCTCCTCGTGAGCAAGTCCACCGGCGAGACGACGATCACCGACGTGCGGGAGATCACCGGGCCCGAGCGGGAGCAGGAGCTGGCGCGCATGCTGTCGGGGCAGGAGGACTCCGACGTGGCTCGCCGCCACGCCGCAGAGCTGCTCGACCGTGCCGTCGTGGCACGATGACTCGCGTGAGTCCCCTCTTCCGTCGCCGCACGCCTCCCGACACCGGACCCGGTGTGACCGGTCCGGTGCGTGTGGACCCGCGGACCAAGAACCTCACCAAGCGCCTGCAGCCCGGTGACGTCGCCGTCATCGACCACCTCGACCTGGACCGTGTCTCGGCCGAGGCGCTCGTCGCCTGCCGCCCGGCCGCGGTGCTCAACGCCGCCAAGTCGACCTCCGGGCGCTACCCCAACCTGGGCCCGGAGATCATCGTCGCGGAGGGCATCCCGCTCGTCGACGACCTCGGCGGCTCGGTGATGGCGCTGCGCGAGGGACGGCCCGTGCGCGTGGACGGCAACGCCGTCTACTCCGGCGACGTCCTCGTGGCCGAGGGCACCGAGCAGACCGAGGAGAGCGTCGCCGCGGCGATGGCCGAGGCGCGGGAGGGCCTGTCCGTCCAGCTCGAGGCCTTCGCCGGCAACACGATGGACTTCCTCAACCGCGAGCGTGACCTCCTCCTCGACGGCGTGGGCGTGCCCGAGGTGCACACCGCCATCGAGGGCCGCCACGTCCTCATCGTCGTGCGCGGCTACCACTACAAGGAGGACCTGGCGATGCTGCGGTCCTACGTCCGCGAGTACCGCCCCGTCCTCATCGGCGTCGACGGCGGCGCGGACGCGATCATCGAGTCCGGGCTCACGCCCGACATGATCGTCGGGGACATGGACTCCGTGTCCGACTCCACGCTGCGCTGCGGCGCCGAGATCGTCGTCCACGCCTACCGCGACGGGCGGGCGCCCGGCATGGCCCGCGTCGAGCAGCTCGGCGTGGACCACGTCGTCTTCCCCGCCACCGGCACGAGCGAGGACGTTGCCATGCTGCTGGCCGACGACAAGGGCGCCGAGCTCATCGTCGCCGTCGGCACCCACGCCACCCTCGTGGAGTTCCTCGACAAGGGCCGCGCCGGCATGGCCTCGACCTTCCTCACGCGCCTGCGCGTGGGCTCCAAGCTCGTCGACGCCAAGGGCGTCTCCCAGCTCTACCGCACCCGGATCTCGACGCTGCAGATCGTGCTGCTCGCGCTCGCCGGGCTCCTGGCCATCGGGGTGGCGCTCTTCTCCACCGAGCTCGGCCAGACCCTGTTCCAGATCGTCATGGCGCGGCTCGACGGCCTGTTCGCCGCCATCAAGGACCTGCTGGGCATCGCCCCGCCCGCGCCCACCTCGTAGGAGCACGATGATCGACTTCCGCTACCACCTCGTCTCTCTCATCGCCGTCTTCCTGGCCCTGGCGCTGGGCATCCTCCTCGGCGCCGGCCCCCTCAACCAGCCGCTCGGTGACCAGCTCACCGGTCAGGTCGAGGAGCTGCGCGAGGACCGTGACCGGCTGCGCACCGAGCTCGAGGTCAGCGAGGTCGAGCGCGAGAACCGCGACCAGTTCCTCGACGAGGTCGCTCCCGCCACCCTCGGCTCGCGCCTCGAGGGCCGCAGCGTCGCCGTCGTCGTCCTGCCCGCCGCGAACGAGGACGACGTCGCCGACGTCCGCCTGCGCCTCGAGCAGGCCGGCGCCACCGTCACCGGCCAGGTCCAGGTGACCGAGGCGTGGACCGACCCGGCGACCGCGACCTTCCGCTCGAGCTTCGCCGGCCAGATCCTCGGCTACCTCGACCCCGCGCCCGCGGACGGCGCCGACGCCGGCGTCATCCTCGGCACCGCCCTGGGCCAGGCCCTGACCCGCGGTGATGTCGACGGCACCCCCACGACCGACGCCGAGACGCTCCTCGAGCTGCTCGTCTCCGCCGACGACCCGCTCGTCGAGGTCACCGAGGAGCCGGAGCAGGCCGCCAACGCCACCGTCGTCGTCGCCCCGCGCAGCGAGGCCACCGGCCCCGACGAGAGCCCCGAGCCCGCCGACGTCGAGACCCGTGAGCAGCGGCTGGCCGAGGAGGTCGCCCTGGCCCGCGGCATCGCCGCGACCGGTGAGGGCACCGTCGTGGCCGGCTCGGCCGCCACCGAGCTCGACCTCGTCAGCGCCCTGCGCGCCGACTCCGACGCCGCCCAGGCCGTGACGACCACCGACTCCGTCAGCGAGCTCACCGGTCGCCTCAGCGTGCCGATGGCCCTCGCCGTCGACATCTCCGGGGAGGTGGGCCACTACGGCGTCGGGGCCGAGGCCACCGCGCCCGTCCCGCCCGCCGTCTACCTGCCCCCGCCGGCCGTGCCCGCGCCCGAGCAGGACGAGGCCGCCGACGAGACCGCCGACGAGGACGCCGCCTGATGGGGCGCCTGCGGGCCGCGCTGCTCGGCGTCGCCGCCACCGGTGCGGTGACCGCGGCGGTCGAGGGCGCACCGCCCGGCGGCCCCGAGCGCTGGCAGCGCACCAACTACGCCGGCCGGCAGGTGAGCCTCCTCGGGGGCCTCGCGCAGGCCGGCGGCACGAGCCTCGCGCTGCTCGGCTCCGGCCGCACCGGCGCGGCGGCCGCCGTCGCCGCGGGGGCGGCGGGCGCGCTCGGCGCCGTCGACGACCTCACCGAGCGGGAGGCGGACCGCCACGTCAAGGGATTGCGCGGCCACATCGGCGCGCTGCGCGAGGGCCAGGTCACCACCGGGGCGCTCAAGATCGCCGGGATCGGCGGCGGCGCGCTGCTCGCCGCGCTCGTCCTGCCCGCCCGCGGCACGGGGCCCCTCGCGCGGCTCGTCCACCGCGGCACGAGCGCCGCGCTCATCGCCGGCACCGCGAACCTCCTCAACCTCTTCGACCTGCGCCCCGGCCGGGCGCTCAAGGTCACCTGCGTCGCATCGGCCGCCACAACGCTTGCCGGCGGGCCGGGTGCGCCCGTCGCCGCCACCGCCCTCGGCTCCGCCGCCGCCGGGCTGCGCGACGACCTGTCCGAGCGCACCATGCTCGGCGACACGGGCGCCAACGCCCTGGGCGCGACCCTGGGCACCGCGCTGGCCGCCCACCCCTCCCGCGTCCTGCGCGGCGGTGCGCTGGCCGCGGTCGTCGGGCTCACGCTGCTCAGCGAGCGCGTGAGCTTCTCCCGCGTCATCGACCAGACCCCGGCCCTCCACGCCCTGGACCAGTGGGGCCGACGGTGAGCCCGGTGGCCGGGAGGTGACCGAACCGGTCACCGGCCGCCGCCGCGTCCTCGCCGGGGTCGCCGGCGCCGCGGGCATGATGGCGGCCGTCACGGTGCTCTCGCGCGCCGTCGGCTTCGTCCGGTGGTTCGTCCAGTCGGCCACCCTCGGCGACTCCGCCACGGCCAACGCCTACTCCACCGCCAACACCCTGCCCAACGTCCTCTTCGAGGTCGCGGCCGGCGGCGCGCTCGCCGGTGCGGTCGTCCCGCTGCTCGCCGCCCCCCTCGCCCGGCACCTGCGCGGGGAGGTCGACCGCATCGCCTCGGCGCTGCTCACGTGGACGCTGGCCGTCCTCGTGCCGCTCGGGCTCCTCGTCGCCGTCCTCGCCGGCCCGATCGTCGGGCTGCTGCCCGACTCCGTCGGCTCGGACGTCGAGACGCAGCGCCAGCTCGCCACCTACTTCCTCCGCATCTTCGCGCTGCAGATCCCGCTGTACGGCGTGGGCGTCGTCCTCACCGGCGTCCTCCAGGCGCAGCGGCGGTTCCTCCTCCCGGCGATCGCCCCGCTCCTGTCCAGCGTCGTCGTCATCGGCGCCTACCTGGCCTTCGGGGCGTTCTCCGGCGGGATGGCCGACGACCCCGAGCGCCTGGCGCAGTCCGCGCTCGACTGGCTCGCCTGGGGCACCACCCTGGGCGTCGCGGCGATGAGCCTGCCGCTGCTCGTGCCCGTGGTGCGCAGCGGCGTGCGGCTGCGCCCCGCCCTCCACTTCCCGCCGGGCGTGGGCCGCCGCGCCGTCAACCTCGCCGCGGCCGGGATCGGCGCGCTGCTCGCCCAGCAGGTGAGCGTCGTCGTGTTCATCGTGCTGGCGCGCGCCGGGGGCGTGGAGGGCACGATCACGATCTGGGAGTACTCCCGCGCGGTGTACTTCCTGCCCTACGCCGTCCTCGCGGTCCCAGTCGCCACCGCCGTCTTCCCGCGGCTGGCCGAGCTCTCCGGCGGCCACGACCGGGCCGCCTTCGCGGCCATGGCCGTCGGGTCCACCCGCTCGGTGCTCGCCGCGTCCTTCGTCGGCGCGGGCATCCTCGCCGCCGTCGCGCCGGGCGTCACGGCCGTCTTCTCCCTCAGCGGCACGATGGAGGGGATGACGACGGCGGTCACCTGGCTGGCCCCCGCCGTCGTCGGCTACGGGCTCGTCTTCCACGTGTCCCGCTGCCTGTACACGCTCGACCGCGGTCGGGCCGCCGTGACGGCGACGGCGGCCGGCTGGCTCGTCGTCAGCGTCGCCGCGGCGGTCCTCGTCCGGGTGACGGCGCCCGACGGCGGGAACGGGCCGGCCACGCTCATGTCCCTGGCGCTGGGCACCTCGATCGGTATGACCGTCGCGGGCCTCGGGCTGCTGTGGGCGCTGCGGGCTGCCCTCGGTGCCGACGCGCCGCTCGGCGGGCTCGTGCGGACCATCGCCGTGGGCGCGGCCGGTGCGGCCGCCGGGGGACTGGCCGGCCGGCTCGTCACCGACGCCGTGCTCGGGGTGGTGGGGCCCCAGCTCCTGTCCGGCCTGCTCGCCGCCGCCGCCGGTGGCCTGTGCGCCGCGCTGCTCGGCGTGCTCGCGGTGGTGCTCGCCGACCGCACCGCGGTGCGTCCCGCGCGCTGGTCGTGAGGCCGTGACATGGTGAGGGCCATGCGGATCGTCCAGCTGACCTCGACGAGCGCGGGCGGCGTCGCCCGGCACGCACGTCAGGTCGCCGGACTCCTCGCGGACGCGGGGGAGGAGGTGCTCCTCGCCGGCCCGGCCGACGTCGTCGCCGAGTCGCCCGTGCCGGTCGCCGTCGTCGACATCGCCGACCGGCCGCGGCCCAGCGACGTCGCGGCCCTCAAGCGGCTGCGCGGCGTGCTCGCCGGCACCGACCTCGTCCACGCCCACGGGCTGCGCGCCGGGGCCGCCGCCGTGCTCGCCACCCGCGCGATGCGGGGACGCCCCGCCGTCGTCGTCACCCTCCACAACCTGCCCGTGGGAGGCCCCAGGGTGCAGGCGGTGGCGGCCGTCCTCGAACGCGTCGTCGCGCGCGGCGCCGACCTCGTCCTCGGGGTGAGCGGCGACCTCGTCGCCCGTGCCACCCGGCTGGGCGCCTCCGCGCAGCGGGCCCTGGTCCCCGCACCGGCCCGTACCGAGACCGGCCCGCTCGACGACGCCGCCCGGCAGCAGCTGCGCGCCTCGCTCGGCCTCACGCCGCAGGAGCGGTTCGTCCTCACCGTCGGGCGCCTGGCCCCGCAGAAGGGCCTGGGACTCCTCGCCGACACCGCTGCCACCCTCGTGCGCAGCGGCGCGCCCGCCTTCCGGTGGGTCGTCGTGGGGGACGGGCCACTCGCCGGTGAGCTCGCCGAGCGCGTCCGCGCCGAGTCGCTGCCCGTCGTCGTCGCCGGCCGCCGCGACGACGTCACCGCCCTCAACGCCATCGCCGACGTCGTCGTGTCGACGAGCACCTGGGAGGGGCAGCCGCTCGCCGTGCAGGAGGCCCTGCAGGCCGGGGCCGCCGTCGTCGCGACCGACGTGGGCGGCACGCGCGAGGTGACGGCCGACGCCGCCGTCCTCGTCCCGCCGCAGGCCGAGCAGCTCGCCGCCGCCGTCGCCCGGCTGCTCACCGACGACGCCGAACGGGCCCGGCTGAGGTCCGCGGCGCGGGAGCGGGCGAGCCGACTTCCCACCCCCGAGGACGTCGTCGCCCAGCTCCGCGACGTCTACGCTCGAGCCGTAGTGCCGCAGCGCACTCGCGGTACGGACCGGACCCGACCGACCGACTGATAAGGTGGAACTCCGTGGTCACCCTTCACCGCACTAGCGGCGACAAAGTCCCTCGGCACATCTTCGTCACCGGTGGTGTGGCGTCATCCCTCGGCAAGGGCCTGACGGCCTCCAGCCTGGGCCAGCTGCTCCGGGCGCGCGGTCTGCGCGTCACGATGCAGAAGCTGGACCCCTACATCAACGTCGATCCCGGCACGATGAACCCCTTCCAGCACGGTGAGGTCTTCGTCACCGAGGACGGGGCGGAGACCGACCTCGACATCGGTCACTACGAGCGCTTCCTCGACGTCAACCTCTCCCGCGCCGCCAACACGACCACCGGTCAGGTCTACTCGACCGTGCTGGCCAAGGAGCGCCGCGGGGAGTACCTCGGCGACACCGTCCAGGTCATCCCGCACATCACCGACGAGATCAAGGCGCGGATGCGCGCCCAGGCGCAGCCGGTCGACGGCGCCCAGGCGCCCGACGTCATCATCACCGAGATCGGCGGCACGGTCGGTGACATCGAGTCCCTGCCCTTCCTCGAGGCCGCCCGCCAGGTGCGACACGACCTCGGCCGCGACAACGTCTTCTTCGTCCACGTCTCGCTCGTGCCGTACCTCAGCGCGAGCGGCGAGCTCAAGACCAAGCCCACCCAGCACTCGGTGAGCGAGCTGCGCAGCATCGGCATCCAGCCCGACGCCATCGTCTGCCGCACCGACCGCGAGCTGCCCGAGGGCGTCAAGGCGAAGATCGCGCTCATGTGCGACGTCGACCGTGAGGCCGTCGTCGAGTGCCGCGACGCCTCCTCCATCTACGAGATCCCCGCGGTCCTCCACAGCGAGGGCCTGGACGCCTACGTCGTGCGCCGCCTCAACGTTCCCTTCCGGGACGTCGACTGGAGCGACTGGGACGACCTCCTGCAGCGGGTGCGCAAGCCGCGCGACACCGTCGAGGTCGCCCTCGTGGGCAAGTACGTCGACCTGCCCGACGCCTACCTCTCGGTCACCGAGGCGCTGCGCGCCGGCGGCTTCCACCACCACGCCCAGGTGGTCATCCGCTGGGTGCCCGCCGACGACTGCGCCGACCCCGAAGGCGCCCGCCGCGCCCTCCAGGACGTCGACGCGATCCTCGTTCCCGGCGGCTTCGGCGTGCGCGGCATCGAGGGCAAGCTCGGCGCGCTGCGCTGGGCGCGGGAGAACCAGGTGCCCACGCTCGGCATCTGCCTCGGCCTGCAGTGCATGGTCATCGAGTACGCCCGCAACGTCCTGGGCCTGGAGAACGCCTCGTCCACCGAGTTCGACCCCGGCACGCCGGACCCGCTCGTCGCGACGATGGCCGAGCAGGTCGACTTCGTCGAGGGCGGCGGCGGCGACATGGGCGGCACCATGCGCCTGGGCAGCTACGAGGCGGTCCTCACCCCCGGCTCCGTCGTCGCCGAGGCCTACGGCGCCACGCGCGTGACCGAGCGCCACCGCCACCGCTACGAGGTGAACAACAACTACCGGGACGCCCTCGCCGAGGCCGGGCTGCAGATCTCCGGCCGGTCCCCGGACTCCTCCCTCGTCGAGTTCGTCGAGCTGGACCGCGAGAAGCACCCGTACTACGTCGCCACGCAGGCCCACCCCGAGTTCAAGTCGCGGCCCACCAAGGCCCACCCGCTGTTCCACGGGCTCGTCGGGGCGGCGCTCGAGCGGCAGCGCGCCACCCGGCTGCTCGAGGTCGAGGGCGACGGCGTCCCCGCCGCCCCCAGCGGCACCGGAGTGGACGAGGCGGGCGTGCCGCGCACGACCGACCTCGTCGACGAGACGCCCGCGCCCGGCGCTGCCGAGCGTTCCCCGGCCTCCCGCAAGGCCGGCGCGTGACGATCGCCGACCGGCGGGACGACGACCGCGAGGTCGTCGCCCGCCGGGTCCTGCACGAGGGCAAGGTCTTCGACCTCGCCGGTGAGGACGTGCGCCTGGGCGCCGACGACGCGGAGCCGGTGGTGCGCGAGTTCCTCGACCACCCCGGCGCGGTCGCCGTCGTCGCCCTGCGCGAGGGGCCGCAGGGGGAGGAGGTCGCGCTCGTCGACCAGTACCGCCACCCCGTGCGCGCCGTCCTCTGGGAGATCCCGGCCGGGCTGCTCGACGTCGCCGGCGAGGACTACCTCGTCGCGGCGCAGCGCGAGCTCGCCGAGGAGACCGACCTGCAGGCCGGGCGCTGGGACGTCCTCGTCGACTACTTCACCTCACCGGGGGGCTCGAACGAGTCGCTGCGCATCTACCTCGCGCGCGACGTCACCGAGGTGCCCGAGGCGGAGCGCCACGAGCGCGCCGACGAGGAGCGCGACATGACTACGCGGTGGGTGCCTCTCGACGAGGCCCTCGCCGCGGTGCACGAGGGCCGGCTGCACAACCCGAGCGCCGTCGTCGGCATCCTCGCCACCGCCAGCGCGCGCGCCGCCGGATGGGCCACCCTGCGCCCCACCGACGCCCCCTGGTTCCGCTAGCCCTCGCCCCCTGCCGCCTTCCCTCGCCGACAGCCGGATTCCTCCGCTCCTACCGCGTCCGCCGACAGCCGGAGCTTTCCCCGTCCCGTCGGGCGGCCGAGGAATCCGGCTGTCGGCGAGGGAGCCGTGGGTCAGCTGTGGGCGGGGAGGGGGCGCGGGTGACCAGGGCGCCGACGGCGTAGACGAGCGCGACGACGGTGAGCGCCGCGCCGAGCATGTGGAGGCCGACGAGGACCTCGGGCAGGCCGGTGAAGTACTGGACGTAGCCGATGAGCCCCTGCAGCAGCGTGACCGCGAGCAGCCAGCCCCAGGCCCGGAGCGCCGGGGCATTGCCCTCGCGGCGGGCGAGCACCAGGCCGACGACGACGAGGACGACGAAGGTCCACACCGACAGCGCGTGGAGCCGCGAGATGAACGCCGGGTCCAGCGCCCAGCGGTACGGCTCGGTCGCGTCACCGGAGTGCGGCCCGGCGCCCGTCGTCACCACGCCGAGGACGAGGAGCACGACACCGACGAGCACGGCCAGCCCGCCGACGGTGCGGAAGCGGCCGGAGGACGCGGCCCGGGCGGGCGCGTCGGGCGAGGCGAGACGCAGCAGCAGGTAGGTCGAGACCGCGACCAGGGCCAGCGAGATGAGCATGTGTGAGCCGACGATCGCGGGGTGGAGGTCCACCCACACGGTGACGCCACCGACGAACGCCTGGATGGCGATCCCGATCAGCGGCAGCAGCGCGAGCCGCTTGAGCGATGCAGGCCGCGAGGCCGTCGGCCGGCGCCGGTACACCGCCCACACGAGGGCGAGCGCGATGACGCCGAGCACCCCGGTGAGTGTCCGGTTCCCGAACTCGATCGCCTGGTGGAGGTCGCTCTCGCCGTGGAACGTCGGGGTGAAGGAGCCCGGCTGGCACATCGGCCACTCGGAGCAGCCGAGCCCCGAGCCGGTGAGCCGCACGGCACCGCCGGTGACGATGATCCCGATCTGCGCGACGAGGTTGGCGATGGCCAGACCCCAGGTGAGGCGGTCGACGAGACCGTCGCGGGAGCGGGAAGGTCCGGGAGTGGCGGTGGCCGGGGGTGTGGCCGACGCGGCGGACGTGGGCGTGGATGTCACCGGTCCAGGATACGCGGCCGCCCTGGGCCGGGGCCGCACGCCCCGAGGTGCTCCACCGTCAGAAGAGGGCGACCTCCGGGCCGACGACGAGCAGGTAGAGGACGGCGAGCAGGACGGTGTGGGTGGCGCAGAAACCCGCGGCCTCACGGCGGCTGGCGCGGTTGCCGAAGTGGTCGGTGAGCTTGCGGACGAAGGACCCGGGGTGGGTGACGTCCCAGCTGTTGAAGCGCAGGTAGCGACCCAGGTACATGCCGAAGGTCACGAGCAGCAGGACGGCCGCGACGAGCACCCAGGAGTCGATCCTGGTCATCGGGGCGGAGTCGTTGGGGTAGGCGATGGCGAGGTACATCGTCTGCACGAGCAGGACGTTGAGCAGCGTGTTCATCACTCCGGACACCGCCAGGGACAGGACGAGCACGATGTCGTACCAGAGCGGCACGGCCTCGTCCGGCCGGCGGTGGGAGAAGTTGAGCTCGGTGATGAGGTACGCGGAGTTCGGCAGCAGGAGCAGCCAGGCGACGCCACCGCTGATGATGACCAGCCACACGGCCAGCGTGCTCTCGAGCAGCACCGCGACGAGGAGGAGACCCGTCGTCGCGGCCAGCACGAGCGCCGGCGCGACCGACAGCCCGATGTTCAGGACCATCGGGCGGTAGACCCGGGTGTGGAACGCCGGCCCGCGCAGCAGGACGAGCGCGAGGGCGTAGAGGTTGAGGAGCAGCACGCCGGACGCGAGCACGACGACGGAGGTCATGACGTCCACGGTGCCGGACCGGCGGGGCCGCCGCCACGGGCTCGGCTGTCCTCGAGGTGGTGGCGGGAGGCCAGCCCCGGCAGTCCCCGGCCGTGCTCGGTCGCGAGCGTCGCCACGAGGGCGACGACGGGGAACGCGGCGAGCAGAGGCCCGACCCAGCCTGCCGCGGAGGGGAGGAGCTGGAGGAGCTGGAGCAGCCCGTAGCCGCCGATGCCCCCACCGAGGCGGAGCAGCCGCGCCGCCACCGGCGGCAGTGGACTGCCCGTGTAGCGCAGCCGCACCGCGATGTCACCGACGGTCCGCCCGGTGGCCAGGGTGACCACGAGCCACACGAGAAGCGGGACGACGACGCCGACGGTCGTGGAGATGTGGCCCTCGAGGGCGGCCGGTCGGTCATCGAGCACGTAGAGCAGGAGGGCCTGCACCACGATCGCCGCCCCGGCACCGACGAGGGTGAAGGCGAGCCAGTCGCTGACCATCGCGAGCAGTCGGCGGGGCACGGTGACCGGCCGGGGAGCCTCGGGCGCGACGACGCTGTTGCGCCCCCAGTGCCGGCGCGGGACGACGAAGGCCAGGACGGACCCGAGGACGGCTCCGGTGGTGTTGGTCAGGAGGTCGTCGACGTCGAAGACCCGGTAGGCGCAGGGGTAGAGCCCCCAGACACCGGTGAGCTGGGTGAGCTCGACGACGGCGGAGGTGGCGAGGCCGCCGACGGCGGCCACGGCGACGCCCCGCCCCCCGAGCAGCCGCGCGAAGAAGCCCAGCGGCACGAAGAGCAGGACGTTGAGCGTGATCTGCATGACCGCCGGGTCGGTGAGGGCGGCGAGCGGCCGCCCCTGGGCGCGGTCGACCGCGGCACCGATCTCGTCGAGGAACGCCAGCGGGTCGAGGTTCGTGGGCATGCACCGGATGGCCGCCGGGTCCGGCAGCGGGAGCAGGGTGTACGTCCAGATCGCCCAGAAGTACACGAGGGCCGCCGCCCACGCGATCGCCCGCGGCACCGAGAAGGAGCCGCGGCGCCGATAGCTGAGCGCGACGAATCCGACGAACAGCACCGCGCCCGCGCCCAGCCCGAGCACGACCGCGATGGCTCCGAGCATGAGCTGGTCGTCCACAGCCGTGAGTGTGCAGCACCGACGGCTGCCGTGCCGAACGGGCCGGTGGGGCGAGACGCGCCTTCCGACCGCGCGGCCGCGCGCCTACCCTGGGACGCATGACGGACACGCCTGTGCTCGAGC
Source organism: Oceanitalea stevensii (assembly GCF_014837105.1). Classification (GTDB taxonomy): domain Bacteria; phylum Actinomycetota; class Actinomycetes; order Actinomycetales; family Actinomycetaceae; genus Oceanitalea; species Oceanitalea stevensii. Next base: position 45,128 of record NZ_JACSPO010000013.1, on the reverse strand, counting down.
CCGCCCACCTCGTCGCCGACCCCGGCCCCACCGCGCCGGTGACCGTGGACGTGCGCGCCGCCGTCGAGGACATCGCACGGGCCGCCAAGACCGCCTCCCGGGTGCTCGCCACCGCCACCCGCGCGACCAAGGACGCCGCCCTGCACGCCATGGCGGACGCGCTCGTCGCGTCCTCCGCCCGCGTCGTCGAGGCGAACGCCGAGGACCTCGACCGCGGCCGCGCGGGCGGCATGAAGGAGTCCCTCCTCGACCGCCTCGCCCTCACCGACGAGCGCATCGCCGCCATCGCCGACGCCCTGCGCGAGCTCGCCGCCCTGCCGGACCCTGTCGGTGAGGTCGTGCGCGGCTCCACCCTGCCCAACGGCCTCACCCTGCGCCAGGTGCGCGTGCCGATGGGCGTCGTCGGGATGATCTACGAGGCCCGGCCCAACGTCACCGTCGACGCCGCCGGCCTGGCCCTGAAGTCCGGCAACGCCGTCATCCTGCGCGGCGGCTCGGCCGCGGCCTCCTCCAACGCCGTCATCGTCGAGGTGCTCGGCGAGGCCCTGGAGGCACAGGGGCTGCCCGCCGAGCTCGTCCAGTCGATCGACGCCCACGGACGCGCGGGCGCCGTCGAGCTCATGCGCGCCCGCGGGCTCGTCGACGTCCTCGTCCCGCGCGGCGGCGCCGACCTCATCCGCACCGTCGTGCGGGAGTCCCTCGTGCCGGTCATCGAGACCGGCGTGGGGAACTGCCACGTCTACGTCGACGCGGACGTCGACGTCGCCCAGGCCGTCGCGATCGTGCTCAACTCCAAGACCCAGCGCACCGGGGTGTGCAACGCGGCCGAGACGCTCCTCGTCCACCGCGCCGCTGCCGCGCAGTTCCTCCCGGTCGCGCTCGCAGCGCTCGGGGAGGCCGGCGTGCGCATCCACGCCGACGACGACGCCGCCGCCCTCGCCCCGCAGGGCGTGGACGTCGTCCCCGCGACCGACGAGGACTGGGCCACCGAGTACCTCAGCCTCGACCTGGCCGTGCGCGTCGTCGACGACCTCGACGCCGCCATCGAGCACATCGGACGCTGGTCCAGCGGCCACACCGAGGCGATCTGCACCACCAGCCTGCGCGCCTCGGAGCGTTTCACCCGCGAGATCGACTCCGCCGCCGTCATCGTCAACGCCTCCACGCGGTTCACCGACGGCGGACAGTTCGGGCTGGGCGCGGAGATCGGCATCTCCACCCAGAAGCTCCACGCTCGCGGCCCCATGGGCCTGGGGGAGCTCACCACCACCCAGTGGGTCGTGGTCGGCGACGGCCACGTGCGCGAGTAAGGTCCCTACGGCCCCACCTCCCCGACCGTGGGAGACTGGACAGCACGTCTCGACGGAAGGAAGCCGACACCATGACGAGCTCGCTCGTGAACCTCGCCCAGCAGACCGAGGAGCACGCCAACCACCTCCCGATGCCGGCGATCATGTACGGGATCGTCGCCTTCGCGATCCTCCTGCTCCTGCTGCTGGTGACGCTCGCCTACCGCAACGTGCACACGCGCCGCCGCTGAGCATGACCCAGCACCAGGCGCGGCGGATCGGCGTCATGGGAGGCACCTTCGACCCGATCCACCACGGCCACCTGGTGGCCGCGAGCGAGGTCGCCGACGTGTTCTCGCTGGACGAGGTCCTGTTCGTCCCCACCGGCGAGCCGGTGTTCAAGCAGGACCGCGAGGTCACCCCCGCGGAGCACCGCTACCTCATGACGGTGGTCGCGACGGCGTCCAACCCGCGGTTCACCGTCTCGCGGGTGGACATCGACCGGCCGGGGCTCACGTACACGATCGACACCCTGCGCGACCTCAAGGCCGCCTTCCCCGACGCCGAGCTGTACTTCATCACCGGCGCCGACGTGCTGCCGGAGATCCTGTCGTGGAAGGACGTCGACGAGCTGTGGACCCTGGCCCACTTCGTCGGGGTGAACCGTCCGGGCCACCAGCTCGACGACACCGGCCTGCCGAGCAGCGGCGTCTCGCTCATGGAGGTGCCCGCGATGGCGATCTCCTCCACCGACTGCCGCCGCCGCGTCCGGGAGGACATGCCCGTCTGGTACCTCGTGCCCGACGGCGTGGTCCAGTACATCCACAAGCACGGCCTGTACCGGTCGCCGGTCCCCTCCGGCGCCGGTGTGAAGCCGCCCAGCCGTGAAGGAGGACGAGCCGATGACTGAGGGGACGGACCGTCCCGCGGGGGAGCGCCGCCGTCGCCGGGAGGCCGAGCGCGCGGCCGCCCGCGCCGCCGAGCAGACCGGTGCCAACCGGCCGCTGACCCGCCGTGAGCTGCGCTGGCAGCAGGCGGAGGAGGCCGCGCGCCTCGAGGCGATCGCCACCGGCGAGCTGCCGCTCGGCCAGCAGCACGAACGCCCGGTCCCGCCGCCGATGACGACCCCCGAGTCGGCGCCGTCGGCGGGCTCCGCGCCGTCGGCCGGTTCCGCGCCGTCGACGTCCGCCGCCCCCACGCCGGAGCCCGGGTCCGCCCCGAGCGCACCCTCCGCCCCGGCGAGCGGGACGACGGCGGTCTCCGCGCCGTCGCCGGCCGGCGCGCCGTCGGCCGCCTCCGCCGCCTCCGCGAGCGGCGCGCGGGCCGGCTCCGAGCAGCCGCGGATCCCCAGCCGCCGCTCCCTGCGGGAGCGCGCGCCCGAGCCGGACATCGCCGAGCGCCCCCAGGAGCGCACCGCGACCGGCCGGCGACCGGTCGTCCGCACCCCGAGCACCGCCCAGGGCATCCGGGCGCTGGACGCCACCGGCCAGCTCACCGGGATCCAGCCCGTCGTCCGCCCGGACGCACCCGGCTCCCAGCCCACCGCTGCTCCGGCCGGCCCCGAGCCGGCCACCGGCCCGGCGGTCTGGTCCGAGCGCGCCACCTTCTCCCTCGACCTCGACGGGCCGGCCCGCGCCGCCCGTGCCGCGCTGCCGGAGCCCGTCACGGCGGAGAGCGCCGAGGAGGCCGAGGACGACGTCCCGCTGCGGCCCCGGTGGGTGGCCATCGACGCCGTCTCCGGCGCCAGCCCCGACGCCGCCGCCGGCACCGCGCCCTCGCGCCGCTCGCTGCGCGACGGCGACCCGGCGCCCGAGCCCGACCCCCAGCCCACTCCCGCGACGCGGGCGCCCCAGGAGCACAACCCCGCGGTGACCGTCATCAAGGTCGCCGTCCTCGTGCTCGTCGCCGCCATCATCGGCGCGCTCATCTGGCTGCTCGCCACCGACGCCTTCGCCGGCTCGGCCGACGCCTTGACCACCACCATCACCACCACACAACCCGAGGAGTCCAGTGCCAGCTGACGAGAGAGCCCGCCACCTTGCCGTCGTCGCCGCCCGCGCGGCCGCAGAGAAGAAGGCCGAGGAGATCGTCGCGCTCGACGTGAGCGAGCGCCTCGTGCTCACCGACGCCTTCGTCGTCGCGTCGGGGGCCACCGACCGCCAGGTCCGCGCCATCGTCGACGGCGTCGAGGAGGCCCTGCACGGCGAGGGCGCCAAGGCGATGCGCAAGGAGGGCGTCACCGAGGCCCACTGGGTGCTGCTCGACTACGGCGACATCATCGTCCACGTCCAGCAGACCGAGGACCGTGAGTTCTACGCCCTCGAGCGCCTGTGGAAGGACTGCCCCGTCATCGAGCTGCCCGCCGACCTCCACGGGCCTGCCGAGGAGGACGACGCCGGCGCCACGGCATGACCGCCCGCACCATCGTCCTGTGGCGGCACGGGCAGACCGACTTCAACGCCTCCGGGCGGCTGCAGGGCCAGTCCGACATCGCGCTCAACGCGACCGGCACCGCCCAGGCCGAGGCCGCCGCCGCCCGGATCGCGGAGCTGGGGCCCACGCGCATCATCAGCTCCGACCTCCAGCGCGCGCTGGCGACGGCGGCGCCCCTCGGTGAGCTCACCGGCCTGCCGGTCGAGCCCGAGCCGCGGCTGCGCGAACGCTCCTTCGGCTACTGGGAGGGCCTGACCCAGGCCGAGATCCGGGAGGGCTGGCCGACCGCCTTCCGCGCCTGGCGGCAGGGGGAGGAGCCGGAGGGGATCGAGGCGGACACGCGCGTGGACGTCGGGCGCCGTGTCGCCGCAGCGCTCCTCGAGACGGCCGGTGAGGTCGAGGACGACGGCGTGCTCGTCGCCGTCGCCCACGGAGCGGCCATCACCCTGGGGCTCACGCACCTGCTCGACCTGGACTCCGGGGCCTGGTTCGGGCTCGGCGGCCTGGACAACTGCGCCTGGGCGCTCGTCGCGCCGAACCCCGGCCGGCGCCCCGGCTGGCGGCTGACGGCGCACAACCTCAGCGCCTGAGCAGTGTGGTGCGCACCACGGCCTGGCGATTGGTCAGCGAGGTCCGCCGTCGTCTAGACTCGGTGACGCAGCAAGGGGCTATGGCGCAGTTGGTAGCGCGCTTCCATGGCATGGAAGAGGTCGGGGGTTCGAATCCCCCTAGCTCCACAGTTGGTCAGAGGCGCGGCACCCATCGGGTGTCGCGCCTCTGGCGTCTGTGCACCGCAAACCGCTCCGCACCCCGCGCGTCCTTGGCAGACTCGTCCTCGACCGCGCCCGCCGGAGGAGGAGCCCGCGATGACCGCACAGGCCGAACTGGTCGAGCGCGTGCGCGCCCTGCTGGCCGGTGAGGAGCCGGTCCGCGAGGTCGCGATGTTCGGCACCCGGTCCTTCCTCGTGCGGGACAAGCTCCTCGCCGGCGCGCTCAAGGACGGCGGCCTGCTCGTGCGCGTCGCGGCCGACCGCCACGAGGAGCTCCTCTCCCGGCCCGGCGCGGCGCAGGCGGTCATGGGGCCGGGCCGCGACATGGGCCCGGGCTGGGTCGAGGTCGCGGCCACCGCCCTGTCGGGGGACGGTCTCGCGGCGTGGCTCGACGTCGCCCTCGAGCACAACCGGGCCGCCACCGGGCCGCCCGGGCGCTGAGCCGGCCCGCACCGCAACGCCGGAGCGGTACCTCAGTCGCAGCCGGGCGCGGCCGGTGCGCCGGCGAAGCGCTCGGCCGTCCACGCGAGCAGCTCGGGGACGAGAGGGGAGTCCGCCGCCACGAGCGAGAGGTGGTCGCGGCCGCCGTAGGTGCGGTGGTCCACGGTGGCGCCGCGCGCGCACAGCCGCCCGACGTAGCCGTCCTGCACGGCGGGCGTGATGAGCGTGTCCGCCCCGCCCTGCGCGAGGAGCACGGGCGCGGCCGGCGGCGGGGGCTCGTTCTGCGCCAGGCGTGCCCCGAAGGGTCCGGAGGCGGGATCGGCGGCGAGCAGGGTCGGCTCACCGGCCAGCGCGAGGGCGGTGAGGACCGAGACGAGCACGCCCGGCGGCTCGAGGCAGCGCCCGGCCATCTGCCGCAGCACGGGTTCCGCGCCCGGGCGGACGTACTGCCGCCACGTGACGTCGTCGTACTCGGCGGCGTAGGCCGCGGCGACGTACGAGGCGAGCACGCTGCCCCCGGTGACACCCTCGAGGCTTCCCACGAGGCCGCGCAGGTCGCTGGCCGGCGCCAGGGCGGCCACGCCCGCCAGCTCGACGTCCGGCGCGTACTCCTCCTGGAGGACGCCGCTCCACAGGGCGGCACCACCTCCCTGGGAGTGTCCCCACGCCACGGTGCGGTCGTCGAGGTCGACGAGCTCCCGGGCCGCGCGCACCGCGTCGAGGGCGGCGTGGGCGCTGTCCGGGCCGACGAGGTAGGGGTGCGGCCCGCGGGTGCCCAGCCCGATGTAGTCCGTGGCGACGAGCGCCCACCCCGAGGCGAGGACCTCGGGCAGGACGAGCAGCGCGCCGGACGCGAAGGGCTCGGCCGACAGCGACGGCGCACAGTGCTCGGCGACGCCGGTGGTGCCGTGGTGCCAGTCGACCACCGGCCACGGCCCCTCACCCTCCGGGACGACGACCAGCCCGCTCGCGAGAGCCGGCTCCCCGTCGCCGCGGGTCGTCGTGTACAGCACCCGCCAGCCACGGGCCCCTTCCGGGACGTCCCGGGTGAGGTCCTCCGCCCGGACGAGGCGTCCGGGCTCGTCGGGGACGTCGCGCGGGGCGGCGTAGAAGTCGTCGGTCACCGTCGACCCCTCGCGGAGCGTGCCGCTGAGGAGCGCGGCCCCCGCGGCGACGGCCACGGCGGTGAGCGCCGCGACGGCGCGCATCCGGGGCCGGCGGCGCGGCGCACGCCGGGTACCCGACCAGGCGAGCGCGACGCCACTCATGACGAGCCGCGCACCGAGGGCGACGGCGGTCGCCAGGGAGGTGATGTCCGGCCAGAGCAGGGCGAGGAGGCCGAGGACGACGCTCGCGAGACCGAAGGCGCCGTCGGTGAGCCGGTCGGCGCCCGCCCGGCCCCGCCGGAGCGCCGAGACGAGGAGGAGCACGCCGTGGACGAGGAGCGCGACCGCGACGACGACGGCGAGCACCCGGACCGTGAGCCCGGGCAGGAGGAGCACGACGACGCCCGCGAGGACCCAGCCGCCGGCTGCCGCAGCAGCGCGTGCCCGGTCCCCCGGGGAGGCACCGACGAGCTCGACGACGCCCTGGAGGACGAGCCCGGCGCCGAGCAGCAGCGCGAGGGCGCCGAGCGAGGACGTGGGCCGCAGCACCGTGAGGACCCCGAGCGCGGTGACCGCGACCGCGAGCAGGAGCCGTCCCCAGCGCGGGACCCGGTCCAGGGCACGGGCGGCACGTCGCAGGACGGGGCGGGAGCTCACCGCCCCACCGTAGTGGCGGGCGCGGGCGACCCGGGTGCACCTCCCCGGCTGGAGGTCGCGCTCGAGCAGGACCGGGCGGTCACCGCGTGAGGGCCTCGCGCCGGGCCGGCCGGCGTTGCCGGCTAGGTCTGGCTCGCCGGCCCGGTGCGGCGGCGGCGCAGCACGAGTCCCTGCCACACGAGCAGCGCGGCGACGGCGAGGACGACCCAGGTGGCCCCGCCGTACCGCGGCGAGACGAACAGGCCGAGGGCGGCGCAGAGCGCCGCGGCCGCGAACGTGACGATCTCGGACACCCCGGGACGGGCCTGCTGGTTCATGACGGTTCCTCTTCTCGGACGGACGGACGGACGGGCGGGTCAGGTCACCTGGTAGCGGCGGAAGCGGTGCGCCCCCACGAGCGCGACGGCAGCGGTGAGGGCGAGCATGAGGATCAGCGCCGTGCCCTGCTCCAGCGCGCTGCGTCCCATCGCCAGCGACATCACCGTGCCGCCGCTGGCGGCGTCCGCGATGCTGCTGGGCAGGTAGTCGGCGGCCCCGCCGGGCAGGGCGATCCGGAGCATCGGCTCGACGGCCTGGCTGAGGACGACGACGGCGACGACGGCGACGAGCTGGTTGCGCACGAGGGCACCGAGGCCGGCGCCGATGACCGCCCACAGCGTGAGGGTGGCGACGGTCCCCCCGAGCCCCTGGGCCACGGCCGACTCCCCGAGGTGCGGGCTCAGTCCCTCCGTGGCGAGGAGGGCGGCGGTCGTGCCCACGCTCGCCGCGAGCGTGGCGGCGCCGAAGACCAGTCCGGACAGCGCCGCCGCGAGCACCTTGGACAGGTACACCGCGCGGCGGTCGGGGTTGGCGAGCAGGGTCTGGGCCATCGTCCCCGTCTGGTACTCCCCGGTGACGACGACGATCCCCGCCACGAGGGTGAAGACGTAGGTGATGCCCGCGCCGAGGCTGTACACGGCCTTGACCCCGGCGACGCTCGACAGGTCGAGCGGGGACTGCTCGAGGTGGAGTCCCGACAGCAGGAGCACCGCGACGAGCGCGGTGGTGCACAGGACCATGGCGGCGCCGATGGCCCACCAGCTCCACGTCGTCGTGAGCTTGCGGAGCTCCGAGGACAGCTGCGCCACCATCATGCCGCCACCTCCCGCTGCCGGGTGAGGGCGAGGTAGGCGTGCTCGAGGTCCCGCTCGCCGCCCTCGGGGGCGGGCACCGAGTCCAGCAGCTCGGCGAGACCGCCCTGGTAGAGCACCACACCGTCGCGGATGAGGAGGACGTCGTCGACCATCCGTTGCGCCTCGCTGAGCAGGTGGGAGGCGACGACGACGGTCCGGCCCTCGCGCGCGAGGTCGCGCAGCGTCCGGCGCAGCCACAGGATGCCCTCGGGGTCGAGCCCGTTGGACGGCTCGTCGAGGACGAGGATCTGCGGGTCGCCGAGCAGCGCGGTGGCCAGGGACAGACGCTGCTTCATCCCCAGCGAGTACGTCCCGACCCGGCGTCCCGCTGCGCCGGACAGGCCGACGAGCTCGAGCAGCTCCTCCACCCGCTCGGGGGACGCTCCGGCCAGGCCGGCCCAGCACCGCAGGTGCTGGCGCCCGGTACGTGAGGCCGCGAAGGCCTGGCCGTCGAGCGAGGCGCCCACGGTCGTCAGCGGTGACTCGAGCTCCGCGTAGGGCACGCCGTGGATCGTCACGCCGCCGGAGCTCGGCTCGAGCAGGCCGAGCAGCATCCGCAGCGTCGTCGACTTGCCCGAGCCGTTGGGGCCGAGGACGCCGACGATCCGTCCGCGGTGGACGTCGACGTCGATCCCGTCGACCGCCCGCACGTCGCCGAAGTCGCGGCTGAGCTTGCGCGCCATGATCACCGGCACGGTGGCCTGCGTCGGCTCGTGCCGGCTCGTCGCGCTCGTCGTGCTGTCCATGGGTTCGTCTCCGTGGTCGGCCGGGTGGGTAGGGCTCTCTTCCTCCACGCTAGGAAGCATCGGGGCGCGACGGTGAGAGCCATTCGTCTAGTCCGGATGTCCGGTCCTCGTCGGCACCGGACTCGACCAGGCGCCGGTAGGGGCCGTCCACGGCGGCGAGCTCGCGGGGGGTGCCCGTCTGGACGACGCGTCCGTCGTCCATGACGACGACCCTGTCGGCGTCGCGGATCGTCGAGAGGCGGTGGGCGATGATGATCTGGGTGCACCGCAGCTCCCGCAGCGACCGCGCCACCTGGTTCTCCGTGGCGTTGTCCAGGGCCGAGGTCGCCTCGTCCATGACGAGGACCCGCGGCCGGCGCGCCAGTGCGCGGGCCAGCGCGATCCGTTGGCGCTGCCCGCCGGAGACGTTGGCGCCCATCTCGCGGATCTCGGTGTCGAAGCCCAGCGGCATCGCGAGCACCGCGTCCAGGACGTGCGCCTGGGCGGCTGCCTCGCGCACCCGCTCCATGTCCGGCTCCCCGGCGGAGAAGTCGATGTTCGCCGCGATGCTCCGGTTGCTCAGCACGACGTCCTGCGGCACGTAGGCGACGCCGTCGCGGAAGTCGGCCTCGCGGACGGTGCCGATCGGCCGGCCGTCGAGCCGGATCGTCCCCGACGACGCGGGGTACAGCCCCACGAGCACCTTGGCGAGGGTCGACTTCCCCGAGCCGGTGCTCCCGACGACCGCCACGCGCTCGCCGGGCTCGGCGCGGAAGGTGACGCCCTGGAGCGCCGGCCGTCCCGCCCCCGGGTAGGAGAAGGTGAGCTCCTCCGCGGCGATGGCGCCGCGCGGCTCGTGGGCGGCCGTGCCGAAGACCGTCTCCTCGGACGGCTGGAGGAGGATGTCGCCCATCCGCTGGACCTGCGCCTGCGCCTGGACGAACTGCCCCACGGTCGAGGTGAGGGACGTCGTCGTGCCCAGGGCGGTGGCGGCCAGGGCCTGGCTCGCGATGACGGCGCCGAGGTCGGCGTGCCCGGAGAGCACCATGTTGAGCCCGACGACGAGGATGACGAAGGGCCCGAAGATCTGGACCCCGGAGACGAGCGCGGAGACGTAGCCCTGCAGCTCCATGCGCCGCCGTCCGTGGTGGACGGCTGCCGCGTACCGCAGGCGCCAGTTCGCGTAGAAGCGCTCACCCATGCCCGAGGTCTTGATGGCCGCGACCGAGGACACCGCCTCCATCTGCACGCCCGAGGCCTCCGCGAGGGCGGTGATCTCCTGGTCGGTGCGGCGGCGCAGCCGGCCCCACGTGAGGGTGTTGACGAGGACGACGACGCCGATGAGGGCGATCGTCACCGCGCCGAGCCCCGCGGAGCTCTGGGTGACGTAGAGGAGGGCGACGACGAGCGTGCCGGCGTCGAGGAGGGCGGCGGTGACCTGGTTGGAGAGCATGTCCCGGATCTGGGAGACGCTGCTGAGGCGCATCATGAGCTCGCCCTGGGACCGCGTGGCGAAGTACCGGTAGGGCAGCGTGATGAGCCGCCCGAAGGTCGCGGACATGAGGGAGGACCCGACGGTCGCGACGAGGGCGGCGAGGATCTTGGACCGCACCGCGGCGATGAGGACGTAGCCGAGCACCGGGACCGACAGGAGGAGGACCTGGGCCGACGCCGGGGCGGTGAGCAGCTCGGTCCCCGCCCCGTTGACGAGGCGTTCGGTGGCCATGGGGACGGCCAGCACCACCGAGTAGAGGACGAGCGAGAGGGCGCCGGCGGCGAGCATCGGGCGCCCCGTGCCCGAGCGCACCGCGCCGACGACCTCGCGCCACACCGAGCGCGAGTCCTCGGTGCCGCGCTCGAAGTCCGCGGTGGGGGTGCACACGAGGACGAGCTCGGAGAAGGAGCGCTCGAGCTCCTCCAGGCCCACCCGCCGCCGTCCGGACGCTGGATCGACGATCCACGCGCCACGCGGGGTGACCTTCTCGACGACGACGACGTGGTTGCCGTTCCAGTGCGCGATGACGGGGGTGTCGATGCGGGACAGGCCGGCGACGTTGGCGCGGAAGAAGGAGACCTGCATCCCCCGCCCGCGGAGGATCTCGGCGATGTCGCGCAGCGAGAGGCCGTCGCGGCCGGGGTCGACCTCCGACCGCAGGTTTCGGATGGCGGCGCGGCGCCCCCACGCCCCGAGGATCATCGCCGCGCAGCACAGTCCGCACTCGCTCTGCGCGTACTGCTGGACCACGGGCACGCGCTGGTGGGCCCGGGCGCTCACGTGAGGCCGTCCACGAGGCGGGGGACCCGGACGCCGGGGTCGGCGAGCGCGGCGCTGGCGAGGTCCCAGCCGGCACGGCCGACGAAGAATCCCTCCGCGGCCGGACCGCGTCCCAGGCCCGACGTCCAGCCCGGGCCCTCGGTCTCCTCGAGGAGGCGGTCGCGGCGGGCGCGGGCACGGTCGAGGAGCTCGGGCCGGTCGAGGTGACGCCCGAGCGTCGTGAGCGCGAGGACGTGCCCCGCGGCGCCGTGGCAGAGGCTGAGGTCGCGTGAGCCGGCGGGCGGGTCCGCGACGAGGACGTCGAGCAGCGCCTCGAGGCGTGCCTCGTGCGCCGTCGTCGGCTCCGCGCCGCTCAGGGCGTGGACACGGACCAGGGCCGGCGCGAGGCCGGAGACCCCGCGGCACCAGCTCTGCCGCGCGCGCGGGTCCCGGAAGGCCTCCTCGGCGGGCAGGTTGTCCAGCACCCGGCCCAGCCGGGCCGCCACGAGGGCGCGCCACCCGTCCCGCTCCCGTCCGGTGAGACCTGCGACGAGGTCGACGGCCTCGGCCAGGCCGAGCAGCCGGCCGACGTTGCCGTGGGCGAGCCCGGCCTCGGGGGCGTCGAGCAGGGAGTCCAGCCGGCCCATGACCCGGGCGAGGGCGTTCTCGGCCGCCGCGGGCCACGTGGGCGGGAGGTCCGCGCCGTCCTCCCACCACAGGTCGCGGAACCTGTTGAGGGCCGTGAACGCCCCGCCCGCCCCGCCGAGGAGCTCACCGGTGTACCGGCGGCCCAGCTCGTCGAGCAGGGCGGGCAGCTGGAGCGCGGTCCGGGCGAGCTCGTCCTTCGCCCGGTCCGGCGCGAGGACGCCGCGACCCGCCAGCTCGGCGTCGACGACGACGTCGGCGAGGGCGCCGGTGAAGGGCGAGTAGACGATCTCGTGGACGCCGTCGGGGTCGGCCGGCACGGGGTGGAAGGTCGCGCCGGCGACGACGCCGCGCAGGAGCTCGCGGGTCGCCACGGTCCGCGCCGGGGCACGGGTCTCCCACAGGGCGCACAGGACGCCACCGCCCTCGTAGAGGGAGGTCGAGACCGGCGTGAGGTAGAGGCCGTCGCCCACCTGGACGCTGCTGAGCCACGTCGCGGACAGGCCGTCCTCGGAGAGGGTCGGGGCCGGAGGGGGCGCGGGGACGGTGAGATCCTCCCGCACGCCCCGGTCCGGGCCCGCCTGCCACGCGTCGTCGGCGGCGGCGTCCAGTGCCAGGCGCAGGGTGCGGAGCTGGTCCGCGAGCGGCTCGTCGAGGACGTGGTCCCACCACGCGGTCATCATCTGCGCCGGGGAGCGGTCGAGCCGGGCGAGCGGGACGGGGGAACCGTTGGCGTGAAGGGCACCGGTGGCCGTGACCTCGAAGTAGGGGATGTCGCCGTCGGCGAGCGCCTCGACCTCCGCGTCGCGCACCGCGACCTGCACGTGCGGCGGGACGCCGCGCGCCGTGGGGGTGAGCAGCCGCAGCGTCGTCAGCCGCCGGTCGCGGTCGGCGAGCCGGGACGGGTGCGTCGAGGACTCGAGGAGCCGGGCGTAGCGCCACGTCGCGCGGAAGACCTGACGGAAGCCGAGGTCGTGACGGTCGAGCACCGCCTGCAGCGCGCCACGGTGCCGGCGGAGGAGGGCGATGCCCTCGGCGTAGCCCTCGAGCAGCTCGGGAGCGTACCGGCGCGGGTCGATCTGCTCGCCACCGTCGGTGCAGAGCCGGTTGTGCACCTCCTCGAGGGGCAGGTGGGCGGTGTCGAAGCGGATGTCGTCGGTCCCGGCGTCGGTCACCGTGGTGCCCTCGTAGTGGCCCGCGGCCGCCGAGGGGACGCCGAGGGCCGAGAGGTCCAGCGGCATGCGGGCGCCGAGGAACCGGGACGGGTACATCATCGTGCGCAGCACCCCGGCCTCCACGGAGCGGGCCAGGGCCTCGTGGGCGGACCCCCGGCGCTCGAACGTGGGCAGGCTGCACAGCGTCTCGGTGTCGACGACGACGGGACCCTCGGGCGTGGCGACGACGTTCTCGCGGTGGATGTCGGTGGCGCCGACGGCGTGGAGCAGGGCGGACAGCCGTCCGTACCGGCGCAGGTACCGGGCCGCGGAGGTGTCGGTGAAGGTGCCGGGGGCCACGAAGCGCTGCCACTCGTGGCCGTGGCCGGCCAGGGTGTCGGGCAGGACGGGACCGAGGAGGGAGCCGTCGTCGTCGAGGAGGCGCACGAGCTCGGCGAGGGCGGGGTGCACCCTGCTGACCGTCGGCTTGAGCACGAGTCGTGGCCCGGTGCTCCACTCGAGGATCGCGACGGAGCGTCCGCCGCAGTGGGTGTCGCCCTGACCCAGACGGACCGCGGTGAGCCGTCCGCCGGTGCCCCAGCGCCCGGCCAGGCGCGCACGGTCGGCGCCGGCCGCGGCGAGGACCCAGGTGACGTGGTCGAGCCAGCGCGTCGCGGTGAGGTGGAGCAGCCGGTCCAGCTCGGGCAGCTCGGTCCGCAGCTCGGCGCGGGCGGCGGGCAGCGTCGCGTCGAAGGTGGCGTAGTCCAGGGCCGGGTCGTGCCGGCGGCGGGACTGGAAGAGGGTGATGAGGGTCCGGACCGCCAGGGCGTCCAGGCGCAGGACGAGGTCGGTGAGCAGCTCGGTGCGGACCCGGGGCGCGACGGCGTCGCCCAGGACGCCGTCGAGGGCCCGCGCCACCTCGTGCAGGTGGGCCCGGTGGAAGGTGGGGAACCTGCCGTCGACGGCGTGCAGGGCGAGCTCGACGGACGCGTCGACGGCCGTGGTGCTGGTGGTGTCCATGTCCCTGTCCCTTGGGTCGGTGCCACGAGCCGGGGCCGTGCGGGGCACGGCCCCGGCTCGTGGCGGGCTCAGCTCAGCAGCGCGTCGTACACGCGCCGGTCGGGCAGAAGTCGGGCAGGGCGGCCGAGATGGCGATGACGCCACCGCCGATCGCGCAGGGGACGGTGGTGGTCCCGGCGGCTGCGTCGACGACGGTGTCCTCGGTCAGCTCGACCAGCTCGGCATCACTGACGTAGCCGTTGGCCCGGGTGTAGTCCCTCGTGGTGAACATGGTGCTCTCCTCTCGTGTGTCGTGCGGTGTACCTCCCGGCCGTCGTGGCCGGGCCAGTCGGCCGGGTCGGCCGGCTGAGTCGTGGGCCCCTACTCCAGCGTGAGGACGTCGGGGCAGTCGGCCGGAGCCGTGGTGCGCAGCAGCGCGTGCAGCGCTCCGGCGCGGCCGACCATGAGGCTGTCGGTGCCGGTGTAGCGGTCGCGGGCGGAGGCGCGGTCACGGAGCGCGGTGCGCCCCGCACGGGACCGGGTCTCCGCCGTCCACCGGCGCCGGGCGTCCTCGTCCCCGGTGTGCAGGGCGAGGCGGTGCAGCGCCGCGAGCGAGCCGAGGTCGCCGTGGCAGTACGTCGGGTTGTTGCCCAGGCCGCGGTCCTGCGTCTGCCGGCCGAGGTCGACCAGCAGCCGCTCCGGCACCTCGGCGCCGAGCTCGGCCACCTCGAGCAGGCCGAGGAGGACACCGGGGGCGCCGTGGCACCACGCCCACGAGGAGTCCGACCCGCCGACGGTCCGGGGGAGGTCGCCGTCCTCGCCGGTCTGCGCGAGGAGCAGGCCCAGCAGGGCGGACCCCAGGGCGGCGAGGCGCGCGGACAGCTCGGGGTGCGTGCCGGACAGGGCGTGCGCGGCGCGGTGGGCCGGCGCGAGCATCCCCGCCAGACCGTGCGCGTAGCCGGTGAACACCGGCTGGTCGCCGTCCGCGGGGGCGGTGGTCACGCGCTCCAGGCCGGGCAGCGCGCGGGCGGCCAGCCGTGCGAGGGCGTCGGTGGCGGCCTCGCGGTGGACGTCCTCGACCCGCCCGACGATGCCGCAGCCGGCGGTCAGGGCACCGGCGAGGCCGGCGGTGAGGTCGGGGACGGTGTCGGGTCGCACGGTCGCCGCCAGGGCGTCGACGAGGCGGGCGTGGTCGCCGGTGCCCCGGCCGGACAGCCGGTCTGCGGCGGCGACGGCCCAGACGGTCCCGCCCATGCCGGTCATGCCCCCGGCCGAGACGGGCTGGCTCTCCAGGGCGCCGCCGAGGACCTGGGCGCGGATCGGGTCGAGGACGGCCGCGGCCACGTCGCGGGCCCTCGGCACGTCGTACAGGTGGCCGGCCTCGGCGAGCGCGAGCGCCACGCCCACGCTGCCGCCGTACAGGTCGTAGCCCAGGGAGCCCGGCGTCCACTGGGAGGCGTCGGAGGTGGTGACGAGGGGTCCCCAGAACGTGGCGGGGTGGGCCGGGTCCGTCGCGGGCACCCAGCGGGACAGGAGGCGGTCGACGGCCCCGGTGACGACGTCGCGGTCCGGCGCGGGCGGCGGCGTGGGGCGCGTGAGCGGCGCGGTGCGCTCCCCGCCGTCGGGGATGCGGGGGACGAAGGCGACGTCGACGAGGTCGGCCTGCCGGGCGACCTCCGCCTCGTCCAGCGCGTGCAGCCGCGAGAGCACCCGGTCCACCGGGGTGGCGTCGAAGAAGTCGGGGACGAGCGTCCGGCCGCGCGCGTCGAGCAGGTCGGTGCCGTGGGCGTCGACGGTGAACAGCGGCACGTCGTCGCCGAGCAGCTGGGCCACCTCGTGGGCGGCCGCGGAGCGGGCGGCGGTGTTGCGCAGGCTCACCCGGCCCAGGACGGCGAGGTGGGCGTCGGGGTCCTCCAGGAGGTCCGGGTGGGAGCACATGCGCAGCAGCTGGGCGTAGAACACCGTGGGGATGTTGACGTGCCGGACCCGCACGCCGGTGAGTTCGCGGCGGACCAGGCCCTCGACGACGTCGCGGTGCTCCATGACGCGGCGCAGGGTGTCCTCCAGGCCGCGCCGCACGCCGTCGCGGAAGCGAACCACGGCGTCGAGCTCGGTGCCGGCGTGGGGGTTGGTGTTGCCCGTGCCCACGCGCCCCGGCTCCAGGGCGATGTGCATGTCGTCGCGCCCGGCGTCCCGCACGGCCAGGCTGCGGAAGGGGGAGGCCTGGCCGGCGGCCATGGAGCCGGACGCACCGATGTCGAGCGACTCCGGGCGCCCGGGGACGCTGACCCGCAGGGGCAGGAGCCCGATGCCGATGACGGAGTCCTCGAGCAGGGCCCGCGCGTGCCGTGAGCCGGCGCCGTCCGCGTAGCTCGGCTCACGGACGGGGACGGCGGACAGGACGGTCTCGGCGTCGACGACGACCGGCCGGCCGGCAGCGTCGGTGACGACGTTCTCGTAGTGCATGTCGGTGCTGCGCAGCAGGTACAGGACGGCAGCGAGCTCGCCGAGCCGGTACGGGTGGCGGCCGTCGGACGTCGGGGCACCGGTGCCGTCGACGTACTCCGCCCAGCCGTGGTGGTCACGGGTGAGGGTGCGCGGGACCCGCAGCGACGTGCCCAGCGCGGCGTTGAGGCCGCGGGCGAGACCGTGGAGGGCGCGGTCCGCGGCGAGGCTGCGGGGCTTGTGGACGAGGTGGCCGTGCCGCCCGAGGTCGAGCAGGCCGACGGTGCGGCCGCCGTCGTGGGTGTCGCCGGCTCCCAGGTGCAGGGAGTGGACGCGGACGTCGCCGTCGAGGCCGGGCAGGGTGGCCCGCAGGTCGGGGAGGTCGGCGACGAGATGGTCGAGGACCTCCCGCACGCTGCGGGCGCGGCGCACGACGAGCGCGTGCGCCCGGACCACGGCGGTGGGGTAGCGGTGGGCGAGGGCCGAGGCGCCGTCGGGGGAGCCGATCCAGGCCCGGAAGTCGTCGAAGCGTGCCTCGGGGGTCGCGCCGGTCAGTGCGCCTGCCTCCCGGCGCTCGGCCAGCACCTCGACGAGCGTCCGGACGAGGGTCTCGCTCGCGAGGGCGACGCCGTCCTCGACCAGTGGACCGACGAAGGCCGCGCCGTCGGCGAGGGCGGGGTGGGCGGACAGCGACTCGTGCTCGGCTCGCAGCCAGGCGCTGACCAGCACGCGGGTCCACCCGGTGAACCGGGGGTCCCGGCCGCCCTCGGCGCTGCTCACGGGGCCGGGTGCCGGGTCGAGGAAGGGTGCGAGCAGCTCCTGCGCCAGCCGGGTGCGGTCGCTGCCGCCGAAGGTCTCGTCCCGGTCCCGGCGGTGGTGGGAGAGCAGGGCGGTGAGGCTCGGACGCCTCGTCCCGGCCAGCTCGGGGACGTAGGTGGCGACGGCCTGGTCGAGGCCGGCGGTGCTCGCGACGGTCATGGGATGCCCCTCGGCGGACGGAACGGGTGGACTCGGCGGCGGTACCGGTGCCCGGCTCGCGGGCACCGGTACCGGGGCCTCACGAACAGTTCTTCTGGCACTCCACCGTGGCGGTGCAGAAGTTGCCGTCGTTGCCGATGGCCCAGCTGACGCCGTAGCAGGTCAGCGTGGTCACGATGGTTCCCCAGCCCTGGCCGGCCTGGTCGGCCGTCACCGCCTGGTCGTCGATCTCCATCAGGACGTCGGCATTGGGGCTGAACTTCGGCTTGCTCATTGGACTCCTCACTCTCGTCGTCGAGCTGCTGCGGGAGGTGACTCCCCGGATGCGTCACCGGCCCGGTCCGCCGTGGACAGGAGCGTCGGTGACGGGCACCACTCCACCGGAGGCGCCGGCCGCGGCCAATGGCCGTGCGTCCAGAACGGCCGGGCGGAACGGCGCCTGTCCGTTGGCCATCGGGCTGACCGATCGGTCAGCGCGTGGGGCAGCGGTGCCCTAGAGGGGCAGGGCCACCTGGACCGACCAGGTCGTGCCCACCGGCCCGATGATCGCCTCGCCGCCGAGGAGGGCCGCGCGCTCCTGCATGCCGATGATCCCCTGGCCGGTCCCGAGCTCCGGGCTCATCCGGCGACGCGCCGGCGCCACCTCGGACTCGACGGTGAGGGACAGCGACTCGGGGGAGAGCCGGACGGCGATGACCACGGGTGAGGCGGGGACGGCGTACTTGACGACGTTCGTCGTCGCCTCCTGCAGGATTCGCAGGATGGACTCGACGGTGGTCCGCGGCGTCCTGATCTCCCCGGGCGCGTCGATGGTCAGGTCGACGGGGAAGCCGAGGTCGAGGAGGCGCTGGGCGAGGTGGTGCACGCCGTCGTGCAGGCCGACGTCGACCAGGCCGTGCGGGGTGGGGTCCGCCTCCGTGCCGACGCTCGAGGAGTCACGCAGCACGCGCAGCAGCTTGCGCAGCTCGACGAGCGCCTCGCGGCTGAGCTCGCTCGTCTCCTGGAGCGCCGACCGGAGCTTCTCGGGGTCCGAGCTGCGTGCGCGGCTGCCCCCGACGAGCGAGATGAGGGTCAGCTGGTGGGCGACGACGTCGTGCAGGTCGCGCGCCAGGGACTCGCGCTCGCGGGCGCGGACCTCGGCCTGGCGCCGGAGCAGCTCACGGTTGTGCCGCTCGGTGCGGGAGGAGTGCAGCCGCAGGCGCCCGAAGGCGAGCCCCACGAGCGTGGCGGGCACCGCGAAGAGGAGGTACGGGCCGAGGTGGGTGAGGTCGCCGTACACGGCGACGGAGACGCCGGCCGCCCACGCCGTGAGGACGGCCAGGACGACGGCGGCCGCCCGTGCGCTCGCGACCGTCGCGACGACCGCGACGAGCACGCACGCCATGATGGTGACGATGCCGATCCGGTCGGTGACGACGGCGGCGACGGCGCTGCCCGGGAGGAACAGGGCCGTCGCGGCCGCCGGGTAGCGGGTGCTGACGGGCAGGCCCAGGCAGGCGAGGCCGAAGAGCACGCACCGCAGGAGCTCGGCGAGCGTGACGACCGGGGTGTCGAGGAGGAAGTCGAGTAGCAGGACGGCGCCGAGGAGCGCGAGGACGGTGGCGGCCACCCTGGACAGCGGGCGGGGAGCCGCCTGGAGCACCCGCCCCAGCCGGCGGAGAGTCCCCCTCGGCTCACCGTCGTCGGCCATCGCCCGGACGATAGCACCGGGGCGTGCCGGTGGGCCCGGCGACGGTGGTCAGGCGCGGGTCAGCACTTCTCGAAGAAGTCCCCGAGCACCTGGCACGCGAGGTCGCCGAGGAAGGTCGCGGGCTCCGCGACCGGCGGGGACGCGGCCCGGACGGCCGTGCCGGTGTCCGCGGCCAGGGCCGGTGGCCCGAGGACGACGGTGGCGGACAGGACCAGGGACGCGGCGGCGATGCGGCGAAGCCTCACGGGTAGAACCTCCTGCACTGGAGTCGGTGTGACGTGTCCAGTCTGCGCTCGCGCGGCCCGGCGCCGCGATGGCCCATCGTCCACCGCTGCGTGGACGGTCGGCCAGTGGGCAGCGCCGTCAGCGGTAGCGGTCCATCGCCGTCTCCGGCTTGAGCAGGCTGGGCGTGACGAGCCCGAGCTCCACCGCCCGGACGAGCAGCTGAACGCGGTCACGGGCACCGAGACGGTCGCAGGCCCGGCCCAGGTGCAGCTTGACGGCGCCCTCCGACAGGTGCAGCTCGGCCCCGATCTCCCGGTTGCTCAGGCCGCCGGCGAGCAGCTGCAGCACCTGGTGCTCGCGCTCGGAGAGCTCCGGCGCGTCGGGCGCCGGCTGCGGGGCGGCGGCGGCGGGCAGCGTGGTGACGTGCGCGGCGAGGAGCTTGACCACGGACGGCGAGAGCACCATGGAGTCCTCGCGCACCTGGCGCACGGCGTCGACGATCTCCTCGGGGGTGGCGTCCTTGACGAGGTACCCGCTGGCCCCGGCGCGCAGCGCCGCCAGCACGAGGTCCATGGAGGAGAACGTCGTCAGCGCGATGCTCCTCACCTCCCCGGTGGCGGACAGCTCCGCGATCGCCTCGACGCCGCTCATCACCGGCATGTCGAGGTCGCACAGGAGGATGTCGGCACCGGTCTCGCGGACGATTCGCACCGCCTCCGCGCCGTTGCTCGCCTGTCCGACGAGCTCGAGGTCCGCCTCGCTCTCGACGAGCTCGCCGATGGCTCGCCGCATGAGCGGCTGGTCGTCGGCGACGACGACACGCACGGCCGGTGTGCTCATGTGCCGATCCTAGCGGCGGGCCGACAATGGGGGGATGCGCGTCGTCGTCCTCACCGGTGCCGGGATCTCCGCGGAGTCGGGGGTGCGGACCTTCCGCGACGCCGGCGGGCTGTGGGAGGGCCACGACGTCGAGGACGTCGCCACCCCCGAGGGCTTCACCCGGGACCCGGAGCTCGTCCACCGCTTCTACGACGCCCGCCGCCGCGCCCTCACCCTCGTCGGGCCGAACCCCGCCCACCGGGCGCTCGCGGCCCTGGAGGAGGCGCTCGGGGAGGAGCTGCTCGTCGTCACGCAGAACGTCGACGACCTCCACGAGCGTGCGGGCTCGCGCCGCGTGGTCCACATGCACGGGGAGCTGCGCAGGGCCCGCTGCGAGGCCTGCGGCGCCCGCCCCGCCTGGGACGCCGACCTCCTCGACGCCCCGCCCTGCCCCGCGTGCGGGCGGGCCCGGCTGCGTCCCGACGTCGTCTGGTTCGGCGAGGTGCCCTACGAGCTCGACCGCATCCACGCCGCCGTCACGGGCTGCGACCTCTTCGTCGCCGTCGGCACGTCCGGGGCGGTGTACCCGGCGGCCGGCTACGTCGCCCTGGCGGCGAGCAGCGGGGCCCGCACGCTCGAGCTCAACCTCGAGCCGAGCGAGGTCTCGCGCTACTTCGACGAGGTCCGGACCGGACCGGCCGCTCGGCTCGTGCCGCAGCTCGTCGCGGAGCTGGCGCCCGCCTGAGCCGTCGGCACGCCGGGGGAGTGCTCAGGCACGCAGGGCGAGGGGCATGGCGGCGGCCTGCCCCGGGCCGTCGCCGCGCTCGTCCGGTGCGGGCGGCCGCGCGCCGCCCGCGCCACCCTCCGCCGGGCACCCTAGGCTCGGTGGGTGCCCCGCCAGCAAGCCCCCGTCGCCGACGAGACCACCCAGCGCCGCTTCGCCGTCCTCGGTCGGCAGCTGCCCTTCTTCGTCGTCTTCGGCGTCATGACCGTCGCCCTCATCGCCTGGGACGAGTTCGGTGAGGGCGCCCCCGACGCCGTCCTCGTCGGCGCAGCGGTCAACCTCCTCGCGACCGCGATCGCCGCCGTCGTGCCCTGGCACCTGCTGCCGCGTGGGGCCGAGGGCGTGGTCCCGCTGCTCGACATGCTCGCCGTCGTCTGCCTCCTCAGCGTCGGGGCGCGCGTCTCGGTGCTCCTCCTCCTCCCGGTCGTGTGGCTCGCGCGGATGGGACGGGGCGCGGCCACGACCGCCGTCGCCGCCGGCGTGGCCTCCTCCATGGGGGTGGACATCGTCCACGCGTTCCAGGCGGGCGCGCTGTCGATCACGCCGGACAACGCCGCCCGGATGTTCACCGTCCCGGCCGCGATCATCGCCGTGGCCAGCTCCCTGCACCTGTCGGAGAAGAGGTCCGCGGCGCGGCGCGAGCTCCTCGCGGGGCAGAGCGCGCTGGTCGAGGAGCTGCTCGACGAGACGGCCCGGGACCGGGCCCGGCTCGAGGGCGTGCTCAACACGATCGACGCGGGCGTCGTCGTGCTCGACCCACAGGGCACCGTCGTCGTCGCCAACAGGGCGCTGCGCGAGGCGAGCGACGGCGGCTTCGCCGTGGGCTCCCACCTCGTCGACGCCGTGCCGCGGCTCTTCTCCGCCGACGGCACCACGCCCGTGGACCCCGAGCGGCTCGCCGCCGTCGCGGCCGGTGAGCCGCTCGACCGGAGGGTCGTGTGGTGGGAACGTGCCCCGGGGGACCGCGCCGCCTTCCGCATCAGCGCCAGCCGCCTCCCGCACGAGGCCGGCGCCAGCGAGGGGACGGTGGTCGCCCTGCACGACATCACCGACGAGCTGCTCGCCCTGTCCCAGCGCGACGACTTCGTCTCCTCGGTCTCCCACGAGCTGCGCACCCCGCTCACCTCCGTCACCGGCTACCTCGACCTCGCGGTCGACGACCCCGACCTCCCGCCCCGCCTCCGGGGCTTCCTCGAGGTGGCCGAGCGCAACGCCGGTCGCCTGCGGATCCTCATCGACAACCTCCTCAGTGCGGCGCGCACCGCGTCCGACGTCGGGTCGCGGGAGGACGTCGACCTGGCCGACGTCGTCGCCGACGTCGTCGAGTCCCAGTCCCCGCGCGCCGCCGACCGTGACATCGAGATCGCCGTGTCGACGACGGGCGGCGCCGTCGTCTGCGCCGACGTCGGACGCCTCACCCAGGTCGTCGACAACGTCGTCTCCAACGCCGTCAAGTACTCCCACCCCGGCGGACACGTGAGCATCGAGATCAGCGACCGGAACCGTCGGGTCTGCCTCGCCGTCACCGACGACGGCCCCGGCATCCCCACCGCCGACCAGGGCCAGCTCTTCAGCCGCTTCTACCGCGCCCCGCAGGTGCGGCACACCTCGGTCCAGGGCACCGGGCTGGGCCTGCACATCAGCCGCCAGATCGTCGAGGCGCTCGGCGGCACCATCACGCTCACCTCCGAACCGGGCCGCGGCACCCGCGTCGAGGTCCTCCTCCCGGCCGGGAAGGGCGACTGATGCTCGACGCCACGACGCTCTACGTCGTCTCGATCGTCGTCGTCTCGATCGTCGCGACGGCCTTCGTCATCGAGGTCGCCAGCCGGGGACGCTCACCCGTCGACCTGCTGTGGACGCTCGCGCTGAGCAGCGCGGTCACCACCGCGCTCTTCTACCTCGCCGCCTCGGCGAGCGAGACGCTCTGGTGGTTCGTCGCGCTGGGCAACGGGTCCTCCGTCGTCACGACGATGGCGATGTGGAACGGGATCCGCGCCGACGACGGGCGCCGCCCGCTCCTGGGCGTCACCGTCGGGGCGGCCGCCGTCGCCGGCCTCGCCACGGTCCTCGCGGGCCCGGACGCCGGCGAGTGGGGCGGGGGCTGGGCGGTGCTCCTCGGGACGGCGGCAGGAGGGCTGCTCGGTGGGGCCGCCGCCCTGCGGGGCCGGCGGATGGGGCACCGGCTGGGCCCGGTGCTCGGCGGGGTGCTCCTGCTCGTCGCCGTCTACTACGGCGCGCGCCTGGCGGTGTACCTCACCCAGGGTACGGAGTCCCCGACCTTCACCGGACCGCTCGGCACGACGACGACCCTCCTCGTGCTCATCGTCCTCATCGTCACCGCCGGCTACTGCATGGCCATCATCCGCACCGACGAGGTCCACGCCCACGAGACCCGGACCAGCGCCTTCGACCCCCGCACCGGCCTGCGGACCCCGACGAGCTTCGTCCCCCGGGCCCGCGAGGCCGCGCAGGACGCGCAGCGGGCGGGGGACCCGCTGGCCGTCGTCGTCGTCGTCATCGAGGGCCGCGACGACCTCACCACCGCCTTCGACCGGACCGTCGCGGACGCGGCGCTCGTCGCCGCCGTCGACAGCGCCCGCGTCCTCGCGCCGCCGTCCGCCTCCCTCGCGGGCCGTGTGGACGACGCGGGCGACGTCTTCGAGGTGCTCCTGCGCGGCTTCACCGGGGTGGAGGCGCACGCGTGGGCGGAGAGCCTGCGCCGCCGTGTCATCGCCGTGCCCCTGCAGGTGGAGGGCGCCCGGCTGCGCCTGCGGGTGAGCCTGGGCGTGGCCACCGACGCCGAGACCGGCTACGAGCTCGGTGACCTGCGCGAGCTCGCCGCTCGACGGGCGCACCAGGCCGTCGCCGAGGGCGGCAACCGGGTGCTCAGCTGGCTCTGAGGAATCCTGAGCCAGTCCTGAGGCAGGGTTGAGGTGAGGGGCAGGGCCCGTTGAGGTCGGCGGCCGACATTTGGTTCAGCGCCGGACAGACCGGCTCCTGAACCGAGAGGCACGACCATGGCACGCTCCACCAGCTCCCGCCCCACCCGCACCACCTGGAAGGCCGTCGCGGCCACCGCCGTCGGCATCGTCGTCCTGGGCGCCGGCGGCGCGACCTTCGCCGAGTGGTCCGACTCCGAGGCCGCGGCGACCGACACCGCGATCACCGCCGGTGTCCTCGACCTCGCTGCCGGCCAGGGCACGTGGACCAACGTCGCCGGCGCGGACGTCACCGCCGCCGTCGCGGACGGGTCCTACCTCGTCGTGCCGGGCGACGCCCTCACCTACCGCGAGACCATGACGATCGACGCGCAGGGCGACCTGCTCCGCGCGACCGTCGCCCACAACCTCGAGGGCCTCACCGGTGACGCCGAGCTCCTCGCCCAGCTGGGCGAGAACGCGACGATGTCCCTCAACGGCGAGGCCGTCACGGGGACCTCCGCGGCCGTCGTCGCCGAGGACGAGGACCAGACGCTCGACGTCGCCGTCACCGTCGCCTTCGACGCCACGACCGCCGGCCTCGTCGGCCAGGGCCAGGACGTCTCCCTCGGTGGCCTCGACGTCACCCTCACGCAGGACACCGTCCCCGCCGCCTGACCCGCCCCGCACCCCGCACCCACCGGAGAGGAGGACCATCGTGCCGAACCGCCTGACCCGCGCCGCACTCGCCGCAGTCCTGGCGGCGGTCCTCCTCTCCGGCAGCGGCACCACCCTCGCCGGGTGGAACGACGCCGAGCTCCGCGAGGGCCAGGTCGTCTCCGCCGGCGACCTCACCGTCGAGCCGGTCAGCACGAGCACCGTCGTCGTGCGGCCCGGGACCTCCCAGCCGCTGCCGGCGAGCACCCCGCTCGTCCCGGGCGACGTCGTCCGCCTCACCTCCACGGTGCGCGTCAGCGCCGCCGGCGAGCTGCTCACCGGCACCCTCGGTCTCGAGGTCACCGGCCTGCAGGGCCTGACCCGCTCCACCCCGCGGGTGACGACGACGCTCGCCGCCGTGGGCACCCGCGGCTGGACCGTGACGCCCGCGAACGACGGCGCCAGCGCCACCGCCGTCGTGGACCTCACCGTCCCGGCGACGGTCGCCCAGCGCACCACCCTCGACGCCGGCGCCATTCGCTGGACCCTCACCCAGGAGATGCCATGACCACGCGGCTCACCGCCTGCCTCCTCGCCCTCGCCGTCGTGCTCGGCGGGGTGCTCCTCCTGCGTCCGAGCGAGTCCACCCTCGCCGCCTGGAGCGACGAGGCCACCGTGGCCGTCCCGCAGCTGCGCACCGGCGGGGTCCGTGTCGACGTCGCAGGCGCGACCGCGGCGAGCGCCACGCTGGGGATGTCCGGCGACACGAGCGGCACGTGGCGTCCCGGTGCGGTGACCGTCACCTCGGCAGGGCGCGTCCTCACCGGTGCGGAGCTCTCCGGCTCCCGTGTGGACTACCGCCTCGCGCGGAACGGCGTCTGCGCGGCCACCGAGCCGGTCCTCTACTCCGCGACCCCCAGCGGCACCGCCTCCTCCTTCGCCGTCACCGGCGGCGAGCGGCTCAGCGGCGCGCGCACCCTGTGCCTCACCTTCGTCCCCTCCGACCACGTCCGCCTCCAGCTGGGCGGGCGCTCGCTGTCCTTCGCGACGACGGTCGGCGGCGTCGCCACCGCCTCCAGCACGTGGACGGCCACCAACACGTGGACCGCCACCCAGCAGCTTCCCGCCGCGCCCAGCGTCACCGCGCCGCAGTGCTCGAGCAGCTGGCCCCGCGTCACGCTGCGGTGGGAGTGGGACCGCGCCGGGATGGCGCAGGACGTCGCCCGCTGGAGCGTGCAGGCCGAGGCGGACGGCGGGTGGCGCGAGATCAACAGCCTCAACCCGAGCCAGCGCTCCACGGGCGTGTCCAGCCGTGACTTCCCGCCCTTCCAGTTCGAGAACACGCAGGTGCGCGTCGTCGCCGTGCTCGCCGACGGCACCACGGTGACGAGCGCGACCACCACCGTGCGTGTCGAGCGGCTCGTCGTCCTCGGCGCCGTCTACTGCGCATGACGGGCGGCCATCTCGAGCGGTCCCGCCTCACCGTGCTCGTGACGGAGGTGGGGCCCGCGGCCACCGGCGTCATGGTCGACCAGTTCGTGGAGATGCTGGCCGGCCGCGTCACCCGGCTGCGGCAGGCGGTGGCGAGTGGAGAGGGCCTCCGGGACGTCTCCCTCAGCCTCGCGTGCTCCGCGGAGATGCTCGGGGCCCTGGCGCTCGCGGACGCGGCGACCCGGTGCCGCACCACGGACGGCGCCGCCGCCGAGCGGGCGCTGGCCGAGGTCGAGGCCCTCGCCGGGCCCACGTGCCACGCGCTGCGCGGGGCGCGCGCCGCACTCAGCGGGCGCTGAGCGCCAGCCGGTAGCCCACGCCGCGGACCGTCTCGACGTACCGCGGGCTGGTGGCGTCCTCGCCGAGCTTGCGCCGCAGGTTGGCGACGTGGACCTCCACCGAGCGGCGGTCCGCGTCGGTCGCCTCGAGGCCGGTGTCGTAGCCCTCGGACCACAGCACGCCGGCGAGCTGGGACTTGGTGAGCACGCGGCGGGGGTTGGACAGCAGCGCGGTGAGGATGTCGAACTCGCTGCGCGTGAGCTCCAGCAGCGTCCCGCCCAGCTCGACGACGCGGGCGTCGCGGTCCAGGCGCAGGTCGCCGTGGACGATGAGGGCGTCGTCGTCCGGCGTCACCGCGGCCTTGGCGCCGGCGGGCGGCTCGGCGGGCGGCGCCTCGCCGGCGACCGCGCGCGGACGGCGCAGCAGGGCCTCGATGCGGGCCCGGATCTCCCGCGGCCGGAAGGGCTTGGTCACGTAGTCGTCGGCCCCGGCCTCGAGCCCGAGGAGGGTGTCGATCTCGTCCGCCCGGCCGGTGAGCATGAGGATGTAGGTGTCGGAGAAGGCGCGGATGCGCCGCGCCACCTCGAAGCCGTCGAAGTCGGGCAGGGAGATGTCGAGGGTGGTGATGACGGGCTGCAGCTCGCGCACCGCGTCGACGCCGGCCTGCCCGTTCGGCGCCGACGTCACGGCGAAGCCGGCCTGACCCAGGGTGACCTCGAGGAGGAACCTGATGTCGGCGTCGTCCTCGATGACCACCGCGTTGCCCCGCGCGCCCGTTTCACTCACGGTGACGACTGTAGCGAACCGGGGGCGCCCTCGCCGGGCGGCCACCGCCTTGCCACGATGGCCCCATGAGCACCTTCCACAAGACCGACGAGCCGGTGACGCTGCGCTTCGAGGCGGCCGGCCTGCGCTGGCTCACCGAGGCGGTGGAGGAGGGAGGCGCTCCCGTCGTCGAGATCCTCGCCGAGGGGGAGGGGTGGATGGACCTCGTCCACCTGCCCCCCGCCGAGCCGACCGCGCACGCCGCTGCCGCCCTCGGCCGCGGCCTGGCCCGCACGCACGCCGCGGGCGCCCCGTCCCTGGGCTGCACCCCGCCCGGGTGGCGCGGGGAGGTGCCGCGCAGCTCCGGGCCGATGCCGCTGCACGAGCACGACGCCGACGCTCCCTTCACCCGGTGGGGGGAGTTCTACGCCGAGTACCAGCTGCGTCCGTACGTGCCGCGGGCGCTGGCGAACGGCTCCATCGACGACGACGGCGCCCGCGTCCTCGAGCGCGTCGCCGACCGGCTCGCGGCGGGGGAGCTCGACCACGCCCAGCCCGCCCTCGTCGGTGACGGGGCGGCGCGCCTGCACGGTGACCTCTGGGGCGGCAACGTCGTGTGGACGCGCCGGGACGGGGAGGTCGCCGGCGTCCTCATCGACCCCGCCGCCCACGGCGGGCACGCCGAGACCGACCTCGCGGCGCTCGCGCTCTTCGGCGTCGACCGCCTGCCCGACATCCTCGCCGGCTACGAGGAGGTCTCCCCGCTCGCCGCCGGCTGGCAGGAGCGGGTGGGGCTGCACCAGCTGACGATGCTCGTCATGCACGCGGTGATCTTCGGCGGGCACTACGGCCCGCGGACGGTGGAGGTTGCCCGGCGCTATGCCTGAGGGGGTTGACGGACGCGTCGGCCGTCACTAACGTACAACCACATGGTTGTACAACGCGTGCTGGACGACGCCGCGACGGACCGGGTGTTCCGGGCCCTCGCCGACGCCACCCGGCGCGACATCGTCCGGCGCACCCTCGTGGGGGAGGCGACCGTGACAGAGCTGGCAGGCGACTACGACATGTCGTTCGCGGCCGTGCAGAAGCACGTCGCTGTCCTGGAGGGGGCGGGTCTGGTGACCAAGCACCGGCACGGACGCGAGCGTCTCGTCCGCGGCAACCCCGACACGATCCGCCGGGCCCAGCTCCTGCTCGACCAGTACGAGCAGCTCTGGCGCGGACGGGTCGCCCGGCTCGACGCGCTCCTCACCGAAGATGAGTGACCGTTAGAAAGGCACCGCCATGCCCGTCACCACCGTCGAGAAGGACCTCGACGCGCTCACGATGACCGTTGTCGCCGACTTCCCCGTGCCGACCAGCCGGCTGTGGGACGCCTACGTCGACCCCCGTCAGATCGAGAAGTTCTGGGGACCGCCCGGCTGGCCCGCGACCTTCACCCGTCACGACGTCACCGTCGGCGGGCGCTCGGAGTACTACATGACCGGCCCCGACGGCGAGCGTGCGGGCGGGTACTGGGAGTTCCTCACCGTCGAGCCGGGCCGGTCCTTCGAGGTCCGCGACGGCTTCGCCACGCCCGACGGTGAGCCCGACGCCGACCTGCCGTCCACGCGCATGGTCTACACCTTCAAGCCGACCGGCACCGGCTCGCGGCTGATGACGCGGACCATCTTCCCCTCCCTCGAGGCGCTCGAGCAGCTGCTCTCGATGGGGATGGAGGAGGGCCTCACTGCCGCCATGGAGCAGGTGGACGCCGTCCTCGCCGACCTCGCGTCCTTCGCCGCGGACCTGCCCGCCGCGGCGCAGCTCCTCGACGACACCCGCGTCCGCATCAGCCGTGTCATCCGCGGCCCGGTGCAGACCGTGTGGGACGCCCACCACGACCCCGCGCTGATGCGCCGCTGGATGCTCGGCCCCGACGGGTGGACCATGCCGGTGTGCGAGGTGGCGACGAGCGTCGGGGACACCTACCGCAACGAGTGGGAGCGCGACGGCGGCGGGGACCGCTTCGGCTTCACCGGCGAGCTCCTCGAGTCTGCGCCGCCGTACCGGGAGGTGACGACCGAGCGGATGATCGGCGTCGAGGGTCCCGGTGCGGTCAACGAGCTCACCCTCACGCCCGTCGACGGCGGGACCCTGCTCACCGTCGTCGTCACCTACCCCGACGCCGAGACGCGCGACGCCGTCCTCGGCACCGGCATGGTCGACGGGATGGAGACGAGCTACGCACGGCTCGAGGCCGAGGTCCTCACGCCGGCCTAGACCGCGGACCGTCGGCGCCGTGCGCCCGCTGGGACGACGAGCGGGCGCAAGGCGCTGCGGTACGCGTGACGCGGGAGTTCGACTACCCTTGCCTCATGAGTTCGGGTCTCCGAAATCGTGTGGTGCTCGCGGCGGGTCTCGTGCTGCTCGCAGCAGCGTGCGCGGGCCCCGCGGGCGGCGCCGACGACGGCCGCGTGGACGTCACGGTGACGACGACGCACGCGGCAGACCTTCTCCGCGCCGTCGGCGGTGCGCACGTCGAGGTCACCGCCCTCATGGGCCCGGGCGTGGACCCGCACCTGTACCGCGCCAGCCAGGGCGACGTGCGCGCCCTCGTCGAGGCCGACCTCGTCGTCTACCACGGGCTCTTCCTCGAGGGACGGATGGAGGAGGTCCTCGAGGCCGGCGCTCTCGAGCGGGTGCTCGCCCTGACCGACGCGCTGCCCACCGGCGCCCTGCTCGCCTCGGCCGACTACGCCGACCAGTACGACCCCCACGTGTGGTTCGACCCCGAGCTGTGGGTGCAGGTGGTCGACCCTGTCGTCGCGGAGCTCAGTGACATCGCGCCCGAGCACGCCGCGGACTTCGCCGCCGGTGGGCGGGCCTACGTCGAGGAGGCGCTCGCCGCCCACGTCGAGGCCAGCGAGCTCCTCGCCGCCGTCCCCGAGCGGCGTCGCGTCCTCGTCACCTCCCACGACGCCTTCCGCTACCTCGGCCGCGCCTACGGCCTGGAGGTCCGCGGCGTCCAGGGCCTGTCCACCGAGGACGAGGCCGGCGTCGCGGACGTCCGCGGCCTCGTCGACCTCCTCGTCGAGCGCCAGGTGCCCGCCCTCTTCACCGAGTCGAGCGTCTCCCCGGCGAGCATCGAGGCCGTCCGGGAGGCCGCCGCCGACCGCGGCTGGCAGGTGCACCTTCCCGAGCGGGGCCTCTACTCCGACGCCCTCGGTGCGCCCGGCACGCCCACCGGGAGCTACGCCGGGATGCTCCTCGCCAACGCCGAGACCATCGCCACCGCCCTGGGAGGGTCATGACCGCGCCGCTGTCCGTCCGCGGGCTCACCGCCGCCTACCGGGACGAGCCCGTCCTGTGGGACGTGTCCTTCACCGTGCCCGAGGGCCGCCTCGTCGGGGTCGTCGGCCCCAACGGCGCCGGCAAGACGACCCTGCTCAAGGCCGCCATGGGCCTCGTGCGGCCCGTCGCCGGCGCCGTCGAGATCTTCGGCCGGCCGCTCGAGCGGGCCCGCCGCGAGGTCGGCTACGTCCCGCAGCGGGGGAGCGTGGACTGGGACTTCCCGACCGACGCCCGCGACGTCGTCGAGATGGGCACCTACGGGCGGCTCGGCTGGCTGCGCCGGCCCGGCGCCGCCGAGCGTCGCACCGCCGAACGCTGCCTCGAGCGCGTGGGCATGCTCTACCTCGCCGGACGGCAGATCGGGGAGCTGTCCGGCGGGCAGCAGCAGCGTGTCTTCCTCGCCCGGGCGCTGGCCCAGGACGCCCGCCTCTACCTCGCCGACGAGCCCTTCGTCGGGGTCGACTACCTCACCGAGCGCGTCGTCGTCGACCTCCTGCGCGAGCTGCGCGACGAGGGCCGCACCGTCGTCGTCGTCCACCACGACCTCTCCACCGTCGCCGACTACTTCGACACAGTCGTCCTCCTCAACCGTGAGCTCGTCGCCGCGGGCCCGACGGCGGAGGTCTTCACCCCCGAGAACATCGCCCGCACCTACGGCGGGGCCGGGCGCCGTGAGCCGGGTGCGCGCCGCCATGGGTGAGCTCGCCGCGCTCCTGGGCGACTACACGCTGCGGACCGTCGCGCTCGGTGCCGCCGTCCTCGGCCTGCTCGGCGGCACCCTGGGCACCTTCGCGGTGCTGCGCCGCCAGAGCCTGCTCAGTGACGCCCTCGCGCACGCGACGCTGCCGGGCGTCGTCATCGGCTTCCTCCTCACCGGCACGACCTCCGGCTCCGGGCTCATGCTCGGCGCGGCGGCGACGGCGGCGCTCGCCGCCGGGCTCGTCCTCGTCGTCGTCCAGCGCACCCGGGTCAAGCAGGACGCCGCCCTCGCCCTCGTCCTGTCGGTGTTCTTCGGGGCCGGCACGGTCCTGCTCACCTACGTCGCCGGCACCGGTGCCTCGGGACAGTCGGGCCTGGACCGTTTCGTCCTCGGGCAGGCCGCCAGCCTCGTCGCCGCCGACGTCCGGGCCATGGCGGCGGCGACGGCGGTGGCGCTCGCCGTCGTCGCCCTCACCTACAAGGAGCTCAAGCTCGTCGCCTTCGACCCGGCCTTCGCCCGGGCCGTGGGCTACCCGGTGCGGCGGGTCGAGGCGCTGCTCACCGTCCTGCTCGTCGTCGCGATCGTCGTCGGCATCCAGACGGTGGGCGTCGTGCTCGTCGCGGCGCTCCTCATCACCCCGGCGGCGGCCGCGCGGCAGTGGACCGACCGCCTCGCGGTGATGATCGTGCTCGCCGCGCTCATCGGCGCCCTCAGCGGCGCGGCCGGCGCGGTGCTCAGCGCGACGACCACCGACCTGCCCACCGGCCCGCTCGTCGTCCTCGTCGCGACGGCGGTCCTCGTCCTGTCCCTGCCCGCGCGCCGGCTGCGCGTCCGGGCGGGCGCCCGGCGCGCGGCCGTGGGGGAGGCGGCATGAGCGTCGACGTCGTCATCATCGTCACCGCGCTGCTCGTCGTCGCGCCGTGCGCGCTGCTCGGCTGCTTCCTCCTCCTGCGCCGCAGCGTCATGGTCGGTGACGCGATCTCCCACGCCGCCCTGCCCGGGATCGTCCTCGCCTTCTTCCTCACCGGTTCCCTCGGCCCGCTCGCCGCCCTCGCCGGTGCCGCGGCCTTCGGTCTCCTCACCGTCGTCCTCGTCGACCTCCTCGAGCGCGGCGGGAGGGTCCGCGGCGACGCCGCCACCGGCATCGTCTTCACCGGGCTCTTCGCCCTCGGTGTCCTCCTCGTGGCCCGCTACGGCGGCAACGTCCACCTCGACCTCGAGCACGTCCTCTTCGGCGAGATCGCCTTCGCGCCGCTCCACGTCCTCACCGTCGGCGGGGTGGACCTCGGTCCTCGGTCGTGGTGGACCACGGGGACCGTCGCGGTCGTCGCCGTCGCCGTCGTCGTCCTGCTGTACAAGGAGCTCAAGGTGACGACCTTCGACCCGGCGCTCGCTGCCGTCGTCGGTCTGTCCCCGGTGCTCGTCCACCACGTGCTCATGGCGCTCGTGTCCGTCACCGTCGTCGGCGCCTTCGACTCGGTGGGTGCCATCCTCGTCGTCGCCCTCCTCGCCGGCCCGGCGGCCACGGCCTACCTCCTCACCGACCGGCTCGGGCTCATGCTTGCCACCGCGCTGGGGGTGGGGGCCGTCGCCGTGCTCGGCGGGTACGGGCTCGCCGTCGTGTGGGACCTGTCGATCGCCGGGATGATCGCGAGCGTCGTCGGCGCCGCCTTCCTCCTCGCGCTCCTCGTCGCACCCCGCCACGGGCTCGTGGGCGCCGCGGTGCTGCGCCGCCGGCGGCGGACGGTGCTGCGCCGTCGACTCGTCGCCCACGCCGCCCGCGCCCTCGGCGAGGACGCGACGACGGCGCAGCTCGCCGCCCGGCTGCAGTGGCCTGTCTCGCAGGTCGAGCGGGTCCGCGCTCGGCTAGACTGAGCCGCTACAGGGTTCGCAGCGCTTCCGGGGTGGGAGGAGCGCAGACCGATCCTCCGTGGAGACCGATTGTCCGCCCTGTCCTCCTACCGCAGCCTCTTCTCGCTGACCGGTCCGCTCTACGTCGTCGTCGCGCTCGTCGCGCGGCTGCCCCTCGCCATGGCGCAGATGGGCACGCTCCTCCTCGTCGCCGAGGTGAGCGGCAGCTACGGCGGCGGCGGCGCCGCGGCCGGCGCCTTCGCCATCGTCAACGCGGTCGCCTCGCCCGTCGCCGGGACGCTCACCGACCGGATCGGGCAGCGCCCCGTCCTCCTCGTCCAGTCGGCGGGCGGCTCGCTCGCGCTCGTCGCCCTCGTCGTCCTCTCCGGCCAGGACGTGCCGTGGCAGCTGCTCGCCGTCGTCAGCGGGGTCGCGGGCATGTTCGTGCCGCAGATCGGCACGATGGCCCGGGTGCGCTGGCGCGAGCTCGCCAAGACCCGCGGCAAGGAGCGCTTCACGCTCCTGTCGACCGCCTTCTCCTACGAGGGCGCGGCGGACGAGGCCGGCTTCGTCCTCGGCCCGGCCATCGTCGGCACGATGGCGGCGCTGGTCTCCCCGGCCGGTGCGCTCCTCGTCGCCGCCGGCGGCCTGGCCGTCTTCGCGACGTGGTTCGCCGTCCACCCCACGGTCCAGCTCGTGCGCGGGCACCGCGGCGAGGGCGGGGCCACCGGCCCCCGGATCAGTGCGCTCCTCGTCGGCCTGGGCGCCGGTCAGCTCATCGTCGGGACGATCTTCGGCTCCGTCCAGGCCGGGACGACGGCGATGGCCACCGAGGCCGGGGAGCCCGGTCTCGCGGGGCTGCTCCACGCCGTCCTCGGCGTGGGGAGCGTCGTCGCGGGCCTGGCGATCGTCATGCTGCCCGTGCGCTTCCGCCTCGCCGACCGGCTGCCCGTCTTCGCGGCGGGCCTGGCCGTGCTCACCCTGCCGCTCCTCGTCGTCGGCTCGCTGGGCGCGCTCGCCCCCGTCCTCGCCGTGCTGGGCCTGGCGGTGGCGCCCTACATGATCACGCTGTACTCCGCGTGCGAGCGGGTCGTGGACCCCTCGCGGCTCGGCGCGGCGATGATGATCCTCGCCGCCGCCACCTCCCTCGGCTACGCGCTCGGCTCGAGCACGGCCGGCCGGCTCGCCGACGTCGCGGGCTACACCGGCGCCTACCGGGTGACGGTCGTCGCCGGCACCGCGGCGCTGCTCCTGTCCCTCGTCCTGCGGGCCGCCCTGCACCGCAAGCGGCGCGAGCTGGAGGAGGCCGTCGTCCCGGGGCTGCCTGCCAGGGCCTGAGGTCCCACCTCGGTCGCCCGGCTCGCGAGTAGGTTCACAGGCAGGGCGCGATGCCGCGCCCACGTCGAGGAGGGAGCTCGTCATGAAGGCGCTTGTCTACCACGGTCCGGGCACCAAGGCGTGGGAGGAGGTGCCGGACCCGACGATCGTGGACGCGACCGACGTCGTGGTCCAGGTCGACACGACGACCATCTGCGGCACGGACCTCCACATCCTCAAGGGGGACGTGCCCGCTGTCCAGGAGGGCCGCATCCTCGGCCACGAGGGCGTCGGCACGATCGTCGAGGTCGGCTCGGCCGTCAACCGACTCGCGGTGGGGGACCGCGTCATCATCTCCTGCGTGTCCAGCTGCGGCTCATGCTCCTACTGCCAGCGCCGGCTCCCGTCCCACTGCCTGCACGACGAGGGCGCCTCTGGCGTCGGCTGGATCTTCGGCCACCTCATCAACGGCACCCAGGCGGAGTACGTCCGTGTGCCCTTCGCCGAGAACTCGCTGCACAAGCTGCCAGAGGGCGTGAGCGACGAGGCCGGTCTCATGCTCTCCGACATCCTGCCGACGGGCTTCGAGATCGGTGTGCGCAACGGGCGCGTCAAGCCAGGTGACGTCGTCGCCGTCATCGGCTCCGGGCCGGTGGGCCTGTCGGCGATCATGACGAGCGGCCTGTACGGCGCCTCCCGCATCATCGCCATCGACCTCGACGACAACCGTCTCGAGCTGGCGCGGACGTTCGGGGCCACCGACACCGTCAACAACGGGCGGGAGGGCTGGCGCGACGAGGTCATGGCGATGACGGACGGCCTCGGCGTGGACACCTCGATGGAGGCGGTCGGCGTGCCCGCCACCTTCGCGGCCGCGATCGACCTCGTCCGTCCCGGTGGGACCGTCGCCAACCTTGGTGTCCACGGCGCCGCTGTCGAGCTGCCGATCCAGGACCTGTGGATCAAGGACATCGCCATCACCACCGGTCTCGTGTCCGCGACGACGACCCCGATGCTCCTCAAGCTCGTGGCCCAGGGCAAGCTCCACCCCGAGCAGTTCGTCACCCACCGCTTCCGGCTGGGGGAGTTCATGGACGCCTACGACACCTTCGGGCGAGCCGCGGAGACCAAGGCCATGAAGATGGCCATCTCGCGCTGAGCCAGGCGCCGGGTACGCCGCCAGCGGCGTACCCGGCGTTCAGCGCACGGGGGCGGGGGTGACGACCTCGCGCCACTGCGCGGGCACCAGCGGCTCGCGCCGCTGCTCCTCGCGCCCCGCGAGGTGCTCGCACAGCGTGATCGCGTCGGCGAGCAGGTCGCGCAGCATCGCCGAGGGGTCGGTGACGCAGGCCGTGGCCAGTCCCACCGTCGCGATCTCGACGACGGCGGAGCCCGGGTGGTGGGCGCCCACGCCCCCCACCTGCTCGACGAAGGCGCGGGCCCAGCGCTCGGCGAGCGGCACCGCCTCGAGCGCGCGGCGGCTCGCGGGGTGCAGGCCGGTGTCCGACCCCACCCGCTCGGCGCGCCGTCGCTCGCAGCTGAGGATGCCCACCGCCAGGGCCCGCTGGTGGTGCTCGCTCACCACCGGCAGGGCCCTGGACGCGGCGAGCAGCGTGAGCTCGTCGTCCCACCGCGGGTCCTCGCTGCGCAGCCCGATGACCGCCGGGATCAGCGTCGCGAGCCGGGGCCGCTCGGCGTCCTCGGTGAGGTCGTTGACGAGCCGCGCCAGATGGGCGAGCAGCGGATGCGTGCACGCGGGCTTGTCGCTCCACCGTTCACCGGCCAGGTAGGAGGCCAGCTCCATGAAGCAGGCGCCCCTGCGCGGACTGCGGTGCTTGCCCCGCGACAGCATGGGCAGGATCTCGATGTCGGCGTCCACGACGTCACCTCACACTTTCGACGTCTGCATAGTGTGGCCCCTGTCACACGGCGCCCGCAACGGCTGAGGGGATCGGCGTGAGCAGCCCGAGGGCGTGGACCGTCTGCGCGCGCAGGTCGGTACGCGCGTCCTCGGTCAGCGTGTCGGGGCGCCGCGGGCCGTCGAGGTGCCGCAGCACCCGCTCGAGCATGCGTGCCGCCGTCGCCTCCCGGCTGGCCTCGAGGTGGGTCCGGGCCTGCTCCAGGGCGGCAGCGAGCTGGTGGGCGATCGGTCCCGCGACGTCGCCCGACGCGACGTAGCCGTCCAGGCTCGCGGCGAGCCCCGCCAGCGCCTCCGCCGGGTCGGTCGGTGCCGCCCGGCCGAGCTCGACGTCGGTCACCTCACCGGCGGTGACGGTCGCCTCCGCCGGCTCCGCGCCGTCGGCCGTGACGACGTAGCTCCCGGGGGAGAGGTCGACGACGGCGAACCAGCCGCTGCCGTCGGTGCGCGCCGTCGTCGTCGTCCCCTCCGGGCCGCTCACGGTCACGGTCGCGCCGTCGGCGCCGCTCTCGAGGGTGCCGGTGAGCAGGCCCGTCGTGGGCCGGGTCTTCCACGTCATCTCCGGCACGGCGGCCTCCTCGGTGAAGACCTCCGTCCGCAGTGCCGTGGCCAGCGACTCCCGCTCGGCGTCCTTGACCGCGCGGTCCGCGGTGGCGTTCGCGGTGAGGGAGGCGTTGGCGTAGGAGTAGCCGGACCAGCCGTCGGCGCCGGCCTCCCGGGTGAGCCGCGCCTGGACGACGGAGTCGGCCACCTCGTTGAGGTAGAGCGCCGGGCCGTTGACCACGTGCCGGTCCCCGCGGTACTCGACGAGGGCCTCGGTCCACTCGGCGAACATCCGCGCCTGGTCCGGGTTCCAGTTCCGCTTGTAGTTCATCGCGGTGACGGTGTCGACGATCCCCTCGTCGAGCCAGCCGCGCCAGTCCTGGGCGACGTTGGCGTAGGTGCGGGTGCCCTCCCAGCCCCCCGGCGTGCTCTGCGGGCCGAAGCCGTAGGTGATGCCGTCGACGCTGAGCCGCGCCTGCGGGTCGAGCTCGTACATCCGCGCGTAGACCTTGCGGACGAGTCCGGACACCTGGTCGCGGCGCCAGTCGGAGAACTCCTCGTCGTCCGGTGCCGGCACGTCGGTCCGGCCGGTCTGGGCGGCGAAGCGGGCGAGGGAGACCTCGGAGTAGCCCCACTCGTTCTGGCTCTCGTCGGCGCTGTGGTCGGGGTAGCGGATGTAGTCGAGGTTGACGCCGTCGACGTCGTAGTTCTCGACGATCGAGCCGACCGCGTCGGCGAAGTAGTCGACGGCGTCCGGGTGGGCGGGGTCGATCCACGTGTTGGCGCCGACCTGCTCGACGCCGTCGGCCCGCTTGTTGAGCCAGCGGTCACGCCCTTGCGCGCTCGGCCCGTGCTGGTTGAAGGCGTGCTCGGGGGAGCGCGGCGGGGTGGCGGAGTTCCACAGCGTCGTCGCGTTGACCCAGGCGTGGACCTCGATGCCGACGGCGTGGGCCTGCTCGATGACCTCGGCGAGGGGGTCGTAGGGTGCGGGCGCGATCGCGGCGTCCGTGCGCGGGAGGAGGGCGTCGTTGCAGAAGCAGTCGTAGCGCCGGCCCACCTGGACGATGAGGGCGTTGGCCCCCACCTCCTGGGCGTCCGCGACGAGCGCGCTCACCTGGGCGGCGTCGTAGATGCCGGGGTTGAAGGCGTCGACCCAGTACCCGCGCCACTCCTCGACCGGCTCGGGTGCGGCCGAGCCGTCCGCGGTGACCCGCGTCCAGCCCTCGGTGGCGATCGCCTCGCGGTCGGTGAGGTCCCAGTCGTCGAAGGTCCCCGGGACCTGGATCCGGTCGACGTAGACGCCGCGGCCGGAGTAGACGGCGTCGGTCGCGTAGCGCAGCCGCAGCTGGACGTCACCGCTGAGGCCCGCGAGGTCGAAGCGGCCCTCCCACCAGCGGTCCTCGCCGTCGCCCGAGACGCTGCCCGCCGCCGCGACGGTGTGCCCGCCGGCAGTGAGCGTGCCGTCAAGGGCCTGCCACGTGGCGCCGTCGTCGGTGGAGGCCTCGACGTGGAGGAGGTCGGTCGGCTCGGTGTGGAACCACAGGTCGACGACGAGCTCGTCGTCCCCGTCGAGCGTCACCGGCACGGTGAGCGTGTGCTCCATGGCGTCGCCGATGCCGGAGTACCAGGCGGCGCCCCGGGTGAAGCCGGTCATCGGGCGGGCCAGGCCCGCAGCGCGCGCGACCGCGCGGCGCACGGGGTTGATGTTGCCCCAGTCGCGGCTCGGGTGGACCCGGTTGGTCATGAGGATCGCGATGGTCTCGGTGTGCGGGTCGATGACGAGGGACGTGCCGGTGAACCCGGTGTGCCCGGCGGACTCCGCACTCGTGAGGACGTCGTGGTAGAACCACGCCTCCAGCTCGGGGCCGAGCCCGCGGTGGGAGGAGGAGAGCTGGCCGGTGTAGTCCCGCATCATCTGCTCGACCGTCGCCGCCTCGAGCACGCGGGCGCCGTCGTAGCTGCCGCCGTTGAGCAGCATCTGGCCGAAGACGGCGACGTCGTCGGCGGTGGAGAACACGCCGGCGTGCCCGGCCACCCCGCCCAGGCGCCAGGCGGCCTCGTCGTGGACCTCGCCGTGGACGAGCCCGCGGGCCGGGGTCGCCTGGTACTCGGTGGCGGCGATGCGCGGGAGCAGCTCGGCCGGCGGGTTGTACATCGTGTCGCTCATCCCGAGCGGGCCGGTGATGTGCTCGGCGACGTACGCGTCCAGCCCCTGGCCGGAGACCCGCTCGACGATCTCGCCGAGGGTGATGAGCCCGAGGTCGCTGTAGAGGTAACCGGTCCCGGGGGTGCTCGTCGGCGTGACGTCCCAGACCCGCTGGAGCGCGGCGGCCTCGTCCGGCGCGCTCCACAGGTTGATCCATGCCGGCAGGCCGGCGGTGTGGGTGAGGAGCTGCTCGACGGTGATGGTCTCCTTGCCGTTCGCGGCGAAGGCGGGGACGTAGGAGGCGGCGGTGTCGGCGAGCTCGACCTCGCCGGCCTCGACGAGCTGCATGACGGCGACGGCGGTGAAGAGCTTGGACAGGGAGGCGAGGTCGAAGATCGTGTCGGTGCGCATCTCGACCTGCTCCTCGGCGGGCAGCTCGGTGGTCGTGTCCGCCCACCGCACGGCGTGACCGACCGCGGTGCGCTCGACGACGACCCCCTCCGCGGCGACCAGCGCCACCGCACCGGGGTAGAAGGGGGTGGGCTCGCGGGTGAGGCCCTCGCGGAGCGCGGGCTCGATCCGCTCGAGCTCACGGGCGATCAGCCCCACCTCCTCCGCGGTGCCGTCCCGCAGCACCCGCTGTGTGGCGCCGGTGCGGTCCCAGCCCACCCGGTCGTCCGGCACTCCCGCGGCGGGGAGCACCGCCCCCGTGATCACGACGCCCAACGTCGCACCGACAGCAAGCAGCCTGCGCATGACCATCCCCTCCCGTAGGTCCCCGGCGTCCTCGCCGGCACCGACCACTGTGACGAAGGGCCGCAGTCGCGTCAAGGGTTGACGTATGTCTCGCCGTCGCGCAAAGGAGTTACGGGCGGGGGATGTTGCGGAGGTTGGACCGCGCCATGGCCATGACCTCGCCCGAGCCGCCGCCGAAGATCTGCTTGGTCATCGACGTCGCGAAGCCCCTCACCTGCCCCGCCGAGATGCTCGGCGGGATCGAGAGCGCGTTCGGGTCGGTCATGACCTCGACGAGCGCCGGACCGGACCGGTCGAAGGCGTCCCGGAAGGCGTCGGTGAGCTCGCGCGGGTCCTCCACCCGCACCGCCGGGATCTCCAGCGACTGCGCCACCCGGCGGTAGTCGACGGCGGGGGAGTCCGTCGCGTGGTGGGGCAGGCCCTCGACGAGCATCTCGAGCTTGACCATCCCGAGGGAGGCGTTGTTGAGGACGACGACGGTGACCGGCAGGTCGTAGTGGCGCAGGGTGACGAGCTCGCCCAGAAGCATCGACAGCCCGCCGTCACCGGCCAGTGCCACGACCTGGCGGCCCGGGTCGGCGAAGGCGGCGCCGATCGCGTGCGGCAGGGCGTTGGCCATGGAGCCGTGGAGGAAGGAGCCGATGACCCGCCGCCGGCCGTTGGGGGTGAGGTACCGCGCCGCCCACACGTTGTTCATGCCGGTGTCCACCGTGAAGACGGTGTCCGGCCCGGCGGCCTCGTCCAGCTTCACCGCCGCGTACTCCGGGTGGATGGGGCGGTGCTTCTCGACCTTGCGCGTGTACGCGCCGACGACCTTCGTCATGACCTTCTCGTGCCGCTTGAGCATGTCCTTGAGGAAGGCCCGCGACTTCTTGCGCCGCACGAGCGGCAGCAGCATGCGCAGCGTGGCGCCGACGTCGCCGTGGACGGGCACGTCCAGGCGCGTGCGCCGCCCGAGGTGGGTGACGTCGACGTCGATCTGGGCGGTGCGCACGCCGGCCGGCAGGAAGTCGGTGTACGGGAAGTCGGTCCCCACGAGGACAAGGAGGTCGGCCCCCTCCATCGCGTCCTGGCAGGCGCCGTAGCCCAGCAGGCCCGACATGCCGACGTCGTAGGGGTTGTCGTACTGGATGACCTCCTTGCCGCGCAGCGAGTGGCCCACCGGCGCGCCGACCTGCTCGGCGAGGGCAAGCACCTCGGTGCGGGCGCCGCGCGCCCCGGCGCCGACGAAGAGCGTGACCCTCCGCGCGGCGTTGATCGCCTCGGCGAGGGCGGCGACGTCCTCCTCCGCCGGGACGAGGGTGGCCGCACCGGTGGCGGGGACGAGGTGCTGACCGTCGTCGTCGAGCTCGGCGTCGGCGACGTCGCCGGGCAGGGTGAGGACGGCGACGCCGGGCGTGCCGACGGCGTGCTGGATCGCGCTGCGCGTGACGCGCGGCAGCTGGGCGGGGGTGGTGATGAGCTCGGAGAAGACGGAGGCCTCGGTGAAGAGGCGGTCGGGGTGGGTCTCCTGGAAGAACTGCGTCCCGATCTCGCTGCTCTGGATGTGGGAGGCGATGGCGAGGACGGGCAGGCGTGAGCGGTTGGCGTCGTACAGGCCGTTGATGAGGTGGAGGTTGCCCGGTCCGGCGGACCCGGCGCAGACGGCGAGCCGCCCGGTCACCTCGGCCTCGCCCGCCGCGGCGAAGGCCGCCGCCTCCTCGTGGCGGACGTGCACCCACTCGATGCCGGCGGTGCGCCGGACGGCGTCGACCACCGGGTTGAGGGAGTCCCCGACGATACCGTAGACGCGCTCGACGCCGGCGGCGGCGAGCTGGCGGACGAGGTGCTCGGCGATGCTCGTGGCCATGGTGCTCCTTCAGGGATGGGCGGGCCTCGATCGTCGCCCGCGCGCGACCGCCTCGCAGGTCGAGGAGCGTCCCGGTCCGACCACCGGAGGAGGCTTCTCCTTCCTTCGACTAGTTCACCTACTCGCTTGACCAAAGCGCTCGTCTTGACTGGTGAACTTTTGGTTGACAGCCTGCCATAACTGTCCCTAGGTTCAGCGGCATGGTCAACGCAGACCGGTCGGTACCCGCCGACACCTCTCGTCCGGGGACGCTTCATCGCGAAGCTACCCGTCCTACCGCACCCGCGGTCCGCTAGACCCAGCCTCACTGCCGCACCGTCGCGGCGTGCACGAACCAGAAGGAGGTACGACACGTCGACCGGCAACGCCGGTCGCTCGACAGGACAGACCGGGCCCCCACCTCTTTGCACGGACGTAAGGGCCCGGTCCCCGTGAACAACACCTGTAAAGGAGTTGCACCACAGATGAATGCTAACAACTCCCGGTCACGACTGCGACGCGGCGTCGCCGCAGCGGTCACCGGGTTCCTCACCGTCAGCGGCCTGGTCGCGGCGGGTGTGCCGGCCACGGCACACGACGGCGTGGACCACGCTGCCGAGCCGGGCGCCGAGGCGGCGCTCGACTGGTCGAACTACGAGAAGACCACTCTGACCAAGGACGTCGGCGAGCCGGTCGACATGGCGATCCTGCCGGACGGCAGGGTCATCCACACGGCCCGCAACGGCGCCATCCGCCTGACCGACCCGGGCTCCGGCGTCACGCGGACCATCAACAACATCCCGGTGTACGCGAACTCCGAGGACGGCCTGCAGGGCATCGCCCTCGACCCCGACTTCGAGGAGAACGGCTGGGTGTACCTCGTGTACGCGCCCGTCGAGCTCTCGGGAGTCTCCCCGTCGACCGGGCGTCCCTACCCGGCGCGGACCCCGTCCGGCAACGCGCCGAACTCGCTGCCCGCCGGGCAGGACGTGACCTACTGGGACCAGTGGCTCGGCTACAACCTGCTGGCCCGCTTCCAGTGGGACGACGAGGCGAACGCCCTCGACCTGAGCTCCGAGGAGGAGATCATCAAGGTCGAGGCCCAGCGCGGCCAGTGCTGCCACGTCGGTGCGGACATCGACTTCGACGGCGAGGGCAACCTCTACCTCAGCACCGGTGACAACACCCCGGCCTCGACGCCGGGCGCCAGCGGCTACGCGCCGAACAACGATGCCCCGGGGATGAACCCGGGCTTCGACGCCCGCCGCGGCGCCGGCAACACCAACGACCTGCGCGGCAAGATCCTGCGGATCGCCCCGCTCGCCGACATCGACGAGGGCGTCGAGCCCGGTCCCGGCACCTCCTACACCGTCCCGGAGGGGAACCTCTTCACCGGTGAGGAGTACGACGACGTCCGTGACAAGGTCCGCGAGGAGATCTTCGTCATGGGAGCGCGCAACCCCTTCCGCATCGAGGTCGACCCCGGCACGAACTCCCTCTCGTGGGGTGACTACGGTCCGGACGCCGGCGCAGCCAACCCGAACCGTGGCCCGATGGGCTACGTCGAGTGGAACGTCATCCCGCTCGACAGCCCGGTCAACGCCGGCTGGCCCTACGTGCACGGGCCCAACGCCCCGTACAACGAGTGGGACTACGCCACGTCGACGCCGCGTGAGTTCTTCGACCCGGAGAACCTCCGCAACAACTCCCGCTGGAACAACGGCCTGGTCGAGCTGCCGCCGGCCTTCGCGGCCACGGTGTACTACGGCGACCGCCCCGGCGACCAGCCCTTCGACGAGCTCGTCAACTTCGGCACGAGCGGCGGCCAGGCCCCCATGGGCGGCCCGGTCTACCACTACGACGCCGAGAACCCCTCGACGGCGAAGTTCCCGGAGTACTGGGACAAGAAGAACTTCTTCGGTGAGTGGGCGCAGGACTACATCGCCGCGCTGACCGTGGACTGGGAGACCTTCGAGGTCACCCACGTCGAGGACTTCATGCCGAACCGGCAGATGACCTTCGACGACGTCCCGTGGATCGACAACCCGATCGACCTCGAGTTCGGTCCCGACGGCTCGCTCTACGTCCTCGACTACGGCGACGGCTACTTCCGGGCCAACCCGGACGCCGGGCTCTACCGGATCTCCTACGCCGAGGGCAACAAGTCCCCGCGCCCTGCGTTCACGGCCACCCCGATCTCCTCCTCCGAGGCTCCGCTCGAGGTCCAGTTCGACGCGTCCGCGTCGACGGACCCCGAGGACAGCGCCCTCACCTACGAGTGGGACTTCGACGGTGACGGCACCTTCGACGCCACCGGCGTCGAGGCGTCCTACACCTACGACGAGCTCGGCCTGTACTTCGCCCGCCTGCGGGTGACGGACGCGCAGGGCAAGTTCGGCCTCACCTCCCAGCAGATCTCCGTGGGCAACCAGGCCCCGGTCGTCACCGTGAACAACCCCGTCAACGGTGGCTTCTTCGACTGGGGCAACGTCGTCCCGATGCAGGTGACCACCCAGGACGCCGAGGACGGCAACGAGACCGTGTGCTCCCGCGTGAGCTGGACCTACGGCCTCGGCCACGACGAGCACGCCCACCCCGAGCTCTCGGGCACGGGCTGCCAGACCGGGATTCGCACGGACGTGAACTCCCCGGAGCACGGCGCGGGCGCGCTGCTCTACGGCGCCATCGTCGTCACCTACCGCGACGGCGGCCACGACGGCGTCCCGGCGGCGGTCGGCGAGGCCACGGTGCGCCTCAACCCGAAGCTCCAGCAGGCCGAGCACGCCATCGGTCGCCAGGGTGTCGTCGTCTTTGCCGACGAGGAGGCGAGCGGCGGCAGCGCCGTCCGCGGCCTCGGCAGCGGTGACTTCCTCCGCTACGACCCGGTGAACTTCTCCGGGATCGACAGCGTGGACGTCCGCGCCAACGGTGCCGGCCAGGTCCAGCTCCGCTGGGGTGCGGCCGACGCCGCGCCCTTCGCCGTCGCGCAGATCCCTGCCGGCGCCGGGTGGAAGGACGTCTCCGTCGCGCTCACCGGCGCCCCGCAGGGCACCGGCGCGCTGTTCGTCACCTCGGCCGACGAGCTCGCCGTCGACAGCCTCACGATGGTGGGCGCCGGCGTCGCCGACGTCCAGGCCCCGACGGTCGCCCACACGCTGGCCCCGGCCACCCCCACCGGTGTCGGCGGCGTGTTCAACCAGCCGGTCCGCCTCTCGGTGCAGGCCGTGGACAACGGTGCGCTGCAGTCGGTGCAGTACTCCGTCAACGGCGGCCAGTCGTGGTCGAACCTCTCCGCCAACCAGCAGTACGGCGTGACGTTCAACAACGACGGCGTCTACAACGTCCTGTACCGGGCCACCGACACCGCGGGCAACGTGTCTCAGGTGGGCGAGGTGTCCTTCACCATCGACCGCTCGGCCCCGAACGAGCCCACGGTCGACTCGGTGACGCAGGCCTCGGTCTCCTCCCTGCGGGCCGTGTACGGCGCGCCGGGCGAGGTCGCGGTCACCGTCTCTGGTGAGGGCGGCACGCCGTCCGGCGTCGTCGTCGTCACCAGCGGCACCACGGAGGTCGGCCGGGCCACCCTGAGCGAGGGTTCCGCCACGGTCGAGCTCGACCGGGAGCTCGCGGTGGGCACCCACACCCTGCGGGTGACCTACCAGGCCGACGAGACCTTCAAGGTCTCCTCCACGACCGCGCGGCTCATCGTCACGAAGGCGGCGACCTCGGTCACCGCCGACGTGGCCTCGGTCAAGCCCGCTGTCGCGGCGAAGGTCAACGTCCACGCCGAGAC
Source organism: Oceanitalea stevensii (assembly GCF_014837105.1). GTDB lineage: Bacteria > Actinomycetota > Actinomycetes > Actinomycetales > Actinomycetaceae > Oceanitalea > Oceanitalea stevensii. Next base: position 241 of record NZ_JACSPO010000013.1, on the reverse strand, counting down.
GGAGACCGGCCTCGCCGGTGACGGAGAGGTCACCGTCCAGGTCAAGCGCGGTGTGTCGACCGTGGCGATGCTCAGCGCCACGCTCGACGAGAACGGTGACGCCGTCGTCACCCTGCCCAAGCTCGCGGCCGGCACCTACTCGCTGACCGTCGCGCACAAGGCGACCGCCAACACGACTGCGAGCTCGGTCATCACGAGCCTCGTCGTCAAGTAGTCAACCCCTCCGTGGGGGGGGGGGGGG
>NZ_JACSPO010000012.1:46649-73636 GCF_014837105.1 Oceanitalea stevensii | reverse complement strand
CGGCCGGGGGGGCCCGCCGACGACCGCCGGCGAGCCCGCCCGGCCGTGGTCAGCCGTCGCTGCGCGAGTGGCGACCACCGGAGGAGGCGACGTCCTCGTCCTGGGTACGCCCGTGCGACTCACGCAGGGCGCGGCCGCGGTCGATGTCCTCGTTCCGCTGCTCGGCCTTCTTGTCCGCGGCCTTGGTGTCGCGCGCCGGGAGCTGGATCTTCTCCTCGGCCTCGATCCCGGCCTGCAGCTGGCGGCCGCGCTCGAGCTCGGCGTCGAACTCCGCACCGAAGAGCAGGGCGAGGTTCATGATGTACAGCCACAGGAGGAAGACGATGACGCCGGCGAGGGCACCGTAGGTCTCGTTGTAGCTGCCGAAGTTGGCGACGTAGAACCCGAGGCCGACCGTGGCGAGCGCGGCGACGACGATGGCGATGACGGCACCGACGCTGATCCACTTGAGCTTGGGCTGCTTGACGTTGGGGGCGCCGTAGTAGAGCAGCGCGATGATGACGATGACGACGACGAGCAGGACCGGCCACTTGGCGATGTTCCACACCGTGACGGCGGTGGAGCCGAGGCCGATGAGGTCGCCCACGCTCTGGGCGACGGGACCACTGACGACGAGGATGACGATCGCGAGCGCGACGAGGAGCAGCAGGACGAGGGTGAGGAGGTAGGTCCAGGGACGCAGCTTCCACACCGGACGGCCCTCGGGGACCTCGTAGATGCGGTTCATCGCCTTGGCGAAGCCGGTGACGTAGTTCGAGGCGGTCCACAGCGCGACGAGCAGACCGATGACGAGGCCGATCCCCGGTGCCCCGACGTTCGTGATGCTGTCGATGATGGGCTGCAGCTGCTCCGCCGTGTCCTCGGGGAGGGTGTCCTCGACGAGCGTGGTGATCTGGCTCGCACCCTGCTCGCCCTGTCCCACGAGGGCGAGGATCGAGGCGAGCGCGATGAGCGCGGGGAAGAGGGACAGCACCGCGTAGTAGGTGAGCGCCGCCGCGAGCATCGTGCACTCGTCACGGCTGAACTCGCGGACCGTCTTGCGCAGCACGTAGGTCCACGACGGCTTCTTGATGTCGGTGGGGGAGTCCGGCTTGGCGGGGTGCTCGGGCTCGTGGCGGTCGCTCATCGTCACTCCTGTCGTCGCGGTGACTGTCAGGGTGGGCGCGGCGCGCACACCCCGCAACCGGGGGCGGCGGTGCCCTACCGTGTGCCCCATGGCAGGACCTCTTCACATCCGCGCGGCGCGTCCCGACGACGCCGCTGACCTCGCCGCTCTCCACGTCCGCGCCTGGCGCGAGACCTACGCCGAGGAGGTGCCCGAGCACGTCTACGCCCGCATGGAGGAGGACGGGCCGGAGCGCTGGGCGCGGCGCCTCGAGGACCCCGACGCGAGCACGACGTGGGTGGGCACCGTCCGCGAGACCGGCGAGCTCGGCGGCTTCTCCCGTGCCGAGGCCACCGGCACCGGGGAGGTGCGTCCGCTCCTCCTGTCGGGGCTCTACGTCCTCGCCCGCTGGTACGGGCAGGGGCTGGGCCAGGCGCTGCTCGAGCACGCGATCGGTGACGCGCCCGCCTACCTGTGGGTGGCCGAGGGCAACGAGCGCGCCCGGCGCTTCTACGAGCGCAACGGCTTCGTCCTCACCGGCGAGCGCCGCGTCGAGGAGCGCTTCGGCGGCATCGCCGACCTCCGCATGGTCCGGTAGCCGGCGTCAGGACATGACGGCGACGGCGTAGACGGCGAAGACCGCCAGGTGCGCCGCGCCGTGGGTGGCGGTGACGCGGGGCGCGGAGAAGGTCGTCACCGAGAGCAGCAGGCTGACGCCCAGCAGCAGCAGGTTGGCCGGGGACTCGGCGAGCACGACGGTCTGCCCGGTGAGCATGCCGATGACGAGCACCGCGGGGATCGTGAGCCCGACGGTGGACACCAGGGCGCCGTGGCACAGGTTGCTCACCCGCTGGATCTCCCCGGCGAGGGCCGCTCGCACGGAGGTGATCGACTCCGGCAGGAAGACGATCATCGCGATGAGGACGCCGGCCAGCGCGGTGGGGGCGCCGAGCCGGCCGAGCCCGTCGTCGAGGAGGGCGGCCATGTCGTGGGAGAGCAGGACGATCGGCAGGACGGTCGCGACGAGCAGCCCGGCACGCAGGAGGACCTCGGTGCGGTGCGCGGCGACGACGGCGCGGACGCCGGCCCGCGCGGCCGTGTCCGCGTGCGGTGCCGTGCCCGTGGCGACCTCGCGGAAGTCCCCGGCCTGGGCGCCGGTCTGCTGGGCGAGGAAGAACGCGTAGAGCGCCACGGTGACGAGGACGACGGGCACCGCCTGCCCCGACGTGTACGCGCCGTCGGTGCCGAGGACCGCCGGGACCCCGAAGGCGAGCGCGACGAGGACGACGAGCATCGCGAGGTACTGCGAGGTGCCGGTCCGGTTGGGCGCGAGATCGCCGTGCCTGCGCCCGCCGACGAGGAGCGCGAGCCCGACGACGAGGTTGAGGATGATCATCGAGACGGCCATCACCGAGTCCCGCGCGATCGTCGCGTGCTCACCCGGGCCGAGCATGACGGCGGAGATGAGGATGACCTCGATGACGACGATCGAGAGCGTGAGGACGAGGGAGCCGTAGGGGTCCCCGAGACGGCGCGCGAGGTGCTCGGCCTCGTGGACGACGCCGAAGGCGCACACGAGGACGACGCCGACGATGACCGCGAGTGCCGTGACGAGCACCGGCCCGGTGACGGGCGGCTCGAGCAGCGAGCCGGACAGGGCGAGGGCGAGGACGGCACCCCAGCCGAGCGCCAGCCGGGCGACGGCGGCGGGCGTGAGGATGGAACGGACGGTGGACATGGCCCAGTCCTTCTTTACGGGGCCGTCCCCGTGGTCGTGCTGGCGAGCGGGTCGTCCCGGCTCGCGGCGGCAGTCGTTCGCGCCACGCCTCAGGTTAGCGAAAGGCTCGCGCCCGTGCCGGACTGGTGACCGGGTCCACCACCGGGTGTGCCTGTCGCGTCCCCGGGGGACCCGACAGGCACACGGCGTCAGTGGCGGTCGTCCTCCACGGCCGGCATGACGGCGGTCTCGCCCGAGATGGCGTCCATGACCTCGGTCCGCGGCTCGCGCTCGGACTCCGCCTGGGAGGAGTCCTCCGGGGCCGGTCCGGGCTCGTCGACGGCGCTCGCGGCGGAGGCCTCGTCGGCCTGCTCGACGACGCCATCGTCGACGTCCACCTCATCGAAGTCCGCGTCCTCGGCCGCCGCGACGTCGGCGTCGGTCACCGCGGCGTCGCCCGCCTCGGCGTCGACGACCTCGGCGTCGAGCACCTCCGCGCCGGGCGCCGCAGCCTGGGCGTCGGCGGCACTCGCCGCGACCTGGGCGGCGACGGTGTCGTCGGGTGCCGCAGCCACCTCCGCGACGGGCGCTGCAGCCAGGGCGGCGCCGGCACCGGCGTCGGTCGCGACCTCGGCGGCAGCGTCCTCGTAGGTGGCGGCGTCGTACGCGCGCTCCGGCACCGCGAGGGCGGCAGGTGCGGCGGACGTCCGGGTGGCGAGGACGCCGCGGAGCTCGTTGAGGTAGGTCGTGATGTCCTCGCGCTGGCGGGCGAGGTCGGCGATCTCCGCGGCCAGCGTGTCCCGCTCGGCCTGCGCGGCCTCGGCGGCCTCGCGCAGCAGGCGCTCGGACTCCACGCGCGCCTCGGCGAGGACCTGCTCGGCCTCCTCGCGCGCCTGCTCCACCCGGCGGGCGGCCGCGGCGTCGGCGTCGGCGATGACCGACTCGGTGCGGGCGAGGGCCTCGGCGAGACGCGACTCGGCGTCGGTGGCCCGGCGCTCGGTCTCCTCGGCCAGGGCGGTGGTCGCGGCGCGGGCCTCCGCCTGGGCCGCGGCGGCGGCGCGCTCGGTCTCCTCGCGCAGCGTCGCGGCCTCGAGCTCGGCGCGGTGACGCAGCTGCTCGGCCTCCGCGCGTGCCTGCTCGAGGACGTTCTGCGCCTCCTGGTGGAGGGCGGTGGCCTCGGACCGAAGCCGGGTGGCCTCGGCCTCCGTGGCGGTCCGCAGCTCGAGGACCTCGCGCTCGGCGGTGGCCCGGGTGAGCGCGAGCTCGCGGTCGAGGTCGGCGCGGCGGTGCTGCTCCTCGTCGCGGACGGTCTCCTGGACGCGCGCGGCCTCCCGCTCGGCGGAGGACACGATCTCCTCGGCGGTGCGCTGGGCGACCTCGAGGGCGGAGCCGGCCTGGCGCTGCGCGTCCTCGAGCGTCTCGAGGGACTCACGGCGCGCGGCGGCGAGCCGCGAGGCGGCCTCGGACTCGGCGCGCTCGGTGAGCTCGGCGGCCCGCTGCTCCGCCGTCGCGACGGCCTGCGCCGCCTGTGCGCGGGCCCGGTCGACGACGCCCGCGGACTGCTCCTCCGCGGACCGGAGCAGCTGCTCGATGCGCGCTCCCAGACCGGCGTAGGTGGGCTGGGCACGCTCGCGCAGCTCGCGCTGTGCCTGGGACAGCTCCCCGGACAGCCGCATGGTGCGCTCGTCGAGAGCCGCCACCTGCTGCCGGGCGCCGGCGAGCGCGGTCTCCAGGGCGTGCACCCGCTGGTCCACCTGCGCGCGGTCGTACCCGCGCATGACCACGGGGAACACGGACTGGTCCTCGCTCATCTGTCCTCCTGCTCAGGGGTCGGCACGCTCGTGCGGGCCGGGGTCAGCGTAACCGGGGCCCCTGACGGGCCACCGGGGTCATACCGAGCCCACGCGGGATCGTCGCACTTCGGTCACAACCTGATAACGCGACCCCCGCGACCAGCGGCGTATCCTGGGACGTCGCACCCGCGCCCACCTGGGAGGAAGCCGCACCCCGTGACCCGACGCAGACTGCCCCTGATGCTCGCCCTGGCCGGCGTGCTCGTCATCCTGGCCTCCGTGATCGCAGCCGTCGTCGTCCGTTCCTCCGACACCGCGACGCTCGCGCTCGGTGAGCGTCCCGACGTGCCGGTCATCGTGAGCGGCCCCGGCGTCCTCGACGCCGTCGACCCCGAGGTCACCGTGCGCGCCACGGCCGGCGACGACGAGCAGGTGGTCCTCGCCATCGGGCGCACCTCGGAGGTCGAGGCCTGGCTCGACGGCGCCGACCACATGCGCGTGACGGGCCTGTCCTCCTGGGAGGAGCTCACCACCGAGGTCGTCACCGGCGACCCGGAGGCCGCCCCCACGGACGCCCCGGACGAGGAGCCCACCGGAGAGACCTCCGGGCTCCCGAACCCCGCCGGCTCGGACCTGTGGGTCGTGGAGACCGTCTCGACCGGTTCCGCCGAGCTCAGCTGGTCCGACAGCCCCGGCCGCTGGAGCCTCGTCGCCGCGACCGACGGCACCGGGCCCGCGCCGGAGATCGAGCTCGAGTGGGGCCGCCAGGTCAGCACCCCGTGGCTCGTCCCGGGGATCGTCGTCGGCGTCCTCGCCCTCGTGGCCGGCGTGACGATGCTCGTGCTCGACGTCCTCGCCCGCCGCGAGCGGGAGCGCCGGGACGCCGCCCGCGCCGAGGGCCCGACGCCGGCGCGCAGCATCACCGACACCGACCCCGGCACCGGTGAGCGCCTCACCCGCCGCCAGATCCGTGAGTACGAGCAGACGCTGGCACGTGAGCGGGCCGAGGCCGGCGGGGCGGTGCCGCCGCCCCCGCTCGCGCCCGCGGACGCCGTCGACGCCGAGCCGGCCGACGACGCGCCTGCCACCTCCGCGCCCGACGACCCCACCGGCGAGTGGGAGCCGACCGCGGCCGACGGTGACCTCACGCCCGACGCGACGGCCGACGGCCTCGCCGACGAGCCGGAGCCTGTCGCGCCGGCGCCCGAGGACGCCGAGCCCCTCGTGGCCGAGGAGGCCGAGGAGGCCGAGGAGGGCGAGCACTCCGCGCAGGAGCCGGACGAGCCGCCGGCTCCGGAGCCGGACGAGACCGCGGAGCCGACCGGGTCCGCACCGGAGCAGTCCGCCGGGACCCCGGACGGCTCGGCCGAGGACGACGACGACGGCTACTCGCCCGCCCCGCCGTCGTGGCGCTCGGTCTGGGGCTTCGGCGGCACCGCCGGACCCCCCACCCCACCCACCCAGCCCATGGACGACGACGGAGAGGAGCGACGATGACCGGCGCCACCCCCCACCCCCGGCACAGGGGCGCCCGGCTCGCTGCCGGCGCCGCGGTCACCGCGCTGCTCCTCGCGGGCTGCGCGGGAGAGGTCCCGCAGCCCGCGCCCGAGCCGGCCGCCACCGCACCGCTGCCCGTGCTCGACGAGGACCGCATCGAGCGGATCCTCGCCGACGTCGAGGAGACCGTCGACGAGGCCGACGCCGCGCTCGACCCCGAGCTGCTCACCGACCGCGTCACCGGCCCCGCGCTGGCGATGCGCCAGGCGGAGTACCGCCTCAGCGCCGCCTCCGACGGCGAGCGCACCCCCACCCCGCTGACGACGAACAGCCAGATCGAGGTCGTCGCCGCCACCGACGAGTGGCCGCGCTCGCTCTACGTCGTCTCCCACGTGCCCGACGACGCGAACCTGCCGCTCCTGCTCGTCCTCACCCAGGAGGACGCGCGCAGCCAGTACAAGCTGTGGTTCTGGACCACGCTGCTGCCGGGCGCGCAGACCCCGAGCACCGCGCGTCCCGACGCCGGCAGCCCCCAGCTGGCGCCCGACGCCGAGGGGCTCCTCGCCACCCCGCAGCAGACCGTCGCCCGCTACGCCGAGCTCCTGGCCGACCCGGACGGTGAGGCCTCCGCGCTCTTCGCCGAGGACCCCTTCCGCACCGGCTACGCCGAGATGATCTCCGCCCTGCGGGAGACCGTCGAGGTCGCCGGCCAGGTGCGCGAGAGCTACGAGGTGCGTGAGGGCTCCGTCTCGGCCATGCAGACCGCTGAGGGCGGCGCGCTCGTCGTCGGGGTCATCGACGGGCGCCTCAACCTGCGCCGCACGGTCGAGGGCTCGACCCTCGAGGCCGGCGGGGACCTCGGTCTCCTCATGGAGCAGGACCCCCGCATCGACGGCGAGGCCCGCGCCCACTACCTCATCCCCGTCGCCTTCTCCGTGCCGCCCGAGGGCAGCGAGGAGCCGGTCGCCGTCCTCGGCGCGACGCAGGTGCTCGCGAACGTCGGCGAGAGCGACCGGGCTCCCGAGGATGAGGAGGAGGGCGACGGCGAGGGGTAACGTCGTCGTCAGGACCTCACCGCACACAGCAAGGACACCGATGAGCCAGCCCTCGATCAACCTGCACGGAGCCGTGGACCTGTCTGCCCTGGCCCGGCCGCCCCAGCCGGCGGCGCCGGCCGGCGACGCCGCGAACGCGCCGATCGTCGTCGACGTCACCGAGGCGGACTTCCAGCAGACCGTCGAGCTGTCGATGCGCGTGCCGGTCGTCGTCGAGGTGGCCGCCGCGTACGCCGGCGGCCCCTCCGCGGTGCTCGCCAAGGTGGCCACCGACTTCGGCGGGCGCTTTCAGCTCGCCCGGGTGGACGTCGAGACGAGCCCGCAGATCGCCCAGGCCTTCCAGGTGCAGGCGGTGCCGACCGTCGTCGCCATCGTCCGTGGCCAGCCCGTCCCGCTGTACCAGGGCGACTACCCCGAGGACCAGCTGCGTGCCGTCCTCGAGGAGCTGCTGCGCGTCGCCGGGCAGGCCGGGGTCACCGGCACGGTGAGCGGCGCGGGTGCCGAGGAGGAGCCCGCCGCCCCCGAGGAGCCCCCGCTGCCCCCGCTCCACGCGGAGGCGCTGGAGGCGATCGAGCGCGAGGACTACGCCGCCGCGGCGGACGCCTACCGCCGCGCGCTCAAGGAGAACCCGGCGGACCACGAGGCCAGCGCGGCGCTCGCGCAGGTCGAGCTCATCATCCGGACCGCCAGCGCAGGCGGCCTGCAGGCCGTCGCCGACGCCGAGGGCGCGCCCCTCACCGACGTCGCCGTCCACCTCGCCGCGGCCGACGCCGAGGTCGCCGCCGGCCGGCCGCAGGCCGCCTTCGACCGGCTCATCGCCGTCGTCCGTGCGACGGCGGGCGAGGACCGTGAGGAGGCGCGCAAGCGCGTCGTCGAGTACTTCGAGATCGTCGGCAGCACCGACCCGCTCGTGGCCGAAGCCAGACGCAACCTCGCCAGCGCCCTCTACTGAGGGCGCCCACCCACCCACACTCCACATATGCGCGAAAAAAGCGCTGCCCCGGCCGGCGGGGCAGCGCTTTTCGCGCATATGCGGGGAGGGGTGGGAGTCCCGGTCAGCTCTCCGGCGTGAGCCAGAGGGCGCCGAGCGGCGGGACGCGCAGGCGCGCCGACGCCGGGCGGCCGTTCCACGGGAGCTCCTCGGCGACCACACGGCCGAGGTTGCCCACGCCCGAGCCGCCGTACTCCTCGGCGTCGGTGTTGAGGATCTCCACCCAGGTGCCCGCGTGGGGCAGGCCCACCCGGTAGTTCTCGTGCGGGGCGCCGGCGAAGTTGACGATGCAGGCGACGTCGCGGCCCTCGCCCGTGGGGTCGGTGCGCAGGAAGCTGATGACGTTGTGGTCGCCGTCGCCCGCCTCGATCCACTGGAAGCCGGCGGGGGAGAAGTCGTCGGCGTGCAGCGCGGGGTGGGCGCGGTAGACGTCGTTGAGGCGGCGCACGAGGTCGGCGGTCCCGGCGTGGGCCGGGTTGTCGAGCAGGTGCCAGTCCAGCCCGCGGGACTCCGACCACTCCTCCTCCTGGGCGAACTCCCCGCCCATGAAGAGCAGCTGCTTGCCCGGGTGGGACCACTGGTAGGCGAGCAGGGCGCGCACGCCGGCGAGCTGCTGCCAGCGGTCGCCGGGCATCTTGCGCACGAGCGAGCCCTTGCCGTGGACGACCTCGTCGTGGCTCAGCGGCAGGACGAACTGCTCGGAGAAGGCGTAGACGAGGGAGAAGGTGAGCTCCCCGTGGTGGTAGCGCCGGTTGATCGGCTCCTCCGCCAGGTAGCGCAGGGTGTCGTTCATCCAGCCCATGTTCCACTTGAGCCCGTAGCCGAGGCCGCCCTGGTCGGTGGGGGCGCTGACGCCCGGCCACGCGGTGGACTCCTCGGCGATCATGACGATCCCCGGGACCCGGCGGTAGGCGGTCGCGTTGGTCTCCTGGAGGAAGCTGATCGCCTCGAGGTTCTCCCGGCCGCCGTGCTCGTTGGGGCGCCACTGGCCGGGCTGGCGGGAGTAGTCGAGGTAGAGCATCGAGGCGACGGCGTCCACGCGCAGGCCGTCGATGTGGAACTCCTCGAGCCAGTACAGCGCGTTGGCGACGAGGAAGTTGCGCACCTCGCGCCGTCCGAAGTTGAAGACGAGGGTGCCCCAGTCGGGCTGCTCCCCGCGCAGCGGGTCCGGGTCCTCGTACAGCGGCGTGCCGTCGAAGCGCGCCAGCGCCCAGCTGTCCTTGGGGAAGTGCGCCGGGACCCAGTCCATGATGACGCCGATCCCGGCCTGGTGGAACGCGTCGACGAGGTAGCGGAAGTCGTCGGGTCCGCCCATCCGCGCCGTCGGGGCGTAGTAGGAGGTCACCTGGTAGCCCCACGAGCCGCCGAAGGGGTGCTCGGCGACCGGCATGAACTCCACGTGGGTGAAGCCGAGCCCGGCGACGTAGTCGACGAGGTCGACGGCGAGGTCGCGGTAGCTCAGGCCGGGGCGCCACGAGGAGAGGTGGACCTCGTACACGCTCATCGGGCCGGAGTGCGGGTTCGTCGCGGCGCGGCGGGCGATCCACTCCTCGTCCTGCCACTCGTAGTGGGACTCGGTGACGACCGACGCCGTGGCCGGCGGGTGCTCCGCGGCCCGGGCCATCGGGTCGGCCTTCTCGTGCCACGTGCCGTCGCGGTACTGGATCTCGAACTTGTACCGGGCACCGGAGCCGACGCCCGGCAGGAAGATCTCCCACACGCCGCTGGAGCCGAGCGACCGCATCGCCGCGGTGCGCCCGTCCCAGGAGTTGAAGTCGCCCTTGACGCGCACGGCGCGGGCGTTGGGGGCCCACACCGCGAAGGACGTGCCGGTGACGTCGCCGAGCGCGGAGGGGTAGCGGCGCACGTGGGCGCCCAGGACGTTCCACAGCTCCTCGTGGCGTCCCTCGCCGACGAGGTGGAGGTCCAGCTCGCCGAGGGTGGGCAGGAAGCGGTAGGGGTCGTCGGTCTGGTGGGTGTCGGTCCCGTAGGTGGCCTCGAGCCGGTAGTCGGGCACCTCGGTGCCGGGCACGACCGTCACCCACACACCCTCGGCCTCGTGCTCGAAGGGCCGGCGACCGTCAGCGGTGACGAGGACGACGGCGTCGGCCAGGGGCCGCAGCGTGCGGATGGTGACGGCGTCCTCGCCGACGTGCGGGCCGAGGACGTCGTGCGGCTGGTGGTGCAGGCCCGCGGCGACGGCGTGGAGGACGCCGTGGTCGACGGGGGCAGGCCCGGGGGCGGTGGGGGCGGGGGCCGGTGCCGGGCTCTCGTCGTTGGTCATGTCGTCCACTCTTCCATCCCGTCCGTGCTGTCGCGCGAGAAAGGTCACGGGGCGGTCGTCCCGAGCAGCCGCCGTACCCCGCTCACCGGGATGGACAGCCACGCGGGGCGGTTGCGCGCCTCGTAGACCGCCTCGTACAGGGCCTTGTCGAGCTCGAGGGCGGCGAGGAGCTCGGCGTCCTCCCGGGGGTCGTGGCCGGCCTCGCGGGCGTAGCCGTCGAGGAACGCGCCGCGTGCCCGCGCCACCCAGTCCGCGGCCACGTCGGCGCCGTGCTCGCGCTGGGCCGCGCCGGCGGCGTAGTCGAGGGAGCGCAGCATGCCGGCGACGTCGCGCAGGGCGAGGTCGGGGGCGGTGCGCTCGCCCAGCGGCCGCAGCGGCTCGCCCTCGAAGTCGAGGAGCAGCCACCCGCGCCCGGGAGCCTCGATGACCTGCCCGAGGTGGAGGTCGCCGTGGATCCGCTGCAGGCCCGGCCAGGCCGCCTGCTCGGTGCGGGCGTAGACGGCGGCGATCGCCTCGCGGTGCTCCTCGAGCTCGGGCGCCTCGAGCAGCGCGGCGGTGGCCCGGTCGCGCCACGTGGCGCGCAGCTGGGCGCGGACGGGCTCGGTGGCCTCGTGGGTGGGGAAGGCGGCCGCGAGGTCGCGGTGGACAGAGGCGACGGCGGCACCCAGGTGCGCGGCCCGCTCGCCGAGGTGCTCGCCGTCGGTGGCCGCACGCACCGCCACCCGCCACGCGTCCTCGACGCCGGGGAGGAACTCCTGGGCGAAGGCGAGGTGGCCGTGCTGGCGCTCCCCGGCGGGACCGGTCCACTCCCCGTAGAGGTCCCCGAGGGGAGCGGGCACGCGCGTGCTGCCCGCGGCGGCGAGCGCCTCCTGGACGACGACGTCGGGGTTGCGGCCGTCGGCCAGCACCCGGAAGACCTTGCAGATGACCGGCGGTCCGTCCTCGCCCTCGAAGATGAGCGAGGTGTTGGACTGCTCCCCGCGCAGGACCCGCACCTGCTCGCCGCCGGTGTGGGCGCCCATCGCGCCGTCGCCGCTCGCGCGGTGCCCGGAGGCGCGCCCGTACTGCGCCCCGCCGTCGGACTCGGCCGTCCCGCCCTCGAGGATCGTCGCGAGGAGCAGCCGCGCGTACACGGGGTCGTGGCAGCCGTCGTAGATCCACCGGGGGCCGAGCTCGGAGTGCTCGGCCTGCGCGACGAGCGCGTGCTCGAGCTCGGGCACCGGCGCGCCGCGGTAGGTGAGCGGCACCTGGTAGACGACGGGGGAGGGGCCGCCGTCGTCCTGGACGAGCCAGGTCTCCACACCCACCTCGCCGTCCGGGTCCTGGTGGCGCAGGCCGCCGACGCGCCGCAGCAGGGGCGTGCGGCCCTTGGCCGTGTACCAGCGCTGCCGCGCGACCCACTCGGGCAGGAAGTCGGGGAACGGCGGGGTGAGTGTGGGCATCAGGGCTCCCGGTGGTCCGCGGGCGGCAGCGGCTCCAGCGGCGTGCCCGCCGAGGGGACGCTCGCCGGCGGGGCCACGGGCGTGGCCACCGGCTCCACCCGCAGCCAGAAGAAGTCGCGCGAGCCGAGGGTGACGGTCACCTGGCCGCCCGCGTCGACGGCGGGGAAGACCGCCCCGCCGAAGATGTCGGTCAGCTGCCGCCCGGCGAATTGCGGCGCCTGGATGTGCGCGGCGCGCGGGGTGTTGGCGAGGTTCATCACGCAGAGGATCGCCTCGTTCTCGTCCTCGCGGACGAAGGCGAGGACGGCGTCGTTGTCCACGTCGAGGAACTCGAAGCTGCCGGTCCCGAACACCGGGTGGGCGCGGCGCACCTCGAGGATGCCGCGCACCCAGTGGAGCAGGGAGGTGGGCGTCGCGTACTGCGCCTCGACGTTGACCGCCTGGTAGTGGTTGACCAGGGACTGGACGAGCGGCAGGTAGAGCTTGCCCGGGTCGGCGGTGGAGAAGCCGGCGTTGCGGTCCGGGGACCACTGCATGGGGGTGCGCACGGCGTCCCGGTCGGGCAGCCAGATGTTGTCCCCCATCCCGATCTCGTCGCCGTAGTAGAGGTAGGGGCTGCCGGGCAGGGACAGGAGCAGCGCGTGCGCGAGCTCGATCTCGGCGCGGGAGTTGCCCAGCAGCGGCGAGAGCCGCCGCCGGATGCCGACGTTCGCGCGCATGCGCGGGTCCTCGGCGTACCAGCCGTACATGGCGGCACGCTCCTCGGTGGAGACCATCTCGAGGGTGAGCTCGTCGTGGTTGCGCAGGAAGGTCGCCCACTGTGCGCCCTGCGGGATCGCCGGGGTGTCGGCGAGGATGTCGCGGATCGCGTGCGCCCGCTGCTCGCGCAGCGCGTAGAACAGGCGCGGCATCACCGGGAAGTGGAAGCACATGTGGCACTCGGGCGCGGTCTCGGTGCCGTAGTACTCGACGACGTCCTCGGGCCACTGGTTGGCCTCGGCGAGGATGAGCGTGCCCGGGAACTCCCGGTCGACCATCGCGCGCAGGTCACGGATGAACTCGTGGGTGCGCGGGAGGTTCTCGCAGTTCGTCCCCTCCTCCTCGAAGAGGTAGGGCACGGCGTCGAGCCGGAAGCCGTCCACGCCCATCCGGCACCAGAACCGGACGACGTCGTGCATCGCCTCGATGACCTTGGGATTCTCGAAGTTGAGGTCCGGCTGGTGGGAGAAGAAGCGGTGCCAGTAGTACTGGCGGCGCACCGGGTCGAAGGACCAGTTCGAGGTCTCGGTGTCGACGAAGATGATGCGGGCGTCGCCGTACTTGGTGTTGTCGTCGCTCCACACGTAGAAGTCGCCGTAGGGGCCGTCGGGCATGGCCCGGGAGGCCTGGAACCACGGGTGCTGGTCGCTCGTGTGGTTCATGACGAGGTCGATGATGATCCGCAGCCCGCGGGAGTGGGCCTCCTCGAGGAGCTCCTGGAAGTCCTCGACGGTGCCGTACTCCGAGGCCACCGCGGTGTAGTCGGCGACGTCGTAGCCGCCGTCGCGCAGCGGCGAGGGGTAGAAGGGCGGGATCCACAGGCAGTCGACGCCCAGCCACTGGAGGTAGTCGAGGCGGTCGATGAGCCCGCGCAGGTCACCGGTCCCCGAGCCGTCGGAGTCGCCGAAGGCGCGTAGCAGGACCTCGTAGAACACCGCGGTGCGGTACCACTCGGGGTCGTCGGTGAGGCCGGGGCGCTGGCCGCCGCCGAGCCGCGGGATGGGGTCGGTGCGGGCGGTCATGGCACGGACGGGGTTGTTCGGGCTCACAGCGGCCTCACCGACAGGACGTGCGCGCAGCGCTGGTGGGGGTCGAGCCGGACGTAGGGCTGCCGGCCCCAGAAGTAGGTCTCGCCGGACAGCTCGTCCGTCGCGGCCAGGAGCGGGGTGCCCGGGTCGGTGCCCGGCGCCGGCTCGGGCAGGCCGAGCGCGGTGAGGTCGAGGTCGATGATGCCCTCCCGGGTGGTGAAGGGGTCGAGGGTGAGGACGACGACGACGGTGTCGGCCTGGCCCGTCGGCGACAGGTGGGCGGGCACGTGCCGCGAGAAGCACACGGTCGCGTCGTCCGTCGTCGGGTGGACGGTGAGCCCGCGCAGCCGCTGCAGGGCCGGGTGGGCGCGGCGGATGCGGTTGAGCTCGGTGAGGAGGTGGGAGATGCCGATGTGCTCGGCCCGGGACCAGTCCCGGGCCTTGAGCTCGTACTTCTCGTTGTCGATCTGCTCCTCGGCACCGGGCCGGGCGACGTTCTCGACGAGCTCGTAGCCGGAGTAGATGCCCCACGTCGGCGAGCCGGTCGCCGCGAGCACCGCGCGGATCGCGAAGGCCGCGACCCCGCCGGTCTGCATGTAGGGGGTGAGGATGTCGTGGGTCGTGGGCCAGAAGCTCGGCCGCAGCACGTGGGAGGTCTCGTTGCCCACCTCCTCGAGGTACTCGGCCACCTCCTCCTTCGTCGTGCGCCACGTGAAGTACGTGTAGGACTGGTGGAAGCCGACGGCCGCGAGCGTGCGCATCATCGCCGGACGGGTGAAGGCCTCGGAGAGGAAGACGACCTCGGGGTGGGACTCGCGCACGTCGGTGAGGATGCGCTCCCAGAAGTCGAGCGGCTTGGTGTGGGGGTTGTCGACCCGGAAGGCGGTGACGCCGTGGTCGATCCACACCTGGAGCATGTCGCGGACCGCGTGGTAGATGCCCTCGGGGTCGTTGTCGAAGTTGAGCGGGTAGATGTCCTGGTACTTCTTGGGCGGGTTCTCGGCGTAGGCGATGGTGCCGTCGGCCCGCCGGGTGAACCACTCGGGGTGCTCGGTGACCCACGGGTGGTCCGGGGAGGCCTGGAGCGCGATGTCCAGGGCCACCTCCATCCCGAGCTCGCGGGCGCGGGCGACGAAGGCGTCGAAGTCCGCGAAGGTGCCGAGCTCGGGGTGGATGGCGTCGTGGCCACCCTCGGGGGAGCCGATGCCGTAGGGCGAGCCCGGGTCGCCCTGCTGGGCGGTGAGGGTGTTGTTGCGGCCCTTGCGGTTCGTCGTGCCGATCGGGTGGACCGGGGTGAGGTAGACGACGTCGAAGCCCATGTCCGCGATCGCGGGCAGGCGCTCCGCGGCGGTGCGCAGGGTCCCTGAGACCCAGCCGCCCTTCTCGGGGTCGAAGCGCGCCCCCTCGGAGCGCGGGAAGAACTCGTACCAGGAGCCGACGAGCGCGAGCGGGCGGTCCACCCGCAGCGGGTAGGCGGCGCTGGGGGTGACGTGCTCGCGCACCGGGTGGGCGGCGAGGGCGTCGCGGACCTCCTGGGCGGTGCCGGCGGCGAGCCGGGCGGCCGGCGGACGGCCGGCGTCGCGCAGGGCGGTGACGGCGTCGGTGAGGACGGTGCGCGCCTCGGCGGGCAGCTCGGGCCGGGCGGCGGCGGCCTCGAGGAGCAGCGCACCCTCGGTGAGCATGAGCTCGACGTCGACGCCGGCGTTCACCTTGAGCGGCGCGTCGTGCAGCCACGTGCCGTACGGGTCGGACCAGCCCTCGACGTGGAAGGTCCAGTCGCCCACGCGGTCGGGGACGAGCCAGGCCTCCATGTGGTCCAGGCCCGGGTCGACCGGGTCCATCGTCACGCGGCTGTGCTCGACGCCGTCGGGGCCGGTGAGGACGGCGGTGGCGGCGACGGCGTCGTGCCCCTCGCGGAACACGGTCGCCTGCACCCGGACCGCCTCACCGGTGACGGCCTTGGCGGGCCAGCGCCCGCCCTCGACGACGGGGGCGAGCTCGATGACCGGGATCCGGCCGATGGGGGTGGCCGACGCGGGACGCGGCACGGCGGGCGTGGGCGGCGGCGTGGCGGCTCGCGCCGGGGACTGGGAGGTGCGCTGTGCGGGACTCACGGTCACGAACCTATCGACGTGGCGCGCTGTGGTCGACCGCTGGGGTCCCGGACTGCGCTGCACGGTGCGGTGGGCCAGACTGGCCCGTTCGGGTGAGGCCCCCACCCGCGCTGAAACTGGCCGTAAGCCGCTGAAAACGTTGCGGAATCAGGGCTACACTCGCTCGGGTGAGAGCCATCCGTCGATTTACCGTCCGCACGGTCCTGCCCGAGCCCCTCGCTCCGCTGGACACCCTCGCCCAGAACCTGCGGTTCTCGTGGCACGAGCCCACCCGGGCCCTGTTCGAGTCGCTCGACCCGGAACGCTGGCAGGCCCTCCACGGCGACCCGATCGAGCTGCTCGGGGAGCTCGGCAAGGCGCGTCTGGAGGAGCTCGCGCGTGACGAGGCGCTCGTCGCCCGCGTCCACGAGCTCGACGCCGACCTGCGCGAGTACCTCGAGCAGCCCCGCTGGTACCAGGAGTCCTTCCACGCGGAGGACAAGCCCGAGGCCATCGCCTACTTCTCCGCCGAGTTCGGCATCACCGCGGTGCTGCCCCAGTACTCCGGCGGCCTGGGCATCCTCGCCGGCGACCACCTCAAGTCCGCCTCGGACCTCGGGGTGCCGATCATCGGCGTCGGCCTCCTCTACGGTGCGGGCTACTTCAAGCAGTCCCTCACCCGCGAGGGCTGGCAGCACGAGACCTACCCGCTGCTCGACCCGGACAACCTGCCCCTCACCCTGCTGCGCGAGGCCGACGGAACCCCCGCGCGCGTGAGCCTGCCCCTGCCCGGTGGCCACCAGCTGCACGCCCAGGTGTGGCGCGCCGACGTCGGCCGCGTCCCGCTGCTCCTCCTCGACTCCAACATCACGGAGAACGACGAGGCCAGCCGCAAGGTCACCGACCGCCTCTACGGCGGCGCCCCCGAGCACCGCCTCAAGCAGGAGCTCCTCCTCGGCATGGGCGGGGTCAAGGCCCTGCGCCTGCACGCCCGCCTCACCGGCGGCCCGGCGCCGCAGGTCTACCACGCGAACGAGGGCCACGCGGGCTTCCTCGCCATCGAGCGCATCCGCGAGCTCGTCGAGGCCGAGGGCCTGAGCTTCGAGGCCGCCCTCGAGGCCGTGCGCGGCGGCACCGTCTTCACCACGCACACCCCCGTGCCCGCCGGCATCGACCGCTTCTCCCGCGAGCTCGTCCGCGAGCACTTCAGCGGCTCCGCCGAGCTGCCCGGCATCCCGGTCGAGAAGATCCTCGCGCTCGGCACCGAGGACTTCGAGGGCGGTGACCGCTCGGTCTACAACATGGCCGTCATGGGCCTGCGCACCGCGCGCCTCGCCAACGGCGTGGCCCGTCTCCACGGCAAGGTCTCCCGCGGGATGTTCCACCAGCTGTGGCCCGGCTTCGACGTCTCCGAGGTGCCGATCACCTCGATCACCAACGGCGTGCACGGGCCCACGTGGACCGACCCGGCCTTCGTCCGGATGGCCGAGTCCTACCTGAGCCCCGAGCAGGTCGCGAGCGGCGACGGGTGGCTGCTGCCGGCCGAGCAGGGCGGCGTCCCCGACGCCGAGCTGTGGGCGATGCGCCGCACGCTGCGCACCGAGCTGGTGAGGTCCGCGCGCCGCCGGGTGCGCAAGTCCTGGATGGACCGCGGCGCCTCGCCGGCCGAGCTCGGCTGGGTCGACGACGTCCTGGACCCCGACGTCCTCACCATCGGCTTCGCCCGCCGCGTGCCGACCTACAAGCGCCTCACCCTCATGCTCTCGGACCCCGAGCGCCTGCGGAAGCTCCTCACCGACCCCGAGCGGCCGATCCAGATCCTCGTCGCCGGCAAGTCCCACCCCGCCGACGAGCAGGGCATCGGCCTCATCCAGCGGCTCGTGAGCTTCGCCGACGAGGAGGGCGTGCGTGACCGCATCGTCTTCCTGCCGAACTACGACATCGAGATGGCCCAGACCCTCATGCCGGGCTGCGACGTGTGGCTCAACAACCCGCTGCGCCCGCTCGAGGCGTCCGGGACCTCGGGCATGAAGTGCGCGCTCAACGGCGCCCTCAACCTCTCGATCCTCGACGGCTGGTGGGACGAGTGGTACGACGGCCAGAACGGCTGGGCCATCCCCACCGCCGACGGCGTCGAGGACCCCCAGCGCCGCGACGCCCTCGAGGCCGCCGCGCTGTACGAGCTCCTCGAGGACACGGTCGTGCCGCGCTTCTACGACCGCGACGAGAACGGCGTGCCCCAGCACTGGCTCGAGATGGTCCGCCACACCCTGGCGACCCTCGGCCCGAAGGTGCAGGCGACGCGCATGGTGCGCGAGTACGTCGAGCGGCTGTACACGCCGGTCGCCGGCTCCTACCGCACCCTCAACGGCGCCGGCTTCGCCGAGGCGACGGCGCTCGCTGACTGGAAGGGCCGCGTGCGCGAGGCCTGGCACACCGTGCGCGTGGACCACGTCGAGTCGACCGGTGTGGCCGACGCCGTCAAGGTCGGGGACGTCGTCGGCGTCAGCGCGTACGTGACGCTGGGCGCGCTGGCCCCGCAGGACGTCGAGGTCCAGCTCGTCACGGGCCGGGTGGACGAGGACGACACGCTCGTCGACGTCACCACCCGCCCGCTCGCGCTGAGCGAGACCTACGAGGGCGGCCGCTACGGCTACCACGGCGAGGTCGAGCTCGAGTTCTCCGGGTCCTTCGGGTACTCGGTGCGCATCGTGCCCACGCACGAGCACGTCGCCGGCACCGCCGAGCTCGCGCTCGTCGCCGCCGCCCAGGCGTAACCCCCAAGAAGCGCCGAGAGCCGGATTCCTCCACCAAGGAATCCGGCTCTCGCCGCATGTGGGAGCGCCCACCCCGCCGAGAGCCGGAACTCTCCGGGCTCAGGGCCGGGTGGTGCGCAGCTCGCGGGTGCCGAGAGGCTCGGTGAGCGTGACGCTCTCCCGGGTCGTGACCGGGAGGCACTCGTCGTCCTCTGCCGTCGGCGCCATGACACGGGCGGTGAGGACGACCTCGTCGGCGCGCTCGTCGACGGCGATCCCGGACGGCACCTCGCACGTCCGGTGCACGAGCTCGACGGTGACGCGCCGGCCGTCGTCGGACACCGCGACGACGGTGCTCGGCACCACCGACGTCTGCTCGGAGCCGACGAGGGTGACGTAGAGGCCGACCGCGACGAGGAGGATCGTCAGCCCGCCGACGAAGGTCAGCGCGCTCGCCCGCACCCGGTCCCGGGCCTCACCGGTGAGCCGCTCCGCCACGCTGTCATTGTGCCCAGCGGCGTGCGTGCGGCGGAAGGCGGACGCCCAAAGGAACTCCGGCTGTCGGCGGGGGATGGTGCCTCGTGCCTGGAGGAATCCGGCTGTCGGCGGAGTGGGGGGCTCTGGTCAGCGGCGGCTGAGGTACGCCCGCATGGTGAGGGCCTCCATCGCCGTCGTCCCGCCCGGCGCGGTGACCTCCGGCTCGGCGTCCTCCGCCGGCGGGCACTCCCAGGCGGAGTCCCACAGCAGCTCGTAGTCCGCGCCCGCGCCCTGCGGCAGGGTGACGTCCTGCCGGTCGAGCGAGCCGTTGAGGACGAGGAGGAGGTCGCCGTCGCCGACGGCGTAGCCCGAGCGGAGCATCTGCAGCACCCGCACGCGGGAGTCGTGCCAGTCGGCGGGGTCCATCTCCTCGGCGTCCGCCCGGTACCAGGCGAGGTCGGGGATGCAGTCGCCCTCGGCGGTGTGCCCGGTGGCGAAGTGCGTGGGCCGCAGCACGGGGTGCTCGCGGCGCAGGCGCAGGAGGTGGCGGGACGTGGCGAGCAGCTCGGCCTGCCAGGGCCGCAGCTCCCAGTCCACCCACGAGAGCTCGTTGTCCTGGCAGTAGGCGTTGTTGTTGCCCAGCTGGCTGCGGCCGAGCTCGTCCCCGGCCGTCACCATGGGGGTGCCCGCGGACAGGAGCAGCGTGCCGAGGAGGTTGCGCACCCCGCGGCGCCGGCCGAGGAGGACGTCCTCGGCGCGCTCGTGGACGGTGGGGGCGGTCCCGGCGCGGACCGCGGCGTCGCCCGGCCCACCCCGCTCGTGGAAGGGGGTGAGGGCGTCGGTCGCGACCGGGCCCTCGATCTCGACGTTCCACGAGCGGTTGTTGTCGCTGCCGTCGCGGTTGTCCTCGCCGTTGGCCTCGTTGTGCTTGCGGCTGTAGGTGAGGAGGTCGGCGAGGGTGAAGCCGTCGTGGGCGGTGACGTAGTTGATGCTCGCGAGCGGGCCGCGCCCGCCCGGGACCGAGCCGTGGGCGAAGAGGTCGGCGGAGCCGGCGAGGCGGGTGGCGAGGTCGCGCAGGTCCCCTCCGGTCCCGCCGGCCACGCCGGTGGCGGGGTCGCTGAGCCAGAAGGTGCGTGCGGCGTCGCGGAAGCGGTCGTTCCAGTCCGCCATGGGGGCGGGGAACTGGCCGGTGCGCCAGCCGCCGGGGCCCACGTCCCAGGGCTCGGCGATGAGCTTGACGTGGGAGAGGACCGGGTCGGTGGCAAGAGCGACGAAGAACGGGTGGTGCGGGGTGAACTCCGCGCCGTGCCGGCCCAGGGTCGTGGCGAGGTCGAAGCGGAAGCCGTCGACCCCGACCCGCTCGACCCAGTAGCGCAGGGAGTCCAGCGCCATCTGGACCACGCGCACGCGGCGGAAGTCGAGGGAGTTGCCCGTCCCGGTGACGTCGACGAGGTGCGCCGGGCGGACGCCGTCGTGCATGTAGTACTCGGTGTTGTCCAGGCCGCGCCACGAGAGCGCCGGCCCGCCGTCGCCGCCCTCGGCGGTGTGGTTGTAGACGACGTCGAGGATGACCTCGAGCCCGGCCTCGTGGAGGAGGTGGACCATGCCGCGGACCTCGTCGAGGACGGCGGCCGGGCCCTGCGCCTGCGCGGCCTCGGTGGCGTAGCGCGGCTCGGGGGCGAAGAAGCCGAGGGTGTTGTAGCCCCAGTAGTTCGTCAGGCCCTTCTCGATGAGGAAGGGCTCGTCCCCGGTCGCGTGGATCGGCAGCAGCTCGACGGCGGTGACGCCGAGGTCGCGCAGGTGGGCGATGGTGACCGGGTGGGCCAGGCCGGCGTAGGTGCCGCGCAGGTGCTCGGGCACGCCCGGCAGGCGCTGGGTGAGGCCACGCACGTGCGCCTCGTAGACGACGGTGCGGTCCCACGGCACGTGGGGACGGGCGTCGGCGGGCACGACGGGCGGCTCCGGCAGGACGACGCCGTGACGGACGTGGCCGACGGAGTCGAGGTCGCTGGGGGCCCAGTCGGGGGCGGGGGCGAGGTCCTCGTCGACGGCGTGGCCGTAGACCTCGGGGCCGTGGAGGAGCTCGCCGGTGACGCCGCGCGCGTAGGGGTCCAGGAGCAGCTTGGCGGGGTTGTGCCGCAGCCCGGCGGCCGGGTCCCACCGCCCGTGGACGCGCAGGCCGTAGCGCTGGCCGGCGGTGACGCCGGGGACGTGGCCCTGCCACACGCCGTGCTGGCCGCGGTGGAGCGCGAAGCGGCGCTCGCGGAGGGAGCCGTGGTCCTCGTCGACGAGGCACAGGTCCACGGCCGTGGCGTGCGAGGCGAGCACGGCGACGTCGACGCCGTCGCCCCACAGGTGAGCACCCAGCGCGGGGGCTCGACCGGTCACCCGCTGGGCGACGGTGCGGGCGGGGCTCGTGCGAACGGATGAAGCGGTCATACTCATGGTGGAGCCCATCGTGCCACCCTGCGTGGCGATCGTGGGGCGGCTTGCGGGTGAGATGTACCGCGGGCCCGGCAGCTCAGGTCTGTGGGGCATTGGCCGATAGGGGTGTCCGGAACGTGTGACGAGCCGTGTCGGCACGAGGCCGCCGGAGGTGGCAGGCTTGGGGACATGAGGATCGTCGTGTGCGTCAAGCATGTCCCCGATGTCCAGTCCGAGCGAGCGCTGGACGATGAGGGCCACCTCGTGCGTGGTCTCGACGACGTCCTCAACGAGCTCGACGAGAACGCCGTCGAGGCCGCCGTGAGCCTCGTCGAGGAGCACGGCGGGGAGGTCGTCGTCCTCACGATGGGCCCCGACGACGCCGAGGACGCCGTGCGCCGCGGCCTGCAGATGGGCGCCGACCGCGGCGTCCACGTGAGCGACGAGTCGCTCGCCGGGTCCGACGCCGTCGCCACCGCCCGCGTCCTCGCCGCAGCCGTCCGCACGCTGCAGGGCGAGGCCCCCGTGGACCTCGTCGTCACCGGCATGGCCTCCCTGGACGGACTCACCTCGATGCTGCCCGCGGCCCTCGCCGCCGCCCTCGACCTGCCCCCGCTCACGCTCGCCAGCGAGCTCACCGTCACCGGCGGCCGCGTGCGCGTGCGGCGCGAGATCGGCTCCGCCGTCGAGGTGCTCGAGGCGCCGCTGCCCGCGCTCGTGTCGGTCACCGACCAGGCCAACGAGCCGCGCTACCCGGCCTTCCGGGCGATCAAGGCCGCCCGCAAGAAGCCGGTCGACACGTGGTCGCTCGCCGACCTCGGCCTCGCCGCGCCCGAGCCGGCGACGACGGTCGTCTCCGCCGAGGAGCGTCCCGCCCGCGAGCAGGGCCGCATCGTCACCGACTCCGGCGACGCCGGACGGCAGCTGGCCGAGTTCCTCATCGACGCCAAGCTCGTCTGACCGACCCCGCCCACCAGGAAGGCACCATGACCCAGGGACCTGTGCTCGTCGTCGTCGACCACCAGGAGGGCGCGCTCACGCCGCCCTCGACCGAGGTGCTCACCGCCGCGCGGACCCTCGCGGCCGGTGCGGCCGTGGCGGCCGTGTGGCTGGGGGAGCAGGGCCCCGGGGAGGCGGCGCGCGCGGAGCTCGGCCGCTTCGGGGTCACCACCGTCCACGTGCCCGAGCTCGGTGGCCTCGCCCCGCAGCTCGCCGCCGTCGCGACCGAGGCCGTGGCCGCCGTCGTCGCGGCGACGTCCCCGCAGGCCGTGCTGCTCGTGTCGACCTACGCCGGCAAGGAGCTCGCCGCCGGCCTCGCGGTCACCCTCGGCACCGGCGCGGTCGTCGACGCGGACCGCGTCGAGCGGCGTGCGGAGGGTGTCGCGGCGGGCAAGACCGTCCTCGGCGCCTCGTGGGAGACGGTGTGCGCGGTGACCGGGCCGCTGGCCGTCGTCGCGCTGCGCCCCGCCGCGGTGGACGCCGAGCCGGTGCCGGCGGCGGGGGAGCCCGAGGTCGTGCGCGTGCCGGTCGAGCTTACCGGCCGGGCCCGCGCCGTCACCGTCGTCGAGCGCACCGAGCACCCCTCGACCGGGCAGGTGCCGCTCACCGACGCGCAGACCGTCGTCGTCGGCGGCCGCGGCACGGGTGGGGACTTCACCGCCGTGGACGAGCTCGCCGAGCTGCTCGGGGGCGCCGTGGGTGCCACCCGCGACGTCACCGACGAGGGCTGGCGCGAGCACTCCGCGCAGGTCGGGCAGACGGGCGTCACCGTCGCGCCGCGGCTGTACATCGGCGTCGGTGTCTCCGGCGCCGTCCACCACACGGTGGGGATGCGGGCCGCGCAGACCGTCGTCGCCGTCAACACCGACCCCGAGGCCCCGATCTTCGAGCTCGCGGACTTCGGCGTCGTCGGCGCCGCCGAGGACGTGCTGCCCCAGGCCATCGAGGCGATCCGCGCCCACAAGGAAGCCTGACCCGCTCACCTCACCCCCTCGAGCGCATATGCGCGAAAAGTGCGACCCGGACACTGTCCGGGCCGCACTTTTCCCGCATATGCGGGTGGGAGTGTTCGGGGTCAGCCGGCGTAGAGGATGTCGACGACGAAGACGAGGGTCGAGCCGGGCGGGATGGTGCCGTTGTCCTGGTCGCCGTAGCCGAGCTCCGGCGGGATGACCATGACGACCTGGCTGCCGACCTTCTGCCCGAGCAGGCCGGTGTCCCAGCCCTCGATGACCTGGCCGGCGCCGGCCTCGAGGGAGAACGGCGTGCCGCGCGACCACGAGGAGTCGAAGGACGTGCCGTCCCACAGCCAGCCGCTGTACTGGACGAAGACGTAGTCGCCCTCCTCGACCTCCTTGCCCTCACCCTCGATCGTGGGGGCGACGACGAGCTCGGTGGGGGCCTCGCCGTCGACGGGCTCGATGCTCGGCTCGCCGTTCTCGGCGAGCGTGACGGCCGGGACGCCCTCGGGGACCTCGGCGGCGGTGCCCTCGGCGCGGCTGCGGGCGTCGACGACCTCGATGGCCATGATCGCGGCCGCGGCCTGGGTGGGGCTGGCGAACAGGACGCGCGCGCCGACCTGCTGGCCGACGAGCACGTCGTTGAGCGCCGGGACGGTCATCTCGTCGCTCACGACGAGCGGCTGCGGCCCGCCCTCGTACGTCGAGTCGAGGACCTCGCCGTTCTCGCCGTTGACCTGGATGAAGTCGACGACGAGGAGCTGGCCCTCGACGATCTCGTCGCCGTCACCGGGGGAGGCGACGACGGCGGCGCTGTCGGTGACGTTGAGGGGCTGCTCGAAGGTGAGGGTCGGCTCGGCGCCGGCCTCGCCCTCGACGGTGACGCCCTCGAGCGCGGCGACGTCCTCGGGCGCGTTGCCCGCCTCGGCCCCGGCCGACTCGGACTCGGTGGGCGTCTCGGAGGCGGCGGGCTCGGCGTCGCCGCCGTCGCTCGAGCAGCCGACGAGGAGGAGGAGCGCGGCCAGGGCAGCGGCGGTGGTGGCAGTGGCGGATCGGCGCACAGGGAGTCCTTCGTGTGGTCGTACGTGCCGCTCCGGCGGCACCCGGACCAGGGTAGGCGCTGTTCCTGGGAGATCGCCCACAGTCGGGCACCGCTTCGTAGACTCGGGCCCATGGCCTACCTCGACCACGCCGCGACCACCCCCGTCCGGCCGGAGGTCGCGGCCCGCTACGCCGAGGAGCTGACCCGCGGCGGCAACCCGTCCTCGCTCCACACGGTGGGACGCGACGCGCGCCGCCGCCTGGAGGAGGCGCGCGAGGAGCTCGCCGCGGCGCTCGGCGCCGAGCCCGCCGAGGTGCTCTTCACGTCCGGTGGCACGGAGGCGGACAACCTCGCGGTCAAGGGCGCCGTCTACGCCCACCCCTCGCCGCGCCCGCGGCTGCTCGTCAGCGCCGTCGAGCACCACGCCGTGCTCGACGCCGCGGGCTGGCTGGGCGAGCGGGGGCTCGCGGACGTCACGGTGCTGCCCGTCACCGAGGACGGTGCCCTCGACCTCGACGCCGCCAGCACCGCCCTGGCCGACGGCGAGGCCCCGGCGCTCGTGTCGGTCATGTGGGCGAACAACGAGACGGGCGTCGTCCAGCCGGTCGAGGCGCTCGTCGCGCTCGCGGGGGACGTGCCGGTCCACTCCGACGCCGTCCAGGCCGTCGCGCACCTGCCGGTGGACTTCGCGGCCAGCGGGCTCGCGGCGATGTCGGTGACCGGCCACAAGCTCGGGGGACCGGTGGGCACCGGGGCGCTCGTCGCGCGCCGCGGGCTCGCGCTGGCGCCCGTCCACCACGGGGGCGGGCAGGAGCGCGGCGTGCGCTCGGGCACCCTCGACGTCGCCGGCGCGCGCGCCCTGGCGCTCGCGGTGAGCCTCGCGGTGGCCGACCGGGAGGCGGAGGGAGCCCGCCTGGCCGCGCTGCGCGACCGGCTCGTCGCCGGGGCGCTCACCGCGGTGGACGGGCTGCGGCTCACGGGCGCGGGCGCGCCGCGACTGCCGCACGTCGCCCACCTCACCGTCGAGGGCGCCGACGCCGACTCCCTCCTCTTCGGCCTCGACATGGCCGGGGTCAACGCCTCCGCCGGCTCCGCATGCTCCGCGGGCGTCCAGGAGGCCTCGTTCGTCCTCAGCGCGATGGGCTACCCCTCCGAGCTCGCCCGCTCCGCGCTGCGCTTCTCCCTCGGCCGCACGACGACCGAGGCCGACGTCGACGCGGTGCTCGCCGCCCTGCCGGACGTCGTCGCCCGCTCCCGCGCCGCGAACGCCACCCGCTGACGGTCGCGGACCCGTCGGCCCGGACGCCTGTCCTTCAGGGGCGGCACGGCCGTCGTCGCCTCGCTCAGCACGCCGGCTAGGTGGCCGCTACCGACGCGACCGTGCCCTCCGGGTCGCTGCTCGTCGCGTGTCCTCACGGACGCCCCTCACGCGCGCCCCCCGACGCGCCAGCGGTCCGCGGCGCCGGCCGGCCCCGCGCCGGCCCTGACACCCCACCTCCGGCGGCACGGTGAGCACCGCGAGACACCCACAGGGATCTTCACCGACGCGAAGGCACCCCCGCCGCTGCAAACCTGGCGGCACCGCATCAGGAACGGCACGGATGCGCAGGAACCTCCGGCTCACGAAAGGGAACGGATCATGGGACACATCACCGTCGGGACCGAGAACAGCACCCCGGTCGAGCTGTACTACGAGGACCAGGGGGCGGGTCAGCCCGTCGTGCTGATCCACGGCTACCCGCTGAGCGGGCACAGCTGGGAGCGCCAGACGCGCGAGCTGCTCGCCGCCGGGTACCGCGTCATCACCTACGACCGCCGCGGCTTCGGCCAGTCCTCGAAGGTGGGCGCCGGGTACGACTACGACACCTTCGCCGCAGACCTGAGCACCGTGCTGGAGACCCTGGACCTGCGTGAGGTGGTCCTCGTCGGGTTCTCGATGGGCACCGGTGAGCTCGCCCGCTACGTCGCGCGCCACGGCCACGAGCGCGTCGCCAGGCTCGCGTTCCTCGCCTCGCTCGAGCCCTACCTCGTGGCCCGCGACGACAACCCCGAGGGGGTGCCGCAGGAGGTCTTCGACGGGATCGACGCCGCCGCGAGGAAGGACCGGTACTCCTGGTTCACGCAGTTCTTCTCCGACTTCTACAACCTCGACGAGAACCTCGGCAGCAGGATCAGCCAGGACGCGGTGACCGGCAGCTGGAACGTCGCCGTCTCCAGCGCTCCCATGGCGGCCTACGCCGTCGTCCCCTCCTGGATCGAGGACTTCCGCAGCGACGTCGAGGCGGTCCGTGCCAGCGGCCTGCCGACCCTCATCCTGCACGGCACCGCGGACAACATCCTGCCCGTCGACGCGACGGCCCGCCGCTTCCGCCAGCTGCTGCCCGAGGCGCAGTACGTCGAGGTCGACGGCGCCCCGCACGGGCTGCTCTGGACGCACGCCGACGAGGTCAACGCCGCCCTGCGCACGTTCCTCGGCTGAGGAGCGCGCCATGGCCGCCCCAGGCAGCCCGTCCGGGTCCGACCCGCCACGGCCGCGCCACCGGCGCCGGCGGTGGCGCGGCCGTGG
>NZ_JACSPO010000012.1:26550-46639 GCF_014837105.1 Oceanitalea stevensii | reverse complement strand
GCCCGCCCCCCGGGCGGGGGGGGGGGCCGCGGCCGTGGCGTCGTGGTCGCGCTCGTGCTCGTCGTCGGCCTCGCCACTGCGGTCCTCCAGCTCGGCCTGCCGTGGTGGATGCACGAGGGCGACCGCAACCACGTGTACGAGGGAGCGGACGGCGCGTTGCGGTACCAGGTCCACCTCCCGCCCCAGTACGACGGGACGACCCCGCTGCCGGTGATGATGGCGGTCCACGGCTGCGGGATGACCGGGTACGGGTGGAACTCGATGAAGTCGACGACGCAGCTCAACGACCTCGCCGACAGCGAGGGCTTCATCGTCGTCTACCCGACACAGCGGATGTTCCGCAGCGCGATCAACTGCTGGCGCTCGGCGGACCCCCGCGAGCAGCACCGCTCCGGCGGCGAGCCGGCGCTGCTCGCCGGCGTCGCCCGACAGGTGGTCGAGGACTACAGCGCCGACCCGGACGACGTCCACGTCGCGGGCGCCTCCTCCGGTGCGGGGACCGCGGTCATCCTCGCCGCGACCTACCCCGACGTGTTCGCGACGGCCACGTCGGTCGCCGGCGGCGAGTACGGGCTGAACCAGGTGGACCCGGACGATCCTGGCGCCACCCCGCCGGCCTACACCGCACGCCAGGCGTGGTCCCAGATGGGCGACCGGGCACGCCTCGTGCCGCTGCTGGTCATCCACGGCGAGGACGACGACGTCGTCCCGCCCCTCGTCGCCACCCGTCTCGTCGAACAGTGGGTCGCGGTCGGCGACCTCGTCGAGGACGGCCTGCTCGACGGCGGGCCGGCCCTCGTCGAGGAGACGACGGCGGTGCCCGCGGAGGAGGGCAGGCACGCGTACACGCACACGACCCTGACCACGCCCGACGGGAGGTCGCTCGTCGAGTCCTACCTCGTCCGGGACATGGGGCACGCCTGGCCGGGGCCCGCCGGCGACGGCCTCTTCACCGACCGCGCCGGCCCGGACGCCAGCGCCATCGCCTGGGACTTCGCCCGGCGCCACCCGAAGGAACCGCGGCGCACCGGGCGCGGTGCGCGCGGTCAGCCCGCTGCCTGGGCGAGGAGCTCCTGGGCGACGGACCGCCACCGGGGCCGGAAGGCGTAGACGCCCGCGAGGCGCAGGCGGGTGGCACGCGCGTAGGCGGCCACCCGCGAGTGCGGGAGCTCCCCGGCGCCGACGCCGGAGAGGAAGCCGTCGCGTGCCGCGGCGGCCAGCCCCGGCGTCAGCACGCCCTGGGCCTCACGGAGCTCGAGGTGGACGAGGAGGTTGGCCACGTCGAGCGCCCGTTCCCCGACCGCGAGGGTGTCGACGTCGATCATCCCGACCGTCCCGGCGTCGTCGAGGAGGAGCTGCTTGTCGTGGAGGTCGCGGTGCAGGACACCGAGGGCCGAGTCGCCCGCTCCGGCGTCCAGCTCGGCAGCCACCCGCTCACCGGCCCGGGCGACGAGACGGGCGTCGAGCAGGCCGTGGACGACGGCGGGGTGGAGCCAGTCCGCGACGGCCCCGAGCTCGTCGGTGGCGCCGTGCCGCGCCGTCACCCGGCCCCGGGGTGCGTCGTGGAGATGGCGGACGGCACGCCCGGCGGCCTCCCAGGCCGTCCGCGCCGCCTCGGGCTCCCACCGGCCGGCGCCCAGGTCGTGCAGGGTGCGGCCGGGCACGACGCTCCACCGCAGGACCCCGCGTCCGACCTCGCCGGTGTCGAGGAGCCGCGGCACGGGGACGGCACCCCCGACCAGCTCGGCGACGAGGCTGCCGCGCCGCGCGAGGTCGGAGGCCCTGCTCCCACGCACCACCTTGGCGAACTCGCGCACCGTGCCGTCCGGGGCGTCCAGGCGGACGACGGCGCGGCGCCCGGGGCGGTGGGCCACGAGCCGGGCGCCGTCCTCGGCGAGCACCCCGCCCAGGGCGCGCAGCCGTGCGTCGGCGCCGCCGGGCTGGAGCAACACGTCCCCGGCCACGCGGGCCGGCGCGGGCGTGGCGGCCGCGCCGGACGCGAGGGCGGCAGGGTCGGCGAACCACTGGCCCGCGACGGTCGCGCCGTCCTCGGCCGCGAGCTCGACGAGCGCGTGCTCCGTCCCGCGCGGCCAGGCCCGCACGAGCCGGTAGGTCCGTGCGCCGTCGTGGACGGCGTCGGGGAGCCGGCGCGACGGACGGTCCGCGGCCCGCCGTGACCGCGGGGCGGTGGTCGGGACGCTCATGCGGCGAGCTCCTCGGCGACGGCGACGAGACGGGCGACGCCGTCGGGCCAGTCGCGCTGGTGACGCCGGAACGGCTCGACGGCGCGTTGGAGGACGGCCGCGGCGCAGTGGAGGCGCAGCGCGCGGCCGTCGACCTCGCCGCCGGCGGCGGTGTAACCGGCGAGGAAGGGCGCGAGCACCTGTGCCGGGTCGCCCGCCTCCGCACCGGTGGCGACGAGCGCGCCGTACCAGGAGCCGAGGTCGGCGAGCGGGTCGTCGAGCGCGACGCGGTCGAGGTCGATGAGGGTGAGCGCGGCCTGGCCGGGGGCCGCCGGGTCCGGGGACGTGCCCGCGGCGAGGTCGGGCCGCACGACGAGCTGGTCGGCCGAGAGGTCCCCGTGCACCACGCTCACGGCCTCGCGCCCGGCCAGTCCCGCACGGACCCGCTCGGCCACCGTCCGTGCGGCGTCCGCGCAGGCCGGCGCCACCGCGCGCACGGCCGCCACCGAGGCCGCCAGCCGGGCGTCGCGGTCCACCCGGTCCAGGCCCTCGACCCCGGCCGCGCGGTGGACCGCCGCCGCCAGCGCGCCGGCCTGCGCCCACAGCTGCTCCGTGTCACCGAGCCGGTCGAGCGAGGTCCCCGGCACCCAGGCGGTCCGCACCGTGCCCCGGCGCCGCCGCACCGCGGTGACGGCGGGCACGGGCAGGTCGGCCAGTGCCCGATGGCCGGCGAGGACGCCACCGGTCGCACCGGGGTGGTACACGCGTACCAGCTTGCCCGGCGCCCGGCCGTCCTCGACGCGCGCCACCCAGCGGCGCCCGGGCCGGTAGACGAGGGGGGTCACGCCGTCGGCGTCCCGCAGCACGCGGCGCACACCGGGCAGCCGCCGGTCCGCCGTGACGTCACCGACCGCCACCCCCAGCCCGCCGTCGACGACGGCGCCCCGGCCGACGTCGTCGGCCTCCCCGGCCCGGCGCACCTTGGCGAGCTTCTCCGCCGAGCCCGCGCGCAGGGCGAGGGCCTGGGCGAAGGAGGTGACGCCGTCGGCGTCGGTGAGGACGAGCCCGGCGAGGAGCGAGGTGCCCGGCTTGTAGCGCAGGTAGGCGACGCGGGCCGCGCGCACGCCCCAGCCCGGGGCCAGGCGGCGGACCAGGCCGAGCGGCGCGAGCACGTCGCGCAGGCCGGGGAGCGCGGGGTCGGCGGCGGCGATGCGCTCGTCGGCCGGCGGGAGGTCGAGCATCAGGCGCCCTTCCGGTGGGGGACGACGACGGGCCGCTGGTGCCGCTGCGGGTCGAGCAGCGCGAGGCGGGAGCCGGGCGTGGCCATGAGCTCGGCGGGACGGCCGTGCTCGACGACCCGGCCACGCTCGAGGACGATCACCTCGTCGCAGCCCAGCGCGTCGGCCAGGGTGTGGGTGATGACGACGGTGGTGCGCCCGGCGGCGAGCCGGTCGACGGCCTGGAAGACCTCGGCGGAGTTCTTCGGGTCCAGGCCGGTGGTGGCCTCGTCGAGGATGATGACCGGCGCGTCGCGGAGCATGGCGCGGGCGATGGCCACGCGCTGGCGCTGCCCGCCGGAGAGCGTGTCGCCGCGCTCGCCGACCAGCGTCCCGTAGCCCTCGGGGAGCCGGGAGATGAACTCGTGGGCGTTGGCGGCGCGCGCGGCGGCCTCGACCTCCTCCGGGGTGGCGCCGGGGCGGCCCATCTCGATGTTCTCGGCGACCGTGCCGTGGAAGAGGACCGACTCCTGGAGCACGACGGCCACGTGGGCGCGCAGCGACTCGAGGGTGACGTCGCGCAGGTCGTGGCCGTCGAGCTTGACCGCGCCGCCCACCGGGTCCTGCAGCCGCAGGAGCAGGCCGGCGAGGGTGGACTTGCCGGAGCCGGAGTGCCCGACGACGGCGACCTTCGTGCCGGGCAGGATGCGCAGCGACACGTCGTCCAGGGCCTTGTCGGCACCGGTGTAGGAGGCGGTGACGTGCTCGAGGCGGATCTCCCCGGCGAGCCGCTTGATCGTGTAGGCCCTGGCGGAGTCGGTGACGTCCTGCTCGGTCTGCATGATGTCGAGGATCCGCTCGCCGGACGCGGCGGCCTTGGCGATGCGTCCGGTGTACTTCGCGAGGTCGCGCATCGGCTTGAAGGCGCTCTTGAGGTACTGGACGAAGACGACGAGCTCACCGGGCGTGAGCCGCCCCCGCACCACTGACCAGCCGCCGACGAGGAGGACGACGCCGGTGGCCACGCCCACGAGGAGGTCGGTCTTGCGCTCGAGCGCCGCCGAGAGGCGGGTGGCCCGCACCCCCTCCGTGAGCTCCTTGGCGTTCGAGGCCGCGAAGGTCGACTCGAGCCGCTCGGCGAGGGAGTAGGCCTGGACCACCTTGATGGCACCGAGCGACTCCCCGGCCGCGCCGGCGAGGTCACCCTCGCGGCGCCGCTGCTGGCGGGAGGCGGAGGTGATCTTGCGGGTGGAGCGGGAGGAGGACAGCGCGAAGAGCGGGAAGGCGGCGACGACGACGAGGGCGAGGCGCCAGTCGAGGATCACCATGACCGTCACCATCGCCACGAGGGTGACGACGTTGCCGATGAGCGGCATCGCGGCGGTGACGGCGACGTCGCGCAGCCGCCCGACGTCGGTGATGAGCCGGGTGATGAGGTCGCCGCCGCGCGCGGAGCTGTGGAAGCGCAGGGACAGGCGCAGCACGTGGGCGTAGACCTGGGCGCGCACGGAGGTCATCGCGCGGGTGCCGGCGAGCGCGAAGAACACGGTCATGAGGTAGGCCGACAGGGCGCGCAGCCCCGCGACGGCGACGACGGCGATCGCCGCCCAGACGAGGAGCGTGACGAGCCCCGGGTCCTGCGCGGCGCCGGGCGCGATGACGGCGTCGATGACGAACTTCAGCGGCCACGGCTCGAGGAGCCGGAAGGCCACCTCGGCGAAGAGCGCGACGAAGCCGCCGGCGACGACCTTGCGGTGCGGTCGCAGGTGGGGACGCAGGAAGGACCAGATCCGGCGCAGCGAGGGCGCGATCGAGCGCAGCTCCTCGGCGGGCTTGCGGGCCATCAGCCGCCCACCCCCGCCGGCTCCCGCGCCGCGAGCGGCAGCCCGGCCGCCGCGAGCGAGCGCTCGACGACGTGGGTCCACGTGTGCCCGGACGTCACGTGCGCCCGCGCCGCGGCCCCGACCCGCTCGCGCAGGCCGGCGTCGGTGGCGAGCCCGTGGAGCGCCTCGGCCAGCGCCGCCGGGTCCGAGCCCGGGACGAGGAGACCGGTACGCGCGTGCTCGACGACGCCCGGCAGCTGCCCGACGGCGGAGGCGACGACGGGCAGCCCCGCCGCCATGTACTCGTAGACCTTGAGCGGGGAGAAGTAGCCCTCACCCGCGGCGGGGTAGGGCGCGGTGGCGACGTCCATCCGGTGGAGCAGCGCGGGCACGTCGACGGGAGCGACGGCGCCGGTCGTCTCGACGGCCCCGGCGGTCCCGAGCGCGCGTGCCTGCTCCCGCAGCGCGTCGGCCTGCGGGCCGTCGCCCACGAGGAGCAGCCGCGCCGCGGGCACCGAGCGCCGCAGCAGGGCGTGGGCCTCGAGCAGCGTCTCGGTCCCGTGCCACGGCTTGAGGGTCCCGACGAAACCGACGGTGAAGGGCCGGTCCGGGCGACCCGCCGCGGGGCGGATACGGTCGACGTCCACCCCGTTCGCCTCGACGACGACGGCCGGTCGGCCGGCGGGCCCGGTCCGCGCGAGGTGGTCGCGCACCCAGGCGGCGACCGGCTCGGAGACGCACACGACGGCGCTCGCGTCCGCGGCGGCCTGCCGGACGACGGCGCGTGCCTCGACCGTGTGGACCAGCCCGCGGTGGCGGGCCTGCTCGGCGGGCAGCGGCGCGTTGACCTCGAGGACGGCGGGCACGCCGTGCTCCCGGGCGTAGGCGGTGCCGGCGGTGCTCCACAGGGAGTACCGCTCGTAGACGGCGTCGAAGGGTCCGGCGGCCGTGACGGCGCGGAGCATGTCGCCGTCGGCCGCCATGGCGCGGCGCTCGCGGTCGGCGACGTCCTCACCGCGGATGCGGCCGAGCTCGTGGACGGTGAGCCGGCCCGCGGCCCGGGCGGCCGCGGCGGCCGGCCACGGCTCCCCGCCGGTGCGGCGGCAGAAGAGGTCGATCTCATGGCCCGCCTCGAGGAGGACGCGCACGACCTCCTGGACGTGGACCGAGGCACCCTTGGTGCCGAAGACCGGGATGCCGGGGTCGGCGCAGACGTAGGCGATCCGCATCAGCGCACCTCCTGGGCGGGCGAGATCCAGCCGTCGGCGACAACCGGGCCGCCGGCGACAACGGGGCCGCCGGCGGGGGAGGGGCCACCACTCGCGCCGAGAGCTGGGTCCCGCCCGGCGCGGGTGGCGCCCTCGAGGGCCTCGACCTGGCGGCGGGTGTCGAACTCGCGCTCGACGAGCGCGCGGGCGGCGCGGGTGAGGCGCGCGCGCAGCGCGGCGTCGTCGAGCAGGCGGACGATCGCGTCGGCCAGGCCCACGGGGTCGTGCTGCCCGACCTCCAGGCCGGTCTCCTCGTGCCGCACGGCCTCGGTGATGCCGGTGACGTCGGTCGACACGCACGGCGTGCCGAGCGCCATCGCCTCGAGGAGCACGGTGGGCAGGCCGTCGGCGTTGCCGTCGGAGCCGACGACGCAGGGCGCGGCGAAGACGCCGGCCGCCGCCACGTGCGCGCGGACCTCGTGCTGGGGCAGCGGGCCGGTGAGCTCGACGAGCCCCTCGAGCCCGAGCGCGGCCACCTGGGCCCGCAGCTCGGCCTCCTTCTCCCCGCCGCCGACGATGCGGCAGTGCAGCGGCCGGCCGCGATCCCGCAGGTGGGCGAGCGCGTCGACGAGGACGTCGAAGCCCTTCTTCTCCACGAGGCGGCCGACGGCGACGACGTCCGTGCCGCCGTCGTCGCGGGTGGGCGTGAAGGGGAAGTCGGCGAGGCCCAGCCCGTTGTAGATGCGGTGGAGGCGGGTCGCCGCGACCGCCTCGGGGTAGGTGGTGCGCAGGTGCCGCTCGTTGAAGTCGCTGATCGTCACGACGTGGTGGGCGCCGGCGATCTTGCGGGCGAGGTCCGCGGGGTCCACCGAGGAGTGGAAGATGTCCTTGGCGTGCGCGGTGAAGGAGTAGGGCACACCGGTGAGGAGCGAGGTGAGCCGCGCGACCGTCGTCGCGAGCGAGGCGAAGTGCGCGTGCAGGTGGGTGATCCCGCGGCGCACGACCATGACGGCGAGCGCGAGCGCCTGGCCGGCGTCGGAGGCCTCGGCCGCGAGCAGCTCGGGCAGGGCGCGGTGGAGCAGCGGCAGCTCCGGGGCGGCGGCCCGCAGCGCGTCCCACAGCTCCTCGGGCCTGCGGGCCCGGGGCACGTAGGTGACGGGAGCACGCACCTCGGCGAGCGCGCTGTGGAAGCGCGGGTCCACCGGCGGGCGCAGGGAGAACACCTCGAGGTCCGCGCCCCTCGCCTCGCGGCCGAGCAGCTCGGAGACGATGAAGGTCTCGGAGAACCGGGGGTACATCTTGAGCACGTAGCCGATCCGCTCAGGCGACATCGGTCTCCTCCTTCGTGGCAACGAGGCTGGCGAGCAGGTGGGGGAGGCGGGCGAGGCCGTCGAGGTCGACGACGTCGCCGGGGCCTGGGGCGGCGGCCGGGGCGGTGACGGCGCCGGCGAGCCACCGCTCGAGGGCGGGCGGGTCGAGCCGTTGCGGGTGCAGGTGGTCGAGGACGCCGACGGCGGTGAGCAGGCGGGCGCGCACGAGCTGCTCCTGGCGGGGGCGTACGCGGGGCACGACGAGCAGTCGGGCGCCGAGGGCCAGCGCCTCGCACACGGTGTTGTACCCGCCCATCGCGACGACGGCCGCGGCGCCGCCGATGAGGGCCTCGGCGTCCTCGACGTAGGTGCGGACGGTGAGGTCGGTGCGGTGGGCGGCGATCTCGGCGACGCGGCGGACGTCGTCGGCGGGCATCTGCGGGCCGGTGACGAGGACGCCGTGGTGGCCGGCCGGCATGGCGCTGCGGACGAAGGCCTCGGCGAGGTGGGCGCCGTCGGAGCCGCCGCCGACCATCGCGAGGACGTAGGGGCTGACGACCTCGGTGACGGCCGGTCCGCCCTGGCGGCCGGTGGCGAGGTAGCCGGTGTGGACGGTGCGCGCGGCGGGCAGGTCGAGCTCGGCGGTGAGGTCGTGGACGGCGCGGTCGCCGTAGACCCACACCTGGTCGTACCAGCGGCGCAGCGCCTGGGCCCCGCGGTCGGTGTCCCACTCGCGGCGGGAGGTGGCGGCGTCGTCCAGGACGTCACGCAGGCCCAGGACGATGCGGGTGCCGGCGGCGCGGAGGAGGTCGAGGGCGGGCTCGAGCTCGCCGAGGAAGCCGCGGGGGTGCTTGTCGACGACGAGGACGTCCGGCCGGAAGGAGGACAGCGCCGCTGTGAGGACCGCCCGCCGCATGTGCCGGATGTGCGCCTCGTCGACGGAGAGGTGGCGCGCGGAGTAGGTGCCGGCCGCGTCCTTGGTGAGCGCGGGCAGGGAGACGAGGTCGCAGTGTGCGGGGCGGTGCGTGGTGACCGCCTCCGGGGCGCCGGTGAGGAGGAGGACGTCCGGCGCCGGGCCGAGGGTGGTGAGCGCCCGGGCGATGGCGAGGTTGCGGCGCACGTGACCGAGACCGAGGGCGTCGTGCGAGTACAGCGCGACGCGCAGCCGCCGGCCGCGGGGCGCGCTGCCCGGGTGCGGGCCGGCCAGGCCGGTGGGCCTGGTGGTGGTCGTGGTCATGCTGGGTCCCCCTTCTCACGTCGCGCCGCGGACCTGGTCCGCGGCATGCCAGGAAGTTCATCGCGTGAAGGTGAGCCCTCCGTGACGGGCGGATGAGACACCTCTCATCCGCCTGCCGGACGCCCGCTGTTCACGTGACGGACGCGGCTGCCCGGCGCAGGTGCCCGGACAGTCGGGACGCGTGCCCCTGTCACCCGGGACACCGGGCGGCGGAACGTACTCCCCGAGCCCGCGCGGAGCGGTCACGGTGGCCGCCGGAGGTCGTGGGTTCGAGGAGGTTCCCCGTGTCCACCACGGTCACCAGCGAGACGAGCACCACCCAGCCGACCCGTCCGGCACCCGCCGGCCGCGGCTGGGCCCTGTCCGGCGTCGGCGCCGCCCTCACCGGCGCCGCCGGCATCTGGTTCTCCCTCGCCGTCTCACCCCCGTACGAGGCCGACACGCTGCTCACCCCGGAGGCCGTCGTCGCGCACTACGCCACCGTGGTGCCCCAGCTCATCGGCTTCCACGTGACGACGGTCCTCGCCGCCGTCCTGCTCCTGCCCTTCGCCGCCGGCCTCTACCGGCGCCTGGCGGGCCGCACCCCGGCCGGCTCCCTCCACGGGCTCGTCGCGATGCTCGGGCTCGTCGTCCTCTCGGCCGTGCTCGTCCTCGGCTCCGGGCTCAACACCGAGTTCGTCTTCGGCTTCCTCACCCCGGAGATGCTTGTGGCGAGCGACGCGTCCTTCTACTCCCACTGGGTCGCGACGATCTCCTGGCTGTGGGTGACGGCGGGCGTCAGCGGCCTCGCGGTCGGCCTCGCCGCGCTGCGCCACGGCGCCGCCGGTCGCGGCCTCGGGGTGGCGAGCCTCGCCCTCGGCGGGCTCACCCTCCTGCTCGGGATCTCGCCTCTGCAGTACCTGGCCGGGTTCATCGGCCCGGTGTGGCTGCTCGTCGTCGCCGTCGCGATGCTGCGGAACCGCTCCTGACACGCACCGCCCAGCCCTACAGTTCACCCATGCCCCGCACGGTGGCTGTGCGCCCGGACCTCGGACGGCTCTCGTCCGAGGTCCCCGGCGTGGTGCTCGGCGGCGCGGCGGCCCTCCTCGCGGTGGCCGGGGCGGCGATGTTCGCCGCGGCCCGCCCGGTCCTCGGCGAGGACGCGCTTTTCCTCGTCGTCGACGCCGCCGTCGCCCTCGTCTACGGGCTCACCTCGGCGCTCGTGCTGTCCCGGCGGCGGCACGTCGTTGGCTACCTCCTCGGGCTGGCGGCGCTCGGGGGTGGGGTGGCCGCCGCCGCGGGTGGGTGGCGCGTGCTCGCCACCGCCCGCGGCCTGGACCCCGAGCCCTTCGCGTCCGCCGTCTCCTGGGCCTGGGTGCCCGGCACGCTGAGCCTCTTCCTCGTCGTCCCGTGGCTCGTGCGGGAGCGCCCGGCCGACGCGCCGTGGTGGGGCCCGGGGATCGGCGCGGTGATCGCCGTCGGCACGACCGTGCTGTCCGTGAGCCTGCTGGTCACCGCGTTCTACGCGAGCCTCGGGGCCGCGGTGGTGTGGGGGCTGGTGACCGCGGCCGCGGTGGAGCTGCGGCGGCGCCGTGGACCGGCTTCCGACGCCGTGGGGCTGGGCTGGCTCGCGCTCGGCACGCTGGTCCTGGCCGTCTCCTTCGTCCCGCTTCTCCTGCCGCTCGGCCGGGTGCCGATGTGGGTGACGCCGGCGCTCCACCTCGCCAGCCAGGCCCTGTTCCCGGCGGCGGTGCTCACGGTCGTGCTCCGGCAGCGGCTGTGGGGCATCGAGCTCGCGGTCAGCCGCACCGTGCTCGCCGGGGCGTTGACGGTCGGGCTCTCGGCGACCTACCTCGTGGCGAGCGTCCTCCTCAGCGGCGTCGTGCCCGGCGAGGGCTGGGCGCAGACCCTCGCGGCCGCCGCCGTCGTCGTCGCGGTCCAGCCGAGCCGGCTGTGGCTCGAGCCGCGGGTCCACCGCCTCGTCTACGGGGCCGCGGGCGACCCCTCGCGCGTGGCCGCCCGCATGGGCGGGGAGCTGGGCCGCGCCGACGACCGCCTCCTCGACTCCCTCGTCGACAGCGTGCGCACCGCCCTGCGGCTGGAGTCGGTGGCCGCGCGCGGGGCGGACGGGACCGTGCTCGCGACGGCGGGGACGGCGACGGCGGAGCCCACCGGGCTGCCCCTCGTCGCCGCCGGCGGGCCGGTCGGCACGCTCCTCGTCACGGCTCGGCCGGGGGAGGTGCTCGACGTCCGCACCCGCCGCGCGCTGGACGAGCTGTCCGCCGTCGTCGCGGCCGGGCTGCTGCTGCGGCGCACCGCGGACGAGCTCGCCCGCACGCGCGAGCGGCTCACCCGCGCCCGGCTGCAGGAGCGGCAGGTCATCCGCCGCGAGCTGCACGACGGCCTCGGTCCCTCGCTCGCCGGGCTCCGGCTCGGGCTCAGCGGCGTCGCCAACCTCGTCGAGGCCGACCCGGGGGCGGCGCGCGGCATGCTCGCCGCGCTCCAGGAGGAGCTGGACCGCAGGGTGGAGGACGTGCGCGTCGTCGCCCGCACCCTCCTGCCGCCGGTGCTCGAGGAGCTGGGCCTGGAGCCGGCGCTGCGCGAGCTCGTCACCCGGCACGCCGAGAGCGGCTTCGCCGTGCGGCTGGACGCCGACGTGCCGGGCGCCCTGCCCGCGCCCGTCGCGGCCGCGGCCTACGGCATCGCCGCCGAGGCGGTCCTCAACGCCGCACGGCACAGCGGCGCCGCGGGCTGTGACGTCGTCGTCCGCGTGGACGGGCAGGGTCTGCAGGTGGTGTGCCGCGACGACGGCGCGGGCCGCGGGCCGGGGGTGCCCGCGGGCGTGGGGACGCAGGCGATGCGTGAGCGTGCCGAGGAGCTCGGCGGTTCCCTGCGCATCGCCGGGCCGCCGGGCGGGGGCACGGTCGTCGAGGCGCTCCTGCCGCTCGCGCCCGCGCTCGAGGAGAGCCGGTGAGCGCGCTGCGGGTCGTCGTCGTCGACGACCACCCCGTCTTCCGGCTCGGCATGGCGGGGCTGCTGTCCTCGCTGCCGGGGATCGACGTCGTCGGGCAGGCCGACTCCGCCGCCGCGGCGCGCGAGGTGGTGGCCCCCGGCGGGGCCGACGTCGTCCTCATGGACCTCCACCTCGGGGACGGGTCCGGGATCGACCTCACCCGGGAGCTCGTCGCCCGCGACCCCGCGCTCGCCGTCCTCGTCGTGACGATGAGCGAGGACGACGAGTCGGTCGCCGCGGCGCTGCGCGTCGGCGCTCGCGGCTACCTCCTCAAGTCCGCCGGGCCGGAGGAGGTCGAGCGGGCGGTGCGGGCGGTCGCGCACGGGGAGGTCATCCTCGGGCGGGAGGTCGCGGCGCGGGCGCTGTCCGCGCTGGCGCCGGGGCGGGCGGCGGTGCGCCTGCCCTTCCCCGAGCTCACCGCGCGGGAGCGGGAGGTGCTCGACCTCCTCGCCCGCGGCCTGGACAACGCGGCGATCGCGCGGCGGCTCGTCCTGTCCGGCAAGACCGTGCGCAACCACGTCGCCAACGTCCTCACCAAGCTCGCGGTGCCGCACCGGGGCGCCGCCGTCGTGCTCGCGCGCGAGGCGGGTCTCGGGCGGGACTAGGGCGTCAGCGCGGTCCGCGGACCGTGGTGACGAGGTCGGTGACGCTGGGGTCGCGCGGGGAGGAGCCGAAGCCGAAGCGCACCGGCGGCTCGATCGGTCCCAGCGGCCCGAGGTCCTCGCCCTCCCAGCGGGTCTCGGCGGCGGTGAGGCGGTGCAGGTCGTGCGCGCCGTAGTGCTCGGTGCGGCCGCCACCGGCCGAGCCGCGGGTGCGCACCCCGCGCAGCACCACGCGCGCCACCGGGTCGGTGACGCGGGTGAGCGCGGGCGCCGTCGCCAGCCGGCGCGGCACGAGGCGCAGCAGGCGGCCGAGCGGCGGCCGGGCGCCGACGTGGAGCCGCGCGGTCAACGGCCCCGCGACCACGTCCCACGCGTGCCCGGCTGTGGTGGGGGTGCCGGCGAGCGGGCGTCCCGCCGTCGTCGTCACGGTGACGGGCACGAGCAGCGTCGTGTCGAAGGTGTAGGTGGAGGCGACGAAGTCGGCGACCTCCTGGGAGGGCGCGAGGAGCAGCCGCTCGCCGTCGGGGCGCTCGACCATGACGTCGGCGAAGGCGCCGAGCGGGGAGTCGTGCCAGGCGCCGAGGACGAACCTCGTGCCACCGGGCGTCCCCCAGCCGGCGATGCGTCCGGTGAAGTGCCACGAGCGCGGGGAGGCCATCGGCTCATGCTCCGTCGGCACGGCCACGGGTGCACCTCGACCGGCGGCAGCGAGCACGGTGACCGAGGTCGCCTCCCGGCTGGGGTGGTCGCGCGGGGCAGCGCCTACCCTGGTGAGGGCTCGGAGAAGGGACGCAGCATGCGAGTACTGGCAGCACTGTCGGGCGGGGTCGACTCCGCCGTGGCCGCCGCGCGCGCCGTCGAGGCGGGGCACGACGTCGTCGGCGTCCACATGGCGCTGTCGCGCTCGCGGGCCCAGCACCGCACCGGCTCCCGCGGCTGCTGCTCGATCGAGGACGCCTCCGACGCCCGCCGCGCCGCCGACGTCCTCGGCATCCCGTACTACGTGTGGGACCTGTCGGAGGAGTTCGAGGAGACCGTCGTCGCCGACTTCCTCTCCGAGTACGCCGCCGGCCGCACCCCCAACCCCTGCGTGCGCTGCAACGAGCACATCAAGTTCTCCGCCCTCCTCGACCGCGGCCTCGCGCTCGGCTTCGACGCCGTCGCCACCGGGCACTACGCGCGGATCGTCGAGGGCCCGGGCGGCGCTCGCGAGCTCCACCGCGCCGCGGACATCGCCAAGGACCAGTCCTACGTCCTCGCCGTCATGGGCCCCGAGCGGTTGGCGCGCTCGCTCTTCCCGCTCGGCGACGTCGCGTCCAAGGACGAGGTGCGCGCCGAGGCCGCCGCCCGCGGGCTGTCCGTCTCGGCCAAGCCGGACTCCTACGACATCTGCTTCGTCGCCGACGGCGACACCCAGGGCTTCCTCCGCGACCGCCTCGGCGCCCAGCCCGGCGCCGTCCTCGACCACGAGGGCAACGAGGTCGGCCGCCACGACGGCGCCTACGCCTACACCGTGGGCCAGCGCAAGGGCCTGGCCCTGGGCCGGCCCGCCGCGGACGGCAAGCCCCGCTACGTGCTGCGGACCGACCCGGCCGCGAACACGGTGGTCGTCGGCCCGGGCGAGCTGCTCTCGGTGACCGAGCTCGCCGCCGACCAGACCGTGTGGCTCGCCGACGACGTCCCCGCGGGGGAGTGGACGACGGCGCAGGTCCAGGTCCGCGCCCACGGCACCCCGGCGCCCGCGCAGGTCCGCCGGGAGGACGACGCGCTCCTCGTGCGCCTCGACACCCCGCTGCGTGGCATGGCACCGGGCCAGTCGGTGGTGGTCTACGCCGGGACGCGCGTCCTCGGCCAGGCCACCCTCACCCGCGCCGGCCGCGGCGCCCTCGTCCCCGCCCCGCAGTAAGCCGACCGCTCCGGTTCAGATGCTGCCGAGCCGGGCCATCGTCGCCTCGAAGACCTCCGTGGCCGCGTCGGAACGCTCGTCACGGACCAGTTCCCAAGCGACGGACGGTGACAGGGTGAAGGCAGGGATCCCGGCGGCAGCAAGGTGTGCCACGTCGTCGGCCGTGCGGAGACTGGCCGCGAGGATTTCGGTGCGGCCACCGGCCGCGATCGCGTGCATCGCCGCGACGTCGGCGAGGGCGTCGGCGCCGGAGTCGGCCATCCGGCCGACGTAGGGAGCCACGTAGCTCGCCCCGATGCTGCATGCCACGACCATCTGGCTCGGGCGGTACACCGCGGTGAGCAGGACCTCGACGCCCTGGCAGACGAGCGTGGCCGCGGCCGGGACACCGGCCGCCGTGCACGGGACCTTGACGATGGTGCGCGCGTCGACGTCGAGCAGGCGCGAGGCGTTGGCGAGCAGCTCCTCGCGCGTCTCCCCCCAGGTCTGGAAGCACACCTCCCGGGCTCCGGCTGCCCGCGCCCACCGGTTGATCCGCGGGAGGTCGGCTGTGACGGCTCCGCCGCGCTCGAGGATCGTGGGGTTGGTCGTCAGCCCCACGAACGCGCCGGTGGCGAAGAGGTCCTCCGTCGCGCGTTGGTCGGCGGAGTCGACGAAGAGCTTGGGGGCGGGCATGGGTCCTCCTGGGGTCGATCAGCGTGTCCCACGATGCCTCATGCGGCATGTCTCACAGGCACCGGCGACGCTCAGATGAGCGGTTCATCCTGGAGGAGCAATCGGGCGACGGCATCGTCGGTGACGAGCGCGTTGGCGATGCCGGCGAGCAGCACGCTACGGATGGCCTTGGCCTTGGTCACGTGCCCGGCCACGGCGACCACCGTCGGGACGGCCCGCAGCTCGACGCTGCTGATGCCCATGATCCGCTCGACCACCGGGCTGTCGATCTCGCTCCCCTCGGCGTCGAGGAGGATCCCGCCGGTCTCCGCCTGGAGTCCCATGGCGGTGAGGGCAGCCTGGTCCTGGGTCGAGAAGAAGGTGCGCAGCTGGGAGTTCGCGGGGTTCCAGCTGCCCACCGCGACGACGGCGACGGACACCGAGCGGAACCGGTCGAAGGCCTCGGCGACGCCGGGGGAGTGCCGCAGGCTCCGCGCCGTGGCCGCGTCGGGCACGAGGAGCGGGGTGTACAGCGGGAACGCCTCGTCCTTGGTGATGCTCGAGAGGATTCGGACGAGCTCCATCGAGTTCTCGCCCGGGTTCCCGGCGATACCGGAGAGCTGGACGACGGGGACTCGGGGCAGGCTGACGGTCGCCTCGGCCAATGCCTTGATGGTGCGTCCCCAGCTCACGCCGAGGACGTCTCCCTCGGCGAGGAGCGTGGTGAGCAGTCGTGCGCCGGCGTCACCGAGCAGCCGTCGCACCTCCGGCTCGGTCCGGTGCTCGGCCGGGACGACGACGGCGTGGTTCAGCCCGTAGCGCTGCTTGAGCCGGACCGAGAGCTCGCTGGCCCGGGTGGTCGGCCGGTGGAGCGTGATCCGGACCGCACCGCGGTGGACGGCCTCCTCGAGCATCCTCGCCACCTTGAAGCGGGACAGCCCCAGGGTGGCGGCGATCTCCACCTTGCTCTCGTTGCTGAAGTAGTACCGGCGCGCGACGTCGACGAGGAGTTCGTCGTGGGTCAGCGGCGACCCGTCCGGTCGATGGGTGCTCATATGAGCACACTAGCTTTGGATGACGGCCCGCGTCGATGCCTCAATGTGGGAACCCGGCGGGCAGCCACCGGAGGGTCCGGAAGGCTCAGTGAGGAGAGGCAATGACACGCAACGCGGCCATCGGCATCGACTACGGCACCGAGTCGTGCCGCGCCGTCGTCGTGGACCTCGCCAGCGGGTCGGAGCTCGGCGAGGCCGTGCACCTTTACCGCTCGGGCGTCATTGACGAGGTGCTCCCCGCCACCGGTCAGGCGCTGCCACCGAGCTGGGCGCTGCAGGACCCTGCCGACTACGTCGAGGGACTGACAGCTGTCGTCCGCGGGGCCGTGGCGGCCAGCGGCCTCACGGCCGACGAGGTCGTCGGCATCGGCATCGACACGACCGCGTGCACCGTCATCCCGACGACGGCCGACGGCGTCCCCCTCGCCACGACGCCGCACTGGCGCGCCGAGCCGCACGCCTACGCGAAGCTGTGGAAGCACCACGCCGCGCAGCGCCACGCCGACCGGGTGAACGCGCTCGCACGCACGCACGGCGGACTCTTCCTCAACAGCTACGGCGGGAAGATCTCCGCCGAGTGGCTCGTCCCCAAGGCGCTGGAGATCTTCGAGGCCGCGCCCGATGTCTTCGCGGCGGCCGACCGGCTCATCGAGCTCGAGGACTGGCTCGTCTCCCAGCTCGTCGGGCACGAGGTGCGCGGCGCGCACGTCGCCGGCTACAAGGCCAACTACCGCGCCGAGGACGCCGGCTACCCGAGCGAGCAGTTCCTCG
Organism: Oceanitalea stevensii; assembly: GCF_014837105.1. Classification (GTDB taxonomy): domain Bacteria; phylum Actinomycetota; class Actinomycetes; order Actinomycetales; family Actinomycetaceae; genus Oceanitalea; species Oceanitalea stevensii. The sequence continues at coordinate 29,681 of NZ_JACSPO010000012.1, read as the reverse complement.
AGGAGCTCTCGCCCGGCTTCGCGGCCGTCCTCGGCAAGCTCGGCCATGACCTCGTCGGTCCAGGCGCCCGCGCCGGTGGCCTCACCGAGGAGTGGGCGCAGCGCCTGGGGCTGCGGCCCGGCACCGCGGTCGCCAGCGGGAACATGGACGCGCACGTCGCGATGCTGGCCTGCGGCGTCGCGGGCCCCGGCGACATGGTCCTCGTCATGGGTACCTCGGTGTGCAACCTCGTGCTGTCGGCGGAGAAGCAGCACGTCGAGGGCATGTCGGGGGTCGTCAAGGACGGCATCATCCCCGGCTACTGGGCCTACGAGGCCGGCCAGCCCGGTGTCGGTGACACCTTCGGCTGGTACGTCCGCAACTTCCTGCCGCAGCGGTACGCGGAGGCCGCCGAGGCCGCCGGGGTCAGCGGCTTCGACTACCTCGCGGACAGGGCCGCGGCCCTGCGGCCGGGCGAGAGTGGGCTCGTCGCTCTCGACTGGTTCAACGGCAACCGCTCGGTGCTCGTCGACGCGCACCTCAGCGGCGTGCTCGTCGGCATGACCCTGGCTACCCGACCCGAGCACGTCTACCGCGCGCTCGTCGAGGCCGCCGCCTTCGGGCAGCGCACCATCCTCGAGGCCTTCGAGAGCTCGGGCGTCGCGGTGGACCGGATCGTCGCCTGCGGCGGACTGCCGGGGAAGAGCCCGCTGCTCATGCAGGTCCTCGCCGATGCCACGGGCCGGGAGATCCACCTGTCCGCGTCGGCGAACACCCCGGCTCTCGGTGCCGCCCTCCACGCGGGCCTCGCTGCCGGCTCCGCGGCCGGCGGCTACGACAGCTTCGCGGAGGCCGCCGCCTTCGGCCGGATCTCCGAGACGGCCTACACGCCCGACCCGGAGGCCGGTGCGGTCTACGACCGCCTCTACCGAATCTACGACCGGCTCTCCACGGATCTCGGGCGCCGGCCAGAGGACGTCATGTACGCCCTGCGCGACATTGCCGCCGACGCGGCGAGACATCAGCAGTTCCCACTACAGGAGGTAGGACCATGAACAACGCACGACGGAGTGCCGCCGGAGCGGCGATGACCGTCTCGGTCGCGCTCGTGCTCACCGCGTGCGGCTCCACGGGCGGCGGGGACGACACCGCCAGCCCCGCTGCCGACGGCGAGCGCCGCATCGTCAACGTCGTCAAGCTCGCCGGCGGTGACTGGTTCAACCGCATGGCCGTCGGCAACGACGAGTACGCCGCCGAGCACGAGGTCACGGTCAGCCAGACCGCCGGTGACGACTCGAGCGAGGAGAAGCAGATCGCGGTCCTCAACGACCTCATCCCGCAGCGGCCCGCCGCGCTGACGGTCGTGCCCAACTCCCCGGAGTCCCTCGAGGCCGTGCTGGGCCGCGCGCAGGACGCCGGCATCGTCGTCATCACCCACGAGGCGCCCGGCATCCAGAACGCCGAGGCGAACATCGAGGCCTTCGTCAACGCCGACTACGGCGCGCACCAGATGGACCTGCTCGCCGAGTGCATGGACGGGGAGGGCTCCTACGCGCACTTCGTCGGCTCCCTCACCGTGGCCAGCCACAACGTGTGGGCGGACGGCGCCCTCGCGCAGGCCGAGGCGGAGTACCCGGGTGTCACGCGGGTTGCCGACGCCATCTCTTCCGAGGAGGACCAGGAGGTCGCCTACCAGCGCACGAAGGAGCTGCTCGCGACGTACCCCGACATCCGCGGGTTCATCGGCGCCGCGTCCACCGACGTCGCCGGCATCGGCCGGGCGATCGAGGAGGCCGGCCGGGAGGCCGACACCTGCGTCGTCGGCACCTCGACGCCCGCGATCGTCGGCAACCAGCTCGAGAGCGGCTCCGTCGACGTCATCACCGGCTGGGACCCCGCACTTGCGGGCCAGGCGATGCTCGCCGCCGCGGAGGTCGTCCTCGACGGCGGAGAGCTCACCGAGGGCACCGACCTCGGCGTCCCCGGCTACGAGTCGCTCCGCCAGGACCCCGAGGTGCCCAACAGCTTCTTCGGCGATGCCTGGATCGACATCACGAACGACAACCAGGCGGACTACCCGTTCTGACGCCGGACCCCCCGGGGGGGCCCCGGGGGACCACAGGACAGGAAGAAACGGTGATGAACGAACAACCACTGGCCCTGCGGGCCCGCGGGGTGCGCAAGTCCTACGGCGGTGTGCACGCGCTCAAGGGGGTCGACGTCGAGGTCCGTGCCGGCGAGGTGCTGTGCCTCGCCGGTGCCAACGGCTCGGGCAAGTCGACGCTCATCAAGATCATCGCGGGCGTCGAGACGCCGGACGGCGGTGAGATCGAGATCGGCGGCGAGTCCGTCGGGCGGCTGAGCGTGACCGACGCCGTCGACCGCGGTGTCCAGGTGATCTTCCAGGACATGTCGCTGTTCCCGAACCTCACGGTGGCGGAGAACATCGCGATGTCGGCGCGCATCTCCCGCGGCCGCAAGATTGTCTCGCACCGCGAGGCGCGGGAGGTCGCCGGCGCGGTGGTGGAGCGGCTGGGGCTGCATCTCGACCTGGACGCCGAGGTCGGCGAGCTGCCGATCTCCGACCGCCAGCTCGTGGCGATCTGCCGCGCGCTCGCGCTCGACGTCAAGGTGCTCTTCATGGACGAGCCGACCACGGCCCTGACCTGGCGCGAGGTGGACACGCTCTTCGCCGTCGTCAACCAGCTCAAGGCCCAGGGCGTGGCCATCGTCTTCGTCTCCCACAAGACGGAGGAGGTCTTCGGCATCTCCGACCGGATCACCGTCCTGCGCAACGGTGAGGTCGTCGCCGACGACGTCTCCTCGGCCTTCGACCACGACAGCCTCGTCGAGGCGCTGCTGGGCTACCGGGCCACCGAGGACCGCGTGCTGTCCACGCTTCCGGAGCACCCCGCCCCGGCGCTGCAGGTCGAGGAGCTCTCCTCCACCGACCTCTTCGCCGACGTGAGCTTCGAGATCGGCAAGGGCGAGATCGTCGGCCTCGCCGGTCTGCTCGGCTCGGGGCGCGCCGAGGTGGCCGAGGCCGTCTTCGGGCGCCTGCCCATCACCGGCGGCACCGTGCGCGTCGACGAGCACCGAGCGGTTGCCGTTGAACCAGTCGAGAGCGACGAGCCCACTCTCGCCCGGCCGCA
>NZ_JACSPO010000012.1:0-26540 GCF_014837105.1 Oceanitalea stevensii | reverse complement strand
GCCTGCCCATCACGGGCGGCACCGTGCGCGTCGGCGGCCAGGCCGTCGACGTCCGGGGGGTCAAGGACGCGCTCGCCGCCGGCATCGCCTACGTGCCGGAGGACCGGCTGACCCAGGGCGTGTTCCTCGAGCAGTCGATCGGGACCAACCTCGTCGCCGCGTCGCTGGACGACGTCACGCGCACGGGCGGCCTGCTCGACGGGAAGCGCATCGAGGAGCGGGTGTCCTCCGCGATCGACGAGCTGTCGATCAAGATCGGCAGCGCCGACGACCCGGTGAGCACCCTCTCCGGCGGCAACCAGCAGCGGGTGGTGCTCGGCAAGTGGCTCGCCACCAAGCCGCAGGTGCTCATCCTCAACGGCCCGACCGTCGGCGTGGACGCCGGCTCCAAGGCCGCCATCATGCAGATCCTTCGCCGCCAGGCGGAGGCCGGGATGGGTGTCCTCCTCATCTCCGACGACGTCCCCGAGCTCGTGAGCGTGTGTCACCGCGTGCTGTTCATCCGTCGTGGACGGATGCACGGCGAGGTCGCGGGCGACGACGTCACGGTCACCTCCGTGCGGGAAAGGCTGGAGACATGACAACGACGACGACGCGGCCGGCGACGACGCGACCGGCCCCGAGCCCGTCGCGCACGTGGGCCCGACGGCTGCGCGGGCCGCACAACGAAGGTGTCCTGCTCGGCGTCATCGTCCTGCTCCTCGCGGTCATCCTGGTCGTGGAGCCGGGGACGCTGACGTGGACCTTCGCCGGTGACATCCTGCGCTCGGGCATCGTCACGCTGGCGCTGTCCCTCGGCCTGCTCCTCATCATCATCTCCGGCGGCATGGACGTGTCCTTCACCGCCATCGCCATCTTCAGCGGGTACAGCACCGTCAAACTCATGAACGAGCTGGGGATCGACGGGGCCGTGTGGCCCTTTCTGCTCGCCTCAGTCATCGGGTGCGCGCTCGGCAGCCTCAACGCCGTCCTCGTCGCCCGGTACCGGATGGAGACACTGGTCGCCTCCCTCGGCACCCAGGTGATCATCCGAGGCGTGCTGCTCGCCTTCGTCGGCTCGACCTACCTCGCGAGCCTGCCCTCCCAGCTCGACGCCGTCGGGTCGGCGACGATCTTCCACCTCGGCGGGAGCGCGGTCAACGTCCTCGTCCTCCCCGTCATCGCGCTGTGCGTCGCGCTGGCGTTCGTCCTCAAGCGGACGTCCTTCGGGCGCTCGGTGTACGCCGTCGGCGGTGACAAGGAGTCCGCGCGCCGCGTCGGGCTGCGCGTGTCGTTGGTGCAGACCCGCATCTACCTGTTCGCAGGGCTGCTCGCCGGCTTCGCCGGCATGGTGCACGTCGTGCTGTCCCGGCACGCCTCGCCCTTCGAGATCGTCGGGATGGAGCTCAACGTCATCGCCGCCGTCGTCATCGGTGGCGCGCTGGACACCGGAGGCCGCGGCTCCGTGCAGGGCACCGTGCTCGGTGTCCTCCTCATCTCGCTCGTGCAGAACTCCCTCGTGCGACTGGGGATCTCCAGCTACTGGCACATGCTCATCGTCGGCGTGGTCATCCTCGTCGGCGTCGCGATCCAGGCCCGGAGCAGCGCCCGTGGCCAGCACCGTGCCCGCATCCTCGAGGAAGGCTGACCGATGGCTGCACCACTCACGTCGATCCGGGCGCGTCTCGCCGGGAGCAACACCCACACCCTCGGCCTGGTCGCGCTCGCCCTCGCCGTCGCCGTCCTCTTCTCGGCGCTCAACCCGGCGGTGTACACGAGCTCGCTCAACATCGAGTCGATCACCCTGTCCATCCCGGAGATCGGCCTCATGGCGCTGGCCATCTCCATCGCGATGACCACCTCCGGCATCGACCTGTCGATCGTCTCGGTCGCCAACCTCTCGGCGCTCACCGCGGCGTACGTCAGCGTGCAGGGGATGGAGGCGGGCATGTCGACGCCGGTCCTCACCCTCCTCGCCGTCGTGCTCGCGCTCGTCGTCGGGATGGTGTGCGGCGCGATCAACGCCGTCGTCGTCGCCGTCGTCGGGGTCGCGCCGATCCTGGCGACGCTCGCGACGCAGATGATCTTCGCCGGCGCGGCCATCGCGTTCACCCGCGGCGAGCCGATCTACGGGCTCACCCCCGAGCTCACCGAGGTCGGCTCCACGACCATCGCGTCGGTGCCGCTGATCTTCTGGCTGTTCCTCGTCGTCGTCGCGCTCGTCGCGGTCGTCATGACACGGACCGGGTACGGCGTGCGGGCCACCATGCTCGGCGCCAGCGCGACGGCGGCCGACTACACCGGCATCGCGCGCCGCAAGGTGCTCTTCCAGACATACATGCTCGCCGGCACGATCTCGGCGGTCGCCGGGCTCGTCATGGTGATGCGGACCGTGAGCGCGTCGGCCGGGTACGGCAGCTCCTACCTGCTGCTCGCCGTCACCATCGCCGTCCTCGGCGGGGCCAACCCCTTCGGTGGCCGGGTGGCGATCTGGGGAACGGCGCTGGCCGCGCTCATCCTCCAGATGATCTCCAGCGGCATCAACATGCAGGGGCTGAGCAGCTACGTCTACCAGATCGCCCAGGGCCTCATCCTCGCCGGCGTCTGGATCGTCCGGATGGAGGGCACACGCGCCTCGACCTGGATCAACGGGAAGCGGAACGGGCAGCGCGACAAGCCCACCCCACTGACCGACCTCCCCTACGAAGAAGGACAGAATGATGGATCGTCAAGAGCAGCTGCGGGCAGCGGCCACGTTCATTGAGCAGGAGGGCGCCGCTGTCGCTCGCGTCGCTGCCCAGGTCGACGAGTCGCTGCTGGGCGTGGCGGACCTCATCCGTGAGGCCGGCGGCAAAGTGATCGTCACGGGCTCCGGGACGTCCGGCACAATCGCGCGCCGGCTGGCGCACCTGCTGTCGGTCACCGGGACACCGGCCCTCTACCAGAACCCCGGCGACGGCCTGCACGGAAGCCTCGGGGTCGCCACGGCCGGTGACGTGGTCATTGCGATCTCCAAGGGCGGTGAGTCGAGCGAGCTCGCCGAGTTCATCCAGCGCACCACGGACCGCGGCGCCAAGGGCGTGGTCATCACGGCGTCACCCGAGTCCAGCCTCGCGAAGGCGGCGGACGTCGTCGTCGTGGTCGACAGCGACTCCGCCGACCCGGGGGGCATCATCGCGATGGGCTCGACGCTCGCGACAGCGGCGTGGGGTGACGCGCTGGCGATCCTCCTCATGAACGAGGGGGGCTACACGTGGGAGAAGGTGCTCCACAGTCACCCCGGGGGTGCTGTCGGCAAGAACGCCGACGAGCTCCTCAAGTCCGTCGACGGCTGATGCTTCCCGGTGCCCGCGCCGCGGGCACCGGGAACGTGCCCGCCCGGGGCCACCTCATCGGGCGGACGCCGGGCCGCGCGACTACGGTCGGAAGATGCGGATTCTCGTCTCGGGCGCGTCCGGACTCATCGGCTCGGCACTCCAGGAGGAGCTGCGCGCCGACGGTCACGAGGTGCGCACGCTCGTGCGCCGCGAGCCGGGCGGGGTGAGCGAGTACGAGTGGCACCCGGAGGAGGGCCGCCTGCCGGCCGAGGCGGTCGAGTGGGCCGACGGCGTCGTCACGCTGTCCGGGGCGCCGCTGGGCCGGCTGCCGTGGACGCGCGCCTACCGCCGCGAGATCTACGAGAGCCGGGTCACCGCGACCCGCACCGTCGCCCGCGCCATCGCCGCGTCGGCCGACCCGCCGCGGGTGTGGGTGAGCGGCTCCGCCACCGGCTTCTACGGCGACCGCCCGGGCACCGTCCTCACCGAGGAGTCCGGGCCGGGGGACGGTTTCCTCGCCAGTGTCGTCCTGCGCTGGGAGGCGGCCACGGCCCGCGCCGACGACGTCACGCGCGTCGTGCACATCCGTACCGGTCTCGTCATGGCCGACGGCGGTGCCCTCGCGCCCCTCCAGCTCGCCACCCGCCTCGGTGCGGGTGCGGCGATCGGCACCGGCCGGCAGCAGTGGCCCTGGATCTCCCTCGCCGACGAGGCCCGCGCGATCGTCCACCTGCTCGCGCACTCCGAGCTGTCCGGCCCGGTCAACCTCACCGGACCGACGGCCGCGACCTCCGCGGACATCACCCGGGCGCTGGCCAGGGAGATGCACCGCCCCCACCTCTTCCGGCTGCCGGCCCGGCTGCTGCGGCTCGTCCTCGGTGAGCCCGCGGACGAGATGCTGCTGCCGGACCAGCGCATCCTCCCGGTCCGGCTGCAGGCCGACGGCTTCACCTTCCGGCACACCACCGCCGAGGAGGCCGTGGCCGCCGCCGTCCGCTGACCTACTCCCGGCGCACGAGCGCGCGCAGCGTGACCGCGACGCCGAGCACGCACCACACGACGAGCACGAGCAGGTCGCGCCCGCTCGCGTCGAAGACGTCCGAGGCCAGCCCCGCACGGAGCAGGTCCGCGCCGGGCCGGGCCGGCAGGACGTCGTGCGCCGTCTGGAACCACCCCGGCAGCTGGCTCGCCGGGAAGGTGATCGGGGAGAAGAGAAGGACGAAGAAGACGAGCACCTGGGTGACGAGCTGCGCGAGCATCGGCTGGAGGCTGACGGCGATCGCGTAGCCCACCGCCGTCGCCATGAGGGTGACGAGCAGCGCGGAGGCCACGAGGACGGGCCAGTCGAAGGAGAGGTCGAGGTCGTAGCGCAGCTGGGCGACGAGCACGCCGACGGCGACGCTCGGCAGCGCGATGAGCAGCCACACGGTGAGGTCCGCGGCCAGGAGCAGCGGCCGCGCCAGCGGCAGCGAGCGCATGTAGGCGAAGGTGCCGTCGGTGCGGGCGCGGGCCACGCCCTGCGGCACGATGACGAAGCCGATCGTCAGGAGCAGCACGGTCGGCGCACCGGTGGACAGGAACAGTGCCGTCGCGGGGTCGATGTCGGGGATGAGGAACCCGAAGCCGATGATGATGCCGGCGGCGAGCAGCGCCTGGACGACGACGACGAGCGGCAGCAGCGGCCCGATCTGCGCCACCTGCCAGCGGAGCAGCGTCGTGTACGTCGTCCACAGGCTCACCTGGACGGGCGCGGGGCGGGTGAGGGTCTCAGACATGGGCCGGCTCCTGTCCGGACGGGGCGGCGTCGGCCGCGGTGAGGGCGAGGTAGGCGTCCTCGAGGGTGGCGGGGGCGAGGGCGTAGCCCTCGATGCGGGACCGCTCGCGCAGGGTCGTCGCCCACGCGACGGCGGTCGCGGCCTCGGCGGCCGGGACGGTGAGGAGCACGCGCCGGCCCACGTGGACCGTGCGGTGCACGGTGACGGGGGCGTCGGTGGCGTCCGGTGCCGCGCCGTCCGGCGGCAGGAGGAGCTCGAGGCGCAGGTCGGTGTCCTGCGTGCCGCGCAGCCGGCCGGGGGAGCCCGCGGCGACGACGCGCCCGCGGTCGAGGACGACGAGCTCGTCGACGATCCGCTCGGCCTCGGTGACGTTGTGGGTGACGAGGAGGACGCCGCAGCCCTGGTCGCCGCGCCGGCGGACCGCCTCCCACAGGAGCCGGCGGCGGGAGGCGTCGATGTCGTTGGTCGGCTCGTCGAGGACGAGCAGGGGCGTGGGGACGACGACGGTCATCGCGAAGGCGGTGAGGCGCCGGATCCCGCCGGACAGGCCGCGTCCGTCGGGCAGGGCGCGGCGGTCGAGCCACGGACCGATGTCGAGCTCGGCCGCGAGGTCCTCGGCGGCCGCGCGGGCGGCACGCGTGGACAGGCCGCGGAGGCGGCCGGCGATCTCGATCGCCGTGCGCGGCGTGAGCCCGTCGATCGGGGCCTGCGCCTGCGGCTGCAGCGCGGCGTGACGGCGGGCGGCGGCCGGGTCGGCCACCGCGTCGACGTCGCCGACGGTGATGCGCCCGGCGTCGGGCCGCAGGAGCCCGACCACCTGGGAGACGAGCGTCGTCTTGCCCGCCCCGTTGTGGCCCAGCAGCCCGACGACCTCGCCGGGCCGCACGCGCAGGGAGATGTCGTCGTTGGCCACGACGGCGCCGAAGCGCCGGGTGAGGCCCGCGACGTGGAGCACGTCCTCGCTCATCGGAGAACCTTTCGGATACTGACGGTATGGGAATACTGACGGTATTCGGAGACTCGCGGTACGTCAATGGCCGTGGCGACGTAGGATCGCGGACATGCCCCAGCTGCCCGACCCGCTCTCGCGTCGTGACAGGCAGCGCCAGACCCGGGAGGCGCTGATCTTCGCGGCGCGCGCGGTCTTCTCCCGCGACGGCTACCACCGCGCCAACCTCGAGGTCATCGCGCGGGAGGCCGGCTTCTCCAAGGGGGCGGTCTACTCGAACTTCGAGAACAAGGCCGCGCTCTTCCTCGCCGTGCAGGACACCAACATGGAGGCGGCGCTCGCGGAGGCGTGGGACCCCTTCGAGCGGGTCGAGGAGATGCCCCAGGCGGTGCCCGGCGGCGTGAGCGAGGAGGACCTCACGGCCGCGATGACCGGCTTCGCGCTCGCCACCCTCGAGTTCATCGCCGTGGCGGCACGCGACGAGACGCTCCGCGCGGAGATGGCCAGCCGGATGCAGCGGCTGCTCGACGCCTACACCGAGGTGGTCCGGCAGCAGCGCGTCGAGGGGGACCCCATGTCGGTGGAGGAGCTCGGCGCGCTGAGCGCCGCGCTGGACCAGGGCGCGGGGCTGCTCCTGCTCAGCGGCACCGGCGCGGTGGACGCGCGACTCCTGCGCGCGGGCGTGCGCCGGCTCATCGACCCGGCGCGCGCGGCCGAGTCGGGGAGCGATGACGCCGACGTCGGCCCGGGCATGCACGACCAGGAGGTCCGGGCGCGCATCGCCGCGGAGCTGCGCGACCAGCAGTCCTGAGGTCCGCGGCCGGCCGCTTCGTCATCGTGTGGCTTTCGGCCTCCCTGGGAGCGCGAGTGCCACACGGTCTCGCACCGGCCGGTCCGGCGGTCGGGCCCGCTCAGGCGCTGGGCGCCGGGGCGCCGGGGACCAGCGCGACCGCAGCGACCGCGCCCGCGTCGACGTCCGCGGGCCGCGGGATCCCCGTCCCCGGGAGCCCGGCCGCCGCGCTGCCGTAGGCGACGGCCCAGCGCAGCGCGTCCTCCGCCGCGGCGCCGCGCTCGGTGGCGAGGAGGTAGCCGAAGAGGCTGGAGTCACCGGCGCCCACGGTGCTGACCACGGTGGTGGGCGGGGCCGGGGCGTGCCACGCGCCGTCGGCGGTGACGAGGACGCCACCGGCCGCACCGAGGGTGACGATCACGGCCCCCACCCCGCGGCCGACGAGCACGCGCGCGGCCTGCGCCGCCGCAGCAGGGTCGTCCTCGAGGGCGGCCGGGTCCGCCCCGACGATCGTGGCGAGCTCCTCGCCGTTCGGCTTCATGAGGTCCGGTGCGGCGCCCGGGAGCGCGGCCGTGAGCGCGAGGAGCGCCGCCTCGCTCGTGTCGACGGCCACCCGCGCGGCCGTCCCGCGCAGCCGCACGACGAGACGCGCGTACCACTCCGCCGGCGCCCCGGGGGGCAGCGAGCCGGCGAGCACCACCCACGTCGCCTCCGCGGCGAGGGCGACGACGGCGTCGGCGAGCTGGTCCAGGTGGGCGCCGTCGACGGCGGCACCGGCGCTGTTGACCTTCGTCGTCGTGCCGTCCGGCTCGGTGAGGGTGAGGTTGACGCGCACGTCCCCGGCGGGCGGTTGGGGACGGCAGTCGACCCCCGCGGCCCGCAGCTCGGTGACGAAGGGGTCCGCGCCGTCGGCGGGGAGCACGGCCACGGTCGGGATGCCGGCGGCCACGGCGGCCCGGGAGATGTTGACGCCCTTGCCGCCGGCCTGCGAGGTCATCGACACGGCCCGCAGCACTGCCCCGCGCTCCAGCGGACCGGCGAGCGTCACGGTCCGGTCGACGCTCGGGTTGGCGGTAAGGGTGAGGATCATGCGACGACGACCTCCACGCCGCGTGCGGCGAAGGCGCGGGCCGGGACGCCGGTGGGCTCGGCGTCGGTGACGAGGACGTCGACGTCGTCGAGCGCGGCGAAGCTCACCGTCGCCTCCCGGCCCAGCTTGGTCGAGTCCGCGAGCACGACGACGCGCCGCGCCGCCTGCACCAGCGCCCGCTTGACCTCCGCCTCCTCCGAGTCTGGGGTCGACAGCCCGTGCTCCTCGGTGACCCCGTTCGTCCCGAGGAAGACGACGTCCACCCGCAGTCGCTGCAGCACCTGCGTGGTGAGCGAGCCGACGGCCGCCTGCGTCGTCGGGCGCACCCGCCCGGGCAGGAGGTGGAGCTCGACGCCGGGCAGCGGCGCGAGCGTGGCCGCGATGGGGACGCCGTGGGTGAAGGCGGTGAGCCGCCGGTCGGGCGGGAAGAACGCGGCGAGCCGCGCGGTGGTGCTGCCCGCGTCGATGGCGACCGTGCCGCCGTCGTCGGGGAGGAAGCGCACCGCGGCGGCGGCGATGCGCTCCTTCTCCCGTGCGTGGGTGACGTCGCGCTCGTCGAGGCGGCTCTCCATCGCCGAGAGGGAGGCGGCCGGGACCGCGCCGCCGTGGACGCGCCGCAGCAGCCGCATCCGCTCGAGCGCGCCGAGGTCCCGGCGCACCGTCTCGGTGGTCACCGCGAACTCCTCGGCGAGCTCGGTGACCGAGACCCGCCCGCGCGTGACGACGAGCTGCGCGATCGCCTGCTGGCGCTCCTCCGCGTACACGGTCCTCCTCGGCTGGCTGGTGGGCGGCTCGATGCTACGGCGGCTCAGGGCTCGACGGTCACCTTGATCGCGGTGCCGCTGCGGACGAGGTCGAAGGCCGACAGCACGTCCTCGAGCGGGATGCGGTGGGTGATGAGGTCCTTGACCGGCACCTGCCCGGTGGAGATGTACTCCAGGGCGCGGCGGTTGTGCTCGGGGGCCGAGCCGTTGGCGCCGTGGATGTGGAGCTGGCGGTAGTGGACGACGTTGGAGTCCAGCGCGATGACGGGGTCGTTCTTCGGCAGGCCGCCGAAGAAGGAGATGCGCCCGTTGCGGGCGGCCATGGCCACGGCCTGCTCCTGGGCGACCTTCGCCGCCGTCGCCGTGATGACGACGTCGGCGCCGCGTCCGCCGGTGAGCTCCATGACGCGCTCGACGACGTCCACCTGGGAGCCGTCGATCGTCTCGTCGGGCTTGGCGACCGCGGCGGACATGGCGAGGCGCTCGGCGTTGACGTCGACGAGGAAGACCTGCCCGGCGCCGTGGGCGCCCCGGGCGACGCGAATGTGCATGCAGCCGATGGGGCCCGCACCGAAGACGACGACGACGTCACCCTCCTCGATCCCGAGCAGCTCCTGGGCGTTGATCGCGCAGGCGAGGGGCTCCGCGGCGGAGGCCTCGTCGAAGCCGACGTTGTCGGGGATGCGGTTGAGCCCGTCGACCTTGAGGACCTGGCGCGGGACGACCATGTACTCGGCGAAGCCGCCCTCGTACTGGTAGCCCATCGAGGTCTGGTTCTGGCACACGGCCATCCAGCCCTTGCGGCACTCGTGGCACTCCCCGCAGGGGATGGCGGCGATGACCTGGACCCGGTCCCCGACCTGCCACTCGGTGCCGTAGAGGCTCGCGACGTCCGCGCCCACCTCGACGACCTCCCCGGCGATCTCGTGGCCGATGGTCCGCGGCGGGCTGAGGTTCTGGTGGCCGTTGTGGAAGATCTTTACGTCGGTGCCGCACGTGGAGCAGTTGCGGACGCGGATCTTCACCTCGTCCGGGCCGCACCCCGGCTCCGGGTAGTCCTCGAGACGGACGTCCTCGGGGGCGTAGAAACGCAGGGCCTTCATCGGTCCTCCCAATCGGTCGGGCGGGCGCCGTATGACGCCGCCCACCCATCATAGCCACACACTCGGATGTGGGAACAGGTGGAAGTGCTTGGCTTTCTGCCCGGACGGGTGTTTACTGGTGCCCGATGCGTGAGGTGCATCACCGTTCTCGAGGAGGAGCACACATGTCCGCACCCACTGACGTGCGACCGGACCGCGGCAGCGCGGGACGGGAGCGAGGCGGCCTGCGGGTCGCCGTCCAGAAGCTCGGCACCGCCCTGTCCAACATGGTGCTGCCGAACATCGCTGCCTTCATCGCCTGGGGCCTCATCACCGCGCTGTTCATCCAGGTCGGCTGGATCGTGCTCATCGGTGAGAACGTCTTCGGCTACACCGGCGGCTACGGCCTCGTCGAGCACCTCGGTGGCTGGGGCGCCGGCCATGCCGACAACGGCGGCAACGGCGGGATCGTTGACCCGATGATCAAGTACCTGCTGCCGCTGCTCATCGGGTACACCGGCGGCCGGATGCTCTACGACGACAACATCCGCGGCGGCGTCGTCGGGGCCATCGCCACCATGGGTGCGATCACCGGCGCGGGCGTGCCGATGTTCCTCGGCGCCATGATCATGGGCCCGCTGGCCGGCTGGTCGATGAAGAAGCTCGACGCCCTGTGGGCGGACAAGATCCGCCCGGGCTTCGAGATGCTCGTCAACAACTTCTCCGCCGGGATCTGGGGCATGCTCCTCGCGATCGTCGGCTTCATGGCCGCCGGGCCCCTCGTCGAGGCGTTCTCCACGGCCGCGGGCAACGTCGTGAAGTTCCTCGTCGACAACAGCCTGCTGCCGCTCACCTCGATCCTCGTCGAGCCGGCCAAGATCCTCTTCCTCAACAACGCGATCAACCACGGCATCTTCACGCCGCTCGGGACCACGGAGGCGGCCGCGGAGGGCCAGTCGATCCTCTTCCTCATCGAGGCGAACCCCGGCCCGGGCCTGGGCCTGCTGCTCGCGTTCACGTTCTTCGGGACCGGCCTGGCCAGGGCGTCGGCGCCCGGCGCCATCCTCATCCAGTTCGTCGGCGGCATCCACGAGATCTACTTCCCCTACGTGCTCATGAAGCCGCGCCTTATCGTCGCCGTCATCGCCGGCGGCATGACCGGCGTGGCGACCAACCTCGTCTTCGGCTCGGGACTGCGGGCCCCCGCCGCGCCGGGCTCGATCATCGCCGTGCTCATCCAGTCCCCGGTGGGGAGCCTCATCGGGGTCATCCTCTCCGTGGTGCTCTCCGCCCTCGTCACCTTCCTCATCGCCGCGGTGCTGCTGCGGACGGCCAAGGACGACGACGGCGACCTCGCCGGTGCGACCGGGCGCATGGAGGAGATGAAGGGCAAGAGCTCGAGCGTGGCCGGTGCGCTCACCGGCGGCGGCCGCGGCGGCGTCGCGACGGCCACGCGGCCGATCGGCTCGATCGTCTTCGCCTGCGACGCCGGGATGGGCTCCTCGGCGATGGGCGCCTCGGTGCTGCGCCGCAAGATCCGCGACGCCGGCTACGCGGACGTCACGGTGGTCAACAAGGCGATCTCCAGCCTCCGCGACGACGACGCCGACCTCGTCGTCACCCACCGCGACCTCACCGACCGGGCCCGCCAGCGCACGCCCTCGGCGCTCCACGTGTCGGTCGAGGACTTCATGGCCAGCCCGCGCTACGACGAGGTCGTCGCGCTGGTGGGGGAGAGCCGCTCCGCGGCCGCGCAGCCCACCGAGCCGGCCCCGAGCCCGACCGTGCCGGCCACCGCGCAGCCGCCGTCGGGGCACCTGCCGGCGGCGGGCCACGTGCCGCCGTCGGGCACGGGTAGCGGTGCCCCGGGCGACGGGCTGCTCGCGGCGGAGGCCGTCGTCCTCGAAGGGCGGGCGTCCTCCAAGGCGGAGGCCATCTCCGAGGCGGGCGGGCTGCTCGTGGTGAGCGGCGCGGTGCCGGCGGCCTACGTCGAGGCGATGCACGAGCGGGAGGAGTCGGTCTCCACCCACATGGGCAGCGGCCTGGCGATCCCGCACGGCACGAACGAGGCCAAGGGGCTCATCACCCGCACGGCGATCTCCTTCGTCCGCTACCCGCAGGGGCTGGACTGGGACGGCAAGGACACGGAGTTCGTCATCGGCATCGCCGGTGCGGGCGACGACCACCTCCAGGTGCTCTCCCGGGTGGCCGAGGTCTTCCTCGACGAGTCCCAGGTGGCCCGCCTGCGCGAGGCCAGGACGCCGGAGGAGGTCCAGACGATCCTCAGCCAGCCCTGACGCGCCGCTCGGCCGCAGGTGCGCGACACCTGTGCGGAAGTTGGACGCCGGGTTCCCGCGGACGACGGAGGGCGGAGAGGCGGCTCCGCCCCTCGACCGGTTTATCCGCGCGGGCTTGCGCCGGGCACGTGGAGTGCGGTCCGCTGACCTCAGCAGTGTCGCCGCCCGCCCGTGGGGACCCTGCGGCCGGGGGCGGCGACGGGGGAGGGGTGAGGATCGGTGACTCGCATCGTGCTGGGCGCATCGGCCGTGCTGGCCACGGTCATGGGGGTCGTCGGCGCGGTCACCACGTTCGACGAGGGCACCTTCACGATCGGCACGGTGCTCATCGTCCTGGCCCTCGGGGCGGTCGCGATCCACGCCGTGCTCAGCCCGGAGAGCTACCACCACCCCCGCTTCACCACCAACCCCTTCTACCGGGTGTGGGCCGTGCTGGTGCCGCTGCTCGCGGTGGGAACCCTTGTGACGTGCGCGTTCTCGCCCGAGAGGGCTGAGCAGCTCGCGTACTGGTCCGGCTTCGCGGCGGTCGCCGTGTTCGCCGGCGCGGTGGTGGACCACCGCTCGGCGCGCACGACCGTCTCCAGCCGCTGAGCCCTTCCGCCCACACCCCGCCCCGGCCGCCCGCTCGGACCACCTACCCTGGCGGGGTGGGTGACATGTGGACCGGGCCGGAGCCCGACTGGGACGAGCCGCCGCCGGACCCCATGAGCGAGTGGGACGTCCACGACCCCGAGATGGCGGCCGCCTTCGCGACGGACGCCGCCACCGCGGCACCGCTGACGACGGCGCGGGCCGCTGCGGCGTCGTCGTCCACCCCGCTGGAGGCGCTGACCAGTGTCTGGGGCTACGACGCCTTCCGCGGTGAGCAGGCCGAGATCATCGAGACGGTGACGCGCGGGGACGACGCGCTCGTCCTCATGCCCACCGGCGGCGGCAAGAGTTTGTGCTACCAGATCCCCTCGCTCGTGCGGGAGGGGACGGGCGTGGTCATCAGCCCGCTCATCGCGCTCATGCACGACCAGGTCGACGCGCTCGAGCAGCTCGGGGTGCGGGCCGCGTTCCTCAACTCCACGCAGAGCATCGAGGAGCGCCGCGACGTCGAGCGCCGGCTGCTCGGCGGGGAGCTCGACCTCCTCTACCTCGCCCCCGAGCGCCTGCCGGTGGCCGCCGACCTCCTCGACCGCGCGCGCATCGCGCTCTTCGCGATCGACGAGGCGCACTGCGTGGCGCAGTGGGGCCACGACTTCCGGCCCGACTACCTCGGCCTGACGATCCTCCACGAGCGCTGGCCCGACGTGCCGCGGATCGCGCTCACGGCGACGGCGACGGCGGAGACGCGCGAGGAGATCGTCCGCAACCTCCGGCTCGACGGCGCTCGCGTGTTCGTCTCGAGCTTCGACCGGCCCAACATCCAGTACCGGATCGCGCCCAAGCAGGAGGCGCGCAAGCAGCTGCTGCGGCTCATCAAGGACGAGCACGACGGCGACGCGGGGATCGTCTACTGCCTCTCGCGGGCGTCGGTGGAGAAGACGGCGGAGTGGCTGGCCACCCAGGGGGTGACCGCGCTGCCGTACCACGCGGGCCTGCCCGCGGAGCTGCGCGGGCGCAACCAGGCGCGGTTCCTGCGGGAGGACGGCGTCGTCATGGTCGCGACGATCGCGTTCGGGATGGGCATCGACAAGCCCGACGTCCGGTTTGTCGCGCACCTGGACCTGCCGAAGAGCATCGAGGGGTACTACCAGGAGACGGGGCGCGCGGGGCGTGACGGGCTGCCGTCGACGGCGTGGCTCGCGTACGGGCTGCAGGACGTGGTCCAGCAGCGGCGGATGATCGCCGACGGCGAGGGGGACGCGCAGCGCAAGCGCGCGCAGACCCTGCACCTGGACGCGATGCTCGCGCTCTGCGAGACGGTCCAGTGCCGCCGCCAGCAGCTGCTGCGGTACTTCGGGCAGGACAGCGAGCCGTGCGGGAACTGCGACACCTGCCTCAACCCGCCGGAGGCCTTCGACGGCACCGTGCCGGCGCAGAAGCTCATGTCGACGATCGTGCGGCTGCAGCGCGAGCGCGGGCAGCAGTTCGGCGCGGGGCACCTCGTCGACATCCTGCTGGGCCGGGAGAACGAGCGGGTGGTCAAGATGCGCCACACCGAGCTGTCGACCTTCGGCATCGGCACCGAGCTGGGCGACGCCGAGTGGCGCGGGGTGGTGCGCCAGCTGCTCGCCCAGGGGTTGCTGCAGGTGCAGGGGGAGTACGGGGTGCTGGCCCTCACCGAGGCCGCGGGGGAGGTGCTGCGCGGGGAGCGGGACGTGCGGCTGCGGCGGGAGCCGGAGCGGGTGCGGACGGCGCGGAGGTCTCGTTCCGGTGGCGCGAAGGCACCGGTCGATCTTGACGAGCCGCAGCAGGCGCTGTTCCAGCAGCTGCGCGCGTGGCGGGCGGCGACGGCCAATGAGCAGGGCGTGCCGGCCTATGTTGTCTTCCCGGACGCGACGCTGGCCGCTATCGCCCAGTCCCGGCCGGAGAACCGCTCGGAGCTCAGCGGGATCTCCGGGGTGGGTGCGGCCAAGCTCGAGCGTTACGGGGAGGCCGTGCTCGAGGTGGTCGCGGGGTCCTGACCTGCGCGACCGACCGTCAGGTGCTGGTTCCGCGGGCATCGCATGGCGGTGACGTGATTCAGGGTGGGCCAACACCAGGGTGTGGCAGGCTCGCGGCATGTCGCGCGGCGAGCCACCGACACCGGCCGCCAGGCGCATGGTGCAGCGCCGGGGCCGGTACTTCCTCACAGGCGCCGTCCTCCTCGTGCTTGCGGCCGCGGCGCTCGCGTGGGCTCGGTGGCGTGATGGCTGCGCTGGCGCTCAGCTTCGCGCTCACTGACGGCTTCGACGGCGAGCGCACGACCTCGCTCGTCGTCGCAGTGCTCTTCATGCTCCTCGGGCTCAGCGGGGTTGTCTCCGTGTGGCGGGAGAAGGAGACGACGTGACCGAGCCCCGCCGGCCCACGTCGTCGTGCTCTCGCGCGACCAGCTCGACACGGAGTGGCTGAGCGGTGAACCGCTACGGTGACGAGATGTTCGCGGACTGGAACGACCGCCGTGCTGCTCGGCGCGTCAAGCCAGGCGACGGTCATGCGCTCCAGCGCTTCCGGTGGTGGCAGCCGTTCTCCCGCTCGCTGCTCCACATCTCGCTTCTCGAGCAGGACGGGCAGCGCCACACGTGGTCGGTGGACGTCCGGCTCGGGGGTGACTCCTCGGACGGTGAGGTGCGTGCCCGGCTCTACCGGGACGGCGTGCACCACGCCGTGGCCAGGCCGCCCGCCGCGTTCCCGGTGCCTGGCGGCGCCATCGAGGTGGCGACGAGCGGCTACGGGCTGCGGCGTGGCCACTTCGTGGGTGACGACGGTGTCGAGCGCCAGCTCACGCCGGACCCGGCCTCCGCCGAGGGTCGCCGGGCACGGCTCGAGCGCCGTCACCCGCTGCTCAGCCGGGGCATCGGGCTGGTCTCGGTCGCCGTCCTGCTCGTCGCCCTCGTCCTCGGTGTCCCGCAGATCGTCGAGGAGGTCTCCCGGATCCCGCCCGTCGCCGAGAACCTCGGCTCCTTCACCTCCCCGTTCCACCTGTCGGTCGGGTCGAACATCGCGCTCACGGTCGGTGCCCTCGTGGCGAGCACGGAGCGTGCGCTCCGGCTGCGCTACCACTGGCTGCTCGACGGCGGGCTCTTCGACGGCGAGGAGTGACATCCGGGGTCGCGCGGCGCGTGCCGGGGGTCGCTAGCCTCGGTGCCATGAGCGCCGACGCGACGGCACACGAGTTCTTCGAGTCCTACACCCGCGCCCTGCTCGCGCGGGACGCGCCCAGGATCGCCGCCCACTACGCCGTACCCGCGCTCATCGAGTTCCCCGACCAGGCGATCGCCGTCTCCGACGCCGCTCAGACCGAGCAGTTCTTCGCCGCCGCCATCGGTCAGTACGACGGCGTCTCCGCGGCCAGCGCCGCCCTCACCGTCGTCGCCGAGGCTCGCCACAGCCTGTGGGTCGACGTCACCTGGACCTACGACGGCACGCCGGCGGAGCGAAACATGTACCAGTTCGTCCGTGCCGACGGGAGCTGGCGTATCGCGGTGCTGACCCCGCTGGACTGAGCACGCGAGCCGCCCTGTCCACAGATTCGCCGAAGGGGGCTGACATCGCGCCCGATTGCCCCTAGGTTTGCCTCCATCGTGATCCGCTCCCGGGGGGTGCGAGGCATGAACCAGGCAACGGTGCTGCTTGAGGACGAGGTGCGTGAGCTCGTCCGTCGGCGCGGTCTCGACCCTGCCCGCGACACCGCCGGGGTCCGCGCGCTCGTCGCCGATGCCCTCGCGGACTACGACAGCCGGTCGGTCGCGGGACTCGTGCCGCCCGTCGTCGACCCGGAGCAGACGGCCAAGGACGTGCTCGACGCCGTCGCCGGCCTCGGCCCTCTTCAGCGGTTCCTCGACGACCCGACGATCGAGGAGGTGTGGATCAACGAACCCGGCAAGGTGTTCATCGCCCGCGCCGGCCGCGCCGAGCTCACGACGACGATCCTCACCGAGACCCAGGTCCACGAGCTCGTCGAGCGCATGCTGCGGATCTCCGGTCGCCGTCTGGACCTGTCCTCCCCGTTCGTCGACGCGTCACTCGCCACGGGCGAGCGCGTCCACGTCGTCATCCCGGACATCACCCGCCATGCGTGGGCCGTCAACATCCGCAAGTACATCGCCCGCGCCACGCGCGTGAGCGACCTCGTCGCCCTCGGCTCGCTCACCACGCAGGCCGCCGCATTCCTCGACGCCGCCGTCGTCTCGGGCATGAACGTCCTCGTCAGCGGGGCCACGCAGGCGGGGAAGACCACGATGGTCAACGCACTCGCCGGTGCCATCCCGCCCCACGAGCGCATCATCACGTGCGAGGAGGTCTTCGAGCTGCGGCTCGCCAACCGCGACGTCGTCTCGATGCAGTGCCGCCAGCCCAACCTCGAGGGCCAGGGCGAGGTCAAGCTGCGCCGCCTCGTCAAGGAGGCGCTGCGGATGCGGCCCGACCGCATCATCATCGGCGAGGTCCGCGAGGCCGAGAGCTTCGACATGCTCGTCGCCCTCAACGCGGGCATCCCCGGCATGTGCACGGTCCACGCCAACTCCGCCCGCGAGGCCGTGACAAAGATGTGTACCTTGCCGCTCCTCGCGGGAGAGAACGTCTCGAGCACCTTCGTCGTGCCGACGGTCGCTTCCGCCGTCGACCTCGTCGTCCACCTCGAGCTGGACCGGCATGGCCGACGGCGGGTGCGGGAGATCGTCGCCGTCACCGGACGGTCGGAGGAGGGGGTCGTCGAGACTGCCGAGATCTTCACGCTGAGGGGAACCACGTTGCAACGGGCCGGTGGCTTCCCACCGGACGTCGAGCGTTTCGAGAGAGCCGGGTACGACCTCGCCGAGCTCCTCGCTCAGGACTCCGGGCGGTAGCCGTGGGGACGGTGGCGGGTCTGCTCCTCGGTGCGGGCCTGCTGCTGCTCTGGTTCTCCTGCTGGCCTCAGCCGGTGCGTGAGCGCCGCCCCTCGCGGTGGGTGGAGCGCACCCAGGACCTCCTCGTGCGAGCCGGTGCGCCGGCCGTGACGCCCGCCCGGCTGGTGGCCGCCTCCGCGGTGCTCGCGCTGCTGGTCCTGCTCCTCGCCTACGGCTTCACCGCGTCCCCGCCGATCGCGGTGTGCTTCGCCGTCATGGCCGCAGGTGTGCCGAGCGTCCTCGTCCGAGCGCGGGCTCGGAAGCGGCAGGTGGAGCTGCGCGCCGTGTGGCCCGAGGTCGTCGACGACCTCATCTCCGCCATCCGCGCTGGTCTCTCCCTGCCCGAGGCGCTCACGAGTCTCGGTGAGCGCGGACCGGAGGAGGTGCGGCCGCAGTTCCGGCGGTTCGGTGAGGACTACCGGGTGACCGGGCGCTTCACGGAGTCGCTGGACCGGCTCAAGGCACGCCTGGCGGACCCGGTGGCCGACCGCATCATCGAGGCGCTGCGCATCACCCGGGAGGTGGGTGGCTCCGACCTCGTCCGGCTCCTGCGCACGCTCGCCCAGCTGCTGCGGGAGGACCTGCGCACACGCGGAGAGCTCGAGGCCCGGCAGAGCTGGACGGTCAACGGTGCGCGGCTCGCGACCGCGGCCCCGTGGGCGGTGCTCCTGCTCCTCAGCGGTCGGCCCGAGACGGCCGCCGCCTTCAACTCGGCAGCGGGCGTCCTCGTGCTCGCGACCGGCGCCGCGGTCTCCGGGGTCGCGTACTGGCTCATGGTCCGGCTCGGGCGGTTGCCCGAGGAAGCGCGGGTGCTGCGATGAGCCCGACGGCGTGGGGTGCGTTCGCCGGGCTCATCGGCGGCCTCGGTCTGGTGCTGGTTGTGTGGCGGGTGCGAGCGATGCGCCCGTGGCTGCCGGACCGCATCGCCCCGTACCTGCGCGAGCGGCCTGCGACGTCCGGGCTGCTCGCCGAGCCGCGCACCCACACGCCCTTCCCGACTTTCGAGAGCCTCCTGGCACCGGTCATGTCCGACGCGGGGCGAGTGCTCGAACGGCTCGGGAGCACGACGCAGAACGTGCGACGGCGGATCGCGCTGTCCGGCGCGCCGCTGACGGTGGAGCAGTTCCGGCTCGAGCAGATGATGTGGGCGGTGCTCGGCCTGACCGGCGGGCTGCTTCTCGTCACCCTCGCGGGTGTGGCGCGCGGTCTCAACGTGCTGGCGGGGACCGGCGTCGTCGTCGTCGCCGCGGTGCTCGGCGCCGTCGCGCGGGACCGGTGGCTCACGAGGGCCGCCAACCGCAACCAGCAGGCGATGCTCGAGGAGCTGCCCGCCGTCGCCGAGCTGCTCGCCCTCGCGGTGAGCGCGGGCGAAGGGCCGATGGCCGCGCTCGAGCGGGTGGCACGCACGACGCGGGGCGCGCTGACCACCCAGCTCGAGGTCACCCTCAGGGAGGCCAGGGCGGGCGCGCCCCTGGCGGTGTCGCTGGAGCGCCTGGCGGCGCGGACCTCCCAACCCGCCGTGGCCCGCTTCGCCGAGGGGATCGCCGTCGCCGTCGACCGTGGCACCCCGCTCGCGGAGGTGCTCCGCGCGCAGGCCCAGGACGCCCGCGAGGCCGCGCGCCGGGAGCTCATGGAGCTCGGTGGCAAGAAGGAGATCGAGATGATGTTCCCGGTCGTCTTCCTCGTGCTGCCGGTGACCGTCCTGTTCGCGCTGTTCCCCGGCCTGATGCTCTTGCAGGTGGGCCTGTGAACGCGCACCCGACCCCGACCGCTTCCATCCGCACCGACGACCAGGGAGAACGACATGTGGCTGTACCTGAGCACCTTTCTCGAGTCACTCCGACGGCGCGTCGTCACCGAGGAACGGGGCGACGTCCCCGGCTGGGTGATGGTGACGCTGATGACGGCGGGCCTCGTGTTCGCGATCTGGCTCATCGCCGGGCCCGCGCTCACCAGGGTCTTCGAGGCCGCCATCACGCGCGTCATGAACATCTGAGGCGGCTCGCGTCCGACGAGGGGTCCGCGGTGGTGGAGTTCGTTCTCGTCTCGGTGCTCGTCGTCGCGGTCCTGCTGGGGGTCCTGCAGCTGACCCTCGCACTCCATGTGCGGAACACGATCGTCGACGCGGCGGGCGAGGGGGCGCGTCACGGTGCCCTGGAGGGAAGCTCGCCCGCGGCCGGCGCGGAACGGACGCGCGAGCTGATCGGGACGGCGCTCAACCCACGCTACGGCGACGACGTCAGCGCTGAGGTCGTGGAGCGCGACGGGATGGTGCTCGTGGAGGTCACCGTCCGCGCGCCGGTTCCCGTGCTCGGGCTGCTCGGCCCGTCGGGCACGATGACGGCGAGCGGCAGGGCGGTGCAGGAGTGAGTGCCGTGCATGCTCTGCTGGAGCGTCTGCGTGACGAGGAGGGCGGGAACGCCGTCGTCGAGTTCATCGGCGTCACGCTCGTGCTGCTGGTGCCGCTCGTGTACCTCGTCCTCACTCTGGGTCAGATCCAGGCGGCCGCCTTCGCGGCGGAGGCCGCGGCGCGTGAGTCCGGCAGGGTGCTGAGCCAGGCGGAGGACTTGACGACTGCCGCTGGGCAGGCGCAGACGGCGGTCGAGCTCGCCTTCGAGGACCACGGGATTGCGGTGGACGCTGCGACGGCGCTCGACTTCACGTGCAGCGAGAACCCGTGCCTGAGCGCCGGTGGACAGATCCACGTGGAGGTGTCCGCCACCGTGAGGCTCCCGCTCGTCCCCGATTTCCTCGCCGGTGCCGTGCCCCTCGAGGTCCCGGTCCGTGCCACGCACCTGGCCGCTGTGCCCGAGTTCGGCGGGTTGCCATGACACGCAGGCGGCCGGACGACGACGGCGAGAGTGGGCAGATCATGCTGCTCTCGCTCGGGTTCGGGGTGCTGGCGCTGGCGTTGGTGCTCGTCGTTGCGGCGGCCTCGTCGGTGTATCTCGAGCGCAAGCAGCTGCTGGCGCTCGCGGACGGAGCGGCGGCCGACGCAGCCGACGCGATCGACTACGGCCTCTACTACGCGGGGGAACGGGACGGTCTGCCGCTCTCGGACTCCTCCGTCAACGCAGCGGTGGGGGAGTACCTGCAAGGGTCCGCGGCGGCGGGCACCTTCCAGGGTCTGGGCGTGGCCGCGGGAACCGGGACGAGCGACGGCCGGACGGCGCACGTGACCCTGACTGCGACGGCCAGGCCCGCCGTCGTGCCGTGGGTGCTCGTGCCGTGGTCGGACGGCTTTGCCATCTCAGTGACGTCGTCGGCGCGTGCTGACTGATCGGGAGGACTGATGAGCATGAGCAAACGGCGGAGCAGGGTAGGTGCGGCCCTAGCAGCGATCGCTTTGTTGATGACGGGCTGCAGTGAGCCCGAGGGCAACGCGGCTCCGACATCGGCGCCCGCCCCGGAGCCCACGAAGACGGAGGCGCCCACCAGCCCCGCGCCTGGTCCGACTCCGTGGCCAGAGCCGACGAGGCCTGAGGCGATGGAGAAGATGGATATCGATGGCGCAAAAGCGGCGAGTCGGTATTTCGTGGCGTTGTACCCGTACGTGTACGTCACGGGTGATCTCGACGCTTGGCGGAACGTGACGCACCCAGAGTGTCAATTTTGCGCAAGTGTCATAGAGAATGTCGAGACGCTCCATGGCAGCGGCGGGTATGCCGACGGCCCGGCGCTCGAAATACTTGAGCTCGAAGCCGCTCCTCCCGATGACGAGTACGAGCACTTTTCAGTGTGGATCGACGCTGAAGAGTCCGATGCTGCTTGGTATGACGCCGATGGGGTCGTCACCGAGAGGATTGAAGGGGCGCTAGTTGAACTCGACCTCGCTCTGGCGTGGGTCGACGGCAAGTGGGTCGTCCGCGGAGCGGTCGGCAGAGATGTCGCGGAGGGTAGGTAGCGTCGTGAGTGCCTTTCTAGTGGCCGGCATCAGCATTGTGATGGCGGCAGGTGGCGTCTCCACCGAAACGGAAGATGATTCCTACACCGTCCGATATAGGGAGACAGGTCAGGCACAGGAGCCGGCGACGCCAGGGGGGACGTCGAAAGGTGTGCCTGCGCAGCGTCTCTGCCCGCCGGTGACGTATGTGTGGGGTCGTTACGAGACTGAGGTGACCGCCTGTGACCCTGTCCCTGAAGGGGAGTGGGCTCCGCTGGTCTGGTGGGCGGATGGTGACGAGGAAGAGGCCGTCGACGACGAGCCTCGGGAACTGATTGCCTTCACACGTGAGGACGTTCAATCGCTGCTCGTGAACTCCGGCAGCCTCGAGATCCAGCCGGATCAGGCGTGGGTGCTTGTGGGGGCCGACACGGTCGCGATGACCGACGCATCGGAGCATGTCCTCAGCACGCGGGTGCTTGACTTGGACGTCGATGTTCGGGTGACTCCTGTGATCTTCACCTGGGACTTCGGCGATGGCTCGGCGCCACTGACGGGAACCGACCCTGGGGCGCCCTGGCCCAACCACACTGTCTCCCACGTCTACAGCGATCCCGGGACGGTCGCGATCTCGTTGCGGACAGAGTGGGATGCGGCCTTCCGCGTCGAAGGGACCTCGACGTGGATCCCGGTCGCGGGCCGGGCGGTGACCGAGACGGAGAGTGGGCCGATCGAGGTCGTGACAGCGAAGCCGCGCCTGACGACCGGCTGAGCGAGGGCAGTCACGGGGCCAAGCGGCCGTCGTCGTGTGACGAGAGCCACACGCGCTACTCGTCATCATCACCTGCGCTGCACCGATCGCCCTGAGTGACGCCCCTCACCAGGGGCCCGGCACTGGATGTGCCGGTATGCCTAGCCACGGATGGTGCGGTCGCATGACCTTCTCACGACGAACGGCCCGGTCCCTCGGGCTCGGTGCCCTGGTGCTGGCCCTCGGCCTCGCCGGGTGTGCCGGCACTGACGACGACGCCGACGGAGGCGAGGACGCCGAGGTCGCGCGCGTGGGGGTCGCGATGCCCACCCAGGAGCACCAGCGATGGGTCTCCGACGGCACGAACGTCGCCGCTCAGCTCAAGGACCTCGGGCACAACGTCACGCTCGAGTACGCGGACGACGACCCCCAGGTCCAGGCCGAGCAGATCCGCCAGATGATCGAGGACGGCGCCGACGCGCTCGTCATCGGCGCCGTCGACGGCTCGGCCCTCACCGACGTCCTCGCCGCTGCGGGCGACATCCCCGTCGTCTCGTACGACCGCCTCATCCTCGACACCCCGAACGTCGACTACTACGCCACCTTCGACAACGAGCGAGTCGGCATCCAGCAGGGCACCTCGCTGCTCGTCGGCCTCGGCATCCTCAACCCGGACGGCACCGAGAACGCCGACGGCCCCGAGGGGCCGCTGAACATCGAGCTCTTCGCCGGCTCGGCAGACGACAACAACGCGGGCTTCTTCTTCAACGGCGCCATGGACACCCTGCGCCCCTACCTCGAGGACGGCACGCTCGTCGTCCCCTCCGGCCAGACCGAGTTCGACGACGTCGCCACCCCCGGGTGGAGCGGGGACCTCGCCCAGGAGCGCATGGCCCAGCTCATGTCCACGACCTATGCCGGCGGTGAGGACCTCCACGGCGTCCTCGCGCCCTTCGACGGCATCTCCCGCGGCATCATCACTGCGATCCAGGGCGCCGGCCGCGGCCCGACGATCGCCGACGGCTTGCCCGTCGTCACCGGCCAGGACGCCGAGAGCGACTCCGTCGTCCTCATCGACGACGGCGTCCAGCTCTCCACGATCTTCAAGGACACCCGCCAGCTCGCCGAGGTCGCCGTCTCCGCGGTGCACAAGATGCTCACCGGCGAGGAGCCCGAGACGAACGACATCTCCACCTACGACAACGGCCGACTCACCGTCCCGGCCTACCTGCTAGCCCCCCAGCTGGTCACGCAGGACAACTACCAGCACCTGCTCATCGAGAGCGGTTACTACGAGGCGGGAGACCTGGCATGAGCCGCCGCACCAGCACCGAGACCCCCGACGCCCCCCGCCGCCGCGCTGCGTGGTTCTGGGACCGTCCGGTCGGCTTCAAGATCGCCACCGCGATCGTCATCCTCGGCGGCCTGTTCGGCGTCGTCGGCGGTGCGGGAGCCCTCGCGCTCGTGCGCGCCGGTGACCACCTCGCCGAGGTCCGCCTCCTCACCGAGGACCTCCAGGGCTCGATGGCCGAGCTGCGCGCCGCCCAGGCCCAGAGCCACCTGCTCGTCCGCCGCGCTGCCGCCGCCACCGACGAGTCCCGTCGCGAGCAGCTCCTCACCTCCCAGGCGTGGAACGACCGCACCGTCGACGGGCTCATCGACGCCGTCTCCCAGTACCCCGAGTCCGAGACCCAGCAGTGGGCCGACTTCACCACCCGCTGGGAGGGCTGGCTCACCTACCGCGACGCCACCCTCATGCCGCTGGTCGAGGCGGGCGACGTCGTTGGGCTGGAGAGCGCGCTCAACGCCTCGCCGGCCGGTGACCCGGACAACGCCGGGCGGGCGCTCGTCCTCGCCGACGGGCAGATCCAGAACCGTGTCGACGTGATCGCCACCGACGCCAGCGCGCAGATCAACCAGACGCTGCTCGTGCTGAGCATCGGGTTCGTCGTCGCCGCCGTCATCTCCGTGACGATCGCCGTCGCCGTGACCCGCCGCATCCGCCGCGGCCTGCACGCGGTGCGCGGCTCCCTCGAGGCGATGGCCGCCGGGGACATGACCGTGGACGCGCACGTCGCGGACCGCGACGAGCTCGGTCAGATGGCCCACTCCTCCTCCCTGGCACGGCAGGCGCTGCGCGAGGCTCTCACGGGCGTGGTCGAGTCGGCTCAGACGGTCGCCGCTGCGGCGGAGGAGCTGTCCGCCTCCAACACCCAGGTGGCCGCCGGCTCGGAGCAGGCCTCGAGCCAGGCCAGCGCGGTCTCCGACGCCGCCCAGCAGATCTCGCACAGCGTCCAGACCGTCGCCTCCGGCGCCGAGCAGATGAGCGCCTCCATCCAGGAGATCGCGAAGAGTGCGGGGGAGGCCGCCGGCGTCGCCGCCCGCGCCGTCACGACGGCGGACGCGACCGCCACCACCGTCAACAGCCTCGGCGAGAGCTCGCGAGAGATTTCCGAGGTCGTCAAGGTCATCACCTCGATCGCCGAGCAGACCAACCTGCTCGCCCTCAACGCGACCATTGAGGCCGCGCGAGCCGGGGAGGCAGGCAAGGGCTTCGCCGTCGTCGCCGGGGAGGTCAAGGAGCTGGCGCAGGAGTCCGCGCGGGCCGCCGAGGACATCACCACCCGCATCGGGGACAACCAGACGCAGACCGTGGCCGCGGTCGCCGCGATCGAGGAGATCGCCAAGACGGTCCGGTCGATCAACGACTATCAGCTCACCATCGCCTCCGCCGTCGAGGAGCAGACGGCGACGACGCAGGAGATGACGCGCGGCGTGCACGAGGCCGCGGCCGGCTCCGGGGAGATCGCGGCGAACATCTCCGGCGTCGCCACGGTGACGGCCACGTCCAGCACCGTCCTCGCGCAGATGCAGAGCGCCACCGACGAGCTGGCCCGCATGGCCGACGACCTGCGCGGGAGGGTCTCCGCCTTCGTCGTGTGACGCCTTGATTCTCGCTGTGGTCCGGCGCTCGACACCTGCGGGTGTTGGGCGCCGGACTCGTCTTTCAGAAGGGCGGGTTCTCGGGCCAGGTCTGTTCGTGCTCCGGCCCGGGCTGCGGCTCCGGGCACTGGGGGCGGGGGACGTTCCCCTCGGCCTCGAGTGCCAGGGCGGTTGACGGGGTCGCGGGCTCGGTCCAGTGGGCGAGAGGGTCCTCCCCGAGGGAGATGGCGGCGAGCATCGCGTCGACGAGCTGCGGGTCGACGGGGCGGTGGTGGCGTTCGGAGTCCTTGACGAGCTCGCGCAGGTTCTTGGCCGTCTGGCGGGGGAGGGGGATGGTGGTGCCGTCGGGGCGGCGGAGGTAGCCGTGGCCGGTGGGGGTGGTCCAGGCGTAGGTGCGGTCGGTGGCGTAGGCGACGGTGTAGGCGCCGATCGACTTGGCCCGGTGGTCGCCGGTGCACTGAGGTCCGAGGTTGTCGGCGGAGGTGACGCCGCCGTCCCTCCATTCGTGGATGTGGTCGAGGTCGGCGGTGCGGGCGGGGTGCGTGCAGCCGGGGACGATGCAGGTGCGGTCGCGGTGTCGGACGTGGTCGGCGATGGCGGCGGTGGGTTGGTAGCGGGTGCGTCCGACGTCGAGGACCTGGCCGGTGGTGGGGTCGGTGAGCAGGCGGCGCCAGGTGCCGCCGGCGGCCAGGGCGCGGGCGACGATCGGTGGGATGGGTCCGTAGCCGTCGAGCTCTGCGACGGGCTCAGGGTCGCGGTCCAGGGCGGTGACGCCCGGGTCGCGGGGTTCGGGCTGCAGGACGGTGATGGGGACGAGGACGTTGATGTCGGCTCGTCCGCCGCCGATCATGCCGACCCTGGTGGTGGGCAGGGCGCGCCCTGGAAGCCGGTGACCGGGTAGCGGCGGCCCGTCGGCCACGCGTAGCGGAGTCGGGGCGGACGGCGAGGTCAACTCGCCCATGGCTGGTGGCGCGGGAGCGGGCGGTGGTGCTTCGTCCCGTGGAGATTCGATCGGTGGTGACGCGTCGACGACTGTGGGTGGTGCGGTGGCCGCTGGCGGTCCGTCTTCGGTGGGCGGGGGAGCGAGGTCCGGTGGTGGTGCATGCCCGGTGCCCGGTGGATCTGCATGCGGCGGTGGTGCCTCGGGCTTGGGTCGCTCAGCGGTGACCACGTCGTCCGGTTGCGGACCGGTGTCCTGCTGAGGCCTGTCGGTGGTGTTCGGCGGTGATTCGGTGTCCTGCTGAGGCGCCGCCGCAGGGTTCGGTGGCGGTGCGGCGTCGGGCTGGGAATCTGCGGCCGGTGTTGCAGGGGTGCTGTTGTCTGCGGCGGTGTCTTGGCAGCCGCAGGGGCAGTGGAGGTGGGCCTGGGGTCCGATGAAGCCGAGGGTGAGGGCGGTGTGGCCCATGA
>NZ_JACSPO010000011.1 GCF_014837105.1 Oceanitalea stevensii | reverse complement strand
CAGCGGCGTGTGGCAGGTGCGTCGAGCGGTGCGGACGTGCGTACCAGACGAGGGCAGGCACAGACGCACGAAGGCCCCGCCGCCCCGGGGGGGGGGGCGGGCCGCCCGCGGGCGGGCCCCGCACACCCACTCGAAGGAGAGTCATGAGTCACGACCACGCCCACCCCACCATCCCCAACCGGCCGATGAGCCGCCGCAGCATGCTCAAGGCGCTGGCGGCCTCGTCCGTGGCCGTCGGTCTCGGTGCCGCGGTCGGCACCACCGCCGGTGCCGCCGTCGGCTCCATCCCCGGAGCCGCACCCTCCGGCGGCCGCAACCGCCTCGTCCCGCTGAACAAGCTCGGCATCATCCTGTACAGCGTCCGCGACAAGCTGAGCGGCGCCAACAGCATCGGCTTCCGGACGCTCTTCGAGGAGCTTTCCGCGATCGGCTACTCGGAGATCGAGTTCGCCGGCTACACGCAGGGCGGCGCCGGCGCGATCACCCCCGCGGAGATCCGTCAGCTCCTCGACGACAACGGCCTGCGGGCCGTGGGTGCCCACGTCAACCTCAACCCCTCGAACATCGACGCGCAGCTCGACATCGCCGAGACCCTCGGCATGCCGCACCTCGGCCAGGGTGGCGCCGTCACGAACAACAACACCGTCGCCGGGTGGGGCCAGGCCGCCGACAACTGGAACCTCATGGGCGAGAAGGCCAAGGCCCGCGGCATCAAGCTGTACGCGCACAACCACGCGGGCGAGTTCGGCTTCCTCAGCGACGCGCCCGACACCCGCCGCTACGACTTCTTCATGGACAACACCAACCCCGACTGGGTCTACCTCCAGATGGACGTCTTCTGGGCCCACGTCGGTGCCCACCAGTACCCCGGGTTCCGCCCCATCGACTACATCAACGCCAACCCGCGCCGCTTCCCGCTCCTCCACCTCAAGGACGGAAAGGTCAACCCCGAGGTCGGCAACGGGTACAACTACGTCGAGTTCGGGGTCGGTGACATCAACTTCCAGGAGTTCCTGTCCGCCACCCGCGACCGCGGCCAGCGCTTCGGCCTCTGGGAGCAGGACGACGCCTCCACCAACCCGGCGCCCGGGTACGAGCGCGACTCGCTGGGCAACGCCGCCCGCAGCTACGAAGCCATCGCCGCCCTCCGCGGCTGAGAAGGAGAGACCTGACATGATCCTCAAGCACTGGAAGACGCCGACCGCCGCGATCGCGGCCGCGGCTCTCGTCGCGATCGCCGCCCCGTCGGCGAGCGCGGCCACGACCGACTGCACCGACGACCTCGGCGACGCCACCATCACCGGTGACCTCGTCGTCCCCGACGGCGCCACCTGCGTCCTCGGCGGGGCCACCGTCAACGGCAGCATCACCGTCGGCGCCGACGGCTGGCTCGACGCCACCTCGGTCACCGTCGACGGCGACGTCATCGGTATCGACACCTACGGCATCTCCCTCGACGGCACGTCCGTCAGCGGCGACGTCGTGTCCTACTCCGAGGGGCTGCGCGGCGGCTTCCTCTACCTCAACGACCTCGCGGTCGGCGGGAACGTCGAGGCCGGTGGCATCGACGTCGAGATCAACGACAGCTCGGTCGCGGGCTCCGTGTCGACGCTCGCCGCCAACTACGTCGACGTCCTGCGCACGGGCATCGAGGGCGACCTGTCCATCGACGGCAGCGGCTGGGGAGTGTCCCTCGCCGGCACGGTCGTCACCGGCAGCGTCGTCGTCAGCGGCAGCTCCCGAGACGTCCTCATCGGCGCCACCGCCGACGGCGGCGCGGACCAGTGGGGCAACACGGTGGGCGGCGACCTCACGCTCTCCGGCAACACCGCCAACCTCCAGGTCGCGGGCACGACCGTGCTCGGCACCGTCGTCCTCGACGGCAACGACCCGGCCGCGAACTTCGGTCCCGGCAACACCGCGGGTGCCGTCGACGGCGACTACACCGGTTCCGCTCCGGCGGCCGGTCCCGCCGACGGCGACCAGTCCGTCGTCGTCGTCGTGCCCGAGCCCGACGCCGGTGAGTTCATCTGGACGATCGACTCGACGAGCAACCTCGTCGACCTCGGTGTCGCGGTGGAGAACGGTGACCACTTCGCGGCCGACGGCACGCTCAACCCGGTCCGCGTGACCGACACCCGCATCGACGCCCCGCAGTGGTCGATCTCGGGTCAGGTCTCGGACTTCCGCGCCGGTGATGAGACCGTGTCGGGCAAGTACCTCGGCTGGACGCCGCAGGTGCTGGAGAACGACGGCGGCGCCGTCGCCGGCCCGCACGTCGCCTCCGGCTTCGACGAGGGAGAGGGCCTGTCCGTCTCCCGCACGCTCGGCAGCGCGGACGCCGGTCACGAGCGCGGGTCGGCCCTCCTGGGCGCCGACCTCGAGCTCAAGCTCCCGGTGTCCGTCGAGTCCGGCACGTACAACGCGACGCTGACGCTGACCGCGCTCAGCTGACCCAGACCGGTGCCGCCCGTCCCGACCGCCCGCGGGACGGGCGGCACCACCCACCGAAGGACATCTGCCATGGACACTCCTGCCCGCCGCGCCGCAGCCGCCCTGCTGACGGCGCTCACCCTCGTCGGCGCCACCCTCGTCGGGTGGGCCCTGCCGGCCACCGCCGCCACGGAGCCCGACGAGGTGACGTGGAGCGTCCAGACGGCCGACAACGCCAACGGCCAGAGCCGGCCCAACTACCAGTACGAGCTCGCCCCGGGGCAGACCGTGGACGACGCGATCGTCGTGTCGAACTACTCCGACCGGCAGCTCACCTTCGCCGTCTACGCCGCCGACGGCTTCCTCAACGAGGCCGCCCAGCTCGACCTCCTGCCCGCCGGTGAGGAGTCCGAGCACGTCGGCCAGTGGGTGTCCATGGCCGCCGACGAGGTGACGGTCGGTGCCGGCGAGGCCGTCGCGATCGACTTCCGCCTCACCGTCCCGCCGAACGCCACCCCCGGGGACTACGCCGGTGGCATCGTCACCTCGCTCGGTCCCGCCGACAACGGGGACGGGGTCCAGGTGGACCGCCGCCTCGGCTCGCGCCTCCTCCTGCGCGTGGGCGGCGAGCTGCGCCCGGCGCTCGGGATCAGTGACGTCGAGGTCGACCACCGCGGGTCGTGGCTGCCGTGGCAGCCCGGTGACGCCACCGTCACCTTCACCCTGGAGAACACCGGCAACGTCCGCCTCAGCGGCACGCAGACGGTGAGCTTCGCAGGACTCCTCGGGCTGGGCGGGCGCAGCTCGGTGAGCGTCGACGTCGAGGAGATGCTGCCCGGCAGCAGCTTCGAGCGCACGGTCGAGCTCCAGGACGTGTGGCCGATGCTCCGCACGACCGGGACGGTCGCCGTCGACGGTGCCCCCGTGGGGGAGGAGAGCGAGCAGCCGCTGGTGCGCGAGGACTTTGCGCTGTGGACCGTGCCGTGGTCGGTGCTCGCGGGCCTCGCCGTCGTCGTCGGCGCCGTCGTGCTCAGCCGGTTGCGTGCGCGCCGCCGCCGCCAGGCCGAGGACCGCCGCGTGGCAGCCGCCGTCGCCGCCGCCGTCGCCGCCCACGAGCCGGAACCCGCCCCCCTGCCCTGACCGCCGCGCCAGGGGCGCCCACCGCCGGACGCAGCCCCGACGCCCGCGCCCACCGCCGGACGCAGTCCCGCGCCCTCGCCCACCGCCGACAGCTGACTTGTTACCGGGTCCGCTCTCGTCGCCGGGGGCCCGCCCCGGCGGCGTCCCCCCACCGCGGGATCCCCCGGGCGGGACGCCCGCTACCGCCGACAGCTGACGTGGTGTCGCCGGCACGCGACCGGCATCGAGTCGGCTCAGCCGCCGATGATGACGGTGGGGCAGCCGGGGCCCGGCGCGATCGGCGTGCCGTGGAGGGACAGGTCGCCCAGGCGCGCCGCGGGGAAGTTGCCGATGAGGACGGTCATGCTTCCCATCGCGATCCCGTTCGGGGCGGGGGAGACGCAGACGATGCCGCCGGGTATCGAGTTCGCGACGGCCGCGGGCATGCTGCCGATGAGCACTGTCGGCACCGTCGCCGCCGGGGTGACCGGTCCGCCCACGTGCGGCTTGGGGCCGTCGAACAGCGGGCACAGTGCTGTGTCGCCCGCCCGCAGCGCCGGCCCCATCGGCACCGCTCAGTCCTCCACGGGCTGGAGGAGGGTGCCGCCGTAGAGCACCGAGGTGTCACAGGTGGTGGGCGGCGGGTCCTGCGCGGGCGGCACTCCGACCTCGTCGCAGCGCACCGTCATCGTCAGCTCGGCGCCCTCACCGGCAACGATCGGCTCCTGGAAGTGGTAGTCGACGCTGCGGAAGTTCTCCAGCGCGAGGTCGAGGAGCGTGCGCTCGTCCAGGGTCAGCTCGATCCGCCCGAAGTCACCCTGCGGGTTGCTCACCACGAAGTCGGTGAGCCGGACAGTGCCCTCGGCGGGGACGACGAAGGGCGCAGGCGAGAGCGTCGTCCCCGGTGCGGTGTCGACCTGGAACCGGTCGGCGACCGGCACGACGAGGTCCTCCAGGGTGGGTGAGCCCACGAGCTCGTTCGCCTCGACGGCGGCGGTGCCGGCCTCGCCCGCCGAGCTCTGCGCGGCCTGCGCGGCGTTGGACGCCTGCGCGGCCTCCTCACCGGCCTGCTGCGCCGCGACGGCGGCCTCCCGGGCGGCCTCGTTCGCCTGGGCGACCTCCTCCTCGACGGCCCGCTGCGCCGTCGACTCGATCGTGGGACGCAGGACGAGGAACCACAGCGCGGCAAGGAGGAGCAGCAGGGCGAGGAGGGCGAGCAGGGCCTTGAGGAACCACGGCGGCAGGACCGCCTCCTGCAGGTGCGTGCCCTCGAGCGTGACCGGTGTCGTCTCGTCGGTGTGGACGGTGAGGGTGAAGGGGTGCGTGACGGAGGCCCCGCGCCAGATGCGCCTGCGCGGGGTCACCCGGAGGTCGGCGAAGGCCGCCTCACCCGGGGGCACCGTGAGCGCCGGGGGCCGGGCCTCCACCTTGAGCGCGTCCTGGTCCGGGGCTTCCAGGCGGACGGTGACCGGGACGTTGCCCCGGTTGTCGACCGCCACGTGGTGGGTGGCCCCGCGCCGGCCCCTGGAGGTGCGGGGGACGAGCTCGGCGGTGGTCTCGAGGAAGGGCAGGACCTCGACCATGCCCTCGGGCACGACCGTCTGCTCGGGGTGCTCGGTGGGCACCACCCGCACGCCGAAGCTCAGCTGGCCGGCGGGGACGGACGCCGAGCGCGGCGGTGCGAAGGAGATGGTCGCCGTCGTCTCCGCGCCGGGGAACAGCCCGGTGATCTCGGCGGGTTCGACGGAGGTCCACGCCCCCGGCACGCCGAGCACCTCGATCCGGTAGCCCTCGACGATCTCGCCGTCGTTGCGGATCTGGAGGGGCACCTGCTCCACCGTGCCCGCCGTCAGCTGGACGGAGGGGCGCTCCAGGCGCGCAGTCGTGGTCATGGTCAGACGGTAGGACCGCCGGATACGCACGCTGGAGGGCGAAACGGCGGCTCGTGGGGCAGCGGTTCTGCCCGTTGAGTCCGCGTTGAGTGCACGAAGAGTCCTCCGCGGGAGAGTGTTCCGGACGCGGCGGTGCGGCCGTGCTGGGGTGGAGGAGGACATGATGATGGAACGTGTGCCGGTCTGGGTCAGTGCCCGCGACCCGATCTCGGAGGCCGGCGTGGTGAGCCAGCTGCGGCCGCGCCCGGAGGTGCGGATCGTGGGGCGCGACGAGGACGACGAGGCGCTCGTCGCCGTCGTCATCAGCGACAACCTCGACGGCGACACGCTGCGGATGCTGCGCGCGGTGCAGCGCAAGGGTTTCACCCGGACCGTGCTCGTCGTCGGGCAGCTCGAGGACAGCGACCTCGTCACGGCGATCGAGGCGGGCGTGGTCGGGCTGGTGCGCCGCGGCGAGGCGACGTCGGACCGGCTCGTGGCGGTCATCCGAGCCGCCGCGACCGGGGACGGCACCGTCCCGCCCGACCTCCTCGGCCGGCTCATGGACCAGGTCGGCAAGCTGCAGCGGCAGGTGCTCGAGCCCCGAGGGCTCACGTTCACCGGTCTGGCGGCCCGCGAGATCGAGGTGCTGCGCCTCATCGCGGACGGCTACGACACGGGCGAGGTCGCCCGACGGCTCTCCTACTCCGAGCGCACCGTGAAGAACGTGCTGCACGACGTGACGAGCCGGCTGCAGCTGCGCAACCGCTCCCACGCCGTCGCCTACGCGTTGCGGGAGGGCCTCATCTGAGCGCTGCGACGTCGAATGTCAGTGCCCCCTGAGACGATGTGACCAGCAGCACATCGAGGGTGTGAGGGGGTGGGGACCGTGACCGAGGAGATGGTCGACGGCGCGGGTCCCGCCTCCGGGCGCGGGTCGGCTACCGGCCTGGTGGCGTCCGGTGCGATGGGCGAGCTGGACACGATCCTCGCGTGCCTGACGCGGCTGGCGTCGATGAGCTGGCACGAGATGGACGGTCATCGCCTGCACGAGGCGTTCGAGCGGGGCGAGCAGATCGAGCGGCGGTTGGCCGGGGTCCGCTCGGCGCAGCTGGCGACGATCGAGGCGAACGGGCTGTGGGCGCTGGACGGGCAACGGACCTTCGCCGCGTGGCTGCGGACGCAGACCGATGCGACGCCGGCATCGGCGTCGCGGCAGGTGCGCCAGGCTCGTGCGCTGCGTGACCTGCTGCCCAAGGCGCGCGTGGCGCTGACGGAGGGGCGGATCAGCGAGGAGCACGTCGGGGTGCTGGTGCGTGGGGCGCTGACGACGAACCGGCTGCGCGCGCAGCTGTCCGACAGTGAGCTCGGTGAGGGGTTCCTGGTCGAGCAGGCCGAGCGGATGGATGCGGGGTCCTTCGCCAAGCTCGTGGGCACGTGGGCGATCGCCTCGGACCCCGAGGCCGCCGACCGGGCGTGGCGGGAGGACGGCGCCAAGGAGCAGCTGACCCTGTCGCGGACCATGGACGGCTACCACCTCAACGGCTGGCTCGACGAGCTCTCCGGCCAGAGCGTCGACACCGCGCTACGGGCCCATATGGGCCGCAAGGCCAAGGGCGATGAGCGCACCCCCGCCCAGCGGCGGGCCGCGGCGCTGACCTCACTGGCCCGGCAGTCACTGGATGCCGGTGAGCAGGGCAAGGGCGCCCGCATCCGCCCCCACGTGACCGTGACCGCGGACATCGAGACCCTGCGCGCCCTGGCCGCCGCCACCGGCTCACCCCGCCCGCCGGTCACCGCCAGTGGGCGGGAGCACGAGCCGGGCGGTGAGCTGGGGTTCTGGGAAGAGGCCCTGTTCACCGCACCGGGTGGGCCGCGCGACCCCGGCCAGCCCGGCGGTGACACCTTCCAGCCGTCCGCGCCCGGCGAGCCCCACGATCCCGGCCAGTCCGGCGGCGACCCCTTCCAGCTGTCACCGGAGGCGCAGGCCTGGATGGACGCGTGGCGGCCCGGTGACAGCCACGTCATCTCCACCGCCATCGACCCCCGCGCGGTGACCGGCATCGAGCCGGCGACCCTGGAGGACGGCACTCCGATCCCGCCGGCGATGCTCGCCCGCCTGGTGTGCGAGTCCTCGCTGTCGCGGGTGGTGTTCGGACCGGACTCCACGGTGCTGGACGTGGGGCGGGAGCAGCGGATCTTCCCCGCCCACATGGTCCGCGCGATCGTCGCCCGGGACAAGACGTGCCAGTACCCCGACTGCGACCAGCCACCCGGGGTCGGGGAGATCCACCACTCCATCCAGTGGTACCGCGACGGCGGAGCCACCTGCGTGGAGCACGGCATCCTGCTGTGCTGGCACCACCACGACTGGGTCCACGCCTACGGCATCACCATCGTCCGCGCCGCAGGGCGCTGGTACTTCTACTCCCGCCACGGCCAGCTCCTCACCGCCAAGCACGAACAGACCTAGAAACCCCAGGGGACAGCCCTGCCCACCGCCAGGTCGGGGCGGTGCCCCTTCGTGCGGGTGGGACTGCCCGAAGTGCTGTCCGCGGCCCGCTGACCGGGCTGGCGACCGCTGACACCGTGGACGCGTGGAGGCTCTGAGGTGAGACGCGCAGTGGTGGCCTCGGCCGCCGGGCTCGGGGTGGTGGGAAGCCTGCTCGCGCCCGCCGCGCTGCCCCTCGCCTCCCCGGCATCGGGCGTGGTGACCCAGTTCCTCCCGCCGACCGCGGAGCAGCCGCGGCTCGTGTTCGCCGGTGAGACGAGCGCCGCCTCCGCCGACTCCGCCGCTGACCTGTGGGACGTCCCCGCGGCGGGCGGTGCGCCGCGCCGCCTGGTCGACACCTCCACCGCCGGTGACGGCCCGCTCGGCGACACCCATCCCTCCTACTCACCTGACGGCACCCGCGTCGTCCTCACCGCGGCGGCCGGTGACGAGCCCGAGGCGGGCAGCCTTCTCCACGTCGCCGACCTCACCACCGGCGAACCCACGGCCGACCCCTTCGCCGAGGCCGAGCCGCTCGACACGGGCTGGGAGCCGGGGCTCGTGGACAGCGAGCCGGACTGGTCACCGGAGGGCGACCGGATCGTCTTCACGCGGACGGACCCGGAGGGCGGAGGCCCACGGTTGCGCGTCCTGGACCTGGAGACGGCCACCGTGACCGACCCGCTCGAGGCGGTGGGCGCCGACGTCATCGCCGTGTCACCGGCGTGGTCGCCCGACGGCACCGGGATCCTCCTCGTCGTACCCGGAGAGGGGGACGTCGGTGAGATCTGGCTCCTCGACGAGGAGGGAGCGGAGCTGCGCCCCCTGGCCGAGGAGACGGAGGACGGGCTGGAGCCGCTCGTCGGGCAGGGGCCGGCGTGGTCGCCCGACGGCACGCAGCTCACCTACGTCGACGCCGCCAGCGGGGCCCTGGTCACCGCCGTCCTCGAGGAGCCCGCCGGCACTCCGGGCACCCCCGTCGTGGTCGAACCGGTCCCGCTCTACGAGCCCCCGGACGGAGCGGGGGCGCTCACGAACCTCCGCGACCCCTCCTGGTCCCCGGACGGCACCGAGGTGACCGTGGCAGCCTTCGAGGAGCCGACCGGCAAGGACCCGGCCGGACTCGGCTTGTTCGCGATCCCGGTGGCGGGCGGGGACTACCGCACCGTGGTCGGGCCAGGCGCCTGGGCAGACCTCACCGGTCCCGACCACCAGCCCTGGAGCAACCTCGCGGTGACCCTCGAGTCCTCCCGGACGACCGGGATCGGCCTGGGTGAGCTCGTCGAGCTGACCACCACCGTCACCAACCCCGGGCCGTCGACTGCCTGGGGCGTCAGCGTGGAGTACGAGCTCCCCGGTGGCCCGGAGGGGATGGAGACCGCGGTCGGGTGGCCACCGGAGTGCAGCGGCGACGGCGGGTACCTCACCTGCACCCTCGACGAACCGCTGGCCGCGGGGGAGACCGTCGAGCTCACCGTCACCGTCGCCGTCCCCGAGCCCGGCAGCTACCGCACCGACGTCCGCGTCGACGCCCTCACGCCCGACCCCGCCACCACCGACAACGTCGCCGCGGTCGCGCTCGACGCGCCCTTCCCGCCCGCCGTCGGCACCGAGCCGCGCCTCGCCTTCTCCTACCGGCACAGCACCGCGGAGGACCGCCGGGCCGACGTCGCTGACGTCCTCGCCGCCGACGCGTCGGACTTCCGCATCCTGGTCGACGAGGTGGTCGACGACGGCGAGACGGTGGCGCGGCCCGTCGAGGAGCAGCCCTCCTACTCCCCGGACGGGCGTCGGCTCGTCCTCAGCAGCGAGCGTCACGAGCTGGACGACGGCGAGCTGCCGGACCAGCCGACCCTCTTCGTCGCTGACGTCGGGCCGGCGGGCGCGCAGAACATCGAGGTGCTGGGACCGACCGACGAGCCCGGCGTCTCGGCCACCCGGCCGTCGTGGTCCCCAGACCGCACCCGGATCGCCTACCTGCGCGGCGAGGGCGAGGGGGCGCCCACGCTCGCCGTCCTCCATCTCGAGTCGGGCACCGTCCAGGACTGGGAGGTGCCCGCGACCGACGTCTCGTGGTCCCCGGACAGCACGCGCCTGGTCGTCACCAGTCCCGTCCTCGACGAGTTCCGGCCCCAGCGGCTCACCGTCGTCCACGCCGACGACGGCGCGGCCTACGACGTCATGGTGGAGCAGCCCGGCTGCACGGGAGGGCCGGAGAGCTGTTTCGCACCCGTCGCCAGCGGCGACTCGGCCTGGGCGCCCGAGAGTGCCCGCATCGCCTACACGGCGTCCGCAGGGGAAGGTGTCGACGGCCTGTACACCGTCACGCTCGGTGACCTCACAGCGATGGGGGAGGAGCAGGTCTACCTCGTCCCACCGCCCCAGCTGGTCTCGACGAACCCCGGGGACTACCCGGAGCTGCGAGAACCGACGTGGGCGCTGGA
This sequence comes from Oceanitalea stevensii, assembly GCF_014837105.1. Lineage (GTDB taxonomy): Bacteria > Actinomycetota > Actinomycetes > Actinomycetales > Actinomycetaceae > Oceanitalea > Oceanitalea stevensii. The sequence goes on along the minus strand of NZ_JACSPO010000011.1, from coordinate 84,548 downwards.
CGGGAGCTCGGTGACCGTCGTCGGCCAGGGGGAGAGCGGCGAAGGCCAGCTTCTGTCGGCGCCTGCGGACGGAGGGACCCTGACCCTCCTGCGTGAGCTCCCCGGTGTCGCGCCGGACGCGGGCGACCCGGTCTACCAGCCGTGGGCGGACGTCGGTGTCGAGCTGGCCGTGACCTCGCCGGTCGACGCCGGACAGCCCGCCACCGTGACGGCGACCGTGACCAACCTCGGACCCTCGCCCGCGTGGGAGGTGGAGGTCGGCGTCGATCTGCCCGCGGTCGCCGCCGGTCAGGCCACGCTGGAGGGGTGGCCCGCGCAGTGCACGCCGGACGCCGCGGGGCTCACCTGCGTCGTCCCCGGCACGTTGCCGGCGGGGGAGACCGTCACGCTGCCGGTGGAGCTGCGGGCCGTGGCCCCGGGCGGTCACCCGGTCCGCGCCGCTGGGACGACCGCGTCGGTCGACCCCGAGCCGGGCAACGACGTCGCCGTCGCCACCCTCGAGGTCGAGCCGGCGCCACCGCCCGTGCTCGAGCCGCACCTCGCCTTCACCCGCTGGGCGGACCGGGCCGGCGGCGACGACAGCGCCGACCTCGCCGACGTCCCCACGCAGGGCGCCGAGCACGCGCGGCTCCTCGTCCACCGGGCGGTCACGACCGACGGCGGGCAGCTGGTCCACCTCGAGGAGCGCCACCCGGCCTACTCCCCGGACGGCACCCGGATCGCCCTCAGCACCGAGCAGGTCGTCGACGGCACCCTCTCCGGCGACCTGCGCCTCGCCGTGGGCGACATCGCGCCCGAGCCCGTGCCCGCCGGGGACCCTCTCGTCACCGGCGTGCGGCTGCTCGGCTACGTCACCGAGCCGGGACAGAGCGACCTCGCGCCCGTGTGGTCGCCGGACGGGACGCAGATCGCCTTCACCCGCCAGGACAGCCTGTACGGCATCAACCCGCGCGTGCTCGTGCTCGACGTCGACACGGGCGCCACCCGGGAGCTCGCGCTCCCCGAGGATGTCGGCTCCGGCGCCGCCGACCCGAGCTGGGCACCGGACGGGCAGCGGCTCGTGGTCGCGGTCGACGGGTACCGCACCGAGAACGAGGAGCTGTGGGTCGTCCACCTCGACGACGGCAGCTGGTACCCCGCCGGCACGCCGGCCGCGGGCTGCTCGGGCGCGCCGGTCGAGTGCGTCGAGCCGGTGGCGGCCGTGGCGCCGGCGTGGTCTCCCGACGGTGCCCAGGTCGCTGCCGGGGACGCCACCGTCTTCGGTGACGCCCCGGAGTACTCGGCGGTCGTCGTCCACGACTTCGCGCCCGAGCCCGTCGACGGCTTCTACGCCGTCAGCGCCAGCCGCGTGCTCGCCGGCCGCCCGGCTGACGCCGAGGGCGAGCAGCCACCGGGGACGCTCGAGGCGGCCTGGCACCCGGCCTGGTCACCGGACGGCACCGAGGTCGCCTTCGTCGGCCGGGTCGCCGGCGAGCAGTGGCCGGCCCTCTACGCCGTCCCGGCGGGCGGCGGCACGCCCGAGGTCCGCGTGGACGAGTGGGGCGAGGATGCTCCCGGCGGCTACGGGGACCCGGCCTACCAGCCGTGGAGCGACGTCGGGGTGACCCTGCGCCCGGCGGCCGGTCCCGTCGTCGCGGGCACGCCCGCCGAGCTGACCGCCGTCGTCACCAGTGGGGGCCCCTCCCCGGCGTGGGGCCTGACCGTGACGTTCACCCTGCCGCCCGGGCAGCGCGTCGTCGACGCGCCTGCCGGCTGCTCGGTCTCGGGTGCCTCCGCGACGTGCACGCAGGCGGGGCCGCTCGCGCCGGGGGCGGACCTCGAGCTGACGTTCACGGTGGTCTTCGACGAACCGGGCGAGCACGAGGTGACCGGCACCGTCACGGCCGGCACCCTGGACCCGGTGCCGGGCAACGACACGGCGAGCACCGTCGTCGTCGTCGAGGCACGCGTCCCGGGCACGGGCGTCGAGCCGCGCCTCGCCTTCGGCTACGTCCCCGACCTCGGCAGCGAGCTGCCCTCCGACCTCGCCGACGTCTTCTGGGCCGACGGCGAGGAGTTCCGCGTCCTCGCCGACGAGCGGCCCACCGACCCGCTCGGGCAGGAGCACCGCGCCCACGAGACCCACCCGAGCTACTCCCCGGACGGGCGGCGCCTGGCCTTTGCCGCAGACCGTGAGCTCGTCGCCGACGGCACCGTCGGGTCGTCGTACTCCCTCGAGGGACGCCAGCGCCTCATGGTCGGCACGACACAGGCGGGCGAGACCGGCCTCGTCGCCGTCACGCCGCTCGACTACGACCGCGACCCGGCGGCGAGCGACGAGGAGCCGGCGTGGTCACCCGACGGGACGCGTCTCGCCTTCGTCCGGTCCTTCAGCGAGGGCAGCAGCCTCGCGCTCGTCGACCTCGCCAGCGGCGACGTGCGCCTGCTCGACGCCGGGCTGCCGGGCGGCGTGACCGCTCCCACGTGGTCGCCGGACGGGGAACGGCTCGCGGTCGAGGCCGGCGGCCAGCTGTGGGTGGTGGACGTCGACGGCGAGGAGGCCAGCCCCGTCGTCGTCGTGCCGGAGACGTGCCCCGGTCCCACCGGGTCCTGTGACCAGTCGCTGACCGGGTGGATGCCGGCGTGGTCCCCGGACGGCACGCGGCTGGCCTTCGTCGCCTTCGAGGACGACTTCTCCTGGGAGGCGCTGTACACCGTCGAGGTCGCGGGCGAGCCGGAGGGCGGCGCCTACCGCGTCGCGGAGCCGCTGCGGGTCGCGGGCCCCGGCGACCAGTCGTGGACCCCGGCCGACCCGGACTGGTCGCTGGACGGCAGCTCGATCGCCGTCGTCGGCCGCGGGGCCGGCGACGACGGCGCCGACGCCCTCCTCTCCGTGCCGGCCACGGGCGGCGAGCCGGTGGTGCTGCGCGACGGTGTCGTCCCGGGGCTGCGCCACGGCTTCGCCGACCTCGACCACCAGCCCTGGGCCGACCTCGGCGTCGTCGTCACCGCCTCCGACACCGAGGTCGACGTCGGGGAGCAGGTGGACATGACGGTGACCGCGACCAACCACGGCCCCTCGCCGGCCTGGGGCGTGCTCCTCGACGTCGCGCTGCCGGGCGGCGGTGAGCACCTCGTCAGCGTTCCCGCGGGCTGTGCGGCCACCGCCACCGGCCTGCAGTGCACGGCGCCGCAGACGCTCCCGGTGGACGCCACGTACACCGTCACCGTGCCCCTGGCGATCGGCGCCGCCGGCAGCCACGTCACGCGGGCGACCGTCACGTCACGGATGATCGACCCGCTGGCCGAGAACGACACCGCCGAGGCCGCCGTCGAGGTCGTCGCCCCGCCACGGGTCACGGTCGTGGCCGACGTCGCGGTGCGCGTGGACCTCGGGCAGCCGACCGCGTGGGTGGGCGGGGACCCGGTCGCCGCGCGGCTCGTCGTCACCAACGACGCGTCGGGCCCGGCCACCGGGGTACGCCTCACGTTCGCCCACCCGGACGCCGTCACGGCAGACGGCCCGGACGCCTGCCTCGCCGCGGCGCCGTGCGCGCTCGGCACGCTCGCGCCCGGCGCGAGCCGCACCGTCGTCGTCGCCCTGGAACCGGTGACGGCGGGGACCGGCCCGGTGACGGCCACGGTGACGACGACGGCGCTCGACCTGAACCCGGCCAACGACTCCGACGCCGCCGAGCTCACCGTCCTGCAGCCCGCGCTGCGGCTGCTGCCGTCCGTGGGGGAGCCGGGGGAGGCGACCCTCGCCTACGGCACCGACTTCCCGCCCGGCGCCCGGCTCACGCTGTCGTGGGCGCCGGGCCTCACCGCGTGGGTGCGGCCGGTGACCGTCGCCGAGGACGGCACGGTCCGCTCGCCGCTGCTCGTCCTGCCCGGTGACCTGCTCGGCGAGCGGGTCGCGACCGCCACCTGGGAGTCCGGTCCCGGCTTCGGGGACGTGGCCGCCCCGGCGATGCTCGTCGTGCCCGAGACCTCCGCCCCGCCCGACTTCCTCACCCGGGGGTGAGCCGTGATCCGTGAGATCGACGAGGCGCTGCGTGAGCTCGTGCGGACCCGCGCCCTGGACGGCTCCGACGTCGACGTCGTCCTCGACGCGCCGACGACGGAGTGGGCCGCGCGCCGCAACGCCCCCACCGTCAACCTCTACCTCTACGACCTGCGCGAGGACACCCGCTGGAGGGAGCGCGGCTGGGCGCCCCGCACGGGTGCCGACGGGACGGTGACCGGCCGGGTGCCCGCGCCGCGGCTGTTCAAGCTCTCCTACCTCGTCACCGCGTGGACCGCGCGCCCCGAGGACGAGCACCGGCTCCTCGACGCGCTGCTCGGCGCGCTCCTCGCCGTCGAGATCCTTCCCCCGGAGATGCTCGGCAACGACCTCGAGGGCCTGCGCGTGCCGCTGACCGTCGGCCTGCCGCCGCCGGAGGACCGCGGCTTCGCCGACGTCTGGTCCTCCCTCGGTGGCCAGCTCAAGCCCTCGATCGACGTCGTCCTCACCGCCCCCTTCAGCTCCGGGGCCGCCCTCCCGGTCGGCCCGCCGGTCGCCGACCCGACCGTCGTCAGCATCTCCGACATGCGCGGCCCGGCGCAGGAGCGCGCCGGCGGGCGGCGGGCTCGCCCCGAGGAGCGCAAGCCCCCGGCGCCTGCCGGCCCCGCCCCTCGCACGCGCAAGCCGAGGAAGAAGCCCACGTGATCGCCCACCTCCTGGCCCGGCTCGGTGTCGTCGAGCAGCGGGTGCGTGACCTCGTCGCCGAGCGCCGCGCCACCGACCCGCAGCCCGACGACCCCTTCCGGGGGCTCTACTTCAGCGAGGAGATGGTCACCCGGCTGCTCGAGTCCGGGCCGGCGGCCCCCCGCCCGCCCACCGACGGGCGAGGCCTCGCGGCCGCCGAGGTGCTGGCGGACGCCGCCGAGGCGCGCGGAGAGCGGGTGCGGCTGCGCGAGCTCACCCGCCACTTCGGCCTCACGCCGCTGGACGAGGAGCTGCTCCTCGTCGCCCTCGCGGGGGATCTCGACGTCCGCTTCGAGGCGCTCTACGGATACCTCAACGACGACGTCACCCGCCGGCGGCCCATCGTGGAGGTGGCCCTCGCGCTGTGCGGGGTGCCGCTCGCCGCGGCGGAGGTCCGGGCCCGCCTCCTCCACGGCCCGTTGACGACGGCGCGCCTCCTCACCGTCGAGGACGGAGAACGGGCCTTCACCGGGCGCGCGCTGCGGGTGCCCGACCGCGTCGTCGGGCACCTCCTGGGTGACGACACGCCGGACCCCTCCGTCGCGCCGCTCCTGCGCGCACTGCCGGACGTCGCGTGGGGCGACCCCGTGCCGCTCGCCCGCGCCCTGGAGGAGGGCACGCGGCTGGCCTACCTCCGTGAGCCGGCCACCGGGTCCGGGCGCGCCCTGGCCGTGCGCGCGCTGCGCGCGAGCGGGCACGGCGTCGTCCACGTCGACCTCGCGGCGCTCGCGGCCGAGCCCGAGCCGGTCGAGCTCGCCCGCCTCGTGCTGCGCGAGGCCCGGCTGCGCGGTGCCGGGGTCGTCGCCGGACCGGTCGAGACGCCCCCGGCGGGGGTGCTCGACGTCCTCACCGCGGGGGAGGCGCCCGTGCTGCTCGTCGGGGACCGCAGCTGGGACCCCGCGTGGTCCGCGGAGGTCCCGCTCCTCGTCGACGTCCCTGAGAGCACCGTCGGTGAGCGCAGCGCGCTGTGGCTGGCCGAGCTCGCCGCCGACGGTGTGGGCCCGGAGCAGGTGGCCGCCACCTCCCAGCTGCGGCTGCGGCCCGAGCAGGTCGTGCGCGCCGCCCATGCCGCGCGGGTGCAGGCGCGTCTGGCGGGGGAGAGCAGCATCGGCGTGGAGCACCTGCTCGCCGGCGCGCGCGCCGAGAACGGCACGGCCCTGGAGCGGCTGGCCCGCCGGGTGCGGCCCGCCGTGGGCTGGGCCGACCTCGTGCTGCCCGAGCCCCCGCTCACCGGTCTGCGGGAGATCGCCCTGCGTGCCCGTCATCGCGAGCAGGTGCTCGGCGACTGGCGGATGCGTCCCGGCGGCGCTCGCGGGCGCGGCGTCGTCGCCCTCTTCGCGGGCGACTCGGGCACGGGTAAGACGATGTCGGCGGAGGTCGTCGCCCAGGACCTGGGTCTGGACCTGTACGTCGTCGACCTCGCGACCGTCGTCGACAAGTACGTGGGGGAGACGGAGAAGAACCTCGAGCGGATCTTCACCGCCGCGCAGGGCGTCAACGCCGTCCTCCTCTTCGACGAGGCCGACGCGGTCTTCGGCAAGCGCTCGGAGGTCAAGGACGCCCACGACCGCTACGCCAACATCGAGAGCGCCTACCTCCTCCAGCGCCTGGAGAGCTTCGACGGCCTCGCCGTCCTCGCCACCAACCTGCGCGCGAACATCGACGACGCCTTCACCCGCCGGCTCGACGTCGTCGTCGACTTCCCGGTGCCGGACGTCGCCCAGCGGCAGCGGCTGTGGGACCGGTGCCTGGGCGCCGCGCTGCCGCGGGCGGCTGACCTGGACCTCGGCTTCTGCGCCGCCGCCTTCGAGCTGGCCGGGGGCGCGATCCGGTCCGCCGCCGTCACCGCGGCGTACTTCGCGGCCGACGACGGCGGCACGGTGACGATGACCCACGTCGTCACCGCGGTGCAGCGCGAGTACCGCAAGCTCGGGCGGCTCACCGTGCCCAGCGAGTTCGGCGGCTACTGGTCGCTCGTGCGGTGAGCGGGCGCCCGTTCGGGCACCGGCGCCTTCCCCTTGGGACGGACCGCGGACCCTTCACCGGCACGGCGCCCGCTGGGACCGTGGACGCAGCCGAACCGAGGGGTGACGATGCGCGAGCACGACCAGCGGGACCCGTCCCGGGAACGATCGACGCTGACGTCCCGGCCGACCGCACCGGAGCCCCACCTGCTGCGCGCCGCGGCCGCCCACCGCCCGGACGTCCTCGGGGCGGAGGGTCTGCTCGGACTGCAGCGGCTGGTGGGGAACGAGGCCACCGGCGAGGCTCTCCAGCCGGAGCGTTCCCCCGTCCTCGACGTCGTCGGCTCCGGCGGCGGGCAGGCCCTGGAGCCGGAGGTGCGGACGGACATGGAGGCCCGCCTGGGCGCCGACTTCACCGACGTCCGCGTCCACAGCGGCGGCGCCGCGAGCGACTCGGCCCGCGCCGTCGGCGCCCACGCCTACACGGTAGGTTCCGACGTCGTCTTCCAGCGTTACGACCCGTCGTCGACGGCGGGACGCACCATGCTCGCCCACGAGCTCACCCACGTCGTGCAGCAGCGGAACGGACCGGTCGACGGGAGCGACACCGGCACGGGCGTGCGGGTCTCGGACCCCGGCGACCGCTTCGAGCGCGAGGCGGCGTCCACGGCCGAGGCCGTCATGTCCGGACCCGCACCAGCGCCGGTCCAGCGGCAGGAGGACGAGGAGGAGCTCCAGGGCACCTTCGTCCAGCGCCAGGAGGACGAGGAGGAGCTGCAGGGCGCGTTCGTCCAGCGCGAGGAGGACGAGGAGGAGCTGCAGGGCGCGTTCGTCCAGCGCGACGACGTCGAGGAGGAGGTGCCGGGCGCCGACCCGGGCTGACCCGGCCCTCCGGGCGTGCCCCTTCGTGCAGCCCGGCCTACCCGCGACGGCGGCCCGGCGGACTACGGGCGACCGGCGCACCACCCGCACTGTTTCACCCACACGCTCGCCGGTACCCGGAGGAACGATCATGCCGACCTATCTGTCACCAGGTGTGTACGTCGAGGAGGTCGAGGCTGGGTCTCGACCGATCGAGGGCGTAGGCACCGCCGTCGCGGCCTTTGTCGGGCTCGCGACGAAGGGGCCCGTCAACGAGCCCACCCTCGTGTCCAACTGGACCCAGTTCGCCGAGACCTTCGGCGACTTCGTCCCCACCTCCTACCTCGCCCACAGCGTCTACGGCTACTTCCTCAACGGCGGCGGCAACTGCTACGTCGTGCGGGTCGGGGCCGACAGCGGCAACGGGCAGTCCGGCGGAGGCCGCAAGCAGGTCGGCGGACGCCCCGAGGCCCTGCTCGGCGGCTACCGGGTGGTGGCCAAGCAGGTCGGCACGAAGCGGGTCACCGTCTCGGTCGCCGCACCGGAGGACGAGAAGGCGCCCGACGACCGCTTCCGTCTCGTCGTCAACGTCGACGGCAAGCCGGCGGAGACCTTCGACGGCCTCACGACGAAGAAGGGCGGGGACAACCTCGCGACCAAGGTGAGCGCCGAGTCCAAGCTCGTGACGATCGAGGAGGTCGCCCAGGGCAGCGCGCTCATGAAGCCGGACAAGGGGGAGACGGAGCTCGTCGCCCCCGCCCCGGAGCCTGCGCCGGTCACGACCGAACGGCTGGGGGCCGACGACTACGTCGGGGACGCCGCCGAGCGCACCGGCTTCGCCGGCCTCGAGGCGATCGACGAGGTGACGATGCTCGCCGTCCCCGACCTCATGGCCGCCTACGAGCAGGGCGCGATCGACCTCGAGACCGTCCAGGCGGTCCAGCTCGCGATGATCGCGCACTGCGAGCTCATGGGGGACCGCCTGGCGATCCTCGACCCGCCGCCCAACCTCTCCCCGCAGCAGATCAAGGACTGGCGGGTGGACGGCGCCGGCTACGACTCGAAGTACGCCGCCCTGTACTGGCCGTACATCAAGGTCTTCGACCCCTCGACGGGCAGCAACCGGTTCGTCCCGCCGTCGGGGCACATCGCGGGCGTGTGGGCGCGCAACGACGACTCGCGCGGAGTGCACAAGGCTCCGGCCAACGAGGTCATCCGCGGCGCGATCGCGCTGCAGACCAGCCTCACCAAGGCCGAGCACGACCTCCTCAACCCGGTGGGCATCAACTGCGTGCGCAGCTTCCCCGGCCGCGGCATCCGGATCTGGGGCGCGCGCACCCTGTCGAGCGACCCCGCGTGGCGCTACCTCAACGTGCGGCGGCTGTTCAACTACCTCGAGGAGTCCATCCTCATGGGCACCCAGTGGGTGGTCTTCGAGCCCAACGACGACGCGCTGTGGTCGCGCATCGAACGGACGATCGCGGCGTTCCTCGTCAACGAGTGGCGCAAGGGGGCCCTGTTCGGCCTCACGCCGGACGAGGCGTTCTACGTCAAGTGCGACCGCGAGACGAACCCGGCAGAGGCGATCGACGCCGGCCAGGTCACCTGTCAGATCGGGGTGGCCCCGGTGAAGCCGGCCGAGTTCGTCATCTTCCAGCTCGCCCAGTTCTCGGGCGGCACCAGCCTCGTCTCCGAGTGACCCAGAACCGACTGAGAAGGAAGTGAACACGCCATGCCTCTCCCAGATGCCATGGACCTCGCCCCGGCGTACTCGTTCAGCGTGACGATCGACGGTGTGCAGGTGCCCTACGTCATGGAGGTCAGCGGCCTGAAGGCGGAGGTCGACAAGATCGCCTACCAGCACCAGGACCAGAGCGGGAAGTTCATCACCCGCCAGATGATGGGCCGGCAGAAGCCGGGGGAGTTCAAGGTCAAGCGGGGCCTGACCGACTCCAAGACCATCACCGACTGGCTCAAGAAGATCATGCAGGGTGACCTCGCCGGCGCCCGCAAGACGGCGGCGGTGAAGATCATGTCCTCCGACGGCACACCGGTGACGACGCTGAACTACCGCAACTGCTGGATCAAGGACGTCGAGGTCGGGGGGACGCTGAAGGCGGGGTCCACCGAGCCGATGACCGAGACGTTCACGGTCTGCTGGGACGAGATGGAGTTCGCCTGATGCGACGAGGATCCCCCGGCCTCGTCCTGCCCGAGGCGGCCGTCGAGGAGACGGCCGCCCCGGGTGGGCGCGAGACGCTGCGGACCGAGTTCGACTTCGAGCTGCCCCGTGGCTACCTCGACAACGACGGCGTGCTCCACAGGTCCGGCACCATGCGCCTGGCCACGGCACGCGACGAGCTGCTGCCCCTGTACGACGCGCGGGTGCAGGAGAACGCCGCCTTCACCACCGTCGTCCTGCTCGGGCGGGTCATCACCCGGCTCGGCACGCTCACCACGGTGGACGCGACGGTCGTGGAGAACATGTTCGCCTCGGACGTCGCCTTCCTCCAGGACCTCTACCGCCGGGTCAACGCCGAGGGGCACACCCGCGCCGCGGTGACCTGCCCCGAGTGCTCGCACCGCTTCACCCTCGACCTCTCCGGTGGCCGCCTGGGGGAATCGTGACGTACGCGCCCGACAGCATCTACGAGGAGGTCGCGTACGTCGCCTACCACTTCCACTGGCCGCTCGACGACATCCTCGACCTCGAGCACGCCCAGCGACTGCGGTACGTCCGGGAGATCGCGCAGATCAACACGCGCCTGTCCGAGGAGCGGTGAGGGATGCGGTGGCCCTGGGAGCGGCGGACGACGGAGCCCGCCGGCGGTGAGCAGGTCGCCACGCGGCGGACCGCCCCCGCGCGGCCGGCCCCGAGCCCGAGCGGCTGGGCATTCCACGCGCCCCTGCAACGGACCATCGCGCCCATGACGCCCGTCCACGAGGGCACCGCGGCGGGCTGGACGGCGACAGGCCGCGACATCGGCCTCACCGGCCGGATGTCGCACCTGGTCAGCGCGTCGTCCTGGTCCGGGGTGGTCGACGGCGACGGCGGTGGGCTGGCGACCGTCGCGCGCGCCTCGTCCACGGGGCTGCCGGCTGCCGGGACGTCGACGGTGGCGACCGGCGGGACCGCCGGCGGCCCGCTCACCCGGGCGACGGCGGCGCCGGGCCTCCCGGTGGTGCACTTCGCGCCGTCCCCCGGCCCGCTGGCGCCCCCGCCGCCAGCCGGGAGCACGCCGGTCCAGCGGGTGGCGGACGGCGCGGGCCTCGACGCGGCGGGACAGCCGCCGGTCGCGTGGACCAACCCCGACCCGCAGCCCGACGACGGCACGGTCGTGGAGATCCCACTCAGTCCCGGCCGACCCCTCGACCCCCCGCCGGTGCAGCGCAGCACCGGGGGGAGTCCCGCGCCCGTGGCCGGTGACGGTGCGCGGGGTGCGGGACCGACGGTGCAGCGGAGCGTTCCCCGGCGCCTGGGTCTCGGCGCCCCCCTCAGCACCGTCCCCGCCCCGGCCGCCCGGCAGCCGGCGCCCGGGGTCGAGCCGGAGAGCCCCGCCCCGCCGGACTTCCGCAGCGGCTCCCCGGACGGTGCCGCGGCGCCGACCGCGGAGGCTGGTGCGGCGTCGTCCGGCGACGGCGCTGCCTCGCCCGGTGCTGGGGCAGCCGTCGACGCCCCACACCCGTTGCGGGCACAGCGTGCCGTGGAGCCGCCCACCGCCGCCTCGACGGCGAGCGGCGACGGGGCGGCCGGCCCGGCGGAGGCGACCGGCGCGGTCCCGGAGTCCCCGCCCCCTCCCGCTGCTCAGCCGGGATCCGACGGGGGCCCGCCTGCACACGACGTCGGGACGATCGGTGCTCCGGGGAGTACTGCCGGAGGACCACCGGCGGGCGGGGACGGCGGACGCACCCCGGAGTTGCCGTCCACCAGCGCTGCAGCGCCGACCCACGGGGGAGCGCTGCCGTCACCGATGGTGAGCCGCTCCGCGGAGCTCCCGGTGAACCGGGCAGGAGGCCCCCGGACCGACGGTCATGCCGGGCCGCCCCCGTCCGCCCGGCCCGGCCCCGCGGATGCCGCGCCCCGCACCGCCAGCCGGGACACCGCGCCCGACACGCCGCCCTCGCCGCCGAGCCGGACGGCCCCACCCTCACCCACCGTCAGCCGTGCCGCGGGGGCGTCGCCGGCCCCGGGCCCGGAAGCCGCACCACACGTCTCCTCCAGCAGTGCCACCGGGACGCCGTCCGATCCGGGCCAGCCCGGCGCGCGGCCGGTCCCCGTCAGCCGTGCCGCCGGGGTGCCGCCGGCTCCGGGCCCGGCCGCCGCACTGCCGGCCGCCGTCGGCCGTGCCGCCGGGGTGCCGCCGGCTCCGGGCCGGGCCGCCGCGCTGCCGCTCTCCGTCAGCCGTGCCGCCGCGGCTCAGCAGCCGCCGTCGGCACCGGCCGACGCATCGGTATCCGTCAGCCGGGACACCGCTCCTCCGACTCCACCGTCGGCGCCGAGCTCGGCCGACGCGTCCGCTCCCGTCAGCGGGGACAGTGCTCCTGAGACTTCGCCACCGGCGTCGGGCTCGGAGGCCGCAGCGACCGCGCCGCTGCTCTCCGCCACCACTCCGCCCACAACGCCACCGTCCACGCCCCCCGGCAGCAGCGTCGCCCCGCCCTCCGCCACAGTCGGCACCGCGGCCATGCCGGTCGCCGGCAGGAGCGTGGCCGGGCCGGACGCAGCACCACCGTCGGCCTCGGGTGCGGCGGCAGCCGATCCGCTCACCGTGAGCCGGGCATCGGCCGGCGGCGCGGGCGTGAGCCGGACCGACTCCCTCCAGCGTCCCGCGCAGGACCTGCCGACGCCCGCGCGCGAGTCAGACGCGGGGATCCCGCCCGCCCTCGGTGGCCCGCCCCCGCTGAACGGAACGGCGGGAACGCTCGGTGAGGCGCCGGCGACGACGGGTCGCGCAGCGCCTCCGGTTCCGACGGCGGTCGCCCAGCGTGCTGACGCGTCGCTCCCGGTCGCCTCGGTCCCGGGTGGTCACGGCGTCGACGCCCGTCCGAGCATCCCGCTCCCGCGCGGCGAGGACGCCGCGGTGGCGGCCGACGACTCCGCCGCGCTAGACGCGTGGCCGGTCCAGCGGGCCGGTACCGAGCCCAGCCCGGAGGCTGCCGCTGATCGTCCCTCTCCCGGCACGCTCGACGGGTCCGTCGGTGCCGCCTCCGGAACGGACAACGGGGGATCCGGGCCGACCCTGGCGGAACCTGCTGCGGCGCTGGACCTCACCCTCGATGCGTCGGTCGGTGGAGCGGGGAGCACGGCCGTGTCCGCCGGAGCCGCGAGCCCTGAGCTGCCGCTCGCCGCGGCGCCTGGCGCGGAGGGCATCGGCCGGGCGGCGGCGGTCGTCGCCCGCGTGACGAGCGGTGCCGCCGCGCCTCTGCCGTGGCGCACCGTGGCGCCCCGAGCGGTCGACCCGGCGCCGGGGGAGGCCCCGCTCGCGGCGCAGCGCTCCACCGTCACCGGCACGCTCGCTGAGCGGCTGCGTCCCGTGCCGTCAGGAGTGGCTACGACGGCCGCCCGGCAGCCCGGCGTCGGCAGTCCTTCGGCCGTGCGGTCCCGCCCAGGTGCCGTGGCCTCGGTCGCCCGGTCGGCGACGTCCGCCGTGAGCCCGTCCGGAGGTGCGCAGCCGGTCGCTGTCGCCTCCGGTGCGCCGGCCGTGGCCCGGTCCGTCGACGTCCTGTCGGCGGGCGGAGCCGCCACCAGCGCAGCCCGGGCTCCAGCCGCCACCGGTGACCGGTCCGCCGACGTGCCCGTCGGTCCCGCGGCGGCGCAGGACGCCGCCGGGCACGGTGACGTACGGACGGGCCCCGTCGGGATGCCGTCCGTCGTCCGGGCCGGTGACCTGCTCGCCGCGTCCGTCGAGCTCCCCACCGTGGCGCGGTCGGCTGGCATCCCGCCCATGGCCGGGTCTGCCGAGCTTCCTCCCGTGGTCCGGTCGGCCGGCACCTCGCCCATGGCCAGGTCCGTCGACCTCCCCGCCGCGGCACGGCCTGTCGGCACGTCGGCCGTGGCCGGGTCCCTCGACCTGCCCGCGGTGTTCCGGTCGGTCGGCACCTCGCCCATGGCCGGGTCCGCCGGGCTTCCTCCCGCGGCCCGGTCGGTCGGCACGTCGCCCATGGCCCGGTCCGTCGAGCCTGCCGTGGCCCGGTCGGTCGGCATCTCGTCCGCGTCCGCCTGGGCCGGCGGTCTGGGGCCGGCCGGCCCGTCCGGCGCCCTGCCGCTCCTCGCCGGCCCCTCGGTCCAGCTCGACCCGGGCGGCTGGGACTCCCCGACCGTGCAGCGGGAGTTCGTGTCCGGCCAGGTGAGCGGCCGCGGCCTGCGCCGTCGCCCCCTGGGTGAGCACCGGCGTCGCGCCCCGGCGCCGGCCGACGTCCCCGTGGAGGCGCCGCCCGCCACGGTCGAGCCGGAACCGGTCGAGGACGCGCCGACGGGGACGGCCGACGTCGTCGTCACAGACGCGGCCCCCGCCGAGGCGCCGGCCGAGTCGAACCCGGCCCCGGTGCCCGACCCGGCGCAGCTCGCCGGGCTCGTCGACGCGCTCTTCCCGCCGCTGCTGCGACGCATGCGGCACGAGATCCTCCTCGACCGCGAACGTCGGGGACTGCGAACAGATCGGAGATGGCCATGACCGTCCTGGCGGAGACCGACACCGCGGTCTCGGTGCGGTACGTCGTCACCATCGACCACGCGAACCTCGGTGCGTTCAGCAGCTGCGAGGGGCTCGGCTGCGAGTTCGTCATCGAGACCCGCGAGGAGGGCGGCAACAACCGCTTCGTGTGGCAGCTGCCCACCCGGATCAAGTACTCGAACATCAAGCTGAGCCGGCCGCTGGGCGCCGACACGAGCAAGATCGCCTCGTGGATCGCGGGGGTGGCGAGGGGCTACCAGGAGGTCACCGGGACGATCAAGGCGATGACGGCGTCGGGCACGGTCGTCGCCGAGTGGAAGCTCAAGCGCGTCGTCCCCGTCCGGTGGACCGGCCCCTCGCTCACGGCCGACCAGGGCAAGGTCCTCACCGAGACGCTCGAGCTCGCCCACCACGGCTTCCTGGACTCCGGAAAGTAGGGCAGCGGCATGGTCAACCCCGGGCTGGAAGCCGCGACCGCGTCGGCCGGCGGCGCCAGCAAGTTCGAGAAGGCCTACCTCCAGCTGTACGAGCCCTCGCGGGACGGCTCGCTGGCCAAGCCCGGAGCACCGCTCCAACGGGTCCAGTTCCAGTTCAACCCCAAGGAGCTGACCATCGCCAAGGCGGCGACCTGGGCCCGTGCCACCGGCACCGGGAACCGGAGCAGCGGACCGCCCCAGTACCAGGGGCCCCAGCCCTCCAAGCTCAACCTCGAGATGTTCCTCGACGCGTCGGACACCCAGGACGACTCGGTGGTGAAGGCCGTGGACCTGCTCCTCGGGTGCTGCGTGCCGACCACCAGCTCCCACGACCAGAAGCGTGACTCCCCGCCGTGGGCGGTCTTCCGCTGGGGCGGGATCACCGGCTTCCTCTCCTACATCTCCAGCGTGTCGGCGAAGTACACCCTCTTCACCAGCGGCGGGGTGCCGATCCGCGCGGTCGTCTCCGTCGTGCTCGAGGAGCTGTCGGGCGACCCCTCCGGGCAGAACCCCACGTCCGGCGGCCTGGTCCCGCGCCGCGTCCACGTCATGGCCGAGGGGGACACGCTGCCCGCGCTCGCCTACGGCGAGTACGGCCGGCCGGACTTGTGGCGGGCGGTCGCGGCCGCGAACGGGATCGACGACCCCTTCCGGGTCCGTCTGGGCACCGCCGTCATGCTCCCCGCGATCGAGGAGCTCGCGCCGGTGGGCGGGGAGGTGTCCCGTGCCCTTCGGTGAGGAGCACAGCAGCCAGGTCGTCGTGTCCGTCAACGGGACGGCGCTGACGCCCGCCGCCACGGCGATGCTCGCCTCCGCCTACGTCGACGACTCCGCCCACGTCCCGAGCATGGCCGTCCTGCGCTTCAGCGACGCGAACCACGACATCCTCGGCACCATCGGGGCGAAGATCGGCGCCGCGGTGTCCGTCGCCGTGCAGCAGAGCGGTCAGGGGGCTCCCGTCCCGCTCTTCGACGGGGACGTCACCGCCCTGGAGAAGGAGATCGACCAGACCGGCGCCTTCACCACCGTGCGTGCCCTGGACGTGCGCCACCGGCTCCAGTCCGGCGCCAAGGTGGAGGCATTCACGGAGATGTCGGTCAAGGACGTCGTCGCCAAGGTGCTCGGGGACGCCGGGCTGCAGGCCCAGGTCGGTCCGTTCACCACCAAGCACAAGCACCTGTCCCGGGACGGCGAGTCGGACTGGGAGCTCCTCTGCCGGCTCGCCCAGACGGTGGGCGCCGCGGTCTGGGTCCGGGGCCGGACGGTCCACGTCGACACGCCGACGACGGCGAGCACAGCGCCGTCGGGGACCGACCCTCGGGCGACGCCCGAGGTGCTCTCCGCGGGCCGCAACCTCCTCTCCTTCCGCGCGACCGTCACCGCGTCCACCCAGGTGCCGGAGGTCGAGGCCCGCGGCTGGGACTACACCGCCAAGCGCGACGTGGTCGCCCCGGGACGGGTCGCGACGCAGGCGGCCGTGCTCCAGTCCACCCCGGTCGCGCTCGCCAAGGAGGTCAAGGGGACCAAGCACCTCCTCCCGGTGTCCGGGCTCGCCACCCTGGACGCCGCCCGCACGGCCGCGACGGTGAGCGCCACCGCCCGTGCCGGCGGCTTCGCCGAGATCGAGGGGCTCGTGCGCGGCAACCCGCGGCTGCGGGCGGCGACGGCGGTCAACGTCGTCGACGTCGGGCCCGAGTTCAGTGGCAAGTACGTCCTCACCACCGTCCGGCACGACTTCGGGGAGCAGGAGGGCTACGTGACCTCCTTCAGCGCCGCCGACGTCTCCGACCGGTCGGTCTACGGCGTCATCGCCGGCGGCCAGCCCTCCGCGACCGCCGGGTGGAGGGCCACCACGGCACTCGTCACCAACGTCAAGGACCCGGAGAGCCACGGGCGCGTCAAGGTGAAGTTCCCTTTCGCGGACGGCTACGAGAGCTGGTGGGCACGGCCCGTCCAGCTCGGCGCCGGCACGAACCGGGGCGTGTCGTGGCTGCCCGAGGTGAACGACGAGGTCCTCGTCGCCTTCGGCGGCTCCTTCGACGAGCCCTACGTCCTCGGGGGCTTGTACAACGGCAAGGACGCACCCGGCGCGGGCTGGGCCGCGCACGTCCACAACGACGGCTCGGTCAAGCGGCGCGCGCTCACCTCCCGGACCGGGATGGTCGTGGAGTTCCTCGAGGACGGCCAGCAGGAGGCCCTCACGGTCTCCACCAGCAACGGTGCCCAGCGCCTCACCCTCACCCAGAGCGGCCAGAAGGGCGTCGTCCTCATCTCCCAGGGGCCGCTGGAGGTGACCGCCGAGCAGGACGTCACCGTCACGGGGAAGAAGAACGTCTCCGTCACCACGAGCACCGGGGACCTGTCCCTCAAGGCGATGAACGTGACGATCGAGGCGAGCGCAAAGCTCGCGCTCAAGGCCGCGCAGCTGAGCGCCGACGCGCAGGCCAGCGCCGCCCTCACCGGGGCGACGGTCAAGGTCGACGCCAAGGGGACCGCCGAGCTCACCAGCGCCGGCATCACCACCGTCCGCGGCTCCCTCGTCAAGATCAACTAGGGGGCCGTCGTGGGACAGGAGTTCATCGGCACCGGGTGGGCCTTCCCGCTGCGCACGGACGCCACCGGCCGCATCGCCCTCGTCGCGGGCGAGCGCGAGATCGAGGAGAGCATCCGACTCATCCTCGCGACCTCGCCGGGGGAGCGGCCGATGCGCCCCGAGTTCGGCTGCTCCGTCCACGACTACGTCTTCGCGCCCGCCGACGCCGCCACCGCGGGCGACATCGCCTACAGCGTCCGCGTCGCGCTGGAACGGTGGGAGCCGCGGATCGAGCTCGCCGCCGTCGTCGTCCGCTTCGAGGCGATCGACGACGGCGTGCTCTACATCGACATCGCCTACACGCTGCGGGGCACCAACGACCCCCGCAACCTCGTGTTCCCGTTCTACGTCATCCCCCAGCACGAGGAGGGTTAGCCGTGCTCCCCGCCCCGAACCTCGACGACCGCCGCTTCCAGCAGCTCGTCGACGACGCCAAGCGCCACATCCAGGCCACCTGCCCTGAGTGGAGCGACCACAACGTCTCCGACCCCGGCGTCACCCTCGTGGAGACCTTCGCCCTCATGGTCGACCAGCTGTCCTACCGGCTCAACCGGGTGCCGGACAAGCTCTACGTCTCCTTCCTCGACCTGCTCGGGATGACGCTCCACCCGCCGACGGCCGCGTCCGTGGAGCTCACCTACTGGCTCTCCGCCGCCCAGGGCGAGATCGTCGTCGTGCCGGCCCAGTCGGAGGCCGTCACGCCGCGCACGGAGACCGAGGAGCCGGTCGTCTTCCGCACCACCCGCGACCTCGTCGTGCCCCCGCGGTCGCTGTCCCTCGTCCTCACCCAGGGCTTCGGCGGGGACGTCGTCGACCGCGGTGACGCCCTGCGGGCCGCGGAGCGCTTCGCCGTCTTCACCGACACCCCGGCGCACGACGACGTCGTCCTCCTCGGCCTGGACGACGCGGCGCCGTCGTGCATCGTCGTCCTGCGCTTCGACAGCGAGGTCCGCGGCGTGGGCGTGGACCCCCGCTTCCCGCCGATTACCTGGGAGGCGTGGACCGGGACCGGCTGGCGGGCCTGTGACGTGGACTCCGACGGGACCGGCGGCCTCAACCGCTCCGGTGACGTCGTCCTCCACGTGCCCGACCACCGGGCCTCGATCATCGACGGCAAGCGCGCCGGCTGGCTGCGCTGCCGTGTCGTCGAGCCGCCCGAGGGCTACCCGCGCTACAGCGCCTCGCCGACGATCGGCGCGGTGTCCGCCTTCACGATGGGCGGCACCGTGCCCGCCAGCCACGCGGAGCTCGTCCGCGACGAGATCCTCGGCCTGTCCGAGGGTGTGCCCGCCCAGGTCTTCCACCTCGACCGCAGCCCGGTGGTCGCCGGTGGTGACGTCGTCGTCCAGGTGGCCGCCGGCAGCGGCTGGGACGAGTGGACGGAGGTGGAGTCCTTCGCCTCCGCGGGGCCCGAGGACCGGGTCTTCCTGCTCGACCGGGCCACCGGCGAGGTGCACTTCGGGCCGGCGGTCCGGCAGGCCGACGGCACCCTGCGCTCCTACGGCGCTGTGCCGCCCAAGGGCGCCCCGCTGCGGGTCCCGGTCTACCGAACGGGCGGTGGGCCCCGGGGCAACGTCTCCGCGCGGACGATCACCGACATGCGCACCCCGATCCCCCTCGTGGACCGCGTGGAGAACCGGCGCCCGGCGCTCGGGGGCGTGGCCGGGGAGTCGGTCGCCGAGGCGAGGGAGCGCGGCCCGCTGCTCCTGCGCACCCGCGACCGGGCGATCACCGCCGAGGACTACGAGCAGCTCGCGCTGCGGGCCGAGCCCTCGGTGGCGCGCGTGCGCTGCGTGCCGGCGACGACGCCGGAGGAGTCCGGCGGTGTCCGGCTGCTCGTCGTGCCCTCCGCCGTGCCCGACGACACCGGCCGGCTGCGCTTCGAGGACCTCGTCCCCAGCGAGGAGGCGCTCGGCCGGATCACCGAGCACCTCGACCGCCGCCGTCCCGTGGGGGCACGGCTGCTCGTCGAGCCACCCTTCTACCAGGGCGTGACCATCGTGGCGCGGCTCGCGGCCCGCCCGCGCGCAGACGGCGAGCGGCTGGAGCGGGAGGCCGTCACCGCGCTCAACACCTACTTCGACCCGGTGTCCGGCGGGCCCGACGCCGAGGGGTGGCCCTTCGGCCGTCCCGTCCACGCCGGGGAGGTCTACGCCGTCCTCCAGGCGTTGCGCGGCACCGAGATCGTCGAGGACGTCAAGCTCTTCGGCGCGGACCCGATCACCGGCAAGCGCGGCGAACCGGTCCAGCGCATCGACATCGACCCGCAGGGACTGGTGTTCTCCTACCAGCACCAGGTGCGCGTCGTCGGGGGGCGATGACGTGCGCGGCACCGTCCCCCACCTGCCCAGCGTCGCGCCCGTGGCGCACCGGCTGCCGGCCGTCTACCAGGAGGACGAGTTCATCCAGCGCTTCGTCCAGGCCTTCGACGCGGCGTTCGCACCGCTCTTCCTCACCCTCGACACCCTCGCCTGCTACGTCGACCCCGAGCTCGCCCCACCCGACTTCCTCGACTGGCTCGCGGAGTGGGTGGGGATCGAGGTGGACGACACGTGGTCGGTGGAGCGGCGCCGCGAGATCGTCGCCGGTGCCGCCGCCATCCACCGCGTCCGCGGGACCCCGGCGGGCATCGTCGACGCCGTGCGGCTCGTCGTCGGCGGGCGGGTCGAGGTGGAGGAGAACGGCGCGAGCAGCTGGTCGGTGCAGCCGGGCGCCGTCCTCCCGGGCTCCCCGGAGCCGATGCTGCGGGTGGTCGTGCACGTGCGCGACCCGGGGGCCGTGGACCGCACCCGCCTCGAGCGGGTGGTCACCACCGTCAAGCCGGCTCACGTGGCCCACACCATCGACGTCGTGGAGGACTCCGATGCAGACATGTCCTGAGTGCGGAGGCCGCAACGAGGACGGCGAGCTGTTCTGCGGCAGCTGCGGCACGTACCTCGAGTGGGAGGAGACGCAGGCCGCGGTCGCCACCGGCGCGGGGACCGGCGCCGCCGGCACCGGCGCGGTCGCGGGAGGCGACGGCGGCAGCGGGGGGCCGGCCGCGCGAGCCGACGACGGCGCGCACGAGCCGGCCGCAGGAGACACCTATGGGGGCGGTGACGCCGAGCCCGCGCGGCTCGCGGCGACCGGCGCGGGCCCCGCGGCGACCGACGAGCCGGCGCCGGCGGACGGGCGCCCGCCCACCCCGGCACCGGTCGAGGAGCCGGCCCCCGCCTCCGCACCGGATGGCGCCCCGGCGCCGGCCGCGGTTCCCGCAGCCGGCGCGGGCGCGCTCGGTGGGCTTGGCGGACGGGCGGCGCGGGCCGCGCGCCGGGCCGCCGACCAGGCCACGGGCGGGGCGCTGTCGAACGCGAGCAGCACCGCGTCCCGCGCCCGGTCCCAGGCACACGGTGTCACGCAGGCACCCGGGCGGGCGGCCGCCGACCAGGCGGGCCGGGCGGCCGGGGGCGGTCCGCTCGCCCAGGCGGCGGCTGCCGCGGCCCGCGAGGGCACCGAGGCCGCTCGAGGGGCTGGCACCGCCCGGGCGGCCACCGGCGCCGCGGGGGCGGGCGCCGCTGCCGCCGCGGCACCACCGTCGGCGGAGCCGCGCGAGCAGGTGGCGTCGGCACCGGCGGTCGACGGCGCAGAGGCGCCCGCCGCCGCGCAGCCCAGCCCCACCAAGCCGGGCCGGCCGGCCCCGCTCCAGCCCGCGGCGCGCAAGCCCGGCGCGCCCGTGCAGCGCCGCCCGGTGCCCCGCGCCGAGGAGGAGGAGCCACCCCCGCGCCCGGGCGAGCTCGTCTGCGGCGCATGCGGGGCGGGCAACGCGCCGCATCGGCACTTCTGCCGCCGGTGCGGCGCGGACCTCACCGACGCCCCGGTCCAGCCGCAGCGCTCGTGGTGGCAGCGTCTGCTGCGGCCCGAGCCCCGCGGGGGCCCGGCGGCGGGGACGCGGCCCCGTGCGCGCCGTCGTCGGCGGTTCCCGACGGGGCTCGTCGTCACCATCGTCATCCTCGGGCTGCTCGGCGCAGGTGCCTGGTACGCCCGCGACTCCCTCGCCGGCGCCTACGCCGCCGTCGTCGACAGGCTGGCGGGCGACAAGCCCATCAACCCTGCCGAGGTGACGGCCTCGAGCGCACGCGAGGACCGTCCCGCGGCTCAGGTGCGCGACGGGATCCTCGACCGCTCGTGGGCCCCGGAGGGCAACGGCGTCGGGGAGTGGGTCGATCTCGTCCTGTCCGAACCGGCGCGCGTCGTCACCGTGCTCGTCATCGCCGGCAACGGCGGGGAGGAGGAGCAGCGGCTGCTGGAGGCGCGCCCTCGCGGCGTGCGGCTGACCATGACGACGTCGGAGGGCGAGGAGGTCCAGGACGTCGAGCTCACCGACACCGGGGAGCCGCAGCCGGTGTCGGTGGGGATCAGCGACGTCGAACAGGTCCGCCTCACGATCCTCTCCGTGTACGGGGAGGAGCTGGGGGCGCCGGTCGCGCTCGCGGAGGTGGAGCTCCGGGGGCGGGGCTAGGGGTCCTCGGCCACGCCGAGCTCGCGGAGCACCTGCGAGTAGGAGCGGGCGGCGCGCTCGGCGGCGGCCGGCTCGCCGGCGGCCCGGAGCGCGGCGACGAGGGTGCGCCAGGCGTCGTCGCGGTACTCGTCGATGTCGACGCTGCGCTGTGCCGCGCGCACCGCCTCGGCGTGGTCGCCCGCGGTGAGGGCCAGCTCGGCGAGCAGGGCGGCGGCCTCCGCCACCCGGGTGCGGTAGCGCTCGCGGGTGGGCACGAGCCAGTCCGCGGGGCCCTCCTCGGGCAGGACGTCCCCCGCGTACACGGCGAGCACCGCGTTGAGCGCGGCGCGCTGGCCCGTGACGTCGCCGCGGCGGGCGGCCCTCGCGGCCGCGGACAGCGCCTCGTCGACCTCGACGACGTCACTCGTGGAGCCCGGGCCCAGGGCGAGCATGTAGGACTCGCCGTCCCGGACGACGATCCGGCTGTGCCGGCCGGGCACGCCCGGCTCGAGCGCCGCGCGCAGGCTCGAGACGCTCACCTGGAGGTTGTGCATCGCCGCCGCCGGGTCGAGCTCGCCCCACAGGGCGTCGGCGATGAGCTCGCGGTGGACCGGGCGCCCGGCGTGGACGGCGAGGAAGCGCAGCACCGTCCGGGCGCGGGGACGGATCCCGCTGAGGTCGGGCACCCGGCCGTCGACGAGCAGCTGGAGCTCCCCGAAGCAGCGGACGGTGAGGACGGGGGCGGGACGTGAGCCCGGCTCGGGAGGGCTGGCCGCCGAGGGACCGCTCGTCGAGGGGTCTGCCGGGGGAGTGGCGGCCGAGGGTGGCGTGGGGGGCGCGGGGGTGTCGGGGCTCGGCGCGGTGGGCCGGGGACCGGCGGGCTCGTGCGACCACGGGGACATGTCCGGCAGCCAGGCCCACGGACGGCAGTCCAGGCCGGTGGTGCTGGCGGTGGTCCGTGCGAGCGTGAGGAGCTCCTCGCGGTCCTCCGCCCGTGCCGCGGCCAGGGCGGCGTAGGCGATGGCTGAGGCGCCCGGGACGCCGGCGGACCGGGAGTGCGCCTCCGCCTGGCGGGCCAGCTCGGCAGCGTCTGGCAGCTGCTGCGCCGCGGCGAGCAGCGCGCCGATCGCGCTCACCCACGCCTCGAGGACACCGGCGTCGAGCTCGCGCAGGCGGCGGCGCAGCTGGTCCAGGGTGCGGGAGTCGACCGTCCCTGACGGGAGCCGGATGAAGCACCACACGAGGGCGACGATCGCGGCCGCCCACCGGTCGCCGCGGGCATCGAGGTCCCCGATGACGGCGGCCATCGGACGGCGGTCGCCCCCGTGCCCGGCGACGGCGATCGCCGAGGTGAGACGGGCCAGCCAGGTGAGTCCGTGGTGCTCCGCATCGAGGTAGATCTGGTCGAAGGGCGAGGACTGCGGTGAGCTGAGGGGGCCGGCGCGCACCTCCGTGCGTCTGCCCACGCCACCGGAGACGATCGTCCCGAGTGTCGCGAGGACCAGGCGCGCGGCGAGGGCCAGGCCCGGGGCCGTGCCCTCCGGCTGCTCCGCGAGGGTGCGCAGCTCCCTGCTGCCCGCCCGGCGGTCCCCGCCGAGGAGGTGGGCGAAGCCCGCGACCGCCCGGACGGCCGGGTCCTCGGCCGCGGCGGCTCGGCGGGCGACGTCGAGCGGGTGGCGGTGGGTGGCGGCGAGGAGGAGGTCGGGCCAGCGCGGCCGCGGCGGGACCGGGCCGCCACGCCAGGCGGTGATGTCGGCCCGGAGCTCGTCGCACAGCTTCTGGGCGATCGCGTCGGTGAACTGGGTGCGGGCGCGCTCGGCGGCCGCGGCGGCGTCGTCCAGACGCCCGTCCCCGAGGAGGCGGCGGGCGTCGGCCAGGCAGCACCACGGGTCGGAGGCGGTGAGCCAGGCCGGCAGCAGGCCCGCCCACGTCTGGTCGCGTGACCGGGCCTGGTGCGGGGAGGCGAACACCCGCTCGCCGGACTCGTGGAGCAGTGCGCGCACGCCCGGCCAGTCCTCGGCGCGGGCCCGCGCGCGCAGCGCCTCGACGAGGTCGCCCTCCTCCTCGAGGATCGCCGCCGCGCGGACGTACCACTCGGCGGTGCCCGCCGGACCGAGCTCCTCGCGCAGCGCCGTCTCGAGGTGGCGGCGCAGCACCTCGTGGTAGCTGAAGGTCTCCCCGCCGTCCGTCGTCGTCGTCAGGGCCTGGCGGGTGACGAGGTCCCGCAGGGTCCGCTGCGCGTCGGTCGTGCCGAGGAGGGCGTTGCACCGGTCGGCGGTGAGCGCGTCGAAGACGCACGTCCGCACGAGGAACGCGGTGGTCTCCGGCGGCAGGCCGGCGAGCACCTGGGCGGTGAGGTAGTCCTGCGCGTAGCGGGCGCGACCGGCGAGCGCGTGGACGGCCCGGTGCCGGTCCGCGGGCTGGCTGCCGATGGTGGACAGGTGGAAGAGCTGGAGGGCGGCGGCCCAGCCCTGGGTGTACCGGGTGAGCGCGGCGGTGTCGTGCGGGGGCAGCGGGGCGCGGTGGACCTGCCGGAAGAGCGTCTCCACCTCCCACGTGCGGAAGCGCAGGTCCTCCCCGGTGAGGACGACGAGGGCGGCGAGCTCGCTGCGGGCGAGGTTGAAGCCGGGCATGCGCCGCGAGCCGATGAGCACCCGCAGCTGCGGCGGCGCGAGGAGCAGCACCTGCTCCAGCTCCGCCTCCGCGGGCTGGCCGGCGAGGACGTGGAGGTCGTCGAGGACGAGGAGGACCGGGCCGGTCAGCCGTTCCAGGGTCAGCGCGAGCTGCTCGGGGCTCTCCGGTGCGTCGTCGCGGGGGAGGTGCGGGGCCAGGGCGCGGTGCAGGAGGGGCACGAGCCGGCGGGTGGCCCCGGCGTCGAGCCGGCACCAGGCCACGGGCAGGCCGCTGGCGGCGGCCCACTGCGCCATCAGCGTCGTCTTGCCCGTGCCGGGCGGGGCGACGACGAGCCCCATCCGGTCGCGGGCGACGGTGTCCAGGGCCCGGAGCAGCTGGGGGCGGCGCAGGCCGGAGACCTGCGGGGCGGCGGTGCTGGCGCGGGGGACCGCGCGCACGGCACCGTCCGGCTCGCCGGCTGTCGCGCACATAGGACCCCCCGTCCCTGTCACCGCCCGTCGTGCCAGCCAGTCTAGGAGCCCTGCCCGTCCCCGACGTCGCATTTCCGGCGTCGGGGACGGACGGCGTCGTCGGCGCCGGTCACCCGACCAGGCGCGACGGCGGGGGAGGCGTCCGGGCTACTCGCTCAGGGCGGCGGCGACGGCGAGGGAGAGGGCGCCCTGGAAGGTCGTCTCGCGCTCCTCGGCGCTCATGTCCTGGGAGCCGTCGAGGAGGTGGTCGGAGACGGTGAGGACGGTGAGCGCCTGGCGGCCGAGCTCGGCGGCCACGCCGTAGAGGGCCGCGGCCTCCATCTCGACGCCGAGCACCCCGTAGGCCCCCAGCGCCTCGGTCTGGCCGGGGACCTTGAGGTAGAAGTGGTCGCGGGAGACGATCGTGCCCACGTGGTAGCGGTCGATGCCCTGCTCACGGGCGGCGCGCACGGCTGCCTCGGCCAGCTCGAAGGACGCGACGGCGGAGAAGTTGATCCCCGGGATGCGGTGCTGGTTCATCGCCGAGTCGGTGTGGGCGCCCAGGCCCACGAGCACGTCGCCGACCTTGACCTTCGGGGAGATGCCCCCGGCGGTGCCGACGCGGATGATGCGCTGGACCCCGTACTCGCGGAAGAGCTCGGTGGCGTAGATGGTCGCCGAGGGCTGGCCCATCCCCGAGCCCATGACGCTCAGCGGCTTGCCGTCCACGGTGCCGGTGTAGCCGAGCATGCCGCGCACGTCGTTGACGAGGCGCGCGTCGGGCATGAGCTGCTCGGCGATGCGCTGCGCCCGCCGGGGGTCGCCCGGCATGAGGACGGCGGGGGCGAAGTCGCCGGGGGCGGCGGCGATGTGGGGCGTGGGCACAGGGACCTCCAGGGGTACGGACGGGGTGGACCCATGCTGCCACGCCCCCTCGCCCGGAACCGGGGACCGGGCACTAGGCTCGCGGTGTCTCCACCGCCGACGTCAGGGGCCACGATGTCCGACCAGCACAGCGAGCACGCGCCGCAGGACGGCCCGGTTCCCCCGCCGCCCGCGCCCTGGGGCGCCCAGCCGCCCGGCGGTCAGCCGCCCGGCGCCCAGCCGGCCGGCGGCCAGCCGGCCCAGCCGGCTCCCGGCCAGCCGCAGCCCGGTGGCTATCCCGGCTACCCGCAGCAGCAGGGCTACCCGCAGCCGTCCGGCCACCCGCAGCAGCAGGGGCACGCGCCGGGCTACCCGGCGCAGCAGGCCGGGCCGGGGCAGGGCTTCGGCCAGGGCTACCCCCAGCCGCAGCAGCGCCCCTCCGCCATCGGCGGGCTCGCCGACCTCGGCTTCACCCGCCGGATCACTCCCGGCCTCGCACGGATCGTCTACGTCGCCGTCCTCGTCCTCGCGCTGCTCGGGCTCATCGTCGCGATCATCGGCGCGATCGGTGCCTTCGGGATGGCGAGGAACCCCTTCATGGGAGGGAGTCAGTGGACCCTCTACGGCCTGTTCTTCCTCGCCACCGGACCGCTCGGCGCCTTCGTGCTCGTCGCCTTCGCCCGCTTCTGGCTCGAGTACTTCCTCGACCGCGCGCAGGAGCGCCGCTGAGGGGTGAGCCGTCCCACTGGCGGGGCGCCTCCCCCCGGTGTGCGCCCCTCGACGTGCTCCGGATAAAGTCGTCTGGTGACTCCCGCTGGTAACGCGACCTTCCGCTACTCCAACGCGGCACTCCTTGCTGTCACGCACATCGAGGCCCCCGTGCGGGTGCCGTCGTCGCGTTTCGAGGAGGAGCTGGCGCCGACGCGTCGGCGGCTGCGTCTTCCCGACAACCTCCTCGAGCGGGTCTCGGGGGTCGTGGAACGGCGGTGGTGGGAGCCGGGCACGCGCTTCGACGACGCGGCCATCGAGGCCGGCGCCAAGGCGCTCGCCGAGGCCGGCGTCGACCCGGCCCGCGTGGGGCTCCTCGTCAACACCTCCGTGACGCGCACCCACCTCGAGCCCTCCGTGGCCGTGCGCATCCACCACGGGCTGTCGCTGCCGTCCTCGGCGGTGAACTTCGACATCGCCAACGCCTGCCTCGGCTTCGTCAACGGCATCATGCTCGCCGCGACGATGATCGACGCCGGGCAGATCGACTACGCCGTCATCGTCAACAGCGAGGACTCCCGCGGCACCCAGGAGACGACCCTGCGTCGCCTCGCCCGGCCCGAGGTCACCCGCGAGGACTACCGTCGCGAGTTCGCCTCCCTCACCCTGGGCAGTGGTGCGGCGGCCGCCGTCATCGGCCGCGCGGACCTCCACCCCGGTGGCCACCGCGTCGTCGGCGGCGTCTCGCGCGCCGGCACCGAGCACCACGAGCTGTGCGTGGGCAGCCTCGACGGCATGTTCACCGACACCAAGGGCCTGCTCGACGGCGGTCTGCCGCTCGTCACCGCCGCCTTCGCCGAGGCGAACAACGGCGCGGGCTTCCAGTGGGGCGACATGGACCGCTACGTCACCCACCAGATCTCCACGCCGTACACGAAGGCCGTCATCGACGCGATCGACCTCCCCGAGGACCGCGTGCCGATCACCTTCGGCTACTGGGGCAACGTGGGCCCGGCGTCGCTGCCGATGACCCTCGCCGCCCAGGCGGACTCCCTCGCTCCGGGGGACCGGGTGCTGTGCCTGGGGGTGGGGTCGGGCCTCAACACGGCGATGCTCGAGCTGCAGTGGTGAGCGCGGGCACCGACCTGCCCGAGCTTCCCGGCCTCGACCCTCGCTGGAGCCGCCGCGTCACTGTCCCCGGCACGGGGGAGGACCCGCCGGTCACCTGGCACCTGCTCGACAACGCGCCCGACCTCACCGGTGAGGCCCGCGGCACGCTCCTCGCCGTCCACGGCAACCCCACGTGGTCCTACCTGTGGCGCTCCCTGCTGCCCGCGGCCGCCGCGGCCGGCTGGCGTGTCGTCGCCGTCGACCAGCTCGGCATGGGCTGGTCCCAGCGCGACGGGCGCTTCCGGCGCCTCGCCGACCGCGTCGCCGAGCTCGGCGAGCTCACCGACCACCTCGGCCTCACCGGCCCCGTCGTCACGGTGGGGCACGACTGGGGCGGCGTCGTCTCCCTGGGCTGGGCGGTCGCGCACCCCGAGGTTCTCGCGGGCGTCGTCCTCACCAACACCGCCGTCCACCACGACGACGACGGCGAGATCCCCGCCCTGCTGCGGCTGGCGGGCAACCCGAGCGTGCACGGCTGGGCGACGAGCGGCACCCGCACCTTCCTGCGCGCCACCCTCGCCCTGGCCCACCCGCCGCTGAGCCGGGAGGTGCGCGCCGCCTACCTCGCGCCCTACGACGAGGACCGCCGCGCAGTCGCCGACTTCGTCGCCGACATCCCCGCCGACCCGAGCCACCCGAGCCGCCCCGCGCTCGACGCCATCGCCGACGGCGTGGCCCGCCTCGAGGTGCCGGCCCTCGTCCTGTGGGGCCCGCGCGACCCGGTCTTCCAGCGTCGCTACCTCGAGGACCTCCTGCGCCGCCTGCCGCACGCCGACGTGCACCGCTTCGAGGGCGCCGGCCACCTCCTCGCCGAGGACGTCGACGTCGCCGGCACAATCACCCGCTGGCTCGGGTCGACCTTCCCCGCCGACAGCTGGATCTCGCCCGACGGCGCGGCTCCCGCCCCCACCCCCCTCCCCGCCGGCGCTTCCCTCCCCGCCGACAGCGCACTTGTTACTCGCCCCCTCGCCACCGGCGCCCCCCTCCCCGCCGACAGCCGGACTTCTCCGGCCGGCGGCGCTCCGGTCCGCCCGCTCGCGGCGGTCCTCGACGAGCGTCGCGACGACGACGCGCCCGCCGTCGTCGCCCTCCACCCCGGCGGCACCGACACCGTGACGTGGCGCGACCTCGCCACCCGCGTGCGCCACCTCGCCCTCGGCCTGCACGACGCCGGCGTGCGGCCGGGGCAGCGCGTCAGCCTGCTCGTCACCCCCGGCGTCGACCTCACGACCGCGCTCTTCGCCTGCCTGCGCCTCGGCGCCGTCGCCGTCATCGCCGACCAGGGCCTGGGCCTGCGCGGGATGAGCCGCGCGATCCGCGGCGCCTCGCCGGACGTCGTCATCGGCATCGACCGCGGCCTCGTCGGCGCGCGGCTCCTGTCGTGGCCCGGCCGCCGCGTCGCCGTGAGCGAGCTGCCGCCGGCGCAGGCCCGCGCGCTCGGCGTCACCGACACCCTCCCCGGGCTCACCGCCCGCGGCGCCGAGCTCGAGCGCGCCGGCACCGTGCTGCCTCCCGTGCCGGGACCCGACGACGACGCCGCCATCCTCTTCACCTCCGGCTCCACCGGCCCGGCCAAGGGCGTCGTCTACACCCACCGCGGTCTGGCCGGGATGCGTGACACCCTCGCCGAGACCTACGACCTGGGCCGCGAGTCCTCCTTCGTCGCCGGCTTCGCGCCCTTCGCACTGCTCGGGACCGCGCTCGGCTCGCTCGCCGTCGTCCCCGACATGGACGTCACTGCGCCGGCCACCCTCACCGCCGCCGCGCTCGCCGAGGCGGTCCGCGCGAGCAGTGCGACCGCCGTCTTCACCTCGCCCTCCGCCCTGCGCAACGTCCTCGCGACCGCCGGGGAGCTGTCCGCCGAGCAGCGCGAGGCGCTCTCCGGCGTCGGGCTCTTCCTGTCCGCGGGCGCGCCGATCCCGCCGGAGCTGCTCGCGCGCGTCGCCGAGGTCATGCCCCGTGCCAGCGCCCGCACGCCCTACGGGATGACCGAGGTCCTCCCGGTCACCGACATCGACCTCGAGGAGATCCGCCGCGCCGTCGCCGGCGTCGGCACCGTCCCCGGCGCGGGCAGCGGCACCTGCGTGGGCCGCCCGGTCCCCGGCACGCAGGTCACCATCCTCCCGCTCGACGCCGACGGCGCGGCCACCGGTGAGCCCACCGACGCACCCGGCGTCACGGGGGAGATCCTCGTCGCCGCGCCGCACCTCAAGCGCACCTACGACCGACTGTGGGCGACGCAGGAGGCCAGCGCCGACCACCCGGGCCGTCACCGGACCGGCGACGTCGGCCACCTCGACGCCGAGGGGCGGCTGTGGGTCGAGGGGCGCCTGTCGCACGTCGTCACGGCGCCCGGGGGCGTCATCACGCCCGTGGCCGTCGAGCACGCCGCCGAGCGGGTGCCCGGCGTCCTGCGCGCGGCCGCCGTGGGTGTGGGCCCCTCGGGGACCCAGCAGCTCGTCGTCGTCCTTGAGACAGACCCGGCTGTGGACCGCCGTTCACGCGCCGGTGCCTCGCTCGCGACTCCCGGCCTCATGAGCGCGGTGCGCCGCGCCGTCGCCGAGGCGTGCGGCGTCCCGGTGGCGGCCGTCCTGCGCGTGCGGGAGCTACCCACCGACGTGCGGCACAACGCGAAGATCGAGCGCGGCCGCATCGGCCGGTGGGCCGAGAAGGCCCTGGCCGGCGGGCGGATGGGCGAGCCGTGACCCGGCAGCGCCGTCGCCGCCGCGTCGACGCCCCCGCCACCACGGCCGAGACCGCGCCCCCGCAGGCGCTGCGCGTCCTCGTCACCGGGGCCAGCGGCATGCTCGGCCGACGGACGGCGGAGCGACTGGTGGCCGCGGGCCACGACGTGCGGACCTTCCAGCGGCGCCCCGCCGGCGTCGAAGGGGCGAGCGACTCGCTCGGGTCCCTCACCGACCCCGCAGCGGTGACGCGCGCCGTCGAGGGGCGGGACGCCGTCGTCCACCTCGCCGCGAAGGTCTCGGTGAGCGGTCCGCGGCACGAGTACGAGCAGGTGAACGTCGAGGGCACGCGCACGCTGCTCGCGGCCGCACGAGCGGCGGGGGTGCGGCGCTTCGTCCAGGTGTCCTCGCCGTCGGTCGCGCACACGGGAGGGTCCCTCGTCGGCGAGGAGGCCGGACCCGCGCAGCCCGAGCACGCGCGCGGCAACTACGCCCGGACCAAGGCGGCGGCTGAGCTGCTGGCGCTGGAGGCCGACGGACCTGACCTCGCCGTGGTCGCCGTCCGCCCGCACCTCGTGTGGGGGCCGGGGGACACGCAGCTCGTCGCGCGGATCGTCGAGCGTGCGCGGGCCGGACGGCTGCCGTTGCTCGACCACGGCGCGGCGCTCGTCGACTCCGTCTACGTCGACAACGCGGCTGACGCGCTCGTCGCGGCGCTCGAGCGCGCGCCGCAGGCCCACGGGCAGGCGCTCGTCGTGACGAACGGGGAGCCGCGCGCGATCGGTGACCTCATCTCCGGGATCTCGCTCGCCGCCGGCGCGCCGGCCCCGGCGTGGCGCGTGCCGGCACGGCTGGCGAAGGTGGCCGGGGGACTGGTCGAGGCCGTGTGGGCGGTGCGCCCGGGCCGCGACGAGCCGCCGATGACCCGCTTCCTCGCCGAGCAGCTCTCCACCGCGCACTGGTTCGACCAACGACGCACCCGCGAGGTGCTCGGCTGGGAGCCGGCCGTCAGCATCGACGAGGGCCTCGCCCGGCTCGCCGAGCACTACCGCACGCACTGACGGCGGCGGCGGCGCACTGCGCACCGCCCTCCCTCGCGCCGAGAGCTGGATCTCGCCCCGCCTCCTCGCACCGTGCGCCCGCCGGTCCACCGTGCGCCCGGTCTACCGCCGGCACAGCGGACTCAAGGGCCGCACGGTCGGTCCGGCCGGGGGCGCCGGGTGCGGGTGCGGTGCCCCGCGCGCCACAATGGCCACATGATCCCGACTCTCGCGCTCAACGACGGCAACCGGATCCCCGCGATCGGCCTCGGCACCTGGCCGATGGACGAGGAGGCCCCCGAGGCCGTGCGGACGGCACTCGAGATGGGCTACCGGCTCATCGACACCGCCGCGAAGTACGAGAACGAGGAGGCCGTCGGCCGCGGCATCGCCGAGTCCGGCGTCCCGCGTGAGCAGATCATCGTCACGACCAAGCTCCGCGGCAGCGACCAGGGCTACGAGGAGGCGCTGCGCGCCTTCGAGACGTCCCGCAAGAAGCTCGGCCTCGAGTACGTCGACCTCTACCTCATCCACTGGCCGCTGCCGCGCCTGGACAAGTACGTCGACTCCTGGCGCGCGCTCGTCAAGCTGCGCGAGGACGGCGTCGTCCGCTCGATCGGCGTCTCGAACTTCACCGCCGCGCACCTGGACCGGATCATCGCCGAGACCGACGTGGCGCCGGCGGTCAACCAGATCGAGCTGCACCCCTACTTCACGCAGGCCGACATGCGCGCCGCCGACGCCGAGCGCACCGTGCTCACCCAGTCCTGGAGTCCGCTGGCCCGCAGCGCCTCGCTCCTCACCGAGCCGGCGCTCGAGCAGATCGCCGGCCGCCACGGCGTGGAGGCCGCGCAGGTGGTGCTGCGCTGGCACGTCCAGCTCGGCGTCCTGCCCATCCCGAAGTCCGCCAGCCCGGACCGGCAGAGCCTCAACCTCGACGTCTTCGGCTTCGAGCTGAGCGAGTCGGAGATGGCGCAGATCAGCGGCCTCGAGCGCGGCCGGCAGAGCCACGACCCGGACACCCACGAGGAGTTCTGAGCCTCCGGGCGCGCTTGTATCCTGAGCCGATGCCTGCCGCCCGACTGGTCGCCTTCGACCTCGACGACACCCTCACGCCCTCGAAGTCCCCGATCCACCCGGAGATGGCCGAGGCGCTCACCGCGCTCCTCGCCGTCGTCCCGGTGTGCATCATCTCGGGCGGGCAGCTCGAGCAGTTCACCACCCAGGTGACCGAGCGGCTCGAGCTCGACGACGCCGCCCGCTCGCGTCTGCACCTCATGCCGACCTGCGGCACGCGCTACTACCGCTACGACGACGACGGCGACCTCCGTGAGGTCTACGCCCACGACCTCTCCGCCGAGGAGCGCGCCGAGGCGCTGGCCGTCGTCGAGCGTGAGGCGCGGCGGCTGGGGCTGTGGGAGGAGCAGACCTGGGGACCGGCCCTCGAGGACCGCGGCTCACAGATCACGTTCTCGGCCCTCGGCCAGCAGGCGCCGCTGGACGCGAAGCGCGCCTGGGACCCGACGGGGGAGAAGAAGGAGCAGCTGCGCGCCGCCGTCGCCCCGCTGCTGCCCGAGCTCGAGGTCCGCTCCGGCGGCTCGACGTCGATCGACATCACCCGCCAGGGCGTCGACAAGGCCTACGGCATGACCCGCCTGGCCGAGCAGACCGGCATCGACCTCGCCGACATGCTCTTCATCGGCGACCGCCTCGACGAGGGCGGCAACGACTACCCGGTCAAGGCGATGGGCGTCCGGTGCATCGCCGTGGACGGCTGGGAGGAGACCGCCACGACGGTCCGCGCCCTGGTGGAGGAGCTCGCCCCCACCCGAGCCTGACCGCGCCCAGCCCCGCCGCCGCCGTGCGCCTGCGACGCTAGGGGACCAGGGCGGGCTGACGCTCGGCCGCCGCGACCAGGGCCGCGTAGTGGCCGTCCTTCGCGAGCAGCTCCTCGTGGTTGCCCACCTCCACCATGCGCCCGTGGTCGACGACGGCGATGAGGTCGGCGTTCCGGACCGTCGAGAGACGGTGGGCGATGGTGATCGTCGTGCGCCCGCGGCTCAGCACGTCGAGCGCCTCCTGGACGGCGTGCTCCGTGCGGGTGTCGAGGGCGCTGGTGGCCTCGTCGAGGACGAGCACACGGGGGTCGCGCAGCAGCGTGCGGGCGATGGCCAGGCGCTGCTTCTCGCCGCCGGAGAAGCGGTGGCCACGCGCACCCACGACGGTGTCGTAGCCGAGCGGCAGGGCGAGGATGACGTCGTGGACCTGGGCGGCGCGGGCCGCGGCCTCGATCTCCTCGTCGGTCGCCTCGGGGCGGGCGTAGCGCAGGTTCTCGCGCACGGTCGTGTGGAGGAGGTAGGTCTCCTGGGACACGACGCCCACCTGGGAGGCGAGGTCGGTGAGGGTGAGGTCGCGCAGGTCGACGCCGTCGAGCAGGACGCGGCCGGACGTCGGGTCCTGCAGCCGCGCCACGAGACCGGCGATCGTCGACTTGCCCGCACCGGACTCGCCCACGAGGGCCAGCCGCGTTCCGGCGGGGACGTGGAGGTCGAGGCCGGAGACGGCGTCGGTGTCCGCGTCGGGGTAACGGAAGGAGACGTCCTCGAAGGTGACGGCGCCCGGACCGCCGCCGGAGGGCAGCGCCACCGGCTGGACCGGGTCGTCGATCTCCACGGGGAGGTCGAGGTACTCGAAGATCCGGCTGAACAGCGCGAGTGACGCGGTGACCTGCACGCCGGTGTTGAGCACGCCCATGAGCGGGCGGAACAGCCCGGACTGCAGGGCGATGAAGGCGACGAGCGTGCCGATCGTGATGTCGCCGGAGCCGGGCAGGCCCGCGACGAGGTAGATGAGCGCGGGGATGGCGGAGAAGATGACGCTCATCGTCGCCATCCGCCAGCGGCCGGCGAGCTCGGAGCGCAGCTCGAGGTCGGCGAGCTCGCTCGAGGAGTCGGCGAAGCGGCGGCTCAGCTCCGGGCCGGCGCCGAGCGTCTTCGCGAGGAGCGCACCACTGACGGACAGCGACTCCTCCACCTGCCCGTGCAGGCCGGCCAGCGCCGCCTGGCGCTTGGCCGTGACCTCGCGGCGCAGCTGTGCCACGCGGCGGGTGAGCCAGATGGCGGGCGGCAGGACGACGAGGGAGAGCAGCGCGAGCTGCCAGCTGAGGGCGACCATCGCGACGATCGTCGCGATCGCCGTCGTGACGTTCGCGGTGATCGCCGTGGCGGTGCCGGTGACGACGGACTGCATCGCGCCGATGTCGTGGGTGAGGCGCGACTGCACCTCACCGCCGCGGGTGCGGGTGAAGAAGGACATCGGCTGGCGCTGGAGGTGGACGAAGACGTCGGTGCGCAGCCGGTGCATGACCTTCTGGCCGACGTCGGTGGAGATCCACGTCTGCAGGACGCCGAGCGTCGCCGTCACGACGGTGACGACGAGCATCGCGCCGACGAGCATGAGGAGCAGGCGCACGTCCTGCTCGGGAAGGGCGACGTCGATGACGTGCCGGGTGAGGAACGGGGTCGCCAGGCCCATGACGGAGCTGGCGGCGATGAGCGCGACGACGACGAGCAGCCGGCGGCTGTGCGGCCCGAAGAGGGCGGCGATGCGCCGCAGGCTCACGGGGTGGGACTCGAGCTGGGCGGTGTCGGCCGGGTCGCGGCGGACGGGGCCGTGGGGGCGGAAGGAGGGGCTCGACATGAGCGCCACCTCGCTTTCTCAATGACGACGGCGGAGTGTGGGTGCCGTCGGACCGGTTCAGGGGCGGGGCGCGGGACTGGTCGGCGATGTCCTGCCGTGACCGTCGCGCCGCACGCAATAGCGAGGTTACCTCACTATGTGGGTGCGCGCTACTGTTGCGGCCATGGCCGACCCCGAGCTCAGCGAAGCACTCATGCACGCGAGCCGCGCGCTGCGCCGCCGGATGTGGTCCTCGCTGGAGGACTGGGACCTGTCCCCGCACCAGGCGCGGGCGCTGCGGACGGTGTGCGGGCACGACGGCGCCCGCCTCAGCGAGGTCGCCGCCCACCTGCGCATCGCCCCGCGCTCGGCGACCGAGGTTGTCGACTCCCTCGAGGCCCGCGGCCTCGTCGCGCGGCAGCCCGACCCCGCCGACCGCCGGGCCGTGCTCGTCGTCGCCACGGACGAGGGCCGCGAGGTCCACGAGGCCGCGGACCGGCTCCGCGGCGCCGAGGCCGCGGCCTTCTTCGGCCGGCTGGACCCCCGGGAGCGCGAGGAGCTCGCCCGCCTGCTGCGCCGGCTGGTCGACTAGCTCAGACGCCGAGCGCCCGGCGCACGACGGCGAGGGCCTCGCGCGGGTCCAGCCCCAGGGAGCGCACCGCCTCCACGTACGACGCCGCGGCGCGCTCGGCCGCCGCGTGGTCGTCGTCGGCGCCCCCGCGTGCCGCCGGGTCGGTGACGAAGGTGCCCGCCCGGCCCCGGCCCACGAGCAGGCCGTCCGCCTCGAGCTCGCGGTAGGCCCGCGCGACGGTGTTCGGCGCGATGCCGAGCTCGTCCGCCAGCGCGCGCACCGTCGGCAGCCGGTCGCCCGGGCGTAGCGTCCCGTCACCGATCTGCGCGGTGAGCTGGGCGCGCAGCTGCGCGAAGGGCGGCTCCGGGGAGCCGGCGTCCAGTCGCAGTGTCATGCGGCACCCGCGAGGGGCGGGGTTGCGTCGAGGGGCACGGTCACACGCTAGGGCGCGGGCGACGGTCGTGCCAGTATCCGCGGTTCGCTGACGGCCCGCGGTGTGCACCCGCTCGCCCGCCGGGGCCTATCGGGAGTCTGCCACGCGACCTGCCGCCCGGTAGCTGTGGGCGTCGGTTCCGGCGGCCACGCCGGTGACGTGCTCCGCGTGCGAGAGAGACTCGGCCAGCAGGCGGTGGACGTGGGCGTCCGTGGCCGAGTAGTAGACGAAGGTGCCGTCGCGTCGCGTCCTCACGAGGCTGGCGAGCCGGAGCTTGGCGAGGTGCTGGCTCACCGCGGCGGGTGTTGCCCCGACGTTCTCGGCGAGGGTGTTGACGTTGGACTCGGCCTGGAAGAGCGCCCAGAGGATCTTGACGCGCGTCGGGTCGGACAGCATCCGGAAGCGGTCGGCTGCGATCTGCGCGTGCTCGTCGTCGGGAACGGGGCGTATCGGCTCGTCGTGCACACGTCCAGCCTAGCGGCGTGTCGTTATCTGCATGGATGAGCAGGTAGTTTTGGAAGCATGAACGCGTCACTGCAGCCAGGGCTCGACGGCCCGCGTGTCGGCCACGAGGACGGCCATGGCCCTGAGCACGACCACGGCCACGACCACGAGACCGGCCACGACCACGGCCACGCGCACGGCACGAGCCACGAGCACGGGCACGGCGGCCCGTGGGCTCGGCTGCGCCATGCCCTGGTGCCGCACAGCCACGACCACAGCGAGACCATCCGGACCGCAGAGGAGAGCAGCGCGATCGGGATCCGCGCCGCGTGGGTGAGCCTGGCGGGCATGGGCACCACTGCCGTGCTCCAGCTGATCATCGTCTGGCTCAGTGGCTCGGTCGCACTGCTCGCCGACACCCTTCACAACCTCGGCCACCTTGCGACGACCATCCCGCTCATCATCGCCTTCCGGCTCGGCCGGCGTCCCGCGACCCGGCGCTACAGCCACGGCTTCCGCCGGGCCGAGGACCTCGTAGGACTCCTCATCGGGCTCGTCGTCGCGCTGTCGGCGGCTCTCATCGTGTGGGAGTCGGTCCGTGCCCTCAGCACCGAGCGCGACATGACCCACCTGGGGTGGGTGCTCGCCGCCGCCCTCGTGGGCGCGGCCGGCAACGATGTCGTCGCTGTCTACCGCATCCGTGCCGGCCGGCGGATCGGCTCCGCGGCGCTGGTCGCCGAGGGGCAGCACGCCAGGACCGACGCGCTGACCTCCCTTGCCGTCGTCATCGGTGTCGTCGGGGCGTGGGCGGGCGTTCCGTGGCTCGACCCGGTCGTCGGCCTCGTCATCGCGGCCGTCATCGTCGCGGTGCTCGTCGGCTCCATGCGCACGGTCGTGCGCCGGCTCATGGACGGCGTCGAGCCCGAGACTCTTGACCTGCTCGAGGCCGAGTCCGGTCGGGTGGCGGGAGTCGTCGCGGTGGACGCGGTGCGGGCCCGGTGGACGGGCCACCGGCTCGAGGCGGACGTCGGGATCAGTGTGGAGAACGGCCTCACCCTCGAGTGCGGCATCGATGTCTGTCGCGCGGTCGAGGAGCGGCTGCGGACGCGAGTGCCCCACCTCGAGCGCGCGGTGGTCCGCGTCGTGTCCACGGGCTGACCAGCGGAGCGGCGCCGCCCACGGCGGCCGACGTAGGCAGCCGCGGCGCCTGACAGGCGACGGGGATCCCGTCCCCCTGCGCGGTACCGACGCCCTACCCTGCTGCCATGTCGCTGACCTGGGCGCAGGCGCTGGCCTGGCGCCTGCGCCGACAGCTTCTCGCTCCCACCGGGACCGGGACGGTGGACGACGTCGTCGGCCGGCTCGGCGCCGTCGTCGCCAAGGACCTGGGTGCTGCGGAGCTGGCCGTACGGCTGCGCCTGCAGCAGTCGCGGGCCGGTGACCTCGCCGCCGCCCTCGCCGACGGGCGGGTGGTGAAGACCTACGCCTTCCGCGGCGCCACCCACCTCATGACGCCGGACCAGGCCTCCGTCCACCTCGCGCTGCGCAGCGCGAGCCGCATGTGGGAGCTGCCGAGCTGGCAGGAGTACTACGGGCTCGCGCCGGAGGACTGGCCGGCCCTGCGCGACGTCGTGCGCGAGGCGCTCGCCGGCGGCCCGCTCACCCGCACCGAGCTCGCCGACGCCGTCGCCGCCACCCCGGCCTTCGCCCCGCTCCACGCCTCGATCGCCCGGGGCAACGACACCCTCCTCAAGCCGCTCGCCTGGCAGGGCGTCCTGTGCTTCGGCCCCGACCGCGGCGGCCGGGTCACCTTCGCCAGCCTCGAGGCCAACCCCCGCTGGCCGGGCCTGCCCGACCTCGACGACGCCGGGCCCCGCGCGGTGCGCACCTACCTCCGCAGCTACGGCCCGGCCACGCCCGAGCGCGTCCACTACTGGCTCGGGGAGGGCCTGGGTGCCGGCCGCCGGCGGGTCCGGGACTGGCTCGCCGGGCTCGACGGCGTGACGACCGTGGACGTCGGGGGCGAGAGTGCCGCCGGCCTCGGCGAGGACCTCGACGACGTGCACGCGGCGGTGCCGACGGACGCCGTCCGTCTCCTCCCGGGACACGACCAGTGGGTGCTGGGCCCCGGGACGGCCGACGCGCACGTCGTCCCGCCGGCCCGGCGTGCCGCCGTCACCGGCGGCGCCAACCTCGTCCTGGCCGGGGGCGTCGTCTCCGGGACGTGGACCGCGTGCGGCGACGAGGCCGCGGTGGACTGGTTCGCCGAGGCCGGCCCGGCGCCCACCGGGCTCCTCGACGACCAGGTCGCCCGCCTCGGCGAGCTCCTCCAGCGGCCGCTGCGGGCGACCGTCCGGCGTGCCTAGGCGCCGGCGGGCGCGAGCCGGTCGAGGAGCTCCCGCACGGCGGCCAGCCGCGGGACGCCCTCGTAGCGCGTGACGACGGTGCCGTCGGAGTCGAGGACGACGACGGTGGGGGTCTGGGTGATCTCGAGGCGCGCGGCGAGCTCGGTGTCGTGGGCGACGTCGACGTCCACGTGCCGCACCCCCGGCGTCGTCTCCGCCACGCGCGCGAGCAGGCCGCGCGCGGCCCGGCACGGCGCGCAGAAGCCCGAGGAGATCTGCAGGAGGGTCGCCCGCTCACCGAGCGGCCCGGACAGTCCGAGCGCGTCGGCGGTGAGAGGGGAGGAGGTCACCCGCCGATTCTACGGAGCCTCCAGCCGCCCCGCGCCGCGGCGGGGCGCCCCACGTAGGGTGGTCGGGCACCCGACCCCTGGAGGCCTCCCCGTGAGCCGACGTCCGACCCGCGCCGTGGCCCTCGCCGTGAGCGTGTGCCTCGTCCTCGCCGCCTGCTCGAGCGAGGACGGCCCCGACGACGCCGAGTCCCCGACCGCCGAGCCGACCCCCGAGCGCGGGTCGGTCCAGCAGCCGGCAGCCACCGCCGTCCTCCCCGGCGCCGACGGCGAGCTCGCCCTCGCCGCGAGCCGCACCTTCTTCGCCCACGCACCCGTCGTCGTCCTCGCCGACGACGCCGACCCGGCCTCCCGGCTGCGGGCGAGCAGCGCGAGCCTCGCCCTCGGCGCCCCCGTCCTCCTCGACGACGACGCCGCTGCCCTCACCGAGGAGCTCGACCGCCTCGAGGCCGGCTGGGTGCTCACGGTCGGTGACGTCGCGCTGCCCGAGGAGCTGGGCGACGTCGTCGCCGTCCCCGCCCCGGCCGACGACGCCGCGCTCGCCGAGCACCTCGACCTCCCCGCGGGGGAGCCTGTCGACGTGGGCGACGGCGAGGAGGTGGCCGCCGTCGTCGGGCTCGAGCGCGGGACGCTCACCCCGCTCGCCCTCGCAGCAGGCGCGGCGGACGACGCCGACGAGCAGACGGCGGACGACGCGACCGCCGAGCAGACGAGCGCCGCCGAGGCGACGTCCGAGGCGGCCGCCGACGGCGAGGAGCTTCCCGCGACCGAGCTTCCCGAGCCCGTGACCGGCACCCTCGCGCTCACGACGGGCGCACCGGAGGAGCTGGTGGCCACGGCCACCGCACGCGCTGCCGGTGCGGACGTCGCCGTCGTGCCCGGCGGGGACCCACGGGCCACGAGCGAGTCGGTGACCGCGCTGAGCGAGGCGGCGCCGGACCACGTCGTCGGGCTGGGGGACGCCTTCGGTGACGACGAGACCCTCGCCTGGCGCGCCGCGACCGCGGCGACCGGCGTCGAGCTGCCCGGCGGCGGGCAGCTCGTCTTCCCCGGCAAGCGCTACGTCGCGCTGTACGGCAGCCCGGTGACGCCCGCCCTCGGCGTGCTCGGCGAGCAGGGCACCGAGGCGACGATCGCCCGCGCGCAGGAGCACGCGCAGCCCTACGAGGAGCTCGTGGACGACACCGTCGTCCCGGCCCTGGAGATCATCGCGACGGTCGCCTCCTCCAGTGCGGGCGACGACGGCAACTACTCCAACGAGTGGCCCGCGGAGGACCTGCGCCCGCTCGTCGAGGCGGCGGGGGAGGCCGGCCAGTACGTCGTCCTCGACCTCCAGCCCGGCCGCGCCTCCTTCCTCGAGCAGGCCCAGCACTACGCCGAGCTCCTCGAGCTGCCCCACGTCGGTCTGGCGCTGGACCCGGAGTGGAACCTCGGGCCCGACGAGCAGCACATGGTCCGCATCGGCTCCGTGACCGCCGAGGAGGTCAACGAGGTGGTCGACTGGCTCGCCGACTTCACCCGCGAGCGCGACCTGCCGCAGAAGATGCTCGTCCTCCACCAGTTCCAGGTGCGGATGATCCAGACCGTGCCCGAGGTGGACCTCTCACGCAGCGAGCTCGCCGTCCTCGTCCACGCCGACGGCCAGGGCGGCCAGGGCGCCAAGCAGGACACGTGGCGCACGCTCCACGAGCACGGCCCGGACATCGAGTGGTGGGGCTGGAAGAACTTCTACGACGAGGACTCCCCGATGCTCACCCCGGAGCAGACCATCTCCCAGGTCGACCCCGTGCCCCACTTCATCACCTACCAGTAGGTCAGGGCAGGACCCACGGGAGGACCGCGAGGACCACGTAGGCGAGGGGGACGAGGACGGCGGGCAGGAGGGCCGCGAGGTGGCCCCGGCCCGGCCCGGCGGACGCACCCGGTGTCGGCGCGAGCGGGGAGGTGACCTGGTCGTCGTCGGCGGTGAGCTCGCGGTGCTCGAGGACGGCCAGGACCACGACGACGACGAAGAGGGCGACCGCGACGGCTGCCGGAGGCAGCGTGACGAGCGCGGGCAGGTCCAGGCGCCCGGCCGCTGCCGACCCGACGCCCGCCGCCGTCGTGAGCAGCGCGAGCGGCACCCCGACCGCCCACGGCCGCGCGACGAGCGGGCGCAGGAGGACGGGGAGCGCGAGCAGCAGTGCGGCGAGCAGTGCCACGGCCACGAGCTGGACGACGTTGTAGGACAGCTCCTCGCCCCGCGCCCAGGAGAAGGCCGCGGACGTGCCGACGAGCAGGGCGACGATCTGCAGCGCCGCGACGAGCGCGACCCGCCACACGCCGGCCGTGAGCTCCGGCGAGCGGTCCTGCCCCAGCTGGTGGGCGTACTCCCTGGGGTCGCCGAAGGCCTCGTCCGGGCTCTCCCCGGTGTCGGTGCAGTGGGCCTCGACCTCGGCCAGCCGGTCACCGATCACCGGTCCGGGCACGTCGCGGAGCCGGAGCTCAAGGACGAAGTCGTCGCACCAGCGCTGGTGGTCCTTGACGAAGGGGCGGTGCCAGACCTCGTGCTGGGCGGTCGTGCCGCTCGCGGTGGTGTCCATGGCGTCTCCTCGGAGTTGTGGGTGCCGTGAGGCAGGGTGGTGTCAGCGGGACGGGACGGGCGTGCCGGTCAGGTGCGCCGCCACGGTCGCCGCGAAGGCGTGCCACTGGGCGGTGCCCTGGTCGAGTGCCGCCCGGCCCTCGTCGGTGAGAGCGAAGTACTTGCGGCCCGGACCGCCCTCGCCGGCTCGCCACTCGACGGTGACGAGCGCGTTCTTCTCGAGGCGGCCCAGCAAGGGGTAGAGGGTGCCGCCCTTGATGTCACCGAAGCCTGCCTCGGCGAGCTGGGCGGCGATGGCGTACCCGTAGGTGGGCCCGTGGGACAGCGTGCGGAGCACGCAGAGCTCGAGCGCCCCGCGGAGCCACTCGCTGCGTGCCGGTGTCGTGCTCATGGGTAGATCGTGGCACTAACTAGTCAGGTTGTCTAGGTAGACGCTCTGAGTAGTTGGGCGGGCGTGAGCGACCGAGCACCGTCCCCTTGATCTCAGCGCAGGGGTGTGTGCTCCGGGTCCACGCGCTCGCCCTCGCGCACCGGTCCGGGAGGCGTGCCGTCGCCGAAGGGCCGCCCGCCGAGCGCCTCGCGGCCGTGCGGGGTGGTCCAGCCGCTGAGGTCGGGGCCGAGGGGCACGATCTGCGTGGGGTTGAGGTCGGTGTGGACGACGTAGTAGTGCTGCTTGATCTGCTCGAAGTCGATCGTGTCGCCGAACCCCGGTGTCTGGAAGAGGTCGCGGGCGTAGCCCCACAGCGCCGGCATCTCGCTCAGCTTGTTCCGGTTGCACTTGAAGTGCCCGTGGTAGACGGGGTCGAAGCGCACGAGCGTGGTGAACAGGCGCACGTCGGCCTCGGTGATCGTGTCCCCCACGAGGTAGCGCTGGTGCGTGAGGCGCTCCTCCAGCCAGTCCAGCGCGGTCCACAGCCGGTCGTAGGCCTTCTCGTAGGCCTCCTGGGAGCCGGCGAAGCCGCAGCGGTACACGCCGTTGTTGACCTCGGTGAAGACGCGGCGGTTGACGGTGTCGATCTCCTCGCGCAGGTGCTCGGGGTAGAGGTCCGGTGCGCCCTCGCGGTGGTGCTCGCGCCACTCCGAGGAGAGGTCGAGGGTGATCTGGGCGTAGTCGTTGGTCACCACCTGCCCGGTGGGGACGTCGACGATCGCCGGCACGGTGATCCCGCGGGGGTAGTCGGGGAAGCGCGCGAAGTAGGCCTCCTGGATCCGCTCGATGCCGAGCACCGGGTCACGGCCGCCGGGGTCGAGGTCGAAGGTCCACGAGCGGGCGTCGTGGGTGGGGCCGGGCAGGCCGAGGGAGATCGCGTCCTCCAGGCCGAGCAGGCGGCGCACGATGATCGTCCGGTTCGCCCACGGGCAGGCGCGCGCCGCGACGAGCCGGTACCGCCCGGCCTCCACCGGGTAGCCGTCCGCGCCGTCGCGGGTGATGCGGGTGGTGATGTAGTTCGTGTCCCGGGTGAACTCCTGCCCGGGGGCCACGTAGCTGCCGGCGGTCGAGTGCGCGTCGTCCATGCCCTCGACCGTAACCCCCACCTCGTTGCGTCGCCCTTTCCGATCACGCGGCGCCCTTTCCGTCGCCGTGGGGTGAGTGGGAGGTGCGACGCAATCGAAGCCCACAGGCGGGGCGAAGCCCGGACGCGGCGAGGCTCGCGGGCGCGGCGAGGCCCGCGGGCCCGGGGCGCAGCCGAGCGGCGGTCAGGCTCAGCCCGGCGGGCCCTCCCACGGGTAGCCGAGCGCGACGAAGGCGTCCCGCACCTCGTCCCGGTCGCCCTCGACGTCGTCGTCGAAGAGCTCGCGGCCGGACGCCGTCTGGATGACCACGTTGGACCTGCGCCGGAACACGGCGTCGACCTTGTCCCGGGCGATGACCCGCTGCACCTCGCCGCGGCGCTCCACCCGGATCTCGCGCGACGTGAGGTGGAGGACCGGGCTCTCGTGGATCACCCAGATCGCGAAGGCGAGGCCCAGGGCGAGGCCCACCGCCGGCCGCAGCCACACCAGCCAGGCCTGGTCGAAGGAC
Organism: Oceanitalea stevensii; assembly: GCF_014837105.1. Classification (GTDB taxonomy): domain Bacteria; phylum Actinomycetota; class Actinomycetes; order Actinomycetales; family Actinomycetaceae; genus Oceanitalea; species Oceanitalea stevensii. The sequence goes on along the minus strand of NZ_JACSPO010000011.1, from coordinate 40,806 downwards.
CCGAGCAGCTGGAGGGGGCCCTGGAAGGGGAACCACGGCAGGTCGGCGGCGAGCCCCGCGAGGTAGGGCAGGACGATACCGGCCAGGGCGCCGCCGGCACCGAAGACCCCGAGGACCCAGCGCCGCCCGGCGGCGTCGAAACCCCCGAGCCTGCGCGACTGGTCCTCCCCGCCCGTCATGACCGGCAGCGTAGTCCGGCCGGCGCCGCAGGTCAGCGACGCCGGGCGGCCGGCCTCAGAAGCGCTCGCTGCGCTCGTGGACGCCGTGCTCGCCCGAGTACACCTCGGCGCCGGTGATGAGGACGCGCTGGACGCGGGAGAAGACGTCGAGCGGGTCGCCCGACCAGACGACGACGTCGCCGTCCAGCCCCGGGCGCAGCGCACCCACACGGTCGTCGAGCCCGAGGATCTCGGCCGGGTTGATCGTCAGCGCCCGCAGCGCGACCTCCCGGTCCAGCCCCTCCTTGACGGCGAGCGAGGCCTGGTGGACGAGGAAGTTGATGGGGACCACCGGATGGTCGGTGGTGATGGCGACCTTGACCCCGGCCTGGGCGAGGCGGGCGAGGTTGGCGATGTCGCGGTCGCGCAGCTCGACCTTCGAGCGGCTGGTGAACAGCGGCCCGAAGATCACCGGCACGTCCTTCTCGGCGAGGACGTCGGCGATGCGGGCGCCGTCGGTGCCGTGGTTGACGACGAGCCGGTAGCCGAACTCCTCGGCGAGCCGGATCGCGGTGGCGATGTCGTCGTGGCGGTGGGTGTGCTGGTCCCAGATGAGCTCGCCGTCGAGCACCGCGGCCAGCGTCTCGAGGGTGAGGTCGCGCTCCACCGGCTTGCCCTCGGCCAGGGCGTGGTCGCGCTTGGCGGCGTAGTTCTGCGCCTTGACGAAGGCGTCGCGGATGACCTTGGCCACGCCCAGCCGCGTGGAGGGCAGCGCCTTCTTGTCCCCGTAGACCCGCTTGGGGTTCTCCCCGAGCGCGGACTTCACCGAGACCCGCTCGCGGAGGAGCTGCTCGTCCACGGTGCGCCCGCCCCAGGTCTTGATCGCGACGGTCTGGCCGCCGATCGGGTTGCCCGAGCCGGGCTTGACGACGGCGGAGGTGACCCCGCCGATGAGGGCGTCGCGGAAGCCCTCCTCCTCGATGTTGATGGCGTCCAGGGCGCGCAGCCCGGCGCCGACGGGGTCGGTCATCTCGTTGACGTCCGACCCGGCCCAGCCCTCGCCCTCCTCGCTCACGCCCATGTGGGCGTGCGACTCGACGAAGCCGGGCAGCACCCACGAGCCGGTCGCGTCGACGACGCGCACGCCGTCGGGGACCTCGACGTCGGCCCCGACGGCCGCGATGACGCCGTCGAGCACGAGGACGGTGCCGTTCTCGATGGGCTCACCGTCCACGGGGACGACGTAGCCACCGGTGACGGCGACGGAGGCGGTGCGGGTGCGGCGGGGCTGGGAAGAGGTCGCCATGCTCCAGTGGTATCACCCGCTGGGGGTGGCAGGCTTGGCAGCGAGGCGGCGTGGTGCCGTCTCGGGAGGAGATGCGACATGGCCGCACGTGAGCCGGGAAGCACGACGCCACAGGGCACCACACCCGGTGGCCCGCAGGGGAGCTCGTCGACGGGCCGGGAGGCGCGCAAGCCGCAGCGGGGGGACCGTAACCGGCTGGGGTGGATCGCCATCACCGTCGCGGGGCTGCTCACGGCCTGGCAGATCGTCTACGCGATCACCGTGGAGAGCGTGGGGAACAGGGACACCTACGAGTCCATCGGGCTCATGCTCGTCCTCGTGCTCGCGGTGGGCTCCCTCGTGCTCGGCATCGTCGCACTCGCCCAGCGCGTCGTGCCACGCTGGCCGGCCGTCGCCGCGCTCGCCGTCGGGGTCTACGCCTTCATCGTGGCGATCGCCGGCTGGATCGGGCGGCTCATGTACTGAGCCGGCCGGCTCAGGCCTCCTCGGTGACCTCGCCGCGGCTGCGCGCCCGGATGCGCAGGGCGATCCCGCCGAGGATCGCCGAGAGCAGGGAGCCGAGGAGGACACCCACGCGGGCGTGGCTGCTCTCGACGGAGCCGGGCTCGAAGGCCAGCTGGGCGATGAGCAGGGAGACGGTGAAGCCCACGCCCGCGAGCAGGCTCATCCCCACCATGTCCTTGAGGTTGAGGCCCTTGCCCAGGGCGAGCGGGGTGAGCGTGACGAGGAGCGCGGTGCCGCCCCAGATGCCGATGAGCTTGCCGAGCGGCAGGCCGAGGGAGATCCCGACGGAGACCGGGTCGGTGACGATGCCGAGCAGGCCACCGGAGTCGACGACGTTGACGCCGGCGGCGAAGAAGGCGAAGACCGGCAGGACGAAGCCGGAGGAGATCCAGCTGACCCTGTGCTCGAACCGGTGGGACAGGTCCTCGTCCTCGCCGGGACGGGCGACGGCGGGGACCACCATGCCGAGGAGCACGCCGGCGATCGTCGCGTGGACCCCGGAGGCGTGCATGAGCGCCCAGGCGACGACGCCGACGGGGACGAGCACCCACCAGGCGGTGATGCGACGACGGACGAGCACCGCGAAGACGGCGACGGCGAGGAACGCGGCGGCGAGCAGGAGGTAGTTCAAGCCGTCGGCGAAGACGACGGCGATGATGACGATGCCGATGAGGTCGTCGACGACGGCGAGGGTGAGGAGGAAGAGGCGCAGCGCGGGAGGGAACCCCCGGCCGAAGATGCCCAGGAGGGCGACGGCGAAGGCGATGTCCGTCGCGACGGGTACCGGCCAGCCGTCCCAGACCCCCGAGCCGGTGACCGCCTGGACCAGGAGGTAGACCGCGACGGGCCCCAGCACCCCGAAGAAGGCGGCGATGACGGGCACGGCCGCCGTGCGCGCGTCGCGCAGCGAGCCGGTGACGAACTCCTGCTTGAGCTCGAGGCCGACGGCGAAGAAGAAGATGGCGAGCAGGCCGTCCGAGGCCCATGCGGCCAGGGTGAGGTCGAGGTGCAGCGCAGCCGGGCCGACCGTGATCTCCGACAGCGAGGCGTAGGCCTCGCGCCACGGGGAGTTCGCCCACACCAGGGCCACCAGCGCGCCGACGAGCAGCACCATCCCGGCGAAGGTCTCGTTGCCCAGCCTCTCGCGGTAGCTGCTGAGCGGACCGCGGCGGGTGGTGGACGGGCTGGACATGGGCAGGAGCCTCTCTGGGGCTGGACGCGGCGCTGGCGGGAAGTCTACGGGCGGTACCCGGATGGTGCTGTGGCCGGGGGGGGGGGGGCCCCCCCCCCCCCCCCCGGGGCGTCCGGTGGAACGGACGGTGCTACATGAGCCCCATGGTCGTGGGCAGCCACAGCGAGAGCTGCGGGATGAACACGACGAGGAACAGGGTGAGGATGATCGCCACGAGGAAGGGCCACAGCTTGGTGATGACCGGCTCGATGCGGAGCCGGGCGATGCGCGCCCCGACGAACAGGACGTTGCCGACCGGTGGCGTGATGACGCCGACCGACAGGTTCATCACGACCATCGCGCCGAAGTGGACCGGGTCGATCCCGAACTCCGTGACGATCGGCAGGAAGATCGGCACGAAGATGAGGATGGCCGGCGTCGGGTCCATGAAGGTTCCGACGATGAGCAGAATGACCATCATGATGAGAAGGACGACGGTGCCGGAGTCGGTGAAGCCGAGGACGGCGTCGGAGATGAGGTCCGGGATCCGCGCGAAGCTCATGACGAAGGACAGCGCCGTGGACACCGCGACGAGGAGCATGACGATGGCCGTCGTGCGGCCGGCGTCGACGAGGATGCTCGGCAGCTCGCGGACCTTGATGCTCCGGTAGACGGCCGACAGCACGAGGCAGTAGACGACGGCGATGGACGCCGACTCGGTGGCGGTGAAGTAGCCGCCGAGGATGCCGCCGACGACGATGATGATCATGAGCAGCGAGGGCACGGCGCGCCAGATGACGAGCAGGCCCTGCTTGGCGGTGATCCGGTCGGCCGACTTGAGCTTGCCGGGCTGCTTGCGGGCGTAGAGGTAGACGACGACCATGCAGGCCAAGGCCCACATGATGCCGGGGATGGCACCGGCCATGAACAGCGCCGCGATCGAGGTGCTCGAGACGAGCGAGTACACGATGAAGGTGTTCGACGGCGGGATGAGCATGCCCGAGGGTGCGGAGGCGACGTTGACCGCGGCGGCGAAGCGGCGGTCGTAGCCCTCCTTGACCATGCGCTCGTTCATGACGTTGCCGACGGCGGCGGCCGCGGCCACCGCGGCGCCGGAGACGGCACCGAACATCGCGTTGGCGACGATGTTCGTCTGGGCCAGGGAGGCCGGCATACGGCCGGTGAGCACCTTGGCGGCGTCGACCAGTCGGCCGGCGATCCCGCCGTTGTTCATGATGACGCCGGCGAGCACGAAGAGCGGGATCGCGAGCAGCGGGAAGGAGTTGATGCCCGTGAACATGCGCTGGGCGGTGACGAGCACGGCCTGCTCCATGCCCAGCAGCGGGATGGCAGCGAGGAATGAGGCCGTGCCGATGACGATGGCGATCGGCAGGGAGAAGACGATGCCGATGATGATGCCGAAGAGCAGGATGAGACCTGCGATCGTTGCCGGGTCCATCATGCCTCCGTCTTCGGGCCGGCCTGGTGGTCACCGGGGGTGTCGGGGGTGTTGTCGGGCTTGAGCAGGATGCTGTCCACCTCGAGGTTCGCTGCGCGCACGGCCTCCGGCTCGGTGCCGGCGGCGGCGCCGTCCTCCTCGTCGCTGTGGTCGCCGTAGGGCGCCTGCGTGCCGCGGGCGACCGCCTGGATGTAGTACAGCGAGTAGAAGGCGATGAGCACGCCGGAGATCGGCAGTGCGAGGTACATCTGGCCCAGGGTGAAGGGCAGGGCCGAGAGGTTCTGCAGCCACGCGTTGTCCGAGGCGCGCCAGCCGCCCCACACGAGGACGATGACGGCGAAGGCCAGGACGATCACCTGGACGAGGATCGCCAGCACCTTCTCACCCCCCACGGGGAGCTTGCGGGCGACGTACTCGACCGCGATGTGGCCGCGCTCGCCGAAGACGAACGCAGCGGCGAACAGGCCGAGCCACACGAAGGTGAGGCGGGCCCCTTCCTCGGTCCACGTGCTCGGGTCACCCAGGACCTGGCGGCTGAAGACCTGCCAGACCACGATGACGACGAGCAGCGCGAAGAGGATGACGGTGATCCAGTACAGGACCCTGTCCAGGACCTTCTTGGCGCTATCCACGATTCACCTCCAGTTGTGTGTGGCTCGGCCGGTTCATCAGCGGGCTGCGGCGCGCGCCGCGTCGAAGAGCGCCTGCTGGGACTCCGTGGTGATGAACTCCGCGGCCAGGGCCTCGAGCGGCTCGGCGAAGGCGGCGTCGTCGACCTCGGAGAACGTGGCGCCACCGGCCGTGGCGCCGTCGATGGCCTCCTGGGTGGCCTCCGCCCAGAGCTGGGTGTGCTCCTCGTGGGCAGCGGTCCAGCCGGCGTCGAAGGCCGCGCGGTCCTCCTCGGACATGCTCTCGAGGAGGTCGGTGTTGATGATCATGTAGTCCAGGCCCACGAGGTGGTTGGTGTAGCTCCAGTAGGGAGCGACCTCGTAGTGGCGCTGGGTGAAGTAGGAGACCTCGTTGTTCTCGGCCGCGTCGACGACGCCGGACTGCAGGCCCGTGTAGAGCTCGCCGTACGCCATCGGGGTGCCGGCGCCGCCGAGGGCCTCGGCCATCGCGATGTGCAGCTCGGACTCCTGGACGCGGATCTTCTGGCCGGCGAGGTCGGCCGGCGTCTCGATCGGGGCGCTGCTGTAGACGGAGCGCGCACCCTGGGTGAAGCCGCCGAGCACGGTGATGTTGTTGGACTCCTCGAGGGAGGCGTAGAGGTCGCCGGTGATCTCGGGGTCGTGGATGACGCTCATCTGGTGCTCGACGTCGTCGAAGACGCGGGGCAGGTTGAAGACGACGAAGTCCTCGTTGAGGTTCTCGAGCTGGGTGCCGGAGACGATGGCCATGTCGACCGAGCCGTCGGAGACGAGCTGGAGGGCCTCCGCCTGGGCGCCGAGCGTCTCGTTCGGGAACACGTCGATGTCCCAGCCGCCCGTGTTCTCCTCGAGGTAGGTCCCGAGGTTGTCGAGCGCGATGTAGGAGGGGTGCTCCTCGGTCTGGTTGAGGGCCAGACGCATCGTCTTGCCCTCGCCGCCACCGGCGGACTCGCCGCCCTCGTCGCCGCCGCCGCAGGCGGCAAGGAGCAGGGTCGCAGCGGTCGCTCCGGCGATGACCACGGTGTTCTTCCGGTGCCTCATGGTGTGTTCCGTCCTTCGGTCGTGAGTGACTTCGTCGTCCGGTGGTGCGGCGCTGCGCCGTGCAGTGTGGAGGAGGGGTCCAGCCTCGGGCTGGGCGGCGCTGCCGTGCCTCGTCATGAGGCGTGCCGTCCGACGGGGGTCCCGTTCGGGTTGCCTCATTCACTCAGGTCCGGGGTCCAGGGCCGCAACGGTTGCCACCAGTTGCCGTCCGTGACCTCGCCGTGACGGATCCACCCCTCTCAGCCTGCGGACTCCGTCGAGGCGGCCCGTGCCGCGTCGTAGATCGCCCACTGGTCGTCGGTCGTGAGGAAGCGGTCGGCCAGCGGCTCGAGAGCGTCGAAGAAGACCTGGTCGTCGACCTCGTGGAAGGTGGCACCGCCGGCCTCCGCGGTGGCGACCGCGTCCTCCGTGGCCTGCAGCCACAGGTCGACGTGCTCGGCGCGGGCGAGCTCCCAGCCCTCGTCGAGGACCGCCCTGTCCTCCGCGGTCATCGAGGCGAGCATGTCGGTGTTGATGATGAGGTAGTCCAGGCCCACGAGGTGGTTGGTGTAGCTCCAGTGCGGGGCCACCTCGAAGTGCCGCTGCGAGGCGTAGGAGACCTCGTTGTTCTCCGCGGCGTCCACGACGCCGGACTGCAGGCCCGTGTACAGCTCGCCGTAGGCCATCGGTGTGGCGGAGGCGCCCAGCGCCTGCGCCATCGCGACGTTGAGCTCGGACTCCTGCACGCGCAGCTTCTGGCCGGCGAGGTCCTCGGGCGTCTCGACGGGCCCGAAGGTCGTGTAGACGCTGCGCGCGCCCTGGGTGAAGCCGCCGAGGACGGTGAAGTTGTTCGTTTCCTCCAGGGAGGCGTACAGGTCCCCGACGATGGCGGGGTCGTGGACCACGCGCATCTGGTGGTCGATGTCGTCGAAGGTCGTCGGCAGGTTGAGGGCGATGAAGTCGCGGTTGAGGTTCTCCAGCTGCGGGCCGGAGACGATCGCCATCTCGACCGAGCCGTCCGAGACGAGCTGCATCGCCTCGGCCTGGGCGCCGAGCGTCTCGTTGGGGTAGACGTCGATGCTCCAGCGGCCGTCGGTCTGCTCCTCCATGTACTCGCCCCAGGCGTCGAGCGCGATGTAGGAGGGGTGGGACTCCGTCTGGTTGAGGGCGAGGTGGAGCACGTCGCCCTCGTTGGTGCCCGGCTCGAGCGAGGCGCTGCACGCGGCCAGCGCGCCCAGCGTCAGCCCTGCAGCAGCGGCGGTGGTGAGTCGTCGGGACATGGGTGCCTCCCCCGGGCACACGTGCCCGTCTCTTGGTTGATTCTCGCCTGTCGGCGTGGTTCGTGGGCCTCTTCAGGAGGAGGCGATCTGGGCGGCCAGGTGGCCACCGCCGTAGCCGTTGTCGATGTTGACGACGGCGACCCCGGGGGCGCAGGCGTTGAGCATCGACAGCAGCGGTGCGACGCCCCCGAAGGCGGCGCCGTAGCCGACGGACGTCGGCACGGCCACGACCGGTGCGCTCACCAGTCCGGCGACGACGCTCGGCAGAGCGCCGTCCATCCCCGCGGCGACCACGACGACGCGTGCCGAGCGGAGGAGGTCGAGGTGCCCGAGCACCCGGTGCAGGCCGGCGACGCCGACGTCGACGACGAGCTCGGTCCGCCGGCCGAGGTAGCGGGCGGTGAGCTCGGCCTCGCGGGCCACGGGCAGGTCGGAGGTGCCGGCACTGACGACGACGACGAGGCCGCCGCTGGGCTCGGGCGCCGCGGCGGGCCAGGCCACCACCCGTGCGATCGGGTCGTGGTGCGCGTCGGGCAGCGCGGCGAGGACGGCGGCCGCCTGCTCGGGCGTCGCGCGGGTGAAGAGGGTGGGCGTGCCGGCCGCCGCGACCTCGGCGGCGATGAGCGCGACCTGCTCGACGCTCTTCGGCTCGCAGAGCACGGCCTCGGGGTAGCCGCGCCGGGCGGCGCGGTCGTGGTCGAGGTGGGCGATGCGCGCGAGCTCGGGGCCCGGCTCCCAGGCGTCAGCCACGGACGGACACCAGCGGCAGGGTGAACGCGCCGGACTGGATGCCGCGCAGGTCGAGGGCGGCGAAGCGGAAGCCGGCGTCGCGCACGGCCCGGTCCACCTCCTCGCGGCGCTGGACGGCGGTGAGGAGCTCCTCGGGGAGCAGCTCGATCCGGGCGACGTCACCGTGGTGGCGCACGCGGCAGTCGGTGAAGCCGAGCCGGCGCAGCGCGCCCTCGGCGCGGTCCACCTGCCGCAGCTTCTCGGGGGTGACCTCCGAGAAGTGCGGGATCCGCGAGGCGAGGCACGGGGCGGCGGGCTTGTCGGCGACCGGCACCGCGAGGGCCCGCGCGACCTCCCGCACCATCGCCTTGGTCATCCCCGCCTCGGCCATGGGGCGCAGCACGCTGTGGTTCGTCGCGGCCTGGGCGCCGGGCCGGTCGGGCCGCTCGGCGTCGTCGGCGTTCTCGCCGTAGGCGACGGCGGCGAGACCGAGCTCGGCGACGAGCTCGTCGTCGATGCGCGCGAAGAGCTCGTCCTTGCAGTGGAAGCAGCGGTCGGGTCCGTTGGCGCGGTAGGCCTCCGACTCGCCCTCGTGGGTCTCGATCTCGACGACGCGCGCGCCGATGACCGCGGCGGTCTCGTGGGCCCTGGACCGCTCGTCGGTGGCGAGGCTGGGGGAGACGCCGAGCACGGCGACGACGTTCGCGGGCCCGAGCGTGCGCACCGCCAGGGCGAGGAGCGTCGCGGAGTCCACGCCGCCGGAGTAGGCCACGCCCAGGGGCGCGTGGCCGGCGAGCATCTGCTCGACCGCCGTCGCGGCCTGTGCCGCCGGTCCGCTCAGGCCGGGTACCGCCGTCGTCGTCGTCATGGATCTGCTCCTTCGTGCACGTGAGCTTCCAGTGTGTGCGAGCCGGGAGGCGGCGTGGCAACTCGTTGCCACCGGTTGCCCTGTGACCTTACCGTTGGCCGGTATGGACAGCGAGGGAGGGACCGACCCCGGCAGGGCGCCGACGATCTACGACGTCGCGAAGGCCGCGGGGGTTGCGCCGTCCACGGTGTCGCGGGCCCTGGCGCGTCCCGGGCGCGTGAGCGCGGCGACGGCGGAGAAGGTCCGCGCCGCGGCCGCCACGCTGGGATACCGGCGCTCCTCGGTGGCTCCCGTGCTCAGCGCGGTCAACACGCGGATGCTCGCCATGGTCGTCGCGGACATCGGCAACCCGCTCTTCGTCGACGTCATCCGGGGCGCGTCCGCCGCCGCGGAGGCGGCCGGCTACACGATGCTGCTCTTCGACGCCCAGGAGTCCTACCTGCGTGAGCGGGAGGCCGCCGAGAAGTTCCTCGGCGCCGTCGACGGGCTCGTCCTCACCAGCCCGCGGCTCTCGGACTCCGGCATCCGGGCCATCGCCAAGCAGCGGCCGGTCATCGTCCTCAACCGCGTCGTCAGCGGCCTGCCCAGCGTCCTCACCGACGGCGCGCGCGGTGTGCGCCGGGCGGCCGAGCACCTCGGGCAGCTGGGGCACCGGGAGATCACCTACGTCGCCGGGCCCGAGGCCTCGTGGGCCGACGGCGTGCGGTGGCGCGGCCTGGAGGAGGCGGGCCTGGAGCTGGAGCTGCGGGTGCGCCGGATCGGCCCCAACTCCCCGACGGTCGAGGGAGGGGCCAAGGCGGCCCGGCGGTGGGCGCAGAACCCGAGCACCGCCGTCGTCGCCTTCAACGACGTCATGGCCGTCGGCTTCGTCCGCGGGCTGCGCGCCCTGGGGGTGTCGGTGCCCGGCGACGTGAGCGTCGTCGGCTTCGACAACAGCCGCACCGGCGCGCTCACCGTCCCCGCCCTCACCTCGGTCGCGTCGCCGCTGTCGCTCCAGGGCGCCACGGCGGTGCGCAACCTCATCGCGATCATCGGCGGGGCACGCTCGAGCGAGCAGCCCGTCGTGCTGCCGGTCAAGCTCGTCGCGCGGGACTCCACCGCCCGCGCCGGCAGGGGCCGGCTCATGCGCTCCTGAGGGCCGTGGCAACTGATGGACACCACTGCGGCCGCGCGCGGGCCTGCCGCCATACTGGGGGCCGTAGCGTCACAAAGCCGCCGATGAAAGGACCCAGCACGTGACTGACAACAAGGCGACTGCCTCCGCGCAGATCGGAGTCATCGGACTCGCCGTCATGGGCAGCAACCTTGCCCGCAACCTGGCACGTCACGGCTACACCGTGGCGCTGTACAACCGCACCTTCGCCAAGACCGAGGAGCTCGTCTCGGCCTACGGCGACGAGGGCACCTTCGTCGCGTCGGAGGAGCTGGCGGACTTCGTCGCCAGCCTCGAGCGCCCCCGCAAGATGATCATCATGGTCAAGGCCGGCGGCCCGACCGACGCCGTCATCGAGTCCCTCATCCCGCTCCTCGAGGAGGGGGACATCATCGTGGACGGCGGCAACGCCCACTACGAGGACACCCGCCGCCGCGAGTCCTACCTCCGCGACCAGGGCCTGCACTTCGTCGGCGCCGGCATCTCCGGCGGCGAGGAGGGCGCGCTCAACGGCCCGAGCATCATGCCCGGCGGCCCCGCGGAGTCCTACGTGACCCTCGGCCCGATCCTCGAGGACATCTCCGCGAAGGTCGACGGCGAGCCCTGCTGCGTCCACATCGGCCCCGACGGCGCCGGCCACTTCGTCAAGATGGTGCACAACGGCATCGAGTACGCCGACATGCAGTTCATCGCCGAGGCCTACGACGTCCTGCGCTCCGCCGGCCTCGAGGCCGGGGAGCTCGCCGAGGTCTTCACCGAGTGGAACACCGGTGACCTCGACTCCTACCTCATCGAGATCACCGCCGAGGTGCTCCGTCACGTCGACGCCGAGACCGGCCGCCCCTTCGTCGACGTCGTCGCCGACGCCGCCGCCCAGAAGGGCACCGGGCAGTGGACCGTGCAGATCGCGCTCCAGCTCGGGGTGCCGGTCAACACGATCGCCGAGTCCGTCTTCGCCCGGTCCACCTCCGGCCACACCGCCCTGCGCGAGGCCTCCCGCGCCGCCCTCCAGGGCCCCGCCCGCGCCGCCGTCGACACCGGCGCCCGCGCCGAGCTCGTGGAGAACGTCCGCCAGGCGCTGTGGGCCTCGAAGGTCGTCGCCTACGCCCAGGGCCTGGACCAGATCCGGACCGCCTCCGAGGAGTTCGGCTGGGACATCGACATCGCCGAGGTCGCCAAGATCTGGCGCGGAGGCTGCATCATCCGCGCCCGCCTCCTCGAGCGCATCCGTTCCGAGTACGCCGCGGGGAACCTCACCACGCTGCTCGAGGCGCCGTCGGTGGCCGCCGGGCTCGAGTCGAGCCAGGCCGGGTGGCGCGCAGCCGTCAGCCACGCCATCGCCGACGGTGTGCCGGTCCCCGGCTTCTCCGCCGCGCTCGCGTACTACGACACCGTGCGGGCCGAGCGCCTGCCGGCGTCCCTCGTCCAGGGGCTGCGCGACTTCTTCGGTGCGCACACCTACAACCGGGTCGACCGTCCCGGGACGTTCCACACCGAGTGGTCCGGGGACCGCAGCGAGACCGCGCAGGCCTGACCCCGCGCCCTCCCAGGCCTCCTCACGGCCCCGTCGAGCCCCGGCTCGGCGGGGCCGTCGGCGTCCCGGCGCCCGGGTTGGTCCGGACGGGCGGCAACATCCGGCAACTGCTCGGCGCGTGGCGTGAGCCACAGCGACGATCGGGCGATGGCCGAGGGGCGCGGGGACGCGCCGCCGTCGGCCCGGTCGCGCAGCGTGCGCGACGTCCTGTCGATGACGACATCGTCAACGACGACGTGAACATGAGGAGGAAGAATGTCTCGAAGCCCACGTGTGGGGCTGCGGACCGCTGTGGCCGCCGCCGCGGCGGCGCCGCTGGCACTGACGCTCACGGTCGGCGCCGGTGCGGCGACCGTCCCGGCGCCCGAGCTCGAGCAGCCCGTGCTCGAGAGCCGCGTCACGGACATCATCGAGGTCGACGGGTACGAGTTCCGCGACCTCAGCAAGGACGGTGAGCTCGACGCCTACGAGGACTGGCGTCTGCCCGTCGACGAGCGCGTCGCCGACCTGGTCGCCCAGATGGACCTGGACGAGAAGGCCGGGCTCATGCTCATCGACACGCTCAACGCGGCGTGCGAGGACGGGGTCCGCGGAACCGTGCCGGCGTCCGCGGACAACTTCATCAACACGCAGCACATGCACCGCTTCGTCTTCCGCAACACGGTGACGGGTGAGGACGACGCCCAGTGCGGCGGCTCCGGTGGCGGCTTCCAGGCCTCCACCTCGGTGACCCCTGCCGAGGCGGCGGGCTTCACCAACGAGGTCCAGGAGATGAGCGAGGCGACCCGCCTCGGCATCCCGGCGCTGTTCAAGTCCAACGCGCGCAACCACATCGACCCGGACGCGCGCGCCGGCATCAACGAGTCCGCCGGGGCCTTCAGCGCCTTCCCCAAGGAGGCCGGGATCGCGGCCGCCGCGCTGGGGGAGGAGGCCCTCGCGACGGGCGAGGACCCCACGACGGGTGACATGTCCGTCGTCGAGGACTTCGCCGGCGTCATGGGCGAGGAGTGGGCCTCCATCGGCCTGCGCGGCATGTACGGCTACATGGCCGACCTGTCGACCGAGCCACGCTGGTACCGCACCCACGAGACCTTCACCGAGGACGCCGAGCACGCGGCCGCGATCATGGAGACCCTCGTGCAGACGCTCCAGGGCCCGCTCGTCGACAACAACGACAACGGCCTGGCGCTGAGCCCCGAGACCCGCGTCGCCCTCACCCTCAAGCACTTCCCGGGTGGCGGCCCGCAGGAGCTGGGTCTGGACCCGCACTACTCCTTCGGCAAGGCGCAGGTCTACCCCGGCGGCTTCTTCGAGGAGCACATGCTGCCCTTCGAGGCCGCGATCGACGCCGGTGTCTCCTCGATCATGCCGTACTACGGCGTGCCCGTGGACGTCCCGGAGGTCGGCGGCACGGGCGACTACCCGGTCACCGGCTTCGCCTTCTCCGACTCCATCGTCAACGGCCTGCTCCGCGAGCAGCTCGGCTTCGGCGGCTACGTCAACTCCGACACCGGCATCATCAACGACCGTGCGTGGGGCCTGGAGGACGCCAGCGTCCCCCAGCGCGTCGCCGCGGCCGTCAACGGCGGCACGGACACGCTGTCCGGCTTCAACAACGTCGGGACGATCACCGACCTCGTCGCGGACGGCCTGCTGAGCGAGGACCGCATCGACCTCGCCGCCGAGCGCCTGCTCGAGCCGATGTTCCTCATGGGCCTGTTCGAGAACCCCTACGTCGACCCGGCCGTCGCCACCGCGACGATCGGCTCGGAGGCCAACCGCGAGGTGGGCCTGGACCTCCAGCGCAAGTCCCTCGTCCTCCTCGAGAACGAGGAGACCGAGGAGGGCCCGGTGCTGCCCCTCGAGGACGGCTCCGACGTCTACATCCTCGGTGACTTCAACGAGGAGACGGTGGCCGCCCGCGGCTACGGCGTCACCAACGGCAACGTCGAGGAGGGCGAGACCCGCCCGAGCGCCGAGGACAGCGACTACGTCCTCATCTCGATGACGGCGCGCACCGACGCCGGGGACTACGTAAGCAACAGCCCCGACTTCGGGCTGAACCCCGACCACGGGGTCAACCCGAGCGTCATCGACGGGATCCCCAACCTCGACGGCGAGAGCCCGTGGGGCGCGGCGGACGCGTGCGTCCACAACGCCGCCGGCGCGGACGACCCCTCCTGCACCGACAACGGCCTGCGCTTCGGCGGGTCCTACCCGTGGGAGTCGAGCATCCTCGACTTCTCCGGCATGGAGGAGGCCGAGTCGTGGGAGGTCGTGCCCTCGCTCGACACCATCCAGCAGGTCATGGACGAGGTCGACGACCCGAGCAAGGTCATCCTCCACGTCTACTTCCGCCAGCCCTACGTGCTGGACGAGGAGAGCGGCCTGCGCGACGCCGGCGCCATCCTGGCCGGCTTCGGCATGAGCGACACCGCCCTGCTCGACGTCCTGTCCGGGGACTACGCGCCCCAGGGCCGGATGCCTTTCGCCCTCGCCGGCACCCGCGAGGCGATCGTCGAGCAGCAGAGCGACACCCCCGGCTACGACGAGACCGAGGACGGGGCGCTCTACCCGTTCGGCTACGGCCTCACCTACGCCGAGGACGTGGAGGAGCCGACGACGCCCGAGCCCGAGCCGACGACGCCGGCCCCCGAGCCGACGACGCCGGACGACGACGGCACCACCCCGCCGGTGACCGACGATGGCGACGACACCGACGACACCCCGTCGCCGACCGCCGGTGCGGACGACACGGCCGACGGTGACCTCGCCCGGACCGGTGCACCGGTCACGGTCCTCGCGCTCGTCGCGGTGACCGTCCTGCTGCTCGGCACGGCCCTGGTCCTCCAGCGCCGCTTCGGTGGCGCCCGGGGCTGACCCCCGCCCACGCGCCGAGCCTGACCCGCTCGAGCACACGCCGAGAGCCGGATTCCTCGCTGGAGGAATCCGGCTCTCGGTGCATGAAGGGGGCTTGCGGACGGAGGAATCCGGTGCTCGGCGCGTGAGGGGGAGCGGGGCGAGCGGCCCGCCCCCGGCTTAGGTCGCCTCGGCGTCGAACGCCGCCCGCTCGGCCGGCCGCGCCTCGGCCGCGGCGCGCGGCCGCTCGGGCGGCGTGTCCGCCAGCGCCTCGCGGACGATGCGCCGGGGGTCGTACTGGCGCGGGTCGAGCGCCGCGAGGTCGAGGTCGTCGAACTCCGGACCGAGCTCCTCGCGCAGCCGCTCACCGCCCTGGGAGGCCAGGCGCCGCAGCGTGACGACGAGCGCCGCCAGCTTCCGGGCGTACTCCGGGAGCCGTTCGGGGCCGACGAGCACGACGGCGAGGACGACGAGGACGAGCAGCTCGGCACCGTTGACAGGCATGAGGACCTCAGGAGGGACGACGTCGGGCGCGGCGACGGTCGTTCCACATCGCGATGCCGATGGCGCCGAAGAACAGGGCGCAGATGGGCACCGCCATGGCGATCATCGACCACGCGTCGGGCAGCGGGTTGGCGACGGCGGCGAAGAGGAAGGCGCACAGCACGAGCCACCGCCAACCCTTGAGCAGCGAGCGGCCCGAGACGACGCCGGCCGAGTTGAGCGCGACCATGACCACCGGCACGAGGAACGCGACGCCGAAGACGAGCATGACCCGGGTGAAGAAGCTGAGGTAGGTGCGGGCGTCGATGAGGTTGACGGCGTCGTCGGGGGTGAAGGCGGTGAGCACGGTGACGGCGTTGGGCAGCACGAGCCAGCCCAGCGCGCCGCCGGCGACGAACAGGACCGCGCCGGCCACCCCGAAGCCGACCGTCGAGCGGCGCTCCTTGCGGGTGAGCCCGGGGGAGACGAAGGCGAAGAGCTGCCACACCCACCAGGGGCTGGAGACGAAGAGCCCGATGAACAGCGAGAGCCGGATGCGCATGTCGAAGGCGCCACCGACCGTGCCGAAGTTGATCGCCGCGCCCTGCCCGCGGTCGGCGATCGCCTCCATCGGGGCGTTGATCGCCGCGAAGAACCACGGGTAGAGGAACCAGCCCGCGACCGCGCCGACGACGATGCCGAGCGCCGCGAGGAGGAACCGGCGGCGCAGCTCGCGCAGGTGGTCGGCGAGCGGCATGCGCCCCTCCGCCGGGCGCCGCCGCTTCTGGGCGCGCGGACTGACGGGTGTCGCCACCATGGGTGCTCCCTCGGCCTCTCGGGTCGCTAGGTCCGCAGGTGCTCGTCCCGCGCGGCGGCGGGCTGGGCCGGCGGCACGTAGGCCACCGACGGGTCGACGGGGACCGGGCGCGGAGCGGGCTCGTCCTCGCTGAGCTCCTTGACCTCCTTCTTGAAGATCTTGAGCGACTTGCCCACGCTCGAGGCGACGTCGGGCAGACGCCGGGCCCCGAAGAGGAGGAGGACGACGACGACGAGGACGACGATCGCCCACAGGCTGGGTGTTCTCATGGCTGCTCCACGGCTTCGTTGCTGAGGGAGGGCCGCTGACGCACTTTTGCAGGCAGCGTTGCCGAACGCGTCAAGACCCTTACGGAACGTGGACAGAGTCACAGACGTCGCGTCGGCTGTCAAGGCTCGGCAAGGGTTGGCAACCGCTTTCCTCTCGCGGGGTGGCGTGATGCCCTGAGGTTTCCACGGACGACGACGTCGGAAGGTGCACCATGACACAGCAGAGCGATATCTCCCGCCGGGCCGTGCTCGGCCTGGCCGCCGGCGTGGCCGTGACGGCCGCCGTCGGCTCCTCCGCGGCGGCGGCCCCCGACCGGCCGCTGCCGCCCGGCCGCGGCGTGGGGCGCGAGGGCCGGGACCTGTCCACCTCACTGCTGCAGCAGTGGACCCGCCGGCCCGCCTCCCACCCGCTCGTCGGCGACTTCACCGGCGCCGGGTACCGGCAGGGCGCGCCGACGCCGCGGCCCCCGGTGACGGTGAACGTCACCCGGTTCGGCGCCGTCGGTGACGGCACGACCGACGACGTCGGCGCCTTCAACGACGCGGTCCGGACCGTCGGCGAGCAGGGCGGCGGCGTCGTCCTCGTCCCCGCCGGGACCTACCACCTCAGCGGGCCGGTGTGGATGCACTGGTCGAACGTCGTGCTCCGCGGCGCGAGCCGCAACAGCACGGTGCTGCACTTCTCGCGCCCTCTCAAGGACGGCTACCGGAGCAACTGGCAGGACTGGCAGCAGCAGGACCGCTGGTCCTGGGCGGGTGGGCAGATCTGGGTCGTCCCCAAGCCCGTCCTCACCAAGCTCGAGGAGGAGGAGTGGCTGGGTACCGAGGGCTGGATCCCCGGCCCGCAGCTCGCCTCCGTCGCGCCCGCGCCCCGCGGCACGCGTGACCTCACGGTCTCGACGACCGCCCGGCTGCGGGCGGGGGAGATGGTGCTCCTCGAGACCGTCAACCCCGGCGCGCCCCTGCTCGCGCACCTCGCCGGGGAGACCGAGGGCGCGCGAAGCTACGACTGGCCGACCGGCGCCCCGCAGCTCGTCCGCGGCACCGAGGGCTTCTACCCGCAGTACGGCACGCTCCAGTGGCCGGTGCGCGTCGAGTCGGTCCTGGACGCGACGACCGTCCGGCTCGCGCAGCCGGTCAAGCACGACCTCAGCGACCGCTGGCCGACGACCGTCCGCGCTCTGGGGCCGAGGGTGACGGAGGTCGGCGTCGAGCACCTCACCGTCCGCAACGCGCTGCTTCCGCAGACGCGCCACAACCAGAACCCCGGCTCGAACGGCGTGCACTTCCAGGCCGCCCACGACTGCTGGGCCACCGACGTGCAGATCGAGAACTGCGACGTCGGCTTCGGGATGACCGGTG
Organism: Oceanitalea stevensii; assembly: GCF_014837105.1. Classification (GTDB taxonomy): domain Bacteria; phylum Actinomycetota; class Actinomycetes; order Actinomycetales; family Actinomycetaceae; genus Oceanitalea; species Oceanitalea stevensii. The sequence continues at coordinate 23,187 of NZ_JACSPO010000011.1, read as the reverse complement.
CCAAGTCGGTGACCATCTCCGGGGCCACGGTGACCGGCCGCAACACCCACCACCCCTTCGTCATGCGCATGCAGTCCCACGACAACCTCGTCCAGGGCTTCACCATCGGGCCCTTCACCACCGCGCTCGCCGAGGGAGCGCGGATGCACGGGCTCAACGTCGAGGGGCTCTCCTCCGGCAACGTCTACCGCGACGGCTTCATGTACGAGGGCACCTTCGACTCCCACCGCGGGCTGCCCTTCGAGAACGCGCGGACGAACATCCGGCTCATCAACACCGGCACGGTCGGCGGCAACCAGAACTCCGGGCCCTACTTCGGCGCGCGGTTCGCGCACTGGGGCGTGGACGTCCTCAACGACCGGCCCTACGCGGTGACCGTGGGGGACGTCGCGCCGCGCAGCGTGACGATCGGCGTCAGCGGCGTGGCCGCGGACGCCCCGAGCCAGCTGCGGCCCGACTTCCCCGGCGGGCCGGAGGCGCTGGAGAACGTCACCGACGTCACCGCCCGCGCCGTCCGCGACCTCTACGAGGCCCAGCGCCGCTACCGGAGCTGACCCCCACCCGCGCCGAGAGCCGGATCCCTCCCGCGAGGAGGGTTCGCCCCCTTCCGGCGAGAGCCGGATTCCTCGGCGGGGGAGGGATGCTGCCGTGTTGAGGCGGAGGAATCCGGCTGTCGGCGGGGAGGGGGACCCCCTTCCGGCGAGAGCCGGATTCCTCTGCGGGGAGGGGGGCCCCTTCCGGCGAGAGCCGGACTCCTCCGGGCGGTCAGGCGGTGTGGAGCTCGGTGTCGCGGTTCTCGAGCTTCTCGCGCGTGGACCACAGGCCCGCGGACGGCGTGGAGATGTAGAAGACCCGCTCGCCGTCGGGCATGGTGTTCCAGCCGTCCTTCATGACGGCCGGGTCGTAGCGGCGCAGGGCCTCCTCGACGTCCATGTACTGGTAGCCCACGGACTCGATCTCCTCCTTGCCCAGGTGACCGGGCGCGTAGGTGATCGTGAAGCGGCCCTCGCTGGAGCCGTGGACGAGGTGCGCGGTGCCGTGCGGGATGTCCTGCATGTCGGCCTGCGTCCTGTACAGGTCGATGACCTCGGCCTGGGACAGGTAGCCGTACTTGCGGATGAGCTCGTCGACCTCCGGCTGCTCCCCGAAGCGCTCGACACCCGGGGCGATGACGAGCAGCTCACCGCCGTCGGCGAGTGCCATGCGGGTGCGGTAAACGGCCTTGTTGGCCACCCACGTCGCGCGGAACTCGTCGGCCTGCATGACGGCGACGATCTTGTCGGCCGGCTCGTCGAAGAGGGTGAAGTTCTGCTCGCGGGAGGCGCGGGCGGCGTCGTAGTACGTCTCGAGGTCGTCACCCACGTACACGCCGGTGTGGGCCAGCGTGCCGTCGTCGTCGTAGTCCATGACGACCTGGAGGTAGACGTCGGGGAGGTGGCCGAGGAAGTGCTCCTCGGCGTAGTTGAAGCAGGCCCGCACGGGCGTGAGGAGGTTGCCGAGGTTGTTCTCGATGCCGTACACGGCCGAGGCCATGTGTGAGGCGCCGAGCAGGCGCTTGCCACCGAGCCCGATGAAGTAGTTCTTGTTGTGGTTGGCGAAGCCGAGCACCTCGTGGGGCACGACGTGGCCGACGTTGACGATGAGGTCCCACTGCTCGGTGACGAGCATCGTGTTGAGGTCGACCGGCATCTCCCAGTCGACGGCGCCGCCGGTCTGCTCACGGACGAACTCCGCGGGCACCGTGCCGACGTTCGTCACGCCGTCCTTCCAGTCGTGGGCGTGGATGCGCTCCTCGGGGATGGAGCCGAACATCCACTCGTTGTCCTCGCGGGTGTGCGGGACGTGCTGCCCGAGCGTGGGGATGACGTGCACCTCGGTGCCGGCGGCGTCGAGCCGGTGGTAGAGGTACTCGGTCATCCAGCCGGTGCCCGAGTGCGCCCGGGTGAGGTCCGGGGGCAGGAGGAGCACGCGCCGGTACTCGGCGATGCCGAGCCGCTCCTTCGCCTCGTCGAGCAGCCGGTCGCACATCGCCTCGATCTGGGGCCGCGAGATGAACCGGGCCTCCTCCTTGAACCACGTCATGGCTCGACGGTAGCCCTGCCGTGGCGCGCAGTCAGGTGGGGAGCCGCAGAAACCGGGGTGTGGCGGCAACCGCTGGCAACCGGGTGGCAAGGGCTGGCAACTTCATTGCCGACGGTGGGGGGTGTCGGGACGATGGCGCCATGAGCGCTGACACGCAGGCGTCCCTCGACGTCCATCCCGACCGCCTCCTCCCGACGCAGCCGGAGGTGCGGGACGTGGCTCGCCGGCTGTACGCCGCGACCAAGGACCTCCCGATCATCTCCCCGCACAGCCACGTGCCCCCGCAGTGGCTCGTGGAGAACAAGCCCTTCGCGGACCCGGTGTCGCTGCTCCTGTCGCCCGACCACTACGTGCTGCGCATGCTCCACGCCAACGGCGCCGAGCTCAGCGACCTCGGGCGCGGCCCGAACGGCCCGGTCCAGCTGGACGAGGCCGGCGCCCGCAAGGCGTGGCGGATCCTGTGCGAGAACTACCACCTGTTCCGCGGCACGCCCGTGAAGTACTGGTTCGACACGACCTTCGTCGAGGTCTTCGGCATCACCGAGGTGCCCAGCGCGCAGACCGCGGACGCGATCTACGACCAGATCGCCGAGGCGCTCACCCGGCCCGAGTTCCTCCCGCGCGCGCTCTTCGAGCGCTTCGGCATCTCGGTGCTCGCCACCACCGACGACCCCCTGGACGACCTCGCCCCGCACCGGGCGCTCGCCGAGGACCCCACCTTCACCGGCCGGGTCATCCCCACCTTCCGCCCCGACCGCTTCCTCGAGCTCGCCCGCCCCGGCTGGGCCGACCTCGCCCGTCAGCTCGGCGAGGTCTCCGGCGTCGACACCGGTGACTACGCCGGCTACGTCGCGGCCCTCGAGAACCGCCGCCGCTACTTCAAGGAGCACGGCGCCGTCTCCTCCGACCACTCGCACGCCGACGCCGGCACCGAGCCGCTGGAGCTCGCGGAGGCCGAGCGCATCTACGCCGCCGCGCTGCGCGGGGAGGCCACCGCCGAGGAGGGACGCGCCTTTCACCGCCACATGATGAGCGAGACCGCGCGCATGGCGACCGAGGACGGTCTGGTCATGACGCTGCACCCGGCGGTGTACCGCAACCACGACTCGGACAACTTCGAGCGCTACGGCGCCGACGCCGGCTCGGACATCCCGACCAAGGTCGAGTTCACCAAGGCGCTGCAGCCGCTGCTCGCCCGCTACGGCAACCACCCGAACCTCACCCTCGTCGTCTTCACCATCGACGAGACCGTCTACTCCCGCGAGCTGGCCCCCATGGCGGGCTTCTACCGCTCGATGCACGTGGGCGTGCCGTGGTGGTTCATCGACGCCCCCGAGGCGATCCGTCGCTTCCGCGGCGCCGTGACGGAGACCGCGGGCTTCTACCGGACCTCGGGCTTCATCGACGACACCCGCGCCTTCCTGTCCATCCCCACGCGCCACGACATGTCTCGGCGACTGGACGCCGCCTACCTGGCAGAGTTGGTCACGCAGCACCGCCTCACCGAGGATGAGGCCCTGGCCACTGCCCTCGACCTCGTCACGACCATCCCGAAGAAGGTGTTCAAGCTGTGAGCGAGCGACTCAGCCGCCGCCCCGACCAGGAGGCGCCGCCCGTCCGCATCGCCCACCTCGGCCTGGGCAACTTCTTCCGCGCCCACCAGGCCTGGTACACGATGCACGCCGCCGACGGCGCCGAGTGGGGCATCGCGGCCTTCACCGGCCGCCGCCCGGAGGCCGCCCGTGCCCTCGCCCCGCAGGACGGGCTCTACACGCTCGTCGTGCGCGGCGCGGAGGGCGACGAGCTCGAGGTCGTCACCTCGGTGAGCGCCGTCCACGCCGCCGCCGACCACGCGGCCTGGCTGGAGTACCTGCGCGACCCCGCCGTCGCCGTCGTCACGACCACCGTCACCGAGGCCGGGTACCTGCGCGGCCCTGACGGCGGGCTGGACCGGGAGAACGCCGACGTCCTCGCCGACGTCGAGACCCTGCGCCGGGACCCCGTCGCGCCCGTCACCACGGTGCCGGGCAAGCTCGTCGCCGGGCTCATCGCCCGCCAGGCGGCCGACGGCGGCGCCATCACGGTCCTGCCGTGCGACAACCTGCCCGGCAACGGGGAGGTCGTGGGCCGCGTCGTGCGCGACCTCGGCGGGCTCATCGACCCGGACCTGCTGCCGTGGATCGAGGAGAACGTCGACTTCGCCAGCTCGATGGTCGACCGCATCACCCCGGCCGTCGGCCCCGAGACCGCCGAGCTCGTCGAGCGCGAGCTCGGCGTCGTCGACGCCGCGCCCGTCGCGACCGAGCCCTTCACCGAGTGGGTCATCGCCGGGCGCTTCCCGGCCGGCCGCCCGCGGTGGGAGGCCGCCGGCGTCACGCTGGTCGAGGACGTCGAGCCCTACGAGCGTCGCAAGCTCCTCCTCCTCAACGGCGCGCACTCCCTCATGGCCTACGCCGGGCCGATCCTCGGCCACGAGACCGTGGACGAGGCCTTCGCGGACGAGCAGCTCCGCGCGTGGGTCGAGCGCCTGTGGGACGACGCCGAGGCGAGCCTCGACGTCCCCGCGGAGGACGTCGCGGCCTACCGCGAGGCGCTGCGTGAGCGCTTCGCCAACCCTCGCATGCGGGACATCCTCGGCCGCATTGCCGCCGACGGCTCGCAGAAGCTGCCCGTGCGCCACGTCCCGGTGCTGCGCACCGAGCGCGGGGCGGGACGGCTGCCCCAGGGCGCGGTCGTCGCCGTCGCCGCCTGGGTCGCCCACCTGCGCGGGGCGGGGGTGCCGGTCAAGGACGTCGCGGCCGAGCGGTGGCAGCAGCTGGCGGCCGGGGACGACGAGCAGGCCGTGCGCACCGTGCTCGGCGAGCTCGCCCCCGACCTCGCCGACGACGCCGGGCTGCGCTCCGCCGTCGTCGACCAGCTCCGGTCCTTCGAGTCGGGCACGGGGCGCTGAGCATGGGCGTCGTCCTCGGTATCGACGTCGGCACGACGACCACCAAGGTCATCGCCGTCGACGTGGCCTCAGGTTGGCGGATGGCGGCCTTCCGTGAGTACCGGCTCGCCGAGCCGCAGCCCCGCTGGCAGGTGCAGAGCCCGCGGATGGTGCTCGACGCCGTCGACGGTGCCCTCGCGGAGGTCGTCGCGGCCTGCGCCGGCCGCGCGATCGACGTCATCGGCGTCGGCTCCGCGATGCACGGGCTCGTCGGCCTCGACGAGGACCTGCACCCGGTCACCGACATCATCACGTGGGCGGACACGCGTGCCCACGCGGAGGCCGCCGAGCTGCGCGCCGCCGGGCGTGGACGCGAGCTGCTCCACCTGTCCGGCACGCCGGTCCACCCGATGAGCCCGCTCGTCAAGCTCATGTGGTTCGCCCGCCACGACACCGCCACGGCGAGCCGTGCGCACCACTGGATCGGGCTCAAGGACCTCGTCCTGCTCCACCTCACCGGGCGGCTCGTCACCGAGCTGTCCACCGCCTCGGCCTCCGGGCTGCTCGACCTGTCCACCCGCACGTGGGCCGACTCCTCCCTGGCGCTGGCCGGGGTGCGGCGCGAGCAGCTGCCCGAGGTGCTCCCGACGACGGCGCTCCTCGAGCTCTCCCACGAGGCGGGCGGGCGCGTGGGCCTGCCCGGCGGCATCCCCGTCAACACGGGCGCGACCGACGGCCCGCTCGGCAACCTCGGCACCGGGGCGATCGAGCCCGGGATCGCGGGGCTGTCGATGGGCACGAGCGGAGCGGTCCGGACGGTCGTCGACGCGCCCAAGCTCGACGCCGACGGGCGCCTGTTCTGCTACGCACTCACCGACGACGCCTGGGTGGTCGGCGCGGCGATCAGCAACGGGGGAGTCGTGGCCCGCTGGGCGGGCGACGTCTACGCCCCCGACGTGCCCGCCGGGCCGCTGCGCGACGTCCAGGTCATGGCGATGGCCGGCGCCGTGCCCGCCGGCAGCGACGGCCTCATCATGCTGCCCTACCTCCTCGGTGAGCGGGCCCCGCTGTGGGACCCCGAGCTCACCGGGTCCTTCCTCGGGGTGCGGCACGCCCACGGCCGCGGACACTTCATCCGCGCGGCGATCGAGGGGGTGGCGCTGCAGATGTCCAGCCTCGTCGACGTCCTCGACACGGTTACGCCCGTCACCGAGGTGCGCTGCACCGGCGGGGTCTTCCGCGCGGACCTGTGGCGCCAGGTCATGGCCGCGACGATCGGCCGCCCGCTCGTCCCGACCGACGACGCCGAGGGCTCGGCGCTCGGCTCGGCGATCCTCGCGCTGTACGCCACCCGGCAGGTCGACTCGCTGGCCGCCGGCCTCGAGCTGCTCAGCCCCGCGGGTGAGGTCGCCGACCCGATCGGCGTCTCCGAGGCCGACCGCCTCACGTACTCCGGCCTGCGAGCCCGCGCCGCCCACCTCCTGGGCGCCTACGACGAGCTCCAGTCCTACCTGGAAACCCTAGAGACCCAGCCCCGCCTGTAACCCCCCGCCCCGCCCCCCACCCCCCGCATATGCGGGAAATCTGCAGCCGTTCCGCACGGAGAGCCGTAGATTTCCTGCATATGCGGGGGGTGGGGTCAGGTGGGTCAGGTGGGGACTTCCCAGGTGTGGACCGGGCCCGCGCCGTGCATGTGGCGGACGTAGTCGGCGAGCATGAGGTGGAGGGCGTCGCGGCGGTCCTTGCCGCGCTCCTCGTAGGCCTCGACGGCGGCCACCTGCCACGTGGCGCCGTTGCGGCGCAGCCGGGCACGGGCCTCGATGATGTCGAGGTACTTCCCCGCGGCCGAGGCCTCCACGCCCAGCCGCTCCAGGCCGCGCGCCGCCATCGGCAGCAGCGTGTCGAGGACGAGCTCGGTGCCCGACACCTCGCCGAGGCCGGGCCAGTACAGCCGCGCGTCGATCCCGTACCGCGCGGCGGCGTGGAAGTTGTCGCGGGCCGCGTCGAAGGACATCCGTGACCACAGCGGCCGCTCGTCGGTGACGAGCTCGACGACCATCCCGTAGAAGAAGGCCGCGTTGGCGAGGGTGTCGACGACGCTCGGCCCGGCGGGCAGCACCCGGTTCTCCACCCGCAGGTGCGGGCGACCGTCCTGGACGTCGTAGATCGGGCGGTTCCACCGGTAGACGGTCCCGTTGTGCAGCCGCAGCTCGGCCAGCGACGGCGTGCCGCCGGCCGCGAGCACTGCGGCCGGGTCCTCGTCGCTGCTCACCGGCAGGAGCGCCGGGAAGTAGCGGACGTTCTCCTCGAAGAGGTCGAAGATCGAGGTGATCCACCGGTCCCCGAAGAACACCCGCGGCCGCACGCCCTGGTTGCGCAGCTCGACCGACCGGGTGTCGGTCGCCTGGAGGAAGGTCTCCACGCGCGTCTCGGCCTGGAGGTGGTGGCCGAAGAGGAAGGGGGAGTTGGCGCCCATGACGAGCTGGGGGCCGGCGAGCAGCTGCGAGGCGTTCCAGTAGTCGGCGTACCGCCGGGGCGTCACCTGGAGGTGGAGCTGGGTGGAGGTGCACGCGGCCTCGGCGATGATCGAGTCCATCGTCAGCGACAGCGGCTCGGGACCGCTGATGCGCAGCGTGATGTCCTCGCGCCGCGAGTTCATGACGGCCTCGTCCAGCGCGACGTAGCGGTCGCTCGCGGTGAACCAGCTGCGCCCGGCGGGCGGCGCCGGCAGCGTCGGCAGGATGCCCACCATGACGAGCTCCGCGCCGACGTCCCCGGCGCGGTCACGCGCGCGGTTGAGGTTGCGGCGCAGCGCCGCCTCGAGCTGCTCGAGGGACTGGCCGTCGATGCGCCGCGGCTCGACGTTCAGCTCGATGGTGAACGTGCCCAGCTCGGTCTGGTAGAGCGGGTCGGCGATGCGCTCGAGCACCTCGGCGTTGCGGTGGAACGGGCGCATGTCCGGGCCGGCGAGACCGAGCTCGATCTCCAGGCCGGTGCGCCACTCGTCCTCGACGAAGACGCCCGCGTCGAGCATCGCCTCGAGCGTGTCCAGGCACCGGCGGATCTTCGCGCGGTACCTCGCATGGTCCGCGCGCGTGAACGTCGTCCCGGAGATGTCCTCACCCACGCCCTGCTCCTTCTCTCGACTCGCTGGTGAGCGAACCACATGACACGCCGCTCGGCACGCGCGCCGGGCTGGGCGACAATGGGGGTGATGGTGGACGACGACGAGCAGACCGACGCGCCGCGACGGCGCTGGCCGTGGTGGCACCGGCAGACGACGACGACGCGACGCCTCATCCGCACCGCCCTCCTGCTCGTCGTCACGGTGCTGCTCTCCGGCGTCGTCGGTGTGCTCACCGCGTCGACCGACTCCTCCCTGGGCCCGCACGTCGCCCACTACGAGGTGACGGCGCAGCACGAGATCGTCGTCGACCTCGGTCCGCTCGGCACGGTCCTCCTCGACTCCCCGATGCCGTGGCCGCTGGGCGTGGAGGTCGTCGTCCAGGAGATCCCGGCCGAGCTCACGGCCGTGCAGCCCAGCCCGGCCACCGGCCTGGCCGGCGACCTCGCCGCGTACGCGCAGGTCGTGGCGCACCCCGACGCCGTCGTCGCCGACGCCGTCAGCGCGCTGGTCCGCGACGCCCTCGGCCGCGCGGCGATCGTCGCCGGGACCGTCCTCCTCGTCGTCGCCGGCGCGCGGCTCGCCTCCCGCGGGCTGCTGCGCCGCGAGGTCGCCCACGCGGCGCGGCGCCCCGGGGTGGTGCCGCTCGTCGCCGTCGTCGTCGTCACGCTGGTGGCGGTGCCCACGGCCCTGACCGTGCGCGACCGTCCCGCGCCCGGCCGGACCATCAGCGCGCTCGCCGGCACGCCGATGGAGGACCTGCGGATGACCGGCCGGATGGCCCAGCTCATCGACACCTACGGGGGCTACCTCGTCGAGGCCTACGAGGAGAACGAGGCCTTCTACGCCTCGGTCAACGACAACCTCGAGGCCGCCTATGCCCAGGACCGCGCCCCGTCCCGCCCGCCCGGCATCCCCATCGTCAGCCCCGCGCCCACCGACACCGCCACCGACGACGCCGCCGCCCCGCCGGCCGACGACGTCCCGCCGGCCGACGACGCCACGACCCCCGCCGACGACGCCACGCCAGCCGACGACGCCACGCCGGCCGACGACGCCGCCGAGCCCGGTTCCACCGCCTCGCCCGACGGCGGTGCCGCGCCCGCGTCGGAGGAGGCCACCGAGGCGCCCGCGCGGGTGGAGCCGGTGACCTTCCTCCTCGTCAGCGACCTCCACTGCAACGTCGGGATGGCGTCCGTCGTCGCCGGCGCCGCGCGCCTGAGCGGGGCGAGCGCCGTCCTCGACGCGGGCGACACCGTGATGAGCGGGACGGCCGTGGAGTCCTACTGCGTCAACGCCTTCGCCGGGGAGGTCCCCGACGACCTCCCGATGGTCGTGTCCACCGGCAACCACGACTCCGTCACCACTGCGCAGCAGATGCGCGACGCCGGGTACGTCGTCCTGGGCGGGGACGTCGTCGAGGTCGACGGCGTGCGGATCCTCGGCGACACCGACCCCACGCTCACCGCCGTCGGCGAGGGCACCCGGCCCGAGCGCGAGGAGACCGTGCCGGAGATGGGGGAGCGGCTCGCCGAGGCGGCGTGCTCCGCCGACCGGGCCGACATCATGCTCATCCACAACCCCCGCGCCGCGCTCCCGGCACTCGAGCAGGGGTGCGTGCCGCTCGCGCTGTCGGGGCACTGGCACCGTCGCGAGGGGCCGGAGGTCCACGGCGCCGGCACCCGGTACGTCAGCGCGAGCACCGCCGGCGCGTCGGGCGGTGCGACGGTCGGCCCGCTCAACGGGCCCGCGGAGATGACGGTGCTGCGCGTCGACGCCGCGAGCGGCCGCCCGCTCGACTACCGGGTGGTGACGGTCGGCACGGACACGACCGTCGAGCTGGGGCGCTGGTACCGGTTCCCGGACCCTGCTGACTCGGCGCCGACGAGCGGCGATACTGGGACCGACGGGCCCAGCGGGGACCCGACCGACGCGGAGTCGTCCGCGGGAACGGAGCGCAGATGAGCCAGCAGCAGCGGGCCGAGGACGTCACCGCGGACGAGGACGCCCTCACGGACGAGGAGCTGCTCGCCGAGGAGGAGGCCCTCGCGGCCCTCGACCCCGCCCGGCCCACCGAGCACCAGCTCGCCGGCGGTAGCACCCGCGGCCTGGGCTGGCTCCTCACCATCGGTGGCGCGCTCGGCACCTGGGCCTCGGTCATGCTCATCCTGTCCACGCAGAAGCTGTTGCGGGACCCGAACGCCGCGCTCGGCTGCGACATCAACCCGCTCATCGGCTGCGGCAAGTTCGTCCTGTCGTGGCAGGCCTCGGTGCTCGGTCCGCCCAACGCCGTCCTCGGCACGATCGGCTTCGCCGTCGTCACCGCGACCGGCGTCGCGCTCCTCGGCGGGGGGCGGCTCCCGCGCGTGTACTGGGTGCTGCTCATGGCCGGCTCCGTGGTCGCGGCCGTGTGGATCTCGTGGTTCCAGTACCAGGCCTTCACCAACCTCCGCGGGCTGTGCCCCTACTGCCTCGTCGTGTGGGCGGTGACGATCCCGATCGTCGTCAACGTCCTCGCCCGCGGCTTCCAGGGCCGCCACCTGCCGGCCCCCGAGGGTCTGCGGCGCTTCCTCGTCCAGGACCGCGCCCTGGTCATCACGGTCTGGTACGCCGTCGTTCTCCTCCTCATCGGTGTCGTCTTCTGGGACCAGTGGATGCTGATCCTGTGACCCAGCTGCCCACCTCGAACGTCACCCAGGACTACCTCAAGGCGATCTACGCCGCGGTGGAGTGGGGTGGGCCGGCGACGAGCGTCAGCGCCCTCGCGGCGCGGATGGGGGTCTCGGCGTCGACCGCCTCGGAGACCGTCCGGCGCCTCGCGGACGAGGGCCTGGTCCACCACGAGCGCTACGGGGGCATCTCCCTCACCGGCCGCGGCCGGCAGGCGGCGCTGGCGATGGTGCGCCGCCACCGGCTCATCGAGACCCTCCTCGTCGAGCACCTGGGCTACGAGTGGGACGAGGTCCACGACGAGGCCGAGGTCCTCGAGCACGCCGTCTCCGACCTGCTCGTCGAGCGCATCGACCGGCTCCTCGGCCACCCCGTCCGCGACCCGCACGGGGACCCCATCCCCACGGTCGGCGGGGAGGTCACCGTGCCGCCCACCCGCCCGCTGGCCCAGACCCCCGCGGGGGAGGGCGGCAGGGTCGTGCGGATCTCCGACGCCGAGCCGCAGGTGCTGCGCCACCTCGCCGACGTCGGGGTGCGGCTGGACGCGCACGTCGCCGTCGTCGAGGCCCGGCCCTACGTCGGCACGACCCTCTTCACCGTCACCCCGCCCGGGGAGTCGGCGGGGGAGCCCGTCGAGCTCGGGGACCCCGCCGTCGCGGCGGTGTGGGTGACTGCCTGACCCCTCAGAGGTGGCGCTGGGCGGTGCGCAGCTTGTGCGCCAGGTGCTGCAGGGTGCGCAGCTCGTCCTCGTCCAGCGCGCCGCCGACGTAGCGGCGGATCGAGCGCACGTGGTGGCGCCCGATCTCCCGCTGCAGCCGCAGTCCCTCGTCGGTGAGGGCGACGACCACGCCGCGCGCGTCGCCCGGGGCGGCGCGCCGCTCGAGGAGCCCTCGGGCACTGAGGCGGTCGACCATGCGGCTGAGGCTGGGCTGGGACAGGAGGATGAGTGCGGTGAGGTCGCGCATGCGCATCGCCCGGTCCTCGCCGAGACTCAGCTGGAACAGGACGTCGTACTCGCGCGAGGTGAGCGGCGCGAAGTCGTCGCCGGCCTCGAAGCGGCGCATGAGGGTGACCTGCGCGCGGAAGAGCTCCTCCCACGCCTCGGCGGCCGTCCGGGTGGAGACTGCACGCTCGTCCTGTCCTGGCACCTCGTCCCTCTCGTCCCACCGATCGTAGTGGTCGATACCCTGGCGCCATGAGCACCGTCTTCAGCAGGATCATCGCCGGGGAGATCCCGGGACGCTTCGTCTGGGCCGACGACGTGTGCGTCGCCTTCTCCACCGTCGCCCCCGTCACGGACGGACATGTCCTTGTCGTGCCGCGGATCGAGGTCGACCAGCTGACCGACGCGCCGGACGATCTCGTCGCCCACCTGGCCGTCGTCGCGGCCACGATCGGGCGCGCGCAGCGCGCGGCGTGGGACGCGCCACGCGCCGCCGTCATGGTCGCCGGCTTCGAGGTCCCGCACCTGCACGTCCACGTCCTGCCCGCCTGGGACGAGGGCGCGCTGCGCCTGGACCGGGCCCGCGGGGACGTCCCGCCGGAGGAGCTCGACGCCGCGGCGGAGCGACTGCGGGAGGCGCTGCGCGAGGCCGGCCACGGCGCCCACGTGCCCCGAGTGCTGGACTCCGCCCGGCTCTGAGCCGGCTCAGCCCAGCAGCTCGCGGATGTCGTCCGCGGAGAGCGGGGCCGAGGCGGCCGTGGTGCCGCCGGCGAGCACGCGCCCGGCGAGCTCGCGCTTGCGGTCGGCCAGCGCCATGACCTTCTCCTCGATCGTCCCCTCGGCGACCATCCGGTAGACCATGACGGTGCGGTCCTGCCCGATGCGGTGCGTGCGGTCGATCGCCTGCTCCTCCACCGCGGGGTTCCACCAGGGGTCGAGCATGAAGCAGTAGTCGGCCTCGGTGAGGTTGAGCCCCACCCCGCCGGCCTTGAGGCTGATGAGGAAGACCGGCGCCTGCCCCTCCTTGAACTCCCGGATGCGGGCCGGGCGGCCTCTTGTGCTGCCGTCGAGGTAGCAGTAGTCGATGCCCTGCTGCTCGAGCCGCTCCCGCACCAGCCCGAGGTAACCGGTGAACTGGCTGAACACCAGTGCCCGGTGGCCCTCGGAGACGAGCTCGGCGAGCTGCTCGAGGAAGGCCTCGGCCTTGCTCGACCCCACGCCCTCGTACTCCGGGTCGACGAGCGCGGGCGCCAGCGCGAGCTGCCGCAGGAGGGTGAGGGAGCGGAAGATCGTGAAGCGGTTCTTGTCCATGTCGTCGACGAGACCGAGGATCTTGCGCCGCTCCCGCGCGAGGTGGGTGTCGTAGATCTTCCGGTGGCGCGCCGTGAGCGGGACGGTGAGCACCTGCTCCTGCTTGGGCGGCAGCTCCTGGGCCACCTCCTCCTTGGTGCGGCGCCGGATGAAGGGCCGGGTGCGGCGACGCAGCCGGTCCAGCGCCGCGGAGTCGTGCTCCCGCTCGATCGGGTTGCGGTAGGCGACGGTAAAGTCGCGGGGGTCGGGGAACAGACCGGGCGCCGTGATGGACAGCAGCGCCCACAGGTCCATGAGGCTGTTCTCCAGCGGGGTGCCGGAGATCGCGAGCTTGACCGGGGCGGCGATCTTCCGCGCGCACACGTGCGTCTTGGCCTGGTGGTTCTTCACCATCTGCGCCTCGTCGAGGACGAGCACCGACCAGTCGAGCGCGTCGTAGGACGCGAAGTCCAGGCGCAGCAGCGCGTAGGACGTGACGACGACGTCGGCCCCCGCGACGTGCTCGGCGAGCGGCACCCGCGCCTTGGCGGCGGTCTGCTCGACGGTCTGCACCGTGAGGTCGGGGGTGAAGCGGGCCGCCTCGCTCGCCCAGCCGCCGACGACGGACGTGGGCGCGACGACGAGCACCGGCGCGGTGAGCCGGCCGGTCTCCTTGGCACGCAGGACGGCGGCGAGGGTCTGGAGGGTCTTGCCCAGACCCATGTCGTCGGCGAGGATCCCGCCCAGCCCCGCCTCCCACAGCGTGGAGATCCACTCGTAGCCCTCGCGCTGGTAGGAGCGCAGCTCGGCACGCAGGCCGGCGGGCACGTCGACCTGCCCGGGCGGGGGACCGGTGACGAGCGCGTCGACCGTGCGCCGCCACCGCTCGCTCTGCTCGGCGACCACGCCGATGGCGACGAGCTCCTGCCACAGGTCGGCCTGGTAGGCGGTGACGCGCAGCGTGCCGGACTCCTCGTCGTGGAGGCCGCCGGCCTCGGCGATGAGCTGGCGCAGCTGGTCGAGCTCGGGACGGTCGAGGCTGACGTAGGTGCCGGAAGGCAGGAACAGGTGTGGCTCGCCCGTGGCGAGCGCGCGGAAGAGGTGACCGAAGGGCACCGGCTCGCCCTCGAGCTCGACGGCCACCTCGAGGTCGAACCAGTCGCCCTGCGGGGTGTCGGTGGCGGTGAGGGAGATGGTGGGGGCGGCGTCGACGTGCTTGTAGTCGGGCACCTCACCGCTCACCTCGACGACGACGGCGGGGTTGGCCCGGCGCAGGCGGTCCAGGCCGTCCTCGGTGAAGCGGGCGGCGTCCAGCCGGCGCAGCTCGGCGACGGGCGCGGGTCCGCGCCCGGAGGTGTGGCGGGGGAGCTCGGCGGGCAGGTCGAGACCGTCGAGCAGGCGCCGCTCGGCCGCGTGGTCGCGCACCCAGTCGGCTGCCGGTGCGGCGTCGTCGTCGCTGCCGACGGGCAGGTCCGCGACCGTCTCCCCGGACTGGTAGCGGAAGGACCAGGCGAGGCGGACGACGAACTCGGGCAGGTGCTCCACCGTGAGGACGAGGACGGGGGCGAGGACCTCGGGGAGGTCGACGGCGTCGTCGGAGGACCGCACGGGCAGCAGCCGGCGCAGGCGGGGGTAGAAGTCGCGGCGGAAGCGGTCGACGCCGTCGGGCGGGATGTGGAGCGGCTCGCCGGTGACGAGCTCGGAGGCGCCGAGCGGCAGCGGGCGGGCCAGCGGCGCGAGGACGAGGCCGCCGTCGCTCACGGCCACCCCGTGCACCGGGTGGCCGACGAAGGCGACGGCGTGGGCCCCGGCGGTGCGGCCGGCGACGCGCACCGACGGGGCCACGCGCACGCCGTCGTGGATGGGGTGGGCGGAGACGTCGAGGGTGACGTCGGCGGGTGCGCTGCTGAGCGTGACCTCGCCCTTGACGCTGCGGTGGGGCACGAGCGCGACGCCGGCGTCCACCACCTGCTGGAGGAGCGGCCACACGGCGGGGCCGAGCTCGTCGAGGAAGACGTGGGTGCCGTAGGCGTGGGGGTGGGAGGCGATGAGCGCGCGCAGCGCCTCCGCGTGGGCGGGGACGTAGCGGCTCCACGTCCACCGCACGGTCTGCCAGCTCACGCCGGTGCGCACCCACTGGCCCTTGGCGCCGGCGATCACCGGGGCCATGCGGACGCGGGCGGCGCTGCGCCCGGCCGCCGCCGCGGTCGCCCCGCGCGCGACGACCCCCGCGAGCGGGGGCCCCCGCGGGTGCCCCCTGCCCGCGCCCGCGTCGGTGACGGCGTCGTCCAGGGCGCGCTCCCAGGCGGGACGGATGCCGGTGATGCTCGCCTCCCGGGCCGCGACGACCACCGCCACGCCGTGCTTGCAGCCCATCTTCACCGGGCAGGTGCAGTGGACCGAGACCTGCGCGTCGGGGTACAGGACGACGAAGCACTGGTAGGAGGCGGCTCCGCTGCCGCGGACGGTGGCGAACAGGGCCCGCTCGTCCGGGTCGACGTGGAGCCGCTGGACCATGCCGCGCCGCGCGTAGTCGGTGCCGCGCTCCACCGTGCCGTGGTCGAACCACCGCGCGAGGGTGGCGTCGTCCGGGAGCGTGAGGTTCTGCAGCGCCCGCACGTCGCTCTCGGTCAGGTCCACCCGCCTACGGTAACCGCGGCCTCCGACACTCAGATGCTGCGCCGCATCATCCTGATCCCCACCGTGAGCCCGACCGTCGCGAGCACGACGGCGGCCAGTGCGCCCTGCCACACCGCGGGCTCGGTGAGCTGCCCGTTGAACAGCGCCCGCTCGGCCTCGACGAGGTAGGTGAGCGGGTTGAGCTGGGACAGCACCTGCATCCAGCGCGGCGCCGCCTCCAGCGGCAGGAGCATCCCGGACAGGATCATGAGCGGGAAGATCAGCGCCTGCTGGACCGCCCAGAACATCCAGTCCCGCTCCCGCGCTGCGATCCCCAGGGAGTAGCTGAGCGCCCCGAGACCGATCCCGAAGGCGGCGAGGACGACCAGGCCCAGCGCCATGCCGGGCAGGTGCGGGCGGAAGCCGAAGATCGAGGCCACGAGCGTGATGATCACCGCCTGGACGGCGAGCGGCACCATCTCCTTCAGCGCGCGCCCCACCATGAGGGCCGAGCGGGCCACGGGCGTGACGAGCATGCGCTCGTGAGAGCCGGACTGGAGCTCGTAGAGGAGGTTCGAGCCGGCCATCGCGGTGCCGAACAGGGTGCTCATGACGATGATGCCCGGGACGAACCACTGGAAGGACTCGGCCAGTGGCAGGCCGGTCATGCCGCTGAGCAGCGGGCCGAAGAACGCGAGGAAGACGAGGGGCTGGAGCAGGGAGAAGATGACGCTGAACGGGTCGCGCAGGACCGGCCACAGCTCGCGGACGAGGACGTTGCGGGTGTCGGTGACGACGGTGCTCACTGGGGGCCTCCGGGGGTGAGGGCGGGCTGGGCGGGGGTGTCGGTGCCGGTGGTGGCCTGCTCCTCGCGCAGGCTGCGGCCGGTGAGGCGGAGGAAGACGTCGTCGAGGGTGGGCTGGTGGAGCTCCGCGGCGACGACCCGGTGGCCGCCGGCCGCGAGGTCGGCGAGCAGCGCGGGGAGCACGCGGTCGCCGTGGTCGACGACGACGGCGTACCGCACCGCCGGCCCCTCCGGCACCGCGACGGGCGCGTGCTCGACGTCGTCACCGCGGGCGGCGACGCGCCGCAGGGTGGCGAGGGCGCCGTCGTCGGGGCCGGTGCCACGCAGGGTGAGGACGATGCGGTCCCCGGCGAGGTTCGCCTTGAGCCGGGCGGAGGTGTCGTCGGCGATGAGCCGGCCCTGGTCGACGATCATCACCCGCTCGGCGAAGCGGTCGGCCTCGTCGAGGTAGTGGGTGGTGAGGAGCAGGGTCATCCCGTAGCGCTCACGCAGGGTGAGGATGTGGTCCCACAGGTGGGAGCGGGACTGCGGGTCCAGGCCGGTGGACGGCTCGTCGAGGAAGAGGAGCCGCGGGGCGGGGACGAGGCCGAGCGCGATGTCCACGCGCCGGCGCTGGCCGCCGGACAGGGTCATCGTCGTGCGGGTGGCGAGGTCGGTGAGGCCGAGGATCTCCATGAGCTCGTCCGCGCGGCGGCGTCGCTCGACGCGGCCCAGGCCGTAGAACGCGCCCTGGGAGACGAGCTCGTCGCGCACCCGGTAGTACTGGGCGGCGCCGTTCTTCTGGCCGATGTAGCCGATGGACCGCCGCACGTCGGCCTGCTGGCGGGTGATGTCGAAGCCGCAGACGGTCGCCTGCCCGCTCGTGGGCGGCAGGAGCGTGGTGAGCATGCGCAGGGAGGTGGACTTGCCGGCCCCGTTGGGCCCGAGGAAGGCCGTGAGGGAGCCGGGCTCGATGTCCATCGTGAGGTCGCTGACCGCGACGACCTCCTCACCGCCCTTGCGGTGGAAGGTCTTCGTGAGCCCCTTGGTGCTGATGATCGGAGTCATGACGAGGACGTTACGAGCCGATGCGGCCAGATGCTGGCCGCATTGATCGGTACATTCTCGGCATGGCCGATCCCACCGCGCGTGCCCTGCGCCTGCTCTCCCTGCTCCAGACCCACCGGTCGTGGTCCGGGCGGGAGCTGCGCGAGCGGCTCAGTGTCAGCGCACGCACGCTGCGCCGCGACGTCGATCGGCTGCGCGAGCTCGGCTACGAGGTCAGCGCCCGCCCAGGCCTCGACGGCGGGTACCGGCTCGAGGCGGGCGGTCGCCTGCCCCCGCTGCTCCTCGACGACGACGAGGCCGTGGCGATCGCCGTCGGCCTGCGGGTCGCGGCCGTCCAGGGGCTGGGGGAGCACACCGCGCTGAGCGCGCTCGTCAAGCTCGAGCAGATGCTCGCTCCGCACCTGCGCCGGCGGGTGTCCGCCCTCCAGGAGTACGCCGTGCCGGCGGGCGGGCGGGGGCGGGCCGTGGACCCCGACGTCGTCGCCGAGCTGGCGCTCGCGTGCCGCGACCACGAGCGGGTCCGCTTCCGCTACGTCACCGCCCTCGACGTCGAGGCCTCCCGTCACGTCGAGCCGCACACGCTCGTGTCCAACGGGCCGCGCTGGTACCTCGTGTGCTGGGACCTGGACCGGGAGGACTGGCGCACCTTCCGTCTCGACCGCCTCTCCGGGCTGCTGCGCACGGGGGTGCGGACCGCCCCGCGCGAGCTGCCGGTGGACGACCCCTCCGAGCTGATCCTCGCGACCGACACGGACAGCCAGAGCTACCCGCTGGAGGCAGTGGTCCACCTCGACATGAGCCCCGAGGAGATGCGCAAGCACTTCGGGGTCTGGTCGACCGGGGCGACCCCCAACGAGGCGGGCGGAACCGACTGGCCCGTGGCGGGCGGCTCCCTCGCCGACCTCGTCTACGGGCCGGCGTGGATCCCGCCCGACGCCTCGTGGACGGTGAGCGGGACGGAGGAGGCGGTGGGTGCGCTCGCGGGCTTCGGCCGGCGGCTCACCGAGGCCACCGCGGACGCCGTTAAATGAGTGGCGTCCCCGAGAGAGCCCCTGGCACAGTTCTCGTCATGGCCATCCGACTGCTCGCGTAGCAGGCCTCGTCGCCGCTGGGATCCCGACGACGAGGTCGCGATCCCTGCCCGTGCACCGGGCCATGCCGTCGTCCCCTCAGGGGACTCCACCACGAGAAAGTCAGGAATCTGTCATGTCATCCGTCATGATCGGTGACATGTCCGCCAGCGCCATGGGAATGCCGCTCGCGGACTACGTCCACCTCCAGCGCCGTCCGGCCACCCGCGTCCTGCGGGGCCGCCGGGGACGCTGGGCGGGTATCGGGCCGCGCGCGGTCGTGCGCAACGCGTCACTGCCACGCGCATGACCGCCCGCGCCCAGGGCCCGGCACGCTACGGCGTGCCGGGCCCGTTCGTTTTCCCTGGATGACTCTGAGAATCTCTCGTACGGGACGACAGACGCGTCCCATATGACGCGCAGTCACCGGAAAACCTGCCCGGGCGGGTCTTGCGGACACTCGGGCGTGGGTGTCCGCGATGGCCTGCAGCGCCTCCGCAGCGGGCGGTCCATGGCACGCTTATATCGCGCGTCAAGAGCGTTTGAGCAGTCGTGAGCCGGACCGCCGGCGCTTCGGTTCGACGCGTAGGTCGGACTTAACAACGAGAAGCTGGCGTGAATCGCCTGGAAGGAGAAGAAGTATGGCCAGCAAGCGCCAACTTCCAGCGCTGGCCACTCTCGTGGTTCTGTACGTGGCTGTGGCAACCTTGATATTCTGGCTGGCAGGTCTAGATGTCGGTCGCGCTTTCCTCAATGCGCTGGTTGCAGGTTCGCTAATCTCGGTGGCAGTGCTCATCGGCATCCGCGTGGGTGCCAGCACCAACCGAGCTACGACCGCTCGGGAGGGCTACCTGGGTGTGTCCGTTCGTTCTCCGGATGGCCATCCTCGCCTGAGCAAGCGGTGGCGAAAGGCCGAGGTGCGGCCAGCAGGCCGTGCAATCCACATCACTCCGCTTGCTGGCCCGTCGGTTGCGCCGTTTACTGTGAGCACCGGGACCATTGCCGAGTTCGCGGACCCAAGAGGCTGGCGCGACCTACTTATGGGACCTATTGGGACCAACAGTTTCCTGCGAGTCATTGACGCGGAAGGTGTGATTGAAATCTCTGTCCATACAGAGCATCTATCCTGGTTGCTAGAAGGCCTCGACACGCCTGATTCACCCTGAAAGTCGTCCCGTGGTTTCCCATACGGAGCCCTGTTACGAGCACGTCTCCCCGTTGAACGCCGTTCCGGTCGGCTCGCGTGTCGTCGTAGCTTCGAGACCGGGCCGTAAGTGCCGCTGAGGGATCCGCAGCGGGATCGCTCTGCGCGGTGCCGCCGGGCTGCGTCCAAAGTGCGGAGCGACAAGCTCATTTGCTTTTTGAAGGGGTGGCGCCCTGCCATACTGAAAGGGTGGTCGTCGACATCAGAGCAGTGCTTCATCGAGTGGTCGATGAGGTCTTCGACGATTCCGTTTTCGTCCACGAGTATGACGACCACGACGCGCCCGATGCCTACCGCGTGCGGGTGACCAGTCGCGCAGTGCCGTATATCCAGGAACGCGACGGGTGCCTCGTGGCTAGTTACGAGTGGTTCCAGGCTCACATCCCCGACTTGGACGTGGGCAACATCCGCTTCAACTACGACGATGACGAGCGGGAGAAGGAAGCAGATCTTCGGGATCTCGCCCTCCTTGTGCGTGCCTACCTGCGGGGCGCGGGAGAAGTGACGTATCGACCGAGCCTCATCCGCCGACGCCCGATCCCTACGCTGACGGTCGAGGCCAGCGGCGTGCGTTGGCGTCTCGGTCGACGCGTCAGTTCGGAAGCGAGAATTTAGATCTCGTACCACCGGAAGCCGCCACCGCGGCGACCGGAGGGGCGCCTGAGCATGTGCGCTGCCGACGTCCCGCAACGGAACCCGAAGCGACGGCGCGACACCCGCCAGTGGGATGTGGAGGGACGTGTCTCGCAGCGGGATCCTCATGCGGGACGACGACTCTCTGCCCGAAAACGAGGTTCTCCGTGCGGCCGCCCTTGGTCTGGGCTGGCCTGGCCGATGAGGAGGTGGCGCGCGACCGCGCCGCTCAGAGCGACGGGCCGACAGAGGGGCGCCGGTGGTACGGGCGGTGGGACCACCCCGCCGCCGGTCTGTCTAGCATGGGCCCATGACCACGATCGTTGCCGCTCGCCGTCGCGCCCGCTTCGCCGCCCTCGTCCTGCTCGTCCTCCTCGGGACGCTTGGCCTCGGGCCCGCGGCCCAGGCCCACGACATGCTCGTCGCCTCCGACCCCGCCGACGGGGCGGTGCTCGACGCGCCGCCGGAGTCGATCACGCTGACCTTCAACAACCCGCCACTGGAGGTCGGCTCGGTGATCACCGTCGTCGATGCCGACGGCACGACCCTCGTCGAGGGCGAGGGCACCCTCGACGGGGCCGACGTCGTCCTCGCGCTCGACGCCGAGCTGCCGGCGGGGCAGCTTGAGGTGCGCTGGCGCGTGGCCTCCAGCGACGGCCACCCGATCGACGGCGTCATCCCCTTTGAGGTCACCGCGCCCGCCGAGCCGACCGAGCCTGCCACCACCGAGCCGACCGAGCCTGCCGCGGCCGAGCCGGCCACCACCGAGCGCGCGAGCGAGGCTGCGACGACCGAGCCGGCCGAGACCGCCGAGGAGTCCGGGCTGTCCACGGTCGCCAAGGTCGCCATCGCCGTAGCGGCGGTCGGCGCCGTCGCCGCGCTCATCCTCCTCATCGTGAAGCGGCGGCGCACCGACCGCGTGTGAGCAGAGAGTCCAGCCGTTTCGCCACGGCGGGAGTGGGGTCGTGATGTCGGCGGGCGGAACTACGTTCCGCCGTGGATAGGTCCGCCGGGTACTGATTCGGCCGGATGTTGGACCTTGTGTCGGTTGGGTTAGGTCTTTCGCGTACTCGTGACCCATAGTGCTGAGTGTTCAACGTCGAGCACGTCTGCCTACCGGCAGAGATGGGAAGGGTCATCGATGACTGGGACGACCGCAACGCGCCGGAGGGCGCTGTTCGACTTCCACGCCCTCAAGCAGGACCTACGCGGAGCCACGCTCGATGCGAGCGTCGCGCTGGTCGTCACCGGGGCGATCTTCGCGCTGCTCTACTGGCGTGTGGATGCGGGAACCTCAGCCACGATCGTGGTGATGCCTGACATCGCCGACGCGCCGGGGTACTGGATGTACTGGCTGTGTCAGGCGTTCGGGTGGTCTGGGCTGCTGTGGGCGTGGATCACCGTGATGCTGGGGCTGGTGCGCTCGAGTCGGCACCCGAGCTGGCTGCCCGTGTCGGTGTCGCAGATCGAGAGGTGGCACCGGCAGACGAGCCTGACCACGATCGCCCTGATGTTCGCTCACGCGTTCTGGTTCTTCGCGGAGATGGTGCGCGAGAACCGCGCGGAAGCCGGGTGGGCGGGGCGCCTGTGGCGCGCGTTCGTCGACTCCTTCGTCCCGGGCGGCTACGGCAGCGGCACGGGCGTGATCGCGATCCTCATCGGGTTGCTGGCCCTCTACCTCGCGATCCCACTGGGCCTGGCGTTCTATGCGCGGCGCGCCATGGGGGCCCGACTGTGGCGGGCACTGCACGCCTCGATCATCGTCGTGTACGTCCTGAGCGTGTGGCACACGCTGCTGTACGGGACGAACGTCTGGTACGACGGCGCTTTCCGGACCACCGTATGGCTGTTGCAGCTGCCCGTCGCCGGGCTGCTCCTGGTGCGGCTGCTGCGCCCGGCATACCGGCCCGGCGCGACCGTTACCGACCGTCTTGGCCGCTTGGTGGGGCGCCTCGCCGCCACGGCGACGATCGTGGTGCTGCTGCTCGTTGCCGCCACCGGGCGCGATGGCGGGCGCACGCCGAACGTCGACGGGGCACCCCTGAACGTCACTCAGACCATGATCTGGGTAGGGTTCGCGGTCTTCGTCCTGGTGGTCGCAAGTTGCGTGGTCCGGGCCCATCGAACCGAGCGGCGCCGAGAGCAAGAGCGGGCCGCTGCCTAACCGCACGGCGCGCTCACGCAGCTCGTCGGGATACTTATCGGCGCACTGACATTTCTCATCCCGCGTGGATCGAGAGCCGCCAGGGAACCTCGCGGGCCACCATCGCCCTGCTGCGCCGCCCTGAGCAGGCACCGCCTCGAACCCGACCAACGGCTAAGCGCTCGTGAGTACAGTCGCCATGGGCACGCACCGAAGCGGTCGCCCGGCCTGGCGAGAATCGCTCGGCACTCCGCCCCCTCAGACGGGACCCCACACGATGACTGACGTTCACGAGGCGACTCGGGCCCGTCGCGGCGCTGACCCACGCTTACGCAAGGACCTTGTCGGCGCGCTGCCCGATGCCGCCGTGGCACTGGTGATCACGGCACTGCTTTACGTGTGGCTCTACCGCTTGGCCCAAGACGGCCAGTCCAACACCGTCCTGGTCATGCCGTTCATGGACAACCCCGATGCCCACCGGTGGTACTGGCTCAGCCAGGCCTTCGGGTGGACAGCTCTCCTATGGGCATGGGGAACGCTCCTCCTCGGCCTGAATCGCCCCGGGTTTCGTAGAGGCTCGGTTACGTGGAACCAGCCCCGGTCGGGACAGGTGTTTCAGGGTAGTGCT
>NZ_JACSPO010000010.1 GCF_014837105.1 Oceanitalea stevensii | reverse complement strand
ACGGCACCGACACCCTCGGTGTCCGTCGCCCGGTCGGCCCGGCGCCCGTCGCCAAGGAGGTGCGGTCCGCCGCCAAGGCGAGCTGACACGTGACGCCGAGAGGGTCGTAGCCGACGGCTACGACCCTCTCGCCGCTGCAGCTGCAGGCAGCCACCGCTCCGATCAGCCGCCGCGCCCAGGACGTGCGGTGCTTCCGCAGTCGCCTACGCGGGCAAGACCGCTGGCCCTACCTCGCCTCCTACGCCACCGCCGTCGGACCGTCCGCGGGAGCGGCAGCTCCACCCTCGGCCATCGCGTCGTCGGGCACGTCGCTCTCCCGCCCGAAGAGAATGAGCAGCGCGACCGCCGCGCTCGTCCCGAGGACGAGGATGAGCTTCGAGAAGGGTTCAGGGTCCGCTAGGGCCGCGATGACGAGGACGACGAGGGCGGCGACCGCGAACTCGGGCACACCGATCTCGATGAGGCCACCCCGGACCTCCTCCTCGAGCTCCGCGTCCGACTCCTGGGCCTCGCGCATCGACGGCACCGGCCGGGCCGGGAATTCTCGGCCCGCGTAGTCGCGCGCGTCGCTGAGCTCCGCCTGCTCCGCCGTGGACAGGCGGCGCCTCCGGCAGTCGTCGTCGTCATCCCACCGCTCGAGCTTGCGGCGCAGCTCCTGACGACGGCGCTCGTACGCCTCCCGGTGGCCGTCCCACGAGCCGTGTTCCGGATGGGAGTCCTGCACGCGACGGTGGAGGTCGAACAGGTGGTGGTGGTCCTCCTCTGCCTGCCGGAAGCGGTCGGCCACCTCCTGCACAAGGCGAATGATCTCCGAGAGGAGGTCGAAGCAGCCGTCCCGCGGGCCCGAGCGGTCACCGTCGGTGATCTGCCGGGACACGACGACGACGGCGGGCAATGGCACCGGCCGACCGATCAGCGCCGCCGTGGCCCGATTCCCTGCCGACCGCTGGAGGGCGAGGGCGGCGTGCGTAGTGCCTGGAATCGGGCGCCCCACGGCCGGACGAGGTCCGGAGCGTGCGACGGCGTCACTGCCCGCCTTGTCCAGGACGGCACGTCCGGTATCCATGCGCCCTCCGATCAGCGACGGACCACGCGTGCTCCCAGGGTCGCAGCACCGCGGCGGGAGACGGTGCCCGCGGCGGATACCCGATCGGGTACGCCCCGACGAGTTCCGCCGTCGTCGCCGGTCAGCACCGGCATGAGCGAGATCGTGGTGCAGGCGTACGTCACCCTCGACGGCGTGGTGCAGGGTGGTGGAGGACCGCACGAGGACGACGACGGCGGGTTCCCGCACGGTGGGTGGGCGGCCGACTACGACGCCGAGCACGGCGGTGACGACTACGGCAACCTCGTGGCGGAGTGGGAGTCGAGGACGGACGCGCTGCTCCTCGGGCGCCGGACCTACGAGATCTTCGCCGGCTCGTGGGGCGTGTGGGACGAGGGCGCCGACGGCTTCACCGGGGAGCTCACCCGGCGGTACAACCGGGTGCCCAAGTACGTGGCCTCACGCACGCTCACCGAGCTGAGCTGGGTGAACTCCCACCTCCTCGGGCCGGACCTCGTCGCGGACGTCCGCCGCATCAGGGAGCAGCCCGGCCGGGAGGTGCGCGTGTGGGGCAGCACCGAGCTGGTCCGCACGCTCGGGGAGCGCGACCTCGTCGACGAGTACCGCCTCGCGGTCTACCCCCTGGTGCTCGGCACGGGCAAGCGGCTCTTCACGGCCGGGTTCACGCCGTCGACGTTCATGCTCGCCGAGACCTGGCCGCTGTCGTCCGGCGTCGTGGTGAGCCGCTACCGCCGTCGCGACCGCACCTGAGCCCGCACCCGAGGTGCCTGCCCGTCGGCCCCGACCTACCCTGCGAAGAGGCAAGGACGCACACACAGGAGGGCACTTCCATGAGCCAGATGCCGGGTACCGCCGAGCAGGACGTCGTCGACTTCCTCACCAACGACCACGCGCTGATGGTCGCGCTGCTCGAGACGATCCAGGAGACCGCCGACCCGAAGGAGCGCCGCGACCTCGCGGACACGCTCATCGCGGAGGTGATGCGGCACGCCGTCGCCGAGGAGATGCACGTCTACCCCGCGGTGGAGAAGCACGTGCCGAACGGCAAGGAGGAGGTCGAGCACGACAAGAAGGAGCACGACGAGCTCGTCGACGTCATGAAGCGGATCGAGGACCTCGACTCCGAGGACCCCCGCTTCCTCCAGGAGATCCGCGAGATGCACGGGATGCTCAAGCACCACGCGAACGACGAGGAGACCGACCAGTTCCCCAAGCTCCGCCAGCACATCCCCCGGGAGGAGCTCGTCGAGCTGCGCGAGAAGGTCGAGGCCGCGATGAAGGCCGCGCCCACCCGCCCCCACCCCAGCGCCCCGCACTCCGAGCTGTTCCACAAGACGCTCGGCCCCGGCGTCGGCTTCATCGACCGGCTGCGCGACAAGCTCTCCGGCCGCACCACCGACGCCTGACCTTCGCGACGGCGCGGACCACCCCTGCCGGTCCGCGCCGCTGTCGCGCGTCCTCGTCGGGTAGACGACGACGGCGGCCGGCTGGCGCCACCTGACCTCGCCGCCCGGTTCGGACGGTTGTGGCGTCTCCGATCCGCGCTGAAGTCGGGACGGTCAAGGTTACAACCTTGCGGCAGCGGCGTGTCGCGGGGCGTGTCGCGGACTTGTGCGCAGATCAGCGTCACAGGCGACGACGACGTCCCCTCGTGCCGTCCCGGCGAACCGGACGTAACGTCGAAGTGGCCCGGTCGACCTCCACAGCCGCCCGGGCACACCCCTTCACCCAAACTCCTAGGAGCTGAAACATGCGCGGACTGCGCGACAAGGTTGTTCTCGTGACCGGTGGCGGTCACGGCCGTGAGCAGGCCGGCTCGAGCCTCGGCCAGGCGATGTGCGTGGAGCTGGCGAAGGAGGGCGCGAAGATCGTCGTCGCCGACCTCACCCAGGACCGCGCCGAGGCCACGGCCGAGGAGGTGCGGGCCGAGGGGGGCGAGGCGCTCGCCCTGCCCGTCGACGTCGTGAACGAGGCCTCCGTCAAGGAGATGGTCGACGCCGCGCTCGCCCACTTCGGACGCATCGACGTGCTCGTCAACAACGCCGGCGTCTTCGGCGCCTACGTGCCGCTGCTGGAGATCGAGACCAGCCAGTGGGAGACGGTGATGGACGTCGACCTCAAGGGCGTCTTCCTCGTGACCAAGGCGGTCCTGCCGTCCATGCTCGAGCGCGGTGAGGGCGTCGTCATCAACGTCTCCTCCGCGTCCGGCCTCGTGGCCAGCGAGGTCGGGGCCGAGTACACGACCGCCAAGCACGGCGTCATCGGCCTCACCAAGCAGATCTCCTACGACTACGGCCACCAGGGGATCCGCGCCGTCGGGATCGGCCCGGGCGTCATCAAGACCGCCGCCTTCGAGGGCGCCGAGATCACCCCGGACTTCCCGTTCTACGACCTCACCATGCAGGCCCCCGCCGGCCGCTACGGCGAGGTCATCGAGATCGCGCGCGCCGTGTGCTTCCTCGCGAGCGACGACGCGTCCTTCATCCACGGGCACACCATCCCCGTCGACGGCGGTTCCCCCACCCGCTGAGATCGCGGCGTCGACGACGGCGGGCCGCACGCGCCGTCGTCGTCGTCGCCGGGAACCCGCCCGCGACCTCAGGAGACGAGGTCGGCGAGCTCCCGGAAGTACTGCCCGATGCCGGTCGCCCCGTTCCACGGCAGGTCACCGTCGCCGGCGACCTCCACCATCCGGCGCGGCAGCTCCCTGGCCTGCGTGTCGGCCAGCGCGAGGAGCGTCGCGGCGCTCTGCTGCGGGGTGGGACGGTCGCCGTCGAGGGAGACGCCGGTCGACACGAGCCGCAGCAGCCGGACGGTGACCGGCTCACCGAGGATCCAGTAGCGGGGGTCGTAGGGCGTGCGCAGCTCGTGGTGGGCGAGGTGGTCGGCGAAGCCCTCCAGGTAGGACGCGAGCCCGCTGACCGGGTCGCCGCTGCGCTGCCTGCGGGCGCTCTGCGGGAGGATGCGGAGGCACAGCGGGAAGTCGGCGAGCGCACGAAGCGTGCTCGCGACCTGGCGCGGCGTGGGGGCGGGCTGCTCGCCGAGCAGGTGCCGGGCGACGTCGTCGCGGTACAGGGCCGAGAGGAGTTGCTCGGCGTGCTCGTGGGATGCGAGCCGGGGCTCGTGGAGGACGGGTGCTGCGGTCACGGTGGAGGCTCCCGGGGAGTGAGGGTGTCACCTCATATATACGGGCGCCCGGGGCCTGGATGAGGGGTCGAAGGTCCCCGGCCGTGCGAGGTCGGACACACCTCCGCCCCGCGGCTACACCAGCCCCGCGTCGTGGGCGAGGAGCGCGACCTGGGTGCGGTTCCCGACGTCGAGCGCGGCGAGGACGTGGGAGACCTGCGCCTTGACGGTGGCGACGGAGACGTGGAGCTCCGCGGCGATCTCCGCGTTGGTCAGTCCCCGCCCGACGGCGGCGACGACCTCGCGTTCCCGGTGGGTCAGCGCGGCCAGCCGGGCGCGGGCGTCGTCGGCCACGTCGGCGTGGTCCACGGCCTGCTCGACCAGCCGCCGGGTGACGGCCGAGGACAGCGTCGCCTCCCCGGCCGCCGCCCGGCGCACCGCCTCGGCGATGCGCGGCGGCGGCGTGTCCTTGAGCAGGTAGCCCGAGGCACCGGCGCGCAGCGCCCCGAGGATCTCCTCGTCGGTGTCGAAGGTCGTGAGGACGAGCACCGCGGGCGCGCCGGAGCGGGCGCGCAGCCGGGCGGTGGCCGTGACGCCGTCGACCCGCGGCATGCGCAGGTCCATGAGGACGACGTCGACCGGGTGGAGGTCCAGTGCCGCCGGCACCTCCGCGCCGTCGGCGGCCTCGGCAACGACGGCGATGCCCTGCGCGCCGTCGAGCATCATGACGAGCGCGGCGCGCACGAGCGCGTCGTCGTCGACGACGAGGACCCGGACCGTCACGGCGGCCATGGTAGCCACGCGGACAGGCGGAACTCCCCGCCGTCGGGGCCGTGCTCGAGCCTGCCGCCGACGATCCGTACCCGTTCGGTGAGCCCGATCAGCCCGGTGCCGGACCCGGGGATGTCGGCCCGCCCCGGCCGCAGCGGGTTCGTCACGGTGACATCGACGCCGGCGCCCGGGCCGCCGGTCACCCGTACCCGGACGGGCTCGGCCGGGGCGTGCTTGCGGGCGTTGGTCAGCCCCTCCTGCACGAGGCGGTAGACCGTCCGTCCGGCCATCCCGGGTGGGACGCCGTCGAGCGCGACGACGACGTCGACCTCGCCGCCGGCCGCCCGCGCCTCGCGGACCAGGGCGTCCAGCCGGTCGAGGTCGGGGGACGGCGGCGGCACCCCGTCCACGGTGGGGTCGTCCCGCAGGACGCCGACGACGTCGCGCACCTCCTCCAGCGCCTGGTGGACGCCGGCCCGCACCACCCCCGCGGCCTGGGCCAGCCGCTCCGGCGAGGAGTCCGGCCGGTACTCCAGCGCGCCGGCGTAGGTGGCGAGGAGGGAGAGCCGGTGCGCGAGGACGTCGTGCATCTCTCGCGCGATCCGGGTCCGCTCCGCGGCGACCGCCTCGGCGACGAGGCGGTCGCGGTCCGCCTCCGCACTCCTGGCCCGCTCGGTGAGCCCGGCGAGCAGCGCGCTGCGGGCCTGTGCCAGGGCTCCCGCAGCGAGCAGCGCGGCGTGGGTCGCGACCACGAGCACCAGCCACCACCCGAACGCCAGCCCGTGCACCGGCCGCCACAGCCCGCTCACCGCGTGCCCCGCGACCCCGGCGACGGCGACGACGGCGCCGGTGGTGAGCCGTCGGTAGCGGCCGACGACGTAGGTGGCGGCCGTCGACGGCGGCGTGGCCGTCGGGGCGAGCGCCGCCAGCACGGCGAGCGCGACGGCGGCGGGCACGGGGCGCCGGAACAGGACGGGGACGAGCGCCACCGCAACCAGGCCGACCGTGACGTCGAGGACGAGCGGGGCCGCCGGGCTGCCCGGGGAGCTGCGCTCGCCGACCAGCGTCCACGCGCTCAGCAGGCCCATCGCCGCGGTGGCGACGCCGACCGTCCGCCCGGACGGACGCCACCCCCGCGGGGGCACGGTGCACGGGTCGGCCGCCATCCACCGAGCGTACGGAGCCCTCCGGCACCGCGGAACCGCCGAAGGTCGACCGGACAGGTCCGAGTGGCCACCGGCCGTGGCCGGGCGGCCGATGACCGCGGCGCGCGGCGGCGGAAGCGTGGGGGTACCCGAACCGAGGAGGAACCATGAGCTCGTCATCACCCACGCAGGCACGGGCACGGCGCGGAGCGACCGTCGTCGGCGCCGCCGCGGCCGGGCTGGCCGTCTGGACCGTCGCCGTCCCCGTCCTCGGCGTCGAGGTGACCGCCCGCGCCGGGGAGGGGGAGATGGTCATAGGTGCACCGGCGGTCGCCTTCGCCGGAGTCGTCGCCGCCCTCGCGGGCTGGGGCCTGCTGGCCCTGCTCGAGCGGGCCGGTGCCCGGGCGCGCACGGTGTGGACGAGGGTCGCCCTCTCCGTGCTCGTTGCCTCGCTCGTCCCGCCGATGCTCCAGGCGACCACGGTGGCCGCCGGGGCCGTCCTGGTGGCGATGCACGTCGCCGTCGGGGCGGTGATCATCGCCTCCATGGGCCGCACCGCCCGCAGCGTGCCCTCGAGCGAGCGGTCCGCCGCCCTTCACCCGCAGGCCGCCCGATGAGTTAGCCGCGTGGCTGGGGTCCACACCTGGGACAGCACACCCGCACCCGGAAGGACCCCAGGCATGAGGCTCACCGTCAACACCTTCGTCTCCCTCGACGGCATCATGCAGGGCCCCGGCGGCCCCGAGGAGGACACCAGCGGCGGCTTCGACCGCGGCGGCTGGATGGTCCCCGTGGCCGGCGAGGGCTTCGGCGCCGTCGTCGACGGCTGGTTCCAACAGACCAGCGAGCTCCTCTTCGGCCGCGTCACCTACGAGATCATGGCCGGGTTCTGGCCGCAGGTCACCGACCCCGCGGACCCCGTCGCCGCCAAGCTCAACGGCTGCCCCAAGCACGTCGTCTCCACGACGCTCACCACGCCCGTGTGGGACAACACGGCGAGCATCATCGCCGACGACGTCGCCGCCTCGGTCCGCGCCCTCAAGGAGCGTCCGGGGGAGGAGCTGCAGGTCCACGGCTCGTGGCAGCTCATCCAGACGCTCCACAACGAGGGCCTGGTCGACGAGTACCGCGTGATCGAGTTCCCCGTCGTCGTCGGGAAGGGCAAGCGGCTCTTCCACGACGGCGCGGCCCCGAGCGGCTTCGAGGTCGTCGACACCGAGGTGCTCGACGGCGGGGCGGTCTACCGCGTCCTGCGACCCACCGCCTTCGCGTCGGCGACGTACGCCGTCGAGGACGGGCGGGAGGTCGTCGTCGAGCCCTGAGGCAGCCGCCTCGTTCCCGGGCACCGTGGCCGGTGATCCGGCGGCAGGCCCTTGTGCGACGGCGGCCGGGGGAGGACCGTGATCGCCATGTCGGACCCGACGGCGACAGGCCCGTCCCTCAGGCTCCTCTGGAGACTGACGGCGATCCCGGCTGTCCTGCTCGCGCTCGCCGTCGTCCTGAGCATCGCCTTCCTCCTGCCGTGGGGGCCGACGCTCACCGACGACCGGCTCGGCGCGCTGTGGGTCCTTCTCGCGTCCCTCATCGCCACCGTCGCCACGCTCATCGGCGCACTCCTTGCCGCCGGCTCCGAGCAGCAGGCGCGCCAGCTGGAGCGTGACCGCGAGGCGCGCCAGGCAGCGGCCGATGCGGACGCAGCACGCAACCACGAGCTGGAGACCGCGCGGCTGGCCGACGAGAGGAAGGCCACCGCGACACAGCAGCGACTGGACTCGACGATCCAGGGGATCAAGATCCTCGAGGCAGGGCCGGACAACAGGATCATGGCGGCGGGCGCGTTCGCCATGGTCGTGAGACTCGGTGAGCCGGAGGTGGCCCTCCGCATGCTCGGCCCCGCGCTCGAGCAGGGTGACGTCGACGCCGGCACGGCGGCCTGGGTCATCGACCAGGGCCTCACGGCGCCGCACCTCGCAGACCCCGTGCGCGGGTATGCCGCTCGCCTCCTCATGCTGCACGCGGCGCAGTTCCCCAGTGACGACTTCGCGGGGGCCTTCGACTGGCCCCCGTCCCTCGACGGCAGCTGGCCCACCGACCTGGACGAGAACACCGGGGCGGTGCTGGTGCTCGCCCTGGCCGACCTCCTCACGTCCAGGCCGCGCTCGTGGTGGACGCGCGAGGGCGGAGGCTGGGGATGGGTGCTCGTCACCCTCTACCTCGCCCTGCGCGACGACCCGCACGAGCTGGTCAAGTGCTCTGCTGCGTGGACCCTGCGCCTGCTCCACGACCCCGACGACCCCGAGCTGGCGGACCACTGGCTCGGGAGTGCGGACGTCCAGGCCGAGATCGAGGCGTGGGGCGACGTCGGCCTCGCCGAGTCCCGGCAGCGGCGACTCAGCGAGTGGGTTCGTGGCGACGACGTCGCGCTCCCGACGAGGGCGGAGTCCGCGTCGGAGCTGGCGGCATCGACGACCGAACCCGCCGGGACCGGGGGAGCGGCGTCGTCGGACACCTCGACGCCGGGAGCGTCGTAGCCGCCCGGGCCGGACGCGGTCGCGGGCACCCGCGCAGCGGCGGTCCGGCGCTCGCAGCGACTCCGGTCCACCGATCGCCTACCGTGGCAGGCGACGGACTCTACGGGTGAGGGGCGGGCATCCGGTGTGAACACGGCACTCGTCGCGGCCATCGCCGCCCTCCTCCTCGCGGCCTACGCCCCCGATACCGATGAGATGACGACGGCGGCCGAGTGCCCGGCTCCCACCATCACGGTGTCGACGATGACCGAGCTCCAGGACGCCGTCGACGAGGCCGGGCCGGGCGACGTCGTCGTCATGGAGCCCGGGCGCTACGACGGGAACCTCACGATCGAGCGGTCCGGGGCGGAGGCGAACCCGATCTGGCTCTGCGGCCCGCGCGACGCCGTCATCGACGGTGGGACCCTCGAGGACGGGCGGGTCGTCCGGCTCGACGACGCCGACAGCTGGCGGCTCGTCGGCTTCACCGTCACCAACGGCGAGAAGGGCATCATCCTCAGCGGCGTGAACAACACCGTCCTCGCCGACCTCCACGTCCACCACATCGGGCACGAGGCCGTCCACCTGCTGCGCGGGTCCGCGGACAACGTCGTGCGCAACAGCGTCATCCACGACACGGGCCTCACGAACGCGATGTTCGGAGAGGGCGTCTACATCGGGACGGCCAGGAGCAACTGGCGCGACAACGGCGTCGACTACTCCAACCGCAACCAGGTCATCGGCACCACCTTCTACGACACCACCGCCGAGGCGGTCGACGTCAAGGAGGGCACCAAGGACGGCGTCATCCGCGGCAACGTCTTCGACGGTGGCGGCAACGCCGACCAGGCGGACTCGTGGGTGACGGTCAAGGGGCAGGGCTACGTCGTCGAGGGCAACGTCGGCTACCGCTCACCCGAGCACGGCTTCGAGTCCCAGGAGATCGACACCGACGGCGCCGTCCGCAGGGGTGGGCAGGACAACCGGTTCGTCGGGAACATCGCGCTTCACGACGGCGAGGGCTACGCGTTCTACACGCGCGGCCTGGCGGGGGTGGAGGTCACGTGCGACAACCTCGCGCTGAGCGCCGGCCGGGAGTGGGACGTCCCGTGTGTGCCCGACGGCGACGCGCAGCCCGCGCCCGGGGACGGTCGCTGACTTTCCCTCGGACGACCGGGTGGCGGGTCCGGACCACGGACCCCGCCGTCGTCCCCACGATGAGGCGGGGCGTCGGCACGGAGTGACGTGGGCGGCACTCACTTACAACGACTGCGCCCGGGCCGATCACTGGAATGTGCAACCTTCGTAGGAGAGCGCCTCCTACGAGCGAGGGATATGGACATCCGAGTGAACACGGCAGTAGTAGCGGCGCTGGCCGCCCTCATCCTCGCGGCGCCGACACCCGCCGCGCCTGCAACGGCGGCGGAGACGGCGACGCAGTGCCCCGCACCCACGGTGACCGTCTCGACGATGCCGGAGCTCCAGGCCGCCGTCGACGAGGCCGGGCCGGGCGACGTCGTCGTCATGGAGCCCGGGCGCTACGACGGGAACCTCACGATCGAGCGGTCCGGGGCGAAGGCGAACCCGATCTGGCTCTGCGGCCCGCGCGACGCCGTCCTCGACGGCGGGACGGTGAGGTCCGGCCGCGTCGTCCGCCTCGCCGACGCCGACCACTGGCGCCTCGTCGGGTTCACCGTCACCAACGGCCTCAAGGGGATCACCGTCAGCGCGGTGAACAGCTCCGTCCTCTCGGACCTCCGCGTGCACCACATCGGCAACGAGGCGATCCACCTGCTGAGCGGCTCCACGGACAATGTCGTGCGCGACAGCGAGATCCACGACACCGGTCTGATGAACGAGATGTTCGGCGAGGGCGTCTACATCGGGACGGCGCGGGACAACTGGGGGACCAACGGGGTCGACTACTCGAACCGCAACCAGGTCATCGGGAACACGATCTACGACACGACTGCCGAGTCCGTCGACATCAAGGAGGGCACGAAGGATGGTGTCATCCGCGGCAACGTCCTCGACGGCGCAGGCATCGTCGGTCAGGCCGACTCGTGGGTGACGGTGAAGGGGCAGCGGTACCTCGTCGAGGGCAACGTCGGCTTCAACGCACCGCTCCACGGCTTCGAGTCGCACAAGATCAGGACCGACGGCGCGGTTCTCCGGGGCGGTGAGGACAACCGATTCGTCGGGAACACCGCCCACCACGACGGCGCGGGTTACGCCTTCTACACGCGCGGCCTGGCCGGGGTGGAGGTGGCGTGCGACAACGTCGTGGTCGGCAGCGGCCGCGTGTCGGACCTCCCGTGCACGCCCGACGGCGACGGGCCGGAGCCCAGCCCGACGCCGTCGCCCACGCCGACGCCGACGCCGACGCCGACGCCGTCGCCGACGCCGAGTCCGTCGCCCACGCCGACGCCGTCGCCCAGCCCCGAGCCGACATCCGCGCGTCCGCCCAGCCCGCTCACCGGTCGCGCGGCCACCTTCTACCTCGCCGACTCGTGGTCACCGTGGGCGGACACCGTCTTCAGCTACGGCCGCACCACCGACGAGGTCCTCATCGGGGACTGGGACGGTGACGGCAGGGACAGCGTGACGATCCGCCGCGGCGCGGAGTACCACGTGAGCAACCGCCTCGGGGGCGCCGCGGAGCGCGTCGTC
Source organism: Oceanitalea stevensii (assembly GCF_014837105.1). Lineage (GTDB taxonomy): Bacteria > Actinomycetota > Actinomycetes > Actinomycetales > Actinomycetaceae > Oceanitalea > Oceanitalea stevensii. The sequence continues at coordinate 94,086 of NZ_JACSPO010000010.1, read as the reverse complement.
CGCTACGGCCGGCCGAACGACGTCGTCCTCGTGGGTGACTGGGACGGCGACGGCACCGACACGCTGGCCGTCCGGCGCGGACGCGAGTTCCACATCCGCAACTCGATGACCCCGGGCCCGGCGACTACGGTGGTCACCTACGGCGGGCGTGGTGACGTCGTGCTCGTCGGCGACTGGGACGGCGACCGTGCCGACACCCTCGCCGTGCGGCGGGGCCGCGACTACCACGTGCGGAACTCGATGACGGGCGGACCTGCCGACGTCGTCGTCACCTACGGCCGGCCGGCGGACGTCGTGCTGGTCGGCGACTGGGACGGCGACCGTGCCGACACGTTCGCGGTGCGCCGTGGCCGGATCTACCACGTGAAGAACGCGATGTCCGGCGGGGACGCGGACATCGTCCAGTCCTACGGGCGTCCCTCCGACGAGGTGCTCGTCGGGGACTGGGACGGGGACCGGACCGACACCCTGGGGCTGCGGCGGGACCGCTGACCGGTCAGGCGCCGGGCGGGACGAGCTCCGCGACGAGCGCCTCGACGCGCGCGCGGATCTCGTCGCGGATGGGCCGCACAGCGTCGAGGCCCTGGCCTGCGGGGTCGTCCAGCACCCAGTCCTCGTAGCGCTTCCCCGGGTAGTACGGGCACGCGTCGCCGCAGCCCATGGTGATGACGACGTCGGCCTCGCGGACGGCGGTGTCGCTCAGCCGGGTGGGCTGGTTCGCGGTGATGTCGATGCCCTCCTCGGCCATCGCCTCGACGGCCACCGGGTTGATCCGGTCGGCGGGCATCGAGCCGGCGGAGGTGACGGTGACACGGTCCCCGGCGAGGGCGGTGAGGTAGCCCGCCGCCATCTGCGAGCGGCCGGCGTTGTGGACGCAGACGAACAGGACGGTGGGGGAGGTCATCGGGTCTCCGTGGGTTCAGGCGCGGGGCTTGGTCGCGCGGATGATCGCGCCGTGCATCTGCGGTGCCACCTCGTGGGTGTACTCGACGGCGACGTCGGTGAACCCGGCCGCCGTCATCCCCTCGAGGTACTCGGCGCGGCTCAGCGCACCGGCGATGCAGCCCGCGTGGGAGCCCCGCTCGGCGCGCTCCTCGGGCGTGAGGTGGTCCTCCGCGACGACGTCGGAGACGCCCACCCGGCCGCCGGGCGACAGGACGCGGAACATCTCCGTGAGCACCGCGGGCTTGTCGGTGGAGAGGTTGATGACGCAGTTGGAGATGACGACGTCGACGGCGTCGTCCGGGAGCGGCACCTCCTCGATGGTGCCGCGGAGGAACTCGACGTTGCTCACGCCCGCCGCAGCGGCGTTCGCGCGGGCGAGCGCGAGCATCTCCTCGGTCATGTCGACGCCGTAGGCGAAGCCCGTGGGGCCGACGCGTCGCGCGGAGAGGAGCACGTCGATGCCGCCGCCGGACCCGAGGTCGAGGACGCGCTCGCCGGGGGAGAGGGCGGCGACGGCGGTGGGGTTGCCGCAGCCGAGGCTGGCCGCCACGGCCGCGACGGGGAGGTCGACGGCGTCGCGGGCGTCGTACAGGCCCGCGCCGAAGGTGACGTCCACGGTGGTGTCCGAGGCGCCGCAGCAGCTGGAGTCGGTCGTCCCGTCGAGGACCTGCTCGTTGCTCGCTCCCGTCTGCACCTGGGTGGCGGCCGCGGCGTACCGGCGGCGCACCTGCTCACGCAGCTCGTTCTCGGCCATGGTCCTGCTCCCATCGACGGTGTTCGATGGGATGACGATGGCGCACGCATCGACTGATGTCAATACGTGTGGGAGGATCGACCACATGCCGACTTCGCCGACGCCCGTGGCCTGCTGCAGCCCGGTGCTGAGCGCTGCGCTCGACGAGCGGGAGGCGCAGAGCCTGGCCGAGGTGTTCAAGGCGCTCGCCGACCCCACGCGGGTTCGCCTGCTCTCCCTCATCGCCGCGGCTCCCGACGGCGAGGCGTGCATCTGTGACCTCACGGCGCCGGTGGGGCTGAGCCAGCCGACCGTCTCCCACCACATGAGGAGGCTGGCCGACGCCGGGCTGGTCGAGCGCGAGCAGCGGGGCCGGTGGGCCTACTACCGCGTGCTTCCCGACGCGCTGGGCGCCGTCGCCCGCGCGATCACACCTGCCGGGTAGGCGTCCGAGGGAACGTCAGAGGCGAACGGCAGACTGCCGTTCGCCTCCGTGCTGGTGGGACCGCGTGGTCCCGGGAGTCAGTCGCCGAGCGCGTGCTCGCGCGGCTGCGAGCCCTGCTCGGCCGACGCCGGCTCGAGCGTCCCGTCGTCGGGGCCCACGATGTCGACGAGCTCGCCGATCCGGGTGACGTCGAGGAGGAAGCGCACCACGGGGGGCGGGCTGATGAACGTCGGTCGGTGGGTGGACGCCTGGATGAGGCGGCTCAGGGCCGCGAGCACCGAGGAGTCCATGAACGTGACGTCGCGGACGTCGACCTCGACCGGCACGTCGTGGAGCACGGCCTCGTGCACCGCGTCGAGCAGCTCGGCCTTCATGACCATGTCGAGCTCGCCGCGGAGGATGAGACGGGCACGGTCCGGTGTCGCATGGAACGCCACGGTGCCCGCTGCGGGTCCGGGGGTGTGGGAGTGGGTAGCCACGGTGGCCTCTTCTCTGCCGATTGGACAGATCTGCCGTCATCGGTGGGTCTAGATCTGGAAACCCGCACAGGGAGAAGGTCACAGCCGCACAGGAAAAGTGAGCGTACCGCGAAGCGCCGTGCCGGGATAGGTCGTTCCTCGTGGTACGCCGTCTTGCGTACGTAGACAGCGTAAGTCTACGATGTAGACCACCGCAAGCGGTGCGTCGACACGAGTCTGGTGCCCGCTGCGCCGGAAGGAACTCAGTGCCTACGTCAGTACGGCCCACGGCCGGCAAGGCCCCCAAGGACACTCGGGGCGGCCGGCGCGAGCCGTTGAGCCTCGAGCGCGTCCTCGTCACAGCGCTCGACATCGTCGATACCGAGGGCGTCGACGCGCTGACGATGCGAGGGCTGGCGCGCGAGCTCGGCTGCACCGCGATGGCCCTCTACCGCTACGCGGAGAGTCGGGACGCACTCCTCGACTGCCTCGTCGAGAGCGTCATGTCCACGATGGTCTGCACGCCGACCACGGACGACTGGGCCGCCGAGCTGCGGTGCGTGGCCCACAACTTCCGTGAGCTCGCGATCGCCCACCCCCGGATGGTGCCACTGCTGGTGACGCGTCCGCTGGCCACGCCGCTCGGTCTGCGCCCGCCCGGCACGCTGCGGCCGCTGGAGATGCTCCTCGGCCTGCTCACCAGTGCCGGCTTCTCGCCGGCCGACGCGCTCCACGTCTACCGGGCCTTCTTCGGACTCCTCTACGGCCACGTCCTCACCGAGCTGCAGGAGGTGGTCGCCGATCCCGAGGAGAGCGACGCGCTGCTCCGGCTGGGCCTCCACCGTCTCCCGCCGCGCGAGTTCCCCCACGTGCGTGAGCTCGCCAACGAGCTCGCGACCTACGACGGCGTCGCCGAGCTCGACAAGGGCCTCGACATGCTCCTCACCGGGCTGCAGCGCCAGCTCCGGCACGGGGACTGAGGTCAGGCGCGTCGCCGCAGTCTGACCCGCCTGGTCAGGCGGTGGCTCCCACCCCGAGCACCACCCGCGCCACGACGCGCACGGCCTCGATCAGCTGGTCGAAGGACTCCTGGTACACCTCGTCGGAGCGGCGGTACGGGTCGACGACGTCGTCCAGCTCTGCCGGCACCTGCGCCCGCTCGCGAGCAGCGAGCGGCACGAGCGCCGCCAGCCGCTCGGCCGGCCGGGCGCCCGGCCCAGCGGCGTCGTCCAGCGCGGCAGGGTCCACGGCCGCCGCGAGCCGCGCGAACTCACGGAGCGTGAAGGCCCGCCGCACCGCGGCCGGCACGTGCTCGACGACGTCGGCGCGGTGCTGGCGCGTCGCGGTGAGCACGAGGTCCGCCCCGGCGACCATCGGCTCGGTGATCCGCCGGGCGGAGAAGCTGTCGGCGGAGACGCCGGCCTGCTCGAGGAGCGCCACCATCGGCGGCTGGATCGGCTCGCCGACGAGGGCGCCGGTCCCCGCGCTGTGCACCGAGATCCCGCTCCCCGGCGCGAACGCGGAACGGAAGAGCCGCTCGATGGCGGGGGAGCGGCAGATGTTGCCCGTGCAGACGATGAGAACCGTGAAGTCCTCACCCGATCGGTATGCCGCCATGGTCATCCCTTTCCCCGTCGCCAGTGGGACGAAGCCTACCGACATCCTCCCTGTGCCCGATGGCGCGTCCATTCGGGCAGGAGCAGAATTTTCCTCACCGGCTGCCACATCCCCGGCGAGCCGATGCAACGGTGCTTAGGGGGCAGTGATGACTCTGTTCAACCCGTCGGGCGGCGACACCGACTTCGCCGAGGTTCTGCCAGGTGGCCACGAGCTGCCGGTTCTCGACACGCTCAGCGACGTCGTCGGCGTCTGTGCAACGCACGACGACGTCTACCTCCGGTTCAGCTACAGCCCGGGCGACTCGGACACCAGCACCCGCCGTGAGCGGGAGAGCGGCTACCTGCTCCTCGGGGTGCCGGCGTGGCCGCTGTGCCCCGAGCCGTGGTGGGGCGCCGGTTCGCGCACGTGGATCGCCCGCCAGCTCACCCGCCACTCCCACCTCGCACACAGCGGCATCGAGCCGTGGCTCGTCATGGGACAGGTGCGCGGCCGCGGGCCCGACTGCGAGCCGCTCATCGCCCACCTGACCCCCATCGCACGGGTGGGGCACAAGGCACTGGTCGAGGCTGACGAGTCCTATGCCGCCTGGCAGACGCGCGCCTTCCGCTCGCTCACCGGATAGCACTAGGGGAGGAGGTCGTCACCTGTCGGGCCGTGATGTGATGGTCCAGTGACGGACAACTTCCCCAGCTGGCTGGACGACGACGGCGGTTCCGCCACTCCTGACGCACGCCCTCCGACCCGCGCGGGTGGCGGCAGCGGCGACGACGGCGGGACCACGTCGCGTCGTCGGCGCAAGAAGAAGCGCCGCAACCGCACGGTGCTCGCGCTCGTGATCCTTGCCGTCCTCCTCGGGCTCGTCGCCCTCCTCGTCATCTTCGCCCTCCAGGGGCGAACTGCGGTGACGGAGATGCGGGCGGCGATGCCGCTGGTCTCCGAGCTGCGCCAGGAGGCGCTCGGCGGAGAGACGGACGCTGCCGGCGCCACCGCCGATGAGCTGCGCGAGCACACGAGCGCCGCCCGGGACGCCGTTGACGGCCCGCACTGGGCCGTCGCGGCGAAGCTGCCGTGGATCGGCGCCAACGTCGCGGCCGTCCGCACCACCACGGCCGTGGTGGACGACCTCGCGGCGGACGCGCTTCCCGACCTGGTCGCGGCCACGGACATCGTCGACCCCGCGCGCCTCGCCCCGCAGGACGGCCGGATCGACCTCGCGCCCTTCACCGAGGTCGCGCCCCGCGTCGTCGCCGCGAACGACGCCGTCGTGGCGGGCCGTGACCGTCTCGACTCAGTCGATTCCGATGAGCTGGTCGGACTGCTCGGCGACCAGATCGACAAGCTCAAGGGCCAGGTCGACGAGCTCGCCGGCCTTACTGCCACCGCCTCGCGGGCGGTCCAGCTCATCCCGCCGATGCTCGGCGCCGAGGAGTCGCGCGAGTACATCCTCATGGTGCAGAACAACGCTGAGCCCCGCGCCACGGGCGGCCTCACCGGTGCCTTCCTCCTCCTTCGCGCCGAGGACGGCGCGGTCGAGCTCGTCGAGCAGCGCTCGGCAGGGGAGGTCGGGTACTTCGGCGACGGCGCGGTCGAGCTGACCGACACCGAGATCGCCCTCTTCGGCACGCAGCTCGCCCGGTACCCCGGCAACGTCACAGCGACGCCCGACTTCCCCCGCAGCGCCGAGATCATCAGCGCGATGTGGAGCGAGGGGGTCGGCGGCGAGGTCGATGGTGTGCTCTCGCTCGACCCGGTGGCGCTCGGCTCCCTGCTCGAGGCGACCGGACCGATCGGCCTCGACGACGGAGAGCTCGGGGCGCTCGGCGTCCCGTCGGAGATGTTCGGCGGTGATGCTCGGCTGACTGCCGACAACGCCGCCGACATCATGCTCAACGGTGTCTACCGGTACATCGACGACACCTCCGCCCAGGACGAGTTCTTCGAGGTCGCGGCAGCGACGATCTTCTCCGCCGTCATGACCGGTGAGGCCGCTCCCGCAGCAACGGTGGCCTCGCTCGTGCAGGCAGCCGACGAAGGCCGGCTGATTGTGTGGTCGGCACATGAAGAAGAGCAGGACCTGCTCGCTGGCACCGTTCTTAGCGGCGAGCTCCGTGGTGACACTGGTCACGGTGCGCCCGTCGTCGGGGTCTATGTCAACGACCTGAGCGCGGCGAAGATCGCCTTTTACCAGCGGATGGAGGTCGAGGTCGAGGCCAAGCAGTGCCACGCCAATGGCAACCAGGACGTCACCGTGTCCGTCACGCTGACCTCCGACGTGCCGGACGGCGCTGCCGAGCTTCCGAATTCCCTTGCTGGCAACGGGAGCGTCGTCGACAAGGGCGATATGCGCTCGAACCTTCTTGTCTACGCGCCTACGGGCGGTCGCATCACCGACGTGCGCGACCCTGATACCGACGACGTCGGTGCCTTCCCGCAGGTGCACAACCAGCAGGTGGTCGTCGGCCGCCGAGTCAATCTCAGCCCGGGAGATTCGGTCACGACTCAGTTCGACATCACCACGGGACCAGGTTTCACTAGTGACGCGGTCCTGCGGATGACTCCGGGACCTGGGGGTGAGAGGTACATCTCGTCCGCGTTGACATGTCGACACTAGCCGATAACCTGGACCGGACCGATCTACCGACACGGTCCTGACGACCCATTGGGGGATAGACCATGATCCGACGCGCTTTCGCTGGCCTGCTCGCGGCCGCACTGCTCGTTCTCGCTCCGTCCGCCGCCTTCGGTTACTCCGAGGACGACTTCGACGCCGCGATTTCCACGACCAACCCGGCCCCGGGCGAGGCCTTCACCGTCACCGTCGAGGCGCCTTCCGGCACCGACGTGACCCTGACGATCTCCTCGGACGCCGTGAACGACGACGACATCCAGATCGCCGGCACCAAGTCTCTGACTAAGACCGCCGTCGACGGCGCCGCCGTCTTCAGCGTCACCCTCACCGAGGAGGCGGTCTACGAGATCGTCGCCACGGACAACGAGGGCAACGTCATCGAGACCTTCCAGGTCGTTGTCGGCGACGGCGGGGCCACCCCGGCTCCCGGCGCTGGCGAGGACACGGACGGCGCTGCCGGCCCGTCCCTCCCCGAGACCGGTGCGACGGCCACCCCGCTCCTCATCGGCGGCGCTGTGCTGCTGCTGGTCGGCGCTGCGGCTCTGTTCCTCGCCCGTCGCGGCAAGGTCACTGCCTGACGCCCCAAACGTCACGACCGTCTTCGGAGGGCCCCTGCGAGCGATCGCAGGGGCCCTCTGGGCTTTCCAGGAGGGATCCCGGTGCCCGACCCGCACATGCGCTGGCGGCATTGCCTCGTAGCGTCGCTACTGCCCCTGTTACTACTTCCCGCCTGTGGCGGACCGCAGGACGGTGCCGGGGTCCCGACCGGGGAGCCCTCGGCCACCGCCGGGCCGACGAGAACGTCCGACCCGGCCGCCTACGCGGCCGATCTGATCGAGCTCACCAACGAGACGCGCGAGGAGGAGGGCCTGCCCGGCCTCAAGCGCTCGGACTGTGCCGAGACCGCCGCTCTCGAGCGTGCACACGCTCTCGTCGGGCAGGGGGAGCTCGTCCACGCCCCGATGACACCGGTCATCGACCAGTGCGCCCCGGCGACGACCGCCGCGGAAAACCTCGTCAACAGCACCGCTCAGCCGATTGATGTGGTGAAGGCGTGGCTCGGGTCGCCCGGTCACCGCGCCAACATCATCGATCCCGACCTCACCGAGATCGGGATCGGCTGCGTGCCCGACGGCGTCAAGCTGCTGTGCTCGCAGGTGTTCCTCGGTCCCTGACCATCCAGATGCTGCGCGGATCGTCTCGCGGGCTCTGCTCGGTTCCGTCGTCCCTGAGGTGAAGCTCATGCTATCCCGCTCCAGTCGCCCGTGGTCCGCCCTCGGACTGGGGGCACTCGTCGTCCTCAACATCGTCCTCATCGGCCTCCTCCTCGTTCGTCCGGCGCCCGGTGTCGACGGCGAGGCCCCAGATGCGGCGCCGCCGGCTACCCCGACGGGCGTCGCGGAGGGGGAGCCGCCGGCGAAGCGGGAGCCAGCGGAGCTCCCCACGACGAGAGCGCGCCCCGACCACCCGGAGCCGGCCGAGCGGATCATCGTCGGTACCGACGCCACGACGGCGTGGCGGGCCGAGGTGGGCACCTGCGAGGACGCAGCGACGTTCGAGCGCACGACCGACGGTGGAGAGACCTGGGAGGAGGTGCCGCTCGACCTTGCGCCCGTGAGCAGGGTGCGCGTCCTGGGGCCGCAGACGCTCTTCGTCATCGGGGGAGCGGCCGACTGCGAGCCGACATACCTCTCCTCGTCCACGGCGGGCTCCAACTGGCTCAGCAACGACCAGTACCTCGATGGCTCCTGGTACCTGGTCCCCTCGGACAGCACCACGATCGCGACACCGGCCGGTACGGTCGGAGTCCCGTGCAAGGCGGTCGACCTCGCCGCGCTCGACGCCTCCGACGCCGCAATCCTCTGCCAGGACGGCGACCTCGCGCTCACGTCCGACGGAGGCGTGTCCTGGGAGGAGGCAGAGGCACCGATCGCCGCCTTCGCGATTGGCGTGCGGCAGGACGGCTTCGCCCTAGCAGGGACCCACGAGAGGTGCGACGAGGACGTCGCCGTCGTGCTCACCGCCGCCGACGGCGCCGCGTTGGACGAGCCGTCGTGCGTGGCCGCCGACGCGGGCTCCCTCGCTGTGTCCGGAGGCCCCGATGCCCTGTGGCTGTGGGCGGGCGACGACACCTTTGTCTCCACCGACGGTGGCCGGAGCTGGTAGGTCAGAGGGGCGTCGCTGGAACCTCGCAGAAGGACTGGTGGTCGAGTCAGTCAGGGGACACCGCATCGTCTCAAGACGTCCTGCGCGACGCGTTAGAGGCTCGTCGCTGTGCGTCCCGTCCGCCGGGGTGCCTGACACGGAGACGTGTGGCTCTTCAGGTACGCGAGTACGGGAGCGCCACGTCCGCTGCCGGGCGCTGCATGCTACGAGCTCAGCGGCGCGAGGCTGAGAGCCTCTCACCGGGCCAGGTCGAGCGCTTGGCGTGGGTGGGCTGCGGCGCGGCCGTCCGACGGCTGGAGCGCGCGGCGGACACTCGCGACCCGGTGAGCGTGGGGTCCTCGCTGCTATAGTACTCGTATGCGTAGCGGTCGCGCTCCTTGCGCTGTGCCTTGTTGAGCACGATCCCGAGGACGTGGGCGTCCACCTTGGCGAGTGCCTCCAACGAGGTGCGCAGCTGAGGCTTCTGGAGACGGTCCGCGCCGGCGACGACCAGTGTCCCTCCGACGAGCTTGCTGAGGATGGCCGCGTCGGTGACGGGTAGCAGCGGCGGGCTGTCTATGAGGACGACATCGTAGGTCCCCGCGAGATCACCGAGCAGGCGGCTCATGGCACGCGAGCCGAGCAGCTCGCTCGGGTTCGGGGGGATCTGGCCCGAGGGCAGGATGTCCAGCGAAGTGCCCTGCCAGGGCTGGACGACGTCCTCGACGTTGGCGCGCCCGATAAGGACGGTCGTCAGCCCCACACGGCCCTCGAAGCCCATGTACTTGGCGACGGAGGGACGGCGGAGATCCGCGTCGATGAGGATGACGCGCGCACCGGCGTCAGCGAGGGAGGCAGCGAGGTTGATGGCCGTGGTCGTCTTGCCCTCACCAGGAACGGAGGACGTGACGACGATCGAGCTGGGACGGTCTCCGAAGTCGACGAACTGGAGGTTCGTCCTCAGGCGTCGGATCGCCTCGGCCCTGGCACCCATGGAGTCGTCGTGCATGAAGACCGGGTGGTCGGTAGCCGTGGGGTCGACGGGCACGGTGGCGAGCGGTGTCACGTCGGTGACGGCGGCGATGTCGTTGTCGTCGCGGACCTTCGTGTCGAGCAGCTGACGGAGTAGGGCCACGCCCACGCCCAGGAGCGCACCGAGCACGAGCCCCATCGCAAGATTCCGAGCGGTCCTCGGCGAGGACGGCGAGTCTGCCACCTGCGCCTCGCTGAGCATGGTCGCGCGGACGGTCTCAGTACCGTCGGGGCGCTCAGGGGAGAGGCCGCCGACCGTCGACGCAAGCTGATCTGCGACCGCGTTTGCAACGTCGCGCGCCAGGACCGGATCCTCATCGGTTGCGGCGATCACGAGGATCGTCGTGTCCGCGGCGACAGAGACGTCCAAGGCAGCGGCGAGATTGGAAGGGTCCTCGCCCAGTCCGAAGCGCTCCGCCACGGGGCCGAGCACGATCGGGGACTTGGCGACCTCGGCATAAGAAGCCATCTGCTTCTCGGTGAACGTCGAGCCCTGCGCGAGGTCCGACACCGACTCGCCTCCCTGCACGGCAAAGAACATCCGCGTCGAGGAGGTGTACTCCGGCGTGGTGAGGAGCGTGCCTGCTGCCGTTGCGGCTAACGTCAGGAGCCCAACGGTGACGACAGTCAGCCATCGTGTGCGCAGCACGTGCAAGTAGTCGCGCAGATCCATTCGGTCCCCCGGTAGCCCAGTCATCGTGCCGAAACATCCTCCCACACCTTGGCCCGGAGCGGCTTCGGGCGGTAGCGACGCGAGTTGTGCCATCGTCGTCGTGCTGATGCGCGTTCACCCGTTGAACCCGCGGCTCGGAGGGGATTCCGCGTGGAGAGGATGGAGGATTCCTCCGGGCGGGAGGGGAGGCTGCGGTGAGGAGCGACTAGCGTCACAGGCGAGACGACCGCCGGTACGGCCTGGCGAAGTGACCACCTGATCGCCCTAAGCGAGCTGGGCCGGTGCGGACGATCGGTTACCGAGTCGTATGCGACGCCGTCCACCTCCGCGGAGGCGTGTCGCCATCCCCTGTGTGGTTCAGGAGAGGATCTCCCCGAACGGGCCGAACAGGAAGCCGACGGCGAGGATGGCGATCAGGGTCGAGAAAACTCTCAAGTGGTCGCCGAGTGTGCGACCTCCCTTGATGAGTGCGGGGATGAGAGCGATCGGCGCGAGGGTCCATGAGTACACGGCGATGCGGTCCGAAAAGTACACGTGGGCCAAGAGCAGGTACATGCAGTTGAGTGCGACGAAGTACCGGGCGAGATCCGTCGCGCCGCGCTCTCCTGGAGCGCGTACCGCAAAGAAATGGATAGCGACAAGCATTCCCAGCGAGAAAAGCCAGAACTCAACTCGGAGAGTGCCCCCGCTGTAGCTTCGTGCGAGGTCCGGATCGGCATATGCGCCCAGCCTGTCGATCGATTGGTTGAGGGGGCTCAAGAGGAATCGAAAGACGCCTGTGAATGCCGCTGCAGACGCCACGAGCCAGATCTTCACGAGCGTGGCGTAACTGATCTTGGACACGAGGACCACGAGGACGACTGCGGCGGCTGTGATTGCTGACCAGTGGAAGAGGCTCGCCACGATGAGTGAGACGAGAGCGGACTTCCGGGCGCCGGTGAGAATCAGTGAGATCGCCAGCACGATGCAGGCCAGCGCGAGCCCCTGGCGGATGGCAACCGACGAGTATGTGACGAAGAAGCCGAGTGCGAGTACGCCCAGGAACGTCACGGGGACGGACGCCCATGGCATCAGCAGCCTTAGGGCCGCGATATAAACGACCGCGCACACCAATGCCACCCCTGCGTAGAGGTGGACATCAGTGGCGCCGAAGAGGGACACGCCTTTGAGGAACGCCCAGAACAAGGGCTCGCGCTCGATCGAGTCGATACCACCGCCACGGGCGACCTCTTCGAGATCCCGCAGGTAGTTCTGCCGGTCGCTGATGCCGCGGCCGACGACGAGGGCCGCGTAGCCGGCGAGCGACGTATATACAACGAGCGGGGGGAGTGCCAACGCTCCGGGGATCTTCCGACCCGACGGAACGAGCGCAAGCGCGAGCGACCATGCAACGGCGGTCGCCAAGATGGCACCTATCAAAATGGCTTCAACCACGCCGCGCCCTCCCCTCCACGCAGATGTGGCGGTCTGCTTCCGTCCTACGACGATTGAGTTCGATCCCTGCTCCTCGATCGCGGCGAGGGCACCTCGGGCCAGTGGTCATTTCTCCGCCCGAAGGAGTGCAGCTATCGCGCCGACCGCCCTCATGCAGGCAGCGGTCGCGACGAGGACACCGGCCGCCCAGATTGAACCGTGGTCCCACAGTACGAACGCTGTCAGCAGAGAGACGCCGAGCGCGGAAGCCGCGACGTACAACTGCCTCCTGTACCTGTTCAGCACCAGTAGGAGAAGGTTCGCGGCGTACGAGAAGGCGAGCATGAGGACCGCGACGGCAAGCGGGGCGACCTGTGAGCGAGTGAGCCCGAACTCCGGCCCATAGATCACGGGGAGCAGCGGCGGCAAGAACACGAATGTTGCGCTGGCACCTAGCAGTCCGAGTGCCGTCATTGCAGCCAACGGCGGTAAGGCTGCCGTCCGGAGACGGCCCGCCCGATGCTCCTGCGCGAGACGTGCAAGCCAGACCTGCTGAGTGGAGCTGTAGAACAGGTTGGCGAACGTGATCACGTACATCGCAGTCGAGAACAGGCCGATGTCATCCTGCGTAGCTGTCTCGGCGAGATACAGGACGGGCAGGTACGCCAGTAGCGTGGAGATCGACTCAGCCACCGCGAGGGGCAGGCCCGACCTCGCGATGACTCCGCTCTCTGTCAGGCCTGCGCGCACTCCGCCCGGTGTCGGCTTTCGATATGCGCGTAGTACGGGGATTCCAAAGTATGCGAAGACGAGTGCCGACGCGACGGCAGATGCCCAGAGCGACGCGATGGGGTCCCCCGAAAGGTAGAACACCACGCCAGCGCCGGCGGCTGTGCCCACCGCATTCGCGTACATCGAAGCCGTCACCCGACTGGTTCGACCGTTGACGTGGAGGGCTCCGATGCAGATATCGGTCAACGAGTCGAAGAATTTGATTGCTATGACGGGGCCGACGATGCTGACCCCGATGTCCGACCTGATCGCAGCGATGGCAAGCACCACTCCACTCGCCACCACGGAGAGAACGGTGCGGAGGCTGAAGAATGTGGAAAGGCCCGGACGGTCCCGCATCGACATGTAGATGTTGCGCATGCCGAGCTGCGAGAAGATGAAGACGGGGGCGGATAGCGCCATGGCTAGTGAGAACTGGCCCGCGCCCTGCGGCCCAGCGGTAGCCGCGAAGAACCAGAGCAGGAACCACTGAGTCGCGGCGCGTGCGAGGTAGCCGGTTGTGAGGCCTAGCGACGAACCCCATCCCCGGAAGCTGAGCCGTCTACTCACCGCGGCCGACGATTCTCGATGGCGCGAAAGGCGAGATACTTCGCGAACCGGCGTCCGCTGCGGGCAACTGACCATGCGCTCGCCAAGAGCCATTCGCCGAAGCCGAGCAGGCGGTCCGCTCGAGCTCGGTAGTAGACGTGGAGCTGGTTGCGGGCCATAGCTAGGAGATTCGCGCTGAGACCAGAGTCCCCGAATGGGCGCTTGTAGCTCACGCTGAGGGGCGTCGGGATACGCCCAAGCCGCTTTCCGCTGAGGTGGAGCCGCAGCCAGAGCTCATAGTCCTCCGCGTACCGGCGCTCCGCGTTGAACCGCAGTCCGACGCCCCGCCGCACCATGACGCTTGAGGTAGCGAAGCGGTTCTTGAAGACAAGAGCCCGACGAGTCACGACAGCTGCATCGCGAGAACCATGGCTGGCCGCGGTGTCTCCGAGGGCCACCCAGACGTTGGGCCCTCCTACCAGGTCCAGCCGCTGGTCCTCCAGCGCGCGGCACTGCCACTCCAACTTCGTCGGAAGCCAGGAATCGTCTGAATCGAGGAAGGCGACGACATCGCCGCCTGCAGCATCCCAGCCGGCATTTCGTGCGCCCCCGGGGCCCGAGTTCTTGTGTAGTTGAAGAACGCGGACGCTCGGTGGAAGCTCTTCCACGAGGAGAGCAAGCGCCTCCCGATCCCGAGTCGGGCTCGCATCGTCGACGACGATGATCTCTCGAGGGGCCAGGGTCTGGTTGAGAGCCGACTCGATCGCACGCTTGAGCGTCGAGGTGTCGCCATAGTGCGGGATGATGACCGAAACGTCCAAGCTACTTCCCTCTTCCATCATTCCGCGTTGCGCCATAGACGTACGTCGACTCAGCCCGCTGCCGGTAGTCGTCGACGCTCTTCTGGGGCCGACTGTATGTACGCGAGTACTGAGCCAGCGCGCGCCACCGCGAGACGTCTGCATCAGCGGAGACTGCGGCCGCCTCGGGTGCGCCGATGTCGTCCATGAAGTCGGCGCACTTGGGGTGATAGTTCACCTGGGCGAAAGGTGTTTCCGTCAGGTACGAGACGACGCCTCCGTGCAGGCGGGTAGCCACGTTGAACGACTGGCGGCGGATCACACCAAGTGTCTCGGCCAAGTCACCGCTGTAGGAGTGAAGCTGCACTTCGTCCGTGTGGGTTCGGGCAGTGCGAGCGACTTCCTTCGCGAGGTCGAGGTCACCGTTGGTCGGGTGGTAGTTGAGCGCGATCGATGTCACTCGGAGCCGTGCTCCATGGATATCCTTGAGGGCGGCCAGAAATGCCGAGATCCCGTCGAGGTACGCCCCACGGTCCAATCCCTTGTACTCGCACGGCATGATCCCGATTCTGATGAGGCCGTCCGACTGCGTCGACAGTTCGGTCTCGAAGGGGTAGAGCGCGGCGAGGTCGCCCCCGAATTTGACTTTGTTCTCGATGCCCCACAGCTCTGCGAACTCCATTGAGGGCCGGTCCCTGACGACGATGCGTTCGAACGCCCGCGCGAAGTCGGATACTTCACGCTCGTCCGTGGCGGTCGAGAAGGGACCGAAGGAGACTCCGAGCGCCGACAGGCGACGGAGCCTGTGGCGCGCGAGCCAAGCCTCCATGACGTGCCTGCCCTTGACGGACTGGAAGACCGACCCACCTCCCAAGACGATGTCGTCCGCCCAGCGGAAATCCCGCACTGCGTACGCCAGTCGAAGCACCGCTCCGACCTTCGAAGCGGACTGGTAGACCCGACCGGAAATGGTGGACCTGTCGCGAGGAGCCGAAGTGCGCACTCGAGCGGATGGCCACAGGTCGGAGCCGCGCGCGACGATGGTCGCGCGGAACAGGTCGTCACCGAAGTTCGACATACCGTAATAGCCAACCGCGGTGACTCGGCGTGTACTCACCAATAGCCTCGTCTCTATCGTTCAGCCGATGGGGCTGGAGCCAACGACTCGTAATGTTGCGCATAGCGGGTGCACACGGCCTCTTCGCCGAACTGTTCAACGACGCGGTCACGGGCTGCGGTCCCGAGCCGTGTCCGCAAGCGTTCGTCGGTCGCCAACTTTTCGACGCACGCTGCGTACGGAGCCGCTCCCGAGTCCTGAGCAATCAGGCCGGTAACTCCGTCGACGATGGCGTCGACGACACCGGTGACCGACATCCCCACGGATGGGACACCGGCGAGTGCGGCCTCCAGCACGACGTTGCCGAAACCTTCACGACGACTCGGGACACACAAGATGTCAAGAACGGGATACACCCGTTCAACAGCTGGCTCGTAGGGACGCTGAACGACAGTCCAGTCCGACGTTTCCAGTCGTGCTCGTATCGCTGCGCTCGAGGGTGAATCGTCATTCCCGACGACGAGGAGAGTTCCCCGAACGTTCCGTGCCGCAAGGATCGACAGTGACTCCGCCAGGATGTCCAGGCCCTTGTCGGGTGCGATGCGCCCGATGTATCCCAGAATCGGTGCCGTCAACGTTCTCCGAGTCGCCTGGGCATGCTGCAGTGTCGCCCCGTCTGGCACAAACCGGTCGATGTCTACACCCTTGGACGAGCCGGGACCCAAAGTGCGCAGCTTCCTCGCATCGCAAATCCGGAGGTCCTTCAACCGCGTCTCGAGTGATCTGCTGATCGTCAGGACGGAGTCCGCTGATCTGCAGGCCAGTCGCTCCGTGGCCACGAGAATGTTCCGCTTGAGGCCGACCGCGGTCTCGAGGGGCAGGCCCCTCACGAGATAGACCGACTTGGCCTTGGGGATCACCGCTGCCGCCAACGTACCGAGCAGACCTGCCTTCGGCGTACCGGCGCTCACGACGTCGGGCTTCAACTGCCAGAGCAGAGAGGTCAGCTTGACGAGGGCGGCCACATCACGAGCGGGGGAGATGTCGCGCCTCATGGCGATCGGATGTGTCTCGAAGCCGTCGGCGCGCAGGCTCTCGAGGTTGGGACCTGGTGAGGACGCAACGTGCACAGTCCATCCCCTGTCGCGGAGGACCCGGCAATGGGGGTAGAGGAGCTTTGCGGACTGGTCGGCGGTGACAAGAAGGAGGATGGCCCTTCGGGCGCCGCGACGAGCGTCAGGGCGTCCTGCCGGAGCCGGCGTACTTTGGGGACGGCGCCGCCACCACTGCGAAATTCGACCCGGAATCATGTGATGTCGTCCCTGTAGTCACGCTCATGGACACTCAGGTCGTCATGGCGACTGAACGCAGTGTCTTCCTTGCGTAGAACCGTGTTTAGTGTGCGAACCACGATCTTGAGGTCGCCTAGGAAAGTGATGTTGTCGACGTACTTGACGTCGTACTCGATTTTTTCAGTCCATGTAAGGGAATTGCGCCCGCTCACCTGCGCCAGGCCGGTAAGGCCGGGGCGAACACCTAGCCGCCGCCGCTGCTCATCTGTATACCGAGTGACCTGGTACGGCAGAGTTGGGCGGGGGCCGACGAGCGACATGTCGCCCTTGACGACGTTGATGAGCTGGGGGACCTCGTCGATGCTCAGTCGCCGGAGAACTGAGCCCACGCGGGTCACTCGCTCGGCATTGTCGAGGGGGCTCCCGTCTGGACGGAAGCTCTGCTCGAGCGGGAGCATCGTTCGAAACTTGTAGATCTTGAACGGGTTCCCATTTCTCCCGATCCGTGTCTGGGTGTAGAGCACGCCGCCGGGAGACTCGGCGCGGATGGCGATCGCGATCACCGCGGAGACCGGTGCGAAAGCGACGAGGGCACCCGTCGTCGCGACGATGTCGAAGACTCTCTTGCCGAACTTCTCGTAAAGGGCCATCGGTCAAACTCCCCTAATCTGCCTGATCAGTGCGTCGCGTTCGAGCTTGAGGGTCACGTCGTGCCCCGTCTTCCGCGAGCGGATGACGCGACCTTGGGAGCTAGTGAGGGCGCCGAAGCTTGAGGACACCTCGTCGAGCGCCTCGTACATGCCGTTCTGGAGGAACAACGACTGGTCGATGTCCGGACCGAGAGCCTTCGCCAGCAGACCGTAGGTCTTGCTGTGGTAGTACTGGCGGCTCCCCAGAACGGGGCGCAGGGCGCTGACGACGGGCACTTCCAACTGGATCGCCAGGACGGCAGCGTGATACCTCATGCTGACAACAAGGGACGCCCCACCGATCACCGCAGCGGCGGTCTCGATCGGAAGGAACCCATGGGTCTCGATGTCGACAACGTGGAGATCGGGCACCCGTTCAGCCAGGAACGCGGCTTGGTCTGTGCCGCCGCGGCCGAGGTTGAGAGGCAGGAAGACGACTGCGTGACCATGCACGTCCCGCATGGTCTGGACGAAGCGCGTGATCGTGTCGAGGTTGGCCGCGAGTTCCTCGACGGGCGCGTAGGACTCAATGACGACGTACTCGGAAGGGAGGTCCGTTTCACGAGCCTGCGGCACTCCTGGACTGAGGAAGTACAGATCGTCGGGCACCTGCTGTATACGCTCACTCGCGACGCCGAGGCGGCGGAGGTGAGCGGGCGAGTACACGTCGTCACGTGTGTGCAGAGCGACTCCCGGCAAGTCGTTCAGCAAGGCGAAGAAGAAGTCCTCGTAAGCCCCGAAGGGGCCGTAACCGTTCGCGGTGAACACGATTGGGGTGCCCACTCTTCTCGCCGCATACACGGGGCCGAGGATCTGCATGAGCTGAGGCGCGCGGTGAGGTGAGGCCCACAGGCCGTTGATGTAGCCGCCTCCGTTCACCACGAGAACGTCGAGGGCTGCAACGGAGTCGAGCAGAGCTTGCGGGTCGGTGAACATGGGGAGTGCGTCCGCGGGCGTGAGGCTCGCGTCGGTGAGATCGAGGCCCTCTGTGGCACCCGTACGCAGGTCTACTGGACGTACCTCAGGACTCGAGTCGCTCAGGTAGTGGTCGACGACCTTGTGCAGGAATGCGGAATCGGCCGCGTAGAGGACGGCTTCGTCAGGCGCGATGTCGAGGTAGTTGTTGACGAGCATCGCGTAGTCGCCAAAGTTGACGTCCGAGAAAGGGCCCGTAAAGCCGATGCGCTGGCTCATGCCTTCCTCCCTTCCGAATGTGGTCGTAGCGAAAGAACGTGCGGGATGTCGGTCAGAGCGGAAATTCTGATGTGCTCGCGTAGGTCGTTCAGGTATGCGCGGTGGCTGTGGACGCCGTCCCGCATGACACGGACGGTCGTCAGCGGAAGCGTGCTAGCCACGGCGAAGTCCTTCGCTGGGTTGTCGCCGACGTAGGCCATATGGGCGACGTCGGAGCCAGCATTGCGGGCGAGCATTTCGAAACTCCTGGGATCGGGCTTCCAGAAGTCAGGGCCGTACTCGTCGGTGATTATGATCTCGTCGACGAGTTCGGAGGCGCCGAGCGCGTTCAACTTGCTGCGTTGCGCTACGGCGTAACCGTCAGTGACTATGCCAATCCGGACGCCGATCTCGCGGAGAGCAGAGAGGGTGGGCATGACATCGCCGTAGAAATCAATCTGCGGCGTGTGCTCGCGATACAGGGTGACCAGTTCCTTCGATGTGACGTGGTCTACCCGTAGGAGTTCCAAGACGCGGTCGAAAGCGCGTCCAGGAGTTTCGGCTTGGAACGACATGAGTGCGTCGGCGATATCCCGAGCGCTCGTCGCAACAACCGGCGCGAGGTAGTCGGCCACGGCGGCGAAGCCGCTCCGCACGTAGGTCTTCTCGGGCGTCAGCGTGTCGTCGAGATCGAATACGACGAAATTGATCGGGCTCATTCAAAGAGTACCGCTTGGGGCTCCGTGGTTGTGCCGAGCTGCAGCGTCCTGTCAAAGCGCAGGAACGTTGCGCCGTCCATGGCTGGGGTTGGCGTGGTGGGGATGTTGAGGCGTATCCGGTACAGGTTGAGACATGAATCTGCCCCCGCGTGGATCGACATAGGGGCGCCCCCTCCGAAGCGAGGGTTGATCTCGATGAAGGACACCGTGCCGTTCTCGACGATGCACTGCACAGTGACGTGGTACCGGAGCGGGAGCGCTGCAAGGAGCCGCTCAGTCGCCTCGATCACCTCCGGCGCGTGGTGGATCCTCCCCTTAGAAATCTCGCCCGACCGTGTTGCGAGACGGAGTCTGGGCGTGATCGAGAGCGGTCGTCCGTCGGGAGCGATGAAGCAGTCAACGGTGTACTCGTCTCCCGCTGCGTAGCTCTGGACCATGAGGTCCGGCGTGGTGCGCCGAGCGACCTCAAGATCGTCGAGGGTGTCCAGGCGTTGTGCGCCCACCGACGAACTCCCGCCGCGTGGCTTCGCGAACGCGGGGAACGTGACGCGCAGCCCTGTCACCTCGTCCTCGGTGTAGAGGTGTGGGGTGACGAGGCCCTTGCTTCGGAGGTAGGCGTGGGTCTTCACCTTGTCTCGGCATATGGCGATGCTGTAGGTATCGGAGATCGCGACCAGCGCGCCGGTTGTCTCCTCGATCAGCTCGCGATTCGCCGCCATCACTGCGAGCTCGGTGTCGATGGTCGGTATGACCAGATCAATCGCGTGCTTCCTACAGAGGGCCAGGAGAGCCTGGATGTAGTTGCTCTCGGTGCACCGGGGAAGAATCTCGTGCGCGTCCGCGAAGTACAGCGCCGGAGCGAGGGGGCTGGCATCGGCAGCGACAACCCGTGGAGTGACGTCGAGTCCGGGGTGTTGCCTTTGGAACGCCCGCACGAGCTCGACTCGGCGCCCTGCGCTGAGGATCAGGACATTGACGGTGGTGGTCATCGGGTGTCCGGGCTGGACGTGGGCGGCGCGGTTGCTGACAGTGGCGCCGAGACGTCTGGAGTTGCTCGGTGTAGTGCCTCGGTCACCTCCTGGATCGTTTGAATGACGTGGTCGAGCTGTGCCGCAGTCATGACCGACCCTGAAGGAAGGGACAGTCCCGATGAGTGCAGTCGTTCCGAGGTGCCGTTGCTGTAGGAGCGCCTGCCCTCGTAGACGGGCTGGAGGTGCATGGGCTTCCACAGCGGACGGGCCTCGATGCCGCCTTCATTGAGGCGCGCAGCGAGCGTCGAGGCACTCCAGCCAGCAGCATCGGGGTCGATCAGTACCGACGTGAGCCAGTAGTTGTCGCGCGTCGGACCTCCGTCCGAGCCGTCCGGAGCACCAAACATCTGGACTCCCGGGAGCGCAGCGACCATCTCGCGGTATCTGAGACGGGTGTGTCGTCGACGCTCGATCATGTCGTCCAGGCGACCCAGCTGTGCGCGGCCGATCGCGGCAAGGATGTTCGAAAGCCTGTAGTTGTAGCCGACCTCGGTGTGCTCGTAGTGCAGCACTGGCTGGCGCGCCTGGGTCGCGAGGTATCGCGTCCTCGTCGCGACGTCTGCGTCGTCGGTGAGGAGCATGCCGCCACCGGAGGTCGTCATGACCTTGTTGCCGTTGAACGACAGGATCGACGCGTCGCCGAAGCTTCCAGCAGGGCGGCCGTTCCGCCAGGCGCCGAGCGACTCGGCGGCATCGGACAGCACCGGTGCGCCCGCACGGCCCGCGATCTCGGTGATCCGCTCGTAGTTGGCGACCTTGCCGAGCAGGTCGACAGGGACGATCGCCGCGATCCGCCGGCCCTGTGCTTGAAGATCTGAGACTGCCTCGTCGAGGAGATCGACGTCGATGTTGCCCGTCTCGTCGCAGTCGACGAAGACAGGCTCCGCACCGGTGTAAATGATCGCGTTCGCTGTCGCAGCGAAGGTCATCGTGGCGGTGACCACGACGTCCCCCGGACCGACGCCGAAGTTGAGCAGCCCGAGGTGAAGTGCGGCGGTGCCCGACGACAGCGCAACCGCGTGCTTCCTGCCGGTGTAGGCCGCGATCTCCTCCTCGAAGGCGTCCACCTCGGGGCCGAGGGGTGCCACCCACCCACCTCGGAGCGCACGCAGAACGGCTTCCTCCTCGGCCGGCCCGGTGTCGGGCGGGGAGAGCAGGATCCGATCGTTCATGACTGGTGCTCCTTCAGGTTGTCCGGTTCAGCCGACTGACCAGCATCTCCGACGGGCGGGCTCCCGTGGTCGTGCAGCCGGTCGAGCTGGGACGGTGCGATGGGTGGTACGGCGACGTGCGAGATGAGGGGGTGCTGAGGCCGCACCCCGGTCTCGTTCTCGCTGAAGAGGTCCTCGTGGAGCTTCTCGTTCGGGCGTAGTCCGGTGAAGACGATCTCGATGTCCTGGCCGGAGTGGGTGACCAGTCGTCGCGCGACATCAAGGATCCGGACAGGCTCACCCATGTCGAGAACGAGTACCTCGCCGTCGCTGCCGATGGCGCCGGCCTGGATGACGAGCTCGCTGGCCTCCGGGATCGTCATGAAGTACCGCGTGACGTCGGGGTGTGTGACCGTGATGGGCCCACCCCGCTCGATCTGCTGTCGGAAGGTGTGGAGCATCGAGCCGCGCGACCCGAGGACGTTGCCGAAGCGGACTGAGAGGTAGGTGCCGCTCGCCTGCTGGCCGTACCAGGCCGTGAGCTGCTCGGCGAGGCGCTTGGTCTTGCCCAGGACGCTCGTCGGGTTCGCGGCCTTGTCGGTCGAGATGTTGACGAACTTGTCGACGCCGAACTCGGCGGAGAGCTCGAGGAGGTTCTGCGTGCCGATGACGTTGGTCTTCCACGCCTCGTCCGGGTACTGCTCGAGCATGGGTAGGTGCTTGAGAGCGGCGGCGTGGAAGACGACCTCCGGGCGGTGGGCCTCGAAGATCTCTCGCAGCGCATCCTTGTCGCGGATGCTCGCGAGAGCCATGTCCGGGGTGTCGAGGAGTGCCTTGCCGTAGATGGAGAGCTGCACGCCGTGGAGCGCGGACTCGTCACGGTCGAGGAGGATGAGATCGGCGGGGCCGAACTTGTGCACCTGCCGGGCCAGCTCGGAACCGATCGACCCACCGGCTCCCGTGACGAGCACACGCTTGTCGGTGAGGTAGTTGGCGATGGAGCCGATGTCGGTCCGGATCTGACGGCGACCGAGGATGTCGGCGATGTCGACCTCCTTGACGTCGCTCAGCTTCACCCTCCCTCCGAGGATCTGGCTGAGGGGCGGCAGCAGGAGGAACTTCATACCGGCGCCCTCGACGATGTCGGCGACCTCGGCGATCATCGTCTTGCTCGCGGCGGAGATCGCGAGGATGACGGTGGTGACGTCACGCTCCTGTGCCTGCCGCACGATGTCGTCGCGGCTCCCGAGCACCGGGGCGTTGAGGAGACTGAGGTGCCGCTTGGCAGGGTCGTCGTCGATGAAGCCGACCACCCGGTACGGCGACGACGAGTCCATCTCGACGAGGCGCAGGAGCTGGTAGCCCGCGTCACCCGCGCCGTAGATGAGGACGTTCTCGTTCTCCTCGGTCGAGGGTCGCTTCGGAGTCGTCCACGCTCGGTACGCCCAACGGCCGGCGGCCATGAAGATCAAGGCGAAGGGCGGCGCCAGGAACGCGATTCCGCGCGGGAAGTCCTCGAGGTCCCGGATGAGGACGAAGGTGACGATGAGGACGAGAGCGACGACGACGACGGACAGGAGGAGGCCGAGGCTCTCCTCGAAGCTGCCGAGCCGGTACTTCCCGCGGTAGAGCTTGAGCAGGGCACCGACGACGAGCTGAGCGATGCTCGCGAGCCCGGCGTAGAGAAAGACGGTGCTCCACTGGGCGTCATTGAGGTAGAACTCGTAACGGGTACCGACGATGAGCGCCACGGCGACGCACCACGCGGCGCAGTCCCACAGTCCGACCAGGCTTCGTCGAGCCAGCGTCCCCCCGGACAAAGTGATCCTCCTACTGGCGTGGCCAAATCGCCGATTCGAGCGGCATGAATGGCAGGCCTGGACGGCCCTGAGCCATTGAGAGCATACGGGACAGGCGTAGCGCACCGCGCTCCGGGTGACACAAGGCACGGTCGGTGCAGCCCGTCCACCGCCGGCCTGAGCAGCTCCCCTCCGGGGTCGGGAATGAGCTGGGTGCCCGCATGAGGAAGCCCTGCAACGTCATCGGCGGGCCAGGACCGCCTCGCGCATCCTCTCCAGCGCGTCCCGGAGGATGGGCCGTGGCATGGCGAAGATGAAGCGGGCGAAGCCGTCGCCTGCCTCGCCGCACATCGTGCCGTCCGTCAGGGCGACGCCGGCCTCGCGGCGGAAGAACTGGGCCGGCCCGCCGGGGAGGTCGAGCTCGCGGCAGTCGAGCCAGGCGATGTAGGTGCCCTCGACCGGGCTGATCCGCAGGCCCGGGATGTCCTCGACCATCGTCACGAGAAGGTCCCTGTTCCCGCGGAGGTAGGAGACGACGTCGTCGAGCCAGTCCTGGCTCTCGTCGTAGGCCGCGACGACCGCGCGTCCGCCCAGGAGCCCGACCGTGTCCCCGGCGTCGGCGGCGTACGGGGCGAAGGTGGCGACGTCGTCGTCGTTGGAGAGGAGCATCTGCCCGCACTTGAGGCCGGGGATGTTCCAGCCCTTGGAGGCAGCCACGGCCGTGATGGTGTGGCCGGCGGTGCGCTCGTCGAGGGAGGCGTACGGGAGGTGGGGCAGGTCGTCGAGGACGAGCGGGGCGTGGATCTCGTCGGAGAACACGCGGCCGCCGCGGCGGTCGACGACCTCGGCGACGGCCTCGAGCTCGTCGCGGGTGAGGACGCGGCCGACCGGGTTCCACGGATTGCACAGGACGAGGAGCCCGGCGCCGGCGGCGAAGGCGGCGTCGATGGCGACGAGGTCGAGGTGGTAGCGGCCGTCGTCGTCGAGGAGCGAGGGCACCTCGATGACCTCGCGGTCCAGAGCCGGCACGACGGTGAGGAAGGGCATGTAGGCCGGCGTCGGCACGATGACGGGGGAGCCGGGCGGGGTGAAGCGCTGGATGGCGATGCGCATGACGGACAGGACGTCGGGCAGGAGGTGGACGTTGTCCGCCGGGATCTGCCAGTCGAAGCTGCGGGCCAGCCAGTCGGCCGTGGCGCGCTTGGCGGCGGCGCGGTCCGCCATGGGGAGGTAGCCCATGGCCTGGCTGTCCGCAGCCGTCCGGACCACCTCGGCCACGGCAGGCGGGACGCCGAAGTCCATCTCCGCGACGAAGGCGCCGATCGCGTCGGGGAACATCGTCCACTTGGTGCTGCCCGCGGCGCGGAGCTGGTCGACGGTGATCTCGTCGAAGGGGTGCACTGATCCTCCAGGGTGGCGGCGGTCGGGTCTGCGGCGTCCTCACGAGGCTAGCGGCGGGCTGGCGCGCGACCGGCTAGCGGTGGGTCGTGCCCACGCGTCGAGACGAATGCCCGTTGTGTGAGAGGCCGAGTCGTCGGCTAGTGTCGAACATGTCGGTGCCATGGGGGGTGTCGACACGGGCGGAGGGGCGACCGTGGGAGACGGCTTTGACGATCACACTGCGACGATGCGGGCGGTGCCGTTGTGGCACGAGGCCCTGGCGGCCGAGCACGCGGCGGTGCAGGCACGGCTGAGGAAGGCCATCGAGGCCGACGAGGAGTGCGACGAAGCCGTGTGACAACGGTCGGCGCGAGCCGACGTGGTCATTTCAGCCTGGCTGCTGACGCCGTCGGACGTCCTGCGCCGGCAGCCACACGCCGATCGTCTGGCGGCGGACGTCATGCATCTCCACGAGCACGGACCGCGACGTCCACGCCCAGACGACGGTGTCGATCTCCTCGACGCCGTCGCGCTCCCACACGACGCGCGCCGTCACGGGGATGGGGATGCCGCAGCTGACCTGGGCGCGGCGGTGGGGGATGGGCCGCTCGTTGAGGACGGGCTGCCACGTCGCGGCGTGGGCGTCCCACGCGAGCAGCTCCTGAGTCACGAGCTCATCGTGTCGGTGAGGTCTGACGCCGCGATGAGAAGCATGGCCGCGCCCGGTCTGTCCCTGCATGAGCCGAGTCATCGCCGACATCACCATCTCCCTGGACGGCTTCGTCACTGGCCCGGGCGCCGGGCCCGACAACGGTCTGGGCACCGGTGGCGAGCCCCTGCACCGGTGGGCCTTCTCCAACGATCCCGCCGATCAGCGGATCCTGCGCGAGGGGACGGCCCGTTCGGGCGCCGTCGTCATGGGACGGCGGCTCTTCGACATCGTCGACGGGCCGCACGGGTGGGACGAGCGGACCGGGTACGGGGCTGCGGAGGCGGGGACGCCGCCGTTCGTCGTCGTCACGAGCTCACCGCCGCCCTCCGTACGCCTGACGACCCTCGACTGGACCTTCGTCACGACGGGCCTGGCCGCCGCCGTCGAGGTCGCGCGGGAGCGGGCGGAGGCGGCGTCGGCGGAACGCGACGAGGAGCTCGACGTCGTCGTCATGGGTGGTGGGGCGACGATCGCGTCGGCGCTCGCGGCCGGGCTCGTCGACGTGCTCTCGGTGCACCTGGCGCCCCTGCTCCTGGGTGCCGGGACACCGCTCTTCCCGGGCGGGCAGTCGCACACCCTCGTGCAGCGCTCCGTCACCCCCTCCTCGACGGCGACACACCTCGTCTACGACGTCGTCACCTGACGCGCGTGTCAGTTCGGTACCGGGGCGCCTCGTCCCCTACCCTCTGAACCGTCGGCACCAGGGGGGCGCCGACGTGGGCGGAGGTGTACCCGTGGGACGCGAGCACGACGACGAGAGCACTGCTGCGAGCGGGGCCGCCCCACTGTGGATGGTCAGCCTCATGGCGCAGCGCGCGGCGCTGCACGGCCGGCTCGGTGAGGTCCTCGCGGCCGACGAGCACCGCGGCGAGTCGCTCTGAGCTCGGCTCGCCGGCGCCGTAGCGGTCGCGTCGGCGACGCGCGGCCCGTGCCCCGGTCGTAGCCTTCGTCCATGCGGACGGTGCGCAACGTCGTCGCCGCGCCGGACTCCTTCAAGGGGAGCCTCAGCGCGTTGCAGGTCGCGCGTGCCATGGCCGACGGCGCGCGTCGCGCACTCGGCCCGGAGGCGACCATCTCCGCGGTGCCGATGGCCGACGGCGGTGAGGGCACCCTCGACGCGCTGCTCGACGCCTGGCACGGCCACGAGCGGCGCCACGAGGTCACCGATGCCCTCGGCCGGCCGCGGACCGCCAGGTACGGGCTCTCCGCGGACGGGACGACGGCGGTCATCGAGGCGGCCGAGGCCAACGGGCTCCCGCACGTGCGCGACGTCGCCCTCCAGCCGCTGCGGGCCGACTCCGCCGGCGTCGGGGAGCTCGCGCGCGCCGCCCTCGAGGCCGGGGCGCGGGAGATCCTGCTCTGCATCGGCGGCTCCGCGACGACGGACGGCGGCACCGGCGTCCTGCGGGCGCTCGGCGCGCGGCTCCTTGACCGTGACGGCCGGCCCACCGAGCCCGGCGGGGGAGGGCTCGCCGCCGTCGACCGCATCGACCTCGACGACCTCCACCCGCTCGCCCGTCAGGCCCGCTGGCGCATCGCCGTCGACGTCGACAACCCGCTCGTCGGCGAGCTCGGCGCGGCCGCCGTCTTCGGCCCGCAGAAGGGGGCGACGCCGTCGGACGTCGCCGTCCTCGACGCCGGCCTCGCGCACCTCGCCGCGCGGCTCGCCGACGCCACGCGCACCGACGAGGCCGCGCTGCTCCACACGCCGGGTATGGGCGCCGCCGGTGGCCTGCCCGCGTCGCTGTCCGCGGTCCTGGGCGCCGAGATCGTGCCGGGCTCCCGGCTGGTGGCGGACGCCGTCGGGCTCCCCGCCCTGCTCGCCGACGCGGACGTCGTGCTCACCGGCGAGGGAAGCTTCGACGCGCAGTCCCTGCACGGGAAGGTCGTTGACGGCGTCCGGGCCTGCGCGCCCGACGGCGCGGCGGTCGTCGTCGTCGCGGGGCGTGTCGAGCTGTCGGCGACGGAGGTGGCCGCGGCGGGACTGGCCGCCGCCGTGTCCATCGCCCGCGGGCCGGCCACCGAGGACGCGCTGCGCGACGACGCCACCGCGCTCGTCGCCGAGGCCGCCGAAGCCGTCTGCCGCCTCCTCGCCCACAGCCGCCACTGACGACCACCACGTGCAAGGGAGCACCTCATGATCGACGTCCTCATCCTCGTCGCGCTCGTCGCGGCCATCGTCCTCACGACGGCGAAGCTCAAGATCTCCCCGTTCATCGCGCTCATCGGGGCCGCGATCATCGGCGGCTTCGCCTTCCGCCTGCCCACCGCGGACATCGTGCCGACGATCCTCACGAGCTTCGGCAACACGTTGGGCAACATCGGGCTCGTCATCCTCTTCGGGACGATGATCGGCCTGGTGCTCGAGCGGTCCGGTGGGGCCATCTCGATGGCGGACGCCCTCATCAAGGTGCTCGGCACCCGGTTCCCGAACCTCACGATGAGCGTCATCGGGTACATCGTCGCGATCCCGGTGTTCTGCGACTCCGGGTTCATCATCCTCAACTCGCTGCGCAAGGCGATCGCCGTGCGGGCGAAGGTCTCGCCGGTGGGCATGGCCGTGGCGCTCATGACCGGCCTGTACGCGACGCACACGATGGTCCCGCCCACGCCGGGGCCGCTCGCGGCGGCCGGTGAGCTGGGCGTCATCGAGGACCTCGGGCTCGTCATCGGGCTCGGGCTGCCGATCGCGGCGGTGGCGGCCGGGGCGGCGCTCCTCTTCGCCAGCACGCTGCGAAGGAAGACCTTCGAGCTGCTCCCCAAGAGCTCGGGGGAGCCGGAGCTCGACCAGTCCTACGAGGAGCTGCGGGCCAGCTACGGCACGCTGCCCCCGGCGTCGCTCGCGTTCCTGCCGATCCTCGTGCCGATCATCCTCATCTGCCTCGCCTCGTTCGGGAACCTGCCCAGCGCCCCGTTCGGCGAGGGGACGCTCCTCACCGCGCTGCAGTTCGTCGGGTCCCCGTCGATCGCGCTCATCATCGGCTTCGCGCTCGGTGTCCTGCTCCTCAAGGGCAAGGGCCGCCTCGAGCAGTTCAACGACATCGTCACCGGCTCGATCGGCGTCGCCGCGCCGATCCTCCTCATCACCGCCGCTGGGGCGGCCTTCGGCGGGGTTCTCGGCGCGAGCGAGCTCACCGGGTTCATCGCCGACAACCTCAGCACGCTGGGCCTGGGCATCTTCGTGCCGTTCATCATCGCGGCGGCGCTCAAGACGGCGCAGGGCTCCTCGACGGTCGCGATCATCACGACGGCGGCGCTGGTCGCGCCGATGCTCGAGAGCCTCGGGCTGGGGGAGACGATGGGCGCCGTGCTGACGGTCTTCGCGATCGGCGCCGGGGCGATGGTGGTCTCCCACGCCAACGACTCCTACTTCTGGGTCGTCTCCCAGCTGAGCCGGATCCCGGTGGCCACCGCCTACCGCACCCTCACCCCGGCGACGGCGATCGAGGGCGTGGCCGCGATGCTCGCCACCTGGGTGATGAGCCTCATCGTGCTCTGAGGCTCCCCCCCCCCTTCTCGCCGACAGCTGGATCCCGCCCGTCAGCTCTCGGCGGAGGGAGTGGGGGTGAGGGTGTCGCGCGGAGCGAGGAAGGTCTCGAGCACCTGGGCCACGCCGTCCTCGCCGACGGGCGGGGCGACGTGCTGCGCCGCGGCGCGGGCCTCGTGGTGGCCGTCGTGCATGGCGAAGCCGTGGCCGGCCCAGCGCAGCATCTCGACGTCGTTGGGCATGTCCCCGAAGGCGACGACGTCGGCCTGGTCGATGTCGCGGCGTCGCGCGTACTCCGTCAGCGTCGAGGCCTTGGTGACCCCCTGCGGGCCGAGCTCGAGGAGCGGCCGGGCGATGCTCGACCTGGTGACGCTGACGACGTGCCCGGCCTCGGCGCGTCCCGTTGCGAGCATCTCGTCCGGGTCCGACGCGGGGCTGAGGACCATGATCTTGATGATGTCCTCGACGTCGAGGAGCTCCTCGGTGGAGCGGGCCAGCGTCACCGGCGGCTCGTCCGGGGTGAGGCCCTCGCGGCGTCCGGCCGTGCGGACCCGCTCGAAGCCCGGGCCCACGCGCAGCTCACCGGGCGTCTCGACAGCGAAGATTGCGTCCGGCAGTGCCGCGCTGAAGCGCTCGACGGCCTCGGTGACGTGGCCGGGGGAGAGGGCGCTGACCTCGATCGGCTCCAGGCTCTGGGCGTCGACGACGATCGCGCCGTTGGCGGCGATGACCGGCCCGGTGAGGCCGGTCGCCTCGACGACGGGTGGGAGCCAGCGGGGTGGCCTCCCCGTCACCAGCACCACGTCGATCCCGCGCTCGACGTAGCTCTGCAGCGCCGCGCGGGTGCGGGCGCTCACCGTGCCACCGTGCGGCACGATCGTGCCGTCGATGTCGGTGGCGACCAGACGGGGGACGAACTCAGGCCAGGCCTTCACGTAGCTCCTCAGCTCGGGACGACGGTTCTGCCCTCCACGCTACGTGGCCGGGAGCCGGCGTGGTGGCGGCAGACGAGAACCGCCGTCGTCGTCCCCGGCCGTGCCGGGAGGAGCGGGCGGTGACGTCCACGACGCCGACTCGTGGACGTCACCGCCGCAGTCCTACGACTCGAAGGTCTGGCTCCAGATCTCGGAGCCGTCGGCGTTGTTGTAGACGTAGGTGACCTTCTGGCTCGGGCCGACGCCCATGGACTCCATCGCCGGGAAGACGCCGGTCTCGCAGAGCTCCTTGAGGTCCCCGGCCATGCTCTCGAGCTGCGTCGCGGCCTCCTCGGCGGGCACCTCCTGCGCGTAGGTGTAGGTGAACACGGCCGTGTCCGGGTACTGCGCCTCGACCGTGACCTCGGAGTAGACCTCGGCCAGCGAGTCGCCTGCCGCCTCCAGCTGTTCCCGCTCCATGGCGACGTACTCGTCCAGGGCTGCCTCCGAGTCCGCGGCCGTCGTCTCCTCGGGGGCCTCCTCCTCGGTGGCGCTCGGCTCGGCCTCCGGGGTGGCCTCGGTGGTCGCCTCCTGGGTGGCCGGCTCGGTGCTCGCCTCGGGCTCCGGCTCGTCTGAGCTGCATGCGGTGAGCGAGAGGGCGAGCGCGAGCGCGGTCAGGGAGGTTGCCCCTGCGCGGATGGTCTTGGTGAACACGAACCTCTGCCTTCGTCGTGGGATCCGGCCCGTCCTGGGCCCGGAGGGGCGTGGACCGTCCGCACATGCGGGAGGCCTACGTCCCGAGTGATGGATCTACACGGGCTCGGTGCACCGCGCACGTCGGGGAGCTGTCGACGGCTTCGTCACGAGGCCATCGTGTCGGTCCGACCCGGCGATGAGAATCACGGCCGAGCCCGGTCTGTCCCTGCATGAGTCGAGTCATCACCGACGTCACCGTCTCCCTGGACGGCGTCGTCACGGGCCTGGGCGTCGCGCCGGACAACGGCCCGACGTCGACGGCGACGCACCTGGTGCATGACCCCGTCACCTCGGACGAGGGCTGAGGAGGTCCGCATGCGCGTGATCCGAGTGATTGCCGACATCTGCGTCCGTGACATCGGGGCCGCCAAGGCCTTCTACGCGGACTACCTCGGGCTGAGCGACGAGGAGTTCGACCTCGGCTGGGTGGCCCGGTACACGTCACCGGAGACGGGGGCGAGCGTCCAGCTGGTCACCGACGACATGACCGCCTCGGAGAGTCCCACGATCTCCGTCATGGTCGACGATGTCGAGGCGGCGTTCGCGGACGCTCAGCGGCGCGGGTACGAGATCGTCCATCCACTCACCGTGGAGGCGTGGGGCGTGAGGCGGTTCTTCCTCCGGGCTCCCGACGGCACCGTGGTGAACATCGTCCAGCACCGCGAGTAGCGCTCCCTCTGCGCGAGCTCGGCGGCTCCTCGACCAGGACGCCGGCGAGTCGCTCAGGCGGCGTCCCTGCCCGCTGCGTGCTTGCCGCACCTTCAACCTATGCGAGACGCTCCGCGAGCTCGGCGAGGAACTCCTGGGCGTCCTCGAGCGCGGGGTCCGAGGCGTCCGCCCGCCGGACCGCCCCGGTGAGGATCTTCGCGGCCTGTGCAGGGTCACCCTTGCTGTCGGCGATCACGATCGCGTTGAGCAGACTCTCCCGCAGCGGTGAGGACTCCACCGGCGGCTCGGCGGTGCCCGCGCGGCTCATGACCCGGATCCAGTTGCCGGCGGGGTCGATGAGGCTGAACCCGGACAGGCCGCCGGCGTTCTTCCGGGGCCGGGGCCGCGTGATCCGCGGGAAGCCCGCGACGGGAAGCTTGCCGTACCGGGCTCGCAGGCCGGCCGCGAGGGCGTCGAACAGTGGAGCCGTGTCGTCGACGACCACCCCGCAGGTGCTGTGCGACGCCTCCGGGCGGTGACCGTCCAGCTCGTAGTAGTGCAACGGGAAACCGTGGCCCTCGACGGCGACGTACGGGTTGGGCCTCACCTGCCGGTAGGTGACGCGGAAGCCCAGGGCGGTGAAGAAGTCGGCGATCTCGTCGATGTCGGCGCACGGGAGCATGGGGATGACTTGCACAGTCATGCCTCGAGCGTGCCACCAGCGGCCGCCCGCGTAAACGTCCGCACCGTCGGTGCTCACTCCTCGGGTGTGTCCATGGGGTCGTGACCACACGACGCCGCGGGTGGGCACGTCGCGGCCGGGCAGCGGTTGTGAGGACACGTGGGGGAGGTGACCCTGGTGTCCCACCACCAGACGACCGTCGGGCCGACCGGCGACCGAGAAGGAGCACCATGCGCGGAGTTGTCATGCACGGAGCGGGGGATGTCCGCGTCGAGGACCTTCCGATGCCGACGGTCCAGGAGCCGACCGACGCGGTCATCCGGCTCGCTGCGGCGTGCGTGTGCGGCTCGGACCTGTGGCCCTACCGCGGTGCCGACGAGATCCGGGAGCCGCGGCCCATGGGGCACGAGTACGTGGGCGTCGTCGAGGAGGTCGGCTCCGCGGTGACCAACGTGAAGGTGGGCGACTTCGTCGTCGGGTCCTTCGTCGCCTCGGACAACACGTGCGAGATCTGCCGGGCCGGGTACCAGACGTCCTGCGTCCAGCGCGTGGGGATGGGCGGTTCGCAGGCCGAGTACCTGCGGGTGCCGCTCGCCGACGGCACGCTCGTCGCCACCCCCGGTGAGCCCTCGCCGGACCTGGTCCCCAGCCTGCTCGCCGCCTCCGACGTCCTCGGCACCGGCTGGTTCGCGGCGGCCGCGGCGCAGGCGGGGCCGGGCAAGACGGTCGCGGTGGTGGGCGACGGCGCGGTGGGGCTGCTCGGCGTGCTGGCGGCCCGCGAGATGGGCGCCGAGCGGATCGTCATCTTCAGCCGGCACGCCGACCGGCAGGCGCTCGCGAAGGAGTTCGGCGCGATCGACGTCGTCACCTCGCGCGGCGACGAGGGCGCGGACGCCGTCAAGGAGCTCACCGACGGGCTGGGCGCGCACTCGGTCATCGAGGCCGTCGGCACCCAGGAGTCGATGCTCCAGGCGATCAAGGCGACCCGGCCCGGCGGTCACGTCGGGTTCGTGGGTGTCTCCCACGGCGTGGAGATCCCCGGCAAGCTGCTCTTCGGCTCCCACGTCCACCTCCACGGCGGGCCGGCGCCGGTCCGCGAGTACCTGCCCGAGCTCATCGACCTCATCTGGAACCGGCGCATCGACCC
Source organism: Oceanitalea stevensii (assembly GCF_014837105.1). GTDB lineage: Bacteria > Actinomycetota > Actinomycetes > Actinomycetales > Actinomycetaceae > Oceanitalea > Oceanitalea stevensii. Next base: position 61,236 of record NZ_JACSPO010000010.1, on the reverse strand, counting down.
GGGCCGCGTGTTCGACCTCGAGGTGCCGCTCGAGGACGCCGCCGAGGCGTACCGCGCGATGGATGAGCGGCGTGCGATCAAGGCGCTGCTGCGGGTCTGAGCGCGGCGGCCGTCGACGGCTCGCCTTCCGCCGCCCCCTCCGTCCGCCTGGGACGCACCCCCGGTCGTCTGGACGCACCTGGCGCCACGCTGGGACGTACCGGATGTGCGTTCCAGAGGACGTGGGAGATCGGGGCGATCAGCCCCTCGCGCTGGCGGGGTGGCGGCTACTAGCCTTGCCCTCGCGAGCAAGGAGGCCGCCATGCAGATCAAGCATCACCTCGTCGTGTTCGACGCCGCCGACCTGGACGTGGAGAGCCGCTTCTGGGCGGGGGTGCTGGGAGGGACCGTCGAGGCCGACGACGACTGGCACGAGGTGGTGGTCGACGGGAAGCCGTTCGTCGCGGTGCAGCTGGCGCCCGACCACGTGCCGCCCCAGTGGCCCGACGGGAACCCGCAGCAGATCCACCTCGACCTGTGGATCGACGACATCGAGGAGGCGCACGAGCACGTCATCGCGCACGGCGCGCGGCTGCTCAAGGGGTCCCAGAACGGGAACGCGACGGACACGTTCCGGGTCTATGCCGATCCGGCGGGGCATCCGTTCTGCTTGTGCTGGTGAGCGCTTCTTGAGGACGTCAATGGGACGTTCCGAGAATAGGGACCAGCCTCCACGGGAATGGGTCGGTCGACACGCGCCGTGGTATCAATGGCCCTGTCGGCATCGGGCGGTGTCGACACCCCGGACGGGAGGGCAACCTCATGGGCACCCGACAGGATCACCTGATCGAGACATCGGTGGAGCGCGCGACGTCGTGGCGCGACACCGTAGCGGCGGAGTACGAGATCCAGCAGGCAGCGCTCCGTTTCATCATCGGCGAGTTCGGGGACTCCGAAGAGTTCCTCTGACGCGGGAGGGGACGGCGACGTCGTCGTCGGATCAGCCGCCTGCCTCGCTGATCGCGAACGCGCAGACGAAACCGACGGCCGCGATCAGCCCGGTGAGCGTGCGCGTGCGCTCGAACGCCTCGGGGATCATCGTGTCGGCGAGCATCGTGAGGATGGCGCCGGCGGCCACCGCTGTGATGGCGGCGACGACCTGGGGCGACGCGGAGCCGAGGAGCAGGTAGCCGAGCGCGGCCGCGACAGCGCTCGCGACGGCAATCCCGCCCCACACCCCGAAGACGTACCGCGCACTGCGCCCGGACCGCTTCATCCCGGCGGCACTCGACAAGCCCTCGGGCAGGTTGGAGATGAAGACCGCGGCGACGACGGCGGTGCTCACCCCGCCGCCTCCGAGCAGGCTGGCACCGAGAACGACCGACTCCGGGACGCCGTCGAGCAGCGCACCGACGGCGATCGCGGCTCCGCTTCCGCTGGTCTCCTCCTCGCGGGGCTGCTGCCCCTGGGAGCGCTTGCGGTGCCGTGCGCCGCGGCGGGCGAGCTGCGCGTTGGCGAGCATGTAGGCGATCGCCCCGCCGAGGAAGCCGAGCACGGTGGGGCCCACCCCGCCGACGTCGGCCGCCTCCTGGACGAGCTCGAAGGCGAGCGCGGAGATGAGCACTCCGGAGCCGAAGGCCATGACCGCCGCGACAACGGCCGCCGGCACCCGGACGAACCATGCGACGGCCGCGCCGATCACGAGCGCGACGCCCCCGAGCGCGCCCCACGCGCCTGCTTCGAGAACCTGGGTCACGGGCTCCTCGATCCTCCTCCGGTGCCGTCCGGCCCCTCATCACTACACCTGGGGAGAACGGCGCGCGACCCTGGCGTCGTCCGCAAGGAGTTCCTCGAGCGAGAGGTCGCGACGCCCGGGCTCCCCGCGACCGCATTCTGAAATCGTGCGAGGAATGTGATGTCCGTCGGATGGCGCCGTGATATCAATCGTCCGACACCGGGCGGTGGAAACCCCCGGACCGGAAGGCAGCCCTGTGGGCACGCGACGAACTCATCTGACCGAGATCACGACCGAGCGTACGGAGTCGCAGCGCGAGGCGGTTGCGTACGAGACCCAGCACCCAGGGATTGTGGTGACGAGCGGTGACCTCGGGGACGTCGAGGAGTTCTTCTGACGCGGGCGGCGGAGTTGCCGTGGTCAGCGGCCATCGGCAGGCGTGGCGGCGGGACGGCGAGCGGCGCCCACGGCGAGGAGCGCCGCAGGGACCAGGAGCAGCGCCGCCGCGACGTTGACCGCGCGGAACCAGCCCGCCGCGAGGATCGGGCCGGCCAGGGCGGCGGCCGCCGCGCCGGCGTAGCTCATGGCGGCGTCCGTGGCCCCCTGCAGCGGGACCCGCACGTGGTCGGGCGCGACCTCGGTGAGCAGCGCGGAGGCGGAGATGAGCGACGCCGACCAGCCGAGGCCCAGGACCGTGAGCGCGAGGGCGGTGAGGCCCGGGCTCTCGCCCGAGGCGGCCGCGACGAAGCCCAGGACGGTCGCGGCGAGGAGGACGAGGATGCCGCCGACCGCCACGGCCACACCGCCACGCCGGTCGACCAGCCACCCGAACACCGGGCTGAGCGCGTACATCCCCAGGACGTGGACGCTGATGACGATGCCGACGAGCTCCAGGCTCATCCCGCTGTGCTGCATGTGCACCGGCGTCATCACCATGACCATGACCATGACGGCGTGGGCCACGGCGATGAGCCCGACGGCGAACCTGGCCACCGGGTGCCCGGCAGCCCACCGCAGCGCGGCCGTGGCACCGACCGCCCGCGGCGCGGACGCGGTACCCGCCGGTGGCGGCTGTCCGGCCGAGCCGTCCGCCGCGCCGTCGACGGGGCGGAAGAAGACGCCGAGGACGGTGGCGGCGAGGGCGAAGGCGAGGGCGGAGAACAGGTAGGGCCCGGCGAGGCCAGGGATGCCGACTTCCGAGGCCGCCCGCTCGCCCACCGCCGTGAGGTTGGGCCCGGCCACCGAGCCGACCGTCGTCGCCCACAGGACGACCGAGATCGACCGGGCGCGGGTGGCGGCGCTCGCTCCGTCGGCGGCGGCGTACCGGGACTGGAGGTTCGCTGCCTGCGCCACCCCGAAGGTCCCCAGCCCCAGCAGCAGGACGAGGAAGGAGCCGATGACGGCGGCCGTGACGACGAGGCCGGCGCCGAGCAGGGCGACCGTGTACCCGAGCGTGAGCGACCACCGCCGGCCCCGCCGGGTGGCCAGGGTGGCGAGCGGGACGGCGGCGACCGCGGCGCCGAGGACGCCCGTGGCCTGCGCCAGGCCGGCCACGGCCGTGCCCCCGAGGCGCTCGGCGAGCAGGGCGCCGACGGCGATCCCCGACGCCACCCCGATCCCGCCCAGGACGTTGCTCAGGGCGAGGAGTGCAACGGCGCGGCGTCGCGTGGGTTCGTGTTGCGGCATCGTCGTCCTCTCGCCGACCGGGCTGAGTCTAGGACTGACGCCGCCTGGGCAGCGGACACCTATGGTCGCGACGCTCTGGGCCTCTGCCGTTGCTGCCGTCTGTCGCAGTGCGATGTGCGTGTTGACCAGGAGCTCGCGGGCCAGCGCTCGACGTGGACGCCATGGTCTGGACCCGCGGACGGATGCGAGGATCGCGCCATGCGTAGTGACCGCTGGATCGACGTGGCCCGGGGGGCCGGCCTGCTCTCGCCGTCGGGCGTCGTCGCCCCGACGATCTTTGCCGAGATGTCCGAGCTCGCCGCCCGCACGGGCGCGGTCAACCTCGGTCAGGGCTTCCCGGACGTCGACGGGCCCGAGCACCTCAAGGAGGCCGCAATCGCGGCCATCCGGGACGGCCATAACCAGTACCCGCCGGGCCCCGGCATCCCGCAGCTGCGCGAGGCGGTCGCCGCGCACCAGGCCCGCCACTACGGCTTGAGCGTCGACCCGGACACCGAGGTGCTCGTCACCGCCGGCGCGACCGAGGCGATCGCCGCGACGATCCTCGCGCTCGCCGGGCCGGGGGACGAGGTCCTCACCCTCGAGCCGTACTACGACTCCTACGCCGCCTCCATCGCGATGGCCGGCGCCACCCACCGCACCATCGCGCTGCGCCCCGGCCCGGACGGCTTCCACCTCGACCCCGACGACGTGCGCGCGGCGTTCACCGACCGCACGCGTATCGTCCTGGTCAACACCCCGCACAACCCCACCGGCACCGTCCTCACGATCGACGAGTTGACGCTCCTGGCGGAGCAGGCCGCGGCACGGGACGCCGTCATCGTCACCGACGAGGTCTACGAGCACCTCACCTACGACGGCGTGCGGCACGTCCCGCTCGCCACGCTCCCCGCCGCGGCAGGGCGCACGCTGACGATCTCCTCCTCGGGGAAGTCGCTGTCCTTCACCGGGTGGAAGGTCGGGTGGATCCACGGCCCGGCGGAGCTCGTCACCGCCGTGCGCACCGTCAAGCAGTTCCTCACCTACGTCGCCTCCGGGCCGTTCCAGCACGCCGTCGCGGCCGGGCTGGCCGACGAGGACGGGCGGACGGGGGAGTACGTCGCCGGGCTCCGGGCCTCCCTGCAGTCCCGCCGCGACCTCCTCACCGGAGCGCTCGACGCCGCAGGTTTCGCCACGGTCCGGGCGGCCGGCACGTACTTCGTCGTCGCCGACGCCGCACCGCTCGGCTTCACCGACGCCGTCGACCTGTGCCGCCGGCTGCCCGAGCTGGCCGACGTCGTCGGGATCCCGGTCAGTGCGTTCTGCGCCGCCGGGTCAACGACGGCGGATGCGCTGGGTTCGTGGGTGCGCTTCACCTACGTCAAGCAGGAGAGCGTGCTGGAGCGTGCGGCCGAGGGGCTGGCGCGCCTCCGCGCCTGAGCCGCTCGCTTGCGTCGCACCCTCACAACTCCCGCGTCCGTTCCGAGGGGCGACCGAAGGCGCGAGAGTGCGACGCAAGCACCGGAAACAGACACGCTCGGACTCAGGTGATGGCGCGCAGATAGTCCGCGAGGTCGGACCGGCGGCAGGAGCCCGCGCGAACCCACGCCTGAAGTGCCGCGATCTCACCGGCGCTGAGCTCCTCCGCGAGCTCCTCGGCGACGGCTTCCGCCAACTCGGCTCGCGTGAGCCCCGGACGCGCCGTCCGCGCGACCCAGGAGCCGATCGTGTAGCGCCAGGGATGGAGGTCGCTGGGCACCTGGGAGACCAGGCGGACGAGCGCGAGCAGGCGGCCCGTCACGGCCGAGGTCGTGCCGAGCAGCTGCGCGACCTCGGCGGGTGAGTGCGCCAGGAGGTCGCGTTCACCCGTGATGCCCAGGCGCGTGAGGCCGTCCTTCAGTCGAGCGATCCCGGGCAAGGAGAAGAACTCGTCCTTCTCGGGCGGGAACGCAGCACGGTAGGTGTCGGTACGGCGGAACTGCTCGAGCTGGGGGTCCAGTGCGCGCCACGCGGCTAGCTGCGGCTCGGCGGCCGCGAGACGCAGGTGGTGGACCGCCCGCTCGAGGGCAGGCGTGGGGGCCGTGGCGTAGTGGCAGGCGGCCTGGTGGTGCTCGAGGGGGGTGAGCGGCGGCTCGGGGGCGCCGTTCGTCCCGACCACCATGAGGATCCGGGCGTTGCGCGCGATCGCCCGGAGCAGGGTGACGTTCTCGGCGGGGACTTCGGGGGCCGCGACGAGCGCGTCGACGTCCGTCACCAGCGCCTTCGCCAGCTCCCGGGCGCACCCCAGCCCTGCGGCGGTGCCACTGCCGTCTGCGAAGGCGAGGTTGATCCGGGCGACGAGCCGGTTGAGCCGCGCCCGGCAGGTGAGGAGCATCGCGCCCGCGGGGTCGTCCTCGCTGAGGCCCTCGAGCCTGTCGAGAAGAGCGGTGAGCTCGTCGACGTAGAGGCTGAGGTCGGGCGCGTTGCTGGCGCTGCGGAACCGGCAGTGGAGCAGGCCCAGCGTCGCGGCGAGGTTCCCGCTGTCCAGGCCCACGGCCCGGGCCAGGAGCGGCGCGGCCGCGTCGTAGTCGCGTGCGAAGTCGCTGGTCGCCACGGTCTGGAACCCGACGGACAGGCCGTTGGTCGCGCCACCCAACCCGGGGAACCGATGCACCTCGTGCAGCTTGGCCAGCACCAGGGCGGCGCTCATGCGGTGCAGGTCGGGCAGGACCGCCACTTCTGCGGATGGAGATGCGCTCGCGGTGAGCACCGGCGTCCGGAGGCCGAGCGCGTCTCGGTCCACGACCGCCACGAGGGCGGAACGGCCGTTGTGGGTGACCTCCACCGTCTCGCGGTCCACGGACTCCTCGTCGATGGACACCTCCCACGGGGCGCGCGGGACGAGCACGTGGAGGACGGCGAGCAGGAGCTTTGCGACGGCGCCCGCGGGGAGCGCGCTGATGACAGCGGTGTCGAGCGCGGAGACGTCCGTACCGCGGGGGAACTGCGCCCCTCGCGGGCCCTGGGCCCCGAGCTCGTTGAGGATGCCGATGACGTGCGCGGTGGCACTCGTCGACTCCTTGCCGTCCGCGCCTCGCACGGTCACCGCGATCCGCAGCGAGCTCGCCAGGAGCCGGGCGACGCGGTCCACCGCCCACGCCGTGAGGGCGAGGACCACGACGGCGACAGCAGCGATCACCGGTGCGTCCCCGCTCGTGCGGGGTGCCCAGACGATGAGGAAGACGAACGCGGCCGTCGCGGCGAGCACCACGGCCCCGGCGGCGACCTTCGCGCCACCACGGCTGGCGCCGATCCTGGCCAGCGCGGCGTACCGCGTCGGCGAGAGACGACGGGTCTGGACACGGGCGAGCACGTAGACGGCGGCAAGGAAGCCGACGACGGCGAGCGCAAGGTCCCGGAGTGGTTCCGCCCACCGCTCGACGAACCCCGCGAGGGAGGAGGCGACGTCCTCGCTCCAGGTCATCGGCTGTTCGGCGGAGACGGCGACGTCGCAGGCCGCGAGAACCTCGCTCCGTGTGTCCGCCGATGTGCCGCAGACGTCGGCCAGCTGGGCCCGTAGTGGCGCGAGGGCGTCATCGTCCGCCAGCGTCGTGACGATCGTGGCAAGCGAGGTCCGAGCCTGTGCCTCGAAGTACTCCGGGGCGCAGTCGCGGCGATGCGCTGCCGCTGCGGCGCGATGCTCGTCGACGAGGGCGCGGGCGTCCTGAGGCCGAGCCTGCGCGTTGAGACTCCGCGCGAGCGCACAGGCCCGGTCGGTCGGGTCTTGGGTCGGCTCCTCCGTCTGTGCCTGTGCGCCGGGCGCCGCCAGCAGGGCGAGGACCACGAGGAGCCCCGTCACCAGGGCGGCGAGCGCGCGCGCCGGCGCGCCCACCGGACCGCCTGCGCTCGTGCGGTTCATCGTGTGCTCCCGACGCCGACGTCGAACCTGCTGGCTCCACCGTTCCACCGGGAGGCCCGACGGTGGAGGGGCGGAGCGGGTGATGCTCCGGCGGTCGCGGCTGTCGGCGGGGGTGACCGCCACGCCGCGGCGACCGCCTCGACCGGCGCGGCGTATCGTCAGGTGCCATGCCCAGGATCACCGAGGCGACCGTCGCCGAGCACCGCGCGGCGCGGGAGCGAGCGCTGCTCGACGCCGCGCACACGATCCTCCTGGAGACCGGTGAGCCGCCCAGCCTGTCCGACGTCGCCACCCGGGCCGGCCTTGCGCGGACCAGCGCGTACCAGTACTTCGGCTCCAAGCGCGAGCTCCTCCACGCCATGGTGAAGGACATCTATCCGCGGTGGACCGAGCGGATCCGCGAGGCCATGGCCGCCGCCCCGACGGACGCCGACCGCATCCTCGCCTACGCCGTCGCCAACATCGACCTCGTCGTCGAGGGCGCCCACGCGGTGGGCAGCGCCCTGGCGGCGCTCGATCCTGGCGAGGCACTGGACGAGCAGGCCGCGCGGATGCACCGCGAGATCCAGGAACCGCTCATTTCGGCCCTCGACGCCCTGGGCGTGGACGCGCCCGACGACGTCGCGGGCCTGATCAACGCCGTCGTCCACGGGGCCACCCTGCTGCTCGAGACGGGGCAGGGGCGCGACGCCGCCGTCGCGCGACTCGTCGCCGTCCTCGGGCCGATGGTCCGCGAGCTGGGTGGGACCGGCCGGGCGCACTGAGCGCAAGACCACACGCGTCCCGGGTGCACCGCCGGCCCGCTTTGTGACACGCTGTCGGCATCTTCCCGACACGGTGTCGGCAACTGGCGGGCCTCGGGCTCGGTGCGGTCGCGGGCGCCGGCAACCTCATCAAAGGACACTCATGTTCCTCGCACTGCGCGAGCTGTCGTTCGCCCGGGGCCGTTTCAGTCTCATGGGCGTCGTTATCGCTCTCATCGCCGTTCTCATGGTCCTGCTCTCCGGCCTCTCCGCCGGGCTGGTCAACGACGGCGTCTCCGGCCTCAAGTCCCTGCCCACCTCGACCTCCTTCGCGTTCGACGCCGGTACCAAGGCGGACAACGCGTTCTCCCGCTCCGTCGTCGACGACGCCCAGCTCGCCACCTGGCGCGACCAGTCCGACGTCGCCGAGGCGTCCCCGATGGGGGCGTCCATCGTCAACGCCGTGACCGACACCGGCGAGCAGGTCGACCTCACCCTCTTCGGCGTCGAGCCCGGCTCGTTCCTCGCCCCCGACGTCGCCGACGGCACCGGCCTCGACGACCCCGCGGGGATCGTCGTCTCCGGCACCGCGGACGGTCTCGAGATCGGGACCGTCGTCACCCTCGACCGCCTCGACACCCAGCTCGAGGTCGTCGGCTTCACCGACGAGCAGGCCACCTTCGGCCACGTCGACATCGCCTACCTCCCGCTCGGGACCTGGCAGCTCATCGCCGCCGGGGAGGCCCCCGCCGGCTCTGCGCCCACCGCGGAGCAGGTCGCGGCCCTCGACTTCGACCAGTACTCCGTCATCGGGCTCCTCGGCACCGAGGGCTCCGCCCTCGCCGCCGGTGACGCCGACGCGCTCGCCGCCGGTGACGCCGCCGCCGACACGACGACGATGACGCTCGAGGAGTCCTTCAACGCCTCCCCGGGCTACGAGGCCGAGACGCTGACGCTCAGCATGATCCAGTGGTTCCTCTACGCGATCGGCGCGCTCGTCGTCGGCGCCTTCTTCACCGTGTGGACCATCCAGCGCAGCCACGAGCTCGCCGTGCTCCGCGCCATGGGTGCCTCCGCCCGCTACCTGCTCCGTGACGGTCTCGCGCAGGCGGCCATCCTCCTGCTCGTCTTCACCGCCGTCGGTGTCGCTGTCGGGGTGGGCCTCGGTGCCCTCATGCCGGACGGCATGCCCTTCGCCCTGGAGGCCCCGGCCATCGCCGTCGCCTCCGCCGTCACCATCCTGCTCGGACTGCTCGGCGCCGCCGTCGCCGTCCTGCGGGTTACCTGCATCGACCCGATCACCGCGCTGGGAGGCGCCCGATGAGCACCTTCGACACTGCCGGCATGGACGGCACGACGCTCGGCCTGCGGCTGCGCGACGTCACCCTCGAGGTCGGCGACGGCGCGGGCAAGGTCCGCGCGATGGACGCCGTCGACCTCGACGTCGCCCCGGGCGAGCTCGTCGCCGTCGTCGGCCCCTCGGGCGCCGGCAAGTCCTCGCTCCTCGCCGTGGCCGGCGCGCTGGCGACGCCCACCTCCGGCGACGTGCAGGTCCTCGGTGAGGACCTCGGCGCGATGCGCCGTCGCGGGCAGGGCGCCCTCGCGGAGTTCCGGCGCAGCCGGCTCGGCTTCGTCTTCCAGTCCGGCAACCTCGTGCCGGCCCTCACGGCGGCCGACCAGCTGCGCCTCGCCTACCGGATCGCCGGGCGCCCCGGCGCGCGGTCCTTCGACCCGCTCCCGCTGCTCGACGCCGTGGGGATGAGCCACCGGGCCGACCACCGTCCCGGTGAGCTCTCCGGCGGTGAGCGGCAGCGGGTGGGCATCGCACGCGCCCTCGTCAACGACCCCGGGCTGCTCCTCGTCGACGAGCCCACCGCGGCCCTCGACCGGGCGCGCAGCCACGAGGTCGTCGAGCTGCTCGCGGCACGGTGCCACGAGCGGGGGATCGCCGTCGTCATGGTCACCCACGACCACGACGTCCTCACCCACTGCGACCGCGTCGTCGAGATGATCGACGGGCGGCTGGCGCAGGTCCCGGACGTGCAGTAGCGCCCGCTCAGCCGTAGGCGAGGTAGCGGCCGGGCTTGCCCTGCTCGGTGACGGTGAAGCGCAGCCGCAGGCCCGTGCTCTCCACCGCCGCGACCTGCGGCGCGACGTCCTCGGGGACGACGACGGCGGCGTGCTCGAGTCCCCACTCGTCCCGGAGCCAGTCCCGCAGTACTTCCAGCAGCACACGGTCGGTGCCCGCCCCCAGGCGCGAGGCACGCACCCAGAAGTAGACGGCGGCGTCCACGTCCTCCCACCGGTCCTCCGCGGCCGCAGGGACGATGTGGGCGCCGTCGTACATCCGCGCGTCGGGCGGCATGAGGTAGACGCATCCGAGGCATGTCGTGTCCGCCGGGTCCAGCACGGTGTAGGTGAAGGCCCGCCCCTCGGCGTGGCGCCTCTCCAGGCCCTCGAGGTCGGCCCGGTTCTCCGCGACGGTGAAGTCGTCGGCGGGCCAGCCCGTCTGCTCCCAGGGGCGCAGGAGCTCCCTGCTCTCCATCACGGCCGCGTGGTCTAGCTCCGCGTCCGCCGCGGTGATCGGCCGCAGGGAGAGCCCCGGGACCGTCAGACCGTCCGGGGCGAGCAGCCCGGCAGGGAACGGCACGACACCACCTCCGACTCGTGTGTGCCCAAGGCCTCACTGCGGGCCGCAGCGCCGCCCGTGGGCTGGGACGGCGAGCCTACCGAGCGGCGCTCCGCCCGGTCCTCCCCATTTCCCACGAGAAGCTCACGTCCGAAGCATGAGATACTCGTCTCTGCTGCTGGACGTGTCAGCGCCCGGCACGACAGGCTGAGCGCGGGCTGATCGGGGGCGGACGGTGCCCGCCCGCGCCCATCGGACCAGGAGGACCGCTTGATCGACCTAGTGGATGTGTCCAAGACCTTCCGCACACCCGGCGGTGAGGTCCACGCGCTCGACCACGTCTCCCTGCGCGTCGAGCCGGGGGAGATCTTCGGGATCGTCGGCCAGTCCGGCGCCGGCAAGTCGACCCTCATCCGCACCGTCAACGCCCTGGAGAAGCCGGACTCCGGGACGGTCACGGTCGACGGCGCCGTCATCTCCGAGCTCAAGGGCAAGGAGCTGCGCGAGGCCCGCCGTCGCGCCGGGATGATCTTCCAGCACTTCAACCTGCTGTCCTCCCGCACCGCGCAGGCCAACGTCGAGCTCGCCCTCGAGATCGCCGGCACCTCCCGCGCGGACCGCCGCCATCGCGCCACTGAGATCCTCGAGCTCGTCGGCCTGTCCGACCGCGCCGGCGCCTACCCCGCCCAGCTCTCTGGGGGCCAGAAGCAGCGCGTGGGCATCGCCCGCGCCCTCGCCGACAACCCGAGCGTCCTCCTCTCCGACGAGGCCACCTCGGCCCTCGACCCGGAGACCACCCGCTCGGTCCTCGACCTCATCCGCCGCCTGTCCCGCGAGCTCGGCCTCACCGTCCTCCTCATCACCCACGAGATGGACGTCATCAAGCGCATCTGCGACTCCGCCGCGCTCATGGAGCACGGCCGCATCCTCGAGCACGGCCCCATGGACCAGCTGCTCACCACCCCCGGCTCGCGGCTGGCCGCCGAGCTCTTCCAGCTCGGGGAGCTGCCGCCCGAGCGCGGCACGACGATCATCGACGTCACCTTCACCAAGCAGACCTCCTCCGAGCCCGTCATCGCGCGCCTCGCCCGCGACCAGGGCCTGGACGTCGCCATCCTCGGCGCCGCGATGGAGACCATCCACGACGGCACCCAGACCGGCCGCACCCGGCTCGAGATCCCCGCCGCCACCGGCGACCAGGTGGAGGCCGCCCTGTCCTACCTGCGCTCCCAGGGCCTGTTCGTGGAGGTGGTCCGATGATCGACCGCAACGACCCGGACTTCTGGTCCGACCTCGTCGAGATCGTCTCCCGCGGCACGTGGCAGACGCTCTACATGGTCTTTGTCGCGCTGCTGTTCACCGTGGTCGTCGGGACCGCCGTCGGCGTCCTCCTCGTCACCACCGAGAAGGACGGCCTCTACGCCAAGCCCTTCGGCTCCCGTGCGCTGGGCAAGGTGGTGAACCGGACTCTCGACGTCGTCGTCAACATCGGCCGCTCGATCCCGTTCATCATCCTCATGATCCTGCTCATCCCCTTCACCCGGCTGGTCGTCGGCACCTTCATCGGCCCGACGGCCTCGATCGTCCCGCTCACCATCGCCGGCATCCCGTTCTTCGCCCGGCTCGTGGAGATCGCGGTCCGCGAGGTGCCCCGCGGGGTCATCGACGCCGCCGTCTCCCTCGGCGCCACCAGGCGCACGATCATGTTCAAGGTCCTCCTCGCCGAGGCGGTCCCCGCCCTCACGCTGGGACTGTCGACGACCGTCGTCGGCCTCATCGGCTACTCCGCGATGGTCGGGGCCGTCGGTGGCGGCGGGCTCGGGGACGTGGCCTTCCGCTACGGGTACCAGCGCTACAGCCTCGAGTACATGCTCGTCGTCGTCGTGCTCCTCGTCGTCCTCGTCCAGATCCTCCAGTCGGCCGGCAACTACGTCGCCCGACGTGCGTCCCACCGCTAGAAAGTAGATCCATGCGCCTCACCCGCACCCTGCCCGTCGCCGTCGTCGCCGCCCTCGCCCTCACCGCCTGTGGCGGAGGGGACGACGACGGCGCAGCCTCCGACGCCGAGTCCGACACCATCCGCGTGGCGGCCCTCGCCGTCCCCGCCGGCGACATGCTCCGCTTCGTCGCCGAGGAGCTCGCCCCCGCCGAGGGGCTGACCGTGGAGTTCGTCGAGTTCAGCGACTACAACACGCCCAACCCGGCCGTGGTCGACGGCGACGCCGACGCCAACCTCTTCCAGAACACGACGTTCATGGAGACCTTCAACGAGGCCATGGGCGAGGACCTCGTCTCCGTCGGCGAGGTCTACCTGCCGCGGATGGGCCTGTACTCCAACGACTTCGGCTCGCTCGAGGAGCTGCCCGACGGCGCCTCGGTCGCGATCCCGAACGACCCGACCAACGAGGGCCGCGCCCTCAAGCTCCTCGCCGCGCACGGCCTCATCGAGGTCACCGAGGAGCCCATCACGATCGCCGACATCACCGCGAACCCGCGCAACATCGAGTTCGTCGAGATCGAGAACGCCACCCTGCCGCAGGCCGTCGAGGACCAGGACGCCGCGATCGTCACCGCCGCCTTCGCGCTGCCCGCCGGCCTGGGCGAGGACAAGATGATCCTCGCCGAGGAGAGCGACAGCGACTACTACAACGTCCTGTCGACGACGCCGGAGCTCGCCGACGACCCGCGCATCGCCACCCTCTACGAGCTGCTCACCTCCGACGAGATGGACCAGTTCATCGAGGAGGAGTACCAGGGCGTCATCATCCCGGTGGAGTGATCCGGGACAACTGAGCTCCGGGCGTTGGACGTCGCGGACCACGCTGCAGAAACGGAACTGCGCGGCTGACATATCAGCAGCGCAGTTCCGTTTCTGCAGCGAGGACAGGGGAGGGGGCGCCGGCCGCCGTCTCAGAGCGCGACGGCGACGAGCGCGGCGGCCGGCAGCACGGACGACGCGACGGTGCCCTTGACGCTCTTCCCGCGCGGCCGCCAGTAGCCGAGCGCGTCGGCCAGGCCCATGGACAGCGAGGAGAGCAGCAGGTACACCAGGCAGGCGACGACGAGGACGGTGCCGGCGGCGGGGTCGCCGAGGTTCACCATGCCCAGCCCCACGAGCGTGCCGACGCCGACCAGGGCGTTGCGTGCCCCGATGCAGAAGGACCACAGGTGGACGTTCGAAAGGCCGTCCGGCTCGATGCCGAGGAAGCGCTGGACCCGGGGGCGGTGGATGTAGAAGGCCTCCAAGGGGGAGACGGCGATGACGATGACCGCCGCCAGAGCGGCGCAGATCTGGGCGAACGTGCTCATGGCTTCCTGCCCGGGACGGCTTCGATGAGGGAGACGGGCGAGACCGTGGGGACGATCCGCGTGGTCCGGAACCCGGTGTCGGCCAGCAGGGCGCGCCACTGGGGCTCGGTGCGCTCGCGGCCACCGACGAACAGCATCATGTCGAGGTCGAGCGCCTTGGAGAAGTCCGGCGTGTTCCCCGGTGGGACGACGCCGTCGAGCACGAGGAGGGTCGCGCGTTCGCGCACGTGCTCGCGCAGGGTGGTGAGGATCGCGGCGGCCTGGGCGTCGTCGTAGTCGTGGAGCACGCGGCGCAGGAGGTAGAGGTCGCCGTCGGGAGGAACCGTGTCGAAGAACGACCCGGCCTCGAACCGGTAGCGGTCGCCGAGGCCGGCCTCCCCGAGCAGGCGGGCAGCGCCGTCGGCCATGGACGAGCGCTCGACGAGCACCCCCTCGGCGGCGGGGGCGGCCCCGAGCACGAGGGCGAGGAGCTGCCCGTGCCCGCCACCGAGGTCGACGACCCGGGAGAAGCGGGTGAAGTCGTACACGGCGGAGACCGCGGGCCAGTCCAGGGCGGAGAGACGGGTCATGGCCGCGTGGAAGACGTCGCCGAACTCGGCGTCGTGCTCCAGGTGCTCCCATATCGACCGGCCGAGGGCCCGCTCGGCGCCCGGTTCGCCCGTCCGGACGGTCGTGGCGAGCTCCGCCCAGACCCGTTGGTAGCTCGGGTCGCCGAGCATGAGGACGACGGCGCGCATGGAGTCACGCGTTCCCGTGCGCAGCCGGTCCGCCAGCGGTGTCAGCGCGAAGCGGCCGTCGGGCTCCTCGCTGAAGACGCCCCACATGGCGCACGCCCGCAGCAGGCGGTGCGTCGCGTCCTCGTGCGTGCCGACCCGCGCGGCGACGTCGGCGGGGGACAGCGGGCCGGCGACGAGCGTGTCCGGGATGCGGAGGCGCGTCGCGGCGTAGACCGCGTGCGTCGCCATGAAGCCGGAGGCCAGCTCGAGCACGCCGACCTCGGGCGGCACCATGCGCGCGGCGAGCTTCTGGACCGTCGTCCGGACCGTGGTCGCGGCCCGGACGAGCCGGGTGGGAGGAACCCTGCTCATGATGACCCCTATGATGGTCAGTGTTGCTGACTAGTTTCCTCCGTACCTGACCGCTGTCAAGGGGGTGTGCCGATGGATCTCGCGACGATGATGTTCGTCTCCTACCGGGCCATGGACGAGCGGGTGGTCGGCGCGATGCGGGCGGCCGGCTTCGACGTGACGCCGGCCCAGGCCCGGCTCGCGCAGCGGATCGCTGACGGCGGGTCGCGGCTCACCGACCTCGCGCGGCAGGCGCAGGTGACGAAGCAGACGGCGAGCCTGCTGGTCGTCGCGCTCGAGGAGAAGGGGCTCGTCGAGCGGGTCCCGGACCCGGCCGACGGGCGGGCCCGCCTCATCCGCTTCACACCGCAGGGCCGTGTGGCCGCCGAGCAGGCGCTGCAGGTGGTGGCCGCGGTGGAACGCGAGTGGGAGGAGCACCTCGGCGCCCAGCTGGCCGAGTGCCTGCGGGAGGCGCTGATCCGGCTGCGGGAGGTCACCGACCCCTCCGGGTGACCTGGTGGTCCTGGAGCAGCAGCCCCGGACCTCGCTGCTGAGACCGAGCTGCGCTGCTGATATGTCAGCCGCGCAGCTCGGTCTCAGCAGCGGGGATCGGACCGGGCCGGCAGGCTGGCCCGGCTGCCGGCTGCCGCTGCTGCCGCTGCCTCAGCCGGCGAGGGTGAAGGAGATCTCCGGGGCGTCGTCGTGCTCGCCCGCGGGCGCGTACGCCACGGTGTGCTCGCCGGCGTCGGCGATCTCGACCGGGCCCTCGTAGGCCAGCCACTCGCCGCCGTCGAGGGAGTACTCGATCGCCTCGACGCCGTCCTCGGCAGGCTCGAGCACGAGGGTGACCGCACCGTCGTAGGCGGCGAAGTCCGCGCAGGCGATGGGCAGACCGGGGAACTCGGAGTCGTGGATCATCATCGACAGCGGCGTCTCGCGCGGGACCCAGTCGGCCCCGCCGGAGCCGAGCGCGCTGCCGGTCTGGCTCGGCTCGAGCGGGCCGGCCGGGTCGTTGGACGAGGACAGCCAGATCTCGTTCGGCGGCTCGGGCGGGCCGGCGTGGTCGTGCATGTAGTGCCCGCCGAACTCGGTGCACGAGCCGTCGTGCAGGTGGGCGGGGTGGGGCGCACCGGAGGTGAGGCCGGTGACGTTGGTGGACATCTGGGTGCCGTACTCGTCCTTGACGAGCGTCACGGTGCCCTCGACGACCAGCGTGTTCGTCCCGCTGCCCAGGCCCTCGTCGAGGGGGCCGTAGGTGCCGGTCGAGGTGCCGAGCACGGAGGCGGCGACCGGGCCGGTGGCCGCTGCGGCTGCGGCGTCGTGGTCCTCGGCGCCGTGCGCCCCGTGGGCGCCGTGGTCCGCGGCCTCGGTGCTCTCGGTCGTCGGTGCCGGTGACTCAGCGGTGGAGCTGGGCGTGGCGTCCGCCGGCGCCTCCTCCGCGTCGGAGCACGCGGCCACGACAAGGCCCAGGCTGAGGACGACAGTTGCCATCCGGATGTTCGAGCGCATCGTTGCCTCCGTCCGGCGGCACCCGTTGCCGCCCGCGAAATTGTATAGGCATGTGCGCCAAATCGGACGCAACCGTCCGGGGCTGCTCAGCTCTCCTTGGGGGACACCCGGTAGCGGCGCAGGACCAGCGCCGGGTTGGTCCCGCGCACCTGCTCCAGGCGGGCGCGGTCCAGCTGGGCCACGGCCACGCCGGGCGCCTCTCCGGCCGCGGCCAGCGCGACGCCCATGGGGTCGAGGACGACGCTGCTGCCGACGCTCGTCGGCCCCGTCTGGTCCGCGCCAAGCACGTAGACGGTGTTCTCGATCGCCCGCGCCCGCAGCAGCGTGCCCCAGTGGTACTCCTTGAGCGGCCCCGGCGCCCAGGCGGCGGGGACGGCGAGGACGTCTGCGCCGGCGTCGACGAGCGTGCGGGAGACCTCGGGGAAGCGAACGTCGTAGCAGGTCTGCAGGCCCACGGTGAAGCCGTCGACCTCGAGCAGCGCGGCCTCCTGCGGGTCGGCCGCCATGACGCGGTCGGACTCCCGGTAGCCGAAGGCGTCGTAGAGGTGGACCTTGCGGTAGACCGCGCGCAGCTCCCCGTCCTGGAGGCCGACGAGCGCGTTGCGGATCCGCTCGCCGTCGGCGGCCTCGTTGACGCCGGCGACGACGGTGAGGCCCAGCTCGGCCGACAGCTCCCGCAGCCGCCCGACGCTCGGCCCGTCCAGCGGCTCGGCACTCGCGACGAAGCGCTCATCCATGGCCGGCGCGGTGAAGACGGAGAACTCGGGCAGCACCGCGAGCCGCGCGCCGCGGCCGGCCGCCGTGCGCAGGTGCTCCTCGATGGTCCGCAGGTTCGCGGCCTTGTCCTGCCCGGGCGCGAACTGCGCCACCGCCACGGTCAGCGCCATGGTGCTTCTCCCTCCGACGACCTCCGGCCGAGGGTACCGCTCCCGCCGGGAGGCCCTGCCGTCGGCGTCCGCACGACGGCGGCGCCACTCCCCGCCCGAGAAGTAGCGCCGTCGTCGGCCCCCCACCGGCACGTGCGAACCGGCTCGAGGTCTGTGCGTGTGCCCACACTAGCGGTCGACGGCGCTCGCGGGGGCGCGTTTGTCGTCTCGTGACGACGTGGGGGGTGGCGCGTCAGGTCATCTCCATGAAGCGCTCGGCGACGGCGGCCGGGCCGACGACGATGATCGTGTCGCCCTTGGCGAGCACGGTCTCACCGGTGGCGTGCCCCCAGCTGCCGTCGGGCTGGCGCACCGCGACGACGTTGAGGTTGTGCTTCTTGCGGAAGCCGACCTTGTCCAGGGGCCGGCCGGTCATCGCCTCCGGTGCCGCCGCGGTCACCATCGCGAAGCCGCCCCCGAGGTCGAGGTACTCGGCGATGGTGCCCCGCAGCAGGTGCGCCACCCGCCGGCCCATGTCGCTCTCCGGGTAGACGACGTGGTGGACGCCCAGCTGGGTGAGGATCTGCCCGTGGGCCGCCGTGATGGCCTTGGCCCACACGTGCGGCACGGCCAGGCGCAGCAGCCACGAGCTCGTGAGGATCGAGGCCTCCATGCTCGAGCCGATCGCGACGACGGCGTGGCTGAGGTCGGCGACACCGAGCTGGCGGAGCACCTCCTCGCGGGTGGCATCCGCGCGGACCACCTGGGTGAGGCGGCCGTTGAGGTCCTGGACGATCGTCTCGTCCGTGTCGATGCCGAGGACGTCGACGCCGGACGCGGCGAGCTCCAGGGCCAGTGCCTGGCCGAAGCGGCCCAGGCCGATGACGACGACGGAGTCGTCGCGCCCCAGGGAGGTGATGCCGCGGCGGCGGGGGCGAAGGTGCTCAGCCAATGAGGGGTCTCTCCTTCGGGAGTTCGTACAGGCGCTTGCGGGAACGCAGCGCCAGTGCCGTCGCGAGCGTGACGGGACCCACCCGGCCCGCGAACATGACGACGACGAGCAGCAGCTGCCCGCCGTCGGGCAGGAGGTGGGTGATCCCGGTGGACAGACCCACCGTGGCGAAGGCCGAGATCACCTCGAAGACGAGCTGGTCCAGGGTGAACTGGGTGGTGATGAGCAGCGCCCACGTGCTCCCCATGACGACGGCGACGGAGAGCGTGAGCACCGTGATGGCCTGGCGGTGCACGGAGCGGGAGAGCCGTTTGCCGAAGACGTTGACGGCGCCCTCGCCGCGGATCTCGGTGAGGACGATGGCGAGCAGGACGGCCGCCGTCGTGATCTTGATGCCGCCGGCGGTGCCCGCCGGGCCGGCGCCGATGAACATGAGGACGTCCTGGGCGAACCACGTCTGGGTGTTCATCTCCGCGGTGTCCACCGAGTTGAAGCCTGCGGTGCGCGCGACGGTGGCGGCGAAGAAGCCCGCGAGCAGCTTCGCCGGCACGTCGAGCGGGCCGAGGGTCCCCGGGTTGTCCCACTCGAGGGCGGTGATCGTCACGGTGCCCCCGACGAGCAGGACGGCGGTGCCCGCGAGCACGATGCGGGTGTTCATGCTCCACAGCCGCGGCACGCGCACGTGGCGGCGCAGCTCGATGAAGACCGGGAAGCCGACGCCACCGAGGATGACGGCGACGGCGAGGGGCAGGCACACCCAGGGGTCTGCGACGAAGCCCATGACGTTGTCGGAGTACAGCGCGAAACCGGCGTTGTTGAAGGCCGAGCCGGCGTGGAAGACGCCGTGCCACAGCGCCTGCCCGGGCGGGTAGTCGTAGGTGAGCGCGAAGCGTGCCGCCAGGACGACGGCGGTGGCGGCCTGGACGGTGAGGGCCACCTTGGCGATCCCGACGACGAGCTCGCGCAGGTCCCCGGTGGTCGGGGTGCCGAGGGAGGCGCTCGTGGCCATGCGCGAGCGCAGGCCCAGGCGGTGGACGAGCAGGAGGCCGAGCAGCGACGCGAAGGTCATGAGCCCCAGACCCCCGAGCTCGATGAGCGCGAGGATGACGACGTGCCCGAAGCCGCTCCAGTAGGTGGCGGTGTCGACGACGATCAGGCCGGTCACCGAGACGGCCGAGCCCGCCGTGAAGAGCGCGTCGACGAGGCCGGCGCTGCCGCCCGCCTCCGGGGTCACCGAGACGGGGAGCATGAGGAGCCCGGTGCCGGCGGCGAGCGCGGCGGCGTAGCTCGCCACGATGACCTGTGCGGGGTGGGCCGGGGATCGCCGGCGGAGGGAAGGTCGCGTGTGACCCGTGTGTGGCACGCGAGGACTGTAGACCCACCGGGGCCCTCACGCCCACACCCGCGAGGGGCCGTTCCCCTCGGCCGCGGTGCCCGCTAGCGTGGCCCGCACCCGAGGGAGGGACCCACCATGAGGATCACGCGTCTGACCACCGTCTTCGACGCCGCCGACATCGAGGCCGAGAGCCGCTTCTGGGCGGGCGTCCTGGGCGGCACCGTCACCGTCACCGCCGAGGACTGGCACAAGGTGCTGGTCGACGGCGCGAACCCGGTCTCGGTCCAGCTCGCCCCCGACCACGTCCCGCCGCAGTGGCCCGACGGCAACCCCCAGCAGGTGCACGTGGACCTGTGGGTCGAGGACGTCGCCGCGGCCCACGAGCACGTGATGTCGGTGGGGGCCGAGCTGCTCCAGGAGGCCCAGTACCCGGACGAGGACGAGGACTTCCAGGTGTACGCGAGCCCGGCCGGCCACCCCTTCTGCCTGTGCTTCTCCCGGGCGGCGTCATGAGGGACCCCAAGGAGATGCTCCACGAGTACCTGCAGCGGAGCCGCGACGTGATGCTGTGGAAGCTCGAGGGCCTGCCCGAGCGGGAGCTGCGCTGGCCGCACACGCCCACCGGCACCAACCTGCTCGGCCTGGTCAAGCACCTCGCCGGCGTCGAGCTCGGCTACTTCGGGGAGACCTTCGGCCGGCCGAGCCCCGTCGCGCTGCCGTGGATGAGCGAGGACGCCGAGGACAACGCGGACATGTGGGCGACGGCGGAGGAGTCGGTCGAGGACGTCGTCGGCCTGTACCGCCGGGCGTGGGCGCTCTCGGACGCGACCATCGCCGAGCTCGACCTCGACTCACCCGGCCGCGTGCCGTGGTGGCGGGCCGGTGACGTCACGCTCCACCACATCCTCGTCCACGTCATCGCCGAGACCTCCCGGCACGCGGGCCACGCCGATATCGTGCGCGAGCAGATCGACGGCGCCGCCGGCCTGCGCACGGGCGCGACCAACCTGCCCGGCCGGGGAGAGCGGTGGTGGGCCGAGTACGTCGAGCGGCTGAAGGAGGTCGCCGACGGCGCTCGATAGGCTGGGGGCACCATGACCGAGAACCCCGCTCCCGCCCTTGCCGACGACGGCGCCCGCTCCGGCGCCGTCCGCGTCCGTTTCTGCCCCTCGCCGACGGGGACCCCGCACGTCGGGCTCATCCGCACGGCGCTGTTCAACTGGGCCTACGCGCGCCACGTGGGCGGGACCTTCGTGTTCCGGATCGAGGACACCGACGCCGCCCGCGACTCCGAGGAGAGTTACCAGCAGCTCCTCGACGCGATGCGCTGGCTCGGGCTCGACTGGGACGAGGGCGTCGAGGTGGGCGGGCCGCACGAGCCCTACCGCCAGTCCCAGCGCATGGACCTGTACTCGGACGTCGCCGCGAAGCTGCTCGAGGCGGGGCACGCCTACGAGTCCTTCTCCACCCCCGAGGAGATCGAGGCCCGGCACCGCGCCGCCGGGCGCGACCCCAAGCTGGGCTACGACGGCCACGACCGCGACCTCACCGAGGAGCAGAAGGCCGCCTACCGCGCCGAGGGCCGCGAGCCGGTGCTGCGCATCCGCATGCCTGAGGAGGACGTCGCCTTCACCGACCTCGTCCGCGGCGAGATCAGCTTCAAGGCCGGCTCGGTACCGGACTTCGTCATCGTCCGTGCCAACGGCCAGCCGCTGTACACGCTCGTCAACCCCGTCGACGACGCCCTGATGAACATCACCCACGTGCTGCGCGGTGAGGACCTCCTGTCCTCCACCCCGCGCCAGGTGGTGCTCTACCGCGCGCTGCTCGACATCGGCGTCGCCTCGGTCATGCCGCAGTTCGGGCACCTGCCCTACGTCATGGGGGAGGGCAACAAGAAGCTGTCCAAGCGCGACCCGGAGTCCAACCTCTTCCTCCACCGCGAGCGCGGCTTCACCCCCGAGGGTCTGCTCAACTACCTCGCGCTGCTCGGCTGGGCGATCTCCCCGGACAACGACATCTTCACCCGCGAGGAGATGGTTGCCGCCTTCGACGTCGCCGACGTCAACCCCAACCCGGCGCGCTTCGACCTCAAGAAGGCCGAGGCCATCAACGCCACCCACCTGCGCCTGCTGGCGCCGGAGGACTTCCGTGGGCGTCTCGTGCCGTACCTGCGCGACGCCGGCGTGGTGGGGGCCGGCACCTTCGAGGAGCTGCCGGCGGAGCAGCAGGCGCTGCTCACCGCCGCCGCGCCGCTCGTGCAGGAGCGCATGACCCTGCTCGGCGAGGCGCCGGGGATGCTCGGCTTCCTCTTCGTGGCCGACGACGCCGTCGTGGTGGAGGAGGACGCGCGGGGGGCACTGCGTCCCGAGGCCGCCGACGTGCTCGACCGCTCGATCGCCGTCCTCGAGGGGCTGGCGGACTTCTCCCCGGAGGCCCAGCAGGAGGCGCTCAAGGCGGTGCTCGTCGAGGAGATGGGCATCAAGCCGCGCTTCGCCTACGCGCCGCTGCGCGTGGCGATCACCGGCCGCCGCGTCTCCCCGCCGCTGTTCGAGTCGATGGAGATCCTCGGCAAGGACGCCTCCCTCACGCGCCTGCGCGCCCTCCGCGCGAGCCTGTAGCTCTCCAGCTCGGCCCGCCCCGCCGACGGTGCACCTGTCGCCGTCGGGGCAGGGGAGCCGGCCCGGGGGAGGACGTGTCCGGGACCGTGAGACTGATTCACCAGGTGGATCAGTCTCACGGTCCCGTCCTACGTCACCTTCCGGCCCCGTTCCCGGCACCGCCGACCGCGCCGGGCGGCTCCGTCGAAGGGGCAGAGCTGCTCCTGCGTCGGTAGCAGACCCCGCATCGTCTCGACTCCCGGCCGCCCCGCGTTCACCGAGCGTTCGCTGAGGTCCGTCCGGCCATTCACCACTGCTCCCTACCGTCCGAGGCGCCCGCACACCGCGGGTACGAATCGAGTCGAGAGTGAGCATCCCCATGGATCACCGACCTTGCGGCCTGACCCGCCGCGGTCTGATCGCCACCGGAGTCGTCGCTGCCCTCGTCGGCACGGCCGGCGCAGCGAGCGCCGCCCCCGAGGACACGCCGGCCATCCCCGAGAACGTCATCGTCTTCATCGGTGACGGCATGGGCTACAACCACATCGCCAGCACCAACCTCTACGAGACCGGCCAGAGCCGCTACCAGGTCTTCTCCGACGCCCAGGGGGGCGTGAAGACGCTGCCGGGCAACGCCGTCCAGGTCTACGAGGACTGGGCGCTGACGAACATGACGACCTTCCAGCACGGCAACTCCTACGACCCCGAGCGGGCCTGGACCGACTTCGCCTACATCGCCGGCAACAGCACCGACTCCGGCGCGGCCGGCACCGCGATGGGGACGGGCGCCAAGACGAACAACGGCGTCATCGGCCTGGACCACGAGGGCAACCGCGTCGAGAACCTCACCGAGCGCGCCAAGGCCACCGGCCGCGCCGCCGGCGTCGTCACCTCCGTGCCCTTCAACCACGCCACCCCCGCCGGGTACGTCGCCCACAACGGCGACCGCAACGACTACGTCGGCATGGCGACGGAGATGCTCGGCACCGACCTCGACGTCGTCATGGGCGCCGGCCACCCCGGCTTCACCGACTCCGGCGAGGCGCGCGAGACGCCGTCGTACGACTACATCAGCGAGGGGGACTTCGCCCGCCTCCAGGACGGGCAGACCGGCTTCAGCTACGTCGAGGAGAAAGCCGACTTCGAGGCGCTCGCCGCCGGCGAGGACGTGCCCGAGCGCGTCTTCGGTCTCGCGCAGGTCGCCTCCACCCTCCAGCAGGGCCGCGCGTCCGACGGCGAGGAGACCGCGCCGTACCAGACGCCCCTCAACGACAACGTCCCCTCCCTGGAGACGATGACCGCCGGTGCGCTCAACGTCCTCGAGCAGGACGAGGACGGCCTCTTCCTCATGGTCGAGGGCGGCGCCATCGACTGGACCGGCCACGCCAACGACACGGTCCGCAACATCGAGGAGACCCAGGACTTCAACGCCTCCGTCGAGGCAGCCGTCGAGTGGGTCGAGTCCGAGGACACCGACGCGACCTGGGACAACACCCTCATCATCGTCACGGCGGACCACGAGACCGGCTACCTCGCCGGCGCCGGCTCCGACCCGGGCTGGACCCCCATGCACGGTGACGCCGAGCAGCTGCCCACGCTGGACTGGTACTCCGGCAGCCACACCAACCAGCTCGTCCCCGTCTTCGCCAAGGGCGTCGGCGTCGACACGCTCCTCGCCCGCGCGACGGGCACCGACCCGGTCCGTGGCGAGTACCTCGACAACACCGACCTCGCCAACGTCCTCCTCGACGAGCTGTGGGCCACCCAGCCCTCCGAGGACGGCATCGAGGTCGAGGCCGTGATCCCCGAGCTCGGTGACGGCGAGGGCCCCGGCCTGCCCGGCACGCTCGTGCTCTCCGTGGCCGACGGCAAGGTCGCGCTCGGCGACCTGCGCCACGCCGGTGACCGCCTTCGTCTCGACGGCGAGCTGCCCACCGTCTCGGTGACCGACTCGCGCGCCGAGGCCGCCGGCTGGGCCGTCTCCGGCCAGGCCTCCTCGCTCGTCTCCGCGGACGAGCGCGTCATCCGCGCCGGCCACCTCGGCTGGACCCCGGGCCTCGTCGAGGAGCAGGACGGCGTCACCCCCGGCGAGCGCGTGCGCTCGGTGATGTCCGGCGGCGAGGGCCTCGCCGCCGCGCAGACCCTCGCGTACGCGGACGCCGAGGGCCGTATCGGCACCGCCGTGCTCGACGCCGACCTCGAGCTTGAGGTGCCCGTCGACACGCGCGACGGCGCCTACACCGGGTCGCTGACCGTGACCCTCTTCCCGGTCGACTGACCACACCACCCCCTTGCCATGCCCGCCGGTGCGACCCGCCGGCGGGCACGGCTCGACCCCGTGAAGGACCCACCCATGCGTCACCTGCGCACCACGGTGGCGAGCCTGCTGCTCGCCCTGCCCCTCGCCGTCGTCGTCCCCGCCGCGGTGCACGCGGACGTCGCCGACCCGCACTTCGGGGAGAAGTCCGTGCCCGATGGCGGGGCACCGCCGACGGAGGGGGAGCCGCAGGACGCGACCGGTGACGCGCCGTCGCGCCCCGCCGACCAGGTCACCTTCGGGATCGCGCCGGCGGGGGCCGACGGCGCCGACGGGCGGGTGTCCTTCCGGCTCGAGCTGGAGCCGGGGGCGAGCCACACCGACCACGTCGAGGTGGCGAACTACTCCGAGGAGCCGATCACGCTCGCGCTCCTCGCCTCGGACGGGACCGTGACGGCGGGTGGGAACTTCGACGTGCTGCCCAGCGACGTCGCGCCCGAGGCGGCCGGCTCGTGGGTGGAGATCGAGGAGGAGGTCGACCTCGAGCCCATGGGCAGCGCCGTCGTGCCCTTCACGGTCACCGTGCCCGACGACGCGACGCCGGGGGACCAGCCCGCGGGGATCGTCGCCTCGCTGCGGTCCGTGGGGACCGACGTGGAGGGCAGCTCGGTCTCCCTCGACTCACGCGCCGGTGCGCGGCTGCACCTGCGGGTGGCCGGGGACCTCCTGCCCGCGCTCGGCGTCGCGGACCTGCAGGCCGAGTACCGGCCGTCGTGGAACCCCTTCGCGCCCGGGACGGTGGACCTGTCGTGGACCGTGGAGAACGAGGGCAACGTGCGGCTCGGGGCGGCGCAGGTCGCGAGCGTGACGGGGCTGCTCGGGACCGGGGGCGGCGACGTGGTCGTCGACGGGCCGCGTGAGGTGCTGCCGGGCCAGTCCGCGACGCAGACGGCGTCGGTCGAGGCGTGGCCGACCTTCCGGCTCGGCGTCGAGGTCGGCCTGACGCCGGTGGTCGTGGGGAGCGACGAGGTGCCCGGTGAGCTGCCGGCCGCCGTCGGGACGGTCTCGGTGTGGGCGGTGCCGTGGGCGCAGCTCGCGCTCCTCGCGCTGGTGGCCGGGCTCGTGGTGCTCGCGGTGGCCCGCCGTCGTCGTGCCGCGGCACGGCTGGAGGCGGCGGTCGCCGCCGCCCGTGCGGAGGCCCGCGAGCTGGCGACGGCGACCACGCAGTAACGCCACGGCCGCCGACAGTGCACCTCCCGCCGTCGTCCGTGCCGGGAGGGGGCGCCGTCCTGGGCGTCGGGTCGGGGAAGTGCCTACACCTCGGGCGGGGCGGCCGCGGTGGCGGGCGCCGCGTGGAGGGAGGCCAGCAGCTGGAGCTTCTCGGCGCTGGGCGAGCCGGGCGCCGCACCGTAGACGACGAGCTGGTGCCCGGGCAGTCCCCTGACGTCGAAGGCGTGGTAGTCGAGGGAGAGCTCGCCGACCTCGCCGTGGTGGAGCTCCTTGGACTCGTGCGTCTTGCCGCGCACGTCGTGCCGCGCCCACAGGTGACGGAAGGCAGCGCTGGCCGAGGCGAGCTCGGCGACGAGCGCGCGCACGCCGTCGGCCGCGTCCACGTGCCCCAGCGCGAGACGCAGGTTGGCGACGCACGACTCCGCCGCCCGGTCCCAGCGGACGTAGAACCGCGCCCCGACCGGGTCGAGGAACGTCATGCGGGCGAGGTTGTCGAGGCGGGCGAAGTCGGCGTACAGGGCGGCCGCCAGGGCGTTGTGCGCGAGGACGTCGAGCCGGCGGTCGATGACGACGGCGGGTGTGTGCGGCCACGCCTCGAGCAGCTCACGCAAAGCCTGCGGGGGCGGCTCGGTGGCGGGCGCCAGCGCCGTGGGCGCGAGACCGGCGAGGCGGAAGAGGTGCTCGCGCTGGTCGAGGTCGAGGCACAGGGCGCTGGCGATCGCGCCCAGCACCGACGGCGAGGGGTTGCGCTCGCGGCCCTGCTCCAGGCGCGCGTAGTAGTCCACGCTCACGCCCGCGAGCACGGCGACCTCCTCCCGGCGCAGCCCGGGCACCCGGCGCGGGGTGTGCGCGGTGACGCCGACGTCCGCGGGCCGCACGTGGCCGCGCCGCGCCTTGAGGAAGGAGCCGAGCTCGGAGGTGGTCACCCTCAGACGGTACGGGCCGCGCCCGCGCCCAACCAGGACCTGGCGCTCCCTGGCAGGCTCCGCCGTCGGGTCATGACGAAGCCGGCGTGGTGGAGGACGCCGTCCACGAGCTGGCCGAAGGCCCAGAAGCCGGAGTCGTCGAGGTAGGTGATGCGGTCCTCGTGGACCCAGTAGCGGCCGGTGAACGCGTCGGCGCGGCCGCTCCTGGTCTCGGAGTAGCGCCCGTCGGGCCGCAGGTGCTGCTGGAGGGCGCGACCGGTGTCGTGCCAGGTGCCGGCCCACGTGGCACGGACGGTGGGGTCGGTGAGGTCCTCGCCCGCGGGTCGCGTCGGCTCGCCGTCCCAGGCCTCGAGGTGGCCGGCGACGTACACGGCGAGGAGGTCGCGCGGGTCGACGACGAGCATGCGGCGCACCTGCGACTCGTCGACCGGCCGGCGGACGACGGCGAAGGTGGCCGCGTTGCCGGGGACGAGGTCGAACCTGTCCCGCTCGGCGGGAGGCAGCTGAGCGACGGCGGACTCGACGAGCAGCGGGACCGCGTACGCGCCGTCGGCGCGGACGCGCTCGGTGGTGGGGGACGGTGAGCCAGCGGCGACGCGGTCCCCGACGACGGTGAGGTCCGCGGGAGTCGTGGCCCCCGGGACCGGCATGACGTGGGCACCGGTGAGGACGAAGGACGGGGAGGGTGGTGTGGGCATGGCTCCAGCCTCGCGCGGGCGCAGCTGCGGGAGAAGGCCGGGGTGCACCAGTGAGTGGCACACCCCGGCTGCGGGTCCGCCTCGCGCCGACAGCCGAACTCCTCGGGTGAGGAGTCCGGCTGTCGGCGGAGCGGCTGTCGGGCTAGGCGGAGGCCCGGCGGCGGGCGAGGAGGATCGTGCCTCCCGCGGCGAGGAGGACGACCGTGGCGAGGGCGGCGACGGTGACGGCGGCACCGGTGATGGCCAGGCCACCACCCGGTGCGGGAGGCGCTGCTCCGTCTCCGCCGGTCGCCGGAAGCTCTCCGTCGTCGGGGGTGTCGGTGCCCGGCTCGTCGGTCGGTGCGCCCGCGCCCGGCTCCTCGGACGGGTTCTCGCTCGGCTCCTCGGTGGGCTCGTCGGTCGGCTCCTCGGTGGGCTCCTCGGACGGGTCCTCGGTGGGCTCCTCGGTCGGCTCGTCGGTCGGCTCCTCGACGGGCTCGACGACGGCGAGCACCGCGCTCCCCGACGACGGCGCCGTGGCCGGGTCACCGGTGTAGGAGGCGGTGATGTCGTACTCGCCCACGGGGAGGTCCGGGAGCGCGAAGGTGGTGCCGGCCGCGCCGGCCGTCCCGGTGAAGGTGCGCCCGGCGACCTCGAGGACGACCACGCCGCCCGGCTGCACACCGCCGGCGGCGACGACGTCGACGACCGCGGTCGCCGGTGTCCCGGTCTCCAGACTGTCGGGCACGGTCACCTCGACCTCGGTCGGGACCTCGCCGGCGCTCACGGGCAGCGCCGGCGCGAAGTCGGTGGTGACGCGGTCGCTCACCTGCTGCTCGAGCGCGAAGCCCATGGCGAGCACCTCGGCGTCCGACCAGGCCCGCCCGAGCACCTGCAGGCTCATCGACTCGCCCAGCGGGCTGGCACCCACCGGCACGACGACCGTCGGCAGACCCACGCTCGAGGTGAGCACGCCGGTGGCGCGGTCGGAGGTGTGGACGGCGGAGGCGACATCGTTGTTCCCGATGGCCGAGAGGAAGCCGGGGTACACGACGGCGTCGACGCCCGCCTCGTCCATCCACTCGGCGATGTGCTCCTTGTAGCGGTCCCGCCAGTCGAGGTAGGCCTCGACCTCCTCGTCCGTCATCGGCTCGGTGTCCCGCTCGCGCTGGTTGTACGGCAGGACGAGCGGGGAGGAGAGCAGCTCGTCACCGTCCGCGTAGGGGAACGCGGTCTGCTCGGCGATGTACCGCTCCCAGCCCTCGGCGCCGCGGTTGCCTCCCGGGGCGCGCTCGAAGCTCGGGGGCTCCGGGATCTCGACGACGGTCGCGCCGGCCTGCGCGGCCAGGAGCTCGAGCGACTCGCGGGCCGCCGGTCCGGTCGGGTCGCCGGAGATGGCGGTGGAGACGAAGGATCCGGGGATGACACCGAGGACCGCTCCGTCGAGGGCGCCGTCGTCCAGTCCCGCGGTGAAGGACTCCGGTCGCAGCGTGTTGTCCACCCGCGCGGTGAGCAGGTCGTCAGGGTTGTTGCCGGTGCTCCGCGTCGAGGTGGCGTCGAGCAGGAACGCGAGGTCGGTGACGGTCTTCGCCATCGGACCGGCGTAGTCCTGGGCCCAGGTGAGTGGCATGACGCCCGAGGTGGAGGACAGCCCGTCGGTGCCGCGGAAGGTCGCGAGCCCGGCCGAGGTCGACGGCGCGTACAGGGACACGCCCGTCTGGGAGCCCATCGCCGCGGCGGCGAGGTCCGCGGCGACGGCGGTCCCCGAGCCCCCGGAGGAGCCGTGCGACGTCTTCGAGGGGTACAGCGCGTTCCACGTCTGCATGAAGCCGGACTCCGACATCGACCCGGAGTTCGCGAACTCGGAGAGGTTCGTCTTGCCGATCATGACCGCGCCGGCCTCGCGCAGCCGCGCGACCTGCCAGGCGTCCGCGGCGGGACGGTAGCCCTCGAGGGCCAGGGTGCCGCCCGTCGTCGGCATGTCGGCCGTGTCGTAGAGGTCCTTGAGGGCCACCGGGATGCCGAGGAGGTCGCTGTCCGCGCCCGCCGCGCGCGCCGCGTCAGCGACGGCGGCCTGCTCGAGCGCGTCGTCCGCCACGGTGATGAAGCTGCGGAAGCCGAGTGCGCCGTCGTCGTACGCCTCGATGCGGTCGAGGTAGGCGCGGGTGAGCTCGACGCTCGTCGTCCGGCCCGCGCGCAGGTCGGCCTGCAGCTGGGCGATGGTCGCCCCGGTGGCGTCGTAGCCCGCCGTCGTCGACGCGGCCTCGGACGCGAGGGTGGTGAGCTCGGCGGTGGGCTGGGCGAGCAGTCCGGCGGCGGCGCACGCGGCGTCGTCGGACAGGTCGAAGTTGACGACGCTGCACAGCGCCGGCTGGTCGAGCCCGTCCACGTCCGGCTCCTCCGCGAGCGTGCGGGTGGTCGCGGTGAGCGCGTCGAGCGCGCCGGCCTCGTCAGAACCGGCGACGACGTAGCTGAGGAGGGACTGGCTCTCCCCGGGCGCGATCGTCAGCGAGTGGACGAACCCGGGGTGGTTGGCGCGGGAGCCGGTCGGCTCGTAGGGCGCGGTGAACGGGCCGGCCTGCTGGTCACCGAGGGCGTCCACCCCGTGCCCGACGACGATGCCCACCGGGCGGACGCCGTCACCTGCCGGCGCGGACGTCAGCCACACGTCCTCGACCTCGAGGGCGGTGTCGCCGTCGGACGTGCCCGCGATCGTCCCGGCGTTCCTGCCGGTGCCGGAGCCGAGGGACCCGCCGAAGGAGACGTCGACGGTGAGCGGCGCACCCGTCGTGTTCGTGAAGGTGTCGAGGAAGCGGAGGCTCTCGCCCGCGACGTCGAGCGTCCGGGCGACCTGCACGCCGTCGAGCAGGACGGAGCGGGCGGACTCGAAACCGCCGTCGTCGGCCGTGATCCCGAAGCCGCGGAGCATCTGGCCGTTCATCCGGCCCTCGCCGCCGTCGACGCTGAGGAACACGTTGCCGAAGCCCTCGAGCCGCGAGCCGGGCAGGGACCGGATCGAGCCGGTGTCCAGGCCGGGACGGTAGGCGTCGTGGATGGTGAAGGTGGCGCCGCCCGAGGTGGTGACGTCCGTGACGGCGGTGGCCGCGGGCGCGGTGACGGCGAGCAGGGCCAGTGCGGCGGCCAGTCCCGCGGCGGCGTGGCGTGTCGAGGTCGGCATGAAGGTCCTTCCGCTAGGCCGGCCCCCGGTGGGCCGGCGTCGCCATCCCAGCGGACACGCGTTGCCGCGCCGCGTCGCGGACGTTTCGCTGGCGTAACAGGGCGCGGCAGGGGTGCGCGGGACGGGCCGGCCGGGGCACTACGGTATGGACGGCCGCGATTCGGAAGGAACCGAGATGACGCACCCCACCCCCACCGCCGACGCCCACCCCGGCAGCGACGACTACCGCCGCGCCCAGCGGGCCGAGCTCCTGCGCTTCGCCGCGGGCGCCCGTTGCGAGCTCGGCTTCGGCTACCTCGACGAGCGGGGCGCGGTGGACCCGACGACCGTCGAGCTGTGGATCACGTGCCGCATGACGCACGTGTTCAGCCTCGGCGTCCTCGCCGGTGAGGAGCCGGCGCCCGGCGGTCCGTCCCGCGAGGAGCTGGCGGCGCTCGCGGCCCACGGCGTGCGCTCCCTGCGCGGCCCGCTCCACGACGACGAGCACGGCGGCTGGTTCGCCGCCGTCACCGCCGACGGCCCGTCGAACGCGACGAAGCAGGCATACGGCCACGCCTTCGTCGTCCTCGCGGCGAGCTCCGCGGTCGCCGCGGGGGCCGAGGGGGCGCAGGAGCTGCTCGACCTCGCCCTCGCGGCGCAGGAGGAGCACTTCTGGGACGAGGAGGCCGGGCTCGTCGTCGACGAGTGGGACCGCGCGTGGACCGCGCTCGACCCCTACCGGGGCATCAACGCCAACATGCACAGCGTCGAGGCCTACCTCGCCGCCGGCGACGTCACCGGGGACCCGCGCTGGCACCGTCGCGCCGGGCGCATCTCCGCGCACGTCGCCACCTGGGCGCGGGACAACGACTGGCGCATCCCCGAGCACTTCGCCACCGACTGGACCCCGCTGCTCGAGCACAACCGCGACCGCCCGGCCGACCCCTTCAAGCCCTACGGCGCCACCGTCGGCCACGGCCTGGAGTGGGCGCGTCTCCTCCTCGCGGTCGACGCGACGCTCGGCGCGGACGCCCCCGCCGGCCTGCGCGAGGCCGCCGTGGCGCTTGCCGCCCAGGCCGTCGAGGACGGCTGGGACGCCGACGGCGCGGAGGGCTTCGTCTACACGACCGACTGGTCCGGGGAGCCCGTCGTCCGGGCGCGGATGCACTGGGTCGTCACCGAGGCCATCGCCACGTCCACCGTGCTCGAGCGGGTGACGGGCGACCCCGCACACGGTGCCGACCTCGAGCGCTGGTGGGGCTACGCCGACACCTACCTCGTCGACCGTGAGGGCGGCTCCTGGCACCACGAGCTCGACCCCGCGAACCGGCCGGCGTCGGGCACGTGGGAGGGCAAGCCGGACGTCTACCACGCCTACCAGGCGGCCCTCATGGCCGACGTCCCCCTCACCCCGTCCTTCGCCTCGGCCCTCCGCGCCGGCGCCCTCCACCCGGCCTGAGCGCCCGGCCTCCCGCCTGAAGGCACCCCGCTGCTGAAACTGCTCCGGGAGGCTGAGATATCAGCCTCCCGGAGCAGGATCAGCAGCGCGGACGGGGAGGGGGCGGCGCCGCCGCCCGCCCGCTCCTACCGGCGGACGGTCACCTTCACCGGGGCGCTCGCCGTCGTGCCGGCGGCGTTGGTGAGCTCGGCGACGTAGGTGTACGTCCCGGGCGCACGGCCGCTCACGGTGGCCGTGGCGCGCTGGGCGCCGGGCGTGGCCGCGACGAGCGGGCCCTCGGCGACGACGACGCCGTCCTCGAGGATCCGGTAGGACGTCGCGTTCGTGCCCCACCACAGGTTCGCGGTCACAGTGAAGGCGCCGTCGCCGTCCCAGTTGTCGTGGCTCAGCTGCGCACGCCCGGGCTCGGCGTCGTCGACGACGACGGTCACCGGCTGCGTCTGCGTCCCACCCTGGGAGTTGATGAGCGTCGCGGTGTACGTGTACGTCCCGTTCGGCCGGCCGCTCACCGGGACCCGCAGCGACTGCGCCCGCGGGGTGGCGAGCTCGAGGTTCTCGACGGCGATGAGCTCACCGTTCTCGTACAGCGCGAGGACGCTGCCGTTGGTGCCCCACCACAGGTCGACGAGGACCTCGAAGCTGCCGTCGTGCAGACCGGTGGCCCAGCCGCTCGTCGTGCGCAGCGAGGCCTTGCCCGGCGCGGACGTCTCGTCGTCGTCGGGGATCTCGGGGATGACGAGACCGCCCTCGCAGGCCTCCTGCTCGGCCGCCGTCGGCGTCCAGCGCAACCAGGCGAAGGAGGCCTCGATCTCGGCCGCGTCCGTCGCGCCGCGCATGGCGAAGGGCCCGACGGCGGTGGGGGACAGCGCCCCGAGGTCCACCGGCCGGCCCCACGGCTCGAAGGTCTCGCCGTCGAAGGACACCGACGCCACCGCGGTGTCGCCGTCGCTCGTCAGCCGCAGCCAGAAGGTCTCGCCCAGCCCGGCACCGGGGACCACGGAGTCGAAGCCGGTGTTCCGGTCGCTGCCGCCCCGCCGCAGGATGTACTCCAGGCGCAGCCCCTGGGAGCCGTGGACGAGGTCGAGCTTGGCGTAGTTCGCGTCGTCGGCGTAGAGGAGCAGGCCGGCCTGCTGGAAGCTCTGGTCGGGGCTGATACTCAGCTCGGTGGTCACCTCCCACGCGCCGTCGGGCAGGTCCTGGAGGAGCAGCGGCGC
This sequence comes from Oceanitalea stevensii, assembly GCF_014837105.1. Classification (GTDB taxonomy): domain Bacteria; phylum Actinomycetota; class Actinomycetes; order Actinomycetales; family Actinomycetaceae; genus Oceanitalea; species Oceanitalea stevensii. The sequence continues at coordinate 28,028 of NZ_JACSPO010000010.1, read as the reverse complement.
GCCGCCCACGCCCGCCCGGTAGGTGGGCAGGACGAGCGAGCCGTCGCGCAGCTCGTGCGCGCTCGCGTCGGTGCGGACCCCCGCGGACCACAGGTCGGCGTCCAGGGCGGCGCCGTCGAACTCGTCGGAGGCCGCGCCGCTGCACTGCTGGCGCAGCGGGTCCGGGTCGGTGCCCGGAGCCGGCTCGCGCACCGCGTCGGGGTTCAGCTTGGCGTACTTGATCGTCGCGCCCAGGCGGTCACCGGACTCGTAGAAGAGGTAGGTGCCGGTCTCGTCGGTGACGATGTCCGGCGCGGCGACGCGTCCGGTGTCGTCGCCCACGCCGCTGGCCTCGTGGAGGGTCCAGGTCGGGCCGGTCTCGGTGAGGGCGTCGTTCACCGTGCGCGCGTGGATCTTGCCCGACGACGCGTGGTAGATGACGTACAGCTGCCCCTCCCACTCCCACAGGTTGGCGCTCGAGACGTTCTGCCCCTCGGCGGCGCCGGGGACGACGAGCGGGTCGGGCCGCACGTCCCACTCGCGCCCGTCGTGGGACTCCGCGACGCGGATGCGGCGGATGTTCTGCGGGGTGTTGTCCATGTAGAACATCGCGTAGGCGTACGGGGAGTCGGCGTCGGGGTGCTCGAAGACGCGTGCGTAGGAGGTCTCGGTGATCCCCGGCCCGCCCTGCGCCGTCGTCACGGCCTCGCCGCCGTACTCGAAGTGGATCCCGTCCGACGACGTCGCGTACCTCGTCGTCGTGTTCTCACCGTGGAAGTACAGGTAGAGCTCGTCCTCCTCCGGGTGCCAGAAGGGCTCGGGGGTCGCGACGTGCGAGACGGAGTAGTGCTCGCCCCACTCGTTGGCGATGACGGGGCTGCCCTCGTACTCCGTCCACGGTCCCGCGAGGGAGTCGGAGTACATGAGGACGATGCCGCCCGGGGCGTCGTGCGGGCCGAGGTAGAGGTACCACTCGGCCAGCGGGTCCTCGAGGTGGGCGCCCGCGTGGAAGACGGCGGGGAAGATGTACTCGTTGGTCGGGTTGTAGGACATCGTCTCCTTGTCGGTGATGACGCCCTGGTACTCGAAGACCGGCAGGTCCTCCTGGCTCGGTCCGTCCTGCACGACGGCGGTGGCCGCCTGCGTGGTGGCGGCGGCGTCCTCCCGTGGTCCCGCCGCCGTCGCGGGGGCCATCGCCCCCGCCAGCACGGTGAACGCCAGGGCGGCGGCCGTGGCGAGCCGTGGTGCTCGTGCTCTCATCCGTTCTCCTCCTTCGTCGCTGAAGCAGTGCCCGGCACCGTCGTCGGTGGGGGCGTGTGCTCGGCATCGAACAGCGTCATACGCAAAACGACAAGGGTTGGGCGCCCAGTTAGGCCTTGCCGCACCATGTGCCGCCCAGTTATGCGCATGACTTGACGTAAATGCCGGTGGTTGTAGTTTTACGCAAAACCCGCTTCTCTAGGCCCACTCGGTCGAAGGGGACAACGATGGTGGTCAAGGGACGGCGCGCGACGCAGGCAGACGTCGCACGCCTCGCGGGCGTCAGTCAGACGACCGTGTCGATGGTGCTCAACGGCACCGGCGCGGCCCAGCGCCGGGTCAGCGCCGAGGTGCGCGAGCGCGTCCTCGAGGCGATCGCCGTCACCGGCTACTCCGCCAACCCCAGCGCGCAGCTGCTCGCGGGCGGCCGCAGCTCGATCATCGGCGTCTACACCTACGAGCCCGTCTTCCCGCACTCGGGCGGCGACTTCTACTACCCCTTCCTCGAGGGGATCGAGGACGAGGCCGAGCGCTCCGGCGTCGACCTCCTCATGTTCACCTCGATGTCCGGCCGCTCCGGCAAGAGCCTCCTCTCCACCGGCCGCGTCGGCCGGCTGCGGGTGGCCGACGGCTGCGTCCTCCTCGGGCGCCGCAGCTACCCCGAGGACCTCGCCGAGCTCTTGCGCCAGGACTTCCCCTTTGCGTTCGTCGGTCGCCGCGAGGCTCCCGAGGGCCAGGCGCCCTACGCGGCCGCCGCCTACGGCGAGGCCACCCGCGCCGTCGTCGAGCGCCTCGTGGACCTCGGCCACGAGCGCATCGTCCTCGTCAACGAGTTCACCGGCCACGAGTCGATCGAGGACCGCTCCCGCGGCTACCGCGAGGCGATGACCGCCACCGGGCTCCAGCCGGTCACCTTCGACGCCCCGGACCTCGAGTCCGGTGCCTTCCTCGACACCCTCCAGGGCGCGGGCGTCACCGCCGCGCTCGTCACCTCCGACCTCGCCGCCCCGCTGCGCCGCGCCGCCATGGCCCGCGGCCTGGACGTCCCCCGCGACCTGTCGATCGCCCGGCTGGGGGACCCGGAGCGACCCAACGGCGAGGACGTCGACTGGAGCGGCTTCCTCATCCCGCGCTGGGAGATGGGCGCCCACGCCCTGCGCATCGTCCTGCGCCAGCTCACGGCCGACGCGGCCGCGGGCGGCGACCTCCAGGTGAGCATCCCCTGCACCCTCGTCCCCGGGGCGACCGTCGCCCCGCGTCAGTAGCCGGTCACCCGGCCAGAAGAAAGGCACAACTGGTGGAACTACGCACCCAGGTCCTCGTCGTCGGCGGAGGACTCGGCGGGGTGGCGGGCGCGCTCGGCGCGCTGCGCCACGGCGCAACCGTCGTCCTCACCGAGGAGTTCGGCTGGCTCGGTGGCCAGTCGACCTCGCAGGCCGTCCCGCCGGACGAGCACCCGTGGATCGAGGACTTCGGCTGCACCGCGTCCTACCGCCGCTTCCGCGACGGCATCCGTGACTACTACCGCCGCAGCTACCCGCTCAAGGAGGCCGCGCGCCGCAAGAGCGACCTCAACCCGGGCGCCGGCTGGGTGAGCAAGCTGTGCCACGAGCCCCGCGTCGCCGTCGCCGTCATCGACGAGATGCTCGCCCCCTACGTCTCCAGCGGCCGGCTGCGCGTTCTCATGCACCGCCGTCCCGTCGCCTGCGAGACCGACGGGGACACGATCCGCTCCGTCACCCTCGAGGACCTCCGCACGGGTGAGCGCACGACCGTCGGTGCCGACTACGTCCTGGACGCGACCGAGACCGGTGACCTCCTGCCGCTGTCCGGCACCGAGTACGTCACCGGCTTCGAGTCCTCCGCCGAGACCGGGGAGCCCAGCGCCCCGGTCGAGGCGCAGCCGGAGAACATCCAGGCCGTCTCGGTCTGCTTCGCCGTCGACCACATCGCGGGGGAGGACCACACGATCGAGCGCCCCGCCCAGTACGACCACTGGCGCTCGGTCCGTCCCGACTTCTGGGGCGGGAACCTCCTCAGCTGGACGGCGCCGCACCCGCGGACGCTGGAGATCACCGAGCGGCACTTCGAGCCCAACCCGGGCGACGAGCCGCTGTCCGTCTTCGCCGACCAGAGCCTCAACCCCGGCGACGGCAACCTGTGGACCTTCCGCCGCATCGCGGCGAAGGACCTCTTCGAGCCGGGCACCTACCCCAGCGACATCACGCTCGTGAACTGGCCGAGCATCGACTACTTCGAGGGACCGGTCATCGACGTTCCCGAGGACGTCGCCGCCGCCCGCCTCGAGGACGCCCGCCAGCTCAGCCTCTCGATGGTCTACTGGATGCAGACCGAGGCCCCGCGCCCCGACGGCGGGGCCGGCTGGCCCGGCCTGCGCCTGCGCCCGGACGTCATGGGCACCGAGGACGGCCTGGCGATGGCGCCCTACCACCGCGAGGGGCGCCGCATCCGTGCGCTCGAGACGATCCGCGAGCAGGACGTCTCCCTCGCCGTCCGCGGCGACGCCGGCTCGCGCCGCTACGCCGACAGCGTCGGCGTGGGCATGTACCGCATCGACCTGCACCCCTCCACCGGCGGCGACAACTACATCGACGTCGGCTCCGCGCCCTTCGAGATCCCCCTCGGCGCGCTCGTCCCGCAGCGGATGACCAACCTGCTCGCGGCGGCGAAGAACATCGGCACCACCCACATCACCAACGGCTGCTACCGGCTGCACCCGGTCGAGTGGAACATCGGCGAGGTCGCGGGCGTGCTCGCGGCGACGTCGATCACCGACCGCACCACCCCGCACCAGGTCCACGGCGACCCCGCCCTCGTGGACCAGCTGCGCTCGCGCCTCCTCGCCGACGGCGTCGAGCTCCACTGGCCGGACGGCGTCTATGGCTACTGACCCGGCCCCCCTCCACCTGTCCACGCGCCGCTCGGCGCTCGGCACCACCCCGAAAGAAGGAGAGAAGATGGTTCACCGTCGAACTCTGGTCCCTGCTCTCGCCGTCCTCGTCGTCGGCTCCCTCGCTGCCTGCGGCAGCGCCGACGACGGCGAGGCCGCCACCCCGGACTCGCCCGTCGACCTGCGCATGACCGTGTGGACCGCCGACGAGAGCCAGCTGGCGCTCTTCGACGAGATCGCCGCCGACTACGTCGAGGCGAACCCCGACACCGTCGCGAGCGTGACCTTCGAGGCGCTGCCCTTCGAGGACTACACGACGACGCTCACCACCCAGCTGGCCGGCGGCAACGCCCCCGACCTCGCCTGGATCTTCGAGAGCTCGGCGCCCGAGTTCGTCGAGAGCGGCGCGCTCACCGACATCCGGCCCACCCTCGAGGGCACGGAGGGCTACGCGTACGACGACCTCCTCGAGTCCGCGACCGGCCTGTGGTCCGACGGCGAGGGCCTCTACGCCTACCCCTTCTCCAACTCCCCGTTCGTCATGTTCGTCAACACCGACCGCATCGCGGAGTCCGGCCAGGACGACCCGGCCGACCTGCTCGCCGCGGGGGAGTGGAGCTACGACGCCGCCCGCGACATCTCCGCGGCGAGCGCCGAGGAGCTCGGCGGCGCCGGGATGGTCGTGCGCGACTTCGACTACGCCGGCTGGGGCAACCTCGCGACGGTCTGGGGCGGCTGGGACGCCGCGCCGTGGTCCGAGGACGGCACCCAGTGCACCTTCACCGACCCCGAGATGGTCGAGGCGATGACGTGGTTCCACGACGCCGCCTTCGCGCAGGGCGCCATGCCCGGCCCCGGCACGAGCAGCGACTTCTTCGCCGGTGACGTGACGATGACGATCACCCAGATCTCCCGGGCCGCCTCCCTCGACGGCTCCTTCGAGTGGGACGTCGTCCCGCTGCCCGCCGGCCCCGCCGGTCAGCAGAACGTCATCGGCCAGGCCGGGATCGGCGTCCTCGCCAACGCGGACAACCCCGAGATCGCCGCGGACTTCCTCGCCTACTTCACCAGCCCGGAGAGCGCCGAGAAGCTCGCCGCCTACTTCCCGCCGCCGCGCGAGTCCCTCCTCACCACCGAGGTCCTCGGCGACGCCAACCCGCTCCTGTCGCCCGAGCAGCTCGAGACCGCCGTCATCAGCAGCATCGTCGACGCCCAGGTGAAGCCGGCCCACCGGAACTTCGCCCAGCTCGACACCGCCGTCCGCGGCGCCCTCGACGAGATGTGGAACCCGGGGGCCGACGTCGAGGCCGTGCTCGGCAACGTCTGCTCGGCCATCGAACCGCTCCTCGAGAACTGATGGCCGCACTCACCAGCACCCAGGCGGGCCGGCAGCGCCGGTCCGCCTGGCGGCGGCGTGACGCCGCCTGGGGCTACGCCTTCACCGCCCCCGTCATCGCGGGCAGTCTCCTGTTCGTCGTCGGGCCGCTCATCGCCGTGATCTGGTACTCGCTGCACGAGTGGAACGTCCTGGCGAACACCTTCACCTTTGCCGGTGCCGCCAACTACGAGCGGATGCTGCAGGACTCCGCCCTGCACGACTCGCTCGTCGCGAGCCTGTGGTTCTCCGTCGGCGTCGTCGTCCTCAACATCAGCCTGGCGCTGGGGCTCGCGGTGCTCCTCAACCAGAAGCTGCCGGGGACGACCTTCTTCCGGGTCGCGTTCTTCTCCCCGGTCGTCGTCTCGCTCGTCGCGTGGACGATCGTGTGGGGCTTCCTCCTCCAGGCCGACGGCGGGATCAACTCCTTCCTCGACGGCCTGGGGATCGACGGTCCGAACTGGCTGCGGGGCAGCGTGACGGCGATGGTCGCCGTCGTCGTCGTCCAGGTCTTCAAGAACGTCGGCCTCAACATGATCCTGTTCCTCGCCGCCCTCCAGGGCGTGCCGGAGGAGATCCAGGAGGCCGCGACGCTCGACGGCGCGGGCCCGTGGCGGCGCTTCCGCTCGATCGTCCTGCCGATGATCTCCCCGACGCTGCTGCTCGTCTCGATCCTCACGATCGTCGGCTCGCTGGAGACCTTCGCGCTCATCGACGTCCTCACCAAGGGTGGGCCGGGGAACACGACGACGGTGCTCGTCTACTACCTCTACCGCCAGGCCTTCGAGTTCAACCAGTTCGGCTACGCGAGCGCCGTCGCCGTCCTCCTGTTCGTCATCGTCCTCGCCCTCACGCTCGTGCAGTGGCAGACGAGAAAGCGGTGGGTGTTCCATGAAGTCTGACCTGGTCGACAAGGCCGTCGGGGAGACGACCTTCACGCCCCCGCCCGACACGACGCCGCGACCTCGGCAGGCCCGACGCCGCCCCTGGCGCTGGGTGCTCGTCGTCGTCATGGCGCTCGCGTGCGTCCCCTTCCTCTTCCCCACGTGGTGGATGGCGACGTCGAGCATGAAGACGACGAGCGAGATCCTGCGCGTGCCGCCCACCCTGTGGCCCGCCAGCCCCTCGCTCGAGCCCTACCGGCAGGTCTTCGAGCTGCAGCCCTTCGCGCAGCAGTACTGGAACAGCCTGTACATCGCGGTGCTCGTCACCCTGGGGACGATCCTGTTCTCCTCGATGGCGGGCTACGCCTTCGCGCGGGTGAAGTTCCCGGGGGCGAACGTGCTGTTCGTCCTCGTGCTCGTGGGGCTGCTCGTGCCGATCGAGGTGACGATCGTGCCGCTGTTCCGGATGGTCAACTCCGTCGGGCTCATCGACACGCACTGGCCGCTCGTGCTCATCCCGATCCTCGGGGCGCCGAGCGTGCTCGCGACCTTCATCATGCGGCAGTTCTTCCTCGCGCTGCCGGGGGAGCTGGAGGAGGCCGGCCGCATGGACGGGCTGAGCCGCTTCGGGATCTTCTGGCGGATCGCCTTCCCGCTCGCCCGCCCGGCGGTCGCCTCGGTCGCGATCTTCATGTTCCTCAAGTCCTGGAACATGTACCTCGAGCCGATCGTCTTCCTCTCCAGCCGGGAGAACTTCACGCTGCCGCAGGCGCTGACGCAGTACGTCGACGCGTACGGCGGGCCGATCTGGAACGTCCAGCTCGCGGCGACGACCCTCACGGTCGTGCCTGTGCTCGTCGTGTTCATCTTCGCCCAGCGCCAGTTCATCCAGGGCCTGGCCCAGACCGGCCTCAAGGGCTGAGGCGCGGCCCTCGCCTCGGCCCCGCACCCCCGCTGCTGATACTGCTTCCCGCGGCTGAAGCATCAGCCTCCCGGCGCAGTATCAGCAGCGCGGACGAGCGGCAGGCGCCGGGAGCCGGGCTCCCACCCCCGCCCATGTTCACGTCACGACGCTGTGAGGACCCATGACTGACCGACCCACCCGACGCTCCGCCGTCGCCGTGCTCGCCGCCGCTGCTCTCGCGACGGGCGCGCTCGCCAGCCCTGCCGCCGCCGACGTGGCCGACGACGACCCCCAGCTCGTCGTCGTCCCGCTCGACGACCGGCCCGCCAACGTCTACTTCCCGACGATGACGGCGGCCACCGCCGACGTCGACGTCGTCCTGCCGCCCGAGGAGCTCGTCGGCACCTTCACCACGCCCGGTGACGGTGACTCCGTCGGGCAGTGGCTGCTCGAGCAGGACGACGCAGACGGCTACGTCGTGTCGGTGAGCATGCTCGCCTACGGCGGGCTCATCGCCTCGCGCACCGGCGTCGCGGCGACGGCGGAGGAGGCCCGCGAGCGGGTCTCGGTGCTCCAGGAGCTGCGCGAGCAGAACCCGGGCACGCCGATCTACGTCTACGACACGATCCAGCGGCTCGCGCTGTCGGCCCTGGGGGAGAACGCGGAGCTGTACTACACGCTCATCCAGCAGTGGGCGATCCTCACCGACCGGGTGGAGAACCTCGGGGAGGAGGAGCTGCGCGACGACCTCGAGGCCATCCGTGCGCAGATCCCCGACGACGTCCTCGCCGACTACGTGGCCGCGCGCGAGCGCAACCACGAGGTCAACCGGATGCTCGTCGAGTGGGCCGCCGACGGCGTCGTCGACCACCTGGTCCTCGCGCAGGACGACGCCGCGCCCCACGGCCTCCACCGGGCGGAGCGGGAGCAGCTCCGGGCGCTCGTCGAGGAGCTCGGCGTGCAGGACACGGTGCAGATCTTCCCGGGCGCCGACGAGGTCGACGCGACGCTCGTGAGCCGCTTCGTCCAGCAGCTCAACGGGACCAGCCCTGCGGTGGCGGTCGAGTACTCAGGCATCGACGGCTCGGAGTGGGTCGCGCCCTTCGAGGACACGACCTACGCGGAGAACGTCGAGCGGCACGTCGTCGCGGCCGGCGGGACGGTCGTGGCGCAGGACCCGGACATCTGGCTCATGGTCAACACCCCGTCCGACGACGACGGCGACCGGGCGGCCGACCTCGACGCCTTCGTCGCGCGGGTGGCCGAGCTCGAGGAGGCGGGGGAGGACGTCATCGTCCTGGACGCGCTCGAGGTCAACCGCGCCGAGCGGGCGCTGACCGACCGGCTCGAGGAGTCGGTGGAGGTCGCGTCCCTGCTCGCGTACTCGGCGTGGAACACCGCGGGCAACGCGCTGGGCATCGCGACCGGGCACGGCTTCGCGCGCTGGTCCTACCTGGAGGCCGGCTCCGCCGGTGACCCGGTGGAGGAGCTGGTCGAGCAGGCCGAGGCGCACATCAGCTACCTGCTCCACCGCTTCGTCCTGGACGACAGGTGGAAGAACGACGTGCAGATCGCCGCCTACGCCGAGGCGCAGGGACGCGGCTGGAACGTCTTCGGGCTCACCGAGGAGCAGACCGAGGTGATGGAGGCCTTCGTCGTCGAGCGGCTCGTGCCGCTGACCGAGGACTTCCACGCCGAGCACTTCGCCGGGCAGGAGGTCGAGCTCGCGCGCGGGACGGCGCCGGCGACGGTCGGGGAGCTCTCCTCCACGCACGTGGCCCTGCCGTGGCCGCGGCTCTTCGAGACGGAGCTCGAGCCGCACGTGCAGGTGGTCGCGCCCGAGCCGGAGCCGGAGCCGACGGAGGAGCCGACGGTCGCGCCGACGGAGGAGCCGACGGTCGCGCCGACGGAGGAGCCCACCGCGGCGCCGACGACCCCCTCCCCGGCCGAGCCCGGGGCAGGCGGCGGCGCGGCGACCGCTCCCGCTGCGCCGGCGTCGTCGCCGTCCGGACCTGACCGGCTGCCGGCGACCGGTGCCGCGACGCTCGGAGCGGCCGGGCTCGTCGGCGCGCTCCTCCTCGGCGGTGCCGCCCTGCTCGTCGCCCGCCGGAGAACCGCTCCCTGAGCCCCGCGGGGGGTGTGCCGGGCGAACCCCGCTGCCGAAAGCGCTCTGGGCTGCTGATATCTCAGCAGCCCAGAGCGCTTTCAGCAGCGTGGACGAGGGGGCGGCGCGGCCGGAGGCCGGGCGGCCGGGCTGGCCGCCCGCCTACGCCGGGTGGGCGGCGGCTGCGGCGCGGGCGGCGGCCGGCAGGGCGTCGAGGACGCGGCTGACGGCGGCGTCGTCGTGCGCGGCGGAGAGGAACCACGCCTCGAAGACCGAGGGCGGCAGGGCCACGCCGGCGTCAAGCATCGCGTGGAAGAAGGGCGGGAAGCGGAAGGCGTCCTGCGCCTGGACCTGGGCGTAGCTCCGCACCGGCGCAGCAGCGGCGGCCTCGCCGAAGAAGACGGAGAACAGGCTCCCCGCCCGCTGGACCCGGTGCGGGACACCCTCGGCGTCGAGCGCGGCACCCACCGCGTCGGCGACGACCCCGGCGGCCTCGTCCACCCGCGCGTACACCGCGTCGTCGGCGAGGCGCAGCGTGGCCAGGCCGGCCGCCGTCGCCAGCGGGTTCCCCGAGAGCGTGCCCGCCTGGTAGACCGGGCCGAGGGGGCTGAGGAGGTCCATGAGCTCGGCCCGTCCGCCGACGGCGGCGAGCGGCATCCCGCCGCCGACGACCTTGCCGAAGGTCACGAGGTCCGGCTCCCAGGCCCGCGTCCCGCCGTCGGCAGCCTGCTCGAGCCCCCACCAGCCGGAGCGGTGGACGCGGAAGCCGGTGAGCACCTCGTCGAGGATGAGCAGCGCCCCGTGGGCCTCGGTCATCTGGCGCAGCAGCCCGTTGAAGCCCGGCTCGGGCGGGACGACACCCATGTTCGCGGGCGCCGCCTCGGTGATGACCGCGGCGATCTCGTGCCCACGCGCGGCGAAGAGCTCGGTGAGGGCGGGGGCGTCGTTGTAGGGCAGCACGATGGTCTGCGCCGTCGTCGCCGCGGTCACGCCGGCGGAGCCCGGCATGGCGAAGGTCGCCACCCCGGAGCCGGCGGCGGCGAGCAGGGCGTCGACGTGCCCGTGGTAGTGCCCGGCGAACTTCACGATGAGGTCGCGACCGGTCGCCCCACGCGCGAGACGGATCGCCGTCATCGTCGCCTCGGTGCCGGTCGAGACGAAGCGCACCCGCTGCGCCGGGGACACGCGCTCGCGGATCGCCTCGGCCAGCTCCACCTCGGCCACCGTCGGCGCCCCGAAGGAGAGCCCGCGGGACGCGGCCTGCTGGACGGCGTCGACGACCTCCGGGTGGGCGTGGCCGAGCAGCCCCGGCCCCCACGACATGACGAGGTCGACGTACTCCCGCCCCGCGACGTCGGTGATGTGCGGCCCGCGCGCGGACGCGACGAAGCGCGGCACCCCGCCCACCGAGCCGTAGGCGCGCACCGGCGAGCTCACGCCGCCGGGGATCACCGCGCGCGCGGAGCTGAAGATCTCGTCCATCGGGTCGGTGGGCAGGTCGCTCATCGGTGCCTCTCGGGTGGGTGGGGTGGTCAGCGGAGCCAGCCGGCGACCTCGGTCGCCCAGTACGTGAGGGTGATGTCCGCGCCCGCACGCCGGATGCCGAGCAGGGACTCCTCGATCGCGCGGCGCCGGTCGATCCAGCCCTGCGCGGCCGCGGCCTCGATCATCGCGAGCTCCCCGGACACCTGGTAGGCGGCGACGGGCACGGGGGAGTCCGCGGCGACGTCGGACAGGACGTCGAGGTAGCTCATCGCGGGCTTGACCATGACGACGTCGGCACCCTCGGCGAGGTCGAGCGTCGCCTCCCGCAGCCCCTCGCGGCGGTTGCCCGCGTCCATCTGGTAGGTGCGGCGGTCGCCCTGGAGGGCGGAGTCGACGGCGTCGCGGAAGGGGCCGTAGAAGCTGGACGCGTACTTCGCGGAGTAGGCGAGGATCGCGACGTCGGTGTGCCCGGCGCCGTCGAGCGTGGCCCGGACGGCGGCCGTCTGGCCGTCCATCATCCCGGACAGGCCGAGCAGGTGGGCGCCGGTCTCCGCCTGCGCGAGCGCCATGTCGGCGTAGCGGGTGAGGGTGGCGTCGTTGTCGACGGTGCCGTCCGCCGTGAGGACGCCGCAGTGGCCGTGGTCGGTGAACTCGTCCAGGCACAGGTCGGACATGACGACGACGGCGTCACCCACCTCCTCGACGAGCGCGCGCAGGCCCGCGTTGAGGATGCCGTCCGGGTCCGTCGCGCAGGACCCGACCGCGTCGCGCACGGCCGGGACGCCGAAGAGCATGAGCCCGCCGACCCCCGCCTCGGCAGCCTCGACGGCCGCGCGGCGCAGGGAGTCCATCGAGTGCTGGACGACGCCCGGCATCGACGCGATCGGCGCCGGCTCGTCCAGGCCCTCCTTGACGAACATCGGCAGCACGAGGTCCGCGGCGTGCAGGCGGGTCTCGGCGACGAGCCGCCGCATCGCCGGGCTGCGGCGCAGCCGGCGCGGGCGGGCGGTGGGGAACGGGTGCGTCATGGGCGGGCTCCGGTGGTGAGGGCGCGGCCGGCCGCCTCGAGCAGGCCGGCGGTGGACTGGTGGTCGGCGACGGCGTGCACCGGCAGCCCCGCGCGCCGGGCGGCGTCGGCGGTGCTCTCCCCGATCGCGCACACGCGCACGGGGGCGGTGGTGCCGTAGAGGGCGGCGAAGGCGCTCGCCGTGCTGCCCGAGGTGAGGACGACGACGTCGACCCCTCCGCCGTCGAGCAAGTCCGCGACCGCGGGGTCGGCGACCGTCGCGGGGACGGTCCGGTAGGCGACGACGTCGCGCACGTCCCAGCCGCGCTCGCGCAGCCCGTCGACGAGCGTGGGGGCGGCGATCTCCGAGCGCGGGACGAGGACGGTGCCGCTGCCCGCGGGCCACACCGCGAGGAGCTCGGTGGCGCTCGAGCGCTCCGGCGGGACGAGGTCGGCCGCGACGCCGTGCGCGGCGAGGGCAGCGCCGGTCGCCTGGCCGACGACGGCGACGCGCGGGCCGGTGAGGAGCTGGGGGAGCGTCGTGCCGAGGGCGGTCGCGCGCTCGGCGACGGCCGCGACCGTCGTGGCGCTGGTGAGGGCGACCCAGTCGACGCTCGCGGCCGCGCGGAGGGCGGCGTCGAGCTCGTCGGTGGGCGTCACGGTCTCGTGGCGGATGAGGTCCGCGGTCACCGTCCGCGCACCGAGCTCCTCGGCCGCGCGGGCGAGGCGGTCCGCGGCGTCGGTGCGGGGGAGCAGGAGGGTGCGGCCGGCGAGGCTCATGCCGTCCGTCCGGTGGCGCTCGCGGCCCCGCGCCACGGCGATCCGGCCCGGCGGAGCACGGCGCGGGCGACGGTGGCCAGGGTCACGCGGGCCGTCCGGTGATGCTCGCGGCGCCCGCCTCGAGGAGTGCGGTCGCGACCTCGGTGCCGAGGGACTCCGCGGCCGCGAGGGAGGCGGCGGCGTCGGCCGGGAGGGCGACCTCGGCGCGGTGGCTGAGGCGGCGGCTGCCGTCGTGCTCGACGACGGTCGCGTGCAGGTGCAGCGCCCCGTCCTCGAGGTGGGCGAGCGCGCCGAGCGGCGCCGCGCAGCCGGCCTCGAGGACACGCAGGACGACGCGCTCGGCCGTGACCGCGAGGCGGGTGGCGTGGTCGTCGAGCGCGCGCAGGCCGGCGGCGAGCGGGTGGTCGGGGTCGGCGAGGTCCTCGCTGCGGCACTCGACGGCCAGCGCGCCCTGCCCCGGGGCGGGGACGACGACCTCCGCGTCGAGGGTCTCGGTGACCGCCTCGAGCCGCCCGACGCGGGCGAGCCCGGCGCGGGCGAGGACGACGGCGTCGAGGTCACCGGGCTGCACCCGCCCGAGGCGGGTCTCGACGTTGCCGCGGATGTCGATGACGACGAGGTCGGGACGCGCGGCGAGCAGCTGGGCGGCCCGGCGCGGTGAGCCGGTGCCGACCCTGGCGCCCTCGGGGAGGGTCTGCAGGGTCCAGCCCTCGCGGGCGCACAGGACGTCGCGGGAGTCGGCGCGCTCGGGCAGCGCGCCGATCGACAGGCCGGGCGTCGGCGCGGTGGGCAGGTCCTTGAGCGAGTGGACGGCGAGGTCGCACTCCCCGGCGAGCAGCGCCTCGCGCAGCGCGGCGGCGAAGACACCGGTGCCGCCGAGGCTGGCGAGGGAGGCGCGGTTGCGGTCGCCCTCGGTGCGGATCCGGACGAGCTCGACCTCCCGGCCGGTCACGGCCTCCAGCGCCTTGGCCACGGTGGTGGACTGCGTGAGCGCCAGCGTCGAGGCGCGCGTGCCGAGCCGAAGAGGAGGTGGGGTCACCCCTCAAGTGTGCACACCCCGGGGAATCGAAGTCGAGGTGACCTCCGTCGCGCAGTAACAACTCAGCGCTCGGCGAAGGGGAGGCGGCCGCGGCGAAGGGCGAGCGGCCGCGGCGAAGGGCGAGCGGCCCCAAGGGGGAAGCGGCCCCCATGGGGAGGTGGCCCCCATGGGGCAAGCGGCCCCCATGGGAGGTGGCCCCCATGGGGCAAGCGGCCCCCATGGGAGGTGGCCCCCATGGGGCAAGCGGCCCCCATGTCGTCGAGCGCTGAGTTGTTACGGGACGTCGGTAACAACTCAGCGCTCGGCGAAAGGGGCGGGACGCCTGAGTCGGCGGTCAGTCGAGGATGGGCGGGTGGACGGCTGAGAGCGGCGAGGTGTCACCGAGCAGCGATCCGTCACCGGCGGCGGGGCCCTCGAGCAGGCGGCGAGCCTCCTGCTCGGCCTGGGCGACGACGGCGGCCACGCCCGTCCCGGCCACCCACGCCCCGCACACCCCGAGCCCCGACGTCGCGTGCACCCGCTCGAGCAGCGGACGCAGGGCAGGGTCCGCGGCCGCCGACGGCGGCAGGCCGAGCGGGCGGCGGACCCGGAGGCTGTCGAGCACCTGCGCGCGGTCGAGCGGCACACCGAGCAGCGCCTGCGCATCGGCCAGGGCGACCTCGGCGTCGACGGCGTCGATCGCGGCGGGGTCGTCGCCGGCGCGCCCGTAGGACAGCCGCAGGACGTGGACGCCCTGCGGCACAGTGCTCCGCAGCCACCCCCACTTCGCGGTGGCGTGGGTGAGGGCCTTGGTCCGCACGCCCGCATCCGGGCCGACGAGCACCCCCGAGCCGAGCGGCGCGGCGTCCAGCTCCGACGCGTCGAGGACGAGCGTCACCTGGACGATCGGGTGCCCGGGGCGCAGCTCCGGCAGCTCGCCGGGCACCACGCCGGAGAGCAGCTCCACCGTCTCGGGGCCGGGGCCGGGGACGGCGAGGACGAGCCGGCGCGTGCGGACCGGGGGTGCGCCGTCGTCGGCGTGGACGAGCCACGTGCCGTCCGCCTCGCGGGTCACCGCCGTCACGCGCGTGCCCGTGCGGACCTCGGCGCTCGCGGCCAGGGCTTCGGGCAGCCGCCACATCCCGCCGACGACGCAGCCCACGGCCGGCCCGTCCGGCACCGTGGCGGCCACGGCGGCGGCCAGCGAGCCGTGGGTGACGAGCGCGGCCCGCAGCCCGGGTGCGACGGCGTCGACGGCGAGGTTCTCCGGGTCGGCGCCGTGGATGCCGCGCGCCACCGGTCGGACGAGCCGCTCGAGCAGGCCGGCGCCCATGCGGACGGTGACGAGCTCGGCGAGGGTGGTGGCGTCGCCGCCGGCAGCGGGATCGAGGGAGAGGTCGGCGGCCGCGCGGGTGGCGGCCTCCGGACCGACGACGGCGACGACGTCGTCGGCGAGCGGGTCGGCCGGGATCCCGAGGAGGGAGCGGGCGGGGGTCGTCAGCGCCCGGTCGCCCGTCCAGATGGTCGACGCCGTCGCCGGGGTCGCGTCCGCAAGACCCAGCCGCGCGACGAGGTCGGCCACCTCGGGCCGCCGCAGCGCGAAGGACTCCGCCCCGGCGTCGACGTCGATCCCGCCCACGCGCGCGTGCTGGACCAGGCCGCCCACCCGGTCGCCCGCCTCGAGGACGAGGGGGCGCAGGCCGGCGGCGGCGAGGGCGTGGGCGGCGGTGAGGCCCCCCATGCCCGCGCCGACGACGACGGCGTCACGCATCACAGGCTGTGGGCGAGCTCGACGATCCGGGTGAGCACGCCGGGGTCGGTGGTGGGCGGGACGCCGTGGCCGAGGTTGAGCACGTGGGCGGGGGCCTGGCGGCCGCGGTCGACGACGTCGCGCACGTGCGCCTCGAGGACCTCCCACGGGGCGGTGAGGAGGGCCGGGTCGATGTTGCCCTGGAGCGGCGTGGTCCCGCCGAGGCGGCGGCTCGCCTCGTCCAAAGGCAGGCGGTAGTCGACGCCGACGACGTCCGCGCCGGCGTCCTTCATCGCGCCGAGCAGCTCGCTCGTCCCGGTGCCGAAGTGGACGATCGGGACGCCCAGGTCCTTGACGTGGGACAGGGCGCGGGCGCTGTAGGGGGCGGCGTACGCGGTGTAGTCCGCCAGCGAGAGGCCGCCGGCCCAGGAGTCGAAGAGCTGGACGGCGCGGGCGCCGGCCTCGACCTGCGCGCGTAGGAAGGCGCCGGTGAGGTCCGCGGCCCACGTCATCACCCGGTCCCAGGTGGCGGGGTCGGAGTGCATGAGCCCGCGGGCGGCGAGGTGGTCGCGCGAGGGGCGGCCCTCGACGAGGTAGGCCGCGAGGGTGAAGGGGGCACCGCCGAAGCCGATGAGCGGGGTCTCGCCGAGCTCGGCGACGGTGAGGCGGACGGCCTCCTGGACGGCGCTGTGGTCCCCGGGTGCGTGGGCGGCCAGGCGCTCGGCGTCGGCGACGCTGCGCACCGGCTCGCCGATGACGGGGCCGACCCCGGAGACGATCTCGACGTCCACCCCGGCCAGCCGCAGCGGCACGACGATGTCGGAGAAGAAGATCGCCGCGTCCACGCCGTGCCGGCGCACCGGCTGGAGGGTGATCTCCGTCGCGAGCTCGGGCCTGAGGCAGGCCTCGAGCATGCCGACGCCGCGACGCACCTCGTGGTACTCGGGCAGGGAACGCCCGGCCTGGCGCATGAACCAGACGGGCAGGCGCTCGGGCCGCCGGCCGGAGTACGCGGTCAGCAGGGGGCCGCGCACTTCGTCTGATGTATTAACGTGTGGGCCTGGAGCAGTCATGAAGCCATTGTGCCTGCCTCGCCGACCAGCGGTTCCCAGGGGGAGACTCGTGACCCTTGCAGTGATCTCGGCCAACCACCGCCACGCGGGGCTGGCGCACGTCGACCGGCTCAGCGCGGCCGGAGCCGACCGGCTCCTCGCCGTCCTGGCCGACCACGCCGCGCCCGGTGCCGGGTCCCTCGACCCCGCCGCGGACTGCGGGATCGGCGGTGCCGTCGTCCTGTCCACGTGCAACCGCCTCGAGGTCTACCTCGACGCCGACGACCCGGTGGCCGCCGCCGAGCACGCCCGCCACGCCGTCGCGCGCGCGAGCGGGCTGTGCCCCTCGGAGGTGTCCGAGCACACCATCGCCCTCTCCGGCGACGCCGCCACCCGGCACCTGTTCGAGGTGGCGAGCGGGCTGGACTCCATGGTCGTCGGAGAGCGGGAGATCGTCGGGCAGGTGCGCCGGTCCCTGGACGCGGCACGCGAGGTGGGGCTGACGACGCCGCTCCTCGAGCGGACCTTCCAGCACGCGTCCCGCACCTCCCGCGAGGTGGCCGTGACGACCGACCTCGCCCGTGCCGGCGCGTCGGTCGCGTCCGTCGCGCTCGACCTCGCCGGCCGCTCGCTGGCCGGGGACCGGGCGCTGCTCGTCGGCACCGGCGCGTACGCCGGGGTGGCGCTCGCGGCGCTGCGCTCCCGCGGCGTGGAGGACGTCGCGGTGTGGTCCGCCTCCGGGCGTGCCGCGAGCTTCGCGGAGAGCCACGACGTCCTCGCCGTCACCGACCTCGCCGCGGCCCTCGCCCGGGCCGACGTCGTCGTCACCTGCCGGGGGACCGGCACGGTGGTGCTCGACGTCACCACCGTCACCGCGGCGCTGCGCTCGCGGGCGGGCATAGACGAGCTCGTCGTCGTCGACCTCGCGCTGGGCCGCGACGTGGACCCCGCGGTGGGGGAGCTGCCGGGCGTGCGGCTCGTCGACCTCGAGACGGTGCGCAACCAGCTGCCGACGACGACGGCCCTCGAGGTCGACCGTGCGCGCGAGCTCGTCGCGCGGGGCGTCGAGCGGCTGGGGGACGACCTCGCCAGCCGCGCCGTGGACGAGGCCGTCGTCGCGCTGCGCCGCCGGGTGGAGGACGCGGTGGCCGACGAGCTCTCGCGCCTGCCCGCCGGCGGTCAGGTGTCCTCCGACGACGCCGCCCGCGCGCTGCGCCGCCTCGCCGCGCGTCTGCTCCACACGCCCACGGTGCACGCCCGCACGGCCGCCCGCGACGGCCGCGCCGAGGAGCACGTGCGCGCCCTCGAGCAGGTCCTCGGCCTCACCGTCCCCGCCGTCACGGTCAACTGACCCCCGCCTGCTCGCCGCCCCTTCCGCCGACAGTCGGATCCCGCCCAGCCCGCCGGCACCGGCCCCCCCTTCCGTCGACAGCTGGATCCTGCCCCTCCTTCGCCGACAGCTGGATCCCGCCCGCCTGCCCTCGCCGCGCAGCTGCCCCTCGACGGTGGACGCCTGGCGGAGGACCATCGGAGGATGGGCAGGGACCTGCGGGACGAGATGCGCGCCCTCCTCGACGCCTGGGCGCAGGCGATCGTCGCCAACGACGCCGACCGGATCGGGGCCTTCGCCGCGGAGGACTGGGTGCTCGTCGGGACGGGCGGCATCGTCGCTCGCGAACGGTTCCTCGACCTCGTCCGCACCGGGCGGCTGACGCACGAGGAGATGGGCTTCGAGGTGCTCGACGTGCGCGACCGGGGCGACGCCGTCGTCGTCGTCGCGCACGGCACGAACTCCGGCCACTGGGAGGGCCGGCCCTTCCACGAGGACGAGTACACGACCGACGTCTTCACCCGGGACGCCGACGGCGGCTGGCGGTGCGTCGTGACGACCTTGACCCCGCGGGCAGCCGGGTAGGCGACGTCCGCCGCAGGGGTCAGTGCGGCTCGACCCTGCGGCTCCACCTGGCCCGCGCCTGCTCGTGCGCCTCCCGGAGCAGCCCGAGCACGGTCGGCAGCGTGGCCGCCCCCGGGGTGACGACGGCGACCCAGCCGAGCCCGGCGTAGACGGGATGGGGGAGGAGGACGTCGGGCTGCGCGTGGTCGGGGCCCTCGGGAACGGCGCGGGGCTCGTAGCCGAGCAGGTCGGTGAAGCGCCCGCGCCCGACGTGGACGTTGACGCGCCACCGTCCGGGAGCGTCGAGCCGGGAGGACACGTCGCCGGGGTAGTCCTTCGTCACGACCGTGGCGTAGGGCTGCCCGGGTGGGAGGACGCCGTCGGGGGCGTAGTAGAAGAAGTGGTCGCCCCACGCCAGGGGAGGGGCGTCCCCGCCGGCGGTGGGGGCCAGCTCCAGCACGCCGTCGAAGGCGCGCACCGTCGAGAGGAGGTCGTCCATACTCATGGGTCAAGTGTGAGGTTGAAGTGCTAGTGGGGAGTTGTGCCATGGACCTGGACCGTTCCGGGCTCGCTACCTCCGCCGTGGCGGCGGCGTCGGGCTACTCCTCCCAGCAGGTGCGCGACCTCGAGTCGAGCGGCGTCATCAGCCAGGCGCTGCGCTCGCCGGCGGGGTACCGGCACTTCACCCAGCGGCACGTCGTCGAGCTCGCGGCCTACCGCGACCTCGCCACGGCCGTCGGGCCGGTCGAGGCCCGCCGGGTCATGCGGGAGGTGCGGGCCGGCACGGTGAGCGAGGCCGTCGCCCTCGTCGGCGCCCTCCACGTCCGTCTCGAGCGGGAGCGTGCTGAGGCGCTCGCCGCTCGCCGCGCCCTGCGGGTCATCGAGGCGGAGGGGCGGGGCGAGGGGACCACTCCGGAGGACGCGATGACGATCCGCGAGCTCGCCAAGGCGCTCGCGGTGCGTGCCTCGACCCTCCGCTTCTGGGAGAGCTGCGGGCTGGTCGCGCCCGAGCGGGTGCCGACGCCCTCCGGCAGCGCCCGGCTCTACCCGGCCCCGGCGGTCCGCGAGGCCCGCATCACCGCGGCGCTGCGCGCTGCCGGCTACCGCGTGCCCGAGGTGCGGGAGGCGATCGAGGCGCTGCGCCGCTACCGCGAGGTCGAGCGGCCCCTCGAGGCCCTCGACGCGCGTGTCGAGTCGATCGGACGGCGGGGGCTCGCGCTGCTGCGAGCGGGTGCCGTGCTCGCCGAGGTCATCGGTGACCAGCCCCGTGCTCGCCGTCGGGAATGATGGCCCCGTGAGACTCTTCGACCGCTGGCGCTCCGCCGAGGTGCCCGCCGACGTCGGTGCCGGCTTCTGGGCGGCCGAGGCCGCCGCCATGCAGCGCGCGATCGTCACCGCCCTCGCCGGCGCCGAGCGCGCCCGCTCCGGCGCCGTGCCTGCCCGACTCGAGCTCTCCCCGGGGGCCGAGGGGCGCGTCGTCGTCGTGTGGCGCAACGTCATCGTCGGCTTCGTGCCGCCCGACCGCGCCGCCCCGCTGCGCGATCAGCTCGCAGCCGCCGGGAAGGGGACGCTCGTGGCGCCGGGCTCGGTCGTCGAGCTCGGCGGGCAGCGGCGGATGTGGGTCGGGGAGGGGGAGCCGGTCGGGGAGCCGCCCGCCGACGAGCTCGCCGCGCCGCCCACGACGATCTTCGGGATCCATCTGCCCGGCACCACGCCCCGGGAGACGACGACGGCGCGGCGCTGGGTCCTCGCCGTCGGCTCGCACTCGTGGGAGGTGCGTGAGGGCACGGACCTCGACGTCGTGCTGCTGCGCCGCCGCCTCGCCGAGGCCGCGCCGGGGTCGACGATCCACGTGCTCGTGTGGGGCGAGCCGGTGGCGATCGACCTGGGCAGTGACGCGCGTGTCACGCTGAGCGACCCGGTCACCGGTGAGGTCGAGGTCCTCCACCCGCGCTGAGCCTGGCTTCACGATCGTGTGGCATTAGAGCTCTCTGGAAACCCGAGAGCCACGCTGTGTTCTGGGCAGCCCGCCTGACCGCGGTTTCGGGCGGACCGCGGTTGGTGAGATGCCCGACGGGCGCCGTGGAGTGCTGACCGAGGCGCTGGGACGCCTCAGCGGCGGGCCTGCTGCTTGAGGAGCGCGACCACCTCGAGGAGCTCGGCGCGGTCCTGCGGCTCGGTGCCGGCGACGTCGTCGGAGGCGATGGACCCGGCGAGGACGGCGTTGTAGTAGAGCCCGTCGCCGAGCAGGACGATCGCGCGCGCGACGGCGCGGTCTCCCACCTCCTCGAGGATGAGCCGGAACCAGCCGCGGTGGACCTCGTGCAGCGTCTCGCGTGCCCGCACGTTCGCGTCCTGGGCGAGACCGGCGGCGGCGACGAGCGTGCGGTCGAGAGGGGACCCGTCGGCGACCGAGGTGTCGACGTAGTAGGCGGACGGGCCGCGGGGGTCGGCCGCCATCGCCTCCGTGTCGGCGGCGGCGAGGGCGGTGAGGCGCTCGAGGAGGCCCTCGACCAGCGCCTCCTTGCTCCGGAAGTGGTAGAGCAGCCCGCCCTTGGACACCTCCGCCCGCGCGGCGACGGCGTCGAGCGTCGTCGCCCGCGCGCCCTCGACGACGAGGAGCTCCTCGAAGGCGTCCAGGACCTTGTCTCGTGCCGACATGGGGGAGACGCTACCCACAGTGACGGTAAACCGTCCAGACGGTACAGTTCTCGACGGCGCAGTCCGCGCCCGTCACCGCCGTCACCGGAGCACCACCTTGGCCTCGACCACCTCCTCGCGACCCGTCACGCCGAGCTCGCCGGCCGCCCGCCCCTGGGCGGCGCTGGTCGTGCTCATGCTGCCCGTGCTCCTCGTCGCGGTCGACAACACCGTCCTCGCCTTCGCGGTCCCGTCGATCTCCGAGTCGCTGCGCCCCGGCGGCACCGAGCTGCTCTGGATCGTCGACGCCTACCCGCTCGTGCTCGCCGGCCTGCTCGTGCCGATGGGGAGCCTCGGGGACCGGGTGGGCCGCCGCCGGCTCCTCCTCATCGGCGCCACGGGCTTCGCCGTCGTCTCCGCCGTCGCGGCCTTCGCGCCGAGCGCCTCGCTCCTCATCGCCGCACGCGCCGCCCTCGGCTTCTTCGGCGCCATGCTCATGCCCGCGACGCTCTCGCTCATCCGCAACATCTTCACCGACCCCGTCCAGCGGCGGAAGGCGATCGCGATCTGGGCGGCCGGCTTCTCCGGCGGCGCGGCGCTCGGGCCGATCCTCGGCGGCTTCCTGCTCGAGCACTACTGGTGGGGCTCGGTCTTCCTCCTCGCCGTCCCCGTCCTCGTGCCGCTCCTCGTCCTCGGCCCGGTCCTCGTGCCCGAGTCGCGCGACCCCGAGCCCGGGCCGGTCGACCCCGTGAGCATCGCCCTCTCGCTCGGCGCCATGGTCCCGCTCGTCTACGGCATCAAGCGCATCGCGGAGGACGGGCCGACGACGACGGCGCTGCTCGCGATCGTCCTCGGGCTCGCTCTCGGCTACGGCTTCGTGCGTCGCCAGCTGCGCCGGCCCGTGCCGCTGCTCGACGTGCGTCTCTTCGCCAACCCGGTGTTCAGCGGCTCGGTCGCGGCGAACCTCCTCAGCGTCTTCTCGATGGTCGGCTTCCTCTTCTTCGTCTCCCAGCACCTCCAGCTCGTCAGCGGGCGCACGCCCATGGAGGCGGGTCTCGTCCTCGTGCCGGGACTCGTCGTCACCGTGGTCGCGGGCCTCGCCGTCGTGCGCGTCGTCCAGCACGTGCGCCCCGCACGAGTCGTCGCGGGCGGACTGCTCCTCAACGCCGTCGGCTACGGCCTGGTGCTGGTGAGCGGCTCGGCGGGCTCCGACGTCGGGCTCCTCGTCGCCTTCATGATCCTCGGCGCGGGGGTGGGGGCGGCGGAGACGATCTCCAACGACCTCATCCTCTCCAGCGTCCCCGCGGCCAAGGCCGGCGCCGCGTCGGCGGTGTCGGAGACGGCGTACGAGCTCGGCGCGGTCCTCGGCACGGCGGTGCTCGGCAGCATCCTCACCGCGGTGTACCGGACGAACGTCGTCGTCCCGGACGCAGTGACGGGCGACGACGCGCGGGCGGCGGGGGAGACCCTCGGCGGTGCGACCGAGGTGGCGAGCGGGCTGCCGGACTCCGTGGCGCAGACGCTCCTCGAGTCCGCGCGGCACGCCTTCGACTCCGGGGTGGTCATCACCTCGGCGATCGGTGTCGTCCTCATGGTCGTGGCCGCGGTCATCGCGCTGCGCGCGCTGCGCAGTGCGGAGTAGCCCGGCGGCTCCTCCGGCGACTGTGCTGGCGCGTGGGCAGTCCATCGCGGCGACGGGCCGACGTCGAACCGGTCCTCCATGCCGTCAGCCCGCAGGGTGAGGACGCCGCCGGCGACCATGTCGACGAAGCGCAGCCCGTCCCACTCGGCGGACCGCACCGGTCCCTGCCGTGGTCAGTGGCGATGTCGGTGACCTGCTCACGCTGCGGATGGCACCAGTCTGGCGCACCCGGTGCCATGCATCGGGCGGACCGGACAGGCCAGGGAATGACGTCTGCGCGGGACGTTAGATTGCTCCGCCTGGTGGAGCAATCTAACGTCTCCGGACAAGTCCCCTCCCGCCCGTCGCGTCGCGCCCGGCCGACAGCGGGGAGGGCTGCGTGCGGCCGGGGAGGAGCGGGCGGGCGTCGTGACCCTAGGTGCCCCGCGGGGTGCACATGATGATGGCGACGGCCCTCGCGTTCACGGTGCGCTCGGTTGACCGGGCGCACGTCGCGCAAGGGGTGCACGGGAGACGTCAACAATATGTTGACAACGGCATGTTGATGATGTCGACTGGCGAGCATGACCGCTGACGACCAGGCCCGAGCCGCCGTCCTCGACTCCCACCGCCGGGTGCTCGCACGGGCCGGCGGTGCGGCGCTGGCCGCCAGACCGTGGCAGCACGCCGGTCAGCCGCCCGCTGACGGTGACCTCGTGCGGCTGGCCGCGTGGAGGGCCGCGGACCCCCAGGTCGAGGAGGAGGTGGTGGCGGCGGGGCTGGGGCTGCTGGCATCGGCTCGGGCCGAGCTCGACCAGGTCGAGGCGGGGCTCCTCTTCGCAGCCCGAGGCGCCGGGATGACCTTCCAGCAGATCGCCGGCGCGCTCGGTCTGGGGTCGGGGCAGGCCGCCCAGCAGCGCCTGGCCCGGGTGCTCTCCCGCACGGAGCGGGCATGAGGCGGGTGGTTCCGCTCGAGGACGCCGAGGCGTCCAGCGGGACGAAGGCCGCGACGCTGAGCCGGCTGGCTCGCGCCGGGGTCGCCGTGCCGGGCGGCATCGTGGTGCGCGAGGCGGCGGCCGACGGGTGGGAGCCGGAGCTGCGCTCCGCGCTGAGGGAGCTGGGCGGGGACCGGTTCGCCGTGCGGTCCTCCGCCCTGGGGGAGGACGCGGCGCAGGCGTCGTTCGCGGGCCAGCTCCTCACGCGTCTCGACGTGCCCACGACGCGCGTCGCCGAGGCCGTGCGGGACGTGGCCGCCAGTGTTGCGGGCGCAGCCGCCTACACGGAGGCCACCGGGCGGAGCCTCGGCGAGGACGTCGCCGTGCTGGTCCAGCCCATGCTGAGGCCGGTGGCGGCGGGAGTGGCCTTCACCCGCCACCCGGTCACCGGTGCGCGAGCCACCGTGGTCGAGGCCGTCCGCGGGCTCGGCGAGCCGCTCGTGTCCGGCAGGGCGGCCCCGCAGCGGTGGCAGCGCGGATCCACGGGTGGCCTGGTGGCCTCGGGGACCCCCGACGTGCTCACCGAGGCGCACGCGGAGGCGGTCGTCGAGCGCGCCGAGCAGGTCGAGAAGATGCTCGGGGGAGCGCAGGACGTCGAGTGGGCGCTGGACGCCGACGGCGTCGTGTGGGTGCTGCAGGCCCGTCCCGTCACCACCGACGCGCCTGCGCTCGACGAGACCGCCGCCCGTTCCGCTCGCCCCCTGGTCTCGGGGACGGCGGCCGGCCCAGGCACGGCCACGGGGCCGCTCCGGGGGCTTGCAGGCCTGGACGACTTCGCCCGCTTCCGCGCCGGCGACGTGCTGGTCTGCCGCAGCACCGCCCCCGCCTGGGTCCCGGTACTGTCGCGCGCTGCCGCGGTGGTCACGGAGGTCGGCGGGATCCTCGCGCACGCGGCGATCGTCGCCCGTGAGCTCGGGATCCCCGCCGTCACCGACGTTCCCGCGGCGACGAGGCTGCCCGACGGCGCGCTCGTCACGGTGGACGGCACCGCCGGGACGATCACCCTCCTGGAGGAGTCATGAGCGCTACCAGCCCGCCCGACCTGCTCGCGCTGCACGCGGTGCGCGTGCTCGGATACGCGACCACCGCGAACGTCGGCTCCCGCGCCGGGCTCGAGGAGGCCGTGGCCGAGGAGCTGCTCCTGGATGCGCAGGCTGCCGGGTGGGTCACGTGGAGCCGATTCGCCGACGAGGGCGGCTGGTCGCTCACCGAGGCAGGCAAAGCCCACGGTGAGCGGCTGCTGGCGGACGAGCTGGACCGCTCGGGCGCCCGTGCCCGGGTGCAGCAGGAGCTGGACGGGTTCGGACCGCTGAACGACCTGGTGGCCGGCGCGTGCACCCGGTGGCAGCTCACCGAGCTGGGCATCGCCCGACCACCCGCCTCGCTGGAGTCCGTGCTCGCCGACCTCGTGCGCGCCGCCGTCGGCCTGGCGGGGATCGAGTCGCGGCTGACGGCGGGACTCGCCCGGTTCACCGGCTACCACGCGCGCTTCACGGACGCCGTGGACGAGGCACGCCACGAGCCGTCCTGGATCAGTGGCACCGACCGCGACTCGGCCCACCGGGTGTGGTTCGAGCTCCACGAGGACCTGCTCGCCACCCTCGGCCGACCGCGCTGAAGCACCTGCAGAACAGCTGTCCGCCCCGTGCGTCCACTGTGCGCCCCGGCCTACCGGGCGCACAGTGGCACACAGGGCGCACAGTGCGGTGGAGCTGATCAGGCGGCGGCTGCGCGGCGGCGGGCGACGAGTACCGCGCCGGCCGCAGCGAGCAGCAGCGCGAGCACGGCCGCACCGAGCACGGCGGCACCGGTGGAGGGCAGGCCGCCCGCGCCGGAACCGGAGTCCGCCACCGGCGGGACCGGGGTGGCGCTCGGCTCGGGTGACTCGCTGCCGGGCCCGTCCGTGGGGGCGGGGCCGTCCGTCGGTGCGACGGTCGGCTCCGGACTGGTCGGCTCCCCGGGCGTCACGGTCGGCTCGGGCTCGGTGGGCTCCGCCGTCGTCGGCTCCTCGGTCGGCTCCTCCCCGGGCACGTCGGCCAGCTGCATGACGAAGACGTCGCCCGCCCCGGCGTTGACCGCGCCGTCCGGCGCCCCGAAGGTGAGACCGCTCAGCCACGTGCCGTCGGTGCCGGCAGCCGCGTAGAGGTTCGCCTCGTCCCACTCGTCCGCGCCGTCACGCTCGCGCGAGCCGAGCTGCAGCGGCTCGCCGGCCACACCGTCGGCCGACACGGGCAGCGCGACGACGTCGACCCCGCCCAGCGGCTCACCCATCGCGCCGTAGGTCGTCGCGAGGACGAGCGCCCCGCCGTCGGCGGTCGCGACACCGGTGACGCCGCGGTCGTCGGTCGACGTGCCGGTCTGCAGCGTCCACGACTCCTCGCCGTCGACCGTCAGCGCCCGGACGACGATGTCGTTGTCGCCGAGCGCCGCCTCGCCGAGCACGCCCTTGGTCTGCCCGACGGCCAGCACCGCGCCGTCGGCCAGCGGCACGAGGCCGCTCACCATGTCGTTCTCCGCGGTGGCGACGGGGCTGACCCACTGCTGCTCGCCGCCGGCGTCGTACCGCGCGACCCAGCCGTCGCCGGAGCCGAGGTGCGCGGCACCGGGCAGCCCGGCGCCGCTCACGCCACCGACGACGACGTCCCCGTCGCTCGTCAGCGCGACGGCCATGGCCTTGTCCTCACCGGAGCCGCCCAGCTGGGCGCTCCACAGGAGCTCGCCGGAGGCCGAGACGCGCGCGAGCACGGCGTCCTTGTCGCCGGCGCTCGGGGTGCCGGCGAAGCTGCCGCTCGTGTACCCGGCAACGTACGCGCCGCCGTCGCCGTCGGGGGCCACCGCGTAGAAGCGGTCGGCCGCGGCCGGGTCACCGAGCTCGAGGGTCCACGTGCGCTCGCCGTCGGCGTCGACCGCCGCGACGACGGCGTCGTCCTGCGTGTCCGCCTCGCCCGTGGCGAGGGTGCCGCGCGTGTAGCCGCCCACGACCACGCCGTCGTCGGCCCCGTTGACGACCCCGTAGACGCGGTCGTTCGCGCCCGTCGCGATCGCGTGGCGCCAGGTCTCCGTGCCGTCCGCCGCGCGGCGCACGAGGAGGGTGTCCATCCCGCCGGCCGGCTCGTAGCCGTCCCACGCACCCGCGAGGTTGAGCGCGACGACGCTCCCGCCGTCGGCCGTCTCGACGACGCCGCCCGCGCGGTCGTCGGCAGCCGAGCCGAGGAGCTCGGCGTCCCAGGTCGCGGCCGGCTCGGTGCGCAGCCGCTGGCCGACGTCGACGATCGCCTCGCGGAAGGCCGGCTGCCACACGTCCCAGTCGTGCCCGCCGTCGAGGATGCGCAGCTCGGCCGTCACGCCCGGCACGCGCCGTGCGGTGTTGTAGAGCTGGGCGGACTCGAAGTCGATGTCGTGCTGCGCGTCGGCCGGGTCGGGGTTGGGCCACTCGTCGTCGCCGACGGCGACGAACAGGTGGACCGGCAGTGCGGGGTCGAGGGACTCGAGCGCCGTCGGGTAGGAGAGCTCGGTGTAGCGGTCGGCGTCGAAGAGCGCGTCGCCGACGCCGTAGGCGCCGTAGTCCCGGACCGAGGAGTCGGCCGGGGGCTGGGGCACGTACGCGGCGGGGCTGAGGACGATCCCGGCGGAGAAGTCCTCCTGGTGGGCGAGGGCCAGGCGCAGCGCGCCGGCACCACCCATGGAGTAGCCGCCGACGGCGCGGGCCTCGCGGTGCGCGACGGTGCGGTAGGTGGCGTCGACGTGCTCGACGAGGTCCTCGGCGAGGGCGGTCTCCACGGGCAGGCCCGGTCCGGAGGCGGCGTCGCCGGTGTAGAGGGAGTCGGTGTACCAGCTGCCGCGGTCGTTCCAGGGAGCGTCGGGCATGACGGCGACGACCGGCTGGAGCTCGCCGGAGGTGATGAGCTCGTCGAGGTCGGTGGCGACCCGCTGCCAGGCGGCCTGCGTGTCCCCGCGGCCGTGGAGGAGGTAGACGGTGGGGTAGCGCTCGGTGCTGTCGTCGTAGCCGGGCGGGAGGTAGACGGTGTAGTCGACCGTGCCGGCGGCGGTGCCGGTGGCCTCGGCGGACACGAGCGTCCCCTGCTCGGCGGCGAGCGCGGGGAGGGTGAGCGACGCACCGGCGACGACGGCGACGGCTGCCGTCACCGCCAGGCGCCGCGTGAGGCGGGCTGAGGTCATGAGGGGCTCCTTCGGGGGAGGGAGGGACTCGCCCCCGGGCTGGGGGTGAGTGGTCGGTGGGCCGCGGCGGCGGTGCGGCGGCGGGGTGGTGCGGGGGACGGCGGTGTCGGGACGGGGCCGGCTGTGGGCGGGAGGGGGGTGCTGGACGGCGGTCGGGCGGAATCCGGCTGTCGGCGGGAGGGGTGGTGCGC